>NZ_VFMG01000001.1:0-2345000 GCF_006714945.1 Allobosea sp. AK1
TCCGCTCGCTTGAACGCAAGAGCTGCGAGAATGGTGGCGCGCCACCCTCCCCGGCCGGCCTCGCCAGTACCTCTAAAAGCGCATTGCAATCATCCGTCGCGCGGTGGCCTTCGTGGAACAGGCCAGATTGGCCAACGAGGTATCCGAGCTTGTTGCCTTCGAAGCCTAAATCCGCCCACGGAATTTCTTTGACGGAACATGCCCAGGCCTTCGAGGCAAAAGTCGGCGAGAGCTTTTCGCAGAATGGCCGGTCGAAAGCGGCGTTATGGGCGATAACGAGATCTGCAGGCTCGATAAGAGCATCCAGCGCTGCAACATCGATCTCAAGACCGGCGACCATCTCGTCGGTGATGCCCGTCAGCCGGATAATCTCCGCTGGGATCGGATCCGAGGGCTGACGCAGGCCGCTATAGATTCCCACGACGTCGCCGACCGCTCCCTCGTCGTCGTAAGTGAAGGCGACAGCTCCAATTTCGATGATCTCGTCCTTGGCGTGATTGAGCCCTGTCGTCTCCGTGTCCACCAAAACTGCAAGGTTCGGAAATGCGCTCTCCGCTCGCGGGATGATCGAACGCGGCACGAGCTTGCGCAGGATTCTATAGCGCCCGCCCTGCTCCAGCCGTTGTGCGGCCTCCTCGTCATCCCAGCCGGGCGGAGTGGACGGACTTTCCGACTTCCGCTTGCGCGGCGTAGCTCTCGGCGTTTGCCGATAGCCAGGCGCATCGTCGAACAAGTCAAACTGGCTGGAAATGCTCTTCAAGGCTGAGCCCTTGCTGCCATCGTCATTACGGACCAACCTCCATTCCCGGGAGGCGTCGTCTCGATCCCAGCGAACGACCGTGCTCCTCGCGCCCGTCGCATTGAGCGACGGGATACCTCCAGATGCTTCGAGTTACTGCTGGGGCGCAAGCCAGGACAGATCATCCAGCAACGTCCCATCCCCGCGGTTGCGTTCCACAGGATCGACCTTGACGATCGATCGGCCTTCCCCATCGGTCTGGAAGAACGACAGCTCTTGTCTCGCCTGATCGATTACAAGGACCGACAATCGTCCCGTCCAGCAGGCGCCCGTGTCCATAGATATCCGATTCTCTGTGATCACGGGTCGAGGAGGATCCATGACCGAGTGGCCGTGAACGACGACCCGAGGCAGCTTGCCGCAATGATTGAGAAACGGCTCCCGGATCCACATCAGGTCCTCAGGCGACTGCGCCTTGAGGGCGACGCCCGGTCTAATGCCCGCATGCGCGAAAAGAAACGGGCCCTCCTCAATCATGAATGTGGAGCCGCGAAGAAGGTCGAAATGGCCGGGATGCCGGCTCAGGATGAACCGACGTGCAGTCGATGTTGAGGTCGCAGTAGGAATCTATGGTTTCCCTGCCGCCGTCATGAAACCACGTGCGGAGCTGGCGCCGGTCATTCTCCAGGAATCGGAGAAACCAGTCGTCGTGATTTCCACGCAGGAAAACCGAAGCAGGATGGTCGGTCAGGGCACGACCGACAATCTCAAGACCTCCCTTCGCATCTCGACCACGGTCGACAAGATCGTCGAGGAAGATGATCCGCGGCGTGCCGCCCATGCGAGCCGCATCCTTCTCACAGAATGTGATGGCTGTCTGAAGGAGGTCAGAGCGACCGTGGACATCGCCTATCGCGTAGGTGAGAAGCATGCATACCCACCCATTTCGCAATCCAAGGCGGCGAGCCCGCCGGCCGTCTCGTGACGCACGTTGAAGCAGACGATGGGATCGCTCACGGTCGCGTCGACGAACTGCATCCGTGTTCGCCCCACATCTCATCGGTTTCGCGCTTGTGATCGCCGAGCGCAAACGGCCCTGCCGCCTGCACCATCGCGAGGGATTTAGACATTCGATCGCGCATCGACAGACTGCTCTGGGCAGTTTCGTGCTCGCTCGCAGATTTGTTTGCCTCGCCTTTCGAGGTCCCGGAAAAACTGACGGGTTCCCCGGTCAGCTTATCGACCTCCGGATTCTTGATATGATCAGTCATGGAGGACGTCCTTCAGCAGGGTCCAAACCAAGGATCGCTTCCTCAATTCGGCACGGCTAATCGGCTTTTCGCCGGTATCGTTCCAAAGCGCGACGAACGAGATCTGCCTCATCCAACGCGATACGAGCTAGACAAGCCACAATATCGGCAAGGCGCTCCCGTTCGAGCTCCTGATCCGCGTCAGGAACGCTAGGTCGGATTTCGTTCCAGACTGTATCGAGAGCACCCTGGGCACGGGCGACATCGACCGGATCACTCAGAGACGAAAACGGCATGATCGAACAATCATAGGCACTGCCCACGGCACGACCCAGCGAATTCCGGCGCTGCTCAAGCAGCAGGATCGATCGTTTCGGCCACTGCCTCCTTCTTCGGGCGCGGCAGGAGCGTCATGATCAGGATGAAGGCGGAGAGGACGAAACAAATGCTGTTGGTGACGATCAACGGCCATTGGCCCAAGCCGAGGCCGTAGGCGGTCCAAAGCGCAGAGCCGGTGACGGTGAGACTGTAGGTCAGCGGAGAGATCGCTTTCGTATCGCGCGTCCTGACGATCCGCCACGCCTGAGGCACGAAGCAGATTGTGGAGCACAGTGCGGCCAGAGTGCCGGCGACAGCGACCCAGTTCATCGCAGAAACCTATTTCGACAAACGACGGACGTTCGCCCGCACCTTGCGTCGATAGCCGCGGGCGATGCCGACAGGCCCGGTCCCCGTCGCCGCCATTATAGCAGCTGTCTGAGCAGCCGTGATCTTTTCCTTCACCATCAACTTGGCTTCGCGCTCGCCGGCTGAGCCGCCAGCGGCGACCTTCATGCTTCTGAGCCAAATGGCCTGTTGCGACTCGAATGCCAGCATCGACATTTCAAGGAAGAGCTTAAGCATCTGACGCCTTTCGGCCTGCGGAGTTCTGTCGCTTTGTGTTCGGTCGCGCGCGCCGAGAGGCGGGTCTTGCGCGTGCGGCTGTCGGCTTTGCGCGGCGTTTGGGGGTAACGTCCTTTGCCGCCATGGCCCGCGCGTCCTGGTTCAGGCGATAAAGCCCGTAGCCGATCGCTCCCGCAATAATGACTGGCGTCGGGAGCCGGGTGGCCAGCAAGGTCAGAGGAACTGCAAACCGTTCCGGGATTTCACCCTGCTCGACATTCCGGGCAATCCAGGCGCCCGCCAAGCTGGAAAATGCAGCCCTGATCATTTCTGCTCCTCGGCTCCACCGGGTGTGATAGGCACTTGCTCGGCCACCGGATCGCTCGCGGAAAAGGTATCCTTGAGCGCCCTTTCGAGCTTCTGATCGGGGGTCAGCTCGCGCTCCTCCTTGCGTTGGGTCTTCTGTTCCTGCCGGAGGCTTTCGACCGCCGGGCTTCGTTCGTTCGCCATGCATTCCTCCATCGGCCTTCCCGCGAGGCTGAGGTTGAACGTCCGCGGACGCGAGCTCGTTCCCGGCGGCGGCGCTCACTGGCTGCTAAAATCTTGCGGGAACCGAAGTGGCGCTTATCTCGTTGTCAGCGCGGCATCCTCGGATGCCTGCCTGCTCTCCGGTTGGATGCGTCGCCGCGGATGTAACGGCCGCAACCGACAGGAGGGCATAGCCAGTTTCCCGGCGATGGCCGGAGCCGCCTAGTCCTGACAGAAGTCAGAGGCCCGCCACTTTCCAAGTGGCGGGCTTATTATTTGATCCGGCTCGCAAAGCCACGCCTTCAAGACCCGAGGCTGTGACTCCTTCGGTGATCACTTCGAACTTTTGCAGCGTGTGTCCAACCATTAGCCCAAGAAGCGGCTGACAATCTGGCGAAGAAACCTCGGCAGATCCTCGAAGGCGTAAGGTGCATGCACCCGCTCGAGCCTTTGATGGAATTCGCGCCCCCAAGGTCCGATATTCACCACCGGAAACGAAAGTGCATCGGTCCGCACATCATCGATGAGTTCCCTGGCTGGCGTATTGCCCGCGATCAGCGCGCGGTCGGTATCGAGCGGGCGATGTCCGAAGAAGCTCATGTCGGAGATGCCGGTGAAGAATTCTCGGTACTTGATCGCTGGGTGACCGCTCTCCTCCTGTGTCAGTCGCGCCGCTTCGATCGCAGCAGCAAACTCAGGATGCCCGCTCAACCTGGAAATGTGGGTCGAAGGATACACGAGGCTACTCAGGCCATAGACGACGGCGGGGCCAATCAAGCCGGCTTCTGTCACCATGGCACTGACGACTGCACGGGTTTGAGCCAGGGGATCATCGGCGTTGCGCCATTTCCTCCCGACCTCATTCAACCGCGTGATGGCTTCCGTCCCGCCGACGTATTGGACGCGATCCCGCAGTTCCGCAGCCGAGATGACCGCAACGTCCGGCGCCGCGGCCGTCTGCTTCGTTCCCAGCATCGTACCATAGGTGCGTGCTCGCCGATTGAAGGTCTCGATGGCCTCGGCGGCCGCGGTGCGGACTACTTGCTCGAAGAGGCCGAGAAGGTCCGTCGCCGCCCAATGATGCGAAAGCCAGTTGAAGCCGAGCCAGACTCGTTCCGGTGTGGTCACCTCGTAGCCACCGCGTAGATCCTTGGCCTCGAGACAGATCGGCGGCGGTGAAATCTCGCCCCCGGCCGTGTCGCAAAGCTCCGGATTCGCCTCAACCGCCCTGGTGATCTCGGACGCGATCAACTGGGCACTGACGCCTTCGAACGGATAGCTCGCATGCGAGGAATGTCCGATGACCAGAGCGAACGGAAGCGCCTTGCCGATCGTGCCGCGATAGATCGCGCGGCCTTCCTCGCCGTCTCCCTGGTCGCTCGTTGCATCCAGATTGATCCCCGCCTGGATATCCAGCCCGAACTCGTTCGCGAACGTCGGAAGAGCATCTCGAAGACTGCGCATCCCTCGCGAGCCACGCTCCTCGTCGGGCGTCGCAATGAGAATGAGATTGCCTAGCCGGTCCGGCTGGGCCGCGAAGGCTTCCAGTACCGCAATGCCCGCCGCGATCCCGCTCTTCATGTCGAGCAAGCCGCGCCCGGGCAGGAATTCGCCGCTCCTAAGGTCCTCCAGGGCGCGTTGCTCCGTGGTGTTCAAAGGCCTGCTCTCGAGATCGGCGATCAGGGCCGCCAGCAGCTCGTCGGGTTTGAACGCAAGGGGAGCGAGCTCCCGATAGTTATCGATCGACACGACATCATAATGCCCGGCCAATGCCAGCGCCCGGGCTCCCTGCCCACGCACGAGAGCTATCACGCTCTGGGTCATTGGATCGCCATGACTATCTACGAGGCGAACCTGATCCGGGTGGGTGCGGAAGTACGGCATTTCGCGCAGAAGTCCCGCGAGCTTCGCTCCGAACTCTGCTTCACCAGGCGTGCCGGTTTCGCTTCCCCAGCCTACCAGGCGGCAGGCTAGCTCACGAACGCGAGGACCGAACTCCAGCTTTCGTCGTTGTTCCATCGGAACGCTCCGGATGCATTGCGGGCACGCCCAACATATGCGACCGACAGGTGAGCAGAAACGTCACATCCACACGCTTTGGGCGTGATGTTGTCTTTATCGTCAGCACTTCTGCCAGAATGAGCAATCCAATGGACGATCTCGATCACCGCTTGATTGCGGAGCTGCGCGTGAATGCCCGCGCCACGGTTCCGACATTAGCCAAGCTCCTTGGTGTCGCACGGGGCACGGTCCAGACCCGGATGGATCGGTTGATCGCCAACGGAACGATTGCCGGGTTCACGGTTCGGCTAAAGGATCATGCTGCCACTGATCGGATCCGCGGCATCATGATGATCGAGCTGGAAGGGCGGCATGTGAAAAGCACGGTAGTCGCGCTCAGGCGGAATCCGGGATTTGCCGGACTTCACACCACTAATGGGCTCTGGGACCTCATCGCCGAAATCGAGGTCTTGGACATGGCCGAGTTCAATCGGCTGGTGAGCGGCATCCGAATCATGGACGGCATCTCGAAGTCAGAAACGCACATTCTTCTGGGTCCGGCGTAAGAACCCTGTCAGCGGGCCTCGCGAGCAGCGAACGCGAGCGCCCTTCATTGGTATCGCTTCAGAAGTTCGAGAACATGCCGCGGCGTCGCGCCCATTACGCACGCCTGCGAACGGCGATAGCGTGTGCCGCTCCGCTGGCAGCCGCTGCGGCAACCTGCCCCCTTCTGACGAGGAAGTTTTGATCGCGATGGGCCCTCAGACCCGCCTATTGGCGCAGATCTCCGTGGCACATCTGATCAGCCACTTCCACTTCATGACGGTCCCTGCCCTGCTTCCCGTGCTCCCCAACGCGATGAAGGTCAGCTTCGTCGATCTCGGGATCGCGCTCGGCGTCTTCAACGTCGTCTCGGCCTTGTGTCAGGCCCCACTGGGCTTCGCCGTCGATCGCTTCGGAGCGCGGCGGGTGCTGATGTTCGGCCTGGCATTAGGAAGCTCCGGATTCGCGCTGGTGGCTGCCATCCCGACCTACACCGGGCTTCTTATGGGGATGGCGATCGCGGGGGTTGCCAATGGCGTCTATCACCCCGCTGACTATGCGCTCCTGTCGCAGAACATGGATGCCCGGAGAATGGGACGGGCCTTCTCCATCCACACCTTCGCCGGCTTCCTCGGCGGAGCGATCACACCGCCGATCATCCTCGGCATGGCCCTAGCATTCGATCTGCGATGGGCCTTCGCGACCGCCGCTGTTGTAGGCGTCATCACATTGACCTTCGTTTCGCTCGGAAGCAGAGGGATGCCCGCGGCTGGGCAGGCGGCCCATGCTGGCGAGCATTCGACCGATACACGGCAACCTGTTCGAGCCGCCCGCGCGACCATTCTGGTGCTCACACTCCTGTTTATGATGCTGAGCCTCAGCACCGGAGCGATCGAGCGTTTCTCGGTGACAGCCCTGGTTCAAGGCTTCCAGGTACCTCTCTCGGTTGCCAACATCGCCCTGACCTCGTTCCTGTTCGCCAGCGCTTTCGGCGTGCTCGCCGGAGGCGTTCTGGCCGACCGCACCTCACGCCACGGCTTCGTGGCGGCGATTGCCTTCGCGCTGGCTGCGCTATTGGTCACGATGGTGATCCTGGTTCGCCTGCCGCCACCAATTTTGATCCTGACGCTCGGTGCCACAGGCTTCCTGACGGGGGTCGTCGCACCTTCCCGGGACATGCTGGTCCGTGCCGCGTCGCCCGCCGGTCAGGAGGGCAAGACCTTCGGATTCGTGTCGACGGGTCTCAATATCGGCGGCGTGATCGGGCCCATCCTCTACGGCCTTCTGCTGGATAACGGTCTGGCAACCAGCGTCCTGTGGGCCTCGGTCGGTTTCATGATCGTGACCACAGCGATAGTGATCGCTCAAGAACTCCATCGCTATGATCGCCGGCGCGAAGCCATTTCGTCGCCTTAAGCCTGCAACCGCTATTCGCGCCGACCACCGCATTGCGGACCATTTCAATACAAATAAATCCGACTCACCGATCAATCCGGACGGCACCCCTTACTGGGCGGGCGAATTTCGATGGCCTTCGATCAGCGCGGCTGCGGCGGCATCTACCTGCACGGCATCGGTAGAACGGCCAAGCGAAAGCCTGACGGCACCGAGCGCCTCGCCCAGGGAGATGCCGAGCGCGAGGATGATCGCTGAGGGTTACGAGCTTCCGGCATGGCAGGCGGAACCGGTCGAGGCTGCGATCGCCGGCGTCGCTTCGAGGAGGTTGTTGCCGACCGCTCCTGGGAAGAGCACGTTCAGGGTATTCGGCAAGGTAAGCTCCCCACCCAATCGCCTCAGACGCGGCACGCCCCCAACAAGCGCTTGCCATAGCCGTTCCTTCGACGCGGCGATCCGCGTCGAATCCTCCGTCAACTGCTCCCGGGCGATGCGGCAGGCTCGTCCAAGCCCGACGATATAGGGAACGTTCTCCGTCCCGGGCCGACGGCCACCCTCCTGCCCTGCTCCGTCGAGCACGCTCGGGATGGCGTGTCCCCGTCGGAGGTAGAGGACTCCGATGCCCTTCGGCGCGTAGAGCTTGTGTCCGGCGAGCGTCAGCGCATCGATGCCCCAGGCGGCCACGTCGACCGGAACCTTGCCGAGCGATTGCGAGGTATCGACATGGATCGGAGCCCCAACCGAGCGCGCCGCCTCGGCGAGTTCCGCTACCGGTTCGAGCGTCCCGATCTCGTTCTAAGCATGAATAATCGTGACCAGCGCGGTTTCGTCATCGATGGCTGCGCGGGCCGCGGCCAGGTCGACGACGCCGTCGTCGTCAACGCCGATGCGACTGACGGCGAAGCCTTCCCGTTCGAGCCGGCGACACGACATCTCGGTCGCTGGGTGCTCAACCTTGCTGGTGACGATCCGCCTGCGGCTGACCGGAGCCACCGCAGCGAAGCCGCGGACGCGTGGTTGCTCGCTTCGGTCCCGCCACCGTTGAAGATGATCTCCTCCGGCTTCGCACCGATCAGCTTCGCGACTTCGGCTCGGGCTTTCTCGATCGCAGAGCGAGCCGCACGCCCCAGCGGCGTGGTCGATTAGGCATTGCCGAACTGCTCGCGCAGGAAGGGGAGCATCGCATCGAGCACCTCGGGATCCACCGGTGTGGTGCCATTGTAATCGAGATAGATCGGGCGATCAGGAGCGGACATAGGCTTCGGATCCTTGGGAGCGTGCTTCGCCAACCTAACAGCTTCTCGCGAGCGGGGGGATGATCGCCAGTCATCGCCACCAATCCCATCGCGTGTCGCGGAACTCCGCGATGAAACATCGCGTTGCCGCTGCATGAAGCGAGCAATGGTGATGTCGGTGCCGCGAGCCACTTTCGAGCTGCTTAAGACCTTCCAGGTAGCCCTAGTGTGTGGATGCGCCTTGCTGGCACCGGCAGTCGCAAATGCCCTGACTGCCGACGAGGTTAACCGTTCTGGCCGCCCTCCCGCCACGAAAAGCAAGGTGACGCGCCCCAGCGCGTCGATCGTCAAGGCTCAGGTCCTACTGGCGCGTCAAGGGGTCTCTCCCGGGGAGATCGACGGGCTGGACGGCGACAACTATCGGAAAGCCATCGACCAGTTCCGCCGTCGTGAAAATCTCGGAATTGGCGAGATCATCGACGCACCGACCTGGCAGGCGCTCAAAGGGGATGGCAGCGCGGACATCGTCTCGGACTACGAGATGACGAATGAGGATATCAAGACCCGGTTCGTCAGGCGCATTCCTCGCGATTACGCCCGTCAGGCCCGAATGAAACGGCTCGGCTACAGGAACGCGCAGGAGATGTTCGCTGAACGCTTTCACATGAGCGAGGGCCTTCTCAGGGTACTCAACCCGCGAATGCACTATCGGAAGCGGGAGGAAACGCTGCACGTCGTCTCGGTCGGACGAACCCTTCCTTCAGACGAAGCCCGAACGGTCGAGGCCGACAAGACGAACGGAATCGTTCGCGCGCTGGATGCGACCGGAAAGGTGATCGCGCTCTATCCAGCCACCATCGGCAGCGAGGACACTCCGTCGCCGGACGGCGAATATCAGGTGATCCGCGTAGTCAAGAATCCGACCTATCACTATGATCCAGTGAAGAATTTTCAGCAGGGCAAGAACAAGCGCCGGATGGTGCTCCCCAGGGGCGCCAACAACCCGGTGGGGACTATCTGGATTGAACTATCGAAGCCGACCTTCGGCATCCATGGTACGCCGGAGCCCTCGCGGATCAGCAAGGCGTCGTCGCATGGCTGTGTCCGGCTCACCAATTGGGACGCTGAGGAATTGGCGCGGATCGTCAGGCCCGGCACGACCGTCCGCTTCCTGCAATAGGCGACCGTTGCGGCCGCTGGTTTGAATTGGCCCCCGGACAGGAGCCGCCCTCGTCTTCCGAAAATGACGAAGGGTGCTCGCAGAATTTCGTGATATCGACACCCGTCAAAGGCCTGTCGCTTCCGAGCCGGCGGGCGATCTATTTGATCCTTCCGCCCCGCCAATGACAGTCTTCAGGACTCCGAGGCTGCGACCTCTTCAGTGATCACTTCGAACTTTTGCAGGATGTGCGGCCCGAAACTGTGGATCATCGGAATGTCAGCCGCATCTCGCCCACGCGCCACGAGAACGCGACCGATGCGAGGCACGTTGTGCCGGGCATCGAATATGTACCATTGGCCGCCGAGATAGGCTTCGAACCAGGCGTTGTAATCCATCGGCGCGGGATCCGGCGGCACGCCGATATCGCCCAGGAAACCGTTGCAGTACCGCGCCGGGATGTTCATCGCGCGGCACAGCGCGATCGCGAGATGCGTGAAGTCGCGGCATACGCCGACGCCTTCGTTCATGGCTTGCGCGGCGGTACGGGTGGCACGGGCGAACTGGTAGTCGAACCGGATCTGGGCGTTGACGTAGTTGCAGATTTGCTGAACGCGATTCCAGCCTGGAGCATAAGTGCCGAACAGGCTCCATGCGGTCGCAGAGAGTTCGTCGACCTCGCAGTAGCGGCTGGAGAGTGTGTATTCGATCACGTCCGGCGGGAGGTCGGCTGGCCAGATTTCCGGGGCGCTCTTGTCCCATTGGTCCGGCTGACCGCTGTCTCGGACGAGCATGTCATTGCTGAAGGCAGCCCCGCCCGCCGGCACGACCACCCGGCGGCACAGATTGCCGAAGCCATCGGTGTATTCGGACGCTGCAAGCGGGCAGCCATCGCTCAGAGAGGTGATGCTGGGATTTGGCCCCTCAATAATGTCTCCGGCTCGGCTGGGATGGGGATCGAGTAGGAATAATACCGGGGTTGGCTGAACGGTGGTGATCTCGATCCAGTAGCCGAGGCGGATTTCCATGAGGGCTCTTTCGCAAGTGACGCTCGAGCGCAACCGGCGAATTCAGGCGTCTGTTCCCGATCGTCTTGATGAGATTTTGCGCAGCTGGGAGCAGGATCGCAGCGACGCGGCTTCCACCGATGCCACCGCGGACTGCGGCGAAAGGATCACTGAAATAGAATCCTTTCTTGCGTCGCGCTCGGCGCTACAACCCCATCTCAATCTTCCCGACAGTGACGGGTGCCCGCCGCCGTAATGCAGGATTGAGGTGTCAGACCGCTGCACCTCGCAGCGGCAGTAGCCGTCACACCTCGCAATTGCTCCATCTAGGCGACGAACCTTCCAGCAATTGCCGCGTCGCTGGCATATTCATTGAGCGTCCGATTGGGACGAAAGAAGCGGTCGACTTCAATCCTGAGGCCCCCGATCCCTACCTCAGCAGCGAGCTCGCTGAGAACGATCATGCCCACCTCCGGCTCTCCGTCGTCGAGGTCTGCAAGCCCGAACAGGATGTCGTTGTCATCGGGGCTCATCTCAGAGACGAGCCAGGTGCGCCGATCCCATGGGCAGAAAAGCTTCAGCACTGGGAGCGGGTCGATATGCTGATCGATCTTCGCCAAGCGGCCGTTCTCGAGAAGCTCGTGTCTTAGATTTTCGGGAATAGCCAACATCAAACGAATTCCAAGGGGCAAGGGAAGACAATTCCGATCGCTGAATCCGCGACTGGGACACTTGTTCAACGTAGTAGACGCGAGTCTCAGTGCTTCCGGCGCTGCTGACCGAGGCCCATCGACTTCGCGAGCTGTGAACGTGCTTCTGCATAGGCCGGGGCGACCATCGGGTAATCGTTCGGCAAGCCCCACTTCGAGCGATATTCCTCCGGTGTCATGTCATAGGCCGTCCGAAGGTGGCGCTTGAGCGATTTGAACTTCTTTCCGTCCTCAAGGCAGATCAGGAAGTCCGCTGTGATCGACTTCTTAATCGACACCGCCGGAGCTTGCTTTTCAGCAGGCGCAGGGCCGACCGGCTCATTGCCCAAGCCCGCTATCGCCGAATGCGTTGTGGCGATCAGCGCGGGAAGGTCCGCGGCCGGCACGCTATTGTTGGATACATAAGCCGAAACGATATGGGCGACGAGATCGATGATTTCGGCATTGGCTTCGGACATCGCATTCTCCCGGCTACGACTTTGCGCAGCAATTAACTCGCTTCAGGGCGCGGTCATTATTGAGCCAGACTGATGAAGTCAAACTTAGGTCGGTGCGGCGATGGCTGCTTATTGGAAATGTGAATCTCCAGGAAGATAAGCCGAAGCCTCTAATTGTGACCATCGCGGCCTCGACACGGCGCAATCGCTCTGAGCCTCCTATCCTGCCAATCCGGTGCGCCGTATGGGTTATAGATGGCCGAGCCCACATATCGGTCCTTCGAACCATTTTGTTGCGGACAAGCCAGAAGGCGCTCCTTCCGCATCGCCCAAGGCGCCGAATATGTTGAGAGTTAGGTAGTTTCGCGCGGACAGGGGCCTAAGCGTCATTTCCAGTTTTCGGTTCGTCCACTGCGCCGATTTGCACATCGACGCCCCGCTGAAGTCGCTGGCGTTGCGCAACCCGGAACTCGCAGAGTTGGTGTCGAGTGCGACACGAACGGCTTTCGTCGCGACGATTGATCTATGCCTCGACGAAAAGGTCGATGCGCTGCTAATCGCGGGCGATCTCTACGACGGCGATCAGACCTCGATGAAGACAGCCGGCTTCATCGCCACGCAACTCCGCAGGCTTGATGAAGCTGGAATTCGGACGTTCGGGATTCGCGGCAATCACGACGCCGAGTCTCGGATCACCAAGGAACTCGTCTTTCCCGAAAGCGTCACGTTTTTTAAAGGTTCCGCTGCCGCTATTCCCCTGCCCGGCCTCAACGGTCGCCGAGACGTCGTTGTCCACGGGATCAGCTTCCCGAAGCCGCACGCCCCGGAAAGCCTGCTGCCGAAGTTCAAGCCGCCGGTCGAAGGCGCGACTAATATCGCGCTGCTGCACACGAGCCTTGCTGGCGCCGAGGGTCATGACCGTTATGCCCCGTGCAGCGTAGCGGACCTAGCCGGTGCAGGATTCGATTATTGGGCGCTCGGGCATATCCATAAGCGCCAGGTTCACCTCGATAGGCCAGCGATCGTCATGCCCGGCATCCCGCAGGGCCGGGACATCAATGAGAGCGGCGCCAAATCCGTCACTCTCATTACGATTGGCGACGATGGTGCGATCGCCATAGCAGAGCACCGCACGAGTACCGCTCAGTTCGAGCGTGTTTCGGTAGATCTGTCCGGGATCGAGGACTGGTCAGAAGCTATGCGGGCCATCGGGCGCAGACTGGCCGCGGAGCGGGACAGAACCGCGTCTGAGCACCTCATTGCCCGAATCTCGCTCATCGGCGCCACGTCCCTTAGTTGGCGGCTGCGTCGGGAGGGAGATTTCTTGCGCACCGAAGCCGAACAGCAGGCGGCGATCATCGGGAACACCTGGATCGAGAAGGTCTCCTCTGCCTGCTCGCCTCCGCGCGATGCCGCGATCGACAGCGCCGGCGCAGTCGCCGAGCTGTCGCAACTGATTTCCGAGGATGTCCTGCAATCTGACTCGTACCGGCTCGAAGCCAGCGAGCTGATTTCTGAGCTGCAGGGCGCGCTACCCCGAGAGCTCCACAAAATGTTTGGAAGCGACCCCGCAAGCTTCGAGAAGGCCGTCGCTGAATTATCCCAGGACGGCGCGCTCGACGTCATTGCCCATCTGCATGAAGCAGACCAGGAGCCGCGGATCTGATGCGGATCAGGCGCCTTGATCTCACCCGCTACGGCCGCTTCACCAATCATTCGATCGACTTTGGAGCCCCCGAAGCCGGGAAGCCCGATTTCCATCTGATCGTCGGTGCCAACGAGGCCGGAAAATCGACCCTTACGGCCGCCATCGTTGATCTGCTCTTTGGCATGGGTCAGCGCTCCCCATACGGCTTTCTACACGGCTATGACGGTATGCAGATCGGCGCCGCGCTTGAGCTTCCGAGCGGCGAGCGGGAGGTGGTGCGGGTCAAACGAGGGGCGAGGCTGCGCGATGCGAGCGGGCAAGCCATCGATGAGGGCATCCTGACGGCTGGCCTTTCAGGCATCGACCGCGAAGCCTACCGGATGATGTTCTGCCTTGATGAGGAGACGCTTCGAATGGGTGGCGAGAGCATTCTCGCCAGCCAGGGCGAGCTCGGACAGCTGCTTTTTTCTGCCAGCGCGGGCCTCGCAGCCTTCGGCCAGCGGCTGAGCAAGCTGCAAGAGATAGTGGACGCCTTCCATAAGCCGCGTGGCAGATCGACCGAGCTCTCAGCCTTCAAGGCGAGGCTCGACGAGCTGAAAGCCCGAAAGGAGGCTATCAACGTCCTCGCAACCACCCATGCACAGCTGGTGCTGGATCGCGATGACGCCTCCGCGAAGTATGAGGCAGCGCTGTCCGAACGCAGCAAATCCAAGCTTCGCTTCGACGAGATCAACCGATATCTCGGCGTTCTGCCGGATCTCGTGGCCCTGAAGGGTCTCCGTTTGGACCTGTCAGCCCTAGCAGAGGTACCGCAACCACCAGCCGCCTGGGCCGAAAGACTGCCGGAGCTCATCGGCGCTGAGGGCCGCATCAAGGCAGCTTGTGAGATCGCGTCGGCCAATGTCGATAGAATCCGCCGCGAGCGCGACGGTATCCAGATCGAGCAAGTGCTCATTGACGCCGGGCCGGCAATCGATGCCCTGCGGAACAGCGAGGCGCGGTATGTCGCAGCTCTTGATATCTCAAAGCGAGAATCCGAGCTTGCCGTCATCGAAGGAAATCTGAAGAAAATCTCCGAACGTCTTGATCGTGCAGGAGAATTACCCGCGAAACTGGTGTTACCCGCCACGCTAGTTGGGAAGCTGCGCGGGCTGATCGATCGGCGTTCTGGCCTCCGCGAGAGGCTTCAGGCAGCCTCTCGCGAATGTATTCGAGCAAGCGATGCACTTTCTGCGGCAAAGCAGGTGCTCGCCTCGCTCGACGCCACCGACCAGGATGAAGTGCTCGCGGCGCGGGTTCGGCTGGCGCTCGACCAAGCCCGGGCAAGCGATCATGCTGCTCGCGAGAAGGCTGCCCTCCGCGTTATCATCGGCCTCCAGGACAAACTCAAGGAGCAGCTAAATCAGCTTGGTTCCTGGAACGGTGACCTCGATCAGCTCGCAGCTATGAAAGCCCCGACGACACACCAGATCGAAGACTGGCGCCGCCGAGGCGAAGTGATCCGCCAAGCCAGTGTAAAACACGCTTCCGATATCGAAAGCCTGACCGACCGCATGGTCGAGCTCGCCGCCACCATCACCTCGATCAAGGCGGCGACCGGGCTCGTCGATGATGCGACTGCCCGCACCTCTCGTGTGGATCGCGATGACGCTTGGCGAACACATCGCGAGGTCTTGAGCGAAGCGACTGCCGCTGTATTCGAAGCCGCGTTGAGAAATGATGACGGGATCACGGAAACCAGGCTCAGCCAAACCAGCCTTGCGGCCGATCTGAGGCAGGCCGTCCAGGCGGAGGCAACGACAGCCGCAAAGCTGCGGCGGGCAGAGCAGCTTCATACCGACACGCTGGCGTTGAAGGCAGGTCTGGACGCCGAACTGGCGGCGACCTTCATCGTGATCGGCTTGCCAAGCGACGCGCACGTTGCTGATCTCGAACGACTGCTGATGCGCCGCGCCTCGGCACTGGAGATCAGCGCACAGATCGAGGTAGCTTCAGCCGATCTCCGCACAGCCCAAGAGGATGGCGCCGCGCATGTTGAACGACTGGCGGCAGCTCTGAAATCGATTGGCGTGCTCCCATCCGAGAACGAGTTCGCGAACCTCCTGGTCGGCCTTCAAACAGCGATCGATCGCCGGACGACACTGCGGTCCGAGCTTTCCCACGCTGCAAAATCGCTCGAACAAAGCGTTACTGAGCTCGCCACCAGGCAGAGGGACGTTGCTGAGGCTCAAGCGGCTCAGGATGATTGGCAACAGGAATGGGACGTCACGGTCAAGTCCTGTTGGCTGAGCGAAGTGCCCTCGCCTCTCGGCCCTGACGAAGTCAGTCAGGTCCTCAACGTCCTTGCCGAAATCCCGCCGCTGGAAAGCGAACGCGAAAGCCTCAGCCATCGCATTGCGGCGATGAAGCGGGATCAGGACCAGTTCATCCAGGCTGTAAGCAGCGTTGCCAGCTCCCTCCAGATACCGGCCGACGAAGATGACCCTGTCAAACTCGCTGCGGACTTGCGTCGGCGGCTGGAGACGGCTCGGTCCCACGAGCGCGACCGGCGCAGCAAGACGGCCGAACTCGAGCGAGCGGTGATCGTTAATCGCGACGCGCTGGAAGAGCTCACCCTTCACCGAGCGGATGTCGAAACGCATACCTCGTTTTTCGGCGTCGCGTCGCTTATGGAGGTCAGCGCAAAAATCGACGAGGCCAACCGGCGATCCGAGCTTGAGCGCCAGCTGAAGGTTCTGAGCAGCCGGATCACAGCAGCATGCCGAACGGAAACCTTAGAGGCCGCCGAAGCCATCCTCGCGGAGTTCGAGCAAACTGGTCTGGAGGCGGAGGCGGCTAGTCTCGCAAGTCGGCTCGAGGGGCAAGACCGTGAAGCTCACGAACTCCATGCCCGGCATCTGCAGGCCGATCGTGCACTCGCTGCGATCGGAGGCGACGACGCTGTAGCTCGTCTCGACGAAGAGCGGCGCACCGTCCTGGTCGAGCTCGAAGAAAAGGCCGTCCAATATGCGCGCCTGAAATTGGGCATAGCGGCCGCTCACCAAGCTCTGCAGATCTATCGGGATACCCATCGCACGTCGATGCTGCAGCACGCTTCCGATGCCTATCGGACGATCACGATGAGCGCCTACTCCGGGCTGGCCACACAACCGAATGGCGACAAGGAGATTCTTCTTGGCGTCATGGCCGGCGGCGGGTCAAAGCTCGCGACAGAGATGTCGACTGGCGCGCGGGCTCAGCTCTATTTGGCGCTCCGTATCGCCGGCTATCATGAGTTCGCCAAGACGCGTCCGTCATTGCCGTTCATCGCGGACGACATTCTCGAAACCTTCGATGATTTCCGCTCCGAGGAGGCCTGCCGCCTATTCGGTGGAATGGCAACCAGCGGTCAAGTCATTGTCGCGACGCACCACCACCACCTTATCGATATCGCGCTCCGAGCCTGCTCAGACGTCACGGTGCACCAACTCGTATTCCAATAGGGTTGGGGGCCGAACTTCAGAGCAATCGGCGCCGGTGAGGCAAACCCGAGATCGCCCACCCGAACCTGGCAAAACATTGCTTGCGCTTGGACCGTGCTATCGCGCTGTCGAGCGTAAACTTTCCTCGGAGATCAATGAGGGCCAACGGAAGCCATATCCGACTTCGCCGACTTTCGCCGGAAAAGATGAGCACGAAAAGAGCCTAATGGATCTTAAAGCCGTGTTCGAGAGCCTCGCACCTTGAGCGACAGATTGGCATATTTGGAGAACTATGCCATGCGCGCTGGATGGCGCGAGGACAGAGCTTCATGTCGCGGACTTTCAGCTCCGGAATTCCAGCCAGGCTGATCATAGTCGCGGTATTCGCCGTCATCGTCATCCCGGGCATTATCTTCGCGGCCATTCTCATGAATAGGTACACTGAAGTTCAGCGTGGCCGCTATCAACAGGAGGCAGTCGAGGCGGCGACAACGGGCGCAGCCGTCGTCGATCGGCACATTCGCAGTTGGCAAATCACGCTTCAAACGCTGGGAACCTCAAGAGCCCTAAGGGACGGCGATCTGGAAGGTTTTTATCGCCAGGCTCTCGAGGTGAAGGCTTTCATCGGAGCCGACATCGGATTGCGGGACCTCAGCGGTCAGCAACTCGTCAACACCAGGCAGTCCTGGGGTAAAGAGTTGCCCTTCACTCCCTTCCCCGTCGACCAGCAGGTCATCGCGTCCGCGAGACCTCACGTCACTAACGTTTTCACCGGGGCGATCGCACAGCGGCCACTGGTTGCCGTGATCGTGCCGATCTTCATCGATGGAGCGCCTCGTTACCTCCTGCATGTCGGCGCTGAAACGGCGCTATTTGCAGATGTCATCAAGCCTATGATCCCGCTTGGCTGGTTTGTGGCGATCGGCGACAGAGACGGCGTCTATGTCACGCGCTCGGAAGACCACGACAGGTTCACTGGGCAACCCGGGGTGCCGGCATTTCTGGCTCAAGCCGTCGGGAAGCAAGGCACCTTCGTCGGCAAAAGCGCATTAGGCGAGGAGATTCTGGTCGGATATGCGCGTTCTGAATTGTCAGATTGGCTAGTCGCCGCGAACATCCGCCGAAGTGTGGTTGAGCAGCCGCTTCGAAGCGCGGTCATTGCCTTGACCGCTGGCGGGGTCACGAGCCTGTTCGTCATGCTGATAGCGGCAACGCTTCTTTGGCGCCTCATCGGAAAACCCCTGCGTAGTTTGACCTTGGTTAGCGCGCGGCTGGGCAAATTCTCCGGACCGATCCAGGTGCCGACCAAGCTAACCGAATTCATCGCGCTTCGAGACGCGATGTCCGAGGCGTCTCAGAAACTCAATGCGAGCAGCGCCGAGCTTGAGGCCAAGGTCGCCGATCGAACCGCCGAACTAGCGCAGGCCAGCGAACTGGTGAGGGCGGAGGCCGCCGAACGCCAGCGTATCGAAGCGATGCTTGCGCAGGCTCAAAAGATGGAAGCTGTCGGTAACCTCACCGGCGGAGTCGCCCATGACTTCAATAATCTGCTGCAGGTCGTCGGAGGCAATCTCGAGCTGCTAAAAAAGGAACCGGGACTGAGTGAGAAGGCCCATACCCGCATCGCCAACGCCGTGGCCGGTGTGTCTCGAGGGGCGCAGTTGGCAGCGCAGTTGCTTGCATTCGGTAGGCGCCAGGCACTTGAGCCGAGGGTGATCAACGTTGGACGGTTTATCCGCGGAATGGACGATCTTCTGCGGCGGACACTCGGTGAAGAAATAGAGATTGAGACTGTCGTCGCCGGTGGGCTTTGGCACACGTTCGTCGACCCGACGAATGTCGAAAATGCGATCCTGAATCTGGCGATCAACGCACGCGACGCGATGGATGGTGCTGGGCGCCTAACGATCGAGGCGGGCAACAGCTACCTCGACGACGATTACGTTCGGTGGAACGCTGAAGCAGCGCGTGGGCAATATGTCGTCATCAGCGTAACCGATACGGGCAGCGGAATGCCGCCCGAGGTGCTAGCCAAGGTGTTCGAGCCGTTCTTTTCGACGAAGCCCGTTGGAAAAGGCACGGGCCTGGGTCTGTCAATGGTCTATGGCTTCGTGAGGCAGTCCGGCGGCCACGTGAAAATCTACAGCGAGCTCGGCCACGGTACGACCATCAAGCTCTACCTCCCGCGATCGCATGACACGGAGGATGTCATCGACCACAGTGATCAACTGCCTGTCATCGGCGGGACAGAGCAGGTTCTCGTCGTCGAAGACGACGATGCTGTGCGCGACACGGTCGTGAATATGCTTTCAGAGCTCGGCTATCGCGTTCTACAAGCGCCGAATGCGCAGAGTGCGATGTCGATCATCGAAAGCGGCACCGAGATCGATCTCCTTTTCACAGACGTTATCATGCCTGGTCCGCTGAAAAGCGCCGAACTTGCCCGCAGCGCGAAAGCAATTCTTCCGCGCCTCGCTGTCCTTTTCACCTCCGGCTACACCGAAAATTCCATCGTACACGGAGGAAGGTTGGACGAGGGTGTTCACCTTCTATCGAAACCATACACGCGTGAAGCCATGGCTCGGAAACTCCGGTATGTGCTTGCGGCGGAAAAGGCCCCTTCCCCACCGAACAGTTCTACCACATCTGATGACGCCGCTTCTTTGACGGTGCTGCTGGTCGAGGACGATGCCATCATCCGTCTGGATGCGGCCGAAATGATCGAGTCGCTCGGTCGCAAGGTGCTAGAGGCTGGATCGGGTCGCGAAGCGATCGCCCTAGCCGAAACGCATACGATCGACCGCCTGATGACTGATATCGGGCTTCCGGACATAAGCGGCGTCGACCTCGCGACCCGCTTGAGAGAGCGCAATGCCGATCTGATCGTTGTATTCGCGACGGGTCGCAGCCAGCTCGACGGGTTCCAAATGGACAACCGGACCCGATTGGTTTCAAAGCCCTATGGCGCGGCTGATCTTGCTGCGGCGCTTGCAGCTGAGCGATTGCAAACCTAGCGGCAAGACCGAGTCCAGTTTTGCCCAGGGTGGATCCCGACCACTTGGCGCGGACAAAACCACCAAATGACATGGCTGGTTGTCGCTGCCGATCGTTTGCGATAGCGGCATGCCGCAATTCGAGCTGGCTGAGCTGGTTGCAATCGTGACGGAGGCCGGCGCGGGAGGGTCGGGCGGAACGTTCGGCGCGTTTTTCTATAATCAGATCGACGAGAACGGGGAGGCGTATCGCCCTTACAAATTAGCGGGCGTTCCGAGATCAGCCTTTGCCGATGTCGAAATGCCTCGCAAGACCGAGATTTTCGCGTCGATCTTTAACGGCTTGCGCGCTTTACATTCTGACGACATTCGAAAGGACCCGCTCTACGACCTGAACGGGCCTCATTTCGGGATGCCAAAAAGCCATCTGTCGGCTGTCTGTTATCTGGCGGTCGCGGTCATCTCGCGAGCCGGCATCGTGCACGGCGGCATTTTGTTGCCCACAACGAGCCTGGGCAATTCGATGAAGAGGCAGAGGAGATCGTCAAGGCGATCGCGGCCACGCTGCGATCTCAATCGAGAACGCCGCGCTCCTCGCAGAAGCGCGGCGGTAGGTCGTTATCAGGCGAGTAGCGCCTGAGCTGTACGCTCAGTCGAGTAAATCGGCGGGGACCTTGCCGCCGTTCTCGGAGAGCTTCTTGATGACTGCCTTGTGCAGCCAGACGTTCATCGTCGCCGAGTCGTTGGTATCACCCGTGTAACCGAGTTCCTGCGCCAGTTCCTTGCGGGCGGTGAGGCTGCTGTCGATCTTGAGCGCCTTGAGCAGGTCGACAATGGACGTCTTCCAGTTCAGCTGCTGGCCGCTGTCCTTGGCCGCCTTGTCGAGGATCGGCGCGACGTCGACCTGCTGCGAGGCCATCGATCCAGGCGCAGTGCCGATGTTTGCCGTGGTCTGACCGACGGGTGTCCCTGCCGGCGACGAGGCTGGTGCGGTGGAAGTGCCGGACGGTGGGACAACCGCACCCGGTGCGGGAGCAGACGTTGAAGTGGCGACCGTATCGGCCTTGGCCTCGCCGAAGATGGCCTTCTTGATGCTGTCGAAAATTCCCATGATCAGGCTGCCTTCTTCGTCGCGGCGGTGTTGGCGGCGCCGCCGAGCTGCGTCAACGTCTTGTCGGTCTTGGTCTCCTCGGCGAGCGTCGCGTCGAGCAGCTTGACCGCATCCTTATGGCCGAGCTGCTGGGCCCACGCCTTGAGGGTACCGTAGCGGGCCATCTCATAGTGCTCTACGGCCTGTGCCGAGGCCACCAGGCCGGCGTCGATCGCCGGGCTGTCGCTATAGTCCTCAATGACCGCCTTGCCTTCCTCGATGATCCCGAGGATGGCGTCGCAGGTCTTGCCGCGCGGGGCCTTGCCGATAAGCTCGAACACCTCACCGAGGCGCTCGACGTGACCTTCGGTCTCTTCGCGATGGGTCTCGAAAGCCTTTTTGAGCTCGGGCGACTTGGCCGCCTTCGCCATCTTCGGCAGCGCCTTCAGTATCTGCTTCTCCGCGTAAAAGACGTCCTTGAGCATGTCGTGGAACAGGTCGTCGAGCGGCTTCGGTTCGGTCGCCATGTCTTCCTCCAGCGATGTGGCTAGTCGATGGTCTGAACGAACCCTGAGAGCCCGTGTTCCATTCCGCTCCGCTGGAACTTTCGGGGGCAATCTGCCGTTGGATTGTGCATCGCGGCATCGGCCGCACGCCCACGGGAGACCATCATGAAGAAGCTGCTCATTGCCACCTTGATCGCCTCCGCGACATCCTTTGGCGCGATCGCACAGACGTCGACGACCTCGCCGATGCCCGCCCCAAAGGCTGACGCCGACAAGAATGCCCCGCTGCCGGGCGCCAACAGCTTCACCGAGGGTCAGGCCAAGAGCCGCCTCGAGGCCAACGGCTATTCAAACGTTGGAGCCTTGAAGAAGGACGACAATGGCGTCTGGAAGGGCACCGCGACCCACTCGGGGGCGCAGGTCAACGTCTCCGTCGACTACCGCGGCAACATCACCCGCAACTGATCGGTGCTCGCACCGCGAAAACTGGAGAACGACATGACCCGTACCCTGACCCGTTCCTACGATAGCCACGCCACCGCCCGCTCGGTCGTGGACCAACTCGAGGCCGCTGGCGTTTCCAGCCGCGCCATCAGCATTGTCGGCAGCGACGGCAAGACTGACGAGACCAACGCCGCCGAAGGTGCCGGAATCGGTGCCGGCGTCGGCGGCGCCGCCGGACTGCTGACCGGCCTTGGCATCATGGCGATCCCCGGCGTCGGCCCGGTTGTTGCCGCCGGCTGGCTTGCCGCCACCGCCGCAGGTGCCGTCGCCGGTGCCGCCGCCGGTGGTCTGGTTGGCTCATTCGTGAAGGAAGGCCACGATGAGGACGAGGCGAACTACTACGCCGAGACCGTTCGCCGCGGCGGATCGGTCGTATCCGTCCGCACCGAACCCGAGCATGAGGCAACCGTCCAAGCTATCCTTGACGGCGCCACTCCGATCGACCGTGCGACCCGCGAGGCTGACTATCGAGCTGGCGGCTGGTCGCGCTTCGACGAAAACGCCGATCCTTACGTTCGGGATGCCACCGCGTCGGGCCGAGTGCCGCCTGCCGTGATCTGACGGCGCGCGCATGTTGAACAACGGCCTCGGGCGACCGGGGCTGTTTTCTGTTTGGCGTTCAGACAAGCGCGAGAGCTTCTTTGCATGTTTCACGGCGGCTCGATTGATCGATCAGGCAGAACCTCTGAGAGTGATCGAGAGGCAGGTCATCAGGCGACGATCTCTCCCTCGGTCCGCAAAAGCGCGCCTTACCAAGAAGCGCAGCAGACGGAGCATGGGAGTGTCAGAGCAAGCGCGCCTGTGCAGGTTCGCGGTCGACTTCGTTCCGGCCATTTCGCCGCTCGAGCTCAATTTGAGCACTGAATCGAAGATCGACATCACGACTGGCAGCGCATTCTGAGAGTGCCGGCACGCTCAGCTGGCCCCATGTCTTGCCGCGATCAGGCCCCGTTGGCACGCGAGGGAGCAAGCCGGGCTCTATGCTCCACGCAAGTAATTGGTCGATCGAAGCTTCATTCAACATGTCGCGGAGATGGTGCGCAGTTACGTACGCATCGGGCATCGCGCGATGAGCGGGCAAGCCAATCTCGTGCACGAGGCCCGCCGGCTTCCGCTGATACCGAAGCATCTGATTTGAGAACCGGGGCAGCTCCGGCCAGAGGCGCAAGGCGCATTTCCAGGTGCAGATCCATTGAGCACCCGCGCTCAGCCGCGGTCGGCAGTATCGCTGTTCGAACGCCGCTCGGTGCGCCGCCAAAGCCAATACTCCGCGCTCCGGCTTCAGGATAGACGGCGCTATATCCTTCCAGTACGGCGCGCCAGCAACGTCCTCATCCCGAATATGGTGCACTGCCATCGTATCGGCGGAGATGGCGCGTCCGGGATTGACGAGAAGCGCGCCGCGTTCCTCGGTGACTTCCCAGCGTCCATCGGCTCCTAGCGAGACGTCCTGCCAACCGATTTCACAGACGTCGTGGGGGCCGTCGCCGGCCGTCTCAAGGTCGATGACCCGAACGCGATTACTGAGCATGGATTGTAGATCAGCATTTCAGCTGGTCCATACAAGGCAGGAGCCTTTCCATCCCCGCTGGCAGGTGGATCAACGAAAATCCCGCGTCTTCACCTTGATCGCGTCGATATGCAGATCGGGGATATAAATGTCCCGGGCTCGTAGTCCCTTGGGCGGAAGATCGCGCGGATCAGGCGTTGCAGAGCCATGATGAAACTCGTCACCTCGTCCATGAGGCAGCGGGAAAGGCTGCCCGCGCTTCCCAACACCGGCGAGGTCGGCAGATAGATCAGTGAGCCTCTGCGCCACGAGGTGGACGACCTCGCCCTCGCGCTGGATGCGTCCGCGGACCGAGATCATCCCTGCGGAAAGGATCGTCCGCCTGAACAGCTCGAACACCTTGGGCCAAACCACGAGGTTCGCGATCCCGCTTTCATCCTCGAGGGTAATGAACATGACACCCTTGGCCGAGCCAGGCCGCTGCCGTACCAAGACGATGCCGGCGGCTTCGAGCCAACGTCCATCGCGCGCTTCCATTGCGGCCTGACAGCTGACAATGCCCCTGCGCCGAAGATCCTGCCGCAGGAATGAGACCGGATGATCGCGAAGCGACAGCCCGACATGGCGATAGTCCTCGACCACATCTCCACCGGTCGCCATAGGCCGGAGCGTGATGGCAGGCTCCGGCGTTTCATCGGTGCGCTTATCCGCAGCCGCGGCGAACAGGGGCAGCGGTTCGTCGCGCAGGACGCGGATCGCCCAGAGCGCCTCTCTCCGCGCCAACCCAAGGCTGGGCCGAAACCCATCGGCTTCGGCGATCTGCGCCAACGCTGCCACGGGCACCCGAGCCCGGCGCCAGAGATCCTCGATCGACTCGAACGGAAGGCGGGCTCGGGCCGTGGCGATCGCGGCAGCGTGAGCATTGGACAACCCCTTGACCATCCGGAGGCCCAGGCGAACGGCAAACCGCCCCTCGTCTCCGGTCTGCTCCAGCGTGCAGTCCCAGCGGGAGGCGTTTGCGCACACAGGCCGAACCTCGACGCCGTGATCGCGGGCGTCGCGCACGATCTGTGCAGGAGCATAGAAGCCCATGGGCTGACTGTTCAGCAGCGCGGCGCAGAACACGTCCGGATGCCAGCATTTCAGCCAGGCGGAGGCGTAGGCGATCAGAGCGAAGGAGGCCGCGTGGCTCTCAGGGAAGCCGTAGGAGCCGAAGCCTTCGAGCTGTCGGAAGGTTTGCTCGGCGAACTCGGCCTCGTAACCGTTGGCGACCATGCCGGCGACGAGCTTCTCCTTGAACTTCGACACGCCGCCCGTGAACTTGAAGGTCGCCATGCTCTTGCGCAGCAGGTCTGCCTCGCCGGGCGTGAAGCCGGCGCATTCGATCGCGACCCGCATCGCCTGCTCCTGGAAGAGCGGCACGCCGAGCGTCTTGCCCAGAACCTTCTCCAGCTCGGGCTTGGGATAGTGGACCGGCTCGCGGCCCTCGCGTCGGCGCAGATAGGGATGGACCATGTCGCCCTGGATCGGGCCTGGCCGGACGATTGCGACCTGCACGACGAGATCATAGTACGTCCGCGGCTTCAGACGGGGCAGCATCGACATCTGCGCCCGGCTCTCGATCTGGAAAGTCCCGAGCGTGTCGGCCTTGCAGATCATCGCGTAGGTCCGTGGGTCCTCGGCCGGAATCGAGGCCAGGTCGAGCGCGATACCCTTGTGATCCGCGAGCATGTCCAGGCCGCGCTTCATGCAGGTCAGCATGCCCAGCGCGAGAACGTCGACCTTCATGAACTTCAGTGCGTCGATGTCGTCCTTGTCCCATTCGATGACCTGACGATCAGCCATTGCCGCTGGCTCAATCGGGACAAGGTCGTCGAGGCGGTCATGGGTCAGGACAAACCCGCCAGGATGCTGTGAGAAGTGCCGCGGAGTGCCCTGAAGCTGGCGGGCGAGATCGAGCGCCAGGCGCAGCCGTCTGTCAGCCAGGTTGAGGTTGAGCTCCTCGACGTGTCGCTTCTCGACGCCCTCCTCGGACCAGGCCCAGACCTGCGAAGACAGCGTACCGATCAGGTCCTCGGGGAGACCCAGCGCCTTGCCGACATCGCGTAGGGCCCCCTTGGTTCGGTAGCGAATGACAGTCGAGCACAAGGCCGCGTGATCCCGGCCATAGGTGTCGAACACCCACTGCATAACGATCTCGCGGCGCTCATGCTCGAAGTCGACATCGATGTCGGGCGGCTCACGACGCTCCTCCGAGACGAAGCGCTCGAACAGCAGATCGTTGCGGCCCGGGTCGATCGAGGTGATGCCGAGCACGAAGCAGACTGCCGAATTCGCCGCTGAGCCACGACCTTGGCAGAGGATGTCGCGCGAGCGGGCAAAACGGACGATCGCGTTCACCGTCAGGAAGTATGGCGCGTAGCCGAGCCTCTCGATCAGCGTGAGCTCGTGGTTCAGGCTTGCCTGGACGCTTTCGGACAGACCCTCGGGATAGCGTTGCGCCGCGCCTTCCCAGGTCAGCTTGGCCAAGGTCTCCTGCGGTGTCAGCGTGGGATCGTCGCGCTCTTCCGGGTACTGATAGGCGAGTTCGTCGAGCGAGAACCGGCATCGATCGGCGATCTGCAGCGTCCGGGCCAAGGCCTCGGGATAGCGCGTGAAGAGCCGATGCATCTCCTCCGGAGGCTTCAGATAGCGATCGGCATGGCGCTCGCGCCGATCGCCAAGGGCGTCGATCGTGACGTTGTGGCGGATGCAGGTGACGACGTCCTGCAGGATCCGCCGGGCCGGCTCGTGGAAGAGTACATCGTTGGTCACAACCGTGGGGACGCGCATCCGCGTCGCGAGGTTCGACAGGTCGTGGAGGCGGAGATGATCGTTCGGTCGGCGCCGCAGCGACAGTGCCAGATAGGCGCGGTCACCAAAGCCCTCGCGAAGCCGACGCAGGCGAAAGGCGCAATCCTCGTCGGCCAGGTCCGGCACGAGCACCGCGACTAAGCCATCGCAATACGCAACGACGTCCGACCATTCGAGATGACATCGCGCCTTTCCGCCGCGCTTCTTGCCGATGGAGAGCAGTCGACACAGGCGGGAATAAGCAGGCCGGTCGATGGGATAGACCAGCAGCGACATGCCGTCAGCGAGATCGAGGCGGCAGCCGACGATCAGCCTGACGCCGGTTGTCTTCGCCGCCTCGTGCGCCCGGACGATGCCGGCCAGCGAGTTGCGGTCGACGAGAGCGAGCGCCTCGATGCCGAGCAGCGCCGCCTGCGCGAACAGCTCATCGGCCGAGGAGGCGCCGCGCAGGAAGCTGAAATGGCTGGTGATCTGAAGCTCTGCATACCGGGCGCTCATCCGAACACGCCATGCAGGAACCAGCGATGCGACCCCGTGGCGACGTCTTCGCCGTCGCCTGCGCGATAGAGCCAGTAGCGCTCGCCGGCGTCATCCTCGACCCGGAAGTAGTCGCGCACGGCGACCATCTCGGCCTCGCGCTTCCACCACTCACCGAACACGCGCTCTGGCCCATCTGCGCGCCGGACCCGGCGGCGGATTCCGCGCCAGCTGAACCAGGCCGGTGGATGGTCCGGCACCAGCGCCATGGTCTCGACCGGTTCCGGTCTCGGTAGCAGCCTGGCAGGGCGCGGCCAGTGGCCTGGCCAGATCGCTCCGGTCTCCTCAGTCAGCGCCGCGACACGGCAAACAGAACGCTCGGGTACATCGCTGGCAACCGGTGCCATCCGGTAGACCGCCCGCTCACCAACTCGGTTGGCGAGGATGTCGATGAGGCCGGACACGTCCGCGCTGGACTCCTCAACCAGGGAGTTGAGCGCCTGCTTTCGTTCGAGGGGCTCAGCCAAGGTCGCCGCTAACGTCATGATCTCTATGCCGAAGCCAGGCTCGATCGCCTCGATCTTCTCGCAGAGGAGCCGGGTCAGTCGTTTCACGTCGCAGACAGGCTTGGCGAGCCCAACCCGGACTGTCTGAAGTCCGCGATCGACGCGATGACAGACGAGATCGAGGCGCCGAGCGCCGAGACCGCGCGCCTCGAGGCGATCGCAGAGCTGGGCGACCGATTTGCCAATGTAGCGAGCGATTGTCTCCGGCGCGCCGATCGGCTCGGCGAAGGCGCGGCGAACTTCAATGAGATCAGGCGGGCGGATAGCGATGATGGGCTCGGCGATCTCCCCGAGTGCCTGGGCCAATCGGCGGGCGATCTCCGGCCCAAAGCGCAGCGTGAGCGGCGAGCGCGGTTGGGCGATGATGTCACCGGCAGTCTCGAAGCCTAGAACGCGCAGGTCGTTCGATATCTTGGCGCGCAGTCGCAAGCATTCTAGAGGCAGCGGCAATAGCGGCTGCGCTTCATGCCCGATCGGTGTCACGATCGTTGCCCGAGAAGTGTATCGAGCGAGCGCATGGGCCGTCCCCCAGCTGTCAGCGATCGCAGCCCTGGCCTCGACGCCCGACATCGCCAAGCGTCCAACGATGGCGTCCAGCATGTCGGCTTCTCCGCCATGCAGGTGTTCTGCACCCGTCGTGTCGATGACGATACCATCGGGAGGGTCCGGCGCGACGATCGGGGCGACGCGCTGATGCAGCCAGATTGCCAGCCGCTCAAGCTCCTGTGCCTCCGCGGCGGGATTCGCTTCCTCGACCAGCAGGCCAGGCACGAGCGCCTGCGCTTTCGTGGCCGGCATGCCGACGCGAAGCCCGGCTGTCAGTGCAGCGGCATTCGCCGCCTGCACTACCCTCCTGCTGCCGTCGCGAGCGATGAGGACGAGCGGGACCTCAGGCGGAGGTGCCGCGCCGCCAGCCATCCGCCGAAACCGATCGATCGACCAGTTCGGGAGGAAGACCGAGACGACCCGTGTCATCGCATGCCTCCAACTCAAAATCCGCGCTTTCGCCTGCCCGGGCCCTAATCAATTCAACAAGCCAGCGTGACCGCCCTACCCCCGGCACTGGCAGCGCTGTCGATGGAAGCATCGAAACCCGCCATCGGGTCATCGCCGCCGTGGGCTGACCAAAATCAGAGGCGTCGACCTCGCGTCGCCATCGTCGCAGCGCGATGCCGATAGCACCTGTCCCCTCCGCGGCGAGCTGAAGGCGACGCGACGCTGTCATGGACAAGCGGGCTACCTCGCCGACGACGGAGCCCAGCCCTCCATGGCGCAAGCCCTCTTCCATGCAGGCGAGCACGGTCTTGTCATCGCCGGCCTCGACATAGATCACGCGGTCAGGGATCAACCCCGCCTGCGCCATCGCCGGCGCGAACAGATCGGCTCGGGTGAGGCACCAGAGCACCTTGCCGCGACTCCTCGCGGCAACCCCGGCGCTGAACAATGCCGCCGCTGCACCGTCAATCGCGCCGTTGCCGCCGCCCGCGACCTCATGCAGTGCTCCTAGCGCGAGGCCTCCACCAGGCAAGCGTGAGTCGACCGTCGCGATACCGAACGGCAGCACCGTCCGGCCGCGGGCGCCTCGGCCCTCGATCCGCTCGATCTGGTCGCGGAGCGACTGAAATAACGGCTGTGGCCGCAACGGACTTTACCTGCTAGAACGACACTTGATGTTCTTCTTATGTTCTCAGCGAGAGGCTGAGAGTCAAGCTCGGTGTTTGACGGGAACACAGCGACGCGACGGGAGGTTGCCGAGAAGCAGCCTCTACATCCGAGCAGGAGAACAAAATGTCCGAGGATCCAACCGAAATCGTCCAGCAGTCATACGAGGTGGTCGCTTGGCGAGGGCTGGCGCTAGCCCTTCTGGCGTAGATCCTGGTTCCAGCGCCGGAGAACGAGGAGGAGTGCTCCCAGTTCATTCACACCGTTCTGGCAGATATTCTCGATCAGACAGTCAACAGCGAGGCAATGCCAGCCGAACTCGAGCGAGGCGCGTTGCGGGCCGAACTGGGGGGTGTGAACGAGCGCCTTCGCGAGGAACTCGCTGAAGCGCGGCTCGATCGGCAGAAGCTCCGAAATAAATGGCTGAAATCGGGAGCCAGCTGATCGCCCACCGAGTATCGGCCACCTTCAGGACGCCTACGCAATAGGGAGCAACCGTAAATGCCGCACGACAAGGAGCGTAGAAGCTGGGAACACGCGATCGATCCGTGCGATTAGTCCCAGACCCGCAAACCTGAACAGAGCATTATGTGAAGCGCACCTCAACGCAGCTCGCTGAGTGGCCTCTTGCATCAACGGCCACCCTTGGATCGTCGATCCGCGCCAAGGGAATCGAGCGCGAAATCAGGCGGCGGCTTCCTTGGTTGACGCGGAAGCACCTCACGGTCGAAACCGGCAAAGTGATCCTTCATATGCCGGATGCCGAAGCTGCTGAGTTTGACGCGCTATCTGCGATCGTAGCGGACATGATGGCCGAGGTTGCCGAGTTGCCAATTCTGCCAAGTGAGGCCGAGGACATTCTCTCCATCTCATCTCGCGAGCGCCACAAGTGGCTCGACGACGGCCGGCTCCAGAGCGCGGGGACAAAGACGGTCAAGCTGCGCGGCCGGGCCAAGGCCGTCACTTTTCACGTGTTCACTCCAAGTTTCATCGAGCATGTCCTCGATAGCGGCCTGCCGGAAATCTGGCGGGAAGAGGATGACGCGACGACAGCAGAGAACCGGCGGCGGGCAGCAGGGAAAGCGGCTCTGACGCGTGCGGAAAAGCGCTCGGCCAAATCCCGTAAGGCAACGCCCGATCCAGACGAACAGAAAACCGGCCTCGACGGCTGGGAAGAGTTCGAGGCTGAAGGTCTGCTTCGGTGAGGTATGCCGCCCGGAGGGACGGGAGGAAAGCTATTCAGCTATCGCCTGCACCTGTCGGCATGAGCGACCCTGTCTGTTCAAGGCCTCCATGCGGCATAATCGCAGTCTCTTTCACGCGGCGGCGGCTAGGCTGGCGATTGCGGCTGCCACACCACCCGAGCCGTGCGGGATTTCTTTGGCCTGAAGCGCCATCTCAACGGCTCCGAGCGCTCCAATAAGCGCCGCAGCGTTGAAATGGCCCATGTGGGCGATCCGGAAGGCCTTGCCGTGATAATCTCCAATCCCGAGGCCGAGCGTCACGCCACAGACGTCGCGCGCGAAGGCGGTGATGACGCTTACGTCGACGTTGGGCGTTAACACCGCCGTCACCGACGGCGCTCGCTCGGATCCCTCGGTCACTCCGAAGGTGAGAGCCTGACCACTCGACCAGAGTTCGACGGCAGCATGTGTCGCCCTGGCAAGGGCGGCGTGGCGGCGCCAGATCGCCTCCAGCCCCTCCTCGAAGATCATGTCGAGCGCAGCACGTTGTCCGAAGAGGAGATGCTCAGGCGCAGTGCCGCAATGCTTCATGTAGGCCAGCACGTTCATCCGGCCACTCCAATCCCAATATCCCGTGCGCAGGTCGGCGCGCCTATGGGCGGCAAGAGCTCTCTCGTTGGCCGCGACGAACGCGAGGCCTGGCGAAGACATGAGCCCCTTCTGCGAGGCTGAGACGCCAACGTCGATGCGCCAGGCATCCATCTCGAATTCCATGCACCCGAGGGAGGCAATGGCATCGACCATGAACAGAGCGGGGTGACCAGCGGAGTCGATGGCCCTGCGAATGGCCGGGATATCGTTGACGATTCCTGCTGCGGTATCGATCTGGACGACCATCACGGCTTTGATCTTGTGCTGCGTGTCAGAACGCAGCCGGGCCTCGACCGCGGCTGGATCGACGGCCCGGCGCCAGCTGCCGGGCAGCATCTCGACATCGACGCCCATAAAGCGGGCCATCTCGCCCCAGCCGATGGCGAAGCGGCCGCTTTCCAGCACCAGAACCCTGTCGCCTCGCGACAGAACATTGGTGAAAGCCGCTTCCCAGCCGCCATGGCCGTTGGCGGCGTAGACGAAGGTTTCGCCGTCAGTCCGGAAGACGCGCTTGAGATCGGAGAGAACCGTTTCGGTCAGGCTCACGATACTGTCGGAACTGAGTTCCTCAGCCGGCCGCATCATCGCCTGGAGCACGCGATCGGGAATATTAGTGGGGCCTGGCATCGCGAGCAGCGGCCGACCATTCGCCAGGGACATGCCGAATCCTCAGGGCAGTAAAATCACCACAGCAGAGATCCGCCAAGTGCGTTTCCTGGGCAAGTGCGTGCGCGCATTGCTCGACATCTCGCTCTGCATGACGCGTGTGCCGACTCGCCCGTCCAGTGGTGTCCAAAATCTCTCTATGGTGGTGCGTCCGGGCTGTACCTCCGTTTCACCTCTTCGCTGTCGTCGTAGCTTGCTTCGAAAACCGGCGAAGCGAGAGTGGCGCGAACTTTCAGTGTCCCGGCTCCGCTATTCGTGAATCCATGACGGCTGCCAGCGGGCACGATGACCGACTGGTTGGGCAGCACCGACATCACCTCGTCCTCGATGCGAATCTCGGCCTGCCCCTCAACGACCTCAAGGATTTCCTCGACGGTATGCGCGTGCATTGGCGCGCCAAGGCCTGGTTGGCAAAGCTGCTCGAAGATGCAGAGTTGGTGCGATCCGACCACCGCTGAAATTCGCATCGAGGTAAGCACGCCCTCTCGCCATTTTTCGAGCTCAGAGTTCGGCTGAATCACGCGCATGCGTTCGTTCCTTCCAACGTGTCGCCCGCGCCATGCTGCAAATACCTCGCGCAGGATTTTTGGAGACAAGTATGTTCACGCACATCATGATTGGCAGCAACGACCTGGAGCGATCCAAGGGCTTTTACGACGCCACATTCGTCGCGTTGGGAGGCCAGCGCGGTGAGGTCGATGCCAGAGGCAGGCTGATCTACACTCACAGCGGCGGCAGGCTTATGATCACGACGCCAATCGACGGAAATCCGGCCACATTCGCAAACGGGGGCACGATTGGTATCGCTGCGGCTAGCAAAGAACATGTCCAGGCTTGGCACGACGCTGGAAAGGCGCATGGCGGAAAGTCGATCGAGACCTCGCCGAGCGAGCGTCCCAATGGTGCCTTCGTCGCATACCTTCGCGACCCTGATGGGAACAAGCTGACGGCGCGCTCCCAACCGACAAAATAAGTGCGGCAGTTGCGCTAAATGATGTCCGTGATCGCTTAGAGCTTGTTGTTGAGATTTCAGGAAACGACCTTCGAGAAATCGGATTCAGGAGGATTGTCGCTCGCCTTGAGCGGCATTGCTGCATCCAATATCCGTATCGCTAGCGCGACATCCGATTCCTCAACTCGGACAGAGACCACGGACCGACCCCGGGCGTGTTCTTTAGCGTGATGTTCGGCGTCGCTCGCCGGTACGCCGGCGTCGACGAGTGCCCCGAGAACGCCCCCTGCCAACGCGCCAGTCACCGCACCGGAGAGGAACCAGCCTGTCGCAATGATCGGCCCAACGCCCGGAATCGTAAGCGCGCCCAACCCAAGAGCTAGCCCCGTCGCGGCGCCTGCCGCTCCGCCGATGCCAGCGACTGCAGTCGTATTGTCGTCGCCGCCAGCCTGCTGCCCGAGGAGGCCGATCCTCTCCGGCTGGATGCCAGCCTCGGCCAAGCGGACCGCGACATTTCGAGCATCTTCAAACGTCTGGTAGGTTCGGGTAATCGTTCGGACTTGAAGCATTCTGGTCTCCCTATTGCGAAAAGGGCGAGCCCGACAGGAACCGCCCACTCAATTCTCACTGCGACGGTGATTAGTGCTGGCGCCCTGCAACCTGCTCCGACGCGCTCGCGATCATTGGCAAAGTTGCTCGATCCGCCACGCTCGCAGCTATGCGATCCGCTGCCGATGGCAGCCTTCGCCTCTTGGGTAGGACTGAGTCGCCGATCAGCATTCGACCGCTACTCAGCCGTTCACAACCGTGCCGCCGTTCGGGTGCAGCACCTGGCCGGACATGTAGCTGGAATCCTCACACGCCAGAAACAGAAAGCTGGGCGCGACCTCATTCGGCTGCCCGGGCCGCTTCATGGGCGTGCTTTCACCAAAGTGTTTGAGCTTCTCCGGGCTTGCTCCGCCCATAGGGTTGAGAGGCGTCCAGATCGGCCCTGGCGCCACCGCATTTACACGAATCCCCTTCTCGATCAGATTTTCGGAAAGGGCCCGCGTGAATGCGGTGATCGCGCCTTTTGTCGAGCTGTAATCGAGCAACTCGCTGGAACCCTGGTAGCTTGTGACGGACGTGCAGTTGACAATAACGGCGCCACTTTGGAGGTGCGGCCGCGCGGCTTGCGTCATGAAAAACATGCCGAAGATGTTTGTCTGGAACGTTCGGCGAAGCTGCTCCTCGGTAATATCCGTGATGTCCTTATCCGGATGCTGCTCGCCCGCATTGTTCACCAGAATATCGATCTTCCCGAACTCTTCGACGGTCCGGGCGACCGCGTCGGTGCAAAATGCCTTGTCGCCGACATCTCCCGGGATAGCGATCGCGCGGCGCCCTTCGCGCTCGACGATGCCAACGGTCACTTTGGCATCATCATGCTCACTCAGATAGACAATGGCGATATTGGCACCTTCGCGGGCATAAAGCGCAGCGACAGCGCGACCAATGCCGCTATCCGCCCCGGTGATCAGCGCCACCATCCCCTTGAGGCGATCGCTCCCGGGATAGCGCGGCTCCCATTCTGGCTTCGGCGTTAATGCGGACTCGTGGCCTGGCAGACCATCTTCATGAATCATGGGCTCTGTGGCGGACATGGAAAATTCCTGAGGTGAGGCTGCGGCACGCATGTGCCCTTAGCAAATCTGCCCCCAGCGCTTAGTCATCGAACCGCCTTAGCTATGACTGGTTCCCAAACTCAAAGCAGGTCGATGGCGGCTTCAGAGCACGACCCGTTTGTTGAGAACCTATCCGTCGGAAGCGCGTTTCGAACATGCCGGCGGAACGCTGGTGGTGCCATTCGGAGATGTTCACAATGATCAGGTTGATATTGGCCGGCGCGGCGGGATGGATGCTCGCGACCCGACCTCAGTTGCGGGAGCGAGTACTCGACTTTGCCCGAGATATCGTTCAGCGGTTCTCACCGCGCTAGGACTGCCCGCGTCGAAACCATGCCTCTCAACCCATCATCCTCACTCGCGCAGCTTCTGAACGCCCCTGTCAGGACCGGACAAGTTGTGTGGCTTGGCATCCGGCCTGGCCGCCGCGAAGCGCTCATCGAACTTCAGAGCGCGGATTTCGATATTACGAGCGGTGTTATAGGCGACCGCTACACGCGGGCGCGGGGGGCTCGACAGGTCACTTTGATCCAGGCCGAGCATCTCGGGACGATCGCCAGCCATCTTGGCCGCTCACAAGTTCTGCTGGGCGATCTGCGCCGCAATGTTGTTACTCGAGGCATCAATCTAGTCGCGCTGAAAGACAAGCGCTTCAGGATTGGCTCCGCCGTCTTGCAAACCACCGGAGAATGCCATCCGTGTTCGCGAATGGAGGAGATCCTCGGCGTTGGCGGTTACAACGCGGTTCGCGGGCTCGGCGGCATCACTGCCCGCATCATCGATAGCGGTACGGTCAAGCTCGGGGGTGAAGTTGTCGTCGACCTCGCGGACGGAGTTGCAGGCGGATCTGCCTAGGTCCACCGTCCAAAGAGGTTGTTGGACCCGGACTGCTCTGTTGCTAGCTCGCACACGGCAGTTTGCCGCGGTGCCGCTCACCTCCCAGGCTTTGGGAAAGCGCGACTCACCAAACGCGAACCCGCAAAGCCAATCGCCACAGCTGCTCGGCGGCTTTCGAAATTCCAATGCGAGTGGCACGAAACGCGCTGTTATGGCGACTCTCCTGCTTGCGGAAGCCGGTCGAGCCTCCGTCCGGTGGTGTCAGTGCTTGGAGGCGTGCTCCGGCTTTCCCTTGCGCTTGGTCGAAGCCATCTTCTCCAGCTCGGTCTCGCTCATCGATTTCTCCATCGATTTCGAGGCGCCCTTGAGTTCGCTCTTCTTCATGTCGCCGCGCTTGGCCGCCAAGGCGGCGCCCGCGGCCTTTTGCTGTGCGGCTGATTTTGCAGGCATGGTCTCCTCCTTCACTGGGATGAACGGGTGACGGCCTCGATCTTGTTGCCGTCAGGATCAACACGAATGCTCCGAAATAATGGGCGTCGTATTCAGGACGCAGGCCAGGCGGGCCGGCGTCGCGGCCGCCATGGGCAAGGACTGTGCGGTGGAACGTCTCGACGAGATCGCGCTGCCCGACCGCGAATGCGACATGCATGCCGTTTCCGCGCGTTGCCGACCGACCGTCGAGCGGCGTCTCGACGCTGACAGGATGCTCGCCACGCCGTAATCGGCCGAGTGCTCGTCGCTCTGCAGCAGCCGCGGGCCAATGCAACCGAGAACGCTGTCGTAGAAGGCGCGAGCACGGGCGATGTCATTGGTGCCGACTGAGACGTGGTCGATCATCGCCTCACTCCGTCGTGGGCTGCCAGGACGTCATGAAAGTCAGAATGGCGATGGACCCAGTCGGCGACGAAGCTGCAGGCCGGCACGATGCGCTGCCCGCGCTCGCGCGCCAGGCGGAAGACTCCGTCGATGAGGCGCTCGCCGATGCCGCGTCGGCGAAAGGCCGCTGGTACCTCTGTGTGGGAGATGACGAGGTAATCGTCGAGCTTGCGATAGACGGCAAAGGCTTCGCCGCCCGGAAAGCTCATGACGAAACGGTTGGCAGCCGGACGGTCGACGACCCCCCATTCCGATTGGTCAAGCGCCTGCATGACGTGTCCTATCTCGATAGAGCTGATAGCGAATCGAACACGGCGGCCGGTAGCAGGTTCCCGTTTGCCGAATCGAATTGCGCGAGGTCGAGTAGATCGCGCAGGCGAAGGATCTCGAAACGACAGTGGCGCGCCGCCGCTGCCTGTTCCAAAAGTTTCGGCTCTCATTCGCCGACACCCGCCGCGGGCTTGTCGTCCGGCTTTACCCGCGGCTTGTCGGCGTCTCCGGTGTCCTTCTCGGGATCGGGATCAATTGAGACCTTGGTGGTGGAGTCCTTGCCCGGATCGCCTTGGATCGATTTGACGCGTTGCTGCTCTTCAGGGCTGAGCTTGTTGCCATCGCCGTCACGCATGGGTGCCTCGCATCTGGAATGGCCCCCGGAGGTGAACGGGCTTCCGTCCCAGCGGTTCCGGTCTCACTCGCTGCTCGGCGCGATTTTCTCCGTTTGCTGCGGTTAGGAACCAATCCGCTCCGGCGACTGTTTGCCTGGCACTTTCGCTCATCAGCAGGAGGGGCTCATGGACAGCATCATTTACCTCGTCGGTCTCGTGGTGGTCATCATGGCCATCCTGTCGTTCCTCGGTCTTCGATAGGAATTCGCCATGTCCATGTCTGGAACAGACGTCGTCGTCGCCCCGGTCACCGTGAACAAGGAAAACCGTTCCTATGGGCAATGGGGACCGATCATCGGCGGCGCGGTGATCGCGACCGCCATCTCCACCACCATGACGGTCTTCGGCTCGGCGATCGGCCTGTCGATGGTCTCCGCCGACTTCGAGAAGAGTTCGAGCGCAACCGCGTTGGCGGTCGCAGGAGCTCTGTGGGCGCTTTGGGTCATGGCTTCGGCCACGATGGCGGGCGGCTATCTCGCGGGGCGGATGCGCCAGCCGAGCTTCGATGCCAATACCGAGGAGCGCAAGGTGCGACGCAACGCACGGCCTACTCGTATGGGCGACAGGCGCGCTTCTGATCACCATCGTCGCGACATCCTCGCTCTTCAGTGCGGCAAAGACGGTGGCCAGCGGCGTGGCCAGCGCAAGCTCCGGGGTAGCCACCTTGATTTCCCAGAACGTCGATCCAATGGCGATGGCGCTGGACAACATTATGCGCGCCAACGGCCAGCAGCCGCCGACCGCCCAGGAACGCGATGAAGCCTCTCGGATCTTCGTCAGCGCCCTCGCGAATGGCAGGATCGAACAGGGTGATCGGGACTATCTCGCCTCGCGACTGGCCGCCCGCTCCGGGATCAGCGAGCAGGATGCGCAGAAGCGGATCGACGACGCCTATGCGCGGATTTCGCAGGCCAAGGAGGCCGCCAAACAAGCGGCCGAGCGTGCCCGAAAGACCGCGGTGCTGACGGCGTTCCTGACGGCCGCCGCACTGCTCGTTGGCGCCGCAGCGGCCTCGTGGGCTGCCACATTGGGCGGAGAACATCGGGACGAGAACCTCCGGGTCGACCCGCCCCTCTGAACGGCTCCTCGATGAGGGAAGCCACCCTCGGCCCGCCGTGGCGGGCCGAGTCTTTTCATCTCACCCCGAACGGATCGCAGCGCGTCGGCGTTGCTCCAGCATCACGCTCGGAAAGGACATGCGATGAATGAGGAGCAACCCAAGAGAAAGGGCAGCACGAACGGCCCAACGGAACCCAATCAGCGGCCGCCCGAGCGACGCGAAGACCCTGCGAAAGAGGCTGTGAAAGGACCGGCTGTGATTTCGGAGGGGAATGCCACACAGCGGGAGCGCGACGATCGCCGGAAACGAGAGAGGTAAGATCGAGGCCGGTCGGTTAGGCCGGCTTCGCGTAGCGGAGAGGGCCTCGACCTCCAGCAACATGATGATGGCGAGCGCGTTATTCCACGGCTTCGGACCAGCGCTGCTTCGCTTCTGCCGCGGGAACCAGCAGCTTCGCCCGATTGCCCTCGACGCGACGATCAGCCCGATATCGAGATAGTGGTGAGTGCCTCCGGATGACGGATCTGACTTCTTGAGCTTGAGGAGCGTTCCGGACACCGCGTCGACCGTGCCGACATGCACGCCGTCCGAACCGACGATATCGAGCCTTCCCGCACCTGTTCGATGAACATCATGGCGATCTCCTTTGCTGGAATCGCAACCCGCCCGTCGCAGCTCAGTACCGAGCAATGACGGTCTGATCCCTTTGAGACCGGCCGCCGCGTAGCGTCGATCAGGAGAGCTGTGGCCGTGAAAAGGCCGCGAGCCCCTTGCCGTCGATGACTTCGATGCGCGCCCGCGACGATCGGATCAGGCGCTCACCCTCGAGAACATGGAGCGCGACCGTCACGCCGGAGCGGCGCACGCCCAGCGTATGGGCGAGATCGTGATGAGTGATCGGGATGATGTCGCTCGCCAGGGTCTCGCCGCAGCGGGTGATCCAATGCGCAACGCGGCGCTCCAGCGACAGCGCCACCGTGCGAGCCGCTTCGTCGAGATATCTGCCAGCAGCACGCAGGGCATGGAACATCAGCCGCTCGCGCAATCCGCTATCCTCGCGCAGGAGACGCCGCAAGGTTTGAGGAGCGACGCAGATGAAACTGCCGGATTTCAGAACCTTCGCGGACATGTCCGCGAATTCCGGAGCGAAGAGCTTCTGGATGCCGATCGCATCGCCGCGACTACCGAAGCCAATCTGGAACCTCGCCTGCCCGCGCTGGAGCACCAGGGTCGCAATACCGTCGATCGGGAAATAAATTGCGTCGGCGAGCGGAAGCTCCGCGCCGGCCTCGAAGCGGATACGCCGGGCAACCGGCCCTAGCAACTCATCCAGGCTTCGTTGCCGCGTGTCGTTAATCTCGGCTTTTCGGGGGCTTTCCCGATAGCGAGCATTCATGGGCGCCTCCGTTGGGAAGCGGCAGCGTCACCTGAACCAGACCCGGTGGCACTAACATGGGTTAGATGACAAGAACCGCGCGGCTGCTCATCCCGGCCGCCCTCGCGATGGCTGATCAACGCAGCGCGAAACGAATAGGTTCAGTCATCCCGGTCGAAGCTCTCGGAAAGATCGAGACGCAACGCATAGACGGTCTTTCCGTCGCGGTTGCGGACCGATACGCTGATCGGCCGGCTGCCGCCATCATCGGTATAGTCCCGGATCATGTCGCGGACCGCCCGGCGGGCTTCTGCACAGGCGCGGTCATAGGAGGCGAACTCAGCCCCGATGCCATCCCGGACGTCGAGCATCCCGTCAAAGGTGTCGATGAAATAGTGTGTCATGGTGCATCTCCTGCACCTGTCTTGCGCCTCAGCGCGGTTCCTGGGTCAGGTTGAGATAAGTCTTGTCGAAGTCGCCCAGAGCGACCAAGCGGTCGAAGTCAATGATTTCGACCTGTTCGCCATTCCAGTCAACCACGCCGAGCCCGCGCAGCTCCTGGAGCGTCCGGTTCACATGCACGGCCGACAGCCCGACGACATCCGCCAACTCGGCTTGCGTGAGGCGGAAGGAAAAGCTGTGGCCCGATACCAGGCCGACGATCTCCATCCGGGTCCAGAGCTCGCAAAAAAGATGGGCCATATGCTGCATGGCGGTGCTGCGGCCGAGACAGGCGATCCAGGCGCGTTGGATGGCGCCGTCGATTGTTGTCATCAGCCAGAACAGGCGCCCAAGATGCGGAGAGGCATCGATGATGCGGCGGATTTCGGCATGGGGCACGAAAATGGCGGTAACCTCGGTCAGGGCGACGACAGCGTGGTCCATCCGCTTGAGCACGAAGCTATGCAGATCCACGAAATCGCCGGCGACGTGCAGGGCGCTGATCTGCCGCTTGCCCTCGGCCGTGACCATCTCGCGACCGGAAATGCCCTGGACCATCAGGCAGCTTTCGCCGGGCTGCGTCTTGGCCCGCACGATCTCCTGCCCGCGCCGGAAGCCCTGGACGCGCAGTTGTGCTGATGACAGAAGCGCCAGCTCGTCGGGCGACAACCGGTCGCGCCGCTCCAAGGTTCGAATAAACGGTCGCAGCCTGTTCATCGCACTTCCAATTCGGCGAATTCCGGCGGCGTGAACGACGCTGCCGTGAATCTCCGTATGGACGCAAAAAGCCGGCTGGGGATTTACCTATGTTAGTGGATGGCGCCGTCTTCACAGGTGTCGGAAGGCGCACCGCAGCGGCTGCGAACGAAACCGGCGCGGGCGCGTTACCGGGGAACGAGCACCTGTGGGAGCGCCGTTTCATGCGAAAGGAAGGTCGGCATGACAAGAAGGTCCGGATCGGGCTGTCCGGCTGGACCTATGCGCCCTGGCGCGGGCATTTCTACCCAAAAGGGCTGGTGCAGAAGCGTGAGCTTTCCTACGCGGCCGATCAGTTCCCGGCGCTGGAGGTCAACGGCACCTTCTATGGCCTGCAGAAGCCCGAGGTTTTCGGGCGCTGGGAAGAGGCCGTGCCCGACGACTTCGTCTTTGCGATCAAGGGCTCGCGCTACATCACCCATGTGCTGCGGCTCAGGGGTGTCGAGACGCCGCTGAGCAATTTCCTGGCATCCGGCCTGCTCCGCCTCGGCTCCAAGCTCGGGCCGCTGCTCTGGCAGTTTCCGCCGAGCTTTCGTTTCGATGCCGCGCTCATGGAAAAGTTTCTGAAGCTGCTTCCCGAAGATACCCAGGAAGCCGCTGAACTCGCCAAGCGGCACGACAAGCATCTTGATGGCCGGGCCTGGGTCGAAACCGATAAGAAGCGCCCGCTACGACATGCGGTCGAGATTCGACATGACAGCTTTCGCGATCCCGCCTTCATCGAACTGCTGCGCCGCTATGGAATCGCGCTCGTCTGCGCCGACACAGCCGACTGGCCGTCGCTGATGGATCTGACCGCCGACTTTGTCTATTGCCGGCTACACGGCTCCAAGGAGCTCTATCGGTCCCGTTATGACGAAGCTGACCTGGAGCGCTGGGCTGCACGCATTCGAGCCTGGCGTTCAGGGCAACCGATGCGGGACGGCGATTTCGCCGCAGATCAGAAGAGCGCCACCGATCAGCCATGCGACATCTACCTGTTCTTCGACAACACCGACAAGCGACATGCACCGCAGGACGCGGCTGTCTTGATGCACATGCTCGGCATCGCCTGGCCCCAAGCGGCGAAGCCCAAGGCAGCATAACGGGTTTCAGTCGCCGGCTCCGTGCAGAAGCCGATGCGCCACCGGATCGCCAAGCTGCGCCAGAGCGAATGTCAGCGCGGCCTGGACGGTGAGATGCGACAGCGCGGCTGGCGCAAGCCGCCCGAATTCGCAATGGAGACTCGCAGCATTCCCGGCCGCAGCGAAGCCGACGAAAACACGTCCGATCGGATTGCCGTCCTCGTCGGGCTCGGCACCGGTAACCCCGGTGATCGCCAGCGCCAGATCGGCACCGCCGCGCTCAAGCGCGCCCCTGGCCATCGCCTCGGCGATATTGGCATGAACGGCCGTGCATGCGGCGAGCAGCTCCGGCGATACGCCGACCAACTGGGTTTTCGTAGTCTTGGTGTAGGTGACGAAGCCGCCTGCCAGGACGGCCGCCGCTCCAACCGCTCGCGACAGGCGATGCGCGAGCATCCCGGCTGTGCAGGATTCGGCGGTGACCAGGCGAAGTCCACGGTTTGCCGCCAGCCCGATGAGCCGATCGGCCAGTGTTTCGATCTCCTCGAACCGAGCGGTCACTACCTGTTCAAGATTGATGCTCTCTGACATAGCGATGGTCCGTGTGGCGGCCGGCATAGTCGCGGTCGATCTCGTCGATCAGCCGATCGCCGCCATCCCGGTCGACCTTGCGCAGGATCGCATCGAGCTTGGCTTCCATGCGGTCGTCGCCTTCCTTCGATTGTGGCGAGCCGACATGCAGGAGCATCGCGAGCCCGGCTACCTGCCAGATCAACTGCAGAAATTCGGACTGCCAGTTCTCCAGTGTGTCCCGCATCATCTCGATAAAATAGCCGTTGAACTCGGCGTTTTGGCCAAGAGCCCCCTGTTCCTGCGCGTAGGCGAACCAACCGAAGATCCAGTGGCCGACAAGGCTGATCAGGAAAAAGCCGCCCGTGACCCAGACAAAGCCGTAGCGCGACCAGATCGTGCGTCCCATCTCGCATTCCTTGCCTGCGGCAAACCGCCCGGCCGCTTGCCGTACCCTCCCTGCCGACAACGTGCCGCATCGCCGGCAGGGTGGCACCCAGCCTTAAGGCCGGATGCCGGCAATGGTTACGCCGCCTGCTTGTTGACGGAGGTCATGCCGAGCTTCGTGAGAAGCTGATCGGTCTTTTCCTCTTCACCAAGCGTCTGATCGAGGAGCTTGACGGCGTCCTTCAACCCGAGCTGCTGGGCCCAGGCCTTGAGCGTGCCGTAGCGCGCGATCTCGTAATGCTCGACGGCCTGGGCCGCAGCCACCAGGCCGGCATCCAGGGCCGGGCTGCCTTCGAATTCCTCGATGATGCCCTTGCCTTCCTCGATGATTCCGAGAATGGCGTCGCAGGTCTTGCCACGCGGCGCCTTGCCGATGGCCTCGAAGACTTCGGTCAGGCGCTCGACATGGCCTTCGGTCTGCTCGCGATGAGTCTCGAAGGCCTGCTTGAGCTCCGGCGCGTTCGCTGCCTTCGCCATCTTCGGCAGCGCCTTCAGGATCTGCTTTTCAGCGTAATAGATGTCCTTCAGCGTATCGAGGAAGAGATCGTCGAGGGTTTTCGGTTCGCTCGGCATGATGGTCTCCTGATCCAAGAATTGCGGACGAAGCCCCGTCTTGCGGCGGGGCCCGAAGCGAGGTTGCTAGACGACCGGCGGCCGATAAGGCGCCGCGGTCTCGTCGAAGCGCGACCAGCCGCCAGCGCGGTATTCGGCGAGCCGCTCGTCGCGGTTGATGGGTGTCGCGCCATCGAGAATGGCTTGGACGGCGGGGACATCTTCGTCGGCGGTCCTTACCGAGACGACCGTTCCACCACGCCGCACCGTCTCCGCGTAGTAGTTGGCGTCTTCCTCGCTGTGGCCGGCGCTGGTGAAGGCACCGATCAGGCCACCGGCTGCCCCGCCGGCAACGGCGCCGGCCGCTGTCGCAGCGAGCCAGCCGGCTGCGACCACGGGGCCGATACCGGGAATGGCGATCATGCCGATGCCGGCGAGTAGGCCGGCCGCGCCGCCGAGAGCCGCACCGATGCCGGCGCCCTCCCCGGCATTGCTGTCGTCGACCGACGCATGGCGGCCGACTACGCTGATATCGGCGGAGCTCACGCCTTCGGCTTCCAGCGCTTCCACGACGGAGCGGGCGGTTTCATAGCTGTTATAGGAACGGGTGAGTGTCTGGGTCATCTCGCTCTTCCTTTCGATTACTGGCGGGTGATGTTGCCGCGATAGTCGACGCTGACATTGACCTGGGCGCCGCCATGCGTGGCCATCCCCCGCCAGACGCCGTTGTCATCCTTCTTCAGGCCGGTGACCTGCGAATAGCCGTTGGCTTCGAGGCGGCTTTTCGCCTGGCCTTCGGTGAAGCTGTTCGCGCCAGGCAACGGTGCATTCTTGTCCGCTTCCGCACCGGGCGCCGGCTTCGGCGAGGTCGTGGAGGTCTGCGCGAACGCGCCGAACGAGGTCATCGCCGCCAGAAGCGACGTGAGCACGAGCTTTCTCATTGTTATGTCCCTGAATGGAGAGCGGCTGGCGCCGCGGGATGCCTAACCGAACATCGTCGCGAGCAATTCTGTTCCGGGCCTGGCGGAGCAGGCCAGCATAGACACGCTACTAATACATTGATTTGCAAAGATAATTCAGCGATCATCCGGGCCGGGCGCTAGTATATATTCACTGGTGGTTTTGTACGGTCGCGTACATCATCCAAATCCTAGGAACGGCAGCGGAATTCAATGGTTGTCGCCCTCGCCCTATGGAGGGCTCTGGCAAGGTCGATCACCGGCCAATCATATCCTTCGAAACCGGGAGCGACGGGTTCTCTCCAATCATGCGCGTTAGCTGCGGCGCCGCTAACATATGATAACGAAACTTGACTGGCGCCGACCTACAAAAATCCATGCCGTTCAGTTTCGCATCACCCGAGGATCTGCTTCGTCTTGAGAGCGCGCTTGAACGAGCCTGGGCGATCGTCGAGGCAAGACACGGCCACGATCCACTGAAAGCCCCGGGCGAGAGGGAGCGACTCGCCTACATCGTCGCAACGCTGTGGCGCCAGGGTGAGCAGGAAGACGTTCCAGCCAAGGCGGCGGAACAGTTCCAGACGACCGCTCCGCTTCTGCCGCCGCTCAGAACACCAAGTGACGAGCCGTCTCCATAGGGAGGTCGCCTACGCCAATACATTCCAACCCAATCGCACGATGACCTCTGGCCCGCAGGGAACCGCATCATGCCATCTTCTGTTGTGATGGGAGACTGGGGGTTAATCGGGAGATTGACCTATGAAGAAGACCTTACTCGCTGCTGCTGTCGTGCTGACCTCGACGATGGCATTTGCCCAGAATCCTGAAGGCGCACGTGGGGGCGCTGCGGCGGGCGCCGCGACCGGCGCGGTTGGCGGAGCGATTGTGGGTGGTCCGGTCGGAGCCGTAGTGGGCGGTGTTGGAGGCGCCGTCGTCGGGGGCATCGCCGGCGACGCCACACCTCGTTTCAAGACCTATGTCCAAGCCCACGAAGTGCCGTCGTACACCTATCGCGAGGACGTGCGCGTCGGTGCGGTGCTCCCTGAGACCGGGGTGACGTATCGCGAAGTCCCGACCGAGTTCGGTTCGCACGGCTATCGCTATACCGTGGTGAACGATCGGACTGTCATCGTCGAGCCGAAGACGCGCAAGATCATTCAGGTCATCGAATAACGACGCCGGATTCAGGCTCAAGCTCATCGTGTGAAACCCCGCCGGAGATCCCGGTGGGGCTCTTCTGGGCTGGCTCATAGGAACACCCCGGGAAAGAAGAACGTTAATTAATCCAATCGGATGGTGCGATGCGAAGTCATCGGATTATCCTGTCGACATCTATCGACTTAGTCGGCGGGGCGGCAGCCCAATCGATCCATCCAACGACAAAAGAAGGTTTCGGCGCCAAACCGGATTCCGCTGAATCACAACGGGAGCGCATCCCGAAGCCTCCCGGCGCAAATCGGCCTGAAGCTCAGGGCGGGGCTAATTCCCAGCAGAACCGCGAATACGGGAAAGAACCCCAGCCGCGGAAGAAGGGCCTGGAAGAAGGGCCTCGAAGAAGGGATACCTCGCGGTGCTGCTCCATAATCCCGGCCAGGTTCTCCGGCTAGAGTTGGATCTTGTTCGCGTCCATCTCGATCATGGCAACTAAGCCTGACGGTAGCCAGGCAAAGTGCGTTTGCGCGCCCAGTTGAGACCTCAGCGCTCGATCGACAAGTTCGCTGCCAAAACCTCGCTTGAGTGGCTCGCCGACCACCGGCGGCCCACCAGCCTCCGTCCAGCGCAGGATGACGGTCTCGCCCGATATGCGTGCATCGATTTCGACCGACCCGGCTGGGCTCGACAGAGCACCGTGCTTGACTGCATTCGTCGCCAGCTCGTGAAGAACCAGAGCGATTGCCGTTGAGGCGGAACGGCCGACCTCGATGTGGTCACCAGCGACCGTCATGCGCGGGTTTGCACCGGAGTTATATGGCGCCACCAGCCTGCCAATGAGGTCCAGCAGATTGTCCGCTGGCCTTTTGCCGCTCTGATCCAGAACGATGCCGTGGGCTCGGTTCAGGGCTCGAATTCGTCCAACGATCTCCTCCGCAAATTTTGCGGATGCGGGTTCCGCGCGCGCCGCCATCGAGATCAGGCTGCCGATCACCGCGAAGATGTTTCCGATGCGGTGCTGCAATTCGCGGGCGATCAGCTCTCGCTGCTCTTCGGCAATACGCCGCGCTGTGATGTCGATATGCGCACCGACCAGCTTGATCGACTTGCCCAGTTCATCGCGCTGGATTTCAGCCTTAGCGAGGATCCAACGAATTTCGCCGTCGGAAGGTCGGATGATCCGGTATTCCGCCTCGTACTCCGTGTCGGCGCCAAAGACGCTTCGATGAAACTGACTGACGACGCGGTCGCGGTCTTCCGGATGGATGCGCGCGACCCAAGCCTCATGAGTTTCGTTTGCGGCTTCCGGCGGTAGCCCATGAACGGCAAGATACTCAGGCGATCGGCTGTTCCGAAATGCCCCTTCCCGTAGGTCGACTTCAAGGCCGCCAATCTGTCCAATGCGCTGGACGCGTGCGAGTTCTTCCTCGCGCGAGCGTAGCTGCTTCAATGCCTCGTTGAGCGGCAAGTTTTGGCCCCCAGCCTAACCGCGAACTATCAGAACAACGATACGTTCACAGGGGCATCTGGTTCCTCGCCGTCGTCATCTTTTTCACGCCCTGTGCAGCAATGTTGAGCGAACCGGCGAGAAGTGGCCGTTGTCGCTCCATTGTCGACTCCGACGATGCCGTCATCCAGATTTCACCAGCGAGCGAGAGGGCTGCCAAACGCCATTATGCGGGCTTAAAAAGCTCCGTTGGTCGATCGTGAATTGGAAAAGGGAGATGCCGGTTCAGCCGCGGCCTTTATCGCCGGGTCGTCTGCGAGGTACCATACGTGTTCAAGGCCCCGACCGGGAACTGCCGGTACATCCGCGGCTCGCTCTCCGGTCGAAGGTGGAAGAAGCGAGCCGGCTGGCTGGGGGAATGATGCGCCGGCTCGCTTCCGGTGGTCATCTTGGCAGAGGGTCCACCGCTATCGTCGATGGGTGCAACGACGATAGCGGCTCTTAAACAGGCTCGTGCATCTTGAGTTCCGGCCGATCAAAAATAGTCTGCCGTCGCGCGTCACCGCTGCCAGTAGCGCTCCCATGCTCGCTCGGCCAACTCCTCCTCATCGCAGGAGGCAAGGGCAAGCGATGCGATGATGAACACAAGCGTGCTCGCGTTCGCGACCCGCCTCGATGACCAGCCGCTTGATACGGCTCCAGGCTATTTCGAATGCGCCCTGAGCGCGGGCGATATGGGCGGGGTCGCGGAAGGACGAGAAAGGCATATCAAACGCGGCTAGGCAAACATGCAACCTAGACGAGCGCCGCGGGCGTTCAATATCAAATGTTAATGCCTAGCGTCGCGGAATTGCAGGTCGCGCAAGTTCGAGCACTCACAACAGGAGCTTTGGCAGGAAGTATCCGAACAATGCGGAAGCCAAGATCGCTGCAGCCAGGATGAGGACGGCTGCAAGACGATTGAGCTTAGAGTGGGATGCATCCGCCTGCACGAGCAATTTCAGTAACCCCCGAACGGGACCGGTCCGGCGAGGAGCCAAAGAGGCGCCTTCGGCATGATCGGCGGTCGTGGTTCTCTTCATCTCGTCGACGGCAGCCATGCTGTCCTCGTAGCTGTTCTTGGGCATCCGCGGAGACCGTCACCCTACTCAATGGAGTCGCAAACGGTCCGTAGGCAGATTCGTTCCTGCGATCATTGTCGTCATACATCGCGATTGTCGGAACGAACCCCGGACTGTCCGGTTCAAGAGCCATGTCCCGCCTGACAATCCAAAACGAACAGGACCTTCAAACGGCTCTCCAGCGCGCGCAGAACCTCATCGGCTGTATGGGCAGCGACAAGAAACACGAGCTTGCCGAGCTGGAGGAAGCCCTTGACCTCTATGCCTGCTTGCTATGGGCGGAGGCTCATATCGCAAATGAAAACACGCCGAGCGATTGATGCCCGCTGGCCTCTGGCGACCTTGCAGAGTGAAGCCTCAGAAATCGACGTAAGCGACGGCTTGAATTCTGCCTGTGCCTTTTGAAGAGTAGCCTCGGCACGGGCCAGATCGATCCTGTCGATTGCAAAGGGCATGGCTTCCCCTCGGCGCAGCGACGCCTTCGATCCTCAGTCGTTCATGCCGCCAGCAGGCATCGCCATTCTGATCTCCCGCCCCCCGCGATCCGGTCGGTCGGCAAAGATGGGCTGATGCGCAGATTTTCGGCCGATACTGAGCAGACATCCAAAAGGAACTTCGCGCGACGCTACCGGTTCTGCTTGGAATCGTGCCGCTGGGGGATCCATACGGCGCTGCCTCTCGTCGAGATCAATGTCTCGCGTGCGCTGTCCAATGCTCTGGAGCGCCCGATGTCTGACACCGTCTCCGATTTCGTTTGGACCCGCCTTCACCAATGGGGGGTTAGGCGCGTCTACGGTTATCCCGGCGATGGCATCGGTGGATTGATCGCCGCCCTGCAGAGGCGCGAAAAGGATATCGAGTTCATCCAAGCTCGGCATGAGGAAATGGCAAGCCTGATGGCATCAGGCGAGACGCGCTTCACCGGAAAGGTCGCGGTCTGCATCGCGACCTCGGGTCCCGGCGCGGTACACCTTCTCAACGGTCTTTACGACGCGCGGCTCGATCACCGGCCGGTTGTCGCCCTCGTCGGGCAACAGGCTCGCTCGGCGATGGGTTCGCATTATCAGCAGGACCTTGATCTACAATCGCTCTTCAAGGATGTCGCTGGCGCCTATGTCGAGACCGCATCCGTGCCGGCCCAGGTACCGCATCTGATCGATCGCGCGTTTCGGATCGCGGAGGCAGAGCGGCGCGTGACCTGCGTCATTCTGCCAAACGACCTCCAGCTCGAAACCATGGAAGAGCCGGCTCGCGAGCACGGCATGACGCATTCCGGTGTCGGCATCGAGGTCTCGCCGGTGGTTCCTGCCGAGCCAGCTCTGCAGCGTGCGGCCGATGTGCTCAATGCAGGCGAAAAGGTTGCAATTCTGGTCGGTGCTGGGGCACTGGGCGCGACAGATACCGTGCTTGCCGCTGCTGAGAAGCTGAAAGCGGGAGTTGCGAAGGCGCTGCTTGGGAAAGCTGCAGTGCCGGACGATGTCTCTTTCTGCACCGGCTCGATCGGGCTGCTCGGCACAAAGGCCAGTTGGGACTTGATGCAGGGCTGCGACACGCTGCTGATGGTCGGTTCGGGCTTTCCATACACCGAGTTTCTGCCGAAGCCGGGACAAGCCCGCGGTGTCCAGATCGACATCGATGCAGGCATGCTGGGCCTCCGATATCCGATGGAGGTCAATCTCATCGGCGACGCTGCGGCAACGCTGGAAGCTCTCCTCCCTCTGCTGAAGCCCAAGACGGATGGCGAATGGCGAGCGGCGATCGAGGCGCATGTCAGCGAAGCCTGGCAGGAGGCCAGGGACAGCGCGCTGGTCGAAGCCTCGCCGATCAATCCGCAGCGTGTTGCATCGGAACTATCGGATCGCCTGCCGGACCACTGCATCGTCACCGCCGACAGTGGGACGACCACCGTCTGGTACGCCCGGCATCTCCGATTCCGGCGTGGGATGATGGGGTCCGCTTCAGGCACTCTCGCTACGATGGGCTGTGCCGTTCCTTATGCCATCGCCGCCAAGTTCGCGCACCCTGATCGGCCTGCGATTGCGCTGGCGGGCGATGGCGCCATGCAGATGAACGGCATGTCCGAGCTGGTGACCATCGCCAAATATTGGAAGCGATGGTCCGATCCGCGATTGATCGTCATGGTGCTGAACAACCGCGAATTGGCCTATGTGACCTGGGAAGAGCGCATTCAGGCCGGCGATCCGAAATGGCCCACCAGCCAAGATCTCCCGGACATCCCTTACGCCGATATCGCGAAGCTCATGGGGCTGGGCGGTCGCCGCGTTGACGATCCCGAGCAGGTCGGTCCGGCCTGGGACGAGGCGCTCTCGGCCGATCGGCCCTTCGTTCTGGACATCGTGACCGACCCGAACGTCCCGCCGCTGCCGCCCCATATCACCTTCGCTCAGGCACGAGGCTTCGCCGGCGCACTGGCTAGCGGGGACCCCGAGGCCGGCAATGTGGTGACGAGCACCGCTCGCTCCCTCCTCGCAACGCTCCTGCCATCGCGGAAAGGCCGCTGAAACATGGCTGCGAGCCGTTGTAATCACCAGCCTCAAACAAAGATTGGATCTGCAGATGTCGCTCACGGTTCTGGCTCTCAATTGCACCTTGAAGCCCGATGGCGCGTCCTCGACCCAGCGCATCCTCGAACTGGCTTTGGGAGAGTTTCCGGACGACTGCGAGCGCGAGATCGTTCGTGTCGCTGCACTCGACCTCAAGCCAGGCGTCTCTTCGGATGAAGGCGATGGCGACGACTGGCCCGCGCTCAGACGCAAGATCGACGCTTGCGATATCCTGCTGATCGGCACCCCTATCTGGCTGGGGCAGCCGTCGAGCGTGGCCAAACGCGTACTGGAACGCATGGATGCCTTTCTCGACGAGGCGGATGATCAGAACCGAACGCCTGCCTATGGCAAGGTCGCAGCCATCGCCGTCGTCGGGAACGAGGACGGAGCCCATCACGTCTCCGCCGAAATCGGCCAAGCATTGTTCGATGTCGGGTTCACGATCGCCGCGGGAGGCCCGACCTACTGGGTCGGCGAAGCGATGGGCAGCGTGAATTTCATCGACCTCGATCAGGTTCCCGAAACGACAGCGAAGACCAACCGCATGCTCGCCCGCAATGCGGCCCATCTTGCCGGGTTGCTCAAGCGGCATGCCTATCCTGGCTATTGAGCGCGACCTCGCGACCTTCACTCCACGAGCCGGGCTCGCCGCTCGCGCCATGTCGCGGAGGTCTGCGGCTTCACGAAGACCGAGACGATGTCCGAGCGGCGTTTTCGGAGCTTTGTTTCGATGCGTTCGACGCAATCCTCGATATCGGCGGTGGAGCGATCGTCCTTGAATTCAAGGCTCAGAGCCACGACGATCTGGTCCGGGCCGAGATGAACCGTGATCATGCCGTTGACCCGCTCGACATCGGGATCACCATCGACCGCCGCTCTGATCTCCTCCTGCACCTGCGGCAGCGCAGCTTCTCCGATGAGCAGGGCCTTGCTCTCCCGCGCGAGGAGTATCGCCGTGGCGGCGAGGATGATGCCAATCAGGATCGAGGCGACGCCGTCGAGCTCGGGGCGCTCGAAATAGGCTGCTGCGGTGATGCCGATGAAGGCGATGAGCAGGCCCAATAGAGCTGCCGTATCCTCGAACAGCACCGTGAAGACGCTGGGATCCTTGCTTTGCCGCACGGCCGCGAAATAGCTCAGGGTACCCTTGGCTTCCTTGAACTCTTTCAACGCGACCCGCCAGGAATAGCCCTCGAACAGAGCCGAGAGGCCGAGCACCACATAGTTCGCGGTTAGGCTCGTCGCAGGATGTGGCGAGATGACATGGGCGATGCCTTCATAGAGCGAGACGCCTGCGCCGACAGCGAAGACCAGCAGCGCAACGATGAAGCTCCAGAAATAGAGTTCGCGGCCATGCCCGAACGGATGTGTGAGATCGGGCGGTCGGGCCGCCCGGTGCAGCCCGTAAAGCAGAAGTGCGCCATTGCCGGTGTCGACGAGGGAATGGATTCCTTCCGACAGCATGGCCGAGCTACCCGTCCAGGCTGCAGCGATGAACTTCGTCGCTGCGATCAGGAGATTTCCAACCAGCGCCGCATAGATGACCGTTCGTGATCCCGCATGCGCCGCCATTGGTTCTCTCCGCCTGGGCGCAACGAGCAATGCCCACGGGAGTTCCGGTACAGCCATGGCGTGCTTAGTCGGTAGTCTTTCCGTTGGTGCTGTCGCGAGCGGATGAGGCCCTCTTACAGAAATCCTCGCGGATGAGGGCGAGGTCCTTCTCGTCGAGCTCCTCGAGGTCGAGCAATTCTTCGCGGGCACCTTCCAATCGCAGAATAAGTTCGTCGAGCTTGATCTGCATCGCAGCCGTGTCGCGGTTCTGGCTGTTCTGGATGATGAAGACCATCAGGAAGGTGATGATCGTCGTGGAGGTGTTGATGACGAGCTGCCAGGTGTCGTTGAAGCCGAAGATCGGTCCTGACGCAGCCCAGACCACGATCAGAGTCACGGCACCGAAGAAGGTGATCGGCTTGCCGGTCCAGGATGCGACCGACTGGGCCATGCGCGTGAACAAGGAAGCCTTGTTGCCCTTGTGAATGATATGATCGTAGCTCGACATGACGCACCTCGGTCCCGCATTGCCTTCGCCCCGGCAAAGCCCTGAACCGCCCGGCCATTCGCGAGTTCCACGAGAGATAAGATCGAGGAGCCTTGCAGCGATCGAACTGGTTCGGCGCGCTGGCTGCTGGCAGCGATCTCATGATCTGGATTAACGGATGGGCGGCGAACTCAGTGACGTTCGGATCATGGAGGACGATGGTCGGGGTGCAATCGTATCGTTTCCCTTTAATGCCGCATTCGTCGAGCGCTTCCGCATGGCATTTCCGCGCGCTCGCTGGTGCGACCGGCATCGGGCCTGGCGACTGACGGGCACGACGGCCGCTCGACGCGTCACGCGTTGGCTTGACCGTGAACTCCCGGCAACGTTCACCAATGCCGATGAGCGCGGGCGGGATTCCTTCTCTTTCGAGCCCATCGTCAGCCCCTATCTCAGTACCGATAGCGAAATCATCGTTAGGACGCCCTATTCGCGCACCGTGGTCGCGGAATTGCGGGCCGTGCCCTGGGCTTGGTGGCATGGTGAGGACAAGGCCTGGCACATCCCCTTCCGATCCGTCGACGCGCTGCGTGAGCGATGGGCTGTTATCGAAGCGGCAGCTCAGCGCAACGAGCCAGAGGCGCGAAAGATGCGAAGCGCGGCTGCGAAATCCGCTCCCGAATATGAAGGCGCCAAAGCCAGGACGAACGAGCGGCGGCGGCAGCGTTATCCCGTTCCCGCAACCGCTTTGCCTCCGTTGGACAGGGTCCTGATGTCCCATGAGGGACCGCTCGTGGTTATGGACGTCACCGGTGAGATCGTGCCAGCCGAGATCGCCCGACAGCACTATCCTTGGAGCGAGCTCCGGCGCGACGACCTGATCTGGGCACTATGGCGCCGCCCCACGCATGACGAGCTGATTAAGGCTTGGCCAGCTCGTCACCAGCCCGCCGCCGATGATTTCGCACAAGGTTGGTGGCAGCCGACTCTTTCCGAACTGCGCGATGCCAGAAGGGCCGCCCGCTCTCTCGAACGCGCTCTGGAGACGCGCAAGCAAGGGCGTTCTGCCCCGGGCAAGGGAGCTAGAGATCGGAGCCCATGAGAATAGCGACCTTCAACATCAATGGCAGCAATGGTCGCCTTCCCGTCCTCCTCCGGTGGTTGAGCGAGACCCAGCCGGACATCGTCTGCCTGCAGGAGCTGAAGGCTACGCAGGACAGGTTTCCGGAATCAGCGATCCGAGACGCCGGCTATGGCTGCATCTGGGCGGGCCAGAAGAGTTGGAACGGCGTCGCCATCCTGGCACGCGGCAGCGATCCCATCGAGACCGCCGCAGCCTGCCCGGCCATGCGGGCGACCAACAGAGCCGTTATATCGAAGCCGTCGTGCAAGGCGTGCTGATCGGTTGTCTCTACCTTCCGAACGGAAATCCGGCGCCAGGCCCGAAACTCGCGTACAAGCTGGACTGGCTCGCACGCCTCGCAGACCACGCCGCAGAGCTACTGGCGCATCGCGTTCCGGTCGCGCTCATTGGTGACTTCAATGTCATTCCGACCGAGCGAGACGTCTACAAGCCCGAGCGCTGGCTGGGCGATGCTCTATTTCGTCCCGAGGTCTGGCGCGCCTTCGAGGCGCTTCTCGCGCAAGGCTGGACGGACGCGTTGCGCAAGCTTCACCCCGAAGACCGCATCTACACATTCTGGGATTATTTCAGAAACGCATGGGGACGCGATGCCGGCCTGCGCCTCGACCATCTGCTTCTGAGCCCGGATCTGGCAGCGCGTCTGGAAGCGGCGGGTGTCGATCGCCACGTGCGTGGCTGGGACAAGGCCAGCGACCATGCCCCCGCCTGGATTCGACTCGCGGCCATAGCGCTGCAGTAGACGAGGGGTATCCTACCGACGTCGGAATTTCGCCTCGTTGTCTTTTTCGCAGCCTCCATCCGGCCTCTCCCATCCGAAGACGCTTCGGCCGCCGTACTCCGGCGAGCGTCGGCGCTCCTCGGCGACATACTCGACGAGCGTCGGACCTGTCGCACTCTGTTCCAGCCGGCGACTCTCGCCGTCCAGCCGCGCGATCGCGGCAAGGCGATCCTCCTGACCGAGCTTCGCCCGGTCGACGGCCGAACGAAGGACACCGATCGTCTGATCATAGACCTTGGTCGGTACGGCGAAGGGCTGGCGATCCTTGCCGCCATGCGCGAGCGAAAAGCGCGCGGGATCACTGAAACGGCATGGCGCACCATGCAGCACTTCCGCGACCATCGCGAGAGAGCGTACGGTACGAGCACCAATGCCGGGCACGAGCAGAAGCTCGGAAAAATCGCTCGGGCCCCGGTCGGCCGCGGCGGCGAGCGCACCATGAAGGCGGCGCGCCATGACGTCTTTGGGCCTCACATCATGATGCGAAGGCATCACGATATGCGGCAGGGTTAGTTGCGGAGCCACTTGATCGGCGCAAGCGCGCTTCGGTTGGAGCGCAGCTAGCTCTCTGACGATCGCATCAGGCCCTTCGTCGCGAAGCATCGCGACCTGCGCCGTACGGGCACGATCCGCGCGTGCATCCGTCAGGTTGACGATATTACCGGTGCTACGGCCCTCGATCGCCGCATGAGGCGCCTCGACGAAGCTGCCGAGCCCCTCGGAATGCCAGTGATAGCGCCGCGCCATCCCGCCATCGCCATTCATGCCCTGCTGCACGACCGTCCAGTGCCCGTCATCCGTCACGAAGAAGCCGTGCAGGTAGAGGTCGAAGCCGTCCTGCACCGCGGCGCTGTCGACCTTCGCGACGAGCCGGCTCGCCTGAGCCAGCGCCGCTCCGTCGAACCCGACCTTCCCACCGATCTGCTCCAGCTCCGCCGGGGTGCGGCGGGACTGGTTGCCGCGTCCGCCGCAGACATGAAGCCCGAGCTCGCCGGCGAGCGGCGTCAGGCCGCGCTTCAAAGCTCCGATCACGCTGGTCGTGATGCCCGAGGAGTGCCAGTCCATGCCCATGATCGCGCCGAAGGACTGGAACCAGAAGGGATGCGCCAGCCGCCGGAGTAACTCGTCGCGGCCGTAGTGCTGGATAATCGCCTCGCAGATCACGCTGCCGAGCCTGACCATGCGCTCGCTCAGCCAGGGCGGAACGCGGCCGTAATGCAGGGGAAGATCAGCGCTGCCAGATCGGCGTGTCATGACGCTCGGAACAAATAATGAACAATCAGTCGATATAGGCTCTCGCGGGCTCTCGCACCAGCCTGAATTCAGCCCGACGGCTTCAATTGAGCAAGCAACCGGTGCCCTTGAACAATCTGCAGGTGGTGGAACAGCGAAGCCGCTCGGGCGTCCTGACTCTGGAGCCCAGAGGGGCGATGACGATCCATTTGAGTGGAGACCACCGGCATGGCCAATGGCAATCGCGAAGCTCTCAACGACCAGATCGCTCTCCTGCGCCGGCAGGTTTCGGATTTGACCCAACTCGCGGCGGCCGCCTCCGGAGCGGCGCAGGAAGAAAACCTGCAGGAGCAGATCAACGCCAAGCAGGATCATCTAAACGAGCTCCTGAAGCTGCGTGGCGATGCGGGCTAGCGATACAATCGCGATCGATGCCGGTTCCACTCCTTGCTGGCCATGCTGGCGTGCAGGGATCGATGAGCGACTGCTGATGCGAAACCCGCCGGGTTTAGGTAGGATGGCTCATCCGCAGCGGGGGCATCGTCCGCATGGATAAGCCGATCGCACATCGCCGAGGTTTCCCCGACAGCTTCACGGCAAGCTTGGTCGCGCTCATGCCCGCGGCGGTCTATACTTGCGATGCTGCCGGCCGTCTCACCTTTTTCAACCGGAAAGCCGTCGAGATCTGGGGACGCGAGCCGCCGGTTGGGGACGATCAGGAACGATATTGTGGTTCGTTTCGCATGTGGACGCCGGACGGCAGCCTGCTGAGACATGAGGACTGCCCCATGGCGGATGCGCTGCGGGATGGCCGAGCGGGGCGGGATCTGGAGGTGGTGATCGAGCAGCCGGACGGCACGCGCCTGATCGCCAACGTGAATATAGACCCGATCTTTGACGATGCCGGCAGCATAACGGGCGCAATCAACGTCTTCGTGGACGTTACGGATCGCAAGCGCAACGAGGCGCTGCTGGCTAGCCAGCGGGAGGCTCTCGAATGCGCCTTGAACGGAGAGCCTCTCACGGCATCATTAGGCATTTTGGGACGTACGGTAACAGCTCAGTACGGTTGCGGGACCCGCTTCGCGTTTTATCTCGCCAATGACGAGAAAACGTCGCTCCGGCACGTCGTCGGCATGTCGGAGGACTATGCCGCGGCCGTGGATGGATTCCTGATCGGGCAGGATTCCCTCGCCTGCGGCCTCGCAACCGCCACAGGCGAAGCAGTTCTGACGACCGACATCGAGGAAGAGGCGCGCCGGGAGCCATGGCGCGAGATGGCCTGTCGCTTCCAGTATCGCGGCTGCTGGAGCTTTCCGATCCATTCCCGCAAAGGGGAATTTGTCGGCACGTTCGCTCTTTACTGGCTGCAGCCGGCAAAAGCGGGCTCCTCGGATATCGAGGTTGCGAACCTCGTCACCACCACGGCCGGCATCATCATCGGCCGCGACCTCGAAGCGAGGCATCGCAGGGCTGCCGAAGCGTCGCTTCGCGAAAGCGAGGAGCGCTTCCAGCAGCTAGGTGCCTCCTCTTCGGATGCCATCTGGGTCAGGAATGCCGGTAGCTGGGACTTTGAATATGTCAGCCCGGCTGTGCAGGCGATCTATGGCGTCACCCCACAGGCTATGCTCGCCGACGCCAGGCTGCTCAACGCCCTGATCATCCCTGAAGAACGTGATGAAGCTTCGAGGAATGTCGAGCGCGTCAGCGCTGGCGAGGTCGTCGTCCAGGAATACCGTATTCAGCGGGCGGGCGACCTCGCGTTTCGCTGGATCCGAAGTACCGGATTTCCGCTTTACGGTGGCGACGGTGACATCCAGCGCATCGGGTCGATCGCGCAGGACATCACCGAAGCGAAACTCGCGGCCGGACACCAGGCCACTCTGCTCGCCGAGCTTCAGCACCGCGTGCGCAATGTCCTGGCCATCGTGCGTTCGGTCACTGTGCGAACCGGTGAACGAGCTTCAAGCGTGCAGGATTACGCCGATATCCTCTCTGGCCGGCTCCTGGCCCTGGCGCGGGTCCAGGCCCTCCTCACACGCGGCGCCAATCTCAGCGTGAACATCAGAGATGTCGTTCATGACGAGGTCAGCGTGCAGGCACAGCACGAGGGGCAGTATCGGATCGAAGGGCCGGACATTTCCCTCTCTCCGAAAGCGGCGGAGATCCTGACGCTGGCGATTCATGAGCTCGGCACCAACGCCATGAAGTATGGCGCCCTTTCCGTGCCCGACGGGAGGGTCAAGGTAGAATGGTCCACCTTCGTCAAGCGCGGCATCCCCTGGCTCCGCTTCGTTTGGACGGAAAGCGGATCAGCCGCAGCGCCGGTCGCCGCGCCAACAGTGCCGCAACGACGAGGATTTGGCCGCGAGCTGATCGAAGCTCGCGTACCCTACGAACTAGGCGGGCAGGGGAGCGTTGTCATCGAAGCAGGCAAAGCCCAGTGCCATCTGGAGTTCCCGCTGGCTGAAAATGCGAGCGTCTTCGAGACGGGGGCGCCGCAGAGGTTGACCGTATTTGGAGGAGCACTCGACATGACGGGGGCACCGGATCTCCACGGCTACCGCATTCTGATCGTGGAGGACGAGTACTACATCGCCACCGATACCGCGCGCGCACTTCAGGGGGCCGGCGCGACGGTTATCGGTCCTTGCGGAAACGAAATGGCGGCTCAGGCGGAATTGGCCATGCAAACGCCGGATGCCGTGGTCCTTGATATCAATCTCGGTCATGGTGCGTCGTTCAAGCTCGCCGAGCGTCTGCAGGAAAACGGCATTCCCTTCGTTTTTGTCACCGGCTATGACGCCGATATCATTCCTCCCGACTTCGCAGGCGTCGAGAGGTTGGTGAAACCGCTGCAACTTCGGCAAGTCGTGGGAGCGATTTCGCGCTTGCTGCAGGCAACAGTCTGACGCACCAAAACGATGATCGCCGTTGCAGGCTTCGCCCTCGGCGCAGAGAGACTGGATGCTTGGAGTTTCCACGGGGCTGTCGACGCTGAATGCGCTCGAACTCGCCCCTCGCCTCATCGGTATGGAGCTTCTCGTCGAAGGCGTGGGTGGGACGATCGTCGAAACCGAGGCCTATCTCGCCGACGACCCCGCCTCGCATAGCTTCCGCGGGCCGACGAGGACCAACGCGGCAATGTTTGGCCCTGCCTGGCATGCTTACGTCTACCGGTCCTACGGCCTTCACTGGTACTTCAACGTCGTGGCGACCGGGAATGGCGCCGTGCTGATCCGGGCGCTGGAGCCGCGACACGGCATCGAGATCATGCGGACCCGCCGCGGCGCGATGATCCAGCTTTGCAATGGCCCGGGCCGGCTGACGCAGGCGCTCGGCTTGTCCGGCATTCATGACGGGAAGAGCCTCGACCTGCCTCCGTTCGCCCTCATCGAGCGTCCTTGCGAACCCGGGATCATCTGTGGCCCCCGGATCGGGATCTAGAAGGCCGCCGATTATCCCTGGCGCTTTGGGCTTGGTGGCTCACGCTTCCTGAGCCGACCGTTCGCTCCAATGAAGGGCTAGGTGTATCGCTTCGGCCTGACCAAGCGTTTCAGCCGCGCGATGTTCACCTTAACCCACTCTCTCCGTGGCGCCTTGAGGCGCCCGGCCGGGATTCGCTCGACGATATAGCGCCGTTCGATACTGATCTTTGCCGGCGCGATCATCCGGGACGCGTCGTCTATCGCCGCATCGAAAGCGCGGTGAGCATCTTCCAGACCGCGGAAATCGCCGATCAAGGTCGAAGCAGGGAGCTGCGCCGATTGACCGGCGATCAGGAGCATATTGGACCAACCACGTGCAAAGGCAGCTTCCACGAAGCGCGCGCGAGGCTCCCCGGGCGTCGTCTCGATGTCGAAGGTCGCAATAAAATGCTTCATATCGCAGGTTAGCCTGACCGGGATATTTCTAGCGCTTTTCGCTATGTTCGAGCATCAAGGCATTCCGCGCGGCTCTCGCAGCTTTGCTCATCTGCTGCAATTGCTGCATCAGAACGGGACCTTCGATCTGGCTAGAGTTGTATCCCTCTTCTTGAAGTTTTCGCCGAAGTTCCCGGATTTTCTGGAAACCACCTGTTCTCGCCAGCTCGAAAGCACGCTCGAGTACCGTTTTCATCATCATTCCTGCGCTTTGATACGCAAACTAGGCTATGCACCAGCTCCTCCAACGCATTAACGTATGTTACCGGCTTCGCATCCGCTCACTTGAGGTCATATGTTTCCGCAGCTGGAACCGATCTCATCGATGGAACGTTGAGCAGGCGGAATTCACGGTAGTGCTCGTCGCATCGGCGAGCAAAGGGCTGGAAGCCCACAAAACCCCGCCGGCAACCCGGCGGGGTTTTGATGTGGCGCGTGCCCCTCGCCTAATCCCCGCACCGCGACAGTATCTTCCCGTCCGGCAAGGCGAAACGGCACTCATCTTCATAATGAACCGGGGTTCCGTCCTCTAATGTATAGGACGTCAATGGAGAGCCCGGCCAGTCGCGCCAGACGATGACATGATACACCATGCCATATTCATCCCGGCATCGCTCTGTATAGAGCGCACGCTTGACGGGGCTCGGGCGTCGCGCCGGACCAGGCTCCCTCCAGATTGCGACCATGGCGGCACCTCACGCAACGCATCGATTACGCCGTCAACCCGCCGCGCCGAAGCCGAGTTCCACTTCGTTCGAGTACTCTCCTCACGCAGCGGTTGGCAAAACGCGTCCGGTCACAGCCAGATATCGGTCGCTGGAATGCATGACCGCAACCACGAGGTCGCTACCGTCCTCGCATTCGAGATTCAGCAAACCAAGCAAGGTTGCCGGGTCGAGGTCGCCGGTGTAGCAGAGCAAATAGCCCCCACGTGTGTCGCCGAAATCGTTGCTGAACTGAAAACTGATGGGAAGCCTGCGACCATCGCGCAGGATCAAAGAGCCTTTTCCGCTATGCATGACAGGTCTCCGACTGGGCAGCGTCAATGCGCACCGCCAGCGGTCATTTCCAAGGATCGGCATGGAGACAACTGCCTGACCATTGACGCGCATTCTCAGGCGGAGCGCACTAACATGCGCTAGCCGAGCCAACACTCCGGCCACAGCGCTACGCCGGAGGTTTCCCAAGGCCGCTTTCCTGGGGCAATTCCGATGCTGACTTAGCCGCGATGCGCTCCACGATCAGATCGACGAGTTGCCGGACGCTGCGGCAGGCTTTCATCTCGTCATCTGGAACCATGTCGCAATCGAACTCCCGTTCGACCGCATTCCCGATCAAGGTGAGGTCGTCTAGCGACAGCCCGAGATCGGTTTCCAGCGATGCGCCAGGATCGAGCCGCTCGGGATGAACGAGACCTTCGGTCGCAATGATCTCGACGAGGCGTTTGACGAGAACTGCTTCGTCCGCGCTGAGATCGCCCATCTCAGCCTCGGCTAGTGCAACGCGTCGGCATTGGATCGCTCCCACGCCAGGATGGCTTTGACCAAAGCGGCAAGTTCCATGGCTTCGGCGGTCCCTTCCGGGTAATCGGACAACTGGCGCGCCCGTGCTGCCGCCGCGTATTGCTCGCGATCTTCGATTGCGACCGGGCGCCCGCGCCGAGCGCTCCGCTTGCCTCCTGCGATAATCGGCTCGATCGTCATGACGGGACCTCCTCTGTGCACCCCGGCGCAACCGGCTTCGAGGCGGCATGGTTCCGTCATCCTCGCGGCAAGCGTCGACTTCGCAAAATTCAGCCTGCTGGCGGCTTCCGCCATTCCCGGACCGCGCGCTCGGCCTCAGGCGTGAGTTGAACTCCGGTGCCCTCGCGCCGGGCGAGCCGCTGGGCCGCCTCCATCGTCTCGCCGATGTCACTCATGGGTCGCACTAGTCACGTCCGAAACGGCCCAATTCGTTCCTATCCGAAGGACGGGCAGCGTTTGAGCTATTCAGAGGTTTCCGGATCCCGACAGGTGGGAACGCCGGACTATTCCGCATGTTCCCTGGTCCCCGTGCATTCGGGCGTGTCAGGCTAAGCCTTGATGTGGCCACCGCATTACGAGATCGTGCCCATGCGGATTCCAGCCTGGGACTTTCCTTTGTCAGCTCTTTCTCGCGAGACCTCTGTTCATTACGAGCCCGACGAGCAGGTCGAGCGCATCAAGGCGGAGGTGGTGCGCAAGCTCACCTACTCGCTCGGAAAAAGCCCCGCGGTCGCGCAGCCCCATGACTGGCTGACAGCAGCGATCCTCGCGGCTCGCGATTACGTCATCGATGTCTGGCAGAAATCGACCCGGGAGAGCTACACCACTGGCAGGAAGCGCGTCTATTACCTCTCCCTAGAGTTTTTGATCGGGCGCTCACTCGCCGACGCGCTGAACAATCTCGGTCTGACCGGCTCCATGGCCCAGGCGCTTCGCGAGCTCGGCGTCGACCTTGCCGGGATAGAGAATCTCGAACCTGACGCCGCCCTCGGCAATGGAGGCTTGGGTCGCCTCGCCGCCTGCTACATGGAAGCCATGGCCTCGTCCGGCGTGCCCGCACTCGGCTACGGCATCCGCTACGACCACGGGCTGTTCAAGCAGCGCATCGATGGCGGCCGTCAGATCGAAGTGCCGGAGGACTGGCTGTCCTTCCGCAATCCCTGGGAGTTCGAACGACGCGAGAGCGCCTACAAGATCGGCTTCGGCGGCACCGTGGCTACAACCGGAAAGCCCGGGCAGGTGTTTTGGGCGCCGGAGGAGACCATCTTCGCCGTCGCCTATGATACGCCCGTCGTTGGGTGGCAGGGGCGCGACGCCAACACTTTGCGGCTCTGGCGCGCAAGGGCGATGCATCCCCTATCGCTGGATGCCTTCAATCAGGGCGATCTGGTCGGGGCTGTCGCCGAGCGCAACCGCGCTGAAGCGATCTCGAAGGTACTCTATCCCAACGACTCGACCCCGGTCGGGCAGGAATTGCGCCTGCGGCAGGAGTTCTTCTTCACCTCCGCCTCGCTTCAGGATCTGGTCCGGCGCCACCATCGTCAGTTCGGAACGCTGAACAACCTCGCAGAAAAGGCCGCAATCCAACTAAACGACACCCATCCCTCGCTTGCGGTCGCAGAGCTCATGCGGTTGCTGATCGATGAACATGAGGTTGAATGGGAGCGAGCCTGGGAGATCACGACGGCGACGATCTCCTACACCAACCACACGCTGCTGCCGGAAGCGCTGGAGACCTGGCCGGTCGCCCTGATGGAGCGGCTCCTGCCGCGCCATATGCAGATCATTTTCGGCATCAATGCCCGCTTCCTCGACGGCGTCCGCCGCGACGCGCCCGATGCCGACCTCTCCGCGCTTTCACTGATCGACGAATATCACGGGCGACGGGTCCGGATGGCGCATCTCGCCTTTGTCGGCTCGCACAAGGTCAATGGCGTCTCCGCGCTCCATTCCAACCTGATGAAGGAAACGGTGTTCGCACCACTGCATCATGTCTTCCCGGACCGGATAACGAATGTCACCAACGGCATCACGCCGCGCCGCTGGCTTCTCAACGCGAATCCGGGTCTGACGAACCTCCTCAAGGAAACTTGCGGGGAGAAGGTCACGGATGATGTCGGGCTGATCCGCCAGTTCGGCAAACACGCCGACGACACGACAGTCCACGACCGGCTGGCCGCGATCCGGCGCGAGAACAAGCTCAGGCTCGCGACAATCATCCGCCAGGACTGCGGCGTCACCGTCGATCCCGCCGCTCTCTTCGACGTGCAGATCAAGCGCATCCACGAATACAAGCGCCAGTTGCTCAACATCCTCGAGACAATCGCGCTCTACGACGCCATCCGCTCCGAGCCCTATCGCGACTGGGCCCCGCGCGTGAAAATCTTCGCCGGCAAGGCTGCCTCGAACTACGCCACCGCCAAATCGGTCATCAATCTGATCAATGACGTAGCCGCCGTGGTGAACAACGACATCACGACGCGAGACCGGCTCAAGGTGGTGTTCCTGCCGAACTACAACGTCAGCCTCGCCGAGACCATCATCCCGGCCGCCGATCTGTCCGAACAGATCTCGACGGCCGGCATGGAGGCGTCCGGCACCGGCAATATGAAATTCGCGCTGAACGGAGCCATCACCATCGGCACGCTCGACGGCGCCAATATCGAGATCGGCGAGCGTGTCGGGGCCGACAATATCGCGATCTTCGGCATGACGGCGGAAGAGGTGGAGGCGGCGCGACGCGATCCCCGCCCGAGCACCGACATCATCCATGCCTCGGCTCATCTCGAAGGCGTGCTCGATGCGGTCGCCGGCGGCGCCTACTCCCCCCGCGATCGCGACCGCTATGCCGGGCTCGTGGAAGGCCTCCTCGCCAATGACTGGTTCATGGTGCTCAACGATTTCGAGAGCTACCGCCTCACTCAGCGGCGGATCGACAGCCTGTGGGCGGATCAGGCGCGGTGGTGGCATATGTCCGTGAACAATACGGCCCATTGCGCCTGGTTCAGCGCCGACCGCGCCATCCGCGAATATGCGCAGCGAATCTGGAATCTGCCCGCCGCGGCACCGGGAGAAGGCTGAGGCGTTGGCTCCGATGCAGCGGATCATTCCCTGCGCGCGCCCGCTAAGCATCGGTGCGTCCCTTGTGGAAGACGGAGTCTGCTTCGCAGTCTTCTCGCGCCACGGCACCCGCGTCTTCGTCTGCCTTTTCGACGAGGCCGGCGAGACGGAGCTGGCATCGCTGCTGCTGCCCTGCCGTGATGGCGACATCCATTACGGCTTGCTGGAGGGTGCCGGCGCGGGGATGCGCTACGGCCTGCGTGTCGAGGGGCCATGGCAACCCGAGCGGGGCCATCGGTTCGACCCGACGAAGCTGCTCGTCGACCCCTATGCGACGCTGATCGATCGCCCCTTCCGCTGGGATCCGGCGCTCGCCCGCCATGGCGCGGAAACAGCGGCGCTCGTGCCGCGCTGCATCGTGCAGCCCCTCCCCGTCCCCGGCGAGGTCCGGGCTTCCGAAGCGACGCCGCCGACCTTCCTCTACGAGCTCGGCGTCCGATCCTTCAGCATGCGCCACCCGGCCGTCCCGCCGCCCTTGCGGGGAACACTTGTCGCCCTGCGTGAACCATCCGTCATCGCGCATCTGCAAAGGCTCGGCGTCAGCCATGTCGAGCTGATGCCGGTCGCCGCTTGGATGGACGAGCGCCACTTGCCGCCGCTCGGGCTCGCCAATGCCTGGGGCTACAATCCCGTTAACTTCTTCGCGCTCGACCCGCGGCTCGCGCCCGGCGGGCCGGTCGATCTTGCAGCACTCTGCGCCGCCTATGCCAGGGCAGGCATCGGCGTGATCCTCGACATCGTGCTGAATCACACAGCCGAAAGCGATGAATTCGGCGGCACGGTCAGCCTGCGCGGCCTCGACAATGCCGTCTATTATCGCCATGCCGCCGACGATCCCGCCCGCCTCGTCAACGATACTGGCTGCGGCCACACGCTCGCGCTCGATCGCGCTCCGGTGCTGCGTCTGGCGATGGACGCAATGCGGCACTGGCTGCGCCTCGGCATCGCCGGCTTCCGCTTCGATCTCGGCACGGTGATGGGACGCACAGAGACCGGGTTCACGCCCGATGCACCGCTTTTCGGCGCCATCCTGCAGGATCCGGAACTCGCGCACGCCATCCTGATCGCCGAGCCCTGGGATATCGGCCCTGGCGGCTATCGCCTCGGCGATTTCCCCGCTCCTTTCGCCGAATGGAACGGGCGCTATCGCGACGACATTCGCCGTTACTGGCGCGGCGATACCGGAATGGCCGGCGCGCTGGCGACGCGGTTGGCCGGCTCGTCGGACCTCTTCGGCAACAAACATCGCGGCCCGCAAGCCAGCATCAATTTCATCGCCGCCCATGACGGCTTCACGCTGCGCGACCTCGTCTCCTACGAGCGCAAGCACAACGAGGCCAATGGCGAGGGGAACCGCGACGGCGACAATGACAGCCATAGTTGGAACTGCGGCATCGAAGGCCCGACGCGCGACGCATCGATCGAAGCCGCGCGCGGTCGCGACGTCCGAGCGCTACTCGCGACGCTCTTCGTGTCACGCGGTATTCCGATGTTGACGGCGGGCGACGAGTTCGGGCGGACCCAGCACGGCAACAACAATGCCTACGCGCAGGACAATCCGACCTCCTGGCTGGACTGGGAGCGGGCCGACGATGAACTGACCGCCCTGGTCGCCGCGCTCGCCGCACTGCGTCGTCGGCACCCGCTTCTAGCCGCCGATACCTTTCTGACTGGGATGGGCGAGCCGCGGGATGCGCGCTGGCTGAAAGCCGACGCGACAGCGATCGCCGATCAGGACTGGACCGGTCTCGATGCCTTCTGCTTGCTGCTGCACGGCGCCACCGAGAGCCTGCTGATCGCCCTCAACCGTAGTATGCATGCAGCCACGATGACGCTTCCCGCCGGCCGATGGGAGCAGATATTCACCTCCGACGGCCGAATGGAGGGCATGCTGCCCGCCCGCAGCGTCGCGCTGTGGCGGAAAGTCTGATCACATCAGCACGATCAAGGACCGCGGCGAAAGTGAGATTTCTTGGTCCGCCTTCAGTCCCTTGCGGCCCTCGTCCGAATTCGGGCCGGTCTCCGTATCCAGCACGACCGACCACGAACCGGACTTCACCCGCGGCGGTATCTTGAACACGACCTCGCCGTCAAAGGCGTTGAACAAGATCAGGGCCTCGTCGCCACCGGCCTCGACATCCGGCATATGCATCAGCAGGCCGATCGCGAGCACGCCGGGATCGTCCCAGTGCTCTTCCTGTTGATCGCCTCCAGCCGGGTTGACCCAGCGCAGCAGGCAGCCGTCGCGGAAGGACGCCCGCCTAAAGATCGGGTGCTCGTTGCGCAAGGCGATGACGCGCCGGACGAAGCCGGCGAGCGCCTCGTCGCGCCGCGTGATCTCGTCCCAGCGCATCCAGGCAGTCTCGTTGTCCTGGGCGTAGACATTGTTATTGCCGCGGTTGGAATGACCATGCTCGTCGCCGGCAAGCAACATCGGCGTGCCATGGGACAAGAGCAGCGTCGCCAGCAGATTGCGCTTCTGCCGCTGACGCACCACAAGGATGCCTTCGTCCTCAGTCGGTCCCTCGGCGCCGTGGTTGAAGGACAGGTTATGGCCGTGGCCGTCCTTGTTATCCTCGCCGTTCGCCTCGTTGTGCTTGTCGTTGTAGGAGACGAGGTCCGCGAGGGTGAACCCGTCATGGGCGGTGACGAAGTTCACGCTGGCCCAGGGCCGGCGGCCGCGCTGGTCGTAGACATCGCCCGATCCGGTGATGCGGGCAGCGAGATCGCGGATGATTCCCTCCTCGCCCTTCCAATAAGCGCGGATCGTGTCGCGGTACTTGTCGTTCCACTCGGCCCAGCCCGGGGGGAATCCACCGACCTGATAGCCGCCCGGCCCGATGTCCCAGGGCTCGCCGACAAGCTTGACCTTGCGCAGGCCAGGGTCCTGCCCCATCGCGTCGAAGAAGCCGCCGCGTGGATCGAAGCCGTGCGGCTCACGGCCAAGGATGGTGCCGAGGTCAAAGCGGAAGCCATCGACCTCCATCACCTCAACCCAGTAGCGCAGCGAGTCCATCACCATCTGGAGCACGCGCGGATGGGACGTGTTGACCGTATTCCCGGTACCGGTGTCGTTGACGTAGTAGCGCGGCTCGCGCGGCATCGTCCGGTAATAGGAGAAGTTGTCGATCCCCTTGAACGACAGCGTCGGGCCGAGCTCGTTCCCCTCGGCCGTGTGGTTGTAGACGACGTCCAGGACGACCTCGAGCCCCGCATCGTGGAAGCGGCGGACCATGTCGCGGAACGAGGAAAGGCCGGCCCGCCCGAGATAGCGCTGCATCGGCGCGAAAAAGCCGATCGTGTTATAGCCCCAGTAGTTGGACAGGCCCTTGGCGGCGAGGTGATGGTCGTCGAGATAGGCATGCACGGGCAGGAGCTCGACGGTGCTGACTCCAAGGCTCTTGATGTAATCGATCACAGCCGGCTCGGCGAGGCCGTCGAAGGTGCCGCGGCGGGCTTCGGGCACAGCTGGGTGCAGTTGCGTGAAGCCGCGCACATGCGTCTCGTAGAAGACGGTCCGGTCCCAGCCGATACCGGGCGCGCCGGGACGCTGCGGATCGGCATCCCAGTCCACAACAACGCATTTCGGCATGTAGGACGCGCTGTCGAGTTTGCTGAAGCTGAGATCGCGGTTTTCTCCGGCACCAATCTCGTAGCCGTAATGCGCATCGTTCCAGTTGACCGCTCCTGAAAACTCCCGCGCATAAGGATCCAGAAGAAGCTTGTTCGGGTTGAAGCGATGCCCCTCCTCGGGGGCGAACCGGCCATGGACGCGATAGCCGTAGCGCTGCCCTGGCCCCACGCCCGGCAGGTAGCCGTGGAAGATCTCATCCGTGTATTCTGGCAGAGTGATGCGCGCTGTCTCCTTCTCTCCGCTCTCTTCGAACAGGCACAACTCGACGCGCTCGGCATGAGCCGAGAACAGGGCGAAATTGGTTCCCTCGCCATCGAACATGGCGCCGAGCTCGGAAGCCCGGCCGGCCTTGATCTCAAAACCGCCATGTCTTGCTCCCGTCATGTCACAGCACCTTCGTGTCCAGCGTGTAGAACGGGCTATCGCCGCTGCGAGGCTGCCTCGCTTCCGTCGCGATGGCAGCAACGTGCTGCAGCAACACCAGTTCCGGATCGCTGGCCCCGATCTTGCCTGAATAATTTCGCTGCGAGGCAGGAACTCGGGGATCGGCGGACCTGTTGTGCTTCGCGGGATGCCGAGGGCGTGACGATGACAGATGTGTTGAAGCTGGCCGAAATCGCAGGCGCCCCCGCTACGTCAGGCCACGCTTTGCATTATGCCCTCGCCGTCAAGGACGACATCGCCGACCAGCCATCACCGATCGCCGCGACCACAAAACTGCTGTTCGTGACGTCCGAGATGGGCGACTTCATCAAGGCCGGCGGCCTTGGCGAGGTCTCGACGGCGCTGCCCCGCCAACTCCGCAAGTTCTGCGAAGTGCGGGTCCTGCTGCCCGGCTTTCGCCAGGTCCGCAAGGCCAAACCCGCCATGGACGTCGTCCGGCAGATGCCGCGCATCGCCGGCCTGCCGCCATGGTCGCTCGGCCGTTTCACCACGAGCGACGGCCTGATCGTCTACACCGTGCTTTGCGACGAGCTCTATGATCGCGACGGCTCGCCCTATGGGCCCTTCGGCGGAGGCGATTTCGGTGATAACGATATCCGCTTCGGGCGGCTCTCGCTCGCCGCCGCGGAGATCGCCGCCGGCGAGGCCGACCCGAACTGGAAGCCGGACGTCGTCCATGTCAACGACTGGCCGTCTGCTCTCGCGCCCGGCTACATGCGCTGGAAGGGGCTGGATACGCCCTCGATCCTGACGATCCACAATCTCGCTTATCAGGGCCTGTATCATCCGCAGCGCATGCGGCTGCTGGGCATTCCGGATCAGGCTTTCAACATCAACGGCTCAGAATTCCACGGCAAGATCTCGTTCCTGAAGAGCGGCATCTTCTATGGCTCGCATGTCACCACCGTGAGCGAGACCTATGCCAACGAGATCACCACGGCCGAGCACGGCTGCGGCCTCGATGGCCTCCTCAAGACGCGGATGGGGGAAGGCAGGTTGACCGGCATCGTCAATGGCATCGACGATAGCTGGAATGCCCTGATCGAAGGCGGCCGCTCCGGAGACCAGATCATCCGGCAGTGGAAGCGGCGCAACGCCGCCGACATCCGCCGGACATTCGACCTGCCGGAGTCGCGGGGCCCGCTCTTCTCAATCGTATCCCGTCTGGTCCATCAGAAGGGCATAGATCTGTCGCTGGAGGCTGCCGAGACGATCGTGGCGCAGGGCGGCCAGCTCGTTGTGACGGGACGCGGCGAGCCGCGCATCGAGGAAGCCGTAGAGAAGCTCGCGCGCCGATATCCCCGCGCCGTCGCTGCGCGGATCGGCTTCGACGACGGCGAAGCCCGCCGTCTGTTCGCCGCCAGCGATTTCCTGCTGATGCCCTCGCGCTTCGAGCCATGCGGGCTCAGCCAGATGTATGCGCAGCGCTCCGGCGCGCTGCCGATCGCCTACCGGACGGGCGGCCTGGTCGATACGATCGAAGACGGATTGTCGGGCTTCCTGTTCTCCAATCTGACGGGCGCCGGCTTGACTGGGGCCGTCGCCCGCGCGCTCGAAGCCTTCCGCTCCAAGCGCGCGTTCCGGCAGATGCGGGACCATGCCATGGCGAAGCGCTTCGACTGGCGCCGGCCCAGCTTCCGCTATGCGGATGTCTATGCCCGCGCGCTCGCCGCCTGATCATGGTGATCAGGGCGAACACGACGCACGCAGCATCTTCGGCAGGACAGCACTCAGCCCTTGGCCTTCGGGGCGGATTTCCGCGCGCCCGCATTCCCGGTCGCCGCCTTCTTGACCGGAACCGTCGCCTTCGGCTTGTCGTCCACGGTCGCCGAAACCCTGCCCTTGGCAGGCTTCGCTGCCTTGCCGGTTTCACCGGTGCTGGCCGTGACCCGCTCCTCGGCGAGGCGCCAGTGCTCGGCATCGCGGCCCTCGGGCTTACCCTCGGCTTCCCAGATCGCATAGGCGGTATCGCGGACGATCTGTTCCCGGCTCATCATCTATCTCCTGGCAATGCGGCTGAAGCGCGCTGGATGAACTGCATGCCGGATGGTTGGTTCCGGCAGATGATCTTGCATGGTCGCGATGGCGGCGAAGCGGAACGCGGACCCCTTCTGCTGCGTTGCATCATGGCCGATTCTACCGCCCGGGCGGAATACCTCTAGTCTTCGGAACAGCCCGCTTATGCGCCAGTCTGTATCTTCTCTGCCCGCCTTGGCCCAACATGATCTGGTGTTGCTGAAGGAAGGGCGCCATCCCGATCCCTTCGCCGTTCTCGGCCGGCATGGCTTCGCCAGCGGCAGCTTGGTGCGCGCCTTCTTGCCCGGCTGCAACTATGCCGAACTCGTCACCGGAGAGGGCGAGGAGCGCAACGCGGTGCCGATGGTCACGAACGGCGACGGTGTCTTCCAGGCGCCTGCGCCGGCGGATATCCCCTACCGCCTCCGCATCTCCTGGCCGGATGGCATCGTCGAGGCGGCTGACCCCTATGCCTTCGGCCTGTCGCTGTCCGAGGACGACATCTATCTCTTCGCCGAGGGGCGGCATTTCGACCTCGCGACACGGCTCGGCGCGAATCCGCGCAGCTTCGACGGCATCGACGGCGTGCTTTTCGCCGTCTGGGCGCCCAATGCCTCCCAGGTGGCCGTTGTCGGCAATTTCAACGGCTGGGACGTCCGCCGCCACCCTATGCGCCGCCGGCTCGGACCGGGAATCTGGGAGCTGTTCATTCCCGGCATCGGCCCGGGCGCCATTTACAAATACGCGATCACCGGGTCGAACGACGAAAAGCTCCCCTGGAAGGCCGACCCGCTTGGCCGCCGGCACGAGGAACCGCCGCGCACCGGCTCGATCGTCGCCGCCGCCCCCGATTTCGAATGGGACGACGCCGGATGGCTGAAGAGACGCGAGAGGGCCAATCCGATGGCGGAACCGCTCGCCATCTACGAGGTTCATGTCGGCTCATGGCTCAGGACGGAATGGGGCAGGATGGGCAGTTGGGAAGAGGCCTGCGACAGGCTGATCCCCTATCTCGAATACATGGGCTTCAGCCATGTCGAGCTCCTGCCGATCACCGAGCATCCCTTCGGCGGCTCATGGGGCTATCAGCCACTCGGCCTCTTCGCTCCGACCGCGAGGCTCGGACCGCCGGAAGCCTTTGCCCGCTTCGTCGACCGCTGCCATGCCGCCGGCATCGGCGTGATCCTGGACTGGGTGCCGGCCCATTTCCCTTCGGACGAGCACGGCCTCGCCTGCTTCGACGGAACGGCTCTCTACGAGCATGAGGACCCTCGCCAGGGCTTCCATCGCGACTGGAACACGCTGATCTACAATGTCGGCCGGCGCGAGGTCCGCGGCTTCCTGATCGCATCGGCGCTGTGGTGGCTGGAGACTTTCCATCTCGATGGCCTGCGCGTCGATGCGGTCGCTTCCATGCTTTATCGAGACTACAGCCGCGAGCCTGGAGAATGGGTGCCGAACCATCTCGGCGGTCGCGAGAACCTAGAGGCGATCTCCTTCTTCCAGGAACTCAACACTTTGGTCGGCGCACGCGGGCGCGGCGCCATCACGATCGCAGAGGAATCGACGGCCTGGCCTGGCGTCACCGCGCCGGTCTATCACGGCGGACTCGGCTTCCATTTCAAATGGAACATGGGCTGGATGCACGACACTCTGCGCTATTTCGCGCGGAACCCGATCCATCGCGGCTATCACGGCGACGATGTCACCTTCGGATTGATCTACGCCTTCTCCGAGAACTTCGTCCTGCCGATCTCGCATGACGAAGTGGTCCACGGCAAGGGCTCGCTCATCTCCCGGATGCCCGGCGACGACTGGCAGCGTTTCGCCAACCTGCGGCTGTGCCTCTCCTTGATGTGGATCCATCCGGGCAAGAAGCTGCTCTTCATGGGCTGCGAGTTCGGCCAGGAGGAAGAATGGAATGTCGATGCGCCCTTCCCCTGGCCTGCCGACGACGACGTTCGCCGACGCGGCACAATGCAGCTCGTGCGCGATCTCAACGCCCTCTATCGCGGACACCCCGCGCTTCACCGCCTCGACCATCAGGCGGAAGGTTTCGGCTGGGTGATCGCGGACGATCAGGCCAACGCCGTCTTCGCCTTCACGCGCTCCGCCGGCGACGGCAGGCCCCCACTGCTGGTGATCGCGAACATGACGCCGGTGCCGCGCCACGACTATCGCATCGGCGTCGCAGCCGCGGGGCTTTGGGCAGAGCGGCTCAATAGCGATGCCGAAATCTACGGAGGTTCCGGGCTCGGCAATGGCGGTCAGGCTGCGACGACGCCCCTCGCTTCCCACGGGCAAGCACAATCGCTTTCGCTGACCCTTCCGCCGCTCGCGCTTCTGGTGCTGGAGCATGCGGGAGCGGGCGAATGACCGACGACATCTTGCGCCAGCTCGCTGCCCGCGCCGGCATCGCGCCCGAATGGACCGACCAGACCGGCGCCTTGCGACAGGTCTCGCCGGACAGTCTGCGCGCGATCCTGCTCGCGCTCGGCCTGCCCAGCGACACCACCGGAGCTCTGCGCAATTCGCTCGCCGCCGTTGAGGCGCTTCCGCTATCGGGCTCGACGCGTTTCCTGACCGCCCGCGTGGGGCAGCCGTTTGACCTGCCCGCGACCGGCAATGACGCCGGCGAATTCGAAGTCGAACTGGAGAACGGCACTCGCCGCATTCTCAAGGCAGAACGAGCGGGCGATCGCCTCGTTCTGCCGGCCTTCGACGAGCCCGGCTATCACACCCTCCATATCGGCGAAGAGGCGATCGCGCTCGCGGTTGCCCCAGCACGCTGCGTCAGGTTTTCCGATCTGTCCGGAGGTCGGCCGGGCTGGGGTCTGGCTGCGCAGATCTATTCGCTACGCAGCGCCGATGACGGCGGCATCGGCAATTTCGCCGGCGTGGCTGCATTGGGCCGAGCCGCAGCGCGCCTCGGCGCCGACACCCTGGCGATCAGCCCGGCCCACGCGCTTTATGGCGCGTGCCCCGCCCAGTTCAGCCCTTACTCGCCGTCGACCCGGCTCTTTTACAACCCGCTGCACGCCAACCCCGCCGTGGCATTTTCAGACGCGATGCTTCGGAATATTGCTGCCCAGGCAGGCCTCGCGGAGGAGATGGAGCGGCTGGGAAGGCTCAGCCAGATCGATTGGCTCGCCGCGACGCCGCTCCGGCAACGCTTCCTGCGTGTGCTCTTCGATCAACTGGCCAAGGTCGAAGAAAGCCGAGATGCCTTCGAACGCTATGCGGCGGAAGCCTCGCCCCTGCTGCGCTCCCACGCGATCTTCGAAGTCCTGCACGCGGCCGAGCTCGCGCGAGATCCCACCTCGCGCTCCTGGCGGAACTGGCAGCCCAGCTGTCGCGATCCGGACAGCCCACAGGTGGTGGCTTTCGCAGAAGCCCATTCCGATGACGTCCGCTACCAGCTCTTCCTACAATGGCTGACGAGCCTGTCTTATGGCGACGCCCAGCGCGCCTGCCGGGAAGCCGGCATGACCGTCGGCCTCATCGCCGATCTCGCCATCGGCATGGACGGCGCCGGCAGCCATGCCTGGAGCCGGCAGGACGAGGTCCTGCACGGGCTGAGCATCGGAGCGCCGCCGGACTATTACGCGGCCGATGGCCAGAACTGGGCGCTGACCACCTTCTCGCCGCGCGGTCTCGCGGCGAGCGGCTATGCGCCTTTCATCGAGACGCTGCGGGCGAGCCTGCGCCATGTCGGCGGGATCCGGATCGACCATGTCATGGGGATGAGCCGGCTCTGGCTGATCCCGGAAGGTGCCGGCGCGCTCGACGGCGCCTATGTCAGCTTTCCGTCCGAGACGCTGTTCCGCCTGATCGCGATCGAATCCTGGCGCCATCGCGCCATCGTCATCGGCGAAGATCTCGGCACCCTGCCCTATGGCTTCCGCGACTACCTGCGCGAGCAGGGCGTGGCGGGACTGCGCGTCCTGCGCTTCGAGCGGACCCAGCACGGCTATGTCCGGCCCTGGGATTGGGATCGCGATGCGGTGGCTCTGACCAGCACCCATGACCTCGTGCCGACTGCCGGCTGGTGGGCGGGTTCCGATCTCGACGCGCCGGGCCAGTCAGGCGAAGCCGAGAATGTCAGGGCCTGGGATCGCGGCGTGCTCTGGGGCGCATTCAGGGATGCCGGGCTGGCGGAAGGCGAGCGGCCGCCGCCGGAGGATACCGCCCCTGTCGTTGATGCAGCGATCCGCTATGTCGCAGCGACGCCCTGCACGCTGAAAATCGTGCCGATCGAGGACGCCCTCGGCCTGCGCGTACAGCCCAATGTCCCCGGCACGACTGTCGAGAAGCCGAACTGGCGCCACCGTCTGGAAGGCAACGCCGCCCGGGTGCTCGATGGCGAGGGTCTCCGCGACCGATTGGCGCCGCTGGGAGACAACCGCTCAAATTGATCATTCAGGCGTGAGCCGGCCTGACGACACCTGGCGACCGCCGAGACAGATCCAGCATTTCCGTAACGCAGCGGTAATGCTCGATAGCATCGCGCAAGGCAGCGCTCTCGATCTCGTCGGAGGAGCCGGGCGTGCATGCGCCCAGCATCTTCAGGCGGGACTGCGCGCGCAGCATGTCGATCGGGGAACGGATCGGAGCAACTTGCATGGATCACCTCCGGCGGCTGAACGCGCGTCGATATGCCGGGTTCCGCGGACGGGCTGCGCTGTTCCGACGCATCCCTTTTCTGAGCGCTGGGCGTGTCGCCAGCCTGCGAAACCGAAGGCCTCAAAAGCGCGTTGGACTGGCGGCGGCTGCTCGGATCGGCCGGCGGAAACGGGGGTATCGTGACGCAGGCCTGTTCGGTGCTGGCGACCTATCGGCTGCAGTTCCACAAAGACTTTCCCTTCGCGCGCGGCGCGGCGCTGGCCGGGTACCTGCGCTGGCTTGGGATCAGCCATGCCTATGCTTCGCCGATCCTGGCCGCCCGCGCCGGCTCGCTGCATGGCTACGACGTCATCAGCTATGACGAGGTCAACCCGGAGCTCGGTGGGATGGACGGGTTCCTGGCTATGGCCGAGGCGCTTCGCGCCGAAGGGATCGGCATCGTCCTCGACATTGTGCCGAACCATGTCGCCGTCGGCGGCGACGACAATGCGATGTGGCTCGACCTGCTCAAGAACGGGCGCGGCAGTCGCTACGCAGACTGGTTCGACATCGACTTCGACGATGCCGATCCGCTACTCGACGGACGGATCCACGCGCCTTTCCTCGGGGAGCCCTTCGATGACGCACTTGTAGCTGGGAAGATCGTGCTGGTGAAGGATCCCGAGCGGAATGGTTTCGCCCTACGCTATGGCGAGCATCTCTTTCCGATCCGGCCGGAGGATGACGCCGAGCTGCGAGATGCCGTCCCCGAGACGCTGCGCGACCCTGAAGCCCTGCGTGCTCTGATCGAACGACAGCATTTTCATCTGGACTACTGGCGCAATGCCGGCGACCGGCTCAACTGGCGCCGCTTCTTCGATATCACCCAGCTTGCCGGCATGCGGATGGAGCGACCCGACGCGTTCGAGGCCGCCCACCGCGTGGCCTTCTCGCTCTACGAACAGGGCTGGATCGACGGCCTGCGTGTCGATCATGTCGATGGCTTGGCCGATCCAGCCAGCTATTGCAGGGCTCTGCGAGCCCGACTCTCGGCGCTGGCACCACGACGCCCGGACTGGGCTGCACCCGGCCCAGCCTGGATCGTGGTCGAGAAAATCCTGGCATCCGGCGAGGCACTTCCCTCGGACTGGCAAACCAATGGAACGACCGGCTACGACTTCATGGATCAGGCCAGCGCGGTTCTCCATGCTGCGGATGACCAGAACAGGCTCGGCCTGTTCTGGTCAGAGCTCAGCGGCCGGCCCGCGAACTTCGACGACGAGGAAATCGCGGCACGCCGCGAGATGCTGGACCATGCTTTCGACGGGCAGCTCGAGGCGATCACGGGCCGCCTGATTATGCTCTCCCAGGCTGCAGGCCGCGAAGCTGACATCCCTCGCGGCGCGATGAAGCGGGCCGTCGCAGCCATCACCTGCCACATGCGTTGCTATCGAACCTATCTGACCGGCGGCTGCGCCCCGGAAGATCCCGGTTCCGGCTTCACCGAGGCTGTGGCCGCCGCACGCGCGCAGCCGCAGGCCGAGCTACTCGCGATCAACTTCATCGAGGCCGTTTTGACCGGCACGGAGACGACACCAGAACCGCGTGCCAGGCGAGCGGTGATTCGGCGCTTCAACCAGCTGACCTCGCCGCTCGCAGCCCGCAGCGTCGAGGATACGGCTTTCTATCGCTATGGACGTCTGCTCTCCCGCAACGATGTTGGTTTCGATGCAGCGCGCTTCACCCTACCGATCGCGGAATACTATCAGGCTATGGCCGAGCGGGCGCGTCTCCAGCCTGACGCCATGCTCGCCCTGTCGACGCATGATCACAAGCGCGGCGCCGACGTCCGCGCCCGCCTCGCGACGATCAGCCGGGACCCGCAGTCCTGGATGAACGAGGTGCAAGGCTGGTTTGCAATCAACGCGACGATCCGGCCGGATGGCTTGGACCGGGGCGACGAATACATGCTCTACCAGATGCTCATCGGCACATGGCCGGTGAATGGGATCGCCGGTGACTACGCCGACCGTATCGGCGGGTGGTGGCGCAAGGCATTGCGCGAGGCAAAGCTCCGCACCGGCTGGGCCGCGCCCAATCAGGCCTATGAACAGCTCGCCGATGATTTCCTGCGTGCCCTCCTCGACCCACGCGGCAACAGGGGCTTCCACGATGCGCTCGAGTCCTATCTTGCGCAGATCGGGCCCGCCGGTGCTCTCAATGGTCTGGCGCAGACTGTGCTCCAGTGCACCGCTCCCGGCGTCCCGGATATCTACCAGGGGAGCGATTTCTGGGACCTGAGCATGGTGGATCCGGACAACCGGCGCTCTGTGGATTTCGCTGTGCGCGAGGCAGCGCTGCTGCAAGGCATCGATGAAGATCGCCTCCGCGGCGCCTGGGAAGACGGAAGGATCAAGCAATTTCTTCTGCAGCGGCTCCTGACGGCGCGGCGGCGCCATCCCGCATTGTTCAAGCGCAGCGGCTATCACCCTCTTTCCGCGATAGGGCCACGGGCCGGCGACGCGATCGCATTCTACCGCGAAACAGAGGAAGCGGTGCTCGCGGTCGTCTTGCCGATCGGCTGCGCAGCAGCGGATGTCGATGACGCGCTGTCTCTGCGCCAGGAGATGTGGGGCGACACTGGCGTCACATTGCCGGCAATGGCCTCGGACTGGGAGCCGCTAGTCGGACCACCGGCTTCGGAGGGACAGGTAAAGCTCGCGGATCGGGGCCTCGGCTGCCGCGTGCTGCTGGGCCACCGCTGAGCAGGCAACCGCCCTAGGAGAGGAAGGCGCGGAACGACCTGGGTCCGAGGCGCAGCACGCCTGCTTCATTTTCCACCTCGCCCAGAGAGAAGATCGCCGCGCCGTCGGCCGCACCGCAAAGCACGGCACCGGAGCCAAAATTCGCCAGAACCGTCAAAGCCCCTTCGCCAAGGGTCCAGGACGCCCGAACGGCGGCCGGGCCTAGTACTGCTGCGCCCAGGCTGCGGCAGTCGTCGAGATGAGGGACGATCCGGTCGCGCCTGACCATGATGAGCTGCCGGTAGAAGGCGTTCCATTCGACGCCATCGTCGGCGGCGACGGGCTTGCTGGCAGCAAAGGTTGCCGCGGAATTGGGATCGAAAAGCGGCCGCTCGCCTTCTGGATCGAGATGAGCGAATTCGCGCCTGCGACCTTCCCTGACAGCTTGGGCGAGGTCCTCGTGATGATCGGTGAAATACAGGAAGGGAGCGCGGCTGCCCTCCTCTTCGCCCATAAAGATCAGCGGAATCTGTGGGGTCAGCAGCAGCAGCGCGACGGCGACCCTGACCGCGGCCGGATCGGCCAGGGCCAGCAGGCGTTCGCCGAAGAGTCGGTTGCCGATCTGGTCATGGTTCTGCAGGCAGTTGACGAAGCGCGTGGGCGTCAGATGTGCGCTCGGTCGCCCGCGCGGCTCGCCGCTGAAGGACGCGACCTCGCCCTGGAACGCGAAGCCCTCCGCCAGCACGCGCGCGAGATGCCGGGCCGGTTCGGCGGCGAAGCTGCTGTAATAGGTGGTGGCCTCACCCGTCAGCAGGACATGGACAGCGTGATGGAAATCGTCGTTCCACTGCGCGTCGAAACGCGAGAGCAGCCGGGAGTCGTTGGCGTCGTTCTCGATCACGAGCTGGATAGGACGTTCCGCCGGGATGGCGCTGCGGACCTCCCGTTCGAAATCCATGAGGAAATCGAGCGAGGGAATGGCATGGACGGCGTCGAGCCGCAGCCCATCGAACCGGTATTCGTCAAGCCATTGGATCGCGCAGGCAATAAAATAAGCACGGACCTCCGGGCGATCGAAGTCGATCGCCGCACCCCATGGCGTATGGCTGCCGGGGCGGAAGAATTGCGGCGCATAAGCATGCAGATAGCAGCCATCCGGGCCGAAATGATTGAAAACAACGTCGAGATGGATCGCAAGGCCGAGTTCATGCGCCTGATCGACCAGTCGCTTCAATTCGCTGGGAGATCCGTATGCGGCGGCCGGCGCGAAAGGTAGAACGCCGTCATAACCCCATGACCGCTCGCCCGGGAAATCGGCGATGGGCATGAGCTCGATGGCCGTGACGCCCAATTCGGCGAGACGCGGCAATTCCGCGGCTATCCCTGCGAAGCCGCCAGCAAGGCCGGGATGGATTTCGTATAGTACAGTCTCACGCCAAGGCCTGCCACACCAGCCGCCGCAGCGCCAGGAATAAGCCGAGTCAGTAAGGACGCTCCAGCCATGCACCCCGCCCTCCTGCCGGCGCGAGGCAGGGTCCGGGAAAGTCAGCCCGTCCGGAGAGCGATAGCGGAAACGGGTTCCGAACGGCAGATCGGCGCGGTGCTCGAACCAGCCGCCGCCAGTCGCGGCCATCGGAAGGCCAACCGGTTCTCCGTCAATGTCGATCGAAACCGCCGCGAGCGCGGGCGCCCACAACCTGAACGTCGAAGCCGAGCCAGTCCTCCAGGCGCCGAAGCGAAAGGTCCCCGTCATCGACACGCATCGCGTCGGGGACGCTGGTATCTGCACGCCATGCCTATTCCCTGCCGTCACCATCTGTTGTGCCGGGTCGCAAACCGGCAACGCACCTCCGAAGTTCCGGCTATTTCTCGTTATTTGTACGCATTGGAACAATCGGCGCGGGACAAAGGGAACGCCTGCGGCGCCGTCCCGTTTGGTGGGAATACGCAACCCCAAAACGGGAGATGACTATGGGTTGGTTTTCAAAGGACATCGCAACGATGGACGACCTCTTCGTCCACACGCTTCAGGACATCTATTATGCGGAGAACCAGATCAGGAAGTCGCTTCCCGACATGATCACGAAGGCGACGAACTCCGAGCTGAAAAGCGGGTTTGAAATGCATCTTCGTGAGACCGAGGGGCATATCGACCGGCTGAAACAGGTCTTTCGCCTGCACGGCGCGGAGGAAAAGGGGGTCACTTGCCCCGCGATCGACGGCATTCTCGAAGAAGCCAGCGATATTGCCGGAGACGTGGCCGACAAGCAGGTGCTGGATGCCGCATTGATCGCCGCCGCGCAGGCCGTCGAGCATTACGAGATCACGCGCTACGGCACCCTCGTCGCATGGGCCAAGCAACTCGGCCGCGAGGATTGCGCCTCCCTCCTCCAACAGACGCTCGACGAGGAGGACGCCACCGACAAGAAGCTGTCGAAGCTCGCGCTCAGCGGCGTTAATCGAAAAGCGGCCTGAGCGAGCCGACAACGACCACGCCACTGTACGACTCCGTACAGTGGCGGAACGCTCAAAACATTCGATCGTTCTGCACTGATGGCGGAGCATCATGATTATTTTCTGAGGAAGCTCCGTCTCGGCATCGAGCTGTCGCAGGCGGATCGTGCGGCGCTCGTCGGGCTTTGCACTCCAGTTCGGCGGGTCGAGCCGCGGACTGATCTCGCAGACGAAGGCAGCCCACGTGGCGGCCTCATCTTGGTTCTGAGCGGCTGGGCGTGCCGCTATCGTGTTCTGGCAAATGGGAATCGCCAAATTACGGGCCTCCTGCTTCCGGGCGATTTTTCTCAGCCTTTCGGCATCACGCCGCAGCGGTGGTCCTGCTCATTGATGGCTCTGACGCCAGCTACGGTCTGCGAGCTTTCGCCGCGAGCGCTACGCTCTCTTGCCCTGGCTCACCCGACCATCGAGGATGCCCTTTGGCTTGACCTTTATCTTGAGCGTGACCTCGCCAGCGAACTTATCGTCAGTCTCGGCCGGCGCAGTGCGAGCGAACGCCTCGCCTGCATGCTGTGCGAGATCTACTCCAGATTGAAAGCCGTCGGGTTGGTCGATGAACGGAGTTTTGACCTGCCGGTCACACAAGCCGATTTGGCGGACCTGCTGGGATTATCGGCCGTCCACATCAATAGATCGCTCATGGATTTGCGCCGGCGCCGGCTCATCACCTGGCATGGCCGTCGCTTCGAAATCCTGCGCCTGCGCGAACTGCTCGATCTTGCCCAATTCGAACCGGTACATTCTGCTTCCTTGTTGTCCGGGACCCCGGAGCTGGCTCATGGATGAGCGGGTCCTACAAGAAGAAATTCAGCGGTTGCGCATCGACAACAGACGCCTCCGTCGCCTGCTGGAAGCTGCCAACGCGCCGGCCGAGCTACGCCACCGTATGCGCTCGACCATCGCATTGTTGCTGCAGGTCATCAGACAGTCGGCCCATCGCGCAACGAGCATCGACAGCTATGTTGCGCATCTCGCCGAGCGCGTCGAAGCCATCTCCCGGGCTCAGGCTGCAGCCGACGATCTGGGCTCGATCGACCTGCATTCGCTCCTGTCGGAGGAGCTGACCCGATTTCGTGCTGGAAGGCGAGCGACTGGAGCTCTCAGGGCCCGCCGTGCGCTTTAATGCGCGACCAGGACAGAGTATCGCTCTTGCCATTCATGAACTCGCGCTCAATGCCATCGAGCACGGCCCCCTGGGCCTGGATGATGGAAGGCTCCGTATCCGATGGCATTTCGAAGACAAATCACAGCCCCACATGCTTGTGCTGGAATGGCAGGAGAGCGGCGCTGAATCCTGTCCATCGTCGGAGGCAAGCTTCGGAACCCAGACTTTGACGGCCTGCTGTTTCACGAACTCGGCGCGCAGACCTCGCTATTGCATCATGAGCGCGGTACATCGTGCACGATCCGCCTTCCCTGGAACGAGGGGCTGGGCTCTGTTCTCGACGACCAGATCGTGCAGTTGTTCCGTTGATCGCCGCAGCCGGCGATCCGGCGCGCGTCACGCGCCGCTGCCCCTTACTTCGGCCGCTTAATGGCCGGCGTGCCACTGGCCTTCAAGCATCAGCTTGGCGCTGTAGATCGCCCTGCCGCTGGCGTCGCGCACGGAAACTGCGAAAGTCCTGTGATCTCCATTCGGCAGCTCGTCCCTCGCCATGTCGGGCAGGGCGTCGAGCGCGGCCCTCCGTGCTGCCTCCGCGTCGGGAAACTCCTGCCCAACGCTGTCGATGAGCGGTCGCTGCCCGTCGGATATATCGAAGTAGCGTGGCATGCTTCGGGTCCTGATTGGGCAAGCCCCTTCGAAACGGCCCCGCTTGCCAGCCGGTTCCATCATACCGCCCCAGCCCTAGCAACATGGCCTTTTGCGTCACAGGTTAATGACATCCCGAATTCCCGCGGAAATTCGCACTGCTCTAACCTGGGTAAAGGCGGATAGCGCCCGACAAGCGCAGGCTCAAGCAGGAGGCCATGCCATGCAGAGCCCGACCGATCACCTCGACCCAACGTTTTCCCTAGATGCCATCGTCACGCCGGAGCAGTTTCGCGACGCACTGTCACGCCTCAGGGGGCTGGAAATCGAAGGAGAGGATTCTCCGCGAAGCCGCGAGCGGGCCGCGCTTGAGATCGGCATATGCCGCTATCTCGCCGATTGCGAGCTACGCGTCAGAAACTGACGACTCCTTGGTGCGCTCGCAGACAGATCGCCCGCCAGCCGAACTTTCTGCTGGGATGCCTGTTTGCCGATCGCGGCGCGCATCGCTTCGCGCGCTCCGCTGCAAGCGTTTGAAAAGGAAACGACCATGAAGGGACGAGCTCTCGCAGTCGAACTCGGCAGCCGCTATCCCGGTCAGGATTGGATGGCGCAGCTCTGCCAACGTTCGAAGGAGCCCCGCGACAAGGTGGAGTGGCATCTTCAGGAGGATATGGACTTGCCGGAGCAGATCGCCGAGGCAGGCCGGCAGATGCTCGAGAAGGAATCGGAGTTGCCTTCCGGCAAGCTCGATATCGACGATCTTCCGATGGCTGGCGTGCCGGAGTTTCTCGGCAAACTGCACAAGGATTGAAGCAGAGGGCTTTTATCCCGACTTCGATCCCTTGGTATCGCGCTCACGCCCGTGACCTTCGCCTTGCGTCGCGTCGCCCGATCCTGAGAGCACCACCAGGTTGGCGCTGACTAGGCCGCCTGCATTCGGATCGGCTTCCGTCGGAGCGAACTGGCCTTTCGCATCGCGTTGCGCGGCCTTTCCCGTCTTCGCCTGCTGATCCAGCTTCTCGTCCAGCTTGTTTTTCCCGCGTGTGGGCATTGCGTGTCCTCGCTTTGTGAAGTGGCTCTGGACCATCAAAGCCACTGTCTTCAACCCGGCTGGCGACCGATGGTTTCCGATCCACAGCCCGGCCGGCAGGAGCCGTTCGGCACAGCCTGGTCGGAAGCTGAGCGCGGGCGCCGCCATCCGGTTCCACGTGGGAACTGGCCGCAGGGCTCGCGAGTTTCGGCGCCAAATCAAGCGACTGATGGAATGAGAATGAGCCTGTCCACATCCGCCGGGCCAGACGATGCCGCGCCCGATCTCTTCCGCCCGCTGCAAGCTCGGGATTTCCTGAACCCGCCGATCCTGCTGGCCGGTGTCGTCGATAACCTGATGTATGCCTTCTTCCGGGATCGTCTGATGACGGCGCCGCTGGAAGGCGTTGTCGTCATCGAGCTCAGCACCTTGGGAGGCGACCCAGAGGTGGCTCGGATGATGGGAGAGGATATTCGGTTCCACAGCGAGCAGGAGCCGAACCGGCGCTTCGTCTTCCTCGGCAAAGCCGCGATCTACTCGGCCGGCGCCACATTCATGAGCTTCTTCGCCCGCCCGAACCGTTACCTGACGCGCGGCACACGGCTCATGATCCACGAGCGCAAGTTGCAGGCCAATGTCATCCTCGACGGTCCCCTGACCATGTGCATCGCCAACCTCAAGGCGAAGCTCAACGAGATCGAGCATTCGATCCAGATCCAGAACGAAGGGTTCCAGAACCTCATCGCCGGTTCCTCGGTCACCATGGAGCAGGTGCTCAAGCTGGCGCCCGAGAACTGGTATGTCGAGGCCAACGAGGCGATGAATCTCGGCCTCATCGAAGGCGTCATCTGAGAAGCGGGCACTGGCGCCGTGCTCGATCGCAACCCCGTTACATCGCCGCCCTTAAATAGATCCGCGAGCGTACGGTTCGACATATCGGCGCGATCAGTGCGTTAGCGCACCGACCTCCACAGACCGCGGACCTCTTCGGGCCTCCATCGGTTCCTCTCCCGAGCCTTCGGGTTCTCCCTGCAACCGAACTTTGGAGGTTTGCCATGGCAAACAACAACGACCAGCGCGGCTTCGGCTCCATGGATGAGGACAAGCAGCGCGACATCGCGTCGAAAGGCGGCCAGAGCGTGCCGTCCGAGAAGCGCAGCTTCTCGCAGGACCACGATCTCGCCTCCGAGGCCGGCCGGAAGGGCGGCGAAGGCAACGGCGGTGGCGATCGCCAGCAACAGGCAAGCAGCAACGAACGCGGCCAGCAGGGCGGCGGTGGCGACCGCGGCGGTTCCGGCAACTTTGCCCATGATCGCGACCGCGCCTCCGACGCCGGCCGCAAGGGCGGCCAGAGCTGATCTGGCGGTGGCTGTCCCGCTTTCGGGCGGGACAGCCACCCCATTCCGTCAGGAGGGTACCGTGAAGGCTCTGGTTTGGCATGGAAAGAACGACATACGCTGCGAGGCGGTGCCCGATCCTGCGATCGAGCACCCGCGCGATGCCATCATTAAGGTTACGGCCTGCGCCATCTGCGGCTCCGATCTCCACATTTTCGACGGCGTCATCCCACAGATGAAGAGCGGAGACGTGATCGGCCACGAGACGATGGGCGAGGTCGTCGAAGTCGGCTCCGAGAACAGCAAGCTGAAGGTTGGTGACCGCGTCGTCGTGCCGTTCACGATCTCCTGCGGCGAATGCTTTTTCTGCAAGCGCGGCTATTTCTCCGGCTGCGAGCGCTCGAACCCGAATCGGGAAAAAGCCGCCAAGCTCTGGGGCAATTCACCGGCTGGCCTGTTCGGCTACTCGCATCTGCTCGGCGGCTATTCGGGCGGCCAGGCGGAATATCTGCGTGTGCCCTATGCCGATATCGGCCCCCTCAAAGTCCCGTCAGGTCTCTCCGACGAGCAGGTCCTGTTCCTATCCGACATCTTCCCGACCGGATACATGGCAGCCGAGTTCTGCGATATCCAAGGCGGCGAGACCATCGCGATCTGGGGCTGCGGACCTGTCGGGCAATTCGCGATCAAAAGCGCCTTCCTGCTCGGCGCGGAGCGCGTGATCGCCATCGACACGGTGCCAGAGCGCCTCGAACTGGCTCGCCAGAGCGGCGCACTCACGCTCGATTTCATGAGTGAGGATATCTACGAACGCATCATGGAGCTGACCGCCGGGCGCGGCGCCGATGCCTGCATCGATGCTGTCGGCACCGAGCCGGAAACAATGGCAAGCGCGGATTCGATCCTCGATCGGATCAAGGTCGCGACCTTTATGGGCACGGACAGGCCGCATGTGCTGCGCCAGGCTATCCACTGCTGCCGCAATTTCGGCGTCGTCTCGATCGTCGGCGTCTATGGCGGCTTTCTCGACAAGATACCGATGGGATCGGCGATCAATCGCGGCCTGACCTTCCGCATGGCCCAGACACCGGTTCAGCACTACATGCCGAAGCTGCTCCAGCTGATCGAGGACGGGAAGATCGACCCCGGCTTCGTCATCACGCACCGGGCTTCGCTTCAGGAAGGCCCCGAGCTCTACAAGACATTTCGCGCCAAGCAGGACGGCTGCATCAAGGCCATCATGACCCCGTGAAAGGAGCATTCCATGGGACAGGCAACGCCAACGACCAAGCTCGCCATGGTCACCGGCGCCTCCTCGGGCATCGGCTATGAACTCGCCGTGCAATGTGCCGGGCAGGGCTTCGACCTCATTATCGCAGCCGACGAGGCGGAGATCCACCAGGCCGGCGACAAGTTGCGCCGGATGGGCGTGGCCGTGGAGGCTCTCGAAGCCAATCTCGCGACGACCGAAGGCTGTGACAAGCTCTACGCCGCCCTTCGGGGTCGCCCCGTCGATGCCTTGCTCGCCAATGCAGGGCGGGGCCTCGGCCGTGCCTTCGTCGATCAGGACTGGCAGGATATCCGCTATGTCATCGACACGAACGTCACCGGCACCGTCTATCTGATCCAGAAGATCGCCCGCGACATGCGCGATCGCGGTGCCGGCCGCATTCTGATCACCGGCTCGATCGCCGGCTTCATGCCGGGTACTTTCCAGGCCGTCTATAACGGCACGAAGGCGTTCCTCGATTCCTTCTCCTTTGCGATCCGTGCCGAACTTGCCGAGACCGGCGTGACCGTCACCTGCCTGATGCCGGGCGCGACGGAAACCGAGTTCTTCGAACGCGCCGACATGCTCGACACCAAGGTCGGCACCGATGCGAAGGACGACCCTGCCGAGGTCGCAAAGACCGGGTTCGACGCGATGATGGCGGGAGAAGGCGATATCGTCAGCGGCTGGTACAACAAGCTTCAGTCAGCGATCGCGAATGTAACTCCGGCCAGCGTCCTGGCCGAGCAGCACCGCAAGATGGCCGCTCCCGGCACCGCGAAGCGCTGAACGGGCCAAGAGCGCGAGGAGCAAACGATGTCTGGACGCCAGAAGACAGAAACTGCTTTCGACCGAGCCCGCGAGCGGGTCGAGGGCCACCCGTCAGATCGGGATGGAAAGGGCACAAGCTGACACCGCCAGCTGGCCCACACTCCAGCGAAGAGACGACGGACCAGGCAAAGACCCCGGGGAGCGGCGCGCTGTCACCTCCCCGGCCGCGTCATGATATCGAGACGGGCACGGGCTGAGGCACGCATTCTTAGACTAAACAGTTTCGTTAGCCCTGCTTGTCGAGGTCGACAATCGTGATCGTTCCGCTCGGCTTGCGTTCTTGCGCCTCCGTCTGCTGTCCTTCCCCGACTTCCGAATGATGCTTCTCGGCCGCGAAGCCTTCGGGATCATCCGCATCATAGGGCGCATGAGGTCCCGTCGGGTGAGTCGAGCGTGGGTTGGGACCTGCGCGATTCTCGTTTTCTTCACCCGGCTGCCCAGGGCTGCGCGCGGTATTGTAGGCGGCCGGCGCATCCGTAACTTTGTTGGGAACCTTGTTCACTGATCTATCCTCTTGTGGGGTGAATGCCCTACGCCGGGAAGGTCGAGCCGCCCCCTACTGGCGAGGCGCAGGCAGCTTTTGAAGATCAGTCGGGCTTTTCGGCGCGTCCTGCGGATCGACATGCCCGGACCGCTGCTCGCGCAGCGTGTCTGCATGGTAGAGATTGAAACCCACGAAGATCACCACGATCATCGCGGCAATGACGGCGACGATCATCAAAGCAGCTCTTCCGGCCTTGCGTGGCGGCGGCGGCGCATGATTTGCGGGCATGAGGGTCCGACTTCTGCCTAATCGGTGATTTTGATCGAACGCGAGCAGGGCCGGCACGTTCCCTCGATCGAGAATCCGCTGATCCCGAAGAAAGCCATTTCCCTCTTTGATCGTCCGGCCACTCGCGGGAACCGAGTTCGTCTTGGTGGTGTTCTAAAAACGCCCGCCTGTTGGAGGCCGGCCGCTCAATCCGGGGGATTCCGCCTTGTCCGCACCGTCTCGTCGCGCGATGCTCGCTCTGCTGCCCGGCGCCTGCATATTCGGGAGCCGGTCGGTGCGAGCCCAGGTGGCCGCTGGATCCAAGAAGGAATTCGGCTACGACGACGTCGTCCAGCAGGCGGCGGCCCTGGCGAAGCAGCCCTTCGATGCCGAAAGTGCGAAGATCCCGGCCGAGCTCTCGAGCCTGACCTATGACAGCTATCGCGAAATCCGGCTTCGCCGCGACAAGGCCTTCTGGCGCGAGAACGGTTCGGATTTCCGCATGCTGCCCTTCCATCTTGGCTTCCTGCACGACAAGCCGATCCAGGTTCACATCATCAACCACGGCAACGCGACCCCGATCCCGTTTACGACCGGCCTGTTCGAATACGGCAAGGTTCCCGTCCCCAAGGGCCTTTCGCCGGCGCTCGGCTTCGCGGGCTTTGCGGTGACCACCAACCTGAACGACCCGAAGGTGCAGGACGAAGTCATTTCCTTCCTGGGTGCGAGCTATTTCCGCTTGATCGGCCGGGGGCACCGCTACGGGCTTTCAGCGCGCTCGCTGGCGCTCGATGTCGGTGGCAAGGGGCCTGAGGAATTCCCGTTCATGCGAGCGCTGTGGGTCGACGAGCCATCACGCGACACGATCGAGCTCGTCATCTACGCCCTGCTCGACTCACCATCGGTCGCCGGAGCCTTTCGCTATATCGTCCGTCCGGGCCGCCAAACCCATATGGACGTTACCGCGACGATCATCCCGCGCCGGGAGATCGAGCGGATCGGTATCGCGCCGCTGACCTCGATGTTCCAGGCTGGCGAAGGCGACCTCGGGCAGCGAACCGATTTCCGCCCCGAGATCCACGATTCCGACGGTCTGATGCTGCAGTCCGGCAGCGGAGAGTGGATCTGGCGCCCCATTCGCAACCCCAAGGCGCTGCGCATATCGAGCTTCAGCGACAAGAATCCGCGCGGCTTCGGCCTGATGCAACGCGACCGCGATTTCGGCAGCTATCAGGACCTGGAAGCGCGCTACGATGCGCGGCCCAGCTACTGGGTCCAGCCTCAGGGCGACTGGGGTGAAGGCCGGATCGAGCTCATCGAAATCCCGACGGATAACGAAGCTTTCGACAACATCGTCGCCTGCTGGACGCCCAGCAAGTCCCTGCCCAGCGGAGAAGCCGCCGCGTTCAGCTACCGCATCTCGGCGCTGTCGACGACCTGGCACCTGCACTCCTACGCGCAGGTTCAGCAGAGCTTCAACGGCTCGGATATCGAGGACGGCGTGTCCGAGGGTAAGGGTACGAAACGCTTCATCGTCGATTTTGCCGGCGGCGACCTCGCCTACTACCAGAGCGAGCCCGACCGCCTGGAGCTTGTCGCGACGACGACGGCCGGCGCGATCACCACGAAAATCCTGACATTCAATGCGCCACTGAAAGGCGTGCGTGCCATCGTCGACGCGACGCTGCCGGACGGACAGTCGGCGGAGCTTCGCATGTTCCTGAGGGCGCGTAATCGCACCCTGAGCGAGACCTGGACGGCGACCTGGTCGGTTCCGGCCGGCGACTCCGCCAAGCCACAGCCTTCGAAGACCGAACCGGCACGCAACTGATGCCTCTGCCTTTCAAGCCGACATGCTCATGACGCTCCGACGGCATCCTCTCGTCATCGCGCTCATCTCGGCCATTCTGGGTGTCGTGGGCTGTCTCGTCGTCGGCAACCTGCTGCCGGAGCCGCAGGAGCTGAAGCAACCGCTTCCACATCACCTCGCCTCGTCGGATCGTCAGCTCAGGACGTCGATGGGCGCCCTCTTCGGCTCGAACTACGTGCCCGGCAACAAGGTCGAGACGCTGGTCAACGGGATCAGGATCTTCCCCGCGATGCTGACAGCCATTCGCGAGGCGCGGCAGACAATCAGCTTCGAGACCTATATCTACTGGCGCGGCGCCATCGCCGAGGAGTTTGCCGATGCCCTCTCGGCAAAGGCACGGGATGGATTGAGCGTAAAGGTGCTGCTCGACTGGGTCGGCAGCCTGCCTATGGACGAGCAGCTCATTCAGCGGATGCAAGACGCCGGCGTCGAGGTCGTCCGCTTTCGCCCCGTCACCTGGTATACGCTCGACCGCGTCAACAACCGCACCCATCGGAAGTTGCTGGTCGTCGATGGGCGCATGGGTTTCACCGGCGGCGTCGGCATCGCCGATGAATGGAACGGCGATGCGCGCACGCCGAACGAATGGCGCGACACTCACTATCGCATCGAAGGGCCAGCCGTGGCGGAATTCCAGGCCGCCTTTGCCGAGCACTGGATCGAGGCGACCGGGGAGCTGCTCCTGGGCGACCGCTTCTTTCCGGAGATCGCCCCGGCAGGCGACCACGCCGCGCAGGTCGTCGTCAGCTCGACCCACCAGCGCAACACCATGCATCTCATGCTGATGACGGCGCTTGCCGCCGCGCAGAAGAGCATCCGCATCGCGACGCCCTATTTCGTTCCCGACGACCTGACGCGCCAGCAGCTTCTCGAAGCCCGCAAGCGCGGCGTCGAGATCGAGATCATCGTGCCGGGGCCCCGCACGGATGCACGCGTCGTCAGGAAGGCGTCGCGACATCTTTGGGGCGACCTGCTCCAGGCCGGCGTGAAGATCAGCGAGTATCAGCCGACCTTCTTTCACTGCAAGCTCGTCATCGTCGACGATGTCTGGGCCTCCGTCGGCTCGACGAATATCGACGACCGCGCCCTCAGGCTGAACGACGAAGCCAACATCAACCTGTTCGACCGCGAATTCGCCCGAACCCAGACGACCTTGTTCGACAAAGATGCCGCAGCCTCCCGCCCCTATACCTTCTCGGACTGGCAAAACCGTTCACCCAGCGAGAAATTCTCGGACTGGCTCTCCAGCCTCGCTCGATCGCAGATCTGACGTCGCGCCCAAGCCCCTTCGTTGAATGGTGCTCGCAAGGAACAACCAAGCCATCGACCACATCGCCGTGCCAGTGGCGGGCAGCTCGACCGACCGATCCATGCCGAAATCAGAATCGGGAGCTTTCATAACGCTGCGGCTCATATAGCATTTGATGCAGCGCGAGCCGGCACGATCTCATATCTGCGAGACGTCATCCGACGTGGCAGGAAACGAATGGACAAGCAGCACTATCTTGAACGGCTCGTTCTCAAGCTGGAAACCCATGTCCCCCTGCCCCCGGCCGAGCGGGAGAAGCTGTTGCAACTGCCGCTCACCTTGAAGCGCCTGGAAGCCAATCACGACATTGTCCGCGAAGGAGAACTTACGCAGCAGTGTTGCCTCGTCGCCGAAGGGCTGGTCTGTCGCTACAAGATCGTTGGCGACGGTGCGCGGCAGATATTGTCGCTCCACCTTCCCGGCGACATTCCGGATATCCACTCTCTCCTAATCGAGCGCATGGATCATTGCCTGGGAACGCTGACACCGGCGGTTGTCGGTCTCATCCCGCACGAAGCGGTCAGGTCTCTTACGCGGGCTTCCTACCGGGTATCGGAAGCGTTCTGGCGCGAAACGCTCATCGAAGCCTCGATTTATCGTGAGTGGATGGTCGGTATCGGGCGCCGCGCGGCGCCGAGCCGGATCGCCCATCTGCTCTGCGAGTTTATCACCAAGATGACGGCGATCGGCTTGTCCGACGGCGTGATCTGCAATTTGCCTTTGACGCAACCCGAGATCGCCGATGCGCTTGGCCTGTCAACGGTTCACATGAACAAGAAGCTCCGGGAAATCCGAGAGGCCAGACTTGTTCGGATCAGGGTCAATCGACTGACGGTTCTGGACTGGAAAGGCCTTTGCAGTTTGGCTGAGTTCGATCCGGATTATTTGCATCTCCAACCCGGCGCCGCCAAAATCAAAGACGATTGAGGAACAGGTTTGCCTTGGCTGCATTAGGCAGGCATGCCCAGCTATTTCTTTCACACGCGCGATGGACGGAAGCTCGAAATCGATGAGGAGGGTACGGATTTACCCGACGACCAAAGCGCGCGAAATGCCGCTAAGGAACTGTTGGCGGCCCTGAATCGCGAAAAGCTGCCCAATGGTGACCATATGTCCCTTTCGGTCACCGTGCAGAATGCCCAGGGCGTGGACATCTACGTTGCGAACTTGCGCCTCGATGGCGCCTCCACTGACATTCTGCCCGATCCGAAGCTCAGCAAGCAGGATGGCGGATAAGGTGAGCAGGCATCGGTTTCCGTACTGAGGCAATCGATCGCATTTCAGACTGCGGCCATGCACAGGGACGGACAGTGCGCAATATCATTTGTTATTGCTCCAAGAGCTTTGATTAGCGCAGAGAGATGCATCTCTCCAGCTGGTTCCATGCATGCCTATCTCCCAGGCGTTCTTTCGACGCTCGAACGCCCTGCTTCTGGCCATCGGCATCGCGGTGCTGGTCGGCATCGTGGCGACGTCGCTGTGGCTGACGAGCGCGAGCGAGCGCTATTTCGGCGAGGTTACGGCCGCCCGCGCGGTCCGAAGCGCTACCGCAGACCTGTTGTCACTGGTGCAGGATGCCGAAACGGGCCAGCGCGGCTTCCTGCTGACCCGGGAAGAAGCCTATCTTGAGCCTTACAACGTCGCGCTTTCCAAGCTGGCGGCTCAACGAGGGAATCTGGCGCGAGCCGCGGCCAAGCTGCGCGAGGTCGGCCCGCTGCTTCAGCGTGTGACGAGCGAACTCGATCAGAAGATGGCGGAACTTGCTGCAACGGTCGAGGCGACGCGCAAGGGTGACACCGAGACGGCTCTGCGAATGGTCCGCAGCGGAACCGGCAAGCAGCTCATGGACGATCTGCGGACCGACCTAACCGCTATTCTGACCAATTCTGAAGCGGAGCTGAGGGAAGCGATCGATGCGCAGCTCATCGCCTCGACGCGGCTGCGCTGGACGACGATCATCGGCGCGATCCTGATCCTCGCCATGGCCGGCGCGGCGAGTTGGACCATTATCAGCTATACCCGCGAACTCGTCGCAGCGCGTCGCGAGGTCGAAACACTGAATGTCGGGCTTGAAGAACGCGTGCGCGAACGAACGGATGCCCTCGTCAAGGCGAACGAGGAGGTCCAGCGCTTTGCCTATATCGTGACGCATGATCTGCGCGCGCCGCTGGTGAACATCATGGGCTTCACCAGCGAGCTGGAGGCAATGTTCAAGCCGATCGACGCCTATGTCGTGGCTGGGAGCGCAGCCTCGCCTGAGCAGAAGGCCGCAGCGGAGGAGGCTCTTCGGGTCGATGTCGCCGAGGCGATCGGCTTCATCCGCTCGTCGACGCGAAAGATGGACGGGCTCATCAACGCGATCCTCAAAATCTCCCGTGAGGGGCGCCGCGAATTACGCGTAGAGACTGTTGATCTGACCGGGCTCATCGAGACCGCCGCAGCGGCGGTCCACCATCAGGCCAGTGCGGAGGAAAGCGGCGGGATCGAGATCGACTCGCAGGTTCCTCGCGTTGTCAGCGATCGCCTGTCGCTTGACCAGATCATGGGCAACCTCATCGACAATGCCATCAAATACCGGGCGCCCGACCGTCCGATCAAGATCGCCGTCCGCACGCGCCGGGAGCGCCGCGGTTGGGTGAAGATCGAGATCGAGGACAATGGCCGCGGCATCGCGGCGACCGACCACGAGCGCATCTTCGAATTGTTCCGGCGCTCTGGCACGCAGAACACGGCGGGCGAAGGCATCGGCCTCGCCCATGTCCGCACGATGGTGCGCAATCTCGGCGGCGACATCGCCGTGCGCTCAGAACTTGGAAAAGGCACGACCTTTACCGTGACCCTGCCCCCCGACCTCGCGGCCTACAGACGGAGTGCCGAAGCGTGACCAATGGAAAGCCCGTCTCGATCATCATGATCGAGGACGATGAAGGCCATGCCCGCCTCATCGAGAAGAACATCCGCCGCGCCGGTGTTAGCAACGAGATCATCCCCTTCGCCAACGGCACGGATGCGCTGAACTACCTGTTCGGCCCCGATGGCTCCGGTGCCGTCAGCGCCGGCCGCCAGCTCTTGATCCTGCTCGACCTGAACCTGCCCGACATGGGCGGCGTCGACATCCTCGAGAAGGTGAAGGCGAACACGCATACCAAGCGTTCGCCCGTCGTCGTGCTCACCACGACCGACGACAGCCGCGAGATCCAGCGCTGCTACGATCTCGGCGCCAATGTCTACATCACCAAGCCCGTGGATTACGACGGCTTCGCCAACGCGATCCGCCAGCTTGGCCTGTTCTTCTCCGTCATCCAGGTTCCGGAAACGCCATGACCGGCTTGCGTGGCCGCCGCTGATGCCGAACCGGCCGATCAACGTCCTCTATATCGACGACGACGCCACACTCGGGCGCCTCGTGCAGCGCATGCTCGCGCGCCACAACTATGTCGTGGAGCATGTCGAAACCGCCGATGCGGGCCTCGCGCGCGCAGAAGCGGGCGGCATCGACGTCATCATCCTCGATCATGATCTCGGGACAGCTTCAGGGCTCGATGTCCTCTCGGCGCTGTCCAAGGATGCAGCGTCTCCCGCCGTCATCTATGTGACCGCCTCATCGGCGCTGTCGATCGCGGTGACCGCGCTGAAAGCCGGTGCCATGGACTATGTCGTGAAGACGGTCGGCGAGGATTTCGAGATTCTGCTGCGGGCGGCTCTGGAGCACGCCGTGGTGAAGACGCGATTGACCCGGGCCCGCGAACAGGCGGAGCATGAAGTGCGCGCCGCACGCGACCGCGCCGTGACGCTACTGGCCGAGGTCAATCACCGCGTCGCCAACAGCCTGTCGCTGGTCGGCTCGCTCGTCCGCATGCAGGCAAACTCCGTCGAGGACCCCGGCGCCAAGGCGGCGCTCGCCGAGACGCAGGCGCGCATCACCGCGATCGGCAACCTGCATCGCAGCCTCTACACCTCCGACGATGTCCGCGCCGTCGATCTCGCGGGCTATCTCCGTTCGCTACTGGAAGAGTTCGCGCAATCGCTCGCCGGCTCCGGCCAGATGCCGTCGATCCGCTGCGAGGCGGAGCCCGTGCTGGCGAAAACCGACAAGGCGATCTCGATCGGGTTGATCGCGACGGAACTGGTGACCAACGCGCTGAAATACGCCTATCCCAACGGCCAGGGCGAAGTCCGGGTTATCCTCTCCCGCGAGGGCGACACGGTCACGCTCAAGGTCGCCGATGATGGCATCGGCTGGACGGGAACCGGCACGATCCGGGGAACCGGCCTCGGCAGCAAGATCGTGCGCGCGATGGCGAAAAGCCTCGCTACCGAGTTGCGCTATGCCGACACCGGTGGGTGCGGCACGCAGGCCGTCATGGAGCTGTCGCTGGCTGGCCTAGCACCTCCGGCATCTGAAGCGGCCTGAGCCGCGGCGGATTCTGGCGAGCTAGACGACGCCCGGAAGCCTGCGCAGCGCAGCCTCCAGTGCAGCCAGATTGTAGGGCTTGCGCAGCGTCGCCGCCTCGGCGACGCCGAGGATCGCGAGATCGTCGTAACCCGTCGCAAAGAGGAAGGGGACACCGAGCTCGCGCAGGCGATTGCCGATCGGCTCCGAGGTTTCCGAGCCGAGATTGACGTCGAGGATGGCGAGATCCGGCGCCGTCCGGCTCAGGAAGGAAAGAGCCTCGGAGACGTTCGCGCAGACTTCGACCTGGCTTGCCCCCAGCGTCGCTAGCATGTCCTCGCAATCCATGGCGATGATGAACTGGTCCTCGACCAGCAGCACACGCTTGCCGTCGAGCGGCCGGCCGGGTTTGCCCTTGACCGGAACGGGCGCTTCCTCGGGAGATGCCGCATCCTCGGTCCAGCGGACGAACTTGGCGGGGATGCAGAGTTTTGCCGTGATGCCTTGGGGCTCGAACGATACATCGCTCCGCCCGCCGAGATCATAGGGGATGCTGCGGCCGATCAGGATGCTGCCGAAACCCTGGCGGGACGGCGGCGTGACCGGCGGCCCGCCCCGCTCCTGCCAGACGATCTCGCAATCCCCGCCGGCATTTACAGACCAGTCGACGGTGAGCTCGCCGGTCTTGACGGACAAGGCCCCGTATTTCGCGGCGTTGGTGATCAGCTCATGGATCACCAGGGCGACGACCGAGAAGGCGCGGGCATCGAGTGATACGGACGGTCCGCGCACCGTGATCGTGCCGCCGCTCGTCCGATAGGGCGAAGCTTCCGCGTTGATGAGGTCGAGCAGCAATCCGCCGCCGCTCGCCCGCATCGCCTGGTCATGGGCGATGGCCAGCGCCTCGATCCGCCCTTTCAACGACGTCACATAGGCCTCGATCGTGGCGCCTTCCGCAAGCGGATGGGCGACGATCGACTTGATTAGGGCGAGGATGTTCTTGACCCGGTGGTTAAGCTCCTGATTGAGCATCTTCTGGCGGATTTCGGCCTTGTTGCGCTCGTCGGCCAGAAGCTCGCTCTGCCGCAGCACGACCTCGATCAGCGTCCGGCGCGCCGATTCCGCCAGCTCGCGCTCGACCGGCGACCAGACTTTCGAATGGCCGGCCACCGTCTCCTTCCAGACTGCGAAGCTCTGCCGCGGCGTGAGCCGGTCGCCATGCGGGCCGGAGGCATAGGTCTTGTTGGGGTCGCCGCCCCACTCGATCATGTGGACGAGCTCACGACGGAAGAAGAACAGATAGTCGCGCGGGATTTGCGACAAGGGGATCGCAAGCAATCCGGCGAACTGCTCGGCATGAGCCCGCGCGGCAGGAAGCGCCTCGGCGAGCGCCGTCGTCGCCCAGATGCGTCCCTCGCAGACCTCACCGGCGAAGGCTGCGAGTTCGCCCGCGAATTCGGCCGGCGGGGCGCTGCCTTCGGCCCGCCACTCGCCGTTGACCCAGACGCCGACGCCGTCGCTTTCCACGAGATTACGGAACGCGGCGAGATGCTGGCCGAGGAAACCCGAAGCATCGGTCACATGGGCGGCGGACGAAAGCAGGCCGTTGAGAAAATCCCGCGCCCTTTCGGCAGCGAGCAGCATCTGCTTTTGCGTCAAGGCACCAAGCTGGAGCGCGAAGAACTCGCCGAAGATCTCCGCGGCGATCCGGCGGTTCATCGAGAGCGAGCGCGGGCTGTAATGGTGGCAGGCGATCAGCCCCCAGAGCGCGCCGTCGACGATGATCGATACCGACATCGAGGCCGAAACCCCCATGTTGCGTAGGTATTCGCAATGAATGGGCGAAACGCTGCGCAGGTGGGCATAGGACAGATCGAGAGGCTCTCCGGCAGCGTCCAGCACCGGCATGATCGGGAAGCGCTCGCCGCTCGAATCCGAAACCACGCGGATCGGATTGAGGAGATAGAGCTGCCGCGCCTGCTGCGGGATGTCGCTCGCCGGGAAATGTTGCCCCATGAAGCTTTCGAGGTCGGGGCGCTTGGCCTCGCTGACGACCTTGCCCGAACCATCGGGCGCGAACTGATAGATCATCACCCGGTCGTACTGGAGCACCGCCCGGAGCAGACGAGCCGCATTCTTGATCAGCTGAGCTGGCGTGGTGACGTCCGAGAGCCGGCCAACCAGCGTCCGCGCGAATTCGAGCGGCGAGCTCGGCCCGGCAGGGACGCTCTTCTCGAATTCGATGATGGCGTTGCCCTTGAAGGCATGGATCGAGATGTCGAACTCGCGATCCAGCGAAGGTAGGCGATAGCGGGGCATCAAGCCCGCACGGGAAGGCACGCCAGAACGGGCGAGCGCATTGCGCATCTCATGAACGACCGGCCCGCCAAGGACCTCTTCGAGCCTGCGGCCGACGAGCTCGAATTCCTTGAGCCCGAGGAAGGCGCTGGCATTCGACGAATGGCGCCTGATCGTCACCGCCTCGGCATCACACACGATCATACACCCATGGGGCTGGACGCTGCCGGGAATATGGATCGGCTCGCGATCACAGTTCGTCAGATCAACGGTCGTCATGCAGGAGAGAGTTCTTCCGATGTGAAGGCCTGGATGGCGTGGAGGAAAACGGCTTTGGCGGACTGCGCGGCCGCATCCCACGCTGGCCGGTCGAGCCCCTCCAACGCAACCAGAAGCGTGCGCCAGCTATCGAGGGAGCCGGCTTGAGCCGAAAGGTAGCGTGCTCCGTTTTCAGGCCCGAACCCCAGCGGTTCCACTCCCTTCACAAGCACCCGAGCCCCCAGGGCCGAACCTTCAAGAACATAGGCAGCCCCCAGGAACGCAGCCATGTCATTTGACAGATGGAAAGGTTCGCTCGCCGGACATGCCAGCGTCAGGTCGGCGAGATCCGCCTCCAACTCAGGCAGAAGCTTGCGCGGTTGCCATGGCGAAACCCGCACGGGTGCGGCGTCCGACAAAGCCGCCTCGACCGGCACGCGATGGCGAAACGTACCATGCAGGAAGCGGGCGTACTCGGCACGGTTCGAGAAGACGCCGACGATAGCATCCAGTTCGCGATGAAGCTCTTTCGTTTCACCGCGCAAAAAACTTCTGATCTCAATCATTCTGTCGGCATCCAGAATCGCCTCGCATCGGCACCGCTATAGCTCAGTTTCAGCGGAATCGGCGCTGTCTTCATCGTGGATTTGACCGGGAACGCCTTCAAGATGGCCCGCACCCTTCAACAGTCAGCCTTGAACTCAGCAGGCAAATTCCTTAAGAACATATAGTGAACAAAAGGAAGGGCGATGGCACAGCTCACGGTCCTGGAGAAGCTCCAAATCCTCAGCGACGCCGCGAAATACGACGCCTCCTGCGCGTCGAGCAACACCATGAAGCGTGATTCGCGTGACGGAAAGGGGCTGGGCTCGACCACGGGCGCCGGCATCTGCCATTCCTATGCGCCCGACGGCCGCTGCATCTCCCTGCTCAAGATCCTGCTGACGAATTTCTGCAGCTTCGACTGCGTCTTCTGCATCAATCGCTCATCCAGCAACGTGCGCCGCGCCCGCTTCTCGGTCGAGGAAGTCGTCGCGCTGACCCTGAATTTCTACCGCCGCAATTACATCGAAGGCCTTTTTCTGTCCTCGGGCATCATCCGCTCGGCCGACTACACGATGGCGGAACTGATCCGAGTGGCCGAAACGCTGCGCCGGCAACATGGGTTCCTCGGCTATATCCATCTCAAGCTGATCCCCGGTGCGAGCCGCGATCTAATCGAGCGCGCGGGGCTGTTCGCAGACCGGGTGTCGATCAATGTCGAATTGCCGAGCGAGGCGGCACTCGCGCGCTTCGCGCCGGAGAAGCAGGCTAGCGAGATCAAGAGTGCGATGGGGGGCCTCAAGCTGAAGATCGAGGCAGCGCGCGAGGAGCGTGGCAAGAGCGAAAAGGCCCCTGCCTTCTCGCCCGCAGGGCAGAGCACCCAGATGATCATCGGCGCTGATGGCGCGAGCGATTCTGCGGTCCTGAAGCGCAGCGCCTGGCTCTATGGCAGCTTCGGCCTGAAGCGCGTCTATTACTCGGCCTTCAGCCCGATTCCGGATGCCTCGCGTCAGTTGCCGCTCCAGCCGCCGCCGCTTATGCGCGAGCACCGGCTTTATCAGGCCGATTGGCTGACACGCTTCTACGGTTTCGAGACGGAGGAAATCCTGGGGCGCAACGAGATGCTCGATCTCGATATCGACCCCAAGCTCGCCTGGGCGTTGCGTGAGCGAGGACGCTTTCCCGTCGACGTGAACCGAGCCGATCGCGAAACCCTGCTGCGGGTTCCGGGTCTGGGTACGCGCAGCGTCGATCGCATCCTGACCACGCGACGGTTCCGCCGGCTCAGGCTTGAGGATGTCGGCCGGCTGACACGATCGCTGACGACAATCCGGCATTTCATCCTGGCGGAGGGCTGGCGGCCGGGCAGCGGCCTCGACGCGCAGAACCTGCGGGCTCGGCTGATGCCGCGACCGCGACAATTGACGCTGTTCCCGTGATCGCCGCCCGGCTGAACGGGCCTGCCGATTTTGCCGGCTGGCGCCGCGAGGCACGTAGGCTGGCGCTTGCCGGCATCCAGCCCGAGGCCGTCGACTGGCTGACAAGCGAAGACGATGCCGGCTTGTTCGCGATGGAGAATGCCACCCCGGTTGCGGGCGGAAGCACCGCCCTGACCGTGTCTCGCCGCTTCATCGAACTTGCCGAAAACGTCGTCTGTAATCGGGATGCCGGCCGTTTTGTCTTGCTACACCGCCTGCTGCTGCGTTTGCAGGACGAGCCACGCTTGCTCGAGAATGCAGCTGACGCTGACATCGCACGCGCCGAGGCGATGGCCCGCTCGGTACGGCGCGACCTGCACAAGATGACGGCCTTTGTTCGGTTCCGCGCCGTGTCGGGCGCGAGCGAGGACGGCCCCTTCATCGCCTGGTTCGAACCGGAGCATTTCATCCTCGAACGAGCCGCAGCATTCTTCACAGCACGCTTCGGCACGATGATCTGGTCAATCCTGACACCGCAGGGGTCGCTGCACTGGGACGGCGTGGCCCTGCAATACGGTCCGGCCGCTAGCAAGGCCGATGCGCCGGACGGCGATGCCATCGAAGCCTATTGGCTGACCTACTACGCCAGTATCTTCAATCCGGCCCGCCTGAAGCCGAAGGCGATGAAAAGTGAGATGCCGGTGAAATACTGGCGGAACCTACCCGAGGCCGAATTGATTGTGCCTCTGATCGCAAGCGCCGCCCGGCGAGCAGAGGACATGGTGATGCGCGCCCCGACGCAGCCACCCGCACGACATGTCAGGCAGCTTCGGCACCGTCCCGAACTGCCGGCCGATGAATCTGCGATCACGTCGTGGCGGGATGCCGCCGCTGCGGCGCAACGCTGTACGCGCTGCGATCATCATTGCCACGCCACGCAAACGGTCTTCGGAGAAGGGCCGTTGGACGCGCGCGTTCTCTTCGTCGGCGAGCAGCCTGGAGATAAGGAGGACCTTGCCGGCCGGCCATTCGTCGGGCCGGCTGGGCAGGTTTTCGATCGGGCGATGAAGGAAGCTGGTCTCGATCGCGCGCGCGCCTATGTCACCAATGCGGTGAAGCACTTCAAATTCCAGCTTCGCGGCAAGCGCCGCATCCATGAGAAGCCCAATGTCGGGGAGATCAAGGCCTGCCGCTTCTGGCTCGATCTCGAACTGCAGTTCGTGAAACCTCGGTTTGTCGTTGCCCTCGGCGCCAGCGCCCTGCGATCGCTGACGGGGCATGCCAGTTCGCTAGCGAGCGCACGAGATCGCGAGCTCGCACTCGAAGACGGCACGCCGCTGCTGGCCACCGTCCACCCCTCATTTCTGCTGCGCCTTCCGGACGAGGATGCTCGGTCTCGAGAATACGCCCGGTTCGTCGCAGACCTCGCCCGCGTACAACAGCGCATATTCCGGCATTAAGCAATATCGGGGAAGCCTATACGGCCAACCAGACGGCCTTCTTTTCTTGCGCTCGATTGGAGAGCGAGCAGCGGCTGTTCTGTCAGCTCCCGATCGAAGGCAGCCTTGCTTCAGCCTGGTTGTCGTTGCAGCGAAGCTACCGCTTCCGCCATTTCGCAAGGTGACCGGCTAGTGCCCGGAAGCCAGTTGGAATCTGCGGCTTGACTGGATTGCGCGATGCTGCCGGTAATTCTTCTTCCATCACATCGCGAAAGGCTCTTTCAGCTTCCGGCGTGAACTGGACCTGCGCACCCACTCTTTGCGCCATGCGCCGAGCAATTTCGAGAGAGTATTTAATATCATGGGATCGGCCGTATTCGGCGCCCGTCACGTCGCGGAAGCCCCACTCGGTATCAATGCGGCACACCGTCAAGATTTGAACCATTGTCGTTCCTGAGCGAGACGGCAGTGAACGCCGTGAAGAAGCCGAGGTTCCCCCGCTACTATCAGTGCAGGAAACTGGCCGCCGGGTTCATGGTCTTCACAAATCCAGCCTGTCTTATCGGTGGCATCGGAGCAGTCACGAAGAACGGAACCTCCGGTCGCAGCCGGCGTTCACCTGTATCTCGTTTCACCTCGGAACTAAACTCGCCCCGGCAGCTCGACTGGCGGGGCTTCTTTTTTGGGGCGGTAGGAGTCAAGCAAAAGCTCCCTACGCCGGGGGCAGAGCCCGACGCTGATCGTGATCTGCTTGGATAGCGAGCGTACCGCGCCATGTTTGCCGTGCGCTGGTGAGTTCCCGCCAGGAGTCTGGCTTCTCTGCGAAGTCGGCACGGCGACCGCTTCATGATCGGGTCGGATGGAGAGGCATCCCAATCTTTTTTGCGAACTGCCAGTTTGACCTGGCGTTCAGCCCCGCCTCGGGATTGCCTGCCCACTCGTCCCTGGACGGGACCTCTCTCCGCGCAGCGACGCAGAACTCTTCGCCGGATCAGGCGGCCTCGGCCTCCCAGCGAAACGGCGTGTTGTCGACCCACATCCGATGCAGGATGACCGCCAGGCGCCGGGCGACAGCTATGGTCGCCTTCGCCATGCCGCGCCGGCGAGCGACGGCAAGGCCCCATGACTTCAGCGGCGAGCTCTTCTTCGAGACCCGCAGCACGATCCCGGCGGCCTCGACCAGGACCCAGCGGATCCCGGCATCACCGCACTTCGAGATGCCTCGATCCCGATCGATCTCTCCTGGTTGATAGCGCGAGGGCGTCAGCCCGAAATGGGCCGAGACGGAGCGTGATCGGCCGAAGCGGGCCGGTTCGTCGACACCAGCGCGGAAGCTCAGCGCGACCATCGGGCCGACGCCGGGCGCCGTCATCAGCAGCTTGCAGGTCTCGTCGCTCTCCGCCAGTCGTCCCATCGCCTTGTGCAGATGCTGGAACTGTTCCCGTAGCACCCGTCGCACCTCGAGAAGCGGCTCGATGATCAGCCGCAGATGCGGGGACTGTTCGAGTAGCTCGACGATGCGCCGCTCGAACTGCAGCCGCGTCACGGCGCCGACCTTGAGCCCGAAGTTGCGCAGCAGCCCGCGCAGATTGTTCTCGCTGTCGAGGATCTTGCTCTGCACGAACTTGCGGGCGGTCAGCAGCAGCCGGATCTCCTGGCTGCGGACCGTCTTGACGTGCACCGGCTTGTACAGCCCGACCCGCATCATCTGGGCGATGCCTCGGGCATCGTTGCGATCGGTCTTGTTGATCTGCGATTTCGACGCGGCCGAGAGGTCGAGCTACGCGCAGCTCCTTCTGAGCCAGCCTTCGGCGAGATATCCCTTGCGCGCGAAGCCCGCACTTCCAGATTGAACCGATAAAAGCTGTATCCGACCGCCCCAGCGAGGATCACCGACGTGGGCAGTCTGATTGCCAGTAGCCTCAATGGAACAGCAAATCTCTCAGGGATTTCGCCTCGCTCGACGTTTCGAGCGATCCAGGCCCCAGCCAAACTAGAGAACGCAGCCCGGATCATTTCGTTTCCTCTGCCGCACCCGGCGTGATCGGAACCTGCTCGGCAACAGGATCGCTCGCCGGAAAGGTATCCTTCAATGCCCTCTCCAGCTTCTGATCAGGGGTCAGTTCTCGCTCCTCTTTGCGCTGAGTTTTCTGTTCCTGGCGCAGGCTCTCAACTACAGGGTTGTGCTCATTATTCTCCATGGATGCCTCCTCGGCCGTTTGACGGAGTGGAGACTGAACGCTACGACCCCGCCCTCGTTCCGTGGCAGCTCGCCGATCGCCAAATCGACGCTAGGCCTTTCCGAAGCTGATGCCCACGACCTCACCTCCCGATCGACAAGCAACTAGGCGTTATCATGGCACCGCAGCTTTCCGCGATCGGCGCATAGCTACGAGCCAGCTGACGAGGGAACGCCCGCTGGCACATCGGAGTTCAGGAGGCTTCTTGCTTCTTTGGAGCTGCTGCCATGACCCGGGTGACGGTGACCGCCTTGCATTTCGAGCCGCGGGGCTTCGTTCCGAATAATTTCAGGTTGCCGGCGCTAATCTACGAAAAGGCGTTCGATCCCGCGGCGATCGGTGACCTCGCCACGTTCATGGAAAAGCGCTTTCAGGACAATGGATGGCCGCCACAGTGGCGAGATGGGATTTACGATTTCGAGCACTATCACGCGCAGGGTCATGAGGTTCTCGGTATAGCAGCCGGATCGGCCGAACTGGTTCTTGGCGGAGACGGCGGCCGTGAGATCAGGGTGGAAGCTGGCGACATCCTGGTGCTGCCCGCGGGGACTGGGCATCGGCGACTCAAGCAGAGTGAAGATTTCCTCGTGGTCGGCGCATACCCGCCTGGCCAAGCTGGAGATATCGTTCGCGAGGAGGCGTCGCCTGCGATGAAACAGAGGATCGCCCTCTTGAGCTTTCCACCCAAAGATCCGGTTCTGGGGGATGAGGGTCCGATGCTCCGCCTCTGGGCGAACACCAGCATCACTTGATGTTCGCAGATGGCGGTCTTGCCTCTCGGCTGACATGTGACGAAGCGCGCGAAATCGACCCGCTGTGCCGTCGCCGGCTCTCAACCCTGTGTGTCGTCGCCACCTCGGCAAATCGGAACTTCGGTGCCAGACGGTCCGTTGCCGTTCCGTGACGTTCGGAAGGAGAGCAACGCATGATGTTCGTAGAGCAAATCAAGGAAGGCCAGCGTGTCATCGGCTCCGACGAAGGACATGTCGGAACCGTCTATTCTTTGAGTGGCCAGCTCATCAAGCTGAAGAAGAATGATCCCGAGTCGGGAGGAGCCCATCATTACCTCGACCTGGCGCTCGTCGTTGCGCTCGATGACGATACGATCAAGCTGATCGTCCCGGCCGCTGAAGCCAAAGAGAGATGGTCGGAGGCGACCGAGTAATGGACCGACGCCATTTCGTTGCTGGAGCTGGCGCGACCATCGTGTCTGGGCCAGCCCAGGCGAGCGTCGCAGTCGATCGCTTTGGTCCGAGCGTTTCCGGAGGCAGCGTCATCCTGCTCTATGGTTCGGACGGTCTGACGAATAGTGGCCGATATCAGTTCGCCGCGAACATGATCGCGGGGGCTGGCTACAGCGTCCTGCTACCGCGCTACTTCGAGGCCACCGGCGATCAGCGGGCCCGCTACGGCGAAATCAAAAGCAAGTTTCCGGTCTGGCTGGAAGCGATCGAGACAATCACAGGCGATCAGCAGGCCCGTTTCGCCGTTGTCGGCTTTTCGCTTGGCGGCGCATTGGCCTTGGCGCTGGCGGGGCGCGATCGCAGGATCAAAGCCGTCGTCGACTTCTTCGGATTTCTGCCGCCAGGCCTGGAAAGAGCTTCTCTGCCCCCGATGCTTATTCTGCATGGGGATGCGGACCGAGTGGTGCCTGTGTCCAACGCCGGAGCCATCGAGAGACTGGTCAAAAGCAATGGGGCTCTGTCCAAAGCCATATCTATCCCGGCGAAGGACATGGTCTCTCCTTGGCGAGCTGGCCCGATGCGATCGCGAGGACACAAACTTTTCTGCGCGAGCACCTCTGACGATCGTGTTGGAGGAGCCTTCGTTGAAGATCGCGACCTATAATGTGAACGGCATCAATGGCCGGTTGCCCGTTTTGCTCCGGTGGCTGAAGCAGGACCATCCTGATGTCGTATGTCTGCAAGAGCTAAAATGCTCAGACGACCGCTTTCCCGAGCGCGAACTTCAGGAAGCCGGCTACGCGGCGGTGTGGCACGGTCAGAAGAGCTGGAATGGTGTCGCGATCCTCGCACGGGGCGGACCGCCGGTCCTGACACGCCGAGGATTACCGGGGGATCCTGACGACAACCATAGCCGCTATATCGAGGCGGCGGTTAACGGCGTACTGATTGGATGTCTTTATCTTCCCAACGGGAATCCCGCTCCCGGCCCCAAGTTCGAATACAAGCTCCGCTGGTTTGCCCACTTGCTGAGTTATGCAGAAGAGCTTCTCTCCTACGACGTGCCGATCGCACTCGTAGGCGACTTTAACGTCATGCCGACCGAGCTCGATGTCTACGCACCCGAGCGATGGGGAGATGACGCCCTCTTTCGTCCGGAGGTCCGAAGAGCTTATGCTGAGCTGGTCAATCAGGGTTGGACGGACGCCATCAGGCACCTTCACCCGAGAGAGCGCATCTACACGTTCTGGAAGTACTGGCGGAACTCGTTCGAACGCGACGCCGGCCTTCGCCTCGACCACCTCCTGCTTAGTCCTACCCTGGCGCCGCGGTTGAAATCCGCGGAGGTCCGGCGGTCGCCGCGAGGCTGGGAGCACACTAGCGACCACGCGCCGGTGATGATCGAGCTTCTGCCGGCATAGGCGCGGGCGCGCCAGAGCTTTCACCGCTTCACAGGCTCTCAACACAATGCCCGGCCTATAACGCGCGAAAGCCCGGCCCCGCTGGAAAGGGCCGGGCTTCCTCACGCGGCGAGCACACGCTGGGCAGCGAGGGGCTCAGCCGTCGGTGATCACCATGTCTGGCGATTGTACCAGATGTCGACGTCAGTCTTCACCTTGTCCTTCTCGATGCCGTAGCGCTCCTGGATCTTACCTTCGAGCTGATCGCGCTTACCGGCGATGACGTCGAGATCGTCATCGGTGAGCTTGCCCCACTGCTCCTTCACCTTGCCCTTGAGTTGCTTCCAGTTTCCTTCGACGCGATTCCAGTCCATCGGGACCTCCATCAGTTTCGAGTTGCGGATAAAGGCGAACGGCGCGTTAGCGCTTCCAGCGGCCTTCGTACTTGAACTCCGGCGCGGCCTTCAGGGCATCCTTGGTCGTGTCCATGGTCGCGGACCACTTCTTGTCGTTCTCGGAGTAGACGACCTTGACCGCGGGCGGTGCAACGACGACGTAGCGCTCGCCGATACCGAGGAAGCCACCCACCGAAAGGATCAGCCCGGACAGGCTGCCATTGGAAACGACGAGATCCTTGATCTCACCGACGTTGTCCTTGGCGTTATTCTGAACGTTCAGCCCAATGAGATTGCTGCTGAGCACGTCCGTCGGCTGCGCCTTGATATAGACTTCGCGCGCAGTGGTCGTCGCGGTTTGAGCATAAGCCATGCTAGCTCCGAAGATCGTCGAGGTAATAGCGAGAGCGACGAGCATTTTACGCATATTATAATTCTCCAGATACATCTTCCAGCCGCCTCAACAACTGATTTTGGGGCGATATGTTCCTGCCGAAAACATCAGAGAACAAAAAAACCGCCAGCGCTGCCGCTGGCGGGTGAGTCCGATCTGTCGGGGTGAGACAGGAGAATGACCAACAAACGATTCTGTAACCGCAATGGTTTCGACGAGCGCGACGATCAGGAAAGTACTATTGCGCCCGGAAGCACTCCCGTGCAGGAGTTCCACCGCTTCGCGCGTCGCTTTAGCTGGACGGGGCTGGCGCGCTCATCTCGTGGGGCGCTGCCAGCCCTTCATTCGCTCGTTCCCCGAGGCGGCGACAATGGCTCGCCATTTGGTGATCAGCAATCAGATCAAGGTTGCGATTGTTAGAGGGAAGTTCTCTGTTGCAGCTCAGCCGAGCGCGGTTTGTTACAGGATTTATGCGCCAGCCCCGCGCCTGCCGCATGGGATCGTTATCTAAACGGCGGATTGCGATCGCTGCTGCATACCCCATATCTCGAATGCGGTTCGCTCACCGCTTCGGCCCCTCCCGCCGGAGCCCGGTCGCTCCGTTCCCCTCGAAGCTTTTGGCTTAGCGCCTCGGCTTCTACTTGGCCGGCTCCTTCAAGGGATGCCGGCCTTTTTCTTGGCGCTGCCGCCGAGCGCGCTCGGCGGCTCAAAATACTCGCCCCTGATAAGCCGCGCAGATCGCTTCCGGGTGAACTCTTACCCCGGAAGCTCGTTGATGAAGCATTCACCGACAAGCCCGGAGATGCGATATGACGAGGGCAGTAATCTTGCGACGGTGGGCGTCCAAAATCCGTACTCAAGATCGAGCCGCTTATGTCGGCTATGTTCGCTCGACCGGGGGTGACGACTTCAGCAGCACTCCCGGCAATCTGGGCTTCCAACTTTTGCTCCGCGAGCTTCACGACGGCACGACGGAAATCGAGACACTTAGCTGGTGGGTCTCGACCGAGGCCATCATCGCCTTCGCCGGCGCCGATTTTGAGCGAGCCCGCTACTATCCCGACGACGGCCGCTTTCTGCTCAGCAAGCCCGAGTTCGTGACGCACTATGAGGTCGTCGCTGACGCGCGCAATGGATAGGCGCGCCTACCCCACGACGCCCGAAGGTCGCTATTTCTTGGTGGCCGGCAGGCTTTGGCGGTCGACCGACCCCGCCTTATCGGAAGTCAGGCGTCACCAGCTTGTCGCCGAACTGATGGATGCTCTCCGGGCCGTCAAAGAGGCTAGGCGCGGACATGGCGATTTGAACGCCGCCCGCGCCGTCGTCGATTCCGCGAAGGTTGCCCTTGGTGAGCGAGGACCAGTCTGGTGGAGCGACGGGTCGCCTGACTTCAATCGCCATCTCGTGAACAACACGCCTTATGCCGAGTGGGCTTTGCAATTGAAGACGCCGGAAAGGCAGGCGTAGCATGAAGCGATCGACACCTGAGAAGCAGGAGGGCGACATGCAGCAAACTGCCGTCGCCGTGACCATCCGTGTTGGACTGAAAGGCGCTTTCGACGTTGATCTACCGCTCGACGTGCCAATGCTAAACGAGCGCCTCTACGAGATAGGCCTCTGGCTCATTGACCGTCATATTCCGCACCAGGCTCGCATTCTCTGGGAGCCGGACCACAGACGGATCCGAGTAAGCTTTCCCGATGCGGACGATGCCCAGGCGTTCCGGATGCGCTTTCGTTCTCCTCTGCACTGAGCGCCTCAGCAGCAAGCTCTCTCGGCTCTTACGTCGGCGAACTGATGAGCCTCGTCGATATAGAGGCCGCCAGATCCCTCGGGCTCCCCAGTCGAAGCCGCTCCGTTAAGCGTAGGGCATTGACCTTAGGTGAGGCCTCGCTTCTAGATTGGCTCGCTGTTCAGTTCGTTTCGTGGCTGAGTTCGTCATGCAGAGTTCCTGGATCTTCTCGCCCCACACTCGAGCCGTCTGGTTGAGAACGTTTGTCGTGATCGTGTTGGGCGCGGCGACGATCTCGCCGGCCCTATTTTTGCGCTGAAGGCAACACGCCCGGCAGAGGCGGCCTCTAAAGCTCGATTACGCATCGAGGATCAAACCAGGGGTTCTCGCGATCTCCATGCAGGTTGGGATAGCCGGCCTGGTTCGCGAAGATTCTGGTTTTGCCAACGCGATAATCGTGGGAGCCGTGATCGTGGCCATGGATCCAGAGATCGGGTTGGAGCTCTTCGATGACGCGGCTCAAATCTGAGACAAACGCAGGAGTTAGCGAGCTGCCTTCATGGCGCAGTTGAACTGAATTTCTATGCGGCGCGTGATGCGTAACCACGACCGTCGGCCCGTCGAATTGCTCCGCCAACTCCTTCCTTATGAACGCTAGGTCGAGGCGATGCTCCGCGGCCGCATGCCAAGGCATGAACCTGCTGAAGTGCCCACTCTCCTCTTGGTATCGGATCAGCCTATGGTCGTTGAGCGTCTCGCCGGCAAAAACCATTGAGGGCTTTGGCGTTCCATGCAGTCGGTAATCCGTCCAGAGGACGCAGCCGATAAATCTGACCCCGTCGATCACGACAGAATTCCGCGACAGGAAATCGATACCCGCAGCCGATGCAGCTGCCCTGCCCTCTGCCAGACTGCGCTTTAGCTCGAAGCCATAGAATTCATGATTTCCTGCAACGTAGATCGATCTGGCGCCTCGGAGCGCTCCCGATCGCTGAGCGGCCATCCATGCGATAGCCGATGATATCGGCTGCCCCATGTCGCCTGCAAAAACGGCCACATCAAAGGCCGGCATCGACGAGGGAAATTCAAACGGGCCAAATTCGAGATGCAGGTCGGAGATGACGAGCAGGCGCATTTTGCCTCCAGTTCGGTCGAAGGGTGGAAATTCGGATCGGGAGGGAGGAGTCAGGCGGACTTGGCCGCGATAATCCGATCGAGCAGGGCCGCTATCGGAGGCGGAGCATAGAACGACGCGCCGTCCGCGAATGACCGCTCAAACTCGGCGATCGGCATCGAGAACGCACCAATCGCGTTTGGGCCGGCCACATCCGCCTGCATCGAGTCACCGACAAACATTACCTGCCGGGATTCCAGGCCGAGCCGGTTGCAAACAAGATGGTAGATTTCGGGTTGCGGCTTCATCAGCCGCGTTTGAAACGAAAGAACTGAGACATCCGGCTTCCCAGGCAAGCGCTCGCGCAGGGGCGCCTCGTAGGGTTCAGCCAGGTTGGAGCATATTGCAATTGGAAGGCCGGCCCGCTGGACCGCCTGCCACACAAAATCCATGCCCGGCCGAAGTCGCACGGATTTCAATTCCGCGCTCAAATCGGCCTCAAGTTCGTCTAGGCGTTCTTCCGAAACCGGCGAGGACAACTGCTGTGACAGTTCCCGCAGACCAATGGGGTATTTCATCGCCCGGTGGAGCAGCGCATTCGAAGGTTCGTTTGCGACCAGCGCCCGAAATGGCCGTCGCTTGTCCGTGATGTCGACCAACGTGCCATACCCGTCAAAGGCGATGGCTTCGATGGGAGCCATGGCAAATCGCGCATCCAAGAAGTCGTAATCTAAATCAGGGCGATGCTCTAACCCCGACGCGCGGTAAGGATCGGCATTGGCTGCGATAGCTGCCAGGTGCCGCCGGACGTCCATTTGCTCTTCGAAGCCCCTGCTCAGGATTTCGAGCGGAGCGCGTCCGTTGAAGGGCGCGAATTTCTGCGGGGCTGTTAGCCAGGCTCGCTCTTCGCGCTCCCCAGCGACAGTCGCCAGGAATCGACGAAGATCGGCGAACACACCGAGGATCACTGATAGACGCATAAGGGTCCTCGTCTCGAGAACGAGGTGCCTTTGCCCTACGGCGGTCGCGGCCCAGCCGCGCAGTGTGGGGATGTCGGCGGCCAGCAGATAAGCTTGCTCGCGCTCAGTCAACTGCCAACGACGCGCGATATTGACGAATGTCCGCATGCAGGGCGCGCTCAAGCGCGCCCGCTCCTCGAAGCTTCGCTCTTCCATCACGGAAATCCCTCGGTTCGGATAAGGAATCGCAGAGAGGCAATCGGACGTAACGAGGCTGCGGACCGGCGTAGCCTCTCGCACGGGTCCGCTAAGTCAGATTTTCGATGCGGCCGTGCCGCGGCGAATGTTCAAGGAAAAGCCATCCGCTGCCCTCGACCGGAAGCTGGGCATTTGTCATGCTCAGCAAACGACGGAACTCGACACCAACCGGTGCCCTATCTCTCAGGTGCGCTCGCTGTGATCAGCGAGCCGAGCAGCCATGGTTGTGGGAGTTCCGTAGGATTTTTGGGCAAAGAGCGCGGAACGGATGGATTCTCCGTCGAAGGCACAGTCTCGAAAGAAAACGCCGCTGAGCTCCCCCAAGCCGTTCAGCGACGCACGTTATTATACAAGTTCCATAAAACTATTCCACCTAAATGATACCGGCCCTGTTCTCCTAACCGGAAACGCATTCGTCCCCATGCCTCCCGGGGCCCCAATCAAGGGCTTCGTGTGTAAGGCCGCAAGGATGCTCCTCGATCAAAATCAGGATGACCTTGCGGCTGCGGCTCCAGTTTCTCGCAAAACACTCTTTGACTTCGAAACAGGAGACATCGAGCCAAAAATCGCCATAAATAATCGCATTCGGAAAGCTTTGGAGGACTGGGGAGCGAGTTTCGTTGTCGGAGAAGGCGTTGTTGGCGTGGCGGTGTACTCACGGCCAGCAGCCTAGGCGCGCGAGCCACAAGCGGCATCAGCACTCCTGTTAACCATAATCGTAAGCCATCAATGCATTTTATTTTACATTTTGTATAATTTATCCACATTGAGCTCACGACTTCCCCTGCCGATCGAAGGGGCTCAGTAACCGAGCGCCTAGGCCTCCCACCACCTTCCCGGCTTCACTCAAAACGCGAGGACTTGAATGATCCACGTCGTGCGGCCTGTCCTATCCCGCTCCCAGACCCTTAAATCCGCTCCGGTGAAATCGCCGGGCGCCCGGGACCCCCTGTGGCGTCACCGGCTATCAGACGGGGACGTTCTATGCGACCCGATGCTTCTCGACCCCCTCTTTGACGAGATGGGCTGCGAAACGTCGATCCTCCTTAAGATCGTAAATCAACCCTAGAACCAACAAGCAGTCTCATCGCGGCGCCCTTTTCGCGGCAGACAGCTGCACCACGAGCGCGCTTCCGCATCGAAAGCCGCTCCATCTCGGCTTGGCATCGCCGAGCTCGCGTAGCGCCCGCGACCAGGCGCGCACCGCGCTCTCGGTCTCACGATATTTCAGAACGGAGGCGCAGCGTACGGCGATGGTTCCAGGCCTCACGCAGCCGACAATGTTGTGCAATCCCTGCGTAGAACGCAGGCTACCCATGCACGAACGCCCGCAATCTAAGCGAAAGGCACCGAAATAAATCAACCAAAAATTAATCCGGAAGAAGTCACGCGCGCCTTTGTTAATGTAAAAATGAGCGACAATTGTAGAAGGACAAGGAGTCTATAAAAGTCACTTGCCCGGATAGTTAAAAAAATCCTCCGATAGATTACGCTTTACATCCCCCCTCCCCGATCGAATAGAACATCCCTACTTCGAACTGCCGAGGCTCAGTTCGAGATGGTGATGAACTCACTTGTAGCTGAGTCTCGTTCCCCGCCACTGGCGGGAGGCCAGCGCCCTCGTTTGTCGGGGCCAGTGCTCACAGCGAAAATCACTCACTCACTGTTGAGGGAATGCCTTTGGGCACGACGCGTCGTGACTCTCAGGTTTTCCCTCGACGCCAAGAAGGAACGCCCATGCATTGCAGTAGAGACCCGCCTGCCTTGTTGAGCAGAGCCTGCCTATCGCTCCCCAGACCTGCTGAACGCATGGAGGAAGCAATGGATAAGCTCGCCTCGCTGGTAATCAGACTCAGTCAGATCAGAATTGAGTTTGGCGAGGAAGTTGGCTCACGGGCAATTCATGCAGCGTCCGTGGCCGCCGCACAGGTGGTGCTGGCAGAGGCTGAGGCGGAAGCACGGCTCAAAACAGCACCGAGCGCGAAGATCATCGTCTTTCCGGTGATCATTCACAATCGGCCCCAACCCGATCAGGAACCGCAGATGTAGAGACGCGACCAAAGCTCGAAAGCAAAAGGGGCATCCTGACTGGAATCAGGACACCCCCTTCAGCGGCAAGCTCCACGACGGCCTAGCAACCTACGGAGCAAGCCTACACCAAATCCGGCAGCTGCCGAACTCAATCTCTCGTTTATACCTGTACGTGCAATAAAGCGCAAGCAGTTTTTACGAGAAACTGGGATCGGGGCAGTGCGCCTACCGAAGTGAATCCCAAATGCTAAATATTGAAAGCCTACCTACCTCCCCGGCTCCGATGATCTACCTGCCGGGTGAGCATCGCTCTTCTCGAAACGTCCACTCAAAAAGCCGTGGCGCCTGCCGCCCCAGCGTCGTCATCCATGATCGCGAGGTCATGTGCGAATCGGGCGAAGAGCGAGATACAGCACTCATCATCGCTTCCGATCCTGATGTTATCGACCTTCGGGAGCAGCCCCCGGCGGTGACCTGGCTCGACGCGGAGGGGACGCCGCGGCGTCATACTTTCGATTTTCTCGCAACGCTTCGATGCGGAAAGAAGATCGCTATCGCAGTCAAACCGATGGCTGTCGTGAAACGCACCCGTTTCCGTGAAACACTCCGTCTCATCGCCCGGCAAGTCCCGAAGAGTTTTGCCGACGGGGTCAAACTCGTCACCGACGAGAATCTGCCCCTTGATGAAGTCCATAATGCGGTGCTGCGCAAGCACATGCTCCGCACCTCAAACCCGGAGCACGACGCGCTCGTCAAAAACCTGCTGACTGAGCAAGGCCGGGCTTCAATTGCGCAGATCGTCGAAACTAGCGGCCTGGAGGGCCAAGCGTTCCAGGCGATTATCCGACTTGTTGCCTCTGGCATCATTCGCGTCGTTGACAATGCCCGTGTCAGCTATGACGCCTTGATTGAACTGGCTGCCGCCTCCCGCACCAACGAGGAGGTCGCGTGATGAGCACCGATTTCACCCCGCGCTTCAGCCTGTCGCGCCAAGATCGCCTGGTCATCAACAATATTGCCTACAAGCGCCGTAACCGCCTGGCGAACGGTTACGTGCTTGAGCGTGTCGAGGATCCCGACGTAGCGGAGACGTTCACTGACAGGGATCTATTGCTGGCTTCGGCCAAGTCCGATTTCCGTTTCGAGCGCAATGCATTTGCTGAAAGCAAAGCGTCTGCAACAGCAGGCTCGGTGGATGGGCTGATCGGCTGGCTTCCCGAAGAGCAGCAGGAAGAGGTGCTCTGGCGCACCAACTTCTGCGGGGAATACGAGAAGGAGATCCAGGCGCGCAACGCCACCCTGTCCGATGCGTCATACAAGAATCGGGCGCCTATCGTCGCGCAGAGGATTCACGACGCGGAGCTGCTCCGTACTAAAAAGCGCAACGCCGATGGCGAAATCATCAAGCCGAAGGCGGGCGAGCGAGAGCTAGGCTGCCGCAAACCACCGAGCGCGCGCACCTACCGCAAATGGCGCAAGTGGTTCCTGGAGGGCGGAGAACGAGCCATCGCTCTCCGGAAGCGCTATTTCAGATCGGGCAATCGCGTAACTGAGCGGCTGGGCCTGCCGGAGCGGCAAATCATGCACCGCTTCGCGCTGGAGTACATGTCAGAATCTCGGCCGACCAAGCGAGACGTCTACCGCTTGATGAAGGCTCATATCGTCGATGAGGAAAACCCGAAGCGTCTCGCTGCGAGTGAAAAGCCCCTTCGCGTTCCGAGCTATGAACGCCTGGCGGCGGAGATTAACTCATTTCCTGAGTTCGATGTTCAGGCATGCCGACACGGTCTCGACGCCGCCAGAAAGCGCTTTGCAATGGTGCGAAATGGCGTGGATGTGGAGAGGCCGCTGCAGCGTGTCGAGATCGACGAGTGGCGGATCAATCTCCAAACGCTCTGCGCGGATCTCGGTATCCTGGACAAGCTTTCAGACAAGCTGAAGTCCGAAATCGCAACGGCTCGGCCTTGGTTGTGTGCCGCCTTGGACAGCGCAACCTCCGTCTGCGTGGGATTCAAGATCGCCCTCACCCCATCGTCCGATCTGGCGATGGACACGCTGGAGATGGTGGTCACGCCCAAGGCTCCATACGCCTTGGCTGCGGGAGCCCTTAGCCGTGACGACTACTACGGCTCGCCAGAACGTATCGTAACCGACCAGGGAGCTGCATTCCTGTCGTTGCGCTTTCGCAGAGCCATCATCGATCTCGAAGCCGACGCAGAGGCACCTCCGGCTGGACTTCCGGCCCTTCGGGGTCGAATCGAGCGGTTTTTCAGAACCGCGGGCACGCAAGCGCTTTGCCCGTTTACGGGTCGGACCTTTGAATCGATTGCCGCAAAGGGCGACTACGACCCCGTCGCCCGGGTCAGCCTGACTCTTCTGGAGCTTTGCGACGTCATCACCCGATGGGTGCTCGACATCTACCACAATACGCCGCACGCCGGATTGAAGGGCGAGACGCCTGCCAACTGCTGGAAGCGCCTGGTCAAAGCCTACGGGGTCATCCCCGCACCCGACCGCCACCGCCGCCGAGCTGTATTCGGCGTTAAGGCCAACCGCTGCCTTACGCCCAAAGGCGTACGGATGCTCGGTCTTCACTACAATAGCCGGGAGCTGCAGGAGTTTCGCCGCCGCAACGGCGACGTCACCCTTGAGGTCCGTCTCAATCACATGGATCTCGGCCATGTCTCCGTGAGGTTGGACGACGGCGGTTGGCTCCCCGTCCCCAACGTCAGGTCAGGCTTTGACGATGTGCCGATGACGGTCTGGCTCGCTGCCGAGGCGGACCTGAAGCGCCGCTTCAAGGCTCAGGCAGTCCTCGCCGACGAAGTCGTTGCCAAGGCTGTCAAGGATGCCTGGGAGCTCGGCAAGGCCAGCGCGGCCCGCGTGAGCATCTTCTCTACGCGGCCCAGCACCGAGGAGCTGAACTACACGGAGGACGAGCTCGGCTTCGCGTTCGACCGACCGGCGCAGCTGCCTGAAGGTGGGACATCGCTCTCCGGCAATTTGCTCGAGGGCTCTATCCCAACAGGCGCCTGCGAAAATGCCGCGCTCTCCCCGGCCGCCCCCAAGGCGAAGCCCCGCTCATTCAAGATTACGGATTAATTTTCATGACCCATAACTCTGATTTCATTGAAAAGTATCGCGCGCTCCTGTCCGAGTCAGAACGTGTCGTTCTCGCGGCTCGACAGAAGCTGAAAAACACGCACATCGAGACAGATTGGGATCCGGAGCTGCGCCGCAAAGGCGAGTCGCTCGTACGATCGGTCATGGTCCCACAGCAGCACGGTGGAGCTTCGGCCGCACACGGTCGTCACGAAGGCCGGTGCCTCTTCGTCACCGGAGACGCAGGAACAGGCAAGACCGCCTCCCTAGAGCGGCTATTTCGGACACTTCCTGTCCTTCAGCCGAGAGGAGGGCAGCGCTCTCCCCTCCTTCGGGTGATCGTGCCGGCCCCGTGCACGCTCAAAACGCTTGGACGGGAGGTTCTTAGGGCTTTGGGATATCCCCTCGCCCGAGAGCTCGCTGAACACATTATCTGGGCGCGCATCCAGGAGCTGCTGCCGGCGGCGGGCGTGCTCATCATCCACTTCGATGAGACGCACAACCTGACAGACAACGCCAATGTCGTTCAGATGGACAACATCAGGAAGACCTTCAAAATGCTGATGGTCTCGTCCTGGCCAGTCGGGCTGATCATCTCCGGCCTGCCCAGCTTGATCCCAGAGATGCGGAAAATCGACGAGATCCGTCGGCGGGGACAATTTGTCTCTGTTCCGCTGCTCACGATGCCTGACGACAATGAAATGGTCGCCGGTATCGTCGGCGGCTTGGCCGAGGTCGTTGGCCTTACGATCGGGGAGGAAGCCGCAGGAGAGATCGCCCCGCGCCTGATCCATGCCTCATTGCGCCGCTTCGGGATCGCGATCGAGCTGACCCACGAAGCCATTGAGCTCGCTATGCTGGAGGAGAAGTCCCTCTCGATCGAACATTTTGCAACAGCATTCGTCGATCGAACCGGCTCCGGGGCGCTGATGAACCCGTTCGTTGCGCCCAATTGGGCCGAAGTCGATTGCTCGCTGGTTTTGACTGATGAGCCGCCGATCGAGCCCGTTCTGCCGCTGGACCCGCCGCGTCGTGGAAGTCGCACGGGCAGGAAGGGAGGCCGCTCATGAGCGACCTCTATCCATCTCTCCCGCTGCGGACTGGAGAGTCTCCTGCGAGCTTCGTGTCGCGGCTGGCTCTCTTGCACCGCGCTCAGAGCCAGAACGTCTTCGCACTCGACATGGGCTTCGAGCTTCAGGCCGTCGTTGACGGCGACACCACCGCCCTTACGAGGCTTGCAAGGATCTCCGGCGCATCGCTGGAGCAGCTCTTCGACAATGCCATTGTCCGCCACGAGGACCACTACCTCTATCGCGGGCATAAGTTTGCGCGCGCGTCGTTGCGTCGAGCACGGGTCATGGCCTGCCCTCAATGCCTGACAGAGGATATAGCCGGAGGATGCGATCCATGGCTGGCGAGCGGCCGCAGTGATTGGCTCTTCCAGCACTATCGAATCTGCCTGAAGCATTGTGTCGAGCTTGTGGAACTAGGCGATGCGAGCGATCCCCACCCTACTCACGACTTCGCGCGGCGAACCGCATCCCACATCGCCAGCATTCCAGCACTTGCTCGCCAGGCAAGCCCGTCAGATGCGACGAAGTTGGAACGCTATCTCGCAGCTCGTCTAGGCGGTCATGCCGGCCCCGAGTGGCTCGATACGTTGCCCTGCTACGTTGCCTGGAGAACGTGCGAGGTCATTGGCGCCGTTGATCTCAACGGTCGTGACGCGCCCATGCGTGACCTCAGCGAAGCGGATTGGCGACGCGCCGGTGATCGCGGCTATGCCATCGCGGCCAGCGGCAAAAGCGGCGTTCGAGAATTTTTGAACGCGCTTAGGGCGACGGGCGATCACGGCAGGGAGGGTTCTGCGGGTCCGCAGGCTCGGTTTGGTCAATTTTTCAAATGGCTTTACTCCATGAAGTCCGATCCGAACTATGATCCGGTTCGCAACCTCGTAATCGACTTTGTCGCGGATACCGCCCCTGTAGCTCCGGACGAAATGATCTTCGGCAGGCAGATCGTGCCGGAGCGTCGGCGGCATTCGATTCATTCGGCCTCTAGAGAGAGCGGGATCCACCATAAGCGCCTCAGACGGGTTCTGAGCGCCGCCGGCGTACTGCCGCCTGACAGTCTGCACCTCACGGCCAACGTGGTGACGTTCCCGGTTGCTGCCTCCGCCCCGATCGTGGATCTGCTTCAGAATTTGATCACCCTGAAGCAGGCCGAGACGTATCTGAACGCCGGGCGGGTCCACACCAAGCTGCTGGCCGCACACGGCTTCGTCGAACCCGTCGAGGGGCATGAACGCCTAGAGCTCGGCGACCAGCGCTATGATCGTCGCCAACTCGATGAATTCATGAAGCGCCTTTTCGCCAATGTCGTATGGGTCAAAGAGCCCGAATGGCCCCAGATGACGATTGCCGAGGCAGCCAAGCGAACCTGCTGCTCGGCCATGGAGATTGTCAGACTGATCCTGGACCACCAGCTCCGTTGGGTCGGTTCTTGGACCGCCACGACCGGCTACCAGTCCGTATTGGTCGATGTCACCGAGGTCAAAAAGCTTATACACCGTGAGGACGGCGACCATCTTACGATCCGCCAAGCCGCAGAGTTCCTCGGCACCACCGACAGGGTCGTAAGCGCGCTCGTCGAGCGTCTGCTGCTTTCGAGCGAGAGTCGTATCAGCCCAAAGAACCGATGCCCCTACCTCGCCGTCCCTCGAAAAGCCGCCGAAGCGTTCAAGTCTCAGTTTGCATCGCTCCATGAACTCGCTCGCAGCCGCGGAAAGCACATGCCCATCCTGAAGCGCGAATTGGCAACGCGGGGCATCGAACCGGCATTGAGGCAAGAGCAGGCGGTAGCTTCATTCTATCTACGGTCTGTCATTCCACCGGATCTGTAGATCCATTTCCCATTCGTCTGAATGGAGCCCGGCCTTCCAGGCCGGGCTTTTTTTGCGCTTTAGAACAGCCGTTGCGCCAGATTCTGCGGAAGTACTATCCCTCAAACTGCGGAACTTAGCCCAAGGAAACCGCAAGCCACGATTGAATGATTTCAATGACATACGCACGCGCGAGCGGAAACACTATGCCTCTCTCTTCAAGTTCTCTCAGGACGCAGAAAGTTTGGCACCTCGAAGCGTTAGTGTGGCACCAAGAAGCACATAGATTGGCACCGGCCTGCAAGAGGCCGGCCCGCTAATCAATCGAAGAGAACGGCCGGCGAACTGCGTCGGCCGTTCCAATTCGAGGAAGTTCCATTCAAAATCGAAGCATGTCGCCGTTCAGCTCCGCGCCAACAGCAGACATCGGCTAGTGACCGGGAAGCAGACCTGGGGATAAATCCGCCAGGCTCCCAACCCTCTTTCAAGGTCCTTGGATTGCGGTCAACAAGACGGCGCGATTGCAACAGACCTGACGAGCATCGGAGGCGTTGCGGCGCGATTGATTTGAACCAGACGGACGCTATTTCCAGCCGATAAGAACACCGTCCGCGCCGAGCGAGAGCTGCAAGCCCTGCCGGCGCGCCGCCAATCTGAGGATTACGCCGCTGGGGTTGCGAAGCCAGAGACGACCCCGCCCATGATCGCCAATAGCCCAGCCCTCACGAATCTGGACGTAAGCGCCCGCGAAATCCTCCCGGCGGGTCAGGCCATAGACGCTCCCCGTCGCGGTCAAGCGCGAAGCACCGATGCCGCCAATGCCCAGACCGCCCACTGTGATCCCGTAGGATCGTCCTCGATAAGTGAGAGTGCCGCCTCCGATTGCACCCGAACCGATGAAAGCGACCTGCAACTGACGGATGGAAACCTTACCTGTTTCCGGACCGAGATTTCGCTGCTGCGCTGATGCGGCGGAGGCCGACAGGAAGGCAGCCGCAAGGAAGGTCAAGGTCGCTCTGAGAAACCCCATGTTGTCTTCCCTTCCATGACGCGAATGTCGGTTACGATGAGCTAGAATGGGTTGACGTAGTTCGTGATGGCGATCTGGCGCAGCAGGACCTTCCGGATGACATGGGCTGCCTTGACCCGGTCGGTGAAGATCGCGGCATCGCCGGCGCTGCCGGCTGGCAGCATGCGGGCGAAGGCTTCGTCGTCGAGCTTCACGCGGACAACGAAGGGCGCTGCCTGGACGGATTTCGGCGCCACTGCGATGCCGGAGGTCTGCACCTGGCCTGTCGCGACGGCCTGGAGCACGCTCTCGACCTTGCCCGTCTGCACCGTTCCCGGCGCCCATTTGAAGGTGAGCTCGACCGGCTGGCCCGCCGCGACATAGCGCGCGTCGATCTGGTTGATCTCGACGCCGAGGAGGGTGTCGGCGGTATCGATGAAGGCCATCACCGGCGCCAGCGGCAGGCTGGTCACCCGCGCGCCCTTGCGCAGAGCGAGATTGGTGACATAGCCGTCGGCCGGTGCGCGCACCGTCGTCTTGTCCAGATTCCACTTCGCGCCGGCGAGCTGGGCCTTGAGCTGCTCTACCTCGGCCTCGCGCTGCTCGACATCGAACGCCCGGCCCGTGCCGCGCGACTGGAGCTGGGTCATCTCGGCAAGGCGCGTCTCCTGAAACTTGAGTTGCGCAGCCAAGGCATCGACCTGAGCCTGGAACGGCACCGGATCGATCCGGAAGAGCACGTCGCCGGTCTTGAGCGGCGTATTGGCTGTGACCGGCACGTCGACTACCTCGCCTGCAACGTCCGGCACGATCGCGACCGAATTGCGCACGACCAGCACCGGTCCCTGCGGCGCGCCCCAGTTCATCGGGATGAACAGCCCGATCAGCAGGACGAGGAGAACAAGGACCGGCGAAACCTTCCAGAACAGGTTGAAGGGCACGACCTTGAGCTTCACCAGGATGAAAAGCAGCGCCAGATAGGTGTTGAGCAGGACAACGATCATCGCGCCGTCTCCGCATCGCCAGTGCCATGGCCCGGTTTTGCCGGCACGTCGACATAGGCCCAGATCAGCACCACCGGCCAGAGCACGAAGCCAAGGAAGAGCGTCACCCAGCCGCCGACGGCAACCGCATCAGCCCAGGGATGGTTGCGGCGCCTGGCGACCATGCCCGGCCACATCGCCATGAAGACGATGACGAAGACCGTGCTGACGACGAGCACGACCAGGACGATCCAGGCGAAGATATCGAGACCGGACATGCCGGGGCCTCACTGCACGGGCTGCGGCTCTGGAAATTTCCAGCGGCCGTTCAGAACCTCCGCTCGCGGGCGATAGAGCCGGACCGTGTAGTTCCAGCCCTTCATCACCGGCAGGCAATTCGGGATCTTGCCGTCGCAGCCGCCGAACTGGACGTCGACGGCGCCGTCGGCGCTCTTCTTCGCGGTGATGTTGTTCAGCGAATAGGCGTTGTAGGCGTTCTTCTCGTAGTAGCCCTCGGCATTGTAGACGCTGACCGACCAGAAGGCGTCGACCGGCACGGACCCGACCTTGAGCCTGTAGACGGTCGTGCCGTCATTCTTCGCGGGCGTGAAGCTCAGATAGGTCGCGTCCTTGTCGGGATTGCCGCCCCAGCCCGCGGCGGTCACAATCAGGTGGCGGATCGGATCGACCTGCCCTTTCTGGCCGAAGCCGTTCTTGAAGCCGCCTATGGTGGAGGCCAGCACCAGGAGGGCATCGCGAACCTTCTTCTGGCTGGCCTCGTCCCATTTCGGTATCTCGAACGTGCCGGAGCCCTTCTGCCCGAGCTTGAGCGCGTCCTGCAACGCATGGACCTGCTGGAGATCCTTCGGATCGTTGGGATCAACCAGCGTGCGCACGCCGACCATCGCGTAGCGGGTGCCGGCCTTGGCGCGCGTCAGCGTCACCGGGCCGGGCTTATAGGAGACGAGCGGCACATAGTGGTCTTCGTTGATGACCTGCAGCGACATGAAGCGCTTGCCGGCATCGGGCAGGGTGATCGTCACCGGGCCGGCATCGAGGTCGACGACAGCCGAAGAATAGAGCGTGTCGCGATTCAGGCGGATAACGGTCTGGTTCTCGATCTCCGCCGGCATTCTCCGATGAATAAATTTGCCGAGGCCGCCGTCCTGGACGGTCCTGCTCATGTAGAGGTCGGATTCCGCCCGCGGAAAGTTATCGACCGTGACCGGAACGGCGCTGCCTGGCCCGGCGCTTTGCTGGGCGAAGGCAACGCTCGCCATAGCGAGCGACAGCACGACCTGGGATATCAGACTGACATTCATGGCCGATCTCATCTCGATTCAGGGGGTTGCGACCTTCTCGACGTCGGGCAGTACCCAACTCTTGTCGAACAGCGCCTTGGTCGGCGCGTAGGCGCGGAACATCAGCTCGAACTTGCGCCCCGGATCGGTGGGCACCCAATTCGTCTCTTTGCCGGCCGGCGGCTTCGGCCCGAAATAGACCTCGAGCGAACCATCGGCGTTCTTCTGCATCTCAGGGATTTGCGAGGAGCGACTGGCACGCGGCATTCCCCGGATCAACGCATGTGTCTGCCGATCATAGGCCGTCACCGACCAGTATTGTTCGACCGGTGCCTTGGGCGGCACCGTCAGGCGATAGGTCCTGGCGCCGTCGAAGGCGTCGCCATCCTTGTCACGGATCGAGATCATGTAGAATTGGCCAGCGCCAAGCCGCTTGATGCCGATATAGGCGTAGCTATAGGCGAGGCCGCGCAGGTCGGTCGGATAGGCATCGGTGTCGTTGTAGCCGCCCTGCGCCAACTTGATCAGTTCGGGGGGCGCCGGGAAGGTCCAGCGGCTCGTCGGCGAGAAGAAAGGTGGCAGCCCGGCATCGTATGTCCGTTCGAGCCAATCGCGTGCCTCTTGCACGCCGGCAGTCAGCTCCGTCGTTCGCGCTTCGTCCGGTCGGTAAGGCTTGCCCTTCTCGATGCCCAGCGACTTGAGCTGGTCGATCATCGCCCGGTCGCGCGGCAGCCAGGGCTCCGTCTGCACGATCCGGTCGAGATGCGCGAAGAAGCTCGCATCGTAGCGGATCGTCGAATCGAAGCCGATGTCCTTGACGTCGTTGAACACTGTCGCGGGGGGATGTGCCGCTTGCGACAGTGGGTAAATCTTCATCCGCTTGCCATAGGCAACCGAACTGGCGACGTCGGCCTCACTGTGACTCTTCAGGTTCGAGCGAAGCAGCATGTAGCCGCCGAACGTGTCGGATTGCAGGGGAATGTAGCCGCGCGGCGGCTTGCCCTTGTAGCCCGGCGGGAGGACGAGATACTTGCCACCCTTGCCCTTGTCGGCGCCGAGCAACCCGGCATCTTCGAGGGGCATTTGCCAGATCGTGACGATATTACCGTTGAACGAGCCTTTCGCGTCGCCGGGCGGCAAGTCGAGTACGATCGGCCCGTCCTTCGTATTGAAGAAAGCCATGAAGTAGAGCGCGTCGGGATTCGGCGTCAGCGTCTGATTCTTCGAATCAAGCGGACGGCCCCAATAGATGACCTGATGCACCTTGCCCGGTGTTTTGGTCAGCATCTCCTGCAGCATCAGATCGTAATTGACCGCAGGCATCCCCCAGATGACGGCCTCGACTGCGCGCCGTTCAACCAACCGGCGTTCAAGGTCACCAGGGGCTGGCTGCTGCGCCTGCGCGGCCGCGAAGAGCAAGGCGAAAATGGCAGTGAAGACCGCTCTCATCATGGGCTCCCACGATCGGCGTCACACGACCACATCTGCCGAAGAGCGGTTTGCGTCTTCTCTGTCTGCGTGACGAGGAAAGCTCGCACGCGCCGTTGCCGCGTTTAAGACTGTAACGGTTACGAGAGTGAGCAGCAGGTACCGCTTGCCCTGGCACGCTGCGATAGGCGGATTCACGTCGCTGGGTTGAGCGGGGGCAATGGACCACCCGCGCTTCGATGAGACCGAGGGGCGTGCCGCCACGCCGAAACAGCACGCGCCAGCTCCCGCCCGCTTCGCCTGTTCCAGCCCCCGCCGCCGAATACCGCGCGCTCGAGTTCCGCCAGGCGTGGGGCTACGCGCGGGTCTCTGCACAAGGCCTCCCGGTCAGCCGAGGACAGGCGGCCATGCCAGATCGCGAAGGCACGATAGCTTGCGCCGGGTTCTCCGCTCCTCGCAGCTCTCCGCAACTGCCGGCGCGCGAACCATTCCGAGCCACCAAGCCCGATGACGGCCTGCCGCCAAACCGCGTGGAGGCGCTCGCGCAGCAACGCCAGCGAGAGCAGCGCGATCAGGATCAGAGCCAATCCCCCAAGCGCCCACGGCCATATGGCAGGTCTGCCGGAGCGGGAGGGTTGCGCTGCGGCCGCAACCATGACCGTCAGCCCCGGCAGCGTTTCGGTCCTCGCCCTCTTGTCGGCGAGACTCCACCAGGGCTGCGACAGGGCCGGCAGCGCGAAAGTCCCCGGCTGCTCGAAGACGTAGGTGACCTTGTCGGTGCGAAGTCCGTCCACGCTGCCGCGGTTGCTGCGATCCTCGATCACCGGCGGGTCGACATAGACCCGCACACCGTCCGGCGCCTCGAACCGGAACTCGGCCATCCCGAGCGCCGGCACGCCCGCCGCCTGACGCCGGATCGACCTGACCACCGCATCTCCGGCGCGAAAGGAACGCTCCCGCGGCTCCGGCGACCAGCTCTCGCTCGCGCTCACGCTATCGGCGACAAGTACCGGGCCGGACGGGTCGATACCGGGAGGCACGCTGGCGGTGAAATGCGTCCTCGTGCCGGTCATCGAACCCGTGGGGTCGCCGTCCCGCGTCAGCAGCGTGACGGCCGGCGCCGGTATCGCAATTTCGCCGCCGCGCCGCGGGAAGACGACGAATTCGAAGCTCTGGCCGACATAGTCCCGGCCATCGATCCGGTCACGGATGGTGATCGCCTGCGTCTCGAATCTCAGGATTTGGACGCCGGTCGCTTCCGGCACGCGGACGACCGGCGGGTGCTGCATCTCGCCGGGGAACAGCACCGCGACGGTGAGCCGAACCGGCTGGCCGATGACGATCCCGCTCGCGGGATCGAGCGTCGTGCGGATGATCGCCGGCTCGGCAGGCGTCTGCGCGAGCGCGATCATCGGGACAGCGAGCAACAGAAGCAGGAGAAGAGCTCTCACGGCGCTGCTCCCGGCTGCGTACCGAGCTGATAGGCGAACTTGGCCCGCAGAAAATCCGCCGGGCGGGTCTGCACGCGTTTCAGCCAGAGCGCGCGCACCGCCTCGTCCGACATCGGGGTCGCCGCCTGGACCGTCGTGTCCTCGCCGCCGGGCTTGGTCTTGTCGAAAACGACCTGATCCGGCCGAGAGTCGGTTTGCCCGGTCTCGCCCCCCTCCGTCTTGCGGCGCTCGGCGCGGATGCGGGCGATCTCGCGGTTGCGCAGCGCTTCCGGCCAGCCCGGTCGCAGCACGAGCGACCGGTCGAAGCGCTTCAACGCCTCGTCATACTGACCGAGCATCACCAGCGCATTGCCCTGGTCGAAGGCTGCCGCGGCCGTATCGCGCGCCGCGAAGGCTTGGGCCGCGCCTTTGAAATCTCCGGCCCTGAACAGGGCGACCCCACGCCAGAGCGGGTCGCGAAACGCCTGCGCAGCCTCCACCGTCTGGCCCCGTTGCAGAAGCAGGCGGCCGCGTTGGTCCGGGCTCAGCCACAGATCGCGAAAGCCCAGCCAGCATCCGACCGCCAGCAAAGCCAGAGTCGCGAGAAAAGCGAGGGCCGCATAGGGCGTAAGACGGTGCGAGCGGATCATGCCACCCCCCAGCCACGCCGGAACCAGGGCAGCGCCAGAAGCGCGAGGATCGGGACCAGCCAGTAGCCAGCCTCGCTCCAGTGATCCCCCTCGCCAGCGATGCCGGCAGCATTGTCGCCACGGTCGAGACGGCGGACGATGGCCGCGACGTCAGACTGGTTGGGCGTGGTTGGGACCACCATGCCGCCCAAGGTCTTTGCCACCTCGGCGAGCCCGGCCGACTCGGCATCGCGCAGGGCCAGGATCGTCACCGGCGGCGAACCAGCCGGCAGTGATTCCACGCTGCCCGGTAGGGTCTCATCGGCGAGGAGGAGGATCGCCCCGCCCTGACCGATGCCGGCAAGCGCGCGTCTTGCCAGAGCGAGCGCGCCGGCAAGATCGTCACCCTGCTTCGGCATGATCTCGGGGGAGAGCGCCTTGGCAAGGTCGAGGATGACGGCGCTGTCCGGCGTCGGCGGCAGGACAAGATGCGCCGAGCCGGCATAGGCGATCAATGCCGTCGAGGCGCCCTCCCGGGCCGCCAGGATATCTGCCAGCTTCTGCCGGGCGCGGTCGAGCCGCGTCGGAGCAAGGTCCTCGGTCAGCATGGACGGCGTGACCCTGAGCACGATCGCGACGGGAGGCTTGGCCTCGGCAAAAGGCGAAGGCTCGCGCTGCCAGGCCGGTCCGGCGATCGCGGTGGCCGCCAGCGCCATTGCGGCGAACAGCCAGTCGGCGGGGGGGATGCGCGCGCGCTGGTCGCCCCCGGTCAGGAGATAGGGAAGCAGTGCCGGATCGATGACACCGCGCCATTGCTGTGCGGGATCGGAGCCGCGGCGCGCCAGAAGCCAGAGGGCGGCTGCCGGCACGAGCGACAACAGCCAAAGCGGGCGTTCGACATGGAGGGCGGCGAGTGCGTTCATCATGGCCCGGCCTCCGTAACCATAGCCGGCCGGGCAGGAAGGCGGCGCATATGCCGGCGCAGGGTGCCGACTGCCTGCGCGAGCAAAACCAGCGTGAGCGCTGCGGCGAGCGGCACCCAGTACACATCGCGCCGCGGACGAAAGCTGACGCTGTCGATGCGGCGCGTCTCGATAGCGTCGAGCCGTTGATAGATTTGCGCGAGCCCGGCCCGATCCAGCGCGCGGAAGAAGCCGCCGCCCGTCGTCGTCGCGACCTCCTTCAGCGCGGCCTCGTCGAGCTTGTCCTCGCCGGCCGCCTGCGGGTCGCCGACCGCCACCGTGTGAATGACGATGCCCTTGTCCTTCGCAACGCGGGCGGCCTCGGCCGGCGGCACCTTGCTCAGCGTGTCGTTGCCATCTGTCAGCGCGATGATGGTCTTCGCCTTGACCGTGCTCCGGGCGAACAGCCCGATGCCGAGGCCGATCGCGTCGCCGAAAGCCGTGCGCGGCCCGGCCATGCCGACGGCCGTATCACGCAGCATGGCGCGGCAGAGATCGAGATCGGTGGTGAACGGTACGAGCGCGAAAGGCGCGTCGCCGAACACGACGACCCCGACACGGTCGCCCTTGCGGCGCGACAGGAAATCGTCGAGCACCTGCTTCACCGCCGTGAGGCGATCAACGGTTGCCCCGGATGCATCGACGAAATCGCGCGTATCCATCGATCCCGAGAGGTCGACCAGCAGCAGCAGGTCGCGCGTCGGCAAGTCGCGATGCAAGGGCGGTTCGATCCATTGCGGCCGGGCAAGCGCCGCGATGACGAGCAGCCAGACCACCACCAGCACAACGAGGCTGGCGGGCTTGCGCCTCGCGACCACGCCGCCTGAGAAGGGCTGCCGCCCGCTGAGCCGGACCAGCCTGTCGAAGAACGGCACAGTCAGACCGGTGCGCCGTTCGGCATGCGCAGGCAACCCGAACCAGACAAGCAACGGCAGCGGGATAAGAAGCGCGATCCAGGGATAGGCGAAGCTCAGCATCGTCACGCTTCCTTCGCCGCTCGCCCGCGTTGTCCGCGCAGCCAGTCCTTGGCCTGCGCGACAAGCGCGCTCTCCCCAGGCGCGCGTGCACCGGGAACGAACATGTCCGTCAGGCCCTCACCCAGATCGGCCGTCTGGATGCCGGCCGGGGTGGTCTGCTTGATGAATGTTGCCCAGCCCGGCCCTGTCAGCGACGCCACCTCTTCCCGGCCGTACGCGACGATCGCCGCGCGCTTCAGGACAGCCGAGACCGCTTCCGCCGTCTCGGCTCCACCTCCGGCCAATGCATCGATCTCGGCTTCGGCGCCTCGGAGATAGGCATCGGCCCGGTAGCGCCGAAGCGCCCGCCACGCCACGACGGCCAGCATTGCCCCAACCGTCACGCCGACGATCCAGACACCGGCTGCGGGCGGCCAGAACGATATCGGCTCCGGCAAGGCCAGGTCGGCCATGTTGGCGAGATCGCCGGGGTCGCTGCTCATGGCGCTCTCCCGCCGAGGCGGCTCAATCTCTGAGCCTGGCGCCGGCCGATCAGCGCGCGCAATTGCGTGGCGACGTCGCGTTCGGTCGAGATCGGCAAGACCGGAATGGCTCGATTGCGCGACAGCGCCGCGAGCCGTGCACGCCATTGCACGCGCTCTTCACTGAACCGGCTCCGCAGAGTGGCGGATGATACATCGACCTCGAGCTGTGCCGATCCGGAACTGAAAACCGCAAGGCCTATATCCGGCAGGTCCTGCTCGAGCGGATCATGGATGAAGACGGCCAGAACGTCGTTATGGGCACACAGGCGAGTCACCAGACGATGGGTGTCGTCATCCTCGCCGGCGGCGTCGGAGATCAGGCAGATCAATCCGTCATGTGCGACCATCCGGGCCGCGGCGGCGAGCGCTTCGTTCAGCCGCGCGGCTCCGCGCCCGCTCGGCGAGAGCGGTGTCAGGGCAGCGTTCTGGCGGGCGACCTCCGCGAGGACGCGGACCACGCCGTGGTCGCGGGCCTGCGGGCTGACGGTGACGATGCCGTCATCGCTGAGGACGACGGCGCCGACACGATCTCCCAGCGAGGTCACGCGCCAGGCCGCGAGCGCCGCGACCTCCGCGGCGGCGACCGATTTCATCATCCGGCGGCTGCCGAAGAACATCGTGCTGCGCTGGTCGACGAGCAGCAGCACTGGCCGGTCGCGCTCCTCCGAATAGACCCGGATATGCGGGCTGCCGAGCCGCGCCGTCGCGAGCCAGTCGATGGTACGGGTATCGTCACCCTCGAAATAGTGCCGCAACTCCTCGAAATTCAGCCCGCGCCCGCGCAGGCGCGAGGCATGGCGGCCGGCGAGCAGGCTGTGCACCGGCTGGCGAGGCTGGAAGCTGAAGCCATGGGCGCGGTGCTTGAGGCGCAGCAGTTCGTCGAGGGGGACGAAGGCGCGTGCGGATGCCGCTGGCTTCGTCCCCACTCCTGACCGTTCCCGCATCAGTGCCATGTCCGGCTCCTAGATCGCGACGGCGACCTGCTTCACCACCTCGTCCAGCACCGCATCCGCATTCACGCCGTCGGCACCGGCCTCATAGGCGAGCGAGACGCGATGCCTGAGGCAATCATGCACGACCGACTGGACGTCCTCGGGCGTGACGTAATCGCGTCCCTGCAGCCAGGCATGGGTTCGCGAGCAGCGGTCGAGCGCGAGCGAGCCGCGCGGGCTCGCGCCGACCGCGATCCAGCTTTTGAGATGCTCGCCGAATTCGGCCGGCCGCCGCGTCGCGGCGATGAGCGCGACCATGTAGGTCTCGACGACGTCCTTCGTCGCGACCCGGTCGATTTCCGCCCTGGCCCGCAGAACGGCCTCCTGCGGGATCTTCGCAGGAGATGGCGCCGGACTGCCGGAGGCGGCCGCGTTCTCGGAGCGGACCAGCCGCATCACCTTCACTTCGTTGGCGTCGGATGGGTAATCGATCCGGATATGCATCAGGAAGCGGTCCATCTGCGCTTCCGGCAGCGGATAGGTGCCCTCCTGCTCGATCGGGTTCTGGGTCGCCAGGACCATGAAGAGCAGCGGCAGATCATAGCGCTTGCCGGCGACGGTGACGTGCCGCTCCTCCATCGCCTCGAGCAGGGCCGACTGGACCTTGGGCGGGGCGCGGTTGATCTCGTCGGCGAGGATGAGATTGCCGAAGACGGGGCCCTTGCGGAACTCGAACTGGCCGTCGGGACGCAGGATCTCGCCGCCGGTCACGTCGGAGGGCAGCAGGTCCGGCGTGAACTGGATGCGGCTGAAATCGGATTCGAGATTCTTCGACAGGCTCTTGATCGCCCGGGTCTTGGCGAGGCCCGGCAAGCCTTCCAGCAGGACGTTGCCGTCGGCGAGCAGCGCGATGACGATGCGCTCGACCACCTTTTCCTGGCCGATGATGTCCTGGTTGATCCGGTTCTGGAGTTCCCGGACGGCATCGCGTGCGCTCGGTCCGGCTCCATCCATCGTCCCATTCCCGAAAACGCCGACATCTGCGTCGATCCGGAGATTTGGGCGGCAGGCCCGGCGAAGTCAGCCCTGTTACGGTTACGGTCGCACCGGGAGGTCGTCAGCCGCGCTCGCGCAGCACGCAGCGGAAGCCGACATGGCTGGTCGAGGTGTCGACCGGTTCGGCATGGCGCGCCGCTGGGCGATAGCGCCGGCAATAGCTCGGGGCGCAGAGGTGCGAACCGCCCTTCAGCACCTTGCGGGCAATGCGGATCGCCGGCTGACGCGGATCGTAGCTTTCGGCTTCCGGGCCGCCACGCGGATTCTGCGGCACGCAGCAGGCTTTCGGCGCATCGGCCTGATGGCGCACGGACCAGAAATCGGCGGTCCATTCCCAGACATTGCCGATCATGTCGTGGAGCCCGTAGCCGTTGGGCGGAAAGGCCCGGACCGGCGAGGTGCGCGCCCAGCCGTCCTCCCTGGTATTCTCGTGCGGGAAGCTGCCCTGCCAGGTATTGGCCATGTGGCGGCCATCCGGCATGAACTCGTCGCCCCAGGCGAACTCGCTGTCCTCGCGCCCGCCCCAGGCCGCGAATTCCCATTCGGCTTCGGTCGGCAGCGCCTTGCCCGCCCACGCGGCATAGGCCTCGGCATCGCGATAGGCGACGTGGACGACGGGATGATCGTCCAGGCCCTTGATCGAGGAGCCGGCGCCATAGGGCTTGCGCCAGGTCGCACCGAACCTGAACGTCCACCACTGCGCCCAGTCGTGCAGGGCGACCGGATGCCTCGGCGGGTCGAACATCAGCGACCCCGCCCGCAGCATGTGAGGCAGGGCGCCCGGATAATCCCTGGGATCGGGGGCGAGCTCGGCGAAGGTGACATGGCCGGTCGCTTCGACGAAGCTGCGGAACTGGCTGTTGGTCACCGGCGTCGCGTCGATCCAGAAGCCGTCGACGTTGGCGCGATGGCTCGGCGCCTCCTCGGCATAGTGCCGGTCGGAGCCCATGCGGAAGGTCCCGCCTTGAATGCGGACCATGCCGTCCGTAAGCAAACGCGCCTCTGCGATCGCGGCGTTCATTATGGTTCGCGCTCCCTCGATCGTCCCTATGCTGCCATGGTCACGGCTTGCCGGGGAAGACCGTCTTCCAGTCGGCTTTCATGTCGACGATGGTCCAGCCCTTGGCCCGGCCCTCGTCCAGCGCCTTGTCGAGCTTGCCGATCGGCGAGTTGCGATCATAGGCCCATTCGCGCTCGGCGTCGGTGTGATGGACGATCAGCGCCAATCTGGGACCGTTGCCTGCGGCGGTATACTGGAGCATCTGCAGGTCGCCGTCGGAATTGCCGAAGGCAAGGATCGGGCGGCGCCCGATGAAGCGGTTGATGCCGACCGGCTTGCCCGGACCATCATCGATGAACTCGGCCTTCGCCTGCTTGAACAGGTCCGGCCTGCCGCTGGCATCGAGACGATAGGTGACGACGCCCGATGAGCCCACGACCTGCTCCGGCGGGATGCCATAGGTCTTCTCGGCGAAGACCCGCATGAACTCGACTCCGCCGCCCGAGACGATGAAGGTCTTGAAGCCTTGGCTGCGAAGAAAGCGCAGCAATTCGACTTGCGGCTGGTAGACCATCTCGTCATAGCGCCGCTGCTTCGTCGGATGCCGAGCCGTGTCCAGCCAATTGCCGACGATGTTAGCGAAAGCGTCGGTCGTCATCCCGGTATGGGTCGTCATCATGGCCTGCAGCAGGCCTTTGCCATGGTCGGCGGAAAGTGCCTTGAGGTCACGGGCGAGGACCGAGCGGTAAGGCTCCTTGCCCTTGAGCTCGGGCTTCTCGGCGGCCAGCCGCCTGATTTCGTCGAGCGCGAACTGAAGCTGGAAATAGACCGGCTGCTCGGCCCAGAGCGTGCCGTCATTGTCGAAGGTGGCGATCCGCCTTTCGGGCGGTACGAAGTCCGGGCCGCCCTCCTGCGTGACCTTCCCGACGAAATCGAGAATGGCCTGCTTGGCCTTGCCGTCGTTCCAGGACGGGAGGGGCTCGGTCTGGGCGAAGGCCGGCGCGCCCAAGCTCGATAGACCGGCGGCAAGCAGAGCAAGGACGGTTCGGCGCAGCATGGCCATCGCGCCCTCCTCAGTTCGCTTTCAGCACCGGGGGCGGGGTCCACGCTCCCTGCATCACCTCCGCCTTCGGCCAGTAGGCGCGGACGTAAAGCGAGAAGTCGCCTTTCGGGGCCGGGAGCCAGTTGGCGCGCTGTGCGGGATCGCTGGGAGCTTCGGACTGAACGTAGATGGTCAACGATCCGTCAGTGTTGAGCTTCAGGTCCTTGTTCTTCGTGCCGACCGAGAAGCGGTTGATCGGGTTGGCGACGAAGAAGTGGTGCTCGTTGTAGATCGACAGGGACCAGAACCCGTTCACCGGCGGAGTGCCCCCCTTCGGGAAGGTGACGGTATAGCGGCTCGCGGCATTGAGGCGGCCACCCGCATTGTCGAGGTCCTGGTAGAAATACTTGGTCTCGTTCGGCGAGTTCACCATGATGTTCGACTTCGCCACTGCCGTTCGGGTAAAATAATCGGTGCCGAAAGCGGACTCGTTCGAAATCGTCGACCAGTTATGCGGGAGCTGCTGGCCGTAATTGCGAAACTGGAAGAGCGGCGTCACCAACCTCTCATCGGCCTCGGCGGCACCTTCGGTCATCGCCCGCTTCAGCTTGGGATCGGTCTTCGCTGCGGTGAGCACGGCGAGCACCTGCGCATAGCGAGCTTCCTCTCCCGGAAGCGGCGGTGCGTCGGCCAGGACGAGGGCCAATTCGTCGACGAATTTCTCCGGAAACACCCAGCGGGTCTCTGTTTCGCTCGGAGGCGGAGGCGGCACGACCGGCAGGTTCGTCCAGTTCATCGTCTTCACCGTCCCGTCGAACTCGGCGAGCGGGTACATCATGATGCCCGGCAAGACGGACTGGATCGCCCGCTTGTCCTCGGGCGTGTCGTCCTGGAAGATTCGGGGGGCCATCAGCCCGGTATTGCTCGGGGATCGAAACACCTTGGTGATCCCGGGCGGGACATCCCCGTTCCAGTTCGGCCCTACCAGCAGATAGAAGCCCGGCATCGTGCCGTACATCTTGCCGAGCTGGACGAAGCTGTCGGTGCGCAGATCGACGGTCTGATAGACCCAGAAGCGATCCCCGAAATCGGGTACCTGGATGACGACCGGGGAGATGTCGAGCGCGAGCGAGCCGATCCCGTAGACGACATCCTGGTTCGGGCAGGCGATGGAGCGCTCCTCCGGTTCGACATAGTCCGTCAGCATGGCGAGTCGATTAAGCGGAGCCTGCATCAACGGACCGGAGCGAGCGGTCTCCTTTACCTGGGCGAAATGCAGGCGACGGTTGAAGATATTGACCATCGGCCAGGTCCAGAAATAGGCGTCGCGACCGACGAGACGCGCATATTCCTCGGTGATCTTCACACGCGTATCGGGGCCGGGCGGCAAGGCGCGGCTCCAGCCGGGCGAAGCCTGTAAGGCGGGTCCCTGAGCCAGGGCCGGCATGCCGATCAAAAGCGCGACGACGCCAAGCAACGCACCAGAATGAATGGCCCGCATCGAAGTCTCCTCCCTCGCCTGACGCTCTTGCGTCGAAAGCCTACGGGCCGCTCGATCGAACGGCCCGTGGCGAGAACTCACCCCTATTTCGAGGTCCGGGCGGCGGCCTGATCGAGGTTCTTCATCAGGGCGTCCACCATCTGGTCGACGCTGAAGCTCGCCGGCCGCTGGCTCGGCGGGTAGTCCTTGAAGGTGCCCAGGAAGGGAGCGACCTTGTAGACGCCGTACTGGATCAGATAGGCGTTCCGGGCGAGCCAGTCGTAATACTGGTCGGAGACGACGTCGGCCCGTTCCATCGGATCCATGCGCAGATTGAAGACCTTCGGGGCGCGCAGGCAGGTGAAGGGATTGGCCCAGACCTCGAAACCGCCGGGCTTGCGCTGTTCGCAGAACACGACCTTCCAGTTGTCGTAACGATAGGCGACGAGATTGCCGTCGTCGTTGAAGTAGAAGAACTCGTTGCGGGCCGATTTCGGCTGCTGACCGGTGAGGTAGGGCAGCTGGTTGTAGCCGTCGAGATGGACCTTGGCCTGCTTGCTGCCGAGGCTCGTGCCCTTCTGCAGCTTGTCCTTGATCTCGCCGTCGCCCGCGGCAGCGACAAGGGTCGGGAACCAGTCCAGGCCGGAGACCATCTCGTTCGAGATTTCGCCCGCCTTGATCTTGCCGGGCCAGCGGATCAACGCCGGCACACGGAAGGCACCTTCCCAGTTCGTGTCCTTCTCGGAGCGGAACTGCGTCGTCGCGGCATCCGGCCAGGACCACTGGTTAGGGCCGTTATCGGTGGCGTAGACGACGATGGTGTTGTTGGCGATCCCGAGATCGTCGAGCGCCTTCAGCAGCTTGCCGACATCGCGATCGTGTTCGACCATGCCGTCGGCGTAGTCGTTCCCGGGCATGCCGCTGATGCCCTTGTTGGCTTCGCGGATATGGGTGAACACATGCATGCGCGTGGTGTTCATCCAGGTGAAGAACGGCTTGTTGGCTTTCACCTGACGCTGCATGAAGTCGATCGCCCCGGCCGTGGTCTCGTCGTCGACCGTTTCCATGCGCTTGCGGGTGAGCGGGCCGGTATCCTCGATCTTGCCGTCGGCGGAGGATTTGAGCACGCCGCGCGGCGAGCCCGACTTGACGAAATTCGTGTCGTTCTTGGGATAGTAGGGGCCTTCCGGCTCCTCTTCGGCATTGAGGTGGTAGAGATTGCCGAAGAACTCGTCGAAGCCATGCCGCGTCGGCAGGTATTCGTCGCGGTCGCCGAGATGGTTCTTGCCGAACTGCCCGGTGGCATAGCCGAGCGGCTTCAAGGCCTCCGCAATCGTCACGTCGCGATCCTGCAGGCCGACTGTCGCTCCGGGGATGCCGACCTTGCAGAGGCCCGTGCGCAGGCAGACCTGCCCCGTGATGAAGGTCGAGCGCCCGGCCGTGCAGCTGTTCTCCGCATAGTAATCGGTGAACATCATGCCTTCCTTGGCGATGCGGTCGATATTCGGCGTCTTGTAGCCGACCAGGCCGTGCGAATAGGCGCTGATGTTGGATTGGCCGATATCGTCGCCGAAGATGACGAGGATGTTCGGCCTGGCCGAACTTGGCGGGCTTGGAGCGGGTTGCGCTTGCGCCGGCAGCGCCGACAGGCCCAATCCGACCACAAGGCCGACCGCGGCAAGGAATTTATGGCGTCCCATGAAACACTCCCGGTTGCGGATCCGTCGCCGGGGATTGCGTCTCTGCGAGAGCGCAAGCCTGGGTGCGCGACGCCGGAAAGTCGCATGGAGGTATCGCGCGCTTAAGGCCGTAACTGTATCGACAGCGCCCTTCCCGAGCTCAATGGGAGGCGATCACGGCCGAGATGGATTGCGCCGCGGTCTCAGCAAGATCGTCGATCAGCTCGAAGCAGGGCGTCGCCTTCGCGACAAAATCCCGGAAGTCGGAAGCCAGCACCTCGCCGTTGCGCAGATCGCTGAAACGCCAGGAATAGCGGCGCCGCTCGGCCAGCGGACGCACGGCGATGTCGAGGGAATAGGTCTCGCCGGGATGAGCGAAAAGTGCGTTGATCGAGCCGGTCGCCGCGCTGCGCTCTACCGATGGAACGACGAGCGTCTTGAAGCGGGCCTTTCGCAACAGGGGAAGCAGGGCATCGGTGAAAAGCTCACCACGCAAAGCAACTTCGGGGTCCGCCTGATCCGAGTGATCATGGATCACCACCGCCGCTAGCGACCCGTCCGCAATCTCGGCGACCATGCCTTCAAGGAGGCAATCGCGCCCCTCCCGTCCGGCCAATCCGGCTGCCCAGCCGAATGTCGGCACATAACTGCCGCGCGGTATCGTGATCCTGATGCGATCGCCGCTTCCCGCACCATCATAATAGGCGTTCAGCGCCGAACGCAGGCGCGTCGCCTCGATGCGAACGATGGGATCGACGGTCGGGTCGAAGCTGTCATCCCGACCGAAGACGTCGACGCCGATCGAGTAGGCTTTGATCCGGTCGGAACGCCCACCGATCGTCTGATTCACGACGAAGCTCAGGAAGCGCCTATTTCTTTCCGAGATTCTGAACGAACCGCTGGCTACCAATGCTTCGAGAGCCGAAAGTACTTCTCCAGGCGAGGGCTCCTCACCCTCGGTCAACACCTTTCCGTCCATTGCTCCGCCTCCAAAGCCTGGATCGAAAAACTATCTCTCAACAATCGTTGTAACAGTGACGCAACTATAGCGAGCTTGGCAAGCACAGACCCTCGCCACGGCATGGCCAAGAGCGACACCGTTAGGAAATCCTCTCCAGAATATCTTGTTCTGTCGCGGAAGCGAGCGCGTTGTATTCCTCCGCGCGTTCCCGGCCAACCACCGAAGGTGATTTTGCCCAATAGGCCGCTGCCTCCCAGGCGGCCTCGTAGGCTTCGCACAGTTCCGCCAGGCGGATGTCTTGGCCGTATTTCTCACGCAGCGCGGCGCGCCGATCCGGCCAGCGGAGCATCAGGCGGGCAAGCCCGCGTTTTTGCGCCTGTTCCATATGAGACATCCGTCGAAGCGCTGAACGCATCCAGAGCCTATACGCCCGTAATCCTGCCCCGGATGCAGTCGATACAGTTGCAATGCCGGCTGTTACGCTCAGTCCGATTATTTACCTCCTCAACTTGACGCTACGCGCTGAATCATCGGACCGTCCGTTCTCGCGACGGGAGGGCGCAGATCATGAAGCGATTCAGGACCGCGCTTCTTGGGGCCACGGTCGCCTTGTGTGGCAGCCTGACCCATAGCCAACTTGCAGCGACGGAAGGCGGCGCAAGCCTGTTTCTCCCGGGATTGCACGGCCCCGGAGCCGGCATGCTGCCGCCACCCGGCTTCTATTTCGAGAATGACTTCTATTCTTATTCTGGACGGCTTTCGGCAGGAACCCAGACGCAGTTCGGCGGCGCCGTACTAGCCAATGTTAAAGTCGAGGCGCGGGCCAATTTCATGACCCCGACCTGGGTCACTCCTTTCCAGATATTCGGCGGCAACCTCGCTTTTGCCGTCTCCATCCCATTCGGCACGCCGCGAATCAGCGCTGGTGCCGTGATTGCGGCGCCCCGTCTTGGCCGCTCCTTCGGGCTCAGCAGCCGCGATGCCACCTTCAATCTCGGCGATCCCATCGTCTCCAGCTTTATCGGCTGGCATGCCGGCAATTTCCACTGGCAGGTCGGCGGCTCGCTGAGCATTCCGGCCGGCGCCTACCAGGAGGGCGAGCTCTCCAATCTGGCGTTCAATCGCTGGATCGGCGACGTTTTCGCGGCAGGGACCTGGCTCGACCCCAAAATCGGCCTCGACATCTCCGCTGCCGTGGGTTTCGAGATCAACGGCAAGAATAAAGACACCGACTACCGCAGCGGCAATGCCGTGCATGCCGACCTCGCGATCACGCAGTATCTCAGCAAGGAATTCTCGATCGGCGTGATCGCCTCGCATTACCAGCAGGTCAGCGGCGATGGCGGCGGCGGGACCTCGCTCGGCTCCTACAAGGGCCGTGTCACCGCAGTCGGCGGCTCGATCGGCTATAATTTCAGCGTCGCGGGCACTCCGGTCGCCGCACATCTCAAGGTGCTACGCGAGGTCAGCGTTGAGAATCGGCCCCAGGGAACGATCGCCCTGATCAGTCTCGCCTTCGCCTTCCCATTGGGACATGTTCCAGCCCCCGCTGCTCCGTCTCCGACGGTCGTCAAGCGCTGATAAATCAGTACACACGTCCGCAATAGCGTTCCGGCTGAAAACGCCCCGGGCAACGCAGGCTGCGGCCTCACCCCGCCGGCATCGTCAGCCTCGCCCAGCGTGGTAATCCACGGCGCCGGCTTCCCCCTCGAACCAAAACGAGAGGAAAGCCACCGTCGAGGCGCTGGGGACGAACGTCTAGTTCAGGATGATGTAGAATGCCTCGGCGAGGGTCAGATCGACCATGTCGCCCCTCCGCAGACGCAGCAGATCGGCCTTGAGCGTGGGATCGGCGACCTTGAGCGAACGCGCGCCGAACGGGCCGACATAGCTCACGACGCTCGTGGCCGCGTCGAACCTTTCAAACCGCGCGGTCAGCGTGATCGTCCGCACGACGAACCTGTCCGGCAGGTTCTGGAATTGCGGTTCGCCGGCCGCTTCCGTGTAGACGATCCCCGGCCTGGCCCCGCGCCTGCTGCGTCCGATATCCAAGAGCGCGCCCTCGATCCGTCGGATCTCGACCCTGTCGCCCTCGCGAAGCCGTTCGAGATTGCCGAACGCCGGCGGGACGTCGACGCGCCAGGTGTTGCCCTGCTGCTCGACGACGACCGAGCGATCGGTCCGGTCGATCGACACCACCCGGACATTCAGGCGTTCGATCTCGACCGGGCCGACGCCGGCGACGATGACGGTTTCGCTGGCGATCTCGGGATACGGGGCGCAAGCTGCGACGCCCGCAGCGATCGAAAGCGCGACGATCAGGCTGATATGCCTCGGCATGAATACCTCCGTCTTGAATCGGCCTATTGCAGGCCGGTCTGGTTTCTCTCGCAATGGCCAGTCTTCTCAGGGTGGGCAGACGTCCCAGAAGCCCTGCGTTCGCTGCGGATTTGTGTAGAACCAGCAATAGCCGGGTGCCGGCGGTTGCGAACTGACATAGGCTCGGGCTGCCGCGGCCGTTGCGAAGCCGATTGCCGCCCCCGACACGACCGCCAGGCCCGGATGCCACCAATAGCCGGCTGGGCGGACCCAGGGACGGACCGGGACGGGCGCAGGCCGATAGCCGGGGCGGACAACGGCCCCACGACCCGCAACGACATTCCCTCGTGGCCCGCGCGCGACATAACCCCTGCCGGCCACAGCACCGCGCGGCCCGCGAGCGACATAGCCGCGCCGGGCGACTACGCCGCCTCTCGGCCCGACGGCCACGCCCCGTTCAGCAAAACCCCGGCGGTATTGGGTCGGCTCGACGAACTCGGGCGCGACATTCCCCAGTCTCGATCCGATCGGCGTGAATGCCTGTGCGTCAAACGAAACGAGCGAGATCGGCAACAGCGTCACGGCCATGGCCTTCGATACAAGGCCGACGATCGACGCTGCCCGAAGGGAGCGGGCCGCGTTCGCACTCAAGAACGACATCATCCATCTCCTTCTGTCCCGATCCGTCTCATCAACGAGAAAAAGCAGAGCCAGGTTCTGTGCTGGCGGGCCGCTGTTACTTGTCGCACCTGTGGTAGCTGGTCTCGACCTCCGGAAACTCCGGGTCGAAGCGCAAGACATCGCCGTCGGGCTTGAAGCGGACGGACACGCTCGACGTCTCGAAGATAACTGCAGTCTTGCAGCCGAGCAGAACGGTCAACACGTCCCCCTTCTGCTTCGAGGAGATCACATCGCAGGTGGCGTTCGCACCGCGAATATGCTTGCCGGTCGCAATAAATCCCGACCAACCTTCGGCTGAGTGCTTGAAGACGAGTTGCCCGTTGCGTTTGGCGAAGACCTGGTCGCAGCTCGCCGCACTCGTTGCCCACGCGCCTTGCAGACGCTCGACCGCCAGGCTCGGCTGCCCGATGGCCGTGGCGGCGACCGCGAGAAGCGCCAAGGCGACAGGTTTCGTACCTCGTTTCATGCTTTCATCCACTGAAGTGTCGGCCCGATCGACCTTGCCCGCATGTCGCGGCAGGCAATATCTTCGAACGAACTCCGCAGAGTCGGAAGCAGTTTGGCGGCCGTAACTGTTACACTCCAGAATGCGGATGCTCGACAGCTACCGGACGAAGACGCTCGAATTTGCAGACCCAGCCAGAAATTTCGCGGGGCCGCCGGAAACATGCGCGCTCCACCAAGCCGCTAACGCGCCGCGTAAGCGCCGACTTGCAAAGCCGGAGCGTTGGTACGCCTGATGGCGGAACCGTCGGCATTACGCAGCTCCCTTGCTCACAAGAAGCGAGATCATTGGATGAGGGGTCTCGAAGCAGGTTGGGGATTTCGCGGCATTCGTGGCGCTCAAACGCGACGATCAAACGAGAAGTCGATGTTCGTTCCTAAACGCATGCTGCCTGACGAGAAGCGCGTTCCGCCGGTTCGGCGCGGCGCTCTGTCGATCGCGACCAGAATGCATGCGGCAATGGCGCTTGCCGCTATCTGTATTCCCGTATTCGTAAGCCCACATGCGCTCGCGGCCAGCAAGCCTCCCCTGTTCCTGCGCAGCTGCACGATCACCCCTCCTGAACCGAGTCCGGTTTTTTCATTTCCTGCCGCCTCGAAGCCTGCTGCGGCAAGCGATGACGAAGACGATGATGAGGATGACGAAAGCCCCCGCGGCTTCGTATCGCCGGGGTTAGGCGCCTGCGTAGCCGTCTCCGGCACGGTGAATGCGGGGCTCCAGCGCGACAGCTACAAGGCGAACGCGCTGGCCCGGGCGACCGGTCTGGTACCGCAGGGGGCCATCAGTTTCCCGCTGAGCGCCTCCTTCCGCATCGAAACCGGGCAAACGCTTTCCGATGGACACTATCTGGCGAGCGCCTTCGAGTTCTCGATCGACACGTCCAGCGACGGTGGCAGCGAGCTCACGATGAGCGAGGCCAGCGTTACGTTCGGCGCGTTCGCCTTCGGGTTGGCGGGCTCGCGCTTTGATTTCTGGACCGGCGACGACTTCGCCTTCATCGGTCGGATTCCGAGCCGCACCGTTGCGCTGATCGGCTACGAGCGACAGCTGACCGAACAGCTTAGCCTGTCGCTGTCGGTCGAAGACACCTCCGCCGACCGGCGCACGGTGCTGCCAAACCGGGGCAATCGCGTGCCCGACGGTGTCGCGCGTTTGCTCTACGAGCAGGGCGGTTTGACGTTGCACGGAGCCATCGCGGCGCGTGACGTGCCGGGCGGTGGTTCCGGCCGCGTCGGCCGGGCTGCGATCCTCGGCGCGACCTGGGAGAAGACGCTGCTGGAACGGCCGTTGACGCTGACCGCCCAGATCGCCGGGGCCGTGGACGCGGCCCCCTATATCGGTTCCAGGCTTGACCAGCGCACGGCCTTTTCGGCCCTGACCGGAGACCTGACAACGCGCGGCTGGTCCGGCGTAGTCGCTATCGGGCGTGAATGGACGGATGAATGGTCGACCAACACCTATGTCAGCCGGTATCGGCTTTCGATTCCGACCCCTTCCAGGTTGGCCGGCCTGATTCAGATCGACCGGGTCGCGGCAAATCTGGTCTGGGCGCCGGTCGATGGACTGCGCATCGGCCTCGAAGGTTCCATCGCTTGGCAGAAGCTCGACATCGCCGGGAATGCACGCGCGGCGAGCCTCTCGGGCCGGCAAAGTTCGGCGCAGCTTTTCTTCGAACGAACCTTCTGAGGACCATCCTCGATTACGCATGCGCGATTATGATCTGCAGTGTGGAAGCAATGTGTCGAGCTGAACCCCGCCAGCGTCGTCCTTCGAAATAAGGCAAACTTTTTACTCGGCCTTCCTCTTCGCTGTCGGCCCGCCGACAAAGGCAGCAAGGGCTCGTCGCATGCACATTAGCTTCGCTAATGAGACAGCCCGAAAGCAGACACCTTCAGAGTCCGCTTAGGGCCACAAACGCAGGTCGCTCTTCCGGGTGAGATGCGTCAGTTGCGGACATTGGGAGCTTACCCAGAAGCTGACGTTCGCGAGGGATAGGCGCCGAATCTGAGGACGACCGTCCTGCAAGGGGTATCCTCTGCCGTCGCCGAGTGGACGTTAGATTTCGGGAGCGGGCTGGTCGCCCGTGCGACGAGTAGGTCTTGAATGGCCAACCCGGAGCTATCGAACACGGTGATATCGGCATCAGCATCCTACCCAACACCTCGCCGGTTAGATCCATCCGGATACGGGCGAGCGCCGCGACTTCGTAGCGGGCCTGGTGGCCAGTTCCAAAAATGGCAAGCATGGAGGCGTCGCGGCGCGCCAATAGATCGGTCGCGACCGCGTCAGCCTCCGCCTCAGCCGCGTGGTAGGCGTTGGGCGGAAGTCAGAAAGGCGTTCGATCGTTTAGCCGAGGCCGGCTGCGCGGAGTGTGTCACTACGTCTGCCTCAGGCAAAAACGGGATCATCTTGTTCGTCTTCTCTACTTTCTACGACTGAACCGCTCGACAGGTCCAATGCGGCCGGATCAAGCAGCGAACATTGGCTACGCAGCAAGTCAACTGCGGGAATCGGGTGCCATCTGGAGCGTTGCTTCCAGGCCGCCATGGTCGCCGCGGTTGGTGAGACGGAGTTGTCCGCCCATGCGCCGCACGGCAGCATCGGCGATCGCCAACCCAAGTCCGGTTCCGATCGCGCTCTTGTTGCGGCCGCGGAAGAAGCGCTGCGTGACGAGGGGGATTTCATCCTCTGGAATGCCCATACCCTCGTCTTCGACCACGATCCCGTTCCCGGCCGCAGCCTTGCGCCAGGTCACCATGCCGCCTGAGGGCATGTGCCGCACAGCGTTGTCGTGGAGGTTGCGAAGGGCGAGCGTCAGCAGTTCGCGGCTGACGACCACGGTCAGCTCCCTGAGCGCGGGTTCGATCGTGACCGAAATGCCCGCTTCGGGAGCGGGGGCCGTGGCCGTGATCTCGTCGAAGACGTCACCGATGATGACGGGCTCGCGAGCCTGCGGCTCGGCATTCGCGTCGAGCTTCGCGAGAGCCAGCAGCTGGCGCACGAGGCGCGTGGTCCTGTCGACGGAGAGCACGATCTGCTGCAGCGCCCCCTGTCTGACCTCCGGGGCGGCGGCGCTCATCGCGATCTGGGCCTGCATCTTGAGCCCTGCAAGCGGCGTCCGCAGCTCATGCGCCGCGAAGGCCGTGACCTCCCGTTCGTGCCGCCGGGCCGCCTCGACCTTGGCGAACAGACCGTTCAGTGCCTGCGTCAGCGGCTTGACCTCCGCTGGTGCGCGAACGGGATCGATCGGGCTCATATCGTCGGCGTCACGCCCGCCGACGTCGCGGGCCATCGTCCGCAGCGGCCGCAGGCCTCGCCCTAGGCTGATCCAGATCAGCAGGGCGAGCAGCGGTGCGATCAAAAGGGCTGGCGCCAGCAGCCCTTTGATCAGATCGGAGACGAGGCGGTCGCGCAGGCCGAGCCGGTCTCCGACCATGACCCGCGCGCCCGTGGCGGCATTGGCGATGGTGTAGATGCGCCAGGTCTCGCCATCGACGACGCGGTCGGAAAAGCCCGCCGCCGCTTCCGTCAGGCGGCTATCGGGCGCACCGCTCGACCGAGCCATCAGGCGGCCGTCCAGCGACCAGATCTGGCACGAAAGCTGGCGCTCATAGCCCGCCCCTTCTGCGGGCAGGCTCGGAAGGACGGCAGCGGGGGATGTCATGTCGGCGCTGGCAACGAGCGAATTCACCATCCGCGCCGCCTCCTGCAGACGGGTATCGAGGACGTGCTCCAGCTCCCCGCGCGTCCCAGCGTAGATCCACAGGACGGCCGACAGCCAGATCACCCCGGTCGCGCTCAGCAGGATCGCGAAGAGGCGCCCGCGCAAGGAGGTCATGACGTCACCCTGATCCGGTAGCCGAGGCCGCGAACCGTCTCGATCACGTCACGGCCGATCTTGGCCCGCAGGTGGTGGATATGGACTTCGACCGCATTGCTCTCGATCTCCTCCTGCCAACCATAGAGCCGATCCTCGATCTCGGCCTTGGAGCGCACCGTGCCGGGCCGCTCCAGCAAGGCCGCCAGCACCGAAAACTCGCGCCGGGACAGTGAGAGAGGCACGCCGTGCAGGGCGACCGACAGATTCGACGGGTCCAGCATGATGCCTGCGGCGGCAAGGCAAGGCGACGCCCGCCCCGAGCCACGCCGGGCGATGGCTCGGACGCGGGCACCGAGCTCGTCGAGGTCGAATGGCTTGCCGAGATAATCGTCCGCCCCGGTGTCGAGGCCGCGGATGCGGTCGGATGTCTCGTCCATCGCCGTGAGCAGCAGAACGGGGGTCTGGTTGCCCGATCCGCGCATCTCGCGCAGCAGATCGAGGCCGGAGCCATCCGGCAGCATCAGGTCGAGCACGACCGTATCGAAGACAGAGGTGGACAATGCGGCGCGCGCATCGGCGCATGTCCCGACGCAGTCCACCGTCATGCCGGCGAGGCCGAGCCCCACCTTGAGCCCATCGGCCAGAACCGGATCGTCCTCGACCACGAGAATGCGCATGTGTCGGTATCCTCCCTCGCATCATCGATCCCGGCGATCAGGCAGCCCAGCCTTAAGGCTGGCTTAAGCTGCGATGTCGAGATGGCGGCCTCAACCGATCGAAGGTCGCCATGCACCGTCCGTTTCTCGCAGCGCTCGCCAGCCTCGCCCTCTGCCTCATGGCGATGGTGGGCGTCGCGTCCGCCGCCACGACGCGCCCGGCCGACGAGGTCTTCCGCCTCGGCGTGGATCGCGCTGCCGACCGTAGCCTCATCCTCACCTGGACGGCCTTGCCGGGCCATTACCTCTATCGCGAAAGCCTGAAAGCGCAGCGGCAGGACGGCACGCCATTGACGCTTTCCACTGAGGCCGGCGAGCAGAAGGACGATCCCAATTTCGGACTGACCGAAATCTATCACGGCCAGACGCAGGCCCGCATCGCGGCCAGCGACGCGCCGGCAACAGGCACTCTTGTCGTGACCTATCAGGGCTGTGCCGAGCAGGGCGTCTGCTATCCGCCGATCGTCAAGGCTGTCGATCTGGCGACGGGTGCCCTGTCGAAGGCGCAGTCCACCTCCGTCCCGGACACGTCGCCGGCTGTCGCTTCCTCTCCCAGCAACGCAGCGACAGCCGTAGCACCGGCCGGTCTGTTCTCCGGCAGCTTGGCGTTGACGCTGGCAAGCTTTCTCGGCTTTGGCCTGCTCTTGTCGCTGACGCCGTGCATTTTTCCGATGATCCCGATCCTGTCGGGCCTGCTGGCTCAGACGGGCGCGCAACTGTCGGCCAGGCGTGGTTTCGTCTTGTCGGGGGCCTATGTGCTCGCCATGGCCTCGGCTTATGCCGCCCTGGGCGTCGCCGCGGCGATGTCAGGCCGCAACTTGCAGATCGCTTTGCAGACACCCTTGGCCCTCGGGCTGATGAGCCTCGTCTTCGTCACCCTGGCGTTGTCGATGTTCGGCCTTTTCGATCTGCAGCTTCCGCAGGGCTGGGGCACGCGGCTTGCGGGAACCGGCCGCGGTCGCAGCGGCTCGCCGGGCGGTGCGGCGATGCTCGGCTTCAGCTCGGCGCTGATCGTCGGTCCATGCGTAACGCCGCCGCTGGCGGCCGCGCTGCTCTATGTCGCGCAGACCGGAGACATGGTGCGCGGGGCGGCGGCGCTGTTTGCGCTCGGCCTCGGCATGGGCCTGCCGCTCGTGCTGTTCGGCACGTTCGGCGCTCGCATTCTGCCGCGGTCGGGCCCATGGCTCGTCAAGGCGAAGCAGGGTTTCGGTTTCGTTTTCATCGGCCTCGCCATCTGGATGCTGGCGCGCGTGCTGCCGGCCGGCATTACGCTCTTGCTGTGGGGCCTGCTGGCGATCGCGGCCGGCGCCTGGTTCGGTGGCTATTCGCTAATCCGCGACCATCTGCGCCTGCTGCCGCGGTTTGCCGGAGCAGCTCTTGCGTTATACGGCCTGGTATTGGTCGGGGCGGCTGCGACGGGGCGACCGGATCCGTTACGCCTCGCGGTCTTTCTCGACGGGGCCGGCGCGTCGGAGCCAGCTGCGGCAATGGCGTGGGCAACGGCGAGAGTCGTCTCCACGCCCGCCGCCTTTGATGCCGCGCTCACTGAGGCTCGAGCGGCGAAGCGGCCGATCCTCGTCGATTTCACCGCCGACTGGTGCACAATCTGCAAGGAGATCGACCGCGGCGTGATGCGCGATCCCGCCATCAGCGCCCGCCTCGACAGGCTCACGATCATCCGCGCCGACCTGACCGTCTATGGCAGCGAGGGGCAGGCCCTGATGGACCGCTTCGGCGTCGTGGGCCCGCCGACCCTGCTCTTCATCGATGCCGGCAGCGGCCGTGAGGTCGATGGGGCCCGCACGACGGGCGCCACCACCGTCGATGCCTTCGCGGCGATGCTCACGAAAGCCGGCGCCTGACACTGCCTCTCCCCTCGCATGTCCATCTCGTCACCCCTGGAGCTTGCCATGAACCGCAGAACCTTCATCTCCCGCTTCGCTGGATTGAGCGCCTCGGGCGTTCTCGCCACGATCTGGCCCGCACTGCTGGGAATTCCCTCTGCCCTGGGCCAGGACGTCGACACCAACGCCATCCTCAACGACCCCGAGGCGCCCACCGCCGGCAATCCGAAGGGTGACGTCACCATCGTCGCTTTCCTCGATTACAACTGCCCTTTCTGCAAGCAATCGGCGCCTGATCTCGTTCGCATCGTCAAGTCCGACGGCAGGATCAGGCTCGTCTACAAGGATTGGCCGATCCTGTCCGAGGCCTCGGTCTATGGCGCGCAGCTCGCGGTCGCAGCCCACTATCAGGGCAAGTACGACGCCGTGCACCATGCGCTGATGGGCATTCCCGGCAGGCGGATTTCCAAGGAGAGGATGCTGGAAGCCGTGAGGGCATCGGGCGTCGACATGGTCCGCCTCCAAGCCGATCTCGACGCCAAGGCGGACGCCATCACCGCCTTGCTGCGGCGCAACCTCGCCCAGGCCGACTCCATCGACCTCCAGGGGACGCCGGCCTATCTCGTCGGCCCGTTCCGGACCTCGACGCTGGATTATGCCGGCTTCAAGCAGGTCGTGGCCGATGCGCGCGCCAAGCAGGCGGCGAAACAGAATTGATCGCCGTCCTCGCATCGCCGGCCACCCTAGCCTCATCGGAAAGATCAGAATGATCCGCGCCCCACGAGCGGCGAAGCCGCTCGCCGTCATCGCCTTGCCGCTGCTGATCGCCGCCTGCACCACGGTCCAGCCGCAACCGCCTGCAACGGCCTCCTACAGCGCCATCCCGCCTCACGTCGCGCAGCGCTATGCCGCGATCGAGACCGAGAAGTTCAAGGTGCCGGCGGTCGATCTCGACGATCTCCAGCCCCGCAATATGCGTCAACTCGTCGACTACCCGACGAAACACCGGCCCGGGACGCTCGTCGTGGATCCACATCAGCGCTTCCTCTATCTGGTGCAGGAGCATGGCAAGGCGCTGCGCTACGGTGTCGGCGTCGGCAAGGCCGGCCTCGAATTCACCGGAACGGCGACGGTCCAACGCAAGGCGCAATGGCCGCGCTGGACACCGACGCCCGACATGATCCGGCGCGATCCGCGGCGCTACGCGAAATGGTCGGGCGGCATGGCCGGCGGCGAAAGCAACCCGCTGGGCGCGCGTGCGCTCTACCTGTTCAAGAACGGCAACGACACCCTCTACCGGATCCACGGGACCAACGAGCCTGAAACGATCGGCGAGGCCGTTTCCTCCGGATGCATCCGCATGATGAACCAGGACGTCATCGACCTCTACAACCGCATCCCGAGCGGCTCGAAGGTGGTCGTTCTCTGACGCTTGCAAGTTGCTAATATACATTCGCGGCGAGTCCTGGAGGCCGGCCATGCACCCCATCAAGATCACGGAAACACTGTCGATCGCCGGTCAGCCGGCTCTGGCCGACTTCGTGCCTCTCGCTGCGCAGGGCTTCAAGGCCGTCGTCAACGTTCGGCCTGCTGGCGAGGAGGCGGGACAGCCGGGCTCGGCTGCCGAGAGGAAGGCGGCCGAGGAGGCCGGTATGGTCTACAGCTTCATTCCGGTGACCGGCCCGACCATCACCGAGGCTGACGTAACGGCCTTCCGCGCGGCGGTCGCGCGGGCGCCGGGGCCAGTATTCGCACATTGCAAAAGCGGCACCCGCGCGCTGACTCTTCATGTGCTGGGCGAAGTCCTCGACGACCGTCTGTCGGCCGATGCGGTCGTTGGACTCGGTCAGACGTTCGGTTTCGACCTCGCCGGAGCCAAGGCCTGGCTCGACCGTCGTGCGGCCCGGGCGCCACAGGTCACCGGCTTCTACGAGCCGAGGAGCGGCAGCATCCAGTACGTCGTCACCGACCCTGCGACGAAGACCTGCGCCATCATCGATCCCGTGCTCGACTATGACGAGAAATCCTGCGCGACCGCCACGACCCAGGCCGACGCCATCCTCGCCTTCGTCCGTGAGAAGGGCCTGCGCGTGGATTGGATCCTCGACACCCATCCCCATGCCGATCACTTCTCCGCCGCGCAGTATCTCAAGGGCAAGACCGGTGCGCAGACCGCGATCGGCGCGCAGGTCGTCGCCGTGCAGAAGCTCTGGAAGGATCTCTACAACCTCCCGGATCTCGCCACTGACGGCTCGCAATGGGATCGGCTCTTTGCCCATGGTGAGCGGTTCAGGCTCGGCTCGCTGGAGGCCTCCGTGCTGTTTTCGCCGGGACACACGCTGGCCTCGATCACCTATGTCATTGGCGACGCCGCCTTCGTCCACGATACGCTGTTCATGCCCGAATCCGGCACGGCGCGGGCCGATTTCCCCGGCGGCAGCGCCAGCGCGCTCTGGGCTTCGATCCAGGCCATTCTCGCGCTGCCCGACGAGACGAGGCTGTTCACGGGGCATGACTACCAGCCCCATGGCCGCGCGCCGCGCTGGGAGAGCACGGTCGGCCAGCAGAAGCTGACGAACCCGCATGTCGCCGGGCAGGACGAAGCCTCGTTCGTCGCCCTGCGTCAGGCGCGTGACAAAACGCTCCCCATGCCCAAGCTCATCCTGCATGCGCTGCAGGTGAACCTCCGCGGCGGTCGCTTGCCCGAGCCGGAAGCGAACGGCCGGCGTTATCTCAAGATCCCGCTCGATGCCTTCGCCGGAGCGGCCTGGGACGAGACGGCGCCATGACTCAGGTGCCGATGAACCTGGCGGAGCTGACGAGCCGAGTGGCGAAGGTCGCCGGCCTGCTCAAGGCGCTCGCCCGTCCCAGCCGGCTGATGCTCGTCTGCACGCTGGTGGAGGGGGAGTATGCCGTCGGCCAGCTCGAGAAGATGCTGGACGTTCACCAGCCGACGCTCTCGCAGCAGCTCCGATGTTGAGGGGAGCCGGCATCGTCGAGACACCACGCGAGGCCCGGCAGACCTTCTATCGGTTGACCTTACGGAAGGTTGTAAGTCTTGTCTCGGCGCTCATACCATCTTCTGCGCGCCGAAGCCTGTCCTATGACCGCCCATTGGCCTTGCCTACCCGCCGTTCCTGATAGAGGGCGCTGCTCAAGTCAGAAGTCGGTCGGCATCGGCCTCTCCGAACTCGTCCGCAAGGGGCTCATGCCACAAGCGCGAGCGCGCCCACAGTGAAGCCGACCAGCACCTCGGGAATGCTGTGCGCGCGCAGCTTGACGCGGCTGATCCCGCTGGCAACCAGGAGCAGGACTATCCTGAGCACCGAATTTGACCGGTTTGTCGCCGGAGGAGGAGGCCGCCTTCGGAGGCCGCTTTGCCGGTGGCTTCTTGGAGCGGCTCTTTTCAGGAGCGGCTCGCGGTCCGAGGGACATGCTGGAGGTGGATGCTGCGCTGGAAGAAATGATGGCCGATATCACCGCCGGTGCTGACAATGGTACACTGGTTGAGCTTGGCCGCGAAGGCCGCCAGCAATGCGGCGCGGCTTTTTTCGCGAACGGCGCCCAGTGAATCATTGAGAAAGACCCATCGTGGCGTGTGTAGGAAAACGCGCGCGAAGCCGAGTGTCTGCTGCTCTTCCAGCGACAGATGCCGGTCCCAGTCGGCGACGCGGTCGAGGTCTTCCACCAGACGGTCGAGGCCGACCGCGTGCAGCGCGCTGGCATAGTGCTCGTCCGTATGGTCTTGCGCGTCGGCGGGATATGCCAGCGCGATCCTCAGCGTGGCGCGCGGAAAATAGGGGCGCTCGGGCAGGAACAGCATGTCGGCTCGCGGCGGCAGGCCGATGCGGCCGTCGCCCCAGGGCCAGAGCCCGGCGAGGCTCATGAAGAGCGTTGTTTTCGCCGCCGCGCTGTCGCCCTCGATCAGGACATGCTCGCCGGCCTTCAGCTCGATCCTGCTTTCCTCGATCGCGGCGCATTCGACGAGCGAGCCGGGCAGATAGGCTTCCACCTGTTCGAGGACTAGGACGCCGGCCGGGGCTTCGTAGAAGGTGATCCGGTGCTGGTCGGCGTGCAGCTCCTCGATACGCTGGAGCCTGTCGCGCAGGGCCATGATCCGAAACAACGTTGCCCGCCAATCCGCGATCTTCGAGAAATTGTCGACGAACCAGCGCAGGGCGTACTGGACCTGGTTGAAGGCGCCGACCGCGACCATCAGGGTTCCGAGGGAGAGCCGGCCGCCGAAATAACCGGGCGACGCGATCACGAAGGGCGCGGCCATGGCGAGCCAGCCATGGCCCGACGTCACCCAGGTCAGCGAGACGATGCCGTTGGCGAGCTGGCGCGCCAGCGATTGGACTTTGTGAAAGGCCTGGTCGAGATGGGCGCGCTCGTCGCTTTCACCCTGATAGAGCACGATAGCTTCCGACCGCTCGGCCACCTTGATCAGGGACGCCCTGAAATCGGCCTCGCGCGCATAGCGCTCGGCGTTCAGCGCGATCAACGGCCGGCCGACCCGCCATGCCAGCCACGAGCCGATGGAGGCATACGCGATCGCGCACCAGACCATGTAGCCGGGAATGGTGAAGTCGCCATGGCCGAAATTGAACACGACCTGCGTCGAGAGGATCCAGAGCACGCCGATGAAGCTCACCAGCATCAGCGAGGCCTGCAGCAGGCCGTTGCCGAGATCGACGGAGAGCTCCGTCAGGTGGCGGGCATCCTCGTGGATGCGCTGATCGGGATTGACGCCGGCCTCACCGGCGAAGGCGAGCAGATAGGCGCGCTTGGGCTTCAGCCATTCGTCGAGCATGTCCCGCGTCAGCCAGCCCCGTAGCCTGACCTTGCCGACTTCGGTGAGCCAGGCCTGGGCGACGACGAGCAGGAGGAGCGCGCCGATGAGCGACAGAAACACCAGGAGCTGATGGCCGAAGGCTCCCAGGTCACGGTTCTGGAGGGCATCGTAGAGCGCGCCCTGCCAGTTGTTCAGCTGGATCTGGAACACGGCATTCGTCGCGATGACAACGATGCTGCCCATCGGCAGGAACAGCAATGCCAGCCGGCGCGGCGAGGCGCGCATCGCCGTGATGAGGATCCAAAGCTGGTGCAGGACCCCGCTTGCCGAAACGTCCAGCGCGGAAGCGGCTGCGGGCGGTGTCGGGCTCCCGTCCATCGCGGCGCTCAAGGCTCGACCACCGGCCCGGGCATCAGGCGACGCTCGGGGGCGGGTTCACCCGCAATTCGAGCATCTGCAGCTGCGCCGGGTCGGCGCTCGGCCCGACAAAGACGTCGAAGAGCCCGGGTTCGAGCAGCGGTTCGAGATCGGCCCCCAGGAAGCGAAGCTGGTCGGAGGAGAGCGTGAAGCGCACGGTGTTCATATCACCGGGGGCGAGCGCGACCTTCGTGAAGTCCTTCAATTCCAGCTGAGGCCGCGTGATCGAGGACACGACGTCGCGGATGAACAGGAACACGGTGTGCTCGCCGGCCATCGCCCCCGTATTCTTGACGTCGACCAGGATCTCGGTGGCTTCACCCGCGGTGATCGTCCATCTGGTCGCGCGCGGATTGGTCAGGAGGAACGTCGTGTAGGACAGCCCGTGGCCGAACGTGAAGCGGGGCTCGTTCGGAATATCGAGATACTTGCTGGAAAAATGCTCGGTTTCCAGCCTTGGACGGCCTGTGGGGCGCTCGGCGTAGAAAATCGGGATCTGCCCGACATCGGCGGGCCACGACATCGAGAGTCGACCGCTCGGATTATGAGCACCGCTCAGCACATCGGCAATGGCGCCGGCGCCTTCCGAGCCCGGATGCCAGCACGCGAGGATCGCCTTGGCGCCTGCAGCGAGCCAATCCGGCAAGATCAGCGGCCGGCCCGAGAACAGCAGGACGATGACGGGCCGGCCCGTATCCAGCATCGCCCGCGCCAGCTCCTGCTGAGGCTGGGGCACGTCGGGATGGGCCCGGCTGCTGGCTTCGCCTGCCATGTCGACGCGTTCGCCGAGGCACAGGAGAATCGCGTCGCTCTGCCCCGCCTCCCGACGCGCCGCTTCGAGACCGCTGTCATCGGGCTGTTCGACGTGGCTACCGGTGGCAACTGATATCGCAGCCTTGGGAAAGGCTGTCTTAAGCCGGTCGACCAACTCGGCGACGCGCTCGTCGGCCGCCGGCTCCGAGGAGCCTCCCACGATTTCGCCGAAGGGGCCGACGATCGCGATGGAGCTCAGGCTATTCTTGAGCGGCAGCGTGTCCCCGGAATGGGTCAGGAGCACGATCGACTTGCGCGCGGCCTCCCGCGCCAGAGCTCTGCGCGCCGGCTGGGCGCCGATGGCCGCGACGGCCTCTGGCGAACCGCATCGGCGATAGGGATCGTCGAACAGGCCGAGTTTCAGCTTGAGCAGCAGGATGCGCCGCACCGCTTCGTCGATGCGTGCCATGGTGATGAGACCGCGATCGAGCGCCTCGGGCAGCCCATCGACATAAGCGCCCTTGCCCATCATGTCGATGTCGACACCTGCATTTAACGCAAGCGCGGCGGCCTCGGGCTTGGCTGCGACGCCGTGCAGCAACAGCTCGGCGATGGAGCTCCAGTCGCTCACGATCACGCCCTCGAACCCCCAGCGCTCGCGCACCAGGCCTCGCAGAAGCGGCACATGAATGGACATCGGCGTGCCGTTGAGATCGACGAAAGCCGGCATGATGCAGGCGACGCCAGCTTCGACTGCGGCCTTGAACGGTGGCAGGTAGACTTCGTGCAGCAGCCGCTCCGACATGTCGACCGAGGCATATTCCCGGCCGGCGAGGACCGCTCCGTAACCGGCAAAATGCTTCGCGGTCGCAACGATCGCCGTCGGCGAGGCGAGATCGGCCGTCTGATAGCCCCGCACCTTCGCCCGCGCGATCCGCTGGCCGACAAGCGGGTCTTCGCCTGGCCCTTCGAGCGTCCGTCCCCAGCGCGGATCCCGCGCGATGTCGATCATCGGAGCAAAGGTCAGGTCGATGCCCTCGACTGCGCATTCCTCGGCCGCCACGCGAGCGGTCGTTTCCCACAGCGTTGGATCGAAGGCCGACGATTCCCCAAGCGGGATCGGGAACATCGTTCTCAGCCCATAGAGAACATCCAGCGAGAAGAAGAGGGGAATCCGGAGGCGCGAGCCCTCGACGGCGTGCCGCTGCGCATCCCGGATGCGCTCCGGCCCGACCAGGTTCAGGAGGCTGCCGACCTCACCGTTCTGGATGGCGGCGGAGGTGACTGGCGCGGAGGCCGGGCCCGTCTGCACCAGCTCGCCGCTCAGCATGGTGAGCTGTCCGACCTTCTCCTTCAGCGTCATTCCGTCGATGAGCTTTTCGATCCCCTGGCGATCCATCGGCGCTGTCATCGACCGTTCCTTCAGACCTCAGGCATCTCAAAACCATCCCTCATAAAACAAATGGGTCAGGATGCCGTTTGCCACCATAGGCATTCGCGCGCATTTTTGCTGCAGCAGCCCCTCAACGACGAAGGCAAGCAGGATGTCGTCGAGGACCGGTTGAACTCGGCCACGCAGTTTTCCGTTTCCGGCAGCGATGGCCAACCGTTGCGTTGGGTTGCGACAACCGGACGCTCCAGATGTCGGCTATGAGTCAGCTTAAACCCCGCTGTCGTCCCCCGAACCGCTGGCCCGGAAGCAGACATTCCCGACGTCCGCTATGGGCCATTTCCGGGCAGTTCCGGACACTCTGGCCCAGGCGAGGCTGCGCACCATCGTCGGCGTTGGCATACCGCTCGACGCCATCGAGGGTAAAATGAAGCTGAACCGGGACAAGTCGATCAAAGATCGGCTCCGCGTCATAGCGGCTCTCGAGGAGCGAGGTGGCGAGAACGGAATGGCCATAGCCGACGTCATCCGTAGTCAACCCGACATCTTGGTCGCCATCGCGGGCTAAGTTTGAGGTGTCCGGGCGCCTAGCCAGAAGGACGCAACCTCCCCGGCTCGGGGGCCCTCCCCGCGCACAGCGGATAAGGTCGCCGCCTGCCGGCGCGAACGCAAGCCCCGGAAATCGCCACGGTCCGACATCCGGTCGATGCGGTGAAGATGTCGATCACCTCGTCGCGTCGCCGGATGCAAAACAAATCATCGCGTTCTGCCACGAAAAACGCATATTCTATTTCATTGCCAATAATAATGACCCAAGCAATAATATTGAAAGCGATGGCGTTTTCAGCGTCTTCGCCGCGGGATTTGCTGGAGCAGCTTGCGCCGCGTCAACAACGCTAAAAGCACCACGATGTCTCGTGGGCTCCTTTTGTTTTGGAGACGCGAATGTCCATGACGTTCAGCACAGCAGAGTTCGCAGCCGGCTCGCTCTTCCACCGACGGCTCTGACCGTCGGAGCCTGAGGACGGGCCGCCTCTCCGCGCTCACTTCGAGCCCATCCACAGCTCAGACAAAGCAATCTCGCGCCAGCCGCAATCGCGGCTGCGTGACCGAGTGCGCACGTCTGTCCAGATCCCTGCATCACGCCAGACCGGGACACCACCATGTCCAATCTCACGGAATATCTCGCCCAGAAACGCGACGCCCTGCTGCGCCGCAAGGCCCATGCCCGCTCGGGAGAAGCCAGTCCGCTGAAGCTGCAGGCGCAAGCCCATGCCGAGGGTCGCAGCGGCGTCCGGCGCATCCGCATCCGCGACTTCCAGGTGATCAGCGACAGCCCGCCGGATTTCGCCGGCTACGATCTTGGGCCGAGCTCGCCTGAACTGCTGCTCGGCGCACTGTCGAGCTGCCTGACCCATACCTATCTGATCCAGGCCGCCGACCAGCAGATCGCTCTGGAGGATGTCTGGGTCGAGGTTCACGGCCAACTCGACCCGCGCGCCGGAACGCCCGGTCACGAGACCACACCGATCTATCCGCACGACCTGTCCTACACCGTCAGGCTCACGACGGACGCGACCGAGCTCGACGCCCTGAATGCCGCCGTCGAGCGCTTCTGCCCGATCCTGAACCTGCTCCGGCAGGGTGTCGAAGTACGCGGCACCGTCGACCGCGTGCCGGCCAAACGCGCGGCAGCCTGACCCTTTCCCGAATGACCATGCAGCCGCGTGCAGAGCGGCAAGGAGCGACCATGACCCAGCAGACGACCTTCCCCTCCCGCCGCACCTTGTTGCGCGGAGCCGCCGCGCTTGCCGCCGCACCGCTGGCCGGTTTGGCCGGGCAACATGCTTTCGCTCAAGCATCGCCGCTGAAGCAGCGTCAGACGATCAAGCTCGCCTGGGGCCAGACGGCCGTCTGCCAGTCGCCGATCTCGGTCGCGCTGAAGCAAGGCCTGTTCGAAAAGTACAATCTCGCGGTGGAGCCGGTGAATTTCAGCGGCCCGACCGACGCCCTGCTGCAAGCGATCGCGACCGGCCATGCCGATGGCGGCATCGGCATGGCGCTGCGCTGGCTGAAGCCGCTGGAGCAGGGCTTCGATGTCGGCCTCACCGTCGGCACTCATGGCGGCTGCATGCGCCTGCTGGTGCCCGAGGCCGCCAATATCGGCAGCCTGAAAGACCTGAAGGGCAAATCCATCGCCGTCACCGATCCGGCAAGCCCGGTGCGCAACTTCTTCGCCATCCGCCTCGCCGAGATCGGGCTCGATCCCGAGAAGGACGTGAGCTGGGTGCAGTATCCGCAGGACCTGTTCGGCGAGGCGCTGAAAAAGGGAGAGGTTCAGGCGCTCGCCGGCGACGACCCGCATCTCTACCTGATCCGCGAGCGCGACAAGCTCATCGAGCTCGCCACCAATCTCGAAGGCCAGTATGCGAAATCGACCTGCTGCGTGCTCGGCCTGCGTGGCGCCCTGATCCGCGACCAGCCCGAGGTTGCCGGGGCCGTCTCGCGCGCGATTGTCGAGGCGCAGGCCTGGACCGCGGCCAATCCCGACAAGACGGCCGAGATCTTCGCACCCTTCGTCCCGGCCAAGGTCACGCCCGAGACGGTGGCCGCGATCCTGCGCAGCCACACTCATGATCATCACTCCACCGGCGCGGCGCTGCGCGACGACGTCGCGCTGTTCACCGAGCAGCTCAAGCTCGTCAACGTGATCCGCAAGAACACCGACGCCAAGGCCTTCGCGCAGAAGATCGTGCCCCATGTCCCCGTTTGAACAGACCGGCACCGCATCGGCTTTCGACCAGCCACGTCTGCAGGTCGACGGCTCGGTCCTGGCACGCGGCGCGCTCGCCACCGCAGCCTGGACCGCAGTGGCGGCCTCCGTCACGCTGCTCGCCAACAGGAAGGTCGGCTTTGCCGACCCGCTCTATGTCAGCGAGACCAATGCCGGCTTCATCGGCTGGGCCGTCCTGCTGGCGTTGGCGACAGCCGTCGGCGCGCTCTGGCCACCGCTCGGCCGGCGCCTCGGCCGCGCTGCGCCCTGGCTCGTTGTGCTGGCGCTCTTCGTCGGCATCTGGGACCTGCTGACGGCGAAGCTCGGCGTACTACCGGTGCCTTTCTTCGCCCCGCCGTCCTCACTGGTTGAGGTCTATGCGGAGGACTGGCCGCGGCTCGGCGAGAGCGTGCTGCATTCGCTGCGGCTGCTGGCGCTCGGCTTCCTGTTCGGCACGATCTCCGGCTTCGTCACCGGCATCGCGATCGGCTGGTCGCGCGGGCTCGGCTACTGGGTCCACCCGGTTTTGCGCTTCCTCGGGCCGATCCCCTCGACCGCGCTCCTGCCGATGGCGTTCTTCTTCTTCCCGTCGAGCTTCTCGGCCGCGATCTTCCTGATCGCGCTCGCCACCTGGTTTCCGGTCACGGTGCTGACCTGGTCCGGTGTCGCCAGCGTCGACAAGGCCTATTACGACGTAGCCCGGACGCTGGGCGCCGGCCGTGCCTTCCTGATCTTCAAGGTCGCGATCCCTGCCGCCCTGCCCCATGTCTTCGTCGGCCTGTTCATGGGGCTCGGCGCCTCGTTCTCGGTGCTGGTCGCGGCCGAGATGATGGGGGTCAAATCCGGGCTCGGCTACTACCTGCAATGGGCGCAGGGCTGGGCCGCCTATGCCAACATGTACGGCGCGCTGATCGTGATGGCGCTGATCTTCTCAGGGCTGATCACGCTGCTCTTCGCGCTGCGCGATCGTCTGCTCGGCTGGCAGAAGGATGTGGTGAAATGGTAGCCGTGCAGCTCGCTGTCTCGCCCTCGACCAGCGCTCTCGTGTCCAACGGTGCGGAGCTCTCGATCGCCGGCGTCTCGCATGAATTCGATCTCGAAGGGCGCCCTCTACCGGTGCTCGACGATATTGATCTCGACATCCGGGCTGGCGAGTTCGTCGCCCTGCTGGGGCCGAGCGGCTGCGGCAAGTCGACCTTGCTCAGGCTGGTCGCAGGGCTCGAACAGCCCTCGCAGGGCCGCATCGCGGCGGCGGGTGAGGAGATCACCACGCCCGATCCCTCTCGCGTCGTCGTCTTCCAGGACCCGACGCTCTATCCCTGGCGCACCGTCTGGAAGAACGTCGCGCTCGGGCTCGAGGCACGCGGCCTGCTCGCCAGCCAGAAGGGTCGCGTCGACGACGCCCTGAAGACAGTCGGCCTCGCCGGTTTCGAACGGGCGTTCCCGCGTCAGCTTTCAGGCGGCATGGCCCAGCGCGCCGCACTGGCCCGCGCCCTCGTCAACGATCCCAGCGTACTCATCCTCGACGAGCCGCTCGGCAAGCTCGACTCGCTGACGCGGATCGCGATGCAAACCGAGATCGCTGAACTCTGGCGCCAGCGCGGCTTCACTACGCTGCTCGTCACGCATGATGTCGAGGAGGCCTTGTTCCTGGCCCAGCGCGTCATCGTGCTGAGCGAGCGTCCGGCCCGGATCAAGGCCGAGATCGTCAACGACCTGCCCTACCCACGCCATCGTAGCGATCCGCGCCTGGCGGAATTGCGCGGGCAGGCGCTCGCCCATCTCGGGCTCGACGCGAGCTGGTAGGCCCGCAATCTCACTTCTTTCATCGCAGGACCCTATCCATGTCTCGACGCATCGGGCTGGCGTTTGCCCTTTCTCTCGCCGCATCGCAGGCCTTCGCGCATGCGCATCTCAAGACCGCCTCTCCGGCCGATGGCGCAACGGTGGCCGCTCCGGCGGAAATCACCCTCGGCTTCACCGAGGACCTTGAAGCCAAGCTAAGCAGCATCACTGTCAGGGATGCCCGCGGTGGGGTCGTCAGCACAGCACCGGCAGAGGCCGTGCCCGGCGATCGCAAGGCGCTGAAGGTCCGGCTCAAGCCGGTTTCGGCGGGCACCTACACCGTCGAATGGGCCGCGACTTCGGTCGATACCCACCGCGTCACCGGGCAGTATCGTTTCACCGTCAGGCCTTGATGTGGATGTTCTAATCGGGGCGGCGCTGCCGGCGGCCCGCTGGCTCCACCTGGCCGCCCTGCTCTCCGGCCTGGGCATCGAGGCCTTTCGCCTGCTGTCGCAAGGCCCGCTCGCCACAACGCCGGGGGGCCGGCAACTGCTGCGCCGCCTGTCCTCCTGCAGCCGGTTCTCGGTCATCTTGGCGCTCGCGGGCGGGGCGCTCTGGTTCTGGCTGCAAGGCAGCGCCATGCTGGGGCGTCCCCTCGGCAGCCTCGAGAGCATTGCCGCCGTAGCGGAGACACGCTTCGGCGAAGTGCTGCTGTCGCGCGCCGGCTTACTCGCCCTTGCGGGCTTGCTCCTGCGTGGCGACGGCGTTGTCCGAACAGGCGCGCTGCTTCTCATGACCATCGCGGCTCTGATGCAGGGTCTGCTCGGGCATGGAGCCGCCACCGACTTCTGGACGACAGCAGCTCTGGGCCTTCACGTCCTGGCAGCCGGCCTTTGGCTCGGCGCATTGGCCCCGCTTCTGGCCGTCTGCCGGATGCTGCCGGCCCAGGCGCCCCTGCTCGCCCGCCGTTTCACGCCGCTCGGCCTGGCTTGCGTCACCGTTCTCGCCGCGACATCCATCCTTCAGGTGCAAGCACTGGTCGGCACCCTGCCCGGGTTGCTGGGCACCGCATATGGCCGGCTTGCCATCGCCAAGATCGCCCTGTTCGGCGGCCTCCTGCTGCTTGCTGCCGCCAATCGCATCCGCTTCGTACCCGCAGCGGCGGCATCAGGCTCGACGCGTGCCCTCGCCCTGTCGATCGCCGCGGAAACCGGGCTCGGGCTGGCGATCGTGGCCGTTGCGGCGGCACTGGCCAACGAGCCCCCCGCGATCCACGAACAGCCGACCTGGCCTTTCGCTTTCAGGCCGGTGCCGGCGCCATGGAACGACGCCTATCTTCGCGACGGGCTGTCTCGCCTGCTTGTCCCCGCCACCATTGCCCTCGCGCTTTTCGCCCTGGCGGCCGCGTTCCGAAAATTACGCTGGCCAGCCCTTCTCGCCGGGGCCGCCGCATTGACCTTCGCCCAGATTCCGCCTTGGCGTCCCTATGTCGTCGCTGCGGTTCCGACGAGCTTCCAGCTATCTCCCACTGGCTATGGCGCACGCTCGATCGCGGCAGGGCGCGAGCTGTTCCAACGCGATTGCGCAAGCTGTCACGGCGCGGACGCGCGCGGGCGCGGCCCGGTCGCGGTCGCGCAATCCGTCTGGCCACCAGACCTCTCCGCGCCGCTGATCGCCGGGCGCCCCGGCGGCGAACTGTTCTGGTCGATCCGCCACGGCAGCGGCCCGATGCCGCCGGCCGCGCAACTGGACGATGCCGCGATCTGGTCGCTGGTCGACTTCATCCGCTTGCGTGCCGGAGCCCGCATCTTCTCGCCGCCGGAGATGCGCTGGTCCGGAGCGGCGCGGATGCCGGGTTTCGTCGCCCGTTGCGCCGACGGCACCCTCGTCACTCCCGGCAACGGAGCCCCCTTGCGTGTTTGGATCGAGGGTGACGAGCATGGGGCCGGCGCACGGGTGCAGGTCGACGATTCCGCGCGGCTATGCCCTGTCGAGGATCCCGAGCCATTGGCGGCAGCCCTGGCCGAAGTCACCGCCAGCGCTTCGGCGCCGGCGCTGGTTCTCGTCGATGCGAATGGTTGGCTACGACGCGCATTCAAGACGGAAAGCAGCGCCGCACCGGACATGGTCGCGTCCGAACTCGCCGAGATTCGCCGGAGCCCTCTGGATGGAACCGCTCTGCATCACTGATGGCCGCCCTTGCCGCCGAAGACATCCCTGAGACGCAGATCGACGGCATTCCGGCGCGGGATGTCGGGCTCCAGGCGAACGCGTGGGCACGAGATGGTCAGGAACCACCCCGATTGGCTGCGACGAGTGCTCTTTCCAGATCCGCGATCAGGTCCTCGACATCCTCGAGGCCGATCTGGAGGCGGATGAGCGTGTCCTCGGCATCGGCCCGCTTCAGCGTTCGGGCTAGGATCGGACTCCAAGGCCGACTATGCTAAGGGCGTCCACTACGCCACGGTCAATCGCGAGACCATCCGCGAGGAGCTGTTCGTCAGCCCTGAAGCCATCGAGGCCGTAAAGGTTGGCCGCCCGATGCCGAGTGGCACGGTGATCACCATGGAAGATCACCGCGACGGCAAACTCTATCGCTACCTGGTCATGGAGAAACGGACCGGCTGGGCGCCGGCCACGCGCCGGAGCTCAGGACCGGTGATTGGGAGCTCCAGTGATTCAATCCCGATCGGAGTCCGAAGGCCGGAGAGAATCTCGACCGCTGTCGATCCTGCCATGTCGGGCAAGCCGCGAACGACTTCGTCTTCACGGCCGTCCCGGTGAAGGCCGCGCGGCAAGATGGTGGCCTCGAAGCCCGCCATGCCGGGAAGGTCATCGCCTGGGTCGCTCGATGATCATCCGCCATCACGCAGCTCGACAGATCGTGATGGCATGAGCCAGAACGGCAGCATCGGGCGCGCATATCCGCCCCGAATGCCGCGGGAGAAAGACCGACATGATGCCTGGCAATGAGATCAAGGGCGGGCTTCCCTCGCCTCACCCGTTGCGCGTGATCCCGGTCACGAAGGCCGCCTTCGAGCCCTTCGGCTGGCTGGTGGAAACGGGCGATTCCGGCCGGGCTGCGAATAACGGGACGGCGCGCCGGCACGACGTCCACGCGCAGGCCGCCGCCGATGTCCCGCCAGGGTCCAGGCTCGTCACCTCGATCTTCGAAGCGACGCGGCAGCAGCCGGCTCCCGCCATCACGATGCTCGAGCGGCATGTGAATTCGGTTCAATTGATCATGCCGTTGGGTGGCGCCGGCCACATCGTCGTCGTCAGCCAAGCCGGCGCGGACGGCATGCCCGATCTTGCGACGCTCGCCGCCTTCGCCTTCGCCGCGTCGCAGGGAATGGTCTACCGCAAGGGGCTCTGGCACCATCCGATCATGGCGGTCGGCGCGGATGCCCGCTTCCTCGTCCAGTCCTCGCAGAACGGCACCGAGGCCGATTGCGAAATCCGCGCCATCGGGCCCGTGGCACTGGCTCAGGACGTCCTCTGAGCACCCGCCAAGTATCGCGTGAAGTATTCGTATGATTTGTGCAAGTGTCGCGTCGCAACGCGAGGTGGCCGGCCGGCGGCGGTTCTGAGGAGGCCAGAATTCCGTCACCGACCGGCCGAGCCCTTCGGTTTCCCAGGAGATGCGGCGGACCTGAGCACCCGAGGGGCGTTTCGGAGCGGTCTTTGAGATCGCTGCGTCGCACAATCTCTACAATGCGCCGCATCCGAATCAATCAAATCCGACCGATCGACCCTCTTCATCGATCGTTAACCCTACCCACTAAGCTTAAAGCTCGCGATCGCCGCCGGAGCAGCAACGCTATTCACGCATCGACTTCAGAAGCTTGCCTCAGGGACTTGAGAGAAAGCACGAAGGCACCGTGAAAACGCTGCGCCAAGCGCTCGCTGCACATGCAAGCGCCCTCCCCGAGCGATGGCTGGAGCAGGCTCCGACGCCCGGCTGATCGGCCAGAGCATCGGACTGAATGCCGTGTTCAGTCCGATGCTCTAGCTTTTGATCCGGCATCGGCGTTTTCCGAAAACCGCGAGCCACTTTTCGGGCCGATGCTCTATGCCGCGCTGGCGACGATCACGCGGTTGCGGCCGCTCGCCTTGGCCCGGTAGAGCGCATCATCGGCCCGCTTCATCATGTCGGCGGAGGAGGCATCGCCGGCGCGCCGGCTCGAGACGCCGACCGACACCGTGACCTTGATGTCGCGCGTATTGTTCTGGACCGCGAAAGGGGCGTTCTCGACGCGCTCGCGGATACGTTCGGCCACGCGATAGGCGGCATCGCGCCCGGTATCGGGCAGCACCACGACAACCTCCTCGCCGCCCATGCGCGCGACGAGGTCGATGCCGCGCGTGCAGGCGCGCACGCGATCGGCGAATTCGCGCAGGACCTCGTCGCCGACATCATGGCCCCAGCTGTCGTTGACCGACTTGAAATGGTCGATGTCGAGGACCAGCAGCGACAAGGAGCGGGCGCGCAGCGCCGATTCGTCGAACATCGCCGCGAGCCGGTTATCCATGAAGCGGCGATTATGCAGCCCCGTGAGCTGGTCCATCACCGCCATTTCCATCGAGGACTGGACGCTGTCGCGCAGCCGCTCGGTAAAGCGCTTGCGGCGCACCTGGGTGCGCACGCGCGCCAGCAATTCGTTGCGGTCGATCGGACGCAGCAGGAAATCATGCGCCCCGATCTCGAGGCCACGCAGGATGCGGTCGCGGTCCTCGGTCTCCCCCATCAGCAGCACGGAGATGTTGCGGGTGCGCTCCAGCGAGCGCAATTGGCTGCACAGGCGCAGGCCGTCCTGCCCTTGCAGGTCCAGGCTGACGACGACCGCGTCGAACTCGCCTTCGGCAGCGCGTATGACGGCCTGCTGGGCATCGCTCTCGACCTCGACGGCATGAAAGGCCGAGAGCGCGCTCTGCAGCCTTTCGGCGACGTTGGGGCGGTCCTCGACCAGCAGGATGCGGCCGTTCAGGCCGGTCTCGGCCGCCGCCGTCGCCAGCGGATCGGCAATGCCCAGCCGGACGGAAGCGATGGCGCGGCTGCGCAATTCGTCGGTCATCGCCTTCAGCCGCGCGAGGCTGCGCACGCGGGCGAAGAGCGCGGTATCATCCAGCGGCTTGGTCAGGAAGTCGTCGGCGCCGGCATCGAGCCCCTGCAGGCGATCGCGGGGCTGGTCGAGCGTGGTGACGATGATGACGGGGATATGCGCGGTCGCGGGTGCACCCTTCAGCCGCCGGCAGACGTCGAAGCCGTTCATGCCCGGCATCATCACGTCGAGCAGGACGATATCGACCTCACCGCGCTCGCAGAGGGCAATTGCATCACGCCCGTTCGTCGCCGTGACCACGCCGAAATATTCTGCCGAAAGCTTGGCTTCGAGCAGCTTCACATTCGCGGGAATGTCGTCGACGACGAGGACGCGGGCAGTCATGGCTGTGCTTTCGCCGGCTTAGGCCGCGCCGGCATAGGTGCGGACGGTTTCCAGGAACTTCGCGACCGAGATCGGCTTGGAGAGATAGGCCTCGCAGCCGCCTTCCCGGATCCGCTCCTCGTCGCCCTTCATCGCGAAGGCCGTGACCGCGACGACCGGGATGGACTTCAGGTCGTCATCCTCCTTGATCCATTTGGTGACCTCGAGCCCCGAGACCTCCGGAAGCTGGATATCCATCAGGATCAGCGCCGGATGATGCGTCCGCGCCAGCTCGATCGCCTCGATGCCATCCGACGTCTTCAGCGTCGCATAGCCATGGGCTTCGAGCAGATCGTTGAAGAGCTTCATGTTGAGCTCGTTGTCCTCGACGATCAGAACAGTCTTCATCGGGCCGCCCTTCATTTGCGCCGGGAGCGCCACACCGATGGCGGGCTTTCCAAATTGGCGGCATCATCAGATGATTGCGTAGCACGCGAGCAGTTGACGAAACGCAAACCGGATACGCGACTCCATCCCATGATACGACGCCCCACAACGGACGAGGCAGAGGCGCTCGCGCTGCAGGCTCTGGCCTTCCTGGCTTCCGAACCCGAGCGGATCGAGCCGTTTCTGAGCACGACCGGCCTCAACCCGGCCAATCTGCGCCAGGCTGCCGGCGAGCCCGGCTTCCTCGCCGCCGTGCTCGACCATATCGGCTCGAGCGATTCGCTCCTCCTGGAATTTGCCGGAAATTTAAGGCTGAATCCCGAAATCGTCGCCGATGCCAGGCGCGTCCTCGCCGGGCCGGAGCCGGACGACTTCTCTTGAGCGCGGCCGCGCCCTCGTCGCGCTGGCTCTGCCGCGACTGCCTGGCGGACCACGACGCGCTCGGCCCGCCGAAGCGCTGCCCGGCCTGCGGCTCGCCGCGATTGCTCGGCCATGCCGAGCGCGACAGCTTGAGCCTCGCCCATATCGATTGCGACGCTTTCTACGCCACGATCGAGAAGCGCGACGATCCCTCGTTGCAGGACAAGCCGGTCATCGTCGGCGGCGGCAAGCGCGGCGTGGTCTCGACCTGCTGCTACATCGCCCGCACCTATGGCGTGCGCTCGGCCATGCCGATGTTCAAGGCGCTGAAGGCCTGCCCCGAGGCTGTCGTGGTCAAGCCGAACATGGCGAAATACGTCGCGGTCGGCCGCGAGGTCCGGCAGTTGATGCGCGAATTGACGCCGCTGGTCGAGCCGCTCTCGATCGACGAGGCTTTCCTCGATCTTTCCGGCACCGAGCGGCTGCACGATGCCAGCCCGGCGGTGACGCTGGCGCGCTTCGCGGGGCGTGTCGAGGCCGAGCTCGGCATCACCATCTCGGTCGGCCTCTCCTATGCCAAGTTCCTGGCCAAGGTCGCCTCCGATCTCGACAAGCCGCGCGGCTTCTCGATCATCGGGCGGGGCGAGGCGATAGCCTTCCTCGCGGGGAAGCCGATCAGCCTGATCCCCGGCATGGGCCCGGCCGGTGTCGCGAAACTGGCGGAAGGCGGCTTCAAGCTCATCGGCGACCTGCGTGAGGCGCCCGTCGACAAGCTTTTCAAGCTCGCCGGCAAAGACGGCCCGCGCTTGCGCAACCTCGCCAACGGCATCGATGCCCGCCAGGTCACGCCGGAACGCGAGACCAAGAGCGTCTCAAGCGAGACCACGCTCGACGTCGATCTCGCCCGCTTCGAGGAGCTGGAGCCGATCCTGTGGCGGCTCTGCGAGAAGACCTCGAAACGGCTGAAAGCACAGGAGCTTGCCGGCCGGACCATCACCCTGAAGCTGAAGACGGCCGACTTCCAGATCATCACCCGCGCCGCCCGCCTGCCGGAACCGACGCAGCTCGCCGCCCGCCTCTTCACGGCGGGGCGAGACCTGCTGAAGCGCGAATGCAACGGCGCGCATTACCGGTTGATCGGCATCGGCGCGAGCGACTTCAGCCCACCGGAGGCCGCCGACCATGGCGATCTCGCCGACATCGCGACGCCGCGCCTGAAGGCGATGGAGGGCGCGCTCGACAAGTTGCGCGCCCGCTTCGGCGACGAGGCGATCGGCAAGGGCCTGAGCCTCAGATTGCCGCAGCGTCGCTCGTCGGAACCCGCTATTTCGCGCAAGGCTCCTGAGGAAGAAGATCCAGACGCGTGAGCGTGCCGCGCAGCGCGAACGAACCGTAATCGAGCCGGATCGCGCCGGTGACGCCGTTCTCGTAGAGCTCGAAGGCGATGCTGTAGGCCGGCGTCGATTCGCCCGATCCCGCCTTGAAATAGGAGATCGTCACTGGCCAGCGCGCCATCTTCTCGAATTCGGGGCGCTGCAGCGGCTTCTCGGAAGGCTCCGCCTCGATCCGCTTTCCGATGATCGAGAGCGTGTCATAGACCTCCTTGCCGGAATTCGCACCGTCATAGAGGCGCACGCTCAGCGTCTTCTGGCCGGCGCGCGCAGCCTGGATCACGGCCTTCATCTGTGCGTTCGGGAACAACGCGTCGCTCGCCTCGCGATAGATCTCGGCCTTGGGCTGGCGCAGCTTCACCTCATAACCGCTGCCGTTCTTCTGGGCAGTGCCGTCGACGGTATCGGGCTTGGCGCCGCCCGCGGTGCTTTCGGTCTTGAAGCGGTAATTCGCGCCGTCGCCGGCCTCGAAGCTGGTGGTGCGGGCATCGATCAGGCGCGGCCCGGCCTCGGTGCCGAGCTGCGTCACCTGCCGGAAGGACAGCGCATAGCCCTCGCAGGCATCGCCGGTGAACTCGAAGGCGATGCGGCCCTTCGCCGTCTCGATATTCCCGGACGGCTTGCCGTTGTCGAGCACGAGATCGTAGACCGCACGATGCGGCGCGAGCACCACCCGCTCCGTCGCTGCCTGAGCCCAGGCGGGCGCCGCGGCCAGAACCAGCGCCCCCGCGAAAACCCCGCTCGCCTTCGTCGCGAGCTTCGAGACTGTTCCGTTCATGCGCCGCTTGTCCATTGTGACCTGTGCGAAATCTAGGTGCATCGCGGCAATGGCGCAAACATGGCGAAGCCCCCGCTCTTGAGCATCGCATCAGCCCTGCCCGCCCGGCATGCCCGCATGCTTGCGAGGCCCGCCGGCTTCGGCCATGAAAGGCATGCCCGAAGGCACCCTCGCCTCGATCGCGGAGCCAAGCCCATGAACGCCGCCGACACCCGCCTCGCCGAACTCGGCATCACCCTGCCATCCCCGGCCGCGCCCATCGCCAACTATGTGCCCTATGTGATCACCGGCAACCTGCTGGTCATCTCCGGCCAGATCTGCTTCGGGCTCGACGGCAAGCTCGCGGACAAGCACAAGGGCAAGCTCGGCGCCGAAATCTTCAACGAGGCCGGCCTCGAAGCCGCCCGCCTCTGCGCCATCAACGTTCTCGCGCAGGCCAAGGCCGCGCTCGGCGGCGATCTCGGCCGCATCGTGCGCTGCGTCCGCCTCGGCGGCTTCATCAATGCCACCCCGCATTTCGCCGCGCTCCCGGCGATCATGAACGGCGCCTCCGACCTGATGGTCGAGGTCCTCGGCGACAAGGGCCGCCATGCCCGTTCGACCGTGGGCGTCGCCGAATTGCCGGCCGATGCCGCCGTCGAAGTCGAAGCGATGTTCGAGATCGCCTGATGACAGCGGGAACGCTCAAGGACGCCGGCCGGCCCGATCTGGGCTGGCTGGTGGCGAAGCCGATCGCCCATCGCGGCCTGCATGATCTGGCAGCCGGCGTGATCGAGAACAGCCCGTCTGCCGCCACGGCCGCGATCGCCGGCGGCTTCGGCATCGAATGCGACGTCCAGCTCACCGCCGATGGCGAAGCGGTCGTGTTCCATGATTTCGTGCTCGACCGGCTGACGGGCGAGATAGGAGCCGTCGTCGCGCGCAAAGCTGCGGAACTCACTGCAATCACGCTCAAGGGTTCGAGCGACAAAATCCTGACGCTGTCGGCCTTCCTCGACCTGATCGGCGGGCGCGTGCCGCTCGTGGTCGAGATCAAGAGCCGCTTTGATGGTGACCTCGCCCTGACCAGGCGGACCGTCGAAGTCCTCGCCGGCTACAAGAGCCATCCAATCGTGATCAAATCCTTCGATCCCGCGATCGTGACGGCGTTGCGTGAGCTCGCCCCGCAGATTCCGCGCGGCATCGTGGCGATGAACGCCTATGATTACGGCGACTACGACAAGCTTTCAGTCGAGCGGAAGCATGCCCTCGCCAACCTCCTTCACTTCACCGAGAGCCGACCGGACTTCATTTCCTGGAAGGTCACCGATCTCGACAGCGCCGCGCCCTATCTCTGCCGCAACGCGCTGGGCCTGCCGCTGATGAGCTGGACGGTGCGCACGCCGGAGGAGCGGCAGCGGGCCGCAGCGATGGCCGACCAGATGGTCTTCGAGGGTTTTCGCCCTTGAGCGAAGCGGAGGGCGGCGATCTCACCGTTCGTGTCGCGACCTCCCTCAAGGCCGTTCCCGCAGGCGCATGGAACGCCTGCGCCAATCCCCACGCACTGACGGACGCAATCTCGGCGTCCGCCACGCCTTCGGATGCTCCCGCGCTAGACCGGGACAATCCCTTCATCAGCCATGAATTCCTCATGGCGCTGGAGGATAGCCGCTGCATCGGCGGCCGCACCGGCTGGTCGCCGGCCTATCTCCTGGTCGAGGATGAGGCCGGCCAGCTCCTGGCCGCGGCACCCAGCTTCCTGAAGAGCCACAGCCAGGGCGAATATGTCTTCGACCATGGCTGGGCCGATGCCTATGAGCGCGCCGGCGGGCGCTATTACCCCAAGCTGCTGGTCGCCGCGCCCTTCACCCCGGCAACCGGCCCGCGCCTGCTGGTCGCGGACACTCCGCGCGCCGAGGAAGCCCGCGCCGCCCTGATCAGTGGGCTGGAGGCGCTGCGGGGGCAGACGCAATCCTCCTCGGTCCATGTCACCTTCGCGCAGGAGCCGGACATCGCCGCCCTGCAACAGGCCGGCTATATCGAGCGCAACGATCTGCAGTTCCATTGGCAGAACGAGGGCTTCGGCAGCTATGACGACTTCCTCGCGACGCTGGCCTCACGCAAGCGCAAGGCGCTGAAGCGCGAACGGCGCGAAGCGCTTTCGGCCGGGATCAGCATCGATGTCCTCTCCGGCAATGATCTCACCGAGACAGTCTGGGACGACTTCTTCTCGTTCTACGAGGATACCGGCGCGCGCAAATGGGGCCGGCCCTATCTCAACCGGGCCTTCTTCTCAGCGGTCGGCGCGGCGATGGGCGAGCGTATCGTGCTGGTGATGGCGAAACGCGCCGGGCGCCATATCGCCGGCGCGATCAATTTCCGCGGCGCCAACACCCTCTACGGCCGCAACTGGGGCTGCATCGAGGACCATCCCTTCCTGCATTTCGAGGTCTGCTACCACCAGGCCATCGACTACGCGATCGCACATGGCCTCGCCCGCGTCGAGGCCGGCGCGCAGGGCGAGCACAAGTTGGCGCGCGGCTATCGGCCGGTGATCACCCGCTCGCTGCACCAGATCGCCGATCCCGGCCTGCGCCGCCCCGTCGCCGCCTATCTCGCGCAGGAGCGCGAGCAGATCGCGGCAGCGCGCGAAGCGCTGGCAGCCGAAAGCCCCTTCCGCAAGACGGGCACCGCCGATGACTGACGCCCCCCTTGCAAGCCCGGTCTCCGCGACGCCCATCTTCTGCGAGGATGACGAGCTCGGCTATCGCCGCAGCCTCACCGATTTCACGAGCCCTCTGACGCTCGACGAGAGCTACCGGCTGGCGCATCTGCCATTGGTTGCCCCGGAGCATCCCGGTGTCATCGCCCGGCGCGAGGGCAAGTTCTACGAGATGGGCCGGCACCCGGCGGTCTACTCGCTGGTCCTGCCGTTGGAAGACCAGGCCTTGCGCGCCTCTCCAGCCTTCCTCGCGCTGGAGAACGAGCTGAAGGCGGCCCCCTTCGCCGGCAAGATCGCCTGGGACATCCTGCCGAAGCGGCAGGACCGCCTGCACGCGACAATCTGCGGCTCTCTCAGTCTTGCCGAGCCTCCAACGATCTCGGGTCAAACACACGAAGCCCTGCGTAAGATCGAGCCCTTCGCGGTGGAATTGCGCGGGCTCTTCTCCGGCAGCGTCAATCGCGGCCGACTCTATCTCGCGGTCTATCCGGAGAAGCGCGCCGGCCGGAACACGTTGCAGCAAGTACAGGCCGCCTTCGGCCGAGAACCGGGCAATCTCTGGCTCGTCGGGCTCTACAACCTCACCGACGATCTCGATGCGACTGAGACCGCGGCGCTGGCCGACATCATCACGCGCTGGTGGAACAAGCCTTTACTCAACCTCGCCGTGACGGAGTTTCAGGTGATGGGCGCGCACGATGACCTCGTGCTCGATGCCCATGTCGAGACGGTTCTGCCGCTCGGCGCCTGAGGTGGGGCCATTATCCGGTCCGTGAGCTTGACGCCTCGACCGGGGCGCCGCAGCTTGCGCCTACCCTTTTCGATCCTGCCGGACCCGCCATGACCGCCTATGATCAATCCAACGTCTTCGCCAAGATCCTGCGCGGCGAACTCCCGTCCCATACCGTCTACGAGGATGGCGAGACGCTCGCGATCATGGACATCATGCCGCGCGCCGACGGCCATGTGCTGGTGGTCCCCAAGGCTGCCTGCCGCAATGTCTTCGATGCCCCCGCCGATGCGCTCAAGGCGGTGGCGCTGACCACCCAGAAGCTGGCGCGCGCCGTGAAGGCCGCGTTCTCGGCCGAAGGCGTCACCATCCAGCAGTTCAACGAGGCGGCCGGCGGCCAGGTGGTGTTCCATCTTCATGTTCATGTCATGCCGCGCTTCGAGGGCGTGGCACTGCGCCCGCATACCGGCGCGATGGAGAGAAACGAGGTGCTCGCCAGCAATGCCGAGAAAATCCGCGAGGCCCTGAAAAAAATCTGACGGGCCATGTCACAGCGGGGTGAGCTGCCTCGTCTTGTCGTCATCAACCGATGGAGACAATCATGAGCCAACGCCTCAACGCCTTCCAGATCGCGCCCGAAGCCTACAAGGCCATGCTGGTCCTGCAGGACTATGTCAACAAGTCGGCGCTGGAGCACAGCCTGATGGAGCTGGTGAAGATCCGCGCCTCGCAGATCAACCGCTGCGCCTATTGCCTGCACATGCATGTGCTCGACGCGCGCAAGGCCGGCGAGACCGAGGCACGCATCAACCTGCTCAATGCCTGGGAGGAATCCGAGCTCTATACGCCACGCGAGCGCGCCGCCCTGCGCTGGACGGAAGAATTGACCCGCGCCTCCGAGCGCAGCCCGAGCGACGCCGCCTATGCCGAGCTCCGCGAGCATTTCAACGAGAAGGACAGCGTCGACCTGTCCTTCGCCATCGGCGCGATCAACACCTGGAACCGCGTCAATGTCGGCTTCCGCACGCGCCATCCGGCCGACCGGCCGCACAAGACCGAGGCTGCCGCCTGATGACACCAACCCGGCGCGCATGACAGGCGCGCCTGCCAGCCCTTTCGAGGCGAACCGGTCCTACCTGACCCGCCTCGCCTACCGCATGCTCGGCTCGCTCAGCGACGCCGAGGATGTGGTGCAGGATGCCTGGCTGCGCTGGCATGGCGCCGCGCCCGAGGCGATCGCGAACCCGCGCGCCTGGCTCGGGCGCGTGGTCACGCGGCTTTGCCTCGACCTGATGAAATCGGCACGGCGCAAGCGCGAGACCTATGTCGGCGCCTGGCTGCCCGAGCCCTTGATCGAGGCCATCGGCGGCGCGCCCAGCGCCGACGAGGCGATCGACGTGCCCTATGCGCTGCAGCTCGCGCTGGAACGGCTCTCGCCATTGGAGCGCGCGGCCTTCCTGCTGCACGACGTCTTCGACCTGCCGTTCGGTGAAATCGCCGAGACGCTCGGGCGCAGCGAGGCTGCCTGCCGGCAGCTCGTTTCACGGGCACGCCGCCATGCGAGGGAGGAGGACGGCCCGCGCCATCCGCTCTCGCCTGACGAAGTGCGTCGCTACGCCCAGGCCTTCTTCCAGGCCGCTCACAGCACCGATGCCACGATCCTGAAGAGCATGCTCGCCCATGACGCGGTGCTGCGCGCCGATGGCGGCGGCAAGGTCAATTCGGTGCTGAACCCGATCCTCGGCAGCGACAAGATCGGCCGATTCTTTGAAGGCATCGGCCGCCATGTCGAGCGGGAAGGCCGTTCGACCACACGCTATGAATTCGTGATGATCAACGGGCTGCCCGGCTATGTCAGCCTGGAGCGCGGCGAGACCGTGCAGGCCACGGCCTTCGACATCCGCGACGGGCGCGTCACCGCGGTCTACATCATCCGCAACCCCGACAAGCTCGGCCATGTCCGGCGGTTGCTGGAAGCAGCCTAACCTGCCGCGAAGAGCCAGACGCCGCCGATCAGGATCATTTCGCCGGCGAGCACCGCGAGCATCATCCGGCGCTTGTCGAACAGCATGACGGCGGCCGCCGCCGCCAGCGCCGCGATGCGCACCCATCCCGGAGCGGCCGCGAGCACGCCCGGCGGCGAGACCATCAGCTTGGCGACGATCCCGGCAAGCAGCGCGGTCGCGACCGCCCTCACCCATTCGAGCAACGGCGAATCGTTGGAGAGCCCGCGCGAGAAGCCCACCGCAAGCCAGCGCCAGATCTCCGTCGGCAGCACGGCGAACAGCATCAGCGCGAGATAGGGCCAGAGCGGCCCGTCGAGCATGGCGATCGGCTGGGTCATGCCGGCTTCCGTTTCCGCCCGATGAGAAAGGCCAGGCTTCCGGCGGCGAGCCCGGCGACGATCAGGTCGAAGCCGCCGCCGATGAAGTGCTCGCAGACTGGCGCGAAGGCCAGCCCGAGGATCAGCGCCGCCACATCGCCGCGATGGCGCAGGCCCGCGATCAGCGAGACCAGGAAGAACATCGGCGTGAGGCAGAGCAGCCCTGCCGCGAACGGGATCGGCAGCGCGCCCAGCAGGTAATAACCGGCGAAGGTGCCGATCGAGCTCACCACCATGCAGGTGCCGGCGAAACCGAGGAAATAGGCGACGCGCTGATGCGGGGCGATGGCCGGCAGGCGCCGCAGGCCCTCGCTCCAGGCGGTGACCGCGACGAAGTGAGCAAGGAGAAGCTGCTGCCAGATGCCCTGGCCGGGCCGACGCAGCAGCGGCAGGATCGCCATCGTCATCGGCAGGAAGCGCAGCGAGGCGAAGGCGATCGCGATCACGATCGCGCTCCAGGCGGCACCGGCTGCGATCGAGGCGAAGAACAGCACCTGCGAGGGGCCGGCCCAGACCAGGATCGTGGAGAGCACGGCGACATCGACGGGATAGCCGACATCGCGGGCGAGCGAGCCGATGCCGATCAGCCCGAAGCCGACGATCCAGGCCGGCAGCATCAGCGCATCGCGCATGCCGGCCAGCGCGACGCGCTGCCAGCTCCAGTCGGCGGATACGCTCATGAGGCCATCGGGGCGGAATGGGTTCGACAGGTTTCCGGCCCGGAGCAGTTCGAGCCCATTCCTCTATCGCTCATGCACGCGACGCTTGCCTAGGCACCGGCAGGCCGGCCGGCTCTGCATCTCTTGCAAGCGCGGGTCGTGCCGCCTCTCAGCCTTTGCCGCCCTTCATCGCAATGGCGATGATCTCATTGGCGAAATCGATCAATTCCTTGGGGATGCCACCGACAGCCTGGACGCCCAGATAGATCAGGTAGATGAGGGCCGGCACCAGGATCCAGCCCAGCACTTCCTCGAAAATCTTGCGGCGGCGCCGGCGGCGGTCGCGCTTTTCGAACCAGCCGAGCTTTTCCTTGGCCGGGCGAGCGGGAGCCGAGGACGGGGCCGGAGCCTCCTGAAGCACCTCGCCGCTCTCGGCGGCGAGGCTTGCGGTCTTTCGTTTGAACAGCACGGTGCCTTACGCCTTCGTCAGCGGGACCTTGGGAACGGTGCGGACGGTCTTGGCCGAGGCCTTCGCTGCGCCACCCGTCCCACCCGGAGTGCCGCCACCTTTAGGCGCTCGCCGCGGCGGAGTCTTGGTCGTTTTGCCGGTGGCAGCCGCTTTCGCGCGCGGCTTCGGCACACGCTTGGCGGTTGCCGCCTCGACATCCTTCTCCGGCTTGGGGCTGGCCGGCCCGTCCGGGAATTCGAGGCCGAGCACCTTGATGCCGGTCTCGGACTGGACGACGACGACCTTCACGGCCCCGCCGTTCTTCAGGCGCCCGAACAGCACCTCGTCGGCGAGCGGCGTCTTGATCGTCTGCTGGATCAGCCGTGCCATCGGGCGGGCGCCCATCGCCTCGTCATAGCCGTTCTCGACCAGCCATTCGCGCGCCTCGTCCGAAAGCTCGATCGTGACGTTGCGGTCGGCGAGCTGCGCCTCGAGCTGGAGCACGAACTTGTCGACGACGCGGGCGACCACCGTCTTCGGCAGATGGCCGAAGGAGATGACCGAGTCCAGCCGGTTGCGGAATTCCGGCGCGAACAGCTTGTTGATCGCCTCGGTATCGTCGCCCTCCCGCTTGGTCCGGGTGAAGCCATAGGCGTTGCGGGCCATGTCGGCGGCGCCAGCATTGGTCGTCATGATCAGGATGACGTTCCTGAAATCGACCTGCTTGCCGTTGTTGTCGGTCAGCTTGCCGTGGTCCATCACCTGCAGGAGGATGTTGAACAGGTCGGGATGGGCCTTCTCGATCTCGTCGAGCAGCAGCACGCTGTGCGGATGCTGGTCGATCTGGTCGGTCAGGAGCCCGCCCTGGTCGAAGCCGACATAGCCGGGAGGCGCGCCGATCAGTCGCGAGACGGTGTGGCGCTCCATGTATTCCGACATGTCGAAGCGGATCAGCTCGACGCCGAGCGAAGAGGCGAGCTGGCGCGCGACCTCGGTCTTGCCGACGCCGGTCGGACCGGCGAAGAGGTAGCTGCCGATCGGCTTCTCGCCGTCGCGCAGGCCGGCGCGGGCGAGCTTGATCGCCGAGGACAGCGCCTCGATCGCCTTCTCCTGGCCATAGACCGTGCGCTTCAGCGTCGTCTCGAGGTTGCGCAGCACCTCGGCATCGTCCTTCGAGACGGTCTTGGCCGGGATGCGGGCCATGGTCGCGATCGCGGCCTCGATCTCCTTGACCCCGATCGTCTTCTTGCGCTTGGCTTCGGTCACCAGCATCTGCGAGGCGCCGGTCTCGTCGATCACGTCGATCGCCTTGTCGGGCAGCTTGCGGTCATGGATGTAGCGGGCCGAGAGCTCCACCGCCGCCTTGATGGCGTCGTTGGTGTAGCGCAGCTTGTGGAACTCCTCGAAATAAGGCTTCAGCCCCTTCAGGATCTCGATCGTGTCCGGCACCGACGGCTCGTTGACGTCGATCTTCTGGAAGCGACGCACCAGCGCCCGGTCCTTCTCGAAATACTGGCGGTATTCCTTGTAGGTGGTCGAGCCGATGCAGCGCAGCGAGCCCGAGGCCAGCGCGGGCTTGAGCAGGTTCGAGGCGTCCATCGCGCCGCCCGAGGTCGCACCGGCGCCGATCACCGTGTGGATCTCGTCGATGAACATGATCGCCTTCGGGTGCTGCTCGATCTCCTTCATCACCTGCTTGAGGCGCTCTTCAAAATCGCCGCGATAGCGCGTACCGGCGAGCAGCGTGCCCATGTCGAGCGAGAAGACGGTCGCGTCCTCCAGCACCTCGGGCACCTCGCCGCGCGTGATCTTGAGGGCGAGGCCCTCGGCGATCGCGGTCTTGCCGACGCCGGGGTCGCCGACCAACAGCGGGTTGTTCTTCTGGCGACGGCACAGGATCTGGATCGTGCGCTGCACCTCGGCCTCGCGGCCGATCAGCGGATCGATGCGCCCGTCCCTCGCCTTGCGGTTGAGGTTGACGCAGTAAGCGTCGAGCGCACTTTCCTTTTTCTTCTTGTCCTTGTCCTCGGTCTGGCCCTGCTCGGCGCGCTGCTCGCGCTGCGGTTCGCCCTCCTCCTCGGAGCCGCGGACAGGCCGGCTCTCGCTCGCGCCGGGGCGCTTGGCGATGCCGTGGCTGATGTAGTTGACCGCGTCGTAGCGGGTCATGTCCTGCTCCTGCAGGAAATAGGCGGCGTGGCTCTCGCGCTCGGCGAACATCGCGACGAGCACGTTCGCGCCGGTCACCTCCTCGCGACCGGACGACTGGACATGGATCACCGCGCGCTGGATGACGCGCTGGAAGCCGGCGGTCGGCTTGGAATCGTCACGCCCATCGGTGACGAGATTGGTCAGTTCCGCGTCGATATAATCGACGAGATTGCGCCTGAGCAGGTCGAGATCGACGCTGCAGGCGCGCATCACCGCGGCTGCGTCCTGGTCATCGACCAGCGCAAGCAGGAGGTGTTCGAGGGTGGCGTATTCGTGACGGCGCTCGTTGGCCAGAGCCAGAGCCCGGTGAAGCGCCTGTTCGAGACTGCGCGAGAAACTCGGCAAGGGGCGCGCTCCTATCTGATTTCCAAAAGAACTCGATGACCCAAGACTACTTTTTCTCCATCACGCATTGCAGCGGATGCATGTGCTTGCGCGCCAGATCCATGACGAGCGTAACCTTGGTCTCGGCGACTTCGTAGGTAAAGACGCCGCATTCGCCGACGCCGTTCTGATGCACATGCATCATGATCTGCGTGGCTTCGGAGCGGTCCTTGTTGAAGAAGCGCTCCAGAACGTGAACGACGAACTCCATCGGCGTGTAGTCGTCGTTGAGCAGCAGGACGCGATAGAGATTGGGCTTGCGCGTCCGCGTCCGGGTGAGGACGGCAGTGCCGCTGCCCTCGCGCCCATTGCCTTCGCGCCCGCCGCCATCGTTCGGCGGCTGGCCGCGCCTGGGGCGGTCGGCCATGGTGAGCCCGTCGCCCGCGCGCACCGGACGCCCTGCCTGCCTTGCCCTGTCCTGGCCTGACTGCATCATTCCCGTCCGCGCCGTATCCATCGATCCTGCATCGCCACCCGAGATAGTGCTTCGCCTGTGAATTTACAGACCTCGCCCCTGCTTCGCCAGCCCGTTTGAAGGCAAGCTTGATCCATAAGCTGTCCGCAGGGCTGCCCTGACTTGACCCGGCAGGGCTCACAGACATAAGCCCGGCAGCCCGCCGGACAAGGACGCCGCCATGACTCCCAACGCCATCGTGACCATCGGCGAGGATCTCGCCCGCCCTGTGCGCTTCGGCAATGCATTGCCGCTCGCCCTGATCGCCGGACCCTGCCAGATGGAAAGCCGCGACCACGCGCTCGAATGCGCGCTGGCGCTGAAGGAGATCGCAGAGGAGCTGAAGATCGGCCTCGTCTTCAAGGCCTCCTTCGACAAGGCCAACCGCACCAGCGTCAAAGGCGCCCGCGGCATGGGGATGAAGGCCGGCCTGCCCGTCTATGCCGAGATCCGCGAGCGCACCGGCCTGCCGGTCGTGACCGATGTCCACGAAGCCGATCAATGCGCACCCGTGGCCGAAGTGGTCGACATCCTCCAGATCCCGGCCTTCCTCTGCCGCCAGACCGACCTGCTCGTCGCTGCCGCGAAGACCGGCCGCGTCGTCAACGTCAAGAAGGGCCAGTTCCTCGCGCCCTGGGACATGGTCAATGTCGCGGCCAAAGTGACCGAGAGCGGCAATCCGAACGTGATGCTGACCGAGCGCGGCGTCTCCTTCGGCTACAACACGCTGGTCTCCGACATGCGCGCCCTTCCGACCATGGCCGAAATCGGCGCGCCCGTGATCTTCGACGCCACCCATTCGGTGCAGCAGCCCGGCGGCAAGGGCGCCTCGACCGGCGGCCAGCGCGAATTCGTGCCGGTGCTGTCGCGCGCGGCGGTCGCCGTCGGCGTCGCCGGCCTCTTCATCGAGACCCATCCCGATCCCGACAAGGCACCGTCGGACGGCCCCAACATGGTGCCGCTATCGGAGTTCAAAGCGCTGATCGAGGAGCTTCAGGGCTTCGACCGCCTGGCCAAGTTGCGGACCGCCCCGGCGGCCGTCGCTGATGTCTGAACCCGCTTCGTCGGCAGACCCATCGCTGACATCGCTACGAACGCTCGTTCTCGTCCTGGGAGCCTGTGGCTTCGCCTCGACCTTCACCATGCGGCTCATCGATCCGCTGGTGCCGACGCTCGCCGGTCATTTCAGTCGGTCGATCGCGCAGGTCGCGGTGATGGCGACGGCATTCTCCTTCTCATACGCGTTCGGGCAGCCGATCCTCGGCCCCATCGCCGACGCGGTCGGCAAGATCCGCACGATCGGCACCTGCCTCGCCCTTCTGGTCCTGCTGTCGATCGCCTGCTCCTTCGCGCCGAATTTCGAGGCCTTGCTCGCGCTGCGCGCCGCCAGCGGAATCGTCGCCGGTGGGATTATCCCGATCGCGATGGCGGCGATCGGCGATCGCGCGACCATGGCACAGCGCCAGATCACGCTCGGCCGCTTCACCGTCATCATGATCTTCGGTCAGATGGCGGGCGCCGCCTGTTCCGGCGTGATCGCCGAATATGTCGGCTGGCGGGGCGTCTTCTTGATGGCGGGCGGCATTGCCGGGCTCGCGCTCCTGATGCTCACCTTGACGATGCGGCCCCGTGCCGGCGCGGTGCGCCGCCGTCCGACACTGCGGGGAGCGGTCGCCAGTTACGCGGCCGTCTTCTCGAACCCACGCTCGAAGCTGCTCTATGCGCTGGTCATCACCGAAGGCTGCCTGATCTTCGGCATGCCTCCCTTCGTCGCCGCGATCCTGCAGGAGCGGGCCGGCATCGGCCCGTCGCTCGCCGGGCTGGTCATCGCCGGAACGGGCATCGGCGGGCTGATCTACGGTCTCTCGACCCGTATCCTGGTCGATCGGATCGGCCCCGTCCGCATGCCGATCGTCGGCGGCGTCCTGATGGCGATCGGCTATGGGCTGTTTGCGCTGCCCTTCCTGCCGTGGTGGAGCGCCGTGCCGTTCTTCGTGGTCAACGGCTTCGGCTTCTTCCTGATGCACGGCACGTTCCAGGCGCAGGCGACCGAACTCGCCCCCGAGGCCCGTGGCTCGGCCGTGTCGCTCTTCGCCTGCTCGCTTTTTGCAGGCCATGCGCTCGGCCCCGTGCTGATGGGCACAGCGCTCGCCCTGCTCGGCACGACCGGCGCCGTCAGCCTTTTTGCCGTCGGGATCGGACTGCTGGGCTTTGCCGCGCCGCGCATCCTGCCGATGCTCGGCGCGGCTGAGGCTCAGCGCCCGCGATAGGGCGCGACGCCTTGGTCGGGGAGCCAGAGGCCCTTCGGCGGCTCCCCCGTCTGCCAGAACACGTCGATCGGAATGCCGCCGCGCGGATACCAGTAGCCGCCGATGCGGAGCCATTCCGGCTCCAGCAGGTCGACCAGCCGCTTGCCGATGCCGACGGTGCAATCCTCATGGAAAGCGCCGTGGTTGCGGAACGAGGCGAGATAGAGCTTCAGCGACTTCGACTCGACCAGCCACTGGCCCGGCAGATAATCGATGACGAGGATACCGAAATCGGGCTGGCCAGTGACCGGGCAGATCGAGGTGAATTCCGGGCAGGTGAAGCGGGCGAGATAATGCGTGCCGGCATGCGGATTGGGCACGCGGTCGAGCCGCGCCTCCTCCGGCGAGGCGGGCAAGGCGCTGCTCTGGCCGAGCTGCAAGGTCGAGGCGTCGATGGTCATGGGATGCTCCTGGATTTGGCGGGGTTCTAGAGCATCTGCCGCCGATATGGGAACTGCCGCCGTTTGCGGCATGGGAAAGCAGTCCAGCCCGGCGCCCGCAACTGTGCGAACGACCACCCGCTCGCAAATGAAGCGTTCGATGAAAGCCTCAAGTTCTGCGCAATTAAGCCGGGTTGTTTGCTTAAATATTTCCGGAATTTCCACACGCATATTTGTGCGGATAGGCAGCATGTTCCAGGTCTAACTCGCGCAATCAGAAGCCTAGACCGAACTCCATGATCATTGCCGGCATCTTGTTCCTGATCGGCCTTCTGATCGGCTTGTCCTACGGCTATCCGGCCATCATTCTCGCCAGCGCCGCGGTCACGCTCATCGCTTTCCCGACATGGATCATCCGCGGCGAGCTCGGCCTGTTCGTCGTGCTCGTCTGGATCGGATACCTCTTCGCCCTCCAGGCCGGCTTCCTGCTCGGCGGCTATCTCGGCCTGCCGGAAGAGGAACAGGACCTACCAGAGCCAGACCGGCCGCCCCGCAGCGAGGCAAAGACCCGCCCACCACAGGACGGTCAGGCCGGACCAGAACAGGACAGAGGCGAGTGAGGGTCGGCGGCGGTTAGGCATGGTCTGGAACATGATCGTTTCCCGATGGGACGAAGCGTCGGAACAACCGGTCAATCCGCAAGCCGCGCGCCATCGGGGGCCGCCCCACCGTCACCGGCCTGCCGATTGAGGCTTTCCCCGCGGCAGGCTGTTGGCTAGAAGCGCCTTATCCATTCGCCCCGCCTCTCCCGGAGCCTGCCATGACCGCGATCATCGACATCATCGGACGCCAGATCCTCGATTCCCGCGGCAACCCGACGGTCGAGGTCGATGTCGTGCTGGAAGACGGCTCGATGGGCCGCGCCGCCGTTCCGTCGGGCGCTTCGACCGGCGCGCATGAGGCGGTCGAGCTGCGCGACGGCGACAAGTCGCGCTATCTCGGCAAGGGCGTCCTCAAGGCGGTCGAGGCGGTCAACGTTTCCATCGCCGAAGCGATCGTCGCCATGGATGCCGAGGACCAGACCGCGATCGACCAGGTGATGATCGATCTCGACGGCACCCCCAACAAGTCGAAGATCGGCGCCAACGCCATCCTCGGCGTCTCGCTCGCCGTCGCCAAGGCGGCCGCCGAGGCGTCCGGCCTGCCGCTCTATCGCTATGTCGGCGGCACTTCGGCCCGCGTCCTGCCCGTGCCGATGATGAACATCGTCAATGGCGGCGCCCATGCCGACAACCCGATCGACTTCCAGGAATTCATGGTGATGCCGATCGGCGCGCCCTCCTTCGCGGAAGGCCTGCGCATGGGTTCGGAGATCTTCCACACGCTGAAGAAGAAGCTGCACGACGCCGGCCACAACACCAATGTCGGCGACGAGGGCGGCTTCGCCCCGAACATCAAGTCGGCCGAGGCCGCGCTCGATTTCGTCATGCAGGCGATCGAGACCGCCGGCTACAAGGCGGGCGAGGATGTCGCGCTGGCGCTCGACTGCGCCGCGACCGAGTTCTTCAAGGACGGCGCTTACGTCTACGAGGGCGAGCGCAAGACGCGCGATCCCAAGGCGCAGGCCAAGTACCTCGCCAAGCTCGTCGGCAATTACCCGATCGTCTCGATCGAGGACGGCATGGCCGAGGACGACTGGGAGGGCTGGAAGGCGCTGACCGATCTCGTCGGCTCGAAGTGCCAGCTCGTCGGCGACGATCTCTTCGTCACCAACGTCACCCGCCTGTCGCAGGGCATCAGGACGAAGACGGCGAACTCGATCCTGGTCAAGGTCAACCAGATCGGCTCGCTGACCGAGACCCTCGCCGCCGTCGAGATGGCGCAGCGCGCCGGCTACACCGCCGTGATGTCGCATCGCTCGGGCGAGACCGAGGACGCGACCATCGCCGACCTCGCCGTCGCGACGAATTGCGGGCAGATCAAGACCGGCTCGCTCGCCCGGTCGGACCGGACCGCGAAGTACAACCAGCTCCTGCGCATCGAGGAAGAGCTGGGCGCGCAGGCGATCTATGCCGGCCGCACCGCGCTGAAGGCGCTGGCCTGATCGATAAGCCTCACGCTGCCGCGCTCACCAGCGCGGCAGCAGGCCATTCGCCTGCGTCAGGGTCCATGACCCTGCCGCCTGCATGCTTCCTGCCGCACCGGACACCGCGTCGGCGACCTTCATCACCGGCGCGACGACGAACTGGCGCAGCGATGAATCGGCGGGCTCGCCGCCAGACGGTTCCGCATCCGTGACAGCCGCCGGAGGCAGGATCACCAGGGGCGCGCCGATCACCTGCCCCTTTGTCTTGGACAGCGCCGCCAAACGGCGCGGCGGCAATGTTGCCACGTTCACGGCAACACGCGCCCGGGCCTGAGCGGCACCCTGCGATGGCGTCCAATCGCCCTCCTCAGGCCAGGCAAGCGACATCGGCATCGCCAGCGCCGCAGGCGTGAGTGGACGTCCGACCTCGAAACTCCCCTCATCGACCCATCCGGTGTCCGCGAGCCGGTCGCCGATCTTGCCGTCGCGCAGCAAGGTCAGGGCTGGCGCCTTGGCACGATCGGGCGTCGCGTCGGATAGGAGAGCCGGCACCATCACCAGAAGGGCCGTCGCCGTCGCGATGCCCAGGGAGAGCAACAGGTCGCTCCCCAATCGCGCAGCCATCGTGGCCGGCGCGGGAAAATCAGATTGTCTCGACATCGGTTGCGCTCCGTATCGCTGCGCCCCTTGAACCTCACGGCACAAGGAAGCCGTCGCGTCTGGGCACCAGCAGGGCCGAAACGGGGCGCAAATACGGTCTGCCGCCGCACGCGCGGGCGCCATGCGCGCCGGCCCGTAACCGGCCCGTTCGCCCGGCGCTAGAGAGGGGCGATGGATCAGATCACCCCCGCCACGATGCTCGAGACCGATGCGAGGGTGCGCCGTCGCAAGCGCCTCGCGGCTCTGGGCATGCTGCTGGCGGTGCTGATCTACGGCTCCAATTTCGTCATCAGCCGCCACGCCGTGCTCAACGGCTTGACCCAGCACGACCTGATGGCGCTGCGCTTCGCCATCGCCGGCCTGCTGCTCCTGCCGGTCTTCCTGCGGCCGGGCCTAGCCTCCTGCGGTGGCGTCGGCTGGAAGCGCGGGTTCTGGCTCACGCTGAGCAGCGGCTTCCCGATGACCTATCTGATGCTGACCGGGCTCACCATGGCGCCCGCCGCGCATGGCGCCACGATCGGGCCGGGCACGGTCACGATGATCGGCATCATCGGCTCCGTCGTGATGTTCGGCGCCGCCCTGACCGGGCGATTGATGATCGGCGTCGCCGGCGTACTCGCCGGCCTGATCTGCCTCGGCATCGCCGGCAGTGCGGGTGCGAGCGCCATGACGCTGCGCGGCGACCTCTGCTTTCTCGGCGTCGGGCTGCTCTGGGGTTTCTATCCGCTGCTGATCCAGCTCTGGCAGGTCGACGGGCTGAAGGCGACGGCGATCGTCTCGGTCCTGTCGCTCATCTACCTGCCGATCTATTTCCTGTTCTATTTCCGCGGCTTCGACGTCGCGCCCTGGTGGGTTCTCGCCTTACACGGCTTCAACCAGGGCGTGCTCAACGTCATCGTCGGCCTCTGGGTCTGGGGCTGGGCCGCGCATGTGCTCGGGCCGTCCGTGGTCGGACGTTTTCCGCCGCTGATCCCGGTCACCGGTACGCTGCTGGCCATCCCGATCCTGAGCGAGATCCCCTCCTCGCTTCAGCTCGTCGGCATCGTGCTGATCATCGGCGGCCTGTTCGTGGCGTCATGGCGCCGACCGACGCGCAAGGCCGAGCAGGATCAGGTTCCAGATCACGGCAATGGCGAGGCCGAGCCCCAGCGCCGTCCATGAGCCCCAGGGCACGGCGGCGAGATGCACCGCCGCCAGCCCCAGCCCGGCACCCAGCAATCCGAGCGCGCTGCTGCCGATGACCGCCGCTGCAGCAGGGCCGCCGGCGCGCGTATGCAGGATGATGATCAGGCTCGACAGGATGATCGGCAGGCCGGCGAGGATGCCGGACCATTGCGGGCCGACGCGTTCGCTGAGGCCGGTCACGATGCCGACCAGCGCCGCGACGCAGGCCGCGCGGATCGGGATGGCATAGCGCGAGATCCCGGCCGGCGGCTTGGCGCGCACCTTGAGATAGGGCCGCACCAGCTGGTGCACGACGAACAGCGCCAGCACGGTCAACATCGTGAGCGGGAGCACAGGCAGCGCCATGCTGCGGAGAGCCAGCAGCAGCACCGTCCAGATCGCCAGCGCTCCGCCGAGGGAGGCGACCACGCCATGGCGCTGGGCCAGCAGCACATAACTCAGCACGAAGCTGGCATGGGTGGCATTGGCATTCATCGTGCCGAGCGCAGCGCCCGCGATGAAGTCCGGGCCATGGTCGAGCGCGAGAAAAACGAGGACAGGCCCGAGCGAGATCGGCAGGGTCGCGATCATCGCCGCCATCAGCGGCCCGGCCCGCTCGGCCAGCATCGAGCAGCTCACGACCACCGAGGCCGCGAGCGCCATCTTGAGAGGCAGCAGGGCGAGGCCCGTGCTCAAGCCGGCTCGCCCCTTTCCCAGCCTTCGCGGGTCTCCGCGATGAAATCCTCGAGCCGTCCGGCGGCGATCGCGGCACGCAGGCCCGCCATCAGGTCCTGGTAATAGGCGAGGTTCACCCAGGTCAGCAGCATCTTGCCGAGCATCTCCTCGGCCTTGACGAGATGGTGCAGATAGGCGCGCGACCAGCTATTGGCGGCCGGGCAGGAGGATTGCTCGTCGACCGGGCGCGGGTCCTCGGCATGCTTGGCGTTCTTCAGGTTCATCCGGCCGAAGCGGGTGAAGATCTGGCCGTGGCGGCCCGCCCGCGTCGGCATCACGCAGTCGAACATGTCGATGCCGCGCGCCACCGATTTCACGATGTCGTCGGGCGTGCCGACACCCATCAGGTAGCGCGGCTTCTCCTGCGGGAGATGCGGCTCAACCGTCTCGATCATCGCCAGCATCACGTCCTGAGGCTCGCCGACGGCCAAGCCGCCGACGGCATAGCCCTTGAGGTCCATCGCGGCGAGTTCGCGCGCGCTCTCGACGCGCAGATGCGGCACGTCCCCGCCCTGCACGATGCCGAACAGCGCCCGGCCCGGATGGTCGCCGAACGCGGTCTTGCAGCGCTCGGCCCAGCGCAGCGACAGGCGCATCGCCTTCTCCGCGACCTTCTCCTCGCAGGGCAGCGCGACGCATTCGTCGAGCTGCATGACGATGTCGGAGCCAAGCAGGTTCTGGATCTCGACCGAGCGCTCCGGGCTCAGCATGTGTTTCGAGCCGTCGATATGGGAGCGGAAGGTCACGCCCTCCTCGGTCAGCTTGCGCAGATTGGCGAGCGACATCACCTGAAACCCGCCGGAATCCGTCAGGATCGGGTGCGGCCAGTTCATGAACTTGTGCAGGCCGCCGAGCTTGGCGATGCGTTCCGCGCCCGGCCGCAGCATCAGGTGATAGGTATTGCCGAGCACGACATCGGCGCCGAGCGCCCTCACCTGCTCGGGATACATGCCCTTGACGGTCGCGGCGGTGCCGACCGGCATGAAGGCCGGCGTGCGGATAACGCCGCGCGGCATGCTGATCGCGCCGGTGCGCGCGGCGCCGTCGCGGGCCGCAACCTTGAAGGTGAACTCGGGTGTGGCAGCGATCTCGGGCTGCGCGGGATGGGGCTGAGCGGTCATGGCCTGCGAGGTAGAGCAGCGCGCGGGTTTAGGGAAGAGACCCGCGCGCCGGATGGCCGTTCGCCGCCGTCATGAGCGGGCTTTAGCCCTTCGGCACTGCCGCCTCGTAGATCGCCGGCTTGAAGCCGACAACCGTCTTGCCTTTGCCCAAGTCGAGCACCGGCCGCTTGATCATCGAGGGCTGCGCCAGCATCAGCGCGATCGCCTTGTCCGCATCAAGCCCCTGCTTCTCGGCATCGGGGAGCGCACGGAAGGTGGTGCCGGCGCGGTTCAGCACCGTCTCCCAGCCGTGCTCCTTGACCCAGCGCTCAAGCGAAGTCTTGTCGATCCCGCTCGCCTTGTAGTCGTGGAAGGCGACCGGGACGCCATGGCCGTCGAGCCAGGTTCGCGCCTTCTTCATCGTGTCGCAATTCTTGATGCCGTAGATCGTGATAGCCACGTCGCGAACCTCTCAGGCCGGGCGCTTCGGGCTGTCGAGACCGCGCTGCACGGCCGGGCGCGACAGGCAGCGCTCCAGCCAGATCGGCACATGGGTCAGCTTGGCATAGTCGACGAGCTCGCCCGCGCCATAGAACCCGACGAGATTGCGCACCCAGCCGAGGATCGCGATATCGGCGATGCTGTAGTCGTCGCCCATGATCCAGGTATGGCTCGCCAGCCGGCTCTCCAGCACGCCGAGCAGGCGCTTGCTCTCGTTGGCGTAGCGATCACGCGGGCGCTTGTCCTCGTATTCGCGGCCAGCGAATTTATGGAAGAAGCCGAGCTGGCCGAACATCGGCCCGATCGCCGCCATCTGGAAGAACACCCACTGGATGGTCTCGTAGCGGGCGGCAGGGTCCTTCGGCAGGAGCTTGCCGGTCTTCTCGGCGAGATAGAGCAGGATCGCGCCGGATTCCCACAGACCGAAGGGCTTTCCGTCCGGGCCATTGGGATCGATGATCGCGGGGATCTTGCCGTTGGGGTTCAGCGACAGGAATTCCGGCCCCCAGGTCTCGTTCTTACCGATATCGATGAGATGCGGCTCGTAGGGCAGCTCCAGCTCCTCCAGCGCGATCGAGACCTTCACGCCGTTCGGCGTCGGCAGCGAATAGAGCTGGATGCGGTCGGGATGCGCTGCCGGCCAGCGCTTGGTGATCGGGAAAGCGGACAAATCGGCCATGAAAGGCTCCGTCTGAATCGGATGAGGCTTCGGCCGGGAACGATAGAGCCGGCCGCGCCCAAAGCAACGGCACGCGCTCCCGATTGCCGCAAACCGGCCTTGCACGACTGCATGGAGCTCAGCCGAGCGGCCAGGAGCCCAGAATCTGATAGGGCCTGCGATCGATGCTCTCGATCAGGAAGAACTCTCGCACTTGCCAGTGCAACGCTGGCACATCGATGGGCGGGCGCGCAATTCGATCATAGAATATAGTCACGTGTGGCCAGAATTTCTGCTTGTCAGTCATGATCCCGGCACGCCGTAAGGCTCCGTCAAGAGAGACTGACAAGCCGTTGACCCCAGGCAAGTCCTCCCACGTCGTCAGTGAGAAAGCATGTTTCGGCGCGGCACCGAAACTCGCCCCCTGGTTGAGTTTGACTGCGAAGGAAGTCTTTTGAATCTCCTTTGCAATCGTGCGTGCCATCTCGACGGTCTGCCCGAACGGCCCATCGGGCACCGCAATTCCACGTAAAGTCACATGGTATTTGCCCAAGCCACGCGGCGGCTTCATGGGGCGAAGCCGTTCGTGCAGGGCTTGCGCCAATCCGTGAATCTGCGGTTCGACATCCGCATCAGGAAGGAGCGCGAAGAAATAGCGGGGCGGGCGGCGGCCTTCTCGCGGCCGAAACTCTCGCCCACCATCGAGGTCGAGAACGAGCTGCATCGCCGCACAATAGAACAAATCAAGAACAAGACAAGCCACACGCTGCCCAGCGAAAATCGCAAGGCGGCCAGTCGCCGCGACAGCCCTGCCCGCGCTTGAGCAGCACCGGCCTCACGTCTAGGCTGCCCGTGGTGGCCGCAGGGCCGCCGCTTGCGCCCCCGCCTGGCGGGAGGCACGGATTCCTCTCCTGTCAGGCATCGTCATGGCTTCCTCAGACGCACTCGCCGCGGTCTTCGACCATATCGAGACCAATCGCAGCACTTTCCTCGACCGCCTCATCGCCTATCTGCGCCACCCCAGCATCAGCGCCGAGAATATCGGCATCGCCGAGGTCGGCCGGCTGCTCGTCGACATGCTCACGGAAATCGGCCTCAAGACCAGCCTGATTCCGACCGAGGGCCACCCGGTCGTCGTCGCGCGCTGGGAGAAGGCACCGGGCAAGCCGACCGTGCTGCTCTACGGCCATTACGACGTGCAGCCGCCGGACCCGCTCGACAAATGGGTCTCACCGCCCTTCGAGCCGACGATCCGTGATGGCCGGCTCTATGCGCGCGGCGTCGGCGACAACAAGGGCCAGCATTTTGCCCAGATCCTCGCGATCGAATCCCATCTGAAGGTCCATGGCGAATTGCCCTGCAACGTCATCCTGGTCCTTGAGGGCGAAGAGGAGATCGGCAGCCCGAACATCGCCGGCTTCGTGCGCGCCAACCCGCATCTGCTGCAGGCCGACCTTGCCGTCACCGCCGACGGCCCGCGCCATGCCAGCGGCGCGCCCTCGATCAAGTTCGGCTCGCGCGGCGTCGTTTCCTTCGACCTGCGCTGCCGCCATGCCAGCCGCGACGTCCATTCCGGCAATTTCGGCGGCGTCGTGCCGAACCCGATCTGGACGCTGGTCCATCTCCTCGCGACGATGAAGAATACCGAGGGCGAGATCACCATCGACGGCCTGCATGATGCCGTCGAGCCGCCGACCGCGGAGGAGCTGGAAGCGGTCGCGCGCCTGCCGCTCGACATCGAGGCCTTCAAGAAGGGAGTTGGCCTCACCCGTCTTGACGCCCCAGCCGACCGGCCCTTCTACGAGCGCCTCTGCTTCCGGCCGACGCTGACCATCAACGGCTTCCATGGCGGCTATGGCGGGCCGGGCACCAAGACCGTGCTGCCGAACGAGGCGCTGGTGAAATGCGACATCCGCCTCGTCGAGGCGCAGGACCCGGAGGACATCCTACGCAAGGTCAAGGCTCACGTTGAGAAGCACGCGCCGGAGGTCGAATTCATCGCCGAGGAGAAGGGCATGCAGCCCTCCAAGACCTCGATCGCCTCGCCCTATACCGCGCCGCTCCGCCGCGCCTTCGTGGCGGCTCAGGGCGAGGAGCCGCTATTGATCCCGGCCGGCTTCGGCAGCCTGCCGAACTACGTCTTCACCAAGATTTTGGGCATCCCCGCCTTCGTGACGCCCTACGCCAATCACGACGAGGCCAACCACGCCCCCAACGAGAACATGACGCTGGACTGCTTCCATAGCGGCGTTCGCACCGGCGCAGCCCTGCTGCACGAGCTCGGCCAGTTGGGGAAGCAGGGCTGAGCGATATCGCGGATTGGAAGGGCGCTACCTGCCCTTCCAGTTCGGCGTCCGCTTGCCGAGGAAGGCTTCCATGCCCTCACGGAAATCGGCGCTGGTGTAGCAGAGCGTCACGAGATCATGACCATCGATGCCGGCGGCGGTCGCGGCGGTCAGGCGGCGCATTGCCTCCTTGGTCGCGCGCATCGTCAGCGGCGCGTGGCCGGCAATGGTCTCCGCCAATTCGCGAGCCCGCCGCATCAGCGCCTCATGATCCGGCACCAGCTCGTTGTAGAGGCCGATCCGCGCGCCCTCCTCCGCCTCGACCAACCGGGCGGTGAAGACGATGTCCTTGACCCGCGCCGGGCCGAGAATGGCGTAGAGCCGCCCGTAATTCTCCATCGACAGGCAATTGCCGAGCGTGCGCGCGATCGGGAAGCCGAAACGCGCGGTCCGCGTCGCGATGCGCAGGTCGCAGGCGAGCCCGATCGCCGCCCCGCCACCGGTGAAGGCACCGGAGATCGCGGCCAGCGTCGGCACCGGGCAGCTCTCGATCGTGCCGATCACGGTTTCGATCCGCTCTTCATAAGCCAGCGCATCCTCGGCGCCGGAGAAGGCTCGGAACTGGGCGATGTCGGTGCCGGCCGCGAAGGCCTTGTCGCCCGCCCCGGTCATGACGATGACGCGCGGATCGCCATGCGCGGCCGGGTCGCGGCAGATTTCGGCGATGCGCTCATACATGGCGAAGGTCAGCGCGTTGCGCGCCTGGGGCCGGTTGAGCGTGATCGTGCCGACCCCGCCCTCGACCGCATACAGGATTTCGTCGTTCACGCAGGCTCTCCGTCAGATCACGCCATCGGCCCGCAAGCGCGCGAGCCCGGTTTCGTCATAGCCGAGTTCGGCCAGGATCTCGTCGTTATGCGCGCCGGCCGCAGGCGTCGGCGTCGCGACATCGGCCGGCGTGCGCGACAGCGTCACCGGTTGGCCGATCAGGCGGATATCGCCGAGCTCGGGGTGGTTCAGCGGCTTGGCGATGCCGAGATGGCGCACCTGCGGGTCCTCGAACATCTCGTCGACCGCATAGATTGGCCCGGCCGGGACGCTATGGCGCTCCATCGCCTCCAGCCAATGGGCGCTGTCGGCCGCAGCGAAGACCTTCTCGATCAGTTCCCGCAGTTCCGGCCGGCGGGCGAAGCGCTTCTCCGAGCTGTCATAGCGCGCATCCAAGCCCCATTCCGGCCGCCCGATCGCCCGGCAGAACGCGCGCCATTGCTCCTCGCCGCCGACGCCGAGATTGATAGCGCCGTCGCGCGTCCGGTAGACGCCCATCGGCGTCTGGTAGGGGTGGTCGTTGCCGGATTGCGGCGGCACCGAGCCCTCGACGAGATAGCGTGCGGCCTGGAAATCCATCATCGCGATCTGGGCTTCGAGCAGCGAGGTCTGCACCCACTGCCCCTTGCCCGAGACCGTCCGCTCCTGCAGAGCGACCAGCGCGCCGACCGCGCCATAAAGCCCGGCCGAGGAATCGGCGAGCGCGATTCCCGCCCGCACCGGCCCCTGACCGGGCAGGCCGGTCACCGACATCATCCCACCCATGCCCTGCGCGATCTGGTCGAAGCCGGCGCGCGTCCGGTACGGGCCGGATTGGCCGAAGCCGGAGATCGAGACCAGGATCAGCCGAGGATTGCGCGCATGCAGCGTCTCGAAATCGAGCCCGAGCCGCTCCTTCACGTCCGGACGAAAGTTCTCGACGACGAGATCGGCCTCGTCGATGAGCGTCATCAGGATCGCCTTGCCTTCGGGCGTCTTGAGGTTGATCGCGAGCGAGCGCTTGTTGCGATGCAGGTTCTGCATGTCGTAGCCGAGGCGCGGCCCGCTCATGTTCTCGTTGGGATCGAGCCCCGGCGGGCTCTCGACCTTGATCACGTCGGCCCCGAAATCGGCGAAGACGCGCACGCAGGTCGGCCCGGCCCGCACCCGCGTCAAATCCAGCACCTTGAGCCCGGCAAGCGCGGTGGACGGTCTCGGCTGCGGCATCGGTCTTCGCTCCCTGTTGGGGCGAACTATCCGGTACGGCGTGCGGCGCGGTCAATGGCGCCGTGCATGCTGCATGCAGGAGCGGAGCGCATGGCGAAAAAGCTCCCGGCTTGAGGCCGGGCGCTGCTTGAATGCCTCTCGTTCCGGGATGCTAAGCGACAGCCCGCGCCGCGTCGCGCACGGCGGCAAGCGTCGCATCGACCACCGCCGCATCATGCTCCGACGACACGAACCAGGCGCCGCGTTCCAGCACGCGCACGCCGCGCTTGAGCAGTTCATGCGCGAAGCGGCTATAGGCGGCCTTGTCGGCGCGCGCGACGTCCCGGTAGTTCCGCGCCGGCGCATCGAGGCCGAAGGCGACGTGGAACATCAGCGGGAAGCCGGCGACCTGCGCCTTGATGCCCGCTTCCTTCAGGATCGTGCGGATGCCGTCCTGCAGGCGTTGGCCATGAACGGAACTGCGTTCGTAATGCTCCGGCGTCAGCGCCTTCTGGGTCGCGACCAGCGCCGCCATCGAGACCGGCTGGGCGTTGAAGGTGCCACCATGCAGCACGCCGTCGGCGAACAGGTCGAGCAGATCGGCCCGCCCGGCGATCGCCGCGACCGGGAAGCCGTTGGCGATCGCCTTGGCCATCAGGGTGAGATCAGGCGTCACGCCGAAGCGCTCCTGCGCCCCGCCTCGGCCCAGCCGGAAACCGGTGATGACCTCGTCGAAGATCAGGATCGCACCATGCTTGCGGCAGGCGGCGAGCGCGCCTTCCAGATAGCCCGGCGCCGGCGCGATAGCGCCCTGGTTGCACATTGCCGGCTCCATAAGCACGGCCGCGACATCGCCCTTGGCGAGCCGTGCCTCCAACGCCGCGAGATCGTTCCAGCCGATGATCGAAAGCCCCTCACCCGCCGCCGGGTCCTGGCCCTTGCTGCCGATCACCGGCGTCGGCGCTTCGTCGGGACCTGCCGCATTCAACCCCGGCGCCGTCGACCACAGGATGTTGTCGAACCAGCCGTGATAATGCCCCTCGAACTTGACGATGGTGTGCTTGCCCGTGGCCGCGCGCGCCAATCGCATCGCCGCCTGCGCCACCTCCGAGCCGGATGAGCCGAAGCGCAAGCGCTCCGCCGAGGGAATGCGCTCGCAGATCAGTTGCGCGGCTTCCGCCTCGATCGGCATCTGGCCGGCGAAGAGGATGCCCTTCTCGGCCTGGCGCTTCACCGCCTCGATGACCGTTGCAGGGGTATGGCCGAGCACGGTCGCGCCCATGCCGCAGTAATAATCGATGATCCGGTTGCCGTCGGCGTCGATGAGATAGGCGCCCTCGCCGCGCTCGAAGACGAGCGGCCCGGGCTGCATGCCCAACCGGAAATTGCTGTTTACGCCGCCGGCGATGAAACGCGCATTCGCCGCGATCTGCCGGGCGGATTCGTCGAAGCGCAGTGCGCCCGCCTGCTGGCTGCCATTGCCTGTCACCTGCGTTGCCTCCTGCTGTTGCACCGACCAGACCAGAGCGCCCTCACCGTGTAAAGGAACAGCGGTTTCGCCTTGCGGAATTCGATTTGGTTGGCCATGCTGGCTCGGAAGCGAGCCCGACCAGCGGAGCGGCCATGCCCAGGAAAACCGACAACCCCTATGTCGTGCAGCCCGTGATGAAGGCGCTGAAGGTGCTGGAGCTGGTCGCCCGCCATGGCCACGAGATCGCACTCACCGCCGTCAGCAAGGAGCTCAGGATCCCGAAGACGACGACTTTCCGCTATCTCCAGACGCTCGCCGCCGCCGGCTTCCTCGACCACAACCGCGCCACCGATCGCTACAATCTCGGGCCGCAATTGCGCGCCATCGCGCGTGCCGATGCCAGCGTCAGTAAGATCCGCGAACTGGCCCGGCCTGCGATGATCGAGCTGATGCGGGAGTTCAACGAGACGGTGAATCTCGCCGTGAAGGGCAATGGCAGGGTCGTCTATATCGACCTGATCGAGGCCAACCGCTCGCTCAGGATGCAGGCCCGCATCGGCGAGAGCCACCCGATGCATTCGACGGCGCTCGGCAAGGCGATCCTCGCCTTCCTGCCCGAGGTGGAGCGGCAGCGACAGCTCGACCTGCCTCTGACCGAGCGCACCGGCCGCACCTTGCTCGAGCGCGAGGAGATCGAGCGGCAGCTTCGGCAGGTCGCGCGCACCGGCTACGCCACCGAGATGGGCGAGAACGAGGACGGGGCGATGTGCGTCGGCGTGCCGATCCTCGACGAGGACGGCTATCCGGTCGCGGCGCTCAGCGTCTCCGCGCCGCTGATGCGGATGCCGCACTCGCTGGCGGCCAAGGTCGGAACGCGGTTGCGCGAGGTCTCGGCCGGCATCTCGACCCATCTCGGCTCGCGCCCGACCGCCGATCTGCGCTGAGGTTTTTTGCTCGCGCATTTTCTTCACGCGAACCGGCATCCACTTCGCTTGAAAATGCGCCGTCATCGGTATTCGATCCGCGGGTCGATCCAGGCGTAGAGCATGTCGACCGTGAGGTTGATCAGCATATAGGCGACCAGGATCACCAGGATGCAGCCCTGGATCAGCGGATAGTCGCGGGTGCTGATCGCCTGGATCAGCAGGCGCCCGAGCCCGGGATAGGTGAAGACCGCCTCCGTCACCACGGCCCCGCCGATGAAATTCGCCATCATCAGGCCGACGATGGTGACGAAGGGCAGGAGCGCATTGCGCATGATGTGGAAGCCGACGATACGGCGTTCCGGCACGCCCTTGGCGCGGGCGGTGCGGACATAATCGGCCCGCGCCTCGCCAATCAGCGAGGCCCGCAGGAAGCGCGCCAGGATGCCCGAGACATAGGTGCCGAGCGTGATCGCCGGCAGCGCCAGGCTCCGCAGCGCATCGAGCGGAGACTCCCATAACGGCACATGCCGCGAAGCCGAAGGCAGCCAGCGCAGTTCCACGGCGAAGAGCAGGATCAGCAGGATGCCGAGCCAGAAGGTCGGCACGCCCAGCGCCAGCGCGCTCCAGCCGCTGAGCAGACGGTCGAGCCATGAATTCGGCTTCACGGCGCTCGCGATCGCCACGGGAATGCCGATGATGAGCGCAACGAAGATCGCAGCCAGCGCCAGTTGAAGCGTCGCCGGCAAGCGCTCGCCGATCAGTTGCAGCACCGGCTGACGGCTATGCAAGGACAGGCCGAAATCTCCCGTCGCGGCCCGGCCGAGCCAGTCGGCATATTGCACCACCATCGGCCGGTCGAGCCCGTAGCGCTGGATCGTGGCGGCTATCTCCTCCGGCCCGGCATTCTCGCCGACGATCACCGCGACCGGCCCGCCCGGCACGGCATAGATCATCGCGAAGATCGCGAAGGAGGCGATCAGGATCACCGGCAGCATCTGGAAGAGGCGGCGCAGGACATAGGCTGTCATCGCCGCCCCCCGATCGTCTCGCCGCTGGCATCGGTCTCGTCGCGATCGAGGATCGCCGTCAGCGCCCGGCCGATGGTGTCGAGCGACAGGATCGTCAGCGTCAGCACGATGCCGGGCAGAACCGCATAGGTCGGCGCCTCGTAAAGATAGGACTTCCCCGTCCGCAGCATCTCGCCCCAGCTCGGCGTCGGCGGGGGGACGCCGACCCCGAGGAAGGCCAGCGCAGCCTCCAGCAGGATCGCGATCGAGGCCAGCACGATCGCCTGAACCACCAAGGGGCTCAAGGCGTTGGGCAGGATCGTTTTGAACATGATGTAACCGGGGCTTCCGCCGAAGCCACGCACCGCCGTGACGAAATCGAGCTGGCGCAAGGCCATGACCTGCGCCCGCGCGATGCGGGCGAAGCCAGGAATGCCGGCGATGCCGACCGCGATCAGCGCAGCCCCCTGGCTGCGTCCGAGAACGGCGATCAGCGCCATCGCGAACAGGATGTTCGGCAGCGCCAGCAGCACGTCGATGCAACGCATCAGCAGGGAATCGCGCCAGTCGCCATAGAAGCCGGCGGCGAGCCCGATCGGCACGCCGATGAGCGCGGCGATGACGACTGCGCCGACCGCCGTCAGCAGCGAGGTCCGCGCGCCATAGATGACGCGCGCCAGGATATCGCGGCCGAGTTCGTCCGTGCCGAACCAGTTCTCGGCCGAGGGCGGCAGCAGCGAGGCCGCGACGCTCTGCGCCAGCGGGTCGAACGGCAGCACGGTAGCGAAAGCCGCCGCAAGCGCGACCAGCAGGAGGAAGCCGAGCCCCAGCGCAGCGCCGCGCCGGGCGAGCAGCCGGCGCAGCAGCAGCTTCAGCCGGGCAAGCGTCTCCGTCATTGCCGGGCGCCGCTCCGGCGCCGCCCGGCCGCGTCATGCCGCATCACTTGAACCCGATGGTGCGGGCGACGAAGAGGTTGTCGATGTCGAGCGTGATGCCGCCGATCTTGTCGGAGGCGACGATCAGGCCGACATCGTAGGAGTTGGTCGGGATACCGAAAGCCTCGTCCACCATGACCTTGTTGAGGTTGTCGTAAGCCGCCTTGACCTCGGCCGCGCCACCCGAGGCGGCATCGACCCTGGCGATCGCCGCGACATAGTCGGGATGCGGATGCGGGTCCTTCAGGACCGGATTGCCCGAGGTGCGGTAGATCGAGTTGGTAGCGACGCGCGACGGGAATTTCTGGACGTTGCCGACCGCCCCGAAGGTCGCGGCGAAATCGCCGCCGAGCAGCGCGGTGACGTATTCCGCGCCTTGGCGCATATCCAGTTCAACCGGAATGCCGATCTTCTGCAGCGAGCCCTGCACGATCTGGCTGATCGCGACCGAGGACTCGTCGCTGCCGTTGACCAGCAGCTTCCAGTTCTTGATCTCGTCGGCGGAGAGGCCGGAAGCGGCGATCAGCTTCTTCGCCTTCTCCAGGTCATAGGCATAGGTCGCATTGTAGCTCTCGTCATAGGCCGGGCTCGCCGGCGCCCAGGGCAGCGCCACGACCTTGCCCAGGCCGGCATAGCCGACGCGCAGGATGCTCGCGCGGTCCATCAGGTGGTTGAAGGCCTGCCGGAACGCCTTGTTCCGGAACGGTCCGCGCGTCGAGTTGATGCGGAAGACCTGCACCAACGGCCCCGGCCCGGCGAAGACCTGGAAACCGGCATTCTTGAGCCTGACCGCGCTGCGCGAGGAGCCGTTATAGACGATGTCGACCGCGCCCGATTCCAGCGCCGCACTCGCCGAAGCATCCTCGCTGAACACGGTGAAGACGAGGTCCTGAACGATCGGCTGCTTCTCGCGCCAGTATTTCGGATTGGCCTTGAGCGTCAGGCTCTGGCCGACGGCCCGGTTGACCAGCGTGTAGGGTCCGGTGCCGGCCGGCACGGTCTCGACCGTGTCGATGCCCTTGGGGTCGATCGGAAGCAGGAACTGAAGCAGGTCGAGGATCTGGCGCTCGGGCACCGGTGCCTTGAAGTTGATCGTCACCGTCGCATCGTCCGGCGCCGACCAGTCCTTTACGATCGACATCGTCGCGAAGACGTTCTTGCCGCGCTTGGGATCGGCGCCCTTCTGCAAGGTCGCCAGCACGGAATCCGCCTTGAACGGCGTGCCGCTATGGAAGGTCACGCCGCTGCGCAGCTTCAGCGTCACCGAGGTCTTGTCGGGCGCAATTTTCCATTCCGTCGCCAGGCTCGGCTCCGGCTTCCCCTCCGGGGTGTACTCGATCAGGCTGTCATAGAGGTTCTTGATGACGTGGAAATTCACCGTCGAGAGCTGCTGCGGATCGTAATTCGCCAGCTCGCTCAGCACGGCCACACGCAGCTTCCCGCCCTTGAGCTGCTGGGCTAAAGCCGGCAAGGCTCCTGCCAGGGATACGCCCGCCAGCGCAAGGCCGGCCATGCCGAATTGACGTCGCGACAGCTTTGTCATCGCTTTCCCCTCTTGTTGTGTTTAGTTTCGTCTCAGCGCGTCCCCGCTCCCGGCTGGGACGAATGCGCCCGCCAGTCGCTTATTGTCTCCAACGGATAGACCGGGCGCGGAATCCGCTGCCACGGCAGGGTGAACACGTCCGATTGCCCCGGCCCGCGCGTGTCGGCGCGAACGAGCCCGGAGGCGATGCGGTCGAAATACTGGAAATTCGAGGCGGTCTTGAGCACGGCCATCTTGTAGTCGGAGAGGTCGATGCCGAAGGCCTCGTAGACATCCGGCACATTGCCCGCGACGCCGCGCAGTTCCGAGATCAGCAGCGTCACCGGCCCGACATCGAAGACCGCGACGCGGCCCATGTCGACTTCCGGCTGGTGGTTGAACTTGAGCGGGATCGAGCCGCCGCCGAGCTTCCGCACCCGCCCAGTCACCGTCAGCGGCTTGAAGAAAGCGGTCGCCGCATCGCCCCCCAGGGGCAACGTCACCTCGGCGCCCTCACCCGCCGCCGTCAGCGTCGCGACGGCCTTGGGCGAGATCAGCGGAATCAGCGCCTTGCTCCTGATGCCGAGCCGCAGCATCGATTCCAGTAGCAGGTTGCTGTCGCCCGCCGCGCCGCCGAAGACGGTGTCGCCGGTATCGCTGACCACGACCATGCCGCGCTCCGCCGCATCGGCCTTGCGCACGGCATCGTCGATGGAGACCGCCTCGCGCACCTGGAAATCGTCACGCATCGACCAGGCGAGATCGGCCAGCTCGTCGGCAAGCGTCTCGGCAAGCGCCTGATCGCCATCGGTGACCACGATGGTCGACCAGCCGCCCTCGGCGACATCCAGCCAAGGCTGCATCGGATAGTTCGAGGCTTGGAGTACGCGCCGGTCGGCCTCGATGGCGCGGGCCCGATCGAACCAGATTTTCATCGGCCCCTTCGAGGTCAGGAACTGCTCCTGATGCGACAGCAGCGGAATCTTCCGCCAGGCCATCACCGGCTTGCACTTCTCGGTGAGGATGCGCAGCAGCACCTCGGTGCCGACCTTGCCGGTGTCGAACACGTCATGCGGCTGGGTGCGGTGCCCGACGATGGCCGTGCAATTGGCCATGATCTTCTGCGTGATATTGGCGTGGTGATCGAGCCCGAGCAGGATCGGCACGTCCGGCCCGAGAATCCTGCGGCAGAGCTCGGCCTGCTCGCCCTCGACATCGTCGATGCCTTCGGCCGCGCAGGCGCCGTGCAGATGCAGAACGAGCCCGTCGATCGGCCCCACCGTCTCAAGGCCAGCCCGGATCTTCGCCTGGAAGAAGTCGAAGGCCTCGCGCGAGATGCGCCCGCCCGCCACGGCCCAGGCGCGGATGATCGGGATCGTCTCGATCGCGAGGCCGCTCTCCTTCACCGCCGCATAATGCCCGCCGATCTGGCCGATCTCGCCGAACTGCCGGGCGATCTCCTCGCCCTCGACGAGGCCGAAAGCCTCGAAATCGGCGAGCGTCGTCAGCAACGGATTGAAGTCGTTCGTCTCCTGAACGATGTGGATCAGCGCCAGACGCACGGCATCCTCCCGGATTGCGGCTCCGCTGATCCGGCCGATGCCGGGCGAAGCGACTTGTCGGTCTTCAGGGCATCGCGCCAGCCTGCATTTTCAGGCCAGCAGCATGGTCAAAAGCGTAGTTGCCACAGATATTTCGCGTCAAGGATTGGATGTTCCACCCAAAGGAACACGCAATCAGGCGGCAATTTCGGTCCGGCTCTTCGGCCAATAGCGGCACGACACACCATGCCCCGGCGCGACCTCGTGCCATTCGCGCGTCCCGTCCCGCGCATGATCGACACCATGAACGCAAGCGCCGCCATCGCCGTCGAGGAAGCGCAGATCAGGCGGCGGGCGCCGCAAACGCTCGCGCTGGAGCACGGGATCGGGTACCGGCACCGCATCGAGCAGCAGCTGCGTGTAAGGGTGCGCCGGGCTGTCATAGACCTGTCCCGCGCTGCCCATCTCGACGATGCGCCCGCGGAACATCACGGCGACGCGATGCGCCATCTCGCGGACGATCGCGAGGTCATGCGCGATGAAGAGATAGGACAGGCCGAGTTTCTCCTGCAGCGATTGCAGCAGCGCGACGATCTGCGCCTGCGTCCGCACGTCGAGAGCGGAGACCGGCTCGTCGCAGACGACGAAATCGGGATTGACCGCGAGCGCCCGGGCGATGACGACGCGCTGTCGCTGCCCGCCGGAAAATTCGTGCGGATAGCGCTGCATCACGAACGGATCGAGACTGACCAGCTCCAGCAGTTCTTGGACACGCTCGCGGATGCGGTTCGCCGGCACCGTGCCATGGACCTGCAAGGGCTCGCTCAGGATCTGCCCGATCGTCATCCGCGGATGCAGGCTGGAATAAGGGTTCTGCAGCACGAACTGCATATGCCGGCGCATGCGGCGCAATTCGCCGGTCCGCATCGTCGTCAACTCCTGCCCGAGCAGCCGGACCGAGCCTTCGCTCGTCTTCTGGAGCTGGAGGATCGCGCGCCCGGCCGTGGTCTTGCCCGAGCCGGACTGGCCGACGAGCCCGAGCGTCTGGCCGGGAGCGATATCGAAGGAGACCCGCTCGACCGCCTTGACCGGCAAGGCGCCGCGACGCGCCGGGAACAGCACCGAGAGATCGCGGACTTGCAGCAAGGGCTCCGTCATCGCACCGCCCCCGCCCCTTGCAGCCGCGGCACGGCATCGAGCAGCGCCCGCGTATAGGCATGCTGCGGCCGCGCGAAGACATCATCGACCGGCCCAGCCTCGACGATCTCGCCGCGATACATCACGTTCACCCGGTCGACCATGCCGGCGACGACGCCGAAATCATGGGTGATCAGCATCAGCGCCATGCCGCGTTCCTCCCGAAGCCGCAGCAGCAGGCGCAGGATCTGCGCCTGCACGGTGACATCGAGCGCCGTCGTCGGCTCGTCGGCGATCAACAGGTCGGGTTCGCAGGAGATCGCGATGGCGATCATCACGCGCTGGCGCTGCCCACCCGAGAACTGGTGCGGGAAATCGTCGACGCGCCGCGCCGGATCGGGAATGCCGACGAGGTCGAGCAATTCGACACTGCGCTCGCGCGCTGCCTTGGCGGACAGGCCGAGATGGCGGCGCAGCATGTCGCCCATCTGCGCGCCGATGCTCATCACCGGGTTGAGCGACGTCATCGGGTCCTGGAAGACCATGGCGATGCGCCGGCCGCGCAGGTCGCGCATCTCGTCCTCGCCGAGCCCGAGCAGCTCCTGCCCCCAGAAGGCGACGGAGCCGCCGAGCCCGATCGAGGCGCCCTCAGGCGCCAATCGCATCAGCGCCTTGGCGGTGACGCTCTTGCCGCAGCCGGATTCGCCGACGAAGCCGACCGCCTCGTCGGCGTTGATATCGAAGGAGATGCCGCGCACCGCCTGAATCACCTCGCGGCGGGTCGTAACCATCGCGGTCAGGTCGCTCACCCTGAGCAGCGAGCCGGTCATCGCACGCTCCCCACGTCGAGAACCTCGCGCAAGCCATTGGCGATGATGATGAAGGTCAGCGTCGCGAAGACAATCGCCAGCGCCGGGCCAACCACGGTCAGCGGCGCGAGCTCCATGAACTGGCGGGCTTCCGAGAGCATGCCGCCCCAGTTCGGATCGGGCGGCGGCGGGCCAAGGCCGAGGAAGGAGAGCGCCGTCACCGTGAAGATCGTCTGTGACAGCGTCAGGCTGGTCGCAACGAGGATCGGCGAGACCACGATCGGCAGGATATGGCGCAGCACGAGACGCATCTCGCTCATGCCGACGCTGCGGGCCGCCTCGACATGGTCCCATTGCTTGACGCTGAGCACCGGCGCCCGCACCACCCGCGCCATGGCCGGCGTATAGACGATGGCGATGGTCAGGATCAGGTTCGGCACGCTCGGCCCCAGCGCAGCGACCACCGCGATCGCCAGCAGCAGCACCGGGAAGGCGAAGACGACATCGAGCAGCCGCATGATGATCTCGTCCGTGCGCCCGCCGAGATAACCCGCCGCGAGCCCGAGGATCAGCCCGGCCACCAGCGCGATCAGCACGGCCGAGACCGTTATGAGCAGCGTCGTGCGGCCGCCGACGATCAACCGGCTCAGCACATCGCGACCGATCGAATCCGTGCCGAGCCAATGGGCGGCGCTGGCCGGCGCCAGCGAATCCGGCGAGGTCACCGAAGGATCATAGGGTGCGACCAGCGGTGCGAAGATCGTCAGCACCAGCATCGCCGCCAGCATGGCGAGGCCGACGCCGAGCAGGAGCCAGCCCTGCGTGATCCCCGCCCCCTTGCGCGCCGCCACAACCGGCGCGCTGTCCTGCATCGAGCTGCTCACATCTGCACCCGTGCGTCGACGCGAGCATAGGCGATGTCGATCATCGTGTTGACCAGCACGACGATGCCGGCGGCGACCAGCACGATCGCCTGGATCACCGGATAGTCGCGGCTGTTGATGGAATCGAACAGGTACTGGCCCATGCCGGGAATGGCGAAGATGGTCTCGACCAGAATGCTGCCGCCGAGCAGCGCCGCGATTTTGAGCCCGGCGGCGGTGATCACTGGCGTCAGCGCATTGCGCATCAGGTAGTCGCGCAGGATCGCCGCCGGTGTCAGGCCTTTGGCGCGGGCGACCATGACGAAATCCTGGTTGGCGACCTCGAGCACGGCGGCGCGGGTGTTCTCGGCAATGGTCACGGAGACCGCGAGCGCCAGCGCGATGGCCGGCAGCAGCAGGCTGGCGAGATTGCCGAGCGGGCTTTCGAGGAAGGGCGTGTAGCCGAGCACCGTGATCTCCGGGAAATAGAGCCCGAACAGCAGCACGATCAGCGTCGCCACGACATAGTTCGGCACGGCCAGCATCAACCCGTTCCAGAGCCGGACCAGCCAGTCTGTCGCGCCACGCAAACGCGCGGCGGCAAGCCCGGAGGCGACGCCCATCACGGCCGCGATGACCGCGGCGAGAAGCGTGAGCTGGATGGTGACGATAAGCCTGTTCAGCAACTCGCCGAGCACCGGCTGCCGGGTGACGAATGACTTGCCGAAATCGCCGGTCAGCGCCGCTCCGAGCCAGCTCAGGTATTGCGCCATCAGCGGCTGATCGAGGCCGAGGTCGCGCCGGATCGTCGCCAGAACCTCCGGCGCCACGCTCTGAGAGCCTGCCGCCGCGATGGCGAAATCGCCGGGAATGGCGCGCATCAGCATGAAGGCGACGAAGGAGACGCCGAGCAGGATCGCAGCCATCCAGGCGAGGCGCCCGAGGATGAAGCGCGTCATCGGCAGACCTCCGCCGGGCGGCGGCAGGCCGGGCCTATTTCTTCAGCCATGTCGTACGCACGAAGGAGCGGATATTCGCGGCAAGCGGCACATAGCCCTGGACGTAGTTCCACCAGATCTCCCAGCGCAGCGGGTACTGGTAGATCTGGATGACATAGGCGTTCTCGGCTATGCGCTTCTGGATATCGAGGTTCTTGGCCGCGCGCTTGGAAGTGTCGAGCTCGGCCCGCGCCTCCAAAATCATCTTGTCGAGCTCCGGATCGTTCGAGCCCATTCCCTTGCCGTAGCCGCTGGTCGAGGTGATGTACTGGAACACGCCGTCCGGATCCGGTGTCCAGGACAGCGCGACCGAAAGCAGCGTCGGCCAGTCACCGCTCGCCCATTTGGCCAGGAGCGGCGCGGTCTCCATCGGCACCAGCTTCACGGTGATGCCCGCCGCCTGCCATTGCTGCTGCAGGATCTGCGCACAGGCGACGTCGAGCGGATTGGCCGCGACGATGATATAATCGCCGAGGTCGATCCCGCCGGGATAGCCGGCCTCGGCCAGCAGCGCCTTCGCCGCCGCCGGATCGTGCTTGTAATAGGGCAGTTCGCTCACGCCGTCATAGCCACCGACCTGGCTTTCGGGGATCATCGCACCGATCTTGCCGGAGCCGCCGAGCACGGTGTCGAGGCAGGCCTTGCGATCCGTCGCGAGGCTGAGCGCCCGACGCACCTTCACGTCGTTCAGCGGCTTGGCTTTCATGTTCAGCCAGATCGGGAAGGTGCGCGAGGTCTGGCCCGGTGCCGAGACGAAATTCCGCGAGGCGCGCGAAATCGCGGTCGCCACCTTCGGGTCCTTCACCCAGGTCATGTCGATGGCGCGCGAGCGCAGCGCCGAGGTCAGCGTCGCCTGGTCCTTGTAGAACTTGAAGATCACCTTCGCGAGATAGGGCTCGCCCTTCTCGTAATAGCCGTCGAAGCGCGTCAGCGAGAATTGCTGGTTCGGCTGATAGGCCTCGAAGGCGAAGGGCCCGGTGCCGATCGGCTGTGTGGCGAGGTTCTCGACGCCGGCGGGCACGATCGCACCGTTCGGATTGCTGGCGAGATTGCTGAGGAAGGCCGCATCGGTGGCGTTGAGCTGGAATTTCACGGTGAACGGATCGACCACCGTCACCGACTCGATGCTCGAATAGAGCGGCCTGAGCCGGCTGCCCGTGGCCGGGTTCATGATCCGGTCGAAGGTGTTCTTGACGTCGGCGGCAGAGAAATCCTTGCCATTGTGGAATTTCACGCCCTGCCGGAGCTTGAAGACATAGGTCTTCGGATCGGGCTGCTCGTAGCCGGTCGCCAGGTCCGGCTCGATCTTCATCTCGGCATTCCAGCGCAGCAGGCCGGAATAGAGCAGGCTGGTGAAATCATAGGACGAGAAGGCGTTGACCGTGACCGGGTCGAGCCCGATCGGGTCGGCATCGGCGCCGATCGTCAACGTGCCGCCGGCAACCGGAGTCTGGCCTTGAGCCAAGGCGAGGCCGCTCCACAGGCCGGGCGCCGCCAACGCCGCACCGCCCGCCGTCAGCAACTGCAGCAGGCTGCGCCGCTGCAGGCCCTGGACAGCGGCGTCGGTCTCGTCGGTCATCGGGAATGACGGTGTCGTCACGAGCAATCCTCCCAGCATCCTGCTTGCCGGCCGATCCCGGCCGCTTCTGCGCGAGACAGGGGCCGGCCTGCGCCGTGCATCCCGTCATCGCTGCCCGGCCCGTCTCGTCCGCGTCGCGGATGGCAAGCCTTCCCTCTGTGAGATACAGGCTAGGAACGGCCCGAATTCACGTCAAGGATCACAGGTTTCACCAGAAGGAACAGATTCGGAAGCGCGTCAGAAGAAGGTCCGGATTGCGCCGGTGACGTTCCAGTCATCGTCGACCAGCATCAGCACGGCCCATTTGTCGAAGGTCAGGCAGGGATGGGCGATACCGAAGGCCACCATATCGCCGACCTGAAGCGGGCTCTCGTCCGGCGTGCCGAGATGGCAGTGCTGGTCGTTGAGCGCCAGGACCGTATGGCCAGCCGGCATCGGCTCCGGCCGGGCCATCGCCCCGCCCGGCCGATACCAGCGCAGCGGCACCGGCAAGGCGGAATCATAGGTGACGTCGCGCTTGCCGAGCGTGAGCAGGCTGCGCCCGCGCTCCGGCCGCGACTGCACATAGGCCCAGACCTCGAGAGCGGGTTCGAGCCCGCCGGGCGGCAGCTTCAGGCTGGTCTCCAGCATGATCCGGCGGAAAGAGGCGGAATAACCGAGATCGTCATGCGTCAGATAGCACCCGGAGCGCAGCACCTTGAGGAGCGGACGCCCGAGGCTCGCCGCGTTGAATTTTTCGCCGACGCGGTCGAACAGCGCGGTTCCGCCGGCGCTCAGGACCAGCGGCTCGGGGCCGAGCAGGCCCTCGGCACTCGCGGCCGCCGCGACGGCGATCACCTCGTCGAGCAGCTTATCCGCGCCGGCACTGTCGCTATGCAGGCCCTCGAAGCATTCGAAGCCGGCGAGCCGCAGGCCAGGCGCGCTCGCAACGGCCCGCGCCACGGCCAGCGCTTCTTCCCGCGTCCGGGCGCCAGTGCGCCCGCCCATGAAACCGATCTCGACGAAAACACGCAGCGGATTGGCACCCGCATGCCCCTTGGCAGCTTCCGCCAGCAAGCCGACCCCGGCGACGCTGTCGGCAAGGCAGTAGAGCTCGAAGCCGGGTTCCCGCAGCGCTTCGAAACAGGCGGCCACCTCCTGCCGCCCAATCGGCTGGTTGGCGAGGATGACGCGCTTCACGCCGAAATGCCGGGCAACGGCGAGTTGCTGCATCGTCGCGACCGTGATCGCCCAGGCGCCGTCGGCAATCTGCAGGTCGAAGAGCTGCGGCGCCATCGTCGTCTTGCCGTGCGGCGCGATCAGCAGATCATTTGCCCTGGTGAAGGCGCTCATCCAGGCGCTGTTGGCCTTCAATACGCTTTCGCGGATCACCGCGAGCGGCATCGGCATGTCACCGGCGAGCACGTTCCAGCCCTGCTTGCCGACATCGCCGAGCCGCAGCGATGCGCCCGGCGGCAGGCCCTTGGCCAGCACGTCGAGATGCTGGTCCTCGATCTCGCGGAGCGACAGGCGCGGAAGCGGGGCGGAAGCAGTCACAGCCATGGGTTCGGGTCCAGCGGAGAGAAGGGGCGCTTCACCTTGGTATAGGGGATCTTGCTCGCATCCGGCGGATAAGGTCCACCGCTGTCGAGATAAAGCACCTGTGCCGCGATCGGCGCGAAGGCGGCATGGAAATGGTTGGAGGATTTCACCACCACCACCTTCTTGGCGCTGAGATCAATGCCCAGATCGGTGAAGACCGGCGGGCTGAAGGTCTGCGCCCGCGTCGAGGCCAGCACGATATCGAGCTTGCCGATCCGGATCGCCGCGGCGGGGCCGAGCGAGACCCAGCTCTGCTCGAACGGGATCAGCAGGTCCTCGGTCGTGCCGACGACTTTCACCACCGCATCGATCGGCCGGCCTGAAGACGGCGCCGCCTTGCCGATGAAGCGCAGGGGAATCTCAGTGCCGACACCGGCCGCGCGGCACAGGCTCACCGCCACCGGGTCCCACAGAGCCCCGATCGCCGCCGGAATTTCCGGATGCCGCAGCAGCGCCTCGACCATCACCGAGGAATCGCCGGCGACGCCGCCGCCCGGATTGTCCCAGCGATCGGCCAGCACAACAGGCTTGCCGGGCTCGGCCAGTGCGAGCGCGGCCGCAATGCCCTCCTCCGGCTTGTAGTGCTTCGGCGAGCCGCCCTGCCCCCAGCGCAGGATTTCCAGCCCGAGCTGCTTCGCCAGCGCAGCCGCCTTCGCCTTGTCGCCATCGGCGATCACGAGCACCTTGGTCCCGACATCGGCGACGTCCGCCGCCTGGAAGCCATGCGCGACCGAGATCGAGAGGATGCCGTCCTTCCCCTCCATCGCCATCAGCCGGTCGACGAAGCTGCGGCCGGGCTCGCGGCTGGTCATGAAGGCGGCGAGGCCGCGGCAATCGAACACGGCGCTGACCGGCTTCACCTGCTTGCGCGCCGTCTTCAGGCAGAGCTCCAGCAGGTCCTCGGCCCGCGCCAGGAAATCCGTATGCGGGAATTCCTTGAAGGCGACGATGATGTCGGCGCCCGCGACCATCTCAGCGGTGAGATGGCAATGCATGTCGAGCTCGGCACCGATGACGCAATCCGGTCCGGCCAGCGCCCTCACCCGCGCGATCAGGTCACCCTCGCAATCGTCATAGCCACGCGCCACCATCGAGCCGTGCAGGCCGAGCAGCACGATATCGACCGGCAGCGCCGCCTTGAGTTGGCCGAGGATCTCGTCGCGCAGGCTCTCATAGCCGTCCTGCGAGACAAGGCCAGCCGGCTCGGCCCAGGTCGCCGTGCCCTCGACCAGTTCATAACCCTCGCTGGCGGCGCGGCGGCGTGCCGCGACGGTCGGCGCCGAGCACAGGGTCGGCGTATCCGGGTGCGTGCCGGGCGGACAGTAGAAGGCGCCCTCGAAGGCGCTGCGATCGACGAAGAGCGGCGCGAACGTATTGGTTTCCGTCGCCAGCGACGCAGTGAAGACGCGCATCCGCATGCTCTCTCGGTCTGAGGCGGCAGCCGCCCCTTCGGACCGCCGACCCGCCCATGAAACCGGGACGGGATGCGGACTGTCAAAGCGTCCGCGTTCCTTGCAATGGAACAATACAGGCTTGATCTGGAACAGATCGGCGGCCGAGATGCGCAGGCTTCGCAAGCCTGGGAGATTCAACCGATCATGTCCCGCCGCCGCATCCTGCTGGGATCGCTCTTCCACGAGACCCACAGCTTCGTCGACGAAGAGACGACGCTCGCCGACTTCACCATCCGCAAGGGCGCCGAGCTTTTGGCCCGCCGTGGCGACGGTTCGACCATCGACGGCTTCCTCGAGGTGGCGGAAACCGAGGGCTGGGAGGTCCTGCCGACGATCGATTACGGCGCCTTGCCGGCCGGCACGGTCGCTCATGCGGTCTTCGAGCGCTTCCTCGCGGAATTCGATACCGGGCTGAGAGCGGCCCTCGCGGATGGCGGCCTCGACGGCATCTGGCTTGCGCTGCACGGCGCGATGGTCACGACCGCCTGCCTCGACCCGGAAGGCGCGCTGCTGGCCCATATCCGCTCGGTGCCCGGCTGCGAAACCCTGCCGATCTTCGCCGTCTTTGACCTGCACGCCAATTTCACCGCTTCCATGGCACAGCATGCCAACGCTCTCGTCGCCTATCGCGAGAACCCCCACACGGACGCCCGCGAATCCGCCGTCCGCTCCGCGAGATTGCTGGCGAAGTCGCTCGCGAGCGGGGAGCTGCCGCGCATGCTCTCCTGCAACGCCCCCGTGATCTGGCCGCCGACCGGCACCGGCACCGCCGACCGGCCGATGCGCGACCTTGAAGCGCTGGCGCGCGGGATCGAGCAGGAGAATCCGGCGATCTGGGTCGCCAGCGTCGTCGGCGGCTATTCCTTCTCCGATGTGCCCGAGGCCGGCGTCGCCTTCGCGATCGCCTTCACCGGCCCGGAGGCTCCCGCCCGCGAAGCGCTGGAGCGCCTCACCGCGACTGCAATCGAACTTCGCGAATCCGGCTTGCCGGCGGAATGGGACATCGACGAAGCCGTCGCGGAAATCCTGCGCTCGGAAGGCGGCCCCTATATCGTGGTCGAACCGGCGGACAATATCGGGGGCGGCGCGCCGGGCGACGCGACCTCGGTGCTGCGTGCCTTCCTGCGTCATGGCATCGAGAATTGCGCCGTCGCCATCGCGGACCCCGCCGCCGTTGCCGCCATGGCCGGCGCCAGACCCGGCGAGACCCGGAAGCTCTCGATCGGCGGCAAGGGCAGCGCCATCGCCGAAGGCCCGGTCGAGATCGAGGCCAGCTTCGTCAGCGCCAGCGACGGCGAATTCGCGCTGGAGGACCTGAACAGCCATCTCGCCGCCGCGCAGGGCTCGCATTTCAGCATGGGGCCCTGCGTGGTCGTGCAGGTCGCGGGCGTCACGGTGCTGCTGAGCAGCCGCAAGACGCCGCCCTTCGACCTCGGCCAGCTCCGCTCGCAGGGCATCGAGCCGGAGACGCTGAAAGCGATCGGCGTGAAAGCTGCGGTCGCGCATCGGCGCGCCTACGACAAGATCGCCAAGGGCAGCTTCACTGTGGCGACGCCCGGCCCCTGCACCAGTCGGATCACCGGCCTTCCCTACAAGCGCCTGCGCCGGCCGGTATTTCCGCTGGATTGAGGCCGCCCTCACGCCGTCATTCTCGGGCGAAACGCAGCGCAGACCCGAGAATCTCATGACGAGAGGGCGCAAGGAGCCTCCTTCGGCCTGAGATGCTCGGGTCTAGCCCGAGCATGACAGCCATGCCCTCCAAGTGCATTTTCCCTCTTGAACCTGAAGTGGCTACAGCTTGTAGAGAGATGTCCCGTAGCGAAAGAGAGACGGAGACACCTCATGGCCGCCCATCCCGAAACCACCGCCCAGACCCTGTCCTGGAAGGTCGGCGGCATGGATTGCGCGAGCTGCGCGGCGAAGATTCGCGGCGCGGTCGAGCGCCTGCCCGGTGTCAGCGACGTCAGACTCTCAGTGATGTCGGAGACGCTGACGCTCGCGCTCGGCCCCGGCGCGACCACGCCGGAGGCGATCGAGAAGCGCGTCAACGGCCTCGGCTACACCACTGCCGCACTGGCGACACCGGCCACCGCGCACCCCGCGGCGGAACAGGACGCCTGCGGCTGCGGCCATGACCATGGTGGCCATGCACATGACCATGATCGCAAGCACGATCATTCCGGCCACGACCATGCCGGCCATGACCACGCCCCGAAAGGCGCCAAGTCCGCCGCCGCGGCAAAGGATCACGGCCACGGCCTGCCCGGCCATGTCCACGAGGCCACGCCCGATGGCGCGAGCTGGTACCAGACGGCCAAGGGCCGGCTCGTCATTGCCACCGGCCTGTTTCTCGGCGCCGCCTATGCTGCCGGCCTGATCTGGCCGGGCATCGGCCACTGGGCCTTCATCCTGGCCTGCGTCGTCGGCGTCGCCCCCGTGGCGAGGCGCGCCTTCGCCGCGGCCCGCGCCGGCATCCCCTTCACCATCGAGATGCTGATGACGATTGCCGCCATCGGCGCGCTCTTCATCGGCGCGGCCGAGGAGGCAGCTTTGGTCGTCTTCCTCTTCGCGGTCGGCGAGGTGCTGGAAGGCGTCGCGGCGGACCGCGCCCGCGCCTCGATCCGCGCCCTCGGCGACCTCGTCCCCAAGACCGCCATCGTCGAGGAAAACGGCGCGACCCGTCAGGTCGACGCGGCGAGCCTCAGGATCGGCCAGGTCGTGCTGGTCCGCCCTGGCGACCGCATCCCGGCCGATGGCGAGATCACCGACGGCACCTCCGGCATCGACGAGAGCCCGGTCACCGGCGAATCCGTGCCGAAGACCAAGGGCGTCGGCGAGCCCGTCTATGCGGGCTCGGTCAATCGCGAGGCAGCTCTGCGCGTGCGCGTCGACAAGGCGGCCGAGGACAACACCATCGCCCGCATCATCCGTCTGGTCGAGGAGGCGCAGGAGGCGCGTGCCCCGACCGAGCGCTTCATCGACCGCTTCTCGCGCTGGTACATGCCGGCGATCGTCGGGCTTGCGGTGCTGGTCGCGCTGGTGCCCCCGCTCCTGCTCGGCGCCGAATGGTCGGTCTGGATCTACCGGGCTCTGGCGCTGCTCTTGATCGGCTGCCCCTGCGCTCTGGTCATCTCGGTTCCCGCCGCGATCGCCGCCGCCTTGTCGGCAGGCGCCCGCCAGGGCCTGCTGATGAAGGGCGGCGTCGTCATCGAGACCGCCGCCAAGACGGGGCTGGTCGCCTTCGACAAGACGGGAACCCTCACCCAGGGCAAGCCACGCGTCACCGATGTCGTTGCCCTCACCGGCAGCGAGGCAGAGGTCCTGGCCTTCGCCGCCGCGGTCGAACACGGCTCGTCGCATCCGCTGGCCGAGGCGGTGCTGGAGCGCACCCGCACCGACGGCATCGCCTACAAGCCGGCGGCCGAAGCTGCGGCATTGGCCGGCCAGGGCGTCACCGGCAAGGTCGACGGCCGTGCGGTCTTCGTCGGCGCCCCGCGCCATGCCGAGAGCCGCGCGCCCTTCGACAAGCGGGCGCGCATGGCAGCGGAGGAGCTGGAGGCTGCCGGCAAGACCGTCGCCGCCGTCATCGTCGACGGTGCGCTCGCCGGCTTCATCGCGCTGCGCGACGAGCCGCGCGAGGATGCGGCCGCGGCCATCGCCGAGCTCAAGGCGATGGGCATTCGCTCGACCATGCTGACCGGCGACAATGCCCGCACAGGCGCGGCCATCGCGGCTGGCCTCGGCATGGAGCACAAGGCGGAGCTGATGCCCGACGACAAGGTCGCGGCGATCAAGGCCTTCTCCGGCGAGACGGCGGTGATGATGGTGGGCGACGGCATCAACGACGCGCCGGCGCTGGCCGCCGCCAGCATCGGCATCGCCATGGGCTCGGGCACCGATGTCGCGCTGGAGACGGCCGATGGCGCCGTCTTGAAGAGCCGCGTGCGCGATGTCGCGGCGCTGATCCGGCTGGCGCGGGCGGCGATGGGCAATATCCGCACGAATATCGCCATCGCGCTCGGGCTGAAGGCTGTGTTCCTCGTGACCAGCGTGCTCGGCTATACCGGCCTCTGGGTCGCGATCCTCGCCGATACCGGCGCGACCGTGATCGTCACCGCCAATGCGCTGCGGCTGCTGCGCTTCGATGCGGGTAAGGCGAGCTGACGGCGAAAAGGTTGCATGCGCTTGTCATTCCGGGGCGCGCCGCAGGCGCGAAGCCCCGGAATGACAAGGTGACTTGAAGCGTCTGTCAGACCCGGATGTCGGCGAGCGCGCCGGTCTTGTTCGCGTTCTCGCCCTTGGCTTCCATCTGCTTGAGCATTTCGTCGCGGATCTTGGTCATGACGTCGGCCTTGGCCTGGGCGTCGAGCTTGTTGAACTCGTCCTCGCTCATGCCGAGCTTGGCGAGGATCGCGGCCTGAACCCGCTCCTCCGGCGACATCCGCGCAATCTTCAGGAATTCGTCCTCGATCGAGGACGGCGCCGCGACCGAGGCGCTGTTGCTGTTGTCCGCGCTGCTGTCGTTCTGCGCCGCCGGCTTCACCGGATTCGTAAATGGCAGGCTGATCGGCCGGTTCGTGATCGGGTTCGACATGGCTTGCTCCTTTGAGCAAACCGCCAGGCAAGCTTCGGGCCGCCGGGGCCGCTTCACGAAACCGCCCGAGAATCAGCCGTTTACAGGGAGGGCGCACGATTCGTGGCCATGCTCTCCAGGGAATTCGGCAAGATCTGCCCGGCAAACGCTGCCGGATGCCGATTGCTTCGTGGCGAAAATGCGCTCCTTCGATCGTCCGAAAACACCGCCGGACCGATCTCCGCTGCAACGCAAAAGTGCCCCGGCGCACCCGCTCGCCATTTAGCAGTTGCAACATGACTATTTTATAGGCAATCGATAACTACCCTCACGTCCATCCGATCGCATGAGCAATTATTAGGCTGCCGATTTCCGCAATTTTGCCGCAAGCGTTACGTTCAGCGCAGAACGATCCCAGGAAAATGACCGGAACCTTAACTCGTCATGCATTGATTGCATATCGGAGCTGATCGCGTGCCCCTGTTGGAAGCAGGCTGTCCGGTTTATATGCAGTGCACAACGAAATTATCGCTGTGGGCACCGCCCCGGTCCGGAATACTCGCAAGGAAGACCACCATGTTCGTCACCATGATCGCCGCTAAAATCCGCGCCTACCTCCGCTATCGCGAGACCGTTCGCGAGCTCTCCCGTCTGACCGACCGCGAGCTCGACGATCTCGGCCTGTCGCGCTCGGAGATCTCCTTCATCGCGCGTTCGCACGCCGCGGCCTGAAGGCTTGAGAATGAGAACCGCCGCGCATCGGGCGCGGCGCGTTCCGTGTAGTTTCTCCTGAGGCTCGTGATTCCCCTCCCCTCGAGCTTCGGTCGAAGAGCGAATGCCCGCCTCACGGCGGGCATTTTGCATTTCAGGCCGCCTGTCCCTTGACCTGCGCCCCGGCTGCGGACACATCCCAGCCATGGAACCCGTTCACATCATCGGCGGCGGTCTCGCCGGCTCCGAAGCCGCCTGGCAGATCGCCGAGGCCGGCGTCCCCGTCGTCATCCACGAGATGCGCCCCGTCCGCGGCACTGACGCCCACAAGACCGAGGGGCTTGCCGAACTCGTCTGCTCGAACTCCTTCCGCTCCGACGATTCCTCCAGCAATGCCGTCGGCCAGCTCCATTGGGAGATGCGCCGGCTGAACTCGCTGATCATAGCCAAGGGCGATGCCCATCAGGTGCCGGCCGGCGGCGCGCTCGCGGTCGACCGTGACGGCTTCTCGCAGGCCGTCACCGCGGCGCTCGAAGCCCACCCCCTCGTCACCATCGATCGCGGCGAGATCGCCGGCCTCCCGCCGGCCGAATGGAACAACGTCATCATCGCCACCGGCCCTCTGACCTCGCCGGCTTTGGCCGAGGGCCTGCAATCACTGACCGGCGAGGGCGCGCTCGCCTTCTTCGACGCCATCGCCCCGATCGTCCATTTCGATTCGGTCGACATGGATCAGGCCTGGTTCCAGTCGCGCTACGACAAGGCCGGCCCCGGCGGCACCGGCGCCGACTACATCAACTGCCCGCTCGACCGCGACCAGTACGAGGCCTTCATCGACGCGCTGCTCGCCGCCGAGAAGACCGAGTTCAAGGAATGGGAGGGCACGCCCTATTTCGACGGCTGCCTGCCGATCGAGGTGATGGCCGAGCGTGGCCGCGAGACCTTGCGCTGGGGGCCGATGAAGCCGGTCGGCCTGACCAACAAGCATAACCCGACGGTGAAGGCTTATGCCGTGGTCCAGCTCCGGCAGGACAACGCGCTCGGCACCCTGTTCAACATGACCGGTTTCCAGACCAAGCTGAAATATGGCGAGCAGGCTGCGATCTTCCGGATGATTCCCGGTCTTCAGAACGCCGAATTCGCGCGGCTCGGCGGCATCCACCGCAACACCTACCTGAACTCGCCGAATCTGCTCGATGGCCGTCTGCGCCTCAAGGCCGACCAGCGCCTGCGCTTCGCCGGCCAGATCACCGGTTGCGAAGGCTATGTCGAGAGCGCCGCCACCGGCTTGCTCGCCGGCCGCATGGCCGCCGCCGAGCGTCTCGGCCGCGACCTGCCCCTCCCTCCCGCGACGACGGCACTCGGCGCGCTGGTCAACCACATCACCGGCGGCCACATCGTCACCATCGACGAGGGACCGCGCTCCTTCCAGCCGATGAACATCAATTTCGGCCTGTTCCCGCCGATCGAAGGCGTCGCGACCACCGGCCCCGACGGCAAGCGCCTGAAAGGCCCGGCCAAGACCGTCGCCCGCAAGCAGGCCCTGACGGCCCGTGCCAAGGCCGAGATGGAACGCTGGGCCACCGCTCCGGAAGCCAGCGCGGGCTGATCGCGCCATGCACAGAACGGTTGCCGGAAGGACCATCGCATAGAAGCCAAGCTCTCTGCGCATGGGCCGAGCTGCGATTGTCGATTACAGGTCTCCGACAAGAATCCGGAGGCCCCAGGAACCATGGCAACCACGACAGCAACAGCCGGCGGCGCAAGCCAGGCGAATATCCGCAAGGCAGTGACCGCGGCGACGGTCGGCACCGTGATCGAATGGTACGACTACGCCCTCTATGGCGCGGCGTCCGGCCTGATCATCAACAAGCTGTTCTTCCCCAATCTCTCCCCGACGACCGGCGTGCTCGCCGCCTTCGCGACCTTCGCCGTCGGCTATTTCGCCCGGCCCGTCGGCGGCATCGTGATCTCGCATATTGGCGACAAGTTCGGCCGCAAGCCGGCGCTGATCCTGACCATCACGCTGATGGGCCTCGCCACCGTGCTGATGGGCCTGCTGCCGACCTATGAGACGATCGGCATCATGGCGCCGGTCCTGCTGGTGCTGATGCGACTGATCCAGGGCTTCGGCGCGGGCGCCGAGCTCGCCGGCGCGATCGTGCTGGTGGCCGAATACGCACCGGCCAACAAGCGCGCCTTCTATACCGGCCTGCCCAACGCCGCGACGCTCGTCGGCATCATGCTGGCGACGCTGTCCTTCCTCGCGATCTCCTATCTGCCGGAACAGACCCTGCTCGGCTGGGCCTGGCGCGTACCGTTCCTGCTCTCCGGCGTGCTGTTCTTCGTCGCGCTCTATATCCGCAAGCATCTCGACGAGACGCCGGAATATGTCGAGGCGATGGCCCGCGCCGAGGAGCGCAGGCACGAGCAGTCGGTCCCGCTCGGCCAGCTCTTCCGGGAGAGCCCGAAGGAGGTGCTGTTCGGCTTCCTGTCGGTGACCGCCCACAACGCCAACGCCTATATCCTGAGTGCCTTCTCGCTGAGCTACATGATCAACACGGTCGGCATGAGCCGGACGGACGCGCTGATCGCCGTTACCATCGGCTCGCTCTTCGGCATCGTCGGCGTCGGCTTCATGGGCGCGCTGGCCGACAAGATCGGGGCGGCAGCCGTCTATATCTTCGGCTCGCTGGTGATCGGCGTGCTCGCCTTCCCGCTGTTCTGGCTGTTCGACACCGGCAGCCTGCTCTGGTGCACGATCGGCATCGCGCTCGGCTACGGCCTCGGCTTCGGCTCGACCTCGGGCGCACAGGGCGCCTTCCTGACGAACCTGTTCCCGACGCGTTACCGCTTCTCGGGGCTGGCGATGTCGCGGGAACTCAACGGCGTGCTCGTCGCCGGTCCGACGCCCTTCATCGCGCAGGCGCTGGTCGGCGCTGCCGGCGGCCGGCCGACCTATGTCGCGCTCTACATCATCGGCTGCTGCGTGCTCTCGATCGCGGCGATCCTGATCATCCGGAGCCGCTCGGTCCACGTCTGACAGGCCGAAGGCGTCGCGATCAGCGGGACCGCGACGCCCGCCACAGCACCCACTGCCGGCGCCAGGCCGGCAGGGTGATGATGGTGCGGTAGGGATCGTATCCCCCGACCTCCATCCGCTTGAGATAGGGCTCGACCAGCGCCACCGGCAGGAAGGCCGGCTTCAGCCCGGACGGAATCGACTCGCTCAGGCTGGTGAGCTTCTTCAGGTGCCCACGCGCGATCTCGCGCAATTCCTTGAGCGTATAGAGCACGCCCGGCCCGCCGCGCCCGCGCACGATATCGTCGCGTGTCACGCCGTTGCGGGCGAGGATATCCGCCGGCAGATAGACCTGCCCCTCGGCCGCGTGCCATGGGAAGGCACGCATCAGCCCGGTCAGCGCATAGGCGACGCCGGCATGGCCGCAGGCCGTCGCGCCGCCGGGGTCGCGCCCACCGGCGAGGATGATGCAGGCCAGGCGGATCACCGCGCTCGCCGTCTCGCCGGCATAACCTTCCAGGTCGCGCAGCGACGGCATCGGATCGTCGTAGAGATCGAAGATGCGCGCATCGATCAGCGCCGTCAGCGGCGCGACCGGCAGGCGATAGCGTTTGACCGTGTCGAGCAGGGCCGCGGCGACCGGATGTCCTTGCGTCTCGCCGCCTGCCTGACCTTCGAGCACGTCGCGCCACCATTGCAGCCGGACCTCGCCGGGCAGCGGCTCGCTCACCAGTGCCCGGACCCGCGCGATCTCGAGGCTGAAGGCATAGAGCGCATAGAGCGCCGCCCGGCGGTCCTCGGGCGCGTAGAGACCAGCGATATAGCGATCCTGATCCTGTTCGCGGACGAGCTCCGCGCAATGGGCATAAGTCTCCGGCAGGCGCGCCGGCGCGATCTCCCTGCGGTCGTCGGTATCGGTCTGCGGCATCGTCCCGCCTCGGCCCGTCGTCATGTGGCCGCCTTCAATCTAGGGCAAGCGCCCTGCCCCCGCTACGCGTCGTCGGCATGCCCGGTTTCCCGAATCGCCATTCGTCAGTCGACCGCGATCAAAGCCGCAGCCACGCGCCGATCCTCGCCCACCAGAACATTGTAGGTCCGCGCCGCGGCTCCGGTCGCCATGCCTTCGACGGCGATCCCGGCCTGTTTCAGCGGATCACGCAGAGCGGGCGGAATGAAGGCGATATCCGCGCCTGTGCCGATCAGCAGGAAATCGATCGTCCCGGCCTCGTCGAGCACCGGTTGCAGGCTCTCGATCGTCACCTCGGAAAAGCGCATCACCGGCCAGATGCGGATGCCGGCCGGCGTCGCGATGATCGAGCCCTTGTGGCTCATCTCGGCGAAGCGGAACCCGCCCGCGCCGATGGCGTCGAGCGGAAAGCGGCCGGGAACGAAGCCCTCGAAGCGCGGCACGCCGCGTTCAGGCCTTGGCCTTGGCAGCGGAAGCCTTGGCGACGCGCGCCGCCTCCTGCGCTTCCTCACGGGCGCCGGCCGAGCGGACGTCCATGTAGAGCAGCACCGGGGTCGAGATGAACATCGCGGAATAGGTGCAGACCACGACGCCGAACAGCATGACCAGGGCGAAGCCCTCGATTGCCGTGCCACCGAACAGCACGAGCGCCAGCAGCGACAGGAAGGTCGTGGTTGCCGTCATCGCCGTGCGCGACAGCGTCGAGTTCACCGAGAGGTCGAGCAGTTCGGCCACCGGCATGGTCTTGTAGCGGCGCAGCAATTCGCGCGTGCGGTCGAACACCACGACGGTTTCGTTCAGCGAATAGCCGACGATTGTCAGGATCGCCGCGATCGAGGTCAGGTTGAACTCAAGCTGCGTGATCAGGAAGAAGCCGATGGTCAGCACGATATCGTGCAGCGTGCCGAGGATCGCGCCGATCGCCAGCGGCATCTCGAAGCGGAACCAGAGATAGATCAGCACGCCGACGATCGCGAGCACGACGCCGAGCGTGCCGGCCTGCACCAGTTCGCCCGAGACGCGCGGACCGACCGTCTCGACGCGGCGGAAATCATAGCTGGAGGCGAAGGCCTCGCGCGCCTTCACGACGACCGCCTGCTGCGCCGTCTCGCCGCCCGGCTGCATGCCGAAACGCATCGAGACCTCGCCGCCCGAGCCGAATTCCTGCACCTCGGCCTCGCCGAAGCCGAGCCCGTTGGCGGTATGGCGGATCTGGGCGATGTCGACGGCCTGTCCCTTCGTCTGCATCTCGATCAGGGTGCCGCCCTTGAAGTCGATGCCGAAATTCAGGCCGACCGTCAGGAAGAGCGCGAGGACGAGGATCGAATAGGCAGCCGACAGCGGATAGCTGAAGCGACGGAACCAGACGAATTTGAACTTGGTGTTGTCGGGAACGATACGAAGCAGGCGCATGCGCATGGCCAATCTCCTGAGGGGTTGGCAGCGTCAGAACGGGAGGTGCTTGGGCTTGGCCCAGCGGTACCAGATCGCGATCAGCATCCGGGTCAGCGTCACCGCCGTGATGACGGTGGTGAGGATGCCGAGGATGAAGACGACCGCGAAGCCGCGAACCGGGCCGGAACCGAGCGAGAACAGCGCCACGGCCGCGATCAGCATGGTGACGTTGGAGTCGATGATCGTGGCGAAGGCGCGCTGGAAGCCCGCTTCGAGCGCCGAGACGAGGCTGCGGCCCTGATGCTCCTCCTCGCGCATGCGCTCGTAGATCAGCACGTTCGAGTCGACCGCGGTGCCGATGGTCAGCACGATGCCGGCGATGCCGGGCAGCGTCATCGTCGCGCCGAGGAAGGACATCAGGCCGAAGATCAGGCCGACATGGACGAGCAGCGCGATGCTCGCGATCATGCCGAAGATGCCATAGGTCGCCAGCATGTAGATCACCACCAGCACGGTCGCGATCAGGGTCGCCATCTTGCCGGCCTGGATCGAGTCGGCGCCGAGGCCGGGGCCGACGGTACGCTCTTCGACGATCGTCATCCGGGCGGGCAGCGCGCCGGCGCGCAGCAGGATCGCCAGGTTGTTGACCTGCTCGACCGTGAAGTTGCCGGAAATCTGGCCGGAGCCGCCCGTGATCGGCGACTGGATCACCGGCGACGAGATCACCTTGTTGTCGAGCACGATCGCCAGCGGGCGGCCGAGGTTCTCGGTGGTGATCTGGCCGAAGCGCTGGGCGCCGCGGATATTGAAGCGGAAATTGACGATCGGCGTGCCCGAGCGCGAATCGAAGGCCGGCTGCGCGTCGATCAGGTCGGCGCCCTCGACCGAGGGCTGCCGCAGGACCGGCACCATCTGGCCGCCCGCATCCTGCGACGGCAGCATGTCGATATCGGCGCTGTTGGCGTCGCCGACGAGGCGGAATTCGAGCTTCGCGGTCTGGCCGAGGATATCCTTCAGCTTCTGCGGGTCCTGCAGGCCCGGCACCTGCACCAGGATGCGGTCGAGCCCCTGGCGCTGGATGTTCGGCTCGGTCGTGCCGAGCGCGTCGACGCGCCGGCGCAGCACTTCCATCGCCTGCTCGACGGCGCGGCGGATGCGCTCGTTGGAGCCGGCTTCCGTGACCGTGAGCTGGATCAGCCCGTCGGGCTGCTCGGCGATGATGATCGACTGGTTGCCGGAGGGGCCGAAGGCGCCGAGCGTGCCGATCGGCTGGGCGAGCTCGCGCAGCTTGGGCAGAACGCGCCCGCGCTCGGCTGCATCGGGAACGCGGACCTGTACGCCGCGGGGCGTCGTCTGGATGCCGCCCTGGGGTGCGGCGCGCTCCTCGCGCAGGATGCGGCGAACGTCGTCGCGCAGCTGGACGACCTGGCTGCGCACCAGCTCGGCCCGGTCGATTTCCAGCAGGACGTGGGAGCCGCCCTGCAAATCAAGGCCGAGCACCACCGCGTGGATCGGCAGCAATGCGCGCGGAATCCAGGACGGCGCGTTGGTTTCGATGGCCTTGCGCGTCTCAGGCGACAAGAGGTTCGGCACGGCGAGCCCGCAGCCGACGAACAGCACGAGCAGGACGAGGATGACCTTGCGGGCCTGGAGACGAAGCATCTGCGTGAACAGCCTTGTTGTCGTGGCTCAGGCTCCGCAAGCGGAGCCTGACCGTGGCATTCTCAGTTCTTGACCGGCTCGCTCTTGGAGCGGACGTCCTGGATCATGCCGCGCACGATGCGCACGCGCACGCCGTCGGCGATCTCGACTTCCAGCTCGCCGTCGTCGACGACCTTCGAGACCTTCGCGATCATGCCGCCGGAGGTGACGACCGTGTCGCCGCGGCGCACGTTCTTGATCAGCTCCTGATGGCTCTTCGCCCGGCGCTGCTGCGGCCGGATGATCAGGAACCACATGATGACGAAGATCAGCAGGAACGGCACGAGCTGGATCAGCATGTCGGTGCCGCCACCGGCTCCTGTCGCCTGGGCGAAAGCGGGGGTGATCACGAATACACTCCTCTGGTACGGCGGCGGCACGCCGCCGACCGCAGGTCTCTAGACAGAAAGACGCGGCAAAACCATCGCCCGGCCGGAAAATCGCGCGGACTATAGCCAGCAACGCCGTGAAATCAATCGGACGCGCCCGGTCGCCCGCACGCAGCCCCTCACCTATGGGTTGGCCGCCATTCGCGCAATGCCCCTTGCGCGCGATCCACGGCGTGGTTTAGCTAGCGGCAAGAACCGTACCGGACGGTACGGTACGGTTCAACGGCACGAAACGAAGGCACGGATGCCATGACCACGACCGCTCCCGACCAGACGCTGGCCACGCTGCTGCGCATCGCCGATGCCCTGGAGCGCATCGCCCCGCCCCGGCGCAAGGCCGCCGACCTCAAGGCCGCCGACGCCTTCGTCTGGCAGGCGGCGGGTTCGGAGCTCGTGCCGGTGCCGAAGGTCAATCGCGTCGGGCTCTCGCTTTTGCGCGGCGTCGATCGCGTGCGTGACACGCTGGCCGAGAATACCGAGCGCTTTGCCAAAGGCCTGCCGGCCAACAACGTGCTGCTCTGGGGCGCACGCGGCATGGGCAAGTCCTCGCTGGTCAAGGCGGTTCATGCCGACACCAACCAGCGCCTCGCCAGGGAAATGCTGCCGCTGAAGCTGATCGAAATCCACCGCGAGGACATCGAGAGCCTGCCGGCGCTGATGAGCCAGTTGCGCAACGATCCGCACCGCGCCATCGTCTTCTGCGACGATCTGTCCTTCGACAGCGACGACACCTCCTACAAGTCGTTGAAGGCGGTGCTCGACGGCGGCGTCGAAGGGCGACCGGACAATGTCGTGTTCTATGCGACCTCGAATCGCCGCCACTTGCTGCCGCGCGACATGATGGACAACGAGCGCTCGACCTCGATCAATCCGGGCGAGGCGATCGAGGAGAAGGTTTCGCTCTCGGACCGATTCGGTCTCTGGCTCGGCTTCCACAAATGCAGCCAGGACGAGTATCTCGAGATGATCAACGGCTATGCCGGCCATTTCGGTCTGAACGTCGCTGCCGACGAATTGCGCCGCGACGCGCTGGAATGGTCGACGACGCGCGGCTCGCGCTCCGGCCGCACCGCCTGGCAGTACATCCAGGATCTGGCAGGCCGGCTGGGCAAGCGGCTGGAGGGGTAAGCCGAACGCCACCGTCATTCTCGGGCGAAACGTAGCGAAGACCCGAGAATCTCGTTCCGGAAGAGGCGCCCTTTTCTGCCCGAGATGCCCGGGTCGAGCCCGGGCATGACGAGGCCGGGCAAACGAAAAACGGGGCCGCCCTTTTCTAGGGCAGCCCCGTTCTTTTCGATCGGGAGGGTCTCGCGGAACCGATCGAAGGCTGAAACGTCGTCCGCAGCTCAGTTGTTCAGATAAGGCGTCGGATCGACCGGGGCAGAGCCCTTGCGTAGCTCGAAATGCAGCTGCGGCGAGGAGACATTGCCGGTCTGGCCCGAGCTGGCGACGACCTGGCCGCGCTTGACGGCGTCGCCGCGCTTCACCTTGAGCTCGCCGTTATGGGCATAGGCCGAGACATAGCCGTTCGGGTGGCGGATCAGCACGAGATTGCCGTAGCCCTTCAGCTCGCTGCCGGCATAGGCGACCGTGCCGCCCTCGGCCGCCTTGATCGGCGTGCCCTCGGGAACCGCGATATTGATGCCCTCGTTGCCGCCCTTGCCGCTATAGCCGGAGATCACGCGGCCACGAGCTGGCCAGCGGAAATCCGCCTTGTCGGACGCAGCGGTCGCCTCGGTCTCCTGCTTCGGAATGCTGGCGGTGGTCTTCGGCTCGGCGACGGGCTCGGACCGGGGGATCGCGCTCGCCTTCGGCTCGGCCGCAGGCGCGCTGGCCACGACGACGGGCTTGGCCGGCTTCGCCTCGGGCACCGGCTTCACGGCGGCGACCGTGGCAGCAGGCTTGGCCGCCGGCGTCGGCAGAGCCGCGGTCTTGCGGGCAGCCGCCTTGGCCTTGGCCTCGGCGGCGAAGCGGGCGCGGGATTCCTTCATGGCCTGGGCGTCGGCCGTGGCTTTCGCCCTGGCTTCCGCGGCGGCACTGGCCTTCTCCTCGGCGGCCGCCCTGGCCTGCGCCCTGGAATCGGCGGCCGGCGAAGGGGAGCGCGTGGCGGCAGACGGCCCGGCAACGAAGCGCTGGGTCTCGGCCGGAGCCTGGGCAACCTGACGAGCGGGAGCCGCTGAAGCAGCCGCGTTATAGACGGGAATGGTGATCCGCGTGCCGGGAGCGACATTCGCGTTGCTCAGCCCGTTCGCCGACATGATCGCGGCGCGCGGCACGCCGTAGCGCGACGAAATCGTATCGAGGGACTCGCCCTGGGCGAGCACGACCGGCGTGCCGCCCTGCGCGGACCAGCCGGCAGCACTGCCCGAGACGGCCTGCGGCGGCGCGGCATTCAGCGCGACGGCCGATTGCGGCGGCGGCAGCGGCTGCGACCGGACGACAGGCGCGGGATTGACCGGCTGCAGCGGCGCGCTCGCCACCCGCCCGATCGAGCCGGTGGTGGCCGGATCGCGGAAAGGCGTCGGAGCCTGGGCCGACTTGAACGGACTGTCGAAGGGCGTGTCGGTGAAACGCATCGCGTCCGACGAGCATGCACTGACGCTGAGAGCGAACAGGCACACCGTCGACAACCGACGAAGAGTGCGGGGATTGATCGATCCGGCTTGGCTACGCATGAACTGAGTACTCGCGAACGACGCAACTCGATGACGGAGATTAAAGTCCCGTTGAGGTTACGAAAGCGTTTCGCTCAGCCCGCCGTCTTCATTTTTTTGGATTTTTCAAATGGCCTGCATAGACGCCATTGGCATGGCGGCGGTCTCACAAGGCGCGCGAGCGGCCCGGAATCAGCGGCGGCAGGCGCAGGACCGGCCCGGTCGCATGGTCGAACTGTCCATCATCGAGATGGGTGACCACCACCCGTCGCGCCGCGCCCTCGACGCGCAGCGCGCCGACCAGGCGCCCGCCGGGCGAGAGTCGCGCCAGCAGTGCCTCGGGCACCGCCTGGGTGACGCCGTTGACGAGAATGCGGTCGAAGCGGCCGAGCGTCCGGTCGGGCTGGAACCCGTCGGCATGGCGCAGGTCGACGGCTCCGCCGAAGCCGCTATCGGAGACGCGCTCATGCGCAGCCAATGCCAGCGAGCGATAGCGCTCCAGCGAAACGACCTCGCCGCCCATGGCGGCGAGCAGGGCCGAGACGTAGCCCGAGCCGGTCCCGACTTCGAGCACGCGTGCGCCCGGCTGCATGTCGAGCGCCACGAGCAGGTTGGCGACGGTGTGCGGAGCTGTCATCGTCTGGCCGCAAGGCAGCGGCACGGACACGTCCTGCCGGGCGAGATCGGCGAAGCGAGCCGGTGCGAAGCGGTCCCGCGGCACCCGCTCCATCGCGCGCAGCAGCGCGAGATCGCGCACGCCCCGTGCGCGGAGAGAAAGCAGGAAGGCGACGGTACGCTCGCCTTCGCTGGCCGGCGCGTCCTCGCTCATGCCCCTCCCCGCTTCCCGCTCAGGCGAACAGTCGCGCGAAGCGCGTCAGCGTCGGTTCATGCGTCAGGTCGAGTTCCAGCGGCGTGATCGAGATACGCTTCTCCGCCAGCGCCTTCAGGTCGGTGCCGTTGGCCGGCTCCTTGCCGCTGCGCTGGAAGGCGATCCAGTAATAGGGATTGCCGCGGCCGTCCTTGCGCGGTTCGAGCTGCACGATCTCCTGGTCGCGCCGCCCCTGCACCGTGACGGCGACGCCCTCGACCTCGTCCGGCCCGGCATTGGGGAAGTTGAGGTTGAACAGCACGCCCTCCGGAATGCCCTCCTCCAGCAGGCGCCGGATGATGCCCGGCGCGTGGCTTTCGGCGCAGTCCCAGCGGATCGAATCGCGATTGCCCGGCATATAGGCCTGGCTCACCGCGATCGAGGGCACGCCGAGCAGCGTACCTTCCATGGCGGCGGCGATGGTGCCGGAATAGGTCACGTCCTCGGCGACGTTCGAGCCCCGGTTGACGCCGGAGAGCACGAGATCGGGCCGCGCCTCCTTCATGACGGCGCGCACCGCCATGATCACGCAATCAGTCGGCGTGCCCTGCACCGCGAAGCGCTTCTCCTCGATCTGGCGCAGACGCAGCGGATTGGACAGCGACAGTGAATGTGCGACGCCCGACTGGTCTGTCTCGGGCGCCACGACCCAGACATCTTCGGAGAGCTGGCGCGCGATGCGCTCCAGCACGGCCAGGCCCTCGGCATGGATGCCGTCATCATTGGTGACGAGGATACGCATGTCTCAGGCCGCCTTCTCGATCCGCGTCACGCCGCGCATATAGGGCACCAGCACGTCGGGCACGGTGATCGAGCCGTCGGCGTTCTGGTAGTTCTCCATCACCGCGATCAGCGCGCGGCCGACCGCCGTGCCCGAGCCGTTGAGGGTGTGCACGAAGAACGGCCCCTTGCCGTCCCTGGTCTTGTAGCGGGCGTTCATCCGCCGCGCCTGGAAATCGCCGCAGACAGAGCAGGACGAGATCTCGCGATAGGTCTTCTGGCCGGGCAGCCAGGCCTCGATGTCCCAGGTCTTCTGCGAAGCGAAACCCATGTCACCGGTACAGAGCGTCATCACGCGATAATGCAGGTCGAGCTTCTTCAGCACGGCCTCGGCGCAGGCGAGCATGCGCTCATGCTCCTCGCGCGATTTCTCGGGCGCCGTGATCGAGACGAGCTCGACCTTCTCGAACTGGTGCTGGCGCAGCATGCCGCGGGTGTCGCGCCCGGCCGAGCCGGCTTCCGAGCGGAAGCAGGGCGTGAGCGCGGTGAATCGAAGCGGCAGCTCCTCCTCGGAGAGGATTGATTCCCTTGCGAGATTGGTCAGCGGCACCTCGGCGGTCGGGATCAGCCAATGGTCCTCACCGGCGCGGAACTGGTCCTCACGGAACTTCGGCAATTGCGCCGTGCCGAACATCGCATCGTCGCGCACCAGCAGCGGCGGATTGACCTCGGTATAGCCGTGCTCTTCCGTGTGCGTGTCGAGCATGAACTGCCCGATCGCGCGCGATAGCCGCGCGATCTGGCTCTGCAGCACGACGAAGCGCGAGCCGGAGAGCTTGGCCGCCTTCTCGAAATCCATCTGGCCGAGCGCCTCGCCCAGCTCGAAATGCTGCTTGGGGGCGTTGACGCCCTTGAGCAGCCCACGCTCTTCCGGCTTCACGCCATGGACATGCAGCACGACATTGCCGTGCTCGTCGGCGCCATCCGGCACGTCGTCGAAGGGCGCGTTCGGGATCGCGGCAAGCGTCTCGTCGAGCGCGTCCTTGGCGGCCTTCTCCTCGTCCTCCAGCGCCGGCTGCTGCTCCTTGAGCGCTGCGACCTCGGCCTTCAGCTTATCGGCGAGCGCGACATCCTTCGCGCCCATCGCCTTGCCGATCTCCTTGGAGAGCGCGTTGCGGCGCTCCTGCGTGGCCTGCGCCTTGGCGATCGACGAGCGGCGGACATCGTCGAGTTCGAGCAGCGAGGACGACAGCGGCGCCAGGCCCCTGCGTTCAAGCCCCTTGTCGAACGCCGCGGCGTTCTCGCGAATCCATCTGATGTCGTACATCGTCGTCCGGCCATGCCATCGCTGCGGAATGCAGCGATGGATGCTCTAGACCGGGATCACGCGCGAGGGAACCACCGTTGTCGCCATCTCCGCCGTCAATCCGGGCGGAGATAGACTACTCCGCCGCGTCCTCTTCGGCCTTCGCCGCTTCGCTCTTCTTCTCGACCCGGCGCACCGAGAACACCGAGAGCTCGTAGAGCAGCATCATCGGGATCGCGAGCATCAGTTGCGAGATCACGTCCGGCGGCGTCAGCACCGCCGCCACGACGAAGACGAAGACGATGGCGTAGCGGCGCTTTTCCTTGAGGAACTTCGAATCGATGATGCCGGCCTGCCCGAGCAGGGTCAGGATCACCGGCAGCTGGAAGGCGATGCCGAAGGCGAAGATCAGCGTCATGATCAGCGAGAGATATTCGCTGACCTTCGGCAGGAGCGCGATGCCGGCCTGGGTCTCGGTCGCGGCCTGCTGCATGCCGAGCGAGAACTTCATCAACACCGGCATGGCGAAGAAGAACACCAGCGTGGCGCCGAGCGTGAAGAACACCGGCGTCGCGATCAGATAAGGCGCGAAAGCGGCCTTCTCGTTCTTGTAGAGGCCGGGCGCCACGAATTTGTAGATCTGCGTCGCGATCACCGGAAAGGCGAAGAAGCCGGCGCCGAAGGCCGCCACCTTGATATGGGTGAAGAGCAGTTCGAGCGGGCCGGTATAGATCAACTGCGCATTGGCGGCGCTGCCGGCGGCCCAGACATAGGGCAGCACCAGAATGTTGTAGATCTGCGTCGAGAAGCCGAAGCAGATGAAGAACATGATCAGGAAGGCGATCAGCGACTTGATCAGGCGAGAGCGCAATTCGACCAGATGCTCGATGAGCGGCGCGCGCGAGGCCTCGATCTCGTCCTCGCCCGCACGAGGATTGGCGACGCTCATGCGGAATTCTCCTCGCCCTTGGCGGTCTTGCGCTTGCGGGCGGCAGGCTTGGCGGGCTCAGTCGGGGCAGCAGCGAGCTTCGGCTTGCGCGCAGCAGCGACAGCCTTCGGAGGCTTGGCCGGCACGGTTGCGACAGGCGCCGGAGCCGGTGCTTCGACGGCGGCCGGCCCTTCGGCAGCCTTGGCGCTGCGCTTGCGGGCAGGCTTCGCCGGGCTCGGCTCGACCACAGCAACCGGAGCCTCGACAGCCGGCTCGGCCGCGGTCTTACGCGCCCGCTTCGGCTTGTCGGCGGGCTTCGGCGTCTCGATCTGGACGGGCGGCAGCGGCTCGGGCTGCGGCAGCGCGGCGAGCTTGGCCTCGGCCTCCTTCAGCGCTGCTTCGTCAGGCTTCGGGGTTTCGAAGTCCTTGAGGGAATCGATCGGCTTGAAGTCGCTGTTGAGCGCACTCGACACCGATCCGCCGACATCCTCGACCTGCTTCTTCAGGTCGGAGAGTTCGGCCTCGCGCATCGCCTCATTGAACTGCCCCTGGAATTCCGACGCCATGCGTCGCACCCGGGCAACCGTCTGACCGACGGTACGCAGGGCTTTGGGCAGGTCCTTCGGGCCGATCACCACGAGCGCTACCGCTCCGATCAGCACCATCTCGCTCCAGGCGATGTCGAACATCGACGGCTCGTCCTCTCAAGCCTACACCCCAGAGGGGTGCAGCGGCATCAGGCCTTGTGCTCGGCCTTGGCCTGGGCCTGGGCGGCAGCGTTGTCGGCCTTCGTCTGGTCGATCACCTTGGGATCGACGTTCGTCGCGGTCGGCGTCGCCTCGTCATCCTCGGCCATGCCCTTCTTGAACGATTTGATGCCCTTGGCGACGTCGCCCATCAACTCGGAAACCTTGCCGCGTCCAAACAGCAGCATCACGATGACGCCGACGACAATCCAGTGCCAAATGCTCACGCCACCCATGGCGAAACTCCTCCGAAATTGCGTCGACCGGGGAATGGCCCCAACCAAATCCTTGTCCGGTCGATCGTTCGGCGGCGGAACCTATTGATCCGCGGCCGGAAACACAAGGACTTCGTCCGACGGAATCTCGACCCCGATTTCGTCGCCCACCGCGATCTCGCCGGAGAGCGGCGCGCGAACCGACAAGGCCCGATCGAAGCCGTCCACCATCACCTGCAGATGGTCGGCCTCCCCGAGGAAGCGCCGGCCGGTCAACCGTCCGCGCAGGTAATACCCCTTCGGTACGATGCGGACGCGATGCGGCCGGATGCAGGCGACCGCCATCATTCCCTCCGCGATGCCCGGCGCCGCGAAGCGGCCGAACGGCGTATCGACCGCGCCGTCGGAAACCCGGCCCTCGACCTCGGTTAGATCGCAGAAAAATCGGGCGGCAAAGAGGCTGCCGGGCTGTCGGTAAAGCTCCTCGCCCGTGCCGACCTGGACGATCCGCCCCGCCCGCATCAGTACGATCCGGTCGGCTATGCGCATCGCGTCCTCGGGATCATGCGTGACGATGATCGAGGTGGCGCCGGTTTCCTCCAGCAGCGCAGCGGTCTCGTCGCGCACCACGTCGCGCAGGCGCCGGTCGAGATTGGAGAAGGGCTCGTCCATCAGCAGCACGCCCGGCCGCGGCGCGATCGCGCGCGCCAGCGCGACGCGCTGCTGCTCACCGCCCGAGAGCATGTGCGGATAGGAATCGGCGAGTTCCGCGAGCCCGACCCGTCCCAGCGCCCGCAAGGCGGTCGCATCGGCAGCAGCAGGCGCCTGGCCGCGCAGGCCGAAGCGAACGTTGTCGCGCACGGAAAGATGCGGAAACAGCGCATAGTCCTGGAAGACGAAACCGACGCCGCGATGTTCGGGCTCGACGAAGCGCTCAGGTGTCGAAACGTCGCGTCCCTCCAGCAGCACGCGCCCAGCGCTCGGCCGCTCGACCCCGGCGGCGAGCCTGAGCAGCGTCGTCTTGCCGCAGCCGGACTGGCCGAGAAGCGCGACGATCTCGCCGGGTTTGACGGAGAGCGAGACATGAGACAGCGCCGTCACCGCGCCGAAGCGCTGCGTCACGTTCTCGAAGCCGAGCGCCATCGGGATCGCCGCGCCGGCCGTGCCGCGCCGGCCCCAGCCGAGCCATCCTGATTTGGTTTCCGCCAAGGTCGATACCGCTCCGGCCATTCCACCCCGGCCGACGGCCGGGTCGTTACCCCTGTTGCGGTCCGCCCTCGCCGTCGTCAAGCGGGCTGAACAGATCGCCGAGCGGGTCCTCGTCGTCACGCAAGGACGGATCGTCGTCGGGCACCGGCACCGCAAGGTCGCGCGTCAGGCGCCCTTCGATGAAGCCCGTGCCCTTCAATTCCTCCAGCCCCGGCAGGTCGTCGATGCGGTCGAGCCCGAAATGGTCGAGGAAGCCCGGCGTCGTGCCGTAGGTGATCGGACGGCCCGGCGAGCGCCGCCGTCCGCGCAGGCGGACCCAGCCCGCCTCCAGCAGGATGTCGAGCGTGCCCTTGGCGGTGGCGACGCCACGGATCTCCTCGATCTCGGCCCGCGTCACCGGCTGGTGATAGGCGATGATCGACAGCACTTCGAGCGCCGCCCGCGACAGGCGCCTCGGCGGCTCGGCCTCGGCCGCGAGGAGATAGCCGAGGTCCGGCGCCGTGCGAAAGGCCCAGCCACCGGCGATCTGGCGCAGATTGACCCCGCGCAGCGCGTAGCTCTCGACGAGCCCGGCCAGCACCTGTTCGATCACGATACCGGCGGGAATCGCCCGGCCGAGCACCTCGGCGGTCAGCGGCGTGGCCGAGGCGAAGAGCAAGGCCTCGACCACGCGAACAGCCTGCGAAAAGGCTTCCGCCCCGCCATCGGCCTCGGCATCCTCGGGTTCGACCCACGCCCCGGTCATGAAGCGTCCTTGACGAAGGGCAGCCCTTCCGGCCTGGCCGAGCGGCGGCGCACCTCGATCGGCGCGAAGGCGTTGTCCTGCCTGAGGTCCAGGACCCCTTCCCTCACCATCTCGAGCATCGCCGACAGCGCAGAGGCCTGCACCGTCGCCCGCATCTCCCGCACGGGCAGGCCGTGCGAGGCCATGTACCGCGTCAGATAGCTGTCGAGCTCCGTCCAGTCGCCGGCCTCGCCGACCAGCCGCTGCAGGGCCTCGCGCGCCTCGACCAGGGACCAGACGACGCGGTGCCCGACCGAGATATGGCCTTGCACCCGCTTCTGCCGCTGCTGGGCATAGGCTGCGAGCAGGTCGTAGAGCTCGGCCTCCCAGACCGGCCGGGCGCCAGCCACGATCTCCTCAGGCGCACCGCGGGCGAACACGTCCTGCCCCAGCCGCTCGCGGGCGGAAAGCTTGTTCGCGGCGGCGCGGATCGCCTCCAGCCGGCGCAGGCGCAAGGCGAGCGCGGTCGCAAGGTCGGCCGCGCTCGGTTCTTCGCCCTTGGGCGGCTCGGGCAGCAGCAGGCGCGACTTGAGATAGGCGAGCCAGGCCGCCATCACGAGATAGTCGGCGGCAAGTTCGAGCCTCAGCGCCCGCGCCTCCTCGACGAAGGCGAGATATTGCTCGGCAAGAGCCAGGATGGAGATGCGGTGCAGATCGACCTTCTGCCGGCGCGCGAGATCGAGCAGCAGGTCGAGCGGCCCTTCATAGCCGTCGACATCGACGACGAGCGAAGGCTCGCCCGCGCGCTCGGTGCGGTCTTCCTCGAATGGCAACTCGGCCGTCATCGAAGGCCCTGCCCCACCTGTCATCCCCGAAGATGCAGATTCGGCCGTTCAGGCGCTCAACGCAAGCGCGCTCGCGATCTCAGCGCGCACGGCCTCCAGATCGACCGGTTCCGGCTCGTGCCGGATGCGACCCAGCGCAGCGGCGGCGCGGCGCGCACGCGCGCCCGTCATCTCCGGGACGGCACCGGCGACAGCGATCATCTCGTCCATGATGCCGTGGCAATGCAGGATGACATCGACGCCGGCCCGGATCGCGGCCCGCGACTTGGCCTCGAACGAGCCCGACAGCGCTTTCATCGAGATGTCGTCGGTCATGATCAAGCCGTCGAAGCCGAGTTCGTCGCGCATGATCTCGCGCACGATCTTGCGGGAGATCGTCGCCGGGTTCTTGGCGTCGAGCGCGGTGAAGACGAGATGCGCCGTCATCGCCAGCGGCATGTCGGCGAGATGCCGGAACGGCCGGAAATCATGCGCCCGGAGCTCGTCCAGCGAGGCATCGACGATCGGCAGGTCATGATGGCTGTCGGCCCGCGCGCGGCCATGACCGGGCATGTGCTTGACCACCGGCAGCACGCCGCCTGCAATCAGTCCCTCGGCGGCCGCCCGGCCGAGCCGTGCGACATGATCGGGGTCGTGGGCATAGGCGCGATCGCCGATCACGTCGTGGCTGCCGGCGACAGGCACGTCGAGCACCGGCAGGCAGTCGACATCGATGCCGACTTGTTTCAGGTCATGCGCCATCAGGCGGGCCGAGAGCCGGACGATCTCGCGCTGGCGGATCGGGTCATTGATCGCGAGGAAGGCGCGCGCCGACGGGTATTTCGGCCAGTTCGGCGGCCCCATGCGCTGGACGCGCCCGCCCTCCTGATCGATCAGGATCGGCGCGTGCCAGCCGACAGTCTCGCGCATCTCCGCGGTCAGTGCCGCGACCTGCTCGGGCGACTGCGTATTGCGCTTGAAGACGATGAAGCCCCAGGGCCGGGCGTCGCGGAAGAAAGCCCGCTCGTCCGCAGTGAGGCTCGTGCCGAGGCAGCCGGCGATGAAGGCGCGCGATGTCATGACATCGGGTTACGGCATCGGCCTGAAAAGGCAAATGCGGTTTTCGGACTAGGCCGATGCGAGAAAGCAAAATGTGCCACGGGCGCGGTCAAGAACGATCCGCGCCCGCGTGTAAGCTCACTTCACCTGCTGGTAGTTCTGCGCATTGAAGGCATCGAAAGGCAGCTCGGCGATGCGGAACCAGAGCTGCTCCTTCTTCCAGTACGGCAGGAAGGAATCGTAGAAGGTCTTGAAGTTGGCATTGCTGGAGGCGAGCTCGCCATACATGGCGAAGGCCTCCTTGAACGCCGCCGCCATCACCTCCTGCGGGAAGGGACGCAGCTCGGCGCCGGTGCCGGCGAGGCGAATCAGCGCGTCGGGGTTGTTGTGATCGTACTTGGCCAGGCAGTTCATGTTGGCCTCGGCGCAGGCGGCCTCGACGATCGCCTTGTAGGAAGCCGGCAGCTCGTTCCACTTGTCCTGGTTGGCGAGGAAGCTGACATTGGCGTTCCCCTCCCAGAAGCCGGGGTAGTAGTAGTACTTGGCGACCTTCGCGAAGCCGAGCTTCTCGTCGTCATAGGGACCGGAGAACTCGACGGCATCGAGCGTGCCGCGCTCCAGCGCCGGGTAGATGTCGGCGCCGCCGATGGTCTGCGGCACGACGCCGAGACGCGCCATGATCCGCCCGCCGAGGCCGGCGATACGAAACTTCAGGCCCTTCAGGTCATCCAGCGACTTGATCTCCTTGCGGAACCAGCCGCCCATCTGCGCGCCGGTATTGCCCGAGGGAATCGTGTGGACGTTGAAGCCCTTCATGAAGGCACGGCAGAGCTCGAGGCCGCCGCCCTGGTAGAGCCAGGCATTCTGCTGGCGGGCATTGAAGCCGAAGGGTAGCGAGGTCTCGAAGGCGAAGGCCGGGTCCTTGCCGATATAGAAGCTCGCCAGCGTATGGCTGCACTCGACGGTGCCGTTCTGCACGGCGTCGAGCGCCTGCAGGGCCGGCACGATCTCGCCCGGCGCGAAGACCTGGATCTGGAAGTTGTTGTCGGTCGCCTCGGCCACGCGCTTCGCGACATGGGTCGAGATGCCGAACAGGGTGTCGAGACTCTTCGGGTAGCTCGAGGTCAGGCGCCAATTGATCTTGGGCTGCGACTGCGCGATGGCGGGCGCGGCGATGGCAGCGCTTCCGGCCGCGCCGGCGGCAGCGACCTTGACGAACTTGCGGCGATCCATGGGTTACCTCCAGCATTCGGCCAGCCTGCCCTCTTGGAACAGACCACTCGTTGTTGGGGAGGCTACTCGCACGGCCTAACGCATGAAACAAGCGTGGCGTCACACCCTGTCATGCGTCCGATTCAAATGAAAACGGCGGCACCCACCGGGTGCCGCCGCTGATATCCGACGCTGATCGTTCGGATCAGTTCTTGGCGATGAAGCACTGTCCGCCGGCAGCCTGGAGCTGCGTGCACATCGAGGTCGCATCCTCGCGGGAATAAGGCCCGACGCGCAGGCGGAAGACGGTCTTGCCGCCCGCCAGCTCGGTCTTGCGGATGATCGGCGACTGCCCGGTGAGCTGTTGCGGATATTTGCGCTGGAGCGCCGCGAAGGTGGCGCGGGCCTCGGCATCGCTGCCCGGCGCGCCGAGCTGCACGACGAAGTCGCCGGTGCCGGCGCGGACGGCTGCGGTCGCCGGTGCCGGCGGCACGGCGTCCGGAGCAGCGCTGGCGAGACGGGTCGGCGCGGCAGGCGTGGTCGCGGCCGGCGGCGTCGTCGCCCGTTCCTGAACCTTCGGTGCCGCGGCAGCCGGTGCGGGGCGCGGCGCCGGCTGCGCCGCCAGGCTGGCAAGCGAGCGGGTAGGCGCCGAGCCGGTCGCGATCGGCTGGTTGCTGTCGACGGCGATCGGGTTCTGTGCCGGCGTGCCGTCGGGACGGATCGAGACGGTACGAACCTTGCGCGGCTCGCCGAGGCCCGGCACCGGCGGGGTCGGCGTCAGGGCCGGCTCCAGCGGAGCGATGCTGCGCTCGGGCGCGCCCGGAGCCGCGGCGAGTGCCGTTCCGGCACCGGAGGTCGGGCCGGGCACGACCACGCGCGGCGGCATCGAGCGGGCCGCCTGCTGGACATCGATCGGCTGCTCCTCGTTGTTCACGACCTTGCTCTGCGCCGGTGGGGCGTCAGGATTGCGATCGTAGATCTGCTTGTTCTGGTTCGGGATCTCCGCGCCGCCCGGATTGACCGGCTCGACCTTGACCGGCCCGGCATCGGCCGCGATCACCGGCGGCTGACCATCCTTCGAGACGGAGCCGCCGCGCCACGTGAACGCAGCGCCGACGCCGACGAGGCCGACGGCGATGACCGCTGCCGCAGCCCAGAGTCCCTTGCGCGAACGGCGCGGCTCCAGGTCGGGCATGTCGTCTTCGCCGTATTCCGGCGCTGGCATGCCCTGCTGGGCGTGGCCATAGTCATAGGCAGGCTCTTCCGGCGCATAGGCGGCCGGCGCCGGGCGGTATGGCGCGCCCTGGTCGAGGTCGCGCGGCGGAGCCGCACCCTGAAGCACGGCCGGGCGCGCATAGGGCAGCGGCTCGGGCAGATCGAAATCGGGCTCGAAATCATCCTGGGGAGCAGGCTGGGCCGGGGGCGCAGGCGGAGGCGCAGCTTCCGCCCGCTTCGGCTCGGTGCGTCGCAGCAGCGCCTCGAACTCGTCGAGCGCGCCGCGCATTTCGGCTGGAGGCGCGCTCATTTCGGGAGCGGCCGGCGCCGGCTGCTGCGGGACGACCTCGAAGCTCGGCTCCTGGCGCGGCGCAGGGCGCGGCGGCGGGCGCCGCTCGGCGAAAATGTCCTTGAGCGGATCTTCCTGCCCGACGATGCGGGTCAGTTCCGCAAGCGGATCGGCCTGCTGCCCCGGGCGGGGCGTCTGCCCTGCTCCGCGCAGCTGGCGCTCGAGATCTTCGAGATCGAGCGCGAAACGATTCCTAGCTGGCTCACTCATGGTATGATCCATTCCAGCACAAGCCGCTTCCTCCTATGGAAGAACCGGGAACTCTGTGCGGTCAACCTGACCTTGTGCGCGCCAGCGGAAAAACCTCCGTCAGCGCATCTCTTCCGGCGCCGCAACTCCGGCGACAGCCAGACCGGAAGCAAGAACGCTGCGCACCGCATGCACAAACGCCAACCTCGCCAAGGTCGACTTTCGATCAGTTTGATTAACGAACCGTAATTGCGGCGAGTCTTTGCCCTTGTTCCAGAGCGAGTGGAAAGCGCTCGCCAGTTCATGAACGAAGAATGCCACGCGATGCGGCTCGTGCGCGGCCGCCGCACCTTCGATGATTCGCGGATAGGCCGCGATCGTCTTGATGATGCCGACTTCGGCCTCGTCGACGAGGATCGAGAGATCGGCCCCGGCCAGCGCCGCCGACGACAGGTCGAGATCGGGATAGACCTCGCGCGCCTGCCGGAAGATCGAGGCGCAGCGCGCATGCGCGTACTGGACGTAGAAGACCGGATTGTCCTTCGACTGCTCGACCACCTTGCCGAGATCGAAATCCAGCGTCGCGTCGTTCTTGCGGAAGATCATCATGAAGCGCACCGCATCGCGGCCGACCTCGTCGATGACCTCGCGCAGCGTGACGAAATCGCCGGAGCGCTTCGACATCCTGACCTGCTCGCCGTTGCGCAGCAGCCGCACGAGCTGGCAGAGCTTGACGTCGAGCGAGCCCTGCCCGCCCGTCACCGCCTTCACGGCCGCCTGCATGCGCTTGACATAGCCGCCATGGTCGGCGCCCCAGACGTCGATCATTTCGGGGAAGCCGCGCACAAACTTGGAGCGGTGATAGGCGATGTCGTTGGCGAAATAGGTGTAGCTGCCATCCGATTTCAGCAGCGGCCGGTCGACATCGTCGCCGAATTTGGTGGCGCGGAACAGCGTCTGCTCGCGGTCTTCCCAGTCCTCGTCCTTCTGGCCCTTCGGCGGCGGCAGGCGCCCTTCATAGACAAGGTCGCGCGAGCGCAGGTCCTCGATGGTCTGGTGCACCGCGTTTGAATTGCCGTCCCGGCCCTGCAGCGAGCGCTCCGAGAAAAACAGGTCGTGGACAACGCCAAGCGCAGCGAGATCGTCGCGGATCATCGCCATCATGCCGTCGATCGCCGCCTGCCGGACGAGCGGGAGCCAGTCCCACTCGGCCTTGTTGCGCAAGGCGTCGCCATGCTGCTCGGCAAGCGCCTTGCCGACCGAGACCAGGTAATCGCCGGGATAAAGCCCCTCGGGGATCGGGCCGATATCCTCGCCCAGCGCCTCGCGGTAGCGCAGGAAGGCGGAGCGGGCGAGCACATCGACCTGCGCGCCGGCGTCGTTGATGTAATATTCGCGGGTGACGTCATGGCCGGCGAAGGCGAGCAGGCTCGCCAGTGCATCACCGAACACCGCACCGCGGCCATGGCCGACATGCATCGGCCCGGTCGGGTTGGCCGAGACATACTCGACATTGACTCTCGGCTCGGGCTTCGGCGTACCGCGCCCGTAATCCAGCCCCGCCTCGACCGCGGTCTTCAGCACCGCCGTGAACACGGCCGACTGCAGCGTCAGGTTGATGAAGCCGGGGCCGGCGATCTCAGCCTTGGTGATCTCCGGATCCCTGGACAATTCCTCGACCAGCAGCGTGGCCAGCGCGCGCGGGTTGGTGCCGGCATCCTTGGCCAGCACCATCGCGGCATTGGTGGCGAGATCGCCATGAGCCGGGTCCTTGGTCGGCTCGACCACGACGCGCGCGAGATTGAGGCCCGCCGGAAGCGCGCCTCGCTCGGCAAGGGCCGAGAGCGCGGCATGAAGACGGGCGGAATAGATCTCGAACAGGTTCATTGCGGCCACGATTGCGGATGGGGAGCCGCCCGGCCCTATCGCAGCGAGGGGGTGGCGTCAAACAGCCGGCGGTGCTCGTCGAGCGCGTACCAGTCGGTCATCCCGGCGATATAGTCGGCAATACGCCGCGCGCGGCGGTGTTCGTCGAGCGGATCGCAGCCCGCTGCCCATTCCGCCGGCATCGCTGCCGGGTCGGAGCTGAAGCGCTGGAACAGCTCGCGCACCACCTGTGCCGCATCGGCCCGGATCGGCGCGATACGCGGATGGCGATACATGTTCGGATAGAGGAAACCCTTGATGTCGCGGTCGGCCGCCTCGATCACCGGCGAGAAGGCGATAACGGGTGCATCGGCCCTCCGGATCGCATCGGCATCATCTGGCGCCAGCGCCGCGAGACGTCTCTGCGATTCCGCGATCACGTCCTCGACGAAGCGCGTGATCACCCGTCGCACCAGCTCGTTCGTCGCCCTCGCTCGCTCCAGCCCGGGATGCAAGCGCTCGATCTCGTCGAGCAGTTCGGCGAGGAACGGCACCGCCCTGAGCTCGGCATGGCCGAACAGCCCGGCGCGCAGGCCGTCGTCGATGTCATGGGCATTATAAGCGATGTCGTCGGCCAGCGCCGCGGCCTGCGCCTCGGCCGAGGCATAGCTGTCGAGCCAGAGGTCCTGGCGCTGCTGGTATTCGACGATCGCGACGGGAATACCTGACTTCACATAGCGCGCCGTCGGCTTGCCCTCGTGGTCGAGCAGCGGACCGTTATGCTTGACCAGTCCTTCGAGCGTCTCCCAGCTCAGGTTGAGCCCGTCGAAATCGGCATAGCGCCGCTCCAGCCGGGTCACGATCCGGAGCGTCTGGGCGTTGTGGTCGAAGCCTCCGAAACCGGCCATGCATTCTTCCAGCGCATCCTCGCCGGTATGGCCGAAGGGCGTGTGGCCGAGGTCATGCGCCAGCGCCAGGGCCTCGGCCAGGTCCTCGTCGAGGCCGAGCGCGCGCGCCAGGGCGCGGGCGATCTGCGCCACCTCGATCGTATGGGTCAGGCGGGTCCGATAGTGGTCGCCCTCATGCGAGACGAAGACCTGCGTCTTGTGCTTGAGCCGGCGGAACGCGGTCGAATGGATGATGCGGTCGCGGTCGCGCTGGAACTCGCCGCGCGTCGCCGAGGCCGGCTCCGCCACGAGGCGCCCGCGGCTCGTGCTGGAGCGGCAGGCATAGGGCGCGCGCCAGCGCTCTCCGGGCTCGTGGCCGGCGGGCGGGGTCGGGCTCTGTGGATAGGGCATGGCAGCCTCGTTGCGACCCCATGCTTGTAGAGCCGCTGTCGGGCCATTACCTTCCCGGGTAACCAGGGTGCAAGGCGCATCTGCCCAAGGAGCCCCGAATATGTCGACCGATCTCGCGGTCAATCCACGCGGCATCGCGGTGACCGCAAATGCCGCGAAACGCATTCTCTCGGTGATGGCGAGCGAAGCGCCGGGCGCGATGCTGCGTGTCAGCGTCGCCGGCGGCGGCTGCTCCGGCTTCCAGTACATCTTCGATATCGATCAGGAAAAAGCTCCAGACGATCTCATGATCGAGCGCGACGGTGCCAAGGTGCTGATCGACGAGACCTCGCTCGATCTGCTCGAAGGCTGCACCATCGATTTCGTCGACGACCTGATCGGCCAGTCCTTCCGGATCACCAACCCGAACGCGACGAGTTCCTGCGGCTGCGGCACGTCCTTCGGGATTTGATTGCCGCCGATCGACGGGCGTCTTGCCTAGGCTTGCCCCGCGGATGACGCCAAGCCTGCGTGGCAAAAAGAAAAGGCGCCCACGGGGCGCCTTTTTCATTCAACCGAGCCGGAAAGTTAATGCGCCGCCGTCGCGGCCACATCCTGCTCCAGGTGGATTTCCGCGGCCATAAGGCCCTTCGGCCCCGGCCCATAGCGCACCAGCACGGTCTGGCCCGGCACCAGCTCGACGAGCCCGTAGCGGCGCAGCGTCTCCATATGCACGAAGATGTCCGGCGCGCCCTCGCCCTTCGAGACGAAGCCGAAACCGCGCAGGCGGTTGAACCACTTCACGACCATGCGCTCGAGCCCGCTCGTCGGCGACACCGCGACATTGGTGCGCGCCATCGGCATCTCGGACGGATGGCGTCCGGAGGAGGTATCGATCGACAGCACGCGCACCGCCTGGCGGCCTCGCGGCTTCTCGACGGCTTCGAGCACGATGCGAGCGCCTTCGGCTATCGTGTTGAATCCGTCGCGCTTCAGGATCGTGACATGGAGCAGAACGTCGGCGCCGCCCGCCTCCGGAACGACGAAGCCATAGCCCTTGGAGACGTCGAACCACTTGACGTAGCCGGTGACCTCGACCGGCACCTCCGGCGCGTGATCGCCCGCCCCATCGAGCCGCACGACGCGATTGAGTGACTGGATGGGACCCATCGGTGGCCGCCCGCTCTCACCGAATTCGTCGGACATGTGCCGCTCACCCCCACGCACAACGCTTGATTCGCGCTGTCACGATACCATTGCTGCGGATTCAGGAAACAGCCCCCGAAAAATCGTCCACATCATCCGGGTCTGGAAGCGAGCCCTCCCAGCACCGCCCCGCTCTCGGCGCGGATGACGAGATCGGCCACCGGATCGAGCTCCGTCGGCTCGCGGTTGAGGATGACGAGCTTGGCGCCCTGTCGCTTGGCGATCACCGGCAGCGTCGCGGCCGGGTAGACCACGAGCGACGAGCCGACGACGAGGAAGAGGTCGCATTCCAGCGCGAATGCCTGCGCCCGCTTCATCGCCTCCTGCGGCATTGCCTGCCCGAAGGAGATCGTCGCCGATTTCACCGGTCCGGCGCAGATCGTGCATTCCGGCGGCTCGCCGGTGGCCTCGAAAGCGGGCCGGATCGCCGCCAGCTCATGCCGCCAGCCACAGCTCAGGCAGGTCGCATAGGTGCCGTTGCCGTGCAGCTCGATCACCTTGTCCTCGGGCACGCCGGAAGCCTGGTGCAGACCGTCGATATTCTGGGTGACGATGGCGGGCGAACGCCCCTCCGCCACCAGCCGGGCCAGCGCCTGATGGCCGCTGTTCGGCGCGGCACCGCGATAATGGTCGTCCATCGTGAATTTGCGGCGCCAGGCCTCGATACGGACCTCCCGGCTCTCGACGAAGGCATCGTAGGGGATCGGCTTGTTGACCATCCAGGGCGAACCGGGTGTGCGGAAATCCGGCACGCCGGACTCAGTCGAGATGCCGGCGCCAGTGAAGCTGACGATGCTGTCCGCCTCGTCGAGCAGCGCATGCAGCGCGGCAATGGCATCCTCGGTCGCGTCCTGCATGCATTCGCCCGATCGCTGGATTGGAAGTGCTCCAGATATGGCGCGGGTTTGCTGCGCTTCCAAGGCGATTGACGCCAGCGCACGCACGCAGCAAATCAGATGCACCATGCCGACGACCGCCAGCCCCTCGCTCAATCCCGATCTCATCGATACCGGCACGCCACCGATCCCGGAGGCGCAGGGCTGGGCCCGCGCCTATGGCGGCGCCCGCGGCCCGCTGATCGACCTGTCGCAGGCAGTGCCCGGCGCCCCGCCCCCGACAGCCCTGCTCGAGAAGCTCGCCATTGCGGCGGCCGAGCCCGGCAACACGCGCTATGGCGGCATCACCGGCGATGCGACCTTGCGCGAGGCTTATGCCGCCGAGATCTCCCGCATCTACGGCACGGCCTTCGCGCCGGCCGAGGTCGCGATCACCTCGGGCTGCAACCAGGCCTATGTCGTGACGATGATGGCGCTGGCGCGGGCCGGCGACAACGTACTGCTGCCGACGCCCTGGTACTTCAACCACGAGATGACGCTGACCATGCTCGGCGTCGAGGCCCGCCCGCTGCCCTGCGCGCCGGAAGCCGGCTTCGTGCCGGATGCCGCGACCGCCGAGGCGTTGATCGACGAGCGCACCCGCGCCATCGTGCTGGTCACGCCCAACAACCCGACCGGCGCGGTCTATCCGCCCGAGACCATCGCAGCCTTCGCCGCGCTCTGCGCAAGGCGCGGCATCTGGCTCGTACTGGACGAGACCTATCGCGATTTCCTGCCCGCGGACGTTGCGAAGCCGCATGAAGTCTTCGCCACAACGAGCTGGCAGGATTCGCTGATCGGCCTCTACAGCTTCTCGAAGGCCTATGCGATTCCCGGCTGGCGCCTTGGCGCGATCACGGCCGGCGATCCGGCGCTCGCCCAGATCGGCAAGGTGCTCGACTGCGTGCAGATCAGCCCGGTCCGGGCCGGCCAGGCCGCCGTGACCTGGGGTATCGACGGCATCCGCGACTGGCGCGAGCGCAACCGCGCCGAGATCAATGCCCGCGCCGATCTCTTCCGCCAGGCGATGGCACCGCTCAACGGCTGGCGCGTGCTCTCGGCCGGCGCCTATTTTGCCTATGTCGCGCATCCGTTCGAGGGCGCGAAGGCGGCCGAGGTGGCGCGCCGCCTCGTCGCGGATTGCGGCGTGCTCGCCCTGCCCGGCCCGTATTTCGGCCCGGGACAGGAGAGCCACCTGCGCATCGCCATCGCCAATGTCGCGGCCGACAGGATCGAAGGGCTGCGCGAGCGGCTGACGGGGTTTTCGCTCTGACCGGCGGCTGGCCGAGCCGTCATGCTCGCCCTTGTGGCGAGCATCCACGTCTTGAACACCGCCCGCGCTGAAGGAAGACGTGGATGGTCGGGACAAGCCCGACCATGACGCAAGAATGGGTCGCAGGCTTACCGGAACAGCGCCGCGTAGCGATCGCGATAGGCCCAGACCAGCATCGAGCCCAGCACCACCAAGATCACCGCGACCGGCAGGCCCTGCGGGTTGATCGTGACATGGAACAGCACGATCACCGCCATCACGGGCGCGATCAGCGCCAGCCCGAAGGCCGGCACGACATTCGCGATCAGGCTGAGCGCGCCCGTGAGATTAACCGCCTTCAGGAAGGGCCAGAGGAAGCCGGAATCCTGCAGGGCGGTCTCGAACACGACGCCACGCGGGCTGGTCGGCGGATGGATCAGGTTCATGCCCGTGGCGAGCCACCAGAAGCCGTCGACGGCGCTGATGAGGAAGATCACCCCGAGCAGGACGCGCGGGATGGTGACGAGAAAAAAGGTCTTCATGGAGATCCGAGCCGACAAAAGAAATGGCCCCGGCAGCGCCGGAGCCATCCTTGGTCGCCTCGACCGCGCGCCGGGTTCAATCGGCGCGCTGAAAAACTACATCGTCGCGCCGATCTGCCAGGGCACGAACTCGGCATCGCCATAACCCATCTCTTCCGACTTGGAGTGCTCGCCCGAAGCGACGCGCAGCAGGTAGTCGAAGATTTCGCGCCCCTTCTCCTCCAGCGTCACGCCGTCGAGCACATCGCCGCAATTGATGTCCATGTCGTCGGTCTGCTTCAGATACATCGGCGTGTTGGTGGCGAGCTTGACCGAGGGCGTCGGCTTGCAGCCATAAGCCGAGCCGCGACCCGTGGTGAAGGCGAGGATATTGGCGCCGCCTGCCACCTGGCCCGTCGCCGAGACCGGGTCGTAGCCGGGGGTGTCCATGTAGACGAAGCCCTTTTCCTTCACCGGCTCGGCATAGTGGTAGACGGCCGAGAGCGTCTTGGTACCGCCCTTGGCAGCCGCGCCCAGCGACTTCTCCAGGATCGTGGTAAGCCCGCCCGCCTTGTTCCCCGGCGAGGGGTTGTTGTTCATGCTCATCCGGGCGCGCGCGGTGTAATCCTCCCACCACTTGATGATGCCGACGAGCTTCTCGCCGACCTCCCGCGTCGCCGCGCGGCGCGTCAGCAGGTGCTCGGCGCCGTAGATTTCGGGCGTCTCGGAGAGGATCGCCGTGCCGCCGTGCTCGACCAGGATGTCGACGGCCGCGCCCAGCGCCGGATTGGCGGTGATGCCGGAATAGCCGTCCGAGCCGCCGCATTGCAGGGCCAGCATCAATTCGGAGGCCGGTACCGTCTCGCGGACCGCCTTGTTGGCGATCGGCAGCATCACCTTCAGCGCATCGATGCCGGCGGCGACCGCCTTCTTGGTGCCACCGGTCTCCTGGATCGTCAGGGTGCGGAAGACGTCGCTTTCCGTGACGCCATAAGCTTCCTTCATCCGGCTGATCTGGAAGCCCTCGCAGCCGAGGCCGACGACGAGCACCGCCGCCATGTTCGGATTGCAGGCATAGCCCCAGGTGGTGCGCTTCAGCACCTCGAAGCTCTCGCCGTTGTAGTCGATGCCGCAGCCGGTGCCGTGGGTCAGCGCGATCACGCCGTCGACATTGGGATAGTCGGCGAGCAGCCCGGAGCGCTTCACCTCCTCGGCCATGAAGCGTGCGGCCGAGGCCGAGCAGTTCACCGAGGTCAGGATGCCGACATAATTGCGCGTTCCGGCCTTGCCATTGGCGCGGCGGAAGCCCTCGAAGGTCGCCTGCTGCTCGACCGGCAGGACGAATTCGGGTTTTGCCTCCGCAGCGAAGGCATAGTCGCGATCGAAGGCGTGGAAGCCGGTATTGTGCTCGTGCACCCAATCGCCCGGCACGATATCGGCCGTCGCGAAGCCGATGATCTGGCCGAACTTGCGGATCGGCTGGTCCTTGGCGATCGGCACGATCGCCATCTTGTGCCCGCGCGGGATGCGTTTCAGCGCCTCGACCCCGGCCGCCGTCACGCCGAGATCGACGGGATCGACCGCGACGACGACGTTGTCGGCAGCGTTGAGCTTGAGCGTGCGGGGCGGCGCGGATTTGTCGAGCATGGCGGAAACCGGAACCTCTCGGCGCCGCGACGGCGGCGCACGCCTCTAGAGATGCCCCCAACCGCCGGTGTTTTCAATCGGTTCAAATCAGGAAACGGCCATGCGCCGCCGTGCACGGGGCGAAAAGCCGCCGGCCTGGGCACAGCCTGATTTCGACCCTCGCGTGGCCATGCTGGAATTCACGCTCCGCAGAGCACGACCTTCAGCTTGAGATGCCTACCAGGTGACGCGCAGGCCAAGGTTGCCCTGGATGCTGTGACCCTTGTCGTCGCCAAGCGCGGTCGTATAGCCGCCCGCGGCATAGAGACTGACGTTGGAGGTTACTTTAGCGACGATCCCGCCGCCGATCTCGAGGGACGAGCCCCGGAATCGGGTCGGGATCACATCGACCGCGTCGAACGTGACTTTGTCGGTGCGGCTGAAATTGTGCCAGAGATTGGCGGTGAGATAGGGTTGGATCTGCGAGGAACCGATCAGGAAGCTCGTCTGCAGGCGGGCGCCGATACGGCCGGTGAAGCTGTCGCCATCATCGAAGGAGACTGCGGAAAACCGGTCCCGGGTTCGGTCCAGCGAGAGGTGTTGCCAGATCAGTTGCGCCTGTGGCTCCAGCACGAAGCCTGCGCCGAGAGCCAGCGGATAGCCGCCTTCCACCGAGGCGGTGACGGCCGAGCCGCCGATATCGGCGCGCACCCCACGGTCCGAGCCGCCGCTGCCATCGAGCCAGCTATGCATCACGACCGTGTCCAGATACCAGCCTGACGGGCCGACATGCGTCCAGTAGGCGCCCAGGCTGTTCGAATCGAGGTCGAGCTTGCCAACCTTGCTGCGGAGCTGGCCGAGTGCGAAGCCCCGAATATCGCCCTCGGCGCGGGCAAATCCGTAAAACAGACCGAAGCTGTCGCGATGCCCGCTCGCCCGATCGATGGCAAGGAGATCGAGGCCGGTCTGGAGACCCCAGATACGGCCGTTGAACTCGGGGTCGACGGTGCCGGACCAGCGCTGATCCATGCGCTCGCCGAAGACGCGTCCCCAACCCGCCGAGAAGCTCCCCTGACCGCTAAGCAGGCTCTGCTCGCCCCTGCGCTGATGGAACGTCCCGAGCGTCGCCAGGCCGAGACGGCGTGCCGTGGCCGGAATGGCCGCATAGACAGGCACCTCCGGCCGGTAGAGCGGGATCGGTGCCGAACCGGCGGGCGGCGCCGGCGGCAACGAAGGGCTCCCCGGAGCGGCGACCGGCGGCGTCACATCCGGAGCCACCGGCTCGATCTGGTTGCGCAGATACCAGTTCTGTGTCGAGCCCGCCGTCGCGCCGCCGTGGAACAGGACGTACTCATAAGCGCCGGCCGCAACCGGCCCCGCCAGCGCGAAGGCCCCTGCATTCGTGGTTGCGCCGTTGATGGCATCGACCACCAGGATACCGTTGCCTGTCGTGGTGGCTCCGGGGCCGCCGACATTGGTGATCGCAAGCCGTGACGTGCCGCTCGCGGTACCGCCATCGATCACGAGCCGATCCGAGGGCGATCCATCCGTGCCCAGGAAGGTGTTCAGCGCGACGGTGCCGCTCTGGCCGATATAGTTCGAGACCGTCAGCGTATTGCCGATCCCGCTACCGCCGACCTGTGCCAGGCCGGCATTGGTGAGCGTGCCGCCGATGGTGAAATTGCCCTTGGCGCTCCCGGCGAAAGCCGCCACGGCATCGGCCACCGCGATCCGGCCGTTGTTGCTGACCGATCCCGCCACGCTGCCATAGCCGCCGAGCGTCGCCCCGGATGCGACGGAGACGGCCCCGCCGCCGGAGAGTGCAGCCGCCGGGTTGGCTGCGTTGCCGATGGCCAGGGTTCCGGCGGAGACGGTCGTTGTGCCGGAATAGGGATTGTTTGCCGTCAGCACCGTCGTGCCCGAGCCGGTCTGGGCGAGCGCGCCCGTGCCCGAGACCGTGCCCGCGAACGTGAGGATGTCGGAACGGTTGAAAGCAAGCCTGCCACTATTGCTGACATTGCCGAGAATACTGCCGGTGGCCCCTCCCGCACCGAGCTGAAGCGTGCCCTGGGTGATGGTGGTGCCGCCGGAATAGCTGTTGGACCCGGTCAGTATCGTCGTGCCCGCCCCGGTCTTCTCGACCGCGCCGGTGCCGCTGATCGTCCCGGCATAGGTTGCGACATCCGGCTGCGTGAAACGAACGAGGCCGTTATTCGTCACCGCCGGGGTGATTCCCTGCGCCGGGCCTTCGAGCGTGCCGGCCGGATCGACGATCATCCGGCCGGCATAGGCGGTGTTGTTGCCGATGAGGCGCAGCGTGCCCTGCTGCACTGTCGCCACCTGGATATCGGTCAGCGAACCATCGAGGGTCCACGTTCCCGGCTCGATCTTGTTCAGAATCTCGAAGCCGGTGATCGAGCTCGCGCTGACGGAGGCTGGGCCGTTCCCGGCAAGTACCAGCAGGTCGGTGCCGTCGCCGCCTGTAATGCGCTGCGTCGGAGAAATCGTGCCGGCGCCCAGGTTTCGCAGTGTCACCGTGTCGTTGTCGGTGCCCATATCGATCAGGCCCCCGATCGTGCCGCCGCCCTGCCACAGAAAGGTATCCGCGCCGGTGCTCATCCGGATCTCGCCGCCGATCGCACCGCCGGTCACGGTGACGCTGTCGGTGCCGCCGCTGACGCTGACATTGCCGCCGATCGAGCCGCCCGAGATCGTGATCGTGTCATTGCCGAAGCCGGTCACCAGATTGCCGTTGATCCGGCCGCCGGACATGTCGAAGACGTTGTTGTCGAGCTTCATGTCGACGCGGCCGATGGTGCCGCCGGTCATGATGGCGACGTCGCCGTCCTCGAAGGCGCCGACGATCGTGCCGCCGGACATGAAGAAGGTGTCGCGCTGGTCGCCCTGGGCGAGCGAGCCGATGCTGCCCCCGGTCATGATGAAGCTGTCGATGCCGCTCCCCTGGCTGACCGCGCCGCCGACCGTGCCGGCGTTGATCTCGAAACGGTCGGCGCCAGGGCCGGTCGTGACGCCGCCGGTGATTGTCGCGGTGCTGCCCGCCGGGAATGTGATCAGGCTGGTGCCGATCGTGTTGAGATAGCTCGCGATACTGCCGCCGGCGATGACGACCGTCTTGGTTCCCGCTCCCCCCGTGATGCCGGCGCTGTAGGTGCCGCCGTTGACGGTGAGAAGGTCGTCGCCGGCCTGGAGGTCGACCGGGGCGAGCGTCGGATCGGGCGGGCCCGCATCGCAGACGACGGTATCGTTGCCAGCGGATGTTGCGCCGCATCCTGCTGCGGCCGTGCCCGACAGCATTGCCGTGGCGAGCATCGAGGTGGTTGACAGCCAGGCAAAAGAGCGTGCGCGGTTGAGATTGGGCAATTCCCTGTCCCCTTCGCGTCGCATGCCGGATAACCGATCATCGCGTTCGGTATCCGCACGACTCACCGATTGTTACCAGAGAATATTGGGAGGGTCTTTTTCTCCAGTCCAGCGCCGAATTTTGCGCATACTTAAGCCGAGGTGCAACAATTCAAATCAAAACCACTGGAATAAGTCGCCCCAACTTGACCCATGGTAATATACCGTTGCTCATCGGAGAGCCGGAACAAACTATTGCTTAGCGGCGCCATGGCTAAGCGCGCACGAACCTCAACTCGGATCACGATGTTGGCTCGGCCGGATATGCATGCTGTCTCGCGACGTTCGTCGGATGTCGTTTCCCGGGCCGTGCGGATGCCGAGGCCGGCGATCGGATTGGATGAGGCCCAGCGAGACGCGATCGCCCTGCCAAGCCGCGTGGACGCTATCGGCTCCGGCGCAGCGCCAGTCCTGCGCAGCGAAGACTCGCGCTTGCCAGCCGTCTCGTCTGACGGCAATCTCGGGTTGGTTAAGACATTCGACAGGTGTATGCGGGAGCATCGCCTCGTGCGGCAGTCAGGACATGGGAAGTCCAAGATCATGATCATCGATGGTAGGAATGCCGGTGTCGGCGAGGCGGCTTCGTTCGGGCGCCGGTCGGGGCTTGTCGACCGCCGCTCGTTTCTGGTCGGTTCGGCCGTCAGCCTCGGCGCGCTGGGGCTCGGCGGCTGCGCCGGCGACGGCATGAGCCTCGCCGAAGCGCAGCAGATGTACGGACCCGTACCCGACAAGAAATTCGCGATCCCGGCCGCGGACGTCACCAAGGTCGATCGGAAATACTGGCGCCGCACCGTCCGCTACGAGAGCAAGGAAGAGCCCGGCACCATCATCGTCGATCCGGCCAATTACTACGTCTATCGCATCGAGGGCGACGGAAACGCCACCCGCTACGGCGCCAATGTCGGCCGCGACGGCTTCCGCTGGAACGGCGACGCCTATGTCGGGCGCAAATCCGAATGGGCGACCTGGACGCCCCCGCCGGAAATGATCAAGCGCCAGCCCGAGGCCGCCAAATACGCCCGCGGCATGCCGGGAGGTCTCGACAACCCGCTCGGAGCCCGTACGCTGCATCTCTATCAGAACGGCAAATACACGCTCTACACGATCTATGCCTCGAGCGACGAGGAATCGATCGGCTCCGGCATCACCAGCGGCTGCGTCGGCCTGCTGAGCCAGGACATGATCGATCTCTACGATCAGACGCCGGTGAAGACGAAGGTCGTCGTCCTTCCGGCCTGAGGCCGGAGACCTCTGGCACATCCTGCCGCATTGAAAACCCCGGCCCTCGGCCGGGGTTTTTCATGAGCGGCGGGATCGTCTATCCCTGTCGGCATGACCGAACTCGTCATTCGTCCAGCGGAGCAGGCCGACCTGCCCGCGCTTCTGGATCTCTATCGCCACCTCGTTCCGGACGACGCGCGCTGCCCGGATGACGAGGCGGCGGATATTCTGGGCCGGCTACGGAATTTTGAGGGCAGTGCCGTCCTGATCGGCCTCCTCGGCACCGATCTGGTCGCAAGCTGCACCGTAATCGTCATCCCTAACCTGACCCGGGGCGGCACGCCCTATGCTCTGATCGAGAATGTCGTTACCGACGCCGGCCATCGCAACCGCGGGCTGGGAAAGGCAATCCTGAAGGCTGCTCTCGATCGTGCCTGGGCTGCCGGATGCTACAAGGTGATGCTGATGACGGGCTCGAAGAAGCCGGCCACGCTGGCCTTCTACGAGGCCGCCGGCTTCGAGCAATCCAAGACAGGCTTTCAGGCCAGACGGCTTCCCGTGCGCGCCGAACAGGAAGCAATACCGCCAACGAAAAACCCCGGCCTTGCGGGCCGGGGCTCTCAAAAACGCAACTGAACTCACGCAGCTCTGGCAGCCTTCCGGCCGCCGGCTGAAATCACGCCTTCGAAGCGGCCGGGACGGCCTTCGAGACGATGCCTTCGAACGGCTTGTAGGCGTCCTTGGCGAGAGCGGTGTAGAGCTCGCCCATCTTGGTGAGCTGGGCAACGGCGCCCTCGAACGAGGTCTTGACGAAATCGGCCTGGATCTCGAGGGCCTTGTCGAAGGTCTTCACGCCAGCGAGCTTCTCGAGCGTGGCGGTGCCGGCCTCGAAGGACTTCTTGGCATAGTCGGTGGTCTCGACGGCGATCGTCTGCACGCCCTTCGAGGTGGCGCCGAAAGCCTTCAGGGCGGCGTCGACGTTGTCCTTGGAAGCCTTCTGGATGGTCTCGAACTGCTGGATCATGGGTCGTCTCCTCGGCACTCTGCGGTGCCGCCTCAGGTGATAGGCCGGATCGGCCCGATATGTCGCCCCAAGGTCGTGTGACCGTGATCACCACCGGGGACTGGCTGCATATTGTGCATTGCAGCATGAATGTCAAGAGAACGCTGCAATGCACCAAACGCAGATCGTTCCGTTAGCAACCGTTCAAGTTTTAACGGCTCCGTAACCGCATCCGCCTAACCTCTCCAACTGTGTCCCCTGCGCCACGATGAGCCAGGCGCGGGATCGGCCCATGGTTGCGAGTTCGAGGCGGGTTCATGTTGTCTGGTTGCGTTGGGTTGCGGCGGTCGCGTCTGCGAACCGTTGCGGGTCTGGTCGGTGTCGCCGCCATTGCGGCCACGATCGTGTCCTCTCCTGCGGAGGCGCGCAAGCGCCGTCACGCAGGCGGCGGCTATACCCCTCCTTATGCCGCGATGGTGGTCGACGCGAAGACCGGCCGCACGCTGCATGCGGTCAACGAGGATGCCGCCCGCATTCCGGCCTCGCTGACCAAGGTCATGACGCTCTACATGCTGTTCGAGCAGATGGAGCGCGGCCGCTTCAGCATGGATTCCGAGCTCAAGGTCTCGTCCTATGCGGCCTCGCAGCCGCCGACCAAGCTCGGCCTGCGCGCCGGCTCGACCATCGCGGTCGAGGACGCGATCAAGAGCATGATCACGCTTTCCGCCAACGATTCCTCGGTCGTCGTCGCAGAGAACATCGCCGGTTCCGAAGAGGCTTTCGCCGACCAGATGACGCGCAAGGCCCGCTCGCTCGGCATGGGCTCCACTCGCTTCTACAACCCGCACGGCCTGCCCCATTCCCCGCCGAACATCACGACGGCGCGCGACCTCACGATCCTCGCCCGCGCCATCCAGGAACGCTTCCCGAAATACTACCCGCTCTTCTCGATGCGGGCGTTCCAGTACGGCAGCCGCACCATCCGCGGCCATAACCGTCTGCTCGGCAAGGTCGAGGGCGTCGACGGCATCAAGACCGGCTACACCCGCGCCTCCGGCTTCAACCTGATGACTTCGGCCAGGTCGGAAGGCCGGCACGTCGTCTCGGTCGTGCTCGGCGGGCGGTCCGGCGCCTCGCGCGACAAGATCATGACCGATCTCGTGCTTGCCAGCCTGCCCCGCGCCTCGACCAGCGGCCGCGCCTCGGTGATGGTCGCCGAGGCTCCGGCGCCGGAAGAGCGGCCGCGCTCGCTTCCCATCCAGCAGGCCGCCGCCGAGCCGACGCCGATCCCGGTGCCGCGCCCGCGCCAGCAGGCTGAAGAGCCGCAGGCCCTCCCGGCCGCCGCCCGCGCCTATGCCCCGATGCCGACCACCACGCCGATCGCGCCGCCGCGCCCGATCGCGGTCGCCGGCGGCAGGCCGCTGCAGATATCCGGCATGCGCCCCGTCGCTGCCACGACGACCCCGTCCGCCATGCGCTGGTCGATCGGCGCCCAGCCGGCCGACGCGAAGGTCCTGCGCCCGCCGGCGAATGTCGACGTCACCTCCTCGATCGCCAAGGTGCCCGAGCCGGTCGCCGAGCCGGTCAAGATCGCCGAAGCCAAGGCCGAGGCCCCGGTTGCCCGCAAAGCTGAAGCGGCCCCCGCCAGGATGCAGGCTCCGGAGCCGGCGCCGGTCCTGTCGCACCAGGCCGCCGTCATCGCCTCCGGCAAGTGGGTGATCCAGCTCGGCGCCACCGATGACGAGGGCAAGGCCAAGGAAATCCTGGCTCGTGCCAAGGCAAAGGCCTCGGCCTCGCTCGCCAGTGCCTCGCCCTTCACCGAGAAGGTCGAGAAGGGCGGCTCCACCCTGTTCCGGGCACGTTTCGCCGGCTTCGACGACTCGAAGGATGCGCAGAACGCCTGCAACAAGCTGAAGCGCGGCGGCTTCTCCTGCTTCGCCACGCGCAGCTGAACGAGGACCAGGGAAAGGAGTTCACGAGATGTCGCAGACCCACTCCCAGAGCCCGTCCCTATCGCTGCTTCATAAGGACGTCCTTGGCCTGGTTGACGCGAGCGGCAAGGCCGCTGGTGCCACCGGCATCCGGGTGGATGCGCTTCATCAGGGCCCGGTGGGCTTCGCGGACCGCCTCCTCGCCCGCCCCCGCCTGAAGCCCCAGGATATCGTAGGCCTCCTGCTGCGACATCGCGCCCGCGCCCGGCGCGCCGCCCTGCCCCGCGTCTCCGTCACGCTGAGCGTCTTCACGCCAGCCGGGCGACCGGCGGTCGAGATATGCCTCTAGCAGCCGCGCTCCGTCCGGATCGCGGGTGAGGCAGTCGCGCATCAGCGCGGCGAGATCGTCCGCGCCCAGGCTGTCGAGCACCCGCCCGGCATAGGGGCCGGCCGTGACGCGGCCACTCATCCCGCCGCTGTCGTGGTCGAGCTCCATCTCCAGCAGGGTGGATCTGACCTTCGAGGTCGCGCCCGCCGTCGGGCCGGCTCGATCGGCCCAGGGAAAGCGGATGCCGCCCGGCCCGGTCGCGCTCCAGCCGAGCAGCCAGGCGCCGACACCGCCGAGGAAGATCGCCATGTCCATCCGGCCGCGCAGCATCAGGAGCCCGGCCACGCCGAGCGCAACGACACCACCACCGGTCTTCGCCAGCCGCGCCAGCACCTTGGGATTCGATCCGGCAAAGAGCTTCGCCAGCCACCAGACCAGGATCAGCACGGCAACGCCGTAAAGCAGGCTCACCGGTGGCCTCCATCCATGGCAGCGATCAATCCTTTCACGGCCGTATTCGAGCCGGCGAGGCGCAGCATCGCCTCGCGTCCGCCGGCAGCATAGGCCGCCGCACCGCGCAGGAGATCGAGCAGCGAGCCCGGCGCGTTCACGTCGAAGCGGGCATGGGCGCCGCCGGTCAATCGCGCGATCGTCGCGAAGGCGCCGCTGGCCGCCGGATCATGCCCCTCCTGGAAGACGAAGCCGCGGATCCCGCGCAGGCCGAGCTCTCCCGCAAGCGCTGCCAGCGCATCGACATCCTCCTCCATCGCATCGCCGACATAGACGAAGGCCCGCACCGGCACGGCCTTCGCCTCGTCGCGGACATGGCGCAGCACGCGGGCGATCTGGGTCTGCCCGCCCTCGCAGGCGATACCCCGCATCAGCCCGGTCAGGCGCGCGGGCTCGCCGACCCAGCCGGAGGCGCGGCATTCGCCGATGCCCCTGAAATAGACGAGCTGCACCGCAAGCCCGCCACTTTGGGAGGTGACCTCGAACATCCGCGCCTGCAGCGAGCAGGCGAGGTCCCAGGTCGGCTGGCGGCTCATCGTGGCGTCGAGCGCGAAGACCAGCCGCCCCGCCTGCCCCGTCGCCAAGGGCGCGAGCTGCTTCGCCGCACCGAGGAAACGGTCGATCTCGCCCGGCTGCGAATGCGTCGCCGGCGCGGTCGCTCCCGCCTTGCCGACCACACGGTCCTTCCTCTCGCTCATCGACCCCTTCGATCCGTCTGAATCATCCCCTGGCCCTGATATTGGCCATGGCGGCCGCATTTGCTACCCGTGCGCCGAACGGAGGATGCGCGAGTGACTGGAATCACGATCTTCGAGACGGTTGCCGCGATGCGCGAGGCCGTCGCCGGCTGGCACGCTGCCGGCGAAAAGGTTGCGCTGGTGCCGACCATGGGCGCGCTGCACGAGGGCCATATCGCGCTGGTCACGGAAGGCCAGCGCCATGCGAAGCGCGTCATCGTCACGATCTTCGTCAACCCGACGCAATTCGCCCCGCATGAGGACTTCAAGAAATACCCGCGCACCTTCGACGACGATTGCGCCAAGCTCGTCGCGGCCGGTGCCGATGCGGTCTTCTTTCCCGCCGTCGAGGAAATGTACCCGGCCGGCTTCGCGACCCGCGTCCTGCTTCTGGGCCCCGCTGCCGTCGGACTGGAGGACCGCTTCCGCCCGACGCATTTCGAGGGCGTCGCGACGATCTGCTGCAAGCTCTTCACGCAATCGCGCGCCGACTATGCGATCTTCGGCGAGAAGGACTACCAGCAGCTCAAGGTCGTGACCCGCATGGCTGCTGATCTCGACCTCGGCATCGACGTCATTCCGCTCCCGACGATCCGCGAGGCCGACGGCCTCGCCATGTCCTCGCGCAACCGCTATCTCTCGGAGGAGCACCGGGCATTGGCGCCCCTGCTGCATCAGGTGATGCAGGATCTGGCCGCCCGCCTCCGCAACCGCGACGACCTGCTCAAGGCGGTCACGGAGGCCCAGAACGCGATCATCACCGCCGGCTTCGAGCTCGACTACCTGGAAGCGCGCCATGCCGAGACGCTGGCACCCGTCGCCTCGCTGGCGGATGGGCCGATCCGCCTGATCCTCGCCGCCCGCATCGGCAGCACGCGCCTGCTCGACAATATTCCCGTCTAGCGGCGGCAACGCCACTCTTCGCCGGCTCGCGGAAGCAAGAGAGCCAGTCCCGATTTATCTTGATCATCAAGATAAATCGGGACAGTGTCGGCAAAACCCTTTCAAGTGACCGGCGCAGGACGGAGGCAACGCCCATGGAGCTGCTCATCGGCATGGCGATCCTGGCGGCGGCTATCGGCATCGGCGGCGGGCTTTACGAGTTCGCCGTGCTCGACCCAGCCTGGCCGCACCGCCCTTCCCTCGTACAGCCCCAGCATGGCGGAGTGTCCCGCAAACGCTTCTGGATATCGGCGCATGCCGTGTTCGAGCTTCTGCTGATCGCCGCGCTGGTGGCGGCCTGGCAGGCAGCCGGCATTCGGCAATGGCTTCTGATCGCCCTCGCCATCCATGCAGCGATGCGCATCTGGTCGGCGCTGGACTTCATCCCCAAGGCCCTCGCCTTCGAACGCGCGAGGGCTGACGACGTATCGCTCGAAGCGGCGCGGCGCTGGACCAGACGGAGCCGCCTGCGAATGCCCCTCGATCTCGCGACGCTGGCAGCCCTGCTCATGGCGTTCCGGACAGCGCTCCACGGCACCGGCATCTGACCGCCATGTCGGATCGCGACAAGGACGCGCTCTTGCGGCAGCTCGGTGAGGCCGTCAGGCGCATGGGCGCGCAGAGCGTGCTCAGCGGCGCGGCCATGGCCAGGCATGTCGGGCTGCACCCGACTGATCTGGAGGTGCTCGACCTCGTCTTCCTGCGCGAAACCGTCACGGCCGGCGAGCTCGCGGCCGCCACCGGCCTGACCTCGGGCTCGGTCACGGCGCTCATCGATCGACTGGAACGGCGTGGCTATGTCACCCGTCGCAGGGATGCAGCCGATCGGAGGCGAGTGCTGATCAGCGTCGTGCGGGCAGCGACAGCTCCGATCGAGGCCGCCTATGAGCCGCGCAGGATCGCGATGCAGGCGCTTTGGTCGAGCTTCGACGACCAGACGTTACAGGCCGTCACCGACTTCCTGACACGCAGCACGGAACTGCTCGCCCGCTGCACCCGGGACCTTGCCACGCCGGCTCCAGCCGTATCCGATACAACCGAACCGCGCTGATGCGCGGCCTGCCTGCTACAACAATCCCAGCCCCGCCAGCTCGCGCCGCAGCTCTTCCGGCATCTCGCCGAGATCGCCGCCATGCTCGGAGAGATCGCGCGGCGCGTCTTTCGCCTGCAGATAGCGCCAGCCCTGGAAGGGGCGGAACGGCCGCGGCTCGACCGGCACCACGATCGGCTCCATCACCAGATGGCAGCGGCCGATGCCGTCCGCGTCGGTGAAGGGGCGGATATCCATCAGGCGCTGGCGGGCCGAGATCTGGCCCTTGATCACCCAGTAGAGCGAGCCGCCGCTGAGAATCTCCTCGATCTTCTTCGGCACCATCCGCGTGGTGTGCAATTGCTCGGCCGGCTCGCCGCGGGCACGGCGCTGCGCCTGGCGTTCAGCGATCCATTCCTCAAGATCAACGATCGATTCGGCGCCGACGCAGAGCTTGAGCAGATGAAGGGACATGATCTCAAAATAGGCCTGCGCCGGTCGCCAGGCCAGTCTCTGCTACGCTTCTCCACAGCCCGGCTCAGGCCCGATGGGCCAGCACGTTGACGAGCCGCCCGAACGGGTCGCGCAGGAAGAAGCGCGGACACCCCAGGGCTCGTCGACCGGACCATATGTGATCGCATGACCGGCGGCACGCGCTCGATCGAGCACCGCATCGAGATCGTCGACCTCGATGGAGAGATCGGGCACCGGCGCGCCCGAGCCGCCTTCGCTGGCGAAGCTCAATTGCGGCGCGCCCGATACGGCTTCAGCCGCATAGGTCTGAATCCAGCCATGATCCATGGCGAGGGTGAGGCCGAAGAGATCGCCATAGAACGCTTGCGCCAGCCCTGGCTCCGCGGTTGCGATATTCGCGACGATTCGCTTCACGATCATTCCGACCTCCCGAACCAGACACGGACGCTTCCCATACGCGGACTAGCAGGCAAGGCCATCCTCGTCACCGGCTCGTCGACCGGCATCGGCTTTGCGATGGCCGAACGTCTCGTCGCTGAGGGCGCCAGGGTGTTGATCCACGGCCGCGACGCCGCCGAAGTCGATGCCGCCGTCGCCAAGCTCGGCGCCGCGGCCGCCGGCGCGACCGGCGATCTCGCGGAGCCCGCGACCGCGCAAGCCATTGTCGATGCGACGATCGCAGCCTTCGGCCGCATCGACGGGCTCGTCAACAATGCCGGCATCTATCCGCGCGGCATTCTCACCGAGACCACCGCCACCTTCTTCGACCATATTTTCGCGATCAACACCCGCGCGCCGCTGCTCTGCGCGGAGGCCGCGATCCGCGCTTTCCGCGCCCAGAAATCGCCCGGCGCCATCGTCACGGTCGGCTCGATCAACGCCTATTGCGGCCTCTCGAACCTCACGGTCTATTCGATGTCGAAGGGCGCGCTGATGACGATGACGCGCAATCTCGCCAATACGCTCGGCCCCGAACGCATCCGCGCCAACCAGCTCAATGTCGGCTGGACCTGGACCGCCAACGAGGACGCCACCCAGCAGCGCGAGGGTCGCAAGCCCGGCTGGCAGAACCATCTGCCGCTGCGCGACGCCCCGACAGGCCGGATCATGCAGCCGGAGGAGATCGCCGCCCACACCGCCTTCTGGCTCTCCGAGGATAGCGCGCCAGTCTCCGGCCAGATCTACGAGGCCGAGCAGTTCCCGGTGATCGGCCGCGGATGAGCGACCTCTCCGCGAAGGTTTTCGAACCCTGGCTGATCCGCTGGGGTCTCGTTCCGGACGGCGAGCCGATCAGGACCCATGCCAGCCACCTGCTGCCCGTCCTGCAAGGCAGCGCGCCCGCCATGCTGAAGCTGCCCGAGGCCGAGGACGAGCGGCGCGGCTACCTGCCGCTGGAATACTGGAACGGCGACGGCGCCGCCCGCCTGCTCGCCCGCAGCGAGAACGGCGAGGCCATGCTGATCGAGCGCGCCACCGGCAGGCGCTCGCTCGCCGCCATGGCCCGCAGCGGCGCCACGGGAGACGACGACGCCACCGTCATCCTTTGCGAGGCCATTGCGGCTCTTCAGAAATCGCGCGGCCCGGCGCCAGCCGGACTGATCGCGCTCGACACCTGGTTCAGGGGCCTGTTTCCGGCGGCGGCGAAGCACGGCGGCATGCTCGCCCGCGCTGCGGCGGAGGCGAGCATGCTCCTGCCCGCCCAGCAGGAGATCCTGCCGCTCCATGCCGACCTGCATCACGACAACGTCCTCGATTTCGAGAATCGCGGCTGGCTCGCCATCGATCCGAAAGCGGTGATCGGCGACCGCGCCTTCGAATACACGATCCTGTTCTGCGACCCCGACCTCGCCGATCCCGAGCCGCCGGTTGCCGTCGCGGCGGGTGCCTTCGAGCGTCGGCTGGAGATCGTGCTGGCGAAGTCGGGGCTGGAGCGTCAGCGCCTGCTGCGCTGGATCATCGCCTGGTGCGGGTTGTCGGCAAGCTGGTTCCTCGAGGACGAGGACCCGCTGGCGGAGATCAATCTCGCCGTCGCGGAGCGGGCGATCGTGGCTTTGGATGCACGCCAGTGAAACGCCGTTGCGGCGTCATTCTCGGGCGAAGCGGAGCGTAGACCCGAGAATCTCATGACGAGAAGGCACTGGTTTCCGTCATGCTCGGGTCAAGCCCGAGCATGACGGCCCTACCTGAATCAAAACCTCAGCAATCGCCAGCAAGCGATTCCGCCGACTCAGCTATTCCCCCAGCACGACCACCTTCGCGCCCTCGGCCACCTGCGCGCCGGGCTCGCCCACGACCTCGCTGACAATGCCGTCGCGCGGGGCGGTCAGCACATGCTCCATCTTCATCGCCTCGACGATGGCGAGGCGCTGGCCCTTGGTCACCGCCTCGCCCGGCGCCACGAAGAGCGCGACGAGCTTGCCGTGCATCGGCGCCTTGACCACACCGCCCGAGCCCGCTGCCGCGTCGAGATCGACACTGAACGGATCGAACAGCGAGACCGCCGTCTGCCGGCCGCGATGCAGCGCGAACCAGGTGCCGCCCTCGCCTTCGGCCAGCGCGATCTCGTGCTCGCCTTCGCCGATCTCGTGACCGGGCAGGCTGACGCGCGCATCGTCGCCATGCCATTCGATCCGCGCTTCGATGCGCTCGCCATCGACCGTCAGCGGCAGGCCGAGCGGCTGGCGCGGCATCAGCGAGAAGGCGTCGGGATCGAGCCAGGGCGAGCGCGCTTCGCCCTCCGCCCGGCCGGCCGCCGCGATCATGCCCGCTGCCTGCCGCTCCTCCTCGAGCTGCAAGGCCGCAGCCGCCACCGCAGCGGCATCGAGCGGCTGTGGCTCCGCGCCGAGCGCACTGATATTGCGGTCTATGAAGCCGGTATCGAACGGCCCCTTCCGGAAGCCCTCCGCCTCGGTCAGCTTCTTGAGGAACGCGAGATTGGTGCGCGGGCCGGCGACCACCGTCTCGCCCAAAGCCGCACCCAGCCGGTCGAGCGCCTCGTCCCTGGTAGACCCGTGGGCGATGACCTTGGCGATCATCGGGTCGTAGAACGGCGTCACGGTATCGCCGGCCTCGACGCCGGTATCGATTCGGATGCCCTCGCCCTCCGGGAATTGCAGCGCCCAGAGCTTGCCGGTCGAAGGCAGGAAGCCTTTCTCCGGGTCCTCGGCATAGAGCCGCGCCTCAACGGCATGCCCCGTGGCCGAGACATCGGCCTGAGTAAAGCTAAGCGGCTCGCCCGCCGCGACCTTCAACTGCAATTCGACGAGATCGAGCCCGGTGATCGCCTCCGTCACCGGATGCTCGACCTGGAGACGCGTGTTCATCTCCATGAACCAGAAGCCGTCGGCCTTCAGACCGTCGCGCCCGTCGGCAATGAACTCGACCGTGCCGGCCCCGACATAGCCGACCGCCTTGGCGGCTTCCGTCGCGGCCTTGCCCATCGCGGCACGGACCTCGGCGCTCATGCCTGGCGCGGGAGCCTCCTCGATCACCTTCTGGTGGCGGCGCTGCAACGAGCAGTCGCGCTCGTAGAGATGGACGACATTGCCATGGCTGTCGCCGAAGACCTGGATTTCGACATGGCGCGGCGAAAGCACGTATTTCTCGACCAGCACGCGGGCATCGCCGAAGGCGTTCTTGCCCTCGCGCTGAGCGCTGGTCAGCGCATCGTCGAAATCCTCGGGCCGGTCGACCTTCTTCATGCCCTTGCCGCCGCCGCCGGCGACCGCCTTGATCAGCACGGGGTAGCCGATGCGCCGCGCTTCCGAGCGGAGGAAATCGGCGCCCTGCTCGGCGCCGTGATAGCCCGGCACCACCGGCACATCGGCCTTCTCGACCAGCGCCTTGGCGGCGTCCTTCAGGCCCATGGCCCGGATGGCCGAGGCGGGTGGGCCGACGAAGACGATGCCCGCTGCCGCGCAGGCATCGGCGAATTCCGCATTCTCGGAGAGGAAACCATAGCCCGGATGGATGCAGGCAGCGCCCGCTTCCTTCGCCACGGCGAGAATCTTGTCGGCGTCGAGATAGCTCTCACGGGCGGGGGCCGGGCCGATACGATAGGCCTCGTCCGCCATCTCGACGAACAGCGCCTCGGCATCGGCGTCCGAATAGACGGCGATGGTGCGCAGGCCCAGCCGCTTCGCCGTGCGGATCACCCGGCAGGCGATCTCGCCGCGATTGGCGATCAGGATGGAGGGCAGCTTGGCGGCGATCGTCATGGCGGCGGCATCCTCAGGAGACGTGCCGCCTTTATAGCCCGCCCGTGGCGTCTGTCTGCGCCTTGTTGCGCAAACCGGTTTGGGACGCTTCCGTTTCCGCGCTCCGCCGCAGCGAGCGCCAGATCGCCCATGTCGCCTGGAAGCAGATGCCGGCGACGACGAGGTCGAACAGGTATTCCGGCCAGCGCATCGGAGCGACACGCGCGGCGAGCCCGACCAGCGCGAACCCGGTCGTCGAGATCGTGTCGTTGCGGCTCGACAGCCATGTCGCCTTGATGACCGGGTTCTCCTCACGCCGGAAGCGCCAGAGCGCCGCGACCACGAGGAAGGCGATGACGATGGCGCTCGCCGCCGCGAATCCGAGCGTCCAGATCTCGATCGGCCGCGGCCGGGCGATCTTGTCCCAGAGATCGTAGAGCGTGTGCAGCCCGGCGACCGCCATGACCGCACCGATCGCGACGGCCGCGAGCCGCTCGATCCGCGCATCACGGCCGAAGACGATCGCGGCGATGCCATAGAGCGCGACGTCATAGACCCAGTCGACGCCGTCCTTGAAGAGCTGGGCATTGCCGATGGCGAGCGCCCAGACGACGGTCGCCACCGCCTGGATCAGGATGCCGAGCGCAATGGCCCAGATCGTCAGCGTATAGGCGCGGGCGACGGCGGGACTCGATGTCGAGCCTTCTCCGCCCCCGTCATGGTCGGGCTTGTCTTGACCATCCACGTCTTGCGCCGCTGCGGCCACCCTCACCCCTGTCATCCCGGACAAGCCGCGTCAGCGGCGCCGATCCGGGATCCATGCTGAGCCGTTCCGGAATGGATCCCGGGTCTACGCTGCGCTCCGCCCGGGATGACGGCAAGGGGAAGGCTAACGAAGGGCGTGCTCCTCACCCGCGCCCGACGAGCGGAGCCTTGGTCGCCATCACCGTGACGAACAGCACGTTCGCTTCGAGCGGCAGGCCAGCCATGTGCAGCACGGTCGTCGCGACATGGTCGACATCCATCACCGGCTCGACCTTCACCGAGCCGTCCGCCTGCGGCACGCCCGTGGTCATCTTCTTCGCCATCTCGGTCAGCGCATTGCCGATATCGACCTGCCCGACGGCGATGTCGTATTTGCGCCCGTCGAGCGCGGCCGTCTTGGTCAGGCCCGAGATCGCATGCTTCGTCGCGGTATAGGCGACGGAGTTCGGCCGCGGCGCATGGGCCGAGATCGAGCCATTATTGATGATGCGCCCGCCGCGCGGTTCCTGATCCTTCATCGCCCTGAAGGCGGCCTGGGTGCAGAGGAACGGCCCGGTCAGGTTGGTGTCGACGACCTTCTGCCAGTCCTCAAGCGAAAGGTCCTCCAGCAGCACGCCGCCCGGCGCATTGACGCCGGCATTGTTGAAGAGAACGTCGACACGGCCGAACGCGGCCTTGGTCTTGGCGAACAGGTTCTCGACCGAGGCCTTGTCGGTGACATCGGTCGGCACCGCGAGCGCGCGGCCCTTGTCGGCGCCGGAGAGCGCGATCGTCTCCTCCAGCGCATCGGCGCGGCGACCGGCCAGCACGGTGCGGTAGCCGTCCTTCAGGAAGGCGATGGCGACCGAGCGCCCCACGCCCGAGCCGGCGCCGGTGATGATCGCGACCTTGTTATGCCCAGACATGCGTTTCCTCGTGTTTCCCTAGGCCTAAATCGTTTGAGATGGCATCCGACCATAACGGGCGAAATCGCCCAGGGGAACCATGAGGCGGCGGTCGTTTCATGCGCTTTCCGCCCGCCGGCCCTGCCTTATCGGTGTAGTCCGGAGGGCGACGCGATGACCAGCCTGAACCGTCGCCTTGGCTTGCGGCCAGCGACATGGACGGAGCGAGGCGGGTCAGGCGTTCAATCCGGCTCGGGCACTTTCAGGATGACCGCCTGATCGGGGCCGATCGCGCGGCCGTCTTCAGTGCGGACATCGAGCCGCACCGACAGGCCGGTCTCGCGCTCGACGAGTCGCGAGCGCTCCTCCTCCGGCGCGAAAAGATGGCGCTCGCCGAATTGTCGCAGCGCGACCATCACAGGGAAGAGGTCCTTGCCCACGGTCGTCAGGCGATATTCCAGGCGCGCATTGCCGTCGCCAATGGGAACGGCTTCGAGAATGCCGCTCTGGACGAGCGTCTTGAGCCGATCCGTCAGGATGTTCTTGGCGATCCCGAGACTCTTCTGGAATTCGCCGAAGCGGGTCATTCCGTCGAAAGCATCGCGGACGATCAAGAGCGACCACCAGTCCCCGATCACGTCGAGAGACCGCGCGCTCGGACAATAATCCCCCTTGAGGCTCTTGCGGGCGACCATCAGCGCAGCCTTTCCCCGCTTCGTGCCGGCAGCGGCATTTTCGGTTGCATGATAAAACCAATATCGTTACAGATCGTGTCGGTTTCATTATAAAACCAAACCACCCGGAGTCTGCAATGAAATTGGATCAGGACGCGGCGCCATCGGCGCCCGCGAAGGAGGACGCATGTCCGCAAAAGCCGGCCGCTATGGCCTCGCCGGCAGGGACCGCCCCGCCCGCTCCCTTGAATGGCCGGACCATCCTGCTCTTCGCCGTCGCCAGCGGACTGGCGGTGGCGAATGCCTATTTCGCCCATCCCCTGCTCGACGTGATGGCCGACGATCTCGGCCTGTCGCGGACCATAGCCGGGCTGATCGTCGGCGCAACACAACTCGGCTACGGCCTCGGCCTGTTCCTCCTCGTCCCGCTGGGCGATCTGCTCGATCGCCGCAAGCTCATCCTCGGGCAGTCCCTGCTCTCCGTGCTTGCGCTCGCCAGCGTCGGCGTTTCGCAATCGGCCGCGATGCTGCTCGGCGCGATGGCTGCTGTCGGACTTCTGGCCGTGGTGACACAGGCGCTCGTCGCCTATGCCGCAAGCCTGGCGCACCCGTCCGCGCGAGGTCATGTCGTCGGCATCGTCACGAGCGGAATCGTCGTCGGCATCCTGCTGGCGCGGACCATCGCAGGCGCCCTGACCGACCTATCCGGCTGGCGAACCGTGTATTTCGCTTCCGCGGTGCTGACGCTGGCGATCACGATCCTGCTCTGGCGCATGCTGCCGCGACAGGAGCGCGTTACCGGCAGTCTCTCCTATGGCCGCCTCATCGCCTCGCTGGTCACGCTGATCGTCGAGGAGCCCGTCCTGCGCATTCGCGGGATCATCGCCATGCTGATCTTCGCGAACATCACGACGCTGCTCGCTCCGCTCGTCCTGCCGCTGAGCGCCCCGCCCTTCTCCCTTTCGCATACGCAGATCGGCCTGTTCGGACTGGCCGGCGTCGCTGGCGCGCTGGGCGCCACCCGCGCCGGACGATGGACCGACCGTGGTCATGGCCAGCGGACCACGGGAATCGCATTGGGATTGATGCTGCTGTCCTGGCTGCTGATCGCCCAGTTGCACAACTCGATCCTGTGGCTGATCGCCGGGGTGCTGATCATCGATTTCGGGCTTCAGGCCGTCCATGTCACCAATCAGGCGATGATCTACCGGGTCCGGCCCGAGGCGCAGAACCGCCTGACGGCAGCCTACATGGTCTTCTATTCCATCGGGAGCGCCGCCGGCTCGTCGGTCTCGACCGTCGTCTACGCTCATGCGGGCTGGACCAGAGTCTGCGTGCTGGGCGCCGCGATCAGCCTGGCCACGCTGCTGTTCTGGATCGCGACGCGAAGGGCGACGCCAGCCGCGGCCACGATGCCACTGCACATTTGAGAGCCGACGGGGTCATCGGGAAGCGGCACGTATCCGATATCGACAGGCACAGCCGATGATGCCCTGATAGCGCCGAACGCCACAGAGGATGCTCGCCTTGCTTCGCCCCCTGCTGATCCTGCTCGCCTTGTTCGCAGCCGTCCCGGTGCTCCGCGCCGAGGAGCCTGCCGTCGCGCTCACCGGCATCGGCTCCGGGCCGATCCAGCTGACACCGCAATCGCTCGCGGCCCTGCCCGTCGCCGAACGCGAGGTGGCTTTCGAGACATCGAAAGGGCCGGCGACGCGACGCTACAAGGGCGTGCTGCTCTGGGACGTCCTGCAGGCCAACAAGGCACTCGATGGCCTCAAGCCGGCAGAGCAATTGAAGAAGACCTTCCTCGTCAGCGCCAGGGACGGTTACCAGATCGCCTTCTCGGTCGGCGAGATCCATCCCGATTTCGGCAACCTGCCCCTGCTTCTCGTCTCGGCGGTGGACGGCAAGGCGCTCGACGGCGGCTGGCGCCTCGTGGCACCCGGCGACAAGCGCGGAGCGCGAGCCGTTTACGAGGTCGTGAAGATCGAATTGCGCTGAGAGCGGACGCGCGGGGGGCGTTTCAAACCGCGCGCCTGTCGGGGCGGCAGCGCCTGCAATGTCTCTGTCATGACGATCTGCTAACGGACTGCGACCCCGTTTTCAGATCATACTGAACAAGATGTTAGCAGCGTATGACGGCGGTTAACGCCATTGTGGACTTGGCGCATCGATAGCTTGGAATGAAAAAGGACAGATGTTATCCCCACAGTCGAATATGCGTATGCCTAGGGATTGGTGCATTCCATGAAAAGCGCCGTCGTTGTCGTTGCAAGCGTATTTGTTCTGGAGCTTTTCGCTCTGCGGCCCGCTTATGCCGGCTTTCTTGACTTTCTGCTTGGCCCTCCGCCTCGCACCGAAACGCCCTATGTCTCGACGCCGCTGGAGATGACGATCCGCGCCAAGCGGCGATCGGCCAAGGCGCCGAAGAAGGTGCAGGTCGAGCGACCGCCCGTCCTGGTCACGCCGATGGACCCGGTGAAGGACCCCAACTGGTTCTTGAGCGACCCGACCCTTCGCAAGGGAGATGTCGTGGTTCTGCCGGGCAAGATCGTCGTCTTCAACGGCAACAGGGGCGAGCGACGCCGGTCCGACTTCGAGGACCTTCTGAGAACGCGCCTCGTCTCGCTGAAGGAGCGCAGCCGTATCCGGGCGTTCACCGACTATTTCAACGGTGCGGTCAGGGCATTCAAGGCCGGAGCGGCGACGGCTCTGCAGGTCGAGCGTCCCGCCCCACAGACCGCGCCGGGCGAAGTTCGCATCGTTTCGACTGTGAAGAACTAGGCGACAAGGCGCGGGTTACACCTGCCTCATCCGAGCCCTATTACATCCGGAACACGCCGAACTTGGTCTCGGGCACCTCGGCGTTCAGCGTCGCGGAGAAGGCCAGCGCCAGCACGCGCCGCGTCTCCGAGGGCAGGATGATGCCGTCGTCCCAGAGCCGCGCCGTCGCGAAATAGGGCGAGCCTTCCTCTTCATAGCGATTGCGGATCGGCGCCTTGAATGCCTCCTCCTCGGCAGGAGGCCAGCTCTTGCCCTCGGCCTCGATATTGTCGCGGCGCACGGTCGCGAGCACGCTCGCGGCCTGCTCGCCGCCCATCACCGAGATCCGCGAATTCGGCCAGGTGAACAGGAAGCGCGGCGAATAGGCCCGGCCGCACATGCCGTAATTGCCGGCGCCGAAGGAGCCGCCGACCAGCACCGTGATCTTCGGCACCCGCGCCGAAGCCACCGCCGTGACCAGCTTGGCGCCGTCCTTGGCGATGCCGCGCGTCTCGACATCGCGGCCGACCATGAAGCCGGTGATGTTCTGCAGGAAGAGCAGCGGGATGCGCCGCTGGCAGCACAATTCGATGAAATGCGCGCCCTTGACCGCGCTTTCCGAGAACAGGATGCCATTATTGGCGATGATGCCGACCGGGATGCCGTGGATGCGGGCGAAGCCGGTGACCAAGGTCGTGCCGTAGAGCTTCTTGAACTCGTCGAATTCCGAGCCGTCGACCAGCCGCGCGATCACCTCGCGGATGTCGTATTGCTTCTTGAGGTCGGTCGGTACGACGGCTTCGAGCTCGGCCGGGTCGTAGAGCGGCTCGACCGGCTCGGCGATGTCGAGATCCGGACGCTTCACGCTGTTGAGATTGCCGGCGATGCGCCGGGCGATCGCGAGCGCATGGGTATCGTCGCCGGCATAATGGTCGGCGACGCCGGAGAGGCGCGCATGGACATCGGCGCCGCCGAGATCCTCGGCCGAGACGACCTCGCCGGTCGCAGCCTTCACCAGCGGCGGACCGCCGAGGAAGATCGTGCCCTGCTTCCGGACGATCACCGTCTCGTCCGACATCGCCGGCACATAGGCGCCGCCAGCGGTGCAGGAGCCCATCACCACCGCGACCTGCGGGATGCCCTCGGCCGAGAGCGTCGCCTGGTTGTAGAAGATGCGGCCGAAATGCTCGCGGTCGGGGAAGACGTCGGTCTGGTGAGGCAGGTTCGCGCCGCCGGAATCGACGAGATAGATGCAGGGCAAGCGATTCTCGCGCGCGATCTCCTGCGCCCGCAGATGCTTCTTCACCGTCATCGGGTAATAGGTGCCGCCTTTGATCGTCGCATCGTTGCAGACGATCATGCATTCGCGGCCGGCGACGCGGCCGATGCCGGCGATCATGCCCGCGGCATGGACATCGCCCTCATACATGCCGAAAGCGGCGAGCGAGCCGATCTCGAGGAAGGCCGAGCCCGGATCGGTCAGGCGCAGCACGCGCTCGCGGGGCAACAGCTTGCCGCGCGCCGTATGGCGCTCGCGGGACTTGGCATTGCCGCCGAGCGCGGCGGTAGCGCGATGCTGCTGGAGCTCGTCGCGCAATCCAGCCCAGGCTTCGGCATTGGCGCGCGTCTCGGCCGAATTCAGATCGACCTTGCTCTCGATGACAGGCACGGGCGCGCTCCTCGGTAACAATCTCTGCCGAGGTTATGGCGCGCCGCGTCGAAAACGCCAACCGGCGCGGACACACGGACGCGGCCGTGCAAATCCGCGCCGCTGGACGGGCTCATTCGCTCATCTTGTTGATCGATCCGGTCACGGACGGCGCCGCGACCGCGCCGATTGCTCCGCCGGCAATGGCTCCGATCGGCCCGCCGACGAGCGCACCGGCGCCCGCGCCGGCCGCAGCACCGGCGATGCGCTGGTCCGTCGTATTGCAGGCCGCGAGCAGCACGGCGAGGCTCCCCGCCAGAAAAACGCTTCGCATTGTCATCCCCATCTTCGCCCCGGCCCGGGTCGAGGATGGCGGCGGCATGGCTAACGGATGGTAAATCAGGCCTGAACGGTTGGCCCGAACACCCGCTCGAACGCTTCGCGCAGCACCGAATCGACCTCCGGCATCGTCACCGGCAGGCCCAGATCAACCAGCGAGGTCACGCCGTACTGGCTGACGCCGCAGGGCACGATGCCGTCGAAATGCGACAGCTCCGGCTCGACATTCAGCGAGATGCCGTGAAACGAAACCCAGCGCCGCACGCGGATACCGATGGCCGCGATCTTGTCCTCGGTGTCGACACCCTTGTTCGGCCGGCGCACCCAGACGCCGACGCGGTCCTCGCGCCGCTCGCCGCGAATATTGAAATCGTCGAGCGCGCCGATCAGCCAGCTCTCCAGCGCGGCGACGAAACGGCGCAGGTCGGGCTGGCGCCGCTTCAGGTCGAGCATGACATAGGCCACGCGCTGGCCGGGGCCGTGATAGGTGAACTGCCCCCCCCGCCCCGAACGGAACACCGGGAAGCGCTCCGGCGCGATCAGGTCCTCGTCGCGGGCCGAGGTGCCGGCCGTATAGAGCGGCGGATGCTCGACCAGCCAGACGCGCTCGCGCGCCAGGCCGTCCGCGATCAGCCCCGCACGGGCCTCCATTTCGGCGACGGCGTCGTCATAGCCGACGAGCCCCTCGGCTATGACCCATTCGACCGGCTCGGACACCCCTTCCGGCAGGAAGGAAACGGCCAGCTCCTCACGCATCTTCACCATGGCTTAACCATGTTCCGTCCAAAGTTTCCGGGCCGGCGACATCATCCGGCGCGACCCTCGAACCGCCTCTTGCGCCGAAAACCGGCAGGCAGGCAAGTTTCGCTGGTCGAATTCTGAAGTAGGGTTCCGGAGGCAGGACTTGAAGGCCGATCTCGATCTCGTCCCGGTGGAACTCACGGTGGTGCTCGGCCAGACCGAAATGCCGATCTACAAGCTGCTGCGCCTCGGCCGCGGCGCCATCATCGAATTGAACACCAGCGAGACCGACGAGGTTCAGATTCTCGCCAACAACCACCCTTTCGCCAAGGGAATCGTCGTGGTCAGCGGCGCGCGGATTTCCGTCGAGATCACCCAGATGCTGAAACGGCCGACGATCTACACCCTGCAGGCCGTCGCCGAGGCCGCCTGATCCGGCCGATCGGGGGAAAAGTCGCGCTTCTGCGTTTTTCCGCGATGACACCCTTGTGGCAGCGGATTCGATTTGCTAGATCGGCGCCGCTCCCTGGTTGCACCGCCCGCAACCGGAACCGAGCTGCGGTCGTGGCGGAATTGGTAGACGCACTACCTTGAGGTGGTAGCGGGGAGACCCGTGGAGGTTCGAGTCCTCTCGACCGCACCAAATTCGGATGAAAATCCAACGAAAGGCGACCCAGCGGGTCGCCTTTCGTGTTTCCGGTTGATGCCAATCGCTTGCACCCGAATCTTCGAGCTCTGCGACAATCGCGATTCGCCGTGTTCACAGCGGCCCGACACACCCCTGCCCCCGATTTGGCTGACAGATGGCAAAACTTTGGTAACGTAAACCGGCCATCAAGCATTCCAAGCAATTCTCCGGGATATGAACGCCCGCCGCATGCCAAGCTTCCGTGCCCTGCCCCTTCTGGCTGCCGCCGCTTTTGCGGCCCTTGGCGGCTGCGTCGCGCTCGACAGCTATCCGTCGAAGGGCGACGCCCGGCCGCATCCCGGTGTCGCGGCCGCGCATAAATACCCGGTCCACGGCATCGACATCTCGCGCTGGCAGGGCGAGATCGACTGGAGCGCCGTCAAGGCGGCCGGCACCCGCTTCGTCTACATGAAGGCGACCGAGGGCGGCGACCATGTCGACCCGAACTTCCGCCGCAACTGGGAAGGCGCGCGCCGCGCCGGCGTTCCGCGCGGTGCCTACCACTTCGTCTTCTGGTGCCGCCCGGCCCATGAGCAGGCCGTCTGGTTCAAGCAGCAGATCCCGAACGATCCCGACGCCCTGCCGCCGGTGCTCGATGTCGAGTGGAACGGCCATTCGCGGACCTGCCCGCAGAAGATCGACCGCGAGCTTGCCCGCGAGAAGATTCAGCTGATGCTGACCGAGCTCGAGCAGCTCACCGGCAAGAAGCCGGTGATCTATACCGACATCACTTTCCACCGCGAGGTGCTGGAGGGGCAGTTCAACAACTACCCCTACTGGATCCGCTCGACCGCAGCGCTGCCGGAAGCCCGCTACAGCAACCGCCCCTGGGCCTTCTGGCAGTTCACCACCACCGGCCGCGTGCCGGGCATCAAGGGCGATGTCGACCGCAACGCCTTCTTCGGCAGCGAAAGCCAGTTCGCCGGCTGGCTGCGCGGCGAATACGACATTGGCACGCGCCGCTGGAACCGCCGCGAGGAGCCGGCACCAGCGCCGCAACCTGCTCCCGCGCCGCAGCCAGCGCCGATCCCGGCCGTTCCCAGCCCGGATTTCGGGCCGGAGCCGCTGGCGCCGCAGCAGGACGTGCCGATGGCGCGTGTTCCCGGCAGCGTGCCCGCGGTCACCTCTGCCCTGCGTGCCGTCGACAACCAGGTCGAGCCCGTCGTCATCGACTGAGCCTACGGGCCTGAATCCGGCCGGTTAACCAAAGCTGAAATTGATTCTTAGACTGCGCCGCAATTCTAACCGGCGCTTAACCACGCTCCTCGCATCTGGACCTGTGATGCAGGAGAAACACATGCCAGCGCGCAAGCTGACCAGTCGACGGTCAGGCCTCGGAGCCTTCGCCCTTGCGGCGCTTCTGACCTGTGTCGTCGAGCCGGCGCAGGCGCTCTATCCGAAGAAGGGCGACAGCGCCCCGCATCACGGCGTCCGCGACGCACGGCGCAAGGTGATTCAGGGCATCGACGTCTCCCGCTGGCAGGGCGAGATCGACTGGGCGAGGGTCAAGGACGCCGGCACGCGCTTCGCCTTCATCAAGGCGACCGAGGGCGGCGACCATCTCGATCCCAATTTCAAGCGCAACTGGGCCGAGGCGAAGAAGCACGGCGTCGCGCGCGGCGCCTATCACTTCGTCTGGTGGTGCCGCTCGGCCAAGGAGCAGGTGCGCTGGTTCAAGAAGCACATTCCCCGCGATCCCGACGCATTGCCGCCGGTGCTCGACGTCGAATGGCAGAACGGCTCGCAATGCACCCGCAGGATCTCGAAGGAGCTGGCGCTCGCCAAGATCAACGAGATGCTGAAGGGCCTGCGCGAGCACACCGGCAAGAAGCCGATCATCTATACCGACATCAATTTCCACGAGGACGTGCTGGAAGGCGAGCTCAAGGACCACCCGTTCTGGCTGCGCTCGACCGCCGCTCCGCTGGCGAAGCGCTATGAGCGCGACCGCTGGGAGTTCTGGCAGTTCACCACCACCGGCCGCGTGCCGGGCGTCAGCGGCGATGTCGACCGCAACGCCTTCTTCGGCAGCGAGCGCGAATTCGACGCCTGGCGCCAGGGCCGCTTCGACATCGGCTCGCGCAAATGGCATGGCGGCGAGCCGAAGGTGGCGATCCGCACACCACCACCGACCCCGGCCGGCCTGCGCGCTCCGAAAGCAGCCGGTGGGACCAAGCTGAAGTTCGCCCCACCCGGCCGCATCCCGTCACGCACGGCCGCTAACCGCGATATCGGCGTCACCGGCTCGATCGGGAAGAACTGAGGCACCTTTTGCCGGCTGTCACGCCGCTGTCACATCCGCGGCGCCTTAGATCATCGCGCGTCCTATCGGACGCGATAACGATGATCTATCTCACGAGTGTCGCATCGGATTGATCCGATGCGACAGGCGCCGCGCTGCCGGGAGCCGCCCTGCGGCGGCAGCGGAAACCCGGCATGCACAGCGACGTCCAATCCCAATCCGGCATCATCTGGGCCTATCGCTTCGCCGAGGACGGACGGCCCGGCCGCGTCCCCCGCGACGAGATGCCGAACGTCGCGCCATCCGAAGGCTTCGTCTGGTTGCATCTCGACCTCGTACACACGCGGGCGCAGAGCTGGGTCACCGAACAGGACCTGCCGAACGCGACGCAGGAAGCCTTCCTCTCGCACGAACCCCACCAGCGGCTCGACCACTCCGCCAATCTCGCCTGGGGCGTCTCGCACGACCTGATCCGGGACATTGCCGACAAGTCCGAGGAAGTCGGCGCATTGCGCTGGATCGTCGGCGACAGGTTCCTGCTGACCGGCCGGCGCGAGGCCCTGCACTCGATCCGGATGACCGCCGAGGCGCTCGATCGCGGCGATCCGGCCGGAAGCCCGGCCGAGCTGTTCGAGCAGATCATCGAATACATCATCGACGACGTCACCGACGCCGTGGTGCGCCTTGTCGACGAGACCGACAGCGTCGAGGACCATATCCTGCTGGACCGGCTGCATGACGGGCCCCAGCGCGTCGGCTCTGTGCGCCGCACCGCTGTCCGGCTGCATCGCCAGCTCAGCGGCCTGCATGTCCTGTTCCGCCGCTTCGCCGAGACCCAGTCGGGCCGCAGCGCGCCCGATGCCGTCAAGGCCGCTGCGTCGCGGCTGCTCCAGCGCGTCGACGGGCTGCATCACGATGTCCAGTCGGTGCAGGATCGCGCCAGGCTGCTGCAGGACGAGATCGCCGCCCGCTCGGCCAGCCGCACCAACCGGCAGCTCTACGTGCTCTCGCTGCTGACCGCCCTGTTCCTGCCCGCGACCTTCATCACCGGCCTGTTCGGCATCAATGTGAAGGGCCTGCCCTGGGTCGAATCGGAGGGGGGCGCTGTCTTCGTCGCGCTGACCTGCATCGCCGCTGCCCTGCTCACCCTCGTCCTGCTCCGGCGCCGCGGCGTGATCGGAAGCTGAACCGGCCGGCGTCCTTCTTCGCTCACGCCGCGATCGGGCGCGCATTCACCTCGATGGTGACATGGGACAGCGTCGGCAGGTCGGCGAGCAGGGCCTTGTAGGCCGCGGGCGGCCTGGGCGCGCCGGTCACGATCGAGACGATGGCGCTGCGATGGCCCGGCCCGACCTGCCAGAGATGGAGATCGGCGACCTCGGCCCCCTCGGCTGCCAGCCGCTCGCCGATGCGCTCCGCCAGGGTCTCGTCCGGGACGGTGTCGAGGAGCACCGCGCCGGAGCTGCGCAGCAGCCCGATCGACCAATGCGCAATCACCCCGGCACCGACGATGCCCATCACCGGATCGAGCCAGACCCAGCCATAGAACCGCCCGCCGAGCAGCGCCGCGATTGCCAGAACCGAGGTGAAAGCATCGGCAACGACGTGCATATAAGCCGCGCGCAAGTTGGTATCGGCGCCATGCCCGCCATGGGAATGGTGGCCGTGATGGTGCTCGCCGTGGTCGTGATGGCCGTGAACGTTCCCATGGCCATGATGCCCGGTGCCGCCATGGCTATGACCATGGTGCTGATGGCCATGCCCGTCCCTGAGCAGCCAGGCGCTCGCCAGGTTCACCGCGAGCCCGAGCACTGCGATCGCCGTCGCCTGGGTGAAGTCGATCGCGATCGGCGAATAGAGTCGCAGCGCCGATTCGCCTGCGACCGCGAGCGCGATGAACATCAATAGCAAGGCGCTGGCGAAGGCGGCGAGATCACCGAGCTTGCCAGTTCCGAAGCTGAAGCGACGGTCATGGGCATGCTGCCGCGCGAAGCGATAAGCGAAGGCCGCGATGCCGAGCGCCGCCGCATGGGTCGACATGTGCCAGCCATCGGCGACCAGCGCCATCGAGCCGAAGACGGTGCCGGCAGCGATCTCGGCCACCATCATCACGGTGGTCAGGCCGACGACGAGCCAGGTGCGCCGCTCGTGGCGTTCGTGCTCGCCGCCGAGAAAGACGTGCTGATGCTGGGCGGGAAAGCTGTTGGCAGCCGGCATCGGTTCGCTCCGGGTCTTCAGAGATATTTGGTCAGGGCCTTGAGGCCCTCGATCGTGCGGCGCGCCTCCGGCGTCGCCACCTGCGCGTGGTCGAACAGGTGATGCTCGATATGGTCGAAAATCAGCAGCGACTTGACCTTCTCCAGCGCCTTCTCGACGGCCTGGAGCTGCTGCACGACGTCCGGGACCTCCCGCCCCGCCTCGACCATGCCGACGACCGTGCCGAGATGCCCCTGCGCCCGGCGCAGGCGATTAAGGATATCGGGGTTCATCGCGTGGCTCATGAGTATATCCTATCCCCCTGGAGGGGATATGCAAGTGCCCTCTGCCGCGCCGACGCCAAGACGCGGCGGGCGCGGCTGCGCACTGACGCTCCTGCTGCGGGCCGCTATAACGGGGCAAAGGGAGCGACGCTCCCAACGCTTTGCCGGGAGAACCAGCCATGCTTGCCAACGCGCCGCGCCCGTTCAATTTCGACCTCGGCGAGACCGCCGACGCAATCCGCGACACCGTTTTCGCCTTCGCGCAGGAGAAGATCGCCCCACGCGCCGAGGAGATCGACAAGACCAATCAGTTCCCGCGCGATCTCTGGCCGGAAATGGGCGCGCTCGGCCTGCACGGCATGACGGTCGATGAGGAGCATGGCGGCACCGGGCTCGGCTATCTCGAGCATTGCATCGCAGTCGAGGAGGTCTCGCGCGCTTCGGCCTCGGTCGGCCTCTCCTACGGCGCTCACTCGAATCTCTGCGTCAACCAGATCAGCCGCAACGGCAACGAGGCGCAGAAGCGGAAATACCTGCCGAAGCTGATCTCGGGCGAGCATGTCGGCGCGCTCGCCATGTCCGAGCCCGGCTCAGGCTCCGACGTCGTCTCGATGCGCACCCGCGCCGACAGGAAGGGCGACCGCTACGTCCTCAACGGCAACAAGATGTGGATCACCAACGGCCCGATCGCCGAAACATTGGTGGTCTACGCCAAGACCGATCCGGAAGCCGGCCCGCGCGGCATCACCGCCTTCCTGATCGAGAAGGGCATGAAGGGCTTCTCGACCCACCAGAAACTCGACAAGCTCGGCATGCGCGGCTCCGACACCTGCGAGCTCGTCTTCCAGGATTGCGAGGTGCCGGAGGAGAACGTGCTGGGCACCGTCGGGCGCGGCGTCAACGTGCTGATGTCGGGCCTCGACTACGAGCGCGTCGTACTGGCGGCAGGCCCGCTCGGCATCATGCAGGCGGCGCTCGACGTGGTCATGCCCTATGTCCATGAGCGCAAGCAGTTCGGCCAGTCGATCGGCGAGTTCCAGCTCGTCCAGGGCAAGGTCGCCGACATGTATGTCGCGATGAACTCCTGCCGCGCCTATGTCTATGCCGTCGCCAAGGCCTGCGACCGCGGCGAAACCACCCGCGAAGATGCCGCCGGCGCGATCCTGATCGCGGCCGAGAAGGCGACGCAGGTCGCGCTCGACGCGATCCAGCTCCTCGGCGGCAACGGCTATATCAACGATTATCCGACCGGCCGCCTGCTGCGCGACGCCAAGCTCTACGAGATCGGCGCCGGCACCAGCGAGATCCGGCGGATGCTGATCGGCCGGGAGCTGTTCAACAAGACGAAGTGAGGTTAGAGGGCCTGATGCCCCTCTATTTCGCCTACGGCCTCAACATGGACCCCGTCGGGATGGCGCAGCGCTGCCCCAAGGCGCAGCCGCTCGGCCCGGCCCGCCTGCCCCGGCACCGCTTCATCGTCACCCGCGACGGCTATGCCTCGGTGATCCGCGATCCGCGCGAGGAGGTCCATGGCGTGCTCTGGGACTGCTCGCTCGGCGAGATGCGCGTCCTCGACAAGTTCGAGGAACTCGCCAGCGGGCTCTATGTGAAGCTCAACCAGCCGGTGATCGTACCGGGCGGCGCCAAGCGCGCGCTGATCTATATCGGCCGCTCGGCCGATCCCGGACGGCCGCGTCCGGGCTATATGGAAGCGGTCATCGTCGGGGCGAAACATTTCGGCCTGCCAGAGACTTACGTCACCGGCTTGAATCGTTTTCTGATGAAGCCGAATCTCGATCTAAAGGGCTTGAATCAGGATACGAACGCGCCGCTGCCGCCCGGCCCCGTGAAGGGCGTACGGCCAAGGGCGCTGGCGCCAAAATAGATCCCAAAACGAAAAGGGCCGCTTGCGCGGCCCTTTCCTTGTTCGGGGAAGCTGGCGGCGGTTATGCCGCCAGTCCCTTGGCCAGCTCGCTGACCTGCTTCTCGAACAGCGCGCGATAGGCGCCGTCCTTGCGGGTCAGCAGAGCCTCGTGCGGGCCTTCCTCGATCACCTGGCCGCGATCGAAGACCAGGATGCGGTCCATGGCTCGCACCGTCGAGAGACGATGCGCGATCACGATCGTGGTGCGGCCTTCCATCAGGCGTTCGATCGCCTGCTGGATCAGCGCCTCCGATTCCGAATCGAGGCTCGAGGTCGCCTCGTCCAGGATCAGGATCGGCGCATCGGCCAGGAAGGCGCGGGCCAGCGCAACACGCTGGCGCTCGCCGCCCGAGAGCTTGATGCCGCGCTCGCCGACGAGCGTGGCGTAGCCCTTGGGCAGGCGCATGATGAACTCATGCGCATTGGCGAGCTTCGCCGCCTGCTCGACCTGCGCCTGGCTCGCGCCCGGCCGGCCATAGGCGATGTTCTCCGCCAGCGAGCGGTGGAACAGCACCGGCTCCTGCTGCACGATCGCGATCTGCTGGCGCAAGGACGCCTGCGTGACATCGGCGATATCCTGCCCGTCGATCGCGATGCGGCCCGAGGTGACGTCGTAGAGCCGCTGCACCAGCTTGACGAAGGTCGTCTTGCCGGAGCCCGAGCGGCCGACGAGGCCGACCTTCTCGCCGCCACGGATGGTCAGCGAGAAATCGCGGTAGAGCGGATCGGCATGACCTCCGTAGTGGAAGGTCACATCCTCGAAGGCGATCTCGCCCGCGGTAACGCCCATTGCCACCGCGCCCTTCCGGTCCGGCACGCCATAGGGAAGGTCGTGCATCCAGACGAGCTCCTCCATGTCGTTGACCGAGCGCTGCAGGTTGTGGACGTGCTGGCCGACATCGCGCAGATAGCCATGCACCACTGCATAGGCCGTCAGCACGAAGGCGACGTCGCCGGGCGAAGCCTGCCCGTTGGCCCAGAGCCAGATCACCAGACCGATCACCGCCGCGCGCAGGAAAAGCAGCACGATGTTCTGGCCGGTGCCCGACCAGGTGCCGCGAATCCAGGCGCGACTCGTCCTGAGGCTCCACTTCGACACGACGGTCGCGAGCCGCAGGTCCTCGCGCGCCTCGCCGCCATAGGCCTTCACCACCGGGTTGCAGGTGATGGCATCGGCCAGCGCGCCGCCGAGCCGCGTATCCCAGGCGTTGCCCAGCCGCGCCGCCGGGGCGACGAAGCGCAGCGACAGCGCCAGCGTCAGCCCGATATAGGCGAGAGCGCCGAGCGCCACGACGAGCCCCATCGCCGGCCAGTGCCAGGCCAGCACCGCCGTCATGCCGAGCAGGATGACCAGCGACGGCAGGAGCGCGATCAGAACCGTATCGGTCAGCAGGTCGAGTGCCCACATGCCGCGCGTGATCTTGCGCACCGTCGAGCCCGCGAAATTGTTCGCGTGCCAGTCGGTCGAGAAGCGCTGCAGGCGTGCGAAGGCCTCCTGCGAGACGTCGCTCATCGTGCGCAGCGTCATCACGGTCAGCCCGACGAAGGCGAAATGCCGCCCGAGCACCATGATGGCGGCGAGCACCATCATCGCGCCGAGCGCCCACAGCGCCGCCTCCGTGCCGCCCGCCCCGCTCGACACGGCGTCGACGAGGCGCCCGGCATAGACCGGCGTGAACAGCTCTGCGAGCGTGGCGGCTACGGTGACGCCGGCCACCCAGGCGACCTGCCCGGGCTGGCGGGCCCAGTGGCTGAAAGTGAAGCCGAGAACGGCCCGGAACGGCTCGCGCCGCCCGGTTTGAGTATCGTGAGACATAGCGTCATTCGGCGCCAGGACGGCTGCCGACTCCGAAATCAGGCGAAGACGACGACGCGCGCCGGCTTCGGCAATGAAAGACAAAAATTGGAAAAAGGCTCAGGAGGCAGCCCGGAGGCGGGCCTCGTGCGAGACCGACCTAGTGCCGGGTTGGTCGCATGGGAGTGGCTGCGGTGTTGATGAATTTCATTCAGCCCTCCCTTTCTTGAGTTGGAGCCAAGGCGAAGGAAGATGCCTGATGTTTAAGCAGCGCGCAAGCCCGCCCCTCATGCAATGACTGCACGGGGCGTCTTCGCCCAATTCAAGGCGAAGTTGCGCGTCGCCTTACCAGAACAATGCCACCAAGCGAACCGCGATCACCAGCAGGAAGGCCGCGATGATCGTGCCGAGCACCTGCTGGCGCTTGGCATGGTTGGGCCAGCGCCGCGCGAGCAGCCTGCCCAGCGGCTTGCGGAAAACGAAAGCCGCGACCAGCAGAACGATGACGTAATGGGACAAGGTCGGGTCTTAAGCCTTCTTGTCGGCGGGGGTTGAATCGACGGGCGCACCGGCCTTCTTCCAGGCACCAAACCCGCCCGCGACATGGGCGACCGGCTTCAACCCCATCTCCTGCGCTACCTGCGCGGCGAGAGCCGAGCGCCAGCCGCCGCCGCAGAAGAAGACGAAGCGCTTGTCCTGTTGGAAGACCGGCTTGGCATAGGGGCTTTCCGGATCGATCCAGAATTCGAGCATGCCGCGCGGACAGTGGAAGGCCCCAGGCATCCGCCCTTCCCGCTCCAGCTCGCGCGGATCGCGCAGATCGACGAAGACCACATCGTCGCTGCCATGCAGCGCCTGCGCCTGCTCGACCGACAACGTCTCGATCCGGCTCTCGGCCTCCGCGACCAGCGCCTTGTAACCCTTGGTGATGGTCTGCGGCACGCTTGGGCCTCCCCGATTCCGGCCGCACCGTGGCGCCTTGCCGATGCAGCGTCAATGCTGCCGCCTTGCAGCCACGCAGCACAGCGCACAAGCTGCTTGCCTCAGCCCCGGGCGAAATGGCAGAGCGGCGACATGTTCGGCTTCAGCAATCTCGACCTGATCGCCCTGGCGTTCTTCATCCTGTCCTGGCTCGGCTACCACTACGTGGTCGAGATGGGTCCCTATGCCGCCCGGACACTGAACATGCGGATGAACCTGCGCCGCGCCCGCTGGATCCGTGAGTCGGCGGCCCGCGAGGTCAGGATCGTCGATACTCAGGTCATGGGCGGACTGCAGAACGGCACCGCCTTCTTCGCCTCGACCTCGCTGCTCGCGATCGGCGGCACGCTCGCCCTTTTGAACGCAACGGACCGCGCCGTCGCCATCTTCAGCGACCTGCCCTTCGTGCCGGCAACCCTTCGCTCCGTCTGGGAACTGAAGATCATCGGGCTCGTCGGTATCTTCGGCTACGCCTTCTTCAAGTTCGCCTGGAGCTACCGGCTCTTCAACTACTGCGTCATCCTGGTCGGCGCCTTGCCCCCGTTCGACAGCAAGGACGAGGCGACGATGGCCCATGCGATCCATGAGACCACCGAGATGAACATCGCCGCCGGCCGGCATTTCAACCGCGGCCAGCGCGCCTTCTTCTTCGCGCTCGCCTATCTCGGCTGGTTCCTCGGCCCGGTCAGCTTCATCGGCTTTACCGGCGCCGTACTGGTCGCGATGTACCGGCGCCAGTTCGCCTCCGACGCGACCCGCGTCTTCAACTATCCGGGCCAATCATGAGCATCGAACCCGAGGTGATCGAGAGCACGATCCTCGACCTGCTGTCGCAGCGGGAGGCAGGGCTGACGATCTCGCCGATGGATGTCGCCCGTCGCCTCGGCGGCGATCACCCGGATGGCTGGGGGCCGTTGATGCAGCCGGTGCGCCGGGTCGCCGTGAAGCTGATGAAGGAAGGCCGGCTCGTCATCACCCGCAAGGGCCGCCCGGTCGATCCCGACGACTTTCGCGGCGTCTACAGGCTGGTCCTGCCCGCGGGGCCGTGATCACGGCCCCGGAAAGAGCTCGTCCGTATAGCCTGCGAGCCGATAGGCCAGGAGCCCGACCCATTCCTTGAAGCCATTATCGGCGATCTCGAGCGCGCGCGGGGCACGGCTGTAGGGACGGATGAAATCGCCCGGCTCGCCGCTAGACCAGAAATCCACCGGAAAGGCCTCGACCGCGAACCCGGCCTTGCGGAAGACGCCGATCGAGCGCGGCATATGCCAGGCAGAGGTTACCAGCAGCCAGCGCTCGCCGGGCTTCGGATCGACGAGCCTGCGGGTGAAGGCGGCGTTCTCGCGCGTGTTGCGCGACTTGTCCTCCAGGATGAGCCGGGCGGGATCGAGCCCCAGCCCTTCGAACAGCAGCTTCGCGCCATCGGCCTCGGTCACGGTCGCTTCCGAGATCAGGTTGGCGGCCCCACCGGTAAAGACAATCTTCGCCTGCGGATGCAGACGTGCCAGTTCGACCGCCTTGGTCATACGTACAGCGGACGAATTCATCACGACGTCGCCCCGCGCGACGCCGATCGCGCCGCCGAGCACGACGATGCCGGTCACCGGCCCCTTGCGGGCGTCCTGCTGCGGAAACCGGTCCTCCAGCGGCCGGAGCACGATGCGCGGCAGCGGGCTGAACGCCATCAGGCCGAGCGCAATCAGCGAGATCAGCCCGATCCAGCGCGCGGGCCGCGCGAAACGCGTGAAGGCCAGCAGCCCCGAAAGCCCGGCGAGCAGGATGGCGAGATTGACCGGCGACAGGACGAACCAGACGACCTTGGACAGAACGAAGAACATCGGGGCTCGCAAGGATGAGGCGGGGCGGCGACTGCGCTCGCTTTAGCCGCGATCGCTATTCGAGGATATCGGCATGATGGTCCCGCCGCAGTCGCTCCGGCGCAAGCGGCAGGCAGCTTCAGCGAATGATCCGAGGCGGCGCTTGCGGGCGTCGGCCGCCGGCCCGCGGCAGGGCCTTTGCAAGCTCGATCGCCCGGCCGGCGACCTCCCGCAATTCGCAGCCTGCCTGCCTTCCGGCTTGCAGCGCCTCTCGCTGGGTCGCGCCGTAGAAGGCACATTTCTGCGTGACATAGCTTTCCCAGGCGAGTTGCAGCGCCGCGAGCCGGCTGCGCTGGCCGGCATCGAGCCCTCGCCCCGTCACCTGCAGGGCAAGCGTCAGGCGCTCCCGCCAGGCCGCCTCCTCGCGCCGGGCGCAGGCGGCTTCAGCCCCGCGCGGATCGTTGCTGGCGGCGCGCACGCAAGCCACCGCCACCGAGCCGACGCACATCGAAGGCGAGGCGTTGCTGTCACGCAGGCAGCCGGAGAGCGCCGCGAGATCTGTCCGCAGCGTCGGTGAGGTCTGTGCGATTGCCGGCGCGGCAGCGAAGCTGCACAGGAGCAGGACCATCCGAAAAATGTTCATGCCGCCATCATGCCAGCGGCGGCGCCGGGATCAAGCCCGTCGCGCTGCCTTCACGTAATCGGCAACGGCAGCGCGGCCTGCGCTGCCGGCCTTGCGAAGAGCGCCTCGTACCAGCGCTGCACCGCTGGCCTTGCGATCCGCTCGACCGGCATGTTGAGCCAGCGATGGACACCGCAGCCGACAGCGATATCGGCCATACCGAAGCGCTCCCCGGCCAGGTAGGGCCGGTCAGCCAGTTGCGCCTCGAGGATCGTCATCAGCGCTTCGGCCCGTGCGACACCATCGGCTATCACCTTCGGATCGGTGAAGGCCGGCACCTTGCGCACCACGCCCCAGAGCACCGGCGCCAGCGCCGGCTGGAGCTCGGACTGCATCCAGTCCACCCAGCGATCGGCCAGCGCCCGCCGCGCCGGATCCTCGTCCCAGAGCACGTCCGCGGCATAACGGGCGGCAAGGTAGCGCAGGATGCTGCTCGATTCCCAGAGGACGAGCTCGCCGTCACGCAGCACGGGGATCTGCTTGTTGGGATTCATCTGGGCGAATTCGGGGGTATCGAGCCCACCGAACGGCCCGCCGACATCGATACGCTCGAAGGCCTGTCCGGCCTCCCCGGCTGCCCAGACCACCTTCTGGACGTTGATCGAGCTCAACCGTCCCCAGATCGTCAGCATGACAGGCTCCTCAACCGCGTCCGCTCCCGGACGGAAGGCGACAATACAGTTCCGACAGCCCTCATCCTGAGGAGCCGCGGCACGCGGCGTCTCGAAGGATGTTCCAGAGAGCGCAGGAGCCTACTGGATCATCCTTCGAGACGCAGCCTTCGGCTGCTCCTCAGGATGAGGGCTCGCGGGTGCTCAAACGATGCTCAGGCGAATTCCATGATGACGGCATCGACCGCGAGCGAGTCGCCTTCCTTCGCCAGGATCTTGGCGATGGTGACGTCCTTCTCGGCGCGCAGCACGTTCTCCATCTTCATCGCCTCGACCATGGCGAGCGGCTCGCCAGCCTTGACCTCCTGGCCCACGGCAACCGAAATCGCCTTGACCAGGCCCGGCATCGGGCAGAGCAGGAACTTGCCGGTATCGGCAGCAACCTTCTCCGGCATCAGCGCGGCCAATTCCGCCTCGCGCTGCGTATAGACATGGGCATTGGCATAGGCGCCGGCATGGCCGAGCGCGACGCCGTTCAGGATGGGCCGGACCTGCGCTGCGACCTTCACCCCGTCGAGCGTGCCATGCCAGACCGGCTCGCCCGGCACCCACTCGCTGACGACGCTGACGCTGCGGCCCGCGAAGGCGATGTCAATCGCCCCGCCCTGCTCCGTCACCTCACCCTCGAAGCGCTCAGCGCCGAGCTGGACGATGCGCAAACGGTCGAAGGAAACCTTGCGCCAGCCTTCCATCTGCGCCGAGACATGACGCTTGCGCTGGTTCATGCGGTGGTCGCAGGCGATCGCGATCGCCGCCATGCGTTGCGCGGTCTCGCCTTGCGGCGCCGGCAGCGAGAAGCCTTCCGGAAACTCCTCGGCGATGAAGCCGGTCGAAAGATTGCCCGCGATCCAGCGCGGATGCTGCATCACTGCCGCGACGAAGGGGATGTTGTGGCGGATGCCGTCGATGGCGAAGGCATCGAGCGCCCGCGCTTGCGCCTTGATCGCAGCCTCGCGCGTCGGCGCATGGGTCACGAGCTTCGCGATCATCGGGTCGTAATAGATCGAGATCTCGCCGCCCTCGAAGACGCCGGTGTCGTTGCGCACAACCGCTTCGCCATCCGGCCCCTCGCTCGGCGGCCGATAGGTCACGAGCCGGCCGGTCGAAGGCAGGAAGTTGCGGGTCGGGTCCTCGGCATAGACACGGCTTTCCACCGCCCAGCCGTCGAGCTTCACATCCGCCTGCGAAATCGCGAGCTTCTCGCCATAGGCGACGCGGATCATCTGCTCGACCAGATCGATGCCGGTGATCATCTCGGTCACCGGGTGCTCGACCTGGAGGCGGGTGTTCATCTCCAGGAAATAGAAGGACTTGTCCTGGCCGGCGACGAACTCGACCGTGCCGGCCGAGTCGTAGTTCACGGCCTTGGCCAGCGCGACCGCCTGCTCGCCCATCTTCCTGCGAGTCGCCTCGTCGAGCAGCGGCGACGGCGCCTCCTCCAGCACCTTCTGGTTGCGGCGCTGGATCGAGCATTCGCGCTCGCCGAGATAGATGACGTTGCCGTGCTTGTCGCCGAGGACCTGGATCTCGATATGGCGGGGATCGACGATGAACTTCTCGACGAAGACGCGATCGTCGCCGAAGGAGGACGCGGCTTCCGACTTGGCGCGGGCAAAGCCCTCAGCCACCTCGCCTGAAGAATGGGCGATGCGCATGCCCTTGCCGCCGCCGCCGGCCGAGGCCTTGATCATCACGGGATAGCCGATCTCGTCGGCGATCGTCACGGCGTGCTCGGGGCTCTCGATGATGCCGAGGAAGCCGGGAACGGTGGAGACCTTGGCAGCGGCCGCTGCCTTCTTCGATTCGATCTTGTCGCCCATCGCGGCGATGGCGCCGGGATTGGGGCCGATGAAGACGATGCCGTTATCCTTCAGCGCCTGGGCGAAGGCCTCGCGCTCGGAGAGGAAGCCGTAGCCGGGATGCACGGCCTCGGCGCCGGTCTGCTTGCAGGCGTCGATAATCTTGTCGATCAGGAGATAGGACTGCGCTGCGGGCGCGGCGCCGATATGCACAGCCTCGTCGGCCATCTCGACATGCAGCGCATCGCGATCCGCGTCGGAATAGACGGCGACCGTCTTGATGCCCATGCGCCGCGCCGTCTTGATGACACGGCAGGCGATTTCGCCGCGGTTCGCGATCAGGATCTTCGAGAACATGCGCGGACCACCCCCAGCTTCAGACCAGACTGCAATAGCCGGGGTGTATGGGACGCCGCAACTGCCGTCCACCGATGCGAAAGTCGGCAGCCCGCCAGATCGTTGTGCACGGATGCCCAGACCCGGCATCCTGCCCTTGTGAAGGAAGCGTCGAGCCGACGCCGTCATGCCCGGGCCTGCCCCGGGCATCTCTCGCAAGAAGCGCTTACCTTCTCCCGTCCAGGACTCTCGAGCCAAGCCGGAGAATGGCGCCGGGTTCAGCTTGCGAGCAGGACGCGCGGCGCAGCACCGATGCCGAAGCGAACCACATCCTTCGCTGCCCCCTTGGCGAAGGCGAAGGCGAGCAGCGTCTCATCGCAATGCTCGGCTTCGCGGACGATCTCGTTGGCGATGCGCTGGGCGGTGGCGGTCGGCCCCTCGCCGGCGGAGAGCGTCGTCACCAGCCAATGCGCCTTGTCGCGGTCGATCACGCCGGTGGGACGGTTTTCCCAGACGGCGAAGTCGACAACCAGCGCCACGAGGTAATCTGCATAGGCCTTGCAGCTTTGCGGCACGGCCCGGTCGAGCGCGACCAGAACATCGACGATATCCCGCGTGACGACGACGTCATTCAAGATGTTACGCTGAAGCATCTTGACGTCTTCTTCGTCGACCGCGCGACGATCCATCACGCGATCGACGAATTCACGAAGCTCATGACCCATCATGTTCGAACCCCTGTCCGGCGTTGTTTTGTGCCGGTACGTTCCTGTTGTGGGAACACCATGAACCCGGTCCCCGCATCAGGTGGTTAACGCGCAAATCTGAACGGATATTCAGGTTAAACGGAACTGAGTCGACTTGGTTGCGAGGGTGTTACTGCGGGCAGCGCAGGCGCGGCGAAGAGCGGCCCTCAGCCCGTGTCGGCGGCAAGGGCGCCGGATGATATCGCCGCTGCGAAATCATGCAGGCGAACACGGACAAGGCCCAATTGGGTGAAGACATTCTGTGACGCAGACGCGGCCTGGAGATCAATCGCCTCCGGCCGGAACCACCCTTGTCATTCCAGGACTCGCGCCGCTGGCGCGCCCCGGAATGACAAAGGCTGCGCCCCGAAGCGGCGATGATCCGTTTTAGACAGCCCTACGCTGCCACAGCCTTCGGCAATCCGAGCGCCGTCGGCAGCTCCGGGAACGCGCGCAAAACATGCCGGGCACCGAGCGCGACGAGGCTCTCGACCGGCTGGAACCCCCAGGAGACGGCGACAGGCACGGCGCCGGCGGCAACCGCCATCTCGATGTCGAAAGAGCTGTCGCCGACCATCGCGGTGCGCTCCGCCGCCGCACCGGTCTCCGCCATCGCCCGCTGGATCATCCCGGGATGCGGCTTCGAGGGAGCATCGTCAGCCGACTGCACCGTATCGAACAGGCCCTGCCAGCCATGCCGGGCGACGATGAACTCCGCCCCCTTGCGCGACTTTCCGGTGGCGATGCCGAGCTTCAGCCCGCCATGGCGCTTCAGCTCGGCCAGCGTCTCGGCGACGCCCGCGAAGAGCGGCTCGTCCAGCGACGGATCGGTCTCGGCCTGCACACGCATCGCGCTGAAGACCTGGCGATAGGTCTCGGTCAGCACATCGTCGGGCTCGGCCAGACCGGCAAGCCGCGCCATCGCGATGTCGAGCGTCAGCCCGACGATGCCGAGACCAGCTTCACGCCCGGGATGAACCCGTCCGCAGCGCCTGAAAGTCTCGTATTGCGCGCCGAGGATGATCGCCTCGGAATTGATCAGCGTGCCGTCGAGATCGAAGATGATGAGATCCATGCCGGGGCTTTATCCCGGATTGCCGAGGCAATCCACTGCAAGCCCGTCATGGCATCATCCCGCGCGTGACCGGCTCAGCCCCTGGCTTCGCGGGCGCAGGCATCGACCGCCTTGCGCAGATCGGCGCCATCGAGCCCTTTGGCACGCGCCTCCTTGCGGCATTCGGAGCGCTGGGCGAGATCCGGCCGCTTGCCGTTGAAGCAGGCGGTCAATGCCGCGATGCGTTCCGGGCCCTGCAGCTTGCGGCCGTCGGCCTCTTCCTTGCAGGCGGCCCGCGCCGCCACCGCCGTCGGCTTGCCGTCGCGCGTGAGACCATCATGGGCATAGAGCTGTACGCCCGGGAACTTGCCCTGCATGCAGATGCGCATCGCCGCGCGCAAATCCGCGCCGGCGAGCGCGATATTCTCGGACACGCAATCCTGCCGGGCCTTCGCCCGCTCGGCGCGCGGGATCGGCTCATCCGCCGACGCCGCCACGGCAGCCGGCGCGGGGGCCGTCGCCGGCGCGGTGGTCTGCGCCTGGGCGGCTCCCGCAAGACCGAGAACAAAGCTGGAAACGATCAAAACCGAACGCATGGTCAGCCCTCCGATGACGAGAACATAGTTAGAACAGAAAGCGTTTTGTTCCGCAACTGTTCTCTGACGTTTCGTCACCGCCTGGGAGAGGCCTCACTCGTCCGGCGCCTCGACGATCGGATCGTAGGGCGCGTCATCGAAGCCAAGCAGGTTCCAGCTCTGGCGCATATGCGGCGGCAGCGGCGCGCTGACATCGATCGTGCCCTTGCCCCGCGGATGCGGCAGCACGATCCGCCGCGCCAGCAGGTGCAGCTTGTTCTGGATGCCGCCGGGCAATTCCCAGTTCTGGATGTTGAAATATTTGGGATCGCCGATGATCGGGTGGCCGATATGGGCGGCGTGGGCGCGCAGCTGGTGGGTGCGCCCGGTCACCGGCTTGAGCGACAGCCAGCCGAGCTTCTGCGCCGCCGTCTCGACCACCGCGTAATAGGTGACGGCATGCATCGCGCCGTCCTCGCCATGCTTGGCGACGGCCATGCGCTGGTCGCCGTCATAGGCCTCCTCGCGGGCGAGATAGGTCGAGATCCGGCCCTGGCGCACGCGCGGCACGCCCGCCACCAGCGCCCAGTAGACCTTGCGGGCCGAGCGCGAGCGGAAGGTCTTGGCCAGCGTCGCCGCCGCGAAGCGCGACTTGGCGATGACGAGGCAGCCGGCGGTGTCCTTGTCGAGACGGTGGACGAGGCGGGGCTTCTGGCCGCTCTTGTCGGTCAGCACCTCGAGCATCTGGTCGACATGCCGCGTCGTGCCGGAACCGCCCTGCACGGCAAGGCCAGCCGGCTTGTTGAGCACGATGACGTCGTCATCCTCGTAAAGCGTGATCGAACGCAGGAATTCAACCGTGTCGGTATCCGCCTTGAGCGAGCGCGGGCGCTGCTCCTGCGGCTCGAGCTTGAGCGGCGGGATGCGCACCGTCTGGCCTTCTTCGAGCCGATCCTTGCTGTCGGCGCGCTTGCCGTTGACGCGCAGCTCACCCTTCCGGACGATGCGCTGGATATGGCTGAAGGAGAGCTGCGGGAAACGCGCCTCGAGGAAGCGGTCGATCCGCATCTCGTTCTCGTCCGGCGTCACCACCAGCTGCTGCACGCCGGTCGAGAGCACCTCGGAGGTCTCGGCCTTGACCTGGGCGCGGGTCGGCTTGGGGGCCTCCTCCACCGGCCGCGGCCGCGGCGAGCGCTGCACGCGCTCCTCGCCGGCCGCCGGGCGCGCGGCTGCCCTGCGCCGGGCGTCGTGGTTCGGCCGCTTGCCGCGCGGAGCCCCCGCGGATGGCGGCTTGCCACCGCGCCCGGAGCCGCCGGGGCCCTTGCCGCCAGCGCCCTTGTTACCGGGACCTTTGCCGCCCGTCTTCATGACATGCTCCGCATCATCGCGAGGCCACCGAGCAGCGCCGCCAGCGACAGCACGACCGAGCCGATCACATAGGTGGCCGCCAGCATTGCCTCGCCCCGCTCCCAGAGCAGGACGGCATCGAGCGAGAAGGCCGAGAAGGTGGTGAAGCCGCCGAGCACGCCGGTGGCGAGGAAGAGCCGCAGGTCCTGCGGCACGCCCTCGCCGGCACGGAAGGCGAACCAGCCGGCGACGAGCCCCATCAGGGCCGAGCCGATGATGTTGATGGCCATGGTCCCGTAGGGAAAGCCCATGCCGAACCAGCGCGGCGAAACGACATTGATGCCGTGGCGCAAGGCGCCGCCGATGCCGGCGCCGATAAAAACGAAAGCGGTGGAGATCATCGTTGTGGAATAGAGCGCACGCTCGCCTTGCACAAACGAAATCCGCCGCAATTGCACGGCTCGGTGTGGCCGGGCAGGAAGCCCAGCGTCAGGAATAGGCCCGGCGGGAACGATGGGAACGGCAAGGATGCGTCTTCAGCTTCGGATCGGCGGCGCAGGGCTGCTTGCCGCCATGGTCATCCTCGGCAGCGCGGCCGCCTTCGCCCAGCAGAGCGGCAGCACGGGCACCGACTGGCCGACGGAAAAATGCAACCGCTACAGGAAGGCCTATGACCAGTCGCTGGCGCGCCTCGGCAAGAAGGGCCTGGGCGCGGAATTCCTCGCCAGCCACGACGCCTTCCTTGCCTCGAACTGCCAGGCCCGTGCCGAGGTCTGCGCCCGCAGCAAGGAGGAGCTCGAGCTTGCCAACCGGCTCGTCGTGATGGCGATGAACAGCGGCATGTCCAGCACCTTCCTGCCGTTCAATTGCCGCAACTGAGCCCGGCTCAACGTTGGCGGCGCTGCCTCAGCCGGGGATGGACGTAGAGCTCGAAGGCGATGGTCAGCACGATGAAGACGAGCGCGATGGCGAAGGCCACGACCCAATAGGAGACATCGTCCTTCGAGACGAACCAGCCCGCGATCACCGAGGGCACGATCATGAACAGGCGCGCCAGCAAGAACATCCCTACTCCCCCCGCTCCTGCCGGAGCTTCTCCCAATATTCCAGCCGCTTGCGGATCTCGCGCTCGAAGCCGCGCTCGGGCGGATCGTAGAAGCGCTGGCGGCCCAGCACATCCGGCCAGTAGTTCTGCCCGGAGAAGGCATCGGGCTGGTCGTGGTCATAGGCATAGTCGGCGCCGTAGCCCTCCTCGCGCATCAGCTTGGTCGGCGCATTGAGGATGGTCTTGGGCGGCGTCAGGGAGCCCCGCTCCTTCGCCACCCGCGCGGCAGCCTTGTAAGCCATATAGGCCGCGTTCGATTTCGGTGCGGTCGCCAGATAGATCACGCAATTGGCCAGCGCGAGCTCACCTTCGGGCGTGCCGAGCTGCTCATAGGTCTGCGCCGCCGCGCGGGCATGGATCAGGGCCTGCGGATCGGCGAGCCCGATATCCTCCACCGCCATCCTGACCAGCCGCCGCGCCAGGAAGCGCGGATCCTCGCCGGCATCGAGCATGCGCGCGAAATAGTAGAGCGCCGCATCGGGATCGGAGCCGCGGATCGTCTTGTGCAGGGCCGAGATCAGGTTGTAATGGCCGTCCTGCGCCTTGTCGTAGATCGGCGCGCGGCGCTGGATCACCTCGGACAGGCCATGCTCGTCGAGAATCTCGCCCGGCTTCGCCGCTCGCCAGATTTCCTCGGCCAGCGTCAGCACGGCCCGCCCGTCGCCGTCGGCGAAGCGCGCCAGCGCCAATCGCGCCTCCGGCGTCAATGGCAGCTCCCGGCTCTCCAGGACCTCGGCCCGGCCGAGCAGGAAGAGCAGCGAGCCCTCGTCCAGCGACTTGAAGGTCAGGACGCGCGCCCGCGACAGCAGCGCCGCATTGAGCGCGAAGGACGGGTTCTCGGTGGTCGCGCCGATCAGCGTGATCGTGCCGTCTTCCATGACCGGCAGGAAGGCGTCGAGCTGGGCGCGGTTGAAGCGGTGAATCTCGTCGACGAAGAGCAGCGTGCCCCGGCCGCCCAAACGGCGCCCGCGCGCCGCCTCGAACACCTTCTTGAGATCGGCGACGCCCGAGAAGATCGCGCTGATCTGCTCGAAGCCGAGATCGACCAGCCCGGCGAGCAGCCGCGCGACCGTCGTCTTGCCGGTACCCGGCGGACCCCAGAAGATCAGGCTGCCGATCGTGCCGGAGGCGACGAGCCGCGTCAGCGCCCCGTCCGGCCCGGTCAGATGCTCCTGGCCCGCGACCTCGGCGAGCGTCGTCGGACGCAGGCGGTCGGCAAGCGGCCGCGGGCCGGACTTGTCCAGCCCCGAGGCTGAGAACAGGTCGCTCACCCTGGGAAGACCGAGGTGATCGTCTGGCCGTTGCGGGTGATCGTCACCTCCCAGGCGCGCCTGCGATCCTTGAGGATCGTCTCGACTTCGCGCGAAGTGGTCATCTGTTCGCCGTTCAGCGCCTTGATGATGTCGCCCTTCTGGAAGCCGACATTGGCCGCGGTGCTGCCCTCCTCGACCTCGCTGACGACGACGCCTTCATTGCCGGTGTCGATCGAGAGTTCCTCGGCCAGCGCCGGAGACATGTTCCCGACGGTCAGGCCGGCAAGCGGCGAACGGCTCGTCAGCTTCACCATGTCGCGCGGCCGGGTCTCGGGCGCAGCGATGAGCTTCACGGGGATCGAGATGCGCTTGCCGCTGCGCAGCACGCTGAGCATCGTCGTGCCGCCGATCGGCCGGGTGGCGAAGCGGTAGCCGAAGGATTCGGGATCGTCGACATTGACGCCATCGACCGAGAGGATGACGTCCGAGCGCTTCAGGCCCGCCTGGTCGGCCGGCCCCTTCTCGACGACGCTGGCGACGACCGAGCCCGCCGGCCGGTCGAGCCCGAGCCCGTCCGCGACCTCGGCCGTGAGGCTCTGCAGCCGCGCCCCGAACCAGGGGCGCTTGACCGTCTTGACGCCGGCCTTGGCGCTGTCGACGACGAGGCGCACCATCGCCGAGGGAATGGCGAAGCCGATGCCGACGCTGCCGCCCGAGCGCGAATAGATCGCGGTGTTGATGCCGACGACGCGGCCCTTCATGTCGATCAGCGCGCCGCCCGAATTGCCGGGATTGATCGCCGCATCGGTCTGGATGAAGGATTGCGCATCGCCGACGCCGATCTGCGTGCGCGCCAGGGCCGAGACGATGCCCTGCGTCACCGTCTGGCCGACGCCGAAGGGGTTGCCCATCGCCAGCACGATGTCGCCGACCTGGAGTTCGTCGGTATCGGCGAGCGCGATCGCGGTCAGGTTCTTCGCGTCGGCAAGCTTGAGCACGGCAAGATCGGTGCGCGGATCGCGCAGCAGGATCGTGGCCTCGACCTCGCGCTTGTCGGCGAAGGCGACCTTCACCTCGCTCATGTTCTCGATGACGTGGTTGTTGGTCACCACGAGCCCGGCGCCGGCATCGACGATCACGCCGGAGCCGAGCGAGCGCTGTACCCGCTCGCGCGGCACGCCGAAGCCGCCATCACCGAAGAAGCGGCGGAAGAACGGGTCGTCCATGAAGGGGTTCTGCGGGCGCTTCTCGACGCGCGCGCCATAGACGTTCACGACCGCGGCCTGCGTCTGCTTGACCAGTGGCGCGAAGGAGAGCGTCACCTGCTCGCGGGTCTCAGGCACCTGCCGCTGCTGGGCAAGCGCCGGCCACGGCGCGACGCCGGCCAGCAGAGCGCCCGCCAGGGCAGCCGCGGCCAGGGTCTTCCGATAGGGTGCGGGGCGGTGGATCATGCTCGTCCTCGTTCAGAAACAAAAAGCGCCGGCGCGGAGTTTTCCGTTCAGGCGTGGCACCCGCTATACCCGTGTAACGCCCTGCGGTTCCCGCAGCGGCATCCCCCAACCCGATATGGCCATTTCTGGCCGGATAGGAAGAGCAGGATGAGCCTGATTCGGCTTGTGTACGCCAGCGAGAGCCGGCTCGTCGACGCCAATCGCCGTGCGGAGCTGGACAGGATCCTGACAAGCGCCCGCCGCTTCAACGACCAGAACGGTATCACCGGCTTCCTGTTGGCGACGGAGAAGGCCTTCGCGCAGGTGCTGGAAGGATCGCGGGACAACGTGGCCGAAACCTATGGCCGGATCGTGATGGACCCGCGCCACACGGCCTTTCGGGTGCTTTCGGAAGAACCGATCGTCGCCCGCTCCTTCGCCGGCTGGGCGATGGGCATCGCCGAGCGCGAAGAGACCACCAGCTTCATCTTCGGCCTGTATGGGGTGACACCCGAAGCCGACCTCCACGCCCAGCCGCTGGAGATCCTCATCGACCTCGCTGGGGAGCTCGCGGGACGGCCCATCTAAGGACTGCACAACCAAAGAAAAAGGCGGCCCCGAAGGACCGCCTTTTCCAATTCAGTCAGAGGAAGCCGATCAGGCGGCTTCGTCTTCCGCCGTGAAGACCGGGCCCGAATCCTTGCCCTTGGCATCGACGTCGCGGTCGACGAACTCGATGATCGCCATCGGGGCGTTGTCGCCGAAGCGGAAACCCGCCTTCATGATGCGGAGATAGCCGCCGTTGCGCTCCTTGTAGCGCGGGCCGAGGACCGCGAAGAGCTTGCCGACCAGCTCGACATCCTTGATCTGCGCGATCGCCTGACGGCGGGCGTGCAGGTCGCCGCGCTTGCCGAGGGTGATCAGCTTCTCGACGACCGGACGCAGGTCCTTAGCCTTCGGCAGCGTGGTGGTGATCTGCTCGTGCTTGATCAGGGCCTGGGCCATGTTGGCGAACATCGCCTGGCGATGCTCGGCCGAGCGGTTGAAACGACGACCGCGGAAACCGTGACGCATTGTTTGGCTCCTTCGTTGCTTACGGCCGCCGTGCCACGGAACGGCCGTTCGTTATGCTCCGGCTCAGATGAGCCGGGCGGGGTTGGCGCGGGATGCCTCCCGCGCCGTCTTTTCTCAGTAGTGCTCTTCGAAGCGCTTCGCGAGCTCTTCGATGTTCTCCGGCGGCCAGCCCTGGACGTCCATGCCCAGATGCAGGCCCATGGTGGCGAGCACTTCCTTGATCTCGTTCAGCGACTTGCGGCCGAAGTTCGGGGTGCGCAGCATCTCGCCCTCGGACTTCTGGATGAGGTCGCCGATATAGACGATGTTATCGTTCTTCAGGCAGTTCGCCGAGCGGACCGAAAGCTCGAGCTCGTCGACCTTCTTGAGCAGTGCCGGGTTGAAGGGCAGCTGCGGCGCGGTCGAGACGGCCTCTTCCTTGCGCGGCTCCTCGAAGGTGATGAACACCGCGAGCTGGTCCTGCAGGATGCGGGCGGCGAGCGCCAGCGCGTCCTCGGGGGTGACCGAGCCGTTGGTCTCGATCGCCAGCGTCAGCGAGTCCTTGTCGAGGTTCTGGCCCTCGCGGGTGTTCTCGACGCGGTAGGAGACCTTCTTGACCGGCGAGTACAGGCTATCGACCGGGATCAGGCCGATCGGCGCGTCCTCGGGACGGTTCTGCTCGGCCGGGACATAGCCCTTGCCGGTATTGACCGTGAACTCCATGCGGATCTCGGCCCCGTCGTCCAGCGTGCAGAGCACGAGGTCGGGGTTCAGGATCGCCACGTCGCCGATGGTGTTGATGTCGCCGGCGGTGACGGTGCCCGGGCCGGACTTGCGCAGCGTCATGCGCTTCGGGCCCTCGCCCTGCATCTTGACCGCGATGGCCTTGATGTTGAGGACGATGTCGGTGACGTCCTCGCGGACGCCCGGGATCGAGGAGAACTCGTGGAGAACGCCGTCGATCTGGACGGCGGTCACGGCCGCGCCCTGGAGCGACGACAGCAGCACGCGACGGAGCGCATTGCCGAGCGTCATGCCGAAGCCGCGCTCGAGCGGACGCGCAACCACAGTCGCCTGACGCTTCGGGTCGTCTCCGACCTTCACTTCGAGCTTGTTCGGCTTGGAAAGATCCTGCCAGTTCTTGCTGATCACGACCGCACTCCTGGTGCTGAATTCATCTGGCGGCCACCGCCGCCCCGGACAGGCGCCCGCCCCTGCGGGCGCCTCATGCAATGGTCAGACGTCAGACGCGGCGACGCTTGCGCGGACGGCAACCATTGTGCGGGATCGGCGTCACGTCGCGGATCGAGGTCACGGTGAAGCCCGCGGCCTGGAGAGCGCGAAGAGCCGACTCGCGGCCCGAACCCGGACCGGTCACCTCAACCTCGAGGGTGCGCATGCCGTGCTCGGCAGCCTTGCGGGCGGCATCCTCGGCGGCGACCTGGGCGGCATAGGGGGTCGACTTGCGCGAGCCCTTGAAGCCCATCGTGCCGGCCGACGACCACGAGATCGTGTTGCCCTGCGCGTCGGTGATGGTGATCATGGTGTTGTTGAACGAGGCGTTCACATGCGCGACGCCGGAGACGATGTTCTTGCGTTCGCGACGACGGACGCGCTGGGCTTCCTTGGCCATATCTCTTCTTCCATCCTTCAGGCGCGCCCGTCATGCCAGGCGCTGGGGATGCCGGCGGCCCGTGAGCGGACCGTCCGGCGTATAGACAGCGGGCCGACTAGCGGCCCACTGAGATCACTTCTTCTTGCCGGCGATCGGCTTCGCCTTGCCCTTGCGGGTGCGGGCGTTGGTATGCGTGCGCTGGCCGCGGACCGGCAGCGAGCGACGATGACGCAGGCCGCGATAGCAGCCGAGGTCCATCAGGCGCTTGATGTTCATCGAGACTTCGCGGCGCAGATCGCCCTCGACGAGGTAGTCGCGGTCGATCGTCTCGCGGATCTGCAGGACTTCGGCGTCGGTCAGCTGGTTGACGCGACGCTCGGCAGCGATACCGACCTTCTCGCAGATCTCCTGGGCCTTGGACGCGCCAATGCCGTGGATGTACTGCAGGCCGATGACGACGCGCTTGCCGGTGGGAATGTTGACGCCCGCGATACGAGCCATGGTCTCATCTCCATGTCGGCCGAAGCACCCGATGGCACCCCGGCGGTGGGAAAAAATCCTGCGTCCGGTGGAGGCCGGCTCATGCAGGACGTTGAACGGCTCCACGCGATAATGCGACGTCGTCCCTTCTCGCGAAGGCAACGGCATCGCTCCCATGAAACCGGATTGCGGCTCGTTAACGGGTTGGGCGCAACGAGTCAACCCGTCGCAACCAAGAAACATGCCAAGGCCGGCGAAGTGGCCGAAGCGCTGCGAGGTCAAGGCGGTAGCCGCGATTGCTATATAAGGGCCCCGTCATTCCAGGCAAGCGGCGGAACCGCGCCCGGAACGACGGACTCAAGCGAGAACCCTCACTTCTTCACCAGGCTGCACTTGCTCTCAGAGAGCGGCGCGATGATCTCGGCCGCCGGGATCTTGCGGACGACCTTGAAGTAATCCCACGGCGCCTTCGAATCGGCGGGCTTCTTCACCTCGACCAGCAGCATGTCGTTCATCAGCCGGCCATCCTCGCGGATCTTGGCGCCCGGCGCATAGAAATCGTCGACCGGCATCTCCTTCATCTTCGCCGCGACCGCAGGGCCCGCTGCCGTACCGGCCGCCTTCACCGCCTTGAGATAGTGCAGCACCGAGGAATAGACGCTGGCCTGGATCATGCCCGGCATCTTCTTGGTCTTCGCCATGTAGCGGTCGGCGAAGGCCCGGCTCGGCTTGTCGGCGTCATGATAGTAGGCGGTGGTCGTGATCAGCCCCTTGGCCTTGTCGAGGCCGAGCCCGTGGACGTCGCTCAGCACCACGACCATCGCCGCGAGCTTCTGGCCGCCATCGACCAGGCCGAACTCGCCGGCCTGCTTGATCGAGTTGATCGTGTCCGTGCCGGCATTGGCGAAGGCGACGATCTTGGCCTTGGAGGCCTGCGCCTGCAGCAGGAAGGAGGAGAAGTCCGACGTCCCCAACGGCGCGCGCACCGTGCCCAGCGTCTTGCCGCCATTGGCCTTCACGATCGACTCGATATCGGCGGTGAGCTGGTGGCCGAAGGCATAGTCGGCGGCGATGATGTACCAGCTGTCGCCGCCTTCGCGCAGCACCGACAGCGCCGTGCCCTTGGCCGAGGTCGCCGTGTCGAAGGTCCACATGAAGCCGGTCGGCGAGCAGTCCTCGTTGAAGAGGCGCGTCGTCGCCGGGCCATTATAGAGCGCGACCTTCTGCTTCTCCTTGGCGATGCCGGCCACCCCCAGTGCAACGGCGGAGTTGGTGAGGTCCGCGATCGCGGTGACGCCGTCCACATCATACCAGCGCCGGGCCAGCCCGACGGCGATATCCGGCTTGTTCTGGTGATCGGCTGCGACGATCTCGATCGGCTTGCCCAGCACCGAGCCGCCGAAATCCTCGATCGCCATCTTCGCAGCCTCGACCGAGCCGAGACCGCCGAATTCAGCATAATTGCCCGACTGGTCGTTGAGGATGCCGATCTTCACCGCATCCTGCGCCCGCGCCGCCGCCGGCATCAGCGCCAGCGTGCTCGCGACCAGCAACGCACCAAACCTCGTCATGTGCCTGCTCCCTGTCCTGCATCCGGACCCGGAAAGGCGCTTCGCCACCTGGTCGACGGACGCTTGCCACCGCTTTGCGCGGATTGGGTCTCAGCACATCCGCCGGGGGTAAGCCTGTCAACGCACGGGTGGAGCGAGAAAAGGCAAAGGCAGTCCCGCAAAAGCGCACCGCGGAAATGAAAAACCCGGCCGGACCGCAAAGTCCGCCCGGGTTCGAACTTGTTCGCCTAGGAGCGCTCAGCCCTGCGCCGCCACCGAAAGCGCATCGCTGATCGCCCGCGAGACGTCGTCGATCGGCTGCATGCCGTCGATCGCAGTCAGCTGGCCGCGCTTGTCGTAATAGGGCGCAACCACCGCCGTATCGCGATTATAGGCCTCGAGCCGGGTCTTGAAGACCTCCGGATCGTCATCCTTGCGCACCGGCTCTCCAGCCGCCCTCGCCTCCTCGGCGCGGCGGACGATGCGGTCGACAAGCTTGGTCTGGTCGACCCTGAGCTCGAGCACGGCATCGAGCTTCAGCCCCTTGCCGTCGAGCATCTTGTCCAGCGCCTCGGCCTGCGCCAGCGTCCGCGGAAAGCCGTCGAGGATGAAGCCTTTCCTGGCGTCGGCCTCTTCGATGCGGTCGGCGACGATGCCGATGACGATCTCGTCCGAGACCAGCCCGCCCGCGTCCATCACGGCCTTGGCCTTCTGGCCGACCGGCGTGCCGGCGGCGACGGCTGCGCGCAGCATGTCGCCGGTCGAGAGTTGCGGAATGCCGTGCTTCGCGACGATGCGCGCCGCCTGAGTGCCCTTACCCGCCCCCGGCGGCCCCAGGAAAATCAACCGCATCTTATCTCCGCGCTCCTCGCAACTTGGCCTTCTTGACCAGCCCTTCGTACTGATGGGCCAGCAGGTGCCCGTGAACTTGCGCCACGGTGTCCATCGTCGTCGTCACCACGATGAGCAGCGAGGTGCCGCCCAGCAGGATGATCGGGATCTGAGCATAGGTGATCATGAACTCGGGGATAAGGCAGACAATCGTCAAATATCCTGCGCCGAGAACGGTGATGCGGGTGAGGATGCGATCGATATGCTCGGCGGTCCGCTCGCCCGGGCGGATGCCCGGCATGAAGCCGCCATGCTTCTTGAGATTGTCCGCCGTCTCCACCGGATTGAACACGATCGCGGTGTAGAAGAAGCAGAAGAAGATGATCAGCGCGGCGTAGAGGATCATGAACGCCGGCCGGCCATGCGCCAGATAGGTCGCCATCGTCGACAGGAAGCCGGTGCCGCCCGAGGCCTGCGAGAAGCTCGCGACGGTGGTCGGCAGCAGCAGCAGGGACGAGGCGAAGATCGGCGGGATGACGCCGGAGGTGTTGAGCTTCAGCGGCAGGAACGAGGTCTGGCCCTCGTACATGCGGTTGCCGACCTGGCGTTTCGGATAGTTGATCAGCAGGCGGCGCTGGGCGCGCTCCATGAACACGCAGAAGGCGATGACGCAGATCGCCATCACGAGCACGCCGAGCAGCAGGCCGGTCGAGATCGCGCCCTGGCGGCCGAGCTCAAAGGTCTGGGCGAGCTGCGAGGGGAATTCGGCGATGATGCCCGCGAAGATGATCATCGAGGTGCCGTTGCCGATGCCGCGGCTGGTGATCTGCTCACCCAGCCAGAGCAGAAACATCGTGCCGCCGACGAGCGTGATCGTGGTCGAGAGCAGGAAGAACGGCCCGGGTTCGAGCACAAGGTTACCCGAACCCTGGAGACCCACGCCGATCGCGTAAGCCTGGAATACGGCCAGCACGAGGGTCAGGTAGCGGGTGTACTGGTTCAGGGTCTTGCGACCCTGCTCGCCTTCCTTCTTCAGCGCCTCGAAAGTCGGCACGACGCTCGAGAGCAGCTGCACGATGATCGAGGCCGAGATGTAGGGCATGATCGCCAGCGCGAAGATCGCAAGGCGCCCGACGGCACCGCCAGAGAACATGTTGAACATGCCGAGCATGCCGGACTGGGTCTGGCGGAACAGGTCGGCCACCGCGTCCGGGTTCATGCCCGGCAGCGGGATGTAGGTACCAAGCCGGTAGATGACGAGCGCGCCCAGCGTGAACCAGATTCGCTTCTTGAGTTCATCCGCCTTGGCGAAGGCCCCGAAATTGAGGTTCGCCGCAAGCTGTTCAGCCGCCGATGCCATGCGTCCGGTCCCTGGGTCTCAAACTGGTCGTTGAAGCACATCCCCCAACGCACGCGTGCGTGCTGTCTGCGGATTCGTGCCTTGCGTCAAACAGTCAAACGGCGGCCAAGGCGCTGGGCCCGGCCGCCGTTCGCAAACGTCATGTAGGCGTTCGGATCACGCCTGTGAAGCGGCAGCCAGAATCTTGACCGAACCGCCAGCCTTCTCGATCGCAGCCACGGCCGACTTGGACGCGCCGTAGACCTCGAAAGCGAGCTTGGTCTTGAGCTCGCCGACGCCGAGAATCTTGACGCCATCCTTGGCCTGACGGGTGATGACACCGGCGGCGACGAGCGCCTCGATGGTCACGGCGCCCTTGGCGTCGAGCTTGCCGGCTTCCACTGCCTGCTGGATGCGGCCGAGGTTCACCTCGTTCAGATCCTTGGCGAACAGGTTGTGGAAACCGCGCTTCGGCAGGCGACGATACAGCGGCATCTGGCCGCCTTCGAAGCCCTTGATGGCGACGCCGGCGCGCGAGGTCTGACCCTTCACGCCGCGACCACCGGTCTTGCCCTTGCCGGAGCCAATGCCACGGCCGACTCGCATGCGCTGCTTCAGAGCGCCTTCGTTGTCACGGATATCATTGAGTTTCATGTGACGCCCTCCTCACTTCGCGTCGACGACGCGGACGAGGTGCTTGACCTTCTCGACCATGCCACGCACCGCGGGGGTGTCCTGGAGGGTCGAGCGGCGGCGGATCTTGTTCAGGCCGAGACCGATCAGGGTCTGGCGCTGGGTGGCCTCGCGGCGGATCGGCGAACCGATCTGCTCGATGGTGAAGGTCTTCTCAGCCTTTGCCATGATACCCCCCTCACGCTTCCGCGGCCGCATCCGTGCCGGCATCGCGGCGACGGGTCTGCAGGGCCGAAACCTTGAGCGAACGACGCGCCGCGACCGAACGCGGGCTGTCTTCGTTCTTCAGCGCGTCGAACGTGGCGCGCACGAGGTTGTACGGGTTGGAGGAGCCGAGCGACTTCGACACGACGTCCTGCATGCCGACCGCCTCGAAGACGGCGCGCATCGGGCCGCCGGCGATGATGCCGGTACCGGCCGGAGCCGCACGCAGCACGACCTTGCCGGCGCCATGGCGACCCTGCACGTCGTGATGGAGGGTGCGGCCCTCGCGCAGCGGGATGCGGACGAGGCCGCGCTTGGCGGCTTCCGTCGCCTTGCGGATCGCCTCGGGAACTTCACGGGCCTTGCCGTGGCCGAAGCCGACGCGGCCCTTCTGGTCGCCGACGACGACAAGCGCAGCGAAGCCGAAGCGACGCCCGCCCTTCACCACCTTGGCGACGCGGTTGATGTGGACGAGCTTGTCCACGAACTCGGAAACTTCCGCTTCCCGGTCCCTACGCTCACGCGGCTCTCTAGCCATGTCTGTCCTCTTACTTGCGCGGACGAGGATCGAAGCCCCGCCGCTCGCTCGAGCCTAACCCCGTGCGTCATTGCGCGGGGAAGCCTAAAACGGATGCCGCCCGGCCGGCGCGAAACGCCTTGCCGGGCGAAACCCGATAACCTCAGAAGCTGAGGCCGCCCTCGCGGGCTGCATCGGCCAGCGCCTTGACGCGGCCATGGTACATGTACGGGCCACGGTCGAAGACCACATCCGTCACGCCGGCCTTGACCGCGCGCTCGGCAACGATCTTGCCGATCTGGGTGGCGGCTTCGACATTCGCGCCGGACTTGATCTGCTCGCGCACATCCTTGTCCCGCGACGAGGCGGAAGCGAGGGTGACCCCCTTCACGTCGTCGATGACCTGGGCATAGATCTGCTTGCCGGTGCGATGCACCGACAGGCGCGGGCGACCATTGGCAACCGCCTTGATCGCGCGGCGGACGCGGGCCTTGCGGCGCGCAGTCACATCGTTCTGCTTGCTCATGGCTGGCGTCCTTACTTCTTCTTGCCTTCCTTGCGGAAGATGAATTCGCCGGCGTACTTGACGCCCTTGCCCTTGTAAGGCTCGGGGCCGCGATAGTCGCGGATTTCCGCGGCGGTCTGGCCGACGATCTGCTTGTCGATGCCGACGACGACGATTTCCGTCGGCTTCGGCGTGGTGATCGCGACGCCTTCCGGGATGGCGTAGTCGATGTCGTGGCTGTAGCCCAGCGACAGCTTCAGCACCTTGCCGTTGACCGCGGCCTTGTAGCCGACGCCGTTGATCTCGAGGCGCTTCTCGAAACCGGCGGTGGTGCCGATCACGAGGTTGTTGATGCGGGCACGCGAGGTGCCCCAGAGCGCACGGGCGCGCTTCGACTGCGAACGCGGCTGGACCGCGATCGCACCGTCCTCCATGGCAACCGAGACGTCCTCGGGAACCGTGAAGGAGAGCTCGCCCTTCGAGCCCTTGATCTTGACCAGCTGGCCGGTGACCGAGGCAGTGACGCCCGCGGGAACCGAAACCGGCTTCTTACCGATACGAGACATTTGGATCTCTCCTGAAAGTGAGCGGGGCGCCTGTAAGGTCAGAAGACCTTGCAGAGCACTTCGCCGCCCACGTTCTGCTCGCGGGCCACATGATCGGCCATCACGCCACGCGGCGTCGAGACGATCGTCACGCCAAGGCCATCGGCCACGCGCGGCATTGTCTCGACCGACGAGTAGACGCGGCGGCCGGGCTTCGAAACACGCGAGATCGACCGGATGACCGGCAGGCCCTCGTGATACTTCAGCTCGATGTCGAACTCCGTCCGGCCGTTGCCGAACTCGGTCTGGCTGTAGCCGCGGATGTAACCCTCGGACTGCAGCACGTCGAGCACGCGGGCGCGCAGCTTCGAGCCGGGGGTGGAAACGCGGGACTTGCGACGCATCTGCGCATTGCGGATGCGGGTCAGCATATCGCCGAGCGGATCAATGATTGCCATTGTTCCAGTCCTCCTTACCAGCTCGACTTAACGAGGCCGGGAACCAGCCCCTTGTTGCCGAGCTCACGCAGCGCGATACGCGACATCTTGAGCTTGCGATAAACCGCGCGCGGGCGGCCCGTCACTTCGCAACGGTTGCGAATGCGGATCTTGGCCGAGTTGCGCGGCAGTTCGGCCAGCTTCAGGCGGGCGAGGAAGCGCTCGTCCATGGGCTGGTTGTCGTCATTGGCGATCGCGAGAAGGCGAGCCCGGCGGCCGGCGAATTTCTTCACCAGCTTCCTGCGACGCTCGTTGTTCTCGACGGAGCTTTTCTTAGCCATCGATCTCTCCTGGTTTCCGCGTATGAACGCTTAGGTTCACTGCCGGAACGGGAAGTTGAAGTGCTTGAGCAGGGCGCGTGCCTCGTCGTCCGACTTCGCAGTCGTGCAGACGATGACGTCCATACCCAGGACCTGGTCGACCTTGTCGTAGTTGATCTCGGGGAACACGATGTGCTCCTTGATCCCGAGCGCGAAATTGCCGCGCCCGTCGAACGACTTGGGGTTGAGGCCCCGGAAGTCGCGCACGCGCGGCAAGGCGATGGTGACGAGCCGGTCGACGAACTCGAACATCTTGGTCTTGCGCAGCGTGACCTTGCAGCCAACCGCCATGTTCTCGCGCAGCTTGAAGCCGGCGATGGCGAGGCGGGACTTGGTGATGACCGGCTTCTGGCCGGCGATCATGGCGAGATCCGCGGCAGCGACGTCGACCTTCTTGCGGTCCGCAGTCGCTTCGCCAACGCCCATGTTGATGACGATCTTCTCGATCGTCGGCACTTCCATGACGTTCTTGTAGCCGAATTCGGCGATCATCGCGGGACGGACGACGTCCTCGTAATGCTTCTTCATGCGCGGCGAGAGAGCCGCCTGCTGAGCCTCAGCCATCGATCAGATCCCCCGAACGCTTGGCAAAACGAACCTTGCGGCCGTCATCGAGCACCTTGAAACCGACGCGGGTGGCCTGGCCATCCTTCGGATCGGCAACAGCGATGTTCGACAAGTCGATCGTCGCTTCCTTGCTGATGATACCGCCCTCGGACTGCGCGGACTGCTTGGTGTGACGCTTCACCAGGTTGATGCCGCGAACGACCGCACGGCCGTCCTTCGGCAGGACCTGGAGCACTTCACCCGACTTGCCCTTGTCGCGACCAGCGAGCACGACGACCTTGTCGCCCTTCTTGATCTTAGCAGCCATCACAGCACCTCCGGCGCCAGCGAGATGATCTTCATGTGGTTCTTGGCGCGCAGCTCGCGCGGAACCGGTCCGAAGATACGCGTGCCGACCGGCTCCTTCTGGTTGTTGATCAGCACCGCCGCATTGCGGTCGAAGCGGATCACCGAACCGTCCTGGCGCTTGACGTCCTTGGCGGTGCGAACGACGACCGCCTTCATGACGTCGCCCTTCTTCACGCGACCGCGCGGAATGGCTTCCTTGATCGAGACGACAATGATGTCGCCGATGCGGGCATAGCGCCGCTTCGACCCGCCGAGAACCTTGATGCACATCACGCGACGGGCGCCGGAATTGTCGGCGACGTCGAGATTCGTCTGCACCTGGATCATGGCCTTGATCCTTCCAATCTGTGTATCAGCGCGGTTTCCCGGCCAGCCTCAGCGCTGGCGGGGACTACGACTGACGGGGGTCGATCGCCCCCTGGCCTCAAAACAAAACACGATCCGCAAAAGTGGGAACCACTCTTGCGGAGAAACATGCCCGGCTTCTTTCCTGCCGCGCCCGCCCCTGATTCGGGGCCGGGCGAAGCCGTCTCGAATCACGCCTTGGGGGCGTCCTCGAGCACAACCCAGCTTTTCAGCTTGGAAATCGGCTTGGACTCCTCGATCCAGACCGTGTCGCCGACCTTGAACGCACCCACTTCGTCATGGGCGTGATAGTTCTTCGTGCGGCGCACCGTCTTCTTGAGGAGCGGGTGCGTATAACGCCGCTCGACCTTGACCACAACAGTTTTGTTCTGCTTGTCGCTGACGACGACGCCCTGCAGTACGCGCTTAGGCATTATTCTCTCCTCACGCGCTCGCTGCGACGGTCTTCGACCGCTGCAGCGTCTTGATGCGGGCGATGTCCTTGCGCACTTCGGTGACGCGCGCGGTGTTCTCAAGCTGGCCGGTCGCCTTCTGGAAGCGCAGGTTGAACTGCTCCTTCTTCAGCTTGAGCAGCTCGTCCTGGAGCTGGTCCGTGCTCATGGCCTTCAGGTCGGACTGACGCTGTGCAATCTTCATATTGTCCTCCCTTACTCGGCGATGCGCTGGATGAAGCGGGTCTTGATCGGCAGCTTGGCGGCGCCGAGGCGGAGCGCCTCGCGGGCGATCTCCTCGGACACGCCGTCGAGCTCGAACATGATCCGGCCCGGCTTGACCTTGGCCGCCCAGAACTCGGGCGAACCCTTGCCCTTACCCATGCGGACTTCGGTCGGCTTCTTCGAAACCGGCACGTCCGGGAAGATGCGGATCCAGACACGGCCGACGCGCTTCATGGCGCGGGTGATCGCGCGGCGGGCCGCCTCGATCTGCCGGGCGGTGACGCGCTCGGGTTCCTGGGCCTTCAGGCCGAACTGGCCGAAGTTGAGATCCGTGCCGCCCTTGGCGACGCCGGAGATGCGTCCCTTGAACTGCTTGCGGAACTTGGTGCGTTTTGGTTGCAGCATGGCTCTTCTCGATCAGCCTTACGCAGCCTGCTCACGACGATCGCGATGGTCGCGATCACGGCCGCCTGAGCGGCCGCCCTCGTCGGAGAGGCGCTTGTCCTGGGCCATCGGGTCATGTTCCAGGATCTCGCCCTTGAAGATCCAGACCTTGATGCCGCACGTCCCGTAGGTCGTGAAAGCGGTGGCGACGCCGTAATCGACGTCGGCGCGCAGCGTATGCAGCGGCACGCGGCCCTCACGATACCATTCGAGGCGGGCGATCTCGGCGCCGCCGAGGCGGCCCGAGCAGTTGATGCGGATGCCTTCGGCACCGAGACGCATCGCCGACTGAACGGCGCGCTTCATGGCGCGACGGAAGGCGACACGGCGCTCGAGCTGCTGGGCGATCGAGTCGGCGACGAGCGTCGCGTCGATCTCGGGCTTGCGCACCTCGACGATGTTGATCGTCACGTCGGCCTTGGTGAGCTTCGAGACTTCCTTGCGGAGCTTCTCGATGTCAGCGCCCTTCTTGCCGATCACCACGCCCGGACGAGCCGAGTGGATGGTGACGCGGCACTTCCGGTGCGGACGCTCGATGATGATCTTCGAGACGGCGGCCTGCTTCAACAGCTTCATGAGGGCGGCGCGGATGGCCATGTCCTCATGCAGAAGCTGGCCGTACTCGCCCTTGGCCGCGAACCAACGCGAGTCCCAGGTGCGGTTGATGCCGAGGCGAAGGCCGATCGGATTGATTTTCTGACCCATCGTTCTCTCCTCAGGCCTTGGCCGCAGCGACTTCGCGCACGATGATCGTGATGTTCGCGAAGGGCTTCAGGATGCGGGCGCCACGACCACGGGCACGAGCGTGGAAACGCTTCATGACGAGGGCCTTGCCGACGAAGGCCTGTGCCACGACGAGATCGTCGACGTCGAGATCATGATTGTTCTCGGCGTTGGCGATCGCGCTCTGCAGGCACTTGCGCACGTCGAGCGAGATCCGCTTGCGCGAGAACTCGAGATCGGCGAGCGCGGTCGAGACCTTCTTGCCACGGATCAGCTGGGCGACGAGGTTCAGCTTCTGCGGCGAGACGCGAAGGTTGCGAGCGATCGCAGTGGCTTCGTTCTCGGGCAGCGCACGGGGGGCTGATGCTTTACCCATGGCTTACTTCCTCTTCGCCTTCTTGTCGGCAGCGTGGCCGTGGAAGGTGCGCGTCGGCGAGAACTCGCCGAACTTGTGGCCCACCATCTCCTCGGACACGGACACCGGCACATGCTTGTGACCGTTGTAGACGCCGAACGTCAGACCGACGAACTGCGGCAGGATCGTGGAGCGACGGCTCCAGATCTTGATAACTTCACTACGGCTCGAGGTCCTGGCGACCTCGGCCTTCTTCAGGAGGTATCCGTCGACGAACGGACCTTTCCAAAGCGAACGCGCCATGACGGACCTCAGTTCTTCTTCTTGCGGGCGTGACGGCTCGACACGATGAACGTATCGGTCCGCTTGTTCGAGCGGGTCTTCTTGCCCTTGGTCGGCAGACCCCAGGGCGTAACCGGATGGCGACCACCCGACGTCCGGCCTTCACCACCACCATGCGGATGGTCGACCGGGTTCATCGAGACGCCGCGGTTATGCGGACGGCGGCCGAGCCAGCGCGAGCGACCGGCCTTGCCGTCGTTCCGGTTCATGTGATCCGGGTTCGAGACGGCGCCGACCGTGGCGTAGCACTGGCCGGAGATCAGGCGCTGCTCGCCCGAGTTCAGGCGAACGATGACGTAGCCCTGGTCGCGGCCGACGATCTGGGCGTAGTTGCCGGCCGAACGGGCCAGAGCGCCACCCTTGCCGATCTTCAGCTCGACATTGTGGACGATCGTGCCGATCGGCAGCGAGCCCATCGGAGCCGCGTTGCCGGGCTTCACGTCGACCGAGTCACCGGCAACCACCGTGTCGCCGACAGCCAGGCGCTGCGGCGCCAGGATGTAGGCCTGCTCGCCGTCCTGATACTTGATCAGGGCGATGAAGGCGGTGCGGTTCGGATCGTATTCGAGCCGCTCGACGGTCGCCGGGATGCCGGCCTTGCCGCGACGCTTGAAGTCGACGAGGCGCAGCGTGCGCTTGTGACCACCGCCGCGGAAGCGGACGGTGATGCGACCGGTGTTGTTGCGGCCGCCCGAGGACGAAAGGCCCTCGGTCAGCGCCTTGACCGGCTTGCCCTTGTAGAGCTCGCTGCGGTCGACGATCACGAGCTGGCGAAGGCTCGGCGTGATCGGCTTGAAATGTTTCAAAGCCATGATGATTCCCTCACAGGCCCGTGGTCACGTCGATGGAGTGGCCCTCTTCGAGGGTCACGACCGCCTTCTTGACGTCCGAACGCTGGCCGGGACGGCCACGGAACATCTTGACCTTGCCCTCGGTGACGATCGTGTTGACGCTCTTGACCTTGACGTCGAAGAGCTTCTCGATCGCCGCCTTGATCTGCGGCTTCGTTGCGGTCTTGGCAACCTTGAAGACGACCTTGTTATGCTCCGAGAGCATCGTCGCCTTCTCGGTGATGACCGGCGCCACGATCACATCGTAGTGGCGCGGGTCGAGGTTCTTGGCGGACTGGCTCATTTGAAGCGCGCCTCCAGCGCATCGACGGCCGCGCGCGTCAGGACAAGCTTGTCGCGACGCAGGATGTCGTAAACGTTGATGCCCTGGACCGGCAGCACGTCGACGTTCGGGATCGAGCGAGCGGCCAGGCCGAAATTGGTGTCGATCTCGGCGCCGCCGATGATCAGCGCGCTCGACAGGTCGAGCTTGCCGAAATGGCCGAGCAGCACCTTGGTCTTCGGCTCGGAAAGCGTGGCATCGTCGATCACGATGATGCCGGCATCCTTGGCCTTGGCCGAGAGAGCGTGACGCAGGGCCAGCGCACGGACCTTCTTGGGAAGATCATGACCGTGGTCGCGCAGGACCGGGCCGAAGGCCTTGCCGCCGCCGCGGAACTGCGGAGCCGAAGCCGCGCCGTGGCGAGCGCCGCCGGTGCCCTTCTGCTTGTAGATCTTCTTGCGGGTGCGATCGACTTCCGAGCGGCCCTTGGACTTGTGAGTCCCGGCGCGACGCTTGGCGAGCTGATAGCGGACCATGCGGGCGAGCAGATCGGCGCGCGGCTCCAGGCCAAACACCTCATCCGACAGCTCGACCGAACCGGCCGACTTGCCCTCAAGAGTGGTGATATCGAACTTCATCACGCGTTCTCCTCAGCCTGGGCCGCAGGAGCCTCATCCGCCTTGGCCTCGCCGGAAACCTTGAACTTGCCCGGCAGCGGCGCATCCTTCGGCAGGGCGCGCTTGACGGCGTCACGGACATGGATCCAGCCGCCGGCGACGCCAGGAACGGCGCCCTCGACGAGGATCAGGCCGCGCTCGACGTCCGTCTGGACGACGCGCAGGTTCTGCGTGGTGACACGCTCGGCACCGAGATGGCCCGGCATCTTCTTGTTCTTGAAGGTCTTGCCCGGGTCCTGACGGCCACCGGTCGAACCGATCGAACGATGCGAGACCGACACGCCGTGCGTGGCGCGCAGGCCGCCGAAGTTCCAGCGCTTCATACCGCCGGCGAAGCCCTTGCCGGTGGTGGTGCCGGAGACGTCGACGAACTGGCCGACGACGAAGTGGTCCGCGGTCAGCTCGGCGCCGACGGGGATCAGCGCGTCGTTGCTGACGCGGAACTCGACCACCTTGCGCTTCGGCTCGACCTTGGCGACCGCGAAATGACCGCGCTCGGCCTTCGAGACATTCTTCACCTTCGCCGTGCCGGAGCCCAGCTGCACGGCCGCATAGCCGTTCTTCTCGATCGTGCGATGCGCGACGACCTGGCAGTTGTCGAGCTTCAGCACGGTGACCGGGATGTGCTCGCCAGCATCCGTGAAGATGCGGGTCATCCCGACTTTCTGTGCAATCACACCGGAACGCATCGGTGCATACCTTCCTTTGGGGTCATGTCCATCCGGGGGAACCGGAAACAGAGGACCCGTTTAATCGGATCAGAGCTTGATTTCGACGTCGACGCCGGCGGCGAGATCGAGCTTCATGAGGGCGTCGACCGTCTGGGGGGTCGGGTCGACGATGTCGAGAACCCGCTTGTGGGTCCGCATCTCGAACTGCTCGCGCGACTTCTTGTCGATGTGGGGCGAGCGGTTGACGGTGAACTTCTCGATGAGCGTGGGCAGCGGAATCGGTCCGCGGACCTGGGCGCCCGTCCGCTTCGCGGTCGACACGATCTCGCGCGTCGAAGCGTCGAGGATACGGTGGTCGAACGCCTTGAGGCGGATCCGAATGTTCTGACCGTTCATGGTCTTAGTTCTCCGTGACGTGAGAAAAGGCAAAGGCCCCGAAGGGCCCCTGCCCCTCACGCAAACGCGTTACGCGATGATCGATGCGACGACGCCGGCGCCGACGGTGCGGCCGCCTTCGCGGATGGCGAAGCGCAGCTTCTCTTCCATCGCGATCGGGGCGATCAGCGTCACCTCCATCGAGATGTTGTCGCCCGGCATCACCATCTCCGTGCCTTCCGGCAGCGAGACCACGCCGGTCACGTCCGTCGTGCGGAAGTAGAACTGCGGGCGGTAGTTGGTGAAGAACGGCGTGTGACGGCCACCCTCTTCCTTCGTCAGGATGTACGCCTCGGCCTTGAACTTCGTGTGCGGCTTGACAGAGCCCGGCTTGCACAGGATCTGCCCGCGCTCGACGTCCTCACGCTTCGTGCCGCGCAGCAGCGCGCCGATGTTGTCGCCCGCCTGGCCCTGGTCCAGAAGCTTGCGGAACATCTCGACGCCCGTGACGGTCGTCTTCACGGTGTCCTTCAGGCCGACGATCTCGATTTCCTCGCCGACCTTGACGATGCCGCGCTCGACGCGGCCGGTCACCACCGTGCCACGGCCCGAGATCGAGAACACGTCCTCGACCGGCATCAGGAACGGCTGGTCAATCGGACGCTCCGGCTGCGGGATGTAGTCGTCGACCGTCTTCATCAGCGCGATCACCGCGTCATGACCGATCTCCGGCGTGACGTTGTCCAGCGCGGCCTTCGCCGAGCCCTTGGTGATCGGGATGTCGTCGCCCGGGAAGTCGTACTTCGACAGAAGCTCGCGGATCTCCATCTCGACCAGCTCGAGCAGCTCGGCGTCGTCGACGAGATCGACCTTGTTCATGAACACCACCAGCGCGGGAACGCCGACCTGGCGCGCCAGCAGGATGTGCTCGCGGGTCTGCGGCATCGGGCCGTCGGCCGCCGAAACCACCAGGATCGCGCCGTCCATCTGCGCCGCACCCGTGATCATGTTCTTCACGTAGTCGGCGTGGCCGGGGCAGTCGACGTGGGCGTAGTGACGCGCCGGGGTCTCGTACTCGACGTGAGCGGTCGAGATCGTGATGCCGCGGGCCTTCTCTTCCGGAGCCTTGTCGATCTGGTCATACGCCGTGAACGAAGCGCCGCCCGACTCCGCAAGCACCTTCGTGATCGCAGCCGTCAAAGACGTCTTGCCATGGTCAACGTGACCAATCGTTCCAATGTTGCAGTGCGGCTTGTTGCGCGCAAATTTCTCTTTGGCCATCGTAGCCTCCGTCAGTCAAATCGTTGTTGCGTTAAAGCAGGTCGGGCTGGTGATCAGGCGTATTTGGCCTGGACCTCGGCGGCCACCGCCGACGGAACCTGCTCATAGTGGTCGAACTGCATCGTGTAGTTGGCGCGGCCCTGCGAGAACGAGCGCAGCTGGTTCACATAGCCGAACATGTTGGCCAGCGGAACCATGGCGTTGATCACGACGGCGTTGCCGCGCATGTCCTGGCCCTGGATCTGGCCACGACGCGAGTTCAGGTCGCCGATGACCGAACCGGTATAGTCTTCCGGGGTCACGACCTCGACCTTCATGATCGGCTCGAGCAGCACGGAGCCACCCTTCTGCAGACCTTCGCGCAGCGCTGCACGGGAAGCGATTTCGAAGGCCAGGGCCGACGAGTCGACTTCGTGGAAGGCGCCGTCGATCAGCGTGACCTTGACGTCCACGACCGGGAAGCCGGCGAGCACGCCCGAGCCGATGACCGAGTTCAGGCCCTTCTCGACGCCGGGGATATACTCCTTCGGCACCGAGCCGCCGACGACCTTCGACTCGAACTCGAAGCCCTTGCCGGTCTCGTTCGGCTCGATCACCAGCTTGACGCGGGCGAACTGGCCGGTACCGCCGGTCTGCTTCTTGTGGGTGTAGTCGATCTCGGCCTTCTTGGTCAGCGTCTCGCGATACGCAACCTGCGGCGCGCCGATATTGGCGTCGACCTTGTAGGTGCGCTTCAGGATGTCGACCTTGATGTCGAGATGGAGCTCGCCCATGCCCTTCAGGATGGTCTGGCCGCTCTCCTGGTCGGTCGACACGCGGAAGGACGGATCCTCGTTCGCGAGCTTCGACAGGGCGAGGCCCAGCTTCTCCTGGTCGGCCTTGGACTTCGGCTCGATCGCGATCGTGATGACCGGCTCGGGGAACTCCATGCGCTCCAGGATGACCGCGTTGACGGGATCGCAGAGCGTGTCGCCGGTGCGGACGTCCTTGAGACCAGCCAGGGCGACGATGTCGCCGGCATAAGCCTCCTTGATGTCCTCGCGGTTGTTCGCATGCATCAGCAGCATGCGACCGACGCGCTCCTTCTTGTCGCGGGTCGAGTTGATGACGCCCTGGCCGGCGTCGACCTTGCCCGAATAGATGCGGCAGAAGGTGATCGTGCCGACGAAGGGGTCGTCCATGATCTTGAAGGCGAGCATCGCGAAGGGATCCTCGTCCGTCGGATTGCGGACGACGGGCTCTTCGGTCTTGAAGTCGATGCCTTCGACCGCGCCGCGATCGACGGGCGACGGCAGGAAGTCGACGACGGCGTCGAGCAGGGGCTGCACGCCCTTGTTCTTGAAGGACGAACCGCAGAGCACGGGATGGAAGGCGCGGCGCTGCACGGCGGTGCGCACGAGGCGGCGCAGCGTCTCGGCGTCCGGCTCGGTGCCGTCGAGATAGGCTTCCATCGCCGCGTCGTCCATGTCGACGGCGGCCTCGACGAGCTTGCCACGATATTCAGTGGCCTTGTCGAGCAGATCGGCGGGGATCTCCTTCTCTTCGAAGGAAGCGCCCAGCGCTTCGCCGTTCCAGACGATCGCCTTCATCTTGATGAGGTCGACGACGCCGGCAAAATTGGCCTCGGAACCGATCGGGATCTGCAGGCAGACGGGCTTGCCGGCGACGCGGTCGATGATGTCCTGGACGCAGCGATAGAAATCGGCGCCGATCTTGTCCATCTTGTTGACGAACACGACGCGCGGGACGTCGTACTTGTCGGCCTGGCGCCAGACGGTCTCGGTCTGGGGCTCGACGCCCTGGTTGCCGTCGAGAACGCAGACGGCGCCGTCGAGCACGCGCAGCGAACGCTCGACTTCGATGGTGAAGTCGACGTGGCCGGGGGTGTCGATGATGTTCAGGCGATGGTCGCGCCACAGGCAGGTCGTCGCGGCGGAGGTGATCGTGATGCCACGCTCCTGCTCCTGCGTCATCCAGTCCATGGTCGCGGCGCCGTCATGGACTTCGCCGATCTTATGCGACTTGCCGGTGTAGAAAAGGATGCGCTCGGTCGTCGTCGTCTTGCCGGCATCAATGTGGGCCATGATGCCGAAGTTGCGATAACGGTCGATGGGATGGGAACGGGCCATGATCGTGCTCTGTGTCTCGGTGCAGTACGCCGCTTACCAGCGGTAGTGCGAGAAGGCGCGGTTGGCTTCCGCCATCCGATGCGTGTCTTCACGCTTCTTGACGGCGTTGCCGCGGTTGTTGGCGGCGTCCATCAGCTCGGCCGACAGGCGCTCAACCATGGTCTTGTCGTTGCGGCCGCGGGCAGCCGTGATCAGCCAGCGGATGGCGAGCGCCTGGCGGCGCTCGGTGCGGACTTCGACCGGAACCTGATAGGTCGCGCCACCGACGCGGCGGGAGCGGACCTCGATCGCCGGAGCGACGTTCTCGAGCGCCGACTTGAAGACGCCGAGCGGCTCGCTCTTGGTCTTCGCCTCGATGATGTCGAAGGCACCGTAGACGATCCGCTCGGCGGTCGACTTCTTACCTTCGTACATGACCGAGTTCATGAACTTGGTCACGACGATATCGCCGAACTTCGGGTCCGGGATAACTTCGCGCTTTTCGGCACTGTGGCGGCGGGACATCGTCTAGTCTCCGGTCAATCTGGAACGCTGCGGACCGGCTCGGATCGAACGACCCCGCCGGCCTGGCAGAAAATTACTTGGGACGCTTGGCGCCGTACTTCGAACGGCGCTGCTTGCGGTTCTTGACGCCCTGCGTGTCGAGCACACCGCGCAGGATGTGATAGCGCACGCCGGGAAGATCCTTGACGCGGCCGCCACGGATCATGACGACCGAGTGCTCCTGGAGGTTGTGACCCTCGCCGGGGATGTAGCCGATCACCTCGAAGCCATTGGTCAGACGAACCTTGGCAACCTTGCGGAGCGCCGAGTTCGGCTTCTTCGGGGTCGTCGTATAGACGCGCGTGCAAACGCCGCGCTTCTGCGGGCAATTCTCAAGCGCCGGGGCGGTGTTACGCGCCTTCACGGGCGACCGCGGCTTGCGAATGAGCTGGCTGATTGTCGGCATTCTGGCCTCTCGCCCCACTGAGCGTTTGGAAATTCCTGGTCAATCTCCCAGGTCGAGCAAAGCCATGGCATAAACGAAGCCGCGCCATCGGCGCCCATACAGGGGCCTCAGGCGCGTTCGCCAGCAGAGGAACACGGAACAAGTCCCGCGTTCATGCATCCTGCCATGTCGTCAATCGACGCTGGAATTCCGACGGAGTTTCGGTCGCGAAACTCGCTCGCGAACCATGCGCGAGCGACAAACGTGTCCGACAACCGTCGACAGTGGCGCGCTTATGACTCGAACGGAGATTCGCGTCAACCCCGGATTGCGGCTCCAGGCGCGTTCACGCCTGCATTTCCGCCATCCATTGAGCGAATGACGGCTGCAAGCCGCATGCGGCCGCGCTGCCCAGCGCCGATCGCCAGCATAGCCGCCCGAAACAGGGCGTAAAGTTCCTTCGATCTCGCCGACCGCACGATCCCCGGAAAAGAATCATCGGCCGGAGAGGACGCGCCCCGCTTGAACGGCGCCACCGCTGACTGGCGTTGGCCCGACCAAAAAGAAACGGCCGCCCGAGGGCGGCCGTTCGATGACGTGAGGCTTTCGCCAGGCCGCTTATTCGGCGGCCGGGAGAACCGCCGCGGCTGCCTTGGCGGCCTTCGCCGCCGCATCCGCCTTCTGGCCGACGATGAGATCGTCGCGACGCGTGGCCACCTGCTTGATGCGGGCGACCTGGGCGCCGGTGCCGGCCGGGATGAGCGAGCCGACGATGACGTTCTCCTTGAGGCCCTCGAGCATGTCCGACTTGCCGTTGACCGCCGCCTCGGTGAGGACGCGGGTGGTCTCCTGGAAGGACGCAGCCGAGATGAAGGAGCGGGTCTGCAGCGAGGCCTTGGTGATGCCGAGCAGGACCGGAACGCCGGAAGCCGGCTTCTTGCCCTCCTCGCGCAGCTTCGCGTTGACCTCTTCCAGCTCGATCCTGTCGATCTGGTCACCGGTCAGGATGTCGCTGTCGCCGGACTCGGTGATCTCGACCTTCTGCAGCATCTGCCGGACGATGACCTCGATGTGCTTATCGTTGATGGTCACGCCCTGGAGGCGATAGACCTCCTGGATTTCGTTGACCAGATAAGCCGCCAGCTCCTCGACGCCCTTGATCGCAAGGATGTCGTGCGGGGCCGGGTTGCCGTCGAGGATGTAGTCGCCGACCTCCACGACGTCGCCGTCCTGGAGATGGATGTGCTTGCCCTTCGGGATCAGGTACTCGACCCCGTCGGAACCGTCATGCGGCGTCAGCGTGACGCGCCGCTTGTTCTTGTAGTCCTTGCCGAAGCCGATCACGCCCGACTTCTCGGCGATGATCGCCGCATCCTTCGGACGACGCGCCTCGAACAGCTCCGCGACGCGCGGCAGACCGCCGGTGATGTCGCGGGTCTTGGCCGAGTCGGTCGAGACACGGGCGAGCACGTCGCCGGCCTTGATCGCGTGGCCCGGCTCCACCGAAATGATGCCGTCGACCGGCAGGATGTAGCGGGCTTCGCCACCACGGGCGAGCTTCGCCACCTTGCCGTCCGCGCCGAAGATCACCATGGCCGGCTTCAGGTCTGCCGTACGGGCCGAGCCGCGCCAGTCGATGACGACGCGCTTGGAGATGCCCGTCGCTTCGTCGGTCGTCTCGGTGATCGACATGCCGTCCACGAGGTCCTCGTAGCCGACCTTGCCGTCCACTTCCGCCAGGATCGGGCGGGAATAGGGGTCCCACTCGATCAGGCGCTGGCCGCGCTTGACCTTGTCGCCCTCATCCACGCGCAGCTTAGAGCCGAACTGGACGCGATGGACCGCGCGCTCGGCGCCGTCAGGCCCGACGATGACGATGGCGATGTTGCGCGCCATGGCGATGAGATCGCCGTCCGAGTTCCGCGCGACGTTGCGGTTGCGCATCTTGACCGTGCCTTCGAAGTTCGACTCGACGAAGGACTGGTCGGCGATGGTGGCCGCGCCGCCGATATGGAAGGTACGCATGGTGAGCTGCGTGCCCGGCTCGCCGATCGACTGCGCCGCGATGACGCCGACGGCCTCGCCCATGTTGACGGGCGTGCCACGGGCCAGATCGCGCCCGTAACAGGTGGCGCAGACGCCGTTCTTGGTCTCGCAGGTGAGAACCGAACGGATCTTCACCTCCTGGATGCCGGCGGCGTTGATCTTCGCGATGTCGCTCTCTTCGATCACGATGCCCTTGGCGACGATGACCTTGCCCTCGACGTCGACGATGTCCTCGGCCGTGGCGCGGCCCAGGATGCGCATGCCGAGCGAAGCCACGACCTGGCCGGCATCGACGATGGCGCGCATCTTGATGCCGTTATCCGAGCCGCAATCCGTCTCGGAGATGATCGCATCCTGCGCCACGTCGACGAGACGACGGGTAAGATAGCCCGAGTTGGCCGTCTTGAGCGCCGTGTCGGCGAGGCCCTTGCGGGCGCCGTGGGTCGAGTTGAAGTACTCGAGAACGTCGAGGCCTTCCTTGAAGTTCGAGATGATCGGGCTCTCGATGATCTCGCCCGACGGCTTGGCCATCAGGCCGCGCATGGCGGCGAGCTGGCGCATCTGCGCCGGCGAACCACGGGCGCCCGAGTGCGACATCATGTAGATCGAGTTGATCTGCTTGTCGCGGCCGGTGTCGTCCTTCTGGACGGTCGAGATACGGGCCATCATCTCCTGGGCGAGCTTGTCGGAGCACTTCGCCCAGGCGTCGACGACCTTGTTGTACTTCTCGCCCTGGGTGATCAGGCCGTCCTGGTACTGCTGCTCGTAATCCTTGGCGAGCGCGCGGGTCGTGTCGACGATCTCCCACTTGTTCTCCGGCACGACCATGTCGTCCTTGCCGAAGGAGATGCCGGCCTTGAACGCGTGGCGGAAGCCCAGCGCCATGACGCGGTCGCAGAAGATCACCGATTCCTTCTGACCGCAGCCGCGATACACGGCGTCGATCATTCCGGAGATTTCCTTCTTGGTCATCAGGCGGTTGCTGACGTCGAAGGACACGGCCGGGTGGTCCGGCAGCGCGGTCGAGAGGATCACGCGGCCCGGCGTCGTGTCGTAGATCTTCGTGTACGGCTTGCCGTCCTTGCCGGTGCCGGTCCAGCGATATTTGATCTTCGAATGCAGCGTCACGACCTTCTCGTGCAGCGCGTGCTCGAGCTCGCCGAAATCGCCGAAGACCTTGCCCTGGCCGGGCTCGCCGTCCGAGACGATCGAGAGATAGTACAGGCCGAGCACGATGTCCTGCGAGGGCACGATGATCGGCATGCCGTTCGCCGGGTGCAGGATGTTGTTGGTCGACATCATCAGCACGCGCGCTTCCAGCTGCGCCTCGAGCGACAGCGGGACGTGCACGGCCATCTGGTCGCCGTCGAAGTCCGCATTGAAGGCGGCGCAGACCAGCGGATGCAGCTGGATCGCCTTACCCTCGATCAGCACGGGCTCGAACGCCTGGATGCCGAGACGGTGCAGCGTCGGCGCGCGGTTCAGCATCACCGGATGCTCGCGGATGACCTCGTCCAGGATATCCCAGACCTCAGGCTTCTCCTTCTCGACGAGCTTCTTGGCCTGCTTGACCGTGGTCGAGTAGCCCTTGGCGTCGAGGCGCGCATAGATGAACGGCTTGAACAGCTCGAGCGCCATCTTCTTCGGCAGGCCGCACTGGTGCAGCTTCATCTCCGGGCCGACGACGATGACCGAGCGGCCGGAATAGTCGACGCGTTTGCCGAGCAGGTTCTGGCGGAAGCGACCCTGCTTGCCCTTCAGCATGTCGGCGAGCGACTTCAGCGGGCGCTTGTTGGCACCCGTGATGACGCGGCCGCGGCGGCCGTTATCGAACAGCGCATCGACGGATTCCTGCAGCATCCGCTTCTCGTTGCGGATGATGATGTCCGGCGCGCGCAGCTCGATCAGGCGCTTCAGGCGGTTGTTGCGGTTGATGACGCGACGATAGAGGTCGTTCAGGTCGGAGGTCGCGAAACGGCCGCCGTCGAGCGGCACGAGCGGGCGCAGATCCGGCGGAATGACCGGGATCTGGGTCATCACCATCCATTCCGGCTTGTTGCCCGACTCCTGGAACGCCTCGATGATCTTGAGGCGCTTCATCAGCTTCTTGGGCTTCAGCTCCGACGTCGTCGTCGCGATCTCATGCTTGAGATCGGCGTTGATCTGGTCGAGGTCGAGCGCGCGCAGCATCTCGCGGATGGCTTCCGCGCCGATCATGGCGGTGAAGGTGTCCGCGCCGTACTCTTCCTGGCAGCGGACGTACTCTTCTTCCGACAGAAGCTGACGGTCCTTGAGCGGGGTCAGGCCCGGCTCGATGACGACGTAGCTTTCGAAGTAGAGGATGCGCTCGAGGTCCTTGAGCGGCATATCCATCAGGAGGCCGATGCGCGAGGGCAGCGACTTCAGGAACCAGATATGCGCCACCGGGGCGGCGAGCTCGATATGGCCCATGCGCTCGCGCCGGACGCGGGCGAGCGTGACTTCGACGCCGCACTTCTCGCAGATGACGCCCTTGAACTTCATGCGCTTGTACTTGCCGCACAGGCACTCGTAGTCCTTGATCGGCCCGAAGATGCGCGCGCAGAACAGGCCGTCACGCTCCGGCTTGAATGTGCGGTAGTTGATGGTTTCCGGCTTTTTGATCTCGCCGAAGGACCAGGACAGGATCTTCTCCGGGCTCGCGATCGAGATCTTGATCGCGTCGAAGGCCTGCTGGACCGGCTGCTGGCCGAAAAGGTTCATGACCTCTTGCTTCATCGCCTGTCTCCTCTAGCCGGCGGGGACGAAGGCCACCCTGCCCGGCTTCTGAAATCCGTGGCCGGCGGCATCAGCGCCGCCGGCATGTACCCAAGGTTTGGTTAACGGCTTATTCAGCCGCTTCGGCCGGCGGCAACTCGCCAGGCTTCACCTTGTTGTTGATCAGCTCGACGTTGAGGCCGAGCGAGCGCATTTCCTTGACGAGAACGTTGAAGCTCTCGGGAATGCCCGCTTCGAAGTTGTCCTCGCCGCGCACGATCGACTCGTAGACCTTGGTGCGGCCCGCGACGTCGTCCGACTTCACCGTCAGCATCTCCTGCAGGGTGTAGGCGGCGCCGTAGGCTTCGAGCGCCCAGACCTCCATCTCGCCGAAGCGCTGGCCGCCGAACTGCGCCTTGCCGCCCAGCGGCTGCTGGGTGACGAGCGAGTACGGACCGATCGAACGCGCGTGGATCTTGTCGTCGACCAGGTGGTGCAGCTTGAGCATGTAGATGTAGCCCATCGTGACCTTGCGATCGAAGGGCTCGCCCGTACGCCCGTCATAGAGCGTCGACTGTCCCGACGAATGCAGGCCGGCCTGCTCCAGCAGCCGCTCGATATCGGCTTCCTTGGCGCCGTTGAAGACCGGCGTCGCCACCGGCACGCCGCGGCGCAGGTTCTGGCCCATCTCGACGAGCTCGTTCTCGTCCATCGAGGCGATGATCTCGTTATCCTCGTAGACGGCGTCGAAGGAGGCCTTCAGCGCCTTGTAGTCGCTCGACTTCTTGTAGGCGTCCAGCGCCTGCCCGATCTGCTTGCCGAGGCCCGCAGCCGCCCAGCCCAGATGGGTTTCCAGGATCTGGCCGACATTCATGCGCGAGGGCACGCCGAGCGGGTTCAGCACGATGTCGGCATGGGTGCCGTCCTCGAGGAACGGCATGTCCTCCACCGGCACGATGCGCGAAACCACGCCCTTGTTGCCGTGGCGGCCGGCCATCTTGTCGCCCGGCTGGATCTTGCGCTTCACCGCGACGAAGACCTTGACCATCTTCATCACGCCCGGAGGCAATTCGTCGCCGCGCTGCAGCTTCTCGACCTTGTCGAGGAAGCGCTGCTCAAGGCGCTTCTTCGACTCGTCGTACTGCTTCCGCATCGCCTCGATCTCGGTCATCAGCGAGTCTTCGGCGGTGGCGAACAGCCACCATTGCGAACGCGGGAACTCGCTCATCACCTCGCGGGTGATGACCGTGTCCTTCTTGAAGCCCTTCGGGCCGGCGAGGCCGGTCTTGCCGGTCAGGATCTCGGCCAGACGCGCGAAGGTGTTGCGGTCCAGGATCGCCTGCTCGTCGTCACGGTCCTTGGCGAGACGCTCGATCTCCTCGCGCTCGATCGCCTGGGCGCGCTCGTCCTTGTCGACGCCATGGCGGTTGAACACGCGGACCTCGACGATCGTGCCCTGCACGCCGGGCGGAACCCGCAGCGAGGTGTCGCGCACGTCCGAAGCCTTCTCGCCGAAGATGGCGCGAAGCAGCTTCTCTTCCGGCGTCATCGGGCTCTCGCCCTTCGGCGTGATCTTGCCGCAGAGGATGTCGCCGGCCGCCACTTCGGCGCCGATATAGACGATGCCGGCTTCGTCGAGGTTCTTCAGCGCCTCTTCCGAAACGTTCGGAATGTCGCGCGTGATCTCCTCCGGGCCGAGCTTGGTGTCGCGCGCCATGACCTCGAACTCCTCGATATGGATCGAGGTGAAGATGTCCTGGGACACGATGTTCTCGGAGAGAAGGATCGAATCCTCGAAGTTGTAGCCGTTCCACGGCATGAACGCGACGAGCACGTTGCGGCCGAGCGCGAGCTCGCCGAACTCGGTCGACGGGCCGTCGGCGACGATGTCACCCTTCTTGATGATGTCGCCGACGCGGACCAGCGGGCGCTGCGTGATGCAGGTCGACTGGTTGGAGCGCTGGAACTTCTGCAGACGGTAGATGTCGACGCCCGGCTTGGTCGGGTCCATCTCGTCCGACGCGCGGATGACGATACGGGTCGCGTCGACCTGGTCGACGATACCGCCGCGGCGGGCCGCGATCGCAGCGCCCGAGTCACGGGCGACGACCGCTTCCATGCCGGTGCCGACGAAGGGCGCGTCGGCGCGAACCAGCGGCACCGCCTGGCGCTGCATGTTCGAGCCCATCAGCGCGCGGTTCGCGTCGTCGTTCTCGAGGAACGGGATCAGCGCCGCGGCGACCGAAACGAGCTGCTTCGGCGACACGTCCTGGAAGTCGACCTTGTCGACCGGCGTGACGATGACCTCGCCGGCGCGGCGGCAGACGATCAGGTCGTCCGTCAGACGCCCTTCGGCATCCACGGCGGCATTCGCCTGGGCGACGTTGTACTTCGCCTCTTCCATCGCCGAGAGATAGATCACCTCGTCGGTGACCTTGCCGTCGCGGATGCGGCGGTAGGGGCTCTCGATGAAGCCGTACTTGTTCACCCGGGCGAAGGTGGCGAGCGAGTTGATCAGGCCGATATTCGGGCCTTCCGGCGTTTCGATCGGGCAGATGCGGCCGTAATGGGTCGGGTGCACGTCGCGCACCTCGAAGCCGGCGCGCTCACGGGTCAGGCCGCCCGGGCCAAGCGCCGAGAGGCGGCGCTTGTGGGTGACTTCCGAGAGCGGATTCGTCTGGTCCATGAACTGCGAGAGCTGCGAGGAACCGAAGAACTCGCGCACGGCGGCAGCCGCCGGCTTGGCGTTGATCAGGTCCTGCGGCATGACCGTGTCGATATCGACCGAGGACATGCGCTCCTTGATGGCGCGCTCCATGCGGAGCAGGCCCAGGCGATACTGGTTCTCCATGAGCTCGCCGACCGAGCGCACGCGGCGGTTGCCGAGATGGTCGATGTCGTCGATCTCGCCCTTGCCGTCGCGCAGGTCGACCAGCGCCTTGACGACCGCGAAGATGTCCTCCTTGCGCAGGATGCGCACGGTGTCCTCGGCGTCGAGGTCGAGGCGCATGTTCATCTTGACGCGGCCGACGGCCGACAGGTCGTAGCGCTCCGAGTCGAAGAACAGCGACTGGAACATGTTCTCGGCGGTCTCGAGGGTCGGCGGCTCGCCCGGACGCATCACGCGGTAGATGTCGAACAGGGCTTCCTCGCGGCGCGAGTTCTTGTCGACGTTCAGCGTGTTGCGGATATAGGGGCCGACCGTGATGTGGTCGATGTCGAGCACCGGGATCTCGGTATAGCCCTTGGCGATCAGGTCGACGAGGTTGCCCTTCATCTCGCCGGTCTTGGCCTCGGCCGCCATAGCCAGCTCTTCGCCGGCCTCGGCGTGGACCTCACCCGTTTCCGGATCGACGATGTCCTCGGCGACATACTGGCCGACGAGATCCTCGTCCGAGGCGCGCAGGAACTTCAGACCCTTCTCGGCGAGCTGGCGGGCGGTGCGGGCGACGAGCTTCTTGCCGGCCTCGACCACGACCTCGCCGGTGTCGGCGTCGATCAGGTCCTCGGTCGCCTTGAAGCCCTTCATGCGCTCCGCGTCGTAGGGAACGCGCCAGCCCTTGGCGTCCTTGGTGTAGGTGATGGTGTTGTAGAAGCGGCTGAGGATCTCCTCGCCGTCCATGCCGAGCGCGAACAGCAGCGACGTGACCGGAATCTTACGCTTCCGGTCGATACGGGCATAGACGATGTCCTTGGCGTCGAACTCGATGTCGAGCCAGGAACCGCGATAGGGGATGATGCGCGCGGCGAAGAGCAGCTTGCCCGAGGAATGGGTCTTGCCCTTGTCGTGGTCGAAGAACACGCCCGGCGAACGGTGCATCTGCGAGACGATGACGCGCTCGGTGCCGTTGACGATGAAGGTGCCGTTGTCGGTCATGAGCGGCATGTCGCCCATGTAGACATCCTGCTCCTTGATGTCCTTGACCGACTTGGCCTGGGTGTCGGGATCGATATCGAACACGATCAGGCGCAGCGTCACCTTGAGCGGCGCCGAGAAGGTCATGCCGCGCTGACGGCACTCGTCGACATCGTATTTCGGCGGCTCGAAGGTGTACTTCACGAATTCCAGCAGCGAGGCGCCGGAGAAATCGCCGATCGGGAAGACGGACTTGAAGACGGACTGCAGGCCCTCGTCGCCGCGACCGCCCTTGGGCTCGTCGACCATCAGGAACTGATCGTAGGACGCCTTCTGAACCTCGATGAGGTTCGGCATCTCCGCCACTTCCTTGAGCTTGCCGAAGAACTTGCGGACGCGCCTGCGGCCCTGGAGCGAATTGACCATGTTGTTCCTCGCGTTCTTCGGGCCCGGCGGAGAACGCCATGCCCAACCTTGACACATCCGCGCGCATTCATCCGACGATGAACCGCTGTTGCAGACGGCTGACCCGGAGGTCCCACCGAGCCGACGGCAAGGCCGCCGGGTCAGCCGTTCGAGACAAATCGCACCGATCTGCCTCATCGATTCGTCGCCCCTTGCGGAAACGACGCGACAGCCCCGGAGGCGTGGAGCGCCCCGGGACTGCCTGTAGTATTAGAGATGGACCGGCGTCAGCCGGCCCAAGCTCACTTGAGCTCGACCTTGGCGCCGACGGCCTCGAGCTGCTTCTTGAGCTTCTCGGCCTCGTCCTTGGCAACCGACTCCTTGACCGGCTTCGGAGCGCCTTCGACCAGGTCCTTGGCTTCCTTGAGGCCCAGGCCGGTGATGGCGCGGACTTCCTTGATCACCTCGATCTTCTTGTCGCCGGCGGCGGCAAGAACGACGGTGAACTCGGTCTGCTCTTCAGCAGCGGCAGCGGCGCCACCGCCAGCAGCCGGGCCAGCCGCAACGGCGACGGCGGCGGCAGCGGAAACGCCCCACTTCTCTTCGAGCATCTTGGCGAGGTCAGCAGCCTCGAGAACGGTGAGCGACGAGAGATCGTCGACGAGCTTGGCGAGATCGGCCATGGTTTAACTTCCTGTCTTAAGAGGTTCGAACGATAAGGGTTTGCTGGCTATCAAGCCGCATTCTTGTCGGCATAAGCCTGAACCACGCGTGCCAGCTTGCCGGCGGGCGCGTTCGTGAGCTGCGCGAGCTTCGTAGCCGGGGCCTGGATAAGGCCGATGAGCTTGGCGCGCATATCGTCGAGCGAGGGCATCGTGGCCAGGGCCTTGACACCATCGGGGTTCAGGGCGGTCGTGCCCATCGCGCCGCCCAGGATGACGAGCTTGTCGTTCTCCTTGGCGAAAGCGGTGGCGACCTTCGGCGCCGCGACCGGATCGTTTGAATAAGCGATCAGGGTGGGACCCGTCAGCAGGTTGCTGATGGACGCGACGTCGGTGCCTTCAAGAGCGATCTTGGCCAAGCGGTTCTTTGCGACCTTAACAGTGGCGCCATTCGCCTTCATCTCGCGACGAAGCTTCTGGAACTGGGCCACGGTCAAACCCGCATAGTGGGCCACGACGACGACCGACGTGTTCGCAAACACATCGTTCAGCGACGCGACGGCATCTTTCTTTGCCGCTTTATCCACTGGGCTCTCTCCGGTAGGCGACAAGCTTTCGAAGGCTCGCCGCCGGTTGCAAATGCCGCTCTTCAGAACCCCGGTTGACACCGGCGCCCCGCAAAGCGACGCTTGGTGCCCTGTCCCCGCTCCCGACCCCTGAGGGTCACGATCGGGCGAGATGGTTCGAACCGTCTTGTCCGGATCTCGCGATCCGGGACTAAGCTCTTGCACCGTCTATGCAGGCCTCTTGGCGAAATTATGCCCCCGGACGAATCCGGAGCGCACCTGCAGTCTCAGACAGGACTGGATGATTCCAAGCCTTGGAAATCGCTTTCCGCCGCTCAAATCACCCATTCTTCGGCGAAAACCGCCGAAAAACGCGAAACAGACCCCTTCGTGCCAGGCACGCCGGAGCCCCTTCACTCATGGAAACAGGCCTGCGTCATAGCGCCTTCGCCTGCTTCTGCCAAGTAGGCTCTTGACATCACGAAATCAAGAGCAGGCGAGCGGCCGGCAATCCGGCCGCCCTCCCCTGGCATCGGACCGAAAAGTGGATTCCACTTTTCGGATAAATCCGATGGCCTGATCGATCAGCCGATCAGGCGCCGGTGACGGTGTTCGGCTCGATCTTGACGCCGGGACCCATGGTCGACGACAGGGCGACGCGCTGGATATAGGTGCCCTTGGCGCCGGCGGGCTTCGCCTTGGCGACGGAGTCGACGAACGCCTTGATGTTCTCCGAGAGCTTCTCGGCCGAGAACGAGGCCTTGCCGACAGCCGCATGGACGATACCCGCCTTCTCGACGCGGAACTCGACCGAACCGCCCTTCGAGGCGGCGACGGCGGAGGTCACGTCCATGGTGACGGTGCCGACGCGCGGGTTCGGCATCAGGCCGCGCGGGCCGAGCACCTTACCGAGACGGCCGACCAGACCCATCATGTCCGGGGTCGCGATGCAGCGATCGAAGTTGATCTCGCCCTTCTGGACGCTCTCGACCAGCTCCTCGGCGCCGACGATGTCGGCACCGGCAGCCTTGGCCTCGTCGGCCTTGGCGCCGCGGGCGAAGACGGCGACGCGCAGCGTGCGGCCCGAGCCGTTCGGCAGGTTGCAGACGCCGCGGACCATCTGGTCGGCGTGGCGCGGATCGACGCCGAGATTCATCGCGATCTCGACAGTCTCGTCGAACTTGGCGTTGGCGCGTTCCTTGATGAACGTGACAGCCTGGTCGAGCGAGTACAGCTTGGTGCGGTCAATGCCTTCACGGCCCTTGACGACGCGCTTTCCGGTATGTGCCATGATCGCCCCCTCAGCCCACGACTTCCAGGCCCATCGAGCGGGCCGAGCCACGGATCATGGCCGAAGCCGATTCGACGGTGTCGCAGTTGAGATCGGCCATCTTCTTCTCGGCGATCTCGTTGATCTGCGCAGCGCTGACCTTGCCGACGTTGCCGCCGCGGCCCGGCGTCTTCGAGCCGGAGGTCAGCCCAGCGGCCTTCTTCAGCCAGTACGAGACCGGCGGCTGCTTCATCTCGAAGGTGAAGGAGCGATCCGCATACGCGGTGATGATCACCGGGATGGGCATGCCCTTTTCCATCTGCTGGGTCTTCGCGTTGAAGGCCTTGCAGAATTCCATGATGTTGAGGCCGCGCTGACCCAGCGCCGGACCGATCGGCGGCGACGGATTGGCCGCGCCCGCCGGAACCTGAAGCTTCACGTAACCCGTGATCTTCTTCGCCATGATGGCTGCTCCTGCCGTCCGCCCCGATGCCTATCCGGAACGACGACGACCCCGCCTGCCGATGCTCTTCATCGGGGCCGGGGTGGTTGCAGTGCGTGGTGCGGCGCCTGTGATCCGGCTGGCGACCGGCACGCCTCCCACGCGGTTGAGGCGCGCCCTATGACACAGGGCGGCACCGAAGGGAAGCCCCGAAAGGCTTCCCGATCAGGATCAGAGCTTCTCGACCTGACCGTATTCGAGCTCCACGGGGGTCGCGCGACCGAAGATCGAGACCGCGACCTTGAGGCGGGCGCGGGCGTGATCGACATCCTCGACGACGCCGTTGAACGAGGCGAACGGCCCGTCCGCGACCTTGACCTGCTCGCCGACCTCGAAAACGATCGTCGGCTTCGGCCGCTCGACGCCCTCGGCCACCTGGCCCTTGATCCGCATCGCCTCGCTCTCGGGGATCGGCATGGGCTTGGCCTTGTCGGCGCCCAGGAAGCCGGTGACCTTCGGCGTGTTCTTGATGAGGTGGTAGACCTCGTCGGTCATCTCGCACTTCACCAGCACATAGCCGGGGAAGAACTTGCGCTCGGCCTCGACCTTGCGGCCGCGGCGAACCTCGACGACCTTCTCGGTCGGAACCAGAACCTCTTCGAACTTGTCGGCAAGGTTGCGCTGCGCGGCCTGGTCGCGGATCGACTGGGCGACCTTGTTCTCGAAGTTCGAATAGGCGTGGACGATATACCAGCGGGTGCTCACGTTCGTAATTCCGTTCAACGGGCGCCGAGGACGAGGCCGAGCACCCAGCGGATGACGGTGTCGGTGAAGAGGAAGAACAGGCTGGACAGGACCACCATGGCGAGCACGAGGCCCGTGGTGATCAGCGTCTCGCGGCGCGACGGCCAGGTGACCTTGGTCGCCTCCGAGCGCACGTCCTGCAGGAACTGGAAGGGATTGGATTTCGCCATGAACCACCTCGGGTTCCGAGCCGGCCCGCGATCCCGCGCGACGCCGATTCGGCCGTCCTGAAACATTCGCGGCGCGGAACCCGGGGAGGGTCGCGCGCCGTCGTTGCAAGCCTCTTACATCGCTTGAGGCCTTTAGCCAAGACCCTTTCGGCTAGCCCCGCTCAGGCCCGGCTCGCAGCGATGAGGAGGAAGAAGGGCCGTTCGCGCTCCTTCACCCAGCCCGGCTCGTTCGCGACCTGCTCCGGGCTCGGCGCCCATTCGACCAGCTTGTCCAGCCGAAAGCCGGCCCCCAGCAGCAGGTCGAGATAGGTCGCGATGGTGCGATGGCGCTTGACCACGCCTTCCGCCAGCCAGTTGCTGACCCGCCTGCCCTCGTCATGGTAGCCGTTGACCGGCCAGGCCGCGCGGCCATCGGCATCGACCAGCCATTCCTGCCGCACGGGCGCCGTCATGATCGGATGCTCGACCGAGCAGACCAGCGCGCCACCTGGCTTCAGTGCCGCATGCACGCGCCCGAACAGCCCGGCGAGATCGTCGATATAGTGGAAGGCGAGCGAGCTATAGGCGAGGTCGAAGGCATCGACCGGCGGCGCGTAATCTTCGAGGTCGGCGCGCTCATAGGCGACGCGGGAATCATCCGTCTCGCGGCGCGCCCGCTCCAGCATCTTCGCGGAGACGTCGACGCCGAGCACGCTCGCGGCGCCCTCGCCCGCCGCGGAGCGGCTGAACCAGCCGAAGCCGCAGCCGAGATCGAGCACGCTCCTGCCGACCAACTCCGGCAGCATCGCGCGGAGCACCGGCCATTCCGGCGCGCCGTCCAATCCATGGACGGAACGCGCTAGCTGGCTGTAGCCCGCGAAGAAGGTCTCGTCGTCGTAGATGTTCTGGGTCATGGATGCCTCGCCAACCTGCTTGGGCATCCGGGCTAGACGTCGCCAGCGGGACGACTGGCAGGGGCAGCAGGGCTCGAACCCGCGACCTGCGGTTTTGGAGACCGCCGCTCTACCAACTGAGCTATACCCCTGCAGGTGGGCGTCATGTGCCCCAAGGCGCGGTGCATTTCAAGTCGAAATCGTTGATCATCCTCATTTGCTGTAGGGGCCGAGCTCGCGCGCGTAGCGCTCGACCAGCTTCAGCCCGAATTCGGTCGGCCGCAGCGCCGGGCCGCGATCATGGATCTGGATGTCGGCGCGCGCCCCGAAAATGCGCTTGCCGTAGCAAAGCAGCGTCTCGATCGACTGCATGATGAAGGTGATCGCCGGCAAGACCTCGCGATAGGCGGCATCCGCCCCCGCCTCGTCGCCGGCCTTGTAGCGGTTATAGGCGCGCAGTGCGTAGTCGATCGTGTCCGGCGCCAGGATCATGCCGGCGCAGCCGGCGCGGAAATTGTCGATGAGCTCCAGCCCGCCCCGCCCGTTGAGAATCGGCAGGTGGCCTTCGGTCACCGCGATCAGCCGTTCGATCTCCACGACCGAGCCCTCGCCCTTGATCAGGCTGATATTCGGATAGCGCCGCGTCAGCTCGCGGATATCCTCGGCCGAGAGGCCGCGGCCCATGTAGGCCGGTGCGTTCTGGATCGCGACCGGAAGCGTGGTGGTCTCGGCGATCCGCCCGAAGAAGCTGATATATTCCGCCGCGCCGAAGCTGCCGACCATCGGCGGCTGGAGAATCACCCAGTCGGCACCGTTTTGCTCCGCGACTTTCACCAGCGCGACCTGCTCCGCAACCGAGGAGCCGAAGATGGTGAAGGCGAGCGGCTTCCTGCCCGCCACATCCTCCGCCATCCACTCCATCACAGTGCAGCGCTCGGTGAAGCTCAACTTCGAGACCTCGGTCGCGAGCCCGAGCGCCGCCATGCCCTGCACGTCGAGATCGAGGCTGATCTGGGCCTGCTTGCGCATCGCCGCCCGATCGAGCCGCTCATGCGCGTCGAACAGGGCGAAGACGATCGAATGGATACCCGGAAACGGCGGCTTGAATGGCATGGGCTGGCTCCTCCGCGGCGGGAGCGGCTGGCCCGCTCTCTCACAGCCATTGAGAGCACGGAACGGCAAGCCCGCGCAGCCCAAGCGGCTGGAGCCGCCCTTGCGTGCAAGGCATGGGTGCGGCCGAACACAAGCAAAAGAAAAAGGGCGGTGTCGCCACCGCCCTTTCCCAAATCACTTTGCGTGCAATCGATCAGGCGATGATCGATGCGACGACGCCGGCGCCGACGGTGCGGCCGCCTTCGCGGATGGCGAAGCGCAGCTTCTCTTCCATCGCGATCGGGGCGATCAGCGTCACCTCCATCGAGATGTTGTCGCCCGGCATCACCATCTCCGTGCCTTCCGGCAGCGAGACCACGCCGGTCACGTCCGTCGTGCGGAAGTAGAACTGCGGGCGGTAGTTGGTGAAGAACGGCGTGTGACGGCCACCCTCTTCCTTCGTCAGGATGTACGCCTCGGCCTTGAACTTCGTGTGCGGCTTGACAGAGCCCGGCTTGCACAGGATCTGCCCGCGCTCGACGTCCTCACGCTTCGTGCCGCGCAGCAGCGCGCCGATGTTGTCGCCCGCCTGGCCCTGGTCCAGAAGCTTGCGGAACATCTCGACGCCCGTGACGGTCGTCTTCACGGTGTCCTTCAGGCCGACGATCTCGATTTCCTCGCCGACCTTGACGATGCCGCGCTCGACGCGGCCGGTCACCACCGTGCCACGGCCCGAGATCGAGAACACGTCCTCGACCGGCATCAGGAACGGCTGGTCAATCGGACGCTCCGGCTGCGGGATGTAGTCGTCGACCGTCTTCATCAGCGCGATCACCGCGTCATGACCGATCTCCGGCGTGACGTTGTCCAGCGCGGCCTTCGCCGAGCCCTTGGTGATCGGGATGTCGTCGCCCGGGAAGTCGTACTTCGACAGAAGCTCGCGGATCTCCATCTCGACCAGCTCGAGCAGCTCGGCGTCGTCGACGAGATCGACCTTGTTCATGAACACCACCAGCGCGGGAACGCCGACCTGGCGCGCCAGCAGGATGTGCTCGCGGGTCTGCGGCATCGGGCCGTCGGCCGCCGAAACCACCAGGATCGCGCCGTCCATCTGCGCCGCACCCGTGATCATGTTCTTCACGTAGTCGGCGTGGCCGGGGCAGTCGACGTGGGCGTAGTGACGCGCCGGGGTCTCGTACTCGACGTGAGCGGTCGAGATCGTGATGCCGCGGGCCTTCTCTTCCGGAGCCTTGTCGATCTGGTCATACGCCGTGAACGAAGCGCCGCCCGACTCCGCAAGCACCTTCGTGATCGCAGCCGTCAAAGACGTCTTGCCATGGTCAACGTGACCAATCGTTCCAATGTTGCAGTGCGGCTTGTTGCGCGCAAATTTCTCTTTGGCCATGACACCCTTGTCCTCGAAGGCGGCCCTTCGGGCCCAGAAACGGGGGTCGCATTAGGGGTTTTTGAGCGGGGATGCAAGGCGGTAGCGCGAGGGCTCGAAATCAGACCCCGAACACCCGGCGGTAGCGCTTCACGGCTTGCGGATCGCCGGAGACCTTCTCGGGATTGTCAGAGAGCTTCACCGCGGGCCTGCCGTTCGCCCTGGTGACCTTGCAGACCAGCGAGATCGGATCGAGCGCGCGCGAGCCATCCGGCGAGCAGCCGACGAGATCGTTGGTGAGGTCGGTGCCCCAGCCGAAGGCCATGCGGACCTTGCCGTCGAAATGATGGTAGACGCGCTCGATCGCCTCGACATCGAGCCCGTCGGAGAAGACCAGCATCTTGTCGCGCGGGTCGCGCCCGCGCTCGCGCCACCAGGCCATGATGGTCTCGCCGGCCGGAATCGGCGGGGCGCTGTCAGGGCGAAAGCCGGTCCAGTCGGCGACCCAGTCCGGCGCATGCCGCAGGAAGCTCTGCGAGCCGAAGGCGTCCGGCAGCGCGATCAGGAGGTTGCCGCCATAGACCTGGCGCCACTCGTCGAGCACGCGATAGGGCGCGCCCAGCAATTCCTCATCCGTTTCGGCCAGCGCCGCCAGCACCATCGGCAATTCATGGGCGTTGGTCCCGATCGCCTCGAGATCTGCATCCATCGCCAGCAGCACATTCGAGGTGCCGGTGAAGGCCGAGCCCAAGCCTTCCTTCAAGGCCTCGACGCACCAGCGCTGCCAGAGATGGCCATGGCGCCGGCGCGTGCCGAAATCGGAGAGCTTGAGGTTAGGCAGCTTCTGCAGCCGCTCGACCTTGTCCCACATCTTGGCCTTGGCGCGGGCATAGAGCACGTCCAGCGAGAAACGCTTCTGGCCGACCATCACGCGCCGGGCGCGCAGCTCGTTGATGATCGCCAGCGCCGGCACCTCCCACATCGTCGTGTGGGTCCAGGGCCCCTCGAAATGCAGTTCGTACTGACCGTCGACCTTGCGCAGATCGTATTCAGGCAACTGGAACTCGGCGAGCCAGCCCATGAACTCCGGCGAGAACATCTGGGTCTTGCCGTAGAAGCTGTTGCCGGACAGCCAGATCAGCTCGTTCTTGGTGAAGCGCAGCGAGCGGGCATGGTCGAGCTGCGCCCTGAGCTCGCCCTCGTCGACGATGTCGCCGAGCCGGATATGCTTGGAGCGGTTGATCAGCGAGAAGGTGACCTGCACCTCCGGGTGGAAAGCCCGGATCATCTGCAGCATCAGGAGCTTGTAGAAATCGGTATCGAGCAGGCTGCGGATGATCGGGTCGAGCCGCCAGCCGTGGTTGTAGGTCCGCGTCGCGATGTCGGTGAAGATCATATCGAAGTCCGGGCCGGCTCACGGCATAGGCTGTGGAACGGCGCAGGCGCCGGGCGAAGGAAGGCGCATCAGAACAGTGCCTTGAGCCCCGGCGCAAGCGCAGGCCACGCAGCCATGCCCAGCGACAGCACCATGAGGGCGGCGAGCAGTACACCGAGCAGCGGCAGCACCGCCCGGAAAACCGCCCCGGCCGGCACCCGCATGATGCCGCTGACGACATAGACGAGGATGCCGAGTGGCGGCGTCAGCCCATGGATCATCAGGTTGACGACCAGCACCACGCCGAACTGGATCGGATCGAGCCCCGCTGCCACCGCGACCGGCAGGAGCAGCGGCGCCAGCAGCAGGATCGCCGCGCCGATATCGAGGAAGAGCCCGGCGACCAGCAGCACGAGATTGGCGAGCAGCATCACCGCATAGGGACCGGCACCGAACGCGGTGACGAGCCCGGCCATCTGCTCGGAGACCCGGTCGACCGCGAGCAGGAAGGCGAAAGGCGCGGAAGCGCCGATCAGCAAGCCGATCGCCGCAGCCTCGGTCGCCGATTTCCGTAGGGCCGCCAGCACGCCATGCGCGTTCAGGCTGCGCAGCGCGAGGCAGGCGATCACGGCATAGGCGACAGCGAGCGCCGAGGCCTCCGTCACCGTCACCACGCCAAAGCGGATGCCGACGACCACGACGATGCCGAGCCCGATGGCGGGAATGGCGCCGATCAGCGCCCTGCCCCGCTCGGCCGCGCTGGCCTTCGGCGCGGCATCGACGACGCCACGAACGCTGAGATGGATGCCGATCGCGAGCGCCAGCGCCAAGACACCGCCGGCGACGAAACCGCCGACCAATAGCGAGCCGACCGAGAGATTGGTCGCGCTCGCCAGGATCAGGAAGGCGATCGAGGGCGGGATGATGTTGTCGAGCATCGAGACGCCCGCGACGATCGCCGCCGCATTGGCCGGCGGATAACCCCGCGCCACCAGCGTCGGCGCCATGACCTTCGCGCCGAAGGCGGCATTCGCAACCGAAGAGCCCGAGGCACCCGAGAACAGCACGCTCGCCACCAGCGCCGTCTGCGCCAGCCCCGCCCGCCAATGCCCGACCAGCGTCGCGGCGAAGCGGATCAGGCGCTCGGCCAGCCCGCCCGTGGTCAGCAATTCGCCCGCCAGCAGGAAGAAGGGAATCGCCAGCAGCAGGAACTTGCCGATGCCACCGACCAGGGTCTGCACGATCGCAGGCTCCGGCATCAGCCCGCCGAACGGCCCGGTCAGCGAGACGCCGGCCAGAAGCGCGAAAGGCAAGGGCGCACCGAGCAGGAGCCCCGCCCCCGCGACCAGCGCAGCGACCAGGCTCGGCGTCGGAAAGAGATCGAAGGAGAGCTGCGCTAGCCCGTAGAAACAGCCGCCGAGCCCGAGCCCCGCGACCGCTCCCGCCCAGCCTCGTTCGATCCCGGCACGCAGGAACAACGCCAGCATCGTCAGCCCGCCGCCGCAGGCGAAGACGGCGAAGCGCAGGGATTCCGGCAGGCCGAGCACGGTGGAATGCCCGCCGATGAGCGCGGCGACATTCGCCCCGCCGGCCGCCAGCACCAACGCACCATGAAAGGCGATCGCATCGGCGAGCACGGCGGCGAGCCTGCGCAGCAGCGCCGGCAACAGCCGCACGAGCACATCGAGCCGCATCGCCAGCGTTCCAGTGACCGCAAGCGGCGCGCCGACCGCGATCAGCGCCAGATGCAGCCAGATCGCGAGCTCGTCCGACCAGACGAAGCCGCCGCCGAACAGATAGCGCTGCAGGACGGCCGCCATGACCACGAGGAACAGCGCCGCCAGGATCGCGGCGCCGGCGAGTTCCAGTGCCGTGCGGAAGGTCGCCTCGACCCGTTCCGGGAGCGGCTTCCCGCGCGCTTGATCGTCCGACTGGCTCATCCTGCCGCTATGCCCTGCCCGGATGCCCTGTTCCGGCCTCGCGCCCGTCGCGTCAAGCCACTCGAATTGACATCATCCCTGAATTGACCGCAGGAGCGGGCTTGTGGCGCCGCCCCAGCCGGGATTGGATGGCGTCCCCGATCAGCCTTTCCAGCCTTCCAGAAGATGCGCATGGCTTCCGAAACGACCCCGCCCTTAGCCGGCTTCGGCACCGACCCCGCCACGCCTTACGACCTCGCCGTCATCGGTGGCGGCATCAATGGCTGCGGCATCGCCCGCGATGCGGCCGGGCGCGGTGCCTCCGTCGTGCTGTTCGAGAAGGACGATCTCGCCAGCGCCACCTCCTCGCGCTCGACCAAGCTGATCCATGGCGGGCTGCGCTATCTCGAGCATTACAAGTTCCGGCTGGTGCGCGAGGCCCTGATGGAGCGCGAGCGCCTCTGGGCCATCGCGCCGCATATCATCCGCCCGCTGCGCTTCGTGCTGCCGCATCACAAGGGCCTGCGCCCGGCCTGGCTGCTGCGGCTCGGCCTGTTCCTCTACGACCATATGGGCGGCCGCAAGCTCCTGCCCGCGACGCGCACGCTCGACCTCGCCCATGACGCGGTCGGCAAGCCGCTGAAGGACGACCAGGCCAAGGCCTTCGAATATTCCGATTGCTGGGTCGAGGACGCCCGCCTCGTCGTGCTGAACGCGATGGATGCCGCCGTGCGCGGCGCCGCGATCCACACCCGTACCCGCGTCACTGCGGCGCGGCGCGAGAACGGCCTCTGGCAGCTTGAGACGGACGGCCCCGAGGGCCGGCAGACGATCTGGGCGCGCACGCTCGTCAATGCCGCCGGCCCCTGGGTCGGCGAGGTCCTGAACGGCGTGATCCACACCAATGCCAGGGCCGGCGTCCGCATGGTGCAGGGCAGCCATATCGTCGTGCCCAGGCTCTACGAGCACGACCGCTGCTACATCTTCCAGAACGCGGACGGGCGCATCATCTTCGCCATCCCCTACGAACAGGATTTCACGCTGATCGGCACGACCGACCGCGACTATCACGGCGACCCCTCCGAGGTCGTCGCGACGCCGGACGAGATCGCCTATCTCTGCGCCGCGGCGAGCGAGTATTTCCGCCAGCCCGTCACGCCGGAATCGGTGGTCTGGACCTATTCGGGCGTGCGCCCGCTCTACGATGACGGCGCCTCCAAGGCGCAGGAAGCGACGCGCGACTATGTGCTGACGCTCGACGCGCCCGAAGGCGAAGCACCGCTGCTCTCCGTCTTCGGCGGCAAGATCACGACCTATCGCCGCCTCGCCGAGGCCGCGATCGCCAGGCTCGCGCCGCTCGCGCCCTGGGCGGCCCGCGCCGAATGGACGGTGACGGGCGCCCTGCCCGGCGGCGATTTCCCGGTCGGCGGTTTCGACAAGCTGGTCGGTGAGATCGCAGCCACCCATCCCTGGCTGGAACGCCGCAGCGCGACGCGGCTCGCCCGCGCCTACGGCACCCGCGCTCGCGACATCCTCGGCGACGCGAAGAGCCTCGCCGATCTCGGCCGGCACTTCGGCGCGGATCTCTACGAGCGCGAAGTCCGCTACCTGATGAAGGCGGAATGGGCGCGCCGGGCGCAGGACGTGCTCTGGCGCCGCGGCAAGCTCGGCCTGCGGCTGTCGAAAGCCGAGAGCGAGGCGCTCGACGATTTCATGCAGCAGGCGTGAGCGTCATCCCGAAGCGCAGCGGAGCGACGAGCCAGGAGCTGGCGAAAACCGATGTTCCGTCATGGTCGGGCTTGACCCGACCATCCACGTCTTCGCTGGTCGCAGGTCGTGTTCAAGACGTGGATGCTCGCCACAAGGGCGAGCATGACGGAGTGGCCATAGGAAACGTCAAGCCACCTGATACGCGAACTGCCCCTCCTCGACCGAGACCTTCGCCTCGGTCAACGGCTTCTTCTCCAGTTGCAGGTTGAGGATCGCGCGCGAGAGCGCCGGCAGCATCGAGTTGGTGATGATGTTGTCGATCATGCGCCCGCCCGAATCCGGATCGTTGCACTGCCCGACGATGTGCTCGACCACCGCATCGTCATAGACGAAGGCCGCCTTGTGGTTCTCGCTGAGCCGCTTGCCGATGCGCCCGAGCTGGAGCCGCACGATCCCGGCCAGCATGTCCGAGGACAGCGGGTAATAGGGGATGGTGACGAGCCGCCCGATCAGTGCCGGTGGAAAGACCTTGAGCAGCGCCGGACGCAGGCTCACCGCCATCGCCTCCGGATCGGGCTTGGCCGCGCCGTTCGCCGACATGCTCATGATCTCGTCGGTGCCGACATTCGAGGTCAGGATGATCAGCGTGTTCTTGAAGTCGATGCGCCGGCCGGTGCCGTCTTCCATCTGGCCCTTGTCGAACACCTGGAAGAACAGCTCGTGCACGTCGGGATGCGCCTTCTCGACCTCGTCGAGCAGCACCACCGAATAAGGCTTGCGCCTGACAGCCTCAGTCAGGCGCCCGCCCTCGCCATAGCCGACATAGCCGGGAGGCGCGCCCTTGAGCGTCGAGACGGTATGCGCCTCCTGGAACTCGCTCATGTTGATGGTGATGACGTTCTGTTCGCCGCCATAGAGCGATTCCGCCAGCGCCAGCGCCGTCTCGGTCTTGCCGACGCCCGAGGGGCCACAGAGCATGAACACGCCGATCGGCTTGTTGGGATTGTCGAGCCTGGCGCGGTTGGTCTCGATGCGCTTGGCGATCATGCCGATGCCGTGGCCCTGCCCGACGACGCGCTTGTTCAGCGTCTCCGCGAGGTTGAGCACGGTCTCGATCTCGTCCTTGACCATCCGGCCGACCGGGATGCCGGTCCAGTCCGAGACGACCGAGGCCACCGACTGCTCGTCGACATGGGCATAGATCATCCGGTTGGCCGGATCGACCTCGCTCAACGCCGCGAATTTGGCATTGAGCGCGGCGCGCGATTCCGCCGGATCGACGGCTGGCTCGGGTGCGGGAGCTTCGGCTTCGGCCGGCGCAGGCGCGACATTCTCGTTCGCCTCCGGCTGGGCGGCATCGGTCGTCTGCGGCGCCGCCTTCTCGCGGAGCTTGGTCCATAGCGCCTTGATCTCCTTGACGATGGCGAGTTCGCCCGTCCAGGCCCCTTCCAGCCCCGTCAGCTTCTCCCCCTTCTCCGCCATCTCCGCCTCGATCTCGCCGAGCCGCTTGGTCGCATCGGTGCCGAGATCGGCGTCTGCCGTCAGCGCCGCCTTCTCCTGCTCCAGCGAGGAGATCGCGACGCGCGCATCCTCGATCGCGGCCGGCGTTGCGTTCTGGCTGATGGCGACGCGGGCGCAGGCGGTATCGAGCAGGCTCACCGCCTTGTCGGGGAGCTGGCGGGCCGGGATGTAGCGCGAGGAGAGCGAGACCGCCGCAACGATGGCCGCGTCCGAGATGCGGACCTTGTGGTGCTTTTCCATCGGGCCGATCAGGCCGCGCAGCATCGTGCAGCAGCGCGCCACGTCGGGCTCGTCGACCTGCACCGGCTGGAAGCGCCGGGTCAGCGCCGGATCCTTCTCGAAATACTGGCGATATTCCGACCATGTCGTCGCGGCGATCGTGCGCAGCGTGCCGCGCGCCAGCGCCGGCTTCAGCAGGTTCGCAGCATCGCCCGTGCCGGCCTGCCCGCCGGCGCCGATCAGAGTATGCGCCTCGTCGATGAACAGGATCACCGGCGTCGGCGAGGACTGCACCTCGTCGATCACCGAGCGCAGCCGCTGCTCGAACTCGCCCTTCATCGAGGCGCCGGCCTGCATCAGGCCGATATCGAGCGCGCAGACGCGCACGCCCTTGAGCGGCGGCGGCACGTCGCCCGCCGCGACGCGCTGGGCGAAGCCCTCGGCGATGGCGGTCTTGCCGACACCGGCCTCGCCGGTGAGGATCGGGTTGTTCTGGCGCCGGCGCATCAGCACGTCGATGACCTGACGGATTTCGTCGTCGCGGCCGAGGATCGGGTCCATCGTGCCGGAACGGGCCTTGACGGTGAGATCCTGCGAGAAGCGGTCGAGCGCGGTCGTACCCTTCGCCCCCTCGGCCTGTTCGGCGCCAGGCGTGCCCGCCGCACGCAGGCCCGAGCCGTCCATCGGACGGAGGTTCTCCTCTTCCGATCTTTCCCAGATTTTGCCGTGACCTGCGGCCAGTTCCTCAACCGGGATCTTGGAGAATTCCTTGGAAAAGCCCGTCAGCACGCGGCGCAGTTCGGTCGATTTCAACGCCGCGACCAGCAGATGGCCGGTCCTGATCTGCGTCTCGCCGAAGAACAGCGTCGCGTAGTGCCAGCCACGTTCGAGGATATCGAAGATCTGGATGGCAATGCCGGGCATCTCCGTCTCGTTGCGGCGGAAGCCCCCGACTATGCCGCCGAGATCCATCAGCAACCTGGCGCGGTCGAGCTTGTAATGGTCCGCGGTCAGGGTCAGGTCGTTGCTGGTGCCCTGCAGGATCTGCAGCAGCCAATGCGCCAGCTCGACATTGCGGTTGCCGGCCCCCTTCGTCTGCCTGAACGCCTGGAGGAAGGTGTCGTAGCCGACCCGATTGAGCTTGCCCGTCATGGCTTCGAGGCTGATATCGGCCATGGTCGTCTCCTTCAATGTCCGGTGGAGGCAGTGCGGCTTCGTTTCAGGCGCAGGCTTTCGGCGGGATGGAAGCGGGCGTCGCGGCGCAGGGCGCCCTCCTCGACATCCCAGTTCGGTGCCATCCAGCTCGTCCAGCCGAGATGGCCGGACTGACCGAGCCGGACCGGCTTGACCTCGCCGACCGGCAAGGCGAGCTCGACATCCCATTCGAACTGCTCGCCGAGATGGAAGAACACCGCATCCGCCAGGGGCTCGCAGCGGTCGCCGTTCGGCAGGAAGCGCTCGAACTGTTCGAGGTCGGCAGCGATGATCTTGACCCGGAACTTGTCCTCGACGCTGTAGACGCTGCCGCCAAGCAGCGCGTCGCTGCCGAGCGAGCAATGCGAGCCGCCAAGCCGCGTCCGGTCGGCCGGGTCGAAGACCAGCCACATGCCCGTAAACTGCTCGATCTCGACTTGCGTCTTGAACAAGCCGGCCAGAAAGCGCCGCAGCCGCGAGGCCGATTTCGCATGCGCGCCGATCAGCCCGGCATGGGCGAGCTTTTCGGCATCGGGCACGCTGTCGCGCTTGAGATAGGGCTTGGAGCCCATCCCGATCATGCTGCCGATATAGGCGGCGAACCGGTCGAGATCGGGCCGGTCATGCTGGGCTATGGGGCGTGAATCGGCCCAGGCGCGATAGAAGAGCTGCAGGAAGCGGTGGTTGAAGATGTCGAGGAAGCGTGGGAAGGCGTCGTCGCGCACCAGCGTCCAGTGGTAGCTTTCCTCGGTCGTCGCCAGCGGCAACGGCCCCTGCGGTCCGAGCAGGCCGAGGAACTTGACGAAGAGCCGCAGCCGCCCCTGCCCATCGCGACCAGCCTCGGCCAGGCTCGATGCCGGGAAGTCGAGATAAGGCTGCTCGCCCAGCGCGACATACTCGTCGCGCCGCGAGGCGACGTCGCCCACGCGCGGCCGGTCGGGAAAGCTGCGCTCCAGCCGGCGCATCACCGCGTAGAAATCGAAGCGCCAGGGCTCGGCCTCGAGCTGCGCCTGGTAGTTTGGCGCCTTTTCCAGCGGGGTGGCGGCGTCCTCGCTCACAGGATGCGCCTCGCACCGGCGCGCGGCGGAAAGCGCATCACCTCGCCACGCTCGACGGTGCGGATCACCGTCTGGGTGAAATGGTTCATCGCCGCGTATTCCGCGAAGAAGCGGTCGAGCACCGCCCCCAACAGAAAGACGCCGGAGCCCTCGAACGCCTTCTCGTCGAGCAGCACCGTGATTTCGAGCCCGCGTGCCGCACCGGTCCCCGCCCGCTGCGGGAAACGGCGCACGACCGCGCGACTATCGACGCTCTTGATGCCGCGGATGCGCCGCTCGGTGGCGCTGTCGGCGAGATCGGCGAAGAGCGAGAGCAGTTCGCGCAGCGCCTCGCCGTTCTCCCCGGCTCCGCGCTGGACGAGGCCGAGATGGTTCAGGCTGATCAGGTTGACCAGCCGCCAGGTCACGACCCCGGTGCTCGCGGTCTCCGAGCGCAGCTTGAGCTGGGAAACGACCGGTTCGCGCGGCGGCGTCGGCCCGGCGAGGCAGGCGATGTCGAGCGAGACATTGTCGATCAGGCGGAAATCGGCGCCACCCTGACCGGTCGGCAAATGCTCGGTCAGATGCCGGTTGGAGCAGAGCGCGCGCACGCTGAGCTCCGCCACCGAAGCGGTGTCGGTGACGCCCGCCGGCTCGACCAGCGAGATGAACATCTCCGTGCCCGTATAATCGGAAGCCTTGCCCTGCCGGCGCTCGGCCGAGGAACGGCGCCGCGGCAGGCGCCGCTGCGTATAGTGCAGCCCTTGCGTCGGCGAGGCCCCTTCCGGCGAGGAATAAAGCGGGTGGACCGGCTGCTTCTCGCGCCCGCCGGCATAATGCGCATGGACCGAGAGGATGCTGTGCGGCTCATAGTCGAGCGCGCGGCTGCGGTCCGGCACGACATGGAATTCGTGCTGGTTCGTCCGTACCGGGATGCGATCCGTCGTCTTCTCGAACAGGTTGATCGCCGGCGCCGCATAGAGCGCGAACATCTCCTTGCGGACGGCACCCGGGAGCCGCGTATTGACCTCGTCGAAGACGAAGATCACGTCGACCGCCTTGGCCTGGAGCTTCGGCATGATGCGGCTGAGCCCCTCCAGCCGGAAGCCGAGGAATTTGCGCGGGAACCAGAACAATTCGCGCAACAGGTCAAAGCCGCGGAAGACACGGGTATCGGCCGGCAGCAGCGCCTCGTCCTCGTCGAAACCGATCTGTTCGAGCCGGCAGCCGTCGCCCGGCGTCACCACCGGATCGCCGAACGCATCAAGATGGCGGAAATGGATGCCGATGCAGTTCGAGAATAACTGCTCGTAAAGCGCGACGGCGTCACCCTCGGCCCCGAGCAGATGGAAGGGCAGATCGCGGGTGCGGCAACCGGCGAACCAGCTCGCCGGATTCTTCAGCGCCTGCGCCGCAGAAGGCTCCTGCTCGGGGTCAGCCATGACCCGATGGTTCAGGGAGATGCGCAGGCCCGATAGCGCCCGCGGCCCGGTGCGCAGGCCCAGCGCCTGCAGCGGCCCCGGCGCCGGAATGTATTCGGCCCCCGTGATCTCGAAGGGCCAGAGCGTGACGTCACCACCCAACCGGTAGCGGCAGGCGACCCGCCGCTCGCGCTCCAGATAGGTCGCGTCGATATAGGAACCGCGCGCGATCCGCATGCCCTCGCGAAGGGCCGGATCGGAATAGGTCGGCACCACGCCGGCCAGCAGCGCCGAGGGCGTCGGCGCGAGATAGTTCGGCAGAAGCTGCTCGATCAGGTTGTTGGTGAACTCGGGAAACTCGTGCCGGAGCTTGAGCTGGACGCGGGCGGCGAGAAAGGCCGCGCCCTCCAGCAGGCCGCCGACCATCGGGTCCATGCGCTCGCCGGCGAGCCCGCCAAGTCGCTCGGCAATGCCCGGATACTCCTCCGCGAACTCCTTGCTGTGCTCCATGAAGAGCCGGAGTTCCTGGTTGTAGAGATCGAGAAACTCCTGGTTCATCGCCTCACCACCTCACCGCCCCTTGATGGCGATCTTGCCGGTATCGAGCTCGAGATCGGCGACGAATTGGACCGGAATATTCAGCGGCTCGCAATTGAGATCGGCGCGCACGAGGAAGCGGATCTTGAGCTCGGCCGGGTCCAGCGTTTCGTCGCGCTCGACGGCGACCGAATTGCGGATCAGGCGCGGCTCGTAACCGACCAGCACATTGGCCAGATCGTCCCGGATGGCATCGACGCGATGCTCGTCGATCGACAGCCGCGTCATGTCCGGGAAGCCGTGGTTGAGCACGGAGCGGCGCACATGTTCCAGTTCGGAGAGATCGAGCGACGAGCCCAGATTGATGGTGTTGACCAGCGCGTCGAGATCCAGCGCGATCTCGCGGCGCAGCTTCTGTTCGGTGATCGCGGCGCGCGGCGCCGCGCGGCGCGGCGCAATCACGCGTTCGCCGCCCTCGTCCCGAAGGTCGAGCGCGGTCCTCGCATCCTTTTCAAGATGCGCCTCCCGGAATGCGAACATCAAAGGCGGCCGCAGCCGCTTCTTCGAGATCGGATCTGCCATGGCCTATCGCACCGTCGGCAAGGCACCGGCCCCGGCAAATGCCGGAGCCGGTGATCTTCAACTCACTTGGTGTGGGTCTTGATATCCCAGGTCATGGTGCTCGGCGCCTCGAGCGAACCATCGGCCTTCTGCGCCTTGTACTCGTATTTGATCTTGGCGTAGTTCAGCGAGAACTGGTCGGTCGGAATGCTGGAGCCGCCGGCGGCGTCGCCGGATTGGTAGCTCGACACGATCAGGTCCTCCAGCGTCAGCACGTAATAGTCCTGCTGCGTCTCGCCCTGCTTGCGGACGAAGAGCACCGCTTTCTTGATGTGCTTGCCGCCGGCGCAGGACAGCGCCAGGTTCGTCGAGGCCTTGCCGACCGAGCAGGTGAAGTGGATGTCCTGGAAGCTCGCCTTGCCGGCGCCGCCGCCGGCGTTGGACGCATGCGAGCCCGCATTGCTGATGCCCCAGGAGAATGAATCGACCTCGATCGTGTCCTTGTGCTTGGAATCCTTGCTTTCGCCCTTGATGCCGTCGATCTCGAGCAGGAAGTCGCTAGCCATTTTTACCTCCAGAGTAGGATTGCTGTGGGCTCGCGGATGCGGGCCCGCTGTGGACACACTTCTCCTGTCGCGCCGCCCTCAAGCGGTCGGCGCGTCGAAGATTCTCGTTGTCGCCGTCACCTGGTATTCAGGTGACGGTCACTGCTTGGGAGCTGGCAGTCGCGAGACCAGGCTCAGACCGATATCCATGCCTTCGAGCTGGAAGTGCGGCCGCAGATAGAACTTGGCCGAGTAGTAGCCGGGGTTCTCCTCGTCCTCGAAAACGTCGATGCGCGCATCGGAGAGCGGGCGCCGCGCCTTCGTTTCTTCGCTGGAATTGACCGGATCGCCATCGACATAGTCGGTGATCCACTCCTGCAGCCAGCGGCGCAGCGGCTCCTTTTCCTTGTAGGAGCCGATCTTGTCGCGAACCATGCACTTCAGGTAGTGCGCGAAGCGCGAGACTGCGAACATGTAGGGCAGCCGCGACGACAGGTTGTCCGACGCGGTGGCCGCCACGCCGTCCGGCCCCGAATAGGCCTTCGGCTTGTAGAGCGACTGGGCGCCGATGAAGGCGGCCTTGTCGGTGTTCTTGCGATGGATCAGCGGGATCAGGCCGGATTTCGCCAGCTCGGCCTCGCGCCGGTCGCTGATCGCGATCTCGGTCGGGCATTTCAGGTCGATGCCGCCGTCATCCGTCGGGAAGGTATGGGTCGGCAGGTTGAGCACCTCGCCGCCCGACTGGACGCCGCGGATGCGCGTGCACCAGCCATATTCCTTGAACGCGCGGTTGACGTTGACCGCCATCGCATAGGCCGCGTTCATCCAGGCGTAGTTCTCGCCCTTGTGCCCGTCGGTATCCTCCTCGAAGGCGAACTCCTCGACCGGCTCGGACTTGGCGCCATACGGCACCCGGGACAGCACCCGCGGCAGGCACAGGCCCACATAACGGGAATCGGCCGCGTCGCGCAGGCCCTTCCAGGCCGCGTAGTCGGGCGTGTCGAAGACCTTGCTGAGATCGCGCGGATTGGACAGCTCGGTCCAGGCATCCATGCCCATCAGGGTCGGCTCGGCCCCTGCGAAGAAAGGCGCATGCGCCGCCGCCGCCACCTTCGACAGATCGCGCAGGAGCTGCACGTCGGTCGGGACATGGCTGAAATGATAGTCGCCGACCAGGCAGCCGAAGGGCTGGCCGCCGAGCTGGCCGAATTCCTGCTCATAGACCTGCTTGAACAGGGGGCTCTGGTCCCAGCGCGCGCCGGGATAGGTCTTGAGATTGCGGTAGAGCTCGCCCTTCGAGACGTTCATCACCTTGATCTTCAACTGCGCGTCCGTCTCGGAATTGAAGACGAGGTAGTTGAGGCCGCGCCAGGCGCTTTCGATCTTCTGGAACTCCGGTGCGTGCAGCACCGCGTTCATCTGCTCGGTCAGCTTGGCGTCGAGCCGGGCGATCATCTCCTCGATCGTGTCGATGACGTCGCCCTTGATCAGGGTCTGGTCCGCCAGCGCCTGGTTGACCAGGGTCGCGACCGCATTCTCGACTTCGGTCGCCGCACGCTCGGTCTTGGGCTTGAAACTTTGTTTCAGGATCGCCGAGAAATCGTCGATCTCGCGCGTTTCGACTGCTGCCCCGCCGGGCTGTTGGGTTTGTGCTTCCGCTGCCATTGCCGCCTCGCTCGCTTAACCGCCTGCAGGCCCCCGATCCCACCTGATGCGGACGGGATCGCTTCACACCATCCGGAGCATCGCTCCTGTGAAAGAGCGGCTCCCGCTCCTTCGCGCAGCTCCCCGGGGGCTGAGCCCGCGCCCTGCCCTCAGTTCGCCGTCTTGTCTTCCGAAGGTTCGCCCTTGCCGAGCTGGTCCTTCAGCGCCGCCATCAGCTGGGGATCGGCCAACAGCGCCTTGATCTGGTCGCTGGCGGCCATCTTGCCGTCCATGTAGCGCAGCAGGTTGGCGAGCTGCTCGCGCGCCTCCAGCAGCTTCGCCGTCGCCGGGATCTGGCGGGCGATGGCGGCCGGGCTGAAATCCTCGAACTTCGAGAACTTCAACGCCACCGAGAGCTTCTCACTGCTGTCCTCGCCGAGCTTGTTGGACACGTTGAAGGACACGGCCGGCTCGATCGCGGCCATGCGCTGATCGAAATTATCCATGTCGAAGTCGAGGAACTTGCGCTGCGAGATCTCCGGCTTCTCGATCGCCGAGGCGTTGCCCGACAGATCGGCCATCACGCCCATGACGAAGGGCAGCTCGACCTTCTGCTCCGCATTGTAGGGGTCCTCGTAGGTGATATGCACCCGAGGCGGCCTGTTGCGGCGGATGAACTTCTGTCCAGAATCTCCGGCCATGTGACGTGCCCCTCTGCATTCGTGCCACGCCGACGTAACGTGACATCCTATCCGTTTTCACCCGTCATCGATATAGTCTCGCGACTGTGACGGGAGGTTCAAGGCAATGACGAAAAACTTCCCTAGCTGTCAGCCTCCGGAACCGGCACGACATCTGGCAGGATGCTGCCGAGAAGCGACATGAAATCATGCTGCGCCAGAGCACAGGCCTTGTCCATCAGGAGCGGCGTCGGGTGCGAGGGCTCGACCTGGCGGTAGAAGGCGGCGACCGCCTTCATCGCGCCGACCGCATCCGCGCGGCTGCCGATCACGATCGCGGATGGCACCGGGTTCGGCGCGGCAACGGCCTCGGCCGCCTCGGTCGCGCTCTCCCCGTCGCCACCTGCCTCGGAAGCATCTTCACCGGCTTCGGCATCGCTGTCGTAGCCGTCCCCCGCTTCGTATTCGCTCTCCGCTTCGGTGCCGTCCGGCACCGGCAGGCGCTCCAGCGGCAACCGGAACCGGCGCTGGTCGCCGATCTCGAAGACCGCCTTGTCGACCTGGTCGGGGAACATGATCTGGATGACCTCGATCAACGACTTTCCGATCAGCTGCTGCGCCTGCCCGATCAGCAGGACGGCCGGGCTCGAAGGCTCGGTTCTGCGAAAGTAGCCGAGGCAGGCTCCCAGCGTATCCTCCACATGAAGGATGCTCGAAACGCTGCCAGGACCGAAGGTTGCGGTGTTTGCTGCCGACCCTTGCGGGCCGGCCGCCACGGGCTCCGGCCCCGACGCCTGATGGCCCGGGACACGCCGTACGACCGCGGCGTCGAGAAAGGCGGCGATCTGGTCCAGCAGCGTCGCCAGGCGCGGAAAGCCGAGGGGATGATCGACACCGACCTTCTCCAGCCAGATCGTCCGCAGGCGCGTGAGCGCGTCGCGCCCGGCATTCACCTGGCCGAGAATCGCGACGAGTTCGTCCGCTTCGACCTCGCCCAGCACCGCCTGGATCGTTCCAGCATCGGGATGCTGCTCGCCGTCGACGAGCTTCGTCTCGCCGCTCGCGACGAGCTGGCTGCGGAACATGAACGGTCCGATCCGCCGGCTGACGAAGAGCGGCGCGTGCTGCAGCGGCAGCACCACCGTCGCCAGTTCGTCGAGCCCCTGCAGGGCGACCTCGCGCATCACGAAGTCGCCGTCCAGCGCCCTGGGATGCACCTCCTCCCAGTAGCTGCCGAGGAGATCGGCCATGGCTGACAGGCTGGCGGTGAATCCCGGCACGTCGCGGTTGAGGATCGTAAGCTTGGCCGCGAGCACGAGGATCCTGAGGTCGCGCGAACGCTCCAGCAGCTTGCCGAGCTCGGCAAAGGCCGGCGGAAACTCGATGTTCGCCCGATCGAAGGCGATCTGGCGCCCGTCGTCGTCACGGCGGAAATACGAGACCGGCAGCGCGACCTCGAGCCGCGCCGTGGCGTTCATGAAATCGGGATCGTCCTCGAGATCCGGGCCGCAGGGCTCGTCAGCCGAAACCGGTTTCGTCAGGTCGGCGAAATTCAGGCCCGCCATCGCTTTCCCCGCTCACAGGAGCGGCGGCCCGGTCACGGCCGGGATCGCCGCGGCCGTTCCGTATCGTGTTTTATTCGCCGCGCAGGCGGGTCTCGACCCGGCGGTTGTCGCCGGACAAGGGATCGGCCGCGATAGGCTTGCTCTGCCCGTAGCCCTTGGCCACCAGCTTGGCGGCATTCACCCCGTGCCCGCCGAGATAACGGACGACGGCCTGCGCCCGGCGCTGCGACAGGTTGAGATTGTAGGAGGCACTGCCGGCGGCGTCGGTATGCCCCTCGACCATGAAGGTCCGCTGCGAGAGCTGCGGCGTCTTCAGCGCCTTGGCGAACTCGTCGAGATTAAGCTTGGCCTCGGGCTCCAGCTCGTCGGAATTGTATTTGAACTTCACGACGAGATCGAAGGCGCTGACCGGCCTGGCCGGCTCGACCACCTGCCCGGCCCTGGCGCATTCGGCTTCCGTGCCGACGCACAGCCCCCGCGAGATGCCGGGCTTGGGCGCGATGCCCGGCCCGAAATGCTTGACGATGTCATCGGCCTTGTAGGTCTGCGCCCCGGCCCCGTTCGCCATGGACAGAACCATAGCGCCGGTCAGAGCGACAAAGGCAGTGAAGCCGGGCTGCTTGCGCATGGGAACACTCCCGCTGAGTTTCGCCGTCTGGCAGATAAGGACTTAGGGATGGAAGGATGACTCCAGAAATCACCTACGTCAAGATAAAAATAAAAGCGCGAATCGAAAGGTTCAGTTGATGTCTTCTGCTCTTGGGCAAGATCAAAGAACTGCGTCTTTCTCAACGCCGACGGGAAAAGACGAATTTACACTTATCAAGTTCGAAGCCAGCGAGGCTTTGAGCGAATTGTTCACTTATAATATCGAAACAGTCAGCAAGACCGACAACGCTGACCTGCAAAGCATCATGAGCGAGAAATGCTCGATCAAATTCACGCTCAAGAACAAGAGCGAGCGTGTGCTGAACGGCACGCTGGTCGATGCGCAATGGCTCGGCAAGCAGGATGATCTCTACATCTACCGCTTCACGCTCAAGCCGTGGCTCTGGCTGCTCTCGCAGCGGGCGGATTGCCGGATCTTCAAGAACAAGACCGCCCTCGACATCATCAAGGAGATTTTCAAGAAGGAAGGCTCAGCGAGCTTCGACGACCGCACCAGCGAGACGCTCCAGCCGATTGACTACTGCGTCCAGTATCGCGAGACCGACCTCGATTTCGTGCTGCGACTGATGGAGCAGTACGGCATCTACTACTATTTCAAGCACAGCGACGGCGACCACAAGCTGGTCCTCTGCGATTCCCGCTCCGCCCATGACCAGGTCCAGGCGGCGGCCGAGCCGAGCTTCCAGGGCGATGCTTCCGGCTACGCCTTCGTTCCGCAGGGCAGCCGCTTCCCGCGCAGCGCCGTCGAGCATCTGACGAGCTGGTCGACGATCCGTCGCCTGCGCACCGGCAAGTTCGAGCTCAAGGACTATGATTTCGAGAAATCCGAATCCGATCTCACCGCCCGTGCCGAGGAGGGATTCCCCAAGGCCAAGTCCTATGAGGCCTACGACTACCCGGCCGCCTATACCAAGCGTGACCAGGGCGAGCATTTCGCCCGCGTGATGGCGCAGGCCGAGCAGGCGCAGGACGAACGCCGCTATGCCGCCGGCGATGCCGCCAGCCTCTATCCCGGCGCGCTGATGAAGCTCTCCGACCACCCCACCGGCGCCGAGAACAGCGAATATGTCGTGGTCCGCGCGACCCATGCCTTCGGCATCCAGAGCTATCGCTCGTCGGGGCGCCGGGACGAGGCGCTCTATCACGGCTCCTACGAGCTCCAGAAAAGCGACAAGCGCTTCCGCGCGCCGATCGTGACGCCCCGCCCCACCGTCTACGGGCCGCACACCGCCAAGGTCGTCGGTGAGAAGAACAAGGGCGAGGAAGGCGATATCGACGTCGACGAATACGGCCGCATCTGGCTGCGCTTCCATTGGGACCGAGAGGATAGCTCGACCTCCTGCCGCACCCGCGTGGCGCAGATGTGGGCCGGCAAGGGCTGGGGCGGCCAGGTCATCCCGCGCATCGGCCAGGAGGTGATCGTCGAATATATCGAGGGCAATCCGGACCTGCCGCTGGTCGTCGGCGCCGTCGTCAACGACCAGCACAAGCCGCCCTATGAACTGCCGGCGAACAAGACGCAGTCCGGCCTCAAGTCGGAGTCGACCGATGGAGCCGGCTTTTCCGACACCTATAACGAGATCAAGTTCGAGGACCGCAAGGATCAGGAGGTCCTGGAGATCAGGACCGAGAAGGACCACAAGATCACGGTCAACAACATCGAGACCCGTGATATCGGCGAGCGCTACGACGGCGGCGGCTATTCGCGCGAGACCACGCTCAAGAAGGGCGACGACAAGCTCGACGTCCAGAACGGCAAGCTCGACATCGAAGCGCTGACGGAGATCAATCTGAAGGTCGGCGGAAGCACGATCAAGATGACGCCCGGCAGCATCGAGATCAAATCGCCGACCATCACGATCCATAGCCAGGCGCTGACCGAGGTGAAGAGCGACGGCATGCTCGTCGTCAAGGCACCGATGGTGAACATCAACTGAGCGGAATACCGATAACGACAAAACGGCCGGAGCTTCCATGTCACGCCTGCGCTTCAGCACCGCCCGCGAAGTGTTCGAGACCTATCCGTCCGCCCATCAGGCCGTGACGATGGCGCCGACCACCGAGCCACCGCTGGCTTTCCTCGGCCGCCTCGTCAGGGGGCCGGCGCCGATGGAGGCGGCCGGCTTCTGCGCCTTCCTGCTGCCGCGGCGCGAGACGGTGTGGTGGGCCGTGCAGGCCGTCCGTTCCATGCAGCCGCCCGGCACGCAGGACCCCGGCCTCGCGGCGGCCGAAGCCTGGGTGCGCGAGCCCGGCGACAAGACACGTTTCGAGGCATTGCGGCAGGCGCAAGCCGGCGACAGCGCAAGGCCGGGCACCTTCGCCGCCTGGGCGGCCGGCTATTCCGGCGGCAGCATGTCGGAAAGCCACCCTATCCCGACGCCGCCCGACCTGACGGCCAAGATGGCGCGGATCGCGGTGCTCAACGCGATCAACCGCCTGCCGGCGCGCGAGCGCGACGGTGCATTGCGCGCCTGCGTCGAAGCATGCATTCGTTTGGCTGAAGACGATGCCGGCAAGCGCTGATCCTTCCGCTCGGGCTGTAACGGGACGTCCGCGATGGCGCTGACACTGACGATCGAGAACGAGACCTCGCTGCCCGATGGCGGCCCGCTCAGCGTGACCACCAGCGGCGGACGCGGCCTCGATATCGGCCGCGACCAGCATCTCGACTGGGCCCTGCCCGATCCCTCGCGCGCCGTCTCCGGCCGCCATTGCGAGATCCGCTTCCGCGACGGCGGCTGGTGGCTGCGCGACATCTCGACCAACGGCACCTTCGTCAATGGCGGCGAGCATCGCGTCCAGTCGCCCTACCGGCTCCAGAACGGCGACCGGCTCGAGATCGGCCATTACCTGATCGCCGTCGTCATCGACGAGGAGGCCGGACAGGCCTCGGAAACGGCTGCCCCACCGCCACCTTATGCCGCGCAGCCCGACTTGCTCTGGGCACCGAGCGAGGAAGCCGCCCCGCCGATTCCGCGCCGCGACCTGATGCCGCCGAGCCATGCCAGGCCGGTCCATGCCGGTTTCATCGACTGGGCAACCGACATCCCGGCCCCGAGCGCCGAACGGTCAGCGCCGCCTCCGCAGGATTGGGCGCCGCCCGCCGCGCGGACCGACGATTTCGCCTGGGCGCCGCTCCAGCCGCCACCCGCACCGGCGCAGGAGCCCGTGGTGGCGATGCCGACCCCGCGCCGGCCTCCGGCAAGCAGCGCTGCGGACGCCAACCCCTGGGACGAGCCTACCGAGGATCCGGTTCCGCCCGAGACCCCGGCCGAGCCGCCTCCGGTGCCCGCCATCCCGCCTCCCCCCGCCCCGGCCTTCCCGGCCGAGCCCGCGGCGCAGCCGGGCGCAGCCGCACCGATCTCGATGGGCGAGTTCATGCAGCGCTTCGCGAAGGGTGCCGGCGTCTCGCCGCAGGCGCTGGCGACGCAGGACCCCGGCGCCTTCGCCGAGCAGCTCGGCGGCCTGATGCGTCTGATCGCCGAGGAGCTGAAGGGCCTGCTCGCCGCCCGTGCCGAGACCAAGCGCATCGCCCGCAGCACCAGCCAGACGATGATCCAGGCACAGGACAACAACCCGCTGAAATTCTCGCCGACGGTCGACGACGCCCTGCAACTGATCTTCGGCCAGCCGCGCAGCGGCTATCTCGATGCCAGGCGCGCCTTCGACGAGAGTTTTCGCGACCTCAAGGCTCACCAGATCAAGACCTACTCGGCCATGCAGCACGCGCTGAAAATGCTGGTCGAGGATCTCGACCCGCAGGCGATCACCGAGGCCACGGCGCAGGATGGCGGCATCGGCGGGCTGATCGGCTCGCGCAAGGCGAAGATGTGGGAGGCCTATGTCGCGCGTTGGGACGCCAAGACCGCTCCTTATGAGAACGGTCTCGTCGACGCCTTCATGATCTATTTCGCCGAGTGCTACGACCGCGGCGGGAAGTGACGAGCCCCGCCGTCATGCTCGCCCTCGTGGCGAGCATCCACGTCTTGAACACGAGCTTCGACCAGCGAAGGCGTGGATGATCGGGACAAGCCCGACCATGACGCAACCGGAGCGAGCTACCCCTTCGCCGCGACCGCGGTGATCTCGATGGCGTAGCCGGGCGAGGCCAGCTTCGCCTCGACGGTCGCACGCGCCGGGGAATGCCCCTTCGCGACCCACTTGTCCCAGACCACGTTCATCTCGCCGATCTTGCTGATATCGGTGAGGAAGATCTGGACGCTGAGGATGCGCTCCTTGCGGCTGCCGGCCTGCGCCAGCGTATCCTCCAGCAGAGCGAGAACCTCCTCGGTCTGCTCGGTCAGCGAAGCGCCCTCGGTCTTCTCGGCGACATGGCCGGCGAGGAAGATGATGCCGTTGAAGATGGCGGCGTCGCAGTAGCGGGCAGCCAGTCCGATGCGTTCGATGGTCATGGGCTTTGCATCCTGTCGCGGGAGAAATGGAGAAGCCCGCTTGGCCCGCCAGCCCTGCCCGGTCAAGCCGGCGGCAGCGCCAGGATCTCCCGAATGGCGCGCGGCTGGAGCTGACGCGGCGCGTCTTCCATCGCGACCTTGTAATAGCCGAGGATGCTGAGCTGCTCATAGGTCGCCCAGATCGAGTCGTCCTCGAAGGCGGCCATCCGCTCCTCGAAATTCAGGATCATGCCGTATTCCATGCCGACACCGCGCTCGATCGGGGGCGGGGTCGGCTTGCTGCGCTTCTGCGCTTCGGCCGCAGCGAAGGCGGCGAGCGCGCCCGGCTGCCAGACCTGCTCATAGGCCGCGACGATATCGGCAACAGCCTCGCCCTTGCTCGTCAGCACCCGCCGGCAGGCATCGGCGAAGGCATCGGTCAGCCCGTTCGCCTCGGCAGCGGAATCGGCCTTGTTGTAGTCGGCCCGCAACGGCTCGACATAGCCGAACAAATTCTCGAGCTGCCGCGCCGCCGGCCCTGCCAGGAACAGCCAGGGAAAGGCGCCGTCGATCGAGATCTGGCCGGGCAGGAGATGCGCCGCCTGCTCGCCGTCATCGGCCCGGAAGAACTGGCGCACCGCCGCCGTGCAGCTCACGTTGGGCACCGGCAGGATCGGGCGCTTGCGCCGGGCGGGATCGCGGATCAGTGCCATGAAGCAAAGAGTTTCAGCGACGCGCCCGTTGCGGGCGAGCCCGTGGTTCACCGCCCGCCGCTGGTCCGAGGACAGGCGCTGCACGATCTTGTGGCGAAAGCGCTCGCTCTTCGCCTCCGCCCGATCCGGAACCGTCCGCCTGCCCTTCGCCATCATCCCTCGCAGCGAGAAAACGATTCAGTCTCAGCAGCTTCCACCGCTGCTTTGAATCAATCTGTCATCAGCCGCCGATGATCACCGTCGGCAGCCCCATCATGATCTTGTTGGGCGGCCCCAGCGCCTCGATGATCGTATCCCCCAGGCGGCAGGCCGGCAGGTTGTTGATCAGCACGGTCTGCGAGCCGTCGATGACGACGCCGGGCCCATGCGTCGGCAGCGGCGACGGGCCGAGCGGTGTCAGGCAGATATGGATGTCGGCTCCGCCTGCCGCGCCTGTGATCATCGAGCCCATGCTGGCGGCGGCCGTGTTCTTGGCGGTTTCCTCGGCGGCGATGGCGGCCGGCGCTCCCGGCGTACCGGCGGCGGCGACGGTGGCAGCCTGAGCCGCCTGCAGCGCCGCATCGGAAGTCGCCTTGGCCCCCTGGATCGCAGCAGCCGCCGCAGCCGGCACACCGCGCCAGGCCAGCATCCCGCCGATGATCACGTTCGTGCTGCCCGGGCCGGGCTGGAGCATGCCCGGCAGCGGGTGCAGCACCGGGTCCATGATGCGTGCGGCCGGTCCCTTGGGCATGCGGGCCTCCCCTGCTCAAACGGATTCGTACTTCCGAGCACTGCCTTGAAAATCGCTCCGCCGCATCCTTCAAGTCAATGACGGCGACACGCGCGCGACGCGCTAGCATTCGTTTGGTGACGCTTGGGTAGGACCCGTAGTAAGCTCGCCCAGCCTGCCTTCGAGTGAGCGAGACCGGAATGTCGTGGTACAGCAAGGTCGTCTGGTCGGAAGGACTGTTTCTCAGGCCGCACCACTTCCAGCAGAGCGACCGCTATCTCGAAAACCTGCTGGAAAGCCGCGTCAGGAACGTCACGCCCTATCCATGGGGCTTCTCGGTGCTGGAGATCGACCGCGACCTCGCCCAGCAGAGCCGCATCGGCCTGCGCCGCGCCGTCGGCGTGATGCCGGACGGCACGCCCTTCGCACTGCCCGATAACAGCCCGCTGCCAGCCGCGATCGAGGTGCCGGAGAATGCCGCCGGCCAGATCGTCTGGCTCTCGCTGCCGCTCGCCGCCGCCAATACCCGCGAGGTCGAGGACACGCTGAACGGCTCGGCCAGCCGCTACGTTCCCGCGAACGAGATGCTGATCGATTCCACCGCCTCGCTGCGGACCGAGGAAGAGATCGACGTCGCCCATCCGCGCCTGACGCTGGAGCTGCGCAAGACCTCGAAGGCTGGCTATGTCGGCCTGGCACTCGGCCGCATCCTCGAAGTGCGCGACCGCGCCATCCTCTTCGACGAGAAATTCGCCCCGCCCGTGCTGGTCTGCTCGGCCTATCCGGTGATCGAGGGCTGGCTCGATCGCGTCATCGGCTGGATCGACAACAAGCTGGAGGAACTCGCCCGCTACGCCGCCGATCCGACGGCAGGCGGCGGCCTGCAGAGCGCCGATTATTTCGTGCTCCAGCTCCTCAACCGCAGCATCCCCGTGCTGAAGCACATGCGCCGCTCGCGCTTCGTCCATCCCGAGCGGCTGTTCTCGGCCTTCCTCGCGCTCGCCGGCGAGCTTGCCACCTTCACCACGGCCGAACGCCGCGCCCGCGATTACCCGGCCTATGATCACGACGACCTGGAGAACTGCTTCGCGCCGGTGGTGCGCGACATCCAGGACTTCCTCTCGGCCAATCTCGGCCGCCGCGCGATCCGGCTGGAGATCGTCGAGCGCGCCCAGAACGCCTTCATGTCGACGATCCGCGACCGCAGCCTGGTGCGCAATGCGACGCTGGTGCTGGAAGTCGCGGCACGCCGGCCCCTGACCGAAATCCAGGCGCAGTTCCCCCAGCTCTTCAAGATCGGCCCCAACACCAAGATGAACGAGATCGTCCATGCCCATCTGCCGGGCATCAATCTCGTCCATCTGCCGACGCCGCCGCCGCAGATCCGCGCGCTGACGGACCATGTCTATTTCTATCTCGACCGCACCTCGCCGCTCTGGCCGGAATTCTCGACGGCGAGTTCGATCGGCATGCATTTTTCCGGTGACTGGCCCGATCTCGAACTCGAGCTCTGGGCCGTTCTGGAGGGCAGGCGATGAGCGATCCGGGTTCGCCTTCAGATCCGTTCGGCCGCTCCGAACGAACGATCATCAGGCCGAACCCCGGCGGGCGTCGCGCGCCCCTGCCACCCGCTCCCGCCGCGCCGGCACCGGCCGCTCCGCAGGCGCCTCAGCCCTATCAGCCGCCGCAGGTGCCCTCGCCCGGCGTGCCCGGCACCGGCGACGAATGGATGTCTCAAGCTGCGCCGATCCCGCAGCGCCAGCAGGCGCCTCCGCCTCCGGCCGGCGGCGGCCAGTCCCTGCCGCGCCGCGACCAGCTCCTGACGCCGAACGCCAATCCGCTGCTGCGCGCTGCCGGCCCGCTCCTGCTCCTGCTCGGGCGAATGCGCGCGAACCTCTCCAACGCGCCCTTCGCCCAGCTCCTAGGCCAGGTCGGCGAGTCCATCGAGGCCTTCGAGCATGAGGTCCGCGCCGCAGGCGTCTCGGCCGAGACCGCCCAGACCGCGAAATACGTCATTGCCGCCAGCGCCGACGACATCGTCCAGAACATCCCCGGCGACGACCGCCATGTCTGGACGCAGTACAGCATGCTCTCGCGCTTTTTCGGCGAGCGCATCGGCGGCGTCCGCTTCTTCGAGATGCTCGACAAGGCCAAGGCCGATCCATCGGTCAATTACGACCTGCTGGAGCTGATGCATGCCTGCCTGGCGCTAGGCTTCCAGGGCATCCACCGCACCTCGGCCGGCGGCGCCAACAATCTCCAGACGATCCAGCGCAACCTGTTCGAGACCTTGCGCCGGGTGAAGCAGCCCGACCCGGAGCTCTCGCCGCGCTGGCGCGGACAGGCGATTGCGCAGGCGGTCGCCGGCTTCAAGGTGCCGGTCTGGTCGGTGGCGGCGATCGCAGCCATAGCCCTGCTCGGTGTCTATTTCGTCTTCCGCGCGCTGCTCGCCGGCAATGCCGAGGCGGCCTCGACCGCCCTGCTCTCGGTCCATCCCAAGGGCGAGATCGGCATCATGCGCAAGGTCTTCTCGGCCCCGCCGCCGCCTCCCCCGCCGCCGGCGCAGCCGCCCAAGGTCTGCGCCGCGGTGCAGCCGCCGATCGTCTGCCTGGTGACACCCAACGTCGTCATCGTTCGCCTCGTCGGCATCACCCTGTTCGAGCCGGGCCAGGCGGGCGTGCGCACGGAATTCCAGCCCCTGATCGAGCGCATCGCCGCCGTTCTGGAGCAGGAGGGCGGCGCCATCAAGGTCGTCGGCCATAGCGACAACGTGCCGATCCGCACCGCCCGTTTCCCGTCGAACCTCGTCTTGTCGCAGGCCCGCGCCAAGGCCGTCGGCGACGTGCTCAAGACCAAGCTCAGCAAGCCGGATCGGATCACCACCGAGGGCAAGGGCGCCGACGCCCCGATCGCACCCAACAACACCGCCGACGGCCGCGCTCAGAACCGGCGCGTCGAGATCCTGATCCAGCGTCAGAACTAGGAGGGCGAAGCCATGAACCTCGCCACCTGGCTCCGTATCGTCGCGATCCTGATCGGCGCGCTCGCGCTCGCCGCGCTGATCTGGTTTGGCGGCCCCTTCGTCGCGTTCGGCGATGTCCGGCCGTTCGAGTCTTTCTGGGTCCGCTTGCCCATCGCCGTGCTGCTCCTGCTCGGCGCGCTCGTCTGGATCGCCGTCATCGTCATCCGCCGTCGCAAGGCGACCGCAGCGCTGACCGAAGCACTGGAGAAGGAGGAGACGACCGGCGACGGCGCCGCCCTCTCCAGCGCGATGAAGGATGCGCTCGCGACGCTGAAGAGCGCCCGCGGCAAGGGCGGCGACTATCTCTACGACCTGCCCTGGTACGTGATCATCGGCCCGCCCGGCGCCGGCAAGACCACCGCTTTGGTCAATTCCGGCCTGAAATTCCCGCTGGCGCGCGGCGCGACGCCGGCCGCCGTCGCCGGCTCCGGCGGCACGCGCTATTGCGACTGGTGGTTCGCCGAGGACGCGGTGCTGATCGACACCGCCGGCCGCTACACCACGCAGGACACCGACACGAAAGCCGAGAAGTCGAGCTGGTTTTCCTTCCTCGACCTGCTCAAGACCAATCGCCCGCGCCAGCCGATCAACGGTGTCCTCGTCGCCATCAGTGTCGAGGACCTGCTGACCTCCTCGCCCGAAGAGATCGCCGCCCATGCCGATGCCATCCGCGCCCGCCTGCTCGAACTGCACGAGCGGCTGAAGGTCGATTTCCCGGTCTATGCCATCTTCACCAAGGCCGACCTGATCGCCGGCTTCAACGAGTTCTTCGGCCAGTTGACCGAGCCCCAGCGGCGCATGGTCTGGGGCCACACCTTCCAGACCGCCGACAAGACCCGCAACATGATCGGCGACGTGCCGCCGGAATATGATGCGCTGATCGAGCGCCTGAACGAGCGCCTCCCCGATCGGCTCCAGGACGAACACAACCCGACCGCGCGTGCCCAGATCTTCGGCTTCCCGAGCCAGATGGCGACGCTGAAGCGCTCCATCGTCGATTTCCTGACCCGCGTCTTCGAGCCGACGCGCTACCACGCCAATGCGACCTTGCGCGGCTTCTACTTCACCTCGGGCACCCAGGAAGGCACCCCGATCGACCAGCTGATCGGCGCGCTCTCGCGCAATTTCGGCTCGGACCACGCCGGCGCGGCCTCCTTCTCCGGCAAGGGCAAGAGCTATTTCCTGACCGAGCTGGTCCAGAAGGTCGTGATCGGTGAATCCGGCTGGGTCTCGACCGATCTCGGCGCCGCCCGCCGCACGACCGCGCTGCGCATCGCCGGCTTCGCCACGGTAGCTCTGCTCTCGCTTGCAGCGCTCGGCCTGTGGTGGACGAGTTTTTCGCGCAACAGCGATCTGATCACCGCGACCAATTACGGCCTCTCGGATTATCGCAGCGCTGCGGCCCCCGTGCTGCAGGAGACCACGATCTCCGACCGCAATTTCAGCCGCGTCCTGCCGCTGCTGCACAAGCTGCGGAACATGCCGGCGGGCTATGCGACGAAGGCCGAGCCGACGCCGACGCTCGCCACTTTCGGGCTCAGCCAGCGCGACCGCCTGCAGAACGCGACCGAAATCACCTATCAGCAAGCGCTGGAGCGCATGCTGCGCTCGCGCATCATCTTTCGGCTGGAAGAGCAGCTCGAGGCCAACGCCAACAATCCCGGCTTCGTCTACGAGGCGCTGAAGGTCTACATGATGGTCGGCGGCCAGGCGAAGCTGGACCGCGAGCTCGTCACGTCCTGGATGCGGCTCGACTGGGCCGAGAACCTCTTCCCCGGCCCGGCCAACGCCAAGGGCCGCGAGGCACTGGAAGAACACCTCGCCGCCATGCTCGACCTCGATGACGGCACCGGAGAGCCGATCGTCAAGCTCAACCAGTCGCTGATCGAACAGAGCCAGAGGACCTTGCGCCGCCTCAGCATCGCCGAACGCGCCTATGAGCTTCTGCGCACACAGTCCCGCAGCGAGAGCCAGAAGGACTGGGTCGTGTCGCAGCGCGGCGGCTCCGATGTGCGCCTGGTCTTCGAAGGCGTCACCGGGGAAGATCTCGACCAGATCCGCGTGCCCTATTTCTACACCTATGACGGCTTCCAGGACGCCTTCATCGCCCGGCTCGGCGATATCGGCGACCAGATCGAGCGGGAGCGCTGGGTGCTCGGCGAAAACCTCGACCAGCAGGCGATCACGGCTCAGTACGCCACGCTCTTCCCTGACCTGATGAAGCTCTACAGCCGCGACTATATCGCGAGCTGGCAGCGCATGCTGAAGCGCCTGAAGCTCCGGCCGCTCAACGCCGACAAGCCGCGCTATGTCGCGCTCAGTGCGATCAGCGCCGCGACCTCGCCCTTCAAGCAGGTGCTGGAATCCCTGCGCGACGAGACGCAGCTCACCAAGGAGCGGCCCAATGCCAAGAAGGCGGTTGCACAGGCCGCGGCGCAGGCCGCCGCCGATACGCTGGCGCGGCGCGCGAGCAATGCACTGAGCCGTCTCGGCGCCAATCTCCCGCTGGCGGCTCCGGGCGTCGATCGCATCTTGGCGGGTGGCGGGGCCGATAGCGCGCTCGGCGCCGATATCGAGAGCCAGTTCAAGCCCTTCCATGTCCTCGTCGATGGCGATCTCGGCCGCCGGCCGGTGGACCAGCTCCTCCAGGCCTTCTCGGAGATCAACCAGAACCTCGCCACGGCCGCGACGAATCCGGCACAATCGGCGGCGGCCAATGCCGCGCTCGTGCCGCTGATCGCGACGCTGCGTGCCAACTCCTCGCGCTATCCCGCGCCCTTCGACGGCATGGTGATCCAGGCAGTCAACGATTTCGAAGGCGACGCCACGGGCGCAACCGTTGCCCTGCTACGGCAGGCGCTGGCCGAGCAGGTCACCCGCGTCTGCACCGAGGTGATGAACAACCGCTATCCCTTCACCAAGGCGAGCGCCCGCGACGTGCCGCTCGCCGATTTCGCCCGGCTCTTCGCGCCCGGCCAGATCATGGACAAATTCTACAAGGAGCGGCTGGAGCCTTTCGTCGACACGTCCAAGCCGCAATGGGGCTGGCGCGTCGACAGCCGCGTCGCCCGCGCTCTTTCGCCGACGACGCTCCGCGAATTCCAGCGCGCCAGCGAGATCAAGGACGCCTTCTTCCCGACCGGCGGCAACCTGCCCTCCTTCCAGATGGTGGTGACGCCCACTGCGCTCTCGGCCGACGCCGCCAATGCCAAACTGGAGATCAACGGCTTCACCGTGACGAGCCAGCAGGGTGTCAACACGCCGACCCCGGTGATGTGGCCGGGCGGTGGCGTCGGCAAGACGGCGGTGACGCTGACGCTTGGTGGAAGCAGCAACACTTCCGGCGGCATGTTCAGCGGCGGCTTCTTCTCCTCCGGCCAGCAAGGCGGCGCCGCGCAGGGCGGCGAGGCCAAGCTCTTCGAGAAGGAAGGCACCTGGTCCTTCTTCCGCCTGCTCGATGCCGGCTCGGTGCTGAAGCAGGGCGACAATGTCGGGTTCAACCTGAATGCCGGCGGCCGGCAGGTCGGCTATTCCTTCGGCGTCGGCTCGCTCAAGAATCCCTTGATCCTGCCGGCGCTGCGGGAAATCCGCTGCCCCACCGGGATCTGAATCTTGAGCTGCGGCCTCTTCGGCAAGCTCCCGGCCAAGCGCGACTTCATCGCGCTGAACGCTCCCTCCGGCTTCCTCGGGACTTACGAGAAATGGCTGCAGGGCGGCTTGACCGTGAGCCGGCTCGAACTCGGCAATCGCTGGCAGGAGGCCTATCTCAACGCCCCGATCTGGCGCTTCTGGCTCGGCGGCGCCCATGGCGGGCAGAGCGTCGCCGGCGCCTTCATGCCTTCGGTCGACGGCGTCGGCCGCTATTTCCCGCTGACGGTCTTCGCGGCCGCCGGCCCGGGCGCCGCGATCCCGCCGCCGGAGCTCGACCCGCAGGACATTTGGTTCGAGGCGATCGAGGATTTCCTGCTGCAGGCGCTGGAGCCGCAGGCGAGCTTTGAGGCCGTCGCGCAGCGCCTCTCCGCCCTGCCCGTCCCCAACGACCATCACCTCGCCGCGCCACCACAGGACATGGTCCGCCTCGCCGACGGCACCATCGTCAGTGCGGCGATCGCCTCCGGTTTCCCGGAGCGGCTGGCGGCCTTGCGCGTCGAGGACCATGCCCGGTCCTATGCCCATGCGTGCTATCTCTGGACGGTGGGCGGCGCCAATTTCGAACCGCTGGCGCTGACCGGCCACGCCTTGCCCGATCCCTATCTCTTCACCGGCCTGCTCACCGGCCGTTTCGACGGCCATCTCGCGCCCGAGCGAGCCGGATCATGAGGGCGATGCCATGAACGACGCCCAGCGCCGGAATCCGGATTTCGAGACCGGCTGCATCAGCCACACCGGCAAGGTCCGCAAGGCCAACGAGGACAATTTCATCCTGCGCCCGGAAATCGGCCTCTGGGCGGTCGCCGACGGCATGGGCGGGCACGAGAACGGCGCGCTCGCCAGCGCGACCGTGGTCGCGGCGCTGGAGGCGGTCGGTGCCGCCGGCTCGGCGCCCGACCTGCTCGCCATGCTCGAAGCCGGCATCCTCAAGGCCAATGACGAATTGCGCGAAGAGATCGGCCGCCGCGGCGCGACCATGGGCGCGACGCTGGTCTGCCTGCTGATCCATCAGCGCCATTTCGCCTGCCTCTGGTCCGGCGACAGCCGCATCTACCTCGTTCGCAGCGGCCGCATCGCGCAGGTCTCGCGCGATCACACCGAGGTCCAGGACATGGTCGATCGCGGCCTCCTCACCAGCGACGAGGCGAAGCGCTCGCCGCGCCGGCACATCATCACCCACGCGATCGGCGTGCACGACACGCCGGAACTCGACCTCGAGAACGGCGAGATCGCCGATGGCGACACCTTCCTGCTCTGCTCGGACGGGCTGACCGAGCATATCGCCGACGCCGAGATCCTGGCCGCCGTCGAGGCCAATGGCGCGCAGGAGGCCTGCGACGCCCTGCTGGCGCTGACGCTGGAGCGCGGCGCGCGGGACAATGTCACCGTCGTGATCGTGCGCTATCGACAGGGGGCCAATGAAAGGACACGCTGGATGCCGAACCGGTCCATGCGAGGGAGCCCCACGCCATGAGCGACGACTCCGAGCGCACCGTCTTCGCGCCCCGCGCCAATGCCCGCATCGGCACGAAGCTGAACGGCATCTACGAGATCGAGAGCCTGATCGCGGTCGGCGGCATGGGCGAGGTCTACAAGGGCCGCGCGATCCAGACCGGCGATGCCGTGGCGATCAAGATGATCCGCCCCGACATGGCGCGCGACGACGCCGTGCTCGCCCTGTTCCGTCGCGAGGCGGCGGCCCTGCACAACCTCTATAACGAGGCCATCGTCCGCTACTACGTCTTCGCCATCGATCCGGTGAGCGAGACGCCCTATCTCGCGATGGAGTTCGTCGACGGGCAGCCGCTCTCCGAGCGCATCCAGCAGGGGCCGCTCAGCGTCGAGGAAGCCGATATCCTGCGCCAGCGCGTCGGGCCGGGCCTGCATGCCGCGCACCGGCTCGGCATCATCCATCGCGACATCTCGCCCGACAACATCATCCTGCCGGGCGGCGATCCCTCCCGCGCCAAGATCATCGATTTCGGCATCGCCCGCTCCAGCATCCTCGGCGAGGGCACGGTGATCGGCTCCGGCTTCGCCGGCAAATACAACTACGTCTCGCCCGAGCAGCTCGGCCTCTTTGGCGGCGAGGTCAGCGGCCGCTCGGACATGTATTCCTTCGCGCTGGTGCTGGCCCAGGCCTTGAGCGGCCGCGCCATCGACATGGGCGGCTCTCAGGTCGACATCATCGACAAGCGCCGCCGCCTGCCCGATCTCTCGGGGGTCGATGCGCGCATCCGGCCTCTGCTTGCGCGCATGCTGGCGCCAGACCCGAAGGACCGCCCTGCCGACATGGCCGAGGTCGCAGCCTGGCAGGCGCCCGCGCCGGGCAGGAAGGCCGCTGCCAAGGCAGCGGCCGGCCATACGACTACGGACAAGCCCGGGCGCTCGCCCCTGCCGCTCGTCGCCGGCATTGCGGCGCTCGCCGTGCTGGCGGGCGGCGGCTTCTATGCCTGGACGACGCTCGATGGCGGACAGGCGGCGCGGGTCGCGAACAACGATCCGCCGCCGCTCGCGGAGCAGCCTTCGACCAGCGCGCCGACCCCGGCAACGAACGCGCCGCCCGCCTTGACCGAAGCCCCCGCGGCACAGCCCCCTGCGACAAGCGCTCCACCCGCGCTCACCGAAGCGCCGGCGCAGCCATCCGCATCCGCGACGCCCAGCCCCGCCGTCGAGACGCCCCCTCCCGCGCCGCCCCCGGTGACGCAGCCTCCTGCGGCGCAAGCGCCTCCGCCCCAGACGACACGGCCGCAGCGGCCTCCATCCGGGCCGTCGGGATCGCAGGTCGCCGTGAATACCGAGCCGCCGCAACAGCAGGCGCCGGTGCGTCCGCCCGTGGCCGAGCCCGCCGTCAAGCCGCCCGTGGCCATCGAGATCAAGCCGCCGGAGCCGCCACCCGTTACCGTGGTGGTCCCCCCGCCTCCCGCCAGCCAAAGCGTCGCGCCGCCGCAGGTCGCCGCGATGGCGCCCGAACCCGAGCCGCGCACGCCGGCCGAGCGGATCGAGCGCTATGTCCGCGACTATGATGGCGGCTCCTGCTTCTTCCTCTGGCCGCTCGAAATCGGAGACCGCAAGGCGACGCTGGAAGGCTTCGGCAGCAACTCGGCGCCTTTCGTCGCCTTCGACGGGGCCTTCAAGGCGGCGCAGGGCTTCGAGGCGCAAATCCACCTGCGACCGATGACCGAGGCCCAGTGCCCGATGGTCGATTTCCTGCGCCGGCCCGGCATCGGCATCGACCGAAGCCCGAAAATCCAGATCGGCGCCTTCAACATGAAGAGCGGCGAGATCCTCAACGGCTCGGTCGAGGCCGGCGGCGGCCAGAACCTCGACGTCGTGCTGATCGGTGATGACGGGCTCGTCTACAACCTCTCCAGCTTCGCGAAACGCGAGGGCGGCAAGGTGATCTTCAACCTCAAGCTTGAATCGACCGGCGGCTCGGCCCGCCCGCAGACCGTGCTCGCGCTGGTCACCAAGGAGGCCCTGCCGGCACTCTCCGGCCCCAATCCGTCTCCCGCGAGCGAATTCTTCGCCAACCTCAAGCTCGACCTCGCCCGCCAGAGCGGCAAGCTCGGCCTGGGGATCAAGTATTTCCGGATCGAGTGAGGCGGCGATCGGCCTCTTCCCTTCTCCCGCAAGGGGAGAAGGGAAGTCCCCTCAATCCTCCCGATAAAGCACGCCCCATTCGTCCTGCCAGATCCCGGCCTTGTCCTCGACCACGATCGGCGCCTGGATTTCGTTGGCGAGGCGGATCGCGGTGCGGAAGGCATCCTTCGCCGCCAGTTCATCGCTGACGAAATCATTGACCAGATGCCCGCCCGCGAGATCGGCCGGACAGAGCACATGCCCGAAGGCCTCCCCGCCGCGCTCCGACAGCCTGAGCGTGATCGCATCGGTCGGCGGTTCGTCGACTTGCTCGAAACGGTTGGCCGGCATGGGTTTTCTCCTTTCGCTGCTCTCGGAGAGCGGTGGCCGCGAGCGGGCGCGCGCGCGGCGTCAGCAGGTCATTTCTTCGGTTGCGGCCGGGCGATGCCCCCGCCCCCGCCGGGCCTGACCGCGCTGTAGCGATCGAGCCTGATCTTGATCATGTCGTTGAACTTCTTGTGGACCTCGGAGACGGTGAGCACCTTCGTCTCGCCGCCCGAACCCGCATAGAAGATCGGCCGGTTGGCTTGTGCCGGCCGGGGCAGCAATTCGGCCGCCTTGACGCCGGGCTGCTCCTCCATCGTCTCGATGAAGGTCTGCGCCGCATCGGGACCGAGGAAGTGGATCAGGTAGATCTCGCCGCCGGTGAGATGGCGCCCGAGCGCCCGCTCCAGCCTGAGCGTGTCGCGCTTCAGCATCTCGGCCGCCAGCAGCGCCGAGATATAGGGCTCGCGCCGCATGTCGAGGATGCGCTGGCGCTGGGAACCATCGGTCACGACGAATTGCCGGCCTGACCTGCCGATCAGCTTCACGTCGGCGGCGAGCCCGTGCTTCGTCCCGAATTCGTAGATTACGCCAAGCCAGGTCTGCTCGATGAACTGGTAGAGACCGGTCGCCGAGGAGGTCTGCGCCTTCACTGCCGTCGAGAACGAGGATTCCTTGTCGGCCACCGCCATCAGCAGGGTCGGGTCGGCGCCGACGACCTTGCTCGCGCGCACGATCAGGTCGACGAGGTGGCGGCGGATCTTGATCGGCCCGAAGGTCAGCACCTGATCGGGGTCGCCACTGGAAATCTGCGGCGGCGGCTGCGGCGCACCGCTTGGCGAGACAGGCCCCGGCGGCGGCCCGCTCTGCATCTTCGGCGGCACCAGCAGGATGTTGGATGGCAATTGCAACTGGTTGACCGGAACCTGCTGGGCCGGCGCGTCTTCCTGCGGCTTGATCGCCGCCAGCGACGGATCGTTGTCGAGGGCGAACTGGGCCGCCTGCCGCGCGCCCTCCAGATCCTGCTCGACCGAGGACAGGATCAGCGACGGCCGGGCCGGTGCAGCCTTCAGCGCCGGGGCCTCGACGGCCGCGATCTCGATCCCGCGCTCCGGCTCCGGCCGCTCCTGCTGCTGGAGCCGCGCATAGGCCAGCCCGAGCACAGCCGCGGTCACACAGGCAGCGCCGGCTGCCACGGCAGCGATCGCCTTGCGCCCGGAAGAGGCTTTCTTCGGCCGGGCATCGGGTGGTTCGGCAACCTCTGCAGGTGTCGCAGATGGGGCTCGCGGAGGAGCCGGTGGAGCGGTGGCGGGCGGCGGAGCGGGGGATCGACCGGAGGCGGCGGCAACCGGCCGTGCCGGAGCCGCGCGCGGCGGCTCCGGCACCGGCGATCGCACGGGAGCGGAGGCGATCGGGGCCAGTGCCGGGCGTGGAGGCGACGGGCTGGCGGCTACCGGCGCCGCGACCGCTTCCGGCTTCCCCGTCACCAGGCTCCGCAGCTTCTCCAGCCAACCCGCGTCGCCTCGCCCGGCGAGCGCAGCCAGATCGTCGACAAGGCGCTGCGCCGTTACCTGCGGCACGCCTGCATCGCGCGCGATCGCACTGACGGCAGCCTTGCCCGGTTGTTCCGACACCACCTTCAGCGCGTAGAACCAAAGCTGCAGCGGCGTACGTCGGCTTTCCAGCGGCGTCCCCCCGGCCGGATGGATCATGTAGTTGCAATACTGGCAGGCGAAACCGCGCAATTTCGGGCGCGGCTCGAACTGTGCCGGCCGGCCGCAGGCGGGGCATTTCAGGCTCGTTCCGCCATGGCGCAGGCGCATCAGCGCGGCGAGGCAAGCCTCCTCCGGGAACAGCGCCTGGAATTGCCGGAAGCGCTCGCTCATTCCGCTGGCCTGCGCTCCATCGCCCCTGCCGCAAGGTTACCCCTCAGTGGGGCTCTTCACAATCGTCACGCCCGCAGCAGCCCGAGGCGCGCGACATCCTTCAGATGCATCGCCACCTCCTCCGCCGTCGCCCGCTCCGGCAGGCCTGGCACGGCCGCGCCGGCGGCACGGGCCTCGTCGAGGAAGGCGTTCATCGCGTCGAGCAGCATGCGCTGGTCACGCGAACCGTCGAGCAGGCTGACGAATTTGCGCACGACGACGCCGTCGAGCTGAACGGTCCGGTGGCGCAGGTCCGTGACCTCGGCCGAGCTCGAGGCCTGCCAGCGCGCGATCTCGCTGGCTGCCGGTTTCTCGCTGATCGCCGTCGTCAGCGGCGGCGCCTCCAGCCTGATATCGAGCAATCCTGCTTTGAAGATCGCGATCAGGGCTTCGTCGAGCCGGGCGATCTCATGGGCGCGGTCTGGCCCGAGTTCGCCCGCAGCGTCGCGGCATGCGCGCTCCATCAGTTCGTCCCAGGCGATGCTCGCCGGCCAGATCGTGCTCAGGATGGCGAGCGCGGCCTTGCCCACCGGCAGGTCGACGGCAAGTTGCACGCCTTCGTCAAAGCTGAAGCGCTGGACGCCGGGCTTGGCCTCCTTCTCGGCCGGGGGCGCCAGCCGCGCATTGGCCGCGAGATGATAGGGCTTGAGCGACCCCGGCCGGACGCCGCGCCTGAGCGGGATATCCGCCCGGCACAGCAGCGTCTCGCGAAAGGCTCGCCCGATCAGCAGGTCGAGCGTCTGCTCGCGCAGCGCCATCTGCTCCAGCGGCATCCGGTCGAGCATCTGCTGGGCCGGCCCCTTGGCGGCACCGTAGAGGTTGGGGAACGAGGCCTCGGCCAGGAATTGCAGCCCATGCCGCTCGGCAGACGACAGCACCTCATGCAGCGCGAAGGCGCGTGCGCCGGGGTTGAGATCGTCGTGATAGAGGACGTTGTCGGGCAGTTCGTCGATCTGCTTCAGTCGCTGCCGCAGCGCCGCGCCATGGAAGCTGTCCGGGTCGCTGGCCTCGGCAATCTCCTTCAGGGCGGCGCGGGCGACCCTGACCCGCTCGCGCGGGTCCTCGATGTCCTTGACGGCAAACAGCATGACGTCGCGCGCGAGATCACGCAGACGGCAGCCGGGCAGCGCATTGTAGCTGACATAGGCGACGCCCTGCGGCGCCAGCAATTGCCCGAACAGGGCGATGATCCGTTCGCGCACGACATCCGGCACCCAGGAATAGACGCCATGGACGATGATGTAGTCGAAGGTCCCGATCTCCCCGGCCACCGCGAGGATGTCGCGCTGCTCGAAAGCAAGATTGGTGAGGCCCAGTTCCGACGCGTTGGCATGCGCCTGCCGGATCGAGTCGCCGCTGAGGTCGATGCCGAGGAAGCGGCTGCCCGGATATTGCGCGGCCATCGGGATGAGGTTGCCGCCGCGCCCGCAGCCGAGTTCGAGCACGCGCATGGCCGTCGGCAGTGCCGGGTCCATGCCATGGAAATGCGCGATGGTTGCCAATCGCGATGGGTGGGTCTGCGAGAAGGAGTGGCCGGGATAGGCCACGGCGTCATAGGGATTGATGGCTGGATCGCTGGTCATGGCCGCTCCCGCCGGGCTCCGTCCCCGTCATTCGAGCCGAAGCGTCGTCGCGGCGCCTCATTCATTTGAAGGAGCGCCACGCCTGACATTGAGCCTCCAGCGCAGGTCGAACAAGGCCGCCGATACGCTGGCAATTAAGTCACACCGGCGCGATTATACATGAAGAATCGCTACGACTGACGCTGCTAACGCGAAGCACATACTGAGGAATCGGGCCCTCGCCTCACGTCCGAACCGTGTTTTTTCCGTGTCGATTTGATGTTGCTTGATCCCCCGGCTTTCTGGGAATCTCCATCATATGGCGGACGCCTGCTCGAATCGTGGGCGTCAGACAGGTCCAGCGAGTCGTTCTTCTCGCGCGCAGGGGAAGCAGCATGCGGATTCAAGCCCGGGCCTATGCGTATCTCGTCATCGCCCTCGCGGCGGTCTTCGTCACGTTCGGCCTCGGCGCCACGCCCGCCTTTGCCCAGAAGCGCTTCGCCTTCGTCGTTGGCAATGGCGGCTATGCCAATGTCACCAAGCTGCCCAACGCGCTGAACGACGCCAACGCCACGCGCAGCATGCTGCAGGAAGCGGGCTTCGACATCACGCCGGCGCTCGATCTCTCGCTCGCCGGTCTGCGCAGCGCGCTCGACGTCTTCGTCGACAAGGTGCGCCGCGGCGGTCCTGATGCGACGGCGCTGGTCTATTATGCCGGCCATGCCGTGCAGCTCGACGGCGCCAACTACATCCTGCCGACCGATATCCGTCCGCAGATCGGCACCAATATCGCTGAGCAATCCCTGTCGCTGAGCGACATCCTGCGCCGCCTCGATGGGGCTGGCGCCAAGTCCAAGATCGCGATCCTCGACGCCTGCCGCGACAATCCCTTTGCCGGCCGTCAGGTCGCCCGCGGCCTTGCCCTGCAGATCGTCGACGGCGCCAATGAAGGCATCAGCAACGAAGCCGGCCTCGCCCGCATCGATTCCGGCAGCGGCACCTTCGTCGCCTTCGCCACATCGCCCGGCTCCACCGCCGCGGACGGCACCGGTGCCAACAGCCCCTTCACCACCGCCTTCCTGCGCGAGGCCCGCGAGCCGGGTCTGGCCGTCGAGCAGATCTTCCGGCGCATCCGTCTCGCCGTCTACGATTCCACCAACGGCACCCAGATCCCCTGGGACACGTCTTCGCTGATCACGGAGTTCAGCTTCTTCCAGCGCCCGGCCGGCGCCCCTGCGGCGCAAGCAGCCACGGCCGGCAACGTCCCTCTGACGGCGCGCCCGACGCTGGCCTCGCTGCGCGGCATGTCGCCGGCCGACGCCGCCCGCACCGCGATCGCCTGGGACCGCAGCGACATCTACGGCAATGCGCTCGCGATCAATCCCGAAGATCAGAACGCCCTGCGCCTGAATCGCATCCTCGCCCAGCGGACGGATGAGCGGGCCTGGGCCGAGGCCGTGCTCGCCGGCGATGCCGAATCCTTCAGGCTCTACGCCCGGCTCTATCCGGTCTCGGATCACACGGCTGCCGCCCTGCGATTGGCGGCGACTGCGCCGAGCCGCAACCGCGTGCAGGTCGCACAGACCTGCCCGGTCTGCCCGGCCGTCCAGCAGCCCCGCTCGCGCCGTGCCGATTATACGCCGCGCGGCGTCTCCCCCGCGCGGACGGGAATGCCGCGCCGGGCCCCCGTCACCCCGCCGCCGCCTCCGATGGCGCCACAGGCGATGGCGCCCGACCTGCCCGCCCTGTTTCCGGAGCGCCCACGCTGGACCGGCTTCTATGTCGGCGGCTCGCTCGGCGGCGGCCGGCAGAGTGACCGTACGACCGTAGCTGGCCCCTTCGGCAGCCCAACCTTCACGCCGACGACCACGACGACGACGAGCACCACCACGACCACCAACTCGACGCCTTTCCCAACGACAACGACCGTCGTGACAACCGCGACCGTGGCCGGCACCTCGGTCCTCGCCGCCAGCGCGATCAATGCCGCGGCCGTGCCGCGCAGCCTGTCGCCCGACGGCAGCGGCATGGTCGGCGGCGCGCAGTTCGGCTTCAACTATCAGATCGGCGCAGTCGTCATCGGCGCCGAAACCGACCTGTCCGCGACGCGGCTCGGCGGCAGCCAGACGATTTCCGCCAATCCCGGCGGGACCCGCTTCACCACGCGCGCCGAGAACGAGGTCTCGATGCTGGGAACGGTCCGCGCCCGCGCCGGCTTCGTGCTCGGCGATTTCATGATCTATGGCAGCGGTGGCTATGCCTACGGCCTCGTCGACCAGAAGGGCTCGATCACGCCCGACAATCCGGCGACGGCCTCCGGCGCCACGGCCTCCCGTTCCGGTATCGCCAGCGGCTGGGCGCTCGGCGGCGGCATCGAATATGCGATCATGCCGGGCATGACGCTCCGGCTCGACTACACGCATTACGATCTCGGCAACCAGAAGCTGACCTTGCAGGATTATACCGGGCTCGCCCCCACCCAATACGCGACCATGCGTGCGCGTACCGCAGGCGATATCGTCAAGGCCGGCTTCAACTTCGGCTTCTGACGCCGACAACGACGCCGCGCCCCTTGACACTGACGGGTCCGATGGGGAATTTGGCGCCCGATGCGGGTGTAGCTCAATGGTAGAGCAGCAGCCTTCCAAGCTGAATACCCGGGTTCGATTCCCGGTACCCGCTCCATTCCCCTGCCATCCTGAATATCCGGGATCATTCCCGTCGGCATCGCGCCCGCCGGCCGGGCCGCTCAGGCCGGCGAGGAAGCTCCCATAGCGCTGCCTCAAGCGGACTACGGCGTATCGGAGGTGTCGCGTGCGCGGCTTCCCTGGTTGCGGTTGCGCGGCGAGCGCCTGAACAGGGTCGTATGCACGGCTTTCAGGATCGGCTGCGGTTTCCCCAGCAGATACCCTTGCGCTTCCGTGCAGCCCGCCCGGTCGACCGCATCGAGCTGATCTTGCGTCTCGATGCCCTCTGCCGTGGTGGTCATGCCGAGTTCGGCCGCCAGCGCCGCGACGGCCGCAACGATGGCCGCGCTGTCGGAATGGGCGGTCATGTCGCGCACGAAGGAACGGTCGATCTTCACCTTGTCCAGCGGGAAGAGCCGCAGGTGGCTCAGGCTCGAATAGCCCGTGCCGAAATCGTCGAGCACGATTCGGACGCCGAGTTCCTTGAGACTCCTGAGCGTTCCGAGGTTGCGATTGTCATTGGCGAGCAGCGCAGTCTCGGTGATCTCGAGTTCGAGCCGCCTCGGGTCGAGCCCCGTCTCGGCGAGGATATCGCGCACGGTCGCCACCGCATCGCCGAAGATCAATTGCACCGGCGACAGGTTGACGGCGATGCGAAGATCGCCCGGCAACTGGACCGCGTCCATGCAGGCCTGGCGAAGGACCCATTCTCCGAGATCGACGATCAGTCGCGTCTCCTCCGCCAGCGGCACGAACTCCGCCGGCCCGACCAGTCCCCGTTCCGGGTGGTGCCAGCGCAGCAACGCCTCGAAGCCGCAGAGCTTGCTGGATTTCAGATCGAAGATCGGCTGGTAGGACAGCTCGAACTGCCGCTCTTCGACAGCCTGGCGCAGATCCATTTCCAGGGCGAGACGGGCGCGCAACTGCTCGTCCATTTCCGCCGTGAACACGCAGCAGACCCCGCGTCCCCGGGCCTTGGCCTGGTAAAGCGCGAGGTCGGCCTGTTTCAGGAGCAGATCCGCATCGAACCCCGAGCTCTCGGCAATGGCGATGCCGACGCTCGCCGAGATGGAAATCGTCCGATCCTTGAGGACATAAGGCTCGCTGAGAACCTCGATGATGCGGGTCGCGAGCGCCACGGCCTGCTGCGGTTGCCCCGGATCGAGGCTGAGAACCGCGAACTCGTCTCCACCCAGGCGGGCGACGCATTCGGTATCCCGCACACAGGTCTTCAGGCGTTCCGCGACCGAGAGGAGCAGCAGGTCGCCGACGGGATGCCCGAGCGTATCGTTGACGTCCTTGAAGCGATCGAGGTCGAGGAACAGCAGGGCCGCCACCGCGGAACCGCCCTCCTTCCGCAGCAGCGACTTCGTGATCTGGCTGCGGAAGGCGAAGCGGTTCTGCAGGCTCGTCAGGTCGTCATGATGGGCCAGGAAACGGATGCGATGTTCCTGCTCAACGAGAGCCGCGTTCTGCTGTCGTGCCTCTTCGGCCGCCTCGTTGGCCCGCGTGTTGGCGGCAGCCAGCTCCGCGAGCGCCCCCCTGAGTGCCGTGATATCGGTGCGGATTCCGACCGTCCCGCCATCCCTCATCCGCCTTTCCGTGATGAGCAGCCAGCGCCCGTCCGGCAGCAGGCGCTCGATCGAGCCGCTGCCCTGGCGATGCCAGGTCGCGACATCCCTGACGAATTCCTCGATCTCGCCGGTCGCCTGGGGATATTGGCCGAGCTCGACCCCTTTGCGGATGATATCCTCGAAATGCGCACCGGCCGTCATGAAGGGCGCGCTCAGCGCATAGAGGTCGCGATAGCGCTGGTTGCACGTCACCAGCCGGTCGCCCTCGTCCCACATCACGAAGCCGTCGGACATGGCCTCGATCGCGTTGTCGAGGAGGACTGCCGCCCGCCCGCGCTCGGCATCCGCCCGTTCGCGCTGGTGGATGGCCAGCAGGATCGCTCCGGCAAAGGCCGACAGAAGCAGCGCCCCAATGACGGCCGCCGTGATCGTCCGGTCGCGATCCTGGCGCCAATCCGCGAGAGCCTCGGTGCTCTTCACGCTCAAGACGAGCCGGATATCGCCATAGAGCGAGCCTCTGACCACGTTCAGGGTCGCGGTTTCGCTGCCCCTCTCGCCGATCAGGAAAGCCTTGCCCTTCGCCACTCGCGTGGGCAAGGCGGGAACGCGGGGCTTGCCGATCAGCAATTCGTCATGCGGCAGCATCGCGACGATCTGGCCGTCGGCGCGTTCGAGCGAAATCCGCGTGTCGGAGCCGACACCGGCCTCCGCCAGGAGTTTCATCATCGTGTGCAGGGGCACCTCGGCAACCGGGACGACGCCGTGCCACGCGGGAATCCGGCGTGCGACGTAAAGCGACCAGTCCCCGGTGACGGCGTTTCGAATCGGGCCAATCAGATTCGTCGGCGCGCGCGAGACCATGGCGACATCCAGCGGCAGGCTATGGCGTGCGCCGCTCGACCTGGCGGAAGCAATGATGCTGCCATCGGGCCCGACGAGCAGCAGGTCGCGAAACGCCATCGTCTGGAAATTGAGGCCCCGAAGCAGGCGGCTGGCGGGCTCCCTTTGGCCGGGGCCGATCTGAGCGACATCGAACAGGGTTGCAAAGCTCGCCAGCGCGCCATCGACCTGCAGGAGTTGCCGGTCGAGCGCATTCTCGGCGGCAACGGCCTGGCCTTCCAGCGATTGCTCGGCAGCCCGCCAGGCGGTCACCTCCCTCTGGCGAACCAGATTGGAGGCGCCGATCGCAGCCACCGTCAGGATGACGGCCGCCCCCGCTACCACCATGAGTTTAAGGCGCTTGATCATTGGTCCTCGTCGAGGGGCGGCGAGTTCACGGCGTCCGAGGTTCGATGGCGTGGAGCGGCTTGAGATAGGTGTTCCAGGCCACGACGCAGTCCTCCCCGCAACGCTCGAACCAGCGCGGCAGGACGACCTCGGCGAGGAGGCGCCGGCGCGTCGCGTCCGCTGGCAGGGCCGGCACGACGGTCATCGGCCGCCCGGGCTTGCCGGAGCAGATTTCCGTCCCGGCATTGCAGGCGAGGCCGCGTTGCGTATCGGCTTCCGCCTGGGACCAGATCCGCTCCTCGAGCTGCCCCACGCCTTGCCGGATGGTGTCGCGCGCATCCGCGGGCAGACCATCGAAATAAGTCGCGTTCGCGCCGAAGAGCGAGACGCCCCAATTGAGCGCGAGGGCGTGCACCGCCACGGCGACGCGCGGCAGGCCGATCTCATAGCCGCTCAAGGTGCCGGTGATCGCGCAATCGACGACCCCGTCGCGCAGAGCCGCCACGATTTCGGCAAAGGGCAGGATCACCGGCACCGCCCCCATCGACGCCATCAGCTCGGATTGCCCGACGGAGGAAGTCCGCACCTTCCGCCCAGCGAGATCGTCGAGCCCCTTGAAGGACCGGGTGCAGAACAGGACCTGCGCCGGATAGGCATAGATGCCGAGGAGCTCGATCTCGTAGCGCTCACGCAGCAGGCTGCGCAGATGCTCCCGGAACGCAGCGACGGTCCGGCGCAGCGTCGCGACATCGGGGTTCAACAGGGGCAGGTCGACGGCACTCAGCTCCGGCTCGTCGCCCGCGACGGCACTTAGCTGGGCCGTACCGAACGAGACCACACCGAGCCGCAGGAGCTGGAGCATCTCCTGGTTGCGCAAGCTCCCCGCATCGAGCGGCCGGATCGTCGCAGTGATGCGCCCCTTCGACAGCGCATTGATCTCCGACTGCCAGAAGGGTTGCTCGATCTTGGTGTATTGGGTGATGCCGGCGAGCCCGCCGATGATCTGCAGTTTGACCGGCTCCTCGGGGCGTGTCTGGGCCAGGGCCGCGCAACCTGCGAAGGCGAGCGCCGCGGCAACAACTGCAATCATAGGCTGCACGCGCCGGAGCGGGCGGCGGGTGATGGCGTTGTCGCGGGCCTTGGCCATCTCCCCCCCGTGGTAGCGGTGTCCAATCGGATGATATTCAGCCGTGGCGGTTAACCGCGGTTAAACCGGAAGCCGACGCTTGCGCCGATGGCCCGATCTTTCCACCGCATTCCGCACGCAAGGCGCGAAGCCCGCCATGTGCGGTTGATCGCGCGGTCGCAGCGCCGTTGTGGCTTCGGCCTTTCGGGCATGGATCTGCAAGGCAGTCTTGCCCGTGCGCGGCAAGCTTGTCGAAGCTGATTTTGAATACTCCTGCCGGTACGGTCGAAACTATATTGCAGACGCGAGATAAAGCCGGAGCGGCCTGTAACAACGTCCGTGGAAGGTTTCGGCTGTTGCAGCGCAAGCGAAGCTTGCTATGCTCGCTGATCTACTGCTCCCGTCCCAGGTCGTATCGTCAGGCATCGAGGCTCCCCGTCGCGCGCGTCAGGTGACGGGCGCGAAGCAAGGGAGCCTGCCGGTCCGGAGCCGGCGGCACAGGAAGGTCGGAAGCAGCCTTGGGAAGAGCGGAAGGGGTGGGGGATGGTGCGTCTGGCGACGGTGGCGGCTCTTTGGGTTCTGGCCTGTCCGGCAGCGGCGACGAGCGAGGTGCTGCGCCAGGGCGAATTCCTGCAGGACTACATCACCTGCGAAGCCTGGATGAAGCGCGAAGCCGCGGATGCTGAAATGCACGGCCTGATCGGCCGCTGGGTGATCGACGCCCTGCGCCACGGCTCTCCATCGCGATTGTCGCGATATGGGGATGGCGAAGTGCTGGATGCCGTCGAACGCCAATGCCGGGCTCAGCCGACCAAGACTTTGACCGTCGCGACCTTCCTGGCCGGGCTTCGGCTGCCGGAGTAGCGCCGAGAGCATCGGCCCAAAAGGTGGAACGCGGTTTTCGGAGAATGCCGATGCCAAATCAAAAGCTTGGAGCATCGGACTGAATACGGCATTCAGTCCGATGCTTTGGTTCTTGGCCGGAGCAGCGACGATGCGCAGCTCCGACCGTTGGGATTACTGAAAGAGCTTCATCGCGTTGACCAGCGTCTGGGCTACGCCGCCCAGCAGCGGAATGCCCGCGATGCTCCAGGCCACGACGAGGCGAAGGGTGCTGGTCGGAGCGCTATCGTTACTCTGCATGATGATCTCCTCGGAACATTTTCGAGCGAAGCGGACGTTGGCTTCGCAGGATGAAATGCAGCAAGAACAATGGCTTGGATCACTTTCTGGATTCAGGATATCCAGAAATCGCCTTAGAATCCCGATGGGTGGCCGCTACCTGCAACCAGGGCAGCGATGCCAGTGGCGCTGTGCTGCGGCCGAAGCGATGCCATGGCGTGCCGAAGCCAATAGCGAAGCCAGGCCAGCAGCAGGAGCCGCAATGGCGGCTCCCGAGGTGCTATGATCGGCATGGCCCGCTCCTCACGCCTGTGCGGGCGCGGCCTGGGCACCGCCCGGCAGATCGAGACCACGTGACGGCTCGGCCTCGCTCACCATGTGATGGCGCTTGTCGACCGCCCTGACGCAGAGATTGGCGATGAAGCCGATCACGAGCAGTCCCGCCATGATGTACATCGTAACATTGTAAGCCTGCGCCTTGGGCACGCCATGCGCGAGATTGTATTCGCGGATGTAGTTGATCAGCACCGGCCCGGCGATGCCCGCCGCCGACCATGCCGTCAGCAGGATGCCGTGGATGGCACCGACATAGCGGGTGCCGAACATGTCGCGCAGATAGGCCGGCACGGTCGAGAAGCCGCCGCCATACATGCTGACGATGATCAGAAAGCAGATGACGAACAGCACGACATTGCCGCTGCCACCGGCATAGGGCACCGTGATGTAGAGGATGAAGCCCAGCACCATGTAGCAGAAATAGGTGTTCTTGCGCCCGATATAGTCAGAGAGCGAGGCCCAGCTAAACCGCCCGCCCATGTTGAACAGGCTCATCAGCCCGACGAGACCGGCGGCCGCGACCGGGGTGATCCGGCCGGGGAACATCTCCTGGCTCATCGCCGAGGCCTGCCCGAGCACGCCGATCCCGGCGGTGGTGTTGACGAAGAGGACCGTCCAGATCAGCCAGAATTGCGGGGTCTTGATCGCCTGGTAGACGAAGACGTCGTTCTTGGTGATCAGCTTGCTCGCCGTCGCCGGCGGCACATAGCCTTCCGGCTTCCAGCCCGGCGCCGGCACCCGGACGGTCAGCGCACCGAACATCATGAACAGGAAATAGACGCAGCCCAGCGTGATGAAGCTCCAGAGCACGCCGACATCGGTCGCCGTCTGGAATTTGCTCATCAGCCAGACCGAGAGCGGCGAGGCGATCAGCGCGCCGCCACCGAAGCCCATGATCGCCATACCCGTGGCCATGCCGGGCCGATCGGGAAACCACTTCATCAATGTCGAGACCGGCGAGATATAGCCGATGCCGAGCGCGCAGCCACCGATCACGCCGTAGCCGAGATAGATCAGCCAGAGATTGTGCAGCTTGACGCCGAGCGCCGAGATCAGGAAGCCGCTCGCCCAGCAGATCGCAGCGGTGAACATCGCCTTGCGCGGTCCGCCCTCCTCGACCCAGCGCCCGAAGACGGCGGCCGACACCCCGAGGAACACCATCGCAATCGAGAAGATCCAGCCGAGCTCGGTCAGCTTCCAGTCGTCCGGGGCTGATTGCGAGACGCCGATCAGGCGCGTCATCGGCAGGTTGAAGACGCTGAAGGCATAGGCCTGGCCGATGCACAGATGGACGCAGAGTGCCGCCGGCGGCACCAGCCAGCGGCTGTAACCAGGCTTGGCGATGGTTCGCTCGCGATCCAGGAAGGGGATCATCGATTTGGCGTATTCGTTTCGTCGGTCGATCGTCGTCATGCGTTTCCTCCTCCAGCCGGGTCGTTGCCCTGTTTTCGGCTTCGCGCTTTGGCGAGTTTCAGCCGGTTTTCGTCCGCTCAGTGGCGATCAGCGCGACGGCATCGCGAACCAGCGGGTCGAGCCCGCTGCCGCCGTCGTCGAAATGCGCGCAGATGGCGCTGCGCATGCGTGGGTCCCAGAATTTCCGGAGATGGGTCGCAACCGCCTCGGCCACTTCGGCCCGGGGCTGGCTCGCGAAGAAGCTGCCGATCTGGTTGGCCATGTGGATGAGCCGGTCGAGCTGCATCGCGCTCACTCCGCCGCCGGCGGCATGATCCGCCGGCTGTTGTCGGCGAAGGCGGAATAGCGCTCCTGCCAGTCCGAGCGTCCATTGGAAGGCGAGACCTGCACGGCCGTGCATTTGTATTCCGGGCAGTTGGTCGCCCAGTCCGAATAATCGGTGGTGACGACGTTGGCCTGCGTGTCCGGGTGGTGGAAGGTCGTATAGACGACGCCGGGCGCGACGCGCTCGGTCACCAGCGCCCGCAAGGCGGTCTCGCCGGAGCGGCTGGCCAGCCTGACCCAGGAGCCGTCGGCGATGCCGCGCTCCTCCGCGTCATGCGGATGGATCTCGAGCAGGTCTTCCTTGTGCCAGACGACATTCTCGGTGCGCCGCGTCTGCGCGCCGACATTGTATTGCGAGAGGATGCGCCCGGTCGTCAGCAGCAGCGGATAGCGCGGGCCGACGCGTTCGTCGGTCGCGAGATACTCGGTGATGACGAAATGGCCCTTGCCACGCACGAATTTGTCGATGTGCATCACCGGCGTGCCGGTCGGCGCCTGCTCGTTGCAGGGCCACTGGATCGAGCCGAGCTCGGCAAGACGCTCGAAGGAGACGCCGGCGAAGGTCGGCGTCAATCGCGCGATCTCATCCATGATCTCGGAGGGATGGCCGTAATGCATCGGGTAGCCCAGCGCATTGCTGAGCGCGGCGGTGATCTCCCAGTCGGCCAGACCGGATTTCGGCTCCATCACCTTGCGCACGAGCTGGATGCGCCGCTCGGCATTGATGAAGGTGCCGTCCTTCTCCAGAAAGGTGCTGCCGGGCAGGAAGACATGGGCGTAGTTCGCCGTCTCGTTCAGGAACAGGTCCTGCATGACGACGCATTCCATCGCCGACAGGCCCGCTGCGACATGGCGCGTGTCGGGGTCGGACTGCATGATGTCCTCGCCCTGGACGTAGAGCCCCATGAAGGAGCCATCCAGGGCCGCGTCGAGCATGTTGTTGATGCGCAGGCCCGGCTCCTTGTCGAGCCAGGTGCCCCAGGCATCCTCGAACAGGCCGCGCACCGCATCGTTCGAGACATGGCGATAGCCCGAGAACTCATGCGGGAAGGAGCCCATGTCGCAGGAGCCCTGGACGTTGTTCTGCCCGCGCATCGGGTTCACGCCGACACCCGGCCGGCCGATATTGCCGGTCGCCATGGCGAGATTGGCGATCGCCATCACGGCGGTCGAGCCCTGGCTGTGCTCGGTGACGCCGAGCCCGTAATAGATCGCGCCATTGCCGCCGGTGGCGAACAGGCGCGCCGCGCCGCGGATATCGGCGGCCGCGACACCGGTGACCTTCGAGAGCGCCTCCGGGCTGTTGCGCTCCTCGGCGACGAAGGCGGCCCAGTCCTGGAAGGCATCCCATTCGCAGCGCTCGCGCACGAAGGCCTCGTCGACCAGCCCCTCGGTGACGACGACATGGGCAAGCGCGGTCAGGATCGCGACATTGGTGCCGGGCAGCACCGGCAGGTGGTAGGCCGCCTCGACATGGGGCGCGCGCACCAGTTCGATCCGGCGGGGATCGATGACGATGAGCTTGGCGCCCTCGCGCAGGCGCTGCTTCATCCGCGAGCCGAAGACGGGATGCGCATCGGTCGGGTTGGCGCCCATCAGGAGCATCACGTCGGTCTGCTCGACGGAATCGAAATCCTGCGTGCCGGCCGAGGTGCCGAAGGTCGTGCTCAGGCCGTAACCGGTCGGCGAATGGCAGACGCGGGCGCAGGTATCGACATTGTTGTTGCCGAAGCCGGCGCGCACCAGCTTCTGGACCAGGAAGGTCTCCTCATCAGTGCAGCGCGACGAGGTCAGGCCGCCGATCGAACCGGTGCCGTATTTGGCCTGGATGCGCTTGAACTCGCTCGCCGTATGGGCGATCGCCTCCTCCCAGGACACCTCGCGCCAGGGGTCGGTGATCTTCTCCCGGATCATAGGGTTGAGGATGCGTTCCTTGTGGTTGGCATAGCCCCAGGCGAAGCGGCCCTTGACGCAAGAGTGGCCGTGATTGGCCTTGCCGTCCTTGTAGGGGATCATGCGGACGACCTCGTCGCCGCGCATCTCGGCCTTGAACGAGCAGCCGACGCCGCAATAGGCGCAGGTCGTGACCGTCGACCATTCCGGCTTGCCCTTGGCAATGACGGCTTTCTCGATCAGCGAGCCCGTCGGGCAGGCCTGCACGCAGGCGCCGCAGGAAACGCAGTCCGACTCCAGGAAGGACTGGTCGGTGCCGGCCGCCATCACGGATTCGAAGCCGCGGCCGGTAATGGTCAGCGCGAAGGTGCCCTGCACATCCTCGCAGGCCCGTACGCAGCGCGAGCAGACGATGCATTTGGCGGGGTCGTAGCTGAAATAGGGATTGGATTCGTCGAGCCCGGTATCGCGGTGGCGAGCGCCGTCGAAGCCGTAGCGAACTTCCGTCAACCCGACCTCCGCGACCGTGTCGAGCAGCGCGATATCGCCCTGCCCGACCGGGTCGAGCGCCGCGACCGGATGGTCGGAGACATAAAGCTCCATGACGCCCTTGCGCAAACGGTCGAGCCGCTCCGAGCGCGTATGCACCACCAGCCCCTCCGCGACCGGCGTCGTGCAGGAGGCCGGCGTGCCGTTGCGGCCCTCGATCTCGATCAGACAGAGCCGGCAGGAGCCGAAGGCGTCGAGCATGTCGGTCGCACAGAGCTTGGGGATCTCGGTGCCGATCTCCATCGCCGCGCGCATGATCGAGGTGCCGGCCGGCACCGTCGCGCTGCGGCCGTCGATGGTGAGGGTGACCATGGCGCTCGCCTTGGAAGCCGGCGTGCCATAGTCGGTTTCCTGGACGAGCTGCATGGCGACCTCCTTCACTCCGCCGCCTGGCGGCTGGGCGGCGTGACGCCGAAATCTTCCGGGAAATGGGTGAGCGCGCTCATCACCGGATAGGGCGTGAACCCGCCGAGCGCGCAGAGCGAACCGAGCTTCATGGTGTGGCAGAGGTCTTCGAGCACCGTCAGGTTGGCGGCGCGCTGCTCGCCGGCGATGACGCGGTCGATCACCTCGACGCCACGGGTCGAACCGACACGGCAGGGCGTGCATTTCCCGCAGGATTCGACCGCGCAGAACTCCATCGCGAAACGCGCCTGCCGGGCCATGTCGACGCTGTCGTCGAAGACCACGATGCCGCCATGGCCGATCAGGCCGTCGCGCGCCGCGAAGGCCTCGTAGTCGAACGGCGTGTCGAACAGCTCTCGCGGGAAATAGGCGCCGAGCGGCCCGCCGACCTGGACCGCGCGCACCGGCCGGCCGCTGGCCGTGCCGCCGCCGATCTCGTCGACGAGTTCGCCGAGCGTGATGCCGAAGCCGACCTCGAACAGGCCGGGATGGCGGATATTCCCGGCGAGCTGGATCGGCATCGTGCCGCGCGAGCGGCCCATGCCGAAATCGCGATAGAACGCCGCGCCCTTGTCGAGGATGATCGGCACGCTCGCGAGCGAGAGCACGTTGTTGATGGCGGTGGGGCAGCCGAAGAGCCCCTTATGTGCCGGCAGCGGCGGCTTGGCCCGAACGACGCCGCGGCGCCCCTCAAGACTGTCGAGAAGAGCGGTCTCCTCGCCGCAGACATAGGCACCGGCGCCGACCCGGACCTCCATGTCGAAGCCATGGGACGAGCCCGCGATCGCCGCACCCAGCATGCCCTTCCGGCGCGCCTCGCCCAGCGCATGCTCCAGCGCGGCGATCGCGTGAGGATATTCCGAGCGGACATAGATGTAGCCATAGGTCGCGCCGACGGCGATGGCGGCAATGGTCATGCCTTCGATCAGGACGAAGGGGTCGCCCTCCATGATCATGCGGTCGGCGAAGGTGCCGCTATCGCCTTCATCGGCATTGCAGACGATGTATTTCCGCTCGCCTTCCGCCTTCGCGACGGTGTCCCATTTGATGCCGGTCGGAAAGCCGGCGCCGCCGCGTCCGCGCAGGCCGGACTCCGTGACGGCCGCGACGGTCGCCGCTGGGCCGGCATCGAGCGCAGCGGCCAGCCCGCGATAGCCGCCATGGGCGATATAGTCCTCCAGGGAACGGGGATCGACGGTGCCGCAGCGCGCGAAGGTCAGCCGGGTCTGCTTCGCGAAGAAGGGCAGCGCCTCCGTCAGGCCATGGCACAGCGGATGGCTCGTGCCGGCCAGGGCAGCATCGAGCACGCCGGCGGCATCGCCCGGAGCGACCGGGCCATAGCCGATGCGGCCGTCGCGGGTGGCGTATTCGACCAGCGGCTCCAGCCAGTGCAGCCCGCGCGAGCCGGTGCGGACGATGTCGATGGCGACCCCGCGCGCACTCGCCGCCACCTGCAAAGCCTCCGCCACGCGATCGGCATCGACCGCGATGGCCGCCGCGTCGCAGGGGATGAAGAACCGCGGCGTCATTGTCCGGCCTCCGTCAGCAGCGAGGCGAGCTTGCCGTCGTCGAGCCGCCCGACGATCCGGCCGTCGAGCATCGCGGATGGGGCGACAGAGCAGAGTCCCAGGCAATAGACCGCTTCGAGCTGGACCTTGCCATCCGCGCTGGTGCCGCCGAAGCCGATGCCCAGCGCCTCCTGAGCCTGTCGCGCCAGCCGCTCCGCACCTTGGGACTGGCAGGCCTCGGCCCGGCACAGCTTCAGGCTATGGGCCGCAGGCGGTGCCTGCCGGAAATCCGGATAGAAGGTGATGACGCCATGGACTTCGGCGCGCCCGATATTCAGCGCATCCGCCACGAGGGCCGTGGCTGCCGGATGGATATAGCCGAACTCCTCCTGCAGCGCGTGCAGGATCGGCAGCAAGGCGCCCTCGCGGGATTTCCATTCCGAGATGATGCGGGCGGCGATATCGCCATCCCAGGCCAGATGCCGCTCCAATGCTTTTCCCCTGCGATCTCTACGATCTGCTTGAATCGCAGGCTCATGCAGGCAGATGATTTTGACAAACGAATAATTATAAACTTACGTATCGGGTTTATAGATTTAAAAGACGGCCGATATGGATACGGAACTGGCACGAACCTTTCTGACGGTGGTCTCGGCCGGCAATTTCAGCGGCGCGGCGGACCGGCTTCATGTCAGCCAGTCGACGGTGAGCACGCGGATCAACGTGCTGGAGGAGCAATTGCGCTGCCGGCTGTTCGTCCGCAACAAGGCCGGAACGACCTTGACGGCGGCCGGGCACCGCTTCCAGCGTCATGCCGCGACGCTGGTCCAGACGGTGGTGCAGGCGCATCACGATATCGGGCTGCCCGAGGGCGCGGCCGGAACGCTGGCAGTCGGCGGCCGGATCGGCCTTTGGGAGGAGTTCCTGCTGCGCTGGCTACCGTCGATGCAGCGGGCCCGGCCCGACGTGTCGATCCGGATCGAGAGTGCGCTCGAGCCGGAGCTGATGCACGGGCTGATCGAGGGGCGCCTCGATATCGGCGTGATGTACACACCGCAGAGCCGCCCGGGCCTGAAGGTCGAGCATCTGTTCGACGACCGCCTGGTCATGATTGCGACGGATGCGCAATCCGCGCCCGAGCCGCAGTCCGGCTATGTCCTCGTCGACTGGGGCTCGGAATTCCAGGCGCGCCACAGCGCGAGCTTCCCCGATTTCGGCGGCGCGCTGCTCAGCGCCAATGTCGGCTGGCTGGGGCTGCAGCATATCCTGGAGCATGGCGGCTCCGGCTATTTTCCTGCACGCATCATCGCCCCGCATCTCGCGGCCGGAACGCTGCATCTCGTCGAGGACGCGCCTCATTTCATCATGCCGGCCTACGCGATCTCCCGCGCGGGCACGCAGGACGGCCCCCAGGCCGAAGCTCTCGCGATGATCAGGGAGATGGCGGGCACCCTGCTCTCGATCGGCTCGCCCTGAGCCGTCGAAGCAGGAGGCAGGCTGATCGCGGCGGAGCTTGGCTCGCCCGCCGCCTCAGAACGAGGGCAGCACGCCGCCGCCGAAGCTGTCGGAACGTCCGGCGAAGCCCGTCTGGCTATCGCGCGTATTGCCGGGCCCGCTCAGGCGTGCCGGAGCCGGGCCGGCATCGAGATAGCTGCGCTGCTGCGGCTGGAAGGTCATGCTTTGCACCACGGGGGGTTCCGAATAAGCGACCGGCTCGCTGGAGACGCAACCGCCGAGTGCCGCAAGGAGGGCCGTGGCCGGGGCAAGGTGGAGAAGACGCATCGTTCCCTCGTCGAGAAAGCGCAGGGACAGCGAAGACCGGCGACTGCCGATGCGATTCACCCTGCTGAGCGGTCATTATCGGGATGGCGGCCTGAAATGTATAGCAAGGCTCCGGTCAGCCGACCCGCGCGCCGGGCATAAGCCGGGCCGCAGGCTTTCGGTCAGCGCCGCTCGCGGCGGCCTTGCGGCGGAACGAAATCAAGCTGCTCGTCCGCAACCGTGCCATCGGGCTGGACGACGGCTTGCCAGCAGCGGTTGCCGCAACGGACCGAGAGGCGCCAGCGCCCCTCGTCCTCCGCCTCGCCGCGCTCGACCCGGCTCGTCACCAGCCCGCGGCGCATCAGGTCTCGCAATTCCTCCGCCGACCAGCCGAAGCGCTTCGCCAAGCGCGCAGCATCGAGCACGAAGGAGCCGTCCGCATCCCGGACGAAGGGAAGCTCGGGCAAGGCTTCACCGGTGGTCATGGCATTTCGCTCCGGCGCGTCGATCGTTCCGGCTCCTTCTGCACCGAAGGGCCGGCCGCATCCAGAGCACCTTCGTCCTCATCGAGCAGGATCCGCTCGGCGGCACCGTCGAGATCGTCATACTGGCCGCTACGCAGCGACCACAGGAAGGCGGCGAGCGCCGCCCCGCCAAGCACCAGCGCCAACGGAACGAGGAAGACCAGGCTGCTCATTCGCCGGGTTCGCAGGCCGGGGCAAGCTTTCCGGCCTGCCGCGTATCGGTCCCGGCACGAACCTGCGCCTTGCCCGCATCGAGGCGCAGGGCGTTGGCCACGACGAGGATCGAGGACAGCGACATGGCGAGCGCCGCGATCAGCGGCGTCACGTAACCCGCGATGGCAACTGGCAGGGCCAGCGCGTTGTAGAGGATCGCCAGGGCGAAATTCTGCCTGATCAGCCGCCCTGCCGCCCGCGCGACGGCAATCGCCGTGGGAACCGCATCGAGCCCGTCATGCAGGAAGACGAAATCCGCGGCGTTGCGACCGATATCTGCGGCCGAAGCCGGCGCCATCGAGGCATGCGCCGCGGCCAGTGCCGGCGCATCGTTGAGGCCGTCACCGACCATCAGCACCTTGCGATCCTCGGCAGCCAGTGCGGCGAGACGCTCAACCTTTCCAGCCGGCAGCAGACCGGCTGAGACAGCGTCGATGCCGAGCCTACCGGCGATCGGCTGCACCGCTGCAGATCTGTCGCCGGACAACAGCGCGATGGAAAGGCCATCGGCCCGCAAGGCATCGACAGCGGCCCGCGCTTGCGGGCGCAAAGTCTCGGCAAAGGCGAAGCGGGCGACGAAAGCGCCGTCGCGGCTCAGCACCGTCCCGCTTTCCGGCTGACCGCCCGCTTCCGCAAGGGCCCATTCCGCACGCCCGAGGCGATAGCAATGCCCTTCCAGCTCGGCCTCGACGCCGAAGCCGGGATGCTCCCGGATGTCCGTCAGCGCCAGGCCGGCTTCCGGCGCTGCAGCCGCGATGGCGCGGGAGAGCGGGTGGCTCGAACGCCGGGCGATCCCCGCCGCGATGGCCAGATCCCTGGCCGGGATTGCGGCGGGATCGACCAGTTGCGGCTGGCCGAAGGTCAGCGTGCCGGTCTTGTCGAAGGCGACCGTGTCGATCTCGGCGATGCGCTCGATCGCCGAGCCGTCCTTGACCATGATCCCGGCCTCGAACAGGCGCCGCGAGGCTACGACCTGCACGATCGGCACGGCCAGTCCCAGCGCGCAGGGGCAGGTGATGATCAGCACGGCGATCGCGATGGTGATCGCGCGATGCCAGTCGCCGGTCGCCATCATCCAGCCGAGGAAGGCGATCAGCGCGGTCGCATGGACCACCGGCGAATAGAGCGCCGCCGCCCGGTCGGCGATGCGGCGATAGCGGGCGCGGCCACCTTCCGCGGCCTCCATCAACCGGACCATCTCGGCCAGGAAGGAGCTCTCGGCTTTGGCCGTGGCGAGGATCGTCAGTGGCCCCGAGAGATTAAGCGTCCCGGCCTGCACCGCCATGCCCGGCGACACGGATTGCGGAGCGCTCTCGCCGGTGGCGATGGCGCAATCGAGCTCGGAAGCGCCCTCCTCCACGATGCCGTCGACGGGGACGCGTTCGCCGGCCGTGAGCGCGATCCGCATGCCCGGCGCCACCTCGGCCAGCGGCAGATAGCTCCGCCCGCCATCGGTATCGAGCACGGTCGCGCCGCGCGGCGCCAGCCGCATCAGGCCGCGCACGGCAGCGCGCGCCTTCTCATGCATCAGGTGGTCGAGCGTGCGGCCGATCAGCAGGAAGAAGATCAGCGAGGTCGCCGCGTCGAAATAGGCATGCGGACCGTCATGGATCGTGTCGTAGAGGCTGAGAGCAAAGGCGAGGCAGATACCGATCGAGATCGGCACGTCCATGTTGGTGCGGCCGCGCCGCAGCACCGCCCAGGCCGAGGAGAAGAAGATGCGGCCGGAAAAGATCAGGCAGGGCAAGGCCAGCGCGCCCGAAATCCAGTGGAAGGCCTGCCGCGTCTCGGGCTCCGCCCCCGACCAGACCGAGACCGAGAGCAGCATGATGTTCATGGCGCAGAAGCCGGCGACCGCCAGCGCCCGGATCAGCCGGTCGCGCTCAGGGTCCGTGCCCTCCGCCTCGCTCTCGAAGAGATGGCCGGGATAGCCGAGTTCGGCGAGCGCCGTCAGCAGGTCAGGCGCTTCCTCGCCCCGCCATTGCACCGCTGCGCGACGGGTCGAGAGATTGACCCTGACCTGCGCCACGCCCGGCAGCCGGGCAACGCCGGTCTCGACCGCCCGGATGCAGGCGGCACAATGCAGGCCGGGCACCGAGAGGTCGCTCTGGCGCAGGCCATTGCCGAGATCGCGGCTGGCGAGGCGGATTTCCTGCCGCGCCGCCGACGGGTCGGACGCGCCGTCCAGAGTCAGCGGCGGCGCGCAGCAGCTCACCTGAGCGCCCGATAGCTGTGCCAGGTCGCGTGACCGAGCAGCGGGAAGACCACGATCAGGCCGAGAAGCCCGGTCGCGACCGAGACAAGGAACAGGGCAAGCACGATCGCCCCCCAGGCGATCATCACCGGCAGGTTCCGCCAGACCATCGAGATGCTGGTGCCCATCGCGGTGAAGGCATCGACCCGCTCATCCAGCAGCATCGGGATCGCGAAGGCGCTGATCGCGAAGGAGAAGGCCGCGAACAGCCCGCCGACCACGGTGCCGACCAGCAGCATCGCCCAGCCGATCGGCGTTCCGAACAGCATGGCCGCGACCTCGTGGAGGCCCGGGAATGGCCTGAGCCCGAAGAACAGCGCGTAGATGATCACGGCCGCCCGCATCCAGACCAGCATCAGCAGCGAGAGGATCGCGCCCGTGTACCAGACCTGCCCGCCCGAGGCCGCCTTGACGAAGATCATCCGGGAGAGGCTGACCGGCTCGCCCTGCTCGATCGCGCGGCTTTTCTGGTAGAGCCCGATCGCCAACAGCGGCCCCATCACCATGAAGCCCGCCAGCGCCGGGAACAGGATGTAGTCGAGCCCGAGCCGGAATAGCCCCCAGACGATCACGGCGGAGACCGCGAAGACCGCGAGCCCGTAGAGCAGGCTCGGCCCCGGATTGCGCCAGAGATCGCGCCAGCCCGCGCCGAGCCAGGACAGGGCCGCACCCGCCGGCAGGTTGCGCCGCCGCTGGGCGGAGAGAGGCAGCGGCATCTCCTGGCCGTTCCCGATCGCAGCCATGTGCTTCTCCTCCCTCAGCAGGACGGGCGCGCGGCGCGGAACCCGCCCGCCTCGCCCGCCGATTTTGCATGCGGCACGCAGTCCGGCTGCGAGCCTATGGCGACATAGACCAGATGGGCGTTGGCGAGGATCAGCCCGCCCGCCAGCACCCCGGCGAGCGCGAGCCAGAAGGCTTTCCGCCCACCGCGGCCCCGTGTTTCGCCGTCTGCTGAAGCGCTCATCGCTTCGCCTCACCGAGCGTGCCGACATAGAGCGCCAGCAGCTTGATATCGGTCGGCGGGAGCCGGCCTTCCCAGCTCGGCATATGGCCCTGCCGCCCACCATGGATGCTGTTCACGACCGATTGCAGGTCGCCACCATAGATCCAGTTGGCGTCGGTCAGGTCCGGGGCGCCGAGATCATGCTGGCCCTTGGCGTTTTCGCCATGGCAGGCGACGCAATTCGCCGCGAAGACCTCCTTGCCCGCCGGCACGCGCGCCTGCTCGGCCGCGTCGAGCTTCTGGCCCGACAGCGAGCGGACATAAGAGGCGACGGCCAGGACCTGCTCGCGCTGGAGAATGCCGTCGCGGCCGAAAGCCATCATCTGCCCGGTGCGGGTGTCCTTTGCCGTGCCGTTGATGCCGACGCGGATCGTCTCGGCGATCGCCTCCGGGCTGCCGCCCCAGAGCCAGGAGCCGGCGGCGAGATTGGGGAAGCCCGGGCCTCCCTTCCCCTGCACGCCATGACAGACCGCGCAGTTATCCTCGAAGAGCGTGCGGCCGGTATCGCGGACATGGCGCATCAGCTGAGGATCGGCGGCGATCTCGGCGAAGGAGGCCTTGTCGAGCTTCGCGGTCCAGCTCGCCCGCTCAGTGGCGGCATCGCGCACCTGCTCGGCCACGACCTGGCGCTGGTCGATGCCGAGCAAGCCCTTGGTATAGGTCACGCCCAGCGGCCAGGCCGGCATCAGCAGCCAGTAGCCGATCGAGAACAGGGTCGTGACGGCCAGGAAGAACAGCACCACGCGCGGAATCGGCGTGTCGAGTTCCTCGATGCCGTTCCACTCATGGCCCGTCGTGATTGTCCCCGTGGCGGGGTCGCGCCTCGCATCTGCCATCGCTCAGTCCCCCGGCCTATCGTCTTTGTCGAAAATGCTCTTCTTGGCCCGATCGAAGCGCTTCCGGTTCGACGGCCACAGCGCGTAGATCAGCACGCCGATCGCCATGGCCACGAGGTAGAACAGCCCCCAGCTCTTGGCGAAACCGACAAGCGTGTGGTGATCGACATCCATCGTCTCACTTCTCCGCCGCGGCGGTCTGCTTCTGCGCAGCATCGGTCAGGCGGCCCAGCACCTGGAGATAGGCGACCACCGCATCCATCTCGGTCAGGCGCCCCGGCTCGCCGTCGAAGGCGCGCACGTTCGTCGCCTCGCCATAGCGCTCGCTGACGCCGCCCGCATAGGCGCTGTCGGGGCTCGCCTGGCCATAGGCATCCGTGCCGGCATTGGCGATCTGCGCATCGGTATAGGGCACGCCGACCGCGCGCTGCGCCTTGAGATGCCGGCCGAGATCCTCGGTCTTCAGCTCGTTGCGCATCAGCCAGCCGTATTTCGGCATCACCGATTGCGGCACGACATCGCGCGGGTTGATCAGATGCGCGACATGCCAGGCATCGGAATACTTGCCGCCGAGCCGGGCGATATCCGGCCCCGTGCGCTTGGAGCCCCAGAGCATCGGATGGTCGTATTTCGACTCGACCGCGAGGGAATACGGCCCGTAGCGTTCGACCTCGTCGCGCAGCGTCCGGATCATCTGGCTGTGGCAGGCATAGCAGCCCTCGCGGATGTAGATGTTGCGCCCCGCCAGTTCGAGCGGCGTGTAGACGCGCATGTCCGGCGCCTTCTCAACGGTCTCGCCGATGGTGAAGAGCGGCGCGATCTCGACGAAACCGCCGATCGCGGAGACGCCGATGATGGCGAGGACGAAGCCGATCGCGCTGCGTTCGAGCTTACGATGAAAGAACTCGCGCATCGGCTTACTCCCCCGCCTGAAGCGCAGCGCCCTGGAGCGCCGGCAGGTCGCTGTCGCCGGCGCCCGCCGCAGCCTGCGAACGGGACATCCGGATCGTCATCCAGACATTGTAGGAGGCCACGATCGCACCGATCAGGAACAGCAGCCCGCCGACGGTGCGCGCGATGTAATAGGGATGCATCGCGACCAGGCTGTCGATGAAGGAATAGGCCAGCGTGCCGCTGTCGTTATAGGTGCGCCACATCAGGCCCTGGATGATGCCCGAGTTCCACATCGCGAAGACGTAGATGACGGTCCCGGCCAGAGCGAGCCAGAAATGGACCTCGATCAGCTTGGGCGAATACATCCGCTCGACCTTCCACATCCACGGCACCAGCGCGTAGAGCGAGCCGAAGGTGATCATCGCCACCCAGCCGAGCGCGCCGGCATGAACATGGCCGACCGTCCAGTCGGTATAGTGCGAGAGCGAGTTGACCGCCCGGATCGCCATGAACGAGCCTTCGAAGGTCGAGAGCCCGTAGAACACCGCGGCGACCATCATGAAGCGCAGCGTCGCGTCGTCGCGGACCTTGCCCCAGGCGCCGTTGAGCGTCGCCAGCGCATTGCCGGCCGAAGCCCAGGACGGCACCAGCAGGACGACCGAGAAGGTCATGCCCAGCGTCTGCACCCATTGCGGCAGCGCCGTGTAGTGCAGGTGGTGCGAGCCCGCCCACATATACATGAAGGTGATGCCCCAGAAGCTGATGATCGACAGCCTGTAGGAGTAGATCGGCCGCCCTGCCCGCTTCGGCAGGTAGTAGTACATCATCCCGAGGAAGCCGGAGGTCAGGAAGAAGGCGACCGCGTTGTGGCCGTACCACCACTGCGTCATCGCATCCTGCACGCCGGAGAACAGCGAATAGCTCTTGGCCTCGCCGAAGGAGATCGGCACCGCCAGGTTGTTGACGATGTGCAGCACCGCCACGACCAGGATGAAGGCCATGTAGTACCAGTTGGCGACGTAGATATGCGGCTCCTTCCGCCGCTGCAGCGTGCGGATGTAGATCAGGAAATAGGTGACCCAGACGATGACCAGCCAGATATCGGCATACCATTCCGGCTCGGCATATTCCTTCGACTGGGTGATGCCCATCAGGTAGCCGGTAGCCGCCAGCACGCAGAACAGGTTGTAGCCGATCAGCACGAACCAGGGGCTGAACTGGTCCGGCAGGCGCGCCCGCGTTGTCCGCTGCAGGACGTGGAAGGAGGTCGCGATCAGGGCATTGCCGCCGAAGCCGAAGATCACGCCCGAGGTATGGACCGGCCGCAGGCGGCCGAAGCTCGCCCATCCCGCATCGAAGGTGAGATCCGGCCAGGCCAGGAGCGCCGCAACCCAGACGCCGAAGAACATGCCGGCCACGGCCCAGCCGAGCGAGAGCACGATGCCGACCCGCGTCGGATCGTCGTAATAGCGCGTCAGGCGCTCGTCGGACGGCTCCGGCGCGAAATAGCTCGACATGACAAGGCCGATGCAGCCGAGCCCGAACAGCAGGATGATCGCGCCATGCACGGCGAACAGGTCGTCACGGCCGGCGATCGCCATGGCAAACCCGCACAGCGCCAGAAGCGCCGAGATCGATATGGCGCGCTGCCGCTCAGCGACAGTGAGTGCCGCAATCATCGCTCACCTTCTCCATGACTGGCGCGGGCCGACGGCCCCGTGCCTTCGCGACGGATATCGCATAAAAGAATCATCTCAGATACCTGATTTGCCGATCTGGAGATCGGACATAATGCCCTAGGCAAAATTGACGCAGGGCACGCCACGCGGTCGTCAGCGGAACGGAATCTCACCGTGTCTCGATCTCCGCGAGATAGGTGCGGACGGCGCGCTCCGGCCCATGCCAGGAGGCGCTGCCCTTGCCCTGCAGCTCGGGCGCGTCCTTCCAGCCGGGTTCGATTCCCGTCATGTCCGGCAGCAGATGCGCGATGCCCTTGTGGCAGTCGATGCAGGTCTTCTCGCCGGTGGTCAGGAAGCGGCTGTGGATCTCGGCGGCGCGGCGGGTCTGCTTGGTGAAGTCCATCGCGACGGAGGAGTGGCAGTTGCGGCATTCCAGCGAGTCGTTCGCCTTCAACCGCGACCATTCGTGCTTGGCGAGTTCGAGGCGCATGTTGAGGAATTTCTCGCGCGTCGAGATCGTCCCGAAGATCTTGCCCCAGACCTCCTTCGAGGCCTGCATCTTGCGGGCGATCTTGTCGGTCCAGTTATGCGGGACATGGCAGTCCGGGCAGGTCGCGCGCACGCCCGAACGATTGGAGAAATGCACCGTCGACTGCAGCTCCTGATAGACGTTGTCGCGCATCTCGTGACAGGAGGTGCAGAACTTCTCGGTGTTGGTGACTTCCAGCGCCGTGTTGAAGCCGCCCCAGAACAGCACGCCGCCGACGAAGCCGCCGAGCGTCAGCAGGCCGAGCGGCAGATAGGCGCTCGGCCGGCTGATGATGCGCCAGAAGCTGACGACGACGCCCCAGCACCAGAGAATGAAGGATTTGAGCCTGGCCATGATGCGCGCCTATGGCTTCCGGCCGATGTCTTTGGCGTCCTGGAACCGATTCTGGACCAGGGGCGGGACATCGGTCTGCTGGACATGGCAGGCCGTGCAGAAATAGCGCCGCGGCGTCACGTCCGAGAGCACCTGCCCGTCGCGGTCCTGGAAATGGGTGACGCTGATCATCGGCGCGCCCGAGCCTTCCGTGAACTCGCGCTTGTGGCAGTCCATGCAGCGATTGGTGTTCAGGGTGAGCTGGTAGCCGTCGATCGCATGCGGGATCACCGGCGGCTGCTCGGGATAGTTGCGCATGCGCCGGACATCGTCGACGACCGGGCGGCCGAGCGCCGGTACGCGTTCGAGCGCCATCGGATCAGCGGTGCCGGTCAGGCGCGGCACGATCTTGATCGGACCGCCCTCCTGCGAGACGGCGGCACCGAAGGCGAGGACGAGGCCGGCCGCGAGGGCCGCCCCGAGCAAGGTCCGCGAGCGCATCAGCCCGAGACCGGAACGATCTTGACCGCGCATTTCTTGAAATCCGTCTGCTTGGAGATGGGATCGGTGGCGTCGAGCGTCGTCTTGTTGATGAGCTGGCTGGCATCGAACCAGGGCACGAAGACCACGCCGGGCGGCATGCGGTTGCGCCCGCGCGTCTCGACGCGGGTGCGCATCTCGCCGCGGCGCGAGATCAATCGGATCTCGGCGCCCTGGTTGAGCCCGCGCTTGCGGGCATCTTCCGGATGCATGAAGCAGCGCGCGCCGGGGAAGGCCTTGTAGAGTTCCGGCACCCGCATCGTCATCGAGCCGGAATGCCAGTGCTCCAGCACGCGGCCGGTGACGAGCCAGAGATCGTATTCGGTGTCGGGCGATTCCGCCGGCGGCTCGTAGGGCACCGCAATGATCCGGGCCTTGCCGTCCTTGTTGCCGTAGAACTCGACGCCCTTGCCCGGCTTCACATAGGGGTCGAGCCCCTCGCGATAGCGCCAGAGCGTCTCCTTGCCGTCGACCACCGGCCAGCGCAGGCCGCGGACCTGATGGTAGAGGTCATAGGGCCCGAGATCGTGGCCATGACCGCGGCCGAAGGCGGCATATTCCTCGAAAAGCCCCTTTTGCGCGTAGAAGCCGAAGGCCTTCGCCTCCCGGTTCTCATAGCCCGGATCGATCTCGGAGACATCGAACTTGTCGACATTGCCGTTGCGATAGAGCACGTCGAAGAGCGTCTTGCCCTTGTAGTTCGGGTTGGCGTCGAGGATCTCCGCCGGCCAGACCTCGTCGGTGGTGAAGCGCTTCGAGAACTCCATCAATTGCCAGAGGTCCGAGCGCGCCTCGCCCGGCGCATTGACGAGCTGGTGCCAGACATGGGTGCGCCGCTCGGCATTGCCGTAGGCGCCCTCCTTCTCGACCCACATCGCGGCGGGCAGGATCAGGTCGGCGGCCATCGCCGTCACCGTCGGATAGGCATCGGAGACGACGATGAAGTTGTCGGGGTTGCGATAGCCCGGATAGGCCTCGTTGCTGCTGTTCGGCGAGGCTTGCAGGTTGTTGTTGACCTGGATCCAGTAGAAATTGAGCTTGCCGTCCTTGAGCATCCGGTCCTGCTCGACGGCGTGGTAGCCGGGCTTCTCCGGGATGATCCCGTGCGGGACGCGCCAGATCTCCTCGGCATGCTTGCGATGCTCGGGATTGGTCACCGTCATGTCGGCCGGCAGCCGATGGGCGAAGGTGCCGACCTCGCGCGCCGTGCCGCAGGCCGAGGGCTGGCCGGTCAGCGAGAACGGGCTGTTGCCCGGCTCCGAGATCTTCCCCGTCAGCAGATGCAGGTTGTAGACCATCTGGTTGGCCCAGACGCCGCGCACATGCTGGTTGAAGCCCATGGTCCAGAGCGACATGACCTTGCGCTTGGGGTCGGCATAGAGCTCGGCGAGCTGCTGCAGGAAGCCGGGCTCGACCCCGGTCAGCGCAGAGACCTTCTCCAGCGTGTAGTCCTTGACCGAGGCCGCGAAGGCCGCGAAGTCGATCGGCGTCGTCGCCGTGACATCCTCCGCCTTGCGTGCCTTGACCTCGCGCGGATCATCGGGGCGCAGGCCGTAGCCGATCTCGGTCGCGCCTTTGACGAAGGTGGTGTGCTTCTCGACGAAATCGGTGTTCACCCGCCCGGTCGAGATGATGTGGTTGGCGATGTAATTCAGGATCGCCAGGTCCGTGCCCGGCTTGAACACGATCGGGATGTCGGCGAGGTCCGAGCTGCGGTGGGTATAGGTCGAGAGCACCGCAACCTTGACATGCGGCTGGCCGAGCCGGCGGTCCGTCACCCGCGTCCACAGGATCGGGTGCATCTCCGCCATGTTCGAGCCCCAGAGCACGAAGGCGTCGGCATGCTCGAAATCGTCGTAGCAGCCCATCGGCTCGTCCATGCCGAAGGTGCGCATGAAGGCATAGGCCGCCGAGGCCATGCAGTGGCGGGCGTTCGGGTCGAGATTGTTGGAGCGGAAGCCGGCCCGCATCAGCTTGGTCGCGGCATAGCCCTCGAAGATCGTCCACTGGCCGGAGCCGAACATGCCGAGCGCGGTCGGCCCCTTCGCCTTGAGCGTTTCCTTGGCCTTGGCGGCCATGGTGTCGAACGCCTCCTCCCAGGACACCGGCGTGAACTCGCCGTCCTTGGCGTAGACGCCGTTCTTCTTGCGCAGCAGCGGCTGGGTCAGCCGGTCGTTGCCGTACATGATCTTGGAGAGGAAATAGCCCTTGATGCAGTTGAGGCCGCGATTGACCTCGGCCTTCATGTCGCCATGGGTGGCGATGACCTTGCCTTCCTTGACGCCGACCATGACGCCGCAGCCGGTGCCGCAGAAGCGGCACGGCGCCTTCGACCATTTGATCTGCAGGCTGCCGACGCCGCCCGCAACCGGCTGGGCCTCGGCGGGCACGCTCATATTGGCGGCGAGCGCGGCGACGCCGGCCGCCTGCGCCTTCAGCATCTCGCGACGGGACAGGGTCATGGGGTCACTCCGGGGTCGTCGAGGGTTTCGAGGTCTTCGATCTGCTCGAACACCATGTTGGCCGAGAGCACGCCGTCGATCAGGCTGATGGCGGCCAGCCGGTCGCCGATCACGCCGGTGCTGGAGCCTTCCAGCACGATGACGATCTTGCCGTTCTCGACCCGATGGATCTCGGTCTCGGGAAGCTCTGCGATGCTGGCGAGCACGACCTCGACCTTGGCCGGCAGGGCCGAGACGACGGCGCTCGAAATGTGATGGAAGCGCTGGCGCGGACGCTCAGGCATGGGCGGCCTCCGCCGAATGCGCACTGACCGCGATGGCCTGTGCCGGACAGGCGGCGATGCAAGCGCCGCAACCATTGCAACGATCGGCCGCGATCTCCGGCAAGGCCGGGCCGCCGAGCCGCGGCCGGAAACGGATCGCGCTCTCCGGGCAGGCATCGCCGCAGCTCTGGCAGACGATGCCCCGTCCGGCGAAGCAATCGGCGCCGACCGCCGCAACGTGCTCGAAGGCGGGCAGCAGGCGATCGAAGACCGGCTCGGGGCAAGCTTCCGCACAGGCGCCGCAGAAGCTGCACTCGCTCTCGGCGAAGCTCAGGATCGGCCGGCCTCCGGCATCCTGCGCTATGATGTGCTGCGGACAGGCCGGCACGCAGGCACCGCAGCTGGTGCAGGCCGCCGCGACCGAAGCCGCGCGCGACCACGGCGGCCGCACGCCTTGAGGCTGCGGCTGCGCGGAGCGGCCTGTCAGGAAACGTCGCCGCCCGAGATCGATGGCATTCTCGCCCATGCCCGCCTCCTCAACGCGGAGGCCCGGGCGGGCCGAGGACGATTTGCGACATCCAGACGAGGAAGCCGTAACCGCCGACGACGCCGACCGCCACGACCGGCCAGATCAGCACAGCCAGCGTCAGGAAGGCGAGGAGTTCGGCGCGACGTGTCGGCTTCTCGGGCGCGGCCTCCGGGCCGCCCGTCTTCGCGGTCTCGATCGTCATCTCCACCCCTTTCGGCCGGCCGCATATCGCACCGGCTCGTGTTGAGAGATTGACTAAAGAGAATATGGATTCCCGGGTGCTGTCCATGTCAAGGGCCACACTGCGCTGCCCTTTCGCAGCCGTCTTTGACATAACGCAAACAAGGTCCGCCGAATGCGACCTATCCGGTCCTGGTGGCCCGGATATTGCCCTTCTTACAACGCTCTCGAATGGGCATCGCCTTTCCCCTGCGGGCCACCGTGCCGCACTTGAACGCGGCCATCGATTGCAGTCTTATCCGGCGCCGCGCGCCGACGGATCGGGACATCGCGGGCGCCCCTGAACCCGTCCGAAGGAAAGGCTGTCACGTGGGAATGGACCGCAGCGTGCTGCGCAGCGTCCCGCTGTTCGCCGCGATGAGCGACGACCAGCTCGACCGCATGACGGCGCAGGCCAGCGCACGGCGGGTCCCGCAGGGCGAGGCCGTCTTCGAGCAGGGCGAGACAGCCAAGGCCTTCTACCTTCTGCTGAATGGCCGGCTGAAGGTGACGCAGGTCACGCGCGACGGCCAGCAGATCATCGTGCGCATCGTCCATCCCGGCGACCTGTTCGGCTTCACGCGGGCATTGGGCCGCAGCGACTATCCGGGCACCGCGACAGCGGCGGTCGACAGCCTCGTCGCGAGCTGGCCAACCGAATCCTGGGACGTCTTCGTCGCCGACAACCCGCATCTGGCGATGAACGCGATCCGCACCATCGGCCAGCGTCTGGACGAGGCCCATACCCGCATCCGCGAGATGTCCACCGAGGAGGTCGAGCGGCGCGTGGCTCATGCCGTGCTGCGGCTGGTCGAGCAGGCCGGCAAGCCCGTCGAGGCCGGCCTGCGCGTCGATTTCCCGATCTCGCGGCGCGACATCGCCGAGATGACCGGCACGACGCTGCACACGGTCTCCCGCATCCTCAGCGCCTGGGAGGCGCAAGGACTGGTCGAAGGAGGGCGCCAGAAGCTCGTCGTCTGCGACGCTCCCGCCCTGAAACGCTTGGCGGAGAACGCCGGCTGATCAGGCCTCGTCCGGCGACCAGTCGTAGAGATGGATCAGCTTCGGATCGTCGGCATGCTCGATCAGCATTCGGCGGACGCGGTCTTGCCAGAGCACGGCAAAACTCTCGAGCCCCGCCTCATCCGCCTCCCCGGCCACCGCCTGCGGCATCAATTCGCCCATCGCCGACGCATGCGGCACCGCACCCGTATCGATATCGACCACAACCCCGGCCCCGGTATCCCGTCGCCGCAGCGCCATCGTGCCTTCGATATCGGCACCGAAATGCAGGAGGTCGCGCCGGGAGAAGCGCTGCGCGGGTCCGATCCCGCCGAAGCCGGTCTCAGGCGCCGCGCCGGTCAGCAGCGTCGCGACCGAGGCCAGGACGCCGGTCGTCCCCTGGTCGCGCTCGCCGCGCATGAAGACCTCGATGCCGCCGCGCTCCGGCATCTCGTCGTCATGGAGATAGCCGAGCCCGTTGAGCACCATCAGATAGGCGCCCGCGACCGCCGGGCAGGAATGGCCGGCCAGCCGCACCGCATCCTCGTAGCCATATTCGAGGATGCCGCCTTCGCTGGTCCCGAGGAAGGCGGAGAGCGGGTCGCGGACCTTGAGGCGCGGCGCGTCGGCGAAGAAGGACGGGAAACTCATCGCGCTCCCTTCGAGCAAGGGACTGCCGGCCTCGCGGCTTCGCCCCGGAATGATGTCATCGTGTGAAAGCAGCCGCGCGTCAGACCGGTTGCCGGCCAAGGCCGAGGCCGAGGCGTTCCGGATCGGCCAGCAGGTCGATCAGGGAATAGCGATCGAGCTCGCCGAGGAAGGCTTCCATCGCATCGCTCAGAATGCCGCGCCAGCGATCCCCGCGCAGGGCCGAGCGCCCCTCCGCCTCGCCGAAGCACTCGACGATCGCGAAAGCCGGCTCCGTCGCGCGGATCAGCATGCCCAGCGAGATCTCGGCCGGTGCGCGCGCCAGCATCAGGCCGCCGGCACGGCCGCGCACGCCCTTGAGGAAATCCTGCCGGACCAGGAGATTGGCGACCTTCATCAGATGGGTCCGCGAAATGTCATGGGCGGTCGCGGCCTCCTCGACGGTAACCAGCCGCTCCGGATGTGCCGCCGCGAAGACCAGCAGCCTCAGCGCATATTCGCTGAACTGGGTCAGACGCATGGGCGCTGTCCGCGGCAGCCGGGTCGGTTCTCGCCATGATCTGGAAGGAGCACCATCCGACAATCCTGTTCGCGGCGCGGTGAGCCCCCTCGCCCAGGGCACCAGCCTTCTGGAGCACGACGCAGCACATCTCCGGCGCCTCAATACGGCAATCCGCTTCCGCGCGCATCAGCAGATCCTTTACCTTGGCCATTTCAGGCCGGCCTTGCAGCGGGAGCAACCTTCGAACCGAGCCGCGCCCCGGTCAGGACGCGCCAGTAGCTCGCCGCGAATCCAAGGAAGGCCAGCGACCAGCACAGCCCGGCGATATGCAGCAGCGCGACCGGGCCATGCCCGAGCGCCGAGCAGATCCGCGCCACGCTACCGATGACGACCAGCGCGTAGCAGGCCTGCGTTGCCGCGGTAGCGACGAGCGCGCGCCCGGTATGACCCAGGCTGGCCCGCGACATCACCGCGAGCGTCACGGTGCCGAAGGCGCCGGCCGTCCAGGCATGCAAACCGGCGCCGGGGCCGACCAGCCCGAAGCTCGCCGCTGCCGAGAGCGCAAAGCCCAGCGGCACGAAGGCGTAGCCGACATGCAGGATGACGAGCAGCGGATTGCGCCAGGTGCGATCGCCCGCCCAGCGCGCGAGCCTGACGGCGTGGAGCACGGCCGACAGTGCCAGCGCGATGCCGCTCGCAAGCGTATCCGGCAGAGCAACCCAGAGGCCGAGTGCGAACGCGCTCGCCGCCAGCACGATCTTGTCATAGCCGCCGAACGGGATCGGCAGGCGCCCTGCCCCGCGCGGCGCCAGCCAGTTGCGCGTGAAGCTCGGCACGATACGCCCGGCGATCAGCCCGACCAGCATCAGCACGGTGGCGATGGCGAAGCGGCGGGCATAATCGGCCCCGCCCGTCAGCGCCGCTTCGAGGTGGAAGGCGAGATTGGCCGCGAGCAGCAGGCCGATCAGCACGACGACCTTGAGATTGCGCCAGTTGCGGCCGGCGACGACCTCGCGTGCAGCCGCACCAGCCAGCAGGATGAGGAACAGCGCATCGATCGCCATCGCGAAATGCCATCCGGTCAACGCCGAAGTCGCGACCGCGACACGGCCGGCGATCCAGGCGAGAACCAGCACGAGCAGCGGCGCGCCCTGCACCGGCAATCGCCCGGTCCAGTTGGGAATGGCCGTCAGCAGGAAGCCGCCGACCGCGGCCGCCTGATAGCCGAAGAGCATTTCATGGATATGCCAATCCACCGGCGCGAAAGCCGTGGGGATGGTAAGATGGCCGGTGACGAAGCCGAGCCAGACCAGGATCGTCAGCCCGGCCTGCAGCGCAGCCAGCAGGAAGAGCGGCCGGAAGCCGTAGGACAACAGCGCAGGTCCGTCATAGGCCTTCAGCCTCGGAATGGGCGCCATGCTGGCTTCTCCTGGCGTGATTGGGCGCGGCGGATCGTTGCGCGCCCGCCCCCCTTGGCGTCGCAACTTTAGCCGCTGGGCGGATCGCCTATTTGCGAAAACGCAAACTCAGGGTTGATCGCTAAAGGCGCTGCGCCGGCGCCGGTCCTTCCGGCGCATGAGATCCCTTATGTTCCCTGCCCGGCGTGGTTCGGAGCCGCATCGACCGGCTTACCGCTCCTCGATGGCGAGCACGGCGAAGGTCGCGAGCCAGTGCTCGCCCATATAGTCGCCCGCGATATGCGGCAGCCCGGCTTCCAGATGCAGCCTTGCGGCGTTCGTTATGACCGGGCGCCGCACGTCCCATTCCGGCAGGGCTGCGGCCAGCGCGCTCCAACACCAGGCCCGGCTGAGATTGAGCCCGTCGAGATGCGCGATCTTGCCATCGGTCCGGTCGGTCACGGTCGCCGGCGTGAACAGGATCGCCGGCTCGCTCTGCGCGATGCGCGGCAGGAAGCGCTCGAACCAGGGCAGGAACTGTTCCGCCGGCAGCAGGCGGCGCATGCATTCCGCCTCGATCAGCGCCGAGGACTGGAAATCGTCGCCGCTCGGCTCGCCCCAGGCCGGGCAATCCGCGTCGGCGCCGTACCAGCGCAAGGCCGTCTCGCGCAGCAGGGTGAGGAAGGCGCCGTCCCCGGTCGCATCAGCATAATCCGCCGCCATCCGCAGGCCGAAGGCGGTGTTGAAATGCGTGCCGACCCGCACGGGATAGGTCGCGATCGGCAGGAAGTCGCGGAAGCGCTGGGCGAAAGCCTCGGCGAGTGGCGCCAGCGCCCGGCCCCAGCGCCCGTCATCCAGCCCCCGCAACTCGGCCGCGAGCTTCAGCAGCCAGCCCCAGCCATAGGGCCGCTTGAAGCCGCGTGCCGTCGGCTGGGCGAGATAGGCGCATTCGACCGCGATCTTCTCCGGGACGAGCTGTTCGTCGAACAATGCGACGATCTCGGCAGCGGCTTCCATCTGCGGATGGCGCCGCAGCAGGCGCGCCAGCATCCAGTAGCTGTGCACGCAGGAATGCCAGTCATAGCTGCCGTAGAACACCGGATGCAGCTCGCTCGGCGTCCGCGCGTCCTGCGGCCCGGCCAGGGTATGGTCCGGCTTGTTGGGATATTCGCGGCGGACATGACCCAGCGCGATACGGGCGAAGCGCTGGGCGATCTCTTCGGTGAGCGAGGGAGTGGTCATGGCGTGGCTTGTCTCCGATGCCGCGCAACCTACCAGCGATTCGGCCATCGCAAAGCGCCATGCGTCATCGAGGTGCAACCCCGCCATCTCCTCGCGTCGGGTTCCTTCATCGCTTCGGTCTGGTCTAACAAGGATGGCGCGCTCCACGCCGGTTTCGATCGGCTCGGCAGCGTCGCCAACCATTCGCCCGAGGGGGAAAAGCCGTGGATCTGCCTGCCAACGCCTTCAAGGCCGCGCTGAAGCGCGGCGAGCTTCAGATCGGATTGTGGAGCAGCCTGTGCAGCCCGATCGTGTCCGAGATCATCAGCCAGAGCGGCTTCGACTGGATTCTGGTCGATACCGAGCATTCCCCCAACGAGCCGCCCGACGTTCTCGCCCAGTTGCAGGCCCTGAAGGGTGGCACGGCGACCCCGATCGTCCGCCCGGCCTGGAATGACGCCGTGCTGCTCAAGCGCCTGCTCGATATCGGCGTGCAGGCCGTGCTCGTGCCCTTCGTCCAAAACGCCGAGGAGGCAGCCAGGGCCGTCGCAGCCTGCCGCTATCCGCCTGCCGGCATCCGCGGCATCACGGTCAGCGGCCGCGGCAGCCATTACGGGCGCGTGCAGAACTACCTGAAACGCGCCGATGGCGAGATCTGTGTGCTGGTGCAGGTCGAGACCGGCGAGGCGCTCAGCCAGATCGAGGCGATCGCCTCGGTCGATGGCGTCGACGGCGTCTTCATTGGCCCGGCCGATCTCTCGGCCTCGCTCGGCCATATCGGCAACCCCGGCCACCCGGAAGTCCAGGCCGCGATCCAGGATGCAGTGAAGCGCCTGACCGCGCTCGGCAAGCCGGCCGGCATCCTGACGCCGTCCGAGGCCGATGCGCGCCGCTATATCGAATGGGGCTATCGCTTCGTCGCCGTCGGCTCCGATCTCGGCCTGATGACCAAGCATGCCGACGCGCTGGCCAAGGCTTTCGCCCCGCAGCGCTGATCGGCGGAACCTGAAGCCGGGGCGCTCGCCCCGGCTCTCACTCGATCTTCACGTTCGCCTTCTGCGCGACCTCGGCCCAGCGCTTGGTCTCGGAGGCGATATGGGCGGTGAACTGCTCCTGGCTCGATCCGACCGGATCGACGCCGAGCTTCTTGAGCTGTTCGATCACCGCCGGTTCCTTCATGATCGCCTGCGTCTCCGCCGAGAGCTTGGCGACGATCTCCTTCGGCACCGCCGACGGCGCGAAGAAGCCGTGCCATGAGCTGGCATCGTAGCCCGGAATGAACTCCGACAGCGCCGGCAGGTCCGGGGCGACCGCGAGCCGCTTTGGCGTCGCGGTCGCGAGCGCGCGGATCTTGCCCGCCTGCACATGCGGCCAGGCGATGGTGATGTTGTCGAAGGTGATCTGGATCTGGCCGGAGAGCAGGTCCTGCGTCACCTGCCCGCTCGACCGATAGGGCACATGCACCATGTCGGTCCCGGTCGAGACCTTGAACAGCTCGGCCGCCATATGGGTCGAGGTGCCCGCTCCGGACGAACCGAAGGAGTACTTGCCGGGGTTCTTCTTCAGGAGCTCGATCAGCTCCGGCACGGTCTTGGCCGGCAGGTCGATATTGACCATCAGGATGTTCGGCACACTCGCCACCTGCGAGATCGGCGCGAAATCCTTGATGTGGTCGAAGGGCAGCCGGGCATAGACGGCCGGGTTGATCGCATGGCTCGACACCGTGCCCATGGTCAGCGTGTAACCGTCGGCCGGAGCGCGCGCTACGGCGGCGACGCCGGTATTGCCGCCGGCGCCGGGCCGGTTCTCGACGATGAACTTGCCGCCGAGCCGCTGGCCCAGCCGATCGGCCAGAATGCGCCCGAGCAGGTCGGTGGTGCCGCCGGCCGCGAAGGGCACGACGATGGTGACGACCTTGCTGCCGGGATACTCGCCCTGCGCGAAGGCGGGGCCTGCCGCGGCGAGACAGGCGGCGGCGATGACGGTCCTGCGTGTAATGCTCATCGGTTCGTTCCTCCCGTTGCGGCCAATCCGCTCGCACCTCGTGGCGGGCGCTTACCCCCAAGCGATAGCAGGGATTGCGAGTTTGAAATCTGAAATTTCAGATTGCCGCACACGGCGCTTTGTGCTGTCTTGATGGCTCATGGCGCAGGGCCGACCACCGCGACGAGGCGGTTTCGGCCGCGCGCCGCGGAAGAATCATGTTGCAGCCTGCCGTCGAACCTGTCGCTCCCGATCTGCTGCGCTCGCTGCGCGAGCATGTCCACGAGCGCCTGCGCCGCGCCATCGTCGCCGGGCGCTTCCGCAATGGCGAGCGGCTGAACGAACGCCATCTCGCCGAGATGCTCGGCGTCAGCACCACCCCGGTGAAGGACGCGATCCGCAAGCTCGAAAGCGAGGGGCTGGTCAGGACCGCGGCGCGGCGCGGCGTCTTCGTCGAATTCTCCCCCCGTCAGGCGCTGGAGATGGCGCTCGGCCGTGCCGCGCTCGAAAGCGTCATGGCCCATATCGCGGCGAACCATCTGACCAAGGTCGGCGCAGCCGAGCTCGGCCAGCTCATCGCCCAGATGGAGCAGGCGACCGAACATGGCGACCTCGAAGATCTCGTCGCGCTGAACGAGGCCTATCACCGCGCGATCCATCGCATCTCCGGCTGCACCTATCTGGAACGCCGGCTCGACGGCCAGCGCATGTACGACCATGCCCAGCGCATCGCCCTGCACTCTGAGCTGGATGAGCGCCGCCGCGGCTTCGAGGAACATCGGGACATCTACGAGGCGCTCCTGGCGCGCGATCCCGCGCTCGCCGAACTCAGGATGCGCCGTCACATCGTCCGCTCGGCGAAGGCCCATGTACGATTGGTCTTCGGCGCGGATGCGGAGGGACTGGACTATGACGAATGACAAGGTCCGCCGCGCGCTGCGCGGCATTTCCGGTGTCCATGTCACCGCCTGGAAGGCGGATGGCGAAGCCGATTGGGCGCTGACCGGCAGGATCGTCCGGCGCATCGCGGAAGCCGGCATCCATAACATCGTCTCAGCCGGCAATACCGGCGAATTCTATCCGATGACGACGGCCGAGGTGGAACGCTCGCATGCAACCGCTGCCGAAGCCGCCGCCGGCAAGGCGCTGGTCACCGCCGGCATCGGCCGCTCGCTGCGCGAAGCCGTGACGACCGGCAAGCTCGCGGCCAAGGCCGGCTGCGACGCCGCGATGGTGCATCACCCGCTCGATCCCTTCGCCGCGCCGCAATCCCAGGCCGACTACATCCTCGCCATCGCCGAGGCGCTGACCATCCCGCTCGTCGCCTATATCCGCTCGGACGCGATCGGCGTGAAGGACCTGATCCGGGTCGCGACCCACCCGAACGTCGCCGGCGTGAAATTCGCCTCGAACAACATGATGCTGCTCGCCGATTGCGTGCGCGAGACGGAAGGCTCTTCCGCCAACTGGATCTGCGGCCTCGCCGAAAGCTGGGCCGCGCCCTTCCATGCGCTCGGCGCCCGTGGCTTCACCTCGGGCCTGATCAATGTCGCGCCGGAACGCTCGCTCGCCGTCTGGCGCGCTCTGGAAGCCGGCGATTACGACACCGCCCGTCGCGAGGTCGACGCCATCGCCGGCTTCGAGAAGCTGCGCACCAAATATGGCAACGGCGCCAATGTCACGGTGGTGAAGGAGGCGCTCGGCCTGCTCGGCACGAATGTCGGCCCGGTCCGCCTCCCCGGCCTGCCCGAACTGAACGAGGCCGAGCGGGCAGAGCTGCGCGGCATCGTGTCGAGCTGGGGTGCCGTGAAGGCTGCCGCTGAGTGACGAGCCGTCATTCTCGGGCGGAGCATAGCGCAGCCCCGAGAATCTCATGACAAGATGACACTGGTTTCCGAGATGATCGGGTCAAGCCCGACCACCCCTCCGGCACCGGTTAGAACGACAAGAATTCGAGGAAACGCCGATGTCCGCCCGCCCCCGCAAGACGCCCGAGACCCTGCGCAGCTGGCGCTGGTTCGGGGCGAGCGACCTGCGCTCCTTCGGGCACCGCTCGCGGGCCTTGCAGATGGGGTTCGGCCATGAGGAGTTCATGGGCAAGCCGGTCATCGGCATCATCAATACCTGGTCCGAGATCAACCCGTGCCACACCCATCTGCGCGACCGCGCCGAGGCGGTGAAGCGCGCGGTCTGGGCGGCCGGCGGCTTCCCGATCGAAATCCCGGTAATGTCGGTTTCCGAACAATATCAGAAGCCTACGACCATGCTCTATCGCAACTTCCTGGCGATGGAGACCGAGGAATCGATCCGCTCTCACCCGCTCGACGGGGCCGTCCTGCTCGGCGGCTGCGACAAGTCCACGCCGGCCCTGATCATGGGCGCCTGCAGCGCGGGCCTGCCCTTCATTTTCGTCCCGGCCGGGCCGATGCTGCGCGGTAACTGGGCCGGCAAGGTGCTGGGTTCGGGCGCGGACGTCTGGAAATACTGGGCCGAGAAGGAAGCCGGCAATATCACCGACAGCGACTGGAAAGACATGGAAAGCGGCATCGCCCGCTCCTATGGCACCTGCATGGTGATGGGCACCGCCGCGACGATGATGAGTCATGCCGAGGTTTTGGGCCTCACCCTGCCCGGCGCCTCCGCCATTCCTGCTGCCGACGCCGCCCACCCCCGCATGGCCGCAGCCGCCGGAAAGCGCATCGTCGAGATGGTCTGGGAGGACCTGACGCCGGATCAGATTCTCACCCGCAAGAGCTTCGAGAACGCACTGACGGTGCATATGGCCGTCGCCGGCTCGACCAATGCGATCATCCATCTCGTCGCTATGGCCGGCCGAGCCGGCGTGCCGCTGACGCCGGATGATTTCGACGCCTTCTCGCGCAACGTGCCCGTCATCGCGAACCTGCGCCCCTCCGGCGACTTCCTGATGGAGGATTTCTTCTATGCCGGCGGCCTGCCTGCGCTGCTGAAGCAGCTCGAAAGCAAGCTCCACACCGAGGCGATGACCGTGACCGGCAAGCCGATCGCCGAGACCATCGCACTCGCCAAGGTCTACGACGACAACGTCATCCGCCCGCTCGACAAGCCCGTCTCGACCGCGAACGGCCTCGCCGTGCTCAAGGGGAACCTCGCGCCCGATGGCTGCGTCATCAAGCCCTCCGCCGCCGAGCCGCGGCTGCTCAAGCATTCCGGCCCGGCCCTCGTCTTCGAGCATTACGATGCGATGATGAAAGCCGTGAACGACGAGAATCTCGACGTCACCGCGGACCACATCATGGTGCTGAAGAATTGCGGCCCGGTCGGCGGCCCCGGCATGCCGGAATGGGGCATGCTGCCGATCCCGAAGAAGCTCTTGAAACAGGGCGTGCGCGACATGCTGCGCATCTCGGACGCCCGCATGTCGGGCACCAGCTACGGCGCCTGCATCCTCCACGTCGCGCCGGAGGCCTATATCAAGGGTCCGCTCGCCGCGGTGCAGACCGGCGACATCATCAGCGTCGATGTCGAAGCCCGCAGCATCTCGGTCGATCTCACCGAGGCCGAGATCGCCGCCCGCCTCGCCGTCTGGACGCCGCCGGACCGCGATTATCCGCGCGGCTGGGGCAAGATGTCGGCGGCGCATATCCGCCAGGCCGACAAGGGCTGCGATTTCGATTATCTGGAGGGAACGGCGAAGGTGCCGGAGCCCGAGATCCACTGATGCAGGATATCCGCGACATCGAGCGCATCGCCGTCATCGGCGCGGGGCTGATCGGCAGTTCCTGGGCCGCGCTCGCCATGGGCCACGGCCTGAACGTTTCAGCCTACGATCCCGCGCCCGGCGCGGAGGAGAAGTTCCGCCACACGGTCGAGCGGGCGCGCGAGCAGCTCGCCGCGCTCGGGCTGGCCAATACCGGCCAGTATCAGTTCACGAATGATCTCGATGAAGCTCTGCAAGGGGTTGATTTCGTTCAGGAGAACGGCCCCGAAAACGAATCCGCCAAACGTGCGCTGCTCTCCCGTCTCGATGCGGAGCTGCCGCCTGAGATCATCATCGCCAGCAGCACCTCGGCCCTGCTGCGCAGCACGATCATCGCGGATTGCCGGAACAAGCGCCGGGTGATCGTCGCCCATCCCTTCAACCCGCCGCATCTCGTGCCGCTGGTCGAGATCGTCGGCGAGGATGAGGCGATCGTCGATCGCGCCGCCGCCTTCTATCGCAGCCTCGACCGGCGCCCGGTCGTCCTCCAGCGCGAGATGCCCGGCCATGTCGCCAACCGGCTGGCTTCCGCGCTCTATCGGGAAGCGGTTTACCTGGTCGAGCAGGGCGTCGCCAGCGTCGCCGAGATCGATGCCGCGCTCTGCAACGGCCCCGGCCTGCGCTGGGCCCTGATGGGGCCACACATGACCTATCATCTCGGCGGCGGCGAAGGCGGCATCGCCGGCTATCTCGCCCATCTCGGGCCGAGCCAGGTCCGGCGCTGGCAATCCCTCGGGACGCCTTCCCTCGACGAAGACGTTCAGCAACGGATCATCGAGGGCGTGGCGGAGGAAGCCGCGGGGCGCACGATCGCGCAGCTCGAAGAGCGCCGCGACGAAGGGCTGCTGGCGCTGCTGCGCGCCCGCAAGCTTGTCAGCGAGTGACGCTCAGCCGAAGCGGCGTGGCCGCAGGCCGGCGTGGAACCAGCTGATCAGCGAATAGATGTCGTAGACCGGCAGCCCGGTCGCCGCCTGCACATCGGCCGCATAGGGCGGCATGTTAGTGCATTCCAGCACGATGGCGCCGATATCGGGGTGGCCGGCGACGAGATCGAGCGCCGCCTGCACCACGTCCTGCCGGGCGAGCGCGACATCCATGTCGTCCTTCTCGGCCTTGATCAGGACGCGGAAGAATTCGCGTCCGTTCTCCGTACCGGTGACGGGCGTGTCGAGCGGCACCCCGGCCGCCTCGAGATGCGCCGGCGTCAGCGTCGCCGCCGAGACCGTGACGACGCCAACGCGCTTGCCGGGCGGCAGCGTCGCCTGCACCCAGGGCACCTGCATCAGGGACGAGGTCGCGACCGGCACGCCGACAGCCGTCGCGAGCTCGCGCTGGAAAAGCGAGAGGAAGCCGCAATTGGTGGTGATCGCCTCGGCGCCGAGCCGGACGAGATCGCGCGCCGCCTCGATGAAATCGGGCAGCAGTCCGGCAGCGCCCTTGAGCACGACCTTCTCGGGGCTGGCACCGCCGACGACGCGGTACAGTACCGGGAAAGGCCAGGTCGTGCCGTTGCCCATGTCGCCGGGAATCCGCGGGAAGCGCGCCTCCAGCATCAGGATGCCCAACGGAACCCCATAGATCGCCTTGCCGCCCCGCGCGATCCGCGTCGCCGCGGCCGCTGTCGAAATCTCGGTCATCGAGCCTCCCCTCTGCCGATATGTCAGCAAGCTAGAGCATTTCCGGGCGAGATGGGCACCGGATCGCGTGTGGAAAATGCGACTGTATGAAAATTGGGAGCAATCCCGCGATTCTCAGGAAAAGCCGATGCGGGATCACAGGCCTGGATGCCGGAAAAGCCCATGACGAAGAGAAAATTCATAAGGCCCGTCCAAAACTCTCGCCGCCGCCATTGCTTCGTCGTTTTTGCATTGTCATAAAACCGGCTTTCGCGCGCTTCTGCCGGCGCTGGTCCCGGTCTCGCCTGCCCGTCTCGCTGTTCGTCCGGAGCCCGGCCTTGATTCCTTCGCTTGAAAAGCTTCGCCGCCTTGCCGCGTTCGCGGGCTGGGCCGCGCTGCTGGCGATCCTGTTCTCGACGCTGTCGCCGCTGGGAGTGCGCCCGCATATTCCGCTGCTGGGTGCGGATCTTGAGCGCTTCCTCGCCTTTTTTGCAGCCGGCGCGACCTTCGCCTTCGCCTATCCGCGGCAGCGCTGGCTCGTATTGGCGGGCATCGTCGCCCTCGCCATCGGCCTCGAATGGCTCCAGACGCTGGAAAAGACCCGCCACGGCCTGCCGCATGATGCGATCGTGAAGGTCGCCGGCGCAACGCTCGGCAGCATCCTCTCCGCCACCTTCGACACGATGGCGCAGCGCTTCCGCAAGCCTGCCTGATTCATCCTGACACAACCTGTGCCGGCACGCTGTCGGCACAGGCTTCCTTGTCCCCAAAAAAAGCCCTCACCTGCGCCAAACTGGCCCGCATCGCCGCGGCATGCGCCTTGCCACTCTGCTCCCACCATGCTCCAGACCGGCACATCGTGCCGCGACGGAACATGCGCAAGCCGGGCGGGAGAGAGATGAGCGTCAATGATCTGAGCGATATGCCGCAGGCTCTGCCCGACAATTATGCGGGTCTCGGGCGGCTTTGGCTCGGCCCCCTGACGGCGGCCTGCGATGCGGCAGTTGTCGCCTCCCTCGTCTATGCGGTGTCCTTCGCCTATCACCTCGGTGCGACCGGCCTGCCGGGCGTCGACCGCTCCACGCGGGAGCTGGCGGCGATGCTCGCGACGCTGTTCGTCTTCGTCAATCTGATGCGCGGACGCTATCAGATCGCGAATTACCTCTCGGCGCGGGGACAGATGGGCTCGGCCTTCGCCGTCTGGAACATCACCCTCGTCGCCTTCCTGGCCCTGCTGTTCCTCGCCAAGATCGCGGACCATTATTCACGCATCGTGATGGTCGCGACCTATCTCTGCGGCATCCCCGTCATTGCGCTGTCCCGCTCGGCCGTCGTCCGGCTGGTCGCCGCCGGCAGCCGGAGCGGACGGATCACCGCCGAGCGCGCTTTTCTCATCGGGCGGGAAGCGAACATCATGTCCTTCGTTTCACGGCACAAGCCCTGGCATATGGGCTTCGCAGTCACCGACGTCGCCTTTCTGAAATCGGGCGGCGAAGCCGCGCTTGCCGCCGATCTCACAGCCGCCGTCGCGAACTGCCGGATGACGCGACCGGACGCGGTCTTCATCGCCGTCCCCTGGTCCGAGCAGGAAGCCATCACGGCCTGCGTCGACGCCTTCATGAACCTGCCGGTCGCGATCCATCTCGCGCCCGAGCCGATCATGGAGCGCTTCGGCAATGCGCATGTCGTACATACGGGCACGCTGTCGAGCCTGCGCTTGACGCGCCAGCCGCTCTCGACGGTGGAAGTCGCGGCCAAGCGCGCCTTCGACATCGTCGCCGCCTCCTGCGGCATCATCCTGACCTTGCCGCTGCTTCTCCTGATCGCGGTCCTGATCCGGCTCGATTCACCCGGCCCCGTGCTCTTCCGCCAGCGGCGCTACGGCTTCAATCAGCAGGCCTTCCGGATCTTCAAGTTCCGCACGATGACCACCACCGATGACGGCAAGGTCGTCGTTCAGGCCAAGCGCAACGATCCCCGCATCACGCGCCTCGGCCATCTGCTGCGACGCTACAACCTGGACGAGCTGCCGCAGTTCCTGAACGTCCTCGCCGGCGACATGTCGCTTGTCGGCCCGCGCCCCCACGCGCTGGCACATGATGTCGAATTCGAGCGCAAGATCGCCAACTATGCCCGCCGCCACAATGTCAGGCCGGGAATCACCGGCTGGGCACAGGTGAACGGCTTCCGCGGCGAGACCGATACCGACGCCAAGATGGCCGGGCGCGTCGCCTATGACCATTGGTATATCGACAACTGGTCGTTCTGGCTCGACATCCGGATCCTGTTCCGGACCGTTCTGAGCCGGAAGGCCTTCGCCAACGCCCGCTGAAGCATCGGCCTGAAACGTGGCATGCGGTTTTCGGAAGAAGCCGGTGCAGGATCAACGGCCGGGATCATCGGGTCGCGGCGGCGAGGCGCGTGGCAAGCGCGTGGCAGCCCGCCCCTGATCGGCGAACCGGAAGACTGCATCGGCACCCGGTCAGGCGAAATGGCGCCATACGGCGCGGCCGAGCCAGAAGCCCCAGCCGGCGAGAAGCGCGATGACCAGCAGCGCCGCCCCGACGAGCAGGGAGCGGCCGATCACGATGCTCGCGATGCTTTCGGAATTCGCCGGTTCATTATCGTTCGCCGCTTGCGGCCGTCGGCCGAAGCCGGGGGCGTGAACAGGTGCGGGAAACCGTTGCACGCGTTCGGGTCGCATGACTCTCTCGTAAGGTTACGCAGGCGTTAAACCACGCATATATCAATGATCCAATTCGCAACAAAATAAAAGCACAAGATACGAGCGCTCCCCAACGGGCGCGCCAGTGACCGCGACTGTCGCTACCCGCCATATTGGGTGTCGGAGACCTGCTCCATCCAGTCGACGGCCTTGCCGTCCTGAACCTCCTGGATCGCGATATGCGTCATCGCGGTGGCCGGAGAGGCACCGTGCCAGTGCTTCTCCCCGGGCGGGAACCAGACCACGTCGCCGGGCCGGATTTCCATGATCGGCCCGCCCCAGCATTGCGCGCGGCCGAGGCCGGCCGTGACGATCACCGTCTGGCCGAGGGGATGCGTATGCCAGGCCGTGCGGGCGCCGGGCTCGAAGGTGACGCTGGCGCCCTGGACGCGCTCGGCCGCATGCGCATTGCAGAGCGGATCGATCCGGACCGCTCCGGTGAACCAGTCCGAGGGCCCCTTCCCGGAAGGCCGGGAGCCTGCGCGCGTGATGTCCAATGAACTGCTCCTCGCTCCGATCCGGATTTTCGAGGAGCATGCCGCCGTCGCGACCGGGAATCCAGTGCGATGAAGCCTCTGTCGCCGCCGCGCGTATCAGGCAACCTTGCGAACAGCCCGTGGCGGCCCTGGGAAGCACGCCAAAAACCACCTCGGGATGGCACGCCTCGCTCCGCCCTTCCCGCATTCACGCACGGCATCGTTCAAATGAAGGAAGCCAGCGGGAGGTCCGGCCTGCATCCATCGGACGATGGCAAGAGATCGCCCTTCATGGATCGCCTGGATCGCCGGCACGCTCCTGTCGGCCTTCGCCGCGATCGGCCTACCCGCGGCGGCCCTGGCAAAACAGCTCGCCTTCGTCGTCGGCAACGACGCCTATCAGGAAATCTCGCCGCTGAGCGCCGGCGTCAACGACGCGCGGGCGATGAGCGCCGCCCTGAAGCGCGCCGGTTTCGAGATCGAGCTGGTCGAGAACGGCACGCAGCGCCAGATCAGCCGCGCGCTGGCCGCGATCGAGGGGCGCATCGCCCCCGGCGACACCGTGCTCTTCCATTATTCCGGCCACGGCTTCGAGATCGACGGCCAGAACTGGCTGCTGCCGGTCGACGTGCCCGCTGCCCGCGAAGGTGAATCCGGGCTCGTCAAGGACGCCGCCTTCAACGCCGCCGAGATCATCGACCGCCTGCAGGCACGCGGCGCCGGCACCGTGGTCGCCATTCTCGATGCCTGCCGCAACAATCCCTTCGCCCGCCCCGGCACGCGCGCGCTCGTCGGTTCGCAGGGGCTCGCCCGCATGGATGCCTCGAACGGCGTCTTCATCATGTTCTCGGCCGGCTCCAAGCAGCAGGCGCTGGACAAGCTCTCGCCGAACGATCCGGCGGCGACCTCGATCTTCGTCCGCAGCTTCCTGCCCCTGGTCGAGCGCACCGACCTCACCTTGATCGACATCGCCAAGGAGACGCAGGCCAAGGTCCGTGACCTCGCCCGCAGCATCGGCCACGAGCAGATCCCGGCCTATTACGACGGCATCGTCGGCCGCGTGAACCTGACCGGCGCGCTGCCGGCCGCAAAGCCGGAGCTCCTCGCCCAATCCGATGCGCCCGCGCCTCGACAGCCCCGGCCCGGCGCCGCCGAGGACGTCTTCTGGCAATCGATCGAGGGCAGCATGCAGCCGGCCATGTTCGAGGCCTATCTCGCGCAGGTCCGTGGCAACACCTTCAGCGGCACCTACCGCAAACTCGCCGAACTGCGTCTCATCGCGCTGCGCGGCGGCGCGCCCTCCCCGCCGGCCCGCATCGAGATGGCGCCACCGAAGCCGCCTCCGGCCGCCTCGTCCCCGGCGCCATCCAGCGATCCCGATATCGCCGCCTGCGACCGCACTGCCGCCGACAGCCGCGACACCGAGAAACCGGCCGACATCGCAGGCGGGGAGTTGAGCGCCGGCAACACCATCCAGGCCATCTCCGCCTGCGCGCGGGCAGCCGATGCGCAGGCGCCGCCCCGGCGCGTCTTCTACCAGCTCGCTCGCGCCTATGAGGCGAACGGCAACCGCGTCGACGCCACCCGCTTCCTGCAGAAGGCAGCCGATCTCGGCCACCCGCTCGCCCTTTACACCTTGGCCGACAAGCTTCTCGCCGGTCAGGACAGGCCCCGCGACGCATCCCGCGCGCTCGCCCTGTTCTACCGCGCCGCCGATTCCGGCATCAGCGGCGCGGTCGTCCGCATCGGCCTGATCTATGCGAATGGGCAAGGCACCGGGCGCGACCATGCCAAGGCCGTCGCCTTCTACAATCTCGCGCTCAAGCTTCAGGAGCCGACGGTCTATCCGGAGCTGGCCGCCGCCTATCTCAACGGCCGGGGCGTCCTCAGGGATATCGGCAAGGCCTGCGAGTTGTTCAGGCAAGGTGCAGCGGCCGGAAACGCCGCCTCCGTCGCCGGGGAGAAAGCCAATTGCGCCGGGCGATAGCGCCGCCGATCGCCCGCAGGCGAGACGCCGGCACGGAGCCGGCAAGCCGATGCCGAAGGAAGCAGCCATGTCGTCCGCACGTTCCCTCGCCCTGATCCTGACGGCCCTGGCCGGCGGCACGCTTCCCCTGGCCGCCGCCCCGGCGCCCTTGCGCATCGCGCAGGCGCAGCTCTCGGCCGAGGACATCTTCTGGCAGAGCATCCAGTCCAGCAGCGATCCCGCCATGTACCAGGCCTATCTCGACCAGGTCGGTGCTGGCCGCTTCACCGGCATCTACAAGGCCTTGGCCGAGATCAGGATCGCGAGCCTGAAGGGTGCTGTCCCCGTCCCGAAACCCGTCGACCAGGGGTCCGGTCGCGCCGTCGTCATCGGCAATGCCGATCCGACCGCCGGCTCCTCCGCCGAATTGGAGGCCTGCGACCGTGCCGCGGCCGCCGCGGCCGATCCCGAGAAGCCGGCGAGCGTCCCCGGCGTCACCTTCGCGGCCATCGATGCCGGGGCCGCCATCCGCGCCTGCCGCAAGGCGGTGGATACGGCCGGTGCGCCGCGACGCGCCTATTTCCAGCTCGGCCGCGCGATCCAGAAAAGCGGCAACACCGCCGATGCCGTCACCTATCTGCGCAAGGCGGTCGAACTCGGCCATGCCGGAGCGATGCACGATCTCGCCAGCATCCTGCGCCGCGGCGCCGCCGGGGTGAAGCGCGATTCCGGCCTCGCCATGGCGCTCTACGAGCGTGCCGCCGGAACCGGGCTCAACGAATCCCTGGTCCAGCTCGGTGCAATGTATGCGGAGGGCAGCGGCGTCCGGCGCGACTATGCCAAGGCGCGCGACTACTACCAGCGCGCCATCGCGGCGAAAACGCCGGGCGCCTACACCAACATGGGCGTGCTCTACGCCAACGGCCAGGGCGTGCCCCGCGACCGCACCAAGGCTTGCGAATACTGGCGCGAAGGCTCGACGCTGGGAGACGATGTCGCCGCCAGGAACCTGAGGCGTTCCTGCCGCATGCGCTAGTAATAAAATTCAACGATCTCATCCACTTGGATGACTTATTTCGAACGGAGGAAGCGCAGTATCTCATCCTTCACAGGAGAGATTCCGCCATGCAACGCCGTGATTTTCTGATCGCCCTCGCCGGGCTTGTCGCCAGTGGCGCCACCGCAGCGCTGACAGCGCCTGCCGAAGCCGCGCCGTCGCGCCTGTCCCTCGACCAAGCCCTCGCGGCAGCCCCTGAAACCGACGCCGAATTCTCGCTGCTGGTGGGGCGCCTCACCCACCGCCGACGCGCCGGCGGATGGTGGCGCCATCGCGTCGCCGCCGCGCGCCGCTGGGGGCGCCGCGGACGGCCCGGCAGGCGCTGAGGCCCGTCGCGCCATGGTCGCGAAAGCCGTCGAAGCGTTGGAGCGCGTCCTCAAGGCACATGGCCCGGGCGTGCTCCAGTCGCTCGCCTTCGACCATTACGACAAGGAAACCCACAAGGAGGTTCGCAAGGGCCGCCTGCAGAAAGCCGGCCGCGGCGCGGCCGACGACGCCCATAATACGGGTCGGGCCCTCGACATCATCATCTACGCCTGGGAGCCGCCCAACTTCGAGAAATGGTCGAGCGAACGCGAGATCGGCTATCGGCTGGTCGATGCCTTCCTGCGCTGCCAGAAGGACATGGCCTGGAACCTCATGGTCTATGACCAGGGTGAATGGGATGCCGAGGGCATCTACAAGACCCGGTTTGCCAAGCCGACCGCCAAGCCCATGGACCGGATCGCCTTCGAGCACCTGACCCATATCCACATCCAGTGGCCGGCGAAGGGCGAGGCCAAGAACAATACGGACTGGGAAGCCATCCTCATCGCCGAATTGCACAACATCTGAAGCGTAGTCGCCCCGATGAGGGCGGCGCTGTTCCGGGCGATGCCCGCAACGACGCCGCCCTTTCGCGAGAACGTTATCGCTTCACCAACTCGACCCGGCGGTTCTGCGCCCGGCCGGCCTCGTCGGCGTTGGAGGCGATCGGCTGGTCCATGCCCTTGCCGACGGGGTTGAGGCGCGTCCGGTCGATGCCGTGGCGCATCGCGAGATCGGCGACCACCGCAAAGGCGCGCGCATCGGAGAGCTTGAGGTTGTAGGCCGCCCCGCCCTGCCCGTCGGTATGCCCGACGACATCGAGCCTGAGCGCCGGATTACGCTTCAAAAGCGCCGCGATCTGCTGGAGCTGCGGCTGCGATTCCGGCTTGATCTCGGCCTTGTCGAAATCGAACAGGATTCCGTAGAGATTGATCCGGCCCTGGGCATCGAGGTTTCGGCTCATCTCGTCGGCCTCGACGACCTTGATCATGCCGGTATCCATCGTCGTGCTCTCGATGACGCGGGCGATCACCGCCCGCCCCCGGCTCTCGTCATCGGAGAAGGCCAGGCTGACATGCACCGTCCCAGTGGGCCGGTTCAGCCTGGCGTAGAGATAGCGGCCATTGCCCTTGCCGAAGTAATTGCGGACGAGATCGCCGAGCTGGAGCTTGGGCATGTCGACCCGGCCATCGAGCGCGAGCCCGAGGAAAAGGCCGGGAAACGGCCCCTCGTTGAAGCAGCTTCCGCCTTCCGTCGAGCAGGTGAAGGCGATCTCGAAGCCCTTGGATTTCAGCGCGGCCTCGTAGTTGCGCTGGGCTTCCAGGCTCGTCCGGCCTGCCGGCAGGATGTAGTAGAGCGTCGTGATCTTGCCTTCGATCAGGGCCCAGCCCGGCCCGTCCTGCGCCGTCGAGCCGCGCTCGTTGATCTTGCCGGTGATGATGCGGGCCTCGTCATAGGCGTCGACCTTGTAGCCGACCTGCTTGGAATCGCCGTAGCGGCCGAGCAGCGGATGATCCTGCGCCGCGGCTGCAAGCGACGCGAGCAGCAGCGTCAGCAGGAGCGTGAAGAGCTTTAGCGAACGGGGCATCGTCCCACCTCTTTGACTGTCACAGATGGTCGGCTGCGGAAACCGGCGCGCGGCTTGCGGCCTCCGCCTCGTAGAACGGCGGCAGGGTGCCGACGCCGGCCGCCCCGGCGAGCAGCCCGCCCGGAAAGATCTGCACCGCGTTGCGGAGATTGCCGACGGCACTGTTGTAGAAGCGCCGGGCCGCAGCGATGTTGGCCTCGACCTCGGCATAGCTGCGCTGGGCCTCCATCATCGGCCCGGACGAGGTCAGCTCGGGATAGCTCTCCGCGACCGCGAACAATCGGGTCATGTCGGCGCCAAGCGAGGCTTCCGCCTTGAACTTCTCGGCGATCCGCCCGAAATCGCGCTCGCCGATCTGCGGCAGCGCCTGCGTCCTGAGCGCCGTGATCTGGTCGAGCAGCGTCTTCTCGTGTTCGAGGAAGCGGCGGGCGATGGCGAGCACGTTCGGGATCAGGTCATGGCGCTGCTGGAGCTGCGCGTCGATGCCGCCCAGCGTCTCCGCGACCTTGTTCCGGCGCGTCACGATCGCCGCATACCAGACATAGAGGATGATGCCGGCGGCGAGCGCGAGCAGGATCAGGAACAGGGTCATGGCGGGCTCCCGGCAGGGTGTGTGGGCGAAGGAGGAAGCGCCTCGTGCGGCGCGCGCACGGCGACATGCATGTCGATCATCGCGTCCACGAGCGCGAAGACGCGGGCGAAATCGGCTTCGAGGCTGGCGAGTTGCTGTGCCGCGACATGGGTCTCGAGGCCGGGGGGCTCGAACAGCGCGCCGGGAATGATGGTCGGAAGCGCAAACACCATCCTGTCGCCGCTGACCAGGAAGAGCGGCGGCAGGAAGGATTTGCCGTCCGCCATCACGAGCAGCCGCTCCATCACCGCTGGCGTCAGGACGGCGCGGCCTTCGACCTGATCGCTCGACCATGTCGCGTAGACCTCCTCGAAGACCGGGTCTTCGAGGCGCAGCCTCTGCAAGCCGTTGCCGGGCTGCTGGCCGTCCCGGTCGCGCAGGATCGTCGTGCCGCGAAACGGCGTGGAGACGCCGAGCTCGACATAGAGCCCCTGGAACAATGTCTGGTTGCTCTTGCCCGCCTTGCGGGTAACCGCGATCTCGCTGATCGTGATCGGGCGGCCGCGATAGCGCCCGGTAAAGCCGTCATCGGCATCGAGATCGTCATAGGCGGGCAGAAGGCCGAGCGCGACGGCACGGCTGAGATCGGGCTTCACCCCGAGGTTGTGGACCAGCTCGCCATGGGCCGCGAGCAGGCGCGGGATCAGGCTTTCCTTGAAGGCCTTCCGGTAGCGGCCTCCCGGGCCCCCGACCGCCCAGATCCACGCTCCGCCGCCGCCGATCACCAGGAAGATGACGAGGGCGACGAAAGGCGAGCCCTTCGAGGAGCCGCTGCTTCCGATCATCAGCCAATACAGCAGCAGAGCCGCCGCAAGGCCGAGTGGGACGAAGAGCAGCGTCCGCCGCCGAGCTTCGATTGCGAGCTTGCCGCGCAAGGCCTCCAGCAGGGTGACTTCTGCCACGAGCGGCGAAGTAGCATCCGAGGAAACCAGTGCCGCGGCAGGTGCCGCCGGAGGCTTCTTGTAATAGCTGCGGAAGAGCGCCCAGGCTCCGAGGACGAACAGCGCCGGAACCAGCAGCGGCAGCGCCAGCGAGACCAGCGCCGCGAGCGCGATCAGCGGAAGGCCGAGGAGCGCCCAGCCGGAATCCGATCCGAGCCAGAAGATCAGAAAGGCGAGCAGCGCCAGGCAGACCGGCCCCGCGATCACGAAAAGCGCGATGCGTTCCATAATGCGCTTCGCCCTGCGCTGCTGGCGTTGCAACGCGACCGCCGAAGACGGCCAGCCCTCTTCGGGCTGCGTTGTGACAGGGCGATCGGGACGTTCCATCCAGGGCGTATCCGTGCGGTTCACCTCGCACGATCACGCCGGAAACCGTCAGGCTTCGCGTCCCTCGTTTGATGGACCAGGCCTCACCTTCTGCCGGGGATGACGGATGCCGTCCTCGCTGTCAGACGACGCACCGCCCGACGCCGGAAAGCGCGTCGACCTTATCGATGTCGCAGGTGCCGTCGCCTCCGGTCGCTTCGCGGAGGCCGTTCAGCAGAAATCGAAATCGCAGCCCTCGTCGGCCTGCAGGACCGTCGTCAGATAGAGATGGCGGTAGCCGCGCGACTCTTCGGCAAGATGCGCCGGCGGGTGCCATTGTGCCTTGCGGCGCGCGAGTTCGGCCTCGTCGACCAGCAATGCAATCGTCCGCGCGGGCACATCGAGCCGGATCAGGTCGCCATCGCGAACAAGCCCGAGCGGGCCACCCACGGCGGATTCCGGGGTGATATGCAGCACGATGGTGCCGAAGGCCGTGCCGCTCATGCGGGCATCCGAAATCCGGACCATGTCCTTGACGCCGGCCTGGGCCAGCTTCTTCGGGATCGGGATGTAGCCTGCCTCGGGCATGCCGGGCGCGCCCCTGGGGCCGGCATTGGTCAGCACGAGGACGTCATCGGCCTTCACGTCGAGGTCCGGGTCATCCATGCGACGGACCATGTCCTCGACTGAGGTGAAGACCACAGCCCGGCCCGTATGCGTCAGCAGGGCCGGGGAAGCGGCGGAGTGCTTGATGACCGCGCCACCGGGCGCGAGATTGCCGCGCAGCACTGCCATGCCGCCGGTCGGCTTCACCGGACTCTGCGTCGTTCGAATGATGCTCTGGTTCGGCACCTCCTCGGCAGCGTCCGCTATCTCGCCGATGGTGCGGCCGTCGATGGTGGCGGCCGAGCGGTCGAGATGCTCGCCCAGCCCCTTCATCAGCTTCGGCACGCCACCGGCCCAGTGGAAATGCTCCATGTAATGGTCGCCGGAGGGCTTGAGATCGATCAGCACCGGCACCTTGCGGCCGATCGCGTCGAACTCCTCTAGGTCTATGCCCAGGCCGGCCCGGCGTGCAATCGCGGCGAGATGGACGAGCCCGTTGGTGGAACCGCCAATCGCCTGCAGCACGGTCAGCGCATTGCGGAATGCGGCCTCGGTCAAAAGTTCGCTCGGCTTCGGCCCGCCCTTGGCGAGGCGCACCGCTTCGCGCCCGCTGGCCTCGGCCGCGCGGATCCGGTCGGCATGGGTTGCAGGGATGGTGCCGGTGCCGGGCAGCGCAATGCCGAGCGCCTCGACAAGGCAGCCCATCGTGCTGGCCGTGCCCATGACCATGCAGGTGCCCTGGGTCGGGGCAAGGCGCCCGCTCAGCACCTCGATCTCGGCTTCGTCGATCTGGCCGGCGCGGTGCTGCCCCCAGAGACGGCGGCAATCGGTGCAGGCGCCGAGCACCTCGCCCTTGTGATGGCCGACCAGCATCGGCCCGGTGATCAGCTGGATCGCCGGCACGTCGGCGCTGACGGCCCCCATGAGCTGCGCCGGCACGGTCTTGTCGCAGCCGCCGATGAGCACGACGGAATCCACCGGCTGCGCGCGGATCATCTCCTCGGTGTCGATCGCCATCAGGTTGCGCAGGAACATCGAGGTCGGATTGGCGAAGGATTCGTGGATGGAGATCGTCGGGAACTCCATCGGCAGCCCGCCAGCCAGCATGACGCCGCGTTTCACCGCTTCGATCAGGCGCGGTACGTTGCCATGGCAGGGGTTGAAATCGCTGAAGGTGTTGGTGATGCCGATGATCGGCCGGTCGAGCGCGTCGTCGGAGAATCCGGCCGCCTTGATGAAGGCCTTGCGCAGGAACAGCGAGAAGCCCGGGTCGCCATAGGTCGCGAGATTGCGACGCATGCCACGCGCAGCAGGGCCGGGAGGCGGCGTATCATCGTCGTGCTTTGCCATGCATCATCGGATGCATATCGTTGCCAGGATTGTCAACAATACTGTTGAAGAGATATAAGGTGACATGCCCGCGAGATTACTCAAGCTCCAGACGACTGACCGCGTCCGCAGCATCACTGCGACGCTTGAGGAGGAGATCGTGCTCGGCTGGCTGATGCCCCGCGAGCGATTGGTCGAGGAAGACCTGGCCGAACGGCTGGAGGTGAAGCGCCATGTCGTGCGCGAGGCGCTGGCCGAGCTCGAAAGGGTCGGGCTGGTGGAGCGCGTTCCCAACCGCGGCGCTGTCGTGAGGCTGCTGGACCCCAGCGACGTCCGCCAGATCTATTCGGTCAGGGTGGCTCTCGAAACGCTGGCCGCCGAGCAGATTCCCCTCCCCGCGCCTGCCGGCCTCGTCTCGCGGCTCGAGGACATCCAGGACACGCATAGCGCCGCGGTGGCCATCGGCGACGCCCGCTCTGCGTTTCGGGCGAACATGACGTTCCACGAGACGCTGTTCGGGGCGTGCGGCAACGGGCATCTCGTCGAACTGATCCAGGCCATGGCCCAGAAAGTCCATGGGGTGCGCTCGATCACCGCTGGGAGCGACCAGCATCTCGCTCTCGCGCGCGACGAGCACCGAGCCATGATCGCGGCGATCGCCGCTGGCGACAGAGCACGGCTTGTCAGCCTGTGCCGCGATCATCTGAGCCCTTCACGCGACGCCTATATCGCCGCCGTGGAGAGGCGATCCGGCGGGCGCCCTTCCCGCGCTTGAATGCTCCCAAGTAAGCGTGATTCCGCATCACGTTCGCCGACAGCATTGTCGTCGAGCCGGGAAAATCAGGATCATCCGCAGAAGAGGCAGCTTCGCCAGCAACTTGCGAAGCCAGGCTGTTGAGGAGCACGCCGACGATCACGAGCGCCGTGACGACATTGGCGATCACGATCGAGCCCGCAGCGAGCGGATCGAGCGTCTGGCGCACCGCCTCCAGCGTGCCGGCAAGGCTGCCTGTGCCGACGCCCGCGCCTGTCGCCGCATCGGCCGCCCCCTTTCCGGGCAGCGGCTTCGCCTGGTCGATCGTCGCCTTGGCATTGCCGCCCGTAAAGCTCGGCTGCGGCCCGACCGAACCCGTCGCCCAGGCCTGCCAGATCTGCTTGACCTGCGCGACGCGGGCGCTCCAGCCCTTGCGGAAAGTCGGCCAGATCTTCAGCGCCTGAAGGAACGCAAGCCGCCGATCGAGCATGGCGGCGATCAGCCGGTCATGATCGAGGTGGCGCTCGATCGCTGCGAGCGTCGCCTCGCCGATCTGACCATCGACCTTCACCGACCCGAGTGCACGCTGCAGCCATTTGACCGACTGCTCCGGCCCGGAATTCACGGCGCCGCCGAAGACAGCATAGTCGACGCCGGCCAGCAGCTTGTCGCCCTTGACCGCGTTCCAATACTGCCGACGGTAGACGTCCTGCAGCTCGGCCTCGTCGATCAATCGGACGGAGCGCTTCGAGACGTGGCGGCGTTGGCGATAGGCGTCATAGACGCGCTGCGTCACCCCCTTCATCGTGGCGCCGCCGGGGTCGGCAGGGTGGTTCGAGAAACCACCTTCGTGGACGAGGGCGCGCGAAAGCGCCGGCGCGAAATTCTGCGCAGTCATGATCGATGCTCCGGATGTGGAAATGCCTTTACGCAGCGAAAGCGCTGCCCAGTTGTTGCCAGAATGGAGGCCGATGGCTGGCCTTCCTGCTCAAGCCTCGCCTGGCCGGCAGGAACGCTACCGGCGGCGTGGTCAAGGTGCCGCCGGTAGATTGTCGTCGAAAGGTCTTGCTGCCAGCCATCAGCCGTGTTCCGCTACGTCAACAAAAAGCAGGGAGGCGTGCCGTGCTGTTGAGTAACCGTAGCGCCAGCGTCTGGGTGCGCACCGCCATCGTCATTGCGCTGGCGATTATCTTTGCGCTGCCGATGGCGATAACGCTGTGAGGCGTTCCCTAAGTGACGAAGACACTGACTTCGACGCCGCAATCGAGACGGTGCCGCAATGGCTGCTGGCCGCGATCAATCTCGTGAGCGTGATGGTGCTTGCGATGCTCCGGATGTGAAAATGCCGCCCGAAAGCGGCTGTCAGGCGAGCCGTCGAGGTGCCTCGCCAGTGATCGTCGATCGCCTGGCAGAATGCAGGACATTCCTATCGGCGCTCAAAATGCCGCCGAGCCATCTTGCGGGAGACCGTCAGATGACGCAGAAGTTCAAACTGGGGTTTGATGGGAGGCCAGCGAAGCTAAATGTACGCCTATCTGCTTTTTTCGATAAAGAACCCGGCATACCTGCCCGAAATTCATTCATTCATTGCTTCGGCTTCGTCGCTTCTACCGCCCGGTTTCAGCACAGCCCCGGTGGTCGTTCAGCCATCAGACGAATACTTACTTTGCTATTGGGCCGCACCTTATGCGGCTCACCATGCAAAGAATGTGAACCCCGGCCACACTGAATGTCCAAATGGAACTTTCTTTTGTAGCAACTACGCCGCGCGCGACATCCTCGGTCCGGAGAACGGCATTTCCAAAATTTCAAAGGTCAACAGCGGACAACTTTCGTTCGACCAAAGTCCTGGCGGTGTGGCAGCGTGGGTTTGGATAGCCGCAGACGCTAAGTCGGCCATGTCGTGGAGCACCGTGCCTTCTGCAATCACGACCTTCATATCCAAAAATCGAGATGGATTCTGCGTGTCTGGGAACCGGCCGCGGTTTACCTACGCAGCCTCGACGCTCTCGACCGGGTACAGGCCGGCATCGGATTATCTCCCGAAATACATATCGTCTGCCTTTGCCTTTGACGGTGAAACGCCCTACCCAAACACGGTAGCGCTCCAGCCGTCCACCGCAGCCCTGCTACAGAATGGCTGCTATTCAGCAGTCAACCATCCGACGCCGCGGATTGATAACATCCCTCAAACCCGTTCGCTGGAGGAAAAATCGGAGGCGCTGGCGCAATTGTTGCGCGGGGCCTGTTGGGTTGCCCAAGTTACGCCAGCTTCGCTATTTTTGTCCGGAGGCAAGGATAGCCGCACCATCTCGTCAGCGTTCCGAGGCCTCGGGATCGACGGTGTAACCGCCTTCACATTTGGCAATGACACCACGGGAGAAGGCGAGACTGCAAGCCTCGTCGCTGGAGAAGCCGGGTTCTCGTTCACTTACAAGACGCAGCGTATTGTCACAGATCCCCTCAAGGCGCTCACTAACGCCCTCAAGCACTCGGATGGCCTTGGGACATCATTTGCCCACCAATACCATTATGATTCGGATCTGAGCTTCACAGCCGCGCGATCATCGTTTCACGGACATGGGCACCTTCTGCGCGGCGGCTTTGCCAGAACGATGAAGCAGGATGGCGATTACATTGAAAAATTCATCAGATCGGCGTTCATATCACCGTATGTCACGCGCCACGCCTCGGAGACGACTACGCGCGCTTTGAATGAATACTTACAAAAGAAGCTGCCGGCGATAGCTCGAGAGCCGCTCGACAATCTCTTTCTCTCAAACAGGGATTATCGTCTTGGCCTATTCAGCGCGCCAAGCGCGTTGGAACTGACTTCTAAGACGATGATGTGTTATCCGCTCTTGGACGAGCGCATAGCACAGTTCGCCGCCGCCCTCAGTGTCTATGATCGCATCTCGGAGCGTGTGGTATTCGGCGCGATCACAAAGCTCGCGCCGTCAGTCGCGGACATCCCTCTTTTCGGCGAAATTTGGCGTTTCGACCGTGACCACGGACGGACGAACTTTGTCGACAGCGATCACAACTTTGACGCTGGCTATGAAAAGCGGGTCCCGCAACAGGCTAACAAGTTTACGCACCTTACGACGCCGCAGAGCGCCCTGCAGCGGGACGCCGATAACTTCCCTGCTGTTGAACGCAAAAGGCAAATCGCTGAACTCGTCATGGATAGTCGAGTTTGGGCGGATGTAAGGCCCTGCTTAACCGCCGATCTTCAAGCCGAAATTTCGCTGCGAGCGCTGGGCCGCCCATCGGATTTATCAGGCAAGGGGCATAATGAGCAGTTCGCGATTAATGCCTTCCTTGATCGCGTTGGTGTCGCGGCGGCGATATACGACATCAGATGGTAGGAACGCGCCGTGAGTTTCTCGTGGGCCTGGGGGGCATCGCATTCGCGGCGCGCGCTACGGCTTATGCCCCTGTAAACGTCAGAGACTTCGGAATTGGCGGCAACGGTCTAACCGACGAGACGGAGGGTTGGAAAGCTCTTGCCCGACAAGCGCTGCAGCAGCCGAATGTGCCCATTCGAGGCAACAGGGGCGATGTCTACCGCATTGACGGGGATACCGCGATCGAGATGCCCGACGCCTGCCAGTTAATACTGGACGGTGCCCGCTTTTTGCGAACCAAGCCAGTGCCCCGCGGGCGCTATCTGCTGACATTCGGAACCGATGCTTTAGTCGATCACCTAGATGTCGAGATCGGCGAAGGCGCAGGCTTCAGTCGCCTCCTGCGCTTCTATGATCGCGCCCACATAGAAGCGATTGGCCTAAGAGCCGCCCGCCGGATGAAGAACAAGTCCTCCGACCTGGACGCAGCAGTCCTGTTTGTTGGCAACCAAAACAAGCGGACTGTGGCAGACGATCAGGCCGGACATTTCAGTCTTGGCAGGATCGAATCGTACAATATCGACTCTGTCGTTCTCTTCACCCAATTCGCCGTGGCAGCCGGACAGCCCAACCCGCTGCGTGACATTTCTATAGGGACATGTCGCTTCCGAAAGGCAGTGCTCGGCCTATACCTCCGAAATGTTAGGTCAGGCGTTGTTGACGATGTTCGTCAGTCCGAGCTAGCGGACGGCGCTCAATCAGGCGAGGTCGGAGGCAACGCAATTCTTTGCAGTGGCGTACAAGACCTCGTCTTTCGGCAAATCGAAGCGAATGACACCCCCTCACACGGGATGAGGTTGGGTGGCCCGACAAAGGATACATTCGAGCAAGAGACTGCCAATGTGGACATTCAGAGCTTCAAATCGAGGCGCTCGCTTCGATCGGGCTTCAAGTGCAAGCCAGGCGTAGATGGCTCTCGAGCGCGCAACGTCATCTTGAAGAGGGCCGAGATATACGATTGCCACTTCGGAAACGCCCCAAGCACGAACGAACAGGGCGTTCTCTTGGAATGCGTTGACGGATTTAGCTCCGACTACATTTCGATCGGGGTGCGAGAGGCGCTAGATGGCACGTCCAGTCACGATGCAGTCCATCTTTCCTGCGTTACTGAAGCCCGCTTTGGCCGGCTAGATTCGGAAAAGCCCGTCCGGCATCACATCTGGATCAATACCACGCCGCAGGCTAACTATGCCCGCGGGCAAGCCAAGAACATCATTTTCGAAACGGTAAATGGCCGCGGCGCAGGTGGAGCTAACGTCGGCGTAGATGGAGCCGATCAGGAAATCGGGAATATCAAGATCCGCCGCGGCAACTTTGAAGGCGGAAAAGGCGTGCTCGACGTGCGGAGCGGCCAGCTCGTTGCCCCGATACAGATCGATAACGATGCTGGATCAGTGCAATGCGCGCCCGGGGTGGATCGGCGGCTAGTACGTGTCGGCGTCAAATCTTGCTAGACGTTCGGGTTGGCTGCACCTACGGCAAGTCGATAACGCCTCCTACCGGCAAACCGCCTCTTGCGCACGGTCAGCCGATCAAGCAAAGCAACGGCGTTCAAGTGGAGTGACAAAATGGCTACAATAACGCGCGTCGAGGGACCGATGATAAATGACCTGACGCCGCCGCTCGATCGCAAGCGGCGGCTCTCCCCCCGAGAGCGGCGTTCGGTCTACTCCCACAGGTTAAAGGTCCCCGCATACCTCAATGGTCAGGGCCGAATTGCCGAGCATCTTCTGAAAGGCATCTTTTACGAGGCCAACTTGCTCGTTCACATTTGGCAGGCTGATATCCAGGGTATCTATCTTGATGTTGGCGCTAACATCGGAAACCACCTCGCCTTCTTCGCGCACAAAACGCACGCGAGCCATATCTTCGCCTTCGAACCTGTCGCCGAGCACGTCGGAACATGTCTGGATATAGCTAGGCTGAATGGGTATCAGCACAAGGTATCGGTCGTCCCCTTCGCCGTCTCGGACCGCCCGGGGATGCTCAAGTACACCTATCAACTGCTCAGCCATTATCCCAAGCGGGCGGCCGCGGCTGTTAAATTGGACGACGTTGTCCCGCCCGGCGTCGGGCTTATCAAGATGGACATTGAGGGCGGCGAGCCTGCGGCTCTACGCGGAGCAAAGCGCATCCTGTCAGAAGATCGGCCTGCCCTTTACATTGAGGCGCACGATGATGAAGCATTGGAAGTTCTCATGAAGGAGCTCAGGGCGTTCGACTATGAGTTGACCGGCGCCGTCTTCAACGCCTCGCCTACCTACGAAATTGTCCCGTCGGAGAAGGTCGAATTTTTTAAATCAATTCAGAGCGAGGGGTCCAAATGATCTCGATTGATAGCGAGGCCGAATATGACAAAGCTCTTGTACTTTTGCGCCAATTAATCCGGTCTCCAGAAGGCTCAAGAGCAGATGAGGTGATCTGAGCCCTTAAAACTGGATCGCTTTGGGTTAGAGTTTTCCGCGTCGTTTCCCATGGGCTGGGAGGAGCGGAAGACGATGAAGGATTCGAAGTTCTCGGACGCGCAGAAGGCGTTCATCCTGAAGCAGGGTGCGGATGGGATTCCGGTGGCGGAGATCTGCCGGCGGGCGGGAATCAGCCAGGCGACCTATTTCAACTGGAAGAAGAAGTACGACGGGCTCCTGCCGGCCGAGATGCGCCGGCTGAAGCAGCTCGAGGACGAGAACGCGAAGCTGCGCAAGCTCGTCGCCGACCTCGCGCTGGACCGTGAGATGCTGCAGGACGTCATCCGCCGAAAGCTCTGAGGCCTGGTCGCAAGCGCGAGCTCGTTGGCGTGATGTGTGGCGAGTGGCAGGTGTCGATCCGGCGGGCCTGTGCGGTCCTCGAGTTCGACACGTCGAGCTACCACTACAAATCGTGCCGGCCCGACCAGGCCCCCTTGGCAGCCCGGATCAAGGCGATCTGCGAGACCCGCGTCCGTTATGGCTATCGCCGCGTCGACGTGCTGCTGCGGCGCGAGGGCTGGCATGTCAATCAGAAGCGGATTCGAAGGATCTACAATGAGTTAGGATTGCAGCTCAGGAACAAGACACCCAAGCGCCGGGTCAAGGCGAAGCTGCGCGAGGATCGCGCGCCGGCGACGCGGCCGAACGATGTCTGGGCAATGGACTTTGTCCATGATCAGCTCGCCACAGGTCGCAAGATCCGGGTTCTGACGGTGGTCGACACCTTCTCGCGCTTCTCGCCGGCGGCCGATTCCCGCTTCAGCTACCGGGCCGAGGACGTCGTCGCCACACTGGAAAAGGTCTGCGCAAAACTGGGCTATCCGAAGACGATCCGGGTCGATCAGGGTTCCGAGTTCGTCAGCCGCGACCTTGACCTGTGGGCCTATGCCAAGGGCGTCACGCTCGACTTCTCGCGCCCGGGAAAGCCGACGGACAATGCCTTCATCGAGGCGTTCAATGGGCGCTTCCGCAGTGAATGCCTGAACACGCATTGGTTCCTGACGCTTGCGGATGCCGCCGAAAAGATGGAGGCTTGGGTCAAATACTACAACGAGGATCGGCCGCACGGGGCCATCGGCAACAAGCCTCCGATCCTGCTGCAAAATCCCGGCGGAGCACCCAGCCCACCGCCGTGATCGAAGGCCGGAAACTCCAGCCTCCGGCGGTCCAGCAAATGGTCTCGAATCATCTGGATCAGGCGGCCGGCGCGCTCCCATGTCGCATAGTTCCCGGTCGGCTCAAGCTCGATCGTCTTCTCCGGCAGGTAGAACTTGCCGAACGCGGGGAACCCGCCCGTCGGCTTTCGAAAGAGCAACACCGCCGCAGCGATGTCGACCTTGCTCGCCAGATCGAGCCCCATCGTGCGGCATCCCGGCGAAATCCTCCATGCGAAGATCAGGATCCCCGCAGGCCATCCACTTAGCAATGTTGAAATAGGCGTCCTTCGCGAACACCCACTCGTTGAGATGCTTGGTCCGAAAGGCACTCGCCTTGCGGGCGTTGTTGATCGCGTCGCGCTGCTGCGATAGCAGGAACTCGCCCTTCACCGAGACATCGAAGTTCGGGTTCGCCTTGCGCAGCGTCTCTGGCTTCGTCCAGTCGTCGCCCGGCTGGTAGTCCTCGTCCTCAGGTTTCCCGTGCGGGCCGTCGATCCCGTACATCAGCGCGAAGAGTTCGGGATCGTCAGTGATCCCGTCCAGCATCCGGCGCGCTTCCGTCACCATCTGGTAGCAAGGCCCGGCGACGTTGGCGCCGGCGGTGGTGATGATCAGCATGAGCGGCTGCTCGCGCGCTCCCATGCCGGTTTCCATGGTCGAGACCATGTCGTCGGTCTCGTGCTCGTGGTACTCGTCGATCAGAGCGCAGTGCGGCGAGGAGCCGTCACCGGGCTTGCCGATCAGCGGCTCAAACCGGCTCTCGTTGCCGAGCATGTGCAGGTTCGAAGCATTGACCGTGAGGCCGACCGCGCTTGCTAGCTGTGGCGATTTCAGCGCCATCAGGCGAGCGGGGCGAAACACCTCCCAGGCCTGTTTCTCAGTAGCGGCGCCGGAATACACCTCCGCGCCGTGCTCGCCGTCCATCGTCAGCATGTAGAGCCCGATCGCGGCCGCCCATGCGGACTTCCCGTTCTTGCGGGGTTCGAGAATGATTGCCTTCCGGAAGCGGCGGTATCCGTCCGACTTCCTCGGCCACCCGAATAAGGCCGCGGTCTTGAAGACCTGCCACGGCGAGAGAATGAGCCGCTCGCCTTTCGCCGCCCACTCCCCCTTAGTGTGCGGCAGCAGTTCGATGAAGCGGCATGGCTTCGCGGCAGCCTTGGCACAGAACCGATACAGGAAGACGGCGGTCGACAGCATGGGCTATCTCTCGACGGCCGATCAGAACATGATCGCGATGGCGGCGAGCCGATTGGAAGAAGTCGAGATCGCGACCGCCCGCGTCGAGGACGAGGGTCGGACCTACGGTACATCGAATGCCGCCGGCGAGCGGATGATCCGCCCGAATCCCATGGTCGCGCAGAGGAGCGATGCGTCATGCTCATGCGCTGCTGTCCGAGCTGGGCCTCACGCCGTCGGCGCGGTCGAAGGTCTCGGCCAGCAAGAAGACCGATGACAATCCCTTCAAGGCTCTGATGGGCGGTGGCTAAGAATTTCGCGGGCATCGCCGAGCGCTACGCTCGCGATGTCGTAGACCAGAAAATTCCGGCCTGCCGATGGGTACGGCTATCGTGCCAGCCTCATCTCAATGACCTGCTTGCCTCGAAGATCGTCGCGCACAGGCCGGCGAAGATCTCGGTCGCCCGACTCGACAACCACAGCGGCGCATCAGGAGCACCCTTCGGAGCTTCCGGCTCGTCCGGGTTCATCCGACACTTCTGCGCCGTGCCCGGTACGACCTTCGGGTGAGAGGGTTTGCGCGGTCGCGCCATGAGAATTCACCCTGCACTGAGGCAAGCGACAAATCAGCTTGGTTTTGCACGCGCAGAAAGATGACGGGGCACGCGGTCCTGAGAGGGGAAGCACTGAAATTTGGACATCCCCGCCCCCTATTGCGTCTGCGCAATCTCGCCGAACACTTCGCGTCCGATGGCCATTGCCCGCTTGCTGGTGAGGCGAAGGGCCGAGGCTCCTATCTCGCCTCTGTGCCACATGACCTCTAGCCTGGCCTTCACTCTGTCGCGGCAGATGCGACAACAGGATTGCCAGTTGCCGACGTCCCAGAAGAGACCCTGATCGCCTCGATGCGGGACGATGTGGTCGACGATCTCGGCCGGGACTGTCCTGCCTCTGGCCTCACAGCCTACGCAGAGCGGATGCTGAGCCTTGAAGGCGAGGCTGGCTCTATCCCACCGCGCGGAGTAGCCACGGTCCCGCGCTGAACCTCTGCGCTCGTCGACTTGTTTTGCGTTGCGTGACAGGCGAGATGCGGGCAAGGCGATGCCGGGGTGGTAGAGATGGCATCGGATCAGTCCTGACCGCTCAGACCGCGGCCGACCGCTAGGCTGCGGCGCCTTTGCCACAAAACCGTGCATTCGGGTGGGCGGATTATGGTTAGCAATCTCCTAACGAACTACCGTCGATAAGCTTTCCACGGGGGTTCGCTGGGAACGCCACTCATGAGCCGTTTGCTGACCTGTCTCGCTTTGTGCCTATGCGTGTCTGCTGGCCTCGCATTCGATGCAGACGCCGCTGATCTTGCCAACCCGCTAGCTTACGCTCCGCCAGTGGTGGCGCGCTCCCTGATCTCCGAGATCCGGAGTGGCGTGTTTGCTCATGCGCTCGGAACTCATGAAGATGGCTCCGTCGACATCAACGGCGAGATCCTGTTCTCGAAGCCGATCTTGCCAGCGGACCCGCTGATGGCGTTCCTCGTGCCCCGGCTGCATCTCGGCACCACGATCAACACGGCAGGCGATACCGGCCAGTTCTATGCCGGTTTCACTTGGACCTACGACATCACGCCGAAGGTGTTCATTGAGGGCAGCGTCGGTGCCGGATTTCACACGGGTGAGACCGGCCGCTTCCGGGTGCCCGATCGCCTGAGCCTAGGCTGCTCTCCCCTGATACGAGGCACCGGCTCGGTCGGCTACCGCTTCAGCGAGAACTGGTCAATCATGGCGACCGTCGAGCACATCTCGAACGCCAATCTGTGCCATGCCAATCAGGGCCTGACGAACTACGGCGTGCGCGTCGGCTACACGTTCTAAGAATTATCTCGGTGGTTTGACGTCCCGCGTGCGGTCAGGCAGGGCGTCAACTGCCTCATCGACTCCCTGATCCTTGTGAAGGACGCCTTCCCGCAGCACCTTTGTCGCAGCGTCGGCTTTCTTCTTCGGATCGGTTGGTAGCCCTTTCGTATCAGGGGTCGCCTTAAGGCCGATGTCCTTGGGCTTCTTTCCCTCGTTCCTGGCAGTCGCGGCGAAGGTCGCGAGGGATTTCCCTTGACGACGAAGCGCTGGGGATCGCCCTGTCCCGCCAGCAACGGCCCAGACGCGAACAGATACCGCGTGAAGGTGCCAACATCGCCATCAAACGTCGTTCGAGCGCCGACCGTCACAACCTTCCGGCTGCTCGGCCAGAATGTTCGGCAACCCGCTTCCTCCAATCCGGCCGCAGCCTTCGCCTCGCAGCGTGGCCCGGTGTAGACGAGGACCGTACGCGTCTGGAAGCACTCGCACGGTGCCTGGCACAAGGTCACGGCGTCCGCCTATTGGGACGAGTACGCCCCGATCAAGAAATCAGCCGACGACTTCGAGTGGGTCGAGACCGGCGAGTTCTGGCCGGACAGCGGCAAGCCGAAGTTGAAGAAGAAGCCGATAGGCGAGGTTCGCGCGAAGCTCGACACCTCCGGCCAGTGGGGAAAGATGCCCCGGCTCATGCTGGCGAAGGTCGCCGAGGCGCTGGCGCTGCGCAAGGCATGGCCAGACGACTTCAGCAACGTCTACGCAGCCGAGGAGGTTGACCGCAGCCGAGCGGCCGAGATGACGGCATGGGAGGGCGAAGCTCTTCACTGCATCGAGCGAGCTCTCGGCAATCATTGGCTCGGGAGGCTCTCGTGACCGACTACGATCACATCGCCGCGGCGCTCATCGTCCTGATCGGAATCGGTTGGCTGATTTGGCGCGCGCTCGACCGCCGCATCTACGGTGCCGACCCGCAGGCCGAGCCGCACGGCGACATTCCGGGGCCATCCAAATGAAGGATGGCGCTACCAATGCCTCGGGACACCTTCGCTTCGCCTACCCCTCTTCCCGTTGAGGGTTTCGGCGGCTGGCCAAATCGATCGAGGCCACGAAGACCGGCGACATGGTGTTCATCGCCAAGCCAGACGGCACCGCCATGACCAAAGAGAGCTTTGGCAACTGGTTCGCGGAGGCCTGTGTCGCAGCAGACGTTCCCGGCCGCGCCCATGGCCTTCGGAAAGCCGGGGCTACGCGTGCAGCCAACCGAGGCGCATCCGACGCTCAACTCGACGCGATTTTCGGCTGGAGCGGTCGCGGGATGGCGGCTCTCTACACCAAGAATGCGAACCGCCAACGCCTCGCGGAAGAGGCCGCTTCGCTCCTGATCCCAGAACCGAAAAAGAACGCCTATTCCCGCACCCTGTCACCAGGCGCGGGTAACGTCGCCAAAAAAGAGGAAAATCAGATGCTTAGAAAAATGGTGGTGGGGGAAGCAGGACTCGAACCTGCGAAGGCATAGCCAGCGGATTTACAGTCCGCCCCCTTTGCCGCTCGGGACATTCCCCCGCCTGCGCCCTTGATCGGCTCTGTGAGCCCAGGGCCACCGATATGTCACTTTCGCGACGACCGGTAGGCGCGGCCGGACTTATGGTGACCGGGCCGCGCCCTGTCAACGGCAAAAAGGCGGATGGCGCGAATTCGTTGTGATGGGGCGCCGTGCCGAAGCGGGGCCGAGCCCGAAGGGCTCGCAAGGGCAACCGTCCAATCGGAGCGGTGAGCGAAACGAACGCGCGAGAGATACGAAAAATCAGTCCACAACCGGTCAATTCCCGGCATGCCCGTGACCGACGATGAAGGCGACCCGCTCGGCAACACTCGCACGGGGCAGTTCGATCAGTTCATAGCCATAGCGGGGATAGGTCTCGGCCATGACCGCGTGGGTCCGCTCCGCCTCGGCGAAATCCTGCTTGCGTTCGGCGTCCTGCGCGAAGATGCCCCGCCAGGGCGGGGCGATGAAAACGGTGCGGCGATAGCGCAGCTGCCACGCCGCCCGCTCGACATGGTCGGGAATCGGCAGGCCGCAGAGCGCCAGATACCCGGCGATATCGGGCACGCCGCGGTCGAAGAACACGCTTTCCCGCCCCGCGAGCGCCTCGGCGTGGCTGCGCAGGTCGGCTGCCAGCATCAGCTCGGCGAACAGGGCAGGATCGGCCCAGGGCAGCCCCCGGCCGCCGATTATCTGCTGGTCGCGGATGATCGCGCGACCGGCCTCGGGCCGCACCGCGTGACCGCGCCCCGCCAGCGCTTCGATCAGGCTGGTCTTGCCCGAACCCGGCCCTCCGGTGATCGCGATCAGCCTGTCCGTCTCGCCTGGCATCATGGTTCCTGTCCTCGCGGATCTGTTGGCAAAAGGGTGGTTCGCGCTGGCCAAGCGCGCCGCGTCGTGGCACGGCAATCCGGCAATCACTGGAGAGAGCGATGGCTCCGCCGTTCCGCCCGAAACATGCCAGGCCCGCCGGAGGCAGACCTGGCGCCCGCCGCCCCGACGGTCCGCCGCCGCACCGGCCGGGCGAGATCGACGAGGCCGTGCTCTACGGCGTGCATCCCGTCATCGAAGCGCTGAAGAATCCGCAGCGGCGCCACAGGCGTCTGCTCGCCACGGAGAATGGCCTGCGGCGCCTGCAGGAGCAAGTCGAGGTCCTGCCGCTCGAAGCCGAGATCGTGCGCCCCTCCGAGATCGACCGGCTGCTCACCCCCGACTCGGTGCATCAGGGCCTCTATCTCGTCTGCGATCCCCTGCCCTCGCCCGATCTCGACAGCCTGCCGGACGATTGCGTCGTGCTGGCGCTCGACCAGATCACCGATCCGCACAATGTCGGCGCGATCCTGCGCTCTGCCGCGGCCTTCGCCGCAGCCGCCGTGATCGTCACGATCCGGCACTCTCCAGCGGCGACCGGCGTACTGGCGAAATCGGCCTCCGGCGCGCTGGAGCATGTGCCGCTGATCGCCGTGCGCAATCTCGGCGATGCGCTCGATACGCTTGGCAAGCGCGGCTTCCTGCGCATCGGCTTCGATTCGGACGGCGATGTCGCGCTCGACGACGTCGCCCTGCGCCGCCCGCTGGTGATGGTGATGGGCGCCGAGGGCAAGGGCCTGCGCCAGCGCTCGCGAGAGCTTTGCGACCATGTCGCGCGGCTCGAAGTGCCCGGCACGATCACCAGCCTCAACGTCTCGAACGCGACGGCGATCGCGCTTTACGCGGCCAGCCGCCGCAAGTGATCGACCTGCGCGGCGCGCCAGGCTGAAAAGCGCGCTAACCCGTCCTTTTCCGGCCTGCATCCGCTCCTCACCGATAGTCTTATAGACGAACGGTGCACGACCAAGTGCCTGATTGCCCCTGCGACAATCCGCGCGCAATCCTCTGAATCGAGCTGGAATGACGGGACTCACCGGCCTTCCGGCAGCGCGGCCATCGTCATTTTAGAACGCGAACCGCGCGAAATGGGCTTGCCGGCATGCCCGGCTTCAGGGCTTCACCAGGGGAGACAAACGCCATGAGCATGGCATCGCAAGCATCGGACTCGCGGGCAGCGCCCCGTCCGATGACCAAGGAGGAACGGAAGGTCATCATTGCCTCGTCGGCCGGCACGGTCTTCGAGTGGTATGACTTCTATCTGGCGGGTTCGCTCGCCGCCAACATTGCACAGACCTTCGTGCCCGGCGACAACGACACGGCGAAGTTCATCTTCGTGCTGTTCGGCTTCGCCGCGGGCTTCGCGGTCCGCCCCTTCGGCGCCCTGTTCTTCGGCCGCCTCGGCGACATGATCGGCCGCAAATACACCTTCCTGGTCACGATGACCGTGATGGGCATCTCCACCTTCGTCGTCGGCCTCCTGCCGAGCTTCCAGACGATCGGCTATCTCGCGCCCGCCGCCTTCATCATCTGCCGCCTGCTGCAGGGCCTCGCGCTCGGCGGCGAATATGGCGGCGCCGCGACCTATGTCGCCGAGCACGCTCCGATGGGCCGGCGCGGCTTCTACACCTCGTGGATCCAGACGACCGCGACGGTCGGCCTCTTCCTGTCCCTGATCGTGATTCTCGCCCTGCGCCTCAGCATGTCGCCGGAAGCCTTCGCGGCCTGGGGCTGGCGCATTCCGTTCCTGCTCTCGATCATCCTGCTCGGCTTCTCGATCTGGATCCGTCTCCAGCTCTCCGAATCGCCGGCCTTCGTGAAGATGAAGGAAGAAGGCACCCATTCGAAGGCCCCGCTCTCGGAAGCCTTCGGCAACTGGCAGAATGCCAAGATCGGCCTCATCGCGCTGTTCGGTGGCACCGCCGGCCAGGCGGTCGTCTGGTACACCGGCCAGTTCTACGCGCTGTTCTTCCTGACCCAGACGATGAAGATCGACGGCACCACCGCCAACCTGCTGATCGCGCTCTCGCTGCTCGCCGGCACGCCGTTCTTCATCCTGTTCGGTTGGCTCTCCGACAAGATCGGCCGCAAGCCGATCCTGCTGGCCGGCTGCCTGATCGCCGCCCTGACCTATTTCCCGCTCTTCACGATGCTCGCGAAGACCGCGAATCCGAAGCTCATCACCGCGACGGAGACCGTCAAGCTGGTGCTCACCTCCGACCCAGCCCAGTGCGGCACGCTCTTCGACCCCGTCGGCGTGCGCACCTTCACCAAGCCATGCGACGTCGTCCGCCGCACCCTGGCGACCAACTCGATCCACTACGATCTGGTCGCTGGCCCGGCAGGCTCGCCGCTCAAGGCCTCGATCAACGGAGCTGACGCCCCGGCGACGGCCGCCGAGCTCGTCGCCGCCGCCCAGGCCGCCGGCTATCCCAAGGCCGGTGACCCGACCATCCTGAAGACGCCGACCATCGGTCAGGTCCTGACCGACAGCCGCGCTCTGCAGGCCGCGGGTATCCTGTTCATCCTCGTGGTGTTCGTGACCATGGTCTACGGCCCGATTGCCGCGCTGCTGGTCGAGCTCTTCCCGACCCGCATCCGCTACTCCGGCATGTCGCTGCCCTACCACATCGGCAACGGCTGGTTCGGCGGCTTCCTGCCTCCGACCGCCTTCGCCATCGTGGCGGCCAGCGGCAACATCTTCTCGGGCCTCTGGTATCCGATCATCGTGGCGCTCGGCACCTTCGTGATCGGCCTGCTCTTCCTGCCGGAGACCAAGGATCGCGACATCCTGAAGTGATCATCGCCTGGCGGCGATCCGGGCCCCGCCTCCCAAGGCGGGGTCTTTTTCATGGGCACAGATACACAGGCTTGCCCTCGCGCCGCGCGGCTGGTAACCGCTGCTTCGGTCGACTTCGGGGCACATTTTTCCGAGGCGACAGCTTCCGGCCACAGGGCGGAATGCGACGGCGCCGGCGTAGCACAGCGGTAGTGCAGCGGTTTTGTAAACCGAAGGTCGGGAGTTCGATCCTCTCCGCCGGCACCATGTCTAGACGATCATGATGAACGCTCCGATGCGGCACCGCTTGCCGGATCGCGTTCGATTCCGAGCTTACGGCGCGGGCTTCGCCGAGGGCATCGAGATGACCTTGCCGTCCGGCATGATGATGTCGCCGGGCTTCTGGCCGGCCGCGCATTCGCCGAGGCGTTTGGCCTCGACGACCAGCTTGCGCTCCACGGGAGCGGATTGACCGGGCATTCCGCTCAGCTTCGTCGTCCCTTCGGTCCGGACCGACGTCTCGAAATCGCCGGTGATGACGCTGCTGCCGGAGGCCTTGATCTGGCCGACCGCGCATTCCGTCTCGACGGCGTAGCCCGTTGCCGTCTTCGTCACCAGCATCTTCGAGCACGCCCCGGCGGCAAGCCCGCCGACGATCGACTGGTCGGTTCCCGGCCCAACGCATTGCTTCGCGATCGTTTCGCCCTCGTTGCCGGTCGATTTCGTCTCCCACAGCCCGGGCTTGCGTTGCGGAATCTGCTGCTGTGCGACGGCGGGCAGCGCAACGAGAAGACCGAGTGCGGCAATCAACACAGGTTTCATGGGACGCTTTCCGATCTGAAATGGGCGATGTCCAGACAAGACGGGCGCGCCAAGGCCAGAATGAGGCAGCGCCTCGCAGGGCCGGCGAGACGACCGGGAAAGCGGCCTTGACAGATCGGCTGCTCCGGGAACGTTTGGCAGGCCGGGCGGTTACCCATCCGGTCAAGCTCCGGGAGGCTTCGATGAAGGCCATTGTCCTCATGCTCGCCCTTCTTCTGAATGCCGGAATGGCGACGGCGCAAACGCGCCCCTCGACGGTCTCGCGCCCCTGTGCGGCGAGCCAGCGCGATGTCCAGGTCAACGGCGCCATCGTGCTGGGGACCGGCGGCTACACCTATGATCGCTTCGTGCGCGACCGCAGCTTCTGCGAGTTCGACGAGGGCCTGGACCCTGCCTTCGTGCCGAGCCGGGACAGCCAGACCTGCTTCGTCGGCTATCGCTGCAAGAGCCAGTCGCGCTGGTTCAACGACTGACGCGCGTTTCCTGCTCGGAACCTCGCGCTTCCCGCGACGTTCCCTTGGGTGGGGCGAAACCCCGGTCTTCCAGGGAGGTTCGCATGCGTCGTCTTCTTCTCGTCACCGCGTCCATCGCACCATTGCTTCTGGCCACCGGCCTGGCCGCATCGGCCCAGCCGCATTTCGGCGGCGCCGGCTTCCGGCATGGCGGCGGAGGCTTTCATTCACGCGGTATCGGCATGAGGCCGCACGGTATGCGGCCGGCCTTCCCCGCCTATCGACAGAATATCCGCTCCAGCTGGCATGGCGGCGGATGGGGCTGGCGCCGCGCCGGCCATTATCCCTATCGTGGATATCGCCGCGGCTACCCCTATTGGGGCGCCGCCTCGGGCCTGGCGGCGGCAGCCACGCTCGGCGCGATCGCAACTTATCCGTACGAGCCGGCCTATCCGGTCTATCCGGCTTACGAGGCGATACCGGCGGCGGAGGGCGGCCAATGCAGCACGCCGGTCAAGATCTGCACGCTCTATGAGCCGGCCCCGATCGGGATCGGGTGCTCCTGCCGCGTGCCGGGCGGCCGTGCCCGCGGAACGGTCATCGGTCCCTGAGGTCGGCCGGCCGGCATCGTCATTCCATGGCTGGCCGACAGGCGCGATGATGGGCTAGAAGTCACAGCTTGCGGCGCCGCCCTGCAGCGCGCCGATCTCATCGATCCTTGTACGGACCGGAATGGACGACCGGACTCAACTTCTCTCGCTCGCGGCCCGGTGCGAGGCTTCCAGCAAGCCCGATCGCGAGCTCGATGCCGATATCTACGAGGCGCTGGGCTTCGTCGTGCGGCGCAAGCCGGCACGGCTGGTCAATCGTCGCACGCCGGCCGGCGGCATCTACCAGCATGGCTCCTTCTGGAAGACGCTCGGGACGGTCAGCGCCGATATCGACATCGCCGTGTCGCTGCTGCGGCAGAAGGCGCCCGGCTGGAACTGGAGCCTGCAATGCCTCGCAAGCGACGACAGCCTGGCCTTCCAGGCGCTCGTCGCCGATTGCTCGGGCCAGGGTGTCATGGGCTCCCTCGCGCTCTGCGCCGCGATGCTGCGCGCGCTCGCACGGCGTGAGCCAGCCGCGCCCGCCGCCTCCTCGGACCCGCGCCTCACGGAAACTTGACCTACCGGCAAGCCCTTGCGGTTGAACGCAAGGCGGCCGCCGCTAGTCTGCCACTCACCCGAGGGGAGAGAACAGACCATGCAGGACACAGATTTCACGCGCCGTGCCGCTCTGGTCGGCACCGGTGCTTTCATTGCCGCTGCAACACTCGATCTGCCCGGGCCCGGCCCGGCCCAGGCACAAGGAATTCCCGTGAACCAGGCCCCCGGATTCTACCGCTACAAGATCGGCGACATCACCCTCACCGCGATCAATGACGGCTTTGGCAAGCGCCCGCTCGAAGGCTTCGTCCGCAATGCCGAGCTCGCCGATGTGAAAAAGGCGATGGAGCAGGCCTTCCTGCCGCAGGACGCGCTCAACATCACCTTCACCACGCTGGCGATCCAGCAGGGCGGCAAGCTCACCTTGATCGACACCGGCAACGGCGATTCGGGCGCGCCGACGTCCGGCACCTGGATGGCGAATTTCAAGGCGGCCGGCCTCGACCCGAAGGACGTCTCCGGCGTCGTGTTCAGCCATTTCCACGGCGACCACATCAACGGCTTCCGGCTGAAGGACGGCACGGCCGTGTTCCCCAACGCGGAGGTGATGGTGCCGGCGGCCGAATGGGCCTTCTGGATGGACGACGCGAAGATGAATGCCGCGCCCGAGGGCATGAAGGGCGCCTTCGCCGGCGTGCGCCGCGTCTTCGCACCCGTAGCCAAGGACGTGAAGCAGTTCGAGCCCGGCAAGGAGCTCCTGCCGGGTCTGACGCCGATCGCGGCGCCCGGCCATACGCCAGGTCACACCGTATTCGCGCTGACCTCCGGCAACGGCAAGCTGATGATCATGTCGGACACGACCAATCATCCCGCGCTCTTCGTGCGCAACCCCGATTGGTCGGCCGTGTTCGACATGGACGGCCCGCAGGCGGCGGCGACGCGGCGCAAGCTCCTCGACATGGTCTCGACTGACCGGATGCAGGTCGCGTTCTACCACGCGCCCTTCCCCGCGACCGGGCATATCGCCAAGGACGGCAACGGCTTCGAGATGGTGCCGGTGCAGTGGAGCACGGCGCTCTGAAGCCCTGACACTTGCCGCAGACACGAGGCCGGGCATCTCGCCCGGCCTTTTTCTTGGGCGGCCGGCCTCGCGGCCGGCTGCCGGGTCATGGTAAGCCTGCCGGGACACTGCCGAGGCTGCCGTTTCAGGATATGTGATGACCGAGCGATTCGGGGCGATCTCCTTCGTCGCCAGCGATACTCCCGAAGCGGAAGCGGCGCTGGCCCGGCTGGTCGAGCGCTACGGCAATGCCGACCCGGCCGATGCCGAGGTGATCGTCGCGCTGGGCGGCGACGGCCTGATGCTGCAGACCCTCCACCGCTTCCTCGGCACCGGCAAGCCGATCTACGGGATGAACCGGGGTTCGGTCGGCTTCCTGATGAACGAGTTCAAGGAACGCGGCCTGCGCAAGCGTCTCGAGGCAGCGCAGCGCAGCGTCGTGCATCCGCTCTCGATGCAGGCGGTAGATCAGCACGGCAAGACCGTGCAGGCCCGCGCGATCAACGAGGTCTCGCTGCTGCGGCGTTCCTACCAGGCGGCGAAGCTGCGGATCTCGGTCGATGGTCAGGTACGCCTGACGGAACTGATCGCCGACGGCGTGCTGCTGGCGACACCGGCCGGCTCGACCGCCTACAATCTCTCGGCCAATGGCCCGATCCTGCCGCTGGATGCGCCGCTGCTTGCGCTGACGCCGATCTCGGCCTTCCGCCCCCGGCGCTGGCGCGGGGCGTTGCTGCCCGACCATGCCCGCGTCTCGATCGAAGTGCTGGAGGCCGAGAAGCGCCCGGTCAGCGCCGTCGCCGATCACACCCAGATCGACGAGGTCCGCTCGGTCGAAATCGAGATCGATCGCAATGTCGATCTCGTGATGATGCACGACCCCGGCCACAGCCTGGACGAGCGCATCCTGCGCGAGCAGTTCGGCTACTGAAGCGGTCCGGGCTCAGGCCGCGTCGCGCAGATCGCCTTCGGCGAGTTCGATCAGGAAGGACGGATCGGCCTCGACCAGCAGCGCGAGCGCGGCGTCGTCCGCAAGCGAATCCGCCAGGCCGCGCGCCTCCTCGCGGGCGGCCTCCGCATCCATGCGACGCAGCAGGCCCATCAATCCGTCGACCTCCGGCCCTTCCAGTCTTTCGCAGGCGATCAGGACCGCGCGCAAAAGGCTGCGATCAATGCCGTTGCCGGCCGCACCGCGATCGAATCCGCGCGCGTTGAGGGCGAGGATTGCGGCCGCAAAGGCCGGCTCCAGCGAAGCCGGAAGCCCGGCCTTGCGGCAAAGCGCCTTCAGCCCGGCGCCGCGCTTGTCGCGCAGCAGCGCCGCCACGCGCTCCTCGGGCAAGCCGGACAGGGCGACGAAAGCAGCCTCGGCCAAGGCCGGCTCGCCGCTGAGCAGGGAGCGCAGCATCAGCCCGGACGTCAGCCGGCCGGTAACCCTGAGCACCTCGACGATCGCCGGCGCATCGCTGGCTTCGCCACCGGCAGCGAGCGCGACCGCGACCCGCTCGGTCGATTCGCGCGCCAGCCGGGCGCTGCGCTCGGGCGTCAGCCAGCCGCAACCGGTCACAAAATTCGCCAGTGTGTCGGAGACCTTGGCGGCGATGGCCTGGCGCAAGCCGCCCGGCAGATCGGCGCGTTCGAGCAGCGCCTCGCGCAGGGCGCCATTATCGCCATGCCGCTCGATCATGCGTTCGAGCGAGAAATCGGGGATCTCGGCCGTGCGGTTGCCGGCGAGCGTGACGAGCGCCTCTGCACAGCCGACTTCGGCGAGCGCGGCACAGACGCCAAGCGGCAGGCAGCGGCGCATGGCGATGGCCTTCTGGGCGAGCGTATCGCCGATCGCGGCGGCATCGACGAGGTCGGCCTCGGTCAGCACCGGCGAATGCGCCAGGACGAGCGCCGCGACATCGCTCTGCTCGGCGATCAGGCTGAGCGCGAGATTGCGCGGCGTGCGCATCGAGGGCGCCATCTCCTCGGCGATCGCCCGCCGCACCAGCGGCGAGGGATCGTCGATCAGCGCCATCAATGCCGTCTCGGCCTCGTGCCTGTCCTCGTCGGACATGCCGGAGCGCAGATAGGCCGCCGCGAGACTGGCGGCACCGCTCGCGCGTGCCTCCGCCGGTGCGGTACGAGCCCAAAGCAGGAAGCGCCGAACGATCATGCTCCGCTCCGCTGAATCATGAAGGAAGACAGGTCGAGCGGCCCGCTTCGTCGTGTCGTCACCGGCTGCGAGGCCGCCACGGCGGGCTGGGTCAGGTCGGTCGGCCGCGAGGGCGGCAGCGGCGCGTTGACCGCCTTGGCCGTGGCGCCGACAGACGCTGCATCAGCAACGGGATTGGCATCCGACATCGTGGTTTCGCTCTGGCCGGAGCGCGGGAAATAGCGTTCGCCGCCTTCGAGCGAGGCCATGCGCGTGCCGCCACGCGGCGGTGTCGTCCAGAGATTGGCGACGGCTTTCGAGACCGGATCGCGCGAGCCGCCGGTCGAGAACAACCCGACGAGGCCCCTGGCACGGCCTTCACGCAGCCCGGCAGCCACCTCGGCAACCGGGATATCGCCCTGCCCCGCCTGCGCGCTCTGCGTCACGTTGGCCGCGACCTGCGTGCTGGCATGGCTGGCGGCCAGAACCCCATAGACTTCCTGCACGCTGCGCGCACGGCCGGCCTTGTCGTAGAAGATGCCGCGATTGGCGGCGGCGGCGTCCGGGAAATCGCGCGCCGCCACGCGGCCGGGGTCGCTGGCCACGGTGCGGATCAGGTCGGAGGCGCCGCGTGCGCCGAGCACATGCGCCATGTAGAGCTCGCCGGCCTGCGGCTGTCGCCCGAGGCTCGAGGCAAGCTGGTCGCGATTCTTCTGGGTCAGCGCGCCGGCCATCACGGCCGCGACCTGCGGATCGTTGCGCAATTGCAGGATCTTCTCGCGCGCCACCGGGTCGGAGACGCTGAGGCGCCCGCCGCTCTCGCTGATCGCGTCCGCATATTGCGAGAGGCCCTGCTTGGGGCCCTCCTGCTTGACCATGGCGAGCCAGGTCTGCTCGATGAACTGGAACAGTCCCGTCGCGCTCGATGTGCTCGCCTTGGCCGTCGGCTCCAGCGAGGATTCGCGCTGCGCCGTCTTGAGCAGATAGTCGAAGCCCGCCCCCGTCCGCTCCGCGCCCTGGCGGATCGCGCTGACGACCGGGCTCGCTGGCTGCGCTTCGCGGCTCTGGCTTGACGGGGTGGTGAAGAGGAACATCGAGACCTTCGGCGGCGGCCTTGCGCGCATTGCGAAGGCACGCCTCGAAATTGCCTCCATTATGGTAAGCGAACCGTTAAGATGGACCTCATGCCGCTGGGGCAGCAGCGCTTTCCGCTTCCCTCCCCGCAGAGGTCCCTCTACGACTTCTCGTTCCGGCTCAGCAGCCGGGATGATGTGGACGGAGGCGTCGATGGCGGATGTGGTGCGTCACAAGCGTGGCGGGATCTATTTCGAGGATTTCCAGGTTGGTGCGGTCATCGAGCACGGCCTGACCCGAACCGTCACGCAGATGGACAACATGCTGTTCTCCAACATGACGCTGAACCCGCAACCCCTTCATATCGACGCGCATTTCTGCGCCACCGAAACCGAATGGGGCAAGCCGCTGATGAACTCGCTGTTCACGCTCGGCCTGATGATCGGCATCTCCGTCAACGACACCACGGTCGGCACCACGATCGGCAATCTTGGCATGACCGACGTCGTCTTCCCCGCCCCGCTCTTCGAGGGCGACACGATCAACTGCACCACCGAGATCGCGGCCAAGCGCGAGTCGCGCTCGCGTCCCGATGCCGGCATCGTCGAGTTCGTGCACAAGGCCTACAAGCAGGACGGCACGCTGGTCGCCCAGTGCCGCCGACAGGCCTTCATGCGCAAGCGCCCCGCGCCTGCCACGGTCGCGGTCTGACCCGCATGCGCTCGCTCCTGTTCGTGCCGGGCGACAGCCCGAAGAAGCAGCAGAAGGGCCTGGAATGCGGCACTGATGCGCTGATCCTCGACCTCGAGGATTCCGTCGCGCTCGACGCCAAGCCGCAGGCGCGCGAGATCACCCGCGCCTTCCTCGAATCGACCCGTGCCCTTCCGAAACGCCCCCTGCTGATCGTCCGTATCAATGGCCTGGCGACCGGGATGAGCGATGCCGATCTCGACGCGATCATGCCGGGTGCGCCCGACGCGATCATGCTGCCCAAATCGGAGGGCGGCACCGATGTCGGCCACCTCGCCGCGAAGATCGCCGTGCGCGAGGCCGAGGCCGATCTGCCGGACGGCATGACGCGCATCCTCCCGATCGGCACCGAGACCGGCAAGGGCATCTTCGGGCTCGGCAGCTATGCCCGCTCCTCGCACCGCCTGATGGCCCTGACCTGGGGCGCGGAAGACCTCTCCGCCGATCTCGGCGCCGAGACCAACCGGCTGGAGGACGGCTCCTACGCCGATCCCTACCGCCTCGCCCGCGCGCTGACCCTGTTCGCGGCCACGGCAGCCCAGGTCGAGGCGATCGACACCGTCTTCACCAATTTCCGCGACGACGCCGCCTTCCGGGCCGAATGCCTGGCTGCGCGCCGCGACGGCTTCACCGGCAAGATGGCGATCCACCCGGCGCAGGTCGCACCGATCAACGAGATCTTCGCGCCTTCGCCGGCGGCGCTCGCCAAGGCGCGGCAGATCATCGCCCTGTTCGAGGCCAATCCCGGCGCCGGCGTCATCGGCCTCGATGGGGAAATGCTGGATCGTCCCCATCTGATCAGGGCAGAGCGGCTCGTCGCACGAGCTCGCAAACTGGCTGAATGAACCGCCGGAGGCGATTCGAATGACTCAGGTTTTCGAGATTTCAGGGATGCATTGCGGTGGCTGCGCGTCTCGCGTCCAGCGAGCCGCGACCGCGCTCGCTCCCGGAGCGATGGTCACGCTCGATCCGCCACGCCTCACGCTGCCAGAAGGCGCGAGCCTCGATGCCGAGGCGATCAACAAGGCGCTGGCGGAGTTCGGAGATTACCACGCCAAGCCGCTGGCGGGTTGAAACGCCTCTATCCGCCTGCCGGACGCGTGATCGAGAACAGGCTCGTCACCTCGGCATAATCGGCATAGCCGCAGCGCGCGATCGGGTTGGCGCCCGCCGTGTCGAAGCGCCCGTCCTTGACGAAAGCATCGTCGATGAAGATGCCGACGACCTGCCCCAGCACCATCCAGCGCGGCACGGCCTGACCGTCGAGGTCGTGCAATTGCTGGACCGAAAGCAGCTTGCATTCGAGCGCGGCCGGCGTGCCGGCGACGCGCGGTGGCTTGACGAACCGCGACGGCGCCATTTCCAGCCCGGCATGAGCATATTCGCTCTCGCCCCGTGGCAAGGGGGCCGAAGTCAGGTTCATCGGCTGCGCCAGCGCCTTGGTCACCAGCGAGCAGGTGAACTCGCCGGTCTCCTCGGCGAAGGCGACGGCATCCTTCTTGTTCTCCGAGGAGAACATCACGATGTTCGGCCGCGACGAGATCGCGTTGAAGAAGCTGTAGGGCGAGAGATTGACCTCGCCCTTGGCGTTCAGCGCCGTGATCCAGCCGATCGGCCGCGGCGCCACGATCGCCTTGAACGGATCGTGGGGCAGGCCGAGATCGTCCTTCGTCGCCGAATAGATCATCGCGTCAGGTCCCGTAATAGCTGACGATATCGGCCATCACCGGCCGGTCGCGATCGGTGATCGGCGCCGTCGGCGTGCCCAGATGGACGAAACCGGCCATCCGCTCGTCCTCGGCCAGCCCGAAGGCGCTCAGCACCTGCCGGTCGAACGAGAACCAGTTGGTCAGCCACGACCCTGCATAGCCCATGGCATAGGCGGCGACGAGCATGTTCATGCAGACCGCGCCGGCCGAAAGCTCCTGCTCCCAGAGCGGGATCTTGGCATGCTCCCGCGCCCGCGAGACCACCCCGACGATGACGGGCGCATAGAGCAGGCGCTTGCGCTCGAACTCGACCTGATCCTCGCTCGCCTGCGGGTTCTTCTCGCGGAAGATGCGCGCGACGATTCCCGCCGCCTCCTCGCGGGCCGCGCCCTTGAAGACGATGAAGCGCCAGGGCGAGAGCTTGCCATGGTCGGGCACGCGTGCGGCGATGGCCAGCAACTCGTCGAGCTGGGAGCCGTCGGGGCCCGGCGCGGTGAGGAACTGCGGCGGCACGGAGCGACGCAGCTTGAGCAGAGAGAGCGTATCGGTCATGAAACATCCGGACAGTGGCTTTGGAATTGACCTATTCCTTCGCCATGATGAGGACAAGCGGAGCTGCTCATACATCGCCGCAGAGCCGCCGAGGACGAAAAGCATGCTTGAATTGGAGCATTTTCAAGCGAAGTGGGCACCGGTTCGCGTGAAGAGAATGCGACACGACAAAAATCCAAATGGTTTTGAAGCTGGCCGCCGCCTTGCGGGCGCCGTCTTCGCCGTGGCCGTCCTGCTTGCGCCCAATCTCGCCGGCGCCCAGGCTCCCGATCCCGGCCCCGGCGCGGACACGCCGCCTCCCGCCCCCATGCAAGGGCAGCCGGTCGCGCCGAACGGACTGGCGCGCCTCTCCGTCTCCGCCCAGTTTGCGGCCGACCGCAAGCCGATCCGCTCCGGGCTGAACTGGCGCGTCGTGAGCGAAAGCGTCGATGGTGCGTCGCCCCGGATCGTCGCACGCTCCTCCGAGCCGGAGCCCGCCTTTTCGCTGCCGCCCGGCAACTACACCGTTCATGCCGGTTACGGCTTCGCCAGCGGCACGAAGCGTGTCAGCCTCAGTCAGCAGGGACTGCGCGATCAGGTCCAGATCAGCGCCGGCGCGCTCTCGCTCGCGGGTTCGATCGGCGATGCCCCGATCCCGGGGACGCTGCTGTCCTTCTCGGTTTTCGTGCCCTTGCAAGGCAACTCGGAAGGCCGGCTGATCACGAACGGCGCCAAGGCCGGCGAGATCATCCGCCTGCCGGAGGGCACCTATCACGTCGTCTCGACCTACGGAGATTCCAACGCGATCCAGCGCGCCGATGTGAAGGTCGAGAACGGCAAGGTGACGGATGCGACGCTGCATCACCGCGCCGCCAAGGTCACGCTGAAGCTCGTCGCCAGTGCCGGCGGTGAAGCCTTCGCCGGCACTGCCTTCAGTGTGCTGACCCCGGGCGGCGACGTCATCCGCGAGGCGATCGGCGCCTTCCCGCAGGTCATCCTGGCGGAGGGCGACTATGTGCTGATCGCCCGGCAGGAGGGGCAGGTCTACTCGCGCGACTTCAAGGTCGAGTCGGGCAGCGACCGCGATATCGAGGTTTTGGCGAAGTAGCCCGAGGCACCCGCCTCAGTTCGTCGGCTTTCCCTTGCCGGCCGTCTCGATCCTCACCGGCCCGATTCCGGCGACGATCCCGTCGGCCAATCGCAGCGCCAAACAGCGGTAACCGGCATCGACCAGATGCAGCCCGTCCATGCCGACGAGTTCCTCCGGCGTGAACTGGCGCGAATTCGACCAGCCCTTCATCATCGCATAGCGGGGGAAGAGCGAGACCCCCTGATCCTGCGCCGTCTTCACCAGCACGGCGCGGTAATCGTCGTAATGCGGGTAGCGCCCCTCGCGCGGCAGCCAGGGCAGGTCCATCAGGATCATCTCGATCCCGGCGGCGCGGGCCTTGCCCACGCCCTTGCGCAGGATCTTGGCGAGCTTCTCCTCGCCGATATCGCGGATCGCGTCGTTGATGACGGTTTGCCAGATCACGATCGCCGGCTTCTCCTCGACGACGTCGGCCTGCATGCGCAGCAGCATGTCATAGGCCGACTGGCCGCCGACGCCCTTGTTGACGACCCTGACCTCAGCCCCGGGCAGGCGCCGGCGCAATTCCGCCTGGAGCACGGCCGGATAGCTCTTGTCGTCGGCGCTGGCGCCGGAGCCCGCGGTCGCCGAGGAGCCCAGCGCCACGACAGTCAGGCGGCCGGTTTCCTGAAGGGCCTTGCGCGCCGCGGGCAGGCGCGGCTGGAACAGGGTCTTGGCCGCTTCCGCACGGCAGCGGATATCGGGCGGCGGCGGCATCGGCGCTGCGCCCGCCGCGGAATTCAGTGCGAGGAGAAGGAAGGCCGCGCTGGCGGTGCGCCACGGGCCGGGGCCGTCTCGGCGCTTGCGCCGCGTTTCGTGATCGAACGGTACCACGACAGGAAAATCCCTAACCCTGTCAGAATTGTAACGCCAGCCGTGCATATCAGCAACTGAACGCCCAGATCGAAGGATGTTTCCGCAAGAAGGATCTGTCCGATGATCGAGAGGACGATTCCCGCGCAGAAGACATGAAGCGAGTTCTGCCCGGCACTGGCCAGCATGCGGCCCGGCAGAGCCTTCGCCAGAGCGGGTCCCGCCGGCAGCCAGCGGATCGCCAGCCAGGCCAGCGCGCCGATATGCAGGAGCCGTGTCCAGGCGAGATTGGTCTTGTCCGAACCGAGCTGCACGGAATCGAACCAGTCGTTCAACGCAGCGATACCCGTCGGATTGCCGCTCGAGATCTTCACCACCCAGGCGAAGGCGATGAAGGCCACCGCCGCGAGATCGAGCCACACCAGGCGCGGGACGCGGATGCCGAGTTGCGCCCCGCGGCCGATGACGACGCCGAGCGTGAACACGACCTGCCACGCGAATGGATTGAAGAACCAGACACCGGCATTGCCATTGGGCAGGCTGAGCTCGAAGGCGAGCGCCGCCTGCCAGATCGCCAGCGAGCAGGCCAGCGTCAGCAGCGGGCTCAGGCGCACCGCATAGTAGATCACCGGAAACAGCGCGAGCAGCACGATATAGAGCGGCAGGATATCGAGATAGGACGGCTGGTAGGTCAGCGTCAGGGCGCCGATCAGCGCTTCCACGGTGTCGCGGAAGAACGGCTGGATGTTGATCGCCTCGATATAGAGCGGGTTCTGCGTCCGCGTCACCGCCGTGGCGACGACGCCGCAGACGATGATGAAGACCGCGATATGGGCGATGTAAAGCGTCCAGAGCCGCGCACCGAGCTTCAGGCCTGCGACCGCGAAGCCACGTTGCTCGATCAGCCCGCCATAGGCGAGCGTCGCCGAGACGCCGGCCAGCAGGACAAAGATGTCGGCCGCGTCCGAGAAGCCGAAATTATGCGGCATATAGGCCGAGACCACGTTCCCCGGCATGTGGTTGATGAAGATGATCAGCAGGGAAAGCCCGCGGATCACGTCGATCCGCGCATCCCGCCCCGGCGCGGCCAGCGCCGCATCCACGGCCGGGCGGCCGAGAAGCAGGAAGCGCCTGAAGGAAGAATCGGAGGACACGGGACGGCAGTCCTTCAGCAGGCCGGAATATCGGATCGAAACGCTGTGGGCCAGGGAGGGTTCCCGGCTACCCATTCTCAAGATGAACGCTGGCTGTCGAATCCGTTCATCTGGCGTTCATATAACTCGCGAGGATTCACGTCACGCGGCGCGTTGTCACAACCGCGTGTGGCGGATCATGCGGGGCTTTGCGGCAGGTTTGAGACGAAGCGCGGTCGGCACGGCAATGTGATGCCGCGCCGGTCGGATCAGGGCTGTTCAGCGAGCCGAAGTCAGTACGGTGGTTCGGCGTAGAGCGGCTTGCCGTCGATCAGCAGGCGCTTGATCGCGGCCTCCCCGGAAGACGAGACGGCAGCGACGACCTCGATGCGGGCCTTGTCGGTGGTCTCGATCGCCTTGCCCTCGCCCTGCGGCACGAAATAGCTCTCGAGCCCATAGGCGATGCGCAGGCGGTTGCGCCGGCCGCTGCAATCGAAGTCGCCGTCGGCATTGGTGGCACAGGCCGAGGTCGAGGTGACCCGTCCGGCGATCACCACGGTGCCGTCCCCGGCCTTCGGCCAGTCGCGCGTGACGCCGGTCGCCTTGGCAAAACCCTGCTCGTCCCGGCCCAGGCTGACATAGACCCGCTCGCCGCGCTCGAACGCCGGCTGGCCGGCAGCATCGGCTTCCACCGTACTGATCGGATAGGCGAGGATGACATAGTCGCCACGGAAGAGATCGCGCGGATCGACCGGCACGCTCCGCAGCCGGATCTCCGCCCCACCCCGCAGGATGCGCGCCCGCTGCTCGACCAGCGCGAGCAGGACAAGCCCCAGCAGCAACGCGGTTGCCAGCGCGCGCCAGACCAGCGGCACCTTGGCGACGAGGTTATCGGCCGAAAGCGCGCGCATCAGGCGGCTTCCTTCTCAGGCGGGTTGAGGCGGGCGAAGAGGCGCCGCGCACCGGAGGCGACCGCCAGAAGCGCCGCGCCCGCGACGAGGAAGAACAGCGACTGGTCGAGCAGCGTCCCGATCGTCTGCCAGAGCAGGATCAGGATCGCGACGCCGAACAGTACCGAGCCCGCGAGCACCAATCGCCGAATGCCGCCGACCGCGCCTGCTGCCACCAGCGCCGTAGCCGTGAGCAGCACCAGGCTCGCGACGATGATCTTGCCGGCCATGGCGGTGACGATGCCGGTCCAGAACACCGCAGGCACCAGCAGCGCGAAGGCGAGGCCCGCCGCCAGCGGCCAGGCGAAACGCCGCTCCCGCGCGAAGCCGGCCAGACACGCGACGATGGGAATGGCGACCGCATAGGCGAGGAAGACGAAGCGGAAGGCGTGTCCGGCCCGCGCCTCGTCGCTGTCGAGGATGCGGATCAATTCGACATTCAGAACCAGCACCAGCCCGAGCAGCCCCCAGGGCAGGCAGGCGGTGAGAACCGATGGCAGGCCCCGGTCGAGCGCCAGCGCGCCCAGCGCCACATAGAACACGGCGAGCGCCAGCCCATAGGCCAGGAGTCCGTAATCGAAACGGTCGAACAAGCCATAGCCCGGCGCCATGGCGAGCCAGGCGGCCGCCGCCAGCACGACGAGGTGATGGACCAGCCGGTTGTCGCGCGACAGCGAGAGCCATAATGCCGGCAGATAGAGGATGAAGAAACCGAGATGGGCGCCGCTGCGCGCCTCTTCCCAGCGCCCGCCGCTCCAGGCGCAGATCGCGATGAGCGCGATCGCCAGAGCGCCGTTCGAGCGCATCAGGAATGCGGCGATCAAGCCGCCGAGCGCCACCAGCAAGGCCCCACCCGGCCAATCCGCCGGCAGATGATACATCTGGCCGACCAGCGCGAGGCCGGCGCCGAAGATGAGCACGCCGCAGGTCACGGCGGCATCGGCGCCACGGGTAGAACCCTGGCGCTCCAGCCGGAAGGCATAGGCGATGGAGGCGGCGATCGCCGCCAGGATCATGCCGAGCTTGACGAGACGCGGGATATCCTCCCAGCCCGCGGCGACGAAGGCCGCGACGCTGGCCGCGATCAGCAGGCCACCGAGCAGGCCGATTACCGCCGGCAAGCGGATGCCGCCCTGCTCGCGCGCGACCGAGCGCCGGATCGCGGCGGCACTGTCAGCACTCAGCCACCCCTCGGTGACCCAGCGGGGAAGATCGGCCTCGAGCCGCTTGCGATAGGAGCCTGTCAGCATCGCCGGCAATCTGGCATGGCGAGGCCTGGATTCGCTAGGGGCGCGCTGTCCACGCCGTCATTCTCGGGCGAAGCGGAGCTTCGACCCGAGAATCTCAGGCAGAACAGGTTGGTTTCCGAGATAGCCGGGTCGAGCCCGGCCATGGCGGCAAGTCGTCAGGCCGCCTTCACGGCCTTCTTGCGCGCCAGATCCGGCGCCAGCGCCTCCTGGCCCAGCGCCTCAAGCGCGGCGTCCAGGGTCATCACCGTCTGCGCCTGGCTGCCGAGGCGGCGGACCGTCACGGTCTTCTCCTCGGCCTCGCGCTTGCCGACGGCGAGGATGACCGGGACCTTCGCCAGCGAGTGCTCGCGCACCTTGTACGAGATCTTCTCGTTGCGCAGATCGGCGCGGGCGCGCAGGCCGGCGCCCATCAGCACCATCGTCACCTCCTCGGCATAGGCGTCCGCCTCCGAGGTGATCGGGCAGACCACGATCTGCTCGGGTGCCAGCCAGAGCGGGAAATGCCCGGCATGGTGCTCGATCAGGATGCCGGTGAAGCGCTCCAGCGAGCCGCAGATGGCACGATGGACCATGACCGGCTGCTTCTTCTCGCCATCCGCGCCGATATAGAAGGCGCCGAACCGCTCCGGCAGGTTGAAATCGACCTGCGTCGTGCCGCATTGCCAGTCGCGGCCGATGGCGTCGCGCAGCACATACTCGAATTTCGGCCCGTAGAAAGCGCCTTCGCCCGGATTGATCTCGGTCTTGATCCGGTTGCCGGACTGCTTCGCGATCCGCTCCAGCACGCCGGTCATCACCTCCTCGGCATGGTCCCAGACCGCGTCAGAACCGACACGCTTCTCAGGCCGGGTCGAGAGCTTGATGACGAGTTCTTCGGTGAAGCCGAAATCCTCGTAGACCGAGAGGATCAGGTCGTTGATCTTCAGGCACTCGGCCGCGAGCTGCTCCTCCGTGCAGAAGATATGCGCATCGTCCTGCGTGAAGCCGCGCACGCGCATCAGACCATGCAGCGCGCCCGAAGGCTCGTAGCGATGGACATTGCCGAATTCGGCAAGCCGGATCGGCAGATCGCGATAGCTCTTCAGACCGTGCTTGAAGATCTGGACATGGCCCGGGCAGTTCATCGGCTTCAGCGCGAAGACGCGGTGATCACGCTCGGCATCGGCCGGGTTCTCGAAGGCCGAGGCCGATTTAACCGCGAACATGTTGTCCTGGTACCAGCCCCAGTGGCCCGAGGTCTCCCAGAGCGACTTGTCGAGGATCTGCGGCGCATTCACCTCCTCATAGTCGGCGGCGAGGCGCCGGCGCATATAGGCGATGATCTCCTGGAACAGGCGCCAGCCCTTGGAGTGCCAGAACACGACGCCCGGCCCCTCCTCCTGGAAATGGAACAGGTCCATCTCCCGGCCGAGCTTGCGGTGGTCGCGCTTCTCCGCTTCCTCGAGCTGCTTGAGATAGGCGTCGAGTTCCTCCTGCTTCGCGAAGGCGGTGCCATAGATACGCGTCAGCATCGCGTTGTTCGAGTCGCCGCGCCAATAGGCGCCGGCCGTCTTCATCAGCTTGAAGGCGTTGCCGACCTTGCCGACCGAAGTCATGTGCGGGCCGCGGCAGAGATCGATCCAGTCGCCCTGCGCATACATCTTCAGCGTCTGGTCGGCGGGGATCGCATCGACCAGCTCGACCTTGTAGGCCTCGCCCTTGGCGGCAAAGAAATCCTTGGCCTTGTCGCGGCTCCAGACCTCCTTGGTGAAGGGTTTGTCGCGCGCGATGATCTCGCGCATCTTCTTCTCGATCGCCGGGAAGTCTTCAGGCGTGAAGGGCTCGTTGCGGGCGAAATCGTAGAAGAACCCGTTCTCGATCACCGGGCCGATCGTCACCTGCGTGCCCGGAAAGAGTTCCTGCACGGCCTCGGCGAGGACGTGGGCGGTGTCGTGCCGGATCAGTTCGAGCGAACGCGGGTCTTCCCGGTTCAGGAGCTCGATCCTGGCGTCAGTGGTGATCGGGTCAGCGAGATCGACGACGGTGCCGTCGAGCGCCATCGCGACGGTGCGCTTCAGCAGGGAGGGAGAAATGCCCTTGGCGATCTCGACTCCGGTGATGCCGGAGGGGAATTCGCGCTTGGCGCCATCGGGAAATGTCAGGGAGATCGTCATCGATCGTGCTCCTGCTCACTCGGGGATACGAACCCCGTAAGTCAGACCGGCTGCGAATGTGAGGGTTACGTTCCGCCGCCCGCAGTCGGTTCGGCGTCGGAATCGAAAGCCGCCGGCACGTTTGTCCCGCGCCAGCGGCCATAGGACCATGGCCTATACCACCTCGCATCGGGCGGCAATGCCTCGCAGACGATGTCGACGCCGCTGGTGCCCCATGGGTTGCAGCGGCAGATCCGCGCGAAACCGACCCAGCCGCCGCGCCACAAGCCGAAGCGCAGGATCGCCTCGTCGGTATAGGCCGAGCAGCTCGGCCAGTGCCGGCAATGCCGCCCGACCAGCATCGAAAGGCTGAGCTGATAGCCACGAATCGCGATATGAGCGGCTTTCCGAGGCAAAAGCGCAGCCTTTCGCAAGCGCGAACATCTTTGCTTAACAAAAAGACGCTGAAATAGATCGTCTGCTTCGTTCCGTTCAGCCGTCACCAGAACTGCTTTCCTTGCTCGACACCGGACACATGATGCGCGCCGTTCGCTTTCGCCAAGCCCCCATTCGCAAAGCCTTGTTCGGTGCCGGACTGGCGCTCGGCCTCGGCCTCGCCATGCCGGCTTCCGCCCAGCAGCGGCCTTACCTGCTCTGGCTCGACGGCGCCAAGCTCGACATCGCCCATATCATCGGCCTGCCGCCGGCGCAGAACAGCCCCGAGGGCAAGGCAGAGTTCGAGCAGGTGCAGCAGATCGTGCTGAACCGCACGCCCGAACGCGAGAAGGCCGCGATCGCGGACCAGCGTCAGGCCCTGGTGAACTTTCTGAACGGCATGGACACTGGCTATGTCGACAACACCCATCGCGAGGTGCGGCTGCTGTTCCGCGAGGCGCAGGTCGAGCTCGGTATCCTCCTGAAGAGCGTCAACCGCCTGACCAGCCGCCAGCGCCCCTTCCAGCTCTGGGCCAAGGTCCGGGTCAAGCCCTGCCCCGGCGCGCGGCCGGTCGGCACCTCCTTCCCGTCCGGCCATGCCGCGACCGCAGCCCTCTATGCCGAACTGCTCAAGGCGGCGATCCCCGAGCTGTCGGACAAGCTGGAAGAACGGGTGAAGAGCTATGACGAGAGCCGCCTGATCTGCGGCTTCCACTATCCCAGCGATATCGTTGCCGGCGACAAGGTCGGCCGCGCCGTCGCCAAGGCCCTGCTGGCGGACCACGCCTTCAAGGCCCGCTTCGACGAGACCCTGCCGGAAATCCGTGTCGCCTTCGGCGTGAAGTGAAAAACGGCTAGGCTGCGGCCTCGCGCCGCTTCGCCTCGATCTGGTCGATCGCATCGACCACTGCGTCGAAGGTCAGCATCGTCGAGGCATGGCGCGCCTTGAAGTCGCGCACCGGCACGAGCACGGCGAGATCGGCCCATTTGCCCTCGGGCGGCTCGGCATTGTCCTTCAGGATGGCGCGCGCCTGCTCGCGCACCTCCCGCAATTCCGCCGCCGTCGACCCGACGACATGGCGCGCCATGATCGAGGACGAGGCCTGCCCCAGCGCGCAGGCCTTCACCTCATGGCCGAAACCGGTGACGACATCGCCCTCCATGGTGACATCGACTGTCACGGTCGAGCCGCATAGCTTCGAATGGGCGCGCGCCGTCGCGTCGGGCGATGGCAGGCGCTGCAGCAGGGGGATATTGGCGGCAAGCGAGAGGATGCGCTTGTTGTAGACGTCGTCCAGCATGGTTCGATCCTAGAGCGCGCGCCGATCGGATTGCAGCGCAATCCGATCGGACAACGCGTTCTCTATCGTATAGTCGGAGGCGGATTCACCGATCAGGTTGAATAACCTGATCGGACCCGGCTCCGGCCGGTCTGGAATGACCGGCACCAGAACCCAATATAAGGTTGATCGCCGCAAAACGGGAGGGCATGGGAACCTCTTCCGCCGTGAGGCATCAAACTTGTCGCACCAGCCGAGCAGCCGCAGCCTTCAAGGGGCGGTTCGCAAGGCTCCATCGTCCCAACGGGAGGCACCACATGATCCCTGTGGTTAAGTCCTTGTCCGTCGAGGGGGCCATCAGCCCCTCCGCCGACAAGTTTCTGGTCCGCAAGCCGACACAGGAAGAGGCCGAGGCCGCTGTCCGCACGCTGTTGCTCTGGGCGGGCGACGATCCGTCGCGCGAGGGCCTGGCCGACACGCCGCGACGCGTCGCCAAGGCCTACAAGGAATTCTACAAGGGCTATGCCGAGGACCCGCGCCATATCCTCGACCGTGTCTTCGAGGAGGTCGAGGGCTATCGCGACATGATCCTCGTCCGCGACATCCCGTTCTATTCGCATTGCGAGCACCACATGGTGCCCTTCGTCGGCAAGGCGCATATCGGCTATTACCCGTCGAAGGGCGTGGTCGGCCTCTCGAAGCTCGCCCGCATCGTCGATGTCTATGCCCGCCGCCTGCAGACACAGGAGACGATGACCGCCCAGATCGCCGACGTGATCGAGGAGGTGCTGGAGCCGCGCGGCGTCGCCGTCCTCGTCGAGGCCGAGCATATGTGCATGTCGATGCGCGGCGTGCAGAAGCAGGGCTCCTCGACCATGACCACGCAGTATCGCGGCGTTTTCCGGGACGATCCGGCCGAGCAGGTCCGTTTTTTCACGATGGTCAAGTCGCCGGGGCTGTGATGGCGCCGGTTGGCCGTGCCTTGTCGTTCCCATACAAGGCGCGTGACTGCCTTTGCCCGGAGCCGAGATGAGCCTTTTCCCCACCGCGCCCGACAAGCACGCCCTCGAGGAGGGCACGGTGCTCAGCCCCCGCTTCGACGCGAACGGCCTGGTGACGGTCGTCGCGACGGAGGCCGATAGCGGCGCGGTGCTGATGGTCGCCCATATGAATGCCGAGGCGCTGCAACGCTCGATCGAGACCGGCGAGGCCTGGTACTGGTCGCGCTCCCGCAAGGAACTCTGGCACAAGGGTGCGACCTCCGGCCAGATCCAGACCATCCTCGAGATGCGAGTCGATTGCGACCAGGACGCGCTCTGGATCAAGGTGAAGGTCGCCGGCGACGGCGGCTGTTGCCATACCGGGCGCTGCTCCTGCTTCTACCGGGTCCAGCCGCTGCGAAACGAAGCGGACAAGCCGCTGATCGTTTGCGACTGACCGGATTGAAGCCGGCGCACATCGTCGATGCCGCCGGCACGCCTTCACGGATCCGTCAAAGAGAGGCGATAATGGCCGGAGGCTGGCCGTTCATCTTTCGCTCATCGGCTTCTGAGACCCTCTCATTCCACGGAGGGACAAGCCCATGCGGTGGGATGGTGTCGCGCGGCGAGCCTTTGGTCTCGGCGGAGGTGGTGCCGCAATGAATGACATGCGCCCGGTCGAGGGCCAGCCGGCTCTGGTCCGGCCGAAGATCGGCCTTGCGCTCGGCGGTGGTGCGGCGCGCGGCTGGGCCCATATCGGCGCTCTCGAAGTGCTGATCGAGGCCGGCTTCGGCCCCGACGTCATCGCGGGGACGTCGATTGGCGCCGTGGTCGGAGGCTGCCTCGCCGCGGGCAAGCTGCCCGAGCTCAGCGAATTCGCCACCAGCATGACCAAGCGCCGCATCGTCGGCCTGATGGATTTCCATATCGGCGGCGCCGGGCTGATCGCGGGGGGGCGCCTGAAGCGCCTGCTCGAACAGCATCTCGACGGTATCCGGATCGAGGAGCTGGATCGCCGTTTCGTCGCCGTCGCGACCGAGCTCGGCTTCGGCCACGAAATCTGGCTGACCCATGGCCCGCTCGTCGAGGCGCTGACGGCGTCCTACGCGCTGCCCGGCATCTTCGACCCGGTGAAGCTCGGCGGACGCTGGCTGATGGACGGCGCGCTGGTCAACCCCGTCCCGGTCACGGCGGCGCGCGCGCTCGGCGCCGATGTCGTGATCTGCGTCAACCTCAACAGCGATCTCGCGGGCCGCGGCACGACCATCCAGGATCAGAGCTCCGACCCCGATCCGCTCGTGCCGGAGCTGCGGGTCGAGCCGGAGCCGCGCTGGTATGACGGGATCAGCGGCGCGGCCAAGCGCGTCCGCAACATCGTCGGCCGCCCGGCCGAGAACCGTCCCGGCCTCGCCGGCGTGATGATCGACGCCTTCAACATCACGCAGGACCGGATTTCGCGCTCGCGGCTGGCGGGCGACCCGCCGGACGTGATGATCGGCCCGAAGCTCGGCCGCATCGGCCTGTTCGATTTCCACCGCGCCGGAGAGACCATCGAGCTCGGCCGGCAGGCGGCACGGCGGGCTCTGGACGATATCGCGACCCTCGTTGCCGCGAACCATATCGCGCCGGAGAGCTGAAGCCCTCCGGCCGCGCAGATGGCATCAGGCCATGGCGATATAGTCGCGCATCGCCTGGCTCTCGGCCTCGATCGCGGCGACCCGGTGCTTCACCACGTCGCCGATCGAGACGATGCCGGTGACGCGCCCGTTCTCGACCACCGGGACGTGGCGGAAGCGGCCCGTCGTCATGATCTCCATCAGCTCGTCGACGCTGGTCTGGGGCCGGCAGGTCACGACCTTCGAGGTCATCGAGCGCGAGACCGCGCTCTCCAGCGCCGCGCCGCCCAACTCGCCGAGCGCCCGGATGATGTCGCGCTCGGACAGGATCCCCACCAGCGCGCCATCCGCCCCCATGACGATCACGGCACCGATGCGCTTCTCGCTCAGCGTGCGGATCGCCTCGGACAGCGTCCGATGCGGCTGCATCGAGATGACATCATGCCCCTTGCCGCTCAGCAACTGCTCGACATTCATGGCTCATCCCTCCTCGCAGGCGCGCCGTTTCCGGCGCGCGGTTTCGCTGGAACTCCGCAAGCGCCGGCAAGACTCTCCATGCCGGCCGGCTCGGGAAGTGCTTCGCAATGAAGCGAGTGTGGGCGAAGACCATGACGCAGGCAAGATCGCGGGAAGCGGACCGGGACCGCTCTTGTCAGCGCCGCTGCTGGCCCCGGTCGAGCAGCGGAAACAGCAGCAGCCCGACGACGAAGCCGCCGATATGGGCTTCCCAGGCGATGCTGGTCTCCTCGCCGAAGATCGGCACGAGCCCGGCGCCGAACAGGATATTCGTCACGAACCAGATCGCGATGAACAGCAGCGCGCGCGAGTTGCGCCAGAGCTGCCCGAGCGGTTCGGCCGGGATCGCTTTGACGACCGCGTCGTCGCCGAGCTCGCCGAAGCGCAGGCCCGGCGCGAAGACGAAGCGGACCGCTGCCGCCGTCGCCCCCGAAATGCCGGCGGAGGCACCGACCAGCGGCAGCACGTCGAGATCGCGTGACCACCAGTGCAGCAGCGCGCCGCCGATGGTCGCCAGCGCCACCAGGTTGAGGAAGCGGCCAGGTCCGAGCCGTCGCGCGACCGGGCTGCCGAAAGCCGCGAGCCAGACCGCATTGGAGACGAGATGCAGCCAGGAGCCGTGCAGGAAGCCATAGGTCAGGACCGTCCAGAGGCGGACCCCGCCATCGGCGAGCAGGAGCCTGACGAGTTGCAGTCGCTCGACCACGTCCTGCCCCGCCGTGGACTGCGCCATCGCGCCGACGACGTCGTCGATCCGGCCCGGCGAAAGCCAGAGCGTCAATCGCGCCGGCACGAAGGCCAGCCAGGACATCAGCACGTAATCGTCATAGTCCGACAAAAGCGAGCGGCCGGCCTGGATCAGGACCAGGACAGCCAGCAGCCAGACCACGACCGAAGGCAGGTTGAAGACGGGCTCGCGCCGCGGCGGGGAAGGATCGTGGGAAGCCATGCGATCGTCACACTTGCCGAAGCACCGGCCTGGCGCAAGCAGCCGACCACCTCGACTCAACGAAAAAGGGGAGCAGCTCGCGCCGTCCCCTCTTTCGCCGGCTGTGAGGCCGCCCGGTCGTGCCGGGCGGCTGGCTCACGCCCCCCTCCACCTCGTGCCGCGCATGCTGTCCGCACCCGCGAATTCCGGGGCAATTGATGCGCATTTTAACGATCATCCACAATCGCAACACTTGATTAACCCTAACGACCCTGCCGCCTCCCCCGACTCAGGCGGCGGTGGCAAGACGGCACGGCGAATGCGTCAGCGATCTTCCGAGGGACTGATTCGTCCTCCTTTCGAACGGATCCGCGTCATCTTCGGACGCGAGGCCGCTCCGGGGAGAGACAGACGGCAATATGGGCACAGGATGAAGAACGCGAGCACACGTCTGGTTTTCGAATATTGGGACGGGTTGCGCGGCGACCGGGCCGCGCCGGAGCGCGGCGAGATCGAGCCCGGGGCCTTGCGGCACGCCCTTGCCGACACCTTCGTGCTGGAGAACGAGCCGATCGGCCCGGTCTTCCGGCTCGCAGGGACGCGACTCTGCGCCCTGATCGGCCGGGAATTGCGCGGCCGGGCCTTCACCGCGCTCTGGGCCGATGTCGAGGCTCAGGGCGACATGCGCCGCCTCGTCCAGACCGTGATGGACGAGAGCGCAGGGGCGGTTGCCGGCCTCTCGGGCAAATCGGCCACCGGCACGCCGATCTACCTCGAACTGCTGCTGCTGCCGTTGCGTTATCGGGGCCGCACCCATGCCCGCGTGCTGGGCGCGCTCTCGCCCGCCCTGTCGCCGGACTGGCTCGGCCTCGATACCATCGAATCGATGCGGATGATCTCGCTCAGGATGCTCTGGCCCGCGGCGGCCGCACGCCCACCCGCCACGCAGCGCCGTGCCGAACCGCCCCGTCTCGTGGTATTACCGGGCGGGCGGGCCTGATCTGAACGTTACGTTAACCCAACCCGCCTAGGATCACCGGGAATCCAGGTCGGGAATTGATGTTGAGCGCCCTCAAAACGCCCCGTGCGGCTGCTTTCCCTGCTGAGCGCAGGCGGCATTTCCGTATGAAGGTCGTGCTGCTGGGGCGCTACATGCTGCCGAACCGCATGGAATATCCCTGCCAGTCGATCGACATCTCGCCTGGCGGCGTCCATCTCGCGGCGCCGGCCAAGGCCCGGCCCGGCGAACGCGTCATCGTCTATCTCGAGCATCTCGGCCGCATCGAGGGCACCTGCGTCCGCACCACGGCCGAAGGTTTCGCGATGACCATCACCGCGACCAGCCGCAAGCGCGAGAAATTCACGGCGCAATTGACCTGGCTCGCCAATCGCGAAGAGCTCGGCCTGCCCGAGGATCGCCGCCACGAGCGCATCGTGCCGCGCAATCCGCGTTCGGTCCTGATGATGGATGACGGCACCGAGCATATCGTCCGCATCATCGACATCTCGCTCTCGGGCGCCGCCTTCTCCAGCGATCTCGACCTGCCGATCAACACGCCGGTTCGCCTCGGCACGACGCCGGCCCGCGTCGTGCGCCGCTTCGACGGCGGCTATGCCGCTGAGTTCCGCTTTCCGCTCTCGGCCGACCTGCTCGACGAGAACCTGGAACTCTGAAGCCCGCTTTGCGGGCCTCCTGTCCTTTCCGCATCACATTCAGGCACGCCGCTTCGCGTCGGCAGCCTTGAACAAGGCGGTCTGATCGGCCTTGGCCTTGCGGAAGGCCGCGCGATCGGTGATGCGGGCGACATAGGCCTCAGTCGCCGGCCGGTCGCCGAAGGCGCGGAGCTTCTCGACCCGCAGCACATCCGCCATCAGCAGATCCGCGACGGTGAAGCGGCCGGCCGCGAGCCACTCGCGTTCGCCCAAGAGCGTTTCGAGCTGGCCGAGGCGCATGCCGAGCCATCCCGTCAGTTGATTGTCAGCTGCACCGGTCACGGTCAGGAACCACCAGGGCACGGCGACCATCTCGATCGAATTGAGCGCGGCCAGCGTCCATTGCAGCGTTTCCGCTTCCCCGATCGGATCGACCGGCATCAGCGTCTCGCTTTTCCGGGCCAGATGCAGCAGGCCTGCCCCGCTCTCGAACAGCTTCACGTTGCCATCGTCCAGGAACGGAATCTGGCCGAAGGGCTGACGCGCGAGATGGTTGGTCTCGCGACCGTCGAACGGGATGGTGCGAACGTCGTAGGCGAGACCGGCCTCCTCGCACGCCCATCTCAGCCTGAGATCGCGGACGAAACCCCACACGCCCTCGGGCACCCAATCATAGGTCCAGATCGTCAGTGCAGTCATAGCGGCGAGCCTTTCGAACCTGAGTCGGTCGTGAACAATTCCTCATCGCAGGCTGGCGTTCCACTCGATCTCGCGGCCCTCTCCACGGCTACGCCCCGGATTCGGCGAACCAACCGACGCCCTCCGTGCCGCCTCAGCGCGGTAACGATTGAGTAGGTTAATCGACCCTTTCAGCACAACGAACAATTAATGGTTAACACTTGGTTGTTCCATCGCATCGAATCATTACTTCCGATTTCGAACAAGGTTGATCTTGATTTTTACTTGGCAGCTGTGACGGCCGAATACATAAATTTGTACGTTTCCATTTCAGTTCGAATCCATCTGCAGCCGCGCATCGTCTCCTCGGGACAGAAAGGGGACGACATGCTCTCACTCCATCGCAATCTGATTGGTACCGCACTGGCCGCCATGGTCGTCATGACCGGCGCAACCTCGGCTCAGGCTCAGGGCTCGGCCGGCATCCCGGTGGCGAGCCTTCCGGCCGATGCTTCCGGCGACGCCCGCGCACCCTATGCCTGGACGGATTTCTGCAAGCGTATGCCGTCGGAATGCCGCGTCGACACCCGCGAGGCCGAGCGGATCGAAGTGAACTCCAAGCTCTGGAAGACGATCGTCGCCGTCAACAACACGATCAATCGCGAGATCGAGGCGATCACCGACGAGGAGCATTGGGGCGTCGTCGACCGCTGGGACATCCCGACCGACGGCAAGGGCGACTGCGAGGACTACGTTCTGCTGAAGCGCAAGCGCCTGGCCGAAGCCGGCCTGCCCCGCCGCGCCATGCTGGTCACCGTGGTGATCGATGAGGAGAATGCCGGCCACGCCGTGCTGATGATCCGCACCGATCGCGGCGATTTCATCCTCGACAACAAGCGCAACGCCATCCTGCCCTGGAGCCAGACCGGCTACGTCTACGTCAAGCGCGAGTCCCAGTACCGCACGGGCTGGACCTCGCTCGGCGGCGCGCAGACCCCGACGGTCGCCTCGGTGCAGCGTTGAGGAAGACTGCCGCAGCCACAAGCCGGCTGCGGCGATAAGGACGGCGAGGCTCGGTCACGTCCCCACCCACCCGTCCCCAAGGGATCGGGTTTCGCCAAGGGCCGGCTTTCCGCATCGGGAAGCCGGCCCGCTGCGTTTTTGGCTTCAATCCAGCCGTTGCAGGCCGGCCGCGAATTGCCGCCAGCGCTGCACATAGGCGCGCGCCGAGGCCGTGATCCCGTCCGCGGCCTTCTCGTCGAGCGTCCGGATCGCGCGGGCCGGCGAGCCGACGATCAGCGCGTTGTCGGGAAATTCCTTGCCCTCCGTCACCAGCGCATTGGCGCCGACGAGGCTGTTGCGGCCGATCCTGGCGCCGTTGAGCACGGTCGCGCCCATGCCGACCAGGCTGTTCTCGCCGATCGTGCAGCCATGCAGGATGGCGCGATGGCCGATCGTGCAGTTGGCGCCGACCGTCAGCGGAAAGCCCATATCGGTATGGAGCACGCAGCCTTCCTGGATATTGCTGCCCTCCCCGATGCTGATCCATTCATTATCGCCACGCAGCACCGCGCCGAACCAGATCCCAACGCCGGCCGCCAGCCTGACCCGGCCGATGACATGCGCATCGGGTGCGAGCCACCAGTCTCCGGCCTCGGCGGTTTCGGGCCTGGTTCCATCGAGCGCATAGAGGGGCATCGGCTTGTCCTGACGGTTCGTGCCCTCAGGATTGCAGGTCGACGACGCCCGTCGTCAAGCGCCGAGGAGATGCAGCAGGTCGAGCACGACCCGCCCCGAGGCCAGGCTCCAGATCGCGGCGGTCATGCTCGCGAGCATCACGAAGGCGAACGGCTTCCCGTCCGACGGCCGGCTATGCACGGTGTTGCGCAGGATCAGGAAGGGCGCGCAGAAGACCACCACCGGCACGCTGGCGACGGCAGCGAGCCCACCCGCCTGCAGCAGCTTGAAATCCGCGCGCCGTGCCGTGAACAGCTCGAACGCGCTCGCCAGCAATCCGGCGAAGGCGAAGCCGAGGAACAGGGACTGGAGCGCCTCGACGGCGGAAGGCTGGATGGTCACGGACGCGAACTCTCGACCAGAGCGACGCCCGAGCCTGCCGCATGGCCTGCGACCTGTGAAGGACAGATTTAACCAATGGTTAACCGTACCGGCGCGGTCATGGTTTACGGCGCGTTAAGCCGTCGGTGATTCAGTGGTCGCGACGAAAGCATTTTCGAGCGAAGTGGGCACCGGTTCGCGTGAGGAACCAAAGGTCCGCGACGACGAAAATGCGATAACGAGCCTAGCGCGCAAGGCACCGGGATGACCGCATCGCTGCCCTACCACCGGCCCGGCCACCAGGCCGCCCACCTGACCTCGATGGTGCGCATGCGCCTGCAGCGGCAGACTGCCCCGCTTCCGCGCGCGGATGGTGCACTGCTGAAGGCGGTGCTGCTGATCCTGACGGCGGGCGTGCTGGCGACGGCGCTGGCCGTCTACCTGACCCATCGCCGCGACGAACCGGGAGCCGTGCCGCAGCCGGCCCGCGTCGGCGATGTCGCCCTAATGATCCCGAAGGACCTCTCCGGGATCGACGATGATGGCGATACGAGCCGGCTCGTCGGCATGGTCCGGCTGCGCCTGGACTGGCCGAGCCTCGGCCCGGCCCAGCCGGAGAACCGCAAGCGGCTCCTTGTCACGCTGAGCCCGCCCGACCGGGTCAACGAGCCGGCGCGGCAGCTCGCCACCTATGCCCGCTTCCTGACACCGACCGTCTGGTCCAATCCCGGCGGCCTCGTGGTGCGCGGCTTCCGCAAGGGCTCGCCCTTCGAGAACGACGAGTTCTACGTCTCCGTCCCTGATGGCAAGGGCTTCGCCGCGCGCTGCCCGATCGACACCGGCTCCGGGCTCGACGAGCCCTGCCGCATCACCTTCCAGCATCGCGGCATGGACGTGAACATCCGCTTCCCCCGCGCCATCATCGCCGACTGGGCCGTGATGCTGGGCGGCGTCCGGCGGACGCTCGACGGGCTGATCCGATAGGGTTGCACCTCATTCTCGGGCAAAGCAGGGCGCAGGCCCGAGAATCTCAGGTAGCAGAGGCGCCGGAATCTCATTGTCACGAGATGCTCGGGTCGAGCCCGAGCCTGACGGCCGTCGTCTCAGTCCTCGAGATCGACGTCCAGGATCGCCATGGTGAAGTTGAAGGAGCGGTCGCCATCCTCGTCGTCGACATGGATGATGCCGATGAACTCCTCGCCCAGATAAACCTCGGCCGAGTCATTCTTCTTCATCCGGGCGCGTACGCTGATCGCATGGTTGTTGAAGGTGCGGCGCAGATAGCCTTCGAGCTTGGCGAGTTCGGTCTTGTCCACGGTCCTGGGTCCTTTCGAAATTGGCCGGGAGCGATGCCACGACAGGCCGGGAAGGGCAAGCGAAAGCAACCGCCGTAAACATGGCCGGCCAGCCTTTCCGGTGGTTGTCCGGCATCGGCGGAATCGTGCGATGCTCACACTCTTCCGGAACCGTGACGGACCTGAGATCATGAAGCCGTGGCTTGCTCCCGCCCTCGACTATGTCGCGACCTGGCTCGATTTCCAGCGCCGCCACCATGACCAGCCAGGCTGCGCGGTTGCGATCGCTGATGGCAGCGAAGTCGTTCTGGAGGCCGCCTTCGGCACCGCGAACCTCGCGACCGGCGAAGCGCTGACACCGCGCCACGGCTTCCGCATCGCTTCGCATTCCAAGAGTTTCACCTCGGCCGGCATCCTGCGCCTCGTCGACGAAGGCCGCCTGCGGCTCGACGACGAGGTCGGCAGCCTGATCGACGGTCTGCACCCGGAAATCGCCAAAGTCACGATCGGGCAGGTCCTCTCCAACAGCGCCGGCCTCACCCGCGACGGCCCCGATGCCGGTCAGTTCCTCGACCGCAAGCCCTTTTGCAGCAAGGCGGAGCTGCTCGCCGACCTCGCAAAGCCGCCGGTTCTTCCGAGCTCGCAGCGCTTCAAATACTCGAACCACGGCTTCGCCCTGCTCGGCCTCGTCATCGAGGCCGTGACCGGCCAGAGCTACAACGAATGGATCACCGACGAAGTCGTCGCCAAGGTCGGTCTCACCGAAACCAAACCCGATATCGGGCTCTGGGGTCCGCGGCCGATGGCGAAGGGGCATAGCGGCAGGCACTTGCTCGGCCGGCGCGTGGTCATCCCGGCCGATAATCACTGCCATGCCATGGCGTCCGCCACCGGTTTCGTCGGCACCGTCGCCGATGTCGCGCGCTATTTCGCACAGCTCTCGCCAAATGCCGAACGCAGCATCCTCTCGGCTAGGAGCCGCCGCGAGATGACCCGCCGGCTCTGGCCCGACGACGAATCCAGCCTCGGCCGCCATTACGGCCTCGGCACGATTTCCGGCGGCGAGGGTGACTGGCGCTGGGTCGGCCATTCCGGCGGCTTCCAGGGCTTCATCACCCGCACCGCCATCCTCCCGAAGCAGGATCTGACGATCTCGGTCCTGACCAACGCCACCGACGGCCTCGCCCATCCCTGGCTCGATGGCGTCGTCCATATCCTCAAGACCTTCGCCGAGCGCGGCGCCCCCTCGGCCAAGACGCAGGACTGGACCGGCCGCTGGTGGACGCTCTGGGGTGCGACCGATCTCGTGCCCGTCGCCGACCGCGTGCTCTGCGCCGCTCCGGCTTTGCTGACGCCCTTCCTCGACGCTGCCGAGATCGCGGTCGAAACTCCCGATCAAGGTCGCATCGTCCACGCGTCGGGCTTCCACAGCCCTGGTGAGACCGTCACCCTGGAGCGGGACGGAGCAAACGTTCGCTCGGTCAGGATGGCGGGATCACGCCTGCTGAGCGCGGACGCCATGCGCGCCGAAATGGAAGAGCGCTACGGCGGCGGAACGGCCGCATAATCCGTCCGCCACGCATTCGCCGCCTTCCGGTCGCAGCCTCCATTGCGAGGGCTGGCCGATGCGTGTTCTTGCCTCGATGATCGCTGCTGTCCTGGTTTCGGGAGCGACGGTCGCGCTCGCCCATCAGGCGCCGAGCGGCTGGGATTATCCGTTCTATTGCTGCCTCGATTCCGACTGCTCCCCGATCGAGGCGGAAGCCGTGCAGGAAGTCACCGGCGGCTTCGTCGTTACGATCGCGCCCGGCAAGCATCCGATGTGGTCGAGCGAGCGCAAGCAGCCGCTGCGGCTCGAAATCCCGCAGGACAAGGCCAAGCCATCGCCGGACGGCCGCTGGCATCTCTGCATCGATGATTCCGGCGAATTGCTCTGCTTCTTTGCGCCGGGCAACGATTCCTAGCGCATGAAATGCAGATTGCGGAACCGCCCGCGGAAGGCCGTGACGTCCTTCGCCACGGCTTCGGCCGGGCGCGAGCCGTTCAGCCCTTCCGCGATATAACCCGCAAGTTCCGGCATATCCGCCGCATTCATGCCGAAGCGGACGATCTCCGGCGTGCCGAGCCTGAGCCCGTTCACATCGCCCTCGACCGCGGGCAACGGCAGGCCGATGCCGCAGGAGAGGATGTTGACCATGCGCAGTCTCTTCGCCGCCGCCTGCCCGCCGCCATAGCCGGCCGCCTCGATCGCGAACTGATGCGAGGTTGTCATGCCCCGGTCGCGGGCGAAGACCGGCACCTGCCGCTCTGACAGCGCCTCGGCCAGCGCCTTCGCCGTCTTTGCCATCTCCTGCGCATAGGCGCGGCCATGCGCCTTCCAGTCGAGCAGCGAAACGGCGAGCGAAGCCGATTTTGCCGCGTCGAAATTGGCGGTGAGGCCGGGATAGGCAATGGCGTCGAGTTTTTTGGCGATCTCGGCATCGTTGGTCACGATCAGGCCGGAGGGCGGGCCGCCGAGGCTCTTATAGGTGCTCATCGTCATGAGATGGGCGCCCTCCTCCAGGGGCTGCTGCCAGCCATGGCCAGCGATCATGCCGGACATATGCGCCGCGTCGAACAGCACGATCGCGCCGATCTCGTCGGCGATGGCCCGAATCTCGCGGATCGGATGCGGGAACAGGTTGAGGCTGCCGCCGATCGAGATCAGCTTCGGACGCAGGCGCAATGCGTCGGCGCGGAGCTTCTCGACATCGACGGTGTAACGGACCGGATCGATCGGCGCGGGATGCGTGACGATGCCGTAGAGCCCGGCCGCGCCAGCGCCGTGATGGGTGACATGCCCACCGATCTCGCCGGGCGGCGCGATGATGCAGTCGCCGGCCTTGGCCGCGATCATGAAGGCGTAGAGATTGGCGATGGCGCCGGAGGGCACGCGGATTTCGGCATATTTTGCGCCGAACACCTCGGCGGCGAGCTCGGCGGCGATGATCTCGATCTGCTCGATCGCCTCAAGCCCCATCTCGTATTTGTCGCCGGGATAGCCGAGCGAGGGCCGCGCCCCGATCCCCGCCGAGAGCAGCGCCTCGGCCTTCGGATTCATGACATTCGTCGCCGGGTTGAGGTTGACGCAGTCGCGCTCATGGATCGTCCGGTTCTCGGTCGCCAGCGCATCGATCCGCGCCGCAATCGCATCGAGCGGCTGGCTTGCCGTCTCGCCCGCAATCTTGAGCACGTAATCCTCACTCGCTTGCGGAACCCAATCGCGCCTGCCCAGTGCCGTCATCTCGCTTGTCTCCCGAACCGCCCAATCCCGCGGTGCCGCCATAACAGCGGTTTGCCGGCCCGTGCGCAAACGAGTATTCATCGCTCGCAGGCTGAGGAATTCTCAGCCTCGACCTGGAGCCTCACCTTGCCGGTCAAGCCGCCGCGCCCGCGCCTGCCCTCGCTCAATGCGCTGCGTGCCTTCGAGGCTGCGGCGCGGCTGGAAAGCTTCGCCAAGGCCGCCGACGAGATCGGCGTCACGGCCGGCGCCGTCACCCAGCAGATCCGGCAGCTCGAAGCGGCATTGGGCTTCGCCGTCTTCCGCCGCCTGCCGCAGGGCGTCGCCCTGACCGAGGCGGCACGCGAGGCCCTGCCACGCCTGACGCGCGGCTTCGACATGCTGGGACAGGCGGTGCAGGCGCTGCGCGATGCCCAGCCGCACCGGCCGCTCGCCATCGCCGCCCTGCCCTGCCTCGCGCAGCTCTGGCTCTCGCCGCGCCTGCCGGCGATGCGGGCCGCATTTCCAGATTTGCAGATATCGATCTCGGCGATGGAGGAACCGCCCGATCCGCAGCGCGATCCCTACGATCTCTCGCTGTTCTATCGGGAGGCCGCACCGCAAAATGGCGGACTCCAGTTCGATGCCGACGCGATCCTGCCGGTCTGCATACCCGCGCTCGCCACGAAGCTCACGACACCCGCCGATCTCGCCGCGCAAACGCTGCTGCACGATGCGGTCTGGCGCAGCGACTGGGCACGCTGGCTCGCCTTCGCCGCGCCCGGCACGAAGGTCGACCCAGGCCGCGGCCCGGCCTTCTCGCTCTACAGCCTGGCGCTCGATGCCTCCCTGTCGGGCTCAGGCGTGCTGATGGGGCGGATGAGCCTCGTCGGGGGCCATCTCGCCGCGGGCAGGCTCGTCGCGCCGTTCCCGCAGGCCATGCCGACGGTCGATCGATTGACGCTCGCGGCGGCCACGGCTGCCGGCGCACATCCGCGCCGGGCCGAGATCATGGGCTGGCTCGCCGGCTCTGCCGGCCGAGCGCGTCAGATATAGGCGCCGCAATCGCCGGCGAGCGTCTGGTCCATCGAGCGCGAGGGCTCGGCACAGCCCGCCTCCCCGACGACCTTCGCCGGCACGCCCGCAACAGTCTTGTTGCGTGGCACCGGCTGGAGCACGACCGAGCCGGCCGCGACGCGGCTGCATTGGCCGACCTCGATATTGCCGAGGATCTTGGCGCCGGCGCCGATCAGCACGCCCTTGCGGATCTTCGGGTGGCGATCGCCGCCCTGCTTGCCGGTGCCGCCCAGCGTGACGCCGTGCAGCATCGAGACGTCGTCCTCGATAACCGCGGTCTCGCCGACGACAAGCCCCGTCGCATGGTCGAGGAAGATGCCCTTGCCGATCCGCGCCGCCGGGTTGATGTCGGTCTGGAACACCTCGGAGGAACGCGCCTGCAGATAGAGCGCGAAATCGCGCCGATCCTGCTTCCAGAGCCAATGCGCCAGGCGGTGGCATTGCAGCGCATGGAAGCCCTTGAAGAACAGCACCGGTTCGAGCACCCGATAGCAGGCCGGATCGCGGTCGAGCACGGCCATCACGTCGGCACGCATGCCAGCGCCGATCGTCTCGTCGCTGGCCATCGCCTCGGCGAAACCCTGCTCGATCAGGTCTGCGGTCACGGCGGGGTGGCCGAGCCGTGCCGCGACGCGATGGGCGACGGCGGCCTCGAAGCTCGGCTGGTTGAGGACAGACGCGACGATCAGCGTGCCGAGCGCCGGCTCGCCGGCGACGGCCGTTTCCGCTTCAGTGCACAAGCGGGTCCAGACGGGATCGACCCGATCGAGTCCGGTGGCGAAGTCACGTGCTTCCACGGCGGAGCGCCCTGACGGCATAGTCATTCTCCGGAAATGCTGGTCGGCGGAAGGACAGCCTACCCAAAGCAGGCGTCCGCATCAAAAGCTCAGGCCGGACCGGTGTTGAATCGAAAAGCGAGACAGCGGAATCAGAATTTCAGGGAAGATCGACAACACATTGGCGTCGCCCGCTTTTCCAGATTGCCTCTATTCATTCGTGAGATTCTCACAAACGCGCGAGGAAGTCGAGGACGGCCTGCTTGTGGCTCTTGTCGCCGACCGCGAGGTTATGGTCGCGCCCGATGATGTCGAAGGCCTCGGCGCCGGGAATGAGCTTCGCCAGTTCCGGGCCGGAGCCGGACACATCGTCCCTTGTTCCCACGCTGATCAGCGTCGGCATCGAAATCTGGCCCACCTGCTCGGCGGTCAGCGTCTGGCGCGAACCGCGGATGCAGGCGGCCAGCGCCTTGAGGTCGCTCCTGGTCTGCTCGGCGAAGGCGCGGAACATCCGCTGCATCGGGTCGGTCAGCCCATCGAGCGAAGGCGCCTCCATCGCATCGGCGATGCCGAGCGGCAGCCCGACGCCCTCGACCAGATGGATACCGAGCCCGCCGAGCAGCAATGCCTCCAGCCGTCGCGGATGCGCCAGCGCCAGATGCGCCGAGATCCGCGCGCCCATCGAATAGCCCATCACCGCCGCCCGCGGGATGTCGAGATGGTCCATCAATCGGCGCACATCCTCGGCCATGATCTGCGAGGAATAGGCGGCGGGATCGTAGAGCTTCTCGCTCTCGCCATGGCCGCGATCGTCGAGCGCGACGACGCGATAGCCGGCATGGGTCAGCGCCTTCGTCCACTGGGTATTGACCCAGTTGATGATGTGCGAGGAGGCGAAGCCATGGACGAGCACGACGGTGCGGTGCTTTGGCTCGTCGCTGGTCGGCGCCATGTCGATGAAGGCGATCTTCACGCCGTCGGAAGAAAAGCTCTGCATGCGGGTCTTGGGTCCAGCTCGGACGATCGGAACGGGGCTCTTTCCCTGCCACGGTCGAACCGGTTTGTGTACCCGCCATGGTGCGGCTTGCTTATGAGCGCCCGCCATGATGAACGATGAACATGACCCAGCCCGCCATTCGCGAATCGTCACGTCTTGCCATCGTCGACATCGCCCGCGGCGTCGCGCTGCTGGCCATGTTCGTCTATCATTTCGCCTATGATCTCTCGAGTTTTCGGCTGATCGAGACCGATATCGTCGCCGAGCCGGGTTGGCGGCTGTTCGCGCGCGGCATCGCCGGCACCTTCCTCGCCATCGTCGGCTTCAGCCTCGTCCTCGCGACGCGCAAGGGCTTCGACAGCACGGCTTATCTCAAGCGCCTCGCCATGGTCGCGGGCGCGGCCGCTCTGGTCACGCTCGGCACCTGGCGGTTCATGCCGGGAGAGTTCATCTTCTTCGGCATCCTGCACCATGTCGCGGTCGCGAGCCTGCTCGCCCTGCCCTTCCTGCGCCTGCCGACCATCGTCGTCGCGCTCGCTGCGGCAGTCGCCTTTGCGTTGCCTTCCTTCGTCGCCCATCCGCTGCTTGACCAGCCTTGGGCGGCCTGGATCGGCTTCTCCCGCGCGGAAATCCACACGGCCGATTTCGTGCCGGTCTTCCCCTGGTTCGGCTGCGTGTTGAGCGGGATCGTGCTGGCCCGCCTCATCCTGCCGCGCCTCGCCGGCACGGCGCTCGCTGGCTGGCGCCCCGGCAGCAAGGCGACCCGAATCGTCGCCTGGGGCGGGCGCCACAGCCTGCTGGTCTATCTCGTCCACCAGCCGCTCTTCATCGGCACGTTGATGCTGGCAACACAGGTCATCGCCCCGCCCTCGCCGGAAGAGCGTGCCTTCCGGACCGATTGCCAGCGCAGCTGCGCCGGCCCAAATGCCCCCGAGCAGGTCTGCCGGATGGTCTGCGCCTGCACCGTCGAAGGGCTCAAGCGCGAGAAGCTCTGGCAGAAGGCGCTCGACAACCTGCTCTCGCCGCAGGAAAGCACCCGGATGACCGAACTCGCCCAGGGTTGCCTTCGCGACGGGCGCTGATGCGAAACAGCGCACTGGCGCCCGGCGGGCTCACGCGATAGGTTGCGCCGCAATTCCAGCCTTTCGAAGAGCGACGACCATGGCCGCGACCGGCATCCCGCATTTCCACAACGACCCCGGTGTCCCCGTCATCCAGGTCGGCGCGCACGAGTTCATGTGCATCGGCGCCAAGCCGCCCTTCGACCATCCGCATGTCTTCCTCGACATGGGCGCGGACCACGAGATCGTCTGCCCCTATTGCTCGACGCTGTTCAAATACGAGCCGTCGCTGAAGGGCGCCGCCTGCATCCCGCCGGAATGCGCCTATACGGATTCGGCCAAGGCGGCCTGAGCCGAACACTCCACTGGTGGTTCGGGTTCTGAGGGGCACTCGCACCGCGTCTTCCAGCACCATCATCGAAGGCGTCCGATCCCGTGTCCGCTCCTCATTTCGTCATCGCCGGCGCCGGCATCGGCGGCCTGACCATGGCCCTGTCGCTGGCACGGCGCGGCATCGCAGCGACCGTCGTGGAGAAGCGCACCGGCTTCGGCGAGACCGGGGCCGGCCTGCAGGTCACCTCCAATTCCGGCCGCGTGCTCGATGCGCTCGACCTCGCCTTGCCGCTGAAGCGCATCAGCGTAACCTCGCACGGGCTGATGATCCGGCGCTGGGCCGATGGCTCGCAGGTGCTGGAGATGCCCTCCAGCCCCGAGCGCATGCCGACGCCGTTCCGCATGATGAAGCGCAACGACCTCCATACCGTGCTGCTCGACGCCGCCCGCGCCATGCCGAATATCCGCCTGATGGTCGGCCGCAGCGTGGACGAGGTCAGCCAGGATGGGGACGGCGTCACGATCGGGCTCGCCGCGCGCGACGCCGTCGGCGGGACGCTCTCGGCCCTTGGGCTGATCGGCGCCGACGGCCTGTGGTCACGCGTGCGCGATCTCACCGGCGACGCCTCGCCGCCGGTCTTCACCGGTTACGAAGCCTGGCGCGCCGTCGTGCCGGCTCGTGCTGGCGACAAGCCGCGCGTGACGCTGCATATGGGCTCCGGCCGCCACGCCGTACATTACCCCGTTGCCGCGGGCCGGGAGATCAACCTCGTCGTCGTCCGGCAGGCGAAGGAAGCCCGCGAGGGCTGGTCCCGCGAAGGCGACCGCACCATCGTAACCGATCATCTCGCCGGCGCTTCCCAGGCCTTACGCGATCTCACCGGCGCCGCGGAAGGCTGGCAGGTCTGGTCGCTGTTCGATCGCAAGCCGGCTGCCATGGCCAAGAGCCGGATCGCGCTGATCGGCGATGCCGCCCACCCGATCCTGCCCTTCCTTGCGCAGGGAGCGTCGCTCGCCATCGAGGATGCCGCCGTGCTCGCCCGCCTGCTCGCCGAGACGCTCAGTCGCGATGGCGCGCCGGGAGTGCCCGCAGCCTTCGCAGCCTATGCCAAGACCCGCGCCCAGCGTGTCGCTCGTGTGCAGGAGGAAAGCCGGGGCAATGGCCGCAACTACCATATGGGCTGGCCGCTCAGCATTGCCCGCGATTTCGCGCTGAAACGGCTCGGGCCGAACGGCCTGCGCAACCGCTATGGCTGGCTCTACGATTGGCAAGACACGGCCTGACCTCGTCAAAGCCGCAATCGCTTCCTATCTCTGTGCCGAGGGAAGGAACAGACATCCTATGATCCGCGTCAATCTCTACGAGCAGCTCAACGGCCGCGCCCGCGCCATGCCGCGCTGGCAGGCCTGGCTCGCCATGGCGGCAAGCCTGATCGTCGGCGTCGCGCTTTTCGTGCTGGCCGCGAGCCTCGCGCTCATCCTGATTCCGGTCGTGCTGGTCGTCGGCGCGATCGCGGTCTGGCGCCTCAAGGCCAAGCTGAAGGCGGCCGGTATCGACCCCGCCAACCCGTTCGCCAACCAGCCGCGCCAGCCGGACCGGGTCGAGGTCATCGACGCCGAATACCGCATCATCGAGCCGGACGAGCCGCGCCGCTGAGCCTCAGAAACCGCCCTTCAGGACGATGCCAGCGACGGCGCAGATCGCCAGGACCGGCATCATCCCGAGCTTGAAGCGCAGCAATGCGATGGCAGCGCCGGCCGCCAGCAAGGCCGCACGCCAGTCCAGCGAGGTCAGGACCGGCACCTCCGGGCTCATGCCGAGGAAGGACAGGCTGCCGACCTCGCGGAAGAGGACGTGCAGCCCGAACCAGAGCGCTAGGTTGGCGATGACGCCGACCACGGCCGCGGTGATCGCCCCGAGCGCGGCCGAGATCGCCCGGTTGCCACGCAGAGCCTCGACATAGGGCGCGCCCAGGAAGATCCAGAGGAAGCAGGGCGCGAAGGTCACCCAGACCGTCAGCAGCGCCCCAAGCCCGCCGGCGACGAGCGGCGGCAGGCTGCCCGGCGCCCGGAACGCGGCAAGGAAGCCGACGAATTCGAGCACGAGGATGAGCGGCCCCGGCGTCGTCTCGGCGAGGCCGAGCCCGTCCAGCATTTCGCCGGGCGCGAGCCAGCCGAAACCGTCGACCGCCGCCTGCGCGACATAGGCCAGCGCCGCATAGGCGCCGCCGAAGGTCACCACCGCCATCGCGCTGAAGAAGCTGCCGACCTGCGTCCAGACGCTGGCGGAGCCGGCGACCAGCCAGAACAGCGCCACCGGCCCGAGCCAGAGCGGCAGCCAGACGGCGAGCACGCGGGCAGCCCGCCCGGCCGAGGGCCTGATATGGTCGAGCTCTCCGCGCGCAAGCAGAGCGTCGAGCAAGCCCTCGCCCGCGGCATCCGCCGCGCCGCCGGCACCGCCCTTGCCGAACCAGCCGGGCCGAATGCGATTGCCCAGCCAGCCCGCGAGCCCCGCCAGCAGGACGATGAGCGGGAACGGCAATTTGAACAGGAAAATGCCGGCGAAAGCTGCAACGGCGATGCCGACCATCGCGCCGCTCTTCAGCGCCCGGCGGCTGATTCTCAGTCCCGCCTCGATGACGATGGCAAGCACCGCCGCCTTCACGCCGAAGAAGACCCCGTCGACCAGCGGGACATGCCTCCAGGTGACATAGAGGATGCTGAGACCCAGCATCACCAGCGCGCCGGGCAGGATGAACAGGAGGCCTGCGATCAGGCCGCCGATCGTGCGATGCATCAGCCAGCCGATATAGACGGCGAGCTGCTGCGCCTCGGGTCCGGGCAGAAGCATGCAGTAGTTCAGCGCATGCAGGAAGCGCTCTTCGCCGATCCAGCGTCGCTCCTCCACCAGCTCCCTGTGCATCAGCGCGATCTGGCCGGCCGGCCCGCCGAAGGACAGCAGACCGATCTTCGCCCAGATGCGGGTCGCCTCGCCAAGCGTCGGCAAACGCTCCGCATTTTGCAGTGCCATCTCAGCATCCGTTTCCGCGACGCTCATCGCTGCGCCTCCCCGGCCGGCTTCGGCACTGGCCAGTTATGGGTTTCCTCACCCGCATCACGGCACCAACGATAGAAGGCATCGTAGAGCAGCATGCCGGCCTCGAGCTGTTCGAGATCGTGCTTGTACATGCGCGACAGCCCAAGCGAGGCCGCAAGCAGGCCGGCCGCCTGCGGCTCGGCCTCCAGCGTCGCCGTATCGGCCGCCCGCACGATCCGGGCCAATCGGTCGAGCGCGGGCGACGCCAGCCGGAATTCCGCGATCATCGTATCGAAGGTGCAAAGCGGCCCGCGATGGCTCCAGAACACGCCGTCAATGTCGAAAGGCGTAGCGCCGAAGCGATCGGCCACCGCCTCGACCTCGGAGGCCGCAACGAAGAGGAACACGGCGCGCCGGTCTATGAAGCGGCGGATCAGCCAGGGACAGGCAATGCGGTCGACTTTCGGCCGCGCCCGCGTCACCCAGACGCTGCCGCCGGATACCCCTGGCGAAGGCAAACGTTCCGGCGAAAAGGTCAACCCACCAGCCTGTCGCCAGGCCTGATGACCGCCTTCAAGAGTTTCCGCGGTGATGCCGAGATGCCGCAGCCAGGCGGCGGCACCTTCGCTGAGCTTGAGGCCGCGATGGCAGACGACCACCACGCGCCGCTGCCCGGCGAATTCAGCGCCCCATTCGGAAACGGCGCGATAGTCGCGGCGGACCGAACCCGGCAGGAAGACGGGATCGGCGGTGACATCATCATCGATGCGGACATCGATGATGGCCGGCGCATCGGGAAGGCCGACCAGCCGTGACAGCTGGGCGACCGTGATCTGTTCGTTGGAAGACATGGCTTGCGTCCATCCTGAGCGAGGAAGTTGGACGCGAACATTGGGCCGAAGCCTCACGGGGTCGTCGCGATGCACCCCTTGGCGACGACTAGACCACATGGGCTCCGCCGGCGTCAACGCCGGCGGCCGTCTCACTCGATCCGGGAGACCAGGATCTTGTCGATGCGGCGGCCGTCGAGATCGACGACCTCGAAGCGCCAATGCCCTTTGTCGAAGCTCTCGCCGACATTCGGCAGATGGTTCATCTCGGCCAGGATGAAGCCCGCAACCGTCTGGAAATCGGCATCGCGCGGGATCGGAATGCCGAGTTCATGCGAGAACTCGTCGACCTGCATCCAGCCGGCGACGAGATAGGAACCGTCGGCGCGCGTCACGATCGCCGGCTCGTCCTCTTCCTCCTCCTGGAAGGCGCCGATGATCGCCTCGAGCACGTCGCCGGGGGTGATGATGCCCTCGAAATGGCCGTACTCGTCGAAGACCAGCGCCATATGCACGCGACTTGCGCGAATCTCGCGCAGCACATGCAGCGAGTCCGCCGTGTCCATCACGATCGGAGCTTCCTGGACCAGCGCGCGCAGATCGCCCCTGTCGCCGGCCTGAAGGAATTCGATCAGGTCCTTGACCACGACCACGCCGACGATCGAATCCGCCTCGCCGTCCTGCACGGGCAGGCGCGAGCGGCGCGTCGCGCGCAATTGCTCGCGGATTTCCTCGGCGCTGTCTTCGAGGTCGATGACCTCGACCTCGCGGCGCGGCGTCATCAAGGCGCGAGCCGAACGGTCGGCGAGGCGCATCACGCCTGCGATCATTTCGCGCTCGTCGCGCTCGAGCACGCCGGCGGTCTCCGCCTCGGCAATGATGGTGCGGACCTCCTCCTCGGTGACCCTCTCTTCCGACTCGCCCTTCTGGCCGAGCAGGCGCAGGACGGCCTTGCCGGAGACGTCGAGCAGGAACACCAGCGGCGCACCGACCTTGGAGAGCAGCGACATCGCCGGTGCGACCCGCGCCGCGACCCGCTCGGGATCGCGCAGCGCGATCTGCTTCGGCACGAGCTCGCCGAGGATCAGCGAGAGATAGGTGATGGCGACGACGACGAGGCCGACGCCGAGCGTGTCGGAAACCGATGGCGAGAAGCCATGCGTGCCCAGCCATTCCGACAGGCGCGCGCCAAGCGTGGCGCCGGAGAACGCGCCCGAGAGCACGCCGACGAGCGTGATGCCGATCTGGACTGTGGAGAGAAAGCGGCCGGGGTCTTCTGCCAGGCGCATCGCAGTGGCGGCGCCCTTGTTGCCCTGATCGCTGAGAACCTTGAGGCGCGCCGTGCGTGACGAAACCACAGCGAGTTCCGACATGGCGAGGAGACCATTGACGATCGTCAGCGCCACGACGATCAGGATTTCGGTTAACAAAACCAGCCTGCTTGCTGCGAAGCCACGACATCTGGCGGCTCGCTTCCTGCCCCCTTATAGCGGATCATCGCCCCAACGCGATGGGCCGGATGAAAGATTCGTGAGCGGATGATGAGCAAGCCGAGTTTCTGGCAGCCGACCGCCGATACACAGCTCGGCGCCGATCCCCGCCTGCGGGCGCCTTCCGCCCAGCGCAATCGCGATGCGATCCTCGCCGTCCTGCACGACGTGCTGCCGCAATCCGGGCGTGTGCTGGAAATCGCCTCCGGCTCTGGCGAGCATGCCGTGCATTTCGCCCGCGCCCTGCCCGACCTGACCTTCCAGCCGAGCGATCCTTCTCCGGATGCGGTGGCGAGCATCGCGGCCTGGACCCGGGAATCCGGCCTCGGCAACATCCTCCCGCCGGTCGTCGTCGATGCGACAGCGCTGCATTGGCCCGTCGAATCCGCTGATGCGATCCTCTGCATCAACATGATCCACATCGCGCCCTGGGCCGCGGCGGAGGGGCTGTTCCAGCAGGCGGGGCGCCTCTTGAAGCGGGGCCAGCCGCTCTATCTCTACGGCCCCTATCGCCGGCCGGGCCGGCCGCTCGAACCGGGCAACGCCGCCTTCGACGAAAGCCTGCGCAGCCGCGATCCGGCCTGGGGCCTGCGCGATAGCGATGCGGTCGCGGCGCTTGGCGCGGCAAACGGCTTCGGCACGCCCGAGATCGTCGAGATGCCCGCGAACAATCTGAGCGTGATCTTCAGGAAGAGCTGACTGCCGATGGCGCGATCGCGCAATGGTGGTGCGGACGGCGGGACTCGAACCCGCAAGCCTTTGAAGGCGCAAGATTTTAAGTCTCGTGCGTCTACCAGTTTCGCCACGTCCGCAGCGGGCACAGCGATAACGGGCAGCGTCAGCCGGCGCAAGCCTTGGCGATCGCGCGCCGGCCGTGCAGCGTTCAATGCGGGCGGGCGGGCTTGTACCACTCGACCCCGTCGGGATCGACATAGAGCCCCGGCTTGACGTCAGACCCGATGGTCTTCTCTTCCATCGGGACGCGCACCGTGTCGTCACGGTCGCCGCGCTTGACGTAGGGAGCGGCGCCCTGGCCGGAATGGCCATGCGCACCGCGCCCGACGCTGCTGGCCTGGCCGATGATGCCGCGCCGGCCCGCGACCTTGTCCTGCAATTCCGTCACCGAGCGCCCGGCAAAGGCGACCTTGGCCGTGCCCTCGACCACCGGCAGGGCGCGGCGCGCGGCGCCCTCGCCCGTCACGCGAACGCCGATGAAGCGCGGCACATAGCTCGCCCCGCCCTTGCCGAAGGATTCCCAGCCGCCGGCCGAGACCATCTGGGCGCCGCAGCGCTTGTGGTTGCGCTCGCAGGCTGCGCGCGAGCCATAACGCGGCGCCGCCTGCTCGAATTCGGCGCGGGCATTGCGATAGGCGAACTCGCACTGCTCCGCCGTCAGCTTGCCGGCCTCGATGCACTCATCGCGGCGCATATAAAGCGCGGCCTGCGCCTGGGCCGCGAGATCGGACGGCCCCGCGAGCGACAGGGCGGGAGCAAGAGTGGCGACGCGCAGCAGCGCCAGGGCGGAACCCGGAATCATCATCCAGCGTAATAGAATTACAATTGTGGCCATAAGGTAGCGAGGCCGGCTCACAGCAGCGCCCGCCTTGACGCTGCGAGCTCCCGCGTCGAGCCGTAGTCGATCTTGCCGTTGCCGAGCACGGGAATCGCCTGCGTCACCAGGATCGCGCGCGGTACCCACAGTTCCGGAAAACCTTGCTGCTTCGCAGCTTCCTGCAGAGCCGCCCGGTCGGCGTTCGGCGTCTCGGTGACGAGAACGAGCTGCTCGCCCTTGCGTGCATCCGGCAGCGCGACGACGACATGGTTCTGGTCCGGCCAGATCTTGGCGATCATGGTCTCGACCGCCGCGAGCGAGACCATCTCGCCGCCGAGCTTGGCGAAGCGCTTGGCCCGGCCGCGGATCGCGACGAAACCGTCCTCGATCACGACGATGTCGCCGGTATCGTGCCAGCCGCCCTCCGGCGGGATGATGCGGCCGGGCTGCTCGGGATCGAGATAGCCGGCCATGACGTTCGGCCCGCGCACGGTCAGACGTCCGCCCTCATGGATACCCTCCACCGGCTCCAGCTTGGCTTCGATGCCCGGCAGGAGCTTGCCGACGGTGCCCTCCCGCATCGCTGCCGGCGTATTGACGGCCAGCACCGGCGAGCATTCGGTGCAGCCATAGCCCTCGAGGATGGTGGTACCGTAGGGCTCCCACATCCGCTTGGTCTCGGCCTTCACGCGCTCGGCGCCGGCCACGACATAGCGCACGCTGCCGAGATCGCCCTTTTCCGCAGCGCGAGCATATCCTTGCAGGAAGGTGTCGGTGGCGAGCAGGAAGGTCGCCTTCATGTCGCCGATCAGCTTCGGGATCTGCTTGTAGTGCAGCGGGCTCGGATAGAGCACGACCTTCATGCCGTGCAGCAGCGGTACCATCAGCCCGGCCGTCAAACCGAAGGAATGGAAGGCCGGCAGCGGGTTCATGAACACGTCCCGCTCGGAGATCGCGCCTGCGGCGTGGGCAAAGACCTGCCTTGCGTTCGAGACGATATTGGCATGGCTCAATGCCACACCCTTCGGCTTGCCCTCGGTGCCGGAGGTGAACAGGACAACCGCGATATCATCGGGCTGCGCTTCATGGGCGCGATGGACGAGCCCGGGCGCCAGGCTCTGCAAGGCACCGAGCGCCTTGTCGAAACTGGTGATCTCCTTGCGGATATCTTCGAGATAGACGACCCGGCGCCCCTCGCCCAAAGCCGCGATCTCGTCGTCGAGCTTGCCCTGGTCGACGAAGCGGCGCGAGGTGACGATCGTCTTGAGCTCAGCCAGTTCGGCAGCCGCGCGCAGGTTGCGGACGCCGGCCGTGAAGTTCAGCAGCGCCGGCACCCGGCCATAGGCGAAGAGCGAGAACAGCGTCACTGCCATGCCCTGCATGTTCGGCAAGAGCACGCCGACATGCTCCTTCGGCGCCGTCAGCGCCGCAAGCTTGCGCCCCAGCACCAGCGCGCCGAGCACGAGCCGGCCATAGGTGATCGGCTGGCGCTCGGGGTCCTCCAGCGCGATGCGGCCCTTGCCATGGCGGGCGATGGTCTGAAGCAGGGCGCGGAAGATCGTGATCCGCGCGCCCGCGGCCTCGAAGCTGGTGGCGGCCATGCCTGGCGCGTCTCCCGTCGGCGTTTCGTCTGTCAGTCAAACTAGTGGGATCGACCCAGGTTTCAAAGCCGATCCAATTCGACATGACGTCATGCCGAGGCGACGCAGTGGATCACACGATATTTTACCCGGATCATATTGCCAGAAGCAATTCACCCGGATAATAAGCTCGCAATCAAGGAGCCTCAGGGTCGGAATCCATGCCCCACACTGCCTTTCATGACGCCACCCGCATCACCGGTGGCCCGCTGGCCGCCATCGCGCTCGCGGTGAAAGCCGCCTTCACCGCCGATCCGGCCGCCGCAATCCTCGTCTTCGACGATGCGACCGGGAAGGTGGTCGATCTCGACCTGCGCGGCAGCGATGCCGAGATCGCGGCGCGCTATGCGCCTCGAACAGACGAAGCAACCGATACACCGCGCGGCCGGGGACGTCCGAAGCTTGGTGTCGTCGCCCGCGAGGTGACCTTGCTGCCGCGTCATTGGGACTGGCTCGCTTTGCAACCGGGCGGTGCCTCGCAGGCTCTCCGGCGTCTCGTCGACGATGCCCGCAAGAGCGATGGCGGACGCAGCCAGGCACGAGCGGCACAAGAACGCGCCTACGCTTTCATCGCGACGATGGCGGGCGACCGCGAAGGTTTCGAGGAAGCCTCGCGCGCCCTCTTCGCCGGGGACGGCGAGCGCTTCGCCGAGCACAGCCGAAGCTGGCCCGCCGATATCCGGGCCTATGCACGGGAGTTGCTTGCCGGCTTTGCCCTTCCGGAGCCGAAGCTGTGACCGCCTACCTCGCTCCGAGCTGGGAAGCCGGCCGCGATCTCTTCCGCCGTAACATCGTCGGCGAGGTCGTGATGCTCAATCTCCTGCGCTTTCGCGATATCGCCGACTATGCGGCCACGCCCGAGCTGGCCCCGGCGGAAGCGATCAGCGGAGCAAAAGCCTTCCACCTCTACATCAGCCATACCCTGCCCTATCTCGAAGCAAGCGGCGGTTCGTTGCTCTTCATCGGCGAAGGCGGGCCCTTCTTCATCGGCCCGGAAGCGGAGCGCTGGGACCGCGCGATGCTGATAAGGCAGTCCTCCGTGGAGAACTTCATCGCCTTCGCCAGCCATGAGGGCTATCTCGCCGGCTATGGACACCGCCTGGCCGCCATCGCGGATTCCCGCTTGCTGCCGCTGGTCGGGATGGCGCGGCCTGCGGCAACCGGTGCTGCTGCATAGACGCAACGCCGGGGCGGGCTGCGCCCGGCGCATTGCTGCAACCTGCGCCGACAGGCATAGCCGCCGCATCGCATGTTTCCGCAAGGCCCTTCCATTCATGACCTCCCGCGCACAATGGCTCGGCATTCTCTGCGGCCTGCTGACCGCATTGATCTGGGGCGTCCAGTCCGTCGTCTCGCGGCATGCCATGCTGATCGACCTGACCCCGGCCGATGTCACGATCCTGCGCTTCGTCTCTGCCGCCGCCGTGCTGCTGCCCTGGTCGCTCCGGCATATGCGGCCGTTCCCGGTCGGCTCGCTCGGCTGGCCGCGGGCCTGGGTGATGGCGCTGCTGATCGGCCCGCTCTACAGCCTGATCCTCGTCGGCGGAGCCTCCTTCGCCCCGGCGCTGCACTCGTCGATCATCTCGCCCGGGCTGATCCCGGTCTTCACCGCGCTGCTGATCTTCCTCGTCACTGGCGAACGCGCCGGGCGGATGCGGCTCGCCGGCCTCGGCATCATCGTGCTGGGCATCGGCATCTTCTCGCGCGATGCGCTCGCGATGGCGCCGTCGCGGCCCGATGCCTGGATCGGCGACCTGCTTTTCGTGCTGATCGCCTTCCTGTGGTCGATCTTCGGCCTGCTCGCCCGCCGCTGGGGCGCTAGCTCGCTCGAGATCACCGCCGCCTCATGCATCCTCTCGGTGCCGCTGCTGGTGATCGTGGCGCTGGCGCTGCCGATCCATATGGCACGCGTGCCCTTCTCCGAGCTCGTGCTGCAGGCGCTCTACCAGGGGGTTCTGGTCGGCGTCGTCGCGCTCTATCTCTATGCCCGCTCCGTCGCGACGTTGGGCGCAGCCAAGGCGACATTGTTCCTGCCGCTGGTGCCGGTGGCGACGGCGGCCGCCAGCGCCCTGCTGTTGGCCGAGACGCCCTCGCCCACCGAATTGGTCGGCATGGCGATCGTCGTCTCCGGCATGCTGATCGCGTTCCGCTCGCCCTCTACGGGCTGAGGCGAATACGCGGCGTCTCAGCCCTTGTGCCCCTTGGCGATCGGCTCGACATAGGTCAGAGCCATGTCCCAGGGGAAATAGATCCAGGTATCCTGGCTGACCTCGGTGACGAAGGTATCGACGGTCGGCACGCCGGCCGGCTTGGCATAGACCGTGGCGAAATGCGCATTCGGCAGCATCTCGCGCACCACACGGGCGGTCTTGCCGGTATCGGTGAGGTCGTCGACCACCAGCACGCCCCTGCCCGTGCCGTCGCCGATCGCCTTGATGTTCGGGGCGATGTCCTTGAGCACCTTGAGCTCGGACTGGTTCTTGTAGTCGTGATAGCTCGCGACGCAGACGGTCTCGATCACCCGCAGGCCGAGCTCGCGGCAGATGATCGCCGCCGGCACCAGGCCGCCGCGGGTGATGCAGACCATCGCCTCGAAGGGGCCCTTCTCGGCAAGGCGCCACGCGAGAGCGCGGGCATCGCGATGGAACTGATCCCAGGAAACCGGGAAAGCCTTGTTCGAGGACGGTTCGGCCATGGACAGCGCTCCGGACTTGGCCCGACGCGAAAGGCGCGGGTTTCCGACCGAAAAGCCTATCGGCGCGCGCCTGACAAGAGGCACGCGCCGAACATCCCCAACCGAACGTCATTCGGTCCTGTCAGAATTCCGCCCAGCCATCCGCTCCGCCGCCGGATGCAACGCGCCGGCCGCGTGGGGCTGCCGGCACCACCCGCGGTGCCGGTGGCGCCGAATGAACCAGCTGCGGCGCAGCCCTGTGCCGGTCGCCGCCGAGCTGGAAGGCCGAGACCATCGTGCTCAGCGCCGCGGTTTCCTGCTGGAGATCGCGGGCGACCTTGGCGCTCTGCTCGGCAAGGAGCGAGTTCTGCTGCGTGATCTCGTCCATATGCGCGACGGTGCGGGCCATCTCGTCAATGCCGTTGGCCTGCTCGGTCGTCGCCTGCGAGATCTCGCTGACCGTCGAAGCCACCTTGGAGGCAGCGCCGACGATCTCGCCCAGCGTCGTTCCGGCATCCTTGACCAGGCCGACACCAGCTTGAATCTGCTGCGTAGAGTTCGCGATCAACGCCTTGACGCCATTGGCGGATTCGCTGCAGCGGGCAGCGAGTGCCCGCACCTCGGTTGCGACCACGGCGAAACCGCGCCCGGCATCGCCGGCCCGCGCCGCCTCGACCGCGGCGTTCAGCGCCAGCAGGTTGGTCTGGAAGGCGATCTCGTCGATCATCGAGATGATCTCGGAAATGCCGGACGAAGCCTGTTCGATCCGCCCCATCGCCGCGACTGCCTCGGTGACGATGGCGCCGCCGCGCGCCGCGACCGCGCTCGCCTCGTTGCCGAGTTGGACCGCCATCCGCGAATTGCCGGCACTGTGCTTCACCGACGCGGCAAGCTCCTCCGTCGTTGCCGCGGTTTCCTGCAGGCTCGATGCGTTGGCCTCGGTCCGCTCCGCCAGTTGCTGGCTGTCGGAGGTGATCTTGAGCGAAGCGCTGTCGATCCGTGCCGAGATGTCGCTGACCGTGCCGACCACCTCAGTCAGCGTATCGAGCAGGTCGTTGACGCCGGCACAGAGCGTCGCGACCTCCCCGGTCTTGCCGTCGAGCGGCACGCGCCCGGTCAGGTCCTTGCCCTTGGCCCGGTCGATCACTGCGCTCGTCTCCTTCACCGCCGCTTCGAGCTGCTTGCCCTTGAAGGTCGCGGTGATGTCGGAGGCGAATTTGACGACCTTATAGGGACGCCCCTGCGCATCGAGGATCGGGTTGTAGCTCGCCTGGATCCAGATCTCCTTGCCGCCCTTGCCGATGCGCCGATACTGGCCGGCATCGTATTCGCCCTTGCCGAGACGCTCCCAGAAGGCGCGATAGGCCGGCGTCTCGCGCTCGGCCGGGTCGACGAACAGGCGGTGATGCTGGCCGACGATCTCGGCCAGCGAATAGCCAAGCACGCTGAGGAAATTCTCGTTTGCCGCCAGTATCTTGCCGGCGAGATCGAATTCGATCACGGCTTGCGCCTTGTCGATGGCGGCGCGCTGCCCTTCGAGATCGGCGAGGCGGTTCTTCTGCTCGGTCACGTCGAAGGCGTATTTGATCACACCGACCGGCTTGCCGCCCGCCCCCAGGATCGGGGTGTAGCTCGCCTGGATCCAGATCTCCTTGCCGCCCTTGCCGAGCCGCAAGTACTGCCCGCGTGAGAACTCGCCGCGGCCGAGATCGGCCCAGAACTGCTTGTAAGCCGGGCTGCCCTTCTCCTCGGGCGTCACGAAGATACTGTGATGCTGCCCCTTCACCTCCGCCAGCGTGTAACCGACCGCCGACAGGAAGTTGTCGTTGGCATCCAGGATCTTGCCGTCGAGATCGAACTCGATCCGCGCCTGCGAGCGGTTGATGGCGTCCAGCTGTCCCGCAGCATGCCGGTTCGCGAAAAGGCCGGAAAAGAGCGGCATCCATATCCCCCTTCGGCGCGGCCCGCGGATCAGGCGTCCTTGTGGCCAGCGTCGCCGTGAAAGCCCCGATCGGATACCTACGGCGCCCGGGCGCGGCAGGGGGCCGAATTCTTTCCGGCCACCTACCAAGCATCACTCAAACTAGTTTATGAATGATTGATGATTAGAATATATCTCAACTTGAAGTAGAAAATTCATCTACGAAAAGCGCTTCATACCTATAGCAGATATAATAGGGTCATGGGAAGATTAGGTTGCGATTTATAAAAACACAAACGCTCCGTAAAGTTGTATAAAAAACGCAAAAGTTGTGGAATAAACTTTATTCAGAGTGATTTCTGCTTTTCGCCGGCGACCATCGTTTTCACCGCAGCCATTGCTGCAAGCAGTTTCTCTCCGTCGCGCGATCTCACGACGATATTCGTGTCCGGTCCGGTTTCAGACCAGAACGGATAGGAGCCGATCGAAACCTCCGGATGGGCCCTGGCGACCTCGGCAAGCGGCCCGCCGATATCCCCCTCGCGCAGCCCGGCCCGGACCGTGTCGGACAGCATTTTCGCCCCCGTCTGCAAGGTCGGCCCGATGACGTCGAGCATCGCCTGCATGATCGCGGGCACGCCGGCCATGACGTAGACGTTGCCGATGTTGAAGCCAGGCGCCTTGGAGATCGCATTCGCAACCAGTTCGGCCCCGGCGGGGATACGCGCCATCCGCATGCGGGCTTCGTTCAGTTCCTCCGGCGAGAAGCGTTCGGAGAGCATCGCAACGGCGCGGGGGTCATGGTCGATCGCGACGCCGAAGGCGGCCGCGACCGCATCCGCCGTGATATCGTCATGGGTCGGCCCGATCCCGCCGGTGGTGAAGACATAAGTGTAGCGGCCGCGTAGCGCATTGACCGCCGCGACGATCTCTTCGGACACATCGGGCACGACGCGGACTTCGCGCAGGTCGACGCCGATATTGGTGAGATACTCGGCAATGTAGCCGATATTCTTATCCTTCGTCCGCCCGGACAGAATCTCGTCGCCGATCACCAGGATCGCGGCCGTGACGATGGTGGCGGAACTGGATTCATTCACGGGCATGGCGTCGGCGCTCCTGGCTTGCGCACAAGAGCTAGGCTTTCCCCGCGAAGTGCTCAAGCTCCGCCGCGGGCGCGCCCGTCATGCTTTAGCCGCGCGCTCAGGCCGGCTTGCGCTCGAACACCAGGTTGAGCCGTGTCTGGGCGACGAGCCTATAGCCGCTGCGCCCGAGCAGGCCGGCAAGATCGGTCTGCCAGCGCTGGCGCGAATCCTCGATGATGATGAAGCCCGGCCAGAGCGCTTGCGGCGCGTCGCGCAGGAAAGGTTCGAGAATCAGGTCTTCGGCGCCTTCGACATCGAGCTTGACCGCGTCGATGCGCTCATAGCCCTCGCCCTCGACCAGCGAGAGCAGCGTCATCGCCGGCACCTTGACCGAAGTCCCGGCACTCGAATTGAGGATGCGGACGCTCGATTCCCCGCGATTGGTCGGATCGATGAACAGGGTCAGTTCGCCCGGCTTGTCGGCGAGTGCACAGGCCACCGCCTTGACGGTCCCGAACGGGTTCTGCGCGATGTTGAAGGCAAGGCGGGCGAAGATCTCGGGCTGCGGCTCGACCGCCAGGATGCGCGCGCCCCGCCCGGCCCGCGCCGCGACGAAGAGCGAATAGGCGCCGATATTCGCGCCGATATCGATGAAGGTGAAGCCGTCGCGCAGCCGCGAGACCAGCAGCTCCCGCTCGATCGCATCGAAATATTGCGGCGTGAACAGCACCCGCTTCTCGCAGACATTCCCGTCCGGATAGAGACGCATCTTCGCCCCCAGCGACTCGATGTCGACAGGCGCGCCGTCGAGCGAGCGCAGGCCGAGGCGCCGCAGCGCATAGGCCACCTTACGCCCGAGGAAGCTGTCGGAGGCTGCCCGCGTCCGGGCGATGATGCGGGCGAGATAGGCTTTCGGCGCGAAGGTGCCGAAAGGCCGCTCTTCCGCCGGGTTCTGTTCGATGATGGCCATTGCGCCCGCCTGATACACCTCGCCGCGCCCGCGCGCCAGTCACCCGCCTCTCGCGCTCGACCGGCTTGCGTGCGCCATTAAACGCAATAGATATGGGGCAAGGAGTTTTCCGCGCGCAATGACCTTCGAAGACACCATCGGCCGCTCGCGTTCGCGCGAGCCCGCCATCAAGATACATGGCCCCGAGGCCTTCGCGGCCATGCACAAGGCCGGCCGGCTGACCGCCGCGGGGCTCGACATGCTCGGCGCTCACGTCAAGCCCGGCGTCACCACGCAGCGCCTCGACGAGCTCGCCTTCCAGTTCGCCATGGACAACGGCGCCTACCCGGCGACGCTGTTCTATCGCGGCTACACCAAGTCGATCTGCACCTCGATCAACCATGTCGTCTGCCACGGCATTCCCGACGACAAGCCGCTGCGCGAAGGCGATATCCTCAATATCGACTACACCCTGATCGTCGATGGCTGGCATGGCGATTCGAGCCGCATGTACGGCGTCGGCGAGATCTCGCGGAAGGCCGAGCGCCTGGTCGAGATCACCTATGAGAGCCTGCAGCGCGGCATCAAGGCCGTGCGCGCCGGCGCCACCACCGGCGATATCGGCTTCGCCATCCAGCGTTATGCGGAAGGCGAGCGCTGCTCGGTGGTGCGCGACTTCTGCGGCCACGGCATCGGCCAGCTCTTCCACGACGCGCCGAACATCCTGCACTATGGCAGTCCCGGCGAGGGCGTGCTGCTCAAGCCCGGCATGGTCTTCACCATCGAGCCCATGATCAATCTCGGCAAGCCGGGAGTGAAGGTGCTCTCCGACGGCTGGACCGCCGTGACCCGCGACCGTTCGCTCTCGGCCCAGTTCGAGCATCAGATCGGCGTCACCGAGCAGGGCTGCGAGATCTTCACGCTCTCGCCCGGCGGCCTCGACAACCCGCTCGTTGCAAAATGAGCGTCGGCATCGGCAAGGGTGCAGGTAAGGGACCGCGCAAGGCGCCCTCGCCGGCCAGCCCTTCCGACGCCGGCACGCCGCACTATCGCGGCCATCGCGAACGCCTGCGCACGCGTTTCGAGGAATCCGGCGCGGAAACCCTGCCGGATTACGAGTTGCTGGAGCTTCTGCTTTTCCGCTCGATCCCGCAGCGTGACGTCAAGCCCCTCGCCAAGGAGCTGATCCAGCGCTTTGGTTCCTTCGCGGAAGTGCTCGGCGCCCCGGCCTCGCGCCTGACCGAGGTGAAGGGCGTCGGCGAAGGCGTCGCGCTCGACCTCAAGATCGTCGAAGCCGCCCTGAAACGCATGGCCAAGGGCGCCGTCGGCAAGCGGCCGGTGCTTTCCTCCTGGTCCTCGGTGCTGGACTACTGCCGGATGGCGATGGCCTTCGCCGAGCGCGAGCAGTTCCGCATCCTCTTCCTCGACAAGAAGAACACCCTGATCGCCGACGAGGTGCAGCAGACCGGCACGGTCGACCATACGCCGGTCTATCCGCGCGAGGTGATGCGCCGCGCGCTGGAGCTGTCGGCCTCCGCGATCATCCTGGTTCATAACCATCCGTCAGGCGATCCCACCCCATCCGGCGCCGACATGCGGATGACGCGCGAGCTGGTCGATATCGCCAAGCCCCTGGGCGTCGCCATCCACGACCACATCATCGTCGGCCGCGACGGCCATGCCAGCTTCCGCAGCCTCGGACTGATCTGATGACGAAACTGGCGGTCAAGCGCGTCTACGATCCCCCGGCACCCGGCGATGGCCGGCGTATCCTGGTCGACCGACTCTGGCCGCGCGGCGTCTCGAAGGACCGGATCGATCTCTGGCTCAAGGACCTCGCGCCCAGCGACGCGCTGCGCCACGAATTCCACGGCCATCCCGACCACTGGGACGAGTTCTGTATCGCCTATGCGACCGAGCTTGGCAGCCCGCCGGCCCAGGCCGCTCTCGCGACCCTGGCAGCCGAACGGAAGCAGGGCCCGGTCGTCCTGCTCTATGCGGCGAAGGACGAGAACCGGAACAATGCGGTTGCCCTGCGCCTCTGGCTGGACGCCCGCCCGAATTCGGTCCAAGAATAGCGCAGGCATGGCCGCCCGGCGCGGCGCGACGAAGGTACAGCCGCTTCATGCGGGCTGGCTCAGCTTTGCCAAGATCAACTAAAGCAAACTGTACCTGATCAATACTGCCCATGAAAAAGGCAGATCAGATGAATTACGTGGCTATTCTCCCTCTTCCCGAACGGCCGCGAATGCGCATAGGCTGGTCTTAACGGGGAAGAGGGCTGCATGGTCGCATTCGATGAAATGAGCGGTTCGGGAGCCGAGCTGAGGCCCGCCTACGAAGCCCTGGATCGCTGGCTGAAGGAAGCGCCGCCCGAGATGCTGGCGCTCAGGCGCAGCCAGGCGGAACTGTTCTTCCGCCGCATCGGCATCACCTTCGCGGTCTATGGCGACGAGGAATCGACCGAGCGCCTGATCCCCTTCGACATCATCCCGCGCGTGCTGACCAAGCCGGAATGGACCAAGCTGGAGGCCGGCCTGCGCCAGCGCGTCACCGCCCTCAACATGTTCCTGGCCGATGTCTACGGCCCCAAGGAATGCCTGAAGGCCGGCATCATCCCGCCCGATCTCGTCTATCGCAACGCCTGCTATCAGCTCGAAATGGTCGATTTCAAGGTGCCGCACGGCATCTACTGCCACATCGCCGGCATCGACGTGGTGCGCGTCGACGCGGATACTTTCTACGTCCTCGAGGACAACGCCCGCACGCCTTCCGGCGTCTCCTACATGATGGAGAACCGCGAGGTGATGCTCAGGCTCTTCCCGGAGCTGTTCTCGACCCACCGCGTCGCGCCGGTCGACAACTATCCGGACCAGCTGCTGGCGACCCTGCGCTCGGTCGCGCCGCGCAGCGCCTCGTCGGACCCGACGATCTGCCTGCTCACGCCCGGCCAGTACAATTCGGCCTTCTACGAACACTCCTTCCTCGCCGACAAGCTCGGCGTCGAGCTGGTCGAGGGCTCGGACCTGCTGGTCAAGGACGACGTCGTCTACATGCGCACGACGCAGGGGCCGAAGCGTGTCGACGTGATCTACCGGCGCATCGATGACGACTTCATCGACCCGCTCGCCTTCCGCAGCGATTCCGTGCTGGGCGTGCCCGGCATCATCGGCGCCTACAAGGCCGGCAATGTCACGTTGGCGAACGCGGTCGGCACCGGCGTCGCCGACGACAAGGCGGTCTACAGCTACATGCCGGAGATCGTGAAGTTCTTCACCGGCGAGGAGCCGATCCTGAAGAACGTCCCGACCTTCCGCTGCCGCGAGCCCGAGGCCAATGCCTATGTGCTCGACAATCTCGACAAGCTCGTCGTCAAGGAGGTCAACGGCTCGGGCGGCTACGGCATGCTCGTGGGCCCGCACGCCAACAAGGCCCAGATCGAGACCTTCCGGCGCAAGCTCAAGGCCCAGCCCGAGGGCTTCATCGCCCAGCCGACGCTGGCGCTCTCGACCTGCCCGACCTTCGTCGCCTCCGGCGTCGCGCCGCGCCATGTCGACCTGCGCCCCTATGTGCTCTCCGGCGCGAACGGCATCTCCTGCGTACCGGGCGGCCTGACCCGCGTTGCGCTCAAGGAAGGCTCGCTCGTCGTCAATTCCAGCCAGGGCGGCGGCACCAAGGACACCTGGGTGCTCGACGCATGAGCATCCCCGCCGCGCCCTCGCCAGCCCTCCTCCCGCAACAGCCTGCCATCCCGCGGAAAGGCACACGCTGACCATGCTTTCGCGTACCGCAGACAGCCTCTACTGGGTTTCCCGCTATGTCGAACGGGCCGAATATCTCGCCCGCATCCTCGACGCCACGACGCGCCTGACCAACCTGCCGACGACCTATGGCGGTGCCGGCACGGAATGGCAGAGCGCGGTTCTCACCGCCGGCTGCGAGGAGGACTTCGCCAAGGCCTATGGCGAAGCGAATGAACGCAATGTCTGCGACTTCCTGACCTTCAACCCCGACAATCCGTCCTCGATCCGCAATTGCCTTGCCCAGGCCCGCTCAAACGCGCGGGGCGTGCGCACGGCGCTGACCTCGGAGATGTGGGACGCGCTGAACGGCGCCTGGCTGGAATTGCAGCGCTTCGAGAAGAAGCGCATGGATCGCGAGGAGTTCGCCCGCTTTCTCGACTGGGTGAAGAACGTCTCGCTGGTCTTCGACGGCTCGGCCTACCGGACCATGCTGCGCGACGACGGCTACTGGTTCTCGCGCCTCGGTGTCTATCTCGAACGCGCCGACAACACCGCCCGCATCCTCGACGTGAAATACCATGTGCTGCTACCGGCCGACGAGCAGGTCGGCGGCTCGCTCGATTACTTCCAATGGACGACCGTGCTGCGCGAGGTCTCGGCGCTGACCGCCTATCACTGGGTCTATCGCGAGGCGGTGAAGCCGATCCTCGTCGCCGATCTCCTGGTGCTGAACCGCCGCATGCCGCGCTCGCTCGCTGCCTGCTACGAGAACATCTCGCGCTTCCTCGATGCGCTCGGCGACGCCTATGGCCGCCAGGGACCGGCGCAACGCCAGGCGCGCAAGACCCTTGGCAGCCTCAGCAACACAAAGATCGACGACGTCTTCGAGCACGGCCTGCACGAATTCATCGAGGAGTTCATCACCGAGAACAACCGCCTCGGCAACACCATCTTCGAGCAGTATCTGCAATGAAGTGCTCGCCTGCGCTCTCGGCGCGACTGCCATAAACCCTGCCCCGGACTGAAGCATGCGGATCAGGATTTCCCATACGATCGGCTACGAATATGCCGAACCGGCGCGCCACATCACGCAGATCCTGCGGCTGACGCCGCGCGACCATGACGGCCAGCATGTCATGTCCTGGCGCATCGAGCCGAATGTCGACGGCCGGCTGCGCGCCTCGCAGGATGCCCATGGCAATATCGTGCACTCGTTCTACGCCGACGGGCCGATCTCCTCGCTTGCCATCCGCATCGACGGACTGATCGAGACGATCGACCTCGCCGGCGTGGTCCGTGGCGGGCTGGAGCGCGTGCCTTGCGAGGTCTATTGCCGCGACACGCTCCTCACCGGGCAGGATGAGGCGCTGCGCAGCTTCGCCGACGCGGTCACCGCCGGCGCCGGCACGCCGCTTTCCCAGATGCATGCCTTGATGAATGCCGTCGGCGACCGCATGGGTTGCCTCGAGGCCAGCGGCCGCAGCGGCGTCGGCGCGGCCGCAGCCTTTGCAGCGCGCGAAGCGATCGCACAGGACATCGCCCATGTCTTCATGGCCTGCGCGCGGCATCTCGGCCTGCCCGCCCGCTATGTCTCGGGCTATGTCGCGCGGTCCGACAGCCTGCCGCATGGCAACGGCGCCCATGCCTGGGCCGAGGTTCATCTCGAGGACTATGGCTGGATCGGCTTCGACTCTGCCAATGGGCTCTGCCCGATCGACACGCATGTGCGTGTTGCGATAGGGCTCGACTACGCGGACGCCGCACCGGTTCGAGGCTCGCGTCAGGGCGGCGAAGGCGAGAACCTCAGCGTCCTCGTCAGCGCCCGCGAGACTGAGGGCCGCTTCGCCAACCAGTAGCGCCCCTTCCAGCGCACTCCGCCAGGAAGACTGGGCAAGAAAGCAGGGATCGAACCCGTGACCTATTGCGCCGGAATCCTCGTGCAGGATGGCCTCGTCATGATCGCCGACACCCGCACCAATGCCGGGCTCGACGACATCTCGACCTTCCGCAAGCTCCATGTCTTCAACTGGCCGGGCGACCGCAATTTCGGCCTGATGACGGCCGGCAATCTCTCGATCACGCAGTCGGTGGTCAGCTTCCTGCACGAAGGCCTGCCCAACCCCGAGACCGGCGAGATGGACACCCTCCAGAACGCCAGCTCGATGTTCAGGGCGGCCCAGCTCGTCGGCCGCTGCATCCGCCATGTCCGCGACATCGACGGGCCCGCGCTGGAGGATGCTGGTGTCAAATTCGAGATCGGCATGCTGTTCGGCGGCCAGATCAAGGGGCAGCCGATGCGCCTCTTCATGGTCTACAGCGCCGGCAACTTCATCGAGTGCGGCATCGATTCCCCATTCCTGCAGATCGGCGAGCATAAATACGGCAAGCCGATCCTCGACCGCGCCGTCACCTACAAGACCCATCTCTACGATGCCTTGAAAGTCGGGCTGATCTCGATGGATTCGACCATGCGCTCGAATCTCGGCGTTGGCCTGCCGATCGATCTCGTCGTCATCAGGCGCGACGCCGACGATTTCGAGCTCAACCGGCGGATCGAGGCGGGAGAGCCGTATTTCCACGATCTGCGCGAACGCTGGTCGGCGGCACTGCGGGCCGCGCATATGGCGATACCGCGGCCACCTTACGCGCCACCCGGAGCTTGAGCGCTTGAAAACCCGTGTGCAGGCAACGGGATGTCAATAATTCAAGCCTTAAGTCACAGCACCAAGACCCTTTTCCGGACGCGTAATGCCCGCATTCACTGCCGCGAAGATGACGAATGCGGGTTCCTCCGCTCGCATGTTCGCGAGCACTGTGGTGACGCTGGGCTGCGCCTTCCTGCTGCTGATGGCTGCCGGGATCGGCGTCGTCGTCGCGATCACCCGCGAGGCCAATCGCCTCGAGGCCCAGCGCCAGGGCGAGCGCATCGAGGCCGCCGTCAACGCCCAGATCAAGCTGAACGAACTGAGGCTGGAGCGGCTCGTCGCTGCCGGCGACCTGCCTGAAGCCCTGCAGCAGCCCGGCTCCCCGGCCATGCTCAAGGCCGCGCTCAAGCGTCTGGGCAATCAGCTGATGGATTTCGACGGCGCCTATATCGGCGGAACCGGCGGAACCGTGCTGGCCTGGGTCGAGAACCCGACCACGATGGATCATGCGGATCACGAGCGCCCGCATCATATCGATGCGTTGCAGCGAGGCGCGAAGAGCTCCTTCGTCGCCACCGTCATCGGCGACGAGGTCACGCCCCAGTTCGGCGCGGCCCGTTCGACCATCACCACGGATGGCGACGAGACACTGCTCCTGACGGTGATTGACCTGTCGCGCATCGCCTCCTTCAGCTCCGAAGGCGGCTCGATCCCGCTATCCTTCGTCGCCTACCGGCACCTGTCCAGCGCCCTGCTCTCGGACCTGGCCGAGCGCAATCGGGTGACCGACATCCAGCTCGTGACCACGCTGCCTGCCGACCCGCTGTCGAATTTGAGCCTGCGCACCGCCGACGGCAAGATCGGCGCCTGGCTGACCTGGTCCCCGGCCCGTCCCGGCGATGTCATGCTGCGCCGCTTCCTCTGGGCGCTGATTGCGGTTGCCTTGCTGTTTTCCGCGATCTTCATCTTCGTCGTCCAGCGCCTGCGTGCCTCGGCCGAGCAGATCGAACTGCGCGAGCGCCAGATCCAGCGCCTCGCCGGCCAGGATGAGCTATCCCTTCTTCCGAACCGCCGCAGCTTCGACCTGACGCTCGATCAGACCCTGGCTCATATCCAGCACGATGACGGCCCAAGCCTCGCAATGCTGCTGATCGATCTCGACCGCTTCAAGGCCGTCAACGACACCTATGGCCATACCGCCGGCGACGAACTCATCCGTCAGGTCGCGGTTCGCCTATCCGGCGCGGTCCAGGTCGGCGACACCGTCGCGCGCCTCGGCGGCGACGAATTCGGCATCATCCAGACCCATTCCGCGACACCGGCCGGCTGCGCCGCGCTCGGCGAGCGCATCCTCGCCAGCCTCAGCGAGCCGTTCACCATCACCGGCGCCGAAGTCACCATCGGCTCCTCGATCGGCATCGCCATGGCCCCGCGCGACGGCACCAGCCGCGAAGCCCTGCTCAAGCTCGCCGATACCGCGCTCTACGAAGCCAAGAACAGCGGCCGCAACCGCTATGCCTTCTTCGAATCGCAGATGAACCGCTCGATGCAATTGAAACGCATGGTCGAGGACGACCTGCGCCATGCCATCGACAACGACCAGCTCACGCTGCACTACCAGCCGCAGGTCTCCGTTGACGGATCGACCATCGTCGGCGTCGAGGCGCTGGTGCGCTGGCAGCACCCGGCCCATGGCATGATCCCGCCTTCGGACTTCATTGCGATCGCCGAGGAACGCGGCCTGATCGTGCCGCTCAGCGAATGGGTGCTGCGCCGCGCCTGCACCGAGGCCAGGCGCTGGAAGGGCATCCGCCTTGCGGTCAACGTCTCGCCGATCCAGTTCCGCCACAAGGACTTCGTCGCCAACGTCATCCGCACCATCGCGGAGACGGATTTCGACCCGGCCCAGCTCGAGCTCGAACTGACCGAAGGCGTGCTGATCGAGGATGCCGACGCCGCCGAAGCCGCGATGATGGACATCCGCGCGCATGGCGTCGGCCTCGCGCTCGACGATTTCGGCACCGGCTATTCGAGCCTGATCTATCTGCGGCGCTTCGCCTTCGACAAGATCAAGATCGACCGCACCTTCCTCGAATACATGGAATCGACCGGCGAATCGGCGATCCTCGTCCATTCGATGGCTCATCTCGGGCGGGCGCTCGGCCTGCGCGTCTGCGCCGAAGGCGTCGAGACCGCCGAGCAGCATCGCTTCCTGCAGGCGATCGGCTGCCACGAACTGCAGGGCTTCCTCTTCTCCAAGGCCGTGCCCGCAACCGAGATCGACCGCCTGCTCGGCCTGGACAATCCCTTCGCCGAAATCCTCGCCGCCGCCTGACACCACGAGCCGGGCGCGCGGCGGACCTTCAGAAGAACAGCTCGTGGATGCCGCTGAAGATCGCGTAGGCGAAGCCTGCGCTGAGCAGCAGGCCGACAGCACCGACCACCGCACCGATGATGATCAAGACCCCGTCCCGCTCGACGAGACCGAGCCCGACGAGGCAGACGGCAAGCCCGAGCGGGATCTGGCCGATGAAGGGCGCGGCCACGATCAGCCCGAGCGCCAGGATCAGGATCACGAGGCCCAGCACCGGAATGGCATAAGCCCCTCCCAGCATCGTCAGGCGCGGCCGCGAGAAACGTTCAAGCCAGGTCAGGGCAGGCAGCGCCCGCGCCACCGCCCGGGTGAGTTCAGGCTTGCCGATGCTGCGCTTGAGCAGCGCTTGCGGGAGCCACGGCATCCGCCGCCCCGTCAGCATCTGCACGGCGACGAAAGCGAGCACCAGGCCGCAGACCAGTGGGATCGGCGGCGGCATCGGCAGGCAGTTCGGCAGGCCGAGCAGCACGACGAGCAGGGCATAGGCCCGGTCCTGCAACGCAGCGACGATCGTGCCGACGGCGATGCGCTCCCCGGGCAGACCCGCCAGCGCCGTCAGAAGTCCGGATGTACGCAAGGGAGATGACAAGGGAGCAGGCCGTACCGAAGCGGAAGCGCCCGCCTAGCACGGCCGGACACCCGCCAACAAGCGAGCCGGACGCAGGTTTTCAATGCCCCTGGCACGGGGCCGGGAGGCCGGCGAAGCGCTTAGTGCAGGGTGAACACACCGTTTACGTTGCGGATTTCCGCCGGCTTGATCAGACGCGAATGCGCCACGGTTACGGAATGGAGCGGCCCTTCCAGTTCTCTCTTCCAGAACGTCAGGAAGTCCTGCAGGACGGGGAAGCGCGGTGCCAGGTCGTACTGCTGCCAGATATAGGTTTGCAGGACGCTGAGATGATCCGGCATCCGGTAGAGGATGGTTGCCGTGGTCAGCCCATAGCCTTCGAGTTGCCGGATGAAATCGGTCGAAACCATCGCCACCTCCCTCCATTACGGACTGAAAGCTTTGCCGGGTAGATCGAGCCTGCTCCCGCCTGGTTAACAAAGGCTTGCCAGCCTACTGCCAAACTGGTGCAATCCTGAGGCAGGCTGCCGAGCATGGCAGCGTGCGCGACAGCGGGCGTGGGGGCTTGCGTGGCGTACCGGGTGGGCAGGGCCGGACTGGCCGGGCTGGCGATGACCTTCGCCGCCGCCCCGACCTCTGCGGCCAGCATCGATGAAGAGGAACCCGAGCGGGCGCCGCTCTCGATGGTCATCTTCGGTTCGATGGAAGCCGGGCCGACCAAGACCTTCCTTTCGGTCGGGATGAAGCGTGCCATCGCCGGTGGCCTCTCTGAGAGCGGCTTCCGCCTCTTCGTCAAGGCCGGCGGCGCGCAGGAACAGACCCACCGCCACCGGCCGCACGGCGTGACCTACAAGAGCGAAACGCAGGCCCTGCTGGGCTATGAATGGCGTGTCGGTGACAGCTTTCTCGCGCTCTATGCCGGCTCGGATATCGAAAGCGAACAGCGGATCGAAGCTTTCGGCCCGTCCTTCACCGGCACCCGCTACGGTGCCCGGCTGCAGGCTGATCTCTGGATCGTTCCCGCGCCCGGAATGGTCGTGCAGGCCAACGCCTACGCATCGTCCCTGAACGGGCGCTTCTGGGCGCGTCTCGCGCCGGGCTGGCAGGTCCCGACCGGATTCTATCTCGGCCCGGAATTCGAAGCCTACCGCGAACGCGATTATCGCAAGCTCCGGCTGGGCCTGCATCTCACCGGGCTGCGCGCCCTCGGGCTGGAATGGCGCCTCTCGGGCGGCCTGCAGAAGACCAGCGACCGGCCCTCCGCCTATTACGGCACACTCGGACTGCACTGGCAGCGTTGAGAGGCGGTCAGCTCCGCAGCGCCCGCAAGGCCTCCGGCGTATCGACATCGATGGCGATGGCGGGATCCTCGAAGGCCACGTCGATGACGCGCTCCCCGGCTTCGTCGAGCAGCCGCCGTGCGCCACGATCACCGCTCAGCAGCGAGACCGCGGGAAAGATCGCGCGTGCGAGCAGCACCGGATTGCCACGCTGGCCGAACAGGGTCGGCACGGCCGCAAGCGCCTCGGGCTGCGTGCGATGCGCTTCGACCAGGCGCTCGATCACCGCAGGCGTGACATTCGGCATGTCGCCGAGCGAGATCACTGCGGCCGGGACCTCTGGCGGCAATGCCGCAACACCGGCCTTGAGCGAGCTGGCGAGGCCGGAGACGTAGTCGGAATTATGCACGAGCTGCACCGGCAGGTCCGACAGAGCCGCCTCGACCTCGGCGCGCTGGTGACCGGTCACGACGATCACCGGGCTTAAGCCTGCCTCGATCTGCGCTTCGACGGCATGGCGCAGGATCAGCTTGCCGCGCAGGGGTTGCAGCAGCTTGTTCTCCGCGCCCATCCGCGTCGATTGCCCCGCCGCCAGCACGATCCCCGCCAGCGGACCGCGCTCGGGAGAACCCGGAGCGCGGGGCTGCGGCCGCGAGACGATCTCCATCAGCAGGCCACCGACCCCCATCTTCTGGACATCGCTGCGCCCGACGGGGACACCGGCCAGATAGCGCTGCAGCACCCAGTCAAAGCTGTTCTCCTTGGGCGAGCGGGCGCAGCCCGGCGCGCCGATCACCGGCTTGCCGGCGATGCGGCCGAGCATCAGCAGGTTGCCGGGATCGACCGGCATGCCGAGATGCTCGACTTCGCCGCCCGCCTCCACCAGCGCCTGCGGGATGACGTCGCGGCGGTCGGTGATGGCCGACGCCCCGAAGACAACGATGATGTCCGCCGCTCCCGCCGCCTGCTCGGCGATGGCCGCGGCCAGGGGCTCGGCCTCATGGGGCACGCGCTGGTCGGCGGCCAGCATCGCCTCGGCCGGCTCCAGCCGATCGCGCATGATGCGCAAGGTCTTGTCGACGACGCTCGGCTTCAGCCCCGGCAGCAGGGTCGAGATCACCGCGACGCTGGACGGACGGTAGGCCGCGACCGAGACCGGCGGCGTGTTGCCGAGTGCGTCGAGCGCCTGCTCAACCAGAGTTTGCGGAACCGCATAGGGAATGATCTTCACGGTGGCGACGAGCTCGCCCGCCACGACCGCCTTCAGTGCCGGCAGGGTCGCGACCGTGATCGCCTCGTCCACCGCATTGAAGGCGTCGATCGCCGCAATATCGACACGCAGCACCCCCGCCTGCGCCGCGAACATGTTGACCCGCCCGGTGAAGGGCGACTCGGCCACGATCGCATCTCCGACCATCCGTTCGGCCAGCCGTTCCGCCGCAGCATTCTCGTCGATATCGCCGGGCTCCAGACGGACGGCAACGATCTCGGTGATGCCGGCCGCCGCGAGCTTCGCGGCCAGTTCCGCCGTGACGGTCGCGCCCTTCTTCACGATGGTCCCGTCCGCGCGGATCGTATGCGCCGCGATGCAGCCGACGGCGTCCGCGATGGCGACCGGTCCGAATTTCATCGCGTGATCCTCAGGCCGGCTTGCGGCGCGGGCCGCGCAAAGTCGCGACGATCTCGGCGAGGATTGCGAGCGCAATCTCCGCTGGCGAGACCGCGCCGATATCGAGCCCGATCGGCGCATGGATACGGTCCGTCGCGGCGGTATCGAAGCCCGCCTCCGTCAATCGCTCGAGCCGCCTGCCATGCGTCTTCCGGCTGCCGAGCGCGCCGACATAGAAGCAGTCGGAGTGCAACGCCGCAACGAGGCCGGGATCGTCGATCTTTGGATCATGCGTCAGCGCGACGAAAGCGGTGTAGGCGTCGAGCCCGATCCGCGGAAGCGCCTCCTCCGGCCACTCAGCCAGCAGTGTCACCTTGGGGAAACGCTCGGGCGTGGCAAAGGCGCTGCGCGGATCGATCACCACGAGATCGAGATCGAGCGCCCGGGCCATCGGCGCCATCGCCTGCGAGATATGGACGGCACCCGTCACGACCACGCGCGGATGCGGCGCCTGCACCGTCAGGAAATAGGAAGTCCCATCAGCCTCGACCATGCCGCTCTTGCCGGAGCGCAATTGCCGCTCCAGCAATTCCGCCAGCGTATCGCCAGCGATCGCAGCCTGCTTCACCAGCCGTTGCGCGCCCGTGGCGAGATCGCTCACCAGCACGGCGGCGCGGCGCGCCTGGCGCTCTTCATTGAGCGCGGCGAGGGTCGAAAGCTCCACCGCTCAGCCCCTGTCCGTCGCGAGCTTCAGGCCGAGCGCGATCATCAGCGAGCCGCCGATCCAGCGCCCGAAGGCGAAGCTCGCCTTGGTCTTCTTCATCGCGCCGACCACGAGCGAGGCACCGAAGACGGTGACGAGATCGGCCGAGGAGAAGGCGAAGTTCACGACCATCCCGAGGATCAGGAACTGCGCCCAGACCGGCAGCGACGCCGAAGGGTCGACGAACTGCGGCAGCAGCGCGATGAAGAACAGCGCAACCTTCGGATTCAGGATCTCGACGATGAAGGAATCGAGCAGCGCGCGCTTCACCGTCTTGGGCGGCGCGACCGGCTGATCGGGGGAGCCCATGCGCGAGCGGATCATGCCGATGCCAATCCAGATCAGGTAGAGCGCGCCGGCGATCTTCACGGCCATGTAGAGCTCCGGCACATGCTTGAACACCGCCGAAAGCCCGAAGGCGGCGGCGAAGACGTGCAGGTAACAGCCGAGATGGATACCGAGCATCGCCATCAGGCCGGCCTTGCGGCCATGGCTGATCGTCTGGGCGGCCGTGTAGAGCAGCGCGGGCCCCGGAAAATAGGCGACGAGAATGGTCACCGTCGCGAAGGCGACGAGGGTTTCCCAGGAGGCCATCTCAGTTCACCTTCTCGACATAGACCTTGATGCGCCCGCCGCAGGACAAGCCCACCTGCCAGGCCGTCTCGTCGGCGACGCCGAATTCCAGCATGCGCGCCTTGCCGTCGGCGATCACATCGGCGGCTTCCGCCACCACGGCGCCCTCGACGCAGCCGCCCGAGACCGAGCCGAGGAAATTCCCCTCCCCGTCGATGACGAGATGCGAGCCGACTGGGCGCGGCGCCGAGCCCCAGGTCTCGACCACGGTCGCGATGGCGACTCCACGTCCGCCGCGCGCCCAGTCCTCGGCAGCGCGCAGGATATCGGTTTCGGTGCTGATCATGATGTCACCTTACGCCTGAATCTGGCCCTTGAGATCATGCCTCAACCGGCTTTCTTCAACCACAGGCGTGGATCGCTCTCCCGCCCTGCATCCAGCGAAAGCGCGGCGCAGAGATCGGCCATCGCCGCGAGATTGTGGGTTGGCCGGAACGAGTCGACATGAGGCAGCATAGCCCGGATGCCGCTGGCCCGCGCCGCGAAGGCATCGTAGCGCAGGAGCGGGTTGAGCCAGACCAGTTGCCGGCATGAGCGGTGCAGCCGGTCCATCTCGAAACCGAGGCTATCATCGAGATGGCGTTCCAGCCCGTCCGTGAAGAGCAACACGATCGCCCCGCCCGCCAGCACGCGCCGCGACCAGATGCGGTTGAAATCGTGCAGGGCGGTGGCGATGCGCGTACCGCCCTCCCAGTCCGGCGCGGCCTTGCCGGCGAGCGCCAAGGCATCGTCCGGATCGCGCGCCCGCAGCATCCGGGTGACATTGGTCAGGCGCGTGCCGAAGACGAAGGAATGCACGCGCCGGCGCTTTTCGGTCAGTGCGTGCAGGAAATGCAGGAAGATGCGCGAATACTCGGCCATCGAGCCGGAGATATCGACCAGCGCCACGATGGGCGGATGCACCTCGCGCCGCTCGCGGAAGGCGAGGTCGATCGAGGCGCCGCCACCCCGCAGCGACTGCCGGAAGGTCCGGCGCGGATCGATGCGCGTGCCGCGATGCGCCGGCCGGAAGCGGCGCGTCACGATGCTGTCGTCGGGCAGCCTGAGCTCGGCGATCAACTGCTTGGCACGGGCGATCTCGGCAGCGCTCATCTGGGCGAAATCGCGCGATTTCAGCATCTCGCGATCGGAGACGGTGAGCCGCGCCGTCAGTTCGGTCAGCTCCTTCGGCGGCTCGTCCTCGCGCGGCGGCGGCGCGAAGGCCTCCGCCACCCGCAGCGCCCCGGCTTCGGCCTTCTCCGGCTGGCTATCGGCGCGGGGCGAGACCGGCGACATCTGCGCCATGATCTTCTCGATCAGGTTGCGCCGTCGCCAGAACAGCCGGAAGGCCTGATCGTAGACCGGTGTGTCCTCGTGCTTCTTCACGAGGATCGCATGCAGCGCCCAGTAGACGTCGTCGCGCCCGCCAAGCGCCCCGCCTTCCAGTGCCGCGATCGCCTCGACCACCGCGCCCGGCCCGACCGGCAATCCCGCCGCGCGCAAGGCGCGGGCGAAATAGGCGACGTTCTCGGCAAGCTTGCCGCTCACGTCCCCTGCGTCTCCGTCATGAACACCTTCTGGACGATCTGCCAGCGGCTCTCGATCTTCAGGAGCGAGAGCAGGTCGGTGAAATAGCGCGGCGGCATCTGGCACTTCACCTTGACCAGCGCCAGCGTCGGCCCGACGAGATCGATCGTCAGGATATGATCGTCGCGCTGCATGCCCGCCGCCTGCGGCGCCGGCCGGGTGCGCACGGCGTCGAGCCAGGCGTCGCGCTGGACGATCTGGATCGCGCCGTCGTCGCGCGCCGTGGTCAGGGCGCTGGTCGGATGGAAGACATGGGCGAGCTTCTCGGCATCGCCCTCGTAGAGCCCGTCGAGATAGGTCCGGACCGTCGCCTCGACGGCCTTGATGTCGGCGTTCATGGCAGCACCCTCTCGCTTCGCGGCGCAGGAAACTAGCGCCCCGCCTCCGCCTTGGCCCGATCCAGCAGCTCCTTCACTTGCGAGCCCTGCATCGCCTGGATATCGTCCTGATACTTCAGCAATGCGCCCAGCGTATCCGAAACGATGGCGGGATCGAGCGCGACCGCGTCGAGCTCGACCAGCGCCGTCGCCCAGTCCAGCGTCTCGGCGACGCCCGGCGCCTTGAACAATTCCTCCTTGCGGATCGCCTGCACGAAGGCGACGAGCTGCTTCGAGAGTTTGGCCGGGGCATCCGGCACCTTCGCCTTCAGGATCGCAAGCTCGCGCGCCGCATCGGGATAGCCGACCCAGTGATAGAGGCAGCGGCGCTTCAGCGCGTCATGGATCTCGCGGGTGCGGTTCGAGGTCAGAATCACGATCGGCGGCTCAGCCGCCCGGATCGTGCCGAGCTCGGGAATCGTCACCTGCGCATCGGCCAGCACCTCGAGCAGGAAGGCCTCGAAGGCCTCATCCGTGCGGTCGAGCTCGTCGATCAGCAGGATCGGCGCTCCGCCCTCCTGCGGCTCCAGCGCCTGCAAGAGCGGGCGCTTCACCAGGTATTTCTCGGAGAAGATGTCGCCTTCCAGCCGCTCGCGATCACCGGCCGCGCCGCCAGCTTCCGCCAGCCGGATCGCCATCATCTGCCCGGCATAGTTCCACTCGTAGACGGCGGAGGCGAGATCGAGCCCTTCATAGCATTGTAGCCGGATCAAGCGCCGGCCGAGCCCCGCCGCCAGAACCTTGGCGATCTCGGTCTTGCCGGTGCCGGCCTCGCCCTCCAGCAGCAACGGCCGCTTCATCCGGAGCGCCAGGAACAGCACCGTCGCGAGCGCGCGGTCGGCGACATAGCCCTGCGACTGGAGCAGCGCGAGCGTGGCGTCGATGGAGGAAGGCAGAGGAGAAGACATGACAACCTACGTCATGCCCGGGCATGTCCCGGGCATCTCTTGATCGAAAGCAAGTTAAGGTCCTGAACGAGATGGCCGGGTCAAGCCCGGCCACGACGTGCGCAAGTTGGCAACCCCTCGCCTACTTCCCCGTCGCCTGCGCCACGGCCTGCTTGGCCATCACGCCGATCAGATGGGCGCGGTATTCGGCATCGGCATGGATGTCGCCGTTGATGCCCTTGGCGGTATGCTTCAGCCCGTCCAGCGATTTCGGCGCGAAGCGCGCCTTGAGCGCAGCCTCCGCTTCCGGCCAGCGGAAGACGCCGCCCTCGCCTGCGCCGGTCACCGTGACGCGGATCTCGCTGCCGCGCTTGGCGACGAAGACGCCGACCATGGCATAGCGCGAGGCCGGGTTGCGGAACTTGGCATAGCCCGCCTTCGAGACCAGCGGGAACGAGACCTTGGTGATGATCTCACCCTCGTCCAAGGCGGTCTCGTAGAGCCCGGTGAAGAACTCTTCCGCCGTCAGCTTGCGCTTGTTGGTGACGACGGTGGCGCCGAGCGCCAGCAGGGCCGCCGGATAATCCGCCGCCGGATCGTTATTGGCGACCGAGCCGCCGATCGTGCCGCGATGGCGCACATGCGGATCGCCGATGCTGCCGGCGAGGAAGGCGAGCGCGGGCAGCGCCTCCTGAACCTCGGCCGAGGAAGCCACTTCGGCATGGGTCGTCATCGCGCCGATGACAATGTTGCGGCCCTTGCGATTGATGCCCTTGAGATCTGGACAGGCGCCGAGATCGACCAGCGCGGTCGGCGAGGCCAGCCGCTGCTTCATCGTCGGCAGCAGGGTGTGGCCGCCGGCGAGGAGCTTGGCGTCCTCCTTCTTGGCGAGCAGCGTCGCCGCCTGCCGGGCACTGGTGGGCTTGTGATAGGTGAAAGCGTACATCGACTTGTCCTTTCAGCTCACTCGGCCGCCTGGCGGCTGATCGACTTCTGCGCCGCGCGCCACACCGCCTGCGGCGTGGCCGGCATCGCGATGTCCTCATGGCCGAGCGCGTCGGTGATGGCGTTGATGACGGCGGGCGGCGAGGCGATGGCCCCGGCCTCGCCGCAGCCCTTGATCCCCAGCGGATTCGACGGACACGGCGTCACGGTCATGCCGACATCGAAGGACGGGAGGTCGTCGGCGCGCGGCATGGTGTAGTCCATGAAGCTCGCGGTCACGAGCTGGCCGTCGCTGTTGTAGCGCGCGCCTTCCAGCAGCGCCTGGCCGACGCCCTGGGCGATACCGCCATGGACCTGCCCTTCGACGATCATCGGGTTGATAACATTGCCGAAATCGTCGACGGCGGCCCAGCGCTCGATCCTTGTCACGCCGGTCTCGGGATCGATCTCGACCTCGCAGATATGGACGCCGGCCGGGAAGGTGAAGTTGGTCGGGTCGTAGAACGCCCCCTCCTTCAGCCCCGGCTCCAGCTCCTGCCCGTTGAACTTGTGCGCGACATAGGCCTGCAGCGCGCAGGAGCCGAAATCGAGCTTGCGGTCTGTGCCCTTCACCGAGAAATGCCCGTCCGCGAAATCGATATCGGCCTCGTCAGCCTCCAATACATGGGCGGCGACCTTCTTGCCCTTGGCGATCACCTTGTCGAGCGCCTTGAAGATCGCGGACATGCCGACCGCGCCGGAGCGCGAGCCATAGGTGCCCATGCCCATCTGCACCTTGTCGGTGTCGCCATGGATGATCGAGACATTGTCGATGGGGATGCCGAGCCGGTCGCTGACGAGCTGCGCGAAGGTTGTCTCATGGCCCTGGCCATGACTGTGCGAGCCGGTGAGCACCTCGACCGTGCCGACCGGATTGACCCGGACCTCGGCCGATTCCCACAAACCTACGCCGGCGCCGAGCGAGCCGACCGCCGCCGAGGGCGCGATGCCACAGGCCTCGATATAGGAGGAGAAGCCGATGCCGCGCAGCTTGCCGGCACGAGCGGAATCGCGCTTGCGCTTGCCCAGCCCCTTGTAGTCGATCATCTCCAGCGCCTTCTTCAGCGAGGCGCTGTAATTACCGGTGTCGTACATCATGATGACCGGCGTCTGGTGCGGGAACTTCTTGATGTAGTTTTGCATCCGGAACTTGGCCGGGTCCTTGCCGAGCTGGCGCGCGGTGACCTCGATCAACCGCTCGACCACGAAGGTCGCCTCCGGCCGCCCGGCCCCGCGATAGGCATCGACCGGCGCGGTGTTGGTATAGACCGCATCGACCTCGCAATAGATCGCCGGGATGTCGTATTGGCCCGACAAGAGCGGCGCGTAGAGATAGGTCGGCACCGAGGACGAGAAGGTCGAGAGGTAGGCGCCGAGATTGGCCGTGGTCTTGACCTTCATGCCGAGGATCTTGCCCTCCGCATCGGTCGCCAGCTCCGCATGGGTGACGTGGTCGCGACCATGCGCGTCGGAGAGGAAGGCCTCCGTCCGGTCCGCCGTCCATTTCACCGGCCGTCCGACCTTCTTCGCCGCCCAGACGCAGACCGTCTCCTCGGCATAGATGAAGATCTTGGAGCCGAAGCCGCCGCCGACATCCGGCGCAATCACCCTGAGCTTGTTCTCCGGCGCAATGCCGATGAAGGCGGAGAGCACGAGCCGCGCGACATGCGGGTTCTGGCTGGTGGTGTAGAGCGTGAAGATGCCGTCGCCGGCATCGTAGTCGCCGACGGCCGCGCGCGGCTCCATCGCGTTCGGCACGAGCCGGTTGTTGACGAGGTCGATCCTGGTGACGTGCCTGGCGGCCTTGAAGGCCTTCTCGGTCGCGTCCTTGTCGCCGAGATGCCAGTTGAACACGCTGTTGTCCGGCGCCTCGTCATGGACAACGGTCTTGGCGCCGATCGCCTTGGCGGTGTCGACCACCGCCGGCAGCTCCTGATAATCGACCGCGATCGCCTCGGCCGCGTCGCGCGCCTGCGCCAGCGTCTCGGCTACCACGACGGCGACATGGTCGCCGACATAGCGCACCTTGCCCTGGGCCAGCGCCGGATGCGGGCCGGCGCGCATCGGCGAACCATCCTTGTTGTGGATCATCCAGCCACAGATCAGCCCGCCGATCTTGTCGGTGGCCAGGTCGTCCCCGGTGAAGATGCCGAGCACGCCGGGCATGCCGGCGGCAGCCTTGGTGTCGATCGACTTGATCTTGGCGTGCGCATGCGGCGAGCGCAGGAAATAGGCATGGGCCTGGCCCGGTCGGTTGACGTCGTCGGTGTAGCGGCCCTGGCCGGTGATGAAACGGTGATCTTCCTTGCGGCGGACTGCGGCGCCGATTCCGGTGGCGGACATGGTGTTCCCTCCTCGCACGGCACCTCTGGCGGGCGCCTCACTGCATGGAACGCATGAAGGATGAAGAGCCCGCACCGAGCGGCGCGGGCAGCGGCCTCATTCGGCGGCCTGGCGGGCCGGCGCAGCGCCCTTGCCCATGGCCTCGGCCCCGGCGGCGATTGCTTTGACGATGTTGTGGTAGCCGGTGCAGCGGCAGATATTGCCGTCGAGATCCTCGCGGATCGTCTTCTCGTCGAGCTGATGGCCGCGGCGGTTCACCATGTCGACGGCGGACATGATCATGCCCGGCGTGCAGAAGCCGCATTGCAGGCCGTGATGCTCACGAAAGGCCTCCTGCATCGGATGCAGCGTGTCGCCGGAAGCGAGCCCCTCGATCGTCGTCACGGAGGCGCCGTCCACGGAGACGGCGAGCGTGGTGCAGGATTTCACCGCCTTGCCGTCGAGATGCACGAGGCAGGCGCCGCACTGGCTGGTATCGCAGCCGACATGGGTTCCGGTCAGCCGCAGATTCTCTCGCAGGAACTGCACCAGAAGGGTGCGCGGGTCGATGTTGGCGGTGACGGCTTTGCCGTTCACCGTCAGCGAAACAGTGGCCATGAGCATATCTCCTGTGACCCGTCTCCGACGCCGGCCCATCCCCTCCCCGGGACTGGACCGTGCTGAAGCCTAAGGAGCAACCGGCCTCATCAGGCAGGCCTTCCTTGGAACAGCTCAAAAATGAATGTGGACCCGCGGTTTTCCGGGGTCAAGCCGGAGGCACCAGGACAAGCTAGGCTAATTTGCACCGTTTTGCGGGCGTTTCGTCGCGTTTGGCTGGAACGTGGCCAAAAATTTGCAAAACCGCGCGGCCGGCCTCGCATTGCCGAAATTTTAACCGAGCCCGTTCACGGTGATGTGGCGGTGGAGCGCTGTTTGCCGGCTGCACGGGAGCCGTTCTTGACGTCGATTTCCGAACAGGTCGAGCGACGCCTGCGCTCGACGGGCTACGGTGAGCAGAAGCGCGCCGCGTTGCGCGGTTATCGCAAGCATGTCGATCTCGTCATCGAACAGATCGTCGCCAATGCCTTCGCTTACGGCCGCAAGATCCATCCCGATCTGAAAGACAATATCAGCCCGTTGACCGAGAGCATCTACGAAGTCACGGAGCAGCACTTCCGACTGATCTTTGAAGGTGATTTCGACGACCGCTACTACAGGTCGATGGAGCGCGTGTGCACGCTGGAGCGCGCGATCAAGGTCGGCACCCGATCGCGCGTATCGATTGCTGGCGCTCTTTTTCGGGCGATCGCGACGAAGCCGCGCCTGACCACCCTGCTGTCGCCCAGCCGTTTCGCAAGCGACATGGAGATCATCGAGAACCTCTTGGTGATGGATATCAATACGGCGATCACGATCAACCAGCAGATTGAGGAAGGTGATGCCCGCCGGCGCACCTCCACCCTCGACGAGGCGGCGGTCAAGCTCAGGACCCGGATCGGCCATCTCGACGACACCATCAGCGACGCCGTCGAGCAATTCGTGGCGACCGCCGACCAGACCGGGCAGACCACCAGCTTCATCAAGGACACCGTCGGGAAAGTGGCCAGCGCCTCGGTGGTCGTGCGCGAGAAATCGCTGCAGACGGCCGCCGCGACCGAGGAGATGTCGGCCAATATCGCCGATATCGGCCAGCGCGCCCGGCAAAGCCTGTCGATCACCCATCAGGCCGTGCTCGACGCCGGCCAGATGAACGAGGCCGTCGTTCGGCTGCGGGAGGCCACCGGCAATATCGGCAAGGTCGTCGGGATGATCGCCGACATCGCCGCGCAGACCAATCTGCTGGCGCTCAACGCGACGATCGAGGCCGCCCGCGCCGGCGAGGCTGGTCGCGGCTTCGCCGTCGTCGCCGCCGAGGTGAAGTCGCTGGCGACCCAGACCGCGAGCGCGACGCAGGACATCGCCGGCCAGATCGCCGAACTCGCGGCGAGCGCCGAGGCCTGCGGGACGCACGCTGCCGCCATCGCCGCCACGGTCGATGCCATCCGTCTCGATTCCGAGGCGATCTCGGAAGCCGTCACCCAGCAGAGCAAGGTCACCGCCACGATCGCGCATGACGCCGCGCTGGTTGCCGACAGCTCGGACGAGGCGATCGAAAGCGCCAATGCCGTCAATGGCAGCCTCGACATGACGCAGAAGGCGTTGGAGCAGGCCAACGCCGCCGCGGCCAATATCGCGCTTCAGGTCGGGGCGGCCGAGGCCGCCGTCACCCAGGCCCTCGCCACGTTGCGCGAAGCGTCCTGAGGGCCCTCAGCCCTCGCTCACCGCCTTGGCGAAATTGGCGAAGAACTCGTCGGCGAGCTTCTTCGAGACCGAATCGATCAGGCGCGAGCCGAGCTGCATCAGCTTGCCGCCGACCTGGGCCTCGACCTCGTAGCGCAGCAGGGTCTGCCCGCCCTCGGCGTCGCTCAGATGGACCCGCGCCCCGCCCTTGGCGAAGCCGGCAATGCCGCCCTCGCCTTCGCCGGAGATGCGATAGCCGTTCGGCGGATCGAGCTCGCTGAGCTCCACCTTGCCCTTGAAGGTCGCCTTCACCGGCCCGAGCTTCACCTTCACGATGGCCGAGAGATGGGTGGCGTCGTCCATGGTCAATTGCTCGCAGCCGGGAATGCAGGCCTTGAGCACCTCGGGATCGTTCAGCTTGGCCCAGACCACGTCCTTGGCGGCCGGCAGCGTCGCCTCGCCGTTCATCGTCATCGCCATGGCACATCTCCCGAGCAGCACGACCGCAGCGCGGACGATTGCGGCCGGCGCGGTTCGAAGGTTATCCAGTTCCCTATCCATGGTCGCAAAGCCCCCGCCTGCACAAGAGGCGCCCGGCCTGGAAAGCGGCAGGCCGCGGGAGAACCGATGCTGGAACTCACCACCGAAGAACGCATGATCGCCGGCGGCTCTGCCGGTGCAGGGGCGGCCACGGCGATGCGGATCGTGGCCGAGGCCGCCCGCCTGATGGGCGCGCCGCGCCTGATCCCGATCGCCTCCGCCCATATCGACGGCGCGCTCTACCATGGCGATTCCGGCACGCTTTTCGCGGAGAAGCTGGTCTCAGGCGGCGCTCGCGTCGGCGTGCGCGCCAGCCTCAATGTCGGCTCGCTGGCGCCGGCCGGCTGCGCCGCGATCCGTCTGCCGCCGCATGAGCGGGACATGGCCCGGCGGATGATGCGGGCCTATGAGGCGATGGGCTGCGAGCCGAGCTGGACCTGCGCGCCCTACCAGGCCGGCCACCGCCCGGCGCAGAGCAGCGACGTCGCCTGGGGCGAATCCAATGCCGTGGTGTTCTGCAATTCGGTGCTGGGCGCCCGGACCAACCGCTATGGCGACTTCCTCGACATCGCCTGCGCGATCAGCGGCCGAGCCCCGGATTACGGCCTGCACCGCCCGGAGAACCGGGTCGCGACTCTGCTGATCGATGTCGGCGGCCTTTCCCGCGAATTACGTTCGTCGGACGTGTTCTATCCCGTGCTCGGCACGATCCTCGGCCGCCGCGCCGGCAGCGACGTCGCCGTGATCGACGGCCTGCAGGGCTGCACGACAGAGGACCGCCTCAAGGCGCTCGGTGCCGCCGCCGCCTCGGCGGGCGGCGTCGGATTATTTCATGTCGCGGGTGTCACGCCCGAAGCTCCGGACGCTGCGACCGCGCTGGGCGGTATCGCTCCGCGCGAGACGAGCGCTCTGACGCCTGCCGACATCGCGACCGCCCTCGCCCGCCTCTCGACAGCCGGGCCGACGGAGCGCATCGATGCCGTCGCGATCGGCTCGCCGCATCTCTCGCTGGTCGAGATCGATGCGCTCGAACGCCTCATGGCCGGGCGCAAGCTGACAGTGCCGCTCTATGCCAATACCGGCCGACACGTCGTCGGCCCGCTCGAAGAGCAGGGCCGGCGCGCAACGCTGGAAGCGGCGGGCGTGATCTTCGTCGTCGACACCTGCGTCGTCGTCACCCCGATCCTGCCGGAGCTGGAGGGCGCCGTTCTGATGACCAATTCCGGCAAGTTCGCCCATTACGCGCCGGGCAATACCGGCTACGCCGTGACCTATGGCTCGCTCTCCGAATGCGTCGAGAGCGCGGTCGCCGGCCGGCTCGTCAGGGAAGCCCGCGCATGGCGCTGAAAGCGGAGATCCTCCTGCCCGGCGACGCCGTCACTGGCGTCTGCCTTGCCCTGACCGCCCCGATCAGCTTCTGGGGCGGCGTCGATCCTGCGAGCGGCGCGATCATCGATGCCCGCCATCCCGAGCGTGGCCAGAATATCGCCGGCCGCATCCTCGCCCTGCCCGGCACGATCGGCTCGTCCTCGGCCTCCGCCGTGCTGCTGGAGTTGGTCCATGCCGGCAAGACGCCGGCCGCCCTGCTGATGGATGCGCCGGACGCCATCCTCCTGCTCGGCCTCGTCGTTGCCCGCGAGATGGGCTGGCCGACGCCGCCGGCCTTCCGCCTGCCGGCCGCCGATCAAGGACCGCTCGCCGACCGCACGATCACGATCTCGGCAGAGGGTCTGATCACCATCGCTTGACGCTGGAGTTTGGCCTCTACACCGCGCTGAAACGGCGGTGCCGATAGATCAGCCCCGCCCCGCGCCCGGCCCCGCCGAGGCCGGCGACCTCACCGATCACGATGCGATGGCTGGCGGCGTCATGCGTCGTGACCAGCCGGCAGTCGAAGGCAGAGATCGCGTCGAGCAGGACAGGCGCCCCGGTGACAAGCCGGCCCCAGCGGGCCGTATCGAAGCGTGCCTCGCCCTCGATGCCGCGCCGGCTGGCGAAGATTTCCGCGAGATCGACGAGGCTTTCCGGCAAGGTGTTGACGCAGAACACCCCGCTCGCCTCGATCGCCGCCAGCGTGCGGCTGCCGCGGGCGATGCAGACCAGCACCGTCGGCGGCGAATCGGAGACGGAGGCAACGGCCGTCGCCGTCAGCCCGATGCGCCCGCCCGGCCCGTCGGTGGTCACGACATGCACGGCGCTCGCGACTCGCGCCATGGCATCGCGGAACGCATGGGCGTCCGGATGGTCCAGAGGCGGCAGGGGGTGAACGGTCTTCGTCATCGGCTCGATCGGTTCGATGTCCCGGATCCGACGGAACAGCAGTCCATGTAGAGACTGGAGGCCGCCGGCGCCAGCCAGGGCGAAGCCGGCGGCTCACTCCAATACGCCACCGGATATAGCACCCTTCCGTTAACGGGCCGGGCGCCACAAGCGGCCGCACCGCTGCAACTTGATATCGTGATGGCGATCCATCAGGCTGGGGCGATGTCGGCTGCCAGCGGCCGGGCCGGAGCCTGATCGGGACTGTGGCCGTCGGCGTTCCGCCCATGGAGATCCCGATGGCCTTCACATGCACGATTCCCGCCGCGCCGACTGTCCAGCAGGACGACGAGAAGATCAGGATCACCCGCTGGGATTTCGAGCCCGGCGCCGTGACCGGCTGGCACGAGCATGGCTGGCCCTATTTCGTCATCATGCTGACCGCCGGAACGCTGCGTATCCATAACGGAACGGATGTCTCCGACGTGCCGCTGGCGCAGGGCCAAGCCTATATGCGCCCGGCCGGCATCCGCCATGACGTCATGAACGGCTCGGATCATCCGATCGCCTTCGTCGAGATCGAGGTGAAGCAGCCCGGCGCCCTCAAGGAACTCTCGCTGCCGTGACGGCAGCCGCCCGATGACCGGCCTCGGAAGCACTGCCGAGCCCACGGCTTCGCAGCGCCGTCCCATGCATTTTTCCGATCCGACAATCGACTTTTCGTATTCGTCTTTTGGATAACCCGCACTCAGGCGCATGGCAGACCATCACCGCCGCGATGGCAGGAAATGCGATCGGAGCGAGTTTTCACAGCCTGCAACGCAATCATCATGCGTATAACACCCGCTGCTCCGCAGAGAATTCTGCACATTTTCAGGGCACGTCGTTCGTAATTGCTTTTGACAGAAATTTGGCGCGGAGCGATTGTCCCCGGCACGAGCCGTTGGTAGCTCTGCACAGCAATCGCATCCCGCATGCGCCGGCGTCATGCCGGTGACGAGAACGGGAGCTGGTTCGAGGGGTCGGCGTTTTTCAATGGAAGTCTTCCTGCAGCAGCTCATCAACGGGCTGACACTGGGATCGATCTACGGTCTCATCGCCATCGGCTATACGATGGTCTTCGGCATCATCGGCATGGTGAACTTCGCCCACGGCGATATTTTCATGCTCTCCGCCTTCATCGCGCTGATCTTCTTCATGCTGATCACGGCGGTGGTCGGCACCGGCGCCGGCATGGTCATGCTGGCGCTGGTCGTGGTGCTCGGCCTGGCGATGTTCGTCACCTCGCTGTGGAACTGGACAATCGAGCGAGTGGCCTACCGGCCCTTGCGCGGCTCCTTCCGCCTGGCGCCGCTGATCTCGGCGATCGGCATGTCGATCTTCCTGATGAACTTCGTGCAGGTCGTGCAGGGCCCGCGCAACAAGTCGATCCCGCCGCTGCTCAACAAGTCGATCACGCTGATCGAGAGCACAACCTATTCGGTCCAGATCTCCTACAAGCAGATCGTCATCATCCTGACGACGGCGGTGCTGCTCGCGGCCTTCTGGTACATCGTGCAGAAGACGCCGCTCGGCCGCGCCCAGCGCGCCTGCGAGCAGGATCGCAAGATGGCGGCGCTGCTCGGCATCGACGTCGACCGCACGATCTCGATCACCTTCGTCATGGGCGCGGCGCTCGCGGCGGTGGCCGGTGTGATGTATCTCGTGCTCTACGGCGTCGTGAACTTCGCCGACGGCTTCGTGCCCGGCGTGAAGGCCTTCACGGCGGCGGTGCTCGGCGGCATAGGTTCCCTGCCCGGCGCGGTGATCGGCGGATTGCTGATCGGCCTGATCGAGGTGATGTGGTCGGCCTATTTCACCATCGACTACAAGGACGTCGCCGCCTTCGCCATCCTGGCGATCGTGCTGGTCTTCATGCCCTCCGGCCTGCTCGGGCGCCCGGAAGTCGAGAAGGTCTGAGACCATGGCGAACAATTCGACCGCAAACCCGGCCGCTCCCGGCCGCGACCTGAAGGCGGCCTTCAAGGAGGCCGGCTTCGCCGCCTTCGTGACGCTCGGCCTCTGCATCCCGATCATCGCCTGGGGCACGCGCCAGAACATGGACAACGTCCTGGTTCTGGATCCGCGCTGGGATGCCGTCGCCTGGGCGGTGGGCATCGTCTTCGTCGGCCGCTTCCTGGTCGCGCTGCGCAAGCAGGGCCGGCAGGAGGGCAAGGCCGCGCTGCGCATCCTGCCGCACGGCACCATCGCCTTCTTCCAGCGTCATTCCCGCGTCTTCTCGCTGTTCGGGCTCGGCTTCCTCGCCACCTTCCCGGCGATCGCGATCGGGCTCGCCGGCTGGGGCGGCGCGCTGAAATGGATCGACAATTTCGGCGTCCAGATCCTGATCTACGTCATGCTCGGCTGGGGCCTGAACATCGTCGTCGGCCTCGCCGGCCTGCTCGATCTCGGCTATGTCGCCTTCTATGCCGTCGGCGCCTATTCCTACGCGCTGCTTGCCAAGAATTTCGGCTTGTCCTTCTGGCTCCTGCTGCCGCTCGCCGGCATCCTCGCCGCCTTCTGGGGCATGCTGCTCGGCTTCCCCGTCCTGCGCCTGCGCGGCGACTATCTCGCCATCGTGACGCTGGCCTTCGGCGAGATCATCCGCCTCGTCCTGATCAACTGGACCGAGTTCTCGAACGGCTATGCCGGCATTTCCGGCATTCCACGCCCCACCTTCTTCGGCATCCCCTTCACGGCGGCGGACGATGGTTTCGCCGCCGTTTTCGGTCTGGAGTTTACACCGCTCTACCGAACGATCTTCCTCTACTACCTCATCCTGTGTCTGGCGCTGCTGACCGCCTTCGTCACGCTGCGCCTGCGCCGGCTGCCGGTCGGGCGCGCCTGGGAGGCCCTGCGCGAGGACGAGATCGCCTGCCGTTCGCTCGGCATCAACACCACCAACACCAAGCTCACCGCCTTCTCGATCGGCGCCATGTTCGGCGGCTTCGCCGGCGCCTTCTTCTCGGCGCGGCAGGGCTTCATCTCGCCTGAATCCTTCGTCTTCATGGAATCGGCGGTCATCCTCGCCATCGTCGTGCTCGGCGGCATGGGCTCGCTCTGGGGCTGCGCCATCGCGGCGATCGCGATGATCGGCGGCACCGAGCTCCTGCGCGAGCTCGAATGGATGAAGCAGATCTTCGGCAACGACTTCGACCCGACGAAGTACCGCATGCTGATCTTCGGCTTCGCCATGGTGGTGATCATGATCTGGAAGCCGCGCGGCCTGATCTCGACCCGCGAGCCCACCGCCTTCCTCAAGGAGAAGAAGGCGATCTCCGCCGATATGGTGCAGGAGGGACACGGCTGATGGCCATGATCGCTCCCCAGACGACGCCGCAGGGCCGCGCCCTGCTCGAGATCGAGCAGGTCACCATGCGCTTCGGCGGCCTCACCGCCGTCAACGCCCTCTCCTTCCAGGCCCACAAGGGCGAGATCACCGCGTTGATCGGCCCTAATGGTGCCGGCAAGACCACCTGCTTCAACTGCATCACCGGCTTCTACAAGCCGACGCAGGGCATGGTCTCGCTCAACCATGACGACGGGTCTAGCTACCTGCTCGAGCGCATGCCGGACTTCCGCATCTCCTGGAAGGCCAAGGTCGCCCGCACCTTCCAGAACATCCGCCTGTTCGGCGGCATGACGGTGCTGGAGAACCTGCTCGTCGCCCAGCACAACCCGCTGATGCTGGCCTCAGGCTTCACCTTCCTCGGCGTGCTCGGCATTGGCGGCTACAAGGCCAGCGAGAAGCGGGCGATCGAGAAAGCCAAATTCTGGCTCGACAAGATCAACCTGACCCACCGCGCCGACGATCCCGCTGCCGACCTGCCCTATGGCGACCAGCGCCGGCTGGAGATCGCGCGGGCCATGTGCACGGACCCGGTCCTGCTCTGCCTCGACGAGCCGGCCGCGGGCCTCAACCCGCGCGAAAGCCTCGACCTCAACAATCTCCTGCTCTCGATCCGCAAGGACCTGGGCACGGCGCTGCTGCTGATCGAGCACGACATGTCGGTCGTCATGGAAATCTCGGACCACGTCGTGGTTCTCGACTACGGCACCAAGATCGCCGACGGCACGCCGGCCGAAGTACAGGCCGATCCCAAAGTCATCGCCGCCTATCTCGGCGTCGACGACGAGGAGGTCGAAGAGGTCGAAGCGGAGGTCGGCATCTCGTGACTGCAGCCCAGCCTGAAACTCAGCCTCCCGCCCAGCCCCTTCTGGCCGTCCGTGGCGTCAAGACCTATTACGGCAAGATCATCGCGCTGAAGGGCGTCGACATCGACGTCAACCCCGGCGAGATCGTCACCATGATCGGCGCTAACGGCGCCGGAAAATCGACGCTGATGATGACGATCTTCGGCAATCCGCAGGCCCGCGAAGGCTCGGTCACCTATGAGGGCCGCGACATCACGCGGATGCCGAGCCACCAGATCGCGAGGCTGGGGATCGCTCAATCCCCGGAAGGACGCCGCATCTTCCCGCGCATGACGGTGTACGAGAACCTGCAGATGGGCGCCGCCGTCCGCAATTTCGAGAACTTCGACGAGGACCTCGAAAAGATCTGCGTGCTCTTCCCGCGCATCAAGGAGCGCCTGCAGCAGCGCGGCGGCACGCTCTCGGGCGGCGAGCAGCAGATGGTCGCGATCGCGCGCGCCCTGATGGCGCGCCCCAAGCTCCTGCTGCTGGACGAGCCCTCGCTCGGTCTTGCGCCGCTGATCGTGAAGCAGATCTTCGAGGCGATCCGCGAACTCAACCGGACGCAAGGGCTTACCGTCTTCCTGGTCGAGCAGAACGCCTTCCACGCGCTGAAGCTCGCCCATCGCGGCTATGTGATGGTCAACGGCGTCGTCACGATGAGCGGCACCGGCAAGGAACTGCTCGCCAATCCGCAGGTGCGCGCCGCCTATCTCGAAGGCGGCCGGCACTGAGATGAGACGGCGGAGGAGCACCTCTCCTCCGCTGCAACTTTTTGATGAGAGACGGCTGCACGCCACCCATGTCATCGCTGTGGTGATGTCAGCCGCTTCCAAAGCCGCCTGAAGCCGGGAGCACGAGATGCAGGGCATCCTCTACGAAGAACCGACGATCTGGCTCTTCCTGCTGGTGACCGTCGTCATGGGCGGCTGGCTTGCCTGGATGGCGGGCCGCGCCATCGCGCTGACCTGGCGGCCGAACTGGCAGCTCGTCGTCTACATGCTCGTCCTCGGCCTGTTCGTGCGCTTCATCCATTTCGCGCTGTTCGAGGCGACGCTGCTGACCGTCCACTACTACGTCGTCGACACGATCGTGCTTGTCGCCTTCGGCTATGCCGGCTGGCGCTACACCCGCGCCAAGCAGATGACGCGGCAATATCACTGGCTGTTCGAGCCCGCCGGCCCCTTCGGCTGGAAGCCCCGCGCAGGCGCCGTGATCCGGCCCGAACTGCTCTAGGAAATTTGCGAGCTTGTCGCGTGACAGACCATCGGAAAAGCGCAAGACTGCGGCTCACGATGGCCAGAACGCGCCGAGACGGGCGGCCCGTCCAGCCCGTTGATCAATCAATACAGGGGAGTTGCATCACATGAAGAAACTGCTGTTGGGCGGCATTGCACTCGGCGCGGTCCTCGCCTTCTCCGGCATGGCCAACGCGCAGATCAAGCTCGGCGTCGGCGGTCCGATCACCGGCCCGAACGCTGCATTCGGCGCGCAGCTCAAGAACGGTGCCGAGCAGGCCGCCGAGGACATCAACGCCGCCGGCGGCGTCCTCGGCCAGAAGATCGCGGTCAGCGTCGGCGACGACGTCTCCGATCCGAAGCAGGGCGTCTCCGTCGCCAACAAGTTCGTCGGCGACGGCGTGAAATGGGTGGTCGGCCACTTCAACTCCGGCGTCACCATGCCGGCGTCCGAAGTCTATGCCGAGAACGGCATCCTGATGATCTCGCCTTCGGCCACCAACCCGAAGATCACCGAGCGCGGCCTGTGGAACACCTTCCGTGTCTGCGGTCGTGACGACCAGCAGGGCGGCGTTGCGTCGGCCTATCTGCTGAAGAACTTCAAGGACAAGAAGATCGCCGTCGTCCACGACAAGACGACCTATGGCCAGGGTCTCGCCGACGAGACCAAGAAGGGCCTCAACGCCGGCGGCGTCAAGGAAGTGCTCTACGAAGGCATCAATGCCGGCGAGAAGGATTTCTCGGCCCTCGTCTCGAAGATCAAGGCCTCCGGCGCCGACTACCTCTACTGGGGTGGCCTGCACACCGAAGGCGGCCTGATCGTGCGCCAGATGCGCGACCAGGGCCTCAAGACGATCCTCGTCTCCGGCGACGGCATCACCACCGACGAGTTCGCCACGATCGGCGGCCCCGGCGTCGAAGGCACGCTGATGACCTTCCCGCCGGACCCGCAGAAGCGCCCGGAGGCGGCCGCTGTCATCAAGAAGTTCGCGTCCAAGAACTTCAAGCCGGAAGCCTACACGCTCTACAGCTACGCTGCGGTCCAGATCATGGCGGAAGGCGCCAAGCGCGCGAACTCGGTCGATCCGAAGAAGATCGCCGCCGCGCTGCATGGCGGCCAGCCGGTCAAGACGGTGATCGGCGATATCGGCTTCGACAAGAAGGGCGACATCACCCGTCCGGACTACACCGTCTACACCTGGAAGAAGCAGGCCGACGGCAAGATCACCTATGTCGAGAATTGATCTCGGCGGCTGATCCGGCCTCCTGAACGAAAGAGCCCGCCCCGGATCGTCCGGGGCGGGCTTTTCGTTGGCGAACCCGCCATGGCGGGAACCGGTCCGCCGGCTGTTGTCCCGGCAGGTAATCGTGATGACGGCGAAATCGCAGGCCGGCTACTGATTCACTTTCTGCGAAACCACGCTCAAGCTCTTGAGAAACCCTGCGAAACGCAGAAGTCCGTCCGGCCAGGGACCGTGCCCGGATTCGCTGTTAAGATGGCCGCTATCGCCGGCCTCGACGAATTCCGAGCCCCAGGCTTCGGCCAGCGCCCGCGCCTCGTCCGGCGTGCAATAGGGATCGGTTGCGCTGGCGATCAGCACCGAGGGGAACGGCAGCTTCTCGCGGCGATGCGCGACGAAATCCGGTCCCATGCCGGGCACCGCACCCTTTGCCCTCTCCGAAGCCGGCGCGACCAGGAAGGCACCGGCAACCTCGCCGCGATGGAGATGCTCGGCGGCAAAGGCGATCGCACTGCAGCCGGCCGAATGCCCGACGAGCACCACGGGCCGCGTCGCGGAGCGCACGGCCTTCACGATCTCATCGGCCCAGACATGGCGGGAGGGCTTGTACCAGTCCGCCTGCTCGACGCGGCGCGCCGTCTTGAGGCGGGTTTCCCAGCGGCTCTGCCAATGGTCGGGCCCGGAGCCCGACCAGCCGGGAACGATAAGGATATCGACGTCGGAGGATTTCATCAGGCCTAGATAGACCTGCCGACGCCGAAGTCCAGAGCGTCACGCCTCGCCGAATACCCGGCGGAAGATCGTGTCGACATGCTTGAAGTGATAGCCCTCGTCGAACATCGCCTTGAGCTCGGAGGCCGAGAGCTTTTCCGCGACGTCCTTGTCAGCCATCAGGTTGGTGAGGAAGTCCTCGCCATGCTCCCAGGTCCGCATCGCGTTGCGCTGAACCAGGGAATAGCTCTCCTCGCGGCTGGCTCCGGCTTGCGTCAGGGCCAGCAGCACGCGCTGCGAATTGTGCAGCCCGCCGAGCCTGTCGAGGTTCTTGCGCATGTTCTGCGGGTAGACCAGCAGCTTGTCGACGACGCCGGTGAGCCGCGCCAGCGCGAAATCGAGCGTCACGGTCGCATCCGGCCCGATCATGCGCTCGACGCTAGAATGCGAGATGTCGCGCTCGTGCCAGAGCGCCACGTTCTCGAGCGCCGGCGTGACCATGCCGCGCACGAGACGGGCAAGCCCGGTCAGGTTCTCGGTGAGCACCGGATTGCGCTTGTGCGGCATCGCCGAGGAGCCCTTCTGGCCCGGCGAGAAAAACTCTTCGGCTTCGTAGACCTCGGTGCGCTGCAGATGCCGGATCTCGATCGCCAGCCGCTCCACGCTGGAGGCGACGACGCCCAGCGTCGCGAAATACATCGCGTGCCGGTCGCGCGGGATCACCTGGGTCGAGACCGGCTCGACGGCGAGCCCCATCTTCTCAGCGACATAGGCTTCGACCTGCGGGTCGATATTGGCGAAGGTGCCGACGGCGCCCGAGATCGCGCAGGTTGCGATTTCGGCGCGGGCCGCAATGAGGCGGGCGCGGCAGCGATCGAACTCGGCATAGGCCTGCGCCAGCTTCAGTCCGAAGGTCACCGGCTCGGCATGGATGCCGTGCGAGCGGCCGATGGTCGGGGTCAGCTTGTGCTCGAAGGCGCGGCGGCGGATCGCGGCGAGCAGCGCGTCGACATCGGCGATCAGAATGTCGGTGGCGCGCGCGAGCTGGACCGAGAGCGTGGTGTCGAGAATGTCCGACGAGGTCATGCCCTGGTGAACGAAGCGCGCCTCCGGCCCGACGATCTCGGCCAGATGCGTCAGGAAGGCGATGACGTCATGCTTGGTGACGCGCTCGATCTCGTCGATGCGCGCAACGTCGAAGACGGCATCCTTGGCCTTGGCCCAGATCGTCGCGGCCGCTTCCTTCGGCACGACGCCGAGTTCCGCGAGCTTGTCGGTCGCATGCGCCTCGATCTCGAACCAGATGCGGAAGCGGGTCTGCGGCTCCCAGATGGCGACCATCTCGGGGCGGGAATAGCGCGGGATCATCTCTGGCCTTCCACTGATGATGTCAGCGTTTCAAATCTCAAACCCACGACCCGCGCGCAGCCTCGGCCGCCTTGCGGATCGCTTCGATATTTCCGGCATAGGCCGAAGGCCCGCCCTTGAACACGGCGGAGCCGGCGACCAGCGCATCGGCACCGGCCTTGACGACGAGCGGCGCAGTCTCAGGGGTAACCCCACCATCGATCTCGATGGAGATCGGCCGGTCGCCGACCAGCGCCTTCACCTGCGCGACCTTCTCGACCACCGAGCGGATGAAGCTCTGCCCACCGAAGCCGGGATTGACCGTCATCAGCAGGATGAGATCCACATCTTCGATCAGCGCCTCGACGGCGCTCGCCGGCGTACCTGGGTTGAGCACGATGCCGGCCTGCTTCCCCTGCGCCTTGATCGCCTGGATCGTACGGTGCGGATGCGGACCCGCCTCGACATGGAAAGAGATCAGGTCGGCGCCGGCCTTGGCGAAGGCTTCGACATAGGGGTCGACGGGCGCGATCATCAGATGCACGTCGAAGAACTTCTTGCTGTGCGGGCGGATCGCCTTCAGCACATCCGGACCGAAGGTGATGTTCGGCACGAAATGCCCGTCCATCACGTCGCAGTGGATCCAGTCGGCACCGGCGGCGTCGATCGCGCGCACCTCCTCGCCGAGCTTGGCGAAATCGGCCGAGAGGATCGACGGGGCGATGCGGATGGGGCTGGTCATGGCCGGGGGTTTAACGCCCCAAGCCGCCTGCCGCAATCAGGCGGAGCGCAGTTTCACCGGAAAGGACAGCCTGCGGTCCGCTTCCGCCATTTCTGCGACAACTTGCGCGAAAGCCGGACGCAGCTTCAAGCGCGCATACCACTCGGCCAGCCCGGGATAGCCATCGAGCGACGGCCCGCCGAGGCGGCGGATGAAGAGCACGCTCATGAACAGGGCGATATCGGCCACGGAAAGCCGGCCACCGAAGAACGGACGCCCAGCCAGCTTCTGCTCCAGCACGTCGTAATGGCGCAGCAGCCCCTCCTCGGCGATCAGCGCGTCGGCCTCCTGCGCGATCCGACGATCGCGATCCGGCGCGGGCGGCTCGGTGCGATGCATCAAGGGCTTCAGGGCCTGGAACAGGATCTCGTCGCCATAGAGCTCGTCGAGCCGGCAACGCGCCCGCTCGACGGGTGAATCCGGCATCAGCTTCGGCTCGGGATAGGCCTCGTCGAGATATTCGTTGATCACCGTGGAATCGTAGAGCACGAGCCCGCAATCGGTCAGCACCGGCACCTGCCGCTTCGGGTTGAGCGCCAAGACCTCGGGATGCCGGGGATCGTAGCCGGTCGTCTGGTTGAACGGCACCACGACGCGCTGGAAGGCGAGGCCCTTCTCGGTCAGCGCGATCTCGACCTTGCGTGAGAACAGGCTCAGCGGCCCGGAATAGAGGGTGATCATGGCGCGGCTCTCCTGCGACGGAGAAAGCCTCGCAAGCCCCTGCGTCAGCGCCCGTCAGCAGCCTCCCGGCGCCGGATACGAGCCGCGATGCCGCCGAGCAGCCAGGGCAGCAGGTAGATCGGGAACTGTGCCAGAGCGAAATAGAGGAAGGTCTTCGGCGAGACGCCCGCCCCCAGCGCTGCGACGAGAAGGCCCATGTTCCGCTGCCCGGCGCCGTAACCGATCATGAAACGCTCGGAGGCTGGCAGCCGCCGCAGAATAATCCAGCTCGAGATCAGGCCCGCGGCCGAAACCGCGAAGACGCAACCAAGCACGAACAGCACGAGCCTGGGATCGTCGAGCGCAGCGTTGGTCACGCCGTCCATCGCGGCGATGGCGAAGATGAAATACATCAGCACGCCGAAGCCATCGAGATTGGCCTTCATCGCCTTGACGCGCGCCAGCCCAAGCCACATCCGGATCGCGGTAGCCACCGCCATGCCGCCGCCGATGAAGATCAGCAGGCGCAGCGTCAGCGCCCAGCGATCGAGAGGGACCGCCCCCCCGGCGAGCAGTTCGACCATGATCGGTGCGACGATGGGGCTCACGATCGTGGTCAGGATGACGCTGGCGATGATCAGCGAGGGCTCGAAGCCGTAGAGGATCGCCACGGCGGGCGAGGACATGATCGGCGGCGCCGCGCCCATGATGGCGAGCCCGAGCACGATGCCGGGATCGAGGTTCTCGCGCCCGACCAGCAGGAGTGCTCCACCGATCAGCAGCACCGGCCCGGCGATCAGCCAGAGGCAGCTCGCAGCGAGCTTGGCCGGGCGCCGGAGCAACCCGAGCGTCACGCTCATGTCGAGCCGCATGAACACGACCGTGGTGAAGCAGAAGATCGTGATCGGCAGCGCCGGCCGCGCCATCGCCGAGAATTGCGGCAGTGCCAGGCCCAGGAAGATCGAGAGCGCGAAGCCTTGCGTGCCGTGACGGCCAAGCCACGCGAGCGCGGCAGCGAGGAAGGCGGCAGGGTGCATCGGTTGGGCTCTGGAATCACGCGCGAGACAGACGCACACTGGCTGAAGGTGCGCCCAGCGTCACCTGCGGGGAAGGCAGCCCGGTCCTGCGCCGGCACAAAATTGCGCACTGAACAGCCAGAAATAAGACATCATGGGCCGATGGCAAAAATAGGCGCAGAAATTGCGAAAGATTGCGCTGTTTCGCGCAAAATCCGGTCGTGACGCTGACAAGCCCGCGCAAACCGGTATCCTTGCGGGAAAAGGGGTTGGCAGGAGCAGGTCATGAAGGTGGATACGATCGTTCTCGGCGCGGGTGTCGTCGGCATCTCGGTCGCGCTTCATCTCCAGAAGGCCGGGCGCGCCACCTTGCTGGTCGACCGTCGCGCTCCGGGCGAGGAAACCAGCTACGGTAATGCCGGCCTGATCCAGCGCGAGGGCGTCTACCCCTACGGCTTCCCGCATGATTTCGGCGCGCTCATCCGCTACGCGATGAACAACACCATCGACGCACATTACCATTGGAGCGCGATCCCGAAGCTCGCCCCGTTCCTGTTCTCCTACTGGATGCATTCGCGCGCCTCGCAGCACGAGGCGATCGCCCATAAATACGCGACGCTGATCGAGCACTGCGTCACCGAGCATGACGCCCTCGCGCAGGAAGCCGGCGCCACCAACCTGCTGCGCCGCGACGGCTGGATGAAGGTGTTCCGAACCGAGAAGGAACGCGACACCCGCCTCGCCGAGGCAGCCCGCTGGAACCGCGAATTTGGCCTGAACTATCGCGCGCTCGACATGGCGACCCTGAAGGCCGAGGAACCGCATCTCGACCATGGCAGCCTGATCGGCGGCCTGCACTGGACCGACCCGACCACGGTGGTCGACCCGCTCGGCCTGTCGAAGGCCTATGTCGCGCTGTTCGAGAAGCTCGGCGGTAGGCTCGCCATCGGCGATGCCGGCACGCTCCAGCAGAACGGCGCCGGCTGGACCGTCACCCTCGCCGACGGTACCACGGCCGAGGCCAAGGATGTCGTCGTCGCGCTCGGCCCCTGGGCCGACGTGCTCAGCAACAAGCTCGGCTACCGCCTGCCGCTCGCGGTCAAGCGCGGCTACCACATGCATTACAAGCCGCAGGGCAATGCCGTGCTCAACCATCCGGTGCTCGACACCGAGCGCGGCTATTTCCTGGCCCCGATGCTGCAGGGCGTGCGCCTGACCACCGGTGCCGAATTCGCCGACCGCGATGCGCCGAAAACGCCGGTGCAGCTCGCCCGCGCCGAACCGATCGCCAAGGCCCTGTTCCCGCTCGGTGAGCGTCTCGATGCCGAGCCCTGGCTCGGCCGCCGCCCGTGCACCCCGGACATGATGCCGATCATCGGCCCGGCACCGAAGCACAAGGGCTTGTGGTTCTCCTTCGGCCACGCCCATCACGGCCTGACGCTGGCTGCTGTCACCGGCCGCATGATCGCGGAAATGGTGACCGGCCAGAAGGTTTTCGTCGATCCGACGCCGTTCGCACCAGCACGGTTCGTCTGAGGCACCGGCTGCCGAAGGGCGCCTGCTGAAGGGCGCTGTCATCCCGTGCGCGCCGCAGCGTGCAACGCTGCTGCAGACACGGGACCGTCACCCGGAAAAAGGCGCCTTCTCGTCGCACGATCCCGCATCAGCGCAGCAGCACTGCGTGCCGCAGCGCGTGCGGGATGACACCATGGCAGCGCATGCGGGATGACAGACCTGCGTCCTGCCCCCTCGCCGTCCGCCGCACTCCCTGCCACGATCCGGCTCCCGATTCCCGACCGAGACCTTGCCATGGCCCTCGCCAAACCGCCCGTCCAGGACAATGCCTACGCCGCCGCGCTCGCTTTGCTCGACCGCGTCCCGCTGATCGACGGCCATAACGACCTGCCCTATGTCATTCGCAAGGACGGCAAGGCGAAGGGCGACGTCGCCACTTACGGCCTCGACAAGGTCCATGCCGAGGGCGACACCGACATCCCGCGCATGCAGGCCGGCAAGATGGCGGCGCAGTTCTTCGCGGCCTATGTCCCGCCGAAGCAGCCCAATCCCGCCGGCTTCGCGCTCGCCCAGATCGCGCTGATGCGCGACATCCTCAAGCGCCACGCCGACGCCTTCCGTCCGGGCCTCTCCGCCGCGGATGTCGAGGCCGCCAAGGCCGAGGGGCGCATCGCCCTGTTCATGACCATCGAGAACGGCTCGGCGGTCGATGGCGAACTCGATGCGCTCGACGCCTATTACGATCTCGGCGTGCGCCTGATGACGCTCTGCCACAACGACACCACCGACTGGTGCGATTCCGCCACCGACGCCCCGCGCCATAACGGCCTCACCGGTTTCGGCAAGGACGTGCTGCGGAGGATGAACAAGCTCGGCATGGTGATCGACCTCGCCCATGTCGCGCCGAAGGTGATGCATGACGCGCTCGACGTTTCCAGCGCCCCGCTGGTCTGGTCGCATTCGAACGCCTTCACGCTCTGCGACCACCCACGCAACGTCCCCGACGACGTGCTCGACCGCGTCGCCGGCAATGGCGGCGTGGTGATGGCGACCTTCGTGCCGGACTTCATCAGCCAGGCTTCGCGCGACTGGCACCGCCCGGCCAAGGACCAGTACGGCAAGAGCCCCGAAGGCGTGGACCATGACAAGGTCGAGGCCGAGATCGCCGCCAAGTCCGGTCCGCGTCCGAAGGCGACGCTGCCGGAGTATTGCGACCATGTCGAATACCTCGCCAAGCGCATCGGCCATGACCATGTCGGCATCGGCTCGGACTTCTTCGGCTGGGTCAATCCGGATGGGCTCGAGGACACCACGACCTTCCCCTCGGTGATCGCGGAGCTGATCCGTCGCGGCTGGTCGGAGGAGAACCTCACCAAGCTCGCCAGCGGCAACATACTGCGCGTGCTGCGCGCGGTCGAGCAAGCTGCGGCCTGAGGGCTCCACACCTCGTCATGGTCGGGCTTGTCCCGACCATCCACGTCTTGGCTTGTCGGGCGTGGGTTCAAGACGTGGATGCTCGCCACAAGGGCGAGCATGACGTATGAGCTTGTCACCGCGCCCGGCCATCCGGAACGTGAAGCAAGCCTCATCGCAAAGACAAGACCTGATTTCCATGACCGGTTCCGGCACCGACCGCACCCGCCCGGCCGTCCAGGCCCCCGCCCCCGTCGTCATACTGGTCGAGCCGCAGCTCGCCGAGAATATCGGCATGTGCGCCCGCGCCATGGCGAATTTCGGCCTCTCCGAGATGCGCCTCGTCGCCCCGCGCGACGGCTGGCCGAGCGGCGGCGGCCTCAAGAAGGGCGCAACCGCAGCCGCCTCCGGAGCCACCCATATCCTGGAGAATGCCCGGCTCTTCGACAGCGCAGCAGAAGCCATCGCCGACCTCAACCACGTGTTGGCAACGACCGCCCGCGAGCGCGGCCAGATGAAGCGCGTGCTGACCCCGGCGGAAGCGATGCCCGAGGTCGCCGGGCGCATCGGCTCCGGCGAGCGCGTCGGCATTCTGTTCGGACGCGAGCGCATCGGCCTGACCAACGAGGAGATCAGCCTTGCCGACGCGATCCTGACCTTCCCGGTCAATCCCGCCTTCGCCTCGCTGAACCTCGCCCAGGCCGTGCTGCTCAACGGCTATGAGTGGTTCAAGACGACCCATGGCGAGCCGCCCTTCCGCGAGAACAACCCCTCGCCGCCGGCCAAGCGCGAGATGATCCTGTCGATGTTCGATTATCTCGAAGCCGAGCTCGATCTCTGCGGCTTCTTCCCGCCCGGCAAGAAACCGGTGATGACCGCCAACCTGCGCGATGTCCTGCACCGGCTCGACATGACCGAGCAGGAAGCTCGGACGCTGCGCGGCGTCTTCAAGTCGCTGGTCGAGGGGCCGAAGAAGGCGCGGCTCCTTGCAAGGCAGGCCGGAGAGGCCGAAGAATAAAAAAAGCCGGCCCCGAAGGGCCGGCTCGTCTGGTCGGGGGGTCTCGAAACGCCCGGTCAGAATTGGTACTTCAGCGTCGCCTTCACGGTACGGCCCGGCTCGCTGTAATAGTCGCGGGCCTGGGCCAGAACGCCCGTCGGCACCGTCACGGCATCCCAATATTTCCTGTCGAAGATATTGTAGACGCCGACCTGCAATTCAAGGTCTGCGATCTGCGGCATCGGCCGCCACCAGGCCATGGCGTTGAAGATCGCATAGCCCGGCGCCTGGAAGCCCTGCGTCGAGCCCGTCGTGGCGACGCTCTTGCGGGCACCGGCCAGCTTGGTCGACAGCTCGCCGCCCCAGTTCTCGTTGCCATAGGCGATGGCGAGGATGCCCTGCACCGGCGGGATCGAGTTGAGACCGATGCCGGTGACCTTGTTCTTGCCATCGGTATAGGCGAAGGAGCCGCGCACCAGCCAGTTCGGCGCGAAAGCGTATTGCATGTTCGCCTCGACGCCGGAAATCCCGACGCGCGCCACGTTCTGCGGGCCCTGGATGCCGCCCTGCGGATAGAGCCCGCCCGGAGGCGCGATCTGCACCGTCTCGATGAAGTTGCGGTAGTTCGTGTGGAAGAAGGTCACCGAACCGCCGAACGCCTTGTCGCCGAAGCGGAACCCGACATCGATGCCGTTGCTGGTTTCCGGGCGCAGGTCAGGGTTGCCCCTGCGCAGATAGGTGCCGACCGCGCCGAAATTCGCATAGAGCTCGCTTGCGGTCGGAGCCCGGAAGCCCTTCGACCACTGTGCGAACAGGGTGACGTCCTTCAGATAGGGCGCGTTCTTGATGATGTCGTATTCCAGCCGGACGCGCGGCGACCAGGCGTCGTCGCTGGATGCGGCCGGCATTCCCGCATAGGACGAGCTCCCGAGATAGGACGCCGTCGCCTTCGGCTTTTCCTCATACCGATCGAAGCGGACGCCCGGCGTCAGGCGCAGCGTGTCGTTGAGGAAGCCGAACTGATGATGCGCGTAGAACGCCACCATATTGCCCTCGACGCGCGGCGTGTCGGACTGGTTGGTATGCAGGTTGTTGCAGGCCGAGAAAGGCGCATAGGGCGGGCGGCAACCGTCCAGCCCGGCTGAATACTGGTCGAGCGTCGATGCGCGCAGTTCGGTGCCGAGCGTCAGCTTGTGCGAGACCGGGCCGGTGATGAAGCTCTTGATCAGGTGGCCGTTGAAGCCGAAGGACTTTTCCTCGACCTCGTTGTTGCGGGCAAAGGGACCGACGACGCTGGTGTAGCGATAGGCGTTGAGGATCGAGTTCCGCTTCACGCCCTGCCAGTAGAGATTGGCGTGCGCCTCGTCGATGAAGCCGCCGGGCTGCTTGTAGTCATAGGTCAGCGAAACGCGCTTGCGCTCCACGTCTTCCTGGGTCTGGTGCGCGCCGGGACGATAGTTTCCGGTGAGCGAGACCGCGTTGGTCCGCGTCTGGATCTTCTCGTCGCGCTTGAAGATCTCGCCGGTCAGTCCGAAGCGATGCACCTCGTTCACATACTGATGCAGCTTGGCGAGGAAGCTGTACTGATTGAAATCGGCCGGGTTCGGCTCGGTGCGAGCAGCGCCGATCGTCGGATTCGAGCCGCGGTTATCGACCTCGTGCCCTCTCCGGAAGCCACCCTGCAACAGCGCCCAGGTATTGTGGAAACGGCCGGCCACCGCGCCGCTGCCGAACCAGGCCTTGTCGGTCGTGTCGAACCCGGTCTTCGCGAGACCGCCGACCGTCTTGCCCGGGCGGATCAGGTCTTCTGGATCAAGCGTTCGCACCGCCAGCGCGCCGCCGAGCGAGCCCGAGCCGAGCGTGCTGCCGCCGCTGCCGCCGCGCAGGAGGTCGAGCGTCGACAGCGAGTCGAAATCGAAGGCCGTGCCGATGCTGCGGTCGATGCGGGTGTCCTGAATGAAGGGCTGACGGATGCCGTCGACCGTGGTCAGCACGCGCGCGCCGTCCAGGCCACGGATGTTCACCGAGCCGTTCACCCGGTTGAAGGAGATGCCGGCCTCGAGCCGCTGCGACAGATCAGCGATGCTCTGGATCTGCTGGCGGTCAAGCTCCTCGCGCGTCGTGCGCGTCGTCGTCGGGCCGCCCAGCAGTGCGCCACCCGGCTGCCCCTCGCCCTGGACGTTGATCTGGTCGAGCACGACGGGCGTGTCCGCATTCTGCGCCACGGGGGCGGTGCGGGCCCGGCTCTGCTGCTGCGCGATGGCGGGCGATGCCAGCAGAACCACCATCAAGCTGCCGAGCGCGACCCCTTCGCGCAATGTACCGGAATGCATCCCCATGGCCTTGACCCGTCCTTCTGAACGCTGCGGGTCAAAGCCGCCGCGCCCCAATAGTTTTAAATTAATACAAACAAGGTCTTATCTGCCCAGATAAGACAATATTCGGATATTGAGCGACTCGATGACTGTCAATTGCCTGCTACACGAAGGACATCTTCCGATGCAGGAAGAACACAATAGTAGAATTCATCTAAACAATAATATTTGATCGCATCGTTCTAAGCTGAAGCCTGTAGCCGAGGCTCACCGGCTCCCGATCTCGTGATCGCATCCTGCCCCTCGCCCGCCAGCTTCCCGTTGCAATGCAGCGGCAGGGCTCCAACATGCGGAGCATCAAGGGACGCTACAGATGCTCGACCGCCGGACGATGTTGACGGGAACAGGCGCCTTGGCCGCGAGCTTCGCCATGGCCGGCCGGGCGGCAGCCGCGTCTGATACCGACGTCGTCGTGATCGGCGCCGGCGCGGCCGGCATCGCCGCGGCGCAGGCCCTGCGCGGCGCCGGGCGCCAGGCCGTCGTACTCGAAGCGCGGGACCGCGTCGGAGGGCGCGCCTTCACCGATGCCTCGCTCGGTCCGGCCTATGATGCGGGCGCGATGTTCATCCACTGGGCCGAGCGCAACCCCTGGGTCCAGATCGCCCGCGATCTCGGCATCGCCACCCCTGCCGAATCCTGGGGCAGCGGCTTCAAGGTCTTCGCCGACGGCCGACCGATGGCCGATTCCGACCGCAACCGGCGCCGGAGCGCATTCGGCCAGATCGACCGCCGGCTGGAAACGGTCGATCTCACGCAACGCGACATGTCGATCGCCGAGCTCCTGGGAGATCTCGGCCCGGAACTCGCGCCCGTCGCGGCATCCGGCCTGCTGCTTTCCATTGGCGAGGAATCGAGCCGCATCTCGGCGCGCGACTATCAGCGCCTGTGGTCGGGGGATGATCTCGTCGTCCCCTCCGGCTACGGCAATCTCGTCGCGCGCTCGGCCACCGGGCTGGACATCCGCCTGAACGAGCAGGTCGAGACGGTCCTCTGGGACGGACCGGGCGTCACCGTCACCACGCGTTCGGGCACGCTGCGGGCCAATGCCTGCATCGTCACGGTCCCGGTCGGCGTGCTGAAGGCCGGGACGATCCGCTTCATCCCGGAGCTGCCGGCCGCGACGCGCGACGCGCTCGCCGGCCTGCATATGGGCGCGCTGACCAAGATCGCGCTGAAGGTCGAGGGCGACCGTTTCGGCATCACGCCGGGCGCGAGCTTCCTCGAAGCGGCAGCCCCCGAACGCCTGATGAATCTCGACATGTTCCCCGGCGGGCAGGACATCGTCATCGGCTATTGCGGCGGCGATTATGCCCGCAAGCTCTCGGAGGCCGGCACCGACGAAGCCCGCGCCCATCTCGTCGATCTCCTGGCGAAGATGATCGGCTCCGATGTCCGCAAGGCGGTGAAGGCGGTCTCCTTCCCGGCCTGGTGGACCGATCCCTTCGCCCGCGGCTCCTATTCGATCTGCGATCCCGGCCACGAGGCGGCGCGCGACGCCCTCGCCCAGCCGATCGGCAACCGCCTCTTCATCGCCGGCGAGGCGACGGCCGGAGGCGGCGCCATGACGGTCGGCGGCGCGACGCTCGCCGGCCGCGCTGCGGCAGCGGCGCTGACGCGCCTGAAGGCTTGACGGGTATCAGACAGCGCTCGGCCGAAGCGCCAGTTCCCAGTTCTGACCGACGAGATCCTGCCCGAAGGAGTGGTGCTCCTCCTCCGCCACCAGCCTGAAGCCTTCGCCGACATAGATGCCGCGCGCCGCATGCAGGATGTCGTTGGTCCAGAGCACCATGCGCCCGTAGCCGGCAGCGCGCGCGAAACCGATGGCCTCGCGGACCAGCCGCTTGCCGAGCCCCAGTCCATGCGCACGCTTCTCGACCAGCACAAGCCTGAGCTTCGCGGTCGTCGCGTCCTCCTGCACAACGAAGGCGGAACCGACAGGCTGGCCATCCAGCTCCGCGATGAAGCAGCGCTCGCGGTCGGGCTTGAACTCGCGCAGGAACTTCGCGGCGATTTCCGCTACGAGCGCCTCGAAACTCAGATCCCAGCCATAGTCCTCGGCATAGAGCCGGCCATGGGCGCCGATGACCCAACCCATGTCGCCGGCCCGATGCTCACGGATAACCGGCGCGGAACGATCACGAACATCGCCGGCGAGAAGCCGCTCGGTATCGGCGAGCGCATCGACAAGCCTCGCCTGCTCGAGCGGTGCCAGCCGCCCCAGGATCGCCCCCGCCTGCGCGCTCGAAGCCTCGTCGAGCGGCTGGAAGGCCGCCCTGCCCTTCGCCGTCAGGCGCAGGCGCCAGGCCCGGCCATCGGCTACCGAGCGGCTGCGTTCGAGCCAGCCCTGCCCTGCGAAGCGCTTGAGGATGCGCGAGAGATAGGCCGGATCGAGATCGAGCGACTTGGCCATCTCGGCCGCCTGCCAATCGTCGCGCTGCGCCAACTCGTAAAGCACGCGCGCCTCGGCGAGCGCGAGGCCCGAGCCGTGCAGGCTCCCGCCGAGCGCCCCGACCCAGCGGGTATGGAAGCGGTTGAAGCGGCGGATCGCGGCGACGGCGGTCTCGGTGGTTTCCATGGCGCATCTCCAGCTGGAGCATTTCCGGCGAGCACCCGTTCGCCTGCAAAGCTCCATCTCTTTGTTTCGACGCAGTTCCGGGCGCAAAACCGCTGCGCACTTTTGCTGAACTCCTCCAGATGCCAACCGATTTAGTGGACGCAGTCAACTAAATTCGAGACAGCCGCTGAACCGGCCGTTGACCGTCCCTTAACCGGTCTCTGGCGGAGTCGCGCTTTGGCGTTTGCGGCACTCTCAATGCAAGTCGATCTCCTCGCCGGCGCGGGCCACCGCCCCTTCGCGATCCCCCGGCCCCGGCCCACCATCCTCGTCTTCGATTCCGGCCTCGGCGGCCTCACCGTGCTCTCGCGCACCACCCAGGCCTGCCCCGGCGCCCATATCGTCTACGCCGCCGACGATGCCGGCTTTCCCTATGGCCGGCTGGGCGAGAGCGAACTCGTCACCCGCGTGCTCGCCGTGATGGAGCGCCTCATTGCGCGCTTCCATCCCGATCTCGTGGTCATCGCCTGCAACACGGCCTCGACGCTGGTGCTCCCGGCGCTCAGGACACGCTTCGTCATCCCCTTCGTCGGAACGGTCCCCGCGATCAAGCCGGCCGCAGCCGCGACCCGCAGCGGCATGATCTCGGTGCTGGCCACGCCCGGCACCGTGGCGCGCGACTACACCCGCGAGCTGATCGAGACCTATGCGGCCAGCCACCGCGTCACGCTCGTCGGCGCGACGCGGCTTGCCGGCCTTGCCGAGCAGGCGCTGAAGGGCGAGGCCGTGGACGACGCCGTTCTCGCCGCCGAGATCGCCGCCTGCTTCGTCGAAGCCGACGGCCGCCGCACCGATGTCGTCACCCTGTCCTGCACGCATTATCCCCTGCTGCTGGAACGGATGAAGCGGCTCGCGCCCTGGTCGGTCGAGTGGATCGACCCGGCTCCGGCGATCGCGCGCCGTGTCGCCGACCTCCTGTCCGGCGCCCGCGAGCCCGATCCGGCCTGCCACGACGCGACCGCGGTCTTCACCAATGGTTCCGGCCTGACCGGCCCCTTGCGGATCGCCTTGGCCGGCTATGGCCTGGCACAGGTCGTCGTCGAGCCCATGCCCCTGGCGAACTGAGGGAACCAGCCCGACCCCGAAGCGTTTAGGGTTCCGGCGACCATCGCAGAAGGAGCCAGCCTCATGAGAAAGCTGCTATTGCTGTCGGCGCTTGCCGCCAGCCTCGCCTTCGCCGGCGTCGGCACAAACACGGAAGCGCAGGCGAAGCCCCATGGCTGGCGTGGAGGCCATGGGCATCACGGCTTCTACGGCCACGGGCCACGCCGCCACCATGGCTGGAATCGCGGCCATCACTATGGCTGGTACAAGCACCGTCCGCGGCGCCACCATTATTATTATCGACCCTATGGCTACTGGCGCTGATTGCGGCTTTCCGCCTGTCCGGAATTGACTCGAAGCCGGCTTTCCGTCATACGCCCTCTCGTCGCGCGGCTCCTCACGGGGCCGCGTGGCTTTTTCCGCACCCGTGATCCGCTCTTCTTCGGAAGCTGGATCTGTCGCCCCGCAAGGGGACAGGAGGGCGCGGTCCTCAACTCGCGAACCTGAGAGGACACGCGACATGTCGAAGCGCCATGAGGCGAAGTACAAGATTGACCGCCGCCTCGGTCAGAACATCTGGGGCCGCCCGAAGTCCCCGGTCAACCGTCGTGAATACGGCCCCGGCCAGCACGGCCAGCGCCGCAAGGGCAAGCCGTCCGACTTCGGCACGCAGCTGCGCGCCAAGCAGAAGCTGAAGGGCTATTACGGCTCGATCTCCGAGAAGCAGTTCCGCCGCTACTACGCCGAGGCGATCCGTCTGAAGGGCGACTCGGGCGAGAACCTCGTCGGCCTGCTCGAGCGTCGTCTCGACGCGGTGATCTACCGCGCCAAGTTCGTCCCGACCGTCTTTGCGGCCCGCCAGTTCGTCAACCACGGCCACATCACCGTGAACGGCAAGCGCGTCAACATCGCCTCCTATCAGGTGAAGCCGGGCGACGTGATCGCGGTCAAGGATTCGTCGAAGCAGCTCGCCATCGTCATCGAATCGGCCGCGCTGGCCGAGCGTGACGTGCCCGATTACATCGACGCCGACCACACCAAGTTCTCGGCCACCTACACCCGCACCCCGACCCTGTCGGACGTGCCCTACGCGGTGCAGATGGAGCCGAACCTGGTCATCGAGTTCTACTCGCGCTGATCGGCGACAACGCCCTTGGCCTTTCGGGGCGCAGACGACATTCAGGGGACGGCCTTCGGGCCGTCCCCTTTTTCGTTCTGGCGATACGCCGGTTTGGCGGCATGATGCGCTCACCGATCGCGACCGGGAGAAATGGCATGAGGGTTTTGAAAGCGACGTTCGGCGCTTTGGCGACCGCCGCGTTCCTGCTCTCGACGGCGGTGGGATGGAACGTGGCGCTACCATCAGGCGCGTCGGCCGAAGTCCGCTTCGGACGCAATGTCCGCGTCGGCGGGCACGACTTTTCCAATCAAAGCTTCAATCGTAAGCGGCGCGCGGAGATCTATCTCTATGATCGCGCCCCGGCCCGTTCAGGCTGCGTCTGGCGCTCGGATGGCCGTGGCGGCAAGGTGAAGACCTGTCACCTGCGCCGAATCAGGTAGAATGCGCCGCGCGGCTGGGCGACGAAAAGCGGTTTCGGCCGGGAATGAACCAGGCGTGCAACGGCTCAGAGATGCGAGCCGACTTCGTTGCGGAAGAAATAGCAGCCCACTCCCAGGCAGCCGATCAGGATCGACAGCGCATAGGGCCCGAACAGGCAGACGATGAAGACCGAGCCGATGAAGGCCCGCATCGCCCAACATGACCATGTCTGCTTCATGGCTCACCTCTCGCATCGCAATCACTGACAAAGCGTAAACGGCGAGGCGTGAATCCAACCTGAATGGATATGGTAAATGCCTGAATTCCTTTTGAATTCCGTGTGTTAGGGATTTTGGCGAAAGCAGGGCGGAAAGCGCTCTTGTCCATATCTCCCAGCCGTACGGTAGCGTAGCGTCATCACTCCGGAGAGGAGATTCGCATGAAAAGACTTCTGCTGACCGCGTTCGCTGTGTGCTGCATGGCCGGCGCCGCCCAGGCGCAAAGCTGCAACCTTCAGGCCACGGACAAGAAGCTGGCCGGGGCGGCGAAGACGAGCTTCCTGACCAAATGCGAGAAAGATGCGGGCGCCGCCTGCGACAAGCAGGCCGCCGACAGGAAGCTGGCCGGCGCCGCCAAGAACAGCTTCACCAAGAAATGCGTCTCGGACGCGGTCGGCGGCTGAGACCGGGCGCCCACGAGCCGGACGTGAAGAGCCGCGCCCAAGACAGGGTGCGGCTCCTTTCAGTCATGGACCTGTTGGGAATGGGCCGGCGTCAGCGTTCAGTCGTCGTTCCGGTCGTCGCGATCCCGCCAGTGCCTGCGTCCATCGCGGTCACCACGATCGCCGCGCTCCCAGCGGTCGTCACGGTCGTTGTCATGCCAGCCACCACGCCAGCCGCGCATCTCGCGGAAGCGCTCGCGCCCTTCCGCCATGGCCTCGCGCACCGAGCGGCGCAGCACCGTCTTCTGCTCGTCGCTGAGCGTCGTCCAGAGCGGGCGCACGGCGTCGGCCAGTTCCTTGGAGCGGGCTGCACGCTCGCCCTGTCGGTTGGCGGTGGCGTCGAGGCGCTCCATCAGATCGGCATGGCGCAGCGCCTCGCGCCGCTCGCGCATCGCTTGCCAGCGCTCGCCGCGCTCGGAACTGCGCTGCTTGATCAGCCCCTCGACCTTGTCGAAGAGAGCCGTCTGCTCCGGGCTGAGCTTGAGATCGGCGCGCACCTTGGACAAGCGCTCTTCCATCCGCTCCTTGGCGCGCTCGGCCCGACGCTCGCGCCATTCGTCGCGGCGCTGTTCACGGCTTTCGCTGCGTTCCTGCTTCTGGTCGCTGCCGCCCGCGGGCGGAACCGGCTGCGGCTGAGCCAGCGCGAAGCTGCCGGCAAGCATCGCGATCGACGATGCGGCGATGAGGGCAATGGGTTTCACGGGCAATCTCCTTGGAACAGTCCAGTCGAAGCGTCGCGCAGCGGGTCTCGAAGCCGATTGGCGATAGCGTGAACCTGATCCTGCCGGCCTGACCCGGCAATGGCCAGCGGATGAAAAGATCGTAATGTAGCGACAACGCCTTCGGCGCGATTCGGTTCGCCATCGGGTTTTCAATGCAAAATCTCATCACCGATGTCCGCGGCCTGCTCGTTGGCCATGCACATGACGTTGCAGCAGGGACGGGCGTCACCGCCGCGATCTTCGAGCGCCCGACCATCGCCTCCGCCGCCGTGCTCGGCGGCGTGCCCGGCACCCGCGATACCGCGCTGCTCGATCCGGAGATGACCGTCGAGCATGTCGACGCCATCGTTCTCTCCGGCGGCTCGGCCTGGGGGCTCGGGGCCGCCGATGGCGTGATGCGCTGGCTGGCGAAGGAGGGGCGCGGCTTTCCGGTCGGCGCCTTCCGCGTGCCGATCGTCCCGCAGGCCATCCTGTTCGACCTGATGAATGGCGGCGACAAGCCCTGGGCCCGCGGCGAAGGCGAAACGCCCTATGCCCGGCTCGGGGCCGAGGCTGCTGCCGCGGCGTCCGTCAGATTCGCGCTCGGAACCGCCGGTGCCGGCTATGGCGCGACCACCGCCAATCTCAAGGGCGGTCTCGGCTCGGCGAGCGCGCGGGCCGCGACAGGGCAGATCGTCGGCGCACTGGTTGCGGTCAACGCCGTCGGCACGGCCACGATCGGCGACGGCCCCCATTTCTGGGCAGCACCCTATGAGCGCGATGGTGAGTTCGGCGGCATCGGTTGGCCTGCCGCGATCACGTCTGACGACACCGCTTTGCGCTTCAAGGGCGGCACCGGCCAGAACACCACGATCGCGCTGGTCGCGACCGACGCCGTCCTGACCAAGCCGCAGGCCCGGCGTCTCGCGCTCGCCGCGCATGATGGCCTCGCCCGTGCCTTGCGCCCTGCCCATGCCCCGTTGGACGGCGACATCGTCTTCGCCGCCGCAACGGGTTACAGCGGCGCACCCTCGGACGCTTTCGCGATGACGGAGCTCTGCGCCACGGCCGCCGATGTGCTGGCTCGCGCCGCGGCGCGCGGCGTCCACGCGGCAACGGCCCTGCCCTTCGCCGGCGCCAGGCCTGCCTGGCGGGATCGTTTCGGGCATTGAGCCGATCCTGAAAACATGCCGCAACGTAATGGAGTAATTTACCAAGCATAAAGCCGACTTCCGTAATCTGCCCGCCTAGGTTTCCGTTTTATGATCGGACAACCGGGGGGACCCTATGCGCGAGATCGGCTTCGGCCTGGTCTGCGGTGTCGCTATGGCGATCGCCGCGCTCCTGATTGCGGCCTGGCCGGTGCCGGGACGACCGATCGCCGCCTTTTTCCCCGCTGGAACCGCATCGGCCGATATCGCGCAAGCCGTCACCGAGGCCAGCGGCAGCCTCCTGCAGATCGATACCGCCGCCGCGGTCGCCTTCACGATGGGCGAGCGCGACGGCTTCGTCTCATCCCTCTACGGAGCCGGAGCCTGGCTCGTCATCGACGCCGCCTTTGCCCGGCTTTGCACCGGAAGCGCCGAAGGGAGCAGCCGATGAACGCCGTCACGCGCTTTCGCGAGCGCTTCTCCCGTTTCCTGATCGCGATCCTCTGGGCGAATGCCGCCGTGCTGGCGGTCGGAACGCCTGCCTCCTCGCCGCTGCACGGCCCTGCGATCACGCTGGCAGGCATCGCGCTGGCCGCTCTCGGAACGACGATCTGGCGCATAGACCGCACCGGCTGGATGACCCGCGAGGTTTCCAGCATCGTGACCATGGGCCAGGTCATGCTGCTGGTCTATGCCTTCGCCGGGCATCCCTATCAGTCCGACATGCACATGTATTTCTTCGCCATGCTGGCTGTGCTCGCCGGCTGGCTCGACTGGCGCATCTTCATCCCGGCGACTCTCGCCATCGTCCTGCATCACCTCGTCTTCAGCCTGCTGCAACCCAGCGGCGTCTTCCTCGGCGGCAACCAGATCGACCGCGTCCTGCTGCATGGCGCGATCGTCGCCGTGCAGTCGGTCGCGCTGAGCTGGGTGGTCTGGTCGCTGCGCCAGTCCCTCGAAGTCTCGGAGCGCGAACGCCACGAGGCCGATGTCGCCCGCGCCGCGGCGGACGAGGCCAGGCGCAATCTCGCCGAAACCACGGAGAGGAGCGCACTGGTTCGCCGCCAGGTCCTGCACGCCGTGGCCGACGATTTCGAGCGCGAGATCGCCGGGATCGCCCGCGACGTCATCGCCTCCGTGCAATCCCTGCGCATCGCGTCGCAGCAGATGAAGGCCGGCGCCCTCGAAGTCTCCGAACGCTCCAGCGCCGCCTCGCAGTCCTCGCGCCAGACCTCGTCCAATGTCGTCGCCGTCACGCAGGGCACGGCGGAACTGGCGCATTCATTCGCCGAGGTCGACCGCCAGGTCGCGGAAACCACCCGCGTCGTCGGCGAGACCACGCGGCAGGCCCGCGCCGTGCTCGACACGGTCGGTGAATTGTCGCGCAAGGCCGGCCAGGTCGGCGATATCACCGACGCGATCTCGACCATTGCCAAGCACACCAACCTGCTGGCGCTCAACGCCTCGATCGAGGCTGCCCGTCTCGGCCGCTCCGGCGGCGGCTTCACCGTCGTCGCCCAGGAGATCAAGTCGCTCGCCAACCAGACCTGGCGTGCAACGGAGGAGATCCAGAGCCAGATCGGCGCGATCCGCGATTCCAGCACCGAGGCGATCGACGCGATCGACGCCATGAACGCGACGGTCGGCTCGCTCAACCAGATCTCCGGCAATGTCGCGACCGTGGTCGAGCAGCAGAACGCCGCGGCTGCGGGCATCGCCCAGATCATCCGGCGCGCCGCCGACGAGACCGTCTTCGCCGCCGGCCATATCGACATCGTCAGCCGCATCGCCGCCGAAACCGACGAGGCTGCGGGCCATGTCGCCGAATCCGCCGACAAGCTTTCGCTCCAGTCCGTGCATCTCGACAGCGAGGTCGCCCAGTTCCTCGGCCGCATCCGCGCCGCCTGAGCTACCGTTTCCTGCCGAGCGCGAATGCGCTATGGCGGGGCCATGTCCACCGACGATTTCCTCGCCCGTTTCGGCTCCCCCGGCGCCAGCCAGCCGGACCCCATCGCCGCGGCCCAGCAGGCCATGCGCAATCCCCTGCCCGCCCGCTTCTACAAGGAAGCCGGCGTGCTGGAGCGCGACGGCCTCTTCCATGTCGCTCTCGACGGCAAGACGGCGCGGACCCCGGCCCGCAAGCCGCTCGCCGTCGGCTCGCGCCCGGTCGCCGAAGCGCTTGCCGCCGAATGGCAGGCCCAAAGCGAACGGATCGATCCCGCCCGGATGCCGCTGACCCGGCTCGTCAACTCGGCACTCGACGGCGTCGAGGACCAGCAGGAGGCCGTGCGCGCCGAAATCGTCCGCTATGCCGGCTCCGACGCGCTCTGCTACCGCGCCGGCGAACCCGAGGCGCTCGTCGAACGGCAGAACCAGGTCTGGCAGCCGATCCTCGGCGATATCGAGGCGCTGATCGGCGCCCGCTTCCTCTTGGCGGAAGGCATCGTCTTCGCGCAGCAGCCGGAAGGCACGCTAGCTGCCGTGACCCATCAGGTCGGTAAGATCCCCGCCCCGCTGGCACTGGCGGGCGCACATACCGTCATGACCCTGACCGGCTCGGCCATCCTGATGCTCGCACTGGCAAACGGGCTGATCGATCCGGACGCGGTCTGGGATGCCGCCCATCTCGACGAAGACTACCAGATCGGGATTTGGGGACAGGACGAGGAAGCGGCCGAGCGCCGCATCATCCGCCGCCGTGAATTCGACGCTGCGGTGCTCCTGCTGCTGAAGGGGTAGGCGGCGACGACGGCTGATCGCACCAGCCTTGCTCCGATAGCCCGGCTTCCCATCGTTCCGCATGATTGCGGTTCCGGCTTGCGCAAACGTCGTCATGGACTCATCCGCTTTCGCCGCTTAAGCCGGCTTTGAGACGCGTTTTGCCCGCCGGGAGCCTGCCGCCATGAAGGATATTCTCGAACAGCTCGAATCCCGGCGCGAGGGCGCCCGCAAGGGTGGCGGCGAGCGCCGCATCGAGGCGCAGCACAAGCGCGGCAAGCTCACGGCGCGCGAGCGCGTCGAGCTCCTGCTCGACAAGGACTCCTTCGAGGAGTTCGACATGTTCGTGCAGCACCGCGCCGTCGATTTCGGCATGGACAAGGCCGAGAAGATCCCCGGCGACGGCGTCGTCACCGGCTGGGGCACGGTCAATGGCCGCACCGTCTTCGTCTTCTCCAAGGATTTCACCGTCTTCGGCGGCTCGCTCTCCGAGACCCACGCGCAGAAGATCATCAAGATCCAGGACATGGCGCTGAAGATGCGCGCGCCCATCGTCGGCCTGTTCGATGCCGGCGGCGCCCGCATCCAGGAGGGCGTCGCGGCGCTCGGCGGCTATGGCGAGGTCTTCAAGCGGAACGTGCAGGCTTCGGGCGTGATCCCGCAGATCTCCGTGATCATGGGCCCCTGCGCCGGCGGCGACGTCTATTCGCCGGCGATGACCGATTTCATCTTCATGGTCCGCGACACCTCCTACATGTTTGTCACCGGCCCGGAGGTGGTGAAGACCGTCACCAACGAGACCGTGACCTCCGAGGAACTCGGCGGCGCCAAGGTCCACACTTCGAAGTCCTCGGTCGCCGACGGCTCCTTCGAGAACGATGTCGAGGCGCTGCTGCAGGTGCGCCGCCTGCTCGACTTCCTCCCCGCCAACAACACGGCCGGCGTGCCGGAATGGCCGTCATTCGACGTGCCTGATCGCGTCGACATGAGCCTCGACACGCTGGTCCCCGACAATCCGAACAAGCCCTACGACATCAAGGAACTGATCCTGAAGACGGTCGACGAGGGCGACTTCTTCGAGATTCAGGCCGCCTATGCCGGCAATATCGTCACCGGCTTCGGCCGCATCGAGGGCCGCACCGTCGGCATAGTCGCGAACCAGCCGATGGTGCTGGCCGGCGTGCTCGATTCCGACGCCTCGCGCAAGGCGGCGCGCTTCGTGCGCTATTGCGACGCCTTCGAGATCCCGATCGTCTCGCTCGTCGACGTTCCCGGCTTCCTGCCCGGCACCGCGCAGGAATATGGCGGCCTGATCAAGCACGGCGCCAAGCTGCTTTTCGCCTATAGCGAATGCACCGTGCCGCTGGTCACAATCATCACGCGCAAGGCCTTCGGCGGCGCCTATGACGTGATGGCCTCCAAGCATATCGGCGCCGACGTCAACTATGCTTGGCCGACCGCGCAGATCGCGGTGATGGGCGCCAAGGGCGCGGTCGAGATCATCTTCCGCGGCGGCGATGCCGAGACGATCGCGCGCCAGACCAAGGAATACGAGGACCGCTTCATGTCGCCCTTCGTCGCGGCCGAGCGCGGCTATATCGACGAGGTGATCATGCCGCATTCGACGCGACGCCGCATCGCGCGGGCGCTCGCGATGCTCCGGACCAAGAACGTCGAGCGGCCCTGGCGGAAGCACGACAACATTCCGCTCTGACATCGCAACGCGCGTCATGCTCGGGCTTGACCCGAGCATCTGAGGCTGCGTGGGGCTCCGGCCTACCCCGTCTTGTCAAGAGATTCTCGGGTCTGCGCTTCGCTCCGCCCGAGAATGACGACCTGACCTGCTAGTCCAGCGTGCTCCGGAACCGCATCAGCGCGAGCCCCGCATAGACCGGCACGAACAGGCTGAGATAGAGCACCTCGTCGCCGATATCGCTCAAGCCTGCGCCCTTCAGCATGATCGCGCGGATGATCCGCAGGAAATGCGTCAGCGGGAAGAGCTCGCCCAGCGCCTGCGCCCAGCCCGGCATGCCGGCGAAGGGGAACATGAAGCCCGACAGCATCAGGGAAGGCAGGAAGAAGAAGAAGGTCAGCTGCATCGCCTGGAGCTGCGTGCGCGCCACCGTCGAGATCGTGTAGCCAAGCAGCACCAGTGCCAGCACGAAGACCAGCACGCAGGTGAGCAGCAGCCCGAGCCCGCCGAGGAAGGGCACGGCGAAGAGCAGCTTGGCCGCGCCCAGCACGATCACCACCTGCACCGCGCCGATGGCGAGATAGGGCAGCACCTTACCGAGCATGATCTCGCCGGCCGTCGCCGGCATGGCGAGCAGGTTCTCCATGGTGCCGCGCTCGATCTCGCGGGTCAGCGCCATCGCCGTCATCATCACCATGGTCATCTGCAGGATGACGCCGAGCAGGCCCGGCACGATGTTGTACTGGGTGATGTTCTCCGGGTTGTAGCGCCGGTGCACCACGAAGGAGAGGCTGTCGCCACTGGCCCCTGCGGGATCGGTCACCGGCTCGCGCCCCTGCGCCCGCAGCAGGGCCCGGCTCGCGATCGTGCCCAGCGCCGAGACCGCCCCGCTCGCCGCCGCAGGATCGGTCGCGTCGGCCTCGACCAGGATGCGCGGCTCGTCCGCCCGCTCGACGCGGGTGCCGAAATCGCTGGGAATGGTGACGAGGAAGGAGATTTCGCCTTTCGCCATCAGGCTCTCGGCCTCGGCCGCGCTCTGCGGCCGCTCGCCGAAGCGATAATAGTTCGAGACCTCCAGCGCCGAGACCACGGCACGAGTATAGCGATCCTGCCCGAGCGCCAGGACCGCCGCCGGCAGGCCGCGCGGGTCGTTGTTGATCGCATAGCCGAAGAGCAGGAGCTGGACGATCGGCACCGCCAGCATCATGGCGAAGGTGATGCGGTCGCGCCGCATCTGCACGAACTCCTTCGCCAGGATCGCACCGAGCCGGCGTGGGGAAAACAGCGCAATCATGCCGCCCGCTCCTGCGCGCCGGTCATGAACTTGATGAAGACGTCCTCGAGGCTGGTCTCGCCGGGCTCGACCTTGATACCGGCCTCGCGCTTCAGGGGTTCGAGCGCCGCTTCCAGCTTCCCCCGGTCGGTGCCAACGACATGCAGCGTCGCGCCAAAGGGAGCGACCTGCTCGACGCCCTCGGTCGCCTCCAGCGCCCGGATCTGGGCGGACTTCAGTGCGCCATGGACGACGAAGGTGACGAGGCCCGAACCGCGAACGACCTCCTCGACGGTCCCCGTGGCCAGCATCCGGCCATAGGCGATGTAGCCTATGCGGTGGCAGCGCTCGGCCTCGTCCATGTAATGGGTGGAGACCAGCACGGTCAGACCGTCGCCGGCCAGCCGATGGATCTCGTCCCAGAACTCGCGACGCGCCTTGGGGTCGACACCGGCGGTCGGCTCGTCGAGCAGCAAGAGCTTCGGCTGGTGCATGATGCAGGCGGCCAGCGCCAGCCGCTGCTTCCAACCGCCCGAGAGCGTGCCGGCAAGCTGGTCCCTGCGCGAGGTCAGGCCCAGCCCGTCCAGCGTCTTCGCCACCGCCTCGTCTACGGGATCGAGCTCGTAGAGCCGGGCGACGAAGGTCAGGTTCTCGGCGATGGTCAGGTCTTCGTAGAAGGAAAAGCGCTGCGTCATGTAGCCGACCTGGCGCTTGATCGCGGCGCTTTGCGTACGGACGTCGAGCCCGAGCACGGTGCCCTCCCCGGCATCGGGCCTGAGCAAGCCGCAGATCATCCGGATCGTCGTCGTCTTGCCCGAGCCGTTGGGGCCGAGGAAGCCGACGATCTCGCCCGTCGCCACCGCGAGATCGACATCGTCGACCACCGTGCGCTTGCCGAAGCGCTTGGTCATGCCGCGGACATCGATGGCGAGCGCGGCACTCACCGCTGCGCCCTGAGCGTGACGTCGACGATCTGGCCGGGTTGCAGCGCCGATTGCGGCCCGCCATCCGGTCGCGCCTCGACCAGATAGACCAGCTTCTGGCGCGTCTGCGCCGAATAGATCACCGGCGGCGTGAATTCGGGCTCCGGCGAGACATAAGTCACAGTGGCGGTCAGGCCGGGCGCACAGCCATCGCAGCGGACATCGAGCTTCATGCCGGTCGTCACGCCTGAGATCCTGATCTCCGGCACATAGAGCATCAGCTTGGCGGCGCCGTCCGGCAGCATCAGGAGCGCCGGCGCGCTCGGCCCGGCGAGTTCGCCGACCCGGCGCAGGACGTCGCTGATCCGCCCGGCCGCGGGCGCGACGAGCTGGCGCTGCGACAGCTTCCACTGCGCCTGCGCCAGTGCGGATTTCGCCTGCTCGACCTGATTCTCGCTGGCCTTGATCTCGTCGGGCCTTGCCGCCAGCCGCGCCACGCCAAGATTGGCACCGATCTCGCGGACCCGCGCGCCGGCGACGTCGCGCGCCGTCACCGCCTGGTCGAGATCGGCTTGGGTGGAGACGCCCCGGCGGAACAGGTCCTGCCGCCGGTCGAGCGCCCGGTCGGCTTCGCGCTCCTGCGCCTTGGCGGAGGCGAGGCTCGCCTCGATCACCGCGATCTCTTCCGGCCGCTTGCCGCTCTTCAGATTGTCGAGCTGCGCCCGCGCCTGCACCAGCCGCGCCTCGGCCTCGGCAACGGCATTCTCGGCATCGGTCCGTTCGAGCCCCGCCACGGCCTGGCCGGCCTCGACGCGGTCGCCCCGGCGGACATCGATGCGCTCGATCCGGGCCGTATCGATCGGCCCGAGCCGGACATATTCGCCCTCGACATAGCCGGCGATGCGGACCGTATCGCCGCCGCAGGCGGAAAAGCTCGCCGCGATCAGCCCGAAGGAACAGAGGAAGCCGAGGATCATGACCTGTTCTCCCGCATGCTGGCGATACTGGCGCGGAGATTGGCGCGGATGACGCCGGCGATCGCCTCGCTCTCAGCCGTGTTGATCGCGCTCCAGCCCATGCGCCGCATCACGGCCGGCCGCGCCAGCCGGAAGTAAAGCACCTGCCCGATCGTCGCGAAGACCGCGAGCTTGGTTGCCTCCGCCTCCGGCTCCATCCCGGTCGCCGCCGCCCAGAGCCGGCAGAGATGGCCATGGACCGGCCCAACCAGCCCCTCGTAGAGCGCCTCGAAGGCCGGGGTCGGTTCCATCATCTCACGCAGGACGAAGCGGGCGATCGTCTCGCTTTCCGGCGCCTGCGTCGCGAAGGCCGTGACACGCCCGACGATGCCGAACAGCAGCTCGGCTGCCGCCTCCGGCGCGAGCCTGTCGAGGGGCGGCATCGCCGCAGCGGCGCCGAAGACCCGCTGCTTCATCGTCGCGACGATCGCCTCGGCACAGGCCTGGCGCAAACCGTCCTTGCCACCGAAATGATAGGCGATGCCGGCGCTGTTGACCCCGGCCGCCTGGGCGATCTGGCGGATCGAGCTCGCCTCGAATCCATGCCGCCCGAACAGGTCGAGCCCGGCCCGGATCAGCGCTTCGCGTGTCCCGGCATCGCTCTCGAAAATAGCTTTCATGCCGCATCCATATCATCGCCCGCTATTTCAATCAATCGATTGATTGAAATAGCGGGGACAAGCGCCCGCCGCCTATGCCTTCTTCCGCCCTCCTGCGCCGCACCAGCCCCGACATGACTCGCCGTCCATAATGGTCTAAGGCGGCACCCATCCTGTGATCCGCTCCCCGCCCGATGCTTTTCAACTCCTTCGTCTTCCTGCTTGCCTTCCTGCCGCTGGCGCTCGCCCTCCACTGGGCGGCGGAACGCTTTGCGCCGCGCTGGCGCTTGCCGGTGCTGGTGGCGCTGTCCTTCGCCTTCTACGGCTATTGGGACTGGCGCTTCCTGCCGCTACTCGTGCTCTCGATCGGGCTGAACTGGCTGATCGCCGAGGCCTTCCAGAAGACGAAGTCCGGCGCGCTGATCACGCTTGCGATCGTCCTGAACCTCGCTGTCCTCGCGGTGTTCAAGTACTTCAACTTCTTCGCCGATCTCGCTGGAATGATTCCCGGATTGCCGGCGCCGAAATTCGACATCGCGCTGCCGCTCGGCATCTCCTTCTTCACCTTCCACCACATCATGTACCTGACGGATCTGCGGCGCGGGCAGGCGCCGCGCTACGATCTCGTCCGCTACGCGCTCTACATCGCCTTCTTCCCACAGGTGCTCGCCGGCCCCCTGGTGCGCTGGCGCGAGATCATGCACCAGCTCGACGAGCGGCCCTATCAGCGCCCGGACGCAGCCGAGCGGATCGCGCGCGGCCTGCTGCTGCTCACCGCCGGCCTCGCCAAGAAGGTGCTGATCGGCGACCCCCTCGCCGAATACGCCAACCCGGTCTTCGCGGCCGCGGCGGCCGGCAAGGTCATCAGCCTGATGGAGGCCTGGCAGGCGACGCTCGCCTTCACCTTCCAGATCTATTTCGACTTCTCCGGCTACACCGACATGGCGCTGGGCCTCGCCCTGCTCTTCGGCATCGTGCTGCCGCAGAACTTCGAGGCGCCCTATCGCTCACTCTCGATCCAGGATTTCTGGCGCCGCTGGCACATGACGCTGTCGCGCTTCCTGCGCGATTATCTCTACATCCCGCTCGGCGGCTCGCGCAGCGGCCTGCCGACGCAGATCTGGGCGCTGTTCGCGACCATGGCGCTGGGCGGGCTCTGGCACGGCGCCGGCCTGACCTTCGTCGCCTGGGGCGTAGCGCACGGACTGGCGCTGATCGCCGCCCTGTTCTGGCGCCGCGCCGGCCTGCCGATGCCGGCTGCTCTCGGCTGGGTCCTGACCTTCCTGTTCGTGATGCTCTGCTGGGTGCTGTTCCGGGCGACGAATTTCGAGGCCGCGCTCGCGATCTACAAGGGCCTGTTCGGACTCGGCCCCATCGGCACCGGCTTCAAATGGCGGGCTTTGCTGCCGGCAGCCGCCTTCGCCATCATCGGCCCCACCGCCTGGAACCTCGTCCATAAATTGCCGCCGGCCCGCTGGCTCGCGATCCTCGCCGGGCTCCTGTTCGTCATCATCCTGCTGAAGATCGGCGAAGACGCCAATTATGAGTTCATCTACTTCCAGTTCTGAGCAGGCCGCTCGGGCGGCGAAGTGGACGGGCTTCACCGGCGCCTTCCTCAGCGCAGCGGTGCTGATCGCGGTCGCCTTCCTGACGGCCGCCTTCCTGATCGATCCCTATGATTCCGGCCGCTCGCCGCTGAAGCTCGGGGAAGGCGTGCGCCCGCAGGGCCCGCGCACGGCGCTGGCGAGCCGCGGGCGCGATCCGCGCTTCACCGGCGCCATCTTCGGCAACTCGCATATCCAGCTGATCTCGCCGGAGGAGCTGCATGCGAAGACCGGTATCCCCTTCGTCTCGCTGATCGCGCCGGCGACACAGCCGAGGGAGACCTTCGCGACGATCGACTGGTTCCTGCGCCACCACCGCGCGACACCACCGCAGGCAATCGTGGTCGGCATCGACAATTACTGGTGCACCGCGAACCCGGCCCTGCCCAACGAGAAGCCCTTCCCGTTCTGGCTTTTGAGCCGCAGCCTGCCCGACTATCTCGGCGGGCTGATGCGCTTCGACCTGCTGGAGGAACTGCCCCGCCGAATCGGCTACCTGACGTCGGGCAAGGCCGAGCGCGCACGCCCGGACGGCTACTGGGACTACGAATCGGGCTACGGCGTGCAGGGCTACGGCACCAATCCGGAGATCATCGCCCGGTTGCAGAAGCCGATCGAGGCCGGCGGCGGCAATGTCGACGGCCCCTTCCCGGCGGCGAGGGGTCTGGAAGAGCTGATGAAGGCGGCCCCGGCCGAGACCGTGCTGATTCTCCTGCGCCCGCCAGTCTATGTCACCGCCCTGTCGAAGCCCGGCACGCGCGATGCCGCGGCCGATGCGGCCTGCCGCAAGGCCTTCGCCGACCTGGCGGCCCGCCGCCCGCGCACGGCGCTGGTCGATTGGCGGGTCGACAGGCCTGAATTGCGCGATCCGAAGCTGTTCTTCGACCATAGTCATTACCGGCAACCGATCGCCAGATTGGTCGAAGCCGACATCGCCGACGCGATCCGCAAGCTGAATTGACGCGAATTCCGCCGTTTTCGCCAAAAATGGGCGCTGGATCGCGCGTTTTCACGAAGCCGTTGAAGTCCTGTCGGAAGCGATTGTTCCAGTTGAAACGGATCGCTATAAGGGCGCCAAATCGGCTCCCCTTCCGCGGCACAGCCGATGGGTGCGTGAGCCGACAACTGAGAGAGCGCCCATGTCGAAGCAGATCATCCTCGAGGCGGATTACAAGCCGAGCGATGACGAGCCGTTCATGAACGACCGTCAACGCGAGTATTTCCGCGGCAAGCTCCTCGCCTGGAAGGACGAGATCCTGCGGGAAGCCAGGGAAACCCTGCTGACCTTGCAGAAAGAGAGCGAGAATCACCCGGACATCGCCGACCGGGCCTCCTCCGAAACAGACCGCGCCATCGAGCTGCGCGCCCGCGACCGGCAGCGCAAGCTGATCGCCAAGATCGACGCGGCCATCGCCCGGATCGATGATGCGACCTACGGCTATTGCGAGGAGACCGGCGAGCCGATCTCGCTGAAGCGTCTGGAAGCCCGCCCGATCGCGACGCTTTCGCTGGAGGCGCAGGAGCGCCACGAGCGCAACGAGCGCGTCTTCCGCGACGATTGAGCCGCGACAGGCTTGCCCGACTTGTCCAAAAGGCCCCGCGTCGACAGGCGCGGGGCCTTTTGCGTGAAGCCCCCTATCTCGACAGCCCGTTTCCGTCAGGAAGCGGCCTGCCCTAACCTCGCGGCGACAACCGCCAATCGAGGAGGACGCGCAGCATGGACCGTTTCACGGGCGGATGCCGGTGCGGCAATCTGCGGATCGTGGCGTCGGGGCGCCCTTACCGGGTCGGCATTTGCCACTGTCTCGACTGCCGCAAGCATCACGGTGCCCTTTTCCACGCCTCCGCGATATTCCCGCAGGACGCGGTGGCGATCGAGGGCGAAGCGCGCGACTATGACGGGCGGTTCTTCTGCCCACGCTGCGGCTCACCGGTCTTCGGGCGCTCCGGCGACGAGACCGAGGTGAACCTCGGATCGCTCGACGCCCCGGACCAGCTAATGCCGACCTACGAGCTCTGGACCATCCGCCGCGAAGCCTGGCTGCCGCCCTTCCCGCTGAAGAAGCGTTACGAGCGCGATCGTGGCGCCGTAAACCGCTCCGAGGTCTAACGGAGAACCATCGATCATGTCGCGAAATCTGGTCGCCTGCCTGCTTTTGATGCTCACGATCCCGGCTTGCGCCCGCGACGATGCGCGCTGCCACACGCACAAGACCTCGAATGGCGACCTCACCGAATGCAGTCGGGAACTGGCCGAAACAGTGTCCCCGGGCACCGGCTCGAAGGAGCCCGCATAGCCCTCACGCGCCCAGCGTCGTTGCTCCTGCGCATGAATTTGCTATGCCTCGCGGCATGATCGCGCTCATCAGGTTCTTCCGCACGCGCCTGAGCCCGCCCTAGGCGCCGGCTTCCCTCATTCGCTGCCGCTAAACCGCGGCCGATTCTGTTTGCCCGGGGGGCTGCGGCCTTCCGGACGGGAAACCTGCGTCATGACCATCTCTCATCTGCGGAGCGAATGGGCTCCGAATATCACGCGCGAGCTCCTCGCCGGCACCGTCGTCGCGCTCGCCCTGATCCCGGAGGCCATCGCCTTCTCGATTATCGCCGGCGTCGATCCTAAGGTCGGGCTCTATGCCTCCTTCTGCATCGCCGTCATCACCGCCATTGCCGGTGGGCGCCCGGCCATGATCTCGGCCGCGACCGGCGCGATGGCCCTGGTGATGACCGCGCTGGTGAAGCAGCACGGCCTCGATTACCTGCTGGCGGCAACGCTCCTGACTGGACTCTTCCAGATCATCGCCAGCATCCTGAAGCTCGGCAACCTGATGCGCTTCGTGTCGCGCTCGGTCGTGACCGGCTTCGTCAATGCGCTCGCCATCCTGATCTTCCTGGCCCAGATGCCCGAATTGCTGGGGCGCGGCCCCATCGTCTACGCCATGACGGCGGCCGGCCTCGCGATCATCTACCTGCTGCCGCGATTGACCCGGGCGGTGCCGTCGCCACTGGTCACCATCGTCGTGATGACCGCGATCTCGATGTATTTCGGCCTCAGTATCCGCACTGTCGGAGACATGGGGGCGCTGCCCAGCGAACTGCCCTTCTTCGCCCTCCCGCAGGTCCCCCTCACCCTCGAGACCCTGAAGATCATCACGCCCTATGCGCTGACTCTCGCCATGGTCGGCCTGCTCGAAAGCCTGATGACCGCGGCGATCATCGACGAGATGACCGACACGACCTCCGACAAGAACCGTGAATGCGCCGGCCAGGGCCTCGCCAACATCGTCGCCGGCTGCTTCGGCGGCATGGCGGGCTGCGCCATGATCGGGCAATCGGTCATCAACGTCTCATCGGGCGGCCGCGGGCGCCTCTCGACCCTGTGGGCGGGCGGATTCCTGCTATTCCTGATCGTGGTGCTCGGCCCCTATGTCGCCCAGATCCCGATGGCCGCCCTCGTCGCGGTGATGATCATGGTCTCGGTCAACACCTTCCAGTGGCGCTCGCTGAAGACGCTGCTGATCCATCCGAAAAGCTCCAGCTTCGTCATGCTGGGCACGGTCGCGGTCGTCGTCGCCACGCATGACCTTGCCAAGGGCGTGCTCTTCGGCGTCGTGCTGAGCGGACTGTTCTTCGCCCACAAGGTCACACGCTTCTTCGCCGTCGCCTCCGAGCGCGCCGGCGAGAAGCGGATCTACCGCGTCGCCGGGCAGATCTTCTTCGCCACGGCCGAAGCCTTCCACGCCGCCTTCGACTTCCGCGAGGAGGAGGTCAGGCAGGTCGTCATCGACCTGAGTGCCGCGCATTTCTGGGACATCACAGCCATCAACGCCCTCGATCGCGTCGTGCTCAAGTTCCGGCACCACGACATCGCCGTCGAGATCATCGGCATGAACCAGGCGACCGCCACCATGGTCGAGCGCCTCGCGGTGCACGACAAGGGGGATGGGGCGCTCGCGGCCGGCCACTGACGGAGAGCGTGCCGCGGCGATTGCCGCCTTTGAGCGACATGGGAAAGCCCCGCGTCGGGAGGACGCGGGGCTTCTGGCCGCCGACCTTTGTAAAGCTTGGGGAGCGTGGCAGGCAGCCGGGAGGGTGGCGGCTCGGGAGAGACCGCCGACCGGCCGGCGCGGAGACAAGGGGGAGCGTTCCGCGCCGTCCGGGATTTCGGTGGGAAGGGTCGAAAGATCAGAAGGGCAGCAGGATATCCATCACCTGCTGGCCGTAGCGCGGCTGCTGGACATCGGTGATCTGGCCGCGGCCGCCATAGGCGATACGGGCCTGGGCGATCTTGGTTGAATCGATGGTGTTGTCGGACTCGATGTCCTCCGGCCGGATCACGCCGGCGACGATCAGTTCGCGCACCTCGAAATTGACGCGGATCTCCTGCTTGCCCTCGATCACCAGGTTGCCGTTGGGCAGGTTCTGGGTGACGACCGCCGCGACATTGGTCGCCAGCGTCTCGGAGCGGTTGACCGAGCCCGCGCCCTCGCTGGAACCGTCGGATTCCAGCTTGAGCAGGGAGGAGGCCTTGGCGCCGTTGGGCAGGAAGGCATCGACCTTGTTCTCGAAGCCGAAGGCGTTCTCCGCGCCGAGATCCTCGCCGTTTTTGCGGCTGCGCTTGGTCGTGTTGTTGAGCTGGGCCTTGTCGGTGACCTTGACCTTGACGGTGACGAGGTCGCCGACCCTGCGGGCACGCTGATCCTTGAAGAAGGCGCGCGAGCCGGTGCGCCAGAGCGAGTTCGGCGCATAGGAGGCGTGCGACACCTCCGGCATCGGCATCTGCACCGGCTTGTAGCCCTTGGCGGCGGTCGGGTCCTCGACCGGCGACAGCGTCGGCGCCTGGCCGACATTGGCGAGGCGGTCGCCGATGCCGCAGGCGCCGAGCGAGGCGGTCAGCAGGAGGAGCCCGGTGAACTTGGCGAAGCGGTTGGCGGACATGGCTCTTTCCACGGAACTTTACTGAGCGCTGGCGACGCGGCCGGCGGCGGAAGGCTGGACGGAAACCCGCCCGGGACCGCTCACCTTGCCCTGCAGCACGCGCTTGGACTGGGGATTGGTGATGGAGATGACATCGCCCATCGCGCCGGCCTCGTTGGCCCGGCCGCGCAGGGTGAGCAGCAGGCCCGGCGTCTCGTAGACGATGGTGACGAGATCGCCCTTGCCGACGATCTCCTCGCGCTGGACGTCGCTTGCGCGCAGCGGCACGCCGGCGAGCAGGGCGCGGCGCGCGACCTTGTCGATGGCAGCGCGGATATCGCCGATGACCTCGCCGCCCTGCCCCTCGCGCTGGCGGCGTTCGATGACCACATCGTCCTTGCCGAGCGTCTCGCCACGGGCGATCAGGCGCCTGGGCACCACGACTTCCATGGTTTCGACGAGCTGGCCGGAGATGCGCAGCGGCTTCAGCCGCATCGCCGCGCTGCCGGGCACCGCGAGCCGGGCCTGCAGGCGCCGCGAGCGGGCATCGAAGGAGAGTTCGACCACGGCGACGTCGCCCGTCAGCTCGGGCTCGACGGCGATGCTCGGTGCCCCGCCATCGATCGCCAGAGCGAAGATGCGGGCATCGACGCCGAAGCGCTCCTGCAGTCCGGTCTTCACGGCGGCTTCGAGGTCCATGGCGGTGATGCGACGGGCGGAGCGCGTCACCACCACCTGTGCGAAACCCTGGCTCCGGAACTCGCTGGCATCGTGGACGATGCCGGCCGCGCGGGCGGCCTCGACGATGCGGGCGACCTGGATCGTGCCGGTCTCGCCCAGCGCCGGCGCCCGGAAGGCCGCCGTCGCGGCAGCCTCGCCGGAAAGGCCGGGAATGAGATCGCCGAAGGTGACGAGATCGCGCCCGAGATTGATCTCGGAGCGCAATTGCAGCCTGGATGGCAGCGCTGCGACGGCAGGAGCCGCAACGGCGGAGGCGACCGCGACCGGCGCGGGCTGAGCCTGCTGCGGCGCGGCCAGAGCGGCGCTGCCGGAGAGAGCCAGGGCGATCAGGGAGAGGCGGATCATGATGCGCCCCCCTTAGCCGCGGAACATCTGCGTCGTCGCCGACATCATCTGGTCGGCGGCGGTGATGACCTTGGAATTCATCTCGTAGGCGCGCTGCGCGGCGATCAGCGAGGACAGCTCGGTGACCGCCTGGACGTTGCCTTCCTCGAGGTAGTTCTGCTGCAGCGTGCCGAAGCCCTCGCCGCCGCCGAAGCCGTCGATCGGCTGGCCCGAGGCCGCGGTCTCGATATAGAGGTTGTCGCCGATCGACTCGAGGCCGACCTTGTTGACGAAGCGCACGAGCTGGATCTGGCCGAGCTGCTGCGGGGCGGTCTGCCCCGGCACCATCGCCTCGACGATGCCCTGCGCGTTGATGCTGACGCTGGAGGCGTTGTTCGGCACGGTGATGCCGGGCTCGACCTGGTAGCCGTCGCGGGTGACGAGCTGGCCCTGCGCGTCGAGATCGAAGGAACCGTCGCGGCTATAGGTGGTGCGGCCATCGGGCATGCGGATGCGGAAGAAGCCCTCGCCACGGATGGCGACGTCGTAGGGCTTCTCCGTCGGGCTGATATTGCCCTGCGTCATGACGCGGCCGGTCGAGACCGTCTTGACGCCGGAACCGATGAAGGTGCCGGCCGGAGCCTGGGTGTTCTGGTCCGAGGTGGCCGAGCCGGCGCGCCGGAAATTCTCGTAGAGCAGGTCCTGGAAATGAACCTGCTGGCGCTTGTAGCCGGTGGTCCGGACGTTGGCGATGTTGTTGGAGATGACCTGGACGTTCATCTCCTGGGCCATCATGCCGGTGGCGGCTGTCTGCATGGCGCGCATGGTGCTCGCTCCCTATCAGGCCTGCTGGTCCGCCAGGCGCGAGATCGCCCGGCTGCGCAGCTCATCGGATTTGCTCATCATGTTGGCGACGTTCTGGTAGTTGCGCTGCACCTCCATCAGGCGGGTCAATTCGACCACGGCCTTGACGTTGGAGCGCTCGATCGCGCCCGGCTCCAGCCGCGCCTCGATGCCCGCCGCCTGGGGCGGCGTGGCCGAGGAGAACAGGTTGGTGCCTTCGCTCGCCAGCGCCGCCGGATCGGCGAAGCGCACCTGCCGCAGCTTGCCGCGCGTGCCCTGGTCGCTGCTGACGGTGCCGTCGGCGGCGATGCGCATGGAATGTTCGCTGGAGCCGAAGACGATCGGCCCGGCCTCGCCCATCACCGGCAGGCCGGTCTGGGTGACAAGCCGGCCCTGCCGGTCGAGGCTCAGGGAGCCGGCGCGGGTATAGCGTTCGCCGTTCGGCGTCTGCACGACGAGATAGTTGTCGCCCTTCAGAGCGACGTCGAGCGGATTGCCGGTGAGCTCCACCATGCCCTGCGACAGGTCGAGCGGCGTGCCCTTGTCGATGACATAGGACAGCGGCCGGTCGGCCGGCTTGAAGGCGTCGGCCTTCGCGACAGGCATGAGGAATTCGGTGAAGCGCGCGCTGCGCGCCTTGAATCCATTGGTGCCGACATTCGCCACGTTGTTGGCGATGACGTCCAGCTCGCGCGCCAGAGCCACCTGACGCGACAGGCCGATGAGAAGCGCGTTCTCCACGGCTTATCTCCCGATCATGTCCCGCGGCAACCTCGACGCTCCCCAGCGCAGTCGCCACGGCCCAGTACCGGCAAGCGGCGTGCCAACATGGTTAATCCAGGCAAGATATTGATATCATTGAATACAGAGCGGATGCCCCCTCCCGTCACGGCCCGGCACATGCTGCTGAAGCGGCAAGAACAGCCCGGCAAATTCTGCCGCCCTTAACGACGCGTTAACCGTAACGGACGAAGGTGACCGAACGGGCGGCAGAACGCGGCCCGGCTGCCGGGGCGCGTGACGAGATGGCGAAGAAAGCCAAGACGGAAGAGGAAGGCGCCTCCGGTGATGAGGCGCCGAAGAGCAGGAAGAAGCTCTTCATGATCATCGGCGTCGTGCTGCTGGCGGCTGCCGGCGGTGGCGGCTGGTTCTTCCTGAAGAAGCCCTCGCCCGAACAGATCGCAGCCGCCGAAGCCGCGGCGAAGGCCAAGAATCCCATCGCCTTCCTGGACATGAAGGACATGATGATCGGCATGTCCAATGGCGGCCAGCAGGACCGCCAGCCGATCATGAAGATCAAGGTCGTGCTGGAGATCGCCGATGCGAAGGCGGCCGACCAGGTCAAGCCGCTGCTGCCGCGCGTCGAGGACGCCTTCCAGGTCTTCATGCGCGAATTGCGTCCGTCCGATCTCGAAGGCTCGGCCGGCATGTACCGCCTCAAGGAAGAGCTTCTGCGTCGCGTCAACCTGACCGTCTATCCGGCCAAGGTCGACGCCGTGCTGTTCAAGGAACTGCTGGTCCAGTGAGCCGCAACCGGCTGACCGCACCGAGATGACGGCGGAACGATGAGCACCGAACGCGACACCTCCGTACCGAGCGACGAGCCGCTGACCCCGGAAGGGATGGCGGCAGGCTGGACCGCCATGCCCGACATGGTGGAGGACGACGGCGAACAGGAAGGCGGTACGGACCGCCTGATGTCGCAGGACGAAATCGACACGATGCTCGGTTTCTCCAGCGGCGACGAGAAGGACGGCCGCAACGGCATCCAGGCGATCGTCGATTCCGGCTCGGTCGCCTATGAGCGCCTGCCGATGCTCGAGATCATCTTCGAGCGTCTGGTGCGCCTGCTCTCGACCAGCCTGCGCAACTTCTTCACGGACAATGTCGAGGTCACGCTGGAGAGCATCCGCTCGGTGCGCTTCGGCGACTATGTCAACTCGATCTCGCAGCCGGCGCTGCTCTCGGTGTTCAAGGCCGAGGAATGGGACAATTTCGGCCTGATCACCATCGAGTCGTCGCTGATCTACTCGGTCCTCGACGCGATGTTCGGCGGCAAGCGCGGCCAGCCGGCACCGCGCATCGACGGCCGCCCCTTCACCTCCATCGAAATCCGCATGATCCGCCGCGTCATCGAACTGGTGCTGGGCGATGCCGAGGCCGCCTTCAAGCCGCTCTCGCCGGTGCGCTTCAACGTCGACCGCGTCGAATCCAATCCGCGCTTCGTCTCAATCTCCCGCCCGGCCAATGCCGCGATCCGCGTCGAGCTCAAGTTCGACATGGAAGGCCGCGGCGGCGCGCTGCACATCGTCCTGCCCTACGCCACGATCGAGCCGATCCGCGAATTGCTGCTCGAAAGCTTCATGGGCGAGAAGCTGGGCCGCGATCCGACCTGGGAGAACCATCTCGCGACCGAGGTCTGGCAGGCCGATGTCGACGTCACCTGCGTGCTGCACGAGACCCGGATGCCGCTCAAGCGCGTCATGAAGCTCGAAATCGGCGATACCCTGATGTTCGACGCCCGCCCGGATGCCACCGTCTCGCTGCGCTGCGGCGACTTCATCGTCACCGAAGGCCGGATCGGCCGGGTCGACGGCAAGATCGCCGTCCAGGTCGTCAGCCCCTTGCGCCGCTCCAAGACCACCATCGCCGCTTTCGACAGCCTCGCCAGCCATCTCGGCGCCACGACCTGAAGAGGACACATGACGATCAATCTCATCGCCGACGTGCTTGTCGCCAGCCTCCTCGTCGCCACCATCGTCACCTGCTTCATCCTGACCAGGCGCATCGAGCGCCTGAAGGCGGACGAGGCCGGCATGCGCCAGACCGTCGGCGCACTGATCACCGCGACGGACAATGCCGAGCGCGCCATCGCCGGCCTCAAGTCGACGCTGGGCGATTGCGACCGGACGCTGGAAGAGCGCCTGCGCACAGCCGAGCGCTACGCCGCCGATCTCGCCGCGCAGGTCGAAGCCGGCCAGGCGGTGATGGAGCGCATCGGCCAGATCGTCAGCGCCGCGACCCTCGTCGGGGCCAAGGAGGCTCCGGTCGAGGCGCCCGCCGCTCCTGCGCCCGTCTCCCGCCTTGAGAGCGCGGCCCAGTCCGCCGCCGCCATCCGCGCCCGCGCCGCCCGCCGCCTCGAGGAACAGGCTGCGTGATCGAACGGCCCCGCCTCCTGCCGGCAGTGATTCTCGGCGCCATGGGTCTCCTGGCGCTGAAGCTGCTTGCCTGGACGGCGGAGCCCGCCCCCGGCCACATTCCGGCCGATCTGCCGCTCATGGCACAAACCCCCACGGTCAAGGACGGGGCCATGAACGATCCCAAGATCTGGGGTCTCGCCAAGATCATCGCGCGGGCCCATGCGCCCGACGTCTTCGATCCCGAGACGACCGGCTCCGTACCTGCTCCCGATTCGAAGAAGGAGCAGGAGAAGAAGGAAACCGAGGCCAAGGCCGAAGCCGCACGCGCCGCCAACCCCAACAACAAGGCCGGCATCATGAACGGCTCGGTCCAGCCGGTATCGCCGGCCGAGAAGGCTCTCCTGGAGCGCCTCGGCGAACGGCGCGAGGAGCTGGAAGGCCGGATGCGCGAGCTCGAGATGCGCGAGCGCCTGCTGAACTCCGCCGAGAAGAAGCTCGACGGACGCGTCGGCGACCTCAAGGTCCTCGAAGAGAAGGCTGGCGGCCCGGCCGGCAAGTCCGCTCTCGAGGAAGCCAAGGCGATCAAAAACCTCGTCATCATGTACGAAGCGATGAAGCCGAAGGACGCCGCGCGCGTTTTCGACCGCCTCGGCCTCGACGTGCTCGTGCCGGTGGTCCAGCAGATGAACCCGCGCAAGATGTCCGAGGTGATGGCGGCGATGTCACCCGATCGCGCCGAGAAGCTGACCGTCGCGCTCGCGACGGGTGGGCGCAGCGCCGGCATCGAGCGCGTGGCGAACGAAGCCCCCCTGCCCGGCAACGAACTCCCGGCGATCGCCCCCGCGCCGCAGCGCTGAAAACGGTCTGTCCGCGCCCATTCCGTTAAGACGCCATTATGGTTGACGCGCTAGCGTGCCGGAGGGCCGCCACATCTGAGGGCGTGGCGAGGCCCAGTGTCGCGTTGGGTCGAGTATCACGGTTTGCGTCTGTCGCGCTCCCTCGCCTTCGGTATCGGGCTGGCCGCTCTCGCGCTCGCCGCCGGCCTGGATACGCGTGCCCTTGCGGCCGGCGCGAAACTGCGCGGCGAAGCCATGCCGGCGGGCTTCGGCCGCCTGTCCCTCACCTTCGATGAGCCGATCCAGACCCGCATCCGCGTCTCCAGCGGCGTGCTGATCGTCGCCTTCGGCGGCCAGGTCCAGGTCGATGCCGCACGCATCGCCCGCGAATTGCCCAATTACATCTCCATTGCCCGCGTCGACCCCGACGGGCGCGGCATGCGCTTCGCGCTGACGCAAGCCTACAAAGCCAATCTGATCGAGGCGGGCGACAAGGCCTTCATCGATCTGCTGCCGCAGACCTGGACCGGCGTCATGCCCGGCCCGCCGCCGGAAGCCATCGCCGAGCTCACCGAGCGCCTGCGCCTCGCCGAGGCCCGCGCCAGGGAAGCCGCACGCCAGCCGGTCGCGCCTCCGGCGGTGCTGACGATGCGCGTGGCGAGCCTCCCGACGCTGGAGCGCCTGATCTTCAAGGCCCCGGCCGAGACGAAGCTCACCAGCGACCTGTCGGATGGAACGCTGAAGCTGGTCTTCGACCGGCCGATGAATGCCGAGGCCGGTGCTATCCGCAGCGCCCTGCCGGCCGATATCGGCTTCGCCGGGCTGGATGCCGGCAAGGAGGCGCTGAGCCTGGCCCTGACCCTGCCCAAGGACTGGCAGGCCCGCAGCTTCAACGACGAGACCGGGCTGGTGGTCGACCTGCTCCGGCCGGTGAAGCAGGAAGCGCTGTCGCTCGCCGATCTGAGCAAGCCGTCTCCCCAACCGGCCCCGGCCCCGGGCACAACGCCGGCAGCAACGGAGCCCCCCGCCAAGCCCGCGGCAACCGCGCCCGTGGTCAAGCCGGCAGAGCCTGTCACCCAAGCCGCTGTCGCAACTCCTGCCGCTCCCGAGGTGCCGCCGGGCCCGGTCGCGATCACGGTCGAGGGCAAGCGCCTCGACTTCCGCTTCACCCGGCCGACCGGCGCGGCGGCCTTCCTCGATGCCGGCGTGATGACGCTGGTCTTCGACACCCGCGACACCATCGACCCCGCCAAGCTCGTCGGGCTGATGCCCAAGCTGATCGAGGACAGCACGGTGACCCGCGAGGGCAAAGTCACGCTGGTCAGGCTCAGGCTTGCCGGCCAGCCGCTGACGCGGATCTTCGACAACGGCCCGGCCTGGTCGCTCGACCTCGGCGAGGATGCCGGCCGGCCCGCCGCTCCGGTCGAGCCGCAGCGCAGCATGGACGATCGCGGCCAGACCATCGTCGCCGTCCCTCTCGCCGGCCTGACCGGCATTCACTGGCTCGAATCGGGTCCGGCCGGCCTGCCTATCGCCGTCGCCACCGCGACAGGCCCGACAAGGCTGACACCCAAACCCTATCAGTTCGTCGAATTCGGCCTGCTTCAGACCGCGCAGGGATTGGCAATCCAACCGCATGCCGACGATGTCGCCGTCCGCGCCGGCACCGAGCAGGTCCGGGTCGGCCGCAATGGCGGGCTCAACGTCTCTCTCGATATCGGTGAGCCCAGCGGGAAGGCCGAGGAGACGGCCGGGAAACAGGACGCCGCGCCGCTGCTCGACGGCGATGCCTGGGCCAAGCTGCGCATCGGCAACCCGCGCGACCGCGCCCGTGCGCTGCTGCTCGACGTCACCGATGCCTCGCGCAGCCGCAAATCCGAAGCCCGGTTGGCGCTCGCCCGCTTCTATGCCGCCAACGGCCTGATGCCCGAGGCTGCCGGCCCGCTAAATGCCCTCCTGGCCGACGATGCCTCCATGCGCGGCAACCGCGAGGCGCTCTTCCTCAAAGGCGTGATCGCCGCCGGGATGCACCGGGACCAGCAGGCATTGACCGCCTTCGATGCCGGCCCGATCAAGGACGATGCCGAGACGGGACTCTGGCGGGCGCTGATCGAGCAGCGCCTGAACCGCAACGCCCAGGCCCTGGTCGGCTTCCGCCGCGCCGAAGCCGTGCTCGACCACTACCCGGCCGACCTCCAGGGCGAGTTCCGCGAGGCGATGGCCCGCGCTGCTCTGACCCAGCAGGATATCGGCGTCGCCGAGCGTCAGATCCAGGCGCTGGCCGACATGCCGCGCGGCAGCTTCGACCAGGAGCATCTCGCCCTGCTGCAGGCGCGGCTCGACGATGTCGGCGGCCGCCCGGAAGCGGCGATGAACGGCTACAAGCCGCTCTTCGAGGCGAAGAGCCGCCCGATCGCGGCGGAAGCGCAATTGCGCGCGGTCAAGCTCGCGGACACCGAGAAGCGCACCGACATCAAGCCCGAGGAAGCCATCGCCCGGCTGGAGACGGTCTCCGTCATCTGGCGCGGCGGCCGCTTGGAGATCGAGGCCCTGGCCGAGCTCGGCCGGCTCTATGCCGACCAGCAGCGCTGGCGCGACGCCTTCATGGTCGCGCGCCGCGCCAACGAGAACTTCACCGATGATCCGCTGACGCGGCGCATGCATGATGAGACCGCCCAACGCTTTGCAGAGCTGTTCAGCGGCAGCGGGCTCGGCAAGCTGCCGCGCATCGAGGCGCTCGCCCTGTTCTACGACTTCAAGGAATTCCTGCCGATCGGCCGGCGCGGCGACGAGATCACCCGCCTGCTCGCCGATCGCCTCGTCGAGCTCGACCTGCTCGACCAGGCCTCGGAGATCCTGAAGTACCAGATGGACCGGCGTCTCACCGGCGCGGCGCGTTCCACGGTCGCGGCCCGGCTTGCCATGATCGACCTGATGAACGGCAAGCCGGCCGATGCGATCCGCGCGCTCAATACCACCCGGCTCGTCGAACTGCCCGCAGACGTCAAGCGCGCGCGCCTGCTGCTTGAGGCCAAGGCGCTCTCCGATCTGTCGCGCACCGACCAGGCGCTGGAGATGCTGGAAGGCGAGCGCGGCCCCGAGATCGACAGGCTGCGCGCCGACATCTACTGGACGGGGCGCCGCTGGCGCGAGGCGGGCGAGGCTTATGAGCGCCTGCTCGACGAAAGCTGGCGCGGCGACGACGCGCTCGGCGACGGCGAGCGCGCCGACGTGATGCGGGCCGGCGTCTCCTATGTGATGGCGAGCGAGAGCCTGTCGCTCGACCGGCTGCGCAGCAAGTTCGCCCCGAAGATGGCCCGCGGCGCCGATGCAAGGACCTTCGCCTTCGTCACCGGGGCCGACCGGACGCGCGCCTCCGACATCCGCGAGATGGCGCGCGCCACCGCCAATGCCGACACGCTTTCGGAATTCCTGAAGGCCTATCGCGAGCGCTACCCGGCCTACTCCGCCGCGATGCGCAAGCCACAGCCGCCCGCAGCCGACAAGCTGCCCTCGCCCGCCGACGGCGCGGCGGCCGAGCCGGCGGCACCGTCGCGGAGCTGAGGCGGCCGCCTAACCCGGCCCGGAATTCGTGTCCTCGCCGCGCGCCCGGGCGCGCAGGACGAATTGCAGGTTGCGGATATAGACGAAGACGCCGAAGCCCTGGCCGAGGATGAAGACGGGGTCGCGCCGATAGAGCGCATACATCAGCAGCAGCAGGCCGCCGCCGATCGAGAACCACCAGAAGGTCATCGGCACGACGGAGCGCTGGGCCTTCTCGCTCGCCCACCACTGCACCACGAAGCGCATGGTGAAGAGCCCCTGCGCGACCACGCCGAGCAGGACCCACCAGTCGACATTATTGACGAACACATCGTGGAAATAGCGGCCGATGGTCTGCTGCAGATCAATCAGCATCACATCGTCTCCGAGACGATCTGCGGCACGCGCTTGCGCCGGCGGATCAGCCACCACACGCCGGCCAGGTCGAGGATTCCGACCCAGAGCCGGTCGAAGAAACCGTAATTCGAGACGCCGGTCAGCCGGGGCCGGTCCCGCACGTCGACATGCAGGACCTTGTGCCCCTCGCGTGCCATCAGCGCCGGCATGAAGCGGTGCAGCGCATCGAAATACGGCAAGGCGAGATAGGCCTCGCGCCGGAAGCATTTCAGCCCGCAGCCGGTGTCGCGCGTATCATCCTTCAGCACCCGCACACGCACGCCGTTGGCGACCTTCGACTGCCAGCGCTTGAAGCCGGTATCCTTGCGCCCGACGCGCTGCCCCTGCACCATCCCGGCCTGGAGCCCGCCCTTCTGCAAGGCCTCGACCATTTCCGGCAGGAAGGCGGGATCGTTCTGGCCATCGCCGTCGAGCGTCGCGACGATGGCCGAACGGGCATGGCGCACGCCGCTGCGCACCGCCGCGCTCTGGCCGCAGGACTGGGCGTGTGTGACGACGCGCAGCCAGGGCCGCGTCGCGGCGAGCTCGGCCAGCGCCGCAGCCGTGCCGTCGGTCGAGCCGTCATTGACATAGACGACCTCGAAGGCGCCGATCGCCGCGCAGGCCTTCTCGATATCCGCGACGAGCGGCGCGATATTGCCGACTTCGTTGCGCACCGGCACGACGACGCTGAGCAGCGGATGGGAAGAGGTTTCGGTCAAAGGGGCATCATCCGGAAAAACGGCCCGCAAACTGCGTCAGCGCGGCGAATAGGGCAAGAGCTTCGAGAGCAAGGGTGCCTCAACCGGGCGAACGGGCGAACACGGCGATCTCAAGCTTGCGCCCGCCATTGAGGTTGAAACCGTTGATCGTGGTCACCAGGCGCGGCTTCGCCGGCTGGCTCGCCAGGGCCGCCTTGAAATCGTCGGCGAAGCGGCTTTCGACGAAGGCGACGCGGCAGCCGGGCTGATTCAGGAAGGCCGCCGCGTCCGCGCCGCTTGCAGCCATCGCGAGCTTCGTCCCGGTCAGGAAAACGAGGCTCGGCTCGCGATAGCCCAGCGTTACCACGGCCGGATCGGCGCAGCCGGCAGCCTTGAGCGTCTCCGCCAGACGCGGCGACAGCTTCAGCGAGCGCAGGCTCTCGATGGCGAAGGGATAGACGGCGATCGTCAGCAGCAGGCTCGCGAGCACGCAGCGCCAGAGCGCGCCTTCGAAATCGAGCCGCCGGAAGGCCGCGACGACGCTGCCGGCGCAGAGCAGGACGAGCGCGAAGAACGGCAATGCCAGCCACGGCACCGCCCGGTCGAGCGTCCAGTTGCCGAACAGGATCGTCGCCATCAGCGCCAGCGGCACGATCACGACGAGGCAGGCGGTCAGCACGGCGCCGCGTCGATGGCGGTTGATTCCCCCGTTCAGCACGGCCAGCAGCAGCAGCGCGGTGATCGCCGGATAGAGCGGCAGCACGTAATGCGGCAGCTTCGTCGGCACCGCCTCGAAGATCAGCCAGGACGGCACGATCCAGGCGATCAGGAACAGGATCTGCGGCTCCTTGCGCCGAACCCAGGCGAAGGGCACCGCCATCGCTGCGAAAGCCGCCGCCGGCCAATAGGTCGCAAAGAAGAACAGCAGGTAGAGCCCGGGCGGCCCCCAATGCTTCTCCTGCCCCTCGGCGACCTTGCCGAGCATGTCCTGCCCCACGCTCTCGGCGAAGAAGCTGCCGCCGGTCTTGACCATGATGGCGACGAACCAGGGCAAGGCGACGACGAGGCAAAGCAGCAGGCCAGGGCCGAAGCGCAGCGGCTTCAGCCAGCGGAAGGAGCGCTGGCTCGCGCTGAGAACGAGAATCGCGAGGCCCCAGACCATCGGCACGATCGGCCCCTTGATCAGCAGGCCGAGCGCGGTCGCCGCCCAGAATACCAGCCAGTTGCGCCGGTCCGGCACGAAGGCGAGCGAGCGCGTCCAGTCGAGCCATGTCCGCGCCAGCGCGCCCATCGTCGCGACGGCGCAGGCCGCCAGCAGCGCATCCGTCTTGGCGATCCGCGCCTCGACGCCGAGCAGTACCGCAGCCGCCATCAAGGCGGCGCCGAGCAGGGCGAGTGGCGGCGAAAGGAAGGCCAGCAGCGCCCAGTAGGTCAGCAGCACCGTTGCGGTCGCGCCGATCAGCGAGGGAATGCGATAGAGCCAGATCTGCGTGCGCGCCTCGGGGATGCCGACGGCCTCGCCCGCCCGCACCGCCGCGCTCTGCAGCCAGTAGATGCCGACCGGCTTCTTGTGGCGCGCCTCGTCCTGGAATCGGATATCGACGAAATCGCCGGTTTCGAGCATCTGCTTACTCGCCTGCGCGAAGCGCGGTTCGTCGCGGTCGAGCGGCTGGAGCGTGCTGAAGCCTGGCAGGAAGGCGGCGAGCGACAGGAGCAGGAGGAAGATGCAGGCGCGCAGATGGCTGGCGGAGGCCGCATCCCTGACCCGGTCGATCGCTGGCGTGAGCGAAAACATCATCCATCCCCGCGGCCGCCCGGCCGCACCTGTCCTGAAAGTCGATTCCCGCCCGATGGCGGGCCTTTCGGGCGCGATCAAGGCGAGGCCGCGCGGGTTTACGCTGCCGGGGAAGGGTCGGCAAGCATGGCGGGGCAGCAATGCCGACGCAGGCCGTCAATCGTCGGACGAGTCTTCGCCGATTCGAATTGCCTGAATCATCCGCGGCGACAAGGTCATGGCCTGACTCGTTACCGGCGCCACCGGGGCTGTAAGGGCCGACAGATCGACGGGCAGTTCGCACGCTGCCTTCGGAGCGACCCCATACGAGGAGCCGAGCGGGGCCAGGCTCACCGTCTTGACGAAACCGGGCTCCGCGAGGGCCGGGGACGAAAGAGCCGCCGCGAGGGCGGTGATGGCGACGAACCGCAACATGGCTGTACTCCGCATCGGCCCCCACTCCTATAACCGGGGTGAAGGTCGCCTGTTCCGTCGGATGGAAGCGAGGGAACTGGACGACGCAGGAGAACAATTCCGTTCAGCCTGCGTTATGCTTCCGCGTGCTTCTATCGTTGAAGCAAAAGGAGAATGCCATGCATCGCGGTGTAACCTCTGCCCTCCTGGGGATCGGCCTAGCTGCAATCGTGGCCTCGGCTCAAGCAGGCGAAGCCTTACCCTCTGGTGTCGCGCAGCGCCTCGACAACGCACCCGTCGAATTCTCGATGACGGCTGCGAAACGCGAACGTCTGATGATCATTCAGCAGAACACGGCCCGGCAGCGGCATTACCGCGGTGGCGGCTATGGCCGCGGCGGTGGAGGCTACGGCTATGGCTATGGTCGCGGCGGGTACAACCGAGGCTATGGCAACGGCCCGCGCTATGGGGGTGGAGTGCGGCTTCAGCCGCCGGCGTCGTCCTTTGGCTGCGGCGGCGTCCCTTGCCGCCGGTGGTAGCCACACAGGTTGATCACGATCCCGGGATGGTTGCCCGGGCCATGCTCGCCAGCGACCGGAATTGTCGCGGCGAGCAGCTGGCACGCGAGCGCCGAACGGCGCTCCTCGTCGCAGCGCATGAAATGGTTCACCAGCGGCTTCCAGTCCGGATCGATGCAGAGCTGCGACTCGTTCCGGAATCAGGTCAAGCGACTCCGCGCGGACTGCAGCGGCGAGGCCGCGATCAGGGTGGGATCGTCAGCACCTGCCCCGGCTTGATGAGGTTCGGATTGTTGCCGATGACCGCCCTGTTTGCGGCGTAGATCACCGACCATTTCGACTGCGTCCCATAATATTTCTGGGAGATCATGCTGAGGTTTTCGCCTCGCTGTACCGTGTGCATCCTCGATACCGGACCTGGCAAAGGCGGCGGGCTGGGCGGCGGCCGCGGGCCTGGTGGCGGCGTGGGCGCAGGGCCGGGAGGCGGCGCCGGCTTGGGGAAGTCCGGCGGCGGCTTGAAGCTGTAGTTCCGGTCCACGAAGAACCCGCGGATCTGATAGTCAGTCGCGTTCAATGCGCTGATCGTGAAGCGCTTCGTTGTCGGATGCGCGTAGATGAAGGTTGTGGTGTTCTCGTTATTGGGGTCGTAGAGCTTGAGGATCGGCCCGCCCGGCGATGGCGAGCTTTGGCAGGCGCTGACCAAGACATGGTGGCCTGTGAATGCGCCGAGCTTGATCAGGAAAAGAGGAACCGGCCGGTTGGCGGCGATCGAGCGGCGGATCAAATCGTATTCGCTGGCGACGCTGTCGACATACAACTGATGGAACATGAAAAAGATCGTGCTGCGCATCAGGCGGGGCACCGTGTACGCATGGGCGCTTACCTGGCGCGAATAGATGTGTGCGTTGAGCGGCGTACGAACCGGCGGAGGATCGGAATCCTTCGGGATGGGTTTCCGGGCGTAATGATGATCGAGCGCGCTGTAGACCATCCCGCCGCACAGATTCTCTCCGTGCGGCCCGCCGGGATGCAGCTCCCATTTTATGTCGCTGTTGCTGAAATGATAACCTTGGATCGCCGGCATGAAGGTCGTTTGAAGCATCGCTTTTCGCCTTCCCCGAACCGCACGTCCTCTTCTGCGAAACCCGGATGTCGACATGCACGGGTGGCAGTGGTTCTGTGTCGTCTCGCCAAGCAGGATAGGAACCGCTAACGGCGTCGGGCATCCTTCAAACTGACGACACGGCGAGACTCTGCCGGCGGCGGAGACGCGCCTGCTGTCAGCCGGCGCGGTCTTCGAATGGGAGGATCAGCAGTCCGAAGAAGCCAGCAGCTGAGCGCTACCCGGCGCTACCCCGACCTGGCATGTCGGTAGCAACCCCAGATGCCAGAACGCGCAAGCATCTGGGGCTTCTGAAGAAAATGGCGAGCCCGGCTGGATTCGAACCAGCGACCAGCAGCTTAGAAGGCCGCTGAAAAATGGCTTTTCTCAAGCGCCGTTCTCACATGTTCGCGTAAATCCCCCTCATTGCAATCGTTGGGGAATTTCGAGGTGTCAGAACGCCGCCCTGCCCCGTTCTCTGCCCACCCAGGCCCCTCGCCATGGGTGAGCGGAGCAAGATCGAGTGGACCGATCACACGTTCAATCCGTGGATCGGTTGCACCAAAGTCTCGCCGGCATGTGATCACTGCTATGCCGAGGCTATGATGGACGCGCGCTATGGCCGCGTTCGATGGGGCGCCGGCGAAGACCGAGCTCGGACCTCGGCGGCGAACTGGCGCTTGCCGATCCGCTGGGACCGCGAGGCCGCGGCTACCGGAACCCGGCCCTTCGTCTTTTGCGCTTCGCTGGCCGATGTCTTCGACAACGAGGTCGACCCGCTTTGGCGCAGCGACCTCATGGTGCTGATCGAGAAGACGCCGAATCTCATTTGGCTTTTGCTGACGAAGCGCATCGGCAACGTGGTCAAGATGACCGACCCGGCTCGCGGAAATCGTATGCTGCCGCCGAACGTCGCGCTCGGCGCCACGCTCCCCAACCAAGTCGAATACGATCGCGACCGCATCAAGCTCCGCGAGGCGGGCGCCGCAAACGGCGTGCTGTTCACCTTCGGCAGCTTCGAGCCGATGCTCGGGCCGGTCATTCTCGACTGCAACGCGCCGGACTGGATCATCTGCGGCGGCGAAAGCGGCTCAGGTGCGCGCGAGATGGACCCCGCATGGGCTCGTCACCTTCGCGACGGGAGCAAGCGCTTCGGCCGCGCCTTCTTCATGAAGCAGATGACCGGCAAGCGTCCCATCCCGGACGACTTGCTGATCCGTGAACTGCCCAACCCGAAAGCCTCCCCCCATGTCTGAGCGGGCAAGCACGAAGGGGCTGATCTTCGACAGCTTCGCCGGTGGTGGTGGCGCATCGCTCGGGATCGAGTGGGCGCTTGGCCGCGGCCCTGACTTCGCGGTGAACCACGATGCGGATGCGCTGCTCATGCACGCCCGCAACCATCCCCAGACAATCCATCTCCAGGAGAACATCTGGAAGGTCGATCCGCATGCCGTGTCCAAAGGCAAGCCCGTCTTCCTCCTATGGGCCTCGCCGGACTGTCGGCACCATTCGAAGGCCAAGGGCGGCAAGCCCGTCTCGCGGTCCGTGCGAGGACTGGCCGACGTGATCCTGCTCTGGGCGCAGGAGGTGAAGCCTCAGATCATCCTCTTGGAGAACGTCGAGGAGTTCCGCGACTGGGGACCGCTTGGTGAGGATGGGATGCCGATCAAGGCCAAGAAGGGCATGGAGTTTGCCCGCTGGGTCCGCGGGCTCGAAGCTCGCGGCTACATGGTCGAGTTCAAGGAACTTCGGGCCTGCGACTACGGCACCCCGACGATTCGGAAGCGCCTCTTCGTCGTCGCCCGGCGCGACATGAAGCCGATCATCTTCCCGAAGCCGACCCATGGCGCGGGCCTCAAGCCCTATCGCACTGCGGCCGAGATCATCGACTGGTCGATCCGGGCGCCGTCGATCTTCATGACCAAGGTCGACGCCAGGGCGGAAGGTCTCAACATCATCCGCCCGCTGGCCGACAAGAGCATGGCCAGGATCGCCAAGGGCTTCGACCGCCATGTACTAAAACGAGCAAAGTCCCAGAAGGGCGCGTTCGTCGTAGGCATGACCACCGGCGCGTCCGCTCCATTCGTAGGCGTCAATCGGTTCGAGAGCGACGGCCAGCCGATTGACGTCTCGATGCCGACAGTCACCGCCAACAGCTTCTTGAAGCGCCCTGGCGCGGGTGGCCCGCTCTCCGTGATTGCCCCGATGCTGAGCTATGCCCAACAGGGTGGCGGATCGCGGCCGGCTGACGAACCGCACCACACGGTGTGCGCCAACGCCAAAGACCAGAACCAGGTCATCATGGGCTATCTGGTCTCGCGCTATGGCGAGCGACCCGGCCAGGAGCCTCGCTCGCGCAGCCTGGAGGAACCTGCCCCGACGATCGTTCCGACCGGGAACGGCGGCGAGCTGGCGGCGATCTACCTCGCGCAGCACAACCTAAACGCCATTGGTCGCCCGGCAGACGAACCCACGGCCACACTCGCGACGGCCGGCGCCCAGGTGCAGCCTGTCATGGGCTTCATCGCCAGCATGCAGAACAACACGGCGCGCGGCGCGGTCGACGAGCCTGTTGGCGCCGTGCTGGCGGGTGGCAATCACCATGCCGTCGTCACGCCGTACGTGTCGGAGATGCGCGGTCGCAGCGAGGCTCGCGGGGCAGATGACGCGCTCTCGACGGCTACTGGACAGGCAACGCATGGCCTGATGGCCCCGTTCATCGGCAGCTATTACAGCGAAGGCAGCACCGACGCCGCGGCCGACGCACCCATGCCGACCGTTCCCACGAAGGCGCGGTTCAGCCCGGTCCATTGCCATATCGCTGTGCCGCCGATGACGCCGGCCATGCTGGAGCGCGCCAAGATGGTCGCGCGCTTCCTTCATGCTCACGGCGTCTGGCACGACCCCGATGTGCTGGTCGAGATCGCCCCTGGCCTGATCGTCTGGGACATCGGTATGCGGATGCTGACGCCCCGCGAGCTCGCCCGGGCGCAGGGCTTCCCGGATAGCTACGACATCACTGCGGGCGGCCAGCTTACGGAGACCGCGCAGCGCCACAAGATCGGCAACTCGGTTTGCCCGCAGGTCGCTGCCGCCATCGTCCGCGCCAACTGCATCGAGGCGCTCACCCGACCAGACCTCAAGCGCCGCAAGCGCTGTGTCCTGCCGCGCTTCGACGACATCCGCCCTGACAATGATCCGACCCACGACCTTTTCGGGAGGGCGAGCAGATGATTCCAATGTTGGCCCCCCCAAAATCGAACCGCATTCGACGACCGATCCGCGTTGAAGGCGAGTTGGCGTTCATTCCCCTCAGCCAAAGCCTTGAAGCCGTCATTGATGCCGCCGACGTCCCAATTGTGGAAGGCTACAACTGGCACGCAGTGCTCAATCGAAACGTCTACTACGCGAGAGCGTGCGGAGCTCGGGGGGCTGCCTCTGGTCGTCGAATGGTTCCGCTGCATCGACTTCTGCTCAGGCCGCCTGAGGGCGTGTTCGTCGATCATAAAGATGGGAATGGCCTGAACTGCCGTCGCGCTAACATGAGATTGGCCACGGCTTCCGAGAATACCCACAATCAACGCCGCAGTAGGCACAACACCAGCGGGCGCAAAGGCGTGTCCTGGGACAGCGGCCACAATAAGTGGTCCGCACTTATCACAATCGGTCGTCGGCGGATCAAATTGGGCTTCTTTGCTGACATCGAGCTGGCGGCGGCCGCCTACGCCGAAGCTGCGCGCAAGTATCATGGCGAATTCGCGAACTTTGGGCATCGGGATGCCTCAGCTGCCGAACTAACGCCGGCTCTGGAGAACGGCCCCGCAGGTCTCGCGGATGCGCACTCTAAAAATCCCCCGGAGGCAGAGCATGGCTGAGAAGATGACGATCCCGAGCTACGTTCGGAAGAAGGAAGGCGCGGGCTTCGAAGGCGAGGTCCGCTCCATCTATGCCAGCCGCAAGGGCGTTCACATGGCGGTCGTCGAGATCATCGACGGCCCCTTCGCCGGCATGCAGCACATCTATCGGCTCGATCAGCTTGAAGCAGCCTCGCCGTCGCCTTGGTTCGAAGCCGGCCGCCGCGCCCTCGACGAGGCGAGCCATGACCGGCGAGAAGGACTGGCAACCGATCAAGTCGGCGCCTAAGGATGGTCGCGACATCGAAATCCGCACGTTTGATGGGTTCGAAATGCTGGCCCGCTGGGAACGCCACGGCTTCGAGGACGAGGACGGCAAGAGCGTGGGTGCTTGGGTCGCCACCGAGGAAGAGAAGCACCCGCCCTGTTGGACTGATGGCGCTTGCTGGGCATCCAACGCGGACGAGGTTCAATCCGACCAACCGATGATGTGGAGGCCCACGTCATGACCTCTGAGAAGGACGCCCCCGCCGTGATGCCGGGGGTGGAGGAGATCGCGCGGCTCACCGAGTAGTTGACGTATAGTAAATTGAACTGCGATCATCGGGCCATCGACCCGGAGTTCTTGGCATGAAGATCATCTCAGTCGTAGCATCGCTGCTCATCCTGCTGCCTGTCATTGGCGCATCGGCAACTGAAGTCAGAACGCCGCGGGCGATCGCACAGCCGGCCCCGGCTGGTTGCCCATTGAAGAATGGTGGATACCGTACTGTCGGAACTATCTGCACCAATGCCTGCGGCATGGCCACCTGCGATGTCATCAGATGTGGCACTGACCGCCGTTGGCACGATGTCAGGCAATGCTGGTTTACGCACACTCCCGGATGCCCTGAAAGCTGTGGCTAGACTGGCGCTCTATACGAGTGAGTAGACCGCCGAGATCCTCTTTTCTCGCCCGCTGGTGGCTGCTGATCCCGATGGCGGCCGGCGCTGTGGTCTGGTGGGCTGTCTGGTTCGGCCAGGCGCGGAGGCTTTGGGCCAGCTTGTTCCACTGACAACCTAGAGCAGATGCCCACTCGAACGGGCCGCGTCCTCAAATGCCTGCCTCGCGTCTCCGGCTGGAGCGGTGCCCCGTAATGCTGCCATGCAGGTCGAGACTGCAAGCTGCCAAGCCTGTTCCCCACCGTGGTCCTTCCAACCCAGTAGAAACTCAGCGGCACGCTCGACGTTCGAAACGGCATACGGCTCGCCCGTCTTGGGCATTGAGACGTAGACCGGAGGGTTGAACCAATGCAGAGGCATGAACCCAATACGCTGGCCGTCCGCAATCGTTCCGTCAGATCAGCATGGCCTGCGCAGGCCGGTCCTCTGCGCCGCCGTCACCATCTTTCTCCCGCCGCGGGCGACGCAGCGCTCGTCGGCGGGGATCACCTTCAACCAAATTTCACGCTGGGGGCGCCTTGAGAATCTGACGAAACGCAACTTCCCGCGGGCTTGATACCCCTAAGCGTCCCTAAGCGTCGCTGTAATGGGACTGCAGGAGGTTTGGTACGATGTCGATCAAGGAGATCATTCGATCAAAGCTGCCGCCTTCATTTCTCCGCTTCCAAGACGACTGGCGAGGTCGATACGCGTTGAGCCGCGAGCAAAAACTGCCATTCTCAAGCATTTCTCTAAGACGATTCGCCACGATAGATATCAATAATATCTGGCAAGATAATAATATTCATCAATACTGGAATGAAGATCACAGAATCATCGGCGATATATTCGGATTAGGCGAATATAATCTCGCAGTTAGCCCCGATTGCCGGCAAACAATCTACTTTCTTACAATGGGCTTACGTCCAAAACGCGTCCTAGAGATAGGTACAAACGTTGGCGGATCGGCGCTTTATATCGCCGCAGCACTAAAGCGCCTGGAATCGGGCGGAAAACTAGTCACGGTAGATATCGTTGACGTTAATCACCCGGCTTCGGCACCTTGGGTTGATTTTGGAATGAAAAATAGTCCATCAAAATACGCAAAAGAATTGAATCTTGATAATATATCTTTTCATAAAAGCGACAGCATTGAATTTCTTTCAAAATGCGATGAGAAATTTGATCTGATATTCTTGGACGGAGACCACTCCCCCAAGACAGTTTATAGAGAGACTTCGCTCGCCCTCAAGCGATTAAGCGAAGGAGGAATAATATTATTGCATGATTATTACGATGGATTACGCCAATTCAACCCTAATGGAGAATATATAATCCCAGGACCATTTGTTGCCTGTAAAAGAATTCATTCTGAAAATCCCGAGATCGAAGCGCGTCCGATTGGAATAAGCCCTTCTGGCAAAAATCAATGCAACGTTACAAGCTTAGCACTCCTTGGAAGAGTTGGACCTTAATCGGGCTTTCTTGACCCAAGAGAATCGCTGTCGCCGTCCTTCTTGCCTCCGCGCGCGACTATATCGAGAGAGCCGTCGGCAAGCGGCCGCTGTAGCGCCCTCGCCTCCTCCCACGGTGCCGCCATCCAGGTCTCGCACTCCTCTGGCGTCGTCAGGATGACAGGCATCGCCTTCGGGTGCACGGCGCCGACCTCTTCATTCGGATCTGTTGTGAGGAAGGCGTAGAGGTCAATCGTCTCCTCGCCGGTCTTGATCTTGCGCACGCTGGCCCATTGCGGCGCCCAGATGCCGGCGAAGAAGGCTGTGGGCCGCTCCTCACCGAACGCAAACCAGATGTCCTGCTTGGTGCTCCAGTCGAACTCGCTGAAGCTGTTGAACGGCACGAGGCACCGGCTCTCGACGCCAAGCCAGCGCTTCCAGTGGGAGCTCGACGTGTTTCGGACATTGGTCGTCCCGCCGTCCGGCTCCATGCGGAGCATCAGGTCGAAATCGACTTCCTTGCCCTTCGCCCTGAGCTTGTCCGCCCGCTTCGTCGCGTTATCGAGCAACGCCTTCTTGGACGAGGGCATGCCCCAGCGCGTCATCGCCAGTCGCGGGCCGCCCTCGTCGTTCCTTACGATCGGCGCGGCATAGTCCGGGAATATGCCCGGCAGCGGCGGCACGTTCACGCCGGCATCGTTGAACTTGGCAAACAGTTTCCTGATCGCTTCAACGTTCCGGGTGTGACTGTAGAGATTGCACATGGGGCCTCCGGTATTGGCCTATCCTGCACCCAGCGAACGCTCGAACAAGTCCCCCTGGGGTATCGGCGGCTTTGGCCGGTGGTGGAACAGGTAGTAATCGCCCCCGTGGTCTACATCACCGAGGTAAGGGCCGCTCACTTCGCAATCGTAGTGCTCGGCCATGGCGTTCAGCCAGTTCATCCCCGTTGTCGCGCTGAAGTCATCCACCGAGCAACCGCCGGTGTGGCCCTGGTCGCGTGTTTCCTTCAGCGACTTGATAACGCCATCGATCGCGCTCGGGTTGACGTACTCTGAGCTGATGTAGGCTTCGGGGTCAAAAGTCTCCGCCTCCCACGCGACGCTTTCGTCTCGCTGGAGCGTCGGGGCTACTTGGTAGCTGGTCATCCTTGCCTCCCTCGATCAGGTTGAGCCCGACCATTGACGGCGGCAGATCGGGCGGGTCGGACCGGCGCAGGTCGGGGCAATAGCCGCCGCATCGCATCCCGTATTTCTGCGGCTTGCGCGCCGGATTCCAGGGGCGCCACTCGCATCCTTCCATGAAGGCGACGACGATCGACCCGATCGTGATCCGGCTGCCATGCTTTGCGGCGATATCGGCAAGTTTGAAATTGCCGCCCCGCCGGCACCAAGGGCACCGCAGGCGCACGACCACCCACGGATAGTCCCGCAGCGGCGTCTCTTCGTCCGGCGGCTTCATCGCTCATTCGGCCTCGCGGGCTGGCCGCGCTCCCTCCGAAAACCGACCGCGCAGGAAACCAAGTGAGGCTGCTCTGTCAGCGTCCCTCAGAAGCTCTTCGCGATTGTGAAGAAGCGCTCCGATCGCGGCGCGCGCGTCGCCCCCAAACTCCGCCAAGACGGAATCGATTTTGCCCTCCACGGGCTTTTGTTCAGGCGCCTGTTTTGGCACGGCTGATGACATGGCTTGCGTCCTCGGATATGAGAACATTATGAGAACAAACTACATCAGGGAGTCAAGCCGTGGCCAGCGTCGACACGTTCTTCCTCCAGCCCTTCAAGACCCACCGGAAGCGTCTGGTGCCCGGCCAGCGCGTCCTCGCGAAGACGAAGCACCACGCCTTGAATGAGGGCGAGCGCCTGGGCCGGACCGCGGAAGGCGTAGCCGTTATCCACGTCACCGCCGACGATGAAACCGGCGAGGTCAGCGCGCTCGACGTCCTGGCGCGCCACGGCGCCATCCCCGAGGAGTTCGAGGAGCAGATCAGGGCACTATGAAACGCAACCCGCGTCGCGCCTACAACAAGGACGGGAGCGAAATCCAGCCTGCTACGGTCGCGAGCCATTTGGCTCTCGGGCGACGGAAAATCGAGATCTACTGCAACGAATGTCACCACCATGCGCACGGTATCGACGTCAGCGGCCTCCCTCCCGAGACGCCCATTCCTGACGTCTGCTTGCGCTATCGCTGCTCCGTCTGCGGCTCGAAAAACCTTATGTCACGGGGCGACACCCATGAGCACTACGAGTTGATCGAAGCCGCCCGAAAGGGAACTATCTGATCTCGATCCGGTTCGCTCATCCACCAGGCTCAACCGCTAGAGGCCTGGCTGCGATCGGGAGCAAAACATGATTCCTGACGACGGAGAAAAAGCTGGAGGGGGCACTGGCGATCAGGAGGCCGGATTGGTCGCCCGCTTGCTCGAAATCATCGCCGTGGAAGGGCTGATCAAGCCCGAGCTCCTGGACTCCCGTGCGACGGTCGACGACGTCGGATTCACGATCGACGACCTGACGCTTATCGGGAATGCGATCGAGCGCGAGTTCGATTGCGACATGATGCCCGATGAGGCGATGCAGCAATGCCGAACCGTCCGTGAACTCGTGGTGCTGATCGGCCGTCGGATACAAAGCGCGCGGGCTGCCGATTGATTGTTCTCAACGGCATCCGAATCTGACACTCCGCCAACATGCCTTACCCGCCCGACAATCCGCCGCACGTCTTCTCCATCCTCGCCGGCCGCGAGGTCTCGACTTGGTCGGAAGAGTGGAAGCACGAGTGCGAGGTGCGATTCCTCGCCGGCCTGCCGCTGCGCGAACGAAACGATGCACTCGACGGAGTGAAGGACGGCCTTCGAGGCATGAAGAGCATTCGCGGCGATGCCGCCGTCGCGCACCTCCGCACCGAGATCGATCGCTATGCCGCGCTGAAGACCAAGCCTTAGATCAGCTTGTAGACCGATGCCTCGTCAGCCTCCTCGCGCAAACCCTTGTAGGAGGCGTGCCGCAGTTTGCCGTCGTCCGTCCACGCCCGGAACGCGACCTCGGCTACGAGTTCGGGTCTCGTCCACCGAACGCCCTTGCGGTTCTTCATCACGGCTGGCGGCTTGTCGACGATCATCGCGTCGAGCTGCTTCTTCAACGCGAGGCCGCTGGTATGCGTGAAGCCGGTACCAACACCGCCGACATAGGCCAGGCCCTTCCCCTGCCTGGCCGCGAGCAGGAGACGACCGATGCCTCCGATCGCCGCAGCGGACGGCTCATATCCGATGATCGCAAAGCTCTCAGTCTGCACGCACTTCACCTTCAGCCAGTCGCCGCCCCGGCCGGAGCGATATGGAGCAGACCGTCGCTTCGCGATGATACCCTCAAGCCCCATCTCGCATGCAAGCTTGAGGAAGGGCGCACCGTCAGCGTTGATCTCCTCGCTCAGGCCGATCGAGCCATGAGGCTGTGCTGCCAGCACGTCGGCGAGCATCTCGCGGCGCTCCGATAAGGGCTGTTCCCGCAGATCGTGGCCATTGAGATAGAGCAGATCGAAGGCATAGAGCCTGGCTTCCGAGGCGAAGCGTTTACCGCCGCGGCCGCCGAGCGCCTTCTGCAGCGCGCCGAAATCGGAAGCGCCACGCTCGTCGAGCACCACGGCCTCACCGTCCAGGATGGCACTGTCGACGCCGAGCTCGAGCGCATCATGCGCGATCGTCGGAAAGCGGCTCGTCCAGTCGTAGCCGCCTCGGGTGATGATCCTGACGCGCTTGCCGGCGATGTGGATGGCAAGACGATAGCCGTCCCACTTCACCTCGAAGGCCCAGTCATCCCCAATCGGCGGCCTGCTCTGAAGCTTCGCGAGGCAAGGCTCGACCCGATCGGGCATGGGGTCGGCGAAGAGGTCACGCTCGGCCTTGCGCCGCCGCGCCACCGGGCCCTTGATCACCTCCGCGGGAGGCCCAGCTCTGAGAACTCGACGCGCGCGCATCGAACGCAACTCCACAACGCAACGAGTCGCGAACTGACAGAAGGGAGAATCGTTCCGAGGAACCACCCTGCCCTTCGAGCAGTTGCTCTGGATTAGAGGGAGACGCACCTATGCCGTTCGAACCTATCGCCACGCCGACGAAGCCTACGCCGGCCAACGACCGGGGCTCCCCTCGCATCGCCTCCATCGACGAATACGAGGCCGCGACAGAGCGCGTGCGCGCGCTTGCTGATTACCCCGAAGGGACGCCCCAGGCCGATGAACTGGCCGGGCTCGTGGAAGCCATCATGGAGTGGGACAAAACCCACGATGACGCGACCTCTTGGCATTAAAGAGACCGCCTATGCCTCGCTATCGCTTCATCACCAACAACGGCGGTGACCACGCTGTCGAGATCGAATGCCAGGATGACAAGGTCGCGCGCGAGGAAGCCAGAAAGGCGTTCGCTGAAGCCGCGCATGATGCGCTGGTCGATGCGGACGACTTTGAGATGACGATGACCGTGGAGGCGAAGGGGAAGGTCATCTACCGGGCCAGATTTTCCTTCGATGGCGGCGATGTGAACTAGACCAGCGGATCAGCGCAATAATTGCTAGGCCGCGGGAACAGATAGAAGGTCTGGTTCGTTTTGCGGCCTGGAACTGGAAAAATTGCACCATGCAGGTTTTGTCGGTGTGCCGTTTCGAAGCGGGCTGGGCATTTCGCGACGTGACCGGCGAAACCTATGGCCACTGTCCTGATATTCAACATACCTATCAGGCCGCTCAGCAGATGGCGCGCCGCATCGGTGCGCACATTGAGTTTTCCGCCGAAGCCGAGAGTCACTACAGGGCGGCTATCGCTGGTCGCCCGGTTCCGATTGACACAGCAACGCAACCGCCACCAAAATCCTCGCGGCGTTTTCATGCGCTGCTGGGGCGCATTTTGGGACGCAGAGGATATGAAACCGACAGTTGAGGCCTACACTGTCGCGTTGCCGTGGTACGAGCACAACGATTATCGCCGCCTTTGGGAGCTCGCCCACGACCGCGATGAAATGCCTGGAGATTATGAGACTTGGCACGCCGCCGCGCTCAGCGTCATGAATGCATGGCTCGCGCGCGGCCGAGCCCTTCAAATCGTCACCATCAGACCTGACGAATTCCTCGGTTGGTTGGAGGCCGAGAGGCTTCCAAACACAGCCGCCACGCGGCTCAAATACGTGGAGCAGAAGGCGGCAGGAGCCGGCAGCGAGACAGGCGGAATAGGTGTAGCTGCCGATTCCGGCAGGCTTTCAAATTCGGAGAGCTAGCCCGCGGAACAGCGAACACCCGGCGCCGTTGAATCGCCGGAGCGTTGCGTGAGGTGTTCCCATGGTTGCCCTGCGAAAGCCGGCCGAGCTGCTACCCCGTCGCCATAGTGCGGTAAAGCGCGAGCTTTATCGAGAGCGGTGCAAGGACGAGGACGGGAACCGCTACACTGTCATCGTCTGGAGGGATTGGCCAGGCACAAGCCTGACCTCGTACACGCTCGAAGATGGAACGCCGGTCCACTATGAGGATGAGTGCTACTTTCTTATTGAGCCAAGCCGGAAAGTGCTGACCCGTTGCGGCGATTAGTTTGCTACGAGATTGGCAATGCAAGATTCCAATGTTCAAATCCCGCCAGTCCAGTTCCCACAATCATTCGCTCGGATGCCGATTATCGGCGGGTGATGGATCGGATTATGGAGATAACGCACGGGACTGGCACGGAACCGCAGCAGCATGAGTTTGGCCACCTGCTCGAAATCGCTGAGCATTGGGAAAGCACGGTGGGGCACAGATGAGCGGAGAAAGCCGGTGAGACGATGCAGCCGTCGCGCAAGTCCGGGCTGAGATTGATCGCTATCCCCGTCTAAAATCGTCGCCGAACTAGAGATCCCAGCGGCGCGATGCGAACCATGCCAGGGCAGCGACAGCCATCATACCCGCAGCAACGACAATCGGATCCTCCATGGCTCACTCCTGTGGGTCGGCGATGTAGAACCCGAAGGCCGAAGCGCAGGCCAGAACAACGCCCATCGCTAGCAAGCCCATTTTAGCCTTCTCCCTGACGATGCAAGAGCAACCGCCCGGAACTGGCCATTGTTCCGCCGCGTGTCGGGGGAACATCGCATTCAGCCAAGAGGAAGAGATCGGCTGGCGAAGGCCTCGTTCGGAAGCAGCCGGTACATCCGCGACTAACTCCGATCGAAGGCGGAAGAAGCGAGCGGGCACCGAATCCCCGCCGCTGATCGGCATCAAATGCGCCTTGACGGGCGGTAGCCCATTGCCCTTGCCTGCTTGCGGCCCTCATTGCGTGCCAGCAAGTTCAGGTACTCCCACTCGCGAAGCGCTGCCCATAGTTTCAAGTCGTAGGTGGGCGGTTGAGCCAGCTGGCTTTCGTTCGTGATCAGATTGATCTCGCTCAAGCCACCCTCGTTATGGTCGGTGCATCATTCGAGCCGGACCCTAGGCCCTCTTGAAGCGACCAACCCTGTCAAAAGACAGAAGCGCGGGAATACGAAAAACCCCGCCAGCCGGATCTCCGAGGCGATAATGATTGGCGGCCACTCAAAAGACATAGACAAGCCATGTGGAAGGAGCATGATCAGCGCTGCAGTTGTCTCCATCCGCTTTTGGAAATGACCGCTGGCGGCGCGCATTGACGCCGCCTAGGCGAAGACCTGTCATGCATACCGGAAAAGGCTCTTTGGTCCTGCGCAATGGGCGCAGGCTCCCTCTCACCTTCCAATTTGGCAGTGACTACGACGACACTCGTGCAGGCCATCTTCTCTGCGATACATCCGCGATCGACCCGGCTGCGCTGCAGGATCGGCTGAAGGTCGTTTGCGATGACGGAACTGCTATCGTCGTTGCGGTGATGCATTCCAGCGATCGATATCTGGCCGTTACAGGGCGGGTTCTGGCGGCCGCGGCCTGATAAAGCTATCCATCATACACAGATGCTGGAACGGCGGGCCAGGCGTGAGGCGAGACGCTCCGTAGCGAGCCGTTAACGACGCACACGCCATGATCAAGCGGAACGCTTAGCGAGGACTGCCGCAAGCGTCGAAATCGTATCGAGAATTTGCCGTGGGCTGCAAGGCGGGCCCAGCGCGACGTCATTCGCCAGAAGCGCGAGTCGTTGGTTGACGTTACTCCGCTGTCTTACGGGATAAGTGCTACTTAGCGACGCCGACTGGGAAGATTCTAATGTGCTGTGAGAAACTAAACCTCGAAAGCGACGCCTATCGAGGTTTCATCCCGCCATTTCACGAGAGCAGAGCGCTCCCGACCTAAGATATCGGCGATGACGCGCACGCGTCCCTCGATCTCAACATTCGCCGGTACACGGAGCATTGCCCCACCTGCTGATAGATCGCGGATGATGCAGCTGTAGACCGCGCCTTGATCCGTGACGACCCTCGCCATCTCTACCATCCGATTGCGTTTTGATGTTCGGGGGAATTCGGCCATGCGACGGCTATAGGGCATCAATGCGCGAGGTGAAATGGCCTAGCCTACCGATGGCACAGGGCCCTTGAAAACCGCAATGGCCAGCACTTAAATTATCGTCCACCGCGCCCCAGCGCGGAACCAGACCCATGTGCTTCTAGGAGAATATGGCTATGGCACCGATGCCTTCCGACGAATTCGAGCGGCCGGTCGTCATTCTCACTGGGCTCGGCATTCCGACTTCGGTTTCTTCAGCGATGGAAGCCTACATGTTCCTCGCCGACTGGCCGCACACTCAGCGAGACGCGGCCCATGCCTTCGCGATAAAGGCCTGTTTGGCCGCCGTCCTCGGAGAGATCGAGCCTGAGACAGCAAAAGGCCTCTTTGCATCCTGGGCGGAGAAGAATGATATCCTGGCGCTTGAGCCAGCTTCCTTCGCCAGCAGCCGGAAGGCGGGCTCCCACGGCACCGCCTGAACAAAAAAAGCCCCGCCAGCCGGAGCTGACGGGGCCGAGGTTCATTCCGAGGCGTAACTGCGAGGGAACGCGCGATGGCGCAAATCGGAGGGATGCGCGAGGGGGAGACCGAAATTCCCTTTCGGCCCCGTTCACGCTCCGACAGGAGCGCTATGGAACCGGGTCGCCGGCCTGCGGTTGAAAGCAGCGGACGCCGCGCATCGCGGTTTTCTCTCTGACGGCATCGATACCGAAAAGCGGAGTAGACATGGCCGAGGCTCCGCAGGTTTCGCGACGCTCCCGCATGCGCCAGTTCTTCCGCGTCGCGTTGCGCTACTGGTGCGGCAGAACGCGTTGGCGGGCCTGGGCTCTGACGATCACCGTCCTCGTCTTCATCGCGGCGCAGACCGCCGCCGCCGTCGGCATCAATCGCTGGAACCGCTGGTTCTTCGACGCTCTCGAAAAGCGCTACGTGGCTGCCGTCTGGGCGACAACCGGTTGGCTGCCCTTCCTGCTGGGAGCGGCCGCCCTCTCGATGTGCGGCCTCGTCATCAGCCGCATGCTGCTGCAAGTGCGCTGGCGCGAGAACCTGACCCGCCGCCTCTCCGGCTGGTGGATCGCCGACCAGCGCTATTACCGCCTGGGCTTCCTGGCCAAGAACATGACGGCGCCGGAATACCGGATCGCCGAGGATGTCCGCCTTGCGATCGAGCCGCTGGTCGAGCTCGCGATCGGCCTGATCACCGCCTTCGTCACCGCCGCGACCTTCGCCGCGATCCTCTGGCAGGTCGCGGGCTCGGCCGAGTTCGCGCTAGGCGCTAGCACGATCGTGATCCCCAGCTACATGGCGATCGCCGCGGTGGTCTATGCCGCGATCGCCTCGCTCGGAGCCTATCTCGCCGGCCGGCCGCTGGTCGCGCGCGTCGCCCACAAGAACGAGATGGAGGCGCAGTTCCGGGCCGAGATGACGCGGCTGCGCGAGAATGCCGAGAGCATTGCACTGATCAAAGGCGATGCAGACGAGCGCAGCTCGGCTAGCGAAAGCTATGCGAAGGTGGTGGCCGCCTGGCTCCAGATCGTGCGCCAGCAGGGCATGATCGCGCTGGTGCTGAACACCAACAGCGCCCTGTTCCCGATCGTGCCGCTGCTGCTGATCGCGCCTAAATTCCTGACCGGCACGATCACGATGGGCGCCGTCGTGCAGGTCGTCGCGGCCTTCAGCGCCGTCCAAGCCGCCCTGATCTGGTTCGTCGACAATTTCGTGCGATTGGCCGAGTGGTTCGCCTCGGTCACCCGCGTTGACGAACTGATGGAGGAGCTCGAGGCGCTGGATATCGGCACGATCATGGAAAAAGAGGAGCGGATCGCGCTCGGCGAAAGCGACGACGGCGCGGTCCATCTCGACAACCTCTCCATCGCCCATAGCAATGGCCGCGTTGTCGTCGCCGATGCCACCGTCACCATCCCGCAGGGTGCAAAGGTGCTGATCGCGGGCGAGAGTGGCTCAGGGAAGAGCACGCTGATCCGGGCGCTGGCCGGAATCTGGCCTTGGGGCTCGGGCTCGATCCGCGTGCCGGCCGGTCAGTCGATCGCCTTCGTGCCGCAGAAGCCCTATCTGCCGAAGGGCAACCTGCGCACCATCCTGCTCTATCCGGATTCCGACCGGGACATCCCGGACGATGCGATCACAGCGGCGCTGCAGCGCTGCGGGCTAGGATACCTGGCCAAGAAGCTCGATCTAGAGGAAGAGGACTGGGACCGCGTACTTTCCGGCGGGGAGCGCCAGCGCGTCGCCTTCACCCGCCTACTACTGCAGAAGCCCGACATCATCGTGATGGACGAGGCGACCTCAGCGCTCGACGAGGAAAACCAGGCTTCGTTGCTCAGGCTGTTCGACGAGGAACTGAACGCGGCGACGCTAATCAGCGTTGGCCATCGGCCGGGGCTGGAGGATTATCATGACCAGAAGATCACGCTGGAGCGCCGGCCGGCGGGGGCGCATCTGACATCGCGGCGCCTCAGGAAGTCGCTCTGGCGCGTGTTCAGGAACCGCAGCGCCGCCAATGAGGACGAAGGCTCCGAGGCCGATCGTGGCCGATGATGCCGGCGGTTGGCGCGGGCGACGATCTGCATCGGCTTGACGAAGCGTAGCGCGATCACAAGTCTGATCGGCGTGGTGACCAGGTAGATCACCGCCATGGCATCGATCAACTGCACCGTGCGAACACCGGCGGCGAAGACCGTAGTAAAGCGCGACGGCGAGCGTCTGGTGGTCATCCTGCTCGTAGTGAAGGGTTCATTAAGGGAGCGATCAGCGTTGCTAGAGACGTTCCCATACCTGCTCGATCTGACCATCCTCATCAGGGCGCTGTTGAGCCGATAGCCTAGAAGCGAACTGCTTTAGGGTTGCGTTAATCGGCCATAGCAAAGCATGAATGAGGTGGGGGGCCAGCAAGGAGACACTGATGACAACTCTTCTCAAGGCGGCGGCAATCACGCTTGCCGTGACCTTTGCGGGAGCGGCGGGCGCAGCGGATCTTCCCTCCCGTAAAGGCCCAGTTGAAGCGCCCGTTTATATGCCGCCAGCATTCACCTGGACCGGCTTCTACGTCGGCGCCAACGCAGGCTACGGCTTTGGCCAAGCGACCACGAATCTCGGCGGCAGCGCCGACATGGACGGTTTCATCGGGGGCGGCCAGATCGGCTATAACTACCAGATGGGTCAGTTTGTGCTCGGCTTGGAAGCTGATCTTCAAGCTGCGGATCTCGGAGTCAGCGGTATCGGCGGGAGCATCAAAACCGATTATTTCGGCACGGTTCGCGCTCGAGCGGGTGTCGCATTCGATCGCTTCATGCCGTATATCACCGGCGGCTGGGCCTACGGTAACGTGAAAACCTCGGTCCCGGCGCTCGGCATTTCGTCTGACAATTCGCACACTGGCGGATGGGCTCTCGGCGGCGGCGTCGAATACGCGATCACAAATAATCTGATCGCCGGCGTCGAATATCTGTACGTCGACCTCGGAGAAAAAGGCGTCCTTAACAACGGTCTCAAAGTTGGAACCGACTTCTCGGTGGCGCGCGCCCGACTGAATTATAAGTTCTAAATGCAAAATGGCCCGGCGCCGCGAGAGCGGGCCGGGCCATACGACCGCTTCCGACCCGAGTCGGACATTCGCTGCCTGCTGGGCGGGCCCGACATTGGAAGTTAGCGGTCACAGGGAAGGCCCGCTTTTCGGCTGATCAGCGTAATGCCTAGCCGCAGACGTTAAGCTGGCCCGATGCCGGTGTTCGGAACGCTTGCATACTGGCCTATTTGGTTGCCCGATCCGGCAGCGGTAGCCATGACACAATCTTCGAAGGATGCTGCTGCACGGTCTTCCGCTGCGCCATTATCCGCGCAGCGACTGGTACGCCTCGGCTCTGCCGCCGCTCAATACGCTGGTGAACCACTTGGGCGAGCTACCCCGTTTTACCAGCGAACCCTCAGGCCTCCTCGGCCTGTGATGCTGTGGCTGTCGGCGAAATGGGCCAGGCTGGTCTGGGCCTCGACCTCGCCATAGAGCGCATAGCGACCCCATTCGTATTTGGCGCCGAGACCGAGCCCACCCCAGAGCCGCTCTCCCCGGCTGGTCAAAGCTACGCCGGCAACCGTTGCCGTCGTCCCGTCGAGGAATTCGTAGCGCAGGTTGGCGATGCCGTAGAGCGCGGCATTGACCTGTTGTCCCGCATTGTCACGCCAGCTCTGTCGATAATCTACGGACAGGCCGAGCCGGCCGCGCAGGCTGTCGCCATCGGTCAGGGCGACACGGGCGCCGAACGGGTCGATGAAGCTGTCGGCGCCGACATGTGAATAGGTCAGTTGCGCCTGCGGCGTCAGCGACCATGCATCTGAAAGCGCGAAGCGCTGCCCCAGTTCGAGCCCCAGAGCATAGCCGAAGCCGCCCTTACCCTTGGCAAGCTGACGCCCCGCCGTCGTGGAGGATAGATCGCTGTCGAACCAGCTGAGCTTGGTCTGTGCGTCGGCATAGAACCCTGACGCGCCATACCATGTCAGCGCTCCGCCAAAGCCGCTGCCCGAAGCCTTGATCTTGCCGCGCCCGAAGACCGAAGCAATATCGGCCAGCGCTTCGCCATGATGCAGCGAGACGCCTCCGACCAGCGTGCCGGCTTCGCTCGCGAAAACCTGTCCGTCGGCGCCGGCCTGCAGACGCCAGCTATCGATCATGTAGCTCGTGCCGGTCGTCGAGAAACCCGGCGTGACGCGGCTGTGGGCTGCATCGATGCGGGCCCAGACCGCGCGGCCTGACGCGTTCGCCGCGTCGTCGGCCCGGCCGTCGAAGCGCTCACCAACGCGCTGACGAAGCGTCTGGAGCTCGTTCAAGCTCTGCAGGACCTGGCCATAGGCCTCGTAGATGGGCGCGCCCGGCTGGTAGATCGGGCCGATGACGGTTGGCGGTGAGCCGGGAGAAGAGGGCGGCGCCATATAGGCTGAGCGCAGATACCAGTCCCCATCGTTCGGCGTGCTGATGCCGTTCTTCTGCAGGGTGTAGGCATATGCGCCGGCGACCACGGCCTGTTGGCCCTGGAAGACGGTGGTGCCCTGGAGCGTGAAGACGCCGTTCGAGACGCCGCCGACATCGACGACCTTGATGCCTTCGATCGTCTGTGCACCGCCTCCGCCCTGGTTCAGCACCGTCACGAGGGTCGAACCCGCCGTGCTGCCGGTGATGACAAGGCGGTCGGACGGCGAGGCGTCGCCGCCGAGTACGGTTTCGATCTCGAGCCGGCCGCCATTGCCGACATAATTGCCATTGATCGTCAGTGTGCCGATCGAATTGCCCGGCGCGATCGTGCCGCCTGGTTGGTTGATCGTGGCGCCGACAGTGCCGATGCCCTGCAGGCGGCCGCCGATAACCTCCATCGTGCCCCCGAGGACACCGTTCACCGCGAGCGTGCCCGCCACCACGCTGCCGGCGCCGGTATAGGTCGAGCCGCTGTTGCCGGTCAGCTCCAGCTTGCCCGCACCATCCTTGATCAGCGCGCCCGCGCCTGCGAAAGCCGGGGCAATGCCGATATCGTAGCCATTCGTGTCGATGACAGCGCCATTCGGGCCGATGGAAATGTTGCGCGTGCCGAAATTACTGAAGAAGGCCGAATTGTTTCGCGTCGCACGCAACAGGCCGCCATCAAGTGTGACACTCGCGACACCCGCGACGCCCTCAATCCCGCTGGTTTCCAGAACGCCGCGATTGTTCGTGGGGCCCTGCAGAAGCAGCGTCCCACTGGCCGCCGAGGCAACGCCGAGTCGGACCCCGCGTTCAGCGCGAACCAACCCACCATTCTCGACTGTCAGCGAACCGGTGCCGTTATTGCCGATGGTGAGGTTGAAGGGCGACATCGACCATTTCGACCCCGCTCCGGTCACGATGACGGTGCCGGTGCTATCGGCGCCAATATAGCCCTGGTTGCTGGTGACGATAGCGCCGGCTTCTATGCGTAAGGTGCCGACGTCGAAGCTGCCGACGGTGAACTGTCTGTTATTGGTCCAAGTTGTTCCCGCGCCAGTCAGGACGACATCGCCCTGGCCACCGCTGCCGACGACGCCGTCCAAGCTTGAAACCTTCGCGCCGCCCTCGACACGCAGGGTTCCGGCGCCGTACAAGCCGACGACAAGTTGGCCGCTGTTCTGCCAGGACGAGCCTGGTCCGCTGACTAGTGCGTTGCTGCCACCGCTGATGCCGCCGGTGACGTTCGAAACCCGGCCGCCAGCAAGAACGTTCAGCGTTCCGGTCCCGTTAAGTCCGACATAGAGATCACCAGTGTTGGTCCAGGTCGAAGCGGTGCTGCCGAAGCCGGAAACCGTGACCAAACCCTGGCTGCCCAGGTCATAGCCGATGATGCCGTCAACATTAGTCACGGTTCCACCAGCCGTGATGTCGAGCTGGCCGATACCGGTATCCCCGACCCGCAGCTCGCTCCCGATGGACCAGTTCGGTGACTGGGCGGGGCCAGGATTCAGATCGCCGCTGCCCGTGACCGATTGTGCGTATGCCGGCCGCATCCCCGCGGCACAGAGCAGAGCGGCGATAGCCGTCGAGAGCAGCAGCGGCTGGTGGCGGAGGCCGAAGCTAATCTGGCGACTGTTAGTCCGTCTCCGCACGTTTCAGCTCCCGGGCGATGTCGTTTGGGGCTCGCCGATTCCCCGCATAGGTTGTACCCGTGCGGAGAATTTTGCTGCAAGCGAATCGGCGCTGCCAATTTTATACGCTGACGATCAATGGTTAATAGTATCGGTTAGGCGCGTCTCTCTGGAGGTTTTTTGGTTCCAGATAGCGCCTCGGCATTGGCTGAGTAGGCGCCCAACGTCAGCTTACGGGCGGCGCTCGAATGACCCATTGTGGCGCGATCAGGTCGTTTGCGGCGCTGGTGGCGAAGTTCAGCTCTCGACCCGTTGCGGAACAAGTGGTTGTGAAGCATTGGAGCCTGGGATGATGCGCGTCCGTACGACTGCAGTGCGCGCAAGCGACAGCCAGGAGGGTTTCATGCCGGAAATTGCGATTGGCGCTTTGTTGCGCGATGGCGCAGTTCTTCTCGCTCGGAGAAGTGCTGAGCGGAAGGTCCACGCGAGCCTGTGGAGCTTGCCAGGCGGGCACGTCAACATCGACGAAACCCCTGCGAACACCATGCGCCGCGAGCTTCTGGAGGAAATTGGCGTCACAGCAGAACAGTGGCGGTTCGTCTCTCAGATCCGTCTGGCGGCAGCGTTGCAGGATTCTGGGACATTCCACCTCTATCGCGTTGATGAGTGGCGCGGTATTCCGCAAATCTTAGATGACGAGCATACAGAGCTGAGATGGTTCACCGCTTCTGAAATCGCGTGTGAAACCGAATTAGCACCACCAGAGTTGGGCGAACTTCTGATAGCTGTCATCCATTCTGGCGGGTAAGTTGAGCTACCGCGCATTTGGTCTGCCCGATAGCGCTGCGACCTGCTCCGACCCATTGCGGGCATTGAATTAGGCGTACCTTAAGTGACGGAATGTAGGCTGGCGGTACTGGCTTGAAGCGCCCCTGACGACCATCGCCCGGAAACACAATGCAAACCAGTCACGATGAGATTACTCTTGTGAAGGAACAAACCATCATATCGAACTGGCTGCGTTTATCAGAGCGATTGATTCTGGCTCTTTTCTTTATCAAAATCCTAATTGAGGCGTTAATAAGATTTAATTTTTTGGAAAACATCTTATTTCTTGCGTTAATTGGCGAAATAGGAAGCTTCATATCAGCAGTAATGTTTGTTTTAATCCTTGTTTACATTTGGTTCTACAGAAAAATAACTGCGGTCGAATAATATTATGCACATCTGGCGACCCTCTATGCGTATCCTAGGCACGATCCCAGTTTCAGGGATCGTCCTCGTCATTGTGCTTAGCGCGTCAGGTTGCATCCTTTCCGCGTCGTTCGGGCCTGATTCTTGGATTGGGTCATTGGCTGCGCCATTCGCGCTCGTTACATTGTTGAGCGCGATACTACTGCTTATCGGGGTAGTTTGCGGGCGTTTAGGCTATCTCGACGAAGCTTAGTTGGCTGCCGTCCGCTTCCGACCCGTTGCAGACATTCCGGCCAAGCAAAAAGGCCCCGCCAGCCGGAGCTGACGGGGCCGAGTTCGTCTCATGGGGTGGGAGACGGAGACCTGAGTAACGTGACGATGCCGCTCAGGTTCCTCGCCGCCTGCGCGCCGGGGCCGTCGCCTCCAAGTGCTTGAGCATCTCCTGCGCCATAAGCTCGGCGCGTCGGACGACCTCGGCGTCCTCAGCGCGCTCCTGGCTGAGTAGCAGCATCTTCTCTAGCGCGGACGCTGTTCGCTCGCACGCTGCAGCGGTTTGCGCCTGAGCCGCGGCGAGGTCGCGGATCGGTTGCATGTCGGCGATCGAGAGGCCGGGGATGATCCGATCGCCGCTGGCCGTCGTCGGGCTCTTCAGTTCCTTCAGGTATTTCCAGATGCCGAGGACGCCGATGCCGACGCCGGCGACGACCGTGGCGACGATGTTCTCCGTGGTGAGTGCGCTAGCGTCCATCCGATACGGCCTTGTCCATGCCCGCAGCATCCTTGGTCGCCGCGACGATATTCATCGCGTCGAGCACAAGCAGGCCGGGATACACAGCAAGGCCAGTGGTCGCCGCGTCGGATGCCCAGAGGCCAAAGCTGATCTGGAACCAGAGAAAGCAGGTCAGGAACGACGCCAGCGCCCGCACATGCGGCGACCATCGACCGTACCATGTGCCGGAAAACGTGCCGTTGATGATCAGGGCGAGCAGCCGGAAGGTGCCGACGCCGATCGCAAACCAGCCCCATGCGCTCTCGCTCATCATGGCCGCCATCTGCGACCACGCCCTGTTGCCGGCGAAGGTTGCCGCCGGGCCGATCAGAATCCAGCCCCAGGCAACCATGATGCCGGCGAGGACCCATTCGGAACGGCGGGCCGGGAAATGGTCGGCGATCCCGAGATAGAGCCGTGTCGGCAGCGGATGGTTGCGGTAGTGCATGGCTTCAGCCCCGCGTAGTGACCGAAGCGGCCTCGACCTTCGCGGCGATCTCAGGTGTCGTGACGATCTTCGCGACCTCCGGGAGCGCCGCGGCCGTCGCCACCAGACCGGCCTTGCGACGGATGTAGAGGCTGTACCCGGTCGTGATCAGCGTCATCAACGCGCCGACGGTGATCTGCATCGACCCGTCGTCCATGTAGCCGCGCGTGACGAGCGCGGCGCCGGCCGTCTGCAGGAGCGTACGAACCAGGCTCCAGAACTGCTCCATCGTGAACATGATGATCTCCTTGATGATGAGGGGGCTCAGGCGCCAGGCGTCTGCTGAGCGGCGACGACGGCCTCATAAGCTTCCGCCGCGGTGGTCAGCGCGGAGGCGACGTCGGCCGGACGCTTGGCGCAGACGGCGTTGACGGCCGCGGCCGCCATGACGGCGATGTTCCGCTGTTTCTCAGGCGCGAAGATCGTGGCGCCCATGGCGACGGCCTGAAGCGCACCGCAGTATTTCGAAAGCTGGGCGGAGGCCTTCGCGACCTTCTCATCGGCCTTGGTCTGGCCGATGACCAGGCCGACACCGGATGCGATCTGGCCCCAGCCGGTGGCCGATGTCTGGGAAATCTGGCAGCCGGCGAGCGCCAGCGATCCCAGGGCGACGAGCGCCAGGACAAAGCGTTTCATGGATGTGCTCCGGAGGATTGGCGGCAGGCCCGGCCGCGGCGGGAACTGTTTTCTCACCGGCGCGTATGTTGGCGCGACGGAGGTAGCGATGGGTTGCAGTCTCGATTTTCAATGCGCCGCTTGCGGTTCGCCCGCGGTCTCACTCCCAACCCCTCTGACCGAGTTGGCCGTAGTTCGCTGCGCATCGTGTAGGAGCGAAATCGGAACCTGGCTCGACTATAAGGGTCGCATTTGCAGCGCTCTCAGTCGGTCCGCGGCGACAATCTCTGCCGACCCGATTTTCGTTGAGCGCACGCCATTGGAAGCCCGATTAGACGAGTGCCAGCGCACTGCCTCTGATAAGGTCGCCGCAGGCTTTGGCGCCCATCACTGATGGATCGAATGCGAGACGCGAGATGTCCCATTTGCCGCGCTGCTTGATTCCCAGCGTGCCCTGCACTTCGGCATGCGAGAGAACGGTGCTTGGCGTCACCGGGATGGCATAGCGCCGGCAGAGATCCGCGAGCACAGCCGGTAGCGCCTCCCCCTGCTCGCGCGTCATCGGCGCCGATCCTGCTTTGAACGGGCTCTCGATCGCGCCGGCCATGCAGCAGAGCGAGACGCCGATCGAGCCGGAATTGCAGTTCAGCGTGTGAGCTGCATAGCCCGGCTTCACGCCGCGCGCGTCGTTCTTGTCGATCGAGGGAAAACCCCTGACGAGCTTGCCGTCACCCTCGATCAGAATATGGTAGTGGCTGCGGTCGAGCCCCGACGCTCGATGGGCGCCGGCGGTCCAGTGAACTATCACCCGGTTCAGCTGGGCAGACGGCATCCAGTCGGCCGGCACGAGTTCCCTAGCTCTCGGCTGACCCGCCGCTTCCTTCTTTGCGACCGCCGCCTGAATCGCCGCAACAGTCAGAGGCCCGACGATACCGTCAGCTGCCAGCCCCGCCCCTCGCTGGAACGTCTGAACGATCGTCCGAGTCTTCGGCCCCATCGCGCCATCGACGACCAGCGGATAGCCGAGCAGGCTCAGCGCGGCTTGCACCTCGCGCGTGTTCATTGGGATGCTCCGATGAAAGGTATTGCGGTCGGACGCTAACCGTGTTCCGCTACGTCAACGAAAAGCAGGGAGGCGTGCCGTGCTGTTGAGCAACCGTAGCGCCGGCGTCTGGATGCGCACCGGCATCGTCATTGCGCTGGCAGTCATCTTTGCGCTGCCCATGGTGATTACGCTGTGACGCGTGCCCCGAGCGACGAAGACACAGACTTCGACGCCGCGATCGAGACGGTGCCGCAATGGCTGCTGGCCGCGATCAATCTCGTCGGCGTGATGGTGTTTGCGATGCTCCGGATATGAAAATGCCGCCCGATGGCGGAGGCGGCTCAGTACTCGATCCAGATCTCCCCGCGAGCGCCGGCGCCCGCCGCGTTGCCGCTTGCACCAGCACCGCCACCGCCGCCGGGAATAAGCCCGGGATTCCCGGCGCCGGTGCCCGCATTGCCGCCATAGCCGCCATTGGGAGCGTCTCCTCCCCTGCCCGCATAGAACAGAATGCCCGAGCCCGAATATCCCTGCTGTCCTCCGCCAGACGGCGAGCCGTCGCGGCCATAGTCGACCGTGCCAGTCACGATACCGCCCGCCGCAGAATTTGTTACGGCGCTCCCGCCTGCATTCGTGCCGCCCGTGCCGCCGCTGGCTGTACGGGTCTGTCCATTGACCGTAACCGAGCTCGCTCCGCCATTGGCGCCGTTGTTGCCTGAGAAACCCGCTGCGCCGCCGGCTCCGACCGTGCCGGTCACGATATCACCGGGAGCCACATCGACGCTCCATTCGAAATAGGCACCCGCGCCCCCGCCAGCCGGGCCGCTCGGATTGTTTCCGAAGCCGCCGCCGCCGCCACCACCCCAGTCCTTGATCCGGATGCGCGTGACACCGGACAGCACCGTCCAGCTGATCGGGCCCGGGGTGCTGAAGATCACCCGCGAAACCTTGAACGAAGCCGCTTTGGCCTGGCTGGGAAGCTGTCCGCTGATACGGATATTCGTGCCATCGTAGACGGTGCGGTAGAGCGTGCCGACGACCAGATCGCCGACCTGCGGATCGGCGCCGTCGGAGCGCTTGATCGACTTCGTGCCGAGGCTCGAGATATTCGCAGTGACGCTCGTGCTGGTGTTCGTCGCAGGAGCGATGATGTCGAAGTTGAGCCCCGCGGCGTAGGCCAATGGGGCGAGAGACGGCCCGAGAACCCAAGCATTCGCCGTGCCGGTGGCAACGACGTAGTTCATGCCCTTCTGGATCGCATTGGCCAGCCGAGCGATGTTCGTATCGTCGACGGTCAGACCCGCGGCACCTACTGCGCCCGCAACCTGGCCGGTCAGCCACCATGCCAACCAGTCGAACAGCTGCAGGTCGGCGTCGCCGCAGCCGTAGCCATTGGCGAGCTCATCTGCGTCCGGAGCGCGCTTCGTCGCGCTCGCCGCGAAGGGCAAGGAGATTGTGGCCATGGAGGCTCCTCAGATCAGACGCAGGTGTAGGTGTGTGGGTCAGCCGGGCAGATGAATTCCGCGCTCTCGCAGAATCCTCCCCAGCCCTCGCCGAAACCGAAGATCGGTCCGGTGCCGTAGTGGATATATCCCTTGATGCCCGGCGCGATCGGGAGGACGCGGAAGGCAACCGGAACCAACATTGTCTCGAAATCGGAGAGGGCCCGCCCGGGGGCGAGCGTTACGCGCCCCACCCGGCTCGATATCACTGTCGCGGCCTCGCCCCAGAGATGACGCGCCGCGGCTTGTAGTGAGGCGATGTCGTAAAGGCCGAGCACCTGATAGCGCCGGGCCTTCACGAAGCCGCGGAACACCTCGTCATCCGTGATGCAGATGTCGCCGGCGCCGAGCGGCGGGCAGCCGGCCCAGGTCGATCCAGGCTCACAGAAACCGCCGACACGGTCGGACGAGGCAAACGGGCCGGACTTGAAGCCAAAGACCTTCGGTGCTTCGCAGACACAGTGGCACCGCTGGAATCCCAGCCACCTGCCGATCGTCGTGAGCTGATCGCCGCCAGCGCTGTCCAGATCGAAATACTGCGGGACCAAGCAGGCCGCGCGCGCCGCCGCTTCCGTTTCACCCAGAAACGCTCGGATCAATGAGAGGAATTTGGTGGCCTCCCGATACTGAGTGGCGACCTTATCGACTTCCTGCTCGACGAGCGCACCGGGTTCGACACAATCGAAGATGCCGGCGATATCGAAGCGCCAATACTCACTGTCGAATGTGACCTCTTCGCTGTCGAAGGTGAACATCAGAGCAGCGCCGCCGCGCGCCAGATGTCGTCGATCTCAGCCGCATCATAGCCGAGCAGGCCGCCGATCGCCGGGACGAGCGGGTGCGCCCGCTCATAGATCGTCGCGGCCGAAAGCAGCATCCGAGCCGCAAAGCGGTCCTCTGCCGGCAACCCGGCGACCGCGGCCTCCATCGCCGCCGGCAAGTCGCCCCGGGCCGCCCAGGCTTCGGCTTCGGTCTCGGTGATCGCCCCAAGCACGGCAAGCTGCTGCGCAAACTGGCGATCGGAGATCGAGACCGGGACCGGGACGGGCTCGGGCGCCGGACCGTCGAGCGTCAGGATCGCGGCGCCGCCCGCCCATGCCGGGTCGAGGCGGGCGCCGGCAAGGCTCTCATCGCCGGCTGCGATCCAGCCTGTCCCGCGCGCGATCGCAGCAGCCTGGCCGGGCTGGCCGGGCGCCGTCGTCAGCAGGAAGAACCCCGGCAGCGTGACGCGCTCGGAGATGATGACCGGCTCCATGTCGACGGGCTCGCCATAGACGGCATCGGCCGTGACGAGCGCGACCGGCATGACGGTATCAGCCCAACGCTCGGGTTGCGGATCGTCGTCGAAGGATGGCGGCGTGACGCGAAGCTCTGGCAGCGCCGCGATAGCCTCGGCCTCGCCCTCGAAGCACAGGAGGTAATCGATCATGATCAGCTCCACCCACCTTGATTGGAGAGGGCTTGCAGCTTCGTGTTCGACAACCGGCGCGGGTAGATCACGATGCGCTTTATCCGCATGCTGTTGACCGCTCCGGACGACGACAGGACGAGAAGCGGCATGCTGAGAGGGACGACGTATGCGTTGTTCGAACCAGCGAGCCCGCCCTCCCAGGCCCATGCAGCATCGCCGGCTTTCCACGCGACAGCGCTGCGCGCGGCTGGCGTCGCCGGCCACGGCATATTGGCGGTGGCGGAGATCTGCGTGACGCTGCCTGAGATAGAGCGGACGTAGCCATTGCCGCTGCCAGCGGAGGTTCGATAGACAGCAAAGAAGTCAGACAGCGTCCCGACGGTCAGGGTGAACGCGAAGTCGTTCTGACCCGCTGGTGGCTGAATGGCCTCGAACTCGACGAGGATGGTCCCCTCGGCGAGATTGAGCCATGACGACGTCGCAATCTGCAGGCTCTCAGCCGCGCGCGTGACCGTCGAGGCTGTCGTCGGGATGTAGCTCGAGGAAGAGGAACCCTCCTCAATCTGACCACCCCAGACGTAGATGCCGGAGATGCCATCGCCGGTGTAGATGGTATTCCCGCTGGCGTCGGCCAGCGATACGTTCAGGCGAGAATAAGAGCTCGTCGCGTTGCGGAGCGTCTTGATGGAGACCCTCCACCAGCCATTGCCGCAGTTCTCGACCTTCGCAGATGGATTGACACCGGTCGCAGTGAACGCGCCGGTAATCAGGTCGATCGCGACGGATGTGCGCTCGTCCTGCCCGGCGAAGTTGAGGGAATCGACGGTGCAGCGGGTCCGCTCGGCCGCCTTCACAAATATGCTGAGCCAGGACTGGGTGCTGGGGCTCGTCGTGGCGTCAATTGCCACAGCATGCGTGTTGCTGGCAGTGGTGTCCTCAACGACCTTATCAGCTGTGGAGAGGCCGTCCGGCGCAACTGTCGCGTTCGGGACGACGGTCGACCGCGATTTGCCCCAAGCCGCGTTGTCGAGCTGCTCTGAGTAAGTGACCAGATTGGTCCGAGCCGGCTCGCGCAGATAGCCGCGGCAATCCCGCGTGACCGGATCATAGTCAATGCGCGGGACATTGGCCGCTGCCGTCTTCATGAGGCCGTCGCTGTCGAAATAGGTCGCCGTCGATGCGCGTCCGTTAAGCGACCCCGGAATGGCCGCGGCCAGCGCCGGGATGGAAGCGCCGGCATAGAACCCCTTGACCCACTGAACGCCGCGCGTGAAATCGAGCACCGCAATCGGCCGGTCCGGCACACCAGCGCCCGCAATCTCGCGCAGCAGATCGTCGCGCTCGGCAATGGCGAGGATATCCGCCGAGTTCGGCGCGCCGGCGCCGGCAGCACCCTCCGGCAATCCGAGGGTGAGGGTGTAGTTCGGCGCCGTTCCGGTCAGGTTCGCGGTCGGGTTGGCGCCGGGGGCGAGCTTGGTGACCGGGCCGGCGACGAGGGTGAGGCCATCCAGTTGGTCGACGGCCGCAAAAAGCTCGGCGAAATCCTGGTTGATCTTGCCGCCGGCTACCCGGGCGGGGTCGCCCTTCTTGTCGCCGGGATACTGGCCGAGGAGGATCGGGTGCTGAGCCATCTACGCCTCAAACCGGGATGATGGTGATGCGATCGGCCGAAATGGCCATGATCTCGAAGAAGTTGAACGCGATCGGCACAGGCGCGACGGCCGCCGGGGAGCGGCTCGCCTTCACGTCAACGACCTGAACGTTCGGATATCGGCTCTCGACCGCCTGGCGGATCAAGAACTCGGTCAAGTCCTCGCCATTCCGCGGAGGGGTAGCGCCCGTGAGCGCTTCATCGAGCCCCGCGGCGATAGCAAGAGCCGATGGCGGCGGGCAGCCGTTGCGGTCGGCTTGTGCCTGAACCTCGACCTCAATCGTCACGTTCACGATCGTGGGACGGACGATCTTGATTGAGCGACAGAAGCCCTCGATTGTCGTCTCGAGGATCGTGTTGCCATAGGTGCCGATCCCCGGAACCACATAGGCGCGGACGGTCTTGGCGATCTCGTCGTCATCGCCGCCGATGATGGCGACCGCTACGCTATGAGCGCTGATACCATCTGCATCAGCGGCGTCGCCGTCATTCACGTAGGTCTGGACCCAGGTGACGCCGTCGATCGCAGACAGCGCCTGCGTCAGATCGCTCATGTCGATCCGGGCTCGGCCGGCGTTCGTGATCGCGTTGCGGAAATCGATATCGCTCTCGCCCGGTGCGCGGGTCAGGAGGCGCAGCTTCGCGATGCGGTCGAGGTTGACGCCTTCCGCCTGGTCGGGGTCGAGGGCGTTGTAGACTTCCTCGTCAATTTCCCAGTGGGTGGCAGAAAGATCGGCGAAGAGGCCGTTGAGCTGCCCGAGAGGCGATTCCGGCGTCTGGATAACGCCCGGGCCGAACACTAGGCGCATCGCCTCTTCGAGCTCAGCCAGAATTTCGGGCAAGCGCTTCCGCGCGAAACCCGCAGGGGTCACGCCAAATGCCATCGTGCGTATCCAATCAGACTGTGACGGTGACCGCTTCGCCGGTGTTCGTCAGGACGCGGACGCGCTCGACGACCAGCCCTCTGCTGGTGCGGTTGTACGACGAGGAATACTCCTCGATCGAAACCACGCCCGGCGTCGCGACGATCCGGGCCTTGATGATAGCGTCCGCCAGATCCTTTTGGTCGGGCCGGAGCGAGAACACGTCAGCGCGCCAGTCAACACCAGCGCCGAGGTCGAGAAACCACTCGTTCTTCCAGAACATTAATCGCTGGCGAATGTGCTGGCCGATCGCCTCGACGCCATGAGCCATGACGAGATTGCCTGTCTCATCGAGGTGGATGTCGTTGTGGGGCAGGATCGATAGCGAGAGGATGTCGACGGCCATCAGGCTTTCATCCCGTCGATCTTGGCGATCAGCTGGTTGGCGGCCACCTGCGTCGCCGAATCCACCGGTGCGCCGTAATTGACATGATCTCGTATCAGGACCAACGCCGCCTTGACGATGTCGAGCAGGCTGTCGCCGCTCTCGCTTTTCAGGTCGATCTTGCCCGCGGCATTCACGACGAATTTGTCGGAGCCGCTCGGGCCGCCTTTGAGGCCGACCGATCCATCGTCACTGGATCGCATGCCCCGCTTGCCGTCATCCGACCCGACGAACATCCCATCGTCGGAGACCCCTTGCATCGGCGCACTATCGGGATAGCCCCCGGGAAATGCGATCAGATTCGAGATGTCGTTGATCCGCCCCTGCCCCGCGTTGGAGTTTCCACCATTCTCGCGAAAGCTGGTTTGAGGACGGTCGAGCGCGAATGCCGTGAGCGCGTTTCCAGGCTTCAATGGCAAGTGAAAGCCATACCCGCCGCCTCGATACATCTGGATCGGGATGTCGCCGAGAACCGGTGCGACGAACTCTTGGCCGCCGATTGTGGTCGAGACCTTTGGCTGGATCAAAGCGGTCTGTCCGCCAGCAGAATACGCGCTCACCTCCGCCTTCATGACGAAGCGCATGTCGCGGAGCCTGGCGTCGATCAAAGCATCGAACGCCTCCGTCTCAACCCGCCGTGTGGACGACCCTTGATATCCCGCCATCTACTTGACGACCTTGTTGCCTTGGATGCGATTGGCCTCGATGTCGAAATAGAACTCCTGCGCTCGGTTCGAGCCGGAGAAGTCGATCGTGGCCACCCGGAATAAGCCGCCGCCCTGGTCGGACTTCGTCTTGTCGCGACCGCTGCCCTCGTCCTGAAAATCTGACCGGACGTCGATTACCCGATTGGGCTTGATCCTCGGGTTGATCAGGCACCGGACTTTGATGCCTTTGTCGGTCTCTTCCGGCGTGTTGAGGAGGCCCGTCGCCTTCGAGAGGATGGTCACATCGTCGATAAACCGATCGGCTTTGACTATCTCGGCGGTCCCCGATTGGATCGACCAGTAAAACCCATGCTCGCGGCCGAGCGTATCAAGCTCTCGCTTGGCGTAGCCGAAGACGGCGATCGGCTTGGTATAGGCGGGCAGATCGTCGATCCCGACCATCGGCCCAGGCGTGACTTTCGCCATCTGGCCGACGATGTAGCTCGCGACCTCCTTCGGCTTCGTGCCGGCCGGAAAGCTCTTCGAGACGCCGGACTTGTTGACCGCCTCGTCACCGTCACCGATCTCGATCTCGGAAGAGACGTCGGCGCCATCGAGTTTGTTCGTGACGTCCCGGATGGAGCCTTTGATGAGGATGCCGCTCTCGCCTTTCTCGTATTTCACCTTGAGCGTGAGTTGATCGAACTCCTCACCGAGCTTCGCCCTGTTGGAACGCGTCAGATTCCATATCGTGACGGTCCCGGTATTCTGCGACGAACCAATCGTCAGCTTCCCGGAGAAGTCGACCTTCAGTTGCTCGGTAAGCGCAACGTCCGGGCCGTTGATCACGAGAGCGCCGGCCTTGCCCTCGATCGTGACCTCGACCTGACGCATGAACTGGTCACTCATGCTTACTCCGTGATCTGAAACAGTCTGACCCGACCCGAGGGCAGGTTCTCGCGATCAGGTTCGAGATTACCCTGATCCCAATGCATGCAGACGATCTTGCCGATCCCGAAGTGAAACGGGCCGACCAAATCCACGCCCGTCACAATCCTGCGGCCGGTAAGGACGAGCACGTCCTGAATCCATAAAGCGAACGTCCACCGCCCCGACCATTCGTTGAACATCACCCGGAACCGACAGCGCTTGTCGTTCAGCGAGCAGGTGAACTCTTGGTCCACCGCATCAATGATCGGAAGCTCGTAGAGCTCAGCCATCTCATTTCCTACGGGTGATAGCCCTTATCCGATCGCTCTCTCGGGCATGATCGAAGGCTTCTTTCGCTGAAGCCGCCGCGGCTTTGATGTCGCCGCGAGCGGCTTGTTTGACGGCGGCAGCGGCGGCCTTGCGAGCCGCCGCGCACGATTTACAGGTCATCCCTGACTTGCCTTTCCAAGGCTTGCCACGGCGTGCCTAGACGCGCCTTGCCTGCCTTGCCGAAACGTACCTAGCCTCTCCCGGCCAAGCCGTGCCTCGCCTGCCTCAACGCGCCGTGCCAAGCCCCGCCAGGCCCAACCTATCCAAGCCTGCCCTGTTGCCCGAAGGCCGCGAGGTTGAGTTAGAGAACTCTCGCCGAAACTCTTGAGCCTGCCGCGCCAGACCTTGCCTAGCCGGGCCACTCCCTAACGCGCCGTGGCACGCCTGCCTTGGTCAATCGGGCGGTTGACAGGAGAACTCGCCCCGTAACTCCGTCGTCACTGCCGGGTGGATTTCGGCAGATGCTTGATCGTTTCATCGACGACGTCGAAAAGTTCGCTGAACTCCTTTAGGTCGCGGTATCGCTCGCGCCACGCCTGCAATTCCCGCCACGCCCGCTGCAACACCAGCTTGCGGGTCTTCGCCATCGACATAGCGTGGCCAGATTCCCGATAGTGCGAAGTCTCGCCCTCGGGGATATGGACGTAGGCTCTTGCCCTGACCGCCGGCTGGTCTTCGCGCACATAGACCGCGACAACCGCCCGGATGAGCCCCCGCGCCTGGTTGAGCCGGTGTTGGTGGGCGGCGGCGCTATCGTCCCATTCGAAGAACGAGTGCAGCGGGCTATTGTGGTTTCGGGCGTCCGAGAGAACGTCCTCGGGAGTGAGCTCGCCCTTCTGCTGCTGGCGCAGGAGTTCCATGTGCTGCCCGACGAGGGTGGCGTTTTGGATGGCGCCCTTTTGGAAGCGAGCGCCCTCCGCGAATTCAAAGCCAGCGATTTTCATGCCCCGATCCTTTCCAGGTCGGAGGCAGTGGCGACATGGTACATGCCGTTCATGCCGTCCTTCTCGGGGCGCCACTCGCCGACGCCGACCGCGAAGCCTGCCGTGTTGAGCAGGTTCAGGATTTGGCTCTCGCTCAAGACGTTCGCGTTGTAGCGAACGAGAATCTTGGCGTGCCAGTTGGTGAACTCGCCGCGATAGCGGAGGTCGGCTGTGCCCATCCCAACGCGCACCATGTCCTCGCGCATCGACGGCGGTCCACCCTCGATCCTCACGAGATTGACCCGCGATTTGCAACCTTCGAAGGCGCCCTCGACATCCGCATCCTCGCCGAGGACATGGAATGCCTGCCGAGCTGCGACCTTCGTGATGCCAGCGACAGACGTCCCAGCCGTGACTGCCGCGCCCTTGAAGGCAACCGAGGGGAAGCCATAGCCTCCATCAGGGAGCCGGTAGAGCGAGGCGTCGAAGTCGGCGCGGGGGTCTTTCGCTTCGCGCGCTCCCTTGGCCTTCTTCTGCTGCTTGTCGAGCATCTCCTTCTTCGCCTTCATCGACCAAGCGTGAACGATGAGCGGGGAATCGCCGACGAGAGTGACTTCCATCAGCCCGATCTTGAGAGCGGGCAACTCAATGCCGAGTTCTTCTTTCTTCGCTGCCATGATTATCTCCAACGGCGCCCGGCCCGGCAGGCCTGAGACGCACAGGTTCGCTTTCGCGAAACCGAGCGCCGTTGAAGCTCTCGAATTCCGCGTCTTTCACCGCCCTGCCGAGGCGGATGTCAGTCGGTATTAGTGACGTTCAGGCGCCGCGAGCACGGCGGCGATTGCGGCGATCTCCGAGAGATCGTCAGTGTCGAGCATCGCGTCGCGAAGGATGACCTTCGCCCTCAGCCCGCGCTCTGTTCGATCAGCTGGCCGGGTCGCCTTGATATGAGCCGCAAGCAGCCGGGAGCGCTTAGCGAAATCCTCGCTGATGTCTTCGAGAAGGCCGAGGCCAGCGTCACCGAACCGGGGTTGGTTCGAGAAAGCGATGAGCTGCTCGGTCAGGCTTTCGAAGACCTCATAGAGAGCGCAGGATTCCGCGAGCTCGAAGCCAGTGAATTCAGATGGCGCTGTCGCCGCCGAAGAGGTCTGCTGCTCACGCATCGACCAGCACCTTCATCGCGCCACCCGAAACGGGGGCCGGTTTCGGAGCCGGGACAGCGAAGGCCGCACCGTCGTCGCGCTCCGAGCGCTCGAAAGCGCGGCGGAGACCCGGGTCACGGAAGAGACGAGACAGAGGGGTCGAAAATCCCGTACCCGAAGAGGGCGCGGAGGTGCTATTGCTGAACACAGCCTGTGCCATGGGTCACTCCATCGGCTTGGTTAGAACCGGGCTTGAGGCTCCACCCTCTTGCTCGGTTCGCTATTATATGGCACACAGAAATTATGCCGTCAATATCTGTCCCACAAAAAAAGAGAGGTCGCCCTGCGACCGGCGAAACACCTCGCGTTGGTGTTCGGCTGCCTGACGAAATCACGGCGGCGATCGATACTTTCGCGGCTGATCAACAGCCGCCGCTAACCCGCTCTGAAGCCGTCCGCACGCTCGTTACCGAGCAGCTCACGACCCTGGGCCTCCTGCCTCACCGCGAAGACCCGGAGGGTGCAAACTGATCGTTTTGCCCCACACACCCATGCCGATCCAGTGAGCAGCAACCAACTAAATTTCACTGCAGCGATACGGAGACAGTGATGTCGATAACTGTTAGCGCGCGACGAGTTTTAACGTCCGGAACTATAGTTGCTCAGAAAAATGACAGCATATCGATTGAACCGTTTGCCACAGACCCTCAATACAAAGTTGATTTGATACTCAATTTCGAAGCAACCGATGAGGACGGGATAAAACTCATTCCCGCAGAAGACGGTCGATTAGGCTGCACGATATATCTTAACTGCTCGAAAGAGACTACCGAGGTATCCACGTCCGCTCCCATTGTTTTTGCTGAAAGCAAGTCAGCAAATGAGGAATACGTTATCGATATAGCGACCAACAGAATTGGTGCCATTGAAAGATTTACTAAAGTTATTTTTTATACGATTTCCGTCCAAGGCCTTACATCATGAGCGATATATCAAAACCATCCCGCTCTAATAGCAAGCCGCCTGCGAACACAGACACAGCCGCCAAAAAAATGGAATTGGGATTGATGGGCGCCATTCTGGGCGGATCTCAAAATGCGCCCGTCGCCGCTGCATCAATACTCGGTTTTTTTTCGCTAGTTGGCGCGATCGCTCTACTTGTGTGTAGTAAATCCGAACACGCGTTTGAGGCGTTTAAAACATTGACGGGCCTCACCGTAGCCTGCCTCTCCTTCATCGGCGGGTCTTACACCGGCAAATCAAAGTAGCCGCCCAAGTGGCTACAGGTTGAATCTAACGATTGAATCGACTCTTTCCCCAGCGCGTGGTCCTGTCTTTTGCCATCGCAGGAACGTCAGCATGTCGAACGATAAACCGCCACCTCCTCCGCCGCCGCAACCCTCTGCTCCGCCGCCCGATCGAATGGGCGTCAAGGACGGCATACGACCGCCCAAAAGCTAGCCGTCCAACCAACGGCGCCGGCCAAGGCGACGAGCCCGCCGGCGCCGACTGAAATCGGGCCGAGCCGCTTCGCCATTCGAAGCGCCTTCGAAGCCACCGTGTTGACGTCAAAATTGTTGCTCTGCCCAGCCAGCGACTGGGCGAGATACGCTTGGATCAAGTCGGGTTCCTCGACGTCCCCGGTCGCCCACTGCCAGAACTCCGCACCTTTCCCCGGAAAAGCAATCTTCGCGGTCTTCATCGCTGCCAGACAGTAAGCGCAGCCGATGAGTAAACCGATTGCGGCGACGCTGGCGCTGTGCGCGACCCAGTTCTGTGCCAGCGGCGCCTTTCCCTCCCCAACCACGCTAGCAACCGCAGCCGACGCGAGCGCGGCGGCCAGTGTTACATAGATCCTGAAGAGTGCGAGAGATCGTTGATCGGTCACCAGCAGGAGGTTGAGGATTGCTGCGTCCCTGGCTCGGATGTCGTCGAGGATGTTCTTCAGATCGATCTTGGCCACCGGGACGAACTCCTCAAAAATCCCATTGCCAGAGATAACGCGATGTCGGTGAATAGCGCCATGACCGACAACGAAATGACCGAACGCCTGGACCGCCTTCAGCAGGAGGTCGGACAGTTGCGCGATATAGCGATCATCCAGACGGTGATCCTGCAGGCGCTAGCGCTGAAGGCGGGGATCGCGCCCCAACATCTCCAAGCGGCTAGCCCTGTGCCTATCCCACCGCCGGGCGACCTCATGGATATGCTCAACGCGAAGGATTAGTACGCGCCCTGAAGGATGGTCTCGGCGCGCTGGCCGCTCGGCGTCAGTCCCGGCTCGACCTTCCGCGCCTGAACCTCGCCGCGGTTCGTCTTCGCGTTGGCCTTCTCGGTCGATGACCGCCCCGTCGTTTGCGTGGAGACGACGATGACTTCCTGAGCCGTCGCCGTGAATTTCAAGACCTGCGAGTATTCCGCCGACCGCTCTGCGCTGAGCGATTGGAGCAACATCGTCTGGTAGATTTCCAGGCCGGTGACGAGCGTGAACAGTTCCGGCTTCTTCTGCAGGGCAAACAGAGCCTGATATCCCGCCCTCGCCCGCTCTGACGCGATGACACCCTCCAACGTCACCGTTCGGGCTTTCCGCCAGGCATGGTCGGTGATCTCAGCGCCGCGCTCGATCGGGTGCTGGGCAACCTCGAGCTCGCTCTCATGCTGTTCGCTGATGACGACGTCGATGAAGACGCCGCCAATGTCGCGAGAGAGGAGAACACAGGTCATCCGATTCGACTCTTGTCCAAGAGGGTGTCAGCGTCCAGCCGCGACCTGGGAGGCTGCGCATGTTTGAAGATGCTGAAATCGGTATCCCGTGCCCTGGCTGCGGCGAGAAGAACCCCAATCGTGTTGAGGCTGACGAATTGATCGCCGGACTGGACCAAGTCGACCAGACCATGGCGGATCTCCGGAAAGCGTTCGGCGGCGGCAAAAAGACGATCAAGATCAAGCTCTGACGAGTCGAATTCCAGCTGCGCTATCACGGCGATCCAGACCCTGATGTTGCGGTGTTGGCAGATTTGGCGAGCAACGGAGCGATGCCGGCCTTGATGGCGCTTGTGATCGCGTCCAGACCGGAGACGGTGACGTTGTTCGTCACGTTCTGGGTTCGCTTATCTGCGTTCTGCTCGCGGTTGTCGGTATTGTTGATGGTTTGATCAGCCTTGGACGCTGCCTGTCCCTGGACCTTTTGAAGCGACTGATCATTCAACCGCTTCAGCAACCTAGCTTGATATGCGTCCAGAATGCGTTGGTTGTAGCGATCCTCTGACCGCTTAGCTGCATCCTGCGCTTCCTGCAGAGTCGTCGGCTTGCCGAGGTTGGAGGCGCGATTACGTTCGCGATCAGCCTCCGTCCTCGCGTCGTACTCCGTATTGGTTTCAGCAATCAGCCCAAATTTCTTGCCGAGCTGAATCAGCACGTCGGCGAAATTATTCAGCGGGTCGATGACCTTTTCGGCCATGAACTTCGCAAAATCGCTGAACGGCTTGGCGATCGCGTCGCCGATCGTCGCCAATTTCTGCTGTAGCTCGGCGAAGCTCTTCGAGAGCGCTTTGGCCCGCTCTTCCTCTGCGGTCGTCGGGCCTGGCGCTCGGCTGGCAGCCGCAAGCGTCTCCTGCTCAAGGCGCTTCGCGGTGTATTCCTTGAAGACCTCTTGCATCTCGGGGCCGATCCCGAATTCATCGGCCTGCTTTTCTGCCTTGACCCTAAGATCTTCGGCTTTGGCACGCTTCGATTTCGCGACCCGAGGCGACTTTGATCCACCCGCATCCTTGTTCAGCTGGCGGATTTTTTCCTGCTCTCGAACAAATGACTGCAGCGCCTCGTATAGCGCAGAGCTGCTATCTTTCGCTTTGGTACGGTCGCGCGGATCCACGGAAGAAATCTTGGCATCCTTGAGTGCCTTGATGGCCTCATCGTCGCCCTTCCGAGCCTCTCGGATTTTCTCGCCGAGCTTCTCGACGGCGCTGTCGACGAATCCGCCAGAAGTCTCGGCGTTCGATCCGGTAGCGGCTTGCACCATGTTCTTCAACACGGCGAGTTTTTTGGCGTCTGTGCCCTTGCCGATAGCGTCGAGCTGCAGCTCCCGCCGCGCTCGGGCCGCACGCAAGCCGGCTGCTGCAAACGCTGCGCCGAGGGCGGCAACGCCCACCGCAGCCACCGCGGTGGCTGTGACGAGACCAGCAACGCCCAGAGCAACCACGCGCATCGCGGTGCCGAACTTTGCCATTCTGGCAGTTGCTGGCGCCGCCGCGCGTGCGGTTTTCTCCAGAGACTGCTTCAGCGGGTTGAGGGCCTGCGCCGCCTTCTTCGAGGGGGCGACGGTCGCAAGTATCCCCTTCACGAACTCCTTGACCCGCTGCATAGCGCGCTTGAGGGCTTCGATCCCGTCAACCACGAACCCAAACTTGGCTACGAGTTCATCGACGACCATCCGGTCTGCCCACTTTCTTGAATCGCGTCGCTGTGCTCAACGTGGTGCGATTGATACGGAGGAAGCGCAATGAAGCGAGGCATTCGTCTCATGTTGCCGGCGATGATCCTGATCATCAGCGCGTCGGCTCTGGCTCAGACAACCACCTCGTGCACTGGCGATTCGTGTGAGGTCACTGAGAACGGGCAAACGCGGAGGCTCTCCAAGAAGGAAGTCGACCGGCACTATCGCCAGCAAAATACTAACTGGCTCGGCAACATCAAATGCGGGTACTCAGACGATCGCCCCGCTTGTGAGGGCCACACGAAAGAGTTGAAGCGGCTCTTTTCCAATTAGGCTGTTTTCCTGTTTGCAGCGGCCACCGCTCGCCTATGACACGTCATCTTGACGTCCATGATCTCGTGAAACCGAGCGACGTCCATCAGCGTGTAGCGATCGGAGACTTCCGCCCAGGATGCCAGCGGCGGCTCGCAGATCACCGGCGCCCACAGGAACATCTCGTCGGCGATGAGAGGGGCGATGCGCTCGATTTCGGAGGGCGACAGGGCTACGTCTGCGGCATCAGCCGCATGATTCGCGCTCCTGCCCGACCGAGCGCGCCCCCACGAAAAAAACTCTCGAACTGGACGGTAGCCGCCCAGCTGGCGACTTCGATCAGCTCGCCGGGGTCCTGCAGATTGGCATCGACGACGACGGGCTCGTTGTCGACCCGGCAGGTGCGGGCAAGGTCGGAGGCGAGCGCGATCGTCGCGCCGAAGTCATAGGCGATGATCGTGCCCGAGAGCTTGTCCCAGAATTCCGCATCCACCTGGACGCCCTTCAGGGAAAGGCTTTCGCCTTCCTCCTCGGCGATAACGCCGAGCATCGGGATCACCGGGGCGACGAACTTCATGAACCGGCCGGCAAGGGCCAGAGCTTCAGTCGCCGGGAGAGGTTCGCACTTGAACGTGCGGTTGCCGATCTTGATCTCAGACATGCTCAGCCTCAGGACGTATAGGCCAGCTGGTCATCGACCCAGCACGGGCAGAAGATCGAATATTCCCGCTCCTGGGCGTTCTTGCCCTCGGAACGGGTCGGCATCTTCGTCAAAACCGCAGTGGTGCAAGACCCGCTCTCACCGTTGATCGAGTTCACGACGGAGATGTTGAAGGGCTTCGGGATGCCGCCCGACTTCCGGACGCGATCCTTGTTGATCAAAACCTGATTGAACGGCGAGTTCAGCATCAGTCGGATTGTCACAGTCGCCGCCCGGCTGGCGGAGAACGAGACGATCGCCGTGCCGTCGGCGCCGACGACCGGAGTGCCGGAATCCTCGAATGGCTCGATCGTCACGGCGTCATCGCCATCATAGAAGCCCTGCACGCGCTGTCCGTCGATCGTGACGACGACGCTGTCGAAACCGTAAGCCCCGTAGATCGGGCAGTTCTCACCGGCCATGGGAAATGTCCTCTCGGGATCAGAAGGTGACGATCACGTTGACGGTCACGTAGTGGATGGCGCCCGCGTAGCGGAATCGCACAGTGATCGGCGGCCCGATCCGCTGGCGACGCCGTGCGACGGTCTGATCTTCGACGCGGGCCGGCGCGATCTCGTAGGCGCGGCGATACTTGCCCTCGTCGTCGATCGTGTCCGCGATCAACCCCGCCGCCTGGGCGATATTCATCACAGGCACGATGCCGGCCTGGCAAAGGAAGGCAACGCCGTTGTTGTCGTAAGGGATGCGGGCGTTGTTCAGCAGGACGCCGAGAATCTGTTCCTGAAGGCGCCACTTCACCCAGATCGCGAAATGGGTCTCGTCGATGAAGGCGCCCGACCCAACCGTTCCCTCGACGAGGAACACTTCGCCGCCGATGTTGACGACGGCGTTCGCCAGATGGCCCTGCGACTTGTCCAATCCGCTTGACGGGACAAAGCCCGTGATCGCTTGGACGACAGCGCTCGTCTTCTCCAGCGCAGGCACCCCGGGCATGGAAACGAACTTCATCGAATAGGCTTGACCGGAATCGATGCGACCGGCCCGCGCCTCAGCAAAGTTGGCGTTGTCGAAGTTCCGGCCCGCTGCATAGCCCAGCGCGGAGATCGCGGCGTAGGCGTCGGCGCTGGTGTGATAGAAAGCTGCCGAATGCTCGTACTGGCGGCTTTCGAGATACTCAGCGAACGAGCCGCCGTAGTTCGGCTTTGTGGCCGTGTGCGTTCCGCTCTGCGTGCCCGTGGTGACGATCGCCGAGCCTCCAACCACATCCGTGACCGTGAACGTGTTCGCAGTCGGAGCGGTCTTGACGAAATACGTCACCCACGCCGTCAGGCCAGTCGGCAGCACGCCGGTGGTCGTGAAGACAACCGGATCATCCACCGCCAGCGGGTGCGCAGTCCAGGTGACGACACCGGGGCTCGCGATCGTCATGGTGACGGTGGCGGTATCGTCTGGAACGGCGGCCGCGCTCTCGGTGTCGATGTCGTTGCTGTCGCCGCCGAAGATGACGTCCCGAGCTTCAGCCCAGTCGGACAGTGCGCGCTGATCGGCGGTGTCGTTCAGTTCCTTGGTGTGCGTCAGAAACAGCCAGTTCGGATCGTACGCAGTGATAGCGTCGATTTCGCTCAGGATCGCGTTGGCTGGATTGCGATAGGCAATCTTGAGCTGACGAACGCCGACGCCATCGGTGCGCTGGAACAGGCGCAGCGCGGCCTTATAGGCCTCGTCCGTCGGCGAAAAGTCCGACGCCACCTCATCGGCGTCGTAATAGACCTTCGTGCGGATGGTCGCATCAACCTTGCCGGCCTTAGCAACGGGCTGGAGGAGAAGCACCGTGTTCGTCGCGCGGATCGTAGGGAAGCGATCCTTGAACGAGACGATGACGTCGATGACGCGCGAATAGGGAAGCTGACGGGCCATTGGCGCCTCTCAGTTGAAAAGGAAACGGCTGCTAATCAGGAGCGCGAGACGGAGATGTCCGCAGTGTTGATCGTCTGATTGGCGATCTGGCCTTCGACGGCCACATCGACACCGTCGATGACGTCGATGATCGTCTTGGTCGCGACCAGACCGCGCATTTCGAACGTGAAGACCGCTTTGCCCTGCCAGCGTTGCTGATCGAGAGCAGGAATGAACCGCGGCTCTTTCATCTCGGCCACGATCCAGGGCAGAAGCCCGATCGATGCCGCGGGACGATTCATCGCAGAGCAAATCGACCGCGCTCGATCAAGAGCGTTCTCGGCATATATTTCGACGTCGATCAGGAAGCCGCGCGCTCGGGTCGACGTCTCTACGACACGATCCAGACCAGCGCCTGGATAGGCGATCTCGTCGTACGCGTAGCATTCGGTTTCATTGAGGTCGCGCTCCGAGAGCAACTGCATGACAGCATACGGGCCCTTCGGCCGCGAGGCGTCCTGCCAAGCGCGTCGGACATCCGAGAGTGCCAGATGAGCGGGGTCGATCAACTTCTGATCAGTGTCGACCGCTACGATGAAATCGTAGAGCCGATCATAAATCGCGTCCGTCGTGCTCACGCACCAACCTCGCAATAGCTCGATAGAAGCCGCCTTCGGCTCGATCCTGAACTCGCACGATGCGATAGGCCTCGCCGCGGGCGTTGATGACCTCGTCGGCGCCTTGTTGGTCGTCTTCGTCGGAGGTGTTGAGCGGCGTTCGCGACCAGACGGTTACCCATGCCTCGGTGCGCTGGCCTTCAGGCACATCACGCATGTCGCGTTCGGATGGCGCTTGGATAACGGCGCGGATCGGCGTCTCTACCGGCTCCCCCCGGGTCGCCTTGCCTTTGACGACGGTCGGCGGCGGATAGACCCGCAGCGTACAGGGCCGAGCCATCATATCGACGGCCAAGCCAGCGAGCTCAAACATCAGTCCGTCACCTGGTGCGTGATTGAGCCAACCAAGCGAGCTTGGTCGATAAGCGGCTTGCTTGAGCCCTTGATCTCAACCGTTAAGGGGGCGTTCGGCGCGAAACCACCGCCTTGGATGGTCGATTGAGTGAGGCCTGCACCAACTTGCCCGAGACGATTCAATGCAGTGCGGAGGTCAACCTTGCCGGCCACGACCTGCTCGGCGATCTTCCGAAGATCGTTGCGGATCTTCGACTTGTTGTTGTGGACCATGACCTCAAGAAACGGCCGGCGCGGGATCGGTCCGCCAAAGCCACCGATCGTCCGGCCGCCGCGCTTGACCGAGAAGCCCTTCCCGCTGCCTGCCGTGCCCTCGTGATTCCAAATCGCGATCTGAACGAGGTCTGCATCCGATTTGCCAGCCGGTAGCCCAACCTTCACCGACTTCGGCCCTTCACAAGCCTTGCTGATGTCAGCGACGCGCTTTTCCATGTCGCCGGTTCGGCGAACGTCGAGTGTGACCTTGAGCATCAGACCAGCGCCACAGCAGGTTGATTGCGACGCAGGAGCTGCAGGTAGCGCGAACCGAAAGCAGTTGAGCCGTACCCGCTCGCACTCGAGCCCCCCGAATTCCCGCCAGATGCGAGCTTGGCCGTGACATCGCCAACCTTCGCCTCGGAAAGCACGCCAGCGGCAATTGCACCCCCAACGGCGCCCAAGCCCAAGCCGTCGGTGATTGCGCCATCGACGACAAGGATATGCGCGGCTAGGTACAAAATCGCGGGCTGATAGTCCGCCTCAATCCAGCTCTCATCAACGGAAGACGAAGCCTCCTGGATGGCGAGCGTCACTGTCGGATCGCCAACCGCGGCGAACGCCGGAAACTTGGCTCGGAAGTCGGCCGCGGTTGGGAGAGTATAAGGCACCGCCTCACTCCTGCGAAGGGTTGGTCACGGTGTAGAGCGGAGCCTTGGGCATGGCTCAGTCCTTCTTTCAGGTGGCTAGAGCCGCATCGACGCGCTTCTGCAATTCCGCGGCGTCCCAGCCGTGAAATGGCTTCTTCCCCGTCAGTTCCGAATATTCACCCCGAAGGCGAGCCAGAGCCGATCTGCCTTCATCGAGAGGCTTGCCGCTATCCGGTTCTTCCTGGCCCCCGCCATTGCGCACCTCGGAAACCTCCAACGCGAGGCTGGCGCGCATCACAAGCACCTGCTCTTCAGAGAACCGCGCCGGTTCGGTTTCCCCAAGAGCCGGCAGGAGCAGGATGCCATCGAGGGATACCAGCTCGAAGGGCGCGTTCACCCGGTTGCGCACCACCAGCCGCTGTTCCGACGACGAGACCGGAACAGCCAGAGTGTTGGCATCGCTTCCCAGCTTCATCACGCCGGAGGCTCCAGGATGCCGTCGAGATAATAGACGGTCGCGGTCGTGAGGAACTCCAGGCCGCCGGTCCGGAAGATGCCCGGCACTGCCCAGTTCAGCGGGCCGTCACGGTAGACGGGCAGGAACTGATGCGGCATCGGGAGATGCAGCTTCAGGTAGTCCTGATCGTTCTTGTAGGCGACCAAGCGCCCGCCCCCGACGACAGTCTGGGTCGAGGCAGTCCGGAGGAAATCCACCGCGCGCACCGTCAGAGGCCTGCCGGTCGCGAGCGTGTAGACGTTCGTCCGCAGGAGCCACGTCAGGATCGTGTCTGTCCCCAGAGTGTTGAACGGGGTCGACGCGATGTAGTTGTAGGCCTCGATCGGCAGCAGGATCGTGTCCGCGTACTCGATCGCATTGGTCGCGGCATTGGTCCCCGTTAGCGCCTGGTTGATGTCGCGCAGGATCTGTTGCGGCGTCTTCGTGCCGGTGCCGTTGTTGGCGACCCAGTGGCGAGTCGAGCCGGTGCCGTCGTTTGCCGCGGCCACAGGGGTGACAGCGCCGTTGTTGATGAGCCCCGGAATGCCCTTCTCGCTCGATCCGCGGACGACGAGATCGAACATGAACTTGGTATAGACGAGGCGAGCCGCTCGGGCGCGACGATCAGGCAGGGTGCCACCGACCTGGATCGCGGTGTTCACCTCCTCGATGTTGTACTGGTAGCCGATGGCCGCCAGATGGAACGTCATGCGCCGCGCGTCCTGCGTGACATCCGCCATGGGGATGTCCTTGGCGGCACCGGACTGCCAGTTCGCCTTGCCGGACAGGTCAGACGTGTACGTCATCACGCCCGGAGACCACGCCGGACCGGAAGTGTCGACGAACGCGAGGCGCGAGAAGTCCCAGTCGGGGTAGCGCGCCTCGTAGACACGCTGGTTGATCTTGTAGGCCTGGCCCTCGACGAACGCGAGCGCCTGCGTGTCGGTGACGAGACGCGGCCCGTTGTTATGACCGATGAGATTGTGCATGGATCAGGTCCCCGAGACCGAGAGCGAGGGAACGGGCCGGCGGTAGCGGACAATGCCGACCGACCCATTGGAGCCATCCTCATCGAACTGAGCGCCGGGGATGGTGACGACCGTCGCGGATTGTGCCGCGCCGGTCCACGTGCCGTTGGCCGTGTTGAAGCGCGCCTGCGCGCCCTTCGTGACGTTTGCGCCGAGCAGGACGCCGATGACACCGGATTCGCAGACGCCGACATTGTCGTACTGCGCGTAGGTGTCGCCGGGGCGGGGCAGCACGAGGCTGGCCTCGGAGATGCCGAGCACGTTGCGACCGGTGGTGGCGTCGACGATCACGCAAGTATGCGCGCCGGTGCCGGGCATTACGGGGACGCCGAACGACAGAGTACCGGCGCCCTCCTTCGTCAGCGTGATCGTGTTCCACTCCTCCATGTTGGCGCGGCGGCCAACGGCATAGGCGGAGATGTTCTGCTTGAAGGTGAGTGCCATCGATCAGGCCTCCTTGCGCCAGGCGTTCATGTTAGTGACGCTTTTTTCCCAGGCAGCGTCGGCCTGCTGGCGGGCATCGCCGACCTGCTTGAGGCCGTCGATCGAGAGGCGACGAACGGGGTCCGGATCGGCCGGCTTCACGTCCTCGGCGAGGATGTCGAAGCGTGCATCGATGTAGGCCGCAGCCTTGTCCTTCACCGCCTCATCGCCGAGCTTGGCAGCCACGACCGCCTTGCGGATGTCGGCGTCGGACTTGCCGTCAGTGGCGACGCCGGGAGCGATGGCCTTGGCCTTGGCGACCAGATCGCCGCGCCCCTGAACCAAAGCATCGAGCGCCGCACCGTCCACGATCTTGCCTTTGAGGGCGTCAATCTCGGCGTCCTTCTTGGCCAGGTCGCCGTCCTTGGCGGCAAGATCCTTGTCCTTGGCCGCGATAGCCGCGGCATGGTCGCTGACGAGCTTGTCGTTCGCCGTCTTGCTGTCTGCGATACGGCCGAGCAGCGTGGTGATCACGGTGGCGCCCTGATCGGTCACTTCGATCGGGATGCCATCGACGGTAACCGTCTTCAGGGTCATGTGAGGGTCCTTCACAGGAGGGATCGCCGCCCAGGAATCTCCGATGCGGCATTGGGGACCGGCGCGGCCGGCGGCGACGATCGCGAGGTGGTTGCCTCGGATGTTCTTCTGAATGGCGTCGTAGGCTTCGCCGGCGGGCGTGGTGCCAGCGGTGAAATCGAGGTCGCAGGCGTAGCCCATGGAGAGCTCGCGCTTGCCGGCTTCGACGGCGTCGATCGCCGCCTGGTCCATGACCGTCATCGGCACGCGGACGAATTCGCCGTCGCGGGCGATATCGCCGCCGGTCATGCCGACGCTGTGCTGTTTCCAGTTGCGGGCGCCTACGGCCTCCGCCGGGTGGTCGTTCGTGACCGGGCGGTGCGCGAACGAGGCGAGCGCGTCGTTGCTGAAGACCTCGGCCTCGGGCCGGAACACCCTGACCTGCTCCATCTCGGGCTTCCCGACCTCGCGGCCGAGATAGATCTGGATTCCGGTGCGGGCGACCTTAGCGTCAGCCACGAGGTAGCCATCCCCGGTCCGGCGCGTGCCGGATAGGGCGATCTTGTCGGTGAAGAGCATGTTTCTGCCTGTGGATTGCGCGGATAGCGCGCTGACGCAGGTGTCGAATCAGATTTCGCGTGCTCTCCTGCGATTCCCACGAAGGAGAACTTCAATGGCTAACGTAAAAGGTCCCCGCGATCACTCCCCGAAAGTCGAAACCTTGGCCGGGAAGACATTATCGAATCCAAATGCCGGTAAGGTCGCGAAGACACTTGCAGCAGCGGTGCTCGCTCACTCCGACGGAAAACCCTCGGGAAAATCGTCGGGCGGCAAAAAGAAGTAGAGCTAGAACTCGATCATTGCTCGGGGCGTGCACCGACAATTTATCGGCTGGCCCGGATGCCCATCGCTGGGCGGCTTGGACCATTGAAAGGTCTTGCCCGCGCGTGCCCAGTGGGACGGCCGGGCGTTCGGATACTTGCCGTCGGGGTTGCCGCGAACGCGCTCGTCGAGCGAGGTCGACCAGACGTATTCCGTGACGCCCATGGCGGTTTGCCGGATGCGGTTCAGATCGCCGTTGAAGCTGGCGGCCTGATCCCGGGCGATGAGCTTGGCGCGGCGCCGGGCCATGCCGAACTCGGTGGTGATGATCTTCTCGATCTCGCGGTTGTTGAGGCCGCGGGTTAGAGCGTCGAGCAGCTTGCTCGAGAGCCGGCGCGCGACATCCTGAGATAGGCCCCGGATCAGCGAGACGTTGCGGAGTACCGCGGCGTCGATCGTGGCGCCGATGCCCTCGGCTTGGAGCACGGCGCCAAGGTCGATCCCGAGTGCCGACCGCACGGCCTCATTGAACTTGCGCTTGTTGCGACCTTCCTCAGTGTCGAAGGCGTCGCGCCATTCCGAGCGCAGGCCGTCGACAAACCCGTCAGCGAAATCACGCAGCGCCCTCATGGCACGCTCGAACCAATTCAGGTCGTCGCGCATCATCTGGTTCTTGGCCGAGATCGAGGCCGGCAGCACGTCCTGCGCCACCTGCCCCGCCATCCGCTTCAGAAGCCGGTTCGTCGGCGCGAGGAGCGCCATCTCGAATGCGACGGTTGCCGAGATCGGCCGCAGAATAACTCGCTTGCGCTTGGTCGCCTTCGCCTCGCGCATCCATGCTTGGACATTGATGTTCACGCGGCGTTCGCCTATATTGACTTCACGTCGTGAGCGTTTCGGGCGTTCAGTCCAGGGGGGCCGCAAGGCCGGCATTGGACATCACGACTGCTTCTTCCACATCGTGACTGCTGCAAGGCGCTTCTTCCGGCGCTGCACCTCTGCAATGTAGGTGTAGCGAACGCCGCCGATGGTCTTCTCGACCTCGATACGCGGCTCCCCATGCTTGCCAGTGGCCTCGGCTTTCCTAATCGCGTTCGGCGCCCGCAGGATCTGACGAAGGGCCGTGAGATCGCTCGGCCCGACGTCTAGCTGGCCGCGCTTCGCCTCGCCGCTGCCATGCTTCCGGAAGATGTGCGCGACCGCCTGGCTTCCAAGCAAGTGCCGGAAACCCGACATGTCGACGCCGGTCAAATGCGAGATCAAGTCAGCCTGCGCGACCGGCCCCAAATCGGCGCGAACGAATGATCCCGAGCGCTGTCGCCCAAGCTCTACCGCGTGGCCGACCGTGATCCATTTTCCGTCCGGCCCGCGCGGCTGCGCGGGGTCGAAGGCGTCATGAAAAGGGCGGTCGCCGGTTCGCGTACCTCCCTGCTCTTCAGCGTTAAGGCGCGCGGCCTCCTCGTCCTTGTCCTCGGGCTCGTCGCCGAACTCTTCCAGCGCCGCATCAAGGCCGGGGAACGTCCCATCCTCGACGAACATGTTCTGCACGCCGCGGGCGAAGGCCGGATCGGGGATCAAGCCGGTGTCGGCGATCGCCTTGACCGCCTGCGCCTTCTTCAGCGCGACCTCGGACTTCTCGACCTCGGTCATCTGCCAGAGCGGCGCCCAGGTGTAGTGGACGGCAGGCGGGCGTTTCCCGAGCGCCGAGCGGATCAGGATCTCGTCGAGGCGAGACAACGCCGGCCGAAGCTCAAGGTTCTGCCCTGCACTGATCCTGTCGTAGTAGTTCCGGATATCGCTCTGCCCGGTGGACTGAAGCCCGCCCGGCGTCTGCCCGAGCAACCGCGTGGCCGGGATGTCGGCAGCGCCCGAGGCGATCTGCAGGTAGGTGTTCAGGACCTCCGGCAGGGTCGCGAACGAGATTTGCTTGTGGTCCCATTCCTCTTCGCCGTCGATCATCAGCGTGTTGGTGATCGACTTGCCGGTGTTGGCCAGCGAATAGCGCTGCAAGATCTTGGACCGATATTCCTCGGTCGCCAGGTTCTCCATGAAGCCCGGCACCTTGACGATATCGACCTTCGCCTCTTGCAGCATGGCGGCAATGGCTGCGGCCGCGCTCCCGGCCTGCATCACGGCGTCATAGACCGCCTGCAGGACCGTATCGCCCCAGCCGTCATAGGCCATCACCCGGTCGGGAATCTCGGCACCGACGAAGCGCACCACCCGCGAGGGATGCACGTCGACCATGCCGGCCTTCCCGGCCAGGGAATACTTGATCGGCTCCCCGTAGAAGGGCGAGAGCGGGTCCTGATCGAGCTCGCCGGCGATCATCTCGTGCCGGCTGAAGACGTGCAGGTATTTCAACCCGCCGGCGCCGATTCGATCGGGCCGAAGTTCCTGCATTGGGTCGGCATCGCCAGTCCCGATGAATAGCACCGCGCCGCCATAGAGCCGCGCCAGCTTGCGGACCTGCATGACCTTCCGCTGAACGGAAAGCCTTGCCTCCTCCGCCTCGATCTCCTCGATCTGCGGCTTGTCAGCCTGCCAGTCGCGCCACTCTCGCGTCTCGTCGAACGCGGGAACGTCGATGATCTTCCGGGCGATCCAGTCGCCGCGGTAGGCATTGTCGACCTGGCTCTTGTCGAGCAGAGGCAGCACGAACATGCCGCCCGCCGACTTGTCCCTGACGGTCCCCAGCCCGGACATCAAGTTCACGAGCGTGTCGGACGTCAGGGCCATGCATCAACTCACATTCGCCAGCGTGAAGCGCGAGCGGTCGAGCAGCGCGTTGAATGCCCTGCTGGTGCTGTCCGCGTCGTCGTCATGCGCGGCCTCGGGGAATGCCTCCAAGGCGGAGAACCATTTCTCATTCCATGATCCGCGGAGGACCAGGACGTTCCCGGCCTCGGCCTGGGCTGAAAACGGGCTGAACCGGGTGACCTTGTCGCCGGACTCTGGCGATGACCGCACGACATACCCGCTGAGCATCTTCGTCAGGTTTTGCACCTGAGACTTGCCGGCCTGGCCGGGGTCTTGGGGCAGCGAGATATGTGCCTCGCGGCCATCGTCGCTCGCCGTATTCTTGATCAGCGTTTCGACGCCGGAGGGCGAAAGCCAGTCGCTGGTATGATGCCCGACGATGTAGCGGCCATCACTCAGAATGCCGATCTTGGTTCCAGCCGTCGCGTCGGGGTCATTGCCTTCGATCTTCGGAGTGCCGGCCAAATCCCAGCCGCGCATCCAGCGCACGACCTTGGCCGGTACGATGTCGACGACCTCGCACCAGCCCCGCTTGAACAGCAGGCCCGCCGCGGGGCGGATCTTCCAGTTTCCGCCGAGGAGCCGCTCGCGCTCGACCGTCGGCTGCGCCATGAGGTTGGCGAGGTAGCCGGGATCTGCCGCCATCAGCAGAGCGTTGTCGCTCAGCTTAGCGGGAATGAACGTGACCGACTTCGGCGGGATCGGCTCGCCGGTCAGCGGGTTGGTGTGGTGCGCCAGTTCCTCAGGGCTGTTCGCCCAGATGATCGTGTCGCCGATGCGGATGAACCAGCGAAGGACGCCGGCACGATCGGCGATGGCAAATCCGGTTTCCGGATCGATCCACCACGAGATGAATTCCGCGACCCAGCTATCCGCATCGGGATTGCAGGTCGCTCGAACATAAGGCCGAACCCCGCACATCGAGCGGTTGCGGCTGAGCATGTACCAGAACTGCTTGGCGCTGAAATGCGTCAGCTCGTCGAAGCAGATCAGCGGGATCTGTGATCCCTGCCAGTTGTAGATCGTCTTGTCGTGTTCGAGGTGGGCGAAGGCGACGCCAGCCCCTGACGGAAACGTCCAACTCAGATCGGGCGCCGACCGCGGCGCCGCATTGAGATGGGGATAGAGCTTCTCGCTCTCGTCCCACAGACCGCCCTCGTTCCTGACCTGCGTCAGGTTCCGGCGGAAGAAGACGGCGCCGAAATCCGAATTGCTGACATGACGCAGCGGCTCCATCAGGAGCGCCCACGTCTTCCCGCCACCCGCCGCTCCGCCGTAGATGGCGATGTCGGCCGGCGAACTGAGAAAGGTTGTCTGCGGTCCAGGCTGAGGCCTAATGACCGTTTGGGCTACCGCGCCCGCCTCAACTCCTGCCATTGTCGGGCAACTGGAATATCGTCACCGGCGAAACTGGCACCGGCAAATCCTTTCCACCCTTCCCTGTCAGCTCACGCCGATTGGTGAAGCTGTCGCCGACTTCCTTGGCCGCTTGTTCCAAGAGGCTGGCCGCGAGGACCATGTTGCCCTGCGTCTCGGCCTTCTCGGACATGCGCTGCAGCGCGCGGAGGCGAACGGCGCGATGGCTGATCGCGATCGTAGCGGTGTCTTCGAGGAAGGTCTTGCGGGTCTCTTCGAACAGTGCTCGCCAACGTTGAGATAGGTTGCGGCCGGCGTGCTTGTTGGGGTCGTACGTCTCGATCGCCTGAACGCTTACCGCGATGCCGTGCTCCTTCTTGAGCGTGGCAGCCACAACGGAGGGCGCGTCGAAGCAGGCGAGACACTGGACAACAAGCGTTTGTTGCTCGTTCGTGAGCTTCCCTTTCGCCATCGCGTTATCAAGAACCCATCAAGAAGCTACGCGGCGCGGGATAGGCACACTCCGCATGCATGAGCGACGCTCGCTGCCCCAATCTCGGGGGCTTCGCAGGCAGCCGCGACAAACTCGCGGACATGAGCAGCGTCCGCACCATAGCGGCGAACAATGCTGGTGAACTCCTGGACGTCGTGACCGCGCATCGCCCATACAGGTTGCCCGGTTGCTGCGCTGAACTTCGGCGCTCCGAACGCGTCCCGGTCTTGGGCGGCATGAAGCAACTCGTGCTCGACCAGGGCGCACCATTCGATGTCGCTGCACTGGTCGGCATAGGCCGCGTCGAACGTCAGGATGAAATCCGGGATGCTCCCGAACCATTGCTCGACCTGAAGCCTAGCCTTGGCCTTTGCCCATCGCCCAAGAGCCATCGGGTCACCGAGCTCGCACTGACCAACGATGACCCGACCGTTCTTCCGGTTGGCGACGTTGGTCCAGAGCGCACTGATGAGCGCGTCATGCAGATGGCCGTGCTCCGCGTTGTGGAGCGAGGCGCCGTCCTCGATGAAGGTGGCGCGAGCCCATTCGACGATATCCGGCGCTGCGATGAACTGATCGCCCTGCTCTATGTCGAACAAGGCTTCAGGCGGACGTGGGCGCTTGATCATGAAAGACGTCCAAATCTCTGCATCCGAGCGCTGGTGCCGGGCGTATCCGACGAATGCCTACGCCTAAAAGCCGGAAGCGTTCGCCTTCCGATATGCCTGCTGCTGCTGTCGACGACGCCGTGGAAGACATCGAGAACCAGCGCAGACTGCGCCGGGACCTGAAGCTCACCAGCGAAGACATCGCCGAAATTGATATCGAACTGGCCATCGCGGCGGGGCTTCTTTCGAGACCAAAGCGCCGCGCACAGTAGGCCTCGAGCTTTTAACTCGGCTTCCCCGGACCCGGCACTTCGTGGCAAATTTGGCTGAGGTTGAATTGGGTCGAGTCCGATGACCGAAACTAGAACCGATATTGCCGTCGAGGCCGCCGCGAAGGCGTTTCACGAGACCACCCGCGAGAAGCGTCAGTACACCTGGGAGCAGTCGAGCGAGGAATGGCGCCGTGACCTACGGGCCTTTGTCAGACCGATGGTCGAAGCTGCTCTTGTGGCGTCCGATGCTTATGTAGCCGCGGCTCTCCCAAAACCCAAAGCCTGATACCGGTGAGCCTGAGGCGGTGCGGCGCCTTTGCAACAAAACCGCGAATTCGGGTGAGCGAATTATGGTTAGCAATTTCCTAACGAACTACCGTCGATAAGCTTTGCACGGGGGATTCGCTGGGAACGCTGCCAATGAGCCGTGTGCTGACCTGTCTCGCTTTGTGCCTATGCTTCTCTGCTGGCTTCGCATTCGATGCAGACGCCGCTGATCTTGCCAACCCGCTAGCCTACGCTCCGCCAGTGGTGGCGCGCTCCCTGATCTCCGAGATCCGGGGTGGCGTGTTTGCCCATGCGCTCGGAACTCGTGAAGACGGCTCCATCGACATCAACGGCGAGATCCTGTTCTCCAAGCCGCTCATGCCGGCGGACCCGCTGATGGCGTTTCTCGTGCCGCGCCTGCATCTTGGGACCACGATCAACACGGCCGGCGATACCAGCCAGTTCTACGCCGGGTTCACTTGGACCTACGACATCACGTCGAAAGTGTTCATCGAGGGCAGCGTCGGAGCCGGCTTCCACACTGGCGAAACTGGCCGCTTCCGGGTGCCCGATCGCCTGAGCCTAGGCTGCTCTCCCCTGATCCGAGGCACCGGCTCGGTCGGCTACCGCTTCAGCGAGAATTGGTCAATCATGGCGACCGTCGAGCACATCTCGAACGCCAATCTGTGCCATGCCAATCAGGGCCTGACGAACTACGGCGTGCGTGTCGGCTACACGTTCTGAGAATTATCTCGGTGGTTTGACGTCCCGCGTGCGGTCAGGCAGGGCGTCAACCGCCTCATCGGCTCCCTGATCCTTGTGAAGGACGCCTTCCCGCAGCACCTTTGTCGCGGCATCGGCTTTCTTCTTGGGATCGGTTGGCAGCCCCTTCGTTTCAGGGGTCGCCTCAAGGCCGATGTCCTTCGGCTTCTTTCCGTCGTTCCTGGCAGTCGCGGCGAAGGTCGCGAGGGATTCAGGTTGTTCCTTGGCCATGGCGCATTCCTCCGAATGCAATCGCAACCACGGCCTGATCTCGTTGTTCCTCGGGTACGAGAAAGCCCGGCCTTCGTGGCCGGGCTTGGTTGTCAGCGTAGGAACGCGCGCAGGTCGAACCGGCGGGCTTCCCTTGGCAGTCGTGCTGCCGCTAGTGGTGTGAATCGGGCTGCTCCAGCCCAAAATCGACGATGATCGTGTAGCCGGAACTGGCTTGCTTGGTTACCCCGCCGACCGTCACTTCCCGTGAGGGCTGCCAGAGCACGCTGACCACCACACCCTCGTCCTCGCTGGCTTGGTCGAGGGCTTCTTGCAGCAATTTCGGGTCGTCCTCGACCGAAATCACCTTATATCCGTCATCGCTCATGGCAGGCTCCTATAATGAGCCGGGACCATAGGCTGGGAGCTTGGTGCAAGATAGCGGCAGGGTGACGCGCGCAACAAAAAGCCCGACCTCACGGCCGGCCTCCTGTTACCCTAGGCGCTGGTACATCCGCAGTCGCCGGGCAAAGCTTCGCTAGAGCCGCTGTCGAGGCGACGCGGGGTTCGGGGAGCATCAGCCAGTCAATAGGGACAAGGCGAGCACGCGCGCCGAACAAACCGTGAATCGAATTTTCGCTGTTCACGGCTTGCTTGTCAAGCGCCCCCGATGAGCGGGCTAGGCCCCTTTTCGATCGTGCCGTCCTTCTCCCACCTCTTCTATGATCTTGGCGACGAACGCTGGGAGATCGTCTGGCTTTCGAGAGGTGACGACACCTTCGTCCGTAACCACCTCAGCGTCCTGCCAATTGGCGCCGGCGTTGAGGAGATCTTGCTTGAGCGTCGGCCAGGACGTGACCTTGCGCCCCTTGGCGATCCCTGTGTTGATCAGGAGCCATGGACCGTGGCAGACGGCCGCGACGACCTTGCCCTGATCGAAGAATGTCTTGATCAGCGATAGAGCCTTGTCGTTGCCGCGCAGCGTATCGGGGTTCATCTGGCCTCCTGGCAACACGATCGCGTCGTAGGACGACGGGTCGACCGCTTCGATCGCCTTATCGACCTTGACCGCCCTGCCCCATTCCTTCTTGTCCCAGCCCCTGATCTCGCCGCTCTCCGGCGAAGCGACGTGGACTGTTGCGCCGGCCTCCTTCAGCTTGGCCTGCGGGACCTCCAGCTCGGACTGCTCGAAGCCGTGGGTCGCGAGAATAAGGATGTTCTTGCCGCTAATGGCACTCATAGGAACTCTCCTGTTGTTGGTGGGTCTCGCCAGACCAACAGAATAGGGCCCGAAGCGTTCCTGCGACCAAATGAACGCTGGACTTAGGCAGCACGCAGAGCTGAAACACTCATGGTCGCCGGCATCTTGTTTCCGAACGATCGGATGATGACCTTGGCGCTGTGCAGGCCGATGGCTTCGACGATCTCGGCCATAAAGCCCATGAATGGGCCGTCCAGAATGGTGGCTTCGTCCCCGGCCTGGAACTTGGCTTTGGACTTGGCAGGCTTCTCGGCTTCCACCTGATTCTGATAATCGGCGATCGACTTGATCGCGGCGTTGGGAACGCGAAGCCAGCCGCGGCTGTTGCTGGCGATGTCTTGGACCCCGTCGATGTCGAAGACGCTACTGAGCGGCTTCCCCTTGACGATGAAGCGCTGGGGATCGCCCTGCCCCGTCAGCAACGGCCCAGATGCGAACAGATACCGGGTGAAGGTGCCGACATCGCCATCGAACGTCGTTCGAGCGCCGATCGTGACGACCTTATGACTGCTGGGCCAGAACGTTTGGCAGCCAGCCTCCTCCAGCCCTACCACAGCGCGCGCCTCGCAGCGGGGCCCGGTGTAGACGAGGAACCAAGCCGTTTTCGGCCGGAGGTCGAGATCGACCGGCGCGGGGTTGAGCGTGATGACCTCGCGCCGCTCCTTCGGGCCCGGCGGCTTGGCCGCGGCCTTCACCGTCGCCTTCTTCGCCTTGTCCTGCCTGCGGTTTCGCTTGCTCATGCGGCATCCTGTTTCATCATTTTTCCTAGGGCTTCGCCGGAGAGGCGGAACTTGCCGGACTTGCTCTCATCTCCGAGGCGGGTTTTCTCGCGGGCCTCCCAGCCCAGGTAGTCGTCGATCGGATTGACCGGGTCGACTTCGAGCGGCTGCTTGCCGTCGGCGATCTGCTTCCAGTCGAAGCGGTTGCGGCGGCAGTTCTCGGCGTGCTGCTGGCGGCGGGCGATTGCTTCGGGGCTATCGTCGATGACGTCGCCGGGTGCCGGCAGAGCCAAGGCTTTCGGCGGAGCGATGAGGTCTTCGCAATACCGGCAGGCTCGGGAAAGCTCAGCTGTCGTCGGCAGGAACTTGCCGTTGAACCATTCGAATTCCCCGCGGATCAGGCGATAGACGGCCTTCTGGATCGCGGTGAGGGAATAGCCCTCAACCGCCATCAGGTAGGTAGCCGCACCGCCGATGCCGTTGGCGCGATCGGCTGGGAACGCCTCAAACAGAGCCCGGAGAGCGGTGGTCGCCTCAGCCCGCGAGGCGGGGGTAACTTGGTGCTGGGACATCGGAGAACCTCCTTTCGATTTCATCCAGGCCGTCGATCAGGGAACGGTTGTTGCGGGTCGGCATGGGCGGCGGCCGGGCGGCGGGGTGTTGATCCTGCCAGCGCTCCCGCTTCAGCCAGCGGTGCAGGGCTGGCGCGAACTTCGGATCCTCGATGGCCTCGGACAGGCTGCGGATGCCCTCGATGAGTTCCGACCAGGACAGCCGGTCACGGCGGTGCAGGTCAGCGAGAGCCGTCATGCCAGCCTGCTTCTCGGTCTTCCGGGGGAAGAGGTCCCAGACCTGCTTGGCGAAGTCCTCAGGCCAGACGTTGCGCCGCGCGCTCTCACACCGAGGAACCGAAGGTTCTGAGGATAGGGGGTAGTTTTCTTTAGGGGGTGCGGGGGACGTTTCTTTTATCGGGGGGGCGCCGTCGCTGGTAACGTCGGTAACGCCGGAAAACGCCGGTAACGCGTTACCGGCGTTATTCTTCGCCTTGAACCGCCGCTGGCGCTCAGCATTTCCGGCTCTTTTCGCCGCTTTCTTCTCTTCCGCCTTGGCGAGTTCATGCTTGATGAGCGCAGCCATCTGCTCGCGTGTGAGGCCCGCCGCAATCATGGCGTCGATCATGTCGGGGGTCATTTGTATCTCCCGTGCCATTCCGACAGCAGGCGGTCGCCCTTGCTCGAATTACAGGGCTTGCAGGCGACGCAGAGGTTGTCGGGGTCGTTACTCCCGCCGCGCGTCACAGGGACAATGTGATCGATCTCAAATTGGCCATCGACAGTCTTGCAGTAGGCGCAGAGATACCCATCGCGGCGGTATATTTGCCCTGTCAGCGGCAGCCATTCCTTTTCCGGTAGCCGCGGTGTCCAACCCGCCGGATCGTGGCGAGGGCTGTACGGCTTCAACCGTCCTGAGGCCGCACGGGCACCAACCAGGCCTTCCTGCTCCAAAAACGACATCATGCAGCCGAGGGCCGCATCGAACTGCGCCCCGCAGATGATTGAGGACATCAAGAGATCGACAGCATCGCTTTCGGTGGCGGTAGCGAGGCTCATGCTGCCCTCGCAAAGCTGTGGAGGCGCAGAGCCGCCGGCTTGCGCGCGACGCGACCCAGCGGCAGCGTCCGCATATGCATTTCAAGCGCCTGCCCGGATGGGTTCAGACTAGCTGTCTGCTTGCCGTTGCCTTCGTTGCCACGTGGGGCTTCTGGATGGCAATGCGCGACACCTTCTGCACCGTTGAGGCAAAAGACTTGGTCTTGAAACGCCCAATACGGGGCGCTTGCTTCGAGTTCTGGTTCAACAGATATCAAACCTTCGTCGCAGCAATCGTGGCGATATGCGGCGCGGCTTGGACCGTAGCTGCGATGAAGCACCAGACGCGAACTGAGACCAATCGCGTCCTGCGGATGAACTACTTGCATATAGTGAGCGAACTGCGGCTCTGCCGGGATCGCATGGCCGATGCCTACTCCGATGCGAGCGCGTTTGGCACACCCTTTGACAATGGCACCCGTATTCCGACGCTTTCGTTCAACAAGGACCCCAAAAATATCGGCGAAATCCCTGCCGATGAAGCTCTGCTCCTGTTCCTTGCCGCCGACGGAATTGATGAGGAGATCGGCTGGCTGAACGCAGACCACGATCAACAGCCCGACGATTACGCATGGGACAAGGAACAGACTGCAGCTTTGCTGTTTCTGGAGCTGGAAGGCCTGATATCCGTTTTTGCTCCGAAAGTTGGCCTTTACCCCACTTCGGAACTGAGGCTCAGCGGCCCCGGTTTCGAACGGGCTGTCGAGAAGGCCAAGCGCCGAAATGAAAGGCGGAGAGAGCCGAACGACGTCCTTCCCGGTATTCCGAACGCGCCGCCAACTATGACCGATTGATACCGCTAGTTTCACGGCAGCACCTCGACATCCTCAGGCGGAATCGAGACAAGCCAGCCGGGCATTGCGCCGTCGATCTCGATCATGATGCGGTCAGGCGTGGCTATGCGCTGGCGGAAGGCGTTGACGGCCTTGCCTTGCTTGCCAGCGCAGGGGCCGCGGAGGACGCGGACGCGGCGGCCTATGATCGGGTCGCGGATCGGCGGCGACTCCGCCTGGGGCTTTCTGGTCGCGGCCATCACGCCACCATCATCGAGACGAGGTCGCCGGCAGTGCCGGTGTCTTCGGCCAACGTCAGGTTGCGGACGGCCTGCCGGAAGTAGGCTTCCTTGAGCTCGGTCCCGACGAAGCGACGTCCGTGCTTGATAGCGACGAAGCCTTCCGACCCGATGCCCATGAACGGCGAGTAGACGAGATCGTCGCGGTTGCTCCACAGGTGGACGGCCCGCTCGATCACGTCGAGTTGCAGCGGGCACAGATGGCGCTCGTCCTTGTCATCGCGAGCAACGGCGACGTTCAGGACGTTGGTCTGGTCGACGGTCATCCAGACAGGCGAAGCAGCCTCCTGCCACCAGGAAACCGGATAGACGCCGGGATCGTGATGGACGGGCTCCGGGGTCTTGCCCTCGCTCTCTTTGCGGAAGACGAGGAGATAGTCGGGCATGCCTACGCGGACGCGGCTGCCATCTGTGCGCAGGGTCTTGTAGAGCAGGCCGTGAGCCTTGGTCCGCGTCATCTCCACGACCGGGCATTTCCAGATCGTAACGCGGGAGTGATAGGTCCAGCCCTCTTTCTCGTGCACCTGGCGGATCAAGGCCGGCAGGTCGAACAGGCCGATCACGCCGTCTCGGGATTTGCTCAACGGCAGATCGGAGCAATGGACGGCGCTGACCCGGCCCGGCTTGGTCGCGCGGAGCAGATCGCGGACGAGGAAGCGATAGCGCTCCGCGAATTCGTCGTGATCCGTGACGTTGCCCATGTCGCGCTCGCTCTCGCTGTAGACGTAGAGCTGCGAGAACGGGGGCGAATAGACTGACAGGCCGATGCTGTCGGCAGGCATCGCCGCGGTGAATTCCACGGTGTCAGCGTGATAGGCCGCGAACCGATCGCTGATCGTCTGGTCGAGAACCTCGGTCATGCGCTCACCCATGCCGGCAGCGAGGCCAGCTTCTGCGGTTGATAGGAATGGAGGCGGACGTCGGCGCGGTGCGCGCGGGCCATGGCCTGCGCCATCTCACGCTTCATGGCCTCGTGATCGCCGGCTTTGCGGGAAACGACATCCCAGATCGCGGCCTCGGTATCGGCGAACACGACATGGCAATCGACAGGCCTCGTCTGGCGAAAGCGCCAATGACGCCGGACTGCCTGATAGAATGCCTCGTAGGAGAAGCTCATGCCGGCGAAGACGGTGCGAGCGCAGTGCTGCCAGTTGAGTCCGAACCCGGCGATGCTCGCCTTCGTCACCAGCACGCGGATGGCGCCGGTCGTGAAGGCCGTGAGCCGATCTTCCTTCTGATCCGGCGTCATTGAGCCCCGAACTTCCACTGCCTCAGGGATCGCGGCCATGATGGCGTCGGCGTCGTAGTCGGTCTCGACCCAGACGGTGACCGGCTCATTCGGCTCGGCGGCGACGATGCTGGCCACCATCTCGGCGCGAGCCTGGCAGGTCAGGCGCTTCTCCGTGTGGACGGAGGTCGCCGACATGTCCGGCATACGGAACAGATGGGCCTGGCCGTCCTTTTCTTCGCCACGGCCTGCCAAGCGGTCAGCGGCGACCAGATGGCGATGCATGCGAAGGTCGGGCATCTCGAAGCCGTAATCCGAGAACCCCAGATCGGACGGCCGAGAGACGCATCGCGACCACGACGCAACCCAGTCCCAGAACGGCCGCACTGCATGGCCTTTCAGGCGCCATGTGCCGGTATCCATGCTGTCATGGATGAACCAGCGCATAAGCATCTGATCGCGGGTCATGACGCCGAGAAAATCGGCGTGTGTCCCGAGCTCGGCATGATCATTCGGTGCGGGGGTGGCGGTGCAGGCGAGCCGGTAGGGTGTGCGCTTGAAAACCTCGATCAGCCGCTTCGTCGTCTGGCCTGAGAAGCTCTTGAGGATCGAGCTTTCGTCCAGGATGATGCCGGCGAACTCGGCCGCATCGAAAAGATGCAAGCGCTCATAATTGGTGATGACGATCCGAGGCGACTGAAGGCCACCGTCACGTGAGACGACGGCATCGATCCCGATTTCATCCGCCTCCGCCTTATGCTGGCGAGTGACGCCAAGCGGGGCGAGCATCAGGACCGGACGATTGGTGCGGGTGACGACTTCCTGCCCCCAAGCAAGCGCGGCGCGCGTCTTGCCGAGGCCAGTATCGAGAAACATCGCGGACGATCCCGCGCGCAGGGCAAATTCAACCGCGGCGCGCTGATGCGGGAAAAGCGACGGCGGCAGATCGAAGTCGCCAACGAAGCCGACTGGGACGAATGCGCCGCGCGAAGCCGATATGATGTCGTGGTAGCTCGCGAGGCTCACGCGACGGCCCTCCGCTCTTCATCGCGAGCGCGAGCGATGCCGTTGGCCGCAGCTGCCGGCGTGCAGCCTATGCGGCTGGCGATCTGGACGTTGTCGAGGTGGCGGCGGAATAGCTCCAGCGCCCTCGCCGCCTCGCTGGCGCAAAGGACGGCGGCCAGCGGCGGATTGGCGAGGGATTGTGCCCAATGGGACGTGTAGAGCTTCGGAACAGCGCTCACCGGCGGCTCCCCCGCTTGGTGAACTTGAAGACGCCGTGCTGCTTGTCGAAACTATCGGATCGGTGCGGCGCGACGCTCAGCGCAAGGCAATGCGTGCAGTATGACTGGCCGATCTTCGCGGGGCGGCCGCAGAACTGCTTTTCCGAGATCAGGACATCAGACTTCCACAGCGGCCAACGGCAGTCCTCAGCCTTCAGGTCGAAGAAGCTGACGCGGCGGGGCGTATAGTCGATGACCGGCGCGAACTCGTCCTGCTTCGGAGGCTCTTTGCGAACCGCCGCTGCGGATACCCTGCGCGCACGTGTCGGAAGCTTCTCGCGCTGGACCTCGCCCCGCTTCCTGGCGCGGAAGATGGTCCCGGCGATGACATTGCGGGCAACGCTGAACTCTTCGGCGATTTCCGAATAGGTCCGACCATCATTGAAGGCCGCGATGACGCCGTCGCGCATCTGCGGTGAGAGCGTCGGCGCCAACTGAGGCCCTCGAACGATGCCGACTGCCGTAGCCCGACGGCCGGTGATGGAGCCGGGATGGAAGTTCATGCCTGCTCTCCGAATGAGGGATGGTTGCCGCCGCCGGTTCGGCGCAGAAATGCGGGGATCTCGATGTCGATCTCGCCGCGCTCGGCCTTGGGGGCGGCTGGCTGCACGACGCTGGCGGCAATGGCATTGGCGGCAGCAAGGCCGTTGATCGGTTCCTCCGCCGCCGGCGAGGGATCGACGGGCGGTGCAGCGCCCTCCCCCTCGCCGGCCGGCGTGACGAATTGAGCGGATTGCGCGGCAATGACGACGCCATCCCCCGACGCGCGTTCATCCGCTCCTTGTTCCGGCCTTGAACCGGCCGCCGCTTCGTTCTGCGCTGCGGGGAGACTTTCAGGGGTGGCGATCTGCGAAACTGGTGCGCCGGTTCTCACGGCGCTTCCGACTTCTCCCTCGGATGGGCTCTGACGAGGGGCCGCCTCGCGTGCGGGCACATGCACGTACGTGCGAGGGGCGTTGTCGAACGCGGAGACGTAAAGCTCGACGATCGAGGCGCGTTCTTGCGCCTTCGGCGTGTCGGCCTTCGCGCGGCCGCGAATTTCACGGATGGCAACGCCGATCGCGGCCTTGTCGTAGCCCTGCGACTGCGCCTCGGCGTAGATTTCCTTGATGTCAGCCTTGCGCTCGTCGATGTCGTCGAGGACTGACATGATCCGCTGCATGGTCTGGACGAGAAGCCCGTCGCTCATGATGCCCTCCTGCCGCCTTCGATGACGTGCAGTCGGCTCGCGGCAGCTCCTTGGATGTCCTGGAGGATGGTGGCGATCTGCGAATAAAGGCCCGTGACCTGCTTGATCTCGTTCGCAGAGAGCGAGCCGTCAGCCTGGGCGACGAGGTAGGCGCTCTGTAGCTCGCCATGGACACGCGAGAGCTTGGCGTGGGCCTCAGTCATGCACTGCTGAGCAGCGGCCTCTCCGGTGTCGATCAGCTGATGACCGGTGCGCCGGGCCATGACGGCGGTTACGATCGGTCGTCCGCACGCCGCTTCCAGCGCCATCACGACGCGAAGCGGCGGCAAACCGTCGGTATCCGGGGATATCGTGCAGTATTTGTGGATCGTCTGAGGGGCGACGCCGCTGATAGCCCCGGCAGCCTCGAGCGAGCCTATGCCAACGGCTTTCACCAGCTGCTGGAAGGCTATTTTGATGTGGTAGTGCCATTCGTCGTGGTCGGACATTGCTCGCCCCGAGGGTGAGAGGACGGAGATTTTTCACGGTGCCGAGCGCGCCAGTTCCTGCGACTGCTCACGCACAGTGGCGTTGCAGGAGTTGCGTTCGGTGGAGTGGGAGTTGATCGGGTCGGCCGGGCGGCGGGTTATGCAGAGGCTCGCCGCCCGGCTGGATCGTGCTGCGGCAAACGACAACGTCGAGGTTCAACCCGACCTGTTCGATCGTGCCGGTGATAAACTGCGTGACATCGCCAGCCGGCGCCGGCCCAACCGACGGAAGCACCGCCGCAAAACCCAGGTCCCCGCAAAGCCGGCAGAGGTAGCGCGGAAGCGCCCCGCCGCTGACGACCGCAGCCATAGGCTCCCCGCAGCGTCGACAGATTGTCATGTCGAGTGAGGAGGTCATGCCGCCTCCGGCCAAAGGTCGGGGCGGAGCTGCTGGCGGGGGATGCCTACGGCGGCCTCAATCTTGACGGCCATCTCCGCAGAGACCCGCCCGACCCTCTTGGCTTTGTTGATCGCGACCTGCGAGCACCCGACACGCTCGGCAAGCTTCGCTTCCGAGCCAGCAAGCGCGATTGCGCGGACGAGGAGGTCATGAGCGTTCATGCCGCCTTTCTAAAACCTAGGTTCTTACTTGTCAAGAACTACAGTTTTAGAGACGCGCGCGATAACTCCGGTTATTTTCCACTCATGACGCTTGGCCAGAAAATCCGCGCTCGACGGGAAGAGATGAACCTCTCGCAAGCCGACCTCGGCAAACGGATCGGCATCTCGCAGGTGTCGATCGACAAGATCGAGAGCGGAAAGACCCTCAAGAGCAAGTATCTACCGGAGGTACTTTCGATCCTCGGGATGCCGCTCGATCTGATCTCGGCGACCGTCGGACGCGGAGCAGCACCAGCGCAATCTACGGTATCGGCCGTAGATCTGGGCGAGCTGGTCCCGGTGAAGATCGCCGGCAAGGCTAAGGCCGGCGAATTCATCTCGATCGAGGATCTCGGCGACTGGGAAGAGCCCGAGGAATTCCTCGACACCCGTGATCCGCGATTCCCGCACGCTCGGCATCTCGGGTTCGAGGTCGAAGGCGACAGCATGAACGCGCTGAAGCCGCGGCCGATTCAGGACGGCGACCGCCTATCCGCCCTCGCCTACGAGGACATCGCTGACCGCTTCCCGCTGCGCGACGGCATGATCGTCGTGGTCCAGCGCACCCGGCACGGCGGCCACGAGCGCGAATGGTCAGTGAAGCAACTCGAGATCTACGAGGACCGGATGGAGTTTCACCCCCGGTCTACGAACCCGCGGCATAAGCCGATCATCATAAAGCGCGACAGCCTGGCAGACGACGGCGTTACCGTAGAGATCATCGCCATCGTCCGGCGCCTGGTGGCAGAGTTCAATTTATAAGCGCGAGCGCCACCATTTTCGAGCGAAGGCACATGCCCATGAAATCGTATCTGCATTCCACAATGGATTGGAATCTCGGCAGCGACAGGACAGACAACCACCCCTGCCAAGTGCGAGTTGGCGACGCCGAGTTGGTGGTTAGCTATACCCACCTTGGCGACAGGCACCTCTGGAAAGGCACATCGCAGGACGGCAAGACCTACGAAGTCCTCCATGTTGGGAACCCCGCAGACGAAGCCAGACTGATCCGCACAAGCGATAGCACGCTTGAGGGCCCATGGATCGAGGCGGGCCGGACCGGGAACTGGCTTATTGATCTGGAAGATGAGCCGTGATCACCATTACCAAGATAGCGTGACGGTGGAAATTATCGCCATCGTTTGGCGACTGGTGGCCGAGTTCAATATCTAGCCCCGCCCTACTGGAAGAAATCCATCTGGGCAGGATCGCCCTTCTTGGGGATGGCCTCAGGTGCGCTCCTTGTCGGCGGTCCAGGCTCGAACCTGCCCGGCCGGCGGGAACAGGCTGAATTCGGTCGCCTCGGGCAACCCCTTGCACCAGTCCCTCATGCCGCGATCTCCTCGCACTTCCAGACCGTGACGGCGATCAGGCGGCCGATGAAACTGTCGCAGCCGTCGCAGGTGTAGCGGACGTTCTGCAGGAAGGCGCTGTCGAGCAGCTCTTCCACGTCATAGGGCGCATCATCCACGTCTGGGACATCGAGGCGCTTGAACACGTTCCGTTGGCAGTTAGTGCAGCGGTAGTGGAGCTTGAAGCTCGCGCGAATTCCGACGCCTTCCGGCATGGCCTGATACTCCGAACTCTGGTTGCGTTGCCCTGTCGTAGCAGCCTCTTTGTTCTGCTTACGTTCTCATCATGGGCATGCACTTCAAAAGGAGTCGAGAGGCGAATCGGAACTTCCTGACACGTCCTGTCAGTGTGTTTTTAAAAACATAGGTTATTGACAACAGCCAAAACGCAAGTTATTAAACTCTCCATCAACGGAGAGACGCCATGTCGCCTTCCATCGCAGAAATCCCAGCCGACGCGACCATCAGGCGGTTGCAGATGGCGGCCCGCCGCATTGCTGACGGCATCTTCGAAGCGCTCGGGCCGGATCGTTCGGCGGGCTATGAGATCACGCCGCTCGAAGGCCCCGGCATCGGCTCCTTCGAGCGCGCCCAGCACTGCCAGTCCGAGATTGGCCGCATCCAGCGCGAGGACCGCGAGAACACCTTCGCGAAGTGCCTCGCCTCGCTGGACCGTTCGCTCGCCGGCATCGCGGCATCGGACGACATCACCCGTTACCTCACCGCTGCGGAGTAAGCCGACATGACGCCTGTCGAGATCAAAGCCGCGCTCGCCGAAATCCAGGCCGAGGGCTCCAAGAATGCCTACATCAGCGTGAGCATCGCCATCTCTGGCAGCCGAGACGGCTCGGCGGTGATGGCTTCGTTCTATCCCGGCGACCTCACCGGTGGCCATCACATCTCCGCCAAAGGCGAGGGTTTCGAAGAGGCTATCGCGAAACTGCGCGCCGAGTGGGACAACGCCAAGGCCCTCGCGGACAAGAACACCATCCGCAAGATGGCACTCGCGATCATCGAGATCACCGGAGATCAGGGCGAGTGCTCGGATGCGGCACTGCGCGGCGCCGGCTTCCATCAGCCGCAGATCGACCGCATCGGCTCGCTGGCGTGCGCTGAGGCAACCCGCCTCGCTGCCGGCGGCCCGTTCTCGATCGTCTCGACGATCGGCGCGAACGCGGAGGCCGCGTGATGCCCCGCACCCACTTCCAAGATTTCGATCGTGACGACGAAAGCCCGGTCACTATCGAATACACCGCCAGCGGCGGTTGTTCGGCTCACATGGGCTCGATGACCTACGCCGGCCACCCCGGCGAGCCGCCCGAGATCGAGATCGTCAAGGCGTTCAACGAGGCCGGGCCCGTCACTCTGACGCAGGCCGAAGACGAGCGCATGTGCCTCTGGCTCGCTGAAAACCACGAAGACGACGAGCCCGACTACGACGATTGGAGGGACTGATGACGCGCGTGCTCCACATTCCTGCCCGCTCCCGCGAGATCGCTCTTAAGGTCGCCTATGCGGTCGAGGCCGGCCGCGTTCCGTGCCTCGGCCAGTATCTGGACGAGGGCCGCGCCCGGTACTCCGCCGAGGCTCTGACCAAGCTCCACCACGAGCCTCATCAGGCGTTCTGCATCGTCCTCGAAACCCGCACGGTGGATGACGGCCGCATTCCGGTCGCCCGCATCATCGACGGCATCGGCAGCCTTGCGGCCGCGCTCATGATCGTCGTCGGCGGATCGTACCTCACCGGCTGGGGGAGCATCATCTGATGGATCGCTGCACCTTCTGGATGGTCTACGGACTGCATCAGAGCGCTCCGACTGTCCGCCACAAGAGCGAAGACAGTGCCCTGAACGAAGCCGAGCGTCTGGCCCGACTTCACCCCAGCATCACGTTCTTCGTGCTGGAGGCCACGCACCGTGTCCGCAAGCGAGACGTGCTCGTCGAGGCGCTTGGCGCTCGTTGCTACGCGCCATCTCGCGAGGACGATGACGGGATTCCATTCTAATGACCCGCTCCACAGCCCGCCACATCCTCGCAACTTTCGCCGCTTGGCGCGAGCGCCGCCGTGCCGCGAAGGCTGCAACCGCCCTCGCCCGTCGTATCGCCGCCGCCAATCCGGAGATTGTGAGCCTGCAGGCAAAGATCGCCGAGCACGCCCGGCGCCACCGGAAGGTCGAGCCGTTGCGCGGCCAGCTTCGCAACCTCGTCAACGCCCAGCTCGCGAAGGAGCAGGGCCGCTCTCTCCCCGAAAGGATCGCGTCATGAATGCGCATAGCGACGTCGCGAAGGTTCAGCGCGAGCTGGAAGCCGCCAAGGTGCTCCGCGAGCAGATTGCCGACCTTGCCCAGGGCGACGAGGAGTTCATCCGCGACACGCTAGAAGGCGAGTTGGATTTCGAGGGAATAGTCCGGCAGCTGCTCGGCGACGTCGGCATGGATGAGGCGCTGGCGGAAGGCCTGAAAGCCTATGGCGAAGACCTCTCCGCCCGCCGCGAGCGGCTGGCCAACCGGGCCAAGCTCAAGCGGTCCCTGATCTGCACGGCGCTGGAGATCGCCGGGCGCAAGACGATGGAGCTCGACGTCGGCACCGTCACGCTCTCGGCCGTGAAGCCGAAGGCGATCGTCACGGAAGAGGCCGATATCCCGGCCGAGTTCTTCAAGCCGCAGCCGCCGAAGCTGGATCAGACCGCGCTCTCCGCTGCACTCCGCGAGGGCCGCGAGGTCAAGGGCGCCACGCTGTCGAACGGCGGTTCCACCATCCGCATTTTGAGGAAGTGACGATGAACGCTGTCGTTCCCCTTCGCACGCCCGATTTCAGCAACGCGCAGCTCGCGCTGATCCGCAAGACAGTGGCCGCGGACACCAACCAGGACGAATTCGAGCTGTTCGTCCATACCGCCCGGCACCTGCGGCTCGATCCGCTCCGCCGGCAGATCTATGCGTTCGTCTACAACAAGAACGACGCGAAGAAGCGCCGGATGTCGATCATCACCGGCATCGACGGCTTCCGCACGATTGCGGAGCGCACCGGCAACTATCGGCCGGACGAGGACGAGCCGTCATTCGAGATCGACGCGGCAGCCAAGGGGCAGGCGAACCCCGCCGGCATCATCAAGGCCACGGTCCGCGTCTTCAAGCACTCGCACGGCGCCTGGCACAAGGTGACGGCCTCAGCCTATTGGGAGGAGTATGCCCCGCTCAAGGAAGGCTGGACCGAGACTGTTCAGGTCGAAAACGGCACCTGGCCGGATGGCAACCCCAAATTCATCACGAAGCCGGCGCCGGGGGCGACCCGCACCCTGTCGCTCGACACGTCCGGCCAGTGGGGGAAGATGCCCCGCGTCATGCTGGCGAAGGTCGCCGAGGCGCTGGCGTTGCGCAAGGCGTGGCCTGACGATTTCAGCAACGTCTACGCTGCCGAGGAGGTTGATCGCAGCCGCGCGGCCGACATGACCGCATGGGAGGCGGCCGAGGCGGGCGCGACCGAGAAGCGACTCGCCGCGATCGGCCAAGGCGAGACCATCCTCTTCCAGTTCGATCCGACTGGGTCTCTAGAGCCCGTACCACTCGGCAAGATTGCCGACCGCGTGGCCGAGTTCGTCGAGCGCCACCGCGAAGAGGTTTCGGCGATTGGGCTATTCGAAAGCCGCAACCGCCACAGCCTCCGCGACTTCTGGGCTCGCTCGCCGAGCGATGCTCTGGAAGTGAAGAAGCTGATCGAAGGCGCCATGCGCGGCGCCGAGCAGGTGGCGTGATGAACGCCCCTCTTCCCTTCCGCTGGACCGGCGAGGTGATGGAGCCGCTGCGCTCCTTCGCCAAGCGATGCGATGCCGAGTTCACGGTCGGCGAGGTCTACAACCTCGAAGCTATCGAGCAGCGCTCGGCGAAGTCGCACGCCCATTTCTTCGCGTCGGTGACCGAGGCTTGGCAGAACCTGCCCGAGAACCTCGTCGAGCAGTTTGAAACGAGCGAGCATCTTCGCAGGTGGTGCCTGATCCGCGCCGGCTATGCCGAGCACCGGAACATCGTCGCCGCCAGCAAGGCCGAGGCCCAGCGCATCGCCGTCTTCGTGAAGCCGATGGACAGCTATGCGGTCGTCACCGTCCGCGACAGCGTCGTCACCGTCTACACGGCCGAGAGCCAGTCCATGAAGGCGATGGGCAAGCAACGGTTCCAGGACAGCAAAACGGCCGTCCTCGAACTGCTCGCCGCGATGATCGGGACGGACCCGGTCGAGCTCGGAAGGGCTGCGGCGTGAAGCGCTACATTGCGTTCTGCACGGCGTCAGCGGTCGCAGTGCTCCTATACGAGAGCGTCCAATGGTTCCGGCCTGAAGACTATGCCCTTGCGGCCGAACGCTGGTGGTTCACGACCGGTGGCGCCGTCTGTTGGATCATTGGCCGGGGTGACGCCCGATGACTCGGCGCTCGCTCTCGACCCGCGATCGGCTCCGCATCTTCACCCTGCACGGCGGCATCTGCCACCTGTGCGGCGGCAAGGTGCAGGCCGGCGAGGCATGGGAGGTTTCGCACGACACGCCTCTTGAACTCGGCGGCGCCGACGACGACGAGAACCGAAAGCCGGCGCATCGGAAGTGCCACCGAGCGCACACGGCCGCCTGGACCTCCCGAACATCGCCAAAGCCAAGCGGCGCGAGGCGCGGCACATGGGCGCGAAAGCTCCCTCTGCTCGCCCCCTGCCCGGCTCCAAGGCCTCTCCGTGGAAACAGAAGCTCTCTGGCGAATGGGTGAGACGATGACCGACTACGACCACATCGCCGCTGCCGTCATCTTCCTGCTGATCGTCGGCGGGCTGATCTGGCGCGCGCTTGATCGCCGCATCTACGGTGCCGACCCGCAGGCGCAGCCGCATGGCGACATTCCGGGGCCATCCAAATGAAGGATGCCGCAACCAATACCTCGGGGCACCTTCGCTTCGCCTATCCCTCTTTCCCGTTGAGGGTTTCGGCGGCTGCCGGCGTGTCGCTCAAACCTCCTCCCAGTGGAGAGCCGGCAGCTCCGCCGCGGCTGTATCTCTATCGCTGGGATCGCTGCGGCCGAAAAGGCCAGCGCTGCCGTGTCTTCGCACGCGGAACCATGAACTCCGTCGGCCTCGTCTTCGAAGATGGCTACCGCATGGTCTCTTCGGGCAACGCGCTGAGGAGGGCATAGCCATGGCGCGCGCTCTCCCGGCTCGATACCCGCTTCACGGCGCGTGGCCGGAGATGATGCGCGCCGACATGGCTGCTGCGTTCTTCGATCGAAGGGACACCAAGGATCTCGCGACGGCTGTCGTTCGCGGAGAGATTCCGCCACCATGCGGGTCGATCGGGACGGGTAAGGCGAAGGAGCCGGTCTGGACCCGATCCTACTGCCTCGCCTTCATCGGCAGGCGGTACGATGCCGGCGCCGCCGAGCGCGCCGTGTCCGAAGACCTGGCTGACATGGTGTGATGATGAAGATCAGGACGAAGCCCAGATACACGAACCGGAAGTGGCTGAGCGGCCAGCGCCGCTGGGCCTGGTACTTCACGGTGCCGTCATGGGCCCGCGAGCGCGGCTGCCCGATGAAGGATGTTCCTCTCGGCACCGAGCGCGACGCAGCGTGGGATCACGCCGAAGACGTTGTCCTTCCTCAGTTCGATTCCTGGCGCACGGCCGGCATGAGCGACCTTGCCGAGGTTCGCGGCGCCGTCGGGTCCTTCGACTGGCTGATCACGCTCTACAAGAACCACAAGAGCTACAAGGATCTGAGCGACGGCCAGAAGCGCAATCACGAGCGCGGCTTCAGCATGGTTGCCGACTATGTGCTGACGAAGGGTGCTCGCAAGGGCGCGCGGGTCGGAACGCAGCCCGTCGTCGACATCACTACGAAGATGGTGGATGCGCTCTTCGAGGCGCTCCTGACCGTCACGGAGACAGATGACGAAGGGAACGAGGTCACGCGGGAGCGGAAGACCACGACCAATACCGCAATGAAGTCCTGCCGGCGCGCATGGAACATCGCTTATCGTGCGGAGCCAGGCATCGTTCCGAAGGACAACCCCTTCTCCCGCATGGGCCTGAACGAGTCCTCCACGCCGAATACGGATGCGACTTTCGAGCAGTTGAAGGCCTTTGTCGCACAGGCGGACAAGGAGAAGCGCTCATCGCTGGGCACCGCAGCCATGATCCCCTGGGAGTGGCTGCAGCGAGGGGAACATATCTTCCGCTCCTTCGAGGTGGCGCACTACCGGCCGAAAGAGCGGCCCGACGATGTTCGAATCGTTCACCCGAAGACCGGCAAGGAGGTTTGGTGGCCGCTCTTCGATCCCGAGCAGACCGAGCGCGTGCCGCTCTTCCCCGAGCTCATGGCCCGGCTCGACGCCATCAAGCGCGAGCGCATCGGCGGGCTGATGCTCGTCCGCGACTGGAAGGACGACAAGAAGGGGCGCCCGCTACCCTGGCCGACCGGAAAGAAGGGCGACCTCACCTACATGCGCCACGAGGTGAAGCGGATCGCCAAGGCGGCCGGGCTGCCGGAGGCAATCACGTTCACGTCGTTCCGACACGGCGGCCTGACCGAGACGGGCGACGCCGACATGACTGATCGCGAGATCCTCGCTCAGTCGGCGCAGACCTCTGCAAAGGTGCTCCCGCGCTATGTCAAAAAGACCATGAAGCAGGTCGCCAACGGCGCCCGGAAACGCCGAGCCGTGAGAACGGACAGCGGTCAAAAGTCAGAATGACCAGCAGTATACGTGTCAGAACGCCCCCGAGAACAAAGAGGAATTCATGAACAAAAACAATGGCGAGCCCGGCTGGATTCGAACCAGCGACCAGCAGCTTAGAAGGCTGCTGCTCTATCCATCTGAGCTACGGGCCCGAAAGCGAGGATGTCCCCTCGCCTGTCGGCTTCAATGCGTCCACTGACCGACGCGCGAGAATTTGAAATTATCGGAATAGGACAGTGAACGGCGCTTGGCCTCGTTCGGCTGCTCGACGCGATAGGCGATGCCGTTGCGCGTGGCATAGGCGACGGCTTCGGCCTCGCTGTCGAACCAGAGCTTGAGCTGGCTCTTCATGTCCGACGACGAGGTCCAGCCCATCAGAGGCTCGATCTGGCGCGGCGCCTCCGGCTCGTATTCGAGCAGCCAGCGCTCGGTCTTGGCCGTGCCGGACTGCATGGCCGTGCGGGCCGGGCGATAGATGCGTGCGGTCATGAAAGCGCTCTGCCGTCACCAAAATCCCTGCAGCCCGACATCGGGCTGCCGCATGACGTTTCCAGTGGTCGGGGCACCAGGATTCGAACCTGGGACCCTCTGCTCCCAAAGCAGATGCGCTACCGGGCTGCGCTATACCCCGACGGCACTCGAAACGTTGCGGTTCGCTATCATGCCACAGGCGCAACCCGCAAGCGAAAGCCAACCGCAAGGCACTCCGCTTGTGCAGGGACGTGCCGCTGGGAGGCTCAGCGCTTGAACAGGGCGTGCTCGACCTTGTCGCCCGGCTTGATGCCGAGCTGCTTGCTGACGCCGCCATTGATCTCCAACACGGAGAGCACCGGCTCGCCCGAGGGAATCGTCCGCGTCGAGAGCGGCTCGGTGCGCTCGGCGATGCGCGCGATCGTGCCGTCCGCCCGGATGAACAGCATGTCGAGCGAGATGTAGGTATTCTGCATCCACATCGCCACCGGCTCGCTCACTGCGAAATCGAACAGCATGCCGCGGTCAGTCGGCATGTAATTGCGGAACATCAGGCCCTTCGCCCGTTGATCCGGCGTGCGCATCACCTCGACCTGGAAGGCATGGCGCGTGCCGCCGCTGACGATGACGAGTGATTCGAGGCCCGCAGCTCCGGCCGCGGCCGGCTGGCCCTGCGCCTGCAATCCGGCAGGAGCCAGTGCGATCAGCGCCAGCGCGAGGGCGGCGAGAGCGGTTCTGACGGCATGCATCGCTTTGGACTCCGTGGCGGCCATGGCCCGCATGCTCTAGAAGCGGCCGATGGCAAATCTTCGGCAGATGGCCGCCTTCGCCGCCTTTCGGTCAAGCCTTTCGTCATCATATGAATGCGGGATGCCACGCGGCGTCCCCTGACGGCTTTCTTTCGTCATCCGCTTGCGGCAGTTTCGCCGGGCTATTGAAGCAGGAGATATCCATGATCGTTGCGCGCCCTCGTCGGACGACGCACCTTGCCGGCACGGCCCTGGTGGCTGTCCTGATGTCCTTCGCCTCCTCCGCCTGGGCCGCCGATTTCCAGCTCGACAATGTCAGGATCGACCTCGGCAAGCTCGTGATCAACGCGCCGAAGATCGCGATCAAGGGCTCGACGCTGGAAAAGGACGCCTTCCTGGCGCTGTTCACCGGCGCCTCCGCCAGCGAATCCGCTTCGGCCAGGGCTGCACGCCTGAACGCCGCCGAGATCAGCGCGCCGGAACTTTCGCTGGAACAGACGGTCGGCGACCAGAAGCAGACCACGGTCTATCGCGACATCCGCCTGACCGATATCCGCGAGGGCAAGATCGGCCATGGCGAATCGGCGAGCGCCAGCATCACCGCCGACGGCGCTGCCACGGGCCCGATGAAGGGCGAATTGAAGCGCACCGCCTTCGACGCCTTCGACCTGCGCCAGATCACGCGCGTGCTGACCGAGAAGGCCGCGCCCGGCGCCAGCGAGGCGATGCTTCCGGTCATCGGGAATTTCGAGCAGGACGGCTACAACCTGGACATGGGCAAGGCCGGCAAGATGTCGCTCGGCAAGACGACGGCGCGCGGCTTTGCCGCCAGGGTCGGCCCCGAGCCGCTCCTCGACGTGGTCTCGCGACTGGCCAAGGCGAGCGAGGAAGTCGAGCGCAAGCAGGACGACAAGGAGACCGACGCCGACAAGCCGCCGGCCAAGACCGAGGCCGAACGGCAGCTCGGCCTTTCGATGCTCGCGCTCTTCGACATGTTCGAATACGGCAGCGGCGAGGCCCGCGATCTCGTCATGACCGTGAGCCCGCCGCCGAAGGCCAGCGCCAAGGTCGACGCGGTCGACATGCGGATCGCCCGCATGGCCTTCGGCGAGAACACCCCGGCGAAATCCGGCTTCGCCATGGAAGGCTTCCAGTTCCGCTCGGGCGAAGCCAAGGGCGGCATCGATTCGATCGCCTATTCCGGCTTCGCCTTCGGCTCCGTCATCCGCGAGTTGCGGGCGGCGCTGGCCGAACCGGACAAGCCGATGGACGAGATCGATTTCCGCCGCTTCATCCCGACGCTCGGCACGGTGCGCCTCGCCGGCATCTCGATCGACGCACCGGCAATCATCACCGGCAAGGAGCCGGTCAAGATCTCGCTCGGCACCTTCGAGATCAAGGCGGGCGAGCAGCTCAACGGCATCCCGACCAGCCTCGCGCTGACGATCGACAAACTCGTCACTCCGGTCTCCGAGGCGACCGGCAACCCAGCGGCCAAGGACATGATCGCGATGGGTATCCGCTCGCTCGACCTGTCGGCCAAGCTCGATCTCGCCTGGGAAGCGGCGAAGAACGAGATCGCCATCCGCACGCTCTCCTTCGGCAGCGCCGGCCTTGCCCAGATCGAGGCCTCCGGCACGCTCGGCAACGTCACCAAGGACCTGTTCGCCAGCGACCTCGCCCTCGCCCAGGTGGCAGCGCTCGGCGCCACCGCCCGCAACCTGCAGGTCAAGCTGCAGAATTTCGGGCTGGTCGAGAAGCTGATCGAGAACGAGGCGCGCAAGTCCAAGCGCAAGGTCGAGGACGTCCGCCAGCAATTCACGATGGTCGCGAGCCTCGGGCTGGCCGCCATTCTCGGCCCCTCCGACGGAGCCAAGGCCGTGGCAGGCGCCGCCTCCCGCTTCGTCGCCAAGCCCGGCACCCTGACGGTCTCCGCCAACGCCAAGTCGGCGACGGGGCTGGGCCTTGCGGACGTCATCACCATGACGGAGCCGACGGAGATCTTCGAGAAGATCGATCTCAAGGCCGATGCGCAGTGAAGAACAGGGTGTGATCACGCCCGAGGACAGCGACTGGCGTCCGTCAGGCCTTCAGGCCTGGTGGGCAGGCCTGCCGCAGGTTCCCCGCGGCTGGCTGCGCAAGCGGCTGAACCCCGACAACCAGACCCGGCTGCACCTCGCGAAGCTCGTCGCGCGGCGGCCGGGGCAATTCACCATCTGCCCCTATACCTATGGCCGCCCGAAGGTGCGCTTCCCCGAGAGCGGCGCCCGGCTCGTGATCGGGCGCTACGGCTCGATCGCGGATAGCGTCGAGATCCTGCTCGGCGGCAATCACCGGCTCGATTGGGCGACGACCTACCCCTTCCCTGCTTTGCCTCGCCTCTGGCCTCCCGCTGCCGGGATGACTGGCCATGACACGACCCGCGGCGATGTCGTCATCGGCCACGATGTCTGGCTCGGCTCGCAATGCATGGTGATGTCCGGCGTCACCATCGGTCATGGCGCCGTGGTGGCGGCGCGCGCGGTCGTCACGCGCGACGTGCCGCCCTATGCGATCGTCGCCGGAAACCCGGCACGGGTCGTCAGGTTGCGCTTCGACGAGGCCCGGATCGCATCCTTGCTCGAAACCGCCTGGTGGAACCGTCCCCGCGCCGAGATCGAGCGGCTAATCCCGTTGCTGCTGTCCGAGCGGGTCGACGAGCTGCTGGAAGCGCTCAGGACGCGCCCATCAATCGGCGCTTGAGCCCCAGCGCCGGCTTCTCGATCAGGTACCAGGACAGCGCCGCGACGACGACCGTCGCCGCCAGCGAGGGCCAGAGCAGCGCCACCGCGCCGAGCGACGGGGAGAGCGCGTGCAGGGCCTGCTGCACCGGCCAGCCATAAAGATAGACGCCATAGGAGAGATCGGCCGCTGGCTCGACCGAGCGCCGCGTCAGGGCCGGCGCCAGCGCCAGCACGAGGACGCCCCAGGCCGTGACGAGATAGAGCGCCGCCTTGTAGAGCGGCGTGAAGGACAGGGGTACCAACGCCAAGAGAGCCACAGCCAGCAGCGGCAGCGAAAGCGGCACCTTCTCGCGATAGAGATAGGCTACGCCACCGGCGAGGAAGATCAGCGGCAGGCGCAAAGCCGTCTCGGTGCCTTTGGACCCATGCGGCGCCATAACCTCGCGCAGGACGACGGCGAGGGTCAGCGCCAGCATTGCGGCCAGCGCGAGACGCGGGCGGGCCAGAAGCCCGGCGAGGCCGGCAGCCAGCACGCCGAGATAGCACAAAGTCTCGTATTTCAGCGTCCACACCGTTCCCAGCGGAAACGGCAGCGGGTTGCTCTCGAAGACGCCCGGCAAGGCTGCCGCGCTTTTGAAGGTGGTCAGCGTGCCCGTGATGAAGCGCCACAAACGCGGGTCGCTGAAATAGGCAGATCGGTCGAGCGTCGTCATCAGCCCGCCCAGCACGAGCGCCACGACCAGCGTCGCCGCGATCAGCCCGGGCGCGATTCGCAGAAAGCGCGCGACGACATAGTCGCGCCAGCCGCGCCGGACGAAGCTCATCGTCACCAGGAAGCCGGAGATCGCGAAGAAGCCGTTGACGGCGTGCTCGCCCAGCGTGAACCCGGTGGTCTGGAACCAGGGCTCCTGCTCCACCCGCCCATCGGTCACGCTGAAGGCATGCGACACGACAACGGCAAGCGCCATCACCAGCCGGAGCAGCCCGAAATTGTTATGCGGATTGGCGAGCGCCTCTGCGACCGTGGGCCGGCTCATGGCATTTCCCTCAGCCCTTCATGCGCCAATGCCGTCACGCCGCGCCGCCAGGCACGGGCGCCGGCAGCCGAGCCCGCATGCGCGAACATCTTCTCGCGCCTGAGCAGCAGCCCGTAGCCCGCAGCCTTGCCGATATTCTCCAGCAGGCGGATCGGCCGCGGCCCGGCCAGCCCGTATTTCCGGGCGATGTAATGCTCGGACCAGGCAAGGTGCCAGCGCGCCTTGAAGCGCCGTTGCGGCGACGGCGCCGTCGAACGGCCCCGGCCATGCCGCGCCTCCGCTTCATGAACATGGACGAGGGCATGGCCGGCATCGCGCATGCGCCGGCACAAGTCGTCATCCTCATAGAACAGGAAGATCGCCGGATCGAAGCCGCCGAGCGTGATGAACAGCTCCCGCCGGATCAGCAGGCAGGCGCCCGACAGGAAAGGCAGGCAGGCATCGCCCTCCGGGATCGCCATCGTGCCGGAGCGATTGAGATGCGGTGGCGAGAGCAGCGAGCGCGGCTGCAGGAAGATGCGCCCCGAAGGCTCGACGATACGCGGCGCCAGCATCCCGGCATCGGGATAGCGCTCCGCCCCCGCCAGCAACGCCGTAGCGGCGCCGCGCCCGAGTTCGAGATCTGGATTGACGATCAGCACATAGGGCGTCTCGGCTGCCGCGACGCCGATATTGTTGGCCCGGCCATAGCCCTCGTTGCGGGCATTCGCGATCACCCGCGCGCCCTTCGCCGCGGCGATCGCGCGGCTATCGTCCCCGCTGGCATTGTCGACGACGATAGCCCCCACGCCCTCCCCGGCCAGCGCATCAAGGCAGGCGGGCAGGACCTCGGCGCTGTCATAGCTGACGACGATGGCGGTGATGGCGGCGGCGGGCATTGCGGCCTTGTGGCCATGTCGCGGTGCTCGAAGCAAGCGATTTCAGCGGCGGGCGAGCGTACCGATCTCGCCCTTGATCCGCTCGCGCTCGGCACTCTCGCAGCGATGCGGCGCCTTGTAGGACTTCACGGCGTAGCCGGCATTGGCCGCGATGAAGCGTTGCCGATCCCGTCCGTCGAGCCGCGCGATGATGCGGTGGCGATCGACACGCAGGCCGCAATCATAGGCGCGCGAGACTGTCGCGGCGGCATACTCCACCGTGCCCGGCATCGGCCCGGCAACCGTGCAGGCGCCGAGCGCCGCAAGCAGAACCGCCGCCGCGGCGGGTTTCAGGATCGAAGGCATCGGCATCGCGGGGCTCAGAGCGTGTTGAAATCCCCGGCCCGGATGCGGCCCATCCGTGCCTTCAGTTCTGCCCGCTCTTCGGCCGTGCAGGCCTGCGGTCGCACACCCTGATTGACCATCTCGGCCTCGGAGACGCCGATATAGGCCGCGCGCGCCGCCGCGATCTGCTGATCGTCGGCGCCGCGCGCTTTTTCAGCCGCGAGGAAGCGGTCGAGCGTCGTGCGCTGCGGCGAGCCCGCCTTGCAGGTGATGGCGCGCGACACCGTCGTCGCCAGCGCCGAAGCACGCCCGCTGCTGCTCTCGCCATGGGCGACGCAGGCGCCGAGCAGCGGCGTCAGGAGGCAGGCGAGCGAGAGGGCTCGCCCGGCAGGCAGGGAAGGCATGGGGTCAGCCGTTCTTCTCGGGCGGATTGACGCGCAGATGCGCCTCGCGCAGTTGCTTGGGCGAGGCTTCCGCCGGGGCGCCCATCAGGAGATCGACGGCCTGCTGGTTCATCGGGAACAGAGCGACCTCGCGCAGGTTCGTGGCGCCAGCCAGCAGCATGATGATGCGGTCGACGCCGGCCGCCATGCCGCCATGCGGCGGCGCGCCGTACTGGAAGGCGCGATACATGCCGCCGAAGCGCTCGATCACCGTCTCCTCGCCATAGCCGGCGATCTCGAACGCCTTCACCATCGCCTCGGGGCGATGGTTGCGGATGCCGCCGGAGGCGAGTTCGAAGCCGTTGCAGGCGATGTCGTACTGGAAGGCCTTGAGCGAGAGCGGATCTTCCTCGTTGAGCGCCTTCAGGCCGCCCTGCGGCATCGAGAAGGGGTTGTGCGAGAAATCGACCTTCTTCTCGTCCTCGTTGTACTCGAACATCGGGAAGTCGACGATCCAGGCGAAGGCATAGGCGTTCTCGTCGATCAGCCCGAGATCCTGCCCAACCTTGTTGCGAGCGCTGCCGGCGAACTTGTAGAACTTGTCCGGATCGCCCGCGACGAAGAAGCAGGCATCGCCGCCCTTCAGCCCCATCTGCTTGATGATCGCGGCGACGCGCTCCGGGCCGATATTGTTGGCGATCGGCCCCTGGCCCTCGCCGTCTTCCTTGACCATCAGGTAGCCGAGGCCCGGCTGTCCCTCGCCCTGCGCCCAGGAGTTCATCCGGTCGCAGAAGGCGCGCGAGCCACCTTTGGGGCCAGGGATAGCCCAGACGCGGTTCTTCTCGCCTTCGAGAATGCGCGCGAAGACCTTGAAGCCAGAGCCGCGGAAAGGCTCGGAGACGTCCTGCATGATCAGTGGGTTGCGCAGGTCCGGCTTGTCGGAGCCGTATTTGGCGATCGCCTCGGCATAGGGAATGCGCGGCCAGTTGCGGGCGACCGTCTTGCCTTCGGCGAACTCCTCGAAGACGCCGGTGATGACCGGCTCCATCGTCGCGAACACGTCCTCCTGCTCGACGAAGCTCATCTCGACGTCGAGCTGGTAGAACTCGCCCGGCAGACGGTCGGCGCGCGGGTCCTCGTCGCGGAAGCAGGGCGCGATCTGGAAGTAGCGGTCGAAGCCCGCCATCATCAGGAGCTGCTTGTACTGCTGCGGCGCCTGCGGCAGCGCGTAGAACTTGCCGGCATGCAGGCGGCTCGGCACCAGGAAGTCGCGCGCGCCTTCCGGCGAGGAGGCCGTCAGGATCGGCGTCTGGAACTCGGAGAAGCCCGAATCCTTCATGCGGCGGCGCATCGAGTCGATGACCTTCGTACGCAGCATGATGTTGTTGTGCAGCTTCTCGCGACGCAGGTCGAGGAAGCGGTACTTGAGGCGGGTATCCTCGGGATATTCGAGATCGCCGAAAACCGGCAGCGGCAGTTCCGCCGACGGGCCGAGCACCTCGATCGCCGTCGCGAAGACCTCGACCGCACCGGTCGGCAGGTTGGCGTTCTCGGTGCCTTCGAGGCGGGCCTTGACCTTGCCGTCGATGCGCACGACCCATTCCGAGCGCAGCGTCTCGGCATCCGCGAAGGCCGGCGAATCAGGATCGATCACCACCTGTGTCATGCCGTAATGGTCGCGCAGATCGATGAAGAGCACGCCGCCATGGTCGCGGATGCGATGGCACCAGCCGGACAGGCGCACATTCTGGCCGATATCGCTGTCACGGAGTGCGCCACAGGTATGGGAACGATAGCGATGCAGGGTCACGGGATCGGTCTTTCGGAAATACGTCAAAGGCCGGTCCGTAGGACCAGCCGCAGCTTGCGGCTAAGCACACGCGCGCGCCCGAAATGTCAAGAACGGCCGCGACATCCGGTAGGCGCACTGCTAGCCTCGCATAGAGGTATCCGGACAGCGCGTGGAAGGGTCGACATGGTCCGATTAGCGATAATGAAGTCGCTGGCGCCGCTTTCTCTCGCCGCCATGCTGCTCGCCGGTGCGGATGCCTCCGCGCAGGCACAAGATCGTGGCAGTGCCTACAGCGCGGGCCTGAACATCGCACGCAAGCGCGGCTACGCCCACCCGGGCTGCTTCGCCGGCGTTTTCGCAAGGCACGCGAGGCCACATCCGGATGGTCGCCGGAACCATTGGGTCGCGAGCGCCGGACGCGCCTATCAGGGTGAACTGTGGAGCCAATGCGGCATCAGTCGCTGACAGCTTCGAGACTCGACGAAAGCCTGCTTCCTCCGCTAAGCCGAAGCCATGCATCTCATTTCCGATACCGCCGCGCTCTCCGCCGCCTGCGACCGCCTCGCGACCCACCCCTTCGTCACGGTCGACACCGAGTTTCTGCGCGAGACCACCTATTATCCGAAGCTGTGCCTGATCCAGCTCGCCTCGCCGGACGAGGCGGTGCTGGTCGACCCGCTCTCGCCCGATCTCGACCTCGCCCCCTTCTTCGGGCTGATGGTCAACGACGCCGTCGTGAAGGTCTTCCACGCCGCCCGGCAGGACCTCGAAATCGTCTGGCTGCTCGGGCGTGTCTTGCCGACGCCGCTCTTCGACACGCAGGTCGCGGCCATGGTCTGCGGCTATGGCGACTCGGTCGGCTACGAACAGCTCGCCAACGACCTCGCCAAGGCGCGCATCGACAAGTCCTCGCGCTTCACCGACTGGTCGCGCCGTCCCCTCAACGAGGCGCAGCTCGTCTATGCCGAGGCCGACGTCACCCATCTGCGCGACATCTACCTCGCCCTGAAGGCCGATCTCGACGCCAGCGGCCGCGAGAGCTGGGTCGCCGAGGAAATGTCCGTGCTGACCTCGCCGGGGACCTATGAGGTCAAGCCGGAGAATGCCTGGCTGCGCCTCAAGGGCCGCATCCGCAAGCCGCGCGAACTGCCGAACCTGATGGAGATCGCCGCCTGGCGCGAGCGCGAGGCGCAAACCCGCGACGTGCCGCGCCAGCGCGTGCTCAAGGACGACGCGCTGATGGATATCGTCCAGCGCGGTCCGCGTTCGGTCGAGGCGCTGGCGGAGCTGCGCTCCGTTCCCAACGGCTTCGAACGCTCGCGCAACGGCGCCGAGGTCCTGGCCGCTATCGAGCGCGCTGCCGCCATCGATCCGAAGACCCTGCCCCGGCTGGAGCGCGAGCGCGGCCGGCCGACCAGCGCCGCCGTGCTCGACCTGCTCAAGGTGCTGCTCAAGGCGGTCGCCGATGCCGAGCGCGTCGCGCCCAAGATCATCGCCTCCACCGACGATCTCGAGGCGATCGCCTCCGATGATCTTGCCGAGGTGCCGGCCCTGCAGGGCTGGCGTCGCAGCGTCTTCGGCGAGAAGGCATTGGCGCTGAAGGACGGCTCGCTCAGCCTGCGCATTCAGCGCGGCCGGGTGGTCGTGGGCTGAAACCAGGCGGAGCGCTGGCTATCCGACCGCACCATCGAGCGGCGCGGGTCCTGAATCGCATTCTGAAGAACCGCGCTTACGCGGCTGACAGGATTCGTGTTCTCGTGAATTCTCACCCGCTGCCGTAGCTTTTCACCAGCGATCCCGCGACCAACCCCCAGCCGTCGACCAGCACGAAGAAGATCAGCTTGAACGGCAGCGCCACCGTCACCGGCGGCAGCATCATCATGCCCACCGACATCAGGATCGAGGCGACGACGAGGTCGATGATCAGGAAGGGCACGAAGAGCAGGAAGCCGATCTCGAAGGCCCGGCGCAGTTCCGAGATCATGAAGGCCGGTATCAGGACCTCGACGCCGACATCCTGCGGCTGCTGCGGGCGCGGCGCCTGCGACATGTCGAGGAATAGCTCCAGGTCCTTCTCCCGGACATGCTTGAGCATGAAGGTCTTGAACGGGACGACGCCGCGGTTATAGGCCTCCTGCGGCTGGATCTGGCCCGCGACGAGCGGCTGGACGGCCGTCGTGTAGGCCTCGCGCAGTGTTGGCGCCATGACGAAGCCGGTCAGGAACAGCGACAGCCCGAGGATCACCGCGTTCGGCGGCGCGGTCTGCGTGCCCAGCGCCGAGCGCAGCAGCGACAGCACCACGACGATCCGGGTGAACGACGTCACCATGATCAGGATCGACGGCGCCAGCGACAGGACCGTGATGACGGCGATGAGCTGCAGCGCCCGTTCCGCCACGCCACCACCCTGCCCGAGATCGAGCGACAGCGTCTGCGGCAGCGCCGGCATCGTCTGAAGCGCGAGCAGCAGCGCGGCCGCCGCCAGGGTGCGCCCGCTTCGAAACCGTCTCGTTCGTCCGCCGATGAAATTCACGCGCGCCGCCACTGCCCGACTCAAGCGACCGGGCGCACCGAGGCTACCGATGCGAAAACGCCGCGCAACCGATGCGCGGCGTCGATGAGCCGGGATGGCCGAGTATCCTGTTGATGGTCGGCCGCCTTCGGGCTGCCGGCCTTCAGCCTGCTGCTTGCCGCCTCAGGATTTGGCCTTGGGATCGCGGCCGAGCAGCCGGGCGAATTCGGCTTCGATCGCGTCGACCGAGAAGGGATCGATCTCCTTCGCAGCCGGCTCGGCCGGCTTTTCCGGCTCGGGCTGTGCCTTCGGGCTCTCGGCCGGGGCCGGCTCGTCCACGCTGGCGGCACGGCCCGGCTCCGAGGGAGCGGGCTCCTCCTCGTCGATCGGTTCGGATTCGGGCGCCGGTTCCGGCTCCGGATGATGCATCTCGGCCGGCTTGGCCTCGAACGGCCGGGGCTCGGGCGCTTTCGAAAGGGGACGATCCAGCGTCAGCCCGAGTGCCGCGGCAAGCTCGGCCTCGACATCGCTCGGAATCGGCTTCTGGCGCGCCGCAGCGGCCGGCTCTGGCTCCGGCACGATCTCGGGCTCGGGGGCCGGCGGCTCGACCACGGGCGCTGCCGCTTCCGCCGGCGGCGCTTCCTCCTCGACGACAGGCGCCGGGAAAAGCTTCTCTGCCGGAACAGGGGGCTCCACGGCCGGCGCAGCATTCTCGGCCGGCGCCTCGCCGCCGACATTGGCCGGGCGCACGGCGGAGAAGGGCCGCTTCAGCGCCTCCTCGAGCTGGCGCGTCATGTCGTCGAGCTCGCCGGGGCTGACGGCGGGCTGCGGCGCATGTTCGCGTGCGAAGCTGGGCGCGGGTCCGGTGGTGACGGGCGGCGCCGGCATCGCGGGTATCACCGGCTTGGCAGCGGCCGAAACCGCCTCCGCGGCTGCAACGCCCAAAGCGGCGGCAACACCTGCCGAGGCAGCGGTCGCAGCCGCAGGGGTCGGCGCAGTCGGTTCGGCCGGGACCGAAGCCGGACGGGTCGGCAAAGGCGGCAGCAGCTCCGGCCCTTCGGGAGCGTAACCGGCGCGGCGCGCCTCATCCCCGGCCCGCATCGCAGGCTCGCTCGGAGGCACCAGCGTCTCGAACGGCGGCAGCGGCCGATCCGCCGTGGCGGTGTCGACATAGGCCGGCGCCGCAGCGCGACCGCCGCTGCGCAGGATATTGGTCTCGACCACGACATCCGACGCGCCGCCGATCATGACGAGGTGCTCGATATTGTCCCGCCGGATCAGGACGAGCTGGCGCTGGCGGTCGAGGTCGTAGGTATCGACCACGCCGAGACGGGGCTGGCGCTGCCGCCCCCCGGCCTGGCCGCGCAGCCGAAGCCGCCCGCCCTGGATCTGCCGCACGAACAGGCCCAGCAGGGCGAGCAGCACGAGAATGACGACAGAGGCGACGATCACCTTCTGCGCGGTGGAGAGTTCCAATCCGAACAAGCTCTGCAAGGTCTGCCTCTTACGCGACGGCCGCCCGGACGGCCGTTAAGTCCCGCCCATGGTTGAACACCTTGGCTATAGCATAACGCTTTCGCTATCGGGAAACATGGTGAACGTGTGGTTAACCACACCTGCGAAACTCCGCTCCTTAACCGGATATTAACCATGCACCCGGCAGGATTTGCCGAGTGGACCGGCCTCGCCGGTGGCGAAAACGGGGAGCGGGAGCCATGGCGAATGACGGCTTGAACGTCAGCGGCGGCCTGATGCAGGCGCTGAAACTGCGCATGCACTACCAGCAGTCGCGCCAGAAGATCCTCGCCGAGAACGTCGCCAATGCCGACAGCCCCGGTTTCCGCCCGGTCGACCTCAAGCCGCCGAGCGTCGATCCGGCGCGCGCCGGCGTGGCGCTCGCCCAGACCAATGCCGGCCATATGAGCCTGACCAGCACCAATGGCGGCTTCGACGGCACCGGTGCCCCGCGCTTCGAGACCACGCCCAACGGCAACGCGGTGAACCTCGAGGACGAGATGCTCAAGGTCGCGCAGAACCAGTCGGACTACCAGCTCGCCGCCTCGCTCTACAGCAAGGGCCTCGGCCTGATGAAGATCGCGATCGGCAAGGGGCGCTGATCATGGACCTGATCAAGAGCATCGCCGTCGCCGCCTCCGGCCTGCGCAGCCAGTCGGGGCGCATGCGCGTCATCTCCGAGAACATCGCCAACGCCGATTCCGGCCCGGAGCGCGCCGGCGCCGAGCCCTATCGGCGCAAGGTCCCGACCTTCCAGCGCCATTTCGACCGCACCCTCGACGCCCAGCTCGTCGCGCTCGGCAAGGTCCAGCGCGACCAGAGCGCCTTCAAGGTCAAGCACGATCCGGGCAACCCGGCCGCCGACGCCAAAGGCGACGTGCAGATGCCGAACGTCAATTCGCTGGTCGAGATGGTCGACATGCGCGAGGCCCAGCGCAGCTACGAGGCCAATCTCAACCTGATCTCTTCGACGCGCCGGATGATCCAGCGCACCATCGACATCCTGCGCGCCTGAACCACCCGGCGACCGAAACAAGCACTCCAGAAGGGGACTAGACCGCCATGGCCACTCCGGGTTTCGCCGCAGGCGCCTATGCCTCCATCCAGGGGATGGGTGCCGGCAATCTGATGCGCAAGCCGCTCGCCACGGGCGGCGCGGAAGCGGGCGGGCCGGATTTCTCCGCCCTGCTCGGCAAGGCGCTCGACGCCACCGCCACTGCCGGGCGTGAGGCCGATGCCCAGACCGCAAGCGTCGCCGGCGGGCGGGCCGACATCGTCAATGTCGTGACGGCGGTGGCCGAGAGCGAGGCCGCGATCGAGACCCTGGTCGCCGTGCGCGACCGGGTCATCGCGGCCTATGAGGAAATCATGCGGATGCCGGTCTGACGGCGACAGGATCGGACGAGCATTATGACTTCCGGAGCCATTCTCGACATCGCCCGCGACGGCATCGTCGTCTTCCTCAAGGTCGGCGGCCCGCTGATGCTGATCGCGCTCGCGGTCGGCCTCATCGTCTCGCTGGTACAGGCGCTGACGCAGATCCAGGAACAGACGCTGGTCTTCGTGCCGAAGATCATCGCCGTCTTTGCCGGATTGCTGCTGTTTCTTCCGTTCATGGGAAGCGCGCTGGCGGGTTATATGGGGCGAGTCGCCGCCCGAATCGCCACGGGCGGATGAGCCCGTCGCGCCTGCTGCCGGCCTTGGCCGGCGCGGGGCCGCGGCGCCCTTTCTGGCGTGCAAGTCCTTGGCGTGAAGGTCCCCGCGGCACGATGCAGATCGCGATCCTGCCAGAGATCAGCGCCCTTTTCGTGCTCGTCTTCGCGCGGGTCGGCACGCTCGTCATGCTGATGCCAGGCATCGGCGAGCGCTTCATCTTCTCGCGGGCGCGGCTGTCGCTCGCCTTCTTCATCGCCCTGATGATCGTGCCCGTCGCCCGCCCTTCCCTGCGCGTGCCCGGCGACGTCTCCGGCGTCGTCACCCTGCTCGTCGGCGAATTGCTGATCGGCCTCGTTATCGGGCTCTGCGCCCGGCTGGTCATGGCCTGCCTGCAGACCGCCGGCACGCTCGTCGCGCAGACCATGGGGCTGGGCTTCGCCATGACCGTCGATCCGACCGGCGGCATGCAGAATCCCTCGATCGGCAACTTCCTGACGATGCTCGGCATCACGCTGATCCTGACCACGGACCTGCACCACATCGCCATCGCCGCGATCCATGAGAGCTATCGCCTGCTGCCGCCGGGCGGCGCCGTCGACATGACCGACGTGATGGCGCTGGCGATCCGCTCGACGGCGCGCGGCTTCGCCCTGGCCATCCAGATCTCGGCGCCCTTTCTCGTCTTCGGCCTGTTGTTCAATCTCGGCCTCGGCGTGCTCGCGCGGATGATGCCGCAATTGCAGGTCTTCTTCCTCGCCGTGCCGGCCTCGATCATGGGCGGCATGCTCGTCATGCTCGTCGTACTCGGCGTGATGATGAGCGTCTTCGTCGACGACCTCGGCGCCTTCCTCCGTCAGTTCACCGGCTGAGGGGGCGCAATGTCCGAGGAAGCCGAAAACGAAGACAGAACAGAAGACCCGACCCAGCGAAAGCTGGACGAAGCCACCGAGAAAGGCGACGTCCCCAAATCGCAGGAGATCGGGACCTTCTTCGTGCTCTGCGGCTTCACGCTCGCCTTGATGGTGGCTGCCGGCTGGTCTGCCCGCGAGGCGATGCTGTCCTTGCGCTCCTTCCTGATGAACGCGCATCAGGTCCCGTCCGACGGCGCCTCGTTCATGCAGGTCACGCAGCGCGGCGTGCTCACCGGCTTCATGGCGCTGGGCCTGCCTTTCGCCTTCATCCTCTGCGCCGGCCTCGCCGGCGCGATGCTCCAGCACAAGCCGCTCTGGACCTTCGAGCCGCTGATGCCGAAGTTCAACCGGATCTCGCCGATGGCCGGCGCCAAGCGGCTCTTCGGCAAGGAGGCCTGGGTCAACTTCGCCAAGGGCCTGGCCAAGACGACGCTGATCGGCGTCGTGGTCTGGTATACGCTCTGGGGCCAGCACGACCGGCTCGAAGGCTTCGCGCAGATGAGCGTCGAGGCGCTGATGCCGGCGACGCTGTCGCTCGCCATCCAGCTGATGGGCGCGGTGCTTGCTCTTTTCGCCATCATTGCCATCGGCGATTTCGGCTGGCAGCGCTTCTCCTGGTACCAGCGCCAGAAGATGACGAAGCAGGAGATGAAGGACGAGTTCAAGAACTCGGAGGGCAATCCCGAGGTCAAGGCGAAGCTGCGCCAGATCCGCGCCAGCCGCGTCCGCAAGCGCATGATGGCGGCGGTGCCCAAGGCGACGGTGATCATCACCAACCCGACCCACTTCGCCGTCGCCCTGCAATACGAGCCCGGCATGGCGGCGCCGCTCTGCCTCGCCAAGGGCGTCGACACCATGGCCCTGAAGATCCGCGAGGTCGCCGGCGAGCACCGCGTGCCGATCATCGAGAACCCGCCTTTGGCGCGTGCGCTTTACGCCACGGTCGACATCGACGAAGAAATTCCTGTCGAACACTATCAGGCCGTCGCCGAAGTCATCGGATACGTCTTGCGCCTGAAGGGTCGGCGCGCCTAACTCGGCAGGGATGCGAAGGAAGGATGGCCGCGGAGTTTCCGCAGCGGCCCCAAGCGAACGGACTCCACCGCAATGAGCGGCACCACGGCGACCAATACGATCGATCGCTCCGACAAGCCCGGCCATATCGGGATCATCCTGTTCGTGGCCGCCCTGCTTGTGGGCGCGGCGATCGCGCTCGGCTTCCTCGCCAATGAATGGGCGCAGCCGCTGATCCTCGGCCTGCTGGCCCTGCTCTCGGTCGTCGGCGTCTTCGGGCTCTTCGCCTTCGCCATCGGACTCGTGCAGTTTTCCGGCCGCGCCGCCCGCAACGACCTGACCAAGGCTGTCGTCGACGGCGCCGATGACGGCATCGTGGTGACCGAGAGCGAAAACGAGATCGTCTATGCCAACGAGGCCTATCTGGCGCTGGCGGGCGCGACCGGCGCCAACGACCTCAAGCCCGTCGGCCGCCTGCTGACCGGCCGCGCCGACGTCTCCGAAGCGATCTACCGGCTCGCCACCGCCGCCCGCGAGCATCGCCGCCTGGTCGAGGAGGTCCGGCTTGAGCCCGCCCTGAACGGGCGCAGCGAGGTCGGCTGGTACCGCGTCCGGGTCTCGCCCGTCCGCCGCGAGACCTCGACCGCGACGCTCTGGTCGGTCGCCGACATCACGCCCGATCGCGAGCGCCAGGAAAACGCCTTCCAGGAACTCCAGCACGCGATCGACTATCTCGACCACGCGCCGGCCGGGTTCATCTCGATCGATGCCGATGGCGAGATTTCCTATCTCAACGCGACACTCTCCGGCTGGCTCGATTTCGATCTCGCCCGCTTCGGCTCCGGCGGCCTGCATCTCGACGATGTCTGCACGCCCTCCGCCGCCGCCCTGCTCCAGGCGATCCGCGGCCAGCCCGGCGATGTCCGCGTCGAAGTTCTCGATGTCGATCTGAAGCGCCGCAACGGCGCGCCCCTGCCCGTGCGCCTGCACCATCAGGTTGCCTTCGGGCAGGATGGCCGCGCCGGCCCCTCGCGCACCCTCGTCCTCAACCGCACGGCCGGCGAGGCCGGCTCCGATGGCGGCAGCGACGCCGAGGTCCGCTTCGCCCGCTTCTTCCATTCGACGCCGATGGCGATCGCTACCATCGACGAGACCGGCGCCATCCTGCATTCCAACGCCGCCTTCGCCCGCCTGATCCCGGCGGGCCTGCGGCCGCAGACCATCCACGACCTCGTCGCTTCCGGTGCCGGCCTCGATGCGGCGCTGGCAGAGGTGGTGGCCGGGCGCTCGGGTGGCGCCCCGCTCGATCTGGCGCTCGCCGGCGAGGATGGCCGCTCGGCCAAGCTCTACCTCACCCCGGTCGCCGGCACCGAAGGCGGCGACGGCGAGCGCGCCATCGTCTACGCGCTGGAGACCACGGCCGAGCGCAAGCTGCGCGACAACATGGACCAGGCCGGCAAGATGCAGGCGGTCGGCCAACTCGCCGGCGGCATCGCGCACGACTTCAACAACGTGCTGCAGGTCATCATCAACGCCTCCGAGTTCCTGCTGGCGAGCCACCGGCCGACCGACCCGTCCTTCCCGGACATCATGCAGATCAAGCAGAACGCCTACCGTGCCGCGGCGCTGGTGCGGCAGCTGCTCGCCTTCTCCCGCCGCCAGACGCTGCGCCCGCAGGTACTGGAACTCGGCGAGGTGCTCTCCGATCTCTCGCTGATGCTGAAGCGCGTCGTCGCCGACAAGGTCACGCTCGACGTCCGCCAGGGCCGCGACCTCTGGCCGGTCAAGGCCGATCTCGGCCAGCTCGAACAGGTCATCGTCAACCTCGCCGTCAATGCCCGTGACGCGATGCCAGATGGCGGCAAGCTCGCGGTGCGCACCCGCAACGTCACCCGCGAGGACTGCGCCTCCTTCGGCCAGGACGCCCTGCCCGCCGACGACTACGTCCTGCTGGAGGTCGAGGACAGCGGCACCGGCATCCCGCAGGAATATCTCGACAAGATCTTCGAGCCCTTCTTCACCACCAAGGAGGTCGGCAAGGGCACCGGCCTCGGCCTCTCGATGGTCTATGGCATCGTCAAGCAGACCGGCGGCTATGTCTTCGTCGACTCGACCATCGGCAAGGGCACGAATTTCCGCATCTTCCTGCCGCGCCATGTCCCGAGCCAGGAGGAGATCGCCGCCGAGGCCGCGGCCAAGGAAGCGCCGAAGAAGCTCGCCGCCGATCATACCGGCGCCGGCGTCATCCTGCTGGTCGAGGACGAGGATGCGGTGCGCGCGCTCAACGCCCGCATGCTGGTCTCGCGCGGCTATACCGTCCACGAGGCAGCCTCGGGCGTCGAGGCGCTCGATCTCTTCCTGCAGAACGACGGCAAGATCGACCTCGTCGTCTCCGACGTGGTGATGCCGGAGATGGACGGCCCGACGCTGCTCGGCGAACTCCGCAAGCGCAACCCGGACACCAAGGTCGTTTTCGTCTCCGGCTATGCCGAGGAGGCCTTCCGCAAGAACCTGCCCGAGGGCGAGGAATTCCACTTCCTGCCCAAGCCCTTCACGATGAAGCAGCTCGTCGAGACCGTGAAGGCGGCGATGGGCTGAGGCCGACGGCGCCCGCATTCGGGCGCCGTACTCCGCTGTGGCCGCCCTGCCCGTGACAGCTCCTGACACCCCTCCTGACAAAAACTGACACCGAGAACAAAAAAAGAACTTGCGAACAAGAACAAAGCGTGACCATCCTCATGTCAAGACGCATTGAGATGTCCCCGTCGCCCTGCCATAAGGAGCCCGAACCGTGAATCAGGCGAATCTCAAACTCGTGGAAGGCTCCTCGATGGACAAGGCCAAGGCGCTCGATGCAGCGCTCTCCCAGATCGAACGCGCCTTCGGCAAGGGTTCGATCATGCGGCTCGGCAAGAACTCGCCGTCGATCGAGATCGAGACCATCTCCACGGGTTCGCTCGGCCTCGACATCGCGCTCGGCGTCGGCGGCCTGCCCAAGGGCCGCATCGTCGAGATCTACGGACCGGAATCCTCCGGCAAGACCACGCTGGCGCTGCACACCATCGCCGAGGCCCAGAAGAAGGGTGGCGTCTGCGCTTTCGTCGATGCCGAGCACGCGCTCGATCCGGTCTATGCCCGCAAGCTCGGCGTCAATCTCGACGACCTGCTGATCTCGCAGCCCGATACCGGCGAGCAGGCGCTCGAGATCACCGATACCCTCGTCCGCTCCGGCGCCATCGACGTGCTGGTCATCGACTCCGTCGCCGCGCTCACGCCCCGCGCCGAGATCGAGGGCGAGATGGGCGATGTCCAGCCCGGCCTGCAGGCCCGCCTGATGAGCCAGGCCCTGCGCAAGCTCACCGCCTCGATCTCGCGCTCGAACTGCATGGTCATCTTCATCAACCAGATCCGCATGAAGATCGGCGTGATGTACGGTTCCCCGGAGACCACCACCGGCGGCAACGCACTGAAGTTCTACGCCTCCGTGCGCCTCGACATCCGCCGCGTCTCGACGCTGAAGGAGCGCGACGAGGCGACCGGCAACCAGGTCCGCGTCAAGGTCGTCAAGAACAAGGTCGCGCCGCCCTTCAAGCAGGTCGAGTTCGACATCATGTTCGGCGAGGGCATCTCCAAGGTCGGCGAACTGATCGATCTCGGCGTCAAGGCCGGCATGGTCGAGAAGGCTGGCGCCTGGTTCTCCTTCGACAGCCAGCGCCTCGGCCAGGGCCGCGAGAACGCCAAGACCTTCCTCAAGAACAACCCTGACCTGGCAGCCAAGATCGAGGCTACGATCCGCCAGAATTCCGGCCTCGTCGCCGACCGCATCCTCGATCAGGCGGACCCGACCGCGGACGATCTCGACGAAGGCGAGGCCTGATCGCGGCCTGCACTGTCCAGGACGAAGACGCGGGCGGCCTTCGGGCCGCCCTTTTCGTTTGCGGATAAGGCCTTGCCCGGTGTGCGCTGCGTCAAGCTTTCTGGACAGCGGCAAGCCGCCTGACTAGAACCGGTCCTTCCTGCCGGGCGCGCCCGGCCTCCTGCCCCAGATCAGAGCGCAAAAGAGCGATGAGCGGCGTCAACGATATCCGGTCGACCTTCCTCGACTACTTCAAGTCCCAGGGCCACGAGATCGTGCCGTCGAGCCCGCTCGTGCCGCGCAACGACCCGACGCTGATGTTCGCCAATTCGGGCATGGTGCAGTTCAAGAACGTCTTCACCGGCCAGGAGAAGCGCCCGTATTCGCGTGCCACCACCGCCCAGAAATGCGTCCGTGCCGGCGGCAAGCACAACGACCTCGACAATGTCGGCTATACCGCGCGCCATCACACCTTCTTCGAGATGTTGGGGAATTTCTCCTTCGGCGACTATTTCAAGGAACAGGCGATCCATCACGCCTGGACCCTGGTCACCCGCGAATTCGGCCTGCCCAAGGACAAGCTGACGGTCACCGTCTACTCCGAGGACGACGAGGCGCACGCTCTCTGGAAGAAGATCGCCGGCCTGACCGACGACAAGATCATCCGCATCGCGACCTCGGATAATTTCTGGCGGATGGGCGATACCGGTCCCTGCGGCCCCTGCTCCGAGATCTTCTACGACCATGGCGACCATATTTGGGGCGGCCCGCCCGGCTCGGCCGAGGAGGATGGCGATCGCTTCATCGAGATCTGGAATCTCGTGTTCATGCAGTACGAGGAGGCCGCGGGTGGCATCCGCACCAACCTGCCTCGCCCCTCGATCGACACCGGCATGGGGCTGGAGCGCATCGCGGCCGTGCTCCAGGGCACGCATGACAACTACAATATCGACCTGTTCCGCGCCCTGATCACGGCCATCGCCGACCTGACCTCGGTCGATCCGGACGGGCCGATGAAGGCGAGCCACCGCGTCATCGCCGACCATCTGCGCTGCTCGGCCTTCCTGATCGCCGACGGCGTGCTGCCGTCGAACGAGGGCCGCGGCTATGTGCTGCGCCGGATCATGCGTCGCGGCATGCGCCATGCGCAGCTCCTCGGTGCCAAGGAGCCGCTGCTCCACAAGCTCGTCCCGGCGCTGACCCGCGAGATGGGCCGCGCCTATCCCGAACTGCTGCGTGCCGAAGCGCTGATCACCGAGACGCTGAAGCTGGAGGAGACCCGCTTCCGCACCACGCTGGCGCGCGGCCTCACCCTGCTCGACGACGCCTCGAAGGACCTGACCGCCGGCCAGAGCCTCAAGGGCGACGTCGCCTTCACGCTCTACGACACCTACGGCTTCCCGCTCGACCTGACGCAGGACGCGCTGCGCGCCCGCGAGATCACGGTCGATACCGAGGGCTTCGACGCCGCCATGCAGCAGCAGAAGGCCAAGGCGCGCGCCGCCTGGGCCGGCACCGGCGAGGCCGCGACCGAGGCGCTCTGGTTCCCGCTGCGCGACAAGGTCGGCGCCACCGAGTTCCTCGGCTACGACACCGAGATTGCCGAGGGCGTGGTCACCGCGCTGATCCGCGACAATGCCGAGGTTCCCGCGCTGAAGGCCGGCGAGAGTGGCTTCATGCTGGTCAACCAGACGCCGTTCTACGGCGAATCCGGCGGCCAGGTCGGCGATGCCGGCGTGGCGAAGGCGCCGGGCGCGCTGGTCGAGGTTTCCGACGTCCAGAAGAAGCTCGGCGACGTCTTCGCCCACAGCATCACGGTCAAGGAAGGCGAGTTGAAGCTCGGCGCCGCCGTCGAGCTCGTCGTCGACCATGAGCGCCGTTCCGCGATCCGCGCCAACCATTCGGCGACGCATCTGCTGCACGAGGCGCTGCGCCTCGTCCTCGGCGACCATGTCGCGCAGAAGGGCTCGCTGGTCTCGGCCGATCGCCTGCGCTTCGATTTCTCGCATCCAAAGCCGATCAGCGCCGAGGAATTGCGCGAGGTCGAGGAGATCGCCAACGCGATCATCCTCCAGAACGAGCCGGTCACGACCCGCCTGATGAGCGTCGACGAGGCCATCGCCTCGGGTGCACGCGCTCTCTTCGGCGAGAAATACGGCGACGAGGTCCGCGTCGTCGCGATGGGCACCAACCCGGCCGGCCGCGCCTATTCGGTCGAGCTCTGCGGCGGCACCCATGCCGCGCGCACCGGCGATATCGGTCTCGTCAGCATCGTTGGCGAAGGTGCCGTCGCGGCCGGCGTGCGCCGCCTCGAAGCCATGACGGGTAATGGGGCCCGCCTGCGCCTCAACGAGGAATCGCGCCTGCTCAACGGGCTGGCGAGCCTGCTCAAGGTCCCCGCCGCCGAGGCCGGCAACCGTCTGGCCGCGCTGATCGAGGAACGCCGCAAGCTCGACCGCGAACTGACCGAGGCTCGCAAGAAGCTCGCCATGGGTGGCGGCGGTGCGGCCGAGGAGCCCATCCAGGAGATCGCGGGCGCCAAGCTGCTGGCCCGCGCCGTCACCGGTGTCGAGATGAAGGACCTGAAGAGCCTCGCCGACGAGGCCAAGGCCCGCGTCGGCTCCGGCGTCGTCGCCATCGTTGGTGTGGCCGATGACGGCAAGGCCGGCGTTGTCGTCGGCGTCACGCCCGACCTGACCGAGCGTTTCGACGCGGTCGCACTGGTCCGCGCGGCCTCCGAGCAGCTCGGCGGCAAGGGCGGTGGCGGACGCCGCGACATGGCCCAGGCCGGTGGGCCGGACGGCAGCAAGGCGCAAGCCGCGCTCGATGCCGTCGCGGCTGCGATGGGCTGACAGGGATATGGCCGCCGCCACGCCTGAACAGGGCTGGCGGCGGCAGGTTCACCTGTGGTTCGATCATGGTGCCGGCGATGATCTCGTCGCCACCGTAATCCACCGGGCGCTGGTCGCGCTGATCTCAGCCAACGTGCTGGCGATCGTGCTGGAATCCGTTCCCACGCTCGCCGCCCGCTTCGGCCCCGGTTTCGACCTGCTAGAGCGCGCCTCGCTCGCGGTCTTCACCCTCGAATATGCCATCCGCATCTGGATCACGCCCGAGCATGCCCGCTATCGCGGCCTGAGCGCGACACGGGCGCGGCTCGACTATCTCCGCTCCGTCCCAGCCATCATCGATCTGCTCGCGATCCTGCCGCTCGCCGCCAGTCTCATCGGCTTCGACGAGATCAGGATCCTGCTGCTGCTGCGGCTACTGCGCTTCTTCAAGCTCGGCCGCTATTCACCCGGCATGGCCTCGCTCGCCGCAGCGCTGGCCTCCGAGCGCAAGGCGCTGGTCGCCTGCTTCGTCATCCTGATGGGCGTGATGCTGGTGGCGGCGAGCGCGATGCATCTGGTCGAGCACGAGGCCCAGCCCGACAAGTTCGGCACCATCCCCGATGCGATGTGGTGGGCGATCATCACCCTGACCACGGTCGGTTACGGCGATGTCTTCCCGGTCACGGCAGCCGGCAAGGCGGTGGCGGCCGTCACCGCGGTGCTCGGCCTCGTCATGCTCGCCCTGCCGGTCGGCATCGTCGCCACCGCCTTCGCACAGGAGATCCATCGGCGCGAATTCGTGGTCACCTGGAGCATGATCGCGCGCGTGCCGCTGTTCGGCGCGCTGGATGCGAACGAAATCGCCGCCGTAATGCAATTCCTGCGCGCCCAGACGGTGCGCAGCGGCGCCGTCATCATGCATCAGGGCGAGCCCGGCCGGGCACTGTATTTCATCGCCAGCGGCGAGGTCGAGGTCGCGCTCGCCAACAGTCGCGACCGGCTCGACGAAGGCCATTTTTTCGGCGAACTCCAGCTTGATGATATCGCCATCGCGAGCCACTCGCCCTGCCCGCAAGCGGCGGTGGCGACGGCTCCTTCCAAGCTTCTGGTGCTCGACCCCATCGATTTCCGGGCACTCACCACACGCCATCCCCGGCTTGCCGAGCGCATCCGGACGCTGGCGAGAGGATGAACGTGAAACGCCGTTTCCTGATCGGGCTTGCCGCCCTGCTCCTGCCGGCGCTCGCCGCCGCGCAGACGAAGCCCGCCCAACGCCGTAACGATGCCCCCGCCCTTTCCGCGGCGCGGACCATCGTCGCCGGCGCGCCGCTCAGCGTCTTCCTCACGCGCATGCCGCAAGGCGCGCGCCTCGCCATCGCGCGCCCGGATGATCCGGCAGACAAGGCGATCGTCGTCGTCGAGCCCAGGACCACGGTGCCGGCTCTCCCCACCCCCGGCGCCGTCGGGACTTACGAACTGCGCCTGACGGTGGAAAAGGCCGGCGCGCCCACGATCCTGCTGCGCCAGCCGCTCGCGACGACAGAGCCGAGTGCGACGCTGGCTGCGCCCGAGCGTGTCGGCCGCGGCCAGGGCGTGCCGGTGCGCGGCATCGGCCCCAATGGCGAGCAGGACCGCGTGATGCTGGTGAAGCCGGACGCGCCGGCCGACACGGACGGCCCGCGCTTCTTCCCCGCGGAGAATGTCGAGGCAACGCTGGAAGCGCCGGACCAGCCGGGTGTCTATGAATTGCGCTACATCCTGCATGCGCCGCTGGCGGAGCATCGCATCCTGGCGCGGCGGCCGGTCAGGGTGGAATGACCGGACACATCGCGATGCGGCTTGAGCGAAACCGCCCTGCCGCCTGAACTGCCCCCTTCAGTCACTTCCTTGCGACTATGCCGAGGCCGCCCCCAACAGGCCGAAAGCCATGTTAGGCTGCCCCTGCACCGGCTGCGGGCGTCGCTGAACGAACCTAGCCAAGAGCGAAGAAGACCAGGGAGACCGAACGATGAGCGCAAAATACGTCACGCTTGCTGCGACCTTCGGATTGCTGGCGCTAACCGGCAGCACCGCCCAGGCTCAGACCTCCGATATGACCTTTTTCATCACGAGCGCTGGCTCCGGCAAGGGCGCGGATCTCGGCGGGCTGGCGGGTGCCGATGCGATTTGCCAGCGCCTCGCCCAGGCGGCCGGCGCCGGCAGCAAGACCTGGCACGCCTATCTGTCGACGCAGGCAGCCGGCAGCACCGCCGCGGTCAATGCGCGCGATCGGATCGGCGCCGGCCCCTGGCGCAATGCCAAGGGTGCGGTGATCGCGAACAGCGTCGCGGACCTGCATGGCGGCGCGGCGAACCTCACCAAGCAGACGGCGCTCACCGAGAAGGGCGAAGCCGTCAACGGCCGCGGCGACACGCCCAACGAGCACGACATCCTGACCGGCTCGCAGCCCGACGGCACGGCCTTCGCCGCGGGCGAGGATCGCACCTGCGGGAACTATACGAAAAGCGGCGCGGAGGGCGCGGTGATGATGGGCCACCATGACCGCACCGGGCTCGACGAGTCGCCACCCGCGAAATCCTGGAACAGCTCACATGCCTCGCGCGGCGGCTGCAGCCAGGACGCCCTGAAAGGCACGGGCGGCGCCGGGCGGCTTTACTGCTTCGCCGTCAATTGACCTGATCGCGCAGCGACGGGCAGGTTCAAGTCAAGACGTCCTGCCGTCACCGCTGATGAAAAAAGCCCGGCCTTTCGGCCGGGCTTCTCATTCCACGCAATGATGCGCCCCAAATCAGGCGGCCATCGCCTTGCGCATGTTGTCGCTGACCTTCTCGAGGAAGCCGGTGGTCGAGAGCCACTTCTGCTCGGCGCCGACCAGCAGGGCGAGGTCCTTGGTCATGTCGCCGGCCTCGACGGTGTCGACCGTGACCTTCTCCAGAAGCGAAGCGAACTTGGCGAGCTCGGCATTGTTGTCGAGCTTGGCGCGGTGCGCGAGGCCACGGGTCCAGGCGAAGATCGAGGCGATCGAGTTCGTCGAGGTCTCCTTGCCCTTCTGGTGCTCGCGGTAGTGGCGCGTCACCGTGCCGTGCGCGGCCTCGGCCTCGACGGTCTTGCCGTCCGGCGTCATCAGAACCGAGGTCATCAGGCCGAGCGAGCCGAAGCCCTGCGCCACGGTGTCGGACTGCACGTCGCCGTCGTAGTTCTTGCAGGCCCAGACATAGCCACCCGACCACTTCATCGCGGAAGCGACCATATCGTCGATCAGGCGGTGCTCGTAGGTGATGCCGAGCTTGTCGAATTCGGCCTTGAATTCAGCCTGGTAGATCTCCTCGAAGATATCCTTGAAGCGCCCGTCATAGGTCTTGAGGATGGTGTTCTTGGTCGAGAGATAGACTGGGTATTTGCGGATCAGGCCGTAGTTCAGCGAAGCGCGGGCGAAGTCGCGGATCGACTCGTCGAGATTGTACATCGCCATGGCGACGCCGGCCTCGGGGGCCTTGAAGACCTCCTTCTCGATGACGTTGCCGTCCTCGCCGACGAACTTGATCGACAGCGTGCCCTTGCTCGGGAACTTGAAATCGGTGGCGCGGTACTGGTCGCCATAGGCATGGCGACCGATGACGATCGGCTGGGTCCAGCCGGGAACCAGGCGCGGCACGTTCTTGCAGATGATCGGCTCGCGGAAGATCACGCCGCCGAGGATGTTGCGGATCGTACCGTTCGGCGACTTCCACATCGACTTCAGGTTGAACTCCTTCACGCGGCCCTCGTCCGGCGTGATGGTGGCGCATTTCACCGCGACGCCATGCTTCTTGGTGGCGTTGGCGGCGTCGATCGTGACCTGGTCGTCGGTCGCGTCGCGGTTCTCGACCGAGAGGTCGTAATAATCGAGCTCGAGATCCAGATACGGGAAGATCAGGGTATCCTTGATCTTCTGCCAGATGATCCGGGTCATCTCGTCGCCGTCCATGTCGACGACCGGGTTGGCGACCTTGATCTTGCTCATGCGATGACCCCTGTTCTCTCCAGATAGAACGATCCGAAATCGCGGCTTTCGGCCACGATCCACGGCTGGGTCGCTTCCTAGCTCGTTAGAGCCGGCGGGGGAAGCGCAGCTTTCGCCCAATCTGCTGCGCACCGAATTATGCTGCATTGCCGCAAAATCGGCATCTTCCCGGCCTAGTCTGTTCTGCCGCTCGTCATAGCGACAGGACGAACGACGTGTTCCGTTTCATTCATGACCTCCGCGCCGGACTTCAGCCGGCCGCGATCCTTCTGGCGGCGACGCTCGGCCCCGCCCTCGCCTCAGCGCCGATCCCGGCCGAGGAAGCACCGGCCACCCCGCTGCCGGTCCCGCGCGGCGCGCTGATCGATCCCGATGCCGACGTGATGGCGGCTCCGGCACTCGCCGCGGATGACCCCGATGCCCTCGTCTTCGATCCGGGACTGGCCGCGCTCGGCCGGGCGGCAGCGGCATCCGGCGCCCATCTGCGGGCGCGGGCGCCGATTCCCGTCGACATCATCCGCAAGGGCTTCGCCGCGCGCCAGACTATGACGAGCGCGGCGCAGGACCGCTCCGTCGGCTTCAAGCTCGGGCAGGACATCTTCTCGCTCTCGACCACGCTCTCCGATCCGGCGAGCGTCGGTGCGACGCGCGACGCGGAGCTGCGCTGGCGGCTGGGCAAGCCGGCGGTAGCCCGGAAGGGCTTCATCTGGAGCCTCGCGACCGGCGGCGGTGGCTCGCTCTACGGCAATCCCGAACAGACCGGCGAGGCCGTGATCGGCTACCGGCAGGAATTGTTCCCGCATCTCACCCTGACCTCCCAGCTCGCCATGGCCGGCAATTACGTCTTCGCGCCGGGCGACGGCTTCCACACGGCATTCACGCCGGAGATGAAGCTCTCGGTCGATCTCGCCAGGCTCGCCGACCTGCCCTGGCAGACTTCCTTCGACCTGACGCTGGCGCGCAAGGTGCCGCTCGTCGCCAGCGATTTCGAGACGCAGGGCCGGGCCATGCTCTCCTTGAAATACAAGTGGGACTGACCGGCACGGCCGCCATCGCATGGCGGCCTGCATCATCCAGTCTTTCCCATGGGCCCGGAGCGCTCTAGCCTCGCTCCATGACAAACCCGGCTTCGACCAAATTCGCTCTCGTTACCGGCGGCACCCGCGGCATCGGCGCCGGCGCCGCGCTTGCCCTGGCACAGGCCGGCTACGACGTTCTCGCCACCGGCCTGACCGAGGAGGAGGTGGCAGCGGCCCCGGCCCATCCTGCGATCCGGCATGCCCGGCTCGACGTGACCCGCGACGCCGAGGTTGCCGCCATCGTCGCGACCTGCCCGCGTCTCGATGCGCTGGTGAACTGCGCCGGCATGATCCAGCGCGGCGGCAAGGAATTCGAGATCGACGCCTTCCGCCTGACCATCGAGGTCAATCTCAACGGCACGATGCGGATGTGCGTCGCCGCCAGGGACAAGCTCGCCGCCAGGGGGGCGGACAAGACCGGCGGCGCCATCGTCAACATCGCCTCGATGCTGACCTTCCACGGCTCCGCCTTCGCGCCGGGTTATGCCGCCTCGAAGGGCGGCATCGGCCAGCTCACCAAGTCGCTCGCCGCCGCCTGGGCCCCGGACGGCATCCGCGTCAACGCGGTCGCGCCCGGCTGGATCGAGACCGAGCTGACCCGGCCGCTGGTCGAGGATGCCGAGCGCTCGGCGCCCATCATCGCTCGCACGCCGATGGGCCGCTGGGGCAAGCCCGGCGATGTCGGCGGCGCCATCGCCTTCCTGCTCTCGGACGCAGCCTCGTTCGTCACCGGCGCCATCCTGCCGGTCGATGGCGGCTATCTCGCGGTCTAGGAAAGTGCCTCCGGCTCAACAGCTTGAGCCGGAAACCTGAATCGAATTGCAAGCGCATTGAATCAGAACATCAGCCCGGGAGAGACGCCATGAACACGACGAGCCCGATCCCCGTCGCGGCCACCCAGGAGGAGCGCTGGACGCCCTATCGCCATCCCCAGCCGAAGGAATCGCCGCCGGAGCTGATCGTCCCGAACGTGATCCCGACCGATGAGCGCGTCTGGGTGCCGGTCGATGACAATGTCTGGTTCCGCCCGCTGCTCTTCTGCGTCTCGCGCGGCTACTGGATGAACCTGCTGAAGGTTCGCCGCGCCGGCGTGCTCTCGCGCCATCGCCACCCGCTTCCGGTCCACGGCTACGTACTGAAGGGCCAATGGCGCTATCTGGAGCATGACTGGGTCGCGACCGAGGGCTCCTATGTCTACGAGGCGCCCGGCGAGACGCACACGCTGGTGGTCGATCCCGACGTGGAGGAGATGATCACCATGTTCCAGGTGAACGGCGCGATGATCTATGTCGACCCGGACGGCAAATGCCTCGGCTATGACGACACCTTCACCCGCATCGACAAATGCCGCGCGCATTACGCGCAGAACGGCCTCGGGGCGGAGTATGTCGACCAGTTCATTCGGTAATGCAGCATGCTGAGGCGCCTCAGCGCTTCAGCTTCGCTAGCTCGACCGCGGCGCGCAATTCGATATGCGCCAGAACCTCGTCGAGGCGCGGGTCATCCGTCGTCTCGCGCCTGAGCGCCAGCGTCGTGCGCAGCCGCTCCAGTTCCGACGGCAGAACCCGGCCAGCGAGCAGCGCCGCCTTCAGCCGGTCGAGCCCGTCGAGCAGGTCATGTCCGCGCCTGGCCTGCCGGCGCTTGCGGTCCTGCGTGTCCTCCTGCGCCTGAACGGCGAGCAGCGTATCGAGCGGGCCGGCCGCGCTGACGCCGCTGCTGCGGGTCGCGGTGGCGGAATCCTGCGTCGGAAGCGTGAAGGCCGCGCCGCTCGAGCGCCTCGCGGAACTGGCCGGGCCGGCATTCGAAACGGGCGCGCGCTGGTCGATCCTGATCATCGGCGGCCTCGTGAAGGGTTAATGAAACCTTGTCGGAAGACGGTTAACAGCCGGTAAACGACCCGGCAGAAACTGCCGCCCCGGCAGGAAGCGCAGGCTCCGCAAGAGCCTCCCAACCATGAAGCCGAACTGCAAAGGACTGACAAACAAGGCTTTTCAAATTCGAGCGATTTGGCACGCCCCTCGCAAGGGCCGGATGAGTTCAACCACCCCCGGTGCCAGACGCATGTTCCGCAACCCCGCCCTGAAGACGCTGCTGAAGCCGCTGGCCGCTCTGCTGGCCGTGGTCGTCGGCCTGTCGTCGCAGCCGGTGTTCGCGCTCTCACGCATCAAGGATCTCGCCTCGGTCGAGGGCGTGCGCACCAACCAGTTGCTCGGCTACGGCATCGTCGTCGGCCTCAACGGCACCGGCGACACCCTCAACAACACGCCCTTCACCAAGCAGTCGCTGCAGGCGATGCTGGAGCGTCTCGGCGTCAACACCCGCGGCGCCAACATGCGCACCGCCAACGTCGCCGCCGTGATGGTGACCGCAAACCTGCCGCCCTTCGCCACGCAGGGCACCCGCGTCGACGTCACCGTCTCGGCCATGGGCGATTCCAAATCACTGCAGGGCGGCACGCTCCTGGTCACCCCGCTGCTCGGTGCCGATGGCGAGGTCTATGCGGTGTCGCAGGGCCCGGTCGCGATCTCCGGCTTCTCGGCCGAGGGCGAGGCCAGCAAGATCACCCGCGGCGTGCCGACTGTCGGCCGCATTGCCAATGGCGGCGTCGTCGAGCGCGAGATCGACTTCGCGCTGAACAAGCTCCAGACGCTGCGCCTGTCGCTGCGCAATCCCGACCTGACCACCGCTCGCCGCATGGCGGCCGCGATCAACGAATTCGTCGGCGGCGACTCGGCCGAGCCGACCGATCCTTCGACCGTGGCCTTGCAGATTCCGGCCCGCTTCAAGGGCAACATGATCAAGCTGCTCACCGATATCGAGCAGCTGCGCGTCGAGCCCGACCAGCTCGCCCGCATCGTCATCGACGAGCGCTCCGGCATCATCGTCATGGGCAAGGATGTCCGCGTCTCCACCGTCGCCGTGGCGCAGGGCAACCTCACCGTCACGATCAGCGAACAGCCGCAGGTCTCGCAGCCGGAGCCCTTCGGGCGCGGCCAGACCGTCGTGACGCCCCGGACCAACGTCAAGGTCGATACCGGCGGCGGCAACAAGCTTGCCCTGGTCAAGGAAAGCGTGACGCTGGCCGAGCTGGTCGACGGGCTCAATGCGCTGGGCATCGGCCCGCGCGACCTGATCTCCATTCTCCAGGCCATCAAGTCGGCAGGCGCGCTGCAGGCCGAAATCGAGGTGATGTGATGACTGCTGCCCTCGCGCTTCCCGCCGCGAATCTCGCCCTCGGCGTCGCCGGCAAGGTCGCCAGCGGCATTGCCGATGCGCTCGACCCGGCCAAGGCCAAGGCGAAGAAGCAGGCCGACGATTTCGAGACCATGTTCCTCGAGCAGATGACCGAGAAGCTCTTCGCCAGCGAGGGCACCGAAGGCCCGCTCGGCGAGAACGGCACCGGCGGCGGCATCTGGCGCTCGCAGCTCACCCAGCAATACGCCAAGCAGATCCAGCAGGCCGGCGGCATCGGCCTCTCCAACCAGATCATGCGCGACCTGATCAATCTCCAGGAACAGGCCGCGGGCGGAGTCCAGAATGCCGGTCGCTAAGCCTGTCCTCGACGAACGCCCGCGCATCGCCGACGCGCTTGGTGCCCGAGCCCTGATCGAAGCCGTCCTGGAGGCGCTTGGCGCCCTCTCGCATCTCGTGGGCGAGGAGACCGAGCTGGTTCGTGCCGGTCGTCTGCCGGAAGCCATGACCCGCGAGCCGCGCAAGACCGAGCTCGCCGGCATCTACATGCGCGGCGTCGAGCAGGTGAAGCTCAATGCCGTGGCGCTTGCGCGCTTCGTGCCGGACCAGGTCAAGCGGTTGAAGGAGGCGCACAACGCCTTCCAGGGCCTGATCGAAACCAACCAGATCGTTCTGGCGACGGCGCGCGCCGTCTCGGAATCCGTCATTCGCGATCTCGCGGCCGACGCCAACCGGCCGATGCGGGCCAATGGCTACGGCCCGACCGCGACTGTCGGCGCCGGTGTCTTCGCCCGTCCCAATTCCGGGCCGTTGGTCGTCTCGCGCCGGCTTTGATCGGCGCCCTGCTCTGGCGGGCTCGCCGCCGGCAGCCGCCAGGCCCTTGGTATATAAAGGGTTTACGCGCCGGCTGCGCCGGAAACCCTAAAGATTTACCTAATTTCTTGACGCCGGATTCAATCTTTTCTGCCAATCCTCGCAGCGTCGGGTAGCACGTCCAGCTCCCGGCACCGGACGAGAACGGCGCAACGGCGCCGTGAGCGACTCCAGAAGGAGTGGTCATGGATTTTGGCAACGCCCCCAGGCTCGCGGCCGTGACTGCCGCGCCGCCCGTCACCCGCTCGGACGTTACGGCGCAGGCCGGCAGCGTCGCCGTGGACCTCCCCCCCGAAAAGACCGTGCAATCCGCCTCTGCCGGCGCGGCCGTCAATGTCGAGGTCCGCGCCGATGCACGCGACGCGCAGAGCCGCGCCGATGGCGAGCGCCGGGCATTCGCCAACGACCGGAACGATCGCGCCGCCACGCGCACCGCCGACGAGACGGTCGAGCGCAAGCTGATCATCGATCCGAAGACGCGCGCGATCGTGCTGCAGAAGAAGGACCCGCACACCGGCGAGACGATCTCGCAACTGCCGGACGAAGTCCTCCTGAAACTCCGCGCCTATTCGCGCGAGCTCAGCGAACGGGCGCGCGAGGCCAGCGAGGCCCATCAGGTCGAACGGACCGCCTGAAGCCGGCCTGATCCACGACGTCCCGGCTTGCCTCCCGCAAGGCCCGCGCAAGCGGGCCTTCGCCGTTTCAAGGCTCCCTCGCCGCCCTTAATTCGCCGTTCACCATGCCGGCAGGCTGCCCCGTCAACGGCGCATTCTAACGTCGAAATTTACGTCTCGTTACGAAGCGCCGCGGCAGGGTCCTTTCGTCGCGGCCAGAACGGCCACGGCGCCAGAAGGCATCATCCCAGAAGGGTTTCTCATTATGGCCTCGACGATCTCTCTCTCCGCTGGCGTGCGCAACGCGCTCTCCTCGCTCTCCTCGACCACCGCCGCCTCGCAGCAGGGTCAGTTCCGTCTCGCCACCGGCAAGAAGGTCAACTCCGCCGTCGACAACGCGGTCAACTTCTTCACCGCCGCCGGCCTGAACGATCGCGCCGGCCAGTTCACCAACCTGCTCGACGGCATCTCGAACGGCGTCCAGACCATCACGGCCGCCTCGAAGGGTATCGACGCGATCACCAAGCTGGTCCAGTCGGCCCAGTCGACGATCAAGCAGGCCCAGGCCGACGCCGCCCAGAACCGCCCGAGCACCGTCAGCGCCGCGATCGATACGACCAAGGCTGCGGCCTTGGCCAAGACCGTCGCCGCAGCCGGCGACATCACGATCACCGCCGGCGCGACGGAATACACCGTCACTGCAACCGCGACCGACACGATCCGCGACGTCGTCAACAACATCAACAAGTCGGGCATTGCGACCGCTTCGGTCAGCAACGATGGCAAGCTGACGATCAAGGGCACCGGTTCGGACGCTCTGACGATCGCCGGTGCCGACGCTGTTACCGGCGTGGTCGGAAACGACCAGGCCGCCGTGACGGCCACTGCCAACTCCGACGTTCGCGCCAGCCTCGTCGATCAGTTCAACGACCTGCGCACGCAGATCGATGAACTCGCCAAGGACGCCGGCTTCAACGGCATCAATCTTCTCGCCGGCGACGCACTCTCCGTCGTCTTCAACGAGAAGACCGGTGCCGCCAAGAACGAGCTCAAGGTTCAGGGTGAGGAAATCAGCGCCACGAACCTCGGCATCGGCCAAGCTGGTACCGACATCGACTTCCAGAATGATACGCAGCTCGCCACCGCTGCCGACTCCCTGACCAACGCCCTCACCTCGCTGCGCTCGACGGCTTCGTCGCTGGGCTCCAGCCTGGGCGTCGTCCAGACCCGCCAGGACTTCACCAAGGACCTGATCAACACCCTGACCCAGGGTGCCGACAACCTGGTGCTGGCCGACACCAACGAAGAAGGCGCCAAGCTGCTCGCTCTGCAGACCCGCCAGCAGCTCTCGCAGACCGCCCTGTCGCTTTCGAGCCAGGCCGATCAGGCCGTCCTGCGCCTGTTCTGATCCTTCGTCCGCAGAAGCGGGCTTGCCCACAGAATTTGGGCCGAAGACAAAAGAAAGCGGCGGAGCGCAAGCTCCGCCGCTTTCTTCGTTACAAGCAAGGATTCTCCGTCGCGATTAACCGTTTATTAGCCTTAACAAACAATGATCGGTCCAAAGCAATCCGGGCGGGCGTAGCGCCGCGCGTTCAGAGGACCCAGACATGGCCAATACGATTCTCACCAGCGGCGTGCGCAACAACCTGCTGACGCTCCAGCAGACCACCGCCGAGCAGGGCGCGATCCAGAATCGCCTGGCGACCGGACGGCGCGTCAATTCGGCCATCGACAACCCGATCAATTTCTTCACCGCAGCCGGCCTGAACGACCGGTCCAACCAGCTCGGCGGCTTGCTGGATGGAATTTCCAACGGCATTCAGACGATCCAGACGGCATCGAAAGGTATCGACGCGATCGTCAAGCTGGTGCAGTCGGCCCAGTCGACCATCAAGCAGGCCCAGGCCGACGCCGCCCAGAACCGTCCGAGCACCACGGGTGCCGCGATCGCTGCGACCAAGGCTGCGGCTCTCGCGAAAGACGTCGCTGCCGCGGGCAACATCGTGATCACGGCCGGGAACACTGAATATACCGTGGCGATCGGCGCGACCGAGACGATCCGCGACGTCGTCAACAAGATCAATGATTCCGGCATCGCCACCGCGACGGTCAACAACTCCGGCGAACTGACGATCAAGGGTACGGGTTCGGACGCACTCACGATCGCCGGCGCGGACGCCGTGACCGGCGCGGCCGGCAGCGACGCCGCCGCTGTCGTCGCCGCCGGCAATTCGGATATCCGCGCCAATCTCGTCGACCAGTTCAACGAGCTGCGCAGCCAGATCAACGAGCTCGCCAAGGACGCCGGCTTCAACGGCATCAACCTGCTGGCCGGCGACGCTCTCTCGGTCGTCTTCAACGAGAAGACCGGTGCAGCCCAGAACAAGCTGGACATCCAGGGCGAGGAGATCAGCGCGACCAATCTCGGCATCGCCCAGGCGGGATCCGCCGTCGGCGACATCGATTTCCAGAACGACAACGCCCTGGCCAATGCCTCCGACGCCTTGACCAACGCGCTGACTTCGCTGCGCAGCTCGGCCTCGTCGCTTGGCTCGCAGCTCTCGGTGATCCAGACCCGTCAGGACTTCACCAAGAACATGATCAACACCTTGACCATCGGCGCCGACAACCTCGTTCTCGCCGATTCCAACGAGGAAGGCGCCAAGCTGCTCGCGCTCAACACCCGCCAGCAGCTCTCGCAGACGGCGCTGTCGCTGGCCTCGCAGGCCGACCAGGGCGTGCTCCGGCTCTTCGGCTGACGCCGAAGACGGCACAGCCCTCCCCTCCGCCAGAAGGCAAGGACAAGACATGGCCCTCAAGGTCGAGCTCAAGCCCAAGGAGCGCATCATCATCGGCCAGGTGGTGATCCGCAACGACGAGCAGCGCACGCGCTTCTTCATCGAGGGCGATGCGCCCATCCTGCGCGAGAAGGACATTCTCACCGCAGCCAGCGCCGACACCCCGGCCAAGAAGATCTACCTCGCCATCCAGCTGATGTACCTGGCGCAGGACCCGACGCATGAGCACGAGACCTATTTCCAGCTCGTGCGCGAGTTCATCAATGCAGCGCCGAGCGCTCTGCCGCATGTTCATGAGATCAATAACCGCATCTTAAGCGACGACCTGTACAAGGCTCTGAAGGCGGCCAGAAAGCTGATCGCCTATGAAGCGGAATTGATCGAGAATGCAAAACGGGTTTAACGCCTACGCCGCCGCGGCCAAGACTGCCCAATCCGTCGTTTCGCCCCGCGAACTTGAAGCCTCCCTGCTGATCAAGGCCGCGACCCGGCTTCAGGCCGTCGCCGACGACTGGGAGGCGCGCGGGCGAGATGTCGACGAAGCCCTCACCTACAACCGGCGCCTCTGGACCCTGCTGGTCTCCGCCATGATCGCCGAGGACAACCCTCTGCCGGTCGGCATCAAGACCAACATCCTCGGCCTGGCCAATTTCATCTTCAATCAGACGTTCAAGATTTCGGCCGATCCGCAGCCGCAGGGCCTCGGTGCGCTGATCAGCATCAACCGGGAAATCGCCGCGGGTTTGCGCGGCCGCTGATACCTTTCCGCGGAAGACCTGAAAACAGAAACGCCGCCCGATGGGCGGCGTTTCTGTTTGCGGGTTTTTCTGCGTTCAGAGGTAATTGGTCAGGGACAGCTTCGACAGCATCGAGGTGACCTGATAGCTCGCCTGCAACTGCGTCTGCAGCGACAGGATCTGCGTCGCGACCTCCTCCGTCGTCACGTTCTCGACGCCGGAGAGTGTCGAGATCAGGTAGTTCTTGGTGCTTTGGTGGCGCTCCTTGGCGCTGGCGAGCGCGGTCTGGGCCGAGCCGAGCTCGGTGATGATCTCAGCCGGCTTCTGGACGGAGTCGCCGAAACCGAGCTTGTCGCCGACCCGCGACGCCATCGCTTCGTAACCTGCCTGCGCATTCGCGTCGCTGGCCGGGAAGGTCTCGGTCGCCATGATCGCGAACTGGGCGAGGCCGACGCGGAAGGCCTGCTCGTTGGCCCGCGCACCCGTCCCCACGACCTGGCCCTGGTCGATCTGGACCGTCGCCGTATTGCGGGCAGGGTCGCTGCCGTCATCGCCGCGATACCAGGTCACCGTCGTCGCAGCCGTGCCGGCATTGCTCGGTGGTGCGGTCGCCGTCGCGAAGTTCGGGCCCGGCACCCGCTTCGGCGGATTGCTTGGGCTGCCGGCGAAGAAATCCTCGGCCGCCACCTGCGCGGAGGCGGCAGGGAGCGTCGTCTTCGCTTCCCTGCCAAGGGCAGCGTCGATCGAGGCTTTCAGCGCCGTCGCGGTATCGGCCGGCGTCGCGCCGATCTGGAAGCTGTCGGCGGCCGAGCCATCGGTTCCGGCGGCCCGGGCGGTGAGGGTCACCTCTTCCTGCGTTCCATCGGGCAAGGTCAGCTTGAGGGTCACCTTGTCGCCCGGCTGGGGCTGCGCCGTCACGTCGACGGCGAGATTCGCCGGAGTACCCGCATTATAGGTCACGGCAAGGGCCGAGGAGCTCGACGTGGCTCCCGCCAGCTTGAAGCCGTAAACATGGTTCTCGTCGGCGACCGTGACACTCGTCGTGCCGGAGATGCCGGTCGTCAGCCGTCCGAGACCGGAGCCGAGATCGGCCTGCTTGCGCTCGTCGATCAACTGCTTCAGTCCGGCCTTGCCGGCGCCGTCTCCGTTCATGATCTCGTCGAAGCCCGCAGTCGGCTCGGTATCGGAGGTCTTGCCCGAGAAGAGATAGCGCCCGTTGACCACGGTATTCAGCAGGTCGAGCGCCTGCTTGAACTTCTCCTCGGCCAGCAATTGCGGCGCAGAGCGGCCACTGGCGCTCGGCACGTAGCTGTTGGAACGGGTATCGGTACGCGTCTCGTTGGCGAGCTTGGCGAAGTTCTCGACGCTCTGCGACGAGAGCTTGAGGTTCACATTGGTCAGCTCGATGCCGCTGAGCCAGGAATCGATCTGCGAAACCTTGGCGTTGAGATCGAGGCTGACGCGCCGGTCGATGCCGAGGTCGCCATAGCTCGTGCTGCGCTGCTTGGTGTCGAGCTGGCGCTGGAGATCGTCGAACTGGGCCCGGGTCGAAACGAACTCGTTGGGCTTGGCCGCGCGATAGGCGCCGGTTCCGTAAGCGGTGATGGTCATCGCGGCCTCACACTCTCATCAGCACGTCCATCATCTCCTTCATCGTGGAGATGATGCGGGCATTGGCGGCATAGGCGGTCTGGAGTTCGATCAGCATCGACATCTCCTGGTCGACATTGACCTGGGACGTCTCCTGGAAGCGGCTCTGGATCGATGCGAGCGCTACCTGCTGGCCCTCGTCGAGGCGCTTGGCAGCCTCGACCGCCTGCCCCTGCGAGGAGACTACGCGCTGAACGAAATTGGTAATCGTACCGGAAAAGGATGCCGTCGCCCCGTCCGGCGAGGAGCTGTTGTCGAAGCTGCGGACGCTGCTCGTCAGGCTCTCGAGCAGCGCCTTGGGCCGCGTCGCATCGCCGGCCGCGGTGCCGGTCGGGCCGACCAGCAGCGCGCTGTTCCGGATGACGTCGGCATTGACCGCGATCCGGCCCGCCAGCCCGACCTTGCGCGTGGCGTCGTCATAGGAGCCGATGAAGGGCTTGTTGTCCGCATCGACGAAGAGGGGCATCCCGGAGGTCGCGGAATCGGCGGCGAGCACACCGGTCTTGGCGCCGAGCCCGGCGACGCGGCCGCCCGGCTCGGAGATCCGCAGCAGCGAGCCACTGGGATTACCCACCGTGAAGCCCGTCGCACCGTTCGTGTCGAGTGCATTCTGGATCTGCGCGGCGACCGAAGCGGGGCCGGCCGAGAAATCGATCGCGATCGTCTTGTTGGACGGGTCGCTGCCGATCGGCAGGACTGTTCCGGCAGGCGCGTTGACGAAGGTGAAGCGCTGCGTCGGGCCGGGAGGTGTCGGCGTGTAGTCGAAGGTCAGCGTGTTCAGGCGCTGCTTTGTGGCATCGAAGCCGAGATCGAGATCGAGGCCGGTCTGCGCCGCCGGCGACGGCGGATAGGCCGCGCTCGGGAGGAAATTCTCCGAGAGCGCCTTCGACATCTGCGCGGCGATCTCGTCGAGCTGCGCCTGCGCCTGGACCAGCGTCTTGTCGCGCAATTCGATATTGGCCGCGATCTCGCCGGAGCGGAAGATCCGGTTGGCGATGGCGTCCGAGGCGTTGCCGGAGGCATCGATGATCTTGATCGTGCCGACGCTGCGCTTGGCCGGGTCGGTGTCCCACTGGTCGTCCGGCCCCAGCCCGGCATGCTCGTCGAACTTGAAGGTGACGGCCGCCTGCCCATCGAAGAGCTGCGTCCCGGAACCCGTCACGACGCTGACCGAGCCCCGTGCATCCTCCGTCGTCTTGATGTCGACATACTGCGACAGCTCGGAGAGGATCAGGTCGCGCTGGTCCTTCAGCCCCGCCGTCGCGCTGTCGTTCGGGCTGCCGACGATGCGGGTATTGACCTTGGAGAGCGCGCTGAGCAGGTCGTTGACCTTGGTGACCGCGGTGGCGATGCCGCTCTCGGCCTGGCTGCGCAGGGCCTGCACGCCGTTGGAGAGCGTGTTGAGCTGGCGCGCCAGCTGCGTCGCATTGTCGAGCACCTGCGCGCGCAGGCTGTAGGACGACGGGTCGTTCTGGAGCGATTGCAGCGCGCCGGTGAACTTGTTGAAGATCGTATCCAGCGCCGTGGCGCTGCCCGGCGCGCCATAGAGCTTGTCGAGATTGGACAGCGAGTTCGCGCGGGTCGACGTATAGGCCGCCCCCGAAGCCTCCTGCCAGAGCTGATGCTGGACGATCTTGTCGAGGAGACGCTGGACCTGCGTGCTCTGCACGCCGACCGTCAGCCCGCTCAGGCTGTCGGCGGTCGAGACGGTCCGGCGGACATAGCCCGTCGTTCCCGCATTGGCGACGTTCTGCGAAACGATGCCGATGCCGACCTGCGCGGCGTTGAGGCCGCCGATCGCGGTGTTCAGGGAAGTACTCAGGCCCATCGTCAACTCCTGTTGCGAGATGCGGCCCTCCTGGGCCGCAGCTTAGGCAGATGCGCCGCTCAGCGGATGATGTTGAACACCGCGGTCAGCATCTCCTGGGCCGTGGTGATGACCTTGGTGTTGGCCGAGTAGGCCTGCTGGGTGACGATCATCTTGGAGAATTCGTCGGCGATATCGGTGTTCGACTGCTCGACGCTGCCGCCGACCATCTGCGAGGTGCCCAGGCCGATGATCGGCGGGCCGGATTCGATCGTCTCCTCGAAGGCACCGCCGTCGAGCCGCTTCAGCGAGTTGTCGGCATTGAAGCGGGCGACCGAGACCTGGGCCAGCGCCACGACCTGGCCATTGCTGAAGGTACCGATCACCGCGCCTTCGGCCGAGACCGAGACGCGATCGAGCGTGCCGGCGGTGTAGCCGTCCTGGCGGATGCTGCGGGCGTCGATCTGGCCGCTGACATCGCCGTTCTGGGTCACGCCATTGCCGCCGGTCGTCAGGTTGATGCCGGTGATTGTGGTTCCGTTGATCGTCATGGTCGGCAGCGTGATGTCGCCGCTCGCCGGGGAAACCATCTGCCCGGTGGAGCCGAAGCTGACGGTCTGGCCGGCCTGGACATAGGCGACGTCGCCCGCCGCGGTCGCGCTGGTGTCCTGGGCGACGAACAGGCCCCAGGTGCCGGATGTGGCCGGGTTCGCAGCCGGGTTGCCGTTGTCGATCTTGGCCCAGCGCATCTCGACGCTGGTGGCCTTGCCGAGCTCGTCATAGACGGTCACGGAGCCGCCCGGGATCGAGGTCGCCAGGAAGCTGCTGATATTGTTGCCCATCACCGCAGCATTGGCGGCATAGGGGTTCGGCGCCGCGCCTGCCGCCGTGACCGAGGCGGGGTTCAGGAATTCGGTGCCGCCCTGGCTTTTCTGCGTCGTCGCCGGCACCGCCGGGATATTGGCGCGGTACTCGATCGAGCTCGTCGCCTTGGCCGGGAACTGCTCCTTGGTGATGCGCAGCACGTCCGGCTGCGTGCCGACGAGCTGGCCGGTCACCTGGTCGATCTTCAGGCCCTTGAGATAGTAGCCGGCGCCGTTGACGAGGTAGCCGTTGGCGTCGAAGTCGAAATCGCCGCGCCGCGTATAGAGGTTGCTGTTGGAGAACTGGGTGTTGGCGCCGACGCCGCTCTGGCGCTGGTCGACCACGAAGAAGCCGTCGCCGTTGATCGCGATATTGGTGTCGATGCGGGTCGGGTTGAGATCGCCCTGGATCGAGTTCGTCGCCTGGCTGAAGGCCGCGACCGAGCCGGCGACCTGACGGTTCAGCGCCGCGTCAGGCACGAGATCGGCGAAGGCGGTATCGACCCGCTTGTAGCCCGCCGTCCGCGAGTTGGCGATGTTTCCGGAAATGTTCTCGAGCGCATAGGACTGCGCCGTCATCCCCGAAACCGCCGTGGTCAGCGCACTGAAAACACCCATGGAACCCTCACCTCGACCGGCAGCCCCCCAAGGGCGGCCCACAACTTCGAGGCGGTATCTGCACGGGGCGTGCCATGCGCAGCACCGTGCTATTTCAAGGGGTTGGATCGTTTACGAAAGGTAAAACGGCAGTCGGAGCCGGGCAGAAACCGCTGGGCCGGCAGAATCTGCCGGGCTCAGGCTTCCCCATCCTTGTCGCCGCGCCATCCGCCGAGATCGCCCGCGACATCGGACAGGGTCGGTGCCGCCGCTTCGACGAAAGGCAGCGGCCGGCAGACCGCGAGCGCCGCGAGCCCGATCCGGGCCGTCAACATACCGTTGATCACGCCCTCGCCGAGCTTGGCCGAAAGCCTCGCCGCGAGCCCCTGCCCCACCACCTGCTGGATCACGGCATCGCCGGCCGCCATGCCGCCGGTCAGGACGAGATGGTTCATCACCTGCCGCGCCAGCCGGAGCAGGCCGAGCGTCCCGGGCCGCCCGGCATAGATCCCGGCGATCGAGCGCAGCAGCCGCGCGCAGGCAACCAGCACGAAGACGACATCGACCAGCGCCCGCGGGCTGACCGCGGTGACCAGCGAGACACGCCGCGCGGCCATCGCGATCTGGGCGGTGGCCAGCGCATCGAGCGGTGCGAGCAGGCTGCGTTCCGCCACCGTCAGCATGTCGCGCGCGGCGAAGAGCTGCGGCAGCGCCTCCTGCAGGGCGGCGCGGCCCTGAGCCGTCTGCGCCCGCCCCTTGTAAAGCGAGACGAGCTGGTCGGCGATCGCCCGGCCCTCGTCGGGCGTGCCGCCCGCCAGCGCCGCGACGGCCCGCTCGCGCAACGCCTCGACCTTGCGCTCGCGCAGGATGTCGCGCAGCACCCGGCCCAGCATGACCAGCAGCGCCAGCGTCGCGATCGCCGCACAGACCAGCGCGGCATAGCCGAGTGCCGGATTCTGGCTCATCAGCGAGCGGATCGTGTTCTCGACCCAGACGCCGGCCGCCAGCGCCAGAAAGCCGGACAGCCCCGCCACGAAGAGCGAACCCCAGGAGAAGCGACGCCTGGGTTTGGCGGGCACCGCAGGAACGGCGGCATCGATCGGCTCGCTCTCGGGCAGGATCGCGAGGTCGCCGCGCCGAAGCGGGGCCTCCCCGGCGGGCTCGCCCGCCTGCGGGCCATCAAGGCGGATCGCGCGCGGTGCCTTGCTCATCGCGAAACCCCGTTCATGCCGACATCCTCATGCCAGCCTGTCGCCGATCAGGAATTCCAGCGCACGGTCGAGGCGGATCTGCGGCGGCGGCCTGAGGCGCCCGCCCGCATCCGGTGCGACCATTGGCGGCCGGAAGCGCGGCGCCCGGACCTGCCAATGCGCCTTGGGATCGAAGATGGCTTCCGGCCGCTCAGGCAGTTCGCCGGGAAACACGGCCGCTTCCGCGATGCCGTCGAAGGCCTGCCCGTCGATCGTCTCGCCGGCCTCCGGCACACCGGCGATGGCCGGCAGTTCCTCGCGGCCTTCCTTGATCCGGACCTCATGCGTCGCCCGCACGGCCGCAAGCGCCATCGCCTCGACCCGCGCGCCGGCGCCTTGCGCCCGCGACAGCGCCCGCCCGACCAGATGCGACATCACCGCCGCCAGCCGGTCATGGCTCGAATGGTGGATATGGTCGGCCTTGGTCGCGGCGAAGAGCACGCGCTCGATGCGCGGCGCGAACAGGCTCGACAGCCAGGAATTGCGGCCTACGGAAAAAGCGGCGAGCGCCTGCCCCAGCGCGGTTTCGAGGTCGGCCAGGGCCGGTGCCCCGGCATCGAGCGCGGCGAGCACGTCGACCAGCACGATCTGCCGGTCGAGCCTCGCGAAATGGTCGCGGAAGAACGGCGTCACCACGACCCGCTTATAGGCCTCGAAACGCTCCGCCATCAGCGCCGCGAGCGTGCCCGGCCGCACGTCCCGGTCATGGCCGAGATCGAGTGGCGCGAAGGTCAGCGCCGGCGAGCCTTCGAGATCGCCCGGCATCAGGAAGCGCCCGGGCGGCGTCACCGCGACCGCTTCAGGATCGGCGCGCAGCCGGGCGAGATAGCCCTTGAACAGGTCGCTCGCGGCTTCCGCCGCAAGCTCGTCCGGCGCCCCGTCCGGGTCCCGCCCCGGCAGATCCGCCAGCCATTCCGCAGCGGCTTCACGCCGATGCGCCTTGCGTGCATCCGCGACGGCCTGCGCCGACCAGGCCTTGTAGTCCTGCCCGATCAGCGCGAGATCGAGCAGCCACTCGCCGGGATAGTCGACGATGTCGAGCGTCAGCGTCGCCGGCCCCTTGAACCAGCCGGCGGCCCGCTCGTAGTCGATCTCGATCCTGAGCTCGGAGATGCGCCGCGTCGATTCCGGCCAGCGACGGTCTGGCCCGTTCATCGCCGCGCGATGCGCCTCGTAGGGAAAGCGCGGCACCTCTGGGTCGGGCTGCGGCACCAATCTGACGCGCGCGACCCGCCCCTCGGAGGCCGCCTTCAGCACCGGCAGCTTCGCGCCTTCGATCAGGTTCTGGATCAGCGCGGTTGTGAAGACCGTCTTGCCCGAGCGCGACAGCCCGGTGACGCCGATCCGCAGGCGTGGGCGTGCGAGTCCGAGCACGCTGTCGCCGAAGGCAAGAGCCGCATTGCGGGCGCTGTCGAGATAGGAGGTGTCGCTCACGGCGCCGCGGCGCTCACTCGTCCGGGCCTTCGCCGAGCGAACCCGGCGTGACGAAACGGTCGAGCCTGCCTTCCCGCGCGGCAACCGCGTACCAGTGCTCGGTGGCGAAATCGATCACGGCCAGCCCGCAGGTCGGGTATTTCTGGCTCATCCGCGCTGCCGCATAGCGATCGCCATGCCCGGTCAGCAGATGTGCCAGCTCCTCGAAGCCGGGATTGTGCCCGATGAGGAGGAGCGTCCGGACATCGCCCTCGACCTCCTGCACGACATCGAGCAGGCGCTCGGTCTTGGCCTCGTAGATTTGCGGCTCGAACTGGACCGGCGGTCTTTCCGGCAGCATCGGCGCGACCATCTCCCAGGTCTCGACCGTGCGCTTCGCCGGCGAGACCAGGACGAGATCGGGCAGCAGCAATTCATCGGCGAGATAGCGCCCCATCACCGGGGCGGCCTCGCGCCCGCGTGCCGCGAGGGGTCGGTCGCGGTCGGCCACACCCGTGGGCCAGTGGGACTTGGCGTGGCGCAGAAGCATGAGGCGTCGCATGGAGAGAACCTAGCGATGCTGGAGCCGATTTGCGAGGGGCGCTCAGCGACTCTCCCGCCGCGTCATGAAGGCGAGCTTCTCGAACAGCGAGACGTCCTGCTCGTTCTTGAGCAGCGCGCCGTGCAGCGGCGGGATCAGCTTGCGCGGGTCGCGCTCGCGCAGCACCTCCGGCCCGATATCCTCGGCGACGAGCAGCTTCAGCCAGTCGAGCAGCTCCGAAGTCGAGGGCTTCTTCTTCAGGCCGGGCACCTCGCGCACCTCGAAGAACAGGCGCAGCGCCTCCTCCATCAGGCGCTTCTTGATGCCGGGGAAATGCACCTCGACGATCTGCTGCATCGTCTCCGCATCGGGAAAGCGGATGTAGTGGAAGAAGCAGCGGCGCAGGAACGCATCCGGCAGCTCCTTCTCGTTGTTGGAGGTGATGATCATGACCGGCCGCTGCGCCGCCTTGATGGTCTCTCCGGTCTCGTAGACATGGAACTCCATGCGGTCGAGCTCGAGCAGCAGGTCGTTCGGGAACTCGATATCGGCCTTGTCGATCTCGTCGATCAGCAGCACCGGCCGGACGGGCGCGACGAAGGCCTCCCAGAGCTTGCCGCGCTTGATGTAGTTGCCGATCTCGGAGACGCGGGGGTCGCCGAGCTGGCTGTCGCGCAGGCGGCTCACCGCATCGTATTCATAGAGGCCCTGCTGCGCCTTGGTCGTCGACTTGATGTGCCAGGTGATCAGCGGAGCGCCGAGCGCAGCCGCGATCTCCTCGGCCAGCACCGTCTTGCCGGTGCCCGGCTCGCCCTTCACCAGCAGCGGGCGCTCCAGCCGGATCGCGGCATTGACGGCGACGGTGAGATCCTCGGTCGCGACGTAGTTTTCGGTGCCGGCAAAACGCATGGACGGTCCTTCTGAGCCAATGGCGGGACGCTAGCCCATCCTTTGCGGGCGCGGAAACCGCTTTTTCGCCCGCGGCACCTGAGCACCCCTGCCTAAAGGCTCGCGCCGCAAGGCGAATTTCTTTCCGCCGCAGCGATTCCAAGGTTGTGCTGCGCCGCCGCAAACCGCAAGAATTGCCGACGCATCCCGCAAGCCCCGAATCGCAAGGTCAGTCCTTTGGCCGGAACAGTCGACCCTTCCGTCTACAAGGATGCCGTCGTCGTGCTCGCGACGGCCGGCGTGGTCGTGCCGCTAGCCAAGAGCCTCAGGGTCAACTCGATCATCGCCTTCGTCGCCTGCGGCGCCCTGCTCGGCCCGTTCGGCCTCGGCGGCCTGGTCTCCAAGCTTCCGCTGCTGAGCACGATCACCGTCTCGAATGCCGAAGCGCTCGCCGGCCCGGCCGAGCTCGGCGTCGCCTTCCTGCTTTTCGTCATCGGGCTAGAACTCTCCTTCGAGCGCCTGATGACGATGAAGCGCCTGGTCTTCGGTCTCGGCCTCGGCCAGGTCGGGCTCTGCGCCGCCGCGATCGGGCTTGCCGCCTATGCACTCGGCCAGCCGGCCGCGGCAGCCCTCATCATCGGCTTCGGCCTCGCCCTGTCCTCGACGGCGATGGTCGTCGAATTGCTCGCGGCGAAGAAGCGGATGACGACTTCGGCCGGCCGCTCCAGCTTCGCGATCCTGCTCTGCCAGGACCTCGCGGTCATCCCGCTGCTCTTCCTGATCAGCGTGCTCGATGCCCAGAACGGCTCGGGCTCGCTGCTCGCCGGTCTCGCACAGGCCTTCATCCAGGCCTTCGCGGCCATCGCCACCATCGTCGTCATCGGCCGGCTGGCGCTGCGTCCACTGTTTCGTCTGGTCGCCTCGACCGATTCGACCGAGAGCTTCATGGCGGCGACGCTGCTGGTCGCACTCGGAACCGGCCTCATTGCCGCGGCCGCCGGTCTGTCGATGGGGCTGGGCGCCTTCATCGCCGGGCTGCTGCTGGCCGAGACCGAGTTCCGCCGCGCGATCGAGGTCACGATCGACCCGTTCAAGTCGCTGCTGATCGGCGTCTTCTTCCTCACCGTCGGCATGGGCGTGAACCCGGCCGATATCGCGGCTCATCCCTTCGCGATCCTCGGCGGGGCGCTCGGCCTCGTCCTGGTCAAGGGAGTTATCATCTTCGGGCTGGCACGCCGCTTCCGGCTGGCGACGGCGACCGCGCTCGAAACCGCGATCATGGTCGCGCCCGGCGGCGAATTCGCCTTCGTGCTGCTCAATGCCGCGACCGGCGCTCAATTGATCGATCCCGCTGCCACCAGCATCGTGCTCGCCGCCGTCTCGCTCACCATGGTCGCGCTGCCGCTGCTGGCCCGGATCGCCCGCAATCTCGGCCAGAAGCTCGCGGCCCCGGTCACGCTTCCCGATGAGGCCGCCGTGCTGCCCCCGGACGATCGCACGCCGCGCGCCATCGTCGTCGGCGGCGGGCGCGTCGGCCGCCTCGTCGGCTCGATGCTGGACGAACACGGCAAGTCCCACATCGTCATCGACTCCGATGCCTCGCTGATCACCGCGCAACGCCGCGCCGGGCGCCCCACCTATTACGGCGATGCGACCAAGCCGGAATTCCTGCGCCTCTGCGGCCTGGAGGAAGCGACCGCGCTGATCGTGACGATCGACAATTCCCGCGCCGTCGATGCCATCGTCCTCGCCGCCCGCTCGCTACGTCCCGACATCGTCATCGTCGCCCGTGCGCGCGATGCGGCCCATGCCCGCCATCTCTATGAGCTGGGCGTGAACGACGCGGTCCCCGAAACCATCGAGGCCAGCCTGCAATTGTCGGAAGCGGCACTGGTCGGGCTCGGCGTACCGATGGGCCTCGTCATCGCCTCGGTCCATGAGCGGCGCGACGGCTTCCGCGCCCAGCTCAAGCCGTCAGGCGCCGCGGCAGCCCGCGCCCTTCCCCGCCACGCCCGCTCGCGAAGGCTGTAACCGCGGCGGTCGAGCCTTCGGCCTCGCGCGGCAGGTAGCCGGCCTCGCGCGCCACACGCCGGATATGGCCGTAGAACTGCGCGGCACTCGCTGCCCAGCTATGGCGAGCCGCCAGCTCCAGACAGGCCGCGCGCGGCACCCTGAGCGCCTGCATGGCAGCGCGGCGCAGGTCCTCGTCGAGCACGGCCGCACCGCTGCCGGCGAAGACATCGCGCGGCCCCTGGACCGGAAAGGCGGCGACCGGCAGCCCGCTCGCCGCCGCTTCCAGCAGGACGATGCCGAAGGTGTCGGTCAGGCTCGGGAAGACGAAGACATCGGAGGACGCGTAGATTCCGGCCAGTTCCTCGCCCTCCTTCAGGCCGAGGAAGCGGGCCTCGGGAAAGGCGCGCGCGAGATCGGCCCGCGCCGGCCCGTCGCCGACCACGACCTTGCTGCCCGGCAGCGTGAGCGACAGGAAGGCCTCGACATTCTTCTCGACCGCGACACGCCCGACATACAGGAAGATCGGCCGCGGCAGGTCGAGCAGACTCTGCGAGCGCGGATGGAACAGGCTGAGATCAACGCCGCGCCCCCAGCGCACCAGATTCTCGAAGCCGTGCTGGCGCAGCTCCTCTTCCACCGTCCCGGTCGAAACCATCACCGCAGCGGCCGGGCCATGGAAGCGGCGCAGCAGCCGGTAGCTCCAGCTCTCGGGGATCGGCCAGCGCGCCGCGACATATTGCGGAAAGCGCGTGTGGTAGCTCGTCGTGAACGGCCGCTTCTCGGCAAGGCAGGCCGCCCGTGTCAGCCAGCCGATCGGCCCTTCGGTCGCGATATGGACATGGTCGGGCGCGAAATCGGCGATGCGCGCGGCGAGCGCCCGGCGCGTCGCCAGCGCTAGACGAATATCGGGATAGCTCGGCAGGCCGACCTGATGGAACCCTTCCGGCGTCAGCGCCCGCGCCGTGATGCCGAGCCCGGGCGCCGCCGCGATCATCTGCTCCAGCGAACGCACGACGCCGTTGACCTGGGGCCGCCAGGCATCGGTCGCGACCAGGACGCGCATCACGCGGCCTCGATCAGGTCCCGGACCGGAGCCGGGCGCGCCGGCATCGAAACCGGCTCGGCGGGCGTCGTCTTCATCCGCCCCTGCGGCCAGCGGATCAATTCGAAGCGGCCATCTTCGTGCTCGACGAAGGCGGTGCAGCTTTCGACCCAGTCGCCGGTATTGATATAGGTGAGACCATCGATCTCGCGCTGGGCGGCATGGTGGATATGGCCGCAGATCACGCCGTCGGCCTTGTGGCGGCGCGCCTCGGCGGCAAGGCAGCCCTCGAACTCGCCGATATAGTTCACGGCGTTCTTGACCTTGGCCTTCGCCCAGGCCGAGAGCGACCAGTGCGGCAGCCTGAGCACGCGGCGCACCCGGTTGATCGCCATGTTGAGCGCGAGCGCGACCGTGTAGGCCCAGTCGCCCAGCAGCGCGAGCCATTTGGCATTGCGCACCACGAGGTCGAACAGGTCGCCATGGATGACGAGCAGGCGCTTGCCGTCGGCCGTCTCGTGGACGATCTCGTCGACCAGCGTGATGCCGCCGAACTGCAGGCCGGTGAAGTCGCGCAGGAAATCGTCGTGGTTGCCGGTGACGTAGATCAGCTTCGAGCCTTTGCGGACCTTGCGCAGCAGCTTCTGGATCACGTCGTTATGGGTCTGCGGGAAGTACCAGCCGCTCTTGAGGCGCCAGCCGTCGATGATATCGCCGACGAGATAGATCTGCGGCGCATCATAGGCGCGCAGGAACTCCAGCACGAGATCGGCCTGGGCCCCGCGGGTGCCCAGATGCAGATCCGAGATGAAGATGCTGCGGACCCGCTTGCTGTTATCCTCGTCGCTCATGCCGGAAAGCCCCTGCTGCTGCGATGCGAGGGCCGTGTGTCTGATTTGCGTTGCGCTTTGATGACGGCGCGACCGATCCGTGCTCAGGGTAAGCCACGAACACCTCGCCTCTGATCGGAGACCATCATGGATCTGGGAATTGCCGGCCGCACGGCCATCGTCTGCGCCTCCAGCAAGGGGCTGGGCCGCGGCTGCGCCGAAGCGCTGGCCCAGGCCGGCTGCACCGTCGTGATCAACGGCCGCGACGCCAAGACGCTCGAAGCCACCGCCACCGCGATTCGCGCCGCGACCGGCGCGACCGTCATCGCCGTCGTCGCCGACGTCTCGACCAGGGCCGGCCAGGATGCGCTGCTGGCAGCGGCGCCCAACCCCGACATCCTCGTCAACAACAATGGCGGCCCGCCGCCCAAGCCCTTCCGGCAGGTGACGCGCGAGGGGCTGCTCGAAGGCGTCGTCCAGAACATGGCGACCCCGCTGGAGCTGGTGCAGCGCGTCATCGACGGCATGGTCGAACGCGGCTTCGGCCGGATCATCAACATCACCTCGGCGAGCGTGGTGACCCCGCTGACCGGGCTCGACGTCTCCTCGGCCGCCCGCGCCGGCCTCACCGCCTTTCTCTCGGGCGTTGCCCGCGAGGTCGCGCATGCCAATGTCACCATCAACAACATCCTGCCGGGCGTGTTCGACACCGACCGGATCAAGACCGCAACCAACAAGGTCGCCGAGATGCAGGGCATCAGCATCGAGCAGGCCACCAAGAACCGGCTCGCCGCGGTACCTGCCGGCCGCCTCGGAACGCCCGATGAGTTCGGCAAGCTCTGCGGCTTCATCGCCAGCGCCCATGCCGGCTACATCACCGGCCAGAACTTCCTGATCGACGGCGGTTCTTTCCGCGGCACGTTCTGAGGGCGGTCCCACGCCAATGGCCTAGCCGGGTTGCGACGTTCACGCTTCGCTTCCCGGCTTCGACATGATCTAAGAAGCGAACGGTTTCGCTCGAAACCATCCCAAGCTCCTCGGCCGCGCGCTTTGTCCCCTCTTCTCGGCATCACCCTCAAGCTGGTCTCGGCGCTGGCCTTCACGCTGATGTCGGCCGGGATCAAGTCGATCTCGACGCGCTATCCGACCGGCGAGATCGTCTTCATCCGCTCCTTCTTCGCGATGATCCCGCTGCTCATCTGGCTGGCCTGGCGCTCCGAGCTGCCGGCTGCCCTGAAGACCGACAACCTGCGCGGCCATCTCAAGCGCGGCATCATGGGCTCGACCGGCATGTTCTGCGGCTTCGCGGCGCTGCAGTTCCTGCCGCTCTCGGAGGCCGTCGCGATCGGCTATGCCGCTCCGCTGGCCGTCGTCGTGCTGGCCGCGCTCGTCCTCAAGGAACGGGTGCGCATCTATCGCTGGAGCGCAGTGACGATCGGTTTCGTCGGCGTGCTCATCATGCTCTCGCCGCATCTCGGCGCCGGCGCTCATCCGGTCGGCAGCAATGCCGCGCTTGGAGCCATGCTGGGCCTGGCCGGCGCCTTCTGCTCGGCCTTCGCCTCGGTCGAGGTGCGCCTCCTGACCTCGACCGAGCGCACCGGCGCCATCGTCTTCTACTTCATGCTGCTGACCAGCCTGCTCGGCCTCTCGACCATCCTGCTCGGCTGGAACATGCCGGACCTCCAGGATGCGGCGATGATGGTCCTGATCGGTATCCTCGGCGGTCTCGGCCAGATCCTGATCGTCCAGGCCTATCGCTACGGCGACGCCTCGCTGATCGCGCCCTTCGAATACTCGACGATGCTCTGGGCGGTTGCGATCGGCTGGTTCTGGTTCGGCGAATGGCCGGCCCTGGCGATCCTGATCGGCGCGACCATCGTCATCGCCTCGGGCATCTACGTGATCCTGCGCGAACGCCAGCTCGGCCTTGCCCGCCGCGAGCAGCGCGAAGTCGGCCCCAGCCGCATGACCTGACGGCATCGGCCGGCTCCGGCACAGTTCGCTTGTTCAAACGATCGTCCGCCGTTACAAACGATTTCACAGTCGAACAGGGGCCGGACGGATGGGAATCGAGACCAAGGAGCGCGGCGGGCGGGAGCTTGAATCCGGGGCTCAGGTCATCTCGGGCCAGCTCGGCAAGACCATCCAGCGCCTGCGCAAGGCCTACAACTTCTCGCTCTCCGACCTCGCCGAGCAGTCCGGTGTCGCCAAGTCGATCATCAGCCAGATCGAGCGCAACGAGACCAACCCGACGCTGGCGACGATCTGGCGGCTGTCACAGGCGCTCGACATCTCGATCGAGCGCGTCCTCTCCAGCGGCGAGGAAGAGCCCTTCATCGACAAGACCACCCGCGCCGACACGCCGATCCTCGTCTCCGAGGACGGCAAGCTGCGCCTCGCCATCATCGGCTGGATCAAGACGGTCGAATGGCTGCAGTGGTACGAGGTCAGCTCCGAGCCCGGCGGCGAACTCGATTCCGAGGGCCACCAGCGCGGCTCGATCGAATCGCTCTCGGTGACCTCGGGCGAATTCGAGGTCGAAGTTGGCGACATCGTCCAGCGCGCCAAGGCCGGCGAGACGCTGCGCTATCGCTGCGACCGTCGCCACGTCGTCCGCTGCGTCGGCAGCGAACCCGGAACCGCCCTGATGGTCTGCATCCTCAAAGCGGCGGTGATGGAATAGGCACCGGCTCGCGAGCCGTTCCCTGCAGCACTCCGGTATCACCACAAGCTGGGGTTAACCTCTCTCCGCTAGATCGACTCTGGGTTGGGCGTGCGGGGAGCAATCGATCATGCCTGAAGCCGGACATCGGCAGCGCTGACGGCGGTACCATGGATCTCGCAACCCTCTGGTATCTGACGACGGGAACGGCGGTCCTTGCCGCCATCATGACCTTCTGGGAGCGGAAGGGGCATGGCCAGCGCGCGGGCGAGCTTGGCCTCTGGGCTGCCGCCTTCGGCGCGTTCACCTTAGGTTGCGTCCTGTCGATGGTCCGCAAGGACCTGCCCGGCGTGTCCGGCTTCGCCGCCTCCAATCTTGCGATGATGCTCGGCTACCTGCTGGTGTTTCAGGGCGTCTTGCTGCTGGACGGCCGCAGGCTGCATCCGGCCCTGATCCTCGGCCTCCTCGTCGCCATCGGAAGCACCTGGTTCGCGGCCGGCGCCGCCGCGGCCGAATTCCTCTGGAACCATGCCAGCTCGCTTCCGATCGCCATCGTCTCGGGTCTGACGGCACTCTCGCTGCTGCGCAGCCAAACCGTGCGGGCGCTGCGCTCGCGCCCGATCGCGGTCGCCGTCTTCGCTTGCCACGCCCTGTTCTATGTCGCCCGCGCCTTCGTCGTTCCGGTTCTGGCCTCCATCCACGGAGAGGATGTGCTCGCGCTCGTCGCGGAAATCACGATGTACGAGGCGGTACTGTTCACCGTCGCGATGCCGATGTCGCTCCTCGCGCTCGTGCGGGAAGAGGACCGGGCCAATCTCCTGATCACCGCACGCACCGATTTCCTGACTGGGCTCAACAACCGGCAAGGCTTCTTCGAACTCGCGCCACGGCGCCTGAGCCATGCCGAGACAAGCGCTTCGCATTCCCTGCTCGCCTTCGACCTCGATCACTTCAAGGCCATCAACGACCGTTACGGCCATGATGTCGGCGACCGCATCCTCAAGCTTTTCGCTGATATCGCGCGGGAGATTGCCGGCCCGCAGGCCATGAGCGCGCGGCTCGGCGGCGAGGAGTTCGCAATCCTGCTACCGGGCACCAAAGGCGCCGACGCGCATGCGATCGGAGAGCATATTGCGCAGCGCTTCGCCGACGCCGCGGCGCGCCCTGACGGGCTCGGCATTCCCGCCACCGTCAGCATCGGGCTCGCAGAGGCCAGCGGCGGGCAGTCCGATCTTCCCACGCTTCTGGCAGCGGCCGATCGCGCGCTCTACCGGGCCAAGACGCTCGGCCGCAACCGCATCGAGATCGCCAGGGCAGCCTGACGGTCCACGCTCACGCCGATCGCTGCGGCTCCTTCGCCGCCGCTTCCGCCATGAGGTCGGCCAGCGGCCTGGTTCCATCCCACAAAGCCGCACTCCACCCTTCTCGGCGCGCCGCATCGACATTCGCCTGCTTGTCGTCGATGAAGAAAATCTCGTTAGGCGCGAAGCCGGAGCGCGTCGTAACGGCGCGGAAGAACTGCGCCGCGGGCTTGGCCCAGCCGAGCTCCGCCGCATAATGCATCCCGTCGAAATGCCGCTTCAGCCCGAGGCCGTCCCAGATATAGCGGGCGCGCTCATGCTCCTGCACGGTCGCAAGATGCAACTCCAGGCCGCCAGCGCGAATAGGCGCGAGCTGCGCCAGCAAGTCCTGATCGAGGCAGGCATCGTGCTCGAACCAGTACCGAACCAGCCTGTCGGCGCTCAAATCCGGCGCTATCTCGGCTAGTACGGGGGTGAGGCGATCGCGCAAATCGGCACGGCCCAGGATGATGTCCTGCCAATACGGTTCGAAGAATGCTGACTGGAGAAGTGTCTTCGATAGGCCGAGATCGCGTTCGAGATGTCCCGACCATCCCTGCGGCTCGGGATGCACGATCACGACGCCGTCGACATCGACCATCACGGCCTTGAAACGCATGCCCCCGCCCAAGGCGTCAGGGCGCCTTGGCCAGCGGGCGTACCGGTCCCTCGATCGCCGGCAGCGACTTCAGATATTCCGCCATCGCCATCCGATCGCCCTCGGGCAACTGCGCGATATTGCGCACGACCGAGGCCATCGAGCCGCCGACGCTGTCAAAATCCGGCGTGAAGCCGGTCTTCAGCAGTTCCGCGATCTCCTCCTTCGACCACTTGGCGAGACCGTTCTCCGATTGCGTGATGTTCGGCACCCAGCCCTTGCCTTCGGGATCGGGCCCGCCGGCGAAGCGGGTTGCCGGGACGATCGCGCCAAGCGCGTTGCGGTTGGAATGGCACTCGGCGCAATGGCCGGGGCCATTGACCAGATAGGCGCCGCGGTTCCAGGCTTCGCTCTGGCTCGGATCGGGCCGGAACGGCGTGCGCTCGAAGAACAGCAGCTTCCAGCCGCCGACGACGCGGCGGATGTTGAAGGGGAAGCGGAGATCATGCGCAGCCGCCTTGCCCTCGACCGGCGGCAGCGTGCGGATATAGGCGAAGAGGTCGGCCAGCGCCTTCGGCGGCATCAGCCGGTAGGAGGTATAGGGGAAGGACGGGTAGAGATGCTGCCCGGAGGGCGAGACGCCGGCAGCCATCGCATCGACGAAATCCTGCACGCCCCAGTTGCCGATGCCGTCGCGCGTATGCGGCGAGATATTGGGAGCATGGAAGGTGCCGAAAGGCGATTCCAGCGCGAGCCCGCCACCGAGCCTGAGCTTGTCGTCCTGTCCGGGCGTCGCATGGCAGGAGGTGCAGCCGCCGGCCGAGAACAGCAGCTTGCCGTTCTCGACATCCGCTGCCGGCAACGCCCCGATCTCCGGCGAGGGCGAAACCACGCGCGGGTCGGTCAGCACGTAGAAGCCCGCGAAAGCGACGACCGCCAGAAGGACGAGGGTCACGAAAAGGCGGCGCAGCAACAGCATCGAGGTCTCCCGTCAGGACGTCCGGCAGATTGGACGGGCCGGCACTTCATCGGCAACCCTGAAATCGCAGCAATTCCAGACTGGCCCGTTTTCAACGCCCGTGAGCGGTCAAAAGCTCCCTCAGCCACTAAAAAGCGGGCCGCCATCGCTGGCGCCCGCTTCCGGAACCGGCCGCCAAGCCGGTCACTTCTTGATGCGGTAGGCCTCGTGGCAGGTGCCGCAGTTCTTCGTGGCCGCGCCAAAGGCGGTGCGGAAACCATCGAGATTGGCGACGCTCGCGCCAGCGGCGGCATCGGTCTCGAACTTGGCGAAGGCCGCCTTGAAGCCGGCCTGGTCCTCCCAGATCTTCGGAGCGGCCGTGGTCTCGCCGCCGGTCCTGGAGGAATCCGGGAACAGGGTGGGCATCTTCTTGGCCGCATCGGCATAGGTCTTGAAGATCGCCTGCGCCTTGGCGGCATCGAAGGCGGCTTCGCCCTTGGCCATCGCCGCCCCCTCGCGCGTGGCCCCGCCGACGCCCTTCATCGTCTGCTGGCGCTCCGTGATCGGGTTCGACTGCGCCATCACGGCGGTAAGGCCGAGCCCGAGGCCGGCAAGAACGAGAGCGGTGCGGATCATTCAGTTCCCCTCAAAGACAAGTCCGCGCCATCCGGCGCTGTTTTGAACTCGTCCAGATCAAACGATGATCGCAACCTAAGCCAGTCGCTTTTGCGTGAACGGGCTTGCAACGCCGCAAGCCCGACCTTGCATCAAAGCCGATATCCGGCCTCCTTCAGAGCCGTGAACACCTTGAGCGGCGTCGCCGGCATGTCCATCGCCTTGATGCCGGCCGCACGGTCGAGCGCATCGACCATCGCGTTCATCACCGCCGGGCAGGCGCCGATCGCTCCGGCCTCGCCCGCGCCCTTCACGCCGATGGCGTTGGTCAGGCAGCGGACATTGCGCGTCTCGAAATGGAAGTTCGGGATGTCGACGGCGCGCGGCAGGGCATAGTCCATGAACGTCGCGGTCAGCATCTGCCCGTCCGGATCGAAGCGAATCTCCTCCATCAATGCCTGGCCGATGCCCTGGGCCGCACCGCCATGGACCTGGCCCTGCAGCATCAGCGGGTTCAGCGTCACGCCGAAATCGTCGACGACAACATAGTTGAGGATCTCCGTGCCGCCGGTGCCCGGATCGATCTCCAGCTCGCAGACATGGGTGCCATTCGGATAGGTCGCCTCCGGCGGCTGCCAGCTCTGGTGGACCTTGAGCATGGCCGGCGTCGCGCCCGGCAGCGCCGCGATCGCGGCGAGGTCGAGCGACTTGTCGGTGCCGACGATGCGCACTGCGCCCTCGGTGATCTCGAGATCGCCGACCGCCGCCTCGAGCTTCTCCGAGGCGAGCTGCTTGAGATTGTCGGTCAGGATGCCTGTCGCCTTGTCGAGCGCCGCCCCTCCCACCGGAATCGAGCGTGAGCCGCCGGTGCCCGAGCCGGTCTCGATCCGGTCGGTGTCGCCCTGGACGACGCGGATGCGGTCCATCGGGATATCGAGATGCTGCGAGACGAGCTGCGAATAGGCCGTCTCATGCCCCTGCCCGTTCGACTGCGTGCCGATCAGCACCGTGACGGTGCCGTCCTTCTCCAGGATCACGGTCGAACTCTCCGGCCCGCCGCCGCCGCAGGCCTCGATATAGCAGGCCAGGCCGATGCCGCGGATCTTGCCGGCCTTGGCCGATGCCTTCTGGCGGGCCTTGAAGCCCTTCCAGTCGGCGACGTCCATGGCACGGCGCATATGGCCCTCGAACTCGCCGGAATCGTAGACCGGGCCGGTCTGCGTCGAATGCGGCATCTCCGTCGGCTTGACGAAGTTCTGCGCCCTGACCGCTTCCGGCGCCTTGCCGGTCTCGCGTGCGATGGCGTCGACCAGCCGCTCGATCAGATAGGCCGCCTCGGGACGGCCGGCACCGCGATAGGCATCGACGGGGGTGGTGTGGGTCAGCACGCCACGGAAGACGACATGCACGGCCGGAATGCTGTAGCAGCCGGGCGTCATCGTCGTGCCGACCCAGGGGATGAAGGGCCCGTATTGCGAGAGCCAGGCGCCCATCTCGGCCGAGAGATCGACCTTGAGGCCGATGAAACGGCCCTTGGCGTCCAGCGCCATCGTCGCCGTCGCGAGATTGGCGCGGCCATGCGTATCGGCGAGGAAATGCTCGTTGCGATCGGCGACCCAGCGCACCGGGCGCTTGAGTTTTTCGGCCGCGATCATCGCCAGCGGGTATTCGCGATAGAGGAAGATCTTGGTGCCGAAACCGCCGCCGACATCCGGCGTCACCACGCGGATGCGCTTGGGATCGACCTTGAGCACATAGGTCGCGATCAGGTCGCGCATGCCGTGGCTGCCCTGGCTGCCCAGGGTCAGGGTCCAGCGCTTGTCGGCCTTGTCGTATTCGGCGATGCAGGCCCGCGTCTCCATGTAATTGGAGGCGAGCCGGTTGTTGACGACCGTCAGCGAGACGGTGCGCGCCGCCTTGGCGAAGGCCTTCTCGGTCTTGGCGCGGTCGCCCTGCTCGGCCTCGAAAGCGACATTGCCCTTGCGGTCGGGCCAGACCTGCGGCGCGCCCTTTTGCAACGCCTCTGCAATGCCGGTCACGGCCGGCAGCGGGTCCCAGTCGATCGCGATCGCCTCGGCCGCGTCGCGCGCCTGCGCCAGCGTCTCCGCGACGATGAAGGCGACGGCCTCGCCGACATGGCGCACCGTGTCGGTCGGCAGCACCGGAACGGGCAAGGATTCCGACATCTCGCCGGAGGTGGTCTTCACATGCCCCTTGCACGGCAGATCGCCATACCCCGAGACATCCGCACCGGTCAGGATGAGCTTGACGCCCTTCATCTTGCGGGCCGTCTCGACATCGGCGACGGCGAAGCGCGCATGGGCGTAAGGCGAGCGCAGGACGAAGGCGTGCAGGGCACCCTCGGCTGCGATGTCATCCGTATAGCGGCCGGCGCCGGTCGTCAGGCGCTGATCCTCGACCCGCCGCACCGGCTGGCCGAAACCGAATTTCATGGGACGCATGAGGCATATCCTCAGTTAGGTCTAATGAAAGACTGGAGCATAAACCGCGCCACGTCAGCCCCGGCACACCACGCGCCGGGGCTGCGCCGCACGCATCGAACTCAACGCGACATGCGCACCGCCGTCTCCGACAGCGAGACCATGGTGTTGTAGCTGCTCACCAGCCAGTTGGCGTCGTTCGCCGCGCCGCGCCGGACATCGCCCTTGCTCTTGGCGAGCTTGTCGCTGAAATCGCGCAGCTTGCCCAGCCAGGAGCTCGCCTGGCTCTCGATGAACGGCACGCCCTTGGGCTCCTTGTCCTTGAACGCATCCATCTCGCGGACGGCGGCGGCATAGTCGGCAATCGCGGCGTTGAAGGACTTGAGGTCGACGATCGGGCTCTCGTTGCTCGGCATCAGGTCCATCACGGCACGCGCGTTGATCATGATATTGCGCACCTGCCAGCGGGCCGACTTGCCCTCGCGCTGCTCGACCGAGGCGAGCTCGCGCTGGTCGAGCCCGCGCTTGTAGACGCGCATCAGCGCATCGACCTTGGCCCGCTCCTCGAGGAAGGTCTTCGCCGCCGGCACCATCAGCGCGTGCAGCTTCTGGCCCTCCACGAGGTTGTCGTCGCGATAGTCCTTGCGGTCGTAGTAGCGCTCGGCCCTGGTGATCAGCGGCGCCAGCTCCTGATAGGCCTTGATATAGCGGCCCATGGTCTCGTCGATCGCCGGCAGCTTCGGCTCCCGCGCCATCGCCTCCTCGGCCTTCTTGATCTCGCTGTTGACGTCGTAAAGGCTGTAGAGCCCGTAGGTGATGTAGCGCTCCTTGCCGGTCGGGCCCTTCTTCATGTCGACCCAGCTGTCATAGCGCTCCCAGGACTGGATCGCCCGCAGCGTGCGGTTCATCAGTCCGGTATAGGCGTTCGACTTGGTGATCGCGGCCTGGAGATCGTCATCGGCGGCCTTGCTGGCGCTGCCGGCGGGAACGGTCGCGGCGCTCTGCGCCCAGCCGGCTCCCGGAGCGGCCAGGAGCAGCGCGGTGGCGCAGGCCGCACCGTAGAAGAAAGTTCGGGTCAGCATGGTTTTATCCTTGGTCTACGGGCGGCGTGGGCGTGGATGAGGCCTCAAGGCCTCAATCCTGCTCCACCGGCTCGCCGTGCATCAGCCAGTCCTTGAAGCCGCCGGCATAGTGGCTGTCGATGTCGAGCCCCGCGGACTGGGCGAATTCCAGTGCCCGCCGCGAGCGCACGCCCGCCGCGCAGGACAAGACGATGCGCTTGCCGGGCTCGTTCGGCAGGTCCGCGGGGTCGAATTGAGACAAAGGCCGCGAGACCGAACCCGGAATATGCCCGGCGGCGAATTCATGCGGCTCGCGCACGTCGACCAGAAGGATGGAGCCATCGCCCAACCCCGCCTTGATGGCGTCGATATCGAGGTCGTTCACGATCATGGGCAGGCCACTCCAGCCCGGTCGGGCGAGCCGTTGAGATAGGGCGGCAGTCCGGGAAACGCCACCGCTCGGCCGCGCTTCCGGGTGCCGAAAAGAAAAAGCAGCCGCGGGCACGAGGCGCGCGGCTGCCTTGTCGGCGAGGCGCCTCAGCCCTTCGGCGGAATGCGCAGGACCCAGCCCGGCTGGATCAGGTCGGGATTCTTGACCGGCGGCGTGTTGGCCTTGACGATCTCGGTGTACTTGGCGCCCTGGCCCTTGCCGTAATGCTCCTCGGCGATCTTCCAGAGCGTGTCGCCCTTCTTGACCGTGTAGAACACCGCCGCCGCGGCTTCCTTGGTCACGGCAAGGTCCGATTCGACCTGGGCCACGCCCGTGGTGTTGCCGAGCGCGAGAATGATCTTCTCGGCCTCTTCCGTCGAAACGGCCTTGCCGGAGACCTTCACCTTGTCGCCGTCGATCTGGATGTTGACGTCAGCAGGCAGGCCGTGCCCGGCGAGCTCCTTCTGGAGATCGTCGGCGGTTGCCGCCTTGGCCGAGCCGCCGAAGATCTTGGCGCCGGCATCCTTGATGAAACTGAACAGACCCATGAGCAAATCTCCTCGTGTCGGTGTGCTATCAAGCCCTGTCGCGCCGCCCTATGCAAGCGGCTACGGAAAAGGTGTTTTGCTTGCCGGCTAGCACCAATCGCGCAAAGCGGACCCCACCGGCCTTTCCCGCACGTCTCGCGGCTGGCAAGAACGTCGCCGACGAAACCGGAGTTCCCGCCATGCTGACCCTCGCCCAGGCCCAGACCATTCTCCAGACCGCGCTGGCCCATGCCGAAGCCGCCGGCTTCAAACCGCTCGCCATTGCCGTTCTCGACGCGCGCGGCGCGCAGAAGGCCTTCGCCGCGCAGGACGGCACCAGCCTGAAGCGCGGCGAGATCGCGCTCGGCAAGGCGCATGGCGTGGTCGCGCTCGGCCTGGGTTCGCGCGCCCTCCACAAGATGGCGCTGGATCGGCCCTATTTCGTGGAAGCGGCGACCCATGCCGTCGGTGGTTCGCTGGTGCCGGTGCCCGGCGGCGTGCTGATCCGCTCGCCCGAGGGCGCAGTCCTCGGCGCCGTCGGCATCTCCGGCGACACCTCCGACAATGACGAGGCCGCTGCCTGCGCCGGCATCACTGCCGCCGGGCTCAAGGCCGATACGGGAGCCTGATTCCGCTACCGCGGCCGGGGGAAAGAGAAGGCTTTTCCCCTCTCCCCGGTCGCTCCGCTGTTTCAGCACTTTGCACTTGCAAACCGGCCTTCGAAGCCTCATGTCCTGCGCGCGAGTTCGTTAAATCGGACAGTTTGGACCGGCTCGAAGGTAGAATCATGAGCGACGCGGCTGCCGCCAACGAAAACGAAGTCATCACCACCGACGTCGTCATCGTCGGCGCCGGCCCCTGCGGCCTTTTTGCCGTCTTCGAGCTCGGCCTGCTCGATATCCGCGCGCATCTCGTCGACATCCTGCCGAAGGTCGGCGGGCAATGCGCGGAGCTCTATCCGGAGAAGCCGATCTACGACATCCCCGGCTTCCCGATGGTCACCGGCCAGGCGCTGGTCGACAACCTGCTCGAACAGATCAAGCCGTTCGGGCCGACCTTCCATCTCAACCAGATGATCGAGGCGGTCGAGCCGACCGGCACGCAGGAGGCGCCGCGCTTCCGCGTCACCACCGATGCCGGCACCGTGTTCGACACCAAGAGCGTGATCATCGCCGCCGGCGGCGGCTCCTTCCAGCCGAAGAAGCCGCCGATTCCCGGCATCGAAGGCTATGAGAACGGCTCGGTCTTCTACGCCGTGCGCAAGATGGAGGCCTTCCGCGGCCGCAACATCCTGATCGTCGGCGGCGGCGATTCCGCCCTCGACTGGACGCTGAACCTCCAGCCGATCGCCAATCGCGTCACGCTGATGCATCGCCGCGACGATTTCCGCGCCGCGCCGCATTCGGTCGAGCAGATGCGCAGCCTCGTCGCCGACGGCAAGATGGACATGAAACTCGGCCAGGTCACCGGGCTCAAGGGCGAGAACGGCAAGCTTGAGGCGGTGGTCTGTCGCGGCACCGACAACGAGCCCTTCGACATCGCCTGCGATACGCTGCTGCCCTTCTTCGGGCTGACCATGAAGCTCGGCCCGATCGCCGACTGGGGCCTGAACCTCAACGAGAACCTCGTCCCGGTCGATACCGAGAAATTCGAGACCAGCGTGCCCGGCATCTTCGCCGTCGGCGACATCAACACCTATCCGGGCAAGCTCAAGCTCATCCTCTCGGGTTTCCACGAGGCTGCGCTCTGCGCCCAGAAGGTCCACCGCTACGTCTATCCGGAGAAGCGGCTGACCTTCCAGTATACGACCTCTTCCAGCAGCCTGCAGAAGAAGCTCGGCGTCGCCTGAGCGGGGCGGCACCTGTCTCCCGTGCACGCCGCAGCGTGAAACGCTGCTGCGCAGACACGGGACCGCGTGACGCTTGGGGCTCCCGTCCTTACGGCCTCCGCATGGGCGCCTTTTCCGGGAAACGGTCCCGTGTCTGCGCAGCGGCATTCACGTGCCGCAGCGCGCACGGGATGGCACCGCTTGCTTGAAGGCAGAGCTCGCAAGATCAGGGGACGATGAAAGCCGCGGCCCCCGCCGCGGCTTTTTTCAATGCGCGATGGCGTCGCCGGGGATATGCGCGGCGGCCGTGCCGTTGCGCGCCGGCGGAACCTGGGCGGTGCCCAGACCCAGCGAATTGCGGACGCTTTCGGACGGCCCCGCCAGCTTCGGCATCTCGCCCGGCGCGGTGACGATCTGCGGCTCGTCATGCCTTGGAGCAGGCGGCAACATGTCATCCGGCTCCTGCGGTTCGATCCGCGCCCTGAGCTCCGCCAGCGCGCCCCAGAGCGGCTGGAAGCTGAAGCGCACCTTGTGCGTGCCGGCCGGCACCTGCACGGCACGGAACAGGACATTCGCCCGCAGGATCTCGCTCTCGACGCCGTCGACCTCGACCTTCCACCAGGGATGCCAGATGTCGTTGAGCACGACGAAGCCGGCGACAGGCGTCGTGACCTCGATCTCGACCTGCGCATTGCGATAGCGCGTCAGCTTGACCTCGGCCTGAGTCGCGACCGGCCCTTCCGGCGTCGCGACGGGTGGCTCGACATCGAGCAGGACGGCCTGCGTCGGGTCGGTCTCCGGCCAGCGGCCCGACAGCTTCATGCTCTCGAAATCGGCGAACTGCCAGCCACCGACGAACTGCACGCGCGGCAGGGCTCGCGGGTTTTCGTAGACATAGCCCTGCTTCGTCCGGGCGATCAGGGTGAGATCGTTCTCGCCAAGGTTGTGGTCGACCTGCTCGATCGGAACCGGCGAGGCGATGTAGCGCAAGCCCAGCAGGTTCGCGAGGCGGCAGCGATAGGACGGGAAGAGCGGGGTGAACTTGCGGTCGGCCGGCCTGGCGATGCCGTCGCCCGTGCCGACAGCCTCGGAGAAATCCTCCAGCCGCAGCGGGTTGTAACCGAGCGTGTGGTCGAAGCCGTGAACCATGCCGGCATTCGGCCATTCGAAGCCCATGCCGAGCAATTCGACCCGGTCGCGGCGCGGTGAGCCCTCGGGCTGGGAGGTCAGGTGCTTCAGGAGCGCGATGGTGTCGTTCTTCGTGCCCGGCTCCAGCACGTCGTAGAGCTGCGGCGCGAGCGCGGTCGATTCGTTGGGGCCATTGTTGACGCCGAGATCGGCGGCGACGACGCCGGTGACCAGGACCGCCGCGGCGGCAGTGCCGAGCGCGCCGCGCCAGCGCTGCAGGATGAAGAACGCTCCGCCCGCGACCGCAAACCAACCGAGCGCCATTGCGACCGGCTTCCAGGCATCGGCCAGGTGCCCCCAGCCGCGCGAGACCGCGAGCGCGAGCAGGAGCGTGCCGAGCACCAGACCCGCCCCGATCAGCATGTCGCGGCGGAACGAGGTTCCCGCCTCCGCCGTCAGGATGCGATGCAGCACATAGCCCGAAAGGATCGCTGCGATGCCACCGATCAGGAAGGTCGCGTCGGCCGGCCGGCGGAACTGCTTCACGCCCGGAAGGTATTCGTAGGCGAGATGGAACAGCGGCGTGTAGCGACCGAGCGCGAACAGCACCATGAAGGCCAGCATCAGCGTCAGCGGGCGAACCGACTTGTCCCAGAGCCAGCCGCGCGTCAGGCCGGGCGCCAGCAGCAGCAGCAGCGGCAGCGCGCCGAAATAGACCTGCGCCATGTTCTGGGAGAGATAGAGCACCTGCGGATTGCCGTACGGGCCCCAGAATTCGACGGCCGGGTCCTTGGCGCCGAATAGGTCGCCGACGAAGGCGGACAGCAGCGACACCGGATGCAGCGAGCCGCGGCCCGCGAACGCGAAATCGATCTCGGGCCGCGTCGTCGCCTCGGCGAAGAGCCAGGTCCAGATCAGCGGCATGGCGATGACGGCGAGGCCGACCACGCTTGCCGCGGTGATCGGCAGCAGGCTCGCCTTGAAGGCCGCCCAGCCGCCGGAGATCCAATGCGCCACCACCATGGCGATCAGCACATAGCAGGCGAGCAGCGCGACCTGGTCCGGCTCCAGCACCATCATGCCGGCGGCAAGGCCGGCGAAGACACCGGACAGGACGGATGAACGCTGCAGCATCCGCGCCGTCAGCCAGAAGGCGATGGCGAAGAAGGCATAGCTCGCGATCTGCCCGACATGCTGGACGCGCCAGGCCGCCGAGGCACCGAAAGCGAAGACCAGCGCCGCCATCAGCCCGCCGGCCGCATGCCAGCCGCGATCGCGGAAGAACAGGATGAGCGCGAGCCCGCCGGCCAGCAGATGCGCCAGCACATAGGCATCGACCTCGCGGAAGCTGGGTTCCGGCGAGATCAGCGCGAGCAGGATCGCGGGCGAGAAGATCAGCGATTGCGGATCGGCGATCTGCGGCGAGCCGGCAAAGACGTTGTGATTCCAGAAGGGCGACTGGCCGGTATGGATCGCGTTGGCAAGGAACTGCACCTGCGCCTGGAAATGCGCCTTGGCGTCGAACGGAATCGTCACCGCCCCCGAAAGCCAGGGCCAGCACAGGATGCCCCATGCCACGACGAAACCGATGGCCGCCAGCAGGTAACCGGCGCCCCTTGCATCCACGCGTCTCAACTGGACCCCCACGGTCCTCGGCACGAACGGTCCCGTTCTGGGATCCTGTCTCCAGCCCTGGCAGTGGCCGGACCATGACGCCGCGTACCTGAACCGAATCTGAACGCGATCACGCATCCGTGAGCGGGGATGCCGACAGGCTGAAGAAAGAGGAAATGGGATGGGCGAAGGACGAGGTCACGGCGCCCCGAAGCACGCATCCGTCATGGTCGGGCTTGTCCCGACCATCCACGTCTTCGCTGTTCAAGGGATGTGTTCAAGGCGTGGATGCTCGCCACAAGGGCGAGCATGACGGCGCAACGCCTCAGCGCGTGGCAGCGAGCCAGCCCGCCAGTGCCTTCCGCTCGGACGGAGTCATCCCGGAGAGGTTGTTCGGCGGCATCGCATGGGTCATCACGGCCTGCGTCCGGATGGCGCGGGCATGGATCGCGATCTGCTCGGGCTCATGCAGCAGCACGCCCTTCGGCGCGATCTGGATGCCAGGCCAGGACGGCTCCGGCGCATGGCACATGGCGCAGCGCCCGGTCACGATGTTCGAGACTTCGGTCGGCGGCAGTGTCATGCCCGCCAGCAGGACGGGTTTCGCCGCCTCGTCAGCCTTCAGGCCGAGTTGCTCGCGCCCGCCCGGCGAGGACGACATCGCCACCCAGAACGCGAGCCAGAGCGCCAGGATCGCCACCGCCCAGCACCACCAGGGCGATTTCGCGTGGTCGGCATGCCGGATATTGAAGAAATGCCGGATCAGCGCTCCGGCGACGATCACCAGCGCCACCAGCAGCGGGATCACGCTCGAATTGGCGAAGGTCACCGGATAATGGTTCGACAGCATCAGGAACAGCACCGGCAGGGTGATGTAGTTGTTATGCGTCGAGCGCTGCTTGGCAGCCTTGCCGTATTTCGGATCGGGTGTCTGCCCCGCGACGAGCGCTGCGATCACCTTCCGCTGGCCGGGCATGATGTTGAAGAAGACATTGGCGGTCATGATCGTCGCCATCAGCGCGCCGGTATGGATCAGCGCCCCGCGCCCGGAGAAAACATTGGCGAAGGCCCAGCTCGCGGCGACGACATAGCCGAAGCCGACGAGGCCCAGCCACACGTCGTGCTTGCCGAGCGGCGACTTGCAGAGCAGGTCGTAGACCAGCCACCCGACCACCAGCGCCGCGATGCCGATCGCGCCCGCGGCAAAAGGCGACAGCTGCATCACCGCCGGATCGATCAGGTAGAGCTCCGACTGCGCGTAATAGACCCAGACCAGCAGGAAGAAGCCTGAGATCCAGGTCCAGTAGCTCTGCCATTTGTGCCAGGTCAGCTCGGCCGGCATCACGGCCGGCGCGACCATGTATTTGCGCATCTCGTAGAAGCCGCCGCCATGGACCTGCCAGGCGCGGCCACCTGTGCCGGGCGGGATATCCTCGGCCGGCTTCAGCGAGGCATCGAGATGGATGAAGAAGAAGGAAGCTCCGATCCAGGCGATCGCCGTGATGACATGGAGCCAGCGCAGCATCATGCCGCCCCATTCCATCAGATAAGCTGCAAGCATGGCGCTGCGCTCCGCGAAGGCTGATGATCGTCCCGAATCCGGAAGATGCGGCTTCGAAGGCGGAAACTAGCCTGCTTTCGCCGTCTCTGAAATCGCCCCCGCGCCGAGCTTCCGGGAAGACGATCCTGGCGAACATGCTGCTATCGATTTTCGCGCCGGTCGCTTTACAGTCGCGAAGGTCCGTGGCCACGCCGGAATCGGCGCCCGCCGGATATCGACGCCTTCAGGAGAAGCCGGCGCATGGGACATCTTTCGACGCATGTGCTGGACACGGTCAACGGTCGCCCGGGCGCCGGCATCGCGGTGTCGCTGGATCGGCTCAGGGCCGACGGCACACGCGAGCGGCTGGCCGAGACCGTGACCAATGCCGATGGCCGCACCGATTCAGCTTTGCTCTCGGGAACGCTGGTGCCCGGCACTTATGAACTGACCTTCGCGATCGGCGCCTATTTCCGCGGCCTCGGCACCGCCTTGCCGCAGCCCGCCTTCCTCGACCTCGTCCCCGTCCGCTTCGGCATCGCCGAGCCGGAGGGACGCTATCACGTCCCGCTCCTGGCTTCGCCCTGGAGCTATTCCACCTATCGCGGCAGCTAGACCATCATGAGCCAGACCACCTATCCGCGCGACATGAAGGGCTATGGCCGCAATGCCCCTCATCCGCACTGGCCGGGCGAGGCCCGCATCGCCGTCCAGTTCGTGATCAATTACGAGGAAGGCGGCGAGAACTGCATCCTCCATGGCGATGCGGCTTCAGAGGCCTTCCTCTCCGAGATCGTCGGCGCCGCGCCCTGGCCGGGCCAGCGCCACATGAACATGGAGTCGATCTACGAATACGGCTCCCGTGCCGGCTACTGGCGGCTCTGGCGGATGTTCACGCAGCGGGACCTGCCGGTCACCGTCTTCGCCGTCGCCAGCGCGCTCGCCCGCTATCCCGAGATCGTCGGCTCGATGCAGGAAGCCGGCTGGGAGATCGCGACCCACGGCCTGAAATGGATCGACTATCGCGATACGCCCAGGGAGCGCGAGCGCGCCGATATCCTGGAAGCGATCCGCATCCAGACCGAGCTTGCCGGCGAGCGACCGCTCGGCTGCTACCAGGGCCGCACTTCGGAAAACACGATTCCCCTGACGATGGAGGAAGGCGGCTTCCTCTACACGGCCGATGTCTATGCCGACGAGTTGCCCTACTGGCTCGCCGGGCCGAAGGGGCCGCAGCTCGCCGTTCCCTATACGCTCGACGCCAACGACATGCGCTTCGCCACGCCACAGGGCTTCAACACCGGGGAGCAGTTCTTCACCTATCTCAAGGACTCGTTCGACACGCTTTATGCCGAGGGCGAGACCGCCCCGAAGATGATGTCGATCGGCCTGCATTGCCGCCTCGTCGGGCGCCCGGGCCGCGCCGCGGCGCTCGCCCGCTTCCTCGACTATGTCCAGAGCCATGAGCGGGTCTGGGTCGCGACCCGCCTCGACATCGCCCGTCATTGGGTCAGGACGCAGCCGCCGGCTGGCGGTTATGTACCCTCGAAGCTGCCCAAGGCGCTGTTCACCGAGGTCTTCGGCCGCGTCTGGGAGCATTCGCCCTGGATCACTGAGGCCGCCCACGACGCCGGCATCGGCGCAGATCACGACACGGCGGAAAGCCTGCACGCGGCGATGGTCTCAAGCATGCGCAAGGGGTCAGCCGAACAGCAGAAGTCCCTGCTCACCGCCCATCCTGACCTTGCCGGCAAGCTCGCGGCCGCAGGCGAGCTCACGCCGGAATCGACGCAGGAGCAGGCCGGCGCGGGGCTCGACCGCCTGACCAGCGACGAGCGCGTCCGCTTCACCGCGCTGAACGAGGCCTACAAGGCCCGCTTCGGCATCCCCTTCATCATGGCGGTGAAGGGGGCGACCAAGGCCCAGATCCTCGCCGCCTTCGACGCGCGCCTCAAGAACACGCCCGAGCAGGAATTCGCTACGGCGCTGGCCGAGGTCGAGAAGATCGCCCTGTTCCGGCTGAAGGAACTGCTGCCGGCGGGCTGAGCCCGGCCAGACCGGAACCCTCCTTCGATCGCGGCGTTGATGGTGCGCTATCGAGGAGGGTTTCCGTTCGTGTTCCGACTGCTTCTGGTCATCATCGTGCTCGTCGTCGGCTATGACGCGGTCGTCCATCAGGGCGCCTATACGCGCGACGCCTGGAACAGCATCGTGCGGTTGACCAGCTCGTCGGTCGAGGGCGCCAAGGAACTCGGCGAGCGCGCCCGCAACTGAGCTTTACGCGGCCGCCCGCCCCTCGACGATCCCGGCGATCGCCTCCAGCATCCGCGTATCGTCGCCGGCGAGCCCTTCCATCGCCGCCATGCGCTGGATCACCGTGCCGGCGATCGCCTCCTCCACCGTGTCCTCGGCATAGGCATAGAAGATCGTCGCGTGCTGGCCGTCGCGATGGCAGCGGCCCTCGATCTGCTGGAGCTGGATCGCGCTGTGGCGCATATCGTGGATGACGAGCGCCCGCTCGCGCTCGCCGCCCGGCATCTCGCCGCGATGCAATGAGATCGACTCGGTCACGGTGAAGATCACCGCATCTAGCTGCCCGGTCTGGAAGGCGATCCGCGTCTCCTCGTTCTGCGCGCCCGAGCGTTCGCCGTTGATCTCGGCCGTCCGCCAGCCCCGCCCTTTGAGTGTATCGGCAAGCATCGCACTGGTCTCGAGGAAGGCGACGGAAATCGCCACCTGCTCGTCATTGCCCAGGAGGTCCTCGCAGAAATCCGCCGTACCGGGGATGCGCAGCAGGCTCGCCTTCTGGCGGAAGCGCAGATCGGCGGCCCAGCCCTGCGGCTTGCGCGTCGAGCCGCCGGCCAGCCCCAATTCCTTCCGGAACTCGCGCCAGGTCGCGTCATAGAGCTTGCGTGCCGCCGTATCGAGCGCGACCGGCGCCAGCTCCCGCTGCACCTCGGGCCAGCCCGCGATCTCCTCCGGCCGGCGACGCAAGCCGATGGCGTTCGCGCCGCGATAGAGCAGATCGGCCATCACCTTCCTATCGGCCTCGTTCGGCTCCCAGCTCCAGTTCTTCCAGCGCCCCTTGGCCCGGCCAATCTTCAGCCGCTTCATCAGCACGCGAAACCCGTCGAGATCGGCCGTGGGCATGCCCGCCGCCTTGGCCAGCAGGCCCGCGAGATAGGACAGCTCATGCGGCGACTGGCCGGCCGTCGCGCTCATATAGATCGTGAAATCGGCGGCCTCCGCCATCTGGCGGCAAACCAGCCCCTGCTGCGAGTTCGGATTGCGGATGCGATGCGCCTCGTCGATCACCACGAGCGGCCAGGCACGCTTGGGCCGGCCATGCTTGGCGATCTCGTTGTTCTTCGCCCGCGTCGAGCGCTTCTTGCTGTCGGCAACGGGGGCGAGCAGCGACTTCGTCTTCTCGAAATTCATCAACGTCACGCGCTTCGCCGGCAAGCCCGACAGCGCCATGGTCCGCCGCCATTGCGGGATCGCGCCTTTGGGGCAGATCACCAGCACCTCCTCCTCCGGCATCGCCGACAGGGCAAGCCAGGCCGAGAGCGTCTTGCCGAGGCCGGTGAGGTCTCCCAGCAGGAAGCCGGCCGCGCCCTTGACCCGCGCCGCCAGGATGGCGTCACGCGCAACGAGCTGGTGCGGATGCGGGATCATCGTCATGCAGCGGGAAGAGCCCTGTCGATCGGCGTGGCGCCCGCCCTGCCCCGTGGGCATAACGCGCCCGGCTCTCTTGGCACTGGCGCTGGCTTCCGTCCACCGGCACTGTGCCGGCCACTTATTGGGAGACGACAAGACCATGACCCGCGCGCAGGCGATCGCGAAAGCTCAGGACTATTTCGATTCAGGCCGGATGAAGACCGATCTCGGCCGGCTCATCGCGATCCCCACCGAAAGCCAGAATCCAGACCGTGCTCCCGTGCTGGGCGAATATCTCGACAAGGAGATGCAGCCCCTGCTCGAATCGCTCGGCTTCACCTGCCGCATCCTGACCCATGCCAAGGCACGCGGCCCCTTCCTCTATGCCGAGCGCATCGAGGACCCCGCCCTGCCGACTATCCTCGGCTACGGCCATGGCGACGTCATCCGCGGCCTCGACGCGCAGTGGAGCGAGGGCCTCTCGCCGTGGAAGCTGGTCGAGCGTGACGGCCGCTGGTACGGCCGCGGCGTCGTCGACAACAAGGGCCAGCACCTCATCAACATCAACGGCCTGCGCGCCGTACTGGAGACGCGCGGCAAGCTCGGCTTCAACGCCAAGTACCTGATCGAGATGGGCGAGGAATCCGGCTCGCCGGGCCTGCGCGAGCTCTGCGAGGATGAGGCCGAACTGCTCAAGGCCGATATCCTGATCGCCTCGGACGGGCCGCGCCTCAATGCCGAGCGCCCTACCGTCTTCCTCGGCGCCCGCGGCGTCATCACCTTCGACCTGCAGATCAAGGCGCGCGATGGCGGCCACCATTCCGGCAACTGGGGCGGCATCCTCTCCGATCCGGCGATCCAGCTCTCCCATGCCATCGCCTCGATCACCTCGCCCACCGGCCAGATCCGCATCCATGAATGGGTGCCGAAGGAGCTGCCCGATGGCGTGCGCCGCGCGCTCGCCGATTGCGAGATCGATGGCGGCCCGGACGGCCCGACCATCGATCCGAACTGGGGCGAGCCCGGCCTCTCCCCCGCCGAACAGGTCTTCGGCTGGTGCTCCTTCGACGTGCTGGCGATGAAATCCGGCGTCCCGGAAACCCCGGTCAACGCCGTGCCGCCGAGTGCTTGGGCCCGCGTCGCCTTGCGCTTCGTCGTCGGCATCGATCCGCGCGACGTCGCCCCGGCGCTCCGCCGCCATCTCGACCGCCACGGCTTCGACATGGTCGAGATCATCATGCCCGGCACCGAGCGCTTCGGTGCGACGCGGCTCGACCCCGACGATGCCTGGGTCCGCTTCACCATCGATTCGATCGCGGAGAGCACCGGCAAGAAGCCGGCCCTGCTGCCCAATCTCGGTGGCTCGCTGCCGAACGACATCTTCGCCGAGATCCTGAAGCTGCGCACGATCTGGGTGCCGCACTCCTATCCCGGCTGCTCGCAGCACGCCCCGGACGAGCACCTGCCGGCCGCCATCGCCCGCGAAGGCCTCGTCGCCATGGCCGGGCTCTACTGGGATATCGGTTCGGGCAACGCCCCGAAGGTCTAAGCGGACTATTCCTGCGGCTGGCGCGGATCGCGCCCCGGCGGCAGATCGATCGGCGTCGCCGGGGGAGCCTCCGGCGGCGCATTCGGCGGCAGTTCCGGCGGTGGCTCGGTCGGGATGCCCTGCGGTTCCTCGTCCGGTGGCGATTCGACCGGCGGAGCCGGCGGCACCTCGCCCGGCGTCAGGGGCGGCGCCTCGGGGGGCGGATCGGGGATGGCGGGCGTATTGCCAGGCGCGGCCGTGAGGCCTTGATCGAATTGCATCATGCGAAAACTGTCCTTTCGGACAGGAACGCCCGAGCCGCCGAAAGGCTCCCTCCCACCCCGGAAAACGCCACTCCGTCAGAGCAACGCCAAGCGCAAGCAAGCAACGATCGAAATTGAAAAACTCATTACAGCTTACAGGAACATTACAGAGAATTAATCCAACTATTCATCTCCTGTTTAATGACGATGTTTCACGATAACTCCATCGAGAACAGGAGATATCGCCATGAAGAAAATTATCGCCTCTGCAATCGCGGGCGCTTTTCTACTCGGAGCAACCGCCCCCAGCTTCGCTCAGTCTTACCGGACACAGCATCACGGCCCCGCTCGTCAGGGCCCGGTCCATGTCGAGAAGCATGTGACGAAGAAGGTCATCGTCCGCAAGGATCGTTGGGCGCGCGGGCATGCCCTGCCCCGGCAGTACCGGCAGAGCTATGTGCGGGATTATCACCGCTACCATCTGCGTGCGCCGGGCCGCGGCCAGCGCTGGGTCAGGGTCGATAATCAGTTCATTCTGATCAACAGCATCACGGGCATGATCGCCGCCCTCGCCGCGGCCCGCTGAGCCCGGCACGATGCGGAACGGGCGGCGGCAGCACATGCCAGCCGCTCGCTTCAGCGAGGTGTCCGTTCAACGATGTTCGGAATGGTCGTGGTGGGTGATGTAGGGCTCGAACCTACGACCCGCTGATTAAGAGTCAGCTGCTCTACCAACTGAGCTAATCACCCATACGCCACGAAGCGCCGCCGGTCAGCGGCGTTAGCCGCGTCAGGCAGGGGGCGTGTAGCAAAGGCCCCGCCCCCTGTCCACCCATCCGTGACAGATTTTTCATACGCGGCCGGAATAGCCCGGCCGCGCTGTGGATTGTCAGGCCGTGCGGCGGTTCAGCAGGTGATAGAGCACGATCGCGCCGAAGGTCGCGGTGCCGATTCCACCGAGCTCATAGCCGAAGATCGGCAGCTTCAGGTCGCCGGCGCCGAGGATCAGCGCGGTCGCCACCGTGATCAGGTTCTTCGGCTCCGAAAAGTCGACCTTGTTCTCGACCCAGATCCGGCCGGCGGTCGCCGCGATCAGGCCGAAGACCACGACGGCGAGGCCGCCGAGCACCGCGACGGGGATGGTGCCGATCACCGCGCCGAACTTCGGCGAGAAGCCAAGCAGCAACGCGATGATGCCGGCCGCGACGAAGACCAGCGTGGAATAGACCCGGGTCACCGCCATCACGCCCATGTTCTCGGCATAGGTGGTGACGCCCGTGCCGCCGCCCGAGCCGGCGATCATGGTGCCAAGACCGTCGGCGAAGAAGCCGCGCCCGATCAGGCGGTCGAAATTGCGCCCGGTCATCACCGAGATGCCCTTGATATGGCCGAGATTCTCCGCGACCAGGATGATCGCGACCGGCACGATCAGCGTGATCGCCTTCATCTCGAAGACCGGCGCCACGAATTGCGGCAGGCCGAACCAGGCGGCCGCGCCGATCTTGCCGAAATCGATCGTCGGCGCACCGAAGCTCGATGCCGTCAGCGCATAGAGGATGTAGGCGGCAAGCCCACCGATCAGGATCGGCAGACGCTGCGGCAACCCGCGCGCATAGACCGCGACCAATGCGACCGCGACGACCGTAAACAGCGCGATCCATTTCGTGTAGGGGCTGGCCGAGATCATGCTGATCGCGACCGAAGTCAGGTTGAGGCCGATCGCAGCGACGACAGCGCCGGTCACGACCGGCGGCAGCAGCTTCTCGATCCAGGCCGTGCCGACGCCCTGCACGATCAGGCCGATCACGGCATAGACCGCGCCGCAGGCGATGATACCGCCGAGCGCGACCGCGATATTCGGATTGGGGCCGGAGCCGGCATAGCCGGTCGCTGCGATGACGACGCCGATGAAGGCGAAGGAGGAGCCGAGATAGCTCGGCAGCTGCCCGCGCGTGATGACGAAGAAGAGCAGCGTCGCCAGCCCTGAGAAGAAGATCGCGACATTCGGGTCGAAGCCCATCAGCACCGGCGCGAGCACTGTCGAGCCGAACATGGCCACGACATGCTGCAGGCCAGCCACGACCGTCTGGCCGGTCGGCAGCCGCTCATCCGGCATCACGGCGCCGGAGGTCTTCAAGGTCCAGTTCGGAAAATAGCCCATCGGCATCGCGCTCCCCAGGGTCGCCGGGGGAGCGACCGCACCGGAAGCGCAGATGAAGGCAAAAAGCGAGCCGGCGCCAGATCGCGCCGGCGTCATCCACCGGAATCGAAGCGTCACGTGCTGCGTACGATCAACTGGTCGATGCCGGGCTGTCATCCCGTGCGCGCTGCGGCATGAAATGCCGCTGCGCAGACACGGGACCGTGTTCAGGAAGAGGCGCCCTTGCGGAGAGCACGACGAAAGGAGCCCTGCGCGGCACGCGGTCCCGTGTCTGCGCCGCAGCGTTTCACGCTGCAGCGCGCACGGGATGACACCCTTTCACCAAGGGCGCCCTCGCTTACTCCGCAGCCTGCGCGTGCAGGCGGCCGCCCCGCGCGATCAGCTTGTTGAGCGCGGCGAGATAGGCCTTCGCCGAAGCGACCAGCGTATCGGGATCGGCGCCGCGGCCGGTCACCGACGAGCCGTCGCGCGACAGCCTGACGGAAACCTCCGCCTGCGCATCGGTGCCCTCGGTCACCGCATGGACATCGTAGAGCTCCATCGTCACCTCATGCGGCACGATCGCCTTGATCGCATTGAAGATCGCGTCGATCGGGCCGTTGCCCTCGACCTCCTCGGTGACGTGCTTGCCCTCGACATCGAGCTTCATGGTCGCGCGCTGCGGGCCGCGCGTGCCGGCGATCACCGTCAGCGATTCCAGCTTGATGCGGTCATGGGCGGTGGCGATGTTCTCGTCGACCAGCGCCTCGATATCCTCGTCATAGACATGCTTCTTGCGGTCGGCCAGCGCCTTGAAGCGGGTGAAGGCGTCTTCCAGCTGGTTGTCGCCGAGATCGTAGCCCATCTCCTTCAGCTTCGAACGGAAGGCGGCGCGGCCCGAATGCTTGCCCATCACCAGCGAGGTCTTGGTCACGCCGACCGATTCCGGCGTCATGATCTCGTAGGTCGTGTTGTTCTTCAGCATGCCGTCCTGGTGGATGCCGCTCTCATGGGCGAAGGCGTTCCGGCCGACGATCGCCTTGTTGTACTGCACCGGGAAGGAGCAGGCGGTCGAGACGGCCTTGGAGACGCGCATCAACTGCGTCGCGTCGATGCCGGTGTCGTAGGGCAAGACGTCGGCGCGCACGCGCAGCGCCATCACGATCTCTTCCAGCGCGGCATTGCCGGCGCGCTCGCCGATGCCGTTGACCGTGCATTCGACTTGCCGGACACCACCCTCGATCCCCGCCAGCGAATTCGCGACGGCCAGGCCCAGATCATTATGGCAGTGCGCCGAGAAGATCGCCTTGTCGGCGTTCGGCACGCGCTCGCGGACGGCCTTGAACATGGCGCGATACTCGTCCGGCGTGGCATAGCCGACCGTGTCGGGCAGGTTGATCGTGGTCGCGCCCGCCCTGATCGCGGCCTCGACCGTGCGGCAGAGATAGTCGATCGGCGTGCGGGTGGCATCCATCGCCGACCACTCGACATCCTCGACTAGGTTGCGCGCCTGGGTCACCGTCCCGGTGATGATCTCCAGCACCTGCTCCTGCGTCTTGCGCATCTGGTGTTCCAGATGGATCGGCGAGGTCGAGACGAAGGTGTGGATGCGCGGCTTCACCGCATGGCGCACCGCCTCGCCGGCCCGGGCGATATCGGCGCTGATGGCGCGGGCGAGACCGGCGACGGTCGCGCGCTTCAGGCGGCGGGCGATCTCGGACACCGCCTCGAAATCGCCGTCGGACGCGATCGGGAAGCCGGCCTCGATGATGTCGACGCCCATGGCGTCCAGCATCTCGGCGATCTCCAGCTTCTCCTCGAAGGTCATGGTGGCGCCGGGGCACTGCTCGCCGTCGCGCAAGGTGGTGTCGAAGATCAGGACGCGGTCCTTGTCCGAGGGCTTCTGGACGGAGCCGGACTGGGTCGGGTTGGTCATGGTTCTGCTTCCGGGTGTCGGCGCGCCGCGGAATTTTGGAAAAGGCGGGCGCTGGGTTTTCTGTCGGCGGTTCTCGTCACTCCCCTGAGCGCCCAGGCAACATGCCCGGCCGGCCCTCAGGGGCAGCTAAGGAGAAGAAGGCCAAGAAGCGAGAACGGAGCGCGAGCGCGCATGCCGACGACCTGCGCAGCGGCGCAGTCCTTCGTCAGGTCATGGCGGGCGGTCGAAACCACGGGCGTTCCTCACATCGACAGGACAGGATGTAACCGAAGCACGGGGTCCAGCGCAAGCATATGTCGCATGCCGATTTGAATTAAGAACAGACGGCTCCTGTGAATTAGGATGGCGCAGCGCGATTCGGCCGGCGGTCGCGCGACATTGGGGGGCTGGCCAGAATGTCGGAGCGCCGCGCATGATGCGCTATGACCGGCCTGTCATCGGCCTTGCCTTCTGCCTGTCCGGCCTGGCGGGCTTTGTCGATGCGCTCGGATTCCTCAGCCTCGGCGGCTTCTTCGTCTCCTTCATGAGCGGCAACACCACCCGCTTCGCCATCGAGCTCGCCGGGCGCCACGCCGGCGGCATCCTGCTCGCCGTGACGATCCTAGGGCTCTTCGTCCTCGGCGTGGTCGGCGGCTCGCTCGCGGGGCATTTCGCCGGGCGCCAGCGCAAGGCGGCAGTTCTCGCCTTCGTCACGCTCGCCCTGCTGATCTCGGCCGGCCTCGACTCGATCGGGCTGGGCATCGCCGGCGCCGGCGTCCTCGCCATCGCAATGGGCGCGGAGAACAGCGTCTTCCAGCGCGACGGCGAGGTCACGATCGGCCTGACCTATATGACAGGAACGCTGGTGAAGATGGGGCAGCGCATCGCCGGCGCCCTGCTCGGCGGGCCGAAGCTCGCCTTCCTGCGCCATTTCGTGCTCTGGCTCGGTCTGCTCAGCGGCGCCATCGCCGGCGCTGTCGCGCATGGCCGCATCGGGCTCGATGCGGTCTGGCTGGCCGCAGGCGCCGCCGCCCTCTTCACGGTCGTGGCGCTCTTCATGCCCGAGCCCGACTGACAGCAGCTTTGCCGGCCCCGAGGAATCGGGCATGCTCCCAGCTTGATCAGCCGGAGCCTCCCCGATGCGCGTCTCTACCGTCCTTATCCCGGCTTTCGCCGCGCTCCTGCTCTCCGCTTGCCAGACGCCATCGGGCGGCCCGCCCCCGGCTCCGCCGCCGTCGCAGGCCGCGCCCGGCGTGACCCCGAATACCTTCCGCATGCCCTCGGGCACCGGCTGCTCCGGTGAGGTCGAACGCTTCCAGGCGGTGATCGATAACGACTTCGCGACCGGCCACACAACCAAGGGCGTGCATGACCGGGTCAGCAGCGAGATCGCACGCGCCCGCACGACCTGCTCAGGCGGCAACGATGCCGGCGCGATCGGCCAGATCAGGGCGACCAAGGCGAAGTTCGGTTATCCCGGCTGAGCCAAAAAGCCAGCACCGTCATGCTCGCCCTTGTGGGCGAGCATCCACGTCTTGAACATTGCCCGAGAGAAGACATGGATGGTCGGGACGAGCCCGGCCATGACGGAATGCGGCGGCTCAAGCCGCCAGTCCCCGCTTCTCCAGGAGCGCATCCGGCGTCGGCAGCCGCCCGCGGAACAGCGTATAGGCCTCGGCCGCATCACGCGTATCGCCCGCCGAATAGATGTAGCGCTTCAGCTTCTCCGCAACCGCGGGCGAGAACACGTCGCCGGTCTCGGTGAAGGCGTTGAAGGCGTCGGCATCCATCACCTCCGACCAGAGATAGCTGTAATAGCCAGCCGAATAACCGTCGCCCGAGAAGACATGGGTGAAATGCGGCGTGCGGTGCCGCATCGTGATCTCGGCGGGCATGCCGATGCGGGCGAGCTCCGCCGCCTCGAAGGCGAGCGGGTCGACCTCGGCCGGTGCCTCCAGCGAATGGAAGGCGAGATCGACCAGCGCCGATGATGTGTACTCAACCGTGGCGAAGCCCTGGTTGAAGGTCTGCGCCTTTTCGATCTTCTCGATCAGCGCCTCCGGGATCGGCTCGCCCGTCTCGGCATGGTGGCAATATTCGCGCATCACCTCGCGCGTCATGAACCAGTGCTCGTAGAGCTGCGAGGGCAGTTCGACGAAATCGCGCGCAACCGACGTGCCCGCGAGCGAGCCATAGGTCACGTCCGAGAGCAGGCCGTGCAAGGCATGGCCGAACTCGTGGAAGAGCGTGCGCGCATCGTCGAGCGAGAGCAGCGCCGGCTTGCCCTCGGCGGGCTTGGCGAAATTGCAGACATTGACGATGATCGGCCGGGTCTCGCCGTCGAGCTTGCGCTGGCCCCGGAAGGCGCTCATCCAGGCGCCGGAGCGCTTCGACGCGCGGGCGAAGTAGTCGCCGACGAACAGGCCGATATGGCGCCCGCTCGCGGTCTCCTTGACCTCGAAGATGCGCACGTCCGGGTGATAGCCCTTGAGTTCCGGCCGCTCCGCGAAGGAGAGCCCGAACAGCTTGCCGGCGACGTCGAAAGCCGCCTGCCTCACGCGGTCGAGCTGGAGATACTGCTTCAGCACGGCCTCATCGAGCGCATAGGTCTTCTGCCGGACCTTCTCGGCGTAGTGGCGCCAGTCCCAGGGGCGGATCGGGCCGTTCTCGCCCTCGCTCTGCGCCAGCGCCGCGAGATCGGCCGCCTCACGCGCCGCGCGCGCCTTGGCCGGCTTCCAGACCAGCTCCAAGAGCCCGCGCACGTGCTCCGGCGTCTTCGCCATGGCATCGTCGAGCTTGAAATGCGCGAAGGTCGGGTAGCCCAGGAGCTTCGCCTTCTCGGCCCGGAGCTTCACCATCTCGGCGACGATGGCGCGGTTGTCGCTCTCACCGCCATTCTCGCCGCGCTTGCTCCAGGCGATGAAGGCCTCCTCGCGCAGGTCGCGGCGGGTCGAGAAGGTCAGGAACGGCTCGATGATCGAGCGGGACAGCGTCACCGCATGCTGGCCCGGCTTGCCGCGATCGGCTGCGGCACGCGCCATCGCCGCCTTCACGAAATCAGGCAGGCCGGCGAGCCCAGCCTCGTCCTCGATGAACAGCGCATAGGAGGATTCGTCCTTCAGCACGTTCTGGCTGAACTGCGTGCCGAGCCCCGCCAGCCGCTCGTTGATCGCGGCAAGGTGCTTCTTCTCGCCTGCTCCCAGCTTCGCGCCCGAGCGGATGAAGCCCTTGTAGCTGCGCTCCAGCAGGCGCGCCTGCTCCGGGTTCAGGCCGAGCGCATCGCGCCCGGCATTGACCGCATCGACGCGGGCGAACAGCCCCTCGTCCATCATGATCGCCGACCAGTGCCGCGAGGTGATCGGCGACATCTCGCGCTCGATCGCCTGCAAGGCCTCGTTCGTATCGGCACCGGTCAGGTTGTAGAACACGCCGCCGACGCGGGAGAGCGCGCGCCCTGCCCGCTCCAGCGCCTCGATCGTATTGGCGAAATCCGGCTCGGCTTTGTCCGCGACGATCGCCGCGATCTCGGCCTTGTGCTTGGCCAGCGCCGCCTCGAAAGCCGGGCGGATATGCTCCGGCTTGATCGCAGCGAAGGGCGGCAGGCGGAACGGCGTCTCCCAGCGCGTCGCGAAGGGGTTTTCGGCCGGCAGCGGCAGGGCCTCAGGATAATTGGCTTCCGGATAGCTGGTCTCGGCAGAGCTCATCGGGTCACTTTCGCGGAACAGGCAAGATCACTTGCCGTCGAAGATATGCGCGAGATAGCGGCGCATGAAGGGCGGCATGTCGTGGTTTTCGGTATCAGCGAGATCGCGCACGATGACGATGTCGGAAAGCTCCTCCTCCTCGAGGTGCTTCATCCGCTCCAGCATCAGCGCCCGTGCCTCGCCCGCCGGCAGATCGATCTTGACCTCGCGCATGAAGGCGATGCGGCCCTGCTCGATCAATGCCGTCCAGCCCTCGCCGACCTGCAGCTCCTCGACGCGCAGGCCCGTCTCCTCGCCGAGCTCGCGGGTGACGCTGCCGGCGAGATCGAGCGTGCCGTCCGGGCGGGCGTCGTCGCGATCCGGCGTGCCGGCGGCGAAATAGACCTTGCCGGCATTGGCCGTGTGGTCGCCCATCCTGCCGCAGAGAAAGGCGCCGTCATTGGCCCGGAGCGCCGCCATGGCGAAGCCGTTGCGGATGACGGGGCCGGGATGGCCCGCGTCGCGCCACGTCATGAAGGCCGCATAATCGGTCTCGAAATAGCCGGCCTCGAACACGCCGTCGCGGATCGCCGCGCGATGCTGGAGCATGATGCGGCCGTTGAACATCGCTGGCTTGCCGGCGCTGATCGCAGCCCAATGTGTCGCGATCAGCTCTGGATTCTCGCGCGCGAAGGCCCAGTCATAGGGCTCGACCAGGGCATCGACCCGCGACAGCGAGACGATCGTGCCGTTCTCGACACCATCGCTCACAGCAGCACGCCCTCGCTCACCACGATTGCCGAGCCACCGATCCGCGCGGAGGCGAGCATGCCGCCGCGCACGCTCAGCTCCAGCGTGATCTGCGACGGCCGGCCCATCTCGTAGCCCTGCTCGATGACGAGGCGGTGGTCGCCATCCTCGGGCTTGTCATAGGCCATGATCGCGCCGGCAAAGGCTGCAGCCGCACTGCCCGTCGCCGGATCCTCGACGACCCCGGCGCCTGGCCAGAACATGCGGGCATGGTAGTGATGCCCGACCTCGGCAGTCTCGCGGCCGTAGATGAAGGCGTTGCCGTTCGGCGTCGCCGCCATCACCCGCTCGAACGCACCGGAAACCCTCGCCTTGGCGATAGCCTCGCGGCCGGCGACGGGCACGGTCGTATAGGCGACGCCAGCCGAGAAGACGCTCGGTCGATGCGCATCAAAGCCGAGATCGGCCGGATCGAGCCCGAGCGCCTCCGCCAGTTGTGCCTCCGTGACCGACTGCGGGAGCAGCTCCGGCAGGCGCGGCAGGGTGAAGGTGGCGTGGCCGGCATGACTGCCCTTGATCGCGACGGCGCAGGAGACCGGCCCGACCTTCTCTTCCAGCACCAGCATGTCGACAGGCTTGCCCTCGGCCTCGTCGGTCAGCGCCAGCCAGACCGCTGTCCCGACCGTCGGATGGCCGGCGAAGGGCAGCTCGCCTCCCGGCGTGAAGATGCGGACGGAGGCGCGATGCTCCGGCTTCTCCGGCGGCGCGACGAAGACCGTCTCGGACAGGTTGAACTCCCGGGCGATGGCCTGCATCGCCTCGGTGTCGAGCCCTTCGGACTGGAGCACCACGGCGAGCGGATTGCCGGCATGGCGGCGCGTGGTGAAGACGTCGAGCGTGACGAAGCGGCGTTTCATCAGGTCACCCTTCCGGGATGTCGAGATCGATGGTGAGCGGGCAATGGTCGGAGGCCTTGGGCCGGTCCCAGCCGACGCGTGGATAGCGGTTCGCACAGGTCGCCAGCTTCGCCATCGAGCGGTCCGGCTCGCGCGGATCGAGCGGCACGCGGTAAGGCAGTCCGCGCCGGATCATCTGCATGGCAGGCTTGGGATTGGCCGCCGCCAGCGCAGGCGAGAGCAGGATGCGGTCGAGCGGCATATGGCTGTCGACCAGCCTGTCCTGACTTTCCGACCAGTAGCGCCGGAAATGCGTCCAGCGCTCATGCGGCGGCAGGGTCTGCATCGGATCGACGGCGAAATCGTCGAGCAAAGGCTCGATACCGCTATCGCCCTCATCGACCAGTTCGGCGCGTGGGCCGAGACCATGGCGATAACCGTTGAGATCGCCCAGCACGATCCAGTTGGCTTCGCGCCAGCCACCGCCGAAACGCTGCTGGACCAGCCAGCGCACGGCCCGTGCCTCGGCGCGGCGCACCGGCAGCGTGGCGACCCGCCCGTCCTCGCGGCCATTGTTCATCGACTTGAGATGGCAGCCGAACAGGCTGAGCCGTCGTCCGTCGAGCGTCAGCTCCACCTCCAGGCAATCCCGCGCGAACACCTTGGCCTGCGGCCCGATGCCGAACAGGGCGAGCTCGCGGTCATGCACGCCGGCCTGTGCGAAGGTCAGGTCCTTGTGCGAGCGCACTGTGACCTGCCCCTGGCCGAACAGGTCGCGCCGGGCCGCGAAGCCGATATCGATGCTGCGACGGTCATTGCCGTCGATCAGCGTGAAATGGCCGTAGCGATGATCGGCGATGCGGTGAACATAGTTGGCGAAGAAGGCCTGCAGGCTCGCCAGCGAATCGACCTCCTGCAGCATCCAGAGATCGGCCTGCGCCTCCGCAATGGCGAGCGCGGTCATCTGGCGCTTGTCGTCCTCCAGCGCAACCGCGAGCGAGCGCTCCACCGCGTCGCGCTCGTCGGCCCGCGGGAAGTGGAACAGCGACATCGCGGCGGCGGTCTCGGTGCGCCCGCCCGGCTCGAAGCGATGCCGCGTCAGCAGGTTCTCGACATTGAAGGTGCCGACGCGCAGCTTCATCGCAATGCGCTCAGATCGCTTCCGGCGCGAAGACCTGCGAGGGGGTTACGAACTCGTCCTGCGCCGCGACCGTCAGGATCTCGCGCGAGCCGGCCTCCTTCGTCCGCTTCAGCAGGCCGTAGATCGAGGATGCCGCCTTCGACAGCGCAGCCGCCGCCGATTCCTCGCGCAGGTAATGCGTGAAGAACAGCGCCGCGATCGCATCGCCCGCGCCGTTGACGCTGACATCGAGCTTGGGCGTGCGCACCCGCCAGCTGCCCTTCGCATCGGCCGCCATCAGGTCGATCGAGTCGGCGGGCGTTTCCTCGGTCTCGAGCGAGGTCACCATCACGACCTTCGGGCCGGCATCGCGCAGCGCTTCCACGGCGCGATGCGCATCGGCCAGCGTCTTGATCTCGACATCGGTCAGCAATTCCAGCTCGAACTGGTTGGGCGTCACGATATCGGCGGCCGGCACCGCCTGCTCGCGCATGAACTCGGGAATGCCCGGCCGCACGAAGACACCGCGCCCGACATCGCCGATCACCGGGTCGCAGCAGTAGAGGGCCTTGGGATTGGCCGCCCGCACCCGCTCCACCGCCGAGAGGATCGCATGGCCGATATCGGCCGAGCCCATATAGCCGGAGATCACGCCGTCGCAATTGGCGAGCACGCCGCGCTCGGCGATACCCTCCATCACCTCGTCGATCATGCCGCCGTCGAAGACGCGGCCCTTCCAGTTGCCGTAGCCGGTATGGTTCGAGAACTGCACCGTGTGGATCGGCCAGACATCGACGCCGAGCCGCTGCATCGGAAAGGTTGCGGAGGCGTTGCCCACATGGCCATAGGCGACATGGGACTGGATCGAGAGAATATTCATGGTCCGAAGCGATACCCCGTTCGCGGTGGGAGCGCGAACCTAACGGCTCCGGCGCGAGGCGCAAATCGAAAGCGGTGAAGCGTTCCATCGCTCACGCAGAGCGGTTACTCCCGCGGCGCGATATTGGCCATCGTCGTGGTCAGGACATAGCGCAAGCCTTCAGGCCGGTAGTCCAGCTCGACCTCGCCCTGGAATTTCTGCGCCATGACGCGCTCCACCAGTCGCGAGCCAAACCCTTGCCGCCGTGGCTTCGCGACCGGCGGCCCGCCGCTCTCGATCCATTCGAAGCGGAAAGCATCCTCGGTCTGCGGCCGCCCGACGCTCCAGCGGACCGAGACCTCGCCGGTCTCGACCGAGAGCGCGCCGTATTTGACCGCATTGGTCGCAAGTTCGTTGGCGGCAAGCGCGAGCGTCATCGCCTGGTCGGCCGTCAATTGCAGCGGCGGCCCCTCGACGCGGATCGTGCCGATATCGGAGCGATGCGGCGCCAAAGCCCCGTCGATCACGGCGCGGATCGGCGCGCTGCTCCAGCTCGACCGGGTCAGGATGCTGTGCGCCTCGCCCAAGGTCGCGATGCGGTCGCTGAGGATCGACTGCGCCTCTTCCAGCGTCTCGGCCGAACGGAATGTCTGGCTGGCGATCGCGGCGATCATCGCCAGCGTGTTCTTCATGCGATGGGCGAGTTCGGCATTGAGCAGGCGCCCGTTGCGCTCTGCCTCCATCTTGCCCGTCGTCTCCATCACCGTGTCGATGATGCCGAGAACGCGGCCTGTCTCGTCGCGGATCGGGCTGTAGCAGAAGGTGAACCAGACCTCCTCGGCGTGGCCATAGCGATCGATCGTGAGCGGAAAATCCTCGATGAAGGTGGCCTCGCCCGCGAAGGCCTTGTCGACCAGCGGCCCGATCTCGTCCCAGACCTCTAGCCAGATGTCCCGGAAGGAACGCCCGAGCGCGCAGGGCTTGTCGCCGAGAATCGGAAGGAAGGCATCGTTATGGATCGTGATCAGATCGGCGCCCCAGACAATGCATTTGGGAAAGCGCGAATTGACCATCATGCCGACGGCAATCTTGAGCGCGGCAGGCCAGCGGGCGATCGGCCCGAGCGGCGTGGAACTCCAGTCATGCACTTGAATGGCAGCGGCCATCTCGCCGCCACCATCCAGAAAGGCCGTTTCGCCGTTCACGTGTTTCCCCCAGCGCGAATCGGCGCAGCATGCACGGAAGGCGGAGCGGGCGCGACGTCAAAAGACAGGCGCCGCGCCCGCATCCACGATCACGAGCCGGAGGCCGCCTTCTTGGCGAAGCTGTCGATGAAGGTCTTCGTCAGGTCGACATTCGAGTTGGTCAGTTCGGGGTCGAGCAGCTTGAGCGAGTCGTACATGCTCTTCATCGCGTCAGGCGTCGCGATGCCGGTGCGCGAATAGCTTTCCTGCGAGTTCTTGACCGCGCGGATATAGAGCGCCTTGTCGCCGAGCAGGTACTCCTCCGGCACCAGCGCCGCGACATCCTCGGGCTTCGCCGTCTCCAGCCATTTCAGCGACTTCATCAGCGCATTGACCAGCTTCTGGGTCGTGACCGGGTTCTTCTCGGCGAAATCGTTCTTGAGATAGAGCACCGCCGCCGGGTTCGAGCCACCGAACAGCGCCTTGGTGCCGGCCTCGGTGCGGGTGTCGATCAGCGAGACGATGTCGCCATCGGCCTCGAGCTTCGAGGTGACGGGATCGAGATGCGAGATCAGGTCGACCTGCTTCTGCTTGATCGCCGCGACCGCGCTGGCGCCGGCACCGACGCCGATGATCGCGGCATCCGTCGCCTTCAGGCCCGCCTTGACCATAGCGTATTGCGCGGTCAGCGCCGTCGAGGAGCCCGGCGCCGTCACGCCGATCTTGAGGCCCTTGAAATCGGCCGCGGACTTCACCTTGTCGGCGAGGTCCTTGCGCACGGCGATGGTGATCGCCGGGAAGCGCCCGAGCTCGATCACGGCGCGGATATCCTGGCCCTTCGCCTGCATGCGGATGGTGTGCTCATAGGCACCCGTCACGACATCGACCGAACCGCCGACCAGCGCCTGCAGCGATTTCGCACCGCCGCCGAAATCGTTGATCTCGACATCGAGGCCCTGGTCCTTGAAATAGCCCTTCCTCTCCGCGACCGTCAGCGGAAGATAGTAGAGGAGCTGCTTGCCGCCGACGCCGAGCGTGAGCTTCGGCTTCTCCGCGTTCTGGGCGAGCGCGGCATGCGGCGCAGCGCCGAGAGCGGTGGAAAGAGCGAGCACGGCCAATGCGCCGCGGCGGGTAAACTTCATGGCGAAACCTCCGGTCGAATGAAGAAGGCGCTTCTCGATGGCGCACTCGCCGTAACGATAGGCGAGATCATTTGTCCACGGCAAGCGAGCGAAATCTAACGGGGATTGCACAATTGGCGGAAGCGCGAGACATGGCGCTCAACCTGCGCGAGGTCGAAGGAGGCGGTGAACTTGCGTTTGACCGCGAACGCCATCGACTTGCCGGCGAGCAACTGCCGGAAGAGCCCGATCGCCTTGCTCCCGCCCAGCGTCAGGTAGTCGTCGCGGCTGTCCATGTGCTGGACGATGTCCTCGCCCCCGTCGCGCGAGATCGTAACGTCCTCGCCCTCGACCGCCCAGACGGCGCCCGCTCCGAAATCGAGCGCGACGCCATAAGTCAACATGTCGTCGACGCGGCAGGAGATTACAACCATCACGTCGCGGCCGCCGCTCGCCTTGCTGGTCAGCACGAGGCGGTTGCGCTTGGCGTTGGCGCGCCCGTCGGAATTGACTTGGAGCATCGCCTCCGTCCGCGCCTGCGCCGGAAGCGCCGCGCAGCACAGGCCGGCCACCACCGCGGAGGACAGGAGCAGCGCCGGGATCCGCATCGCCCCCTCCTTCATGTCGTCGTGGTCGCACTCTGGCCGGGTCGCCAGACCAGCAATCGCTTCTCGACCAGCGTCACCAGCGCATCGATCGCGATGACGAAGATCGTCAGGATCAGCATGCCCGAGAACACGCCGGTGACGTCGAACACGCTCTCGGCCTCGTGAATCTTGTAGCCGAGCCCCGCCGACGAACCGAGATATTCGCCGACCACTGCACCAACCAGCGCGAAACCGACCGAGGTGTGCAGCGACGAGAACATCCAGGTCAGCGCGGACGGCCAGTAGACATGCTTGAAGAGCTGGCGCTCGTTCATGCCGAGCATGCGGGCATTGGCCAGGATCGTCGGCGAGACCTCGCGCACGCCCTGATAGACGTTGAAGAACACGATGAAGAAGACGAGCGTGAAGCCGAGCGCGACCTTCGACCAGATGCCCAGGCCGAACCAGAGCGCAAAGATCGGCGCCAGCACGACGCGCGGCAGGGCGTTCGCCGCCTTGATATAGGGGTCGAACACCGCCGAGAGCAGCTCGCGCCGGGCGAAGGCGAAGCCGAACAGGATGCCGGCGAGCGAGCCGATGACGAAGGCCAGCACCGTCTCGGTCAGCGTGATGCCGAGATGCCAGTAGATGTCTGCGCTGGTGAGCTGCTTGAAGGTGCGCGTCAGCACCGCGACCGGCGTCGAGAAGAAGAACTGGATCGTCTTCACGTCGCCGAACAGGCTCGTCGTCGTCGCGACATGCCAGATCGCCAGGAAGGCAACCATCACCAGAATCTGGAGGAAGAGAAGCTTCACCCGCTTCATGATGCGTCTCCCCCGACGAGTTCCCGGCCCTCGCCCATCGCATAGGCCTTCTGCACCTCGACGCGCAGCGAGGACCAGATGTCGCGATGAATCTCGTGGAAGGCCTTCTCCAGCCGGATATCGGCAATGTCGCGCGGGCGCGGCAGGTCGACCTTGTAGTCGGCGACGATCCCCGCCGCAGGCCCCGCCGACATCACCACGACCCGGTCGGAGAGCGCGATCGCCTCCTCGAGGTCATGGGTCACGAACATCAGCGCCTTGCGGTCGCGCGACCACAGGTCGAGCAGGAGATTGCCCATGATCTGCCGGGTCTGCGCGTCGAGCGGCCCGAAGGGCTCGTCCATCAGCAGGATCTCGGGATTGCGGATCAGCATCTGCGCGAGGCTGACGCGCTTGCGCTGCCCGCCCGAGAGCATATGCGGATAGCGGTCGACGAAGGTCCTCAAACCCACGCGGCCGAGCCATTCGCGGGCGCGCTGGTCAGCCTCCTGATTCGACACGCCCATCGGCTCCAGCGCGACCTTGACGTTGTCCAGCGCCGTCTTCCACGGCATCAGGGCGTCCTGCTGGAAGAGATAGCCGGCGCGCCGGTTCAGCCCGGACAATGGCTTGCCGAAGATCCCGACCGAGCCGGCCGAGGGCGAGAGCAGCCCCGCCGCCGCATTCAGCAGCGTGGACTTGCCGCAGCCGGTCGGCCCGACGATCGAGACGAACTCGCCGGGATGAACCTTGAGATCGATGCCCTTCACTGCCTGGTAGCGACCGCCATCGGCGAGATGGAAGGTGATGTCGACGCCGCCGAGCTTGACCGCCGGATCGCCCGACGGACCCGGCCCTGCTCCCGCACCCTGGTGCGGGCGATCCTGCAACTCCATGAAATCCGTTTCCCCGTCAGGCGCCGTCTTGTGCCGGGCCGCCAGCTTTTCCGCGTTGCCGGAATTAATAGGCGATCGTCCGGGGAAGGCAACGATGCCCCTGCGGCGGCCCGTCGCTTGCATCGCTCTGGCGACACCGCCATATGGCATGACCGACCCGACCCCGCAGGAGCCGAGCCGAACGCCATGGCCGAACTTGAGCAAGCCATGAAGGCGCTCGTCGACTTCATGCAGGCCCATCAGCAATGGGCCGTCCCGATCGTCTTCGCCGTCGCCTTTGCCGAATGCGTCGCGATTCTGTCCTGGCTGGTGCCGGCCACGGTGTTCTTCACCACTTTCGGTGCCGTCGCAGGCGCCTCCGGTCTCAATCTCGTGCCGTTGGCGCTGGCAGCCTCGCTCGGCGCGGGCAGCGGTTTCTGGGTGTCCTACTGGGCCGGGCTCCTGCTCGGACCGCGCGTCCATGACTACTGGCCGTTCAGGAAGAACCCGCAACTGCTCGATCGTGGCCATGCCTTCTTCGAGAAATGGGGCATCGCCAGCATCCTGATCGGCCATTTCTTCGGGCCGTTGCGCGCCGTGATCGCCATCGTCGCCGGCATCGTCGCGATGCCGTCCTGGCAGTTCCAGCTCGCCAACTGGCTGGCTTCCTTCGCCTGGGGTTTCGGCCTGCTCTACGGCGTCGGGCGCCTCAGCGAATTCCTGGCCCGCTGAGGCCGCCGGAAACCTGACTGCCCGGTGAACGCGCCATTCGGCGACCGTTCAAGCCGAAAGGCGCTTCTTCACGTCGTCGCATCGCGGCACGCCCCCGTGGCGAGCCCGGCGCGACACGCTGAACGGCCTCGTGCCGCCAGCGTCGTCCGGCGGAGGGACCCGGCCCCCGGCGGATGCGATGATCCGGGCCGACCCGCGAGGTCCCAGTCATGACGATGTCCCGCTTCCTGATCCCCCTCGTCGCGCTTGCCGCCATGGGCGGCCAGGCCTTCGCCCAGACCGCGACGCCAGCGACCCCCGCCAAGCCCGCTGCGCCTGTCACCGCGCCGGCCGCGCCTGCGATGAAGCCCGCAGCCCCGGCTGCTGCCCAGCCCGCAGCGACCCAGGCCAAGAAGATCAACATCAACACTGCGACCGCTGCCGAGCTCGACACGCTCAAGGGCATCGGCGAGGCCCGTTCCAAGAAGATCATCGAGGAGCGCGGCAAGGCGAAGTTCAAGGATTTCGCCGATCTGGTGAAGCGCGGCACTCTGCCCGCCAATGTCGAGGCCGAGATCAAGGACAAGATCACCTTCTGATCGGCCCCCAGATGCAAAAAGCCTCCGGCGCCAGGCGCCGGAGGCTTCATCATTTCGGGTCTCTCGAAGCGGTGGGTCAGGCCAGGCCCAGGATCACCGCGAGCATCATCGCGAGCGACAGCGCCATCACGACGCGGATCGCCACGGGCGTTTCAAGAATGCGTAAGAGTTCCATCACTGCCTCCCCTGCATCGGGCAAACACGAACGGTTTCGCAAAACTCAGTAGACCAGCTTCTCCACGGCGAACCACGCGATCGTCACGAGCACGAGCCCACCAACCAGCACCATCAGGACCGGGCGGCCGAGAAAGCCCTGCCGCGCCTCGATCGGTGTCTCCACAGCCGGGTCCGCATCGCTGTGATCGTCGGCGCGCATCGGCGGAATCGGATCGCCGCCGCGGGCCTTGTCCAGATCCTCGACCGGCACTCTGGGTCGGGTATCGACCGTCATGACCGTCTCCTTGAGGTCTCGCAGGCCCGATGGGCCATGCACCGCAAGGAAAACGCTCCAGCACCGGTACGGTTCCTGCCAGCGCTTCAAAGAAAGCGGGCGGCGGCCTCCCGGCCACCGCCCGCAAACAGAAAGTCGTTTGATATCAGCCGACTGCAAGGCGGTCCGGAATCAGATTCGGAGCCTCTTGAATCAATCTTGGAAGCCCGCACCGACGATCGCCGGCGCGGGCGGCCACCAGCTCAGTTCTTGGTCTTGTCGACCAGGGCCTTGGCCTTGATCCAGGGCATCATGTCGCGGAGCTTGGCGCCGACTTCCTCGATCGGATGGGCGGCGTAGCGAGCGCGGGTCGCCTTGAACGAGGTCTGGTTGACCTTGTTCTCGAGCATCCAGTCGCGGGTGAACTTGCCCGACTGGATGTCGGTCAGGACGCGCTTCATCTCGGCCTTGGTCTCGGCCGTGATGATCCGCGGGCCGGTGACGTACTCGCCGTACTCGGCGGTGTTCGAGATCGAGTAGTTCATGTTGGCGATGCCGCCCTCATAGATGAGGTCGACGATCAGCTTCACCTCGTGGAGGCACTCGAAATAGGCCATCTCGGGGGCGTAGCCGGCCTCGGTCAGCGTCTCGTAGCCGGCCTTGATCAGCTCGACCAGGCCGCCGCAGAGCACGACCTGCTCGCCGAACAGGTCGGTCTCGCACTCTTCCTTGAAGGTGGTCTCGATGATGCCGGCGCGGCCGCCGCCATTGGCCGAGGCGTAGGACAGGCCGAGGTCATGGGCGTTGCCGGTCGCATCCTGGTGGATCGCGATCAGGGTCGGCACGCCGCCGCCACGCTGATACTCGGAGCGGACGGTGTGGCCGGGGCCCTTCGGGGCGACCATCAGCACGTCGAGGTCCTTGCGGGGCTCGATCAGGTTGAAATGGACGTTGAGGCCATGCGCAAACAGGAGGGCGGCGCCTTCCTTCATGTTGGCATGCAGCTCGTCGCGATAGATGTCGCCCTGCAGCTCGTCCGGGGTCAGCATCATCATGATGTCCGAGACCTTGGCGGCCTCCGACGGGGTCATGACCTTGAAGCCGGCCTCTTCGGCCTTCTTGCGCGTGGCCGAGCCGGCCTTGAGCGCGATGATGATCTCCTTGACGCCGGAATCGCGCAGGTTGAGCGCGTGCGCATGGCCCTGCGAGCCGTAGCCCACGATGCAGACCTTCTTGCCCTTGATCAGGTTGATGTCGGCATCACGATCGTAATAAACGCGCATGGGTGTCTCCTTTGTCACGCGTTGGACTTGTCCCGGCCCGAGGCATGCCGCCCCGCGCCGTAGAGGGTGAGAAACTGTTCGGTCGCCCGTTCGGCATCAGCGGCGATCTCGGCCCGGCTCAGCGTCAGCGTATCGCCGAGCAGGAGGCGGATCTGGACGTCGCGGCCGGCAAGGCCGAAGAAGGTGCGGAAAGCCGTCTCTGTATCGTCGAAGGCGAGCAGCCCCGCCTCGCGCCCCGCATCGAGCACCGGCTTCAGGCGCTCGCCGATGGCGAAGCGGCCATTGGCCAGCACGATCGAACCGAGATTGCCGTCGCGCGAGGCCGCCTGGCTGATCCCGATGCGATTGAGCGCGATCGAGGTCGGCGAGGTGATCACCTCAAGCCAGTTCGCGGCAAAACCCTTCAGGCTCTCGCGCAGCGCGCCGGCATCGAACGTCTGGCGCTCGTAATTGCCGGCCCGGACCTTCGAGGCCTGCCATTGCACGGTGGCGGTCAGGAGGCCGTCGCGGTCGCCGAACCACTTGTAGAGGGTTTCCTTGGAGCAGCTCGCCCGGCGCGCCACCGCCGTCATGGTGAGGCCGCTGCCCTTCTCGACCATCAGGCTCAGCACGGCATCGAGCACGGCTTGCTGGCGCGCTGTCAGCGCCTCGCCTTGCGTCTCTGCGGCAGTTCGCGTCATGGGGCGGGAACGATCCAGTACCGTACGTTACGGTTCAGGCATCTATCGCAGGGACGGGCAGCCCGCAAGCGTTATTCACGACTGGCGTATGGCCGAAGAAGAATTATCTCTCGATCATCTGAGTTCGAGGAACGGAGCCACTCATGACCCTGCCCAGCGCCAATACCGTCGTCAGCTTCTGGCGCGAGGCCGGCCCCGAGAAATGGTTTCTGAAGGACGACGGCTTCGACGCCGAGATCACCAGGCGCTTCCTGCCCGCCCATGAAGCCGCCGCCGCAGGCAAGCTCGCCGATTGGGAGGAAACAGCCGAAGGCGTCTATGCGCTCCTGATCCTGCTCGACCAGTTCCCGCGCAACATGTTCCGCGGCAGCCCGCGCGCCTTCGCGACCGACGCGCAAGCGGTTGAAGTCGCCGAGCGGGCGATCGCCCGGGGCTTCGACGAGGCCTACCAGCCGCCGGAGAAGCGCTTCTTCTACATGCCCTTCATGCATTCCGAAGGGCTCGCCGACCAGGAGCGCTGCATCGAACTCTGCGCCGCCGCCGATGATGCCGAGGGCGTGAAATTTGCCGAGATCCATCGCGACATCATCCGCGATTTCGGCCGTTTCCCGCATCGCAACCCCGTGCTCGGCCGCGAGACCACGGCGCAGGAGCGCGTGTTCCTCGACGAAGGCGGTTTCAGCGGATGAGGCTCAGCCGGCCTGCTGGCTGGCGATGCGCTGCAGGAAGATCGCCGCGATCGTCAGCAGGAAACCGGTCCACCAGAGCGGCGAGCGCAGGCTCTTGCCGCTGCCGAGCGGTTCGGCTTGCCCCTTGCCGGAGAGGCGCATCATGATCGGCCAGGCGAAGCAGCCGAAGCCCGCGATGCCGAGGAGAAGCGCGATCTGTTCGAGGCTCGGTGTCGTCATGCCCTTACGCTCGCCAGAGTGGGATTTGTCGGGAAAGCCGGCCCCAGCTTCAGGGCCCGCAGGGGATCGCCATACAGCCCCGCGACGAGCAGTGCCAGTTGCCTGTCGATGCCCGGCAGGCGCGCCAGCGGTGGCACGAGCCGGTCGCGGAGCAGCGGCAGCAGGACGCTGTCCGACTGGTAGAACGGCGTGAACAGGCGGCTCGCAGCCTGGTAGAGCCGGACATGGAAACGCCGCAGCCGCGCATAACGCTCGAGCGCCCCGGCGATATCCGCAGCCTCGTTCACGGCGCTCGCAAGCGCATAGGCATCGAGCAAACCCATATTGGCGCCCTGTCCAAGCTGCGGGCTGGTCGAATGGGCGGAATCGCCGATGAAGGCGAGCCCGCGTCCGGCCGGCACCGGCAAGGTGTGATGCCGGTAGGAGGCCAGCAGCAATTGTTCAGGCGCCATGATGCTCTCCAGCATCGGCGCCGTCTCTGGCCAGTACCGGAGCACATCCGCTTTCCAGGCATCAAGACCGCGCGCCTGCCATTGCGCGTGATCGGCAGGCTTCAGGCTCCAGAAGAAGGAGGCGAGTAACGTCTTGTCGTCGGGCCGCCGGCCGATCGGCAGCACACCGACCATCACGCTGGCGCGGCGATAGCGCTGCTCCAGTGCATGCGGATCGAAGCCCGCCGCCAGCGGCGCATTGGCCCAGACCGCGCCATAGGTCAGCGGACGCTGGTGCACCGGCCGCAAGGCCCGGCCGATCAGCGGCGAACGCGCACCCAGCGCGTCGATGGCAAGATCGAACGGCCCCAGCTTTCGGCCATTCTCCAGAATGAGCGAGACCCGCCCGCCGCTGCCATTTTCGACGTCGACAATCTCGCAGCCGGTCTCGACCGCGATGCCGCGTGCCATCACCGCGGCAAACAGCGCCTCGAACAGGCTGCCGCGATGGATGCCGAGGCCGAAGGCGTCAGGGCCGAGCGCCGCATAGCGCACGTCGAGCACGACAGAGCCTGTAGCCGCGCCCAATCCATAGAGCCGGTCGAGCCTGCTGCCGCGTGCGATCAGCGCCTCGGCAAGGTCGAGCTCGCGCAGCACGGCAAGTCCGGTCGGCTGGAGGATGAGGCCGGAGCCGAGCGGCTGCGGCGTCGCGAAGCGCTCGACAAGCGTCACCCGATGCCCGGCGCGCTCCAGCAGGAGCGCAGCCGCAAGCCCTGCCGGCCCGCAGCCGGCCACTGCGATCTCGTAGCGGCGCGTCACCGGCAAGAGCCGGTGGTCACATCGAGTCCGGGCCGCGGCTCATCGCGGCGATGCCGGTGCGCGAGACCTCGGTCAACCCCACCGCGGTCATCGTCTTGATGAAGCGCTCGATCTCCTCGGTCGCGCCGGTCAGTTCGAAGACGAAGGAGGTCAGCGAGGCATCGAGCACACGCGCGCCGAAGGCCGAAGCAAGGCGCATCGCCTCGACGCGGTGATCGCCCTTGCCGACCACCTTGATCAGCGCCAGCTCGCGCTCGATCGCTTCGCCCTGCTCGGTCAGGTCGACGACGCGATGCACCGGCACCAGCCGGTCGAGATGCGCCTTGATCTGGTCGATGACATTGGCCGTGCCCGAGGTCACCACCGTGATGCGCGAGAGATGTTTCTCATGCTCGGTCTCGGAGACGGTGAGGCTTTCGATATTGTAGCCACGGCCCGAGAACAGCCCGGCGATGCGAGCAAGAACACCCGGTTCGTTGTCGACGATCACCGCCAGGGTGTGGCGCGCGGTCGGCTGTGCCTTGGGAGCATTCGGGTAGTGGGTGGCGGGCTTCGACATGACGGACCTGTGAGGCAGTTGGAGCGAATGAAATCGAAGAAAGATCGGGCTCAGCGGAGATTGACGAGGGCGGGTTCGTCGACCTCGTCCTGCGCTACGATCCAGGGCTCGGCCAGCGCAGCGGCAAGCCATTCGCGATAGGCAGGCAGCGCGAGCACGGCCTTCATGTAATCCCGCGAGACCGGATCGACGGCGATGCCATAGGTATCGAGCCTTGTGACGACCGGCGCATACATCGCATCAGCCGCCGAGAAGGTGCCATAGAGGAACGGACCGCCGGCGCCGAAGCGCTCGCGCGCCTGCCGCCACAGACCGGTCAGCCTTTCGACATCGCGGGCGACGCCGGGGCCGCGGCCGTGCGCGGCGAAACGCTTGCCAAGATTCATCGGGCAGGCGCCGCGCAAAGCCGTGAAGCCCGCATGCATCTCGCTGGAGATCGCGCGCGCATGGGCACGAGCTGCCTTGTCGCGCGGCCAGATGCCGGCCTGCGGCTGCGTGTCATGCAGATATTCGCAGATCGCCAACGTCTCCCAGACCGCGATCTCGCCATCGATCAGAGTCGGCACGGTGCCGCCGCTGCCGGGCGCGGCCGCGAAGATCGCGTCCTTGAAGCCGGGCTCGTCGAGCAGCACGAGCTGCTCGGTGAAGGCGATCCCGGTTGCGCGCATCAGAAGCCAGGCCCTGAGCGACCAGGACGAATAGCACTTGTTGCCGATCAGGAGCTTCATGCCGCGGCAACCTCCCATTCGTCGACGAAATCGAGCGCCGCCGCAACGTGCAAAGCCGTGGTGTCGAACACCGGCACGGAGACATCACCCTGCGAGAGCAGGAGGCCGATCTCGGTGCAGCCGAGAATCACGCCGTCGGCGCCCTCCTCCCTGGCCGCGCGCGCGACGATAGCGCGGTAGCGCTCGCGCGAGGCCGGATCGATCCGCCCTCGGCAAAGCTCCTCGTAGATGATCCGATGAACCTCATCCCGCTCCTGGGGCTGCGGCACCAGCGCCTCGACGCCGAAGGCCTTCAGCCGGTCGCGATAGAAGCCCTGCTCCATGGTGAAGCGGGTCGCCAGCAAGAGCGGTCGGCGCGCGGGCGAAGCCAGCACAGCCCGCGCCGTGACATCGGCGAGGTGCAGGAAGGGCAGCTTGGTCGCGGCGATGATCTGGTCCGCGACCTTGTGCATCGTGTTGGTGCAGAGGACGAGGCAGGAGGCCCCGCCCTGTTCCAGGCGGCGCGCGCTCGCAGCCAGCGCCGCGCCAGCTGCCGCCCAGTCGCCCTTCGCCTGCATCTCTGCGATGGGGGCGAAATCGACCGAATGCAGGAGCACGTCGGCCGAATGCAGCCCGCCCGAACGAGCGCGCACGCCCTCGTTGAGGAGCCGGTAATAGACCGCGGTCGACTCCCAGCTCATCCCGCCGATCAGACCGATGCTGGCCATGGTGTTTTCCTTCTCGGAGCGCTGCCGTCATTCTCGGGCGAAGCTGAGGCTTCGACCCGAGAAATTCCCGACGGAAGGGCGCAGATTGGCCCTCACTCCGCCCGGGATGCTCGGGGCAAGCCCGAGCAGGACGATGCTTCGTCAGACGAGCTGTTTGCCCTTGGCATCGATGATCTCGCCGGTATCACCCTCGAAATCGGGCAGGATCATCTCGTTATGGGCCTTGCCCGACGGGATCATCGGGAAGCAGTTCTCTTCCTTGGCGACGAGGCAGTCGAAGATCACCGGGCCGGGCGTCTCGATCATCTCCATGATCGCGTCGTCGAGCTTGGCCGGGTCGGAGCAGCGGATGCCGTGGCCGCCATAGGCCTCGGCCAGCTTCACGAAGTCGGGCAGCGACTGCGAATAGCTCTCCGAATAGCGCCCGCCATGCAGCAATTCCTGCCACTGGCGCACCATGCCCATGTACTCGTTGTTGAGGATGAAGATCTTAACCGGCAGCCGGTACTGCACCGCCGTCGACATCTCCTGCATGTTCATCAGGATCGAGGCCTCGCCGGCGACGTCGATGACCAGCGCCTTGGGGTGCTTCATCTGCACGCCGATGGCTGCCGGCAGGCCGTAGCCCATCGTGCCGAGGCCGCCCGAAGTCATCCAGCGGTTCGGCTCCTGGAAGTGCAGGTACTGCGCCGCCCACATCTGGTGCTGACCGACCTCGGTCGTGATGTAGGTGTCGCGATCCTTGGTCAGCTCGTAGAGGCGCTCCAGCGCATATTGCGGCTTGATGATCGTGTCCGAGCGCTTGTAGGCGAGGCTCTTGCGGCCGCGCCAGCCCTCGATCTGCGTCCACCAGGCGGCGAGCGCGGTCTTGTCGGCCTGCGCGCCGGTCTCGCGCCAGATCCGGACCATATCCTCGAGCACATGGGCGCAATCGCCGACGATGCCGATATCGACCTTGACCGTCTTGTTGATCGAGGATGGGTCGATGTCGATATGGATCTTCTTCGAGCGCGGCGAGAAGCCGTCGATGCGCCCGGTGATACGGTCGTCGAAGCGCGCGCCGATATTGATCATGACGTCGCAGTCATGCATCGCGAGGTTCGCTTCGTAGGTGCCGTGCATGCCGAGCATGCCGAGCCACTGCTTGTCGGCGGCGGGATAAGCGCCCAGCCCCATCAGCGTCGAGGTGACCGGGAAACCGGTCAGCCGCGCGAGCTCCCGCAGCAGCGCCGAGGCGTGGGGGCCGGCATTGATCACGCCGCCACCGGTATAGAAGACCGGCCGCTTGGCGCCGGCGATCAGCTCGACCGCGGCCTTGATCTTGTTCAGGTCACCCTTGACCACCGGGCGGTAGGTCTTGTGCTGGTTGTCGCGCGGGCGGCTATAGGTGCCGGACGCGAACTGGATGTCCTTGGGGATGTCGATCACGACCGGGCCCGGGCGGCCGTTGGCGGCGACGTAGAACGCCTCGTGCAGGATGCGCGGCAGGTCGTGGATGCTCTTCACCAGGTAGTTGTGCTTGGTGCAGGAGCGGGTGATGCCGACCGTGTCGCATTCCTGGAAGGCGTCGGAGCCGATCAGATGCGTCGGGACCTGGCCGGTGATGACGACGAGCGGGATCGAGTCGAGCAGCGCGTCGGTCAGGCCGGTGACGGCGTTGGTCGCGCCGGGGCCGGAGGTGACGAGCACGCAACCGACCTTGCCCGGGCCGGAGCGGGCATAGCCCTCGGCGGCGTGGACCGCACCCTGCTCGTGGCGGACGAGCACGTGCTTGACCTTGTCCTGCTGGAAGATGGCGTCGTAGATCGGAAGTACGGCGCCGCCCGGATAACCGAACAGGTGCTCGACACCTTGATCCTGAAGCGCGCGGACGACCATCTCGGCGCCGGTCATCATCTCGCTCATTACGCTCTCCTGCGGCTGGTCTTCTGGTCTGTCTGGAATGCGGGCAATAAAAAAGGCCCTCGGAGGGGCCTGGGCGTGCGCTGGCGTTGGGGACGCCCGGTTCGAAAACCGGCCCCTACCAGCGCACCTCTACGAGAATAAGCTTGCGCATCGCGCTCGTGATCCTTGACGAAAGTTGCCGAACGCTAGCGGAGCACGCGCGGCCGGTCAAGCATCAACAACATGGTTACCGACCGGTCTGCGCCACACCGGAAAATCCGCTGCCGTGGCAGAACGATTTTTCAATGCGTTCCCCCTTAGCGTCTGCGCGCTCGAACCGGGACGGATATGTATTACGAAGTCCACACCGAGAATATCGCGGCGCGCGGACACGCGCCGGAGATCGCGCAGATCCTGCGCCGCTTCGCGCTTCATCGCCGCGACGGCTCGGCCGTGGTCTATGAAGAACTCGCACCCGCATTGCTCCCGGATTTCGGTGAGGACCTGATGATCCTCGAGCCGACCGACGACGGCGACTATCGCTGGCTGCATTTCGGGCGCGAGATCATCCGCTATTCCGGCGCCAGCCGTCTCGGGCAGCGCCTCTCGGGGATGCGCGAGCAGGTCGCCCGCTTCTCGGCCGACAGCTTCGACCAGGCCCTGGCCGAGGACCGGCCGCTCTACACCGTGCATCGCTCGACCGAGACGGTGCGCGTCGCCCTGTGGGAGCGCCTCGTCCTGCCGACGATCACGCATGACGGGCGCCGCTTCGTCGTCGCCTTCAGCCGGCCGTTGCAGTTTCGCGAGGATCTGCTCAATGCCGTGCTGGAGAGCTCGCCCAGCGGCATCGTCGCCCTGCGCGCCATCCGCGACGCGGCCGGCCAGATCGAGCAAGCCGTCGTCGTCACGGCCAACCGGCGTGCCGCCGAATTGAGCGGACGCCCCGAAACCGACCTGCTCGATACCGACGGCCGCGAGAGCCTGACCTTCCTGTCCGACCTTTCGGTCTGGCGCCGCTGTCTCTGCGCCATCGACCTGCAGCGCGCCGACACCCTGGAAACCTCCTTCACGCATGACGGCACGACGACCTGGCTCAGGGTCGCGATCGCTCCCCTGGGCGACGGGTTGCTGCTGACGCTGACCGATATCACCGACCTCACCGTCGCCAACCAGACCTTGCAGATGCGCGCCGCCACGCTGGCGCTCGAGATCGGCCGCGAACGGGCCACCCGCCGCGCCCTTTCCGAGGAGATCTGCCTGCGCGAGGAGCGTGAGGAAGAGCTCCGCCGCCTCGCCGAGACCGATCCGCTGACCGCCCTGCTCAACCGCCGCTCCTTCACCGACAAGGCGAATGCCGCCATCGCGGCGAGCGAGGCGGATGGTACCGCTCTGGCGATGATCATCGTCGATCTCGATCATTTCAAGCAGGTCAACGATACCTATGGCCACCCGGCCGGCGATGCCGTGATCCGCGCCTGCGCCGACCTCCTGCTCGGCCAGTACCGCAGCGAGCACAATCTGGTCGGCCGTTTCGGTGGCGAGGAGTTCGGCATCCTCCTGCAGGACTGCGACCTGGCTTCCGCCGCAGCGAGTGCCCGTCAGATCCAGGACGCCCTGCTCAGCCGCGCGATGCCGGTCTCCGAAACCCTGGCGCTCAAGGTGACGGCGAGCCTTGGCATCGCGGCCCGCCACCCCGGCGAAGCGCTGGCATCGCTGACGGCCCGTGCCGACCAGGCGCTCTATCGCGCCAAGAACGAGGGCCGCAACCGCCTCGGCCTCGCCGACCCGCTCCCTGTCGCCGAAGCGGCCTGAACTTCAGCAGCCGAGGCGCCGGACGGCCGCCTCCAGCGCAGCCGCTGGCGCAACCGCTTCCCAGCCTTCCATCTGGTGGCGGAACCACGTCACCTGCCTTTTGGCATAGGCACGCGTATCGGCCTGGCCGCGCCGGATCGCCTCGTCCAGGGTGATCGCGCCGTCAAGATGGGCGATCAAGCCGGGCACGCCATGGGCACGCATGATCGGCAGCAGCGGGTCGAGCCCACGCTGCTTCAAGCGCGCGACCTCGTCGAGTGCACCCTCGCCCATCATCGCCTCGAAGCGCCGGTCGATCCGCTCCTTCACTGCCTCGCGGTCGGGATGCACGAAGAGCCGGAGCGTCGGCACGCCGCCCAGCGGCCCCGGTTCGCGCTCGCCCTGGAAGCTCGCCAGCGAACGCCCCGTAGCGCGAAAAACCTCCAGCGCCCGCATGATCCGCATCCGGTCGCTTGGGCGCAACCGCTCCGCCATGGCGGAGTCGCAGACCGCAAGCTCAGCATGGAGCGCGGCCGTCTCGCGCCCTTCGGCATCGGCACGGAAGGCAGCCCGGACATCCTCAGGCACGGCCGGCATCGCCGAGAAGCCTTCCGTGACCGCCTTAAAATAGAGCCCGGTACCGCCGACCAGAATCGGCAACGAGCCATTCGCGCGCAGCTCTTCGAGCAGCGTGGCGACATCGGCGGCATAACGCATTGCCGAATAGTTCACCGCGCCATCGACATGGCCGTAGAGGCGATGCGGCACCATCGCCTCCTCCGCCGCGCTCGGCCGGGCCGAGAGAACGCGCAGATCGGCATAGACCTGCATGGAATCGGCATTGACGACGGTGCCGCCGGTGCGGCGCGCGATCTCGATCGCCAGCGCCGACTTGCCGCTCGCGGTCGGACCTGCGATGAGCACCGCGCCGAACTGCCCTTCCGTCTTCCCCACCCGGTTCCTCACATGCTCGTCGCCACACTCGTATCCGCCCACGGCCAGGCGCTGGTTGGCGAAGCCCTGCTCACCCGCCTCACCCGTTCCGTCCCCGGCATCAGCCGCACGGCTGTCCTCGATGGCGCGGTCGCTGCCGACCTCTTCGCGGAAGCCGCCGACGCGCGCAAGCTCGAAGCCGATATCCGCACGGCGCTGGAGGGCGCCGCGATCGACGTCATCGTCCAGCCGGCAGCGACGCGCCGCAAGGCGCTGTTCCTCGCCGACATGGATTCGACCATGATCGGCCAGGAATGCATCGACGAGCTCGCTGCTTTCGTGGGCCTCAAGGAGCATGTCTCAGCGATCACCGAACGCGCCATGCGCGGCGAGATCGATTTCGAGCCGGCTTTGCGCGAACGTGTCGCCCTGCTCAAGGGCGTGCCGCTTTCCGTCGTCGGCGAGATCATCCGCGACCGCATCACGTTGACGCCGGGCGGGCGGGCTCTCGTCCAGACGATGCGGGCGAATGGCGGCTACACGGCCCTCGTCTCGGGCGGCTTCACCGTCTTCACCGGGCCGATCGGCCAGGCCATCGGCTTCGACGAGCACCGCTCCAACACGCTGCTCGCCAATGACGGCATCCTCAACGGCGAGGTCGCCGACCCGATCCTCGGCAAGCAGGCCAAGCTCGATGCCCTCATCGAATTGCGCGCTCGCTTCAAGCTCGCACCCGAGCAGACAATGGCCGTCGGCGACGGCGCCAATGACCTCGCCATGCTGGGCGAAGCGGGACTGGGTGCGGCCTTCCGTGCCAAGCCGGCGGTGGCCGCCGCAGCCGATGCCCGGCTCGACCATGCCGATCTCACCGCGCTGCTCTATGCCCAGGGTTATACGGGCAGCGAGATCGTCCGGGGCTGATCAGTCGACGATGAAGAGCTTCGCGCCGGTCTTGGTCGCGGAGCGATGCGCCTCGGCATTGTCGGCAACCTGATAGCTCATCCCGGCTCGGAGCGGCAGCACGCGCCCGTCGGCGAGCGTGGTCTCCATCTCGCCTTCGAGGCACAGGATGATGTGCCCCTTCGAGCACCAGTGATCGGCGACATAGCCCGGCGAATACTCGACCATCCGCACCCGGATGCGATTGTCCTCGGGGCCGAAATACTGGACGCGCCAGGTCGCCTCGCCGCTGTCGCCGGCATGGCGTTCGATGGGAACCGTCGACCAGTCGGTGGTGACGAAGGGGATGTCGCTGATCTTCATCTCGGTCTCTCCAGGCGCCGTCGCCAAGCTCTACCCGCGTTCGGCCAGTCTGCGCCAGCGCACACGCCTCGCCGCCGGCCTGCGGACAGGGCATGAAAAAGGGCGGCCCGGATGGACCGCCCCTTCACATTCTGCAAGCAGCGTCGGCTCAGTTCATCGACACCGCGACGAAACGGACTTCGCCCTGGCCGTTAGAGACCAGCAGGAGGGCAGATTTCTTGCCCTCCTTCTTCAGCGCATCGAGCCGCTTGGTCACGTCCTGCGGCGCATTAACCGGCTCCTGGCCGACCTCGACGATCAATTCGCCGACGAGGATGCGCTTGTCGGCAGCATTCGAGTTGGCGTCGACCTTGGTGATGACCACGCCCTTGACGCCGTCCTTGATCGTGTAACGCTTCCTGAGCTCGTCCGTCTGCGGCGAGAATTCGAGGCCGAGTGCGGTCGTCACGGACGGCTTGGCCGGCTCCGCCGCCGGCTTGTTCGCCGAGGCCGACTGGACCTTCTCGCCATCCTCGAGACGACCGAGCTTGACGGTCTTGGTCTCTTCCTTGCCCTTGCGGATGATCGCGATCGGCACGTCCTTGCCGACCGGCGTCGCCGCGACGATGCGCGGCAGATCGCGCGAATCCTTCACGTCCTTGCCGTCGAACTTGACGATCACGTCGCCGGTCTCGAGGCCAGCCGGCTTGGCCGGGCCTTTCTCGTCGACGCCGGCGACCAGCGCGCCCCGCGCCGTGCCGAGACCCAGGGCCTCGGCGGTGGCGTCATCGACCGTCTGGATACGCACGCCGAGCCAGCCGCGGCGGGTCTCGCCGAACTCCTTGAGTTGGTCGACGACATTGGTCGCCAGCGTCGAGGGCACCGCGAAACCGATGCCGACCGAGCCGCCCGTCGGCGACAGGATCGCCGTGTTGATGCCGATGACCTCGCCGGCCATGTTGAACAGCGGGCCGCCCGAGTTGCCCTTGTTGATGGCCGCGTCGGTCTGGATATAGGTGTCGTAAGGGCCCTGGCTGATGTCGCGGTTGCGCGCCGAGACGATGCCGGAGGAGACCGAGCCGCCGAGGCCGAACGGGTTGCCGATCGCCATCACGGGATCGCCGATCCGCATCTTGTCGGAATCGCCGAACTTCACTGCCGGCAGCGGCTTGTCGTGCTTCACGCGCAGCACCGCGAGGTCGACCTTGGTGTCCTTGCCGATGACCTCGGCCTTGAGCCTGAGGCCGTCGTTGAAGATCACCGTGATCTCGTTGGCGTCGCCGATGACGTGGTTGTTGGTGACCACGATGCCAGACGGATCGATGACGAAGCCCGAGCCGGCCGATTGCGAACGGCGCTGCTGCGGTGCCTGACGCTCGCCCTGCTGGTTGCGGCGGTTGAAGAATTCCTCGAACAGGTCGCCGAAGGGCGTATCGGGGCCGAGCTGCGGCAGTTGCGGCAGGTTGCGGCCCTTCTGGTCGTTGGTGGTGACGGCGGCAATGTTGACCACCGCCGGCATGACCTTGTCGACGAGATCGGCAAGCGAGGTCTGCCCCTGCAGGAGCGGCGTGTTGGCCTGCGCATGCCCCGGCGCCAGCACCGGCGAGGCCAGCAGCGCGAGGCCGGCGACGCCGGCAGCGAGAGCGATGCGGACAGGCCGGACTGCGGAAAGGGTGTTCGATGCCATAGGGGTCCTCATGTCGGAAAGATACGGGCCGATCGATGCAGGCAGGCGCGCCCGGACCATGCGAGGCAGACGGGCGCGCCCGTTGATTGAACTCCGAAATGCGGCGGAAGGGCGACGCACGATCATGTCATTGAACACGATCCTGTGCCTGCCCCCCATTCTACCAGATGCCGCGCGCGACCCAGACCAGGATCACGCCCAGCACCGCCGAACCGATGCCGATGAGCCGCATCCGGTCCGGCGGGGTCTCCGCCGCGCTGCGCAGGGCATCCTTCGCCAGATGCGGGATCGCGGCGAAGAGAATGCCCTCGATAGCGAAGACCAGGCCGAGCGCCGCGACGAAATCAAGCATCCGCGTCGCTCGCCATGATCAGGGCCGGGCAGGCGCAGGCTGGGCAGGCGCCGCCGGAGCGGTAGCCTGGCCGTCCTGACGCTGCGCGTTCGGGCCGTTGAAGAAACGGAAGAACGGCGAATCCGGCGTCAGCACCATCCGCGTATCCCCCGGCTTGATGCTGGCTTCATAGGCCTGCATCGAGCGGTAGAAGGCGAAGAACTCCGGGTCCTTGCCGAAGGCTTCGGCGAAGACCTTGTTGCGCTCCGCCTCGCCCGCGCCGCGGATCTCGTCGGAGTGCTGCTGCGCCTCCGCCACGATCACGGTCGAGTCCCTGTCGGCCCGGGCCTTGATCTCCTGCGACTGCTGGCCGCCAAGCGCGCGTGCTTCCGCCGCCTCGCGCTGACGCTCCGTCTGCATGCGCTGGAACACCGCCGCCGAGTTGGCCGCCGGCAGGTCGACGCGCCGCAGCCGGACATCCACCACGGTCATGCCGAAGCGCGCCGCCTCGCGGTTCACGTCGTCGCGGATGCGGTTCATCAATCGCGTCCGGTCCGTGCGGACCATCGCCGTGAAGGTGGCCTCCGCCAGCACCGAGCGAACGTTGCCGTTCACGATCGAGGCGAGCTGCGAGTTCGCCCGCGGGATGTTGTTGACCGCCTGGTAGAAGCGCAGCGGATCGGAGATCCGGTAGCGGGTGAAGGCATCGACGACGAGACGCTTCTGGTCCGAGGCGATGATTTCCTGGGCCGGGAGGTCGAGATCGAGGATGCGGTTATCAAGCAGGGTGACCTGCTCGAACGGAGCCGGCAGCTTGAAATACAGCCCCGGCGCCGTGACGACGCTGCGGATCGCGCCGAGGCGCAGGACGAGGGCCGACTGCGTCTGCGAGACCACGAAGGTCGACGCGTAGAGCACGATGGCGACGACGACGACGGCGAAGAAGAGCACGCCGCGCAACACGGGGGAGTTCATCGCAGAGCCCCTCCCTGCTGCTGGCCCGGAGCCGGGCGCCGTTGCTGGAGCTGGTCGAGCGGCAGATAGGGCACGACGCCCTGCCCGTTGCCCGTCGAGTCGAGGATGATCTTGTCGGTCCCGCCCATCACGCGTTCCATCGTCTCCAGGAAGAGACGCTCGCGCGTCACGGCCGGAGCGTTCTTGTATTGCTCGTAGACCGCGTTGAAGCGGCTCGCCTGACCGCGTGCCTCGGCGACGGTCTGCTCCTTGAAGGCTTCAGCCGCCTGCGTCAGCTGCGCGGCACGGCCGCGTGCCTCGGGCACGACGCGGTTGGCATAGGTCTGTGCCTCGTTGCGCAGGCGCTCCTGGTCGGCGCGCGCCGCCTGGACGTCGCGGAAGGCGTCGATGACCTGCTGCGGCGGGTCGACCTTCTGGAGCTGGACGAGGCTGATGCGCACGCCGGCATTATAGCCGTTGAGCGTGTCCTGCATCAGCTGGCGCACCTCGGTCTCGATCGCGCCGCGATCGGTCGTCAGCACCGGCTGGATGTTGCGCCGGCCGATGATCTCGCGCATCGCGCTCTCGGCCACGGCCTTCACCGTGCCGGACGGATCCTGGATGTTGAAGACGTAGTTCTCGGGCGCGGCCGGGTCGATCTGCCACTGCACGATGAAATCGATGTCGACGATGTTCTCGTCGCCGGTAAGCATCAGGCTTTCTTCGGTGACGTCGGTCTGGCGCGAGGTCCGGATCGATTCGACCGTCCGGAAGCCGACCTCGGTGGTGATGACGTTCGTCACCTGCGGCTTGATCACGCTGCCGATCGGATAGGGCCAGTTCCAGTTCGGGCCTTCGCCGGTCTTGCCGGCGAAGCGGCCGAACACGACGTTGAGGCCGACCTCGTTGGGCCGCACGAAATAGATGCCGGAGCCGAGCCAGATCAGGATCAGCGCCAGGATGCCGAGAAGCAGGCCGCGCCCGCCGATATTGCCGCCGGGGACCAGGTTTTTCAGCCGGTCCTGGCTACGCCGCAGGATTTCCTCGAGATCGGGCGGGTTGCCGTTGCCCCCGCCGCCGCCTGAACCGCCGCCCCAGGGACCGCCGCCACCACTACCTCCGCGCTGACCCCAGGGACCTCCCCCGCCGCTGCCACCGCCGCTCTGATTGCTCCAAGGCATTCTCGAGCCGTTCCCTTTCGTTCTGTCGAGGCCAAGCCATAAGCAAATGACGGCCGCTTGTCAGCGCCTTCGGCCGAAGGCGCTGGGCTGACTTGGTCATGGGCCATGGATTCGTCAACGGCGCAAGCCATTCATCGTGAATGGAAAGCGGCGATCAGCCGCGTCGGCGCCAGGTGACGAAGGTATAGGGGTGCTCGTTCTCGGCGTCGGCCGGGTGGTGGTCGTTGGCACCGGCCTCGAAGGCGTCGTGCTCCCAGTCGGGGAAGAGTGCGTCGCCTGATGGCTTCGCATGCACGAGAGTCAGCTCCAGCCGGTCGGCCAGCGGCAGGGCCTGGCGATAGACCTCGGCGCCACCGGCGATCACGACGGAATCCGCGCCGCTGGCCGCAGCCAGCCGCTGCCCGATCTCCAGCCCTTCGTCGAGCGAACGCGCAACGCTCACCCCCTCCGCCGAAAAGCCGGCATCCCGGCTCAGCACGACGATTTCGCGCCCCGGCAAGGGCTTGCCGATCGACAGGAAGGTCTTGCGCCCCATCAGCACCGGCCGTCCCAGCGTCAGGCTGCGAAAGTGCTTGAGGTCGGTCTTCAACCGCCAGATCAACCGGTTGTCGTCACCGATCACATTGTTGTCGGCGACAGCCGCGATCAGAACGATCGGACGTTTCTCCATGGCTCAAACCTCCGCGCCCAATCGCGCGAGCGCCTCGCCCTCCAGCCGCTTCACGGTCCACTCGTCCTGCGCCGTGGCGCCGAGCGCCCGATAGAAAACGCGCGAGGGTTCGTTCCAGTTCAGCACCCACCAGGCCAGCCGCGGCAGTTTCTCCGCGACACAGCGCCGCGCAAGCCCGGCGATCAGCGCCTTGCCGATGCCGCGCCCGCGCTGGTCCGGCCGCACGAAGAGGTCTTCCAGCCAGATCCCGTGCCGGCCGCTGAAGGTCGAATAGGTGTAGAACCAGACGGCGAAGCCAACCGCCTGGCCATCCCATTCGGCGATGTCGCAGAACGCCTTCGGGTCCGGCCCGAACAGCGCGGCCTCGATCTCGGCCTCGGTCGCGACGACCTCGTGCAGCAGCTTCTCGTATTCGGCGAGTTCGCGGATGAAGCCGAGCACGAGCCCGGCCTCGCCGGGTCGGGCGGAGCGGATGGTGAGGGTCATACTGCGATCGGAGCCTTGATGCCGGGATGCGGGTCGTAATCGGTGATCGTGACATCCGCGAACTGGAAATCCTCCAGCCGCGTCACCGCCGGGTTGAGCGTGAGCTTCGGCAACGCGCGGGGCTCGCGCGAAAGCTGCAACCGGGTCTGGTCGAGATGGTTCACATAGAGATGGGTGTCGCCGAAGGAATGCACGAAATCACCGACGCCCAGGCCCGTCACCTGCGCCACCATATGGGTCAGCAGCGCATAGCTCGCGATATTGAAGGGCACCCCGAGGAAGACGTCGGCCGAGCGCTGGTAGAGCTGGCAGGAGAGCTTGCCGTTGGCGACGAAAAACTGGAACAGGCAATGGCACGGCGCCAGCGCCATCTTCGGGATATCGGCCGGGTTCCAGGCCGAGACGATCAGCCGGCGCGAATCGGGAATGCGGCGGATCTCGCTCACCAGCCAGGCGATCTGGTCGATCACCTGCCCGTCGGGCGCCGCCCAGGAGCGCCACTGCCGGCCATAGACCGGGCCGAGATCGCCGTTCGCATCGGCCCATTCGTCCCAGATCGTGACGCCGTTCTCCTGCAGGTAGCGCACATTGGTGTCGCCGCGCAGGAACCAGATCAGCTCGTGGATGATCGATTTCAGGTGCAGCTTCTTGGTCGTGACCAGCGGAAACCCCTCCGACAGGTCGAAGCGCATCTGGTGGCCGAAGACGGCCAGCGTGCCGGTGCCGGTGCGGTCGTCCTTGCGGACGCCCTCGGTCAGGACGCGTTGGAGCAGGTCGTGATACTGGCGCATGGCGACTCTCTGGAAGGCGCGCGACTATAGCGGCTGACGCATCGCTTGGCCCTGTCCGGCAGGCAGGCATCCCCAGCCTTTGCCGCACATCCTGTCAGCGTATGGCGGGAACCTGTCTCCTCACGCAAACGCGACGGCCCGTGAGGCTCCTCCGTCCGCAAACCCGCCCCAATCGGCGCCGCTCATCGCGCGCTTGATTCGTAGGGATAGTCGACATGCCGACCCTGAACCCGCCGCGCCGTCTGCTGGCGGCGCTCGCTCTCAACGCCCTGATCGTGCTGTCCGCCCATGCCGAGGAGACCTATGCCGGCGCGACAATCTCGGAGCGGCAGGCCCGCGACATCGCCTGGAGCGCCGGGCTTGTCCATGTCGAGGAGATCGTCCGTTCCGGTGATCGCTGGGAGGTTGCCGGCCGCACCGCCGAGGACGACGAGATGAGCCTCGACATCGACATCAGAAATGGTCGCATTCTCGATTGAGGCGGTGAAGCCTCACTCTTTGTCGAAAACGCATGAGAACCCTTTCCCAACGCCACGGGCTTCCCTATATTCGCAGGTGCCGCTCGCAAGAACGGCTATGGCGATAAACGGATCTCGAAATAAGCCTTTCGGACCCGGGGGCAGTACCCGGCGCCTCCACCCCAGCCCTGCGGCGCGAGCAGCAGGAACTTGCAACCGAGCGGTTGCAGGGCTGCGGCGGGGGCGAAACAGGATCGACGAGGGTGTAAAGGTTATCCTTTTGCTCGGCATGGTTCCGCCGTTATCGGGCCAAAGCATAGTTGCCAACGACAACAATGCTCGGGTCGCCGTCGCCGCGTAAGCGGTGCTGGTTCCCAAACCAAAGCCCTTGCGTTTAGCCGCGTAAGGCGGGGCTCGGAGGCGCCTGGCAACAGAAGCCTCCACTTCTTTTTCTGACGGCCTGCCGGCTGTTCCCGCCGGAACGCAACAAGCGGAAATCGCGCCTCGATGTCCAAGGATGTTCTTCGTTACGATCTCATGGTGCAGGATGCGCTGAAGGGCGTGGTCCGCAAGATCCTGACGGAGGCCGCGCGCGACGGGCTGCCGGGCGAGCACCATTTCTATGTGACGTTCCGCACACAGGCGCCGGGCGTGCGCCTGTCGCAGCGTCTGCGCGAGAAGCATCCCGACGAGATGACGATCGTCCTGCAGCATCAGTTCTGGGATTTGAGCGTCGGCGACCATTCCTTCGAGGTCGGCCTGTCCTTCTCCGGCGTGCCGGAACGGCTGCTCGTTCCCTTCGACGCGATCTCGACCTTCTTCGACCCTTCGGTCCAGTTCGGCCTGAAGTTCGAGGCCCAGGGCGAGCCCGAGGATGCCGCCGCCATGCAGGAAGCCGAGCCGGCCGAAGCGCCGCCCGCGCCGGCCCGGATCGTGCCGGCCGCCCTTCCGGCCACAAAGGGCAAGGCGCCCGCCGCTGAGGCAGCCGCAGCGCCGGCGAAGGCCGAGCCTGCCGTGGAAGGTGACGATGAACGCGGCGGCGCCGAAGTGGTCAGCCTCGATTCCTTCCGCAAGAAGCCCTGACGCAAGAAACCTCGACGACGGACGCCATGACCGAAACGCGCACCGAAACCGATTCCTTCGGCCCGATCGCGGTGCCCGCGGATCGATACTGGGGTGCGCAGACGCAGCGCTCCCTGGAGAATTTCCGTATCGGCGGCGAGAGCGAGCGCATGCCGCTGCCGCTGGTCCATGCGCTGGTGCTGGTCAAGAAGGCTGCCGCCCATGTCAACGCCAAGCTCGGCCTGCTCGACCAGCGCGTCGCCGGCGCGATCGCCCATGCCGCGGACGAGGCGCTCGCCGGCAAGTTCGACGGGCATTTCCCGCTGGTGATCTGGCAGACCGGGTCGGGCACCCAGTCCAACATGAACGCCAACGAGGTCCTGGCGAACCGCGCCAACGAGTTGCTCGGCGCGGGCCTCGGCGCCAAGAGCCCGGTCCACCCCAACGACCATGTCAATCGCGGCCAGTCCTCGAACGATTCCTTCCCGACCGCGATGCATATCGCGGCGGTGCTGGAGATCACGCGCCGCCTGCTGCCCGCCTTGCGCAGCCTTGAAAAGGCGCTGAACGCCAAGGTCGAGGCCTTCAAGCATCTGGTCAAGATCGGTCGCACCCATCTTCAGGACGCGACCCCCGTCACGCTCGGCCAGGAATTCTCCGGCTATGCGATGCAGCTTCATCTTGGCATCGGCCGGATCGAGGCGGCGCTCGGCGGGCTCTACGCGCTGGCGCAGGGCGGCACGGCCGTCGGCACCGGGCTCAACACCCATCCGGACTTCGCCGCCTTCTTCGCCAAGGAAACCGCGACGCTGACCGGCCTGCCCTTCCGCAGCGCCGACAACAAGTTCGAGGCGCTGGCGAGCCATGGCGCGCTCGCCGCTGCCCATGGTGCGCTGGCGGCGCTCGCTTCCGACCTGTTCAAGATCGCCAACGACATCCGCCTGATGGGCTCCGGCCCGCGCTCGGGCCTCGGCGAGATCAGCCTGCCGGAGAACGAGCCCGGCTCCTCGATCATGCCGGGCAAGGTCAATCCGACCCAGGCCGAAGCGCTGACCATGGTCGCGACCCAGGTCCACGGCAACCAGGCGACGATCGGCTTCGCGGCCTCGCAGGGCCATTTCGAGCTCAACGTCTTCAAGCCGGTGATCGCAGCCGCCTTCCTGCAATCGGTTCGGCTGCTCGCCGACGCGGCCGAGAGCTTCCGCGTCAACTGCGTCGAGGGCATCGAGGCCAACGAGGCTCAGCTCAAGGAGCTGCTCTCGCGCTCGCTGATGCTGGTGACGGCGCTCGCGCCGGCGATCGGCTACGACAAGGCCGCCAGCATCGCCAAGGCCGCCCATCACAACGGTACGACGCTGCGCGAGGAAGCGCTGAAGGCCGGCGTCGACGCCGAGCTCTTCGACAGCACGGTCAAGCCCGAGCTGATGCTCGGCCCGGCCTGACACGAGGCTCGCCCGGTGGCCGAGATCATCAACCTCCGTCAGGCGCGCAAGCAGAAGGCGCGCGCCACGGCTGAGAAGACGGCCGAGCAGAACCGCATCTCCTTCGGCCGGACCAAGGCCGAGCGCAAGCTGACCGAGGCCGAACGCGACAAGGCCGCCCGCCATATCGACGGGCACAGGCTCAACCGCGGCGACGACGAGCCGGAGCCGGCATGAAGCCGGAGCGCAAGCGCTCGCTCAGCATCGCCGGCCACCGCACCAGCATCTCGCTGGAAGCCCCCTTCTGGGAGGCACTGAAGGAGATCGCGGCGAGCGAAGATCGCCCGATTGCCGCGCTTGTCGCCGAGGTCGATTCCGGGCGAGGCGAGCTGAACCTCTCCTCCGCCCTGCGGCTGCATGCGCTGGCGCATTACCGGCGGTTGGCGGGCGGCGCCTGAGACGGCGCGGTCGATTGCCAGCCATCGACAAACCGGCATCGCCAATCAGAATACCGTTCTTGGTCAGGCGCTTATCGAAAGATCCGGAATCAAATCGCGAATCCGTTGAATCGAGCTCTCAACGCGCCGGCGCGCTGCGCGGCTGCGGCACAGGCTGGATCTGCATCGGCGGCGGCAATGGCGCGACGCCACCGGTCGGCGGCTGGACCGCTCCTTCCGGCGAGCTGCTGCGCGGCGCCCCCGGCAGCACGAGCGGGCCGGGCTGCGGTTGTGGCTGAGCTTGCGGCGCCGCCGATTGCGCAGCCGCCCGCTCGGCTGCGGCCCGGGCGCGCTCTTCGGCTTCCGCTCGTCGGCGCGCTTCCAGCTCGGCGCGAGCCTGCTCGGCGCGCCTGATCTCCTCGGCGCGCTTCTCTTCGGCCAGACGCCGTTCCTCCTCGATGCGCCGCGCCTCTTCCTGGCGTTTCTCCTCGGCGAGGCGAGCCTCCTCCTGCGCCTTCAGGAACTCGCCCAGCTTGCGCTCGTTCTCACGCATCTCGCGCTCGGCCCGGAGCCGGCGCGCATGCAGCGAGCGCTCGCGCGCATCGGCCTCGAAAGCCTCGACCCGCTCGATCTCGCGCGCCAGCGCCCGCGCCGCAACGGTGTTCGACAAGGCGCTGACATCGCTCTCCCGCCGGAGGTTCGACAGCGGTCCTCGCCAGGCGATGCCGATCTGCGGCGCATCGCCCGGCCAGCCCTTGGGCAGGGCACCCAGCGGCTTCAGGCCGAGCCTGAGATCGGCGGTCAGCGCGCGCAGGTCGAGAACGCCGCTCGCCTCGGCACGCAACCCACTGCGCTCGAAGGTAAAGGGCTGGAGCCGGATCAAGCCGCCGGCCAATGTGAACGGCAGCGTGACATCGCCGAGAGCCCAGGCATCCTTGTCGAGCGCCTCGCTGAGACGGTCCCGCAAGCGCGACGCGTCGCTCTCGGACGCATCCTCGCCGGTCCCTGCGATGATGCGCGCATAGGCGTTGGGGTCGAAGCGGGCGAGGCGCGTGCCGTTGAGCGCCAGGCTGCCGGCACCGCTCAGGCCCGCGACCAGCCGCGCCGGCGTCTCCCCCGAACCGCCGAACTCGATCTGCCCCGAGGTCTTGCCGCCGACCGCCCCCCTGGTCAATTCGCCGAGATCGATCGCCATCACGCTGAGCCGGCCATTGATTTGGGCGAGCCCGCCGTCGCGCCGCAGGCCGAGTCGCCCGGCAACCTGCCCGCCGCCATAGCTGCCGCGGATATCGTCGATCCTGAGGCCGTCCTGATCCGTCCGCAGGGTGAAAGCGGCATTGCGGATGGTGCCGTCCTCGAAGGCGAGCAGCGCGCCGGTCTCGACTGCGATGTCGAAATCGGGGAACCCGGCAATGCGCCCGAAGCGCCCGGTCGACCAGATCGCACCGGGAGCAGCGGCGACTTGCCCGAGCGCCGCATTCATCAGCGGGCGCAGATCGACGGTCGGGACCGCGATACGACCTGACGAGCGCCCCTCACGCGGCAGCAGCAGCGAGCCGCTTACCGACATCCCGCCGAGATGGGCGGTGATCTCGTCGAGCCGGATCGCCTCCTCGGCAATGGTGAGCCGCGCATGCGCATCGATGACGCCGTCCGGCAGCAATCGCGCCGGCCCCTCGGCAAGGATCTGTCCCGGCCCATCCGCCTGCATGCTCAGTTGAGGCCCCTGTCCGCTATCCTCGACGACAACAGACAGCCCCTGCCCCGCCAGCGAGCCGGTTGCCTTGCCCCGGTCCAGTTCGAGGTTGAACTGGCCCGCGCCGCCCTGCTGCGGCAGCGGCAGGCCGAGAGCCGCAAAGGCCTGTCGCCGGTCGTTGAGCTCGAAGCCCAAAGCCGCCCGGCTCCAGTTGCCGGCCCGGTCGATCCGTCCGTCGAGCTTGAGCTTGCCGGCTGCGGCCGTGCCTTCGGCGGACAGGCTGGTCTCGCCCGAAGCCGCGCGCGTCAGGCGGAAACCGGTATCGAGCCGCGCCAACCCCTCGCCGACGCGCTGGAGCGCCTGCACCGCGGCTTCCGGCAGCAGCGGCCCGGCCAGCGCCGTCAATGTCTCGAAGCGCGGCGCCCGTACCCGACCGGAAATCTCGCCGCCCTCCGCCAGCAGCGCGCCGGCGCCGGTGACCGCCACACCACCGAAGCCTTCGACCGAAAGCCGGCTCAGCCGCCAGATATCGCCCTCGCGACGGAGGTCGAGATTGGCCGAGCCCGGCGGCGCGTTGCGGAAGCGCAGATTGGTGAGCACGAGCTCCAGCGCCACATCGCGCTGCCGCAGCAGGCCGGAGAGACTGGTGCCGGGCGGCAGGGTATCGAGCGAAAGCCCATTCACGGAGGCCTTCGCCGCGATCCGGTTCGGTGCGATTTCACCGGATGCCTCGAGCCGCAAACCCGACGAGCCCGCGACCAGCAGGCGCTGGAACCGGCCGCCCCGGCCCGTCCAGGCGCCGACGGCATCGGCATCGATCCGACCGAGGCGCGCAATGAAATCGGCCAGTGCAGGATCGAGGCCCGCCCGCGCCAGCACCAGCCCGACGCGCCGCGCATCGTCGGCCTTGAGGTTGAACCGGCCCGAGGCCCCTTCCGAACTCAGGCTGCCGCTCGCGCCCAGCAACGCGCCGGCCACGCGCACTGAAGCGGAGGCATCGCTCAGGCCGCCGTCATGCAGGCGCCCGCGCAGGGCGAGCGTCGAGAAATCCTCGCCGCGCCAGATCAACTGGTCGAGATCGAGGCTGACATCGAAAGCGCCGGGCAGGCCCTGCAAGGCGCGTTCGAAGCCCTGCCGCTCGGCCAGCGCCGTCATCAGCGCATCGGCATCAAGCCGCCGCGCGCGCAGGGCCAGCGAGCCCTTGCCCGTTCCGGGCAGATACTGCCCCTCGCCTTCCAGACGCGCCGCCCCGCCCGCGACATCGAGCGTGAGCCCGGCGAGGTCGAGCTGCCGGCTGCCGCCCTTGACCCGCCCGGTCAGCGCGACTGCCCCGCCCGGCGAGAGATTGAAGGCGCCGTCCAGTTCCGCCCCGAAGCCTTCCGCCCCTTTCGGGAAGAGCAGCGCGCCGTCGAAGCCGAGCTGCAGGTCCTCGCCGGTGAGATAGGCCTTGGTCCGCAGCCGCCCGTCGGCCTCCATCTCTCCGGTCGTGACACGCAGCGACGCCCCCGCGACCTCGCCCTCGAAGCGCCACGGGCCGGCAAGGCTCACCGCCGACATTTCGGCCGCGATCGGCGAGAGCGTGACGGCTGGTTTCCTGGCCTCGCGCCAGATCAGGGTCGAACGGCTGATCGTCAGGCGGTCGAGGCTCGCCCCTGCCGGAATGCCCTTGCCGCTTCGCTTGGGCAGGCGAATGAAGCCCGCCTCGTCCAGCAAGAGAGAAACCGCCGCACCGTCGAGCCGCGCTTCGGAGAAACGAAAATCGCCGCGGGCGAGCGCCGCCAGCGCCAATTCCACGGTCACATGTTCGGCCGTCGCTGAACTTGCCGAGCCGTCGCCCGGCCCGATCCGCACATCCTCGAGCGCAATGCGTGGCGATGGCAGCAGCCGCAGGCCGATCCCGCCACCGATCTGCGTCTCGACGCCGAGCGCCTCGCTCAGCCGCGCCTCGATCTGCGGCCGATAGGCCTGCCAGTCGACGAAACCGGGGCCGATCAGGGCCGCCAGCAGCGCCAGCACCAGCAGGCCGGCCAGAACTGTGAGACTCTCACGCAAATTCCGCTGTCTACCCCTGTCGCTCGTGGAGCGGCGCCGCTTTTCAGCCTGCCCCGACCTTGCGACCGAACCACGCCGTCATCCCGCAGTTGCCCCGGAATGACGGGTCCGTTTCGTCGCAAGGACGGTCTGCGCCGGAATATCCCATCCTGCCCGCAAGTCGCGGCGAGATCACGACATTTCGGCGAAGGAAACCAAGGGCGCAAGCCGTAACGACATCACAGGGCGACGATTTTTCCGGGATTGAGGATATTGCGCGGGTCGAGCGACCGTTTCAGCACCCGCATCACCGCGAGCGCCTCGGCCCCGTGCTCCAGCTCGAGATACTTCATCTTCTTCTGACCGACGCCGTGCTCGCCGGTGCAGGTGCCGCCCATGGCGAGCGCCCGCTTCACCAGCCGGTCGATGAAGCCCTGCGCCCGCTCGACCTCGGCGGCATCAGCGAGATCGACCAGCGGCTGCGTGTGGAAATTGCCGTCTCCGACATGCCCGGCGATCGGCGCGATCAGGCCGGTGGCTTCGATGTCGCGCTTGGTCTCCTCGACGCATTCGGCCAGGCGGGAGATCGGCACGCAGACATCGGTCGCGACCGAGTCGAAGCCGGGCCTGAGCGCCTTGGCCGCCCAATAGGCGTCGTGCCGGGCCTGCCAGAGCTTGGAACGATCCTCGGCCTTGGTCGCCCAGTCGAACGGCCCGCCGCCGAATTCGGCCGCGATCTCGCCGAAGCGCTCGGACTGCTCCTTCACGCCCGCTTCGGTCCCGTGGAACTCGACGAACAGCATCGTCGTCTCGGCCAGGCCGAGCTTGGCGTGCAGATTGACGCCGCGGATCATCACGTCGTCGAGCAGTTCGATGCGCGCCACCGGCAGGCCGGTCTGGATCGTCAGGATCGTCGCGTCGCAGGCCGCCTTCACCGAAGGGAATGGGCAAACGCCGGCGGAAACCGCCTCCGGGATGCCGTGCAGCTTCAGCGTCACCTCGGTGATGATGCCGAGCGTGCCTTCCGAGCCGACGAGCAGGCGCGTGAGGTCGTAGCCGGCCGAGGTCTTGCGGGCGCGCGTCGAGGTCTTGACGACCGAGCCGTCGGCCATCACCGCGGTCAGCGCCAGGACATTGTCTTTCATCGTGCCGTAGCGGACCGCATTGGTGCCGGAGGCGCGCGTCGCCGCCATGCCGCCGATCGAGGCGTCGGCGCCGGGATCGATCGGGAACATCAGGCCCTGGTCGCGCAGATGCTCGTTGAGCTCCTTGCGGGTGACGCCGGCCTCGACGACGACGTCGAGATCCTCGGCATGAACCGCGATGATCCGCTTCATCTGCGACATGTCGATGCAGACGCCGCCGAAGACGGCGTTGACATGGCCCTCCAGCGAAGTGCCGGTGCCGAAGGCGATGACGGGCACGCCATGGGCGGCACAGAGCTTCACGATCTGCGAGACCTCGTCCGTGCTCTGCGGGAACACCACCGCATCCGGGGGCTGGTTCGGGATCCAGGTCAGCGTATGGCCGTGCTGCTGGCGCACGGCGAGGCTGGTGACCAGCCGGTTGCCGAAGCTTGCCGCCAAGCCTTGCGTCACCGCCGCGATCGCCTCCGGCGAGGGCGGCAGCACTGCGGCCGGGACAGGGCTGTCATGAGAGGCGGCTGCAGGCAGGCTCATTGTCAACATCCAGGTTGGGCGCTTAGACTTGGAACAGATCGGTTTCGCAATTGGTTACGCTTCGACATGGTCCTGCCATACTGGCCGGTCCAAGATGCTGACGCCGCTTGCGAGCGATGCATACTAGATCATGCGACGATGAAATGGGCAGCGGCAATAATGCCGCCGGCCCTTGAACGAGGCGCCTGTCAGGGAGGCGATCATGAAACACGATACGCGCGCCCCGGCGCTGTTCTTCGCCCCCTTCGTCTCCTCGGCGATGCGGGTCGAGCCGCAATGGATCGACTATAACGGCCATCTCAACATGGCCTATTACCATGTGCTGTTCGACCGCGCGGTCGACGAGGTCTTCTCGCTGGTGGGCCTCACCCGCGACTATGTCGAGACGCGCCACGCCTCCACCTTCGCGGCGGAGTGCCATATCCTCTACAAGCGCGAGTTGACCGAGGGCGATCTCGTCCGCATCACCGCGCAGCTCATCGCCTTCGACGACAAGCGCCTGCATTACTATCTCGAGATGCGGCATGCCAACGAGGGCTGGCTCGCGGCGACCAGCGAGAACCTGTCGCTGCATGTCGACATGATCAGTCGCAAGGTCACGCCCTTCCCGGCCGATATCCTGGCCAATATCGCCCTGATGAAGGCCGCGCACAGCATGATGCCGCTGCCGGTCACGATCGGCCGCATCATCGGCATGCCCCGGAAATCGGCGATCCGGGTCGAGGACACGGCTGAAGAGCGCGAGACCGAGACCGAAACCCGGCATTGAACGATCGCCGCCTCAGGGATCGTCGTCGGGAATCTTGAGCTTGTGCCCGCAGGCCTTGCAATAGACCGCATCGGGCTCGTGGCGCTGGAGCGCGCATTCCGGGCAGGGAAACAGCACCTTGTTCGGGCGGAACAGCGCCTGCGCCAGGCGCACGAACAGCGTGATCCCGACGATCATCACCAGGATCGAGGTCAGCTTGCCGGCGATGCCCGGCAGGACCACGTCACCGAACCCTGTCGTGGTCACCGTCGCGACCGTGAAGTAGAGCGCCTGGACGTAGCTTTCGAGCCCGCCCTCCTGCCGAAAGAAGAAGGTGTAGACGAAGCCGGTCACCACGAAGAGGAAGGTCGCGATATTGCCGAGCGCGCGGACCACGTTCTCCCATTCGCGGAAGCGGGTTTCGCGGAACTGGGCCCAGACGATGCCCTTATGCGACAGCGACCACAGCCTGAGGATGCGCAGGAAGCCGAAATTCTCCAGCCATTGCGGCATGAGCAGCGTCAGGAGGATGAAGAGGTCGAGCAGCATCGTCGGCTGGCGCAGCAGCCTGAGCATGTTGGTCGAGGCCAGCAGGCGCGCCGCGATCTCGGCGACCATGATCACCGCGACGGAATAGTCGATCCAGAGGAAGGCCGCGTTCTCCCTGAGCAATGGCGTCAGGATGAAGAAGGCGATGATCAGGAGATCGACGACCGTCGTCACCGCCTGGAAGCGCAACGCGGCGGGCGAGCGGCCGTGATAGAGCTGGCGCAGCCGGTCGCGGAGAACCTCGAAGCGGCTTTCGTCGGAGGGGTCGGCTGAATCCATCGCCGGCAGCATAGGCATTCACGCGGCGTGCCGCTACGCCGCCCAGCAGTGCGTGACGACGGCATGCACCGCATAACCGCGATAGGGCGCGTCAAGCCGGCAATCGGCCCCGGCCGCTTCGGCAATGGCCCGCACGGCCTGCGGCAGGTTCTCCCGCGGCGTGACATGGAACAGCGCGAGCCAGCGCAGCAGCACGGCCTTGAACGGCCCCGGCAATCCGGCCTGATCGCCGAAATCGACGATATGCAGCGAGCCGCCGGCATCGAGCCGGCGCAGCGCCTCGGCGACGACCCCCTGCCAGGGCGGGATCATCGACAGCGCATAGGAGATGACGATCCGATCGAAGCCGGCAAGGCCGAACAGCACTTGAGGATCCAAAGCGGTGGCATCGGCCTGGGCAAGCCGGATCCGGTCATCGAGACCCGCCTTTGCGACCGATATCTTCGCCGTCGCCAGCATCGCGCTGGAAACGTCGAGCCCGTAGCAGGCGCAATCCGGATAGTGCCGGGCGATCCGGATCAGGTTGCGTCCGGTGCCGCAGCCGATCTCCAGCACGGTCGCGCCGGCCGGGGGCTGCAACCCGTCGATGAGCTGGTCGCGGCCGAGCAGATAGAATTTCCGGCTGGCATCGTAGATATGGCGCTGGTGCCGGTAGATCCGATCCATCAGCCCGGCGGCCGGGCCGGCCGGTGTCTCCGTCGCGCTCACCGGCCCTGGCCCTTCAGGACATAGAGGTGGAAGCCGCCATAGATCGCCGAGCGGTCCTGCCGGCAGAGCTCGCGGCTCGTCTCCTCCTCGTAATGCCACTGGTCGAGGATCGCCGCGGGCACGCGGCCGGGCAGCAATCTCTCGTCGGCCGCCGTGCGGAAGATCACCCGCGCGCCCGGCCGGGCCGTGCGCGTGATCTGCGACCACAACGCTGTCAGATCGGCGTCGTTCATCCAGTCCTGCGCATCGAGCAGCACATAGGCGTCGCAGCTCTCGGCCGGCTCGCCCTCCAGGAAGCCCGTGACCGCGCTCTGGCGATAGGACACGTCCGAGGCACGCGCCTTCACCGCCGCGAAATGTTCCGACTGGAGATAAGGCGGGAAGGCTGCATCCGGCCCCTCGCCATAGCGCCGGCCAAAAGCCTGCTGGGCGAAATAGTTGTCCTTGAGGTCGAAATCACAGGCCAGCCGTTCCAGCCGGAGCTTCAGCGCACCGAGAATGCCGTCCTCGCCATCGGCGGACAGCGCCTTGTACTGCGCCGGCGGGATGCCCAGCCCGTAGAGCGAGGCCGGCTGGCGCACCAGCCAGCGGATCAACCTGCGCTCGAAGACCGGCGCGAGATGTCTGTCGTAGAGCGCCCGCTGCTCGGCCCGGTCGCGCGCCGCCAGCATCGCCCTGGGATTGCCACCGAGCAGCCGCGCCAGCATATGACCCGTGCCGATGAAGCGGCCGAGCAGCCCGTAGCGGTGGAAACCCCGAGCAAAGAGGTTGATCCGGCGCCGCCCGTTCAGCCCCCGCCCCTCCCAGTAACCGCGCGAGACGGCATCGAGATGACCGGCGATCTCGCGGTCGTAGAGCGCGACATTGGCAGGCTCGTCCGCCCGGCCGAAGAAGCGCAGGAAATCCTCCTGCCGCTCGATCCGCGCCAGCGCCGCGAGCTTGAGGCGGCCCAGCGCGATATGGGTGGCGTTGAGATCGACCGCGCTGACCCGGATAGGCGCCGCCGTCAGATAGGAGAGGATGTTGCAGGAGCCGGACGCGATCGCCACGACATGGTCGTCGGCCTTGAGCCCGAGTGCCGCCATGTCGACGACGGGGTCCTCCCAGATCTGCGGATAGACCAGGCCGGAAAAGGCGCGGGCGAACAGCCATTCCAGTAGGCCGGCCTTGGACAGCGTCTTGCTGCGTCGGACGGCCTGTCCCAGCCCCGAGCTGGTCATGCGGCGGGCTGCGCGGGCCGTTTGGGTCGCCTGTTGCGTCACCGGTTTTCCTCCCTTTGCGGGTGGCCGGGCTGCTAGAGGAGTCGCGTGACGGTCAGGTGACGTCTTGCGCTCCGCTGCCACGGCATCGTGAGGCTGCCTGGACTCGACAGGGCTGAAATCTCGGATGCGAAGCGCCATATTGGGGCACGAAAGCCGATGAGGCGCCGCCCCGCTGACAAGGAGATCGCAATGGGTCTGATGAGCATGTTCGGCGAACCGAAGAAGCAGGACGAGAGTTTCCCCTTCCAGCTCACGGACACCGAGTGGCGCGAGCGGCTGACGCCGGAGCAGTATCAGGTCCTGCGCGGCCATGGCACGGAGCGGGCCGGCTCCTGCGCGCTCAATTACGAGAAGCGCGCCGGCACCTTCTCCTGCGCCGGTTGTGGCCAGAAGCTGTTCCGCTCGGGCAAGAAATTCGAGAGCGGCACCGGCTGGCCGAGCTTCGACCAGCCGCTGGAAGGGGCCGTCGAGACCAGCGAGGACCGCAAGTTCGGCATGGTCCGCGTCGAGGTGCATTGCGCGAATTGCGGCGGCCATCTCGGCCACGTCTTCCCCGACGGCCCACCGCCTACCGGCCTACGCTACTGCATCAACGGCGTGGCGATGGATTTTGAGCCGGAAGCAGCCTGACAACGCCGTCATGCTCGGGCTTGACCCGAGCATCTCGTAACAGAAAAGCGATGAAGAGATGCCCGGGGCAAGCCCGGGCATGACGTTTCAGGCAGTCGGCACGGCTCGTCGCGCCAGCGCCGCCGCGTCCACAGCCGGCGGCAGATCGCCGAACTGGCCCAACCAGCCGCCGCCCAATCGCGTCGCGATGAAAGCATCCGCCACCTCCGCCGGCGCGAAACGCAGCAGCAGGGAACCTTGCAGCAGCAGCGCCAGCTTCTCCGTCAATCGCCGCGCCTGCCCCTCGCTGCGCATCATCTCCGGCAACTCGCCCTCCAGCCGCTTCAGCGCTGCGTCAAAACGCCGGTCCGCCCCGGCAGCCACCATCATCTCCGCCCGCAGCACATCGACCGCCCCCTCCTCCCGCGCCAGCGAGCGCAGCACGTCGAGGCAGATGACATTGCCCGAGCCCTCCCAGATCGCGTTGAGCGGCGCCTCCCGATAGAGCCGGGCCATGGGGTTTTCCTCGATGAAGCCGTTGCCGCCATGGCATTCCAGCGCCTCGGTGACGACGGCGGGCGCGCGCCTCGTGATCCAGTATTTCGCGATCGGCGCGCCAACCCGCGCCAACAGGCGTTCGCTCTCAGACGCCTCCTGCCGGTCGAGCGCCGCGAACAGCCGGAAGGCGAGCCAGGCCGCGGCTTCTGCCTCGATGGCGATGTCGGCGAGCACGTTCTGCATGATCGGCTGGTCGATCAGCGCCTTCTGGAAGGCGCGGCGATGCTGGGCGTGATGCGCCGCGAGCGAGACCGCCATCCGCATCAGCCCGGACGACGCAGCCGCGATATCGAGCCGCGAATTATGGTTCATCGAAAGACCGGTGCGGATGCCCCTGCCCAGCTCGCCGATGAGATGGCCGATAGCTCCCCTGAACTCGACCTCCGAAGAGGCATTCGAGCGGTTGCCGACCTTGTCCTTGAGCCGCTGGATCGCGACGCCGTTGCGTGAACCGTCCGGCAGCCAGCCCGGTACGACGAAGCAGGAGATGCCCTCCGGAGTCCGCGCCAGCGTCAGGAACACGTCGGAATGCGGCACCGAGAAGAACCACTTCCTGCCATGCAGCGACCACGTCCCGTCGCGATTATCCTCGGCCACGGTCTGGGTCTGGCGCAGATCCGAGCCGCCTTGCGTTTCCGTCATCGCCGTGCCGACAGTCGCGCCCGTCTTGAGATGCGCCGGCCCTTGTCGCGGATCGTAGCGACCGGAAGTGACGAGCGAGCCCCATCGCTCCCACAAAGCCGCGTCCTGCTTCAGCACCGGCACGGCGGCATAGGTCATGCTGATCGGGCAGCAGATGCCGCTTTCCGCGCCGTACCAGAGATATTGCAGGGCGGCGCGTGCCACCTGCGCGCCGGGCTCGGGACGGTTCCAGGCGAGCGCATGCGTCTCCTGCCCGATGGCGAGCCCCATCAACTCGTGCCAGGCCGGATGAAAGCCGATCTCGTCGATGCGGTTGCCGAAGCGGTCGAACGCCTTCAATTCGGGCGTGTAGCGATTGGCGAGCCAGGCCAGCTCCTGCACTCTGGCGGAGCCGACCGTCCGCCCGGCTTCGTGCAGCCGCTCGCGCGCCCAGTCCGCCCCGAAAGCAGAAACGATCCCCGGCAGCACCGGATCGGCGCCGAAGGCGTCGTAATCAGCCAGCACCGGCACCTGATTGGTCACCTGATCGGCGTGCGGCATCTGCGCCATGGCCTTCCCTCCGATCCGCGTCGTTAACCACCAGACTATGCCGGCATCCGCCGATTGCGAATCCGCCCGATTGCTGCCCGAGTTCCTCCCTCACCTCGCCCCGCGCGCTGCGACCGGTGCGTGACGACGGAGATCTCACGTGCAGCGACGCCTTTCGAATACCCTGCTGATTGCCCTCATCGCCGGCCTCAGTGCCTCCGTCACTCCCGTGCACGCCCAGGCCCAACCGGCGCTGAAGGTTCAGGCAGGTGACGGCCGCCCCTACGAAATTGCCGACAGCGAGGTCTGGGACGTGCCCGATCCGGTCTCGCGCCGCGGCTATCAGGTTTTCGTCGCCTTGCCGCCCTCCTATGCGAAGGAGCCGCAGCGGCGTTATCCGGTGCTCTACGTCACCGACGCCGACTATGCCTTCCCGATCCTCCGCCAGATCAGCCGCCGCCTGAACCTCGAAGGACCCAAGGTGGAGGAATTCATCCTGGTCGGGCTGTCCTATGCCAAGGGCGAGGATGGCGCTGTCAGCCGCCGGCGCGACTACACGCCGACACCGAACGGGCCGCGCACAGCACCTGCCGGGGCGGTTCACGGCCAGGGGACGGCCTATCAGACCTATCTGCGTGATCAGGTGAAGCCGTTCATCGCCGCCCGCTATCGAACCGATCCCGCCAGGGCGCTCTTTCTCGGCCATTCCTACGGCTCCCTACTGGGCACGCAGATCCTGTTCACCGAGCCCGGCATGTTCAGCGGCTATATCCTCGGCAGCCCCTCGCTCTGGTACGACAAGCGCCACGCTTTGGAGCTGGAAGCGCGCTACGCCGCCCGGAGCAAGGACCTGCCGGCCAAGGTCTATCTCTATGTCGGCGCCTATGAGGCGCAACGCAAAGGCGACCGGCGCTACAACCAGACGGTCGATATGGTCGCCGACAACCGGGCTCTCGAAGCCGCATTGCGCGGCCGGAAATATCCGAGCTTGAATCTGAAGTCCGTCGTCCTCGACGAGGAGGATCACCTCAGCGTCGCGCCGCGCGGCTTCACGCAGGGCCTGAAATACCTGCTGCCGGCGCGCTGAGCCGACAGGCGGGGGGATGCTGCCACCTCCCTGTGGAGCGGAGTATAAAATGATCGCTCCGGCAGGGCGCAATCCTGACATCGACGCCCTATATTCGCCGGAGAACGAATCACGCACGAGCACCGCGCACCCTTGTCCGAGACCGATCCTTTTTCCGCTCCCCCGCCTCGCCCCGGCGGCCTCGCCGCGCGCGCTGCCGCGCAGCCTGCGGCCGGCTATCTGGCGGGGTTGAACCCGGAGCAGCGCCAGGCGGTCGAGGCGACGGACGGTCCCGTACTGGTCCTTGCCGGCGCCGGCACCGGCAAGACCCGCGTGCTCACCACCCGCATCGGCCACCTGATTTCGACCAGCCGCGCCTATCCCTCGCAGATCCTCGCCGTGACCTTCACCAACAAGGCGGCGCGCGAGATGAAGGAGCGCGTCGCCCATCTCGTCGGCCCGGTCGCCGAGGGCATGCCATGGCTCGGCACCTTCCACTCGATCTCGGCCAAGCTCCTGCGCCGCCATGCCGAACTGCTCGACCTGCGCAGCGATTTCACCATCCTCGACACAGACGACCAGATCCGCCTGATGAAGCAGGTGATCCAGGCCGAGAACATCGACGAGAAGCGCTGGCCCGGCCGCATGCTGGCCGGCTTCATCGATAGCTGGAAGAACCGCGGCCTCAGCCCCAAGGACGTGCCCGCCGGAGAGGCCGCCGTGTTCGCTCATGGCAAGGGCGGCAAGCTCTATGCCGCCTATCAGGAACGCTTGATCGCGCTGAACGCCGTCGATTTCGGCGATCTCCTGCTGCATTGCCTGACGCTGTTCCGCGCCTATCCGGACGTGCTCCAGACCTATCACGACCGCTTCCGCTACATCCTCGTCGACGAGTACCAGGACACCAACACGGCGCAGTATCTCTGGCTGAGACTTCTCGCCCAGGGCCGCCGCAACATCTGCTGCGTCGGCGACGACGACCAGTCGATCTATGGCTGGCGCGGCGCCGAGGTCGACAACATCCTGCGCTTCGAACACGATTTTCCGGGCGCGACGGTGATCCGGCTGGAGCGCAACTACCGCTCGACCGGCCATATCCTCGCCACCGCCTCGAAGCTGATCGCCCGCAACGAGGGCCGCCTCGGCAAGACTTTGCGCACAGAGGACGCGCTCGGCGAGAAGGTCACCATCACCGGCGCCTGGGACAGCCAGGAGGAAGCCCGCCTGATCTCCGACGAGATCGAGGCGATGCAGGCGAAGGGCCAGGATCTCGGCCAGGTCGCGGTGCTCGTGCGCATCTCCGCGCAGATGCGCGAAATCGAGGAGCGCTTCGTCCAGGCCGGCGTGCCCTATCGCGTCATCGGCGGCCCGCGCTTTTACGAGCGCGCCGAAATCCGCGATGCGCTCGCCTATCTGCGCTGCGTCGTCTCAGCCACCGACGACCTCGCCTTCGAGCGCATCGTCAACGTACCCAAGCGCGGCCTCGGCGACGCGACGGTCCAGCTCCTGCACAACCATGCCCGCGCCACCGGCTTCTCGCTGATGCAGTCGGCCCGCGCCGCGGTCGAGAGCGACGAGTTGAAGCCCAAGGCCCGTACCGCGCTGCGCGAGCTGGTCGATGCCTTCGGCCGCTGGTCGACCCGCGCCGAGCATATGCCGCAGGGCGAGCTCGCCGAGCTGGTTCTGGAAGAGAGCGGCTATACCGAGATGTGGAAGAAGGACCGCTCGGCCGATGCGGCCGGGCGCCTGGAAAACCTCAAGGAACTCGTCCGCTCGCTCGACGAGTTTCCCGACCTGCCGTCCTTCCTCGAACACGTCTCGCTGGTGATGGATGTCGCCGATGGCGAGGCCGAGGCCCGCGCCTCGATCATGACGCTGCACGCCGCCAAGGGGCTGGAATTCGACACGGTCTTCCTGCCCGGCTGGGAGGAAGGCCTGTTCCCGAACCAGCGCGCGCTCGACGAGAGCGGTCGCGCCGGTCTGGAGGAGGAGCGCCGCCTCGCCCATGTCGGCCTCACCCGCGCCCGCAAGAAGCTGAAGCTCTATTTCGCCTCGAACCGGCGCATCCACGGCCTCTGGCAGACCAGCCTGCCCTCCCGCTTCATCGACGAACTGCCGGAGGAACATGTCGAGGTCGAGCAGGCAGCGAGCAGCTACTCGCAAGGCGGCTACGGTGCCTCGCGCTTCGACCGGATGGAGAGCTTCGGTTCCAGCTACAACACGCCCGGCTGGCAGCGTGCGCAGGAGAACCGGGCGAAGAACAGCGGCGGCGGCAGCGGCTTCTCGGAAAGCGGCCGCGGCTTCGGCCAGGGCGGTTTCGGCAGTTCCTCACGCCAGCGCGGCCCGCTCATGATCGAGGGCGAGCTGACGGCGAAATCATCCGGCGAATCCGCTTACGGCACCGGCGCCCGTGTCTTCCACGTCAAGTTCGGCCCCGGCTCGGTCGCCAGCGTCGACGGCAACAAGCTGACCGTCGATTTCGACAAGGCCGGGCGGAAGATGGTGCTGGACTCGTTCGTGCAGAAGGCGGGCTGAGCCATCTGCACGAAGCCGTGACCCGGCTTGATTGCCTACTTACTAGTAGGTAGATATGGATCATGACCGGCTCGACATCCGACGAAATCCTGCGCTGCGCCCGCTCCCTCCTGATCCAGGGTGGGTATAACGGCTTCAGCTATGCCGACATCGCGAAGGTGGTCGGCATTCGCAATGCGAGCATCCACCACCATTTCCCCAGCAAGTCCGATCTCGTCCGCACGCTCGTCGCCCGATACCGGGAGGAGGCCGAGGCCGGCATCGCCGCTCTGGAGCAGCAGGTTCCCGATCCGGCTCGGCAACTGCAGGCCTATATCGGCTACTGGGAGGCCTGCATCGCCGATTCGAGCGCTCCGTTCTGCCTTTGCGCGCTTCTCGCCAGCCAGATCCCTGTCCTTCCGCAGGACGTCACTCTGGAAGTCCGCACCCATTTCCGAGCCCTCTCCGCCTGGCTGGCCTCGGTCCTCGAACGTGGCGCCGCACAGGGCGACCTGCGTTTCACCGGGACGGCCAGGGTCGAAGCGGAAGCTTTCATGGCAGGGGTCCACGGCGCGATGCTTTCAGCCCGCGCCTATGGCGACCCGGCGATTTTCGGTGTCATCACCCGCCCGCTGCTGGAGCGTCTGATGGCACAGCACTGAACCTCACCGCCCCGAAGAATGAAACGCGCCACAAAAACCTACCTATTAGTAGATAGACATTCCTGCATCCCAGACGCCCTCGCGCTCGGCGACAGGCGCAACCTTCGACAAAAGGACATTCTCATGTTTGGCATCACCCCGCTCGGCTGGGTCCATACGCTGGGCAGCCTGCCGGCCATCCCCGCAGCAGCCTATATGTTCGCGGTCCATGGCCGGATCGTGCCGCGCTCGACTGCGGGCATCGTCTACCTCATCTCGATGCTGATCGGCGCCGCTACGGTCTTCTTCGTCACGCATATGCCTGCCGGTCACGTCATCGGCGCGCTGACGCTCCTGCTGCTCGGCATCGGCTACACCATCGGCCGGACCCCGCTCCCCGCGCGCGCCGTCGCCTATGTCGAGACGATCGTCCTGAGCGTGACGGCCTTCCTGCTCATGCTGCCGACGGCCACCGAGATCCTGCGCCGCGTCCCGGATGGCCATCCCTTCGTCACCGACCTGAAATCCCCGCTCCTGCTCGGGGTGCAGGCGGGCATTCTGGCCGCACTCGTCATCGGGATCGGCGCCCAGATCGTCTACCTGCGCAGGACAGGCGGGGCGGCCTCAGCCTGACTCGCGAAACCATGGAGGAGCGACGCCGGCCACGCCGGCGCTTAAGCCTCCTCCCGCTCGCGGAAGGCTTTTCGCGCTGCCGAAACCTCGGCGTAATAGGTCTCGGCCCAGGTCCAGACCCCGCAAAAGGCGGCGCTGAGCTCGCGCCCGAGTTCCGTCAGCGTGTAATCGACATGCGGCGGGATCACCGGGTGGACGGTGCGAACGACCAGCCCATCGCGCTCCATCTCGCGCAATGTCTTGGTCAGCATCTTCTGGCTAATGCCGCCGACGATCCGGCCGACCTCGGTGAAGCGCAGCGTGCCATGCTCCTCAAGCGCCTCCAGCACCAGCATCGTCCATTTGTCGGCGACCTGCGCGATGACCTGCCGCACCAGCGATTCCACCGCCGGGCTGACCGGAGGGATCGCCTCGCTGCGCTGATGCATCGCCGCCATCGCGGTCCGGATCGCCTGCATCTTACACTCTCCTTTTGGTGCGTATGGCACTTTCAAGCGCCTTCTTTCCAATGAAGAGTATCGGCGCCATCTCGTTTCACGCAACCACGAGAAGGCTTTGCCATGAAGATTTCCGGAAACACCATCCTCATCACCGGCGGCGGCTCGGGCATCGGCCGCGCGCTCGCCGAGGCGCTGCACGCCAAGGGCAACAAGGTCGTCATCGCCGGGCGCCGCGAAGCCGTGCTCGATGCGGTTACCGCTGCCAATCCCGGCATGGAATCGATGCTGCTCGACATCCAGGACGAGGCCGATATCGCGGCCTTCGCCCGACAGGCCATCAAGCGCTTCCCGAGTCTGAACGCCGTCATCAATAATGCCGGCATCATGAAGCCGGAAAACGTGCCGGCTGCCGACAATCTCGCCATCGCCGAGGAGACGATCGCGACCAATCTGCTCGGTCCGATCCGCCTGACCACGGCGCTGCTGCCGCATTTCCTGAAGCAGCCGCGCGCCACGGTCCTGACCGTCTCGTCCGGCCTCGCCTTCGTGCCGCTGGCCGCGACCCCGACCTACAGCGCGACCAAGGCCGCGATCCATTCCTGGTCGATCGGCCTGCGCGAGCAGCTCAAGGACACATCGGTCGAGGTCATCGAGATCGCCCCGCCTTACGTGCAGACCGAACTGCTCGGCCCGCATCAGGCGGTCGATCCGGCCGCGATGCCGCTCGCCGATTTCACCAGCGAGGTGATGACGATCCTCGAAACGCAGCCGGAGGCCGGCGAGGTCATCGTCGAGCGCTGCAAGACGCTGCGCTTCGCCGAGGCGACCGGCAGCTTCAGCCAGGTCTTCGCGGCGCTGAACGCGCAGCACGCCTGAGGCGGGCGCTCCTCAGGCCACCGCAGCCATGTTCAACGCGCAGGCGGCTCGATTCCGGCCCTGCATCTTTGCGCGGTAGAGCTGCGCATCGGCCTCGGCGATCAAGTGCTCGATTGTCGTGCCGCCGGCCCAGCCGGCGGCACCGATGCTCACGGTCAGGCTGACCGGCTCGCCGCCCGGTGCCTCGATCCGGAGGCGCCGAACCGCATCGAGAACCTGCTTCGCAACGGTCTCCGCCTCCGTCAGGACGGCGCGCGGGAGATAGACCGCAAACTCCTCGCCGCCGAGCCGCCCTGAGAAGCCGCTCGCGCCCACCGCGCCCGCAATCGCCTGCGCCAGTCTTCGCAAGGCATCGTCGCCGACTGGATGGCCGAAGCGGTCATTGACCTGCTTGAAGTGATCGGCGTCGATGAAGAGCAGCGTCCCCTTGCTATCCGCCGTCATCGCCTGCCCCAGATCGCTGAGGAAACTTTCACGGTTCAGGAGCCCGGTCAGGCCATCGCGGCGCGCCCTTTCCAGCAAGGCCTCATGCGCCGCCGACAACGCGCCGTGCAGCCGCGCGATCTCGCCATGGGCGTCCTTCAGGCGCTGTGCCTGCCGGAATTGCCAGGCGCTGGCCGGCCAGGCGATCAATAGCGGACAGAGAATGCACATCAGCCAGGCGGTGCCGTCCACGACCCCGCCGAGCATCGGCACGACGGTCAGCGCCAGGCCGAGCGAAGCCGCGATCGACAGCGCTGTCGCAAGGCTTGCCTTCAGAATGATCGCGCGCGTCGAGGCCGTCATGGCCTGCGGGTAGCAGGGAATGCTGAACGCCGGGTTTAGCTACGCCGCCCCCGGCCATTTCCGATGACAGCGGCGGATGCGCCTGCTAAGCCCGCGCCATGCGCGAAGGCCTCCTGCCAGCGACGGTCGCGACCGTCCTCGAACTCTCCACCTCGGGCGAACAGGCCCGGGCCCTCACCGAATTGCTCGGCGAGATCTTCGACCCCACCGAGACGGCGATCTCGGCCTTCGAGGTCGAGGACGGCATCACCACGCTCTCGATGAACATCCCGTGGAAGGTGGAGATCTATTTCGCCAACCCGCCCGATGAGGATGCGGTGCGCGATCTGCTGCGCCCGATCGTCGGCGAGCTCGTCGATACGACACCCTTCACGACGGTGAACACCAAGGATTGGGTCGCCAACAGCCTCGACGGCTTGAAGCCCGTCCGCGCCGGCCGCGTCCTAGTCCATGGCGCGCATGACCGGCACGTCGTCCGGACCAACGATATCGCGATCGAGATCGAGGCCGCGCTGGCTTTCGGCACCGGCCATCACGGTACCACCGCCGGCTGCCTGCTCGCGCTCGACGCCGAACTGAAGAAGCGCCGCCCGCGCCACGCCATCGATGTCGGCACCGGCACCGGCATTCTCGGGCTGGCGCTCGCCAAGCAGATCAAGCGCAAGGTCGTCGCCGGCGATATCGACGCGGTCGCGGTCGAAGTCTCCGCTCATAACGCCCGGCTCAATCATGCACCGAACGCGCTGGATCTCTATGTCGCGCCGGGCCTGCGCCATGCCAAGGCCTGGCGCCCTGGCCATTTCGACTTCGTCTTCGCCAATATTCTGGCCGGCCCACTGAAGCGCCTCGCCCCGTCGATCGCGCGCGTGCTCTCGTCGAACGGCACCCTGATCCTGTCCGGCCTGCTGGCGATGGACGTGGCTGGCGTGGTCTCGGCCTACCGGCACCAGGGCGTCCATCTCGCCAGCCATTCGCTGCGCGAAGGCTGGGCGACGCTGGTCATGAAAAAAGGCGGCGCAGCCCCGAGGCCGCGCCGCCTTGCCTGACCTCCGGCGCTTCCGGGGAAGCGCGAGATCGTTACTCGCTCGGCTCAGAAGCCGATATAGCCGTACTTCTTCTCGGCCTCGGCCTGCAGGCTGCGGGCATCGTGCCAGACGGCGGCAGTGAACTTCGCAGCGTCGGCGATCTGTTCGACGATATGCTTGATGATGGCGATCATGATGGAAAATCCTTGAGGTTTTCAGCCACGCGGCTCGAGGCCGCAGCGGCGCGAATTCAGCGGTTGAAAGGCAGCGAGACGTCGCTCGACAGCGTCGCGGACGGGAAGCCGCCCAGCACGATCTCAGCCTCGTTGACGAGGAGGTTGCGGGCACGCAACTGGCGGTCTGCGGAACGCTCACGGCTCGCGACGAGCGCGGCATAGAAGCGCTGCATCAGGCCAGCCTTGCTGGCGCGGGTCTCGGCCCTGGTCCGGACCGGTACGGGCAGCACGTCGGCATTGTTCAACACGTAAGTCATGGGTCTATCTCCGAAAAACGAAGGACAGTCCCGGTCGCTTCCTCGTTCTCTTATGCGATCAAGATGGGGTCATTTCGCACTTGCGAGAAGATGTGTTCGCATATGCAAGATATGCAGAAAACGCATGCGATCCGTCCATATCCATTAATGTTTGCGTCGATTGCATAACCAATCGGCACAATGCGGAACGCGGAGGCAGCGCGGCCCTACCAAACAGGCACCTCCAAACCGACGGATTTGCGCTGGCGCTTTTGCTGGTGCGAGGCGACCATGGCGCAATTCTGTGCCGGACCCCGCCATGACCGATTCGACCCTGCCGACCTGCCGCTTCCAGTCCTTTTCCGAACCGAGCGACCCCAAGCTGGTTGCCGGCCGTGTCGCCGCCCTGCGCAAGGCGCTGGCCGCGCAGGGGCTCGACGGCTTCGTCATCCCGCGCGCAGACGAGCACCAGGGCGAATATGTCCCGGCCCATATGGCCCGCTTGGCATGGCTGACCGGCTTCACCGGCTCGGCCGGCAATGCCGTCGTGCTGGCCGACAAGGCCGCGCTGATCGTCGACGGCCGCTACACCATCCAGTCGGCCGAGCAGACCGACACCAAGATCGTCTCGCCGGTCCGCATGGAGGAGACGCCGCTGGAGCGCTGGGTCGAGCAGAACCTGCCGACTGGCGGCAAGCTCGGCTACGATCCCTGGCTGCATACGGTGGACGGCCTCGCCCGCCTCGAAAAGGCAGCGGCAGCAGCCGGCGGCAGCCTCGTCGCGGTCAAGGCCAACCCGATCGACGCACTCTGGAGCGACCGCCCCGCCCCGCCGACGGCGCCGGTCAAGGCCCATCCGGCCGCCTTCGCCGGCGAGGACAGCGTCTCGAAGCTCGCCCGCATCCAGAAGGCGCTGACAGAGGCCAAGGTCGACGCGCTCGTCGTCTCCGATCCGCATGCGCTGGCCTGGGTCTTCAACATCCGCGGCGGCGATGTCGAGCACACACCGCTGCCGCTCGGCTATTCCATCGTCCCGCGCGAGGGCCGGCCAACCGTCTTCCTCGCACCGGAGAAGATCACCAACGAGGCCGGCGATGCGATCGGCGCCGTCGGCGAGATCGCCCCTCCGGCCGAGCTCGACAGGCAGATCGCGAAGCTCGGCGCGGCCAAGGCCAAGGTCCGGTTGGACGCCACGACCGCAGCTTCCGCGCTGGCAACCCTGATCCGCGATGCCGGCGGCACGGCCGATGCCGGCGCCGATCCGATCGCCCTGATGAAGGCGCGCAAGAACGCGGCCGAGCTCGACGGCGCCCGCAACGCCCATCTGCGCGATGGCGCCGTCATGGTCCGCTATCTCTCCTGGCTGGCGCGCGAAGCGCCGAATGGCGGCCTGACCGAGATCGATGCGGTGGCCGCGCTCGAAGCCGAGCGACTGAAGACCGGCCTGCTCAAGGACGTCTCCTTCACCACCATCGCTGGCGCCGGCCCCAATGCTGCGCTGCCGCATTACCGCGTCAGCGAGGCGACCAACCGCAAGCTGGAGCCGGGCATCTTCCTGGTCGATTCGGGCGGCCAGTACGAGGACGGCACCACCGACATCACCCGCACCATGGTGATCGGTACGCCCACGCCCGAGATGCGCGACCGCTATACCCGCGTGCTCAAGGGCCATCTCGCGATCTCGCGGCTGGTCTTCGTCAAGGGAACCTCGGGCGCGCAGCTCGACGCCTTCGCGCGGCTGCCGCTCTGGCAAGGTGGCTTCGATTTCGATCACGGCACCGGCCATGGCGTCGGCAGCTATCTCTCGGTGCATGAGGGACCGCAGCGCCTGTCGAAGCTCGGCACCACGCCATTGGAGCCGGGCATGATCCTCTCCAACGAGCCCGGCTACTACAAGCAGGGCGAATACGGCATCCGCATCGAGAACCTGATCGTGGTCGAGGAGCGCCAGATTCCGGGGGCCGAGCGCGTGATCTACGGCTTCGAGACGATCACCTGGTGCCCCTATGAGCGCGCCCTGATCGAGAAAGACATGCTCGATGCCGGCGAGATCGCCTGGATCGACGCCTACCACGCCAAGGTCTGGCAAAAGCTCTCGCCGCAGGTCGAGGGCGAGGCGAAGGCGTGGTTGGAAACGGCCTGCCGGCCGTTGTGAAGCTCCGCGTCATGGTCGGGCTTGTCCCGACCATCCACGTCTTCCTTCATCAAGCGCAGTGTTCAAGACGTGGATGCTCGCCACAAGGGCGAGCATGACGGCAGTGCTAGAACACCATCCTGAAACCGACCACCGCGACAACCCCGACCGCCACCACGCCCAGCAAGGGCAACCGCGTCGCGGCAAGCGCGGTGATCGCCGCCGCCGCCGTCTCGGCCCAGCCGGTCGCGAGCGCGCTCGGCGCGATCACCGCGATCAGAACAGCCGGCGGGATCGCGTCGAAGGCGGCCTGCGCCCGCGGCGAGAGGCTGAGCCGCCCGGCCAGCGCCAGCCCGGCGACGCGCGTGAAATAGGTCACGATCGCCATGCCGAGGAAGGCGAGGAGGTTGATCGGATCGACGCTCACGCCTTGGCCTCCTCGGTGACCGGCTGTTCTTCACTTCCGGCCGCAAGCCATGCCGCCAGCAACCCGCACAATGCCCCCGCCGCGACATGCCAGGGCGGCCCGGCCAGCCGATAGGTCACGGCCGAGGCAATGCCGGCCGCTGCCACCGTCCAGAACGTCACGCGGCCCTTCCAGAAGGCGGCGACGAGCGCGATGAACAGCGCCGTGAAGGCGAAATCGGCCCCGAGCCGCTTGGGATCGCCGAGCACGGCGCCGATCATCGCGCCGAGCGTCGAATTGATCAGCCAGCCCGAGACGAAGGGGATCACCATCGCGAACCAATAGGCCGGCGTCAGGCGGTGGGTGCGGGCGCGCTTCTCGGCCAGCGCCCAGTTCTCGTCGGCCATGTAGTAGAGGCCGAGGAATTTCTGCCAACGGCTGAAGCCCTGGAGCTTGGGCGCGAGCGAAGCGCCCATCAGCACATGGCGCGCATTGATGAGCAGCGTCGAGAACACCAGCGCGGCGACCGGCGCCGGGCTCGCCCAGAGTTCGATCGCGGCAAACTGCGCCCCGCCGGCGAAGACCATGATGCTCATCAGGAAGACTTCGAGCGGCGATAGCCCCTTGCTGGCCGCGACCGCGCCGAAGAGCAGCCCGATCGGCGCTGCGGCGACCGCGGCCGGCCAGATATCGTTCAGGCCGCGCCTGATGTCGTCACGCATCGTGGACATGGAAATGTTCTCTCGAAAACCGATCTCAGGCGGCATGCGCCGCGCGGAAGGCACCGGGCGTGACGCCAAAGCGGGCCTTGAAGGCGCGGGTCAGATGCGGCTGGTCGCAGAAACCGGTCGCAGCCGCGACGTCGCCGGGCATCTCGCCGCGCCGCAATCGTTCGCGCGCCCGCCGCACGCGAACATCGACCAGATAGGCATGCGGCGTCAGCCCGGTCTCGCGCCGGAAGGCCCGGATCAGGTGGTGGCGCGGCAGCCCGGTGAGCCGCGCCAGATCGGCCAGCGACAGGTCCTCTTCATAGCGGGCCTCGAAGACCTCGCGGGCACGGGCGACGGCCCCACTCTCCACACCCACCGGCCGCACGGCGAGATCGGCATGATGCGTCAGGCAGCGAGCGTAGAAGCGCAGCAGCATTTCCTCGCCGGCCAGCAGGTCCCCGCCATCCTCGATGGCGCGATGAGCCGCCGCGAAGAGCGCAGCCCCCTCGGCATCATCGACCAGAGGCTGTGGGAAGAACGGTGTCCCGATCCCGTCCCGGCCGCAGAGCGAAGCCGCGACCTCGCGGATCAGCCCTACCTCTGGATAGGTCATCCGGTAGCTGTAGCCCGGGCCATAGGGCTCGCCATCATGCGTCTCGAGCGGATTGACGAAGGTGATCTGACCCGGTCGCGCATAATGGCGTGCGCCGCGAACCCGGAAGGTTTCGCAGCCGGCCTCGATGACGCCCATCACATAGCTGTCGTGCTGGTGCGGCGCATAGGCGTGCTGGCGGAAGGTCGCGGCGAGGCAATCCAGCCCGCCGAAGCGCTCGGCCGGAAAAAGCTTGGCCCGCTCGCCGGCGACGAGCGGTTCGAGGCCTAATGTCTCACCTTGGGTGACTGCTTCCATGGTGCAAGCATAAACCTTCTCGCCCCATTGCTGTCTTGAAGAAAAGTGATCGGGCGCATCACGCGCCCGATCGGTTTTGCCATTCCTGGAGAGAACCTCAGAGCGCGTGCGCGGCCGCGCTGGCGCCGACGCGTTCGGGGCTCTTCGACCCCAGCAGCAGCACGCCCAGTCCGCCGACCAGCGTCGCAACCGTGGTATAGGCGATGACGCCGAGCGTGCCGAAGCCATCGACCAGGAGCCCGCCGAAGATGGCGCCGCTTGCGATCGCAATCTGGAAGGCCGCGACGATCAGCCCGCCGGCCGATTCCGCCTCTTCCTCCGGCGCGACGCGCACCAGCCAGGTCTGGAAGCCGACCGGCAGCGCTCCGAAGGCGAAACCCCAGAGCCCGACCGCGATGGCCGAAGCGAGCGGCGACGCGCCGACGAAGAGCAGGCTGATGCCGACCAGCGCGATCAGGAAGGCGCCGAAGATCACCGAGGCCTTGGCGCTGCGCGCCGTGATCGCCCCACCCGCGAAATTACCGAAGAAGCCGCCGATTCCATAGGCCAGCAGGACGAGCGAGATCACCTCGACCGACAGCTTGGGGATCTGCTCCAGAAACGGGCGGACATAGGTGAAACCGGCGAAATGGCCGGAGATCACCACGACGATGCCGGCAAGCACGAGCGCGATGCTGGGCTGGCCGAGCAGACGGAACAGCGTGCGGATATCGGGCGAGCCCCGCGCCGGCAGCCGCGGCAGAACCGCCATCTGGATGACGAGTGCGGCAACCCCGACCAGCGCCGAGAGCCAGAACACGAAGCGCCAGCCCATCACGTTGCCGAGATAGGCGCCGATCGGCGCGGCGCTGACGGTGGCGAGGGAGACGCCGGCGAAGATCAGCGACATCGCCTTGGGGAGCGCGCTGGGCGGCACGAGCCGCATCGCGGTCGCCGCGACCATCGACCAGAAGGCGCCGAGCCCGATGCCGAGCAGGACACGGGCGAAGAGCAGCGTCGTCAGGTTGGTGGCGATTGCCGCGATGACGCTGGAGACGATCAGCAGGCCGGTCAGCGACCAGATCACGAGACGCCGGTCGATGCCGCGCGTCACGATTGCCGCGGCAAGCCCCGCGATGGCGCCGACGACGGCAGTCGCGGTCACCGCCTGCCCGGCGGCGCCGACGGAGACACCGACATCGGCCGCCATCGGGGTCAAAAGGCTTGCCGGCAGGAACTCGGCCGTGACGAGGCCGAACACGCCGAAGGTCAGGGATGTGACGGCAGCCCAGGCCGGCTTGTCGCGGGCATCCTCGGCTGTATCGTCGAATTCAAGGGTCGTGGCAGACAGGGAATCTGACATGGGGGTCTCCATCAGGTCGCCGGAAGATGGGCGTGGCCCCATGGAGTTTCCATGCTATATCATCCGCATCTCATGACCGTTCGTCCAGGAATGCCATGACCGCTTCCACCGACCACCTGACCGAGATGCTCCGGGGCTTGCGGCTCGACGGCGTCGATTACAGCCGCTGCCAATTGGCCGCGCCCTGGGGCGTCGTCTATCCACCGACCCATCAGGCCTATTTCCATTTCATCTCGCGCGGCCACTGCTGGCTGAAGACGCCGGCCGGCGAATGGCTGGAGCTCGCCGACGGAGACGCCGTGCTGCTGCCGCGCGGCGGTGGCCATGTCCTGGCGAGCTCGCCGGATGTCGTCGCCTCCCCACCCTGCGACTGCCGGGTTCTGGAAGCCTATGGCAACATCTTCGATGTCGAGGGCGGCGGCGCCGGCGCGCATATGCTCGTCTTCACCGGCCGCATGACCTTCAATGTCGATCTCGATCACCCATTGCTGCGGTTGATGCCGGACCTGATGCGGATGAGCGATTTCATCGCATATGAGCCCAGCATCCCGCATCTGCTCGACGCGATGGGCCGCGAGGTCGCGATGGACCGGGTCGGCGCCGGCGGCATGCTGGCACGCCTCGCCGACGTGCTGGCCGCCGCGATCATCCGTGCCTGGGTCGAGGGCGGCTGCGGCGCCGCCAAGGGCTGGGTCGCCGCAGCGCGCTGCCCGACGGTCGGCAAGGTGCTGGCGGCGATCCACGCCCATCCCGAAACCGACTGGACAGTCGAAAGCCTCGCCGAGCTGATGGGCGCCTCGCGCTCCGGCTTCGCCGAGCGCTTCGCCGAAGTCGTCGGCGAGACGCCGGCCCGCTATGTCGCGCAGGTCCGGATGCATCAGGCTCGACAATGGCTGGCCCGCGACAAATTGCGGATTGCGGTGGTGGCGCAGCGCCTCGGTTACGAGTCGGAAGCCTCGTTCAGCCGCGCCTTCAAGCGCATCACCGGGCTGGCGCCGAGTCAGGTGCGGGCAGCGGGCGAGGCCTCTCCCGTGGCGATGTTCACACCGCCGGCGGAAGCCGCGGAGTAGGCGACGTTTCGCGCGTCATGGTCGGGCTTGACCCGACCATCTCAGGACAAGAAGGCGCCCTCTGGTCATGAGATTCTCGGGTCTGCGCTTCGCTCCGCCCGAGAATGACGAGCCTGTTCAGCCGCCCACCAGGTCAAACCAGCCGGCCTCGTCGATCACCTCGACGCCGTGCTTGGCGGCATCCTTGAGCTTGGAGCCAGCGCCCGGCCCGGCGACGAGCAGATCGGTCTTCGACGAGACCGAGCCCGCGACCTTGGCACCCAGCCGCTCGGCCATCGCCTTGGCCTCGTCGCGGGTCATCCGCTCCAGCGCGCCGGTGAAGACCACGATCTTCCCGGCGACGGGGCTGGCCGAGGCCACCGCTTCCAGCGGCTGCGGCGAGACCTGCGCCAGCAAGCGGTCGAGCAGTTCCTCGTTATGCGGCTCGCCGAAGAATTCGATCAGCGCCTCGACCACGGTCGGCCCGACGCCGTCGATGGCGTCGAGCTCCTGCCGCTCGGGCGAGGTCTCGTCGGCTGCCGCGATGCCGGCCGCTCGCAGCGCCTCGAACGAGCCGTAATGCCGCGCCAGCAGACGCGCCGTCGTTTCGCCGATATGGCGAATGCCGAGCCCGAAGATGAAGCGGTTGAGCAGCGGGGTACGCCGGTCCTCGATCGCATCGAACAGCTTGGCGACGCTCTGGGCGCCGAAGCCTTCCTTGGCCTTGAGCTTTTTCAAGGGATTGGCGGCGTCGCGCGCGGCCAGCGTAAAGATATCGGCTGGCTCCCTGACGGGCAGCTCGGGATCGCCATGGAAGAACTCGATCTGCTTGTCGCCAAGCCCGTCGATGTCCATCGCGTCGCGCGAGACGAAATGCTTGAGGCGCTCGACCGCCTGCGCCGGGCAGATCAGGCCGCCGGTGCAGCGGCGGATAGCGTCCTCCTTGCCGGTGCGGGGATTGAGTTCACGCGTCGCATGGCTGCCGCAGGCCGGGCAGAGCGTCGGGAACTCGTACGGCTTCGAATCCACCGGGCGCTTCGAAAGATCGACCGCCTCGACGCGCGGGATCACGTCGCCCGCCCGCTTCACCGTCACCGTGTCGCCGATACGGATATCGGTGCCGTCGCGGATCGGCAGCCCCTTGGAATCGAAACCGCGGATATAATCCTCGTTATGCAGCGTCGCATTGGTCACGACGACGCCGCCGACCGTCACCGGCTTCAGACGCGCGACCGGCGAGAGCGCGCCGGTGCGGCCAACCTGGATGTCGATGGCCTCCAGAACGGTCGTCGCCAGCTCGGCCGGGAATTTATGCGCGATCGCCCAGCGTGGCGCCCGCGAGACGAAGCCGAGCCGCGCCTGCAGCGCGAGATCGTCGACCTTGTAGACGACGCCGTCGATATCGTAGCCGAGCGTCGCGCGCTGGCTCTCGATCAGGCGGTATTGCGCGATCAGCTCGGCAACGCTCTCGCAGCGCTTCATCAGCGGGTTGGTGCGGAAGCCCCAGCGCCTGAAGGCCTCGACCACGCCCGATTGCGTCGGCGCCGGCAGCACCGGCATCTCACCCCAGGCATAGGCGAAGAAGCGCAAGGGCCGCGCGGCGGTGACGCTGACATCGAGCTGACGCAGTGAGCCCGCCGCCGCATTGCGCGGATTGGCGAATTCGGGCAGCCCCTTCTCGCGCTGGCGCTCGTTGATCCCGGCGAAATCGGCATGGCCGAGATAGACCTCGCCGCGCACCTCGGCGATCTCAGGCACATCCGGCCCGGCAAGCGTCTTGGGAATTTCGGAGATGGTGCGGGCGTTGAGCGTGACATCCTCGCCCTCCTCGCCGTCGCCGCGCGTCGCGGCCGCGACCAGCTCGCCCTTCTCGTAGCGCAGCGAGAGCGACAACCCGTCGATCTTGGGCTCGGCGGTGAAGGCGATGCCGTCCTCCTCCTTGCGGCCAAGGAAGCGATAGACGCGGCCAGCGAACTCGGCCACGGCCTCGTCCGAGAAAGCATTGTCGAGCGAGAGCATCGGTACGCGATGCCGGATCTTGGCGAACTTGCCGGAAGGCTTGGCACCGACCTTGGCGCTGACGTCGCTCTCCTGCTTCAGCACCGGAAAGGCTTCTTCCAGCGCGACGAGCCGACGACGCTTCGCGTCATAGGCCGCATCGTCCATGATCGGCTGGTCGTCCTGGAAATAGGCGTCGTTTGCAGCCTGCACCGCGGCGGCCAGCAGCTTGTGTTCGGCCTTCGCCTTGCGCGGCGTCAGCTCCGCGATCGGCGTTTCGGAGGGGGCGGAATCGTCGGCGTCGCTCATGGCACAGCATTAGGCGAGATGATCGTGACGAGGAAGGGCAGCAGCCTTTTTGCAGCCCGTGCAAGGCGGTGTCGCCCCGAAAGCTTGCGACAAACCGCGCTTTGGCGCGTATAGTTTGCGGGCTGGGAATTGGAAGCTCGACGCCGCAGGCCGTTGACACCAAGGTTCACGTCGACAGCCATATGGCGAACCGGGCCGGAACCGGGAGACACGCCATGGCCAATCTCGACGGCACAGTTCATGACATTGCCGCGCTCTCGCAACCGCGCATCAGGACCATCACCACGCGGGATCTGCACGAGGCGCTGCTGCGCGGCTGGGACGATTTCAAGGCGCAGCCGAGTCACCTCGTCTTCATCGCGCTGATCTATCCCGTCGCCGGCATCCTGCTGGCGCAGCTCACGGTCAGCTACAATATCTTCCCCCTGCTCTTCCCGCTGCTCTCGGGCTTCGCATTGCTCGGCCCCTTCGCCGCGATCGGGCTCTACGAGATCAGCCGCCGGCGCGAGAAGGGCATGGACACGTCCTGGGTCCATGCTTTCGCGGTGCTGCGCTCGCGGTCAATCGGACAGATCGCCCTGCTCGGAGCGATGCTGACCGGGCTCTTCCTCGCCTGGCTGTTCAGCGCCTGGTTCCTCTATCGTGGCCTGCTCGGCCTGCCCGCCGATGTCTCGACCACCGATTTCCTGCGGGCGGTGTTCACCACCGCGGATGGCTGGATCATGATGGTGATCGGCAATGCGATCGGGCTCTTGCTGGCGATCCTCGCCTTCTCGATCTCGGTGGTGTCTTTCCCGCTGATCATCGACAGGCATGTCGACGCCCCCACAGCCATCCGCACCTCGATCGCCGCCGTCGAGGCCAATCCGCGCGTGATGATGTATTGGGGCCTGATGGTGACGGGCTTGCTCGTGCTCGGCTGCCTGCCGATGCTGGTCGGCCTGATCGTGGTCATGCCGGTGCTCGGCCATGCCACCTGGCATCTCTACCGCAAGCTCGTGGACTGAGAGCGGCCAGCCCCGTCATTCCCGGGACGAGAAGGCGCCGGTTTCCGTCATCTCCGCAGGCTCTCGAAAGCTCCGGCGGGAACCATTGCACCCCGGATCGGGTTCAACCCCTGTCAGATCGAGCCGCAAGGCTCCATTCAGCCAGGGGGCTTTTCATGAACAACATCATTTATATCGTCGGTCTTATCGTCGTCGTTCTCGCGATCCTCTCCTTCCTCGGCCTGCGCTGAGGAAGGCGAACGGGAGCGCGCGCTGCAGCGCTCGAAGCCTGCTGTTCTTCAAAGAATTCGCGCTGTCACTCCCGGCCTGACCCGGAATGACAGCGCGTTTTTGCAGAGGCTGAAACTCAGCCGCGATTGTCGCCGCGCGGCTTGCCCTTGCCGAAGGGCTTGCCACCGGCCGGGCGCCCGCCGGCAGGCTTGCCAGCGAAGGGCTTGCCCTTGCCCTCATAGGGCTTCTTGAAACCGCCACCCGGCTTGCCGTCGTCGCGGCGCGGCGGGCGCGCGTCGTCGCGCGGCGGCCTGCTGTCGGCGCGGTAAGGCTTACGCTCATCGCTCCGCGGCGCGCGTTGATTCGCGTCCCGGGGCTCGAACCGCGGCCGCTGCGGCCTGTCTCCGGCAGCCTGCTCATCTCCCCAGCTCTTCCGCGGCGCAGCCGGACGCTCGGCCTTGTCCCCGAAAGCCTTCGCCGGACGACGCTCGGCTTCGGTCGTCGGCTCGATCACGATCTTGTCGCGGTCCGGGATGCGCACCGAGTCATAAAAGCGATCGGCCACATCGGCATCGATCTCGACCTTGGTCTCGCGGTCGAAGATGCGGATCGCACCGACCTCGTCGCGGGTGATCCGGCCGCGGCGGCACAGCATCGGCAGGAGCTGGCGCGGATCGGCGCCCTGCTTGCGGCCGATATCGAGACGGAACCAGACGGTATCGCCGCGTGGGCCGGCAGGCTTGCGCGGGCGCTCGCCATCCTCGCCCTCCTCGCGCCCCGCGCCGAACGGGCGGCGCTTGGCAGCATAATCCTCGTTGGTGCGGACCGGACGGCGCTCGTCGCGGCCGAAGCCGGGATCGCCAACCTCTTCCGCCGCCGGCAGGCGGGCGCGGTAGAGCCGAACAAGCGCGGCGGCGATATCGCGGGCCTCGCGGCCCGCCATCAGCGCCTCGATCATGCCGGCATCGTCCTCGGAACCGTCGCCGTTCAGCAGCGGATCGGAGAGCAGGCGCTCCTGATCGAGGACGCGGATCTCTTCCTCCGTCGGCGGGCCGATCCACTCGGCCTCGACCTTGCCTTCCATCAGCAGGCGCTCGGCCTTGCGGCGGCGCGACTGCGGCACCAGCAGGACGCTCGTGCCCTTGTTGCCGGCGCGGCCGGTGCGGCCCGAGCGATGCTGCATCACTTCGGAATCGTTCGGCAGCTCGGCATGGATGACGAGGTCGAGCCCGGGCAGGTCGATGCCGCGCGCCGCGACGTCGGTCGCGACGCAGACCCGCGCCCGGCCGTCGCGCAGCGCCTGCAACGCCGCGTTGCGCTCGTTCTGGCCGAGTTCGCCCGAGAGCGCGACGGAGGTGAAGCCGCGCTCGAGCAGAATCGCCTCAAGATGGCGCACGGCATTGCGGGTGTTGCAGAAGACCAGCGCCACCGGCGCATTATGGAAGCGCAGCAGGTTGACGACCGCGAGCTCGGCCTCCTTCGGGAAGACGCGCACGGCCTTGTAGGCGATGTCGGCATGGCCGCGCCGCGTCGCTTCCACCTCGATGCGCAGCGCGTCGCGCTGGTAGCTCTGCGCGAGCTGCACGATCGCCTTCGGGAAGGTCGCCGAGAACAGCAGGCTGCGGCGCTCCGCCGGGGTGGTCTTCAGGATGTATTCGAGGTCGTCGCGGAAGCCGAGATCGAGCATCTCGTCAGCCTCGTCGAGCACGACCGCCTTCAGCGCGGACACGTCGAGGCGACGGCGCTCGATATGATCGCGCAGGCGGCCGGGCGTGCCGACGACGATATGCGCGCCCTCGTCGAGCAGCATCGCCTCGCGGCGCGGATCCATGCCGCCGACGCAGGAGATCACCCGCGCGCCGGTCTGGGCATAGAGCCAGGCCAATTCGCGCTGCACCTGCAAGGCCAGCTCGCGCGTCGGTGCGATGATGAGAGCCAGCGGCTCGGCGGCGGGGCCGAGCTTCTCGGCCGTGCCCAGCAGGGTCTCGCCGATGGCGAGGCCATAGGCGATGGTCTTGCCGGAACCGGTCTGCGAGGAGACCAGCAGGTCGCGCCCGCGGGCGGCGTCTTCGAGGACGGCGCTCTGCACCGGCGTCGGGTCGGAGTAATTGCGATCGGCGAGCGCGCGCGCGAGCGGCGGGCTCGTGAGAGAAAAGGACATGCGATATGGGCCTAAAGGTTGCGGCGTAAGATGAAGGAACGGCGCGAAGCGTGGGCGATGGGTTCAGGCGGCACTAGAGCATCGGACCGAAAAGCGGGGTTCACTTTCCGGAAAATCCGATGCCAAAACAAATAGTTAAATCGCCCCCCAGAGCGTCCGAAAGGACTCATGGCGATCTAACGGGCAGCTGCACCATCGGATGACAGCGGCTCATAAAGCAAAGTGATACAAAAGGAAATGCGGCATTCCCGCGCCCGGCGCAGGGCTGAGCCGGGCCGGACGCGCCTTGCCGGCGAGGTCAGGCGCCCACTAGCTTCCGGACCTCACCGACCCCGTGCGACGCCGAAGCGGAGAACAGCCATGGTCCAGCAGTCCCGCCGCATCGGCGCCTTCGATGTCTCGATCCTGCATGACGGCGTCTTCGAGGCGCCGCTCGACGTCCTGATCCATGCGGATGGGGAGATGGCCCGCGATGAGGCCGTCGCGCGCTGGGGCAAACCGAAGGTCAGCATTATCGTGAACTGCTTCGCGCTGAAGGGAGCAGACGGGATCACCCTCGTCGATGCCGGCACCGGCCCCTCCTGGGGCAAAGCGATGGGCCATGCCCCGGCTGCGATGGTGGCTGCAGGCATCGCGCCCGAAGACGTCGCCCGTGTTCTGATCACGCATCTCCATGGCGACCACGCACTCGGCCTGTTCGACGGCGACAAGCCCTTCTTCCCGAATGCCGAGATCATCGTGCCCGAGGCCGATTTCGGCTTCTATGGCGACGAGGCCAATCGCGCACGCACCCCGGAGAAGAAACAGGGCGCCTTCGCCATCGCCGCGACTTTGAAGAAGCATTATGCCGGCCGCATCCGTTCGGTTCCGGCGGGCGAGGCGCAGGCCGGCATCACGTTGATCTCCCTGCCCGGCCACAGCTTCGGCCATAGCGGCTACCTGATCGAGGGCGACGGTGAGAGCCTGCTGCTCTGGGGCGACGCGCTGCATCTCTCCGACCTCCAGGCTTCGGACCCGGCTATCGGCTTCATCTATGATTTCGACGCCGCGACCGCGGTGGCTTCGCGCCGCGGTATCCTGGAACGCGCCGCGCACGAGAACTGGCTCGTCTCGGGCGGCCATGTCGAGGGGTTCAGGAGGGTGGTCAGGAAGGGCACGGGCTACGAATTGCAGCCGGCCTGACAGCCTCAGCCGCGCAGGCCCGCCGCCTGCAGCAGGCGCCCGGCCGCCGCGCGCGCTTCCTCGGTGATCGAGGCGCCGGCCAGCATCCGTGCGATCTCCTCGCGCCGCGCCTGGTCTTCCAGCGCCGTGACCCGCGTCACCGTGCGTGAGGCCTCGCCCTCCTCCGCCGATTTGGCGATCAGGAAATGCTGCCCGGCCTTGGCCGCGACCTGCGGCGCATGGGTTACCGAGATCACCTGCACCTGACCGGCCAACCGCGCCAGCCGCTCGCCGATCGCATCTGCCACCGCGCCGCCGACACCGGTGTCGATTTCGTCGAAGACGAGCGTCGGGGCGGAACCGCGCTCGGCCAGCACCACCTTGAGCGCCAGCATGAAGCGCGAGAGCTCGCCCCCGGAGGCGACCTTCATCATCGGCCCCGGCCGCGTGCCGGGATTGGTCTCGACCCAGAACTCGACCTTGTCGAAACCCTCGGGCCCGCGCGCGTTCGCGTCGCTTTCGATCCGGGTGATGAAACGCGCCCGCTCCAGCTTGAGCGGCGGCAATTCGGCTTTCACGGCCGTATCCAGTTTTGCCGCAGCTGCCTGGCGGGCCTCGGACAGGGCCTGTGCCTGCCCGACGAAGGCCGCCTCGGCCTCCGTCAGCTCCGCTTCGAGCCGCGAGAGCGAGGTCTCGCTTTCATCGAGCGCGGCAAGGTCGCTCGCCATCGTCGCCGCCAGAATGGACAGGCCATCGACCGGTACGTCGTATTTGCGGCCCGCAGCCCTGAGCGCGAACAACCGCTCCTCGGTGCGTTCCTGCTCGCGCGGATCATATTCGGCTGCACGCGTCGCGGCGGCTAGCGCCTCGCCGGCCTCTTCCAAAGCAACGATCGCGGTGTTGAGCGCTGCGATCGAAGGGTCGACCAGCTCCGGTGCCTGGCTCGCACGGCGCTCCAGCCGGCGCAGCACGGCGGCGAGCGTCGGCACGGCGGAGGATTGTCCGCCGACCGCCTCGTAGGCCTCGTTGAGATCGCGCGCGACCTTCTCCGCCTGCATCATCGCCTGACGGGAGGCGGCGAGCGCCTCCTCCTCGCCCGCTTGCGGTGCGAGCTTGCCGAGTTCCTCGACGGCATGGCGCAGGAAATCCGCTTCCTTGCGTGCCGCCTCGACGCGCAGGCGCTGCGACTGCAGGGCCTGCCGCGCCCGTTTCAGCGCCTCGCTCGCCCCGGCGACCGCTTCGGCCTGCGCCTCCAGCGCGCCGAAACCGTCGAGAATCGTGCGGTGCTGCGCCGGGTCGGTCAGGGCGCGGTCGTCATGCTGGCCATGGATCTCGACGATGGCGGTGCCCACCATCCGCAGGATCTGCACCGAGACCGGCTGGTCGTTGATGAAGGCGCGGGTGCGCCCGTCGGCATATTGCACGCGGCGCAGGATGAGGTCGCCGTCGGTGTCGATCTCCTGCGCCTGGGCGAGCTTGCGGGCCGGGTGCGTCATCGGCAGGTCGAAGACGGCGCTGACCTGCCCTTGAGCCTCGCCATGGCGCACGAGCGAGCCGTCGCCGCGCCCTCCGAGCGCCAGCGCGAAGCCGTCGAGCAGGATCGACTTGCCGGCGCCGGTCTCGCCGGTCAGGACGCTCAGCCCCTCATGGAAGCCGAGGTCGAGCCTGTCGATCAGGACGATGTCGCGAATCGAGAGCTGCGCCAGCATCGACGCTCAACCCATCCTTCGGAGCCGGCAGGATCGCCCGTGGCTCGTCATGCAAGGGGCGCCCTCGCTCGTCAGAGGCGGTTCAGTCCGACCAGGCCGCCGACCGTGCGCGAGAAGCCCTGGAAGGCGCGGCTGATATAGGAACCACGATCCTCACGCGGCTCCAGGCCGCCGCTCTGCAGCAGGGCGTAGGAGTCCTTGTACCACTGGCTGTCGGGGAAGTTGTGCCCGAGGACGGCCGCCGCCGTCTGCGCCTCGTTGGTGATGCCCATCGCCATATAGACCTCGGTCAGGCGCATCAGCGCCTCCTCGACATGGCGCGTGGTCTGGTACTTGATGATGACTTCGCGGAAACGGTTCACCGCGCCGGTATAGTTGCGCTTCTCCAGATAGTAGCGCCCGACATTCATCTCCTTGCCGGCGAGCTGGTCCCGCGCCACCAGGAGCTTTTCCCTGGCGTCGAGGACGTATTCCGACTTCGGATAGTTGGCGATGAGCTGCTCCAGCGCCTGGATCGCCTGGGCCGTCCGCTCCTGATCGCGGGTCGCGTCCGGGATCTGGTTGTAATAGGACATCGCCAGGATGTACTGCGCGTAGGCGGCGTCGGGGCTCGCCGGGTTCTGGGCGATGAAGCGCTTCGAGGCGGTGATCGCCTCCTCCCACTTCGAGGCCTGGAAATTGGTATAGGCCGTCATCAGCAGGCCCTTGCGGGCATAGGGCGAGAACGGCGCGGTCTTGTCGATGTCCTCGAACTTCTTCGAGGCGCCCTCGCTGTCGCCATTCTGCAGGCGGGCCAGGCCTTCGTTGTAGAGCTTGTCGGCCGGCGTCGGCGGCGTCAGGTCCGGCTTGTAGACCTCGGGCTTGTCGAAGGGATTGAGCGAGGACAGGGTATCGCAGCCGCCGAGCAGCATGGCGGCACCCAGCGCAAGGGCGATGCCCCTGCGTGGCGAAAGACCGCGATGGATTGCCGGAAGGCTTTGCCGCGTCACGCTCACGTCGTCCGTCCTCTTTCGATCGTCCCTCGAGCATCGGACCGAAAAGTGGAAACCACTTTTCGGGACAATCCGATGCTGAAACCAAGAACCGGATCGCCACATCGCGTCTGGTAGGACGCGTGGCGATCCAACTTCCGGGAAGCATGCCTTACCTCAGACGCTTCCCCCGCGCCACTGCCGAAAACCGGTTATGACGTGATTCCGCGTCGCTGCGGCATCTGGGACAGAAAACAGGCGAATGGAAGGCGAAGCCGCGTTTCGCCGTGCTTCAGTGCAAATCCGGCGCGAAGGCGGCCGGAGCAGCCGCAGCCATCTGCACGGCGCGCGGCGTCGCGAAGACCGGCTGGGATTCGACGATCGCGAAATTCGCGCGGTCGGCGAAAAGCGCCTCGAGGATGCGGACATTCATCCGGTGGCCACCGCAATAGGAGCGGAACTCGCCGATGATCGGATAGCCGGCCAGCGCGAGGTCGCCGATCGCGTCGAGCACCTTGTGGCGCACGAACTCGTCGCCGTAGCGCAGCCCCTCGGGGTTGATAACCTTGTCGTCGCCGACCGCGACGGTGTTCTCGAGCGAAGCGCCCTGAGCGAAGCCCGCCTTCCAGAGCTGCTCGACATCACGCATGAAACCGAAGGTACGGGCCTTCGAAATCTCGCTGGCATAGGCCTGCGCATCGAGATCGAAGATCTTGCGCTGGCGGCCGATCACGACGCTGTCGAAATCGATCTCGACATCGAGGCGGAAGCCGTGCTCGGCCGGGGCCAGTTCGGCGAAGGCGCGGCCCTGCTCGATGCGGACCGGCTGGAGGACCTTGAGGTAGCGGCGCGGCGCGGTGAGCGTCGTCATGCCGGTCGCCTCGATGGCAACCACGAATTCGCGGGCGCTGCCGTCCATGATCGGCATTTCCGGCCCGTCGATCTCGACGAGCACGTTGTCGAGGCCGAGGCCGGCGCAGGCCGACATCAGGTGCTCGATCGTCGAGACCGAGGCCGGGCCGCGGTCGCCGATCACGGTGCAGAGCTCCGTGGCGCTGACCTTGGTATGCTTGGCGTGAATGAGCTGGGGCGGCATGCCCTCGATGCCCGTCCGCAGGAAGACGACGCCGGTATTGGCGCTGGACGGCTTCAGGCAGATGCTGGCGGGGGCTCCGGAATGAACGCCGATCCCGGTCAGGGTCACGGCTGCCCGCAAGGTCGTCTGCCGATCGAAGGTCATACCGTTATCCAATCCTGATCGCGAAGGCCGCGGTCACCTGCCGATGCAGGGATCGTCCAGCTAGCGATGTCTTCAAGGCCAGGCCGGAATGGTCCCGACGAGGCCGTTGTCCCGATGCGGCCGCAACATAAGCTTTTGAGGCCGCCTCTCAAAATCACGCTTTCTTTCGCTGTGTTACAGCGGGGAAGCAATCGTGGACGGACTATAACAAGCTGAAAGATAACGATTTTTTAACACGCCAAAACCCGCCGCGGAATACCGCGGCGGGTTGTGTTGCAAAGCCGTGAGAGGGCGCTGTCGGGCGCCTTCCGACTCAGTTCGCCTGGCGGCGGAGGAAGGCCGGGATCTCGAGATGATCTTCCTCGCTGGAGCGAGTCGGGGCAGCACGGCCATGCGGGTCGAGCTGGCCCTGCGCCGGGCGCGAGGCCGGCTGCTGCTGCACCGGGCGGCGCATGTACTCGGCATGGGCAGCGCTCGGCGCCGCGGCCTGCGGCATCGGCGGGGCGACCGGAGCCTGGGCCTGGCGCACCGGCGCCTGCTGCGGCTCGGTCATCTCATCGTCCTTGCGGCCACCGAAGCCGACCGAGGCGAGACGCTGCATCAGCGACATCCGCTTCTGCTCGACGGCGCTGGGCGGCTGCGGCGCGGGCTGAACGCCACGATGCGCATTGAGCTGGGCCTGGCCGGGGGCCGGCAGGTCCTCGACGCGGGGCATGCGGGTCGGGCGGACGACGGCCCGCTCCGGCATCGGCGGGATGAAGCTCTCGTCGAAATTCAGGCTCGGCTCGGCATGCTGGACGGGTTCCGGCGCCGGAGCCGCCAACACCGGACGCGGCTGAACCGGCTCGATGCGGATGTCCTGCGCGACATGGGCGACCGGAGCAGGCTCCGGCAGCGGGGCGACGCGGGCCGTCTCGATCGCCGGCACGGAGGGCGCGACCGGGCGGGCAGCGGCAACAGCGGCGTTGCTGCGCAGACGGGCTTCAGCCTTCAGGCGCTCCGCCACCTGGGCGATGCGCGCCTCGGTGTCGTCGTTCTCGGCCTGGGACGAGATCGGCTTGTCGATGCCGGTGGCGACGACGGAGACGCGCACGGTGCCTTCGAGCGATTCGTCGAAGGTGGCGCCGACGATGATGTTGGCCTCGGAGTCGACCTCCTCGCGGATGCGGGTGGCGGCCTCGTCGACCTCATAGAGCTTCATGTCGCGCCCGCCGGTGATCGAGATCAGCAGGCCGCGCGCACCCTTCATCGAGACATCGTCGAGCAGCGGGTTGTTGATCGCGGCCTGGGCCGCAGTCAGCGCGCGCTTCTCGCCCTGCGCCTCGCCGGTGCCCATCATCGCCTTGCCCATGCCGCGCATCACGGCGCGCACGTCGGCGAAGTCGAGATTGATCAGGCCCGGGCGGACCATCAGGTCGGTGATGCAGGCGACGCCCGAATAAAGCACCTGGTCGGCCATGCCGAAGGCGTCGGCGAAGCCGGTGGTCTCGTTGGCGACGCGGAACAGGTTCTGGTTCGGGATGACGATCAGGGTATCGACCGCCTCGTTCAGCTCGCCGATGCCGGCCTCCGCCATGCGCATGCGGCGCTGGCCTTCGAACTGGAACGGCTTGGTGACGACGCCGACGGTCAGGATGCCCATGTCGCGGGCGACGCGGGCGATCGCGGGGGCCGCACCCGTTCCGGTGCCGCCGCCCATGCCGGCGGTGATGAACACCATGTGGGCGCCCGCCAGATGGTCACGGATCTCGTCGATGACCTCTTCGGCCGCCGCACGGCCGACTTCCGGCTGCGAACCGGCGCCGAGACCTTCGGTGACCTGCAGGCCCATCTGGACGATGCGGGAGGCGCGCGACAGGGCGAGAGCCTGCGCATCGGTGTTGGCGACGACGAAGTCGACGCCGTCGAGGCCGGCCTCGATCATGTTGTTGACCGCATTGCCGCCGGCACCGCCGACGCCGAACACCGTGATCCGGGGCTTCAGTTCCCGGATGTCCGGGGCTTGCAGATTCATCGCCATGGTTGCCTCTTTTGATCCCTTGTCCGGCGCCTGGCGGGAGCCGTCCCGATTGCTACGTTTGACGCCGCGGCCCGCCCTCTGGACGAGCCGTACTCACTCAATTCTCGATCATGGCTGGTGCGGAAAACCGGTACCCACTTTTCCGCGCCATGATCAGAAACTGTCCTTCAGCCACCGCCCGACACGCGAGAAGTAGCCGTCCGTCCCGGTTGCGAAGTAACGCGCACCGGCGGCACGCGGCTCGAAATGCTCGACATGGGCGACCTGCGGATAGACCAGCAGGCCGACCGCCGCCGCGAAGGCCGGGCCCTTGCCCGCTTCCGGCAAACCCTTGATCCCGAGCGGACGGCCGGTACGGACCTGACCGCCGAGGATGCGCCGCGCTACTTCCGGCAGGCCGGTCAGCTGGCAGGCGCCGCCGGTGAGGACGACACGTCGCCCGGCCTGAGCCGAGAAGCCGGCATTGTTCAGACGGTCGCGCACCAGTTCGAGGATCTCCTCGACGCGCGGCTTGATGATCCGGACCAGATGCGACTTGGCGAGATGGTTCGGCATGTCGCGCTCGTCGTCATCGACCTGAGGCACCGAGATCATGTCGCGCTCGTCGGAAGCGCTGGCGATGCAGGAACCGTGCAGCGTCTTCAGCCGCTCGGCCGCCGAGACGCGGGTCGAGAGGCCGCGCGCCACGTCCATGGTGATGTGGTTGCCGCCGACGGCGATCGCGTCGGCATGGACGAGATGCCCGCCCGAGAACACGCCGAGCGAGGTCGAGCCGCCGCCGAGATCGACGAGGACGACGCCCATCTCCGATTCGTCGTCGACGAGGACCGAGAGGCCGGACGCATAGGGGGTCGCGACCACCGCCTCGACTTCGAGATGGCAGCGCTCGACCGCGAGCATGACGTTGCGCGCCGCCGCCGCCTCACTGGCGACGACATGCATGTCGACCGAGAGCTTGCCGCCGATCAGCCCGCGCGGATCGAGCACGCCCGGCACGCCGTCCAGCGCATAGCCGGTCGGCAGGGCATGGAGCACGGCCTTGCCAGGACGCAGCGCATGGGTCGCGGCGGTCGCCAGCACGCGCTTCACATCGGCGTCGCCGACGGAGCCGGAGCGCAGGTCGACGCTGGCGGCGTAGTGCTGCGAGCCGATGCGCCCGCCGGTCAGGTTGACGATGACCGACTGGACCTCGACCTTGGCCATGCGCTCGGCTGCGTCCACGGCAGCGCGGATCGCGCGCTCGGCGCTTTCGAGATCGACGATCGCGCCGCCCTTCAGGCCGAGCGAGCGCTGATGGCCGATGCCGATGATGCGGGCGACATGGGTGCGCCCACGCAGCCGCTCGTTGGTCTCGGCCGGGCTGAGCTCGGCGATCAGGCAGACGACCTTGCTGGTGCCGATATCGAGGATCGACAAGGTCGCGCTCTTGCGCGACGAGAGCGGACGCATGCGCGGGGTCAGACCCTGGGAGGTGACGTGGTTCACGCCTCGCCTCTCTTCTTCCTGGACTTGCTCTTGAGCTGGTCGGCGCGGGCCGCGGCCGCCTCTTCCGAGAGCCGCATCGTCACCCGATCGGGCTGGCGCAGGTCGATGGCGAGCACGTCCTTCTCGAGGATGCGATAATCGCTCTCCAGGGAGACGAGGCGCTGCACCGCGGCTTCCGGCTTGGTCTCGGGCAAGCGCACATCCATGCCGTTGTCGAGTTTCAGGTTCCAGCGACGCCCGGAGACCAGGGTCGCGGCGCGGATATGCTGGGCGAAGGCGCCGGCCTGGTTGCGGATCGCCAGATATTCGGCGGCGCGGTTATTGGCGTCCTTGCCGACGACCAGCGGCAGATAGGCGAAGCGGCCGTCATCCATCTTGTCGATCACCGTGCCGTCGGCTGCGATCACGAAGAGCTCGCCCTTCACCTGCCAGAGCGCATAGGGTTCGCGCTCGGTGAGCTGGATCGAGACCTCGCCCGGATAAAGCTTGCGAACGGCGGCCTCGCGAATCAGCGGCGTGGCTTCCAGCTGCTTGCGGGCCTCGTCGGCGTCGAAGAACACCAGCGAGGTCTTCGAATCGATGCCGGCCGCGACCAGGACCTCCTGCTCGGACAGTCCCGAGAGGCCAGAGATGGTGACGCGGTCGATGCCGAAGCCGAGCGCCCGCGCGATCATGTGGCGCGGCTCGCCGTAATTGTCCTGCATGGTCTGCCAGTGGCCGCCGAGCACGAAGCCCGTCCCGAGGCTGAGCGTCAGGAAGCCGAGCGCCAACCAAGTGCCGAGGCTCGTCGGCAGGCGCTGGGCGAGCGGCACCGCGATGGCGCTGCGGCGCGAGCGGCGCATCCAGCGGCCCTGGCGCTGCTCACCCACCAGAAGCTGGGGGGCGGCGTGCGCGACCGGGAGCCGGGAGAGCGGCCGGGCAGGCGCGAATCGGGGCATGGCAACGGTCTTCGCCGACATCGCTTTCACCGATCGAGGGAGGCGTCCTCCACCATCCATTTGACGAGCTCACCGAAATCCAGGCCCGCATGGGCAGCCAACTCGGGCACCAGGCTGGTCTCGGTCATCCCGGGCTGCGTATTGACCTCCAGCCAGACGAGCGTGTCGCTCTCGTCGTGGTAGCGGAAGTCAGATCGGCTGACGCCCCGGCATCCGATTGCTTGATGCGCCGTTAACGCACACTCTTCGATCTGCTGGTAAATTTTCGGTAAAATTTGAGCCGGACAGATGTGGATCGAGCCGCCTTTCGCGTACTTCGCGTCGTAGTCGTAAAACTCACCGGTTGCGGCTTGTATTTCGGTCACACCGAGGCTCCGGTCGCCCATCACGGCGCAGGTCAGTTCGCGCCCGGCGATGAAGGTCTCGGCCAGCAGCATCTCGCCGCAAGGCCAGTCCGGCCGGGCGATTTCCTGGGGTGGGTGCTCCCTGCCCTTCTTCACGATCACGACGCCGACGGAGGAGCCCTCGTCGATCGGCTTGAGCACGTAGGGCGGCGGCAGCACATGCGTCCTGGCAGCCGCGAATCGCGAGACGTTGATGCCATGGGCGACCGGCACGCCGGCCGCCTTCACCACCGTCTTCGCCCGGTCCTTGCGGATCGCCAGCGCCGAGGCCAGCACGCCGGAATGGCTGTAGGGAATGCGCAGGATTTCGAGCACGCCCTGGATCGTGCCGTCCTCGCCGAAGCGGCCATGCAGGGCGTTGAAGGCGACGTCGGGCTTGAGCTTCGCCAGCACCTCGGCGATGTCGCGCTGGACGTCGACGCGCGTGACACGGTAGCCGACGCTCTCCAGCGCCCGCGCACAGGCCGCGCCGCTGTTGAGGCTGACCTCCCGCTCGACGGACCAACCGCCCATCAGCACTGCAACATGTTTGGTCATCGACGCTTCGCTCCTGCGATGCGTCCAACCTCGTTAAACTTGGTTAACGGGGAGTTAACCGGCTTGCAGTGCCCCTGCCCTTTTCAAAGCCCGGCAGCTACGCCGCAACGCCGAGCCGCTTGATCTCCCACTGGAGTTCGAAGCCCGAGTTGTCCTTGACCCGGCGGCGGACCTCCTCGCCGAGCCCTTCGACATCGGCTGCTGTCGCGCCGCCGGTATTGATCAGGAAATTGCAGTGCATCTCCGAGACCTGCGCGCCGCCGACGCGCAGGCCGCGGCAGCCGGCCGCGTCGATCAGCTGCCAGGCCTTGCCGCCCTCGGGGTTCTTGAAGGTCGAGCCACCGGTGCGCTCCTTGATCGGCTGGGCCGCCTCGCGCGCCTGCGTCACCCGGTCCATCTCGGCCTGGATCAGAGCCTGGTCGCCTGGCCGGCCCTGGAACAGGGCGGAGGTGAAGATGATGTCGCGGGTCGAGGCCGCGCTGTTGCGATAGGTGAAGCCCATCTCGGCATGGGAGAGCGTCACGATCTCGCCGTTGCGGGTGACGCCGCGCGCGGAGACCAGCACATCGGTGGTCTCGCCGCCATGGGCACCAGCATTCATCCGCAGCGCCCCGCCGATCGAGCCGGGAATGCCGCGATAGAAGGCAAGGCCGTCGAGCGAGGCATCGCCCGCAGCGCGGGCGACCTTGACGTCCGGCACGGCCGTGCCGGCGCGCAGACGGTCGCCGCTTTCCAGCGCGATCTCACCGAAAGCCTTGCCGCCGAGCCTGACCACGACGCCGGGAATGCCGCCATCGCGCACGATCAGGTTGGAGCCGAGCCCGATCACCGTGACCGGAACGTCCTCCGGCAGCTTCGAGAGCAGATAGGCGAGATCGTCGTCATCGGCCGGCGTGAACAGAATCTGCGCCGGGCCGCCGACGCGGAACCAGGTCAGGCCCGAAAGCTCCTGATTGGCGAGAAGCCGGCCCCGTAGATCGGGAGCCGAGGCGCGGATATCGGAAGAGAGGTCTGCGAAGGGCATGGCGTCGCTTTAGAACATGATGGTCCGGGACGGAACAGCCCGTCATGCGCGGGTCAGGCCCGAGCATGACGGCGCAATTGCGGCGTGCCGTGCCTCACCCCTTCAGCGCAGCCAGTTCCCCCGGCAGCGCATAGGCCCATTGGGTGATGTTGCCGGCGCCCAAGCAGACGACATAGTCGCCCGGCCCGGCCAGCTCCGCGACCATGCCGGCGAGCTTGTCGGACGCTTCCAGCGGCAGCGCATGGCGATGGCCGCGGGCCTTGATGCCGGCGACGAGCGAATCGCGGTCGGCACCCGCGATCGGCGCTTCGCCGGCCGCGTAGGTGTCGGCCACGATCACCGTGTCGGCATCGTTGAAGCAGGCGGCGAAATCGTCGAACAGGCTCGACAGGCGGGTGTAGCGATGCGGCTGCACGATCGCGATCACCTTGCTCCTGGTCGAGGCTCGCGCCGCCTTGAGCACGGCGGCGATCTCGACCGGATGGTGGCCGTAATCGTCGAAGATCAGCGCGCCATTCCATTCACCCGTCTTGGTGAAACGGCGCTTGACGCCGCCGAAGCCGGCGAGCGCCTCGCGGATGCGGGGCACAGGAATGCCGAGATCATAGGCGACCGCGATCGCGGCCGTCGCGTTCAGCGCGTTGTGATGGCCCGGCATCGGCATGACGAGATCGCGGATCACCTCGTCACGGCCGGTCTTGCGGTCACGGATCAGCAGCGTGAATTGGGCCTGCCCGCCCGAGAGATCGATGTCGATCAGGCGGAAGTCGGCCTGCGGGTTTTCGCCATAGGTGACGACGCGGCGGTCGGTGATCTGGCCGACGAGCCCCTGCACCGTCGGGTGGTCGATGCACATCACCGCAAAGCCGTAGAACGGCAGGTTCTCGACGAAGGAGCGGAAGGCCGCCTTGATCGCGTCGAAGGTGCCGAAATGGTCGAGATGCTCGGGATCGATATTGGTGACGATCGCGACGTCGGCCGGCAGCTTCAGGAAGGTGCCGTCGGATTCGTCGGCCTCGACCACCATCCAGTCGCTCTCGCCCATGCGGGCATTGGTGCCATAGGCGTTGATGATGCCGCCATTGATCACGGTCGGATCGAGCCCGCCCTTCTCCAGCAGCGTCGCGACGAGCGAGGTCGTGGTCGTCTTGCCATGGGTGCCGGCGATGGCGACGCAGCTCTTCAGGCGCATCAGCTCGGCCAGCATCTCGGCCCGGCGCACCACGGGCAGGCGCTGCTCGCGCGCGGCGAGCAATTCGGGATTGTCCCGCTTGATCGCGGTCGAGACCACGACGACCTCGGCCTCGCCGATGTTCTCCGCCTTGTGTCCGACGAAGGTGGTGATGCCCTTGTCGGCGAGGCGCTTGACGTTGGCCCCGTCGGAAGCGTCCGAGCCCTGCACCTTGTAGCCGAGATTGTGCAGGACCTCGGCGATGCCGGACATGCCGATGCCGCCGATGCCGACGAAATGGATGGAGCCGAGCTTCGGCGGCAGCTTCATGGGTCGTGAATCCTGTCAGTGCGGGAGGTTGGCCGTGGCGATCACGAGATCGGCCAGGCGGTCGGCGGCATCGGGGATGCCGGCGCTCTTCGCGTTTGCGGCCATCGTCGTCAAGTGGGCGGGCTGCGCGATAAGCTTCGACAATTCGGCGGCAAGATGGCGCGGCGTGAAGTCCGGCTGGAGGATGCGGACAGCTCCGCCCACGCCTTCGAGGAAGGCCGCGTTGGCCGCCTGGTCCTGATCGAGCGAGCCCGGCAGCGGCACCAGCAGGGCCGGGCGGCCGATCACGGTGAGTTCCGCCACGGTCGAGGCGCCGGAGCGGGCGATGACGAGCTGCGACGCCGCCATCTGCACCGGCAGGTCCTTGAAGAAGGGCGCGATCGTCGCCTTGACGCCGAGCTTCTCGTAGATGCCGCGCACGCGCTCGTCATCCTCAGGCCTCGCCTGCTGGGCGATGGTCAGGCGCGCCCGCTCGGCCTCGGTGAGGAGCTGGATCGCCGGCGGCACGATATCGGCCATGATGCGCGCGCCCTGGCTGCCACCGAAGACCAGGAGCCTGATCCTGCCTTCGCCCGGCTGGTCATAATCGTGGCCGGCCGCCGCGATCACCGCGGGGCGCACGGGGTTGCCGACATGGCGACACTTGGCCTGCTGCGCCTCCGAGAGCCCGCCGACTTCGGCGAAGCCGGTCGCGATCACGTCGGCACGGCCGGCGAGGAAGCGATTGGCCCGGCCGATCACGGCGTTCTGCTCGTGGATCAGGGTGCGCACCCCGGCCAGCGAGGCGCCCAGCACCGGCGGCACCGTCGGATAGCCGCCGAAACCGACGACGACGGCCGGCCTGACTTGCTTGATGATCCCGCGCGCCGCGAAAGTGCCCTTGGCGATGTTGAACAGCGCCGCCGCCTTCTGCAATGGCGAGCGGCCGGACGGCGTCGCCGCCGGCACGGCATGCACGGCCTCGGCCGGAAAGTTCCCGGCGTATTCGGCGGCGCGCGTATCGGTCATCAGCACCACGCGCATGCCCTTGGCGTGCAGCGCGTGGCTCAATGCCTCGGCCGGGAAGAGATGGCCGCCGGTTCCCCCGGCCGCCAGCATGACGAGCGTGTCCGTCGCCATCGGATCAGCGCCCGAATTCGACCGAGCGCGGCCGCCGCCGGGTCAATGCCAGCAGGAAGCCCGTCCCGACCGCGAGCGAGAGCAGCGAGGAGCCACCATAGGAGATGAAGGGCAGCGTCATGCCCTTGGCCGGCATCATGTGCAGGTTGACCATCATGTTGATCGCCGCCTGGATGCCGAAGAGCAGGGCAAGGCCGGTGACGGCGAGGCGGATGAACGGGTCCTCCGCCTTCTGCGCCACGAACAGCGCGCGGATCACGATCACCGCGAAGAGCGCCACCAGCAGCATGCAGACGACGATGCCGAATTCCTCGGCCGTGACCGCGAAGATGAAGTCGGTATGGGCGTCGGGCAGGATGCGCTTCACCGTCCCCTCGCCCGGTCCCTTCCCGAGCCAGCCGCCCTGCGCGAAGCTCTCCAGCGCCGTGTCGACCTGGAACGAGTCGCCCGAGCCCTTGTCCATGAAGCGCTCGATGCGGGCGCGGACATGCGGCACCAGCTCATAGGCGACGAAGATGCCGGCGGCGCCGACGCCGCCGAGGCCGATCACCCAGAACCAGTGCAGGCCCGCGACGAAGAACAGCCCGCACCAGACCAGGCTGACCAGCATGGTCTGGCCGAAATCCGGCTGCAGGACGAGCGGCACGATGGTGAAAGGCAGCAGGAGCAGCGCCAGGATGGTGCCCGGCAGGTCGGGCCGGCGCGTGCCCTCGGCGAAGGCCCAGGCCGCCATCACGACGAAAGCGGGCTTGAGGAACTCGGATGGCTGGACCGAGCCCAGCGGCCCGAGCGTCAGCCAGCGTTTCGCGCCCTTCACCTCGACGCCGAAATAAAGCGTCGCCACCACCATGACGAGCGAGCCAAGGTAGATCAGCAGCGCAGCGCGGCGCACCTGGCGCGGCGTCATCAGCGACACCCCGAGAAAGATGGCCATCGCGACGACGAGGTAGGCGGCCTGCCGGTTGACGAAATGGAAGGTCGAGAGCCCGAGCCGCTCGGCCACCGGCGGCCCGCCTGCCATCAGCAGCACGACGCCCGAGACCATCAGGGCGACGAGTGCGGTCAGGATGAGGCGGTCGATCGACCACCACCAGCGGCCGCTGAGAGAAGGTTCCGCGCGCGAGACCATGACGGGCATCCCATCGACAAATTCGGCGCGGCTGAGGCCGCGCTTGCGTGACGAATCACTCTGTCAATGAATGGTTAACCGATTGATTCCGATGCGCGGGATCGACGAGCTCAGCGCATCACGATCCACAGCGGCGCGCCGCGTTTTACAGCCTCTTCGACGCAGGCTCGCCCATTTCGATCAGCCGCGCGCCTCAAATCGGTCTCACGCGGCCGGTCAGATGCAAAGGCCGCTCCTGACACGCATTGTCGTCCCATGGGAGGAGTTGCACCCTGCACCAGTTTCGACAGCGAAAGGACTGATCATGGCCATCGCCAAGAACACGATCTGCCTGTGGTACGACAAGGACGCCGAGGCCGCCGCCCGCTTTTATGCCGAGACCTTTCCGGACAGCGCCGTGAAGGAGGTCTTCCGCGCCCCCACCGACTTCCCCTCCGGCAAGGCCGGCGACGCGCTGACCGTCACCTTCACGGTCCTCGGCATTCCCTGCCTGGGCATCAATGGCGGGCCGATGTTCAAGCACAGCGAGGCCTTCTCCTTCCAGATCGCCACCGAGGACCAGGCGGAAACCGATCGCTACTGGAACGCCATCGTCGGCAATGGCGGCCAGGAGAGCGAATGCGGCTGGTGCAAGGACAAATGGGGCCTGTCCTGGCAGATCACCCCGCGCGTCCTGAGCGAAGCGCTCGCCGTCGGTGGCGAGGAGGCCAAGCGCGCCTTCGCCGCGATGATGACGATGCAGAAGATCGACGTCGCAAAGATCGAGGCCGCCCGGCGCGGCTGAAGCGATCTCCTGGAGCGGCTTTCGAGCCCATCGAACGCGGCCTCGCCCCGGCGAGAAGCGAGGTCATGAAACCATAACGGTCAGCCGGGTCGGAAACGGCCCCCGGCGGACCAGAATGGAGGCGTGATGACGAAACCGGACATCTATCTGCTTGGGCGGGCCGAGGCCGAAGTCGATCGGCTCAAACGTCAGATCCTGAATCTCGCACCCGACTCCCGGGCACAGCTCGATCGGATCGGCATAAAGCGCGGGGAGCACGTCGTCGATCTCGGTTGCGGCCCCGGAGGTGTCCTGCATCTGCTGGCAGAGCATGTCGGCCCGACGGGTTCGGTCCTCGGCATCGACCGCGGCAGCCATTTTGTCGAGTTGGCGCGCCATTTCATCGCCGATCGCGGATTGCCCCAGGTCGAACTGCGCGAGGGCGATGCCTACGAGACCGGCCTGCCGCGAGCGTCCTTCGACGGCGCCCATATGCGGCTGCTGCTGGTCAATGTGCCAGAGCCCGAGCGGATCGTACGCGAATTGGTCTCCCTCGTGCGGCCCGGCGGCTGGGTCGCGAGCTTCGAGGCCGATTATCTTCCGCACTGCCTCGATCCGCCCCTGCCGGCCTGGAGCCGCCTGATCGAGGCTTACGCGGCCTATGCGCGGGCACAGGGGATCGATCTGTCGGTCGGCCGGAAGATCCATCGGCTGTTCCGGGATGCAGGCGTGATCGATATCGAGGTCGACGCCATTCTCCACGTCTTTCCCGCCGGCCATGAACGCCGCTGGTTCCCGCGCGGTCTCATCGACAACATCCGTGACAAGCTCGTCGATGGAGGCTTCATCGCGCGGGCCGATCTCGACAAGGAGATGGCGGCGCTGGAGAGCCACCTGTCCGATCCTGCCGTGCAGGTGACGTCCAACCTGTTCTTCCGGCTCACGGGCCGCGTGCCGGAATGACGGAAGCGCCGCGACCTATCGCGGCTTCGTCTTGCCGAACGGCTCGAAGCCCGGCAGGTCTGTCACCAGCTTGCGGAAGGCATCGCCCCGGACCTCGAAATTCGGGAACTGGTCGAAGGAGGCGCAGGCCGGCGAGAGCAGCACCGCGATCTCGCCCTCGCCTGTCGCTGCCAGCGCGTCGCGCGCGGCATCGGCCACGGCCTTGTCGAGCGTGACGCTGCGCTCGTAGCCGACGCGTCCGTCATCGTCGAAGGTCGCGGCGAAGAGATCGCTCGCCGCCCCGATCAGGTAGGCGCGGGCGATGTTCGGGAAATAGCGGCGAAGCGACTCGATGCCACCGTCCTTGGCCTTGCCCCCGAGTATCCAGAAGATGCCGTGGAAGGAGGTCAGCGCCTTTTCGGTCGAGTCCGCATTGGTCGCCTTGGAATCGTTGATGAAGACGACGCGGCCGATCCGGCCGAGCTCCTCCATGCGATGCGCCAGCCCCGGATAGGTCCTGAAGCCCTCGGCGATCTCTTCCGCGCTCAGGCCCAATGCCGAGCAGGCGGCGAAGGCCGCCGCCGCATTTTGCGCGTTATGCGAGCCGCGCAACGAACCAATGCCCGCGAGATTGGCGACGACGCGCGGCTTGCCGTCCTTCACCTCGACGATGCGCGTGTCCAGCCGCCCCTGATTGGCGGTGACCCCGGCGAAGACGCCCTCGTCCAGCGGCTGCTCGCCGCTGATCTTGACCAGCGGGCGGCCGCCGGCAGCGCGGCGGCGCGCCATCTGCTTCGAGGCCTCGTCATCGACGCCGACCACCGCGATATCGGCAGCGGCGACGAGGCGTTCCTTGATGCCTGCATAGTTCTCCAGCGAGCCGTGCCGGTCGAGATGGTCCGGCGTCAGGTTCATCTGGATGCCGACGCTGGGCGCAAGCGAGGGCGCGAGGTCGATCTGGTAGCTCGAGCACTCGATGACATGGATGCGGTTCGCGGCCGGGGGCTCCAGTGCCAGCACGGCGGTGCCGATATTACCGCCCATCTGCACGTCGCGGCCGGCCGCCCCGAGCACATGCGCGATCAGCGCCGTCGTGGTCGACTTGCCGTTGGTGCCGGTGATGCAGACGACCGGCGAGCCCGGCGCCACCGTCGCCCGCTCAAGGAAGAACAATTCGACATCGCCGATGATCGGGACGCCGGCAGCCTTGGCCTTGCCGACGGTCCAGTGCGGCTCGGGATGGGTCAGCGGCACGCCGGGCGAGAGCACGAAAGCCGCGAAGCCCGACCAGTCGGCATTCGCCAGATCGACGACGGCGATGCCCTCGGCAGCCGCCTTCTCCCGGCTCTTCTCGTTGTCGTCCCAGGCCGCGACCTCGGCACCGCCCGCCTTGAGCGCGCGTGCCGTGGCGAGCCCGGAGCCGCCGAGCCCGAACAGGGCGACCTTGCGCCCCGAAAAGACGGAAACCGGAGTCATCTCAGCGCAGCTTCAGCGTGGCGAGGCCGACCAGCGCCAGCACGACCGAGATGATCCAGAACCGGATCACCACCTGCGGTTCGGTCCAGCCCAGCTTCTCGAAATGGTGGTGGATCGGCGCCATCAGGAAGACGCGTTTGCCGGTGCGCTTGAACACGAAGACCTGGATGATCACCGAGAGCGCCTCGACGACGAAGAGACCGCCGACGATCGCCAGCACGATCTCGTGCTTGGTCGCGACCGCGATGGTGCCGAGTAGGCCGCCGAGACCGAGCGAGCCGGTATCGCCCATGAAGATCTGGGCCGGCGGTGCGTTGAACCAGAGGAAACCGAGGCCGGCGCCGATCACCGCGCCGCAGATCACGGCGAGTTCGCCCGCGCCGGGAATATGGTGGATCTGCAGGTAGTTGGCGAAGATCGCGTTGCCGACGAGATAGGAGATGAAGCCGAAGGTACCGGCCGCGATCATGACGGGCACGATGGCGAGCCCGTCGAGCCCGTCGGTCAGGTTCACCGAGTTGCCGGCGCCGACCACGACGAAGGACGCGACCAGCGGGAACAGGATGCCGAGCGGGATGATCGCTTCCTTGAGGAAGGGCATCGCGAAGCCCGAGCCGATCGCCGGCGGCTGCGTCTGCATGACGAAGTAGCAGGCGACGAGCGCGACCACGACCTCGATCGAGATGCGCGCCTTGCCCGAGAAGCCCTTGTGCGACTGCTTGGTGACCTTGAGGAAATCGTCATAGAAGCCGATCGCGCCGTAGGCTGCGGTGACGCCGAGCACGATCCAGACATAGGGGTTGCGCAGATTGCCCCAGAGCAGCACCGCGACGAACACCCCCGTCAGGATCATCAACCCGCCCATGGTCGGCGTGCCGCGCTTGGCAAGATGCGATTCCGGGCCGTCCGTGCGGATCGGCTGGCCCTTGCCCTGCTTGATCCGGAGCCAGGATATGGCCGAGGGGCCGAAAAAGAACAGGAAGAGCAGCGCCGTCGCCGTCGCCCCGCCTGCGCGGAAGGTGATGTAGCGGAAGACGTTCAGCACCGGGAAGGTGCCGGACAGTTCGGCGAGCAGGGCGAACATGCTTCTGGGCTCTCTTGCAGGTCAGTCTTCGGCAGGCACGGCAGGAAAGCGCGCGAGGATCGCCTTGACGATCGGACCCATGCGCGTGCCCAGCGATCCCTTGACCGTGACAGTGTCGCCGCCGCGGATCGCATCGAGCACGAGCGGCTCCAGGTCGCTCGCCGTCGCGGCATAAGCCCCCCGCATGGCGGAAGGCAAGCTCTCGTGGAGCCCTTTCATCAGCGGGCCGCAGGTGAAGACCTTGTCGATCCCGTTCGAGACCAGCGGTTCGGCGAGCCCCCGATGCAGCTCCGGGCCGGTCGGCCCGAGTTCCAGCATGTCGCCGAGCACGGCGATGCGCCGGCCGCGCCCCTCGACCGGCAGGCGGCCGAGATTCTCGATTGCGGCCCGCATCGAGGCGGGGTTGCCGTTATAGCTCTCGTCGAGCAGCGTGACCCTGCCGCCCGGCGCCTGCAGCACCTGGCGTGCGCCGCGTCCAGCCGGCGGCTTGAGGTCGCCGAGGGCCAGCGCGGCCAGCGCGAGATCGGCGCCGAGCGCATGGACGGCCGCGAGCACGGCGAGCGAATTCAGCACGATATGCTTGCCCGGACTGCCGAGCCGATAGGTCACGGGCTCGCCGAGGACGCGGGCCTCGACCACCGACATGTCCGGCTTCAGCGCACAGGAGACGAGCTTTACATCGGCATCCGGGCTTTCCCCGAAGGTGACGATCCGCCCGGCCGGACCGGATCTGGCGATATCGCGCAGCAGCTCGGATTGCGGGATGTCGGCATTGACGATCGCTGTGCCGCCTTCTTCGAGTTCCCAGTAGACCCCGGCCTTCTCCTCGGCGATCCCTTCGAGCGAGGCGAAGGCGGCCAGATGCACCGGCTGGATCGTGGTGACGATGGCGACCTGCGGGCGCACCATCCGCGCCAGCGGCACGATCTCGCCGGGGCTGTTCATGCCGATCTCGTAGACGCCATACGCGACATCGGCGGGGGTGCGGCAGAGCGTCAGAGGCACGCCCCAGTGATTGTTGTAGGAAGCGACGGGCGCATGGGTCTTGCCCTGGCGCGAGAGCACGAGGCGCAGCGCCTCCTTGGTCCCGGTCTTGCCGACCGAGCCGGTGACGGCGACGATGCCGGCCCTGAGTTCGGCACGCCGCGCCGTGCCCGCATGCTCCATCGCCTTCAGCACGTCCGGCACGACGGCAAGTGCCCCAGTGCCCGCGAATTCCGCCGCATGCGCCTCGTCGATCACGGCGAGCGCAGCGCCCTTGTCGAGCGCGCCCTTGACGAAGTCATGCCCGTCGCGGGCCTCGCCGGTGATCGCGAAGAAAACGTCACCGGGCTCCAGCGTGCGGGTATCGATCGAAGCACCGGTCACGACCGGCGGCACGGCGCCCTCGGGCCGCGCGCGCAGCGCAGCGATCAGCTTGTCTCCGGTCCAGAGCGGGGCGCTCATCCTTGAAACTCCGATAGCGCTTTCCGGACCACGTCGTGATCGGAGAAGGGCAGCGTGCGGTCGCCTATGATCTGGCCGGATTCATGGCCTTTTCCCGCCACGACCAGCAAATCCCCGGCTTTAAGCATCTTCACCGCGGCACGGATGGCTTCCTCGCGGTCGCCGATCTCCTGGAGCCTCGGCGATGCCGCCATGATCTCGGCCCGGATCGTCGCCGGGTCCTCGCTGCGCGGATTGTCGTCCGTGACGATGGCGATATCGGCCTTCTCGGCCGCGATCGCGCCCATCAGCGGGCGCTTGCCCTTGTCGCGATCGCCGCCGCAGCCAAAGACGCAGATCAGACGGCCGGTCGCATAGGGCCTGAGCGTGGTCAGCACCGCGGCGAGCGCATCGGGCTTATGGGCGTAATCGACGACAACGAGCCCGCCATTGGCCTCACCGATGCGTTCAAGCCGCCCGGCAACACCGATGAGCCCGGATATCGCCTTGAGCGACGCAGCCTTATCCTCACCGGTCGCGATGGCCAGCCCGGCCGCGACCAGCGCATTGCCGGCCATGAAATCGCCGACCAGCGGCAAGGCGACGGAGAGCTCCTGCCCGTCAAAGCCGACCGTCAGGCGCTGCGAGAAGCCATCGCGCTCGTTGCGCAGCAGCGTCAACGTCTCGCCCTTGCGGCCAATGCCGATGATCGGGTGGCCGGCCATGGCCGCAGCCTCGGCTGCCGCGTCCGCATAAGGCTCGTCGCGGTTGATCACCACCGGCGCGCCGTCCGGCAGCAGCTCCCAGAGCCGGAGCTTAGCGGCGAGGTATTCCTCGACACTCGGATGATAATCGAGATGGTCGCGCCCGAGATTGAGGAAGGCGCCGGCGCTCAGCCGCACACCGTCGAGGCGGCGCTGGTCGAGCCCATGCGAGGACGCTTCCATGGCAAGATGCGTGATGCCCTCGCCCGCGAGCCTGTCGAATGAAGCGTGCAGCGAGAGCGGGTCCGGCGTCGTCAGCGAGCCGTAATCGGCGCCCTTGCTCGTGACCACGCCGATGGTACCGACGCTCGCCGCCTCATGGCCGAGCGCCTGGAAGATCTGGCGGGTGAAATCCGCCACCGAGGATTTGCCGCTGGTGCCGGTCACCGCGACGATCGTCCGGGGCTGGCGCGGGTGGATCTTCGCCGCAGCGAGCGCCAGCGCGAGGCGCGGGTCCTCCACCTGTGCGAAGGCGACCCCGGCCGGCAGGTCGGCCGGCCGCGGCCCACCCGAGACCACCGCGACGGCGCCGTGCCCGACAGCATCCATGATGAAGCGGGCGCCATCCGCCTTGGCGCCAGCGAGTGCGACGAAGACGTCGTCCCCCGTCACCTTGCGGCTGTCGAAGGCAACGCCATGCACCTGCTGGCTGGCGGCCTCAGTCTCGAACATCTCGGGGAAGAGGTCTCCGAGGCGGTATCCGGTCATCGTCATGGCCACCGTTATAGGTCGAGATCAGCGCGAACCCCAGGCACCGAGCCTCGCCATCAGCGGGAACGGCGACGGCGGCGGATCGAAGCGGGGGTTCAGCCCCAGGATCGGCGCGGCGCGCTCGATCACCCGGCCGGTCGTGACGCCGGCATTCCACGCCGCGGTCGAATAGCCGCCGCTCTCGGCATAGCCCTTCGGCTCGTCATAGATCGCGAGGAACAGGTATTTCGGCTTGTCGGACGGAGCGATCGCCGTGAAGGTCGTGAAGTTCTTGTTCTTGGCGTAGCGGCCGTTGATCACCTTCTCGGCCGTGCCGGTCTTGCCGCCGACGAAATAGCCTTCGATATTCGCCTTGCGGGCCGAGCCCTTCTCGCCGTTGAGCCGCATGATGAAGCGCATCGCCTCGGAGGTCTCCGGCTTGATGACGCGCGTCGCGACCTTGCGGGCCTCCTCCTCGGACCGCACCAGGAAGGTCGGCTTCATCAGGTAGCCGCCATTCACCAGCGCCGCCACCGCCGCCAGCGCCTGCAGCGGCGCGACGGCGAGGCCGTGGCCGAAGGCGATGGTCGCGGTGTTGATCTCGCCCCAGCGCTGCGGGACGATCGGCGCTGCGCTTTCCGGCAGCTCCGTCGTCATCCGGTCGAGCTGCATCATCTTCTTGAGGAAGGCCTTGTGGCCCTCGACGCCGACGGCCAGCGCCATCTTGATCGAGCCCATGTTCGACGAATGCAGGAACACCTCCGGCACCGTCAGCGTGCGGCCCGTGCCATGGTATTCCTTGATGACCTGGCGGCCGAACCGCATCATGCCGCCGGCGGTCGAGAAGCTCGAATTGATGTTGACCTTGCCGGAATCGAGCGCCATCGCGATGGTCAGCGCCTTGAAGGTCGAGCCCATCTCGTAGACGCCGACATTCATCCGGTTGATCCGGTCCTTCTCCAGCGCGTCGACGGGGTTGCCGGGGTCGAAATCCGGCAGCGAGACCAGCGCGATCACCTCCCCGGTGTTCACGTCCATGATCGCGCCGGCCGCGGCGATCGCCTTGAAGCGCTCGAGGCCCTTGGACAGTTCGTCGCGCAGCAGGTGCTGGACGCGCAGGTCGATCGACAGCTTGACCGGCTTCAGGTCGGACGCCTCGGTCGCGAGGCCCGCGCCGTTCAGGTCCTGCAGTCCCTGCGAGTCGATGTATTTCTCGATGCCGGCGATGCCGACATTGTCGATATTGGCGAAGCCGAGCACATGCGCCGCCGCGTTGCCGTTCGGGTAGACGCGCTTGTTCTCGGGCACGAAACCGACGCCGGGGATGCCGAGCCGGTGCACCTCGGCCTGCTGGCGCGGCGTGATCTCGCGCTTGACCCAGACGAAGCCCTTCTTGGTACCGAGCTTGTCGCGCAAATCCTTAGCGTCGAGGTCGGGCAGAACGGCCGTCAGCAGCTCGGTCGCCTCGTCCTTGTCGAGGATGCGGCGTGGCTCGGCGAAGACCGAGACCGTGCGGATATCGGTCGCCATGACATCGCCATTGCGGTCGACGATGTCGGGCCGCGCAGCGGAGATGGCGTTGGAGGTGGCGCGGCGCAGGCCGACCTGCTCGTTCGGAGCGACGCCGAGATAGACCAACCGGCCGATGATCGCGAGGAACAGGGCGGAGAAACCGAGGATGACGAGGCCGACGCGCGGCTCGCTCTTCTCTCCGCTCATGCGGAAGACGTCGCGCAGCCAGGCCAGGCGCCCGCGCTTCACGACGGGTTCCGTCGCCTCGACCTGCTGCTCCGCCGCTTCGTGATGCATCGACTGGCTCATGGCATGGCTCCCGGCGTCGTCGCGCTCGCCTTGCGATCCCTGGGGGTCTCGGTCGGCAGGCCGAGGCCGAGATCCTCGAGCTTGCGGCCGATGGCATCGACCTTCGGGCCGCGGTTCGGGATGTCCGAGGGTTTGACCACCTGCGTCACCACGAAGGGCTGGAGGTCGAGATGGCGCTCCGCCAGCATCTGGACGCGGTCGGGCCGGTTGAGGAACTGCCACTCGGCCTTGAGCACCTGGATCGCGTCGCGCTCGCGCTGGGTCTTGCCCTTGAGCTTCTGGAGATGCTCGGTCGCCAGCGTCGTCTCGTATTTGATCGAATAGGCATAGACCGCCGAGGAAACCAGCGCGCCGATGGCGATGATGTGCAGGAGCTTGATCACGCTCAGGGCCTCCGGCGCGGCTGCGGGGCAGGAACGGTGGAGAGCGCGACGAGCCCGGCATCGGCCCGGCGCGACGGCGCCTCGTTGCGTTCGGCGGCGCGCAGCTTGGCCGAGCGCGCCCGCGGATTGGCGCGCATCTCGGCTTCGGACGGTGCGACGGCGCCCTTCTCGACCAGCCTGAAGGTCGGCTGCGCAACGGCCACCGCCGGCGCATGGCGCGAGCCCGCCGACACCCGGCCGGAGCGCTCGGCGAAGAACTGCTTGACGATGCGGTCTTCGAGGGAATGGAAGGTGACCACGACGAGCCGCCCGCCGGGCTTCAGCACCGTCTCGGCCGCGTGCAGCGCCCGGACCAGCTCGCCGAGCTCGTCATTGACCGCGATGCGCAAGGCCTGGAAGACCCGCGTCGCCGGATGGGCGCCACCGGGCTCGCCGCGCACGATGCCGGCAACGAGATCGGCAAGCTGCTTGGTCGTCGTGATCGGCGCCTTGCGGCGGGCCTCGACCACGGCCCGCGCCACGGCACGCGAGCGGCGCTCCTCGCCATAATGATAGAAGATATTGGCGAGCAGCCCTTCCTCGGCCTCGTTGACGAGGTCGGCGGCGCTCTGCCCGGAGCTGCTCATGCGCATGTCCAACGGCCCGTCGAAGCGGAACGAAAAGCCACGCTCGGCCTGATCGATCTGCATCGAGGAGACGCCGATATCGAGCACGACGCCGTCGAGCGGCGCCATCTTGAAGCGCTCGGCCTCCTCGGCCAGCTCGCCGAAATTGGCCTGGGACAGGGTCAATCGTCCCGCCATCGCGGCCACGAGATCGGCCCCGCCAGCGATCGCAGAGGGATCGCGGTCGAGCCCGAGCAGGGTAACCTCAGACGCGGCATCGAGGATCGCGCGCGAATAGCCCCCTGCCCCGAAGGTTCCGTCGAGATAGCGCCCGCCGGCCCGCGGCGCGAGCGCCTCCAGCACCTCGGCAAGCAATACGGGCACATGACGAACCGGTCCGCCAATGGCTCCGCCGGAACGGTCGCCATGGTAGCTCATGTGCCCGTGCCTCCCGTTGGAATGGTCAAGCTGCCGAGCGTGCGCTTCACATCGCGCAGGCGCGTCCGCGCCGCATCGAGATGGGCGCGGAACCGCTCCGGCTCCCAGATCTGGAATTTGTGGCCGTGCCCGACGAAGGTCACGGCGTCGCCGATCCCGGCATGCGCCTTCAGCGCCTCGCTCAGCACCATCCGCCCCTCCGTATCGACCTTCAGCACCTCCGAGGTGCCGTTCAGCGCCGTCGAGAGCAGCTCCCACTCGTCCGAGAACGGCGAGAAGCGCGCGAGAATATCGTCGATCGTGGCCCGGAGCGCATTGCCGCCGGCATCCAGTGCCGGCAGGTCGAGGCCCTGATGGACATAGAGGCCCTCGTAGCCGTCTTTCGCCAGCACCGACCGGAAGCTCGACGGAATGGAAACGCGCCCCTTGGCGTCGAGCCGGTTCGTGAAATTCGAGACGAAGCGGTCCGTCAACGCCGCCTCCCGGCCTGCTCTTCAAGGCGCCACCGCTGAGATGGGCAAGCGGCGAAAAGTCCCCCCGTCGAAGCGGGCAAGGCACGCCCGCAAGCCAAATTCCGCGCGGCACACGGAGCTTGACCCTTGGATTGCCTGCCGGCTTCGACGGGATGATTTGGGATAGCATGGGCCTTTATGGGCGTCAATGGAATCGCAGGCGCAGCGACGCACCTGCCGGGACTCTCCGGCATCACAGCTTGTTAAGGTTAAGTATCCGTAAGCACGCGCAATTCGGCACCCGCTTGACCTCCTGGGCCAGCGGAAGACGCGTCAGCGCTGCGAAAAATTTTTACGAAAGCGCGCCGTTATTTTTGGCGAGCCGACAAGCGGGGCAGATCCGGAAGCCTCGAAGGACACCGCACAGTTGTCATTCCGGCGCGCGCTTCAGGCGCGAACCGGAATGACAATGGCGGCGGCTACGGCAAAAGGCGCCATCAGCCGTCGCGTGACGACGCCAGCAGCGCATCGCGGACGAGACCGAGCTGGTCGCGCAAGCGCCCCGCATCGCCCGCCGTCCCGCCGAGCACCTCGCCGACAGCCTCCTGGACGCAGCGCCCCTGCTCGCGCAGGCTCTCGCCCTTCTCGGCGAGGTGGATGCGCACCTGCCGCTCATCGCGGGCGTCGCGCTCGCGCCGGATCAGCGCGGACGCCTCCAACCGCTTCAGCAGCGGCGTCAGCGTGCCGGAATCGAGCATCAATCGCTCGCCGAGCTCCTTCACCGTGAGCCCGTCCTGCTCCCAGAGCACCAGCATGACCAGATATTGCGGATAGGTCAGCCCGAGCGGGGCCAGGATCGGACGATAGGCCCGGTTGAAGGCGTGGCCGACCTGATAGATCGCGAAGCAGAGCTGCTGCTCCAGACGCGGCATCCCGTCCCCGGCCCTGTCCCGCTTCGCCATCACGCCCTCGCCGATCATCCTGTTTCACGCAAAACCGAAAGCGGCCCCATAATCAACCACCCTCTATCACGCTCAAATTAATTGTTGACAATCTAATTGTGCACAACCTAAATAGCAACCATCAGCTCACCCGAGGAAGGAAACCGATCATGAAGACGCTCTACACCGCCCATGGCTCCGCCACCGGCGGCCGTGAAGGCCAGGCCGCGACCGATACCGGCAACGTCAAGCTCGTGCTGAATACACCGAAGGAGCTCGGCGGCGGCGGTGGCGACGGCACCAATCCCGAGCAGCTCTTCGCCATCGGCTATTCGGCCTGCTTCCTCGGCGCGCTCAAATTCGTCGCCGGCAAGGAGAAGGTGAAGATCCCGGATGATGCGAAGGTCTCGGCCGATATCGGCATCGGCCCGCGCGACGATGGACAGGGCTTCGGCATCACTGCGAAGCTGACCGTCTCGGTGCCCGGCCTCGACAAGGCCGCCGTCGAGGACCTCGTCAAGAAGGCCCATGTGGTCTGCCCCTATTCGCACGCGACGAAGGGCAACATCCCGGTCGAGACGACGGTGGCCTGAGCCTGCACGGTCCGGCTCAATGAGCCGCTCCCCGAGACCGATCGGGAATTCGGTCCGGTGAGGCAGCCGGTGTGGCTTTCGAGAACCGGAGCGCAGCGGACATCGGTCCGTGAGCACCGGAAGCGCAGAAAGCCGCGTCGGATGCCCGCCGGAGTAGAATTCACGACGGTCGAGGTGCCAGTCGGCCTGTAAGCCGGGTTTTGGATGGCCGGAGGATCGCTCCCCCGACGTGACGGCCATTCCTCTGGGACGCACATTGCTGCGCGCCTCGAGCAACCAACCCGGACGACAAGGCACAGAAACCTGCCCCTGCCCGCTTGCGCGGGCAGCATCGTCCCTATTCGGTTTTGCTCCCGGTGGGGCTTGCCATGCCGTCCCCGTTGCCGGGTCCGCGGTGCGCTCTTACCGCACCTTTTCACCCTTACCCTGCCGGAAAAGCCGAAGCTCTCCAGCGCAGGGCGGTTCGATCTCTGTGGCGCTTTCCCTGGGGTCGCCCCCGCCGGACGTTATCCGGCACCGTGTTTCCGTGGAGCCCGGACTTTCCTCCCTCGCGAGCGAGAGCGGCCGTCCGGCCGACTGGCGAGGGGGAGATGCGCGCTGGCGCGGCCCGCGTCAAGCACAACCGCGCGGCTGGAGCATCGGACCGAAAAGTGGAATGCACTTTTCGGAGAAATCCGATGCTAAAATGAAAAGCTAGATCGCCACTTTGCATCCAATAGGACGCGAGGCGGTCCAGGATCAGTTGCGGGCGGTTATGGTGCGCACCTTGGCGCAATAGGCGCGGTTGGCACCGCTCATCCGGTTCGTCATATGGCCGCTCTGGTACTTCATCACCGTGCGGCAGGTGTCGCCGCCGGCCATCTTGTAGGCCATGCCGAGATATTTCATGCCGTAGCGCGCATTGGTCTCGGCATCGAGCAGGCCGCTGGCGCTGCCGGAATAGCCCAGGCCGCGCGCCGTCTGGTGGCGGATCTGCATCAGGCCGTAATTGCCGGCATGCGAGGCGCGAGGGTTGTAGCGGCTTTCGACGCGCACGACGGCATCGGCCAGCGAGAACGGCACGCCATTGGCGGCGGCATGGCGCGCGACGATCGCCTTGATGCCTTCGGTTCCGGCCGGAGCCGCCAGCGCGCGGCTGGCGCGGGTCTCGGTCTTGTCGCCTTCAGCCTTGGCGGTGCGGGCGCCGGCCTTCGGAGCGCGCGCCTCAACCGGAGCCTTCTCGCCCTTGTCCTCGGCGGCCTTGGCGCGGGCGATCTCGGCGTCGCGAAGAACGATAGCTCTGGGGTCCGTTTCCGCATTGACGAAATCCTCGGCCAGGGCAACCCCGGAGAGGCTAATCAGGCACGCAGCCGCGAGACCACCACAGATATATCGCATGTCGAATTGAACCCCATTGAGCCATGACTGGCCGATGGGGCCGCTCAACTGATGGTCGAATGTGTCGATAATCTGGCGCATACCATAGAAAAACGCATAACTATCAGCGTAAACAGGAATATATTCTATATTTAACTATTCAGTATTCATATGTATTCGGTCGCTCGAAAAACTTCGCCGGCTCCCCGCCCGCCGGAACGAATCAAGCAGGCGAATCGGCCGCCGCATTTCAGCCGTATTCCCGGCCGGAACCGGATTTTTGGCGCGGCAGGCCGTCGCACCGGGCGCTCTTGCGCGAACAAGCCCCCTTCTCCCATCATCGGCGCATTCGGATTCACCGGGATCGATTATGTGATGGCTTCCTCTTTCTGGGGCGCTCTGGGCGGCGGCGGGCTCGGCCTCGTGATCGGCGGGCCGCTGGGCGCGCTCGTCGGCGCGCTGGCCGGCCATGTCCTGGTCGATCGCGAAGGCGCGCCGTTCGGCCCGGCACCGCGCGAGCTCGTCTTCACCACCGGCCTCGTCGCGCTCGCCGCCAAGATGGCGCGCTCGGACGGCGTCGTGACCTGCGACGAGATCACCGCCTTCCGCCGCATCGTCGAGGTCCCGCCCGATCAGCAGCAGCGCATCGAGGCCCTGTTCGATCTCGCCAAGCAGACCAGCGCCGGCTTCGAGGCCTATGCCTCGCAGATCGCAGGCGCCTTCAAGGACGAGCCGGCCCTGCTGGAGGATGTGCTCGACGGCCTCTTCCTGATCGCCGCTGCCGATGGCGCGATCCACGAGGCCGAGCACGCCTATCTCCAGTCGGTCGCCGGCATCTTCGGCATCGCCGAGCCCGATTTCGCCCGGATCGAGGCCCGCCATGCCCGCCGCCCGGACGACCCCTATCTCGTGCTCGGCGCCAGCCGCGAGATGGACGACGCCGAGCTGAAGCGCCATTACCGCCATCTCGTCGCCGAAACCCATCCCGACCGCGAGATCGCCCGCGGCCTGCCCGAGGAGGCGATCGCCATCGCGACCCGCCGCATCGCCGCGATCAACGCGGCCTGGGACGCGATCCAGAAAGAACGCGGCATGAGCCGCAGCCTCGCGCCCCAACCCGCCTGAGCCGCCTCCTATGACCGAAATCGCCCCGCTGGACGTCGCCAGGCCCGACAGCCGCTTTGCCGCAAAGATCTTCCCATCGCCCAACCATGGCGAGCGCAAGAACCCGGACGGCACGCCCGGCCGCCGGCCCGACATGCTGATCCTGCACTACACCGGCATGCCGGTGGCCGGCGAAGCGCTGCAATGGCTCTGCAACCCGGTCGCGCAGGTTTCCTCGCATTATTTCGTGTTCGAGAACGGCCACACGCTCCAGCTCGTGCCGGAGGGTCGGCGCGCTTGGCATGCCGGCGCCTCGCACTGGGCCGGCGAGACCGACATCAACTCCTGCTCGATCGGCATCGAGATCGCCAATCCCGGCCATCCCGGCGGCCTGCCCGATTACCCGGAAGAGCAGATCATCGCGACGCTCAACCTCTGCCGCGACATCTGCGAGCGCTGGTCGATCCCGCCCGAGCGCGTGCTGGCCCATTCCGACATCGCGCCCGGCCGCAAGATCGATCCCGGCGAGAAATTCCCCTGGCGCCGCTTCGCCGAAGCTGGCGTCGGCCTGTGGAGCGAGCCGGCCCTGATCCGCGGCGGGCGCTTCTTCGCCCGCGGCGAGAGCGGCCAGCCGGTCGAGGCGCTTCAGGCGATGTTCGCGATGCTCGGCTACGGCGTCACGGTCGACGGCGTCTTCGACGACAGGCTGGAAGCGATCGTCGCCGCCTTCCAACGCCATTGGCGCCCGGAAAAGGTCGACGGCATCGCCGATTCCTCGACGATCACCACCCTGCGCGACCTGCTTGCGTCCGCGCAAGGCGGGCGCAGCGCCTGAACCAGGAACCGTGACGCCGCAGCGCATGAAACGGCCAAACGCGCCACGAAGCGCAAGGGTCGCTTAACGCTCGCGGCCTAGGCTGCCCTCGATCGTCGACCGGCAGGAGGGCGCCGTGGATAGCCAGCAGCTCATCGCAGCCACCAGGCCGCTCTACGAGCGCTCGCTCGCGCCCGCCGCGCTCGGCGCCTGGGAATGCAACCTCGCCAACGAGACCCTGAGCTGGACCGACGGGGTCTACGACCTGTTCAGCCTGCAGCGCGGCAGCGAAATCTACCGCAAGGCGACCCTCGACCTCTACGAGGAGGGGTCCCGGCGCGAGATGGAGCAGCATCGCAGCAACGCCATCCGCACCGGGCAGGGCTTCGCGCTCGATTGCCGGATCAGGGCGGTGAATGGCGACAAGCGCTGGATGCGCCTCATCGTCGGCGTCGGCTATCAGCATGGCCGGCCGAGCCGCATCTTCGGCTCGAAGCAGGATGTCACCGCCGAGAAGGGCTTGTGGAACAGCGTCTCCAGCCTCACGCGAGCGGAGTCCCCAACGAGCCCCGCAGCACGCCGCAGCTTCACCGACATCCTCAGGCAGGTTCGGCAGGACCGGGGCCGGGCATCCGAATGCCTCGCTCTTGCGATCTTCGAGATCGATCGCTTTCCGACAATCGTCGAAAATCACGGCCGGGCCGCCGGCGACGACATTATCCGCTGCTTCGGCGAGCGCCTGCGCCGGCTCTTTCCCGATGCCCTGGCGATCGACCAGACGGGCCCGAGCGCTTTCGCCCTTTTGCTGCGAATGCCGGGCGACAAGGGTTACCTGGCCTCGATGCTCGCCGGCACGCGCAAGCTGTTGTGCCGGCCGATCCCGCGCGGCTACCTCGTCATCGATTTCACGGCCTCGATCGGCGCGGCCCTGCTGAAGACTGAGGGCTACTGCGAGCAGAACGAGATCTTCGCGGAAGCCGAGGCGGCACTCCATGTCGCGGGCCTCGCCGGCGGAGACTGCATCCGCGTCTTCGACGGCCCGGTCACGGCCGTCAGCCGGGCAGCGCTTGCGGGTTAGGCCACCCAAAAACTTACAACTGCCGCGTGAAGACGATCTGTCCGTCGAGGCCGCGTCCCCGGTCGTGCCAGCCGTGGCGGCGATAGAAGCGTTCCGCCCGGGTGCCGGCGCCGGTTTCGAGCCAGGCCTGGGCATGGCCCGCAGCCTTCAACCCGGCCAGCGCCGCATCGAGCAACGCCCGGCCATGGCCGCCCCCCTCTTGCGCCGGATCGACGAACAGAGCCCAGACCAATCCGGTCTGATGGTTGGCGCAAGCGAAGCCCGCGATCTCGCCCGCGCTTTCGGCAACGAGGAAGATCGCATTATCGCGATACCAGGCGACCTCCTCGGCCGTCACCTTCGAGGGATCGCTCAGAATATTCTCGCGCACGGCCATACGGATGGCGTGGATGCGCGGCTGGTCTGCCTCCACCGCCTTGCGGATCAGCCTTGTCGCGTCAGTCGTCACGAATTCTCTCCGGCGCTGCCGCAGGCGTGATGCCCGCCGTAGCGCTGGAAGGCAACTACTCCGCCGCCTGCAGGCGATAGGCCGCGGTGTCGTAGTTGAGGATCGGCGCCAGCCAGCGCTCGACCTCCTCGATCGTCATGCCCTTGCGCGCGGCATAATCCTCGACCTGGTCGCGCTCGACCTTGGCGACGCCGAAATAATAGGCCTCCGGATGCGAGAAATAGAGCCCCGAGACCGAGGAGCCCGGCCACATCGCATAGCTCTCGGTCAGCTTCACGCCGACGCGGCGCTCGGCCTCCAGCAGCCGGAACAGGGTCGCCTTCTCGGTATGGTCGGGCTGGGCCGGATAACCCGGCGCCGGACGGATGCCGCGATATTCCTCGCGGATCAGATCCTCGTTCGAGAAGGCCTCGTCCGGTGCGTAGCCCCAGAACTCCTTGCGCACGAGCTGGTGCATGCGCTCGGCGAAAGCCTCGGCGAAGCGATCCGCCAGCGCCTTGACCATGATCGAGCGATAGTCGTCGTTGTCGCGCGCGAATCTCTCGGAGATGCGCTCCTCTTCCGCCCCGGCCGTAACGGCGAAGGCGCCGATATAGTCGGGCGCCACGCCTTCCGGCGCGACGAAGTCGGAGAGGCAGAGATTGGGCTTGCCGTCGCGGCGCAGGAGCTGCTGGCGCAGGCCATGGAAGGTCGCGAGCTCATCGGCCCGGCTCTCGCCGGTATAGAGGCGGATGTCGTCGCCGGCCGCATTCGCCGGCCAGAAGCCGATCACCGCCTTCGGATTGAACCAGCGCTCCTCGACGATACGCTTCAGCATCGACTGCGCATCGTCCCAGAGCGCGCGCGCGGCCTCGCCCTGCTTCTCGTCCTGCAGGATCGCCGGGAAGCGGCCCTTCAGCTCCCAGGTCTGGAAGAACGGCGTCCAGTCGAGCACCGGCACGAGATCGGCGATGTCGTAGGTCCGGAAGGTACGGGTGCCGAGGAAGCTCGGCTTCGGCGGCTGGTAGGCTGCCCAATCCGTCTTGAAGGGATTGGCGCGCGCCTTGGCCAGCGGCAGGCGCTGCTTGTCGGCTTCCGAGCGGCGATGCGCCTCGGCAACCTTGGCGTATTCCGCCTGCACGCCGGCGACATAGCCCGGCTTCTGCTCCTGCGAGAGCAGGCTCGAGACCACGCCGACGGCACGCGAAGCGTCGTTCACATGCACCGCCTGGCCGGCGTTATAGGCCGGGTGGATCTTCACGGCGGTATGGACACGGCTGGTCGTCGCCCCGCCAATCAGGAGCGGGATATCGAAGCCTTCGCGCTCCATCTCGGAGGCGACCGTCACCATCTCGTCGAGCGAGGGCGTGATCAGCCCGGAGAGCCCGATGATGTCGACCTTCTCCTTGCGCGCCGTCTCCAGGATCTTCTGTGTCGGCACCATCACCCCGAGGTCGATCACCTCGTAATTGTTGCACTGGAGCACGACGCCGACGATGTTCTTGCCGATGTCGTGGACGTCGCCCTTCACCGTCGCCATCAGCACCTTGCCTGCAGCCGAGCGCTCAGAGCCGCCGTTCAGGCGCTTCTCCTCCTCCATATAGGGCATGAGATAGGCGACAGCCTGCTTCATCACGCGGGCGGATTTCACCACCTGCGGCAGGAACATCTTGCCGGCGCCGAAGAGGTCGCCGACCACGTTCATGCCGGCCATCAGCGGGCCCTCGATGACATGCAGCGGCTTCTCGGCGCGCTGGCGCGCTTCCTCGGTATCGGCCTCGATGAACTCGGTGATACCCGCGACCAGCGCATGCTCAAGCCGCTTCTCGACCGGCAGTTCGCGCCAGGCGAGGTCCTTGCCTGAAGCCGCGACCGAACCGTCGCCCTTGAAGCGCGGCGCAGCCTCCAGCAGGCGCTCGGTCGAATCCTTGCGGCGGTTGAGGACGACGTCCTCGCAGAGCTCGCGCAGTTCCGGATCGAGATCGTCATAGCTGCCGAGCTGGCCGGCATTGACGATGCCCATGTCCATGCCGGCCTTGATGCAATGGTACAGGAAGACCGAATGCATCGCCTCGCGCACCTTCTCGTTGCCGCGGAACGAGAAGGACAGGTTCGAGACGCCGCCCGAGATATGAGCATGCGGCAGGCTCTCGCGGATGGCCCGCGTCGCGTTGATGAAGTCGTTGCCGTAGTTGTCGTGCTCTTCGATGCCCGTCGCCACCGCGAAGATGTTCGGGTCGAAGATGATGTCCTCGGGCGGGAAGCCGATCGTCTCGGTCAGCAGCTTGTAGGCCCGGGTGCAGATCTCGATCTTGCGCTGGAAGGTGTCGGCCTGCCCGACCTCGTCGAAGGCCATCACGACCACCGCCGCGCCATATTGCCGGCAGATGCGCGCCTGCTCGAGGAAGGCGTCCTCGCCCTCCTTCATCGAGATCGAGTTGACGATCGGCTTGCCCTGGATCGTCTTGAGACCGGCCTCGATCACCGGGAATTTCGACGAGTCGACCATGATCGGCACGCGCGAGATATCCGGCTCCGAGGCGATCAGGTTGCAGAACTCGGTCATCGCCTTCTCGGAATCGAGCAGGCCCTCGTCCATGTTGATGTCGATGACCTGGGCGCCGTTGGCGACCTGGTCGCGCGCCACGTCGAGCGCGGCGGCATAGTCGCCGGCCGTGATCAGCTTGCGGAACTTGGCCGAGCCGGTGACGTTGGTGCGCTCGCCGACGTTCACGAAGGGAATGGTCTCGTCGAGCGTGAACGGCTCCAGCCCCGCCAGACGGAGCCAGGGCTTGGGTTCGGGAATCTGGCGCGGCGCCTTGCCGGCGACGGCCTGGGCGATGGCGCGGATATGGTCCGGCGTGGTGCCGCAACAGCCGCCAACCATATTGACGAAGCCGGAATCGGTGAACTCCGCCAGCATCTGGGCGGTCGCTTCCGGCCGTTCGTCATAAAGGCCGAATTCGTTGGGCAGGCCGGCATTCGGATAGGCGCAGACCAGCGTGCCGGCGATGCGCGACATGTCCTTGATATGCGCCCGCATCTCGCGCGCGCCGAGCGCGCAGTTGAGGCCGATGGTCAGCGGCGCGGCGTGGCGCACGGCGTTCCAGAAGGCCTCGACCGTCTGGCCCGACAGCGTGCGGCCGGAAAGATCGGTAATCGTGCCGGAGATCATCACCGGCAGGCGGATGCCCTTGGCGCGGAACACCTCCTCGATCGCGACGATCGCGGCCTTGGCGTTGAGCGTATCGAAGATCGTCTCGATCAGCAGCAGCTCCGAGCCGCCGTCGATCAGGCCCCTCACCTGCTCGGCATAGGAATCGCGGACCTGGTCGAAGGTCACGGCGCGGAAGCCGGGATTGTTGACGTCGGGCGAGATCGAGAGCGTGCGGTTGGTCGGGCCGATCGCGCCGGCCACGTAACGGCGGCGCCCGTCTTCCTTCTCGGCGATCATCGCCGCCTCGCGGGCGAGCCGCGAGCAGGCGACGTTCAATTCGTAGACATAGGCCTCCATGCCGTAATCGGCCTGGGCGATCGAGGTGCCCGAGAAGGTATTGGTCTCGACGATATCCGCACCCGCCCGGAAATAGGCGAGATGGATGTCGCGCAGCGCCTCGGGCTGGGTCAACGCGATGATGTCGTTATTGCCCTTGAGGTCGTGATTGAAGCCCTTGAAGCGCTCGCCGCGGAAATCGGCTTCCGAGAGCTTCAGGTTCTGGATCTGCGTGCCCATCGCGCCGTCGAGCACGAGGATGCGTTCGCGCGCGGCCTGGCGCAAAGAGCGCTCGATCTCGGCGCCGTCGACGGGAGCGGGAATGAAGTCGGACATAGGCTTACTCCGCCGCCACGGCCTGCGCCGCCGGCTTCTCGGGCTTCAACCCCACGAGATGGCAGATGGCATAGACGAGGTCGGCCTTGTTCATCGTGTAGAAATGCAGGTCGGTGGCGCCGCGATCGATCAGGTCCAGCACCTGCTCGGCGCAGACGGCAGCCGCGACGAGGCGGCGCGTCGCGACGTCGTCTTCCAGCCCTTCGAAACGGTCGGCCAGCCATTGCGGCACGCTGGCGCCGGTCTTGCGGGCGAAATTCGCAGTCTGCTTGAAGTTCTGGACCGGGACGATGCCGGGCAGGATCGGGATCTCGATGCCGCGCGCGCGGACCTTATCGAGATAGCGGAAATAGACGTCGTTATCGAAGAAGAACTGGGTGATCGCCCGCGTCGCGCCGGCATCGACCTTCTTCTGGAGCGCATCGATATCGGCATCGAGCGTGGCGGCCTCCGGGTGCTTCTCCGGATAGGCCGAGACCGTCACCTCGAAATCGCCGATGCGCTTCAGGCCGGCAACGAGGTCCGAGGTCTGGTGATAGCCGTCCGCATGCGGCTCATAAGGAGTGCCCAGCCCGCCTGCGGGGTCGCCGCGCAAAGCCACGACATGGCGCACGCCCGCATCCCAATAGGAGCGGATGACCTCGTCCACCTCGGCCTTGGAGGCCGAGACGCAGGTGAGATGCGCGGCCGGCTTCAGCCCGGTCTCGTCGACCATGCGCTTGACGGTGGCGTGGGTGCGCTCGCGGGTGGAGCCGCCGGCGCCATAGGTCACTGAGACGAAGCTCGGACCTAGCGGCTCGAGCCGGCGCACGCTGTCCCACAGCGCGACCTCCATCTCCTCCGTCTTGGGCGGAAAGAACTCGAAGGACACGCGCGGACGGCGCGAGCCGTGGCGGCTGGGGCGGAAAGCATTCATCACGCAACCTCGAGATTGATCGTGCGGGCCGGCGGATCGGCCTGGACGCGCCGGTCGCGGCCACGCCAGAGCATGACCGGGAGCTGGCCCGAGCCGCCATCGGCAAGGGTGACTTCGCGGGAAAGATCGCAGGACAGGCCCGCCTCGGAAAACCAGGCGGCGATCTGCTGGCGGGAGAAGCCGAGCCGGCGATGCGCATGCTCGGTCCGCAGGAATTCCATCTCGTGCGGGGCGAAATCGACGACGATCAGGCGCCCGCCGGGCGCCAGCATCGCGGCGGCCTCGCGCACCGCCCGCCCGGGGTCGTCGAGGAAATGCAGCACCTGATGGATCACGACGAGGTCGAAGGAGCCGCGCGGGAAGGGCAATGCATAGATGTCGCCCTGCCTGAGCTCGACGCGCGACAGCCCCGCCTGCTCCAGATTGGCGCGCGCTACCGCCAGCATCGCATGGTTGGCATCGACGCCAACGGCGCGGCCGAATTTCGGCGCGATCCGCTCCAGCATCCGCCCCGTGCCGGTGCCGAGATCGAGCATCGCGCCGGGCGAGCCTTCGCCGACCGCCTCTTCGACCGCCGCCTCGACGGCATGGTCGGGCACATGCAGGCCGCGCAGCCGGTCCCAGTCGCGCGCGACGCTGGCGAAGTAGTTTTGCGCGGCCTCAGCCCGCGTTGTCCGGACGGCGGCGAGGCGCTCGCGATCGGCTGCAAGCACCGGATCGCTCAGGTCGAGCCAGGCCGCGAGTGACGCGGCGAAGGCGCCGCCCGGTCCGGTCTCGTCGAGGCGGAAGAAGGCCCAGGCGCCCTCGCGCGAGCGCCGGACCAGCCCGGCCTCGGCGAGCAATTTGAGATGGCGCGAGATGCGCGGCTGCGACTGGCCGAGGATGTCGGTGAGATCGGACACCGAGAGCTCGCCTTCGGAGAGCAAAGCGAGAATGCGCAGCCGCGTCTCCTCGCCGGCGGCCCTGAGGCCCGCGAGAAGCACATCGGAAGACAATGTCGTCGGCTGCCGCACGCGCTGGCGTCCTCTGTCGACAAGGAAAAAGATATAAAGATATCTTTATATCGAACGCGCCGTTCGTGCAAGCGGATTGTCGTGCGGAAGATAGGACGGGTTCTTCCTTCTCACCGCCGGGATAAGGTGGCTCGGCGAAGCCAAGACGGACGGGCGCGCGATCTTCCCGCGTCAGCCGCGCTGCGCCTCTGCGTGAGCGAAAGAACCAGAGGGCCGCCTGGTGCGTCCGGCTCCGCGCATCCCACGGATTCTCAAGCAAGAAAACCCCGCAGGCCAGACCTGGACGGGGCTTTCGGCGCATCATGTCGTATCAAAGGAACAGCGCCGGACATACGGCGACAACGCCGATCCGGTCGTCATCTTTCAGGCACGCGCTCGCCAGCATCCCGCCGCGCGCGGCAGGCGAACCTCACGGCGACAGAGCAGTCTCAGAGTACTTTCAGATCGCCCGCGGCCGTCTTGCCGCGCTCGGTCTTCAACTCGAACGAAACCTGCTGCCCTTCCGTCAGCGTCATCATGCCGGCCTCTTTCACGGCCGTGATGTGAACGAACACATCCTTGCCGCCTTCCGCCGGTTGAATGAAGCCGAACCCCTTCTCAGTGTTGAACCATTTCACGGTTCCGGTCGCCATCGCCACATCCCTCGAAGCCAAAGCGTCTCTCACCGGCACTGAACGCATGGCCCCTATGCCGGTAAGGTAGGATTGACCGAAAACCGATCCTTGTCGAGATGAAAGCTCAGGCAAGCCCTGCCGCCTTTCGTCAAGGTTTCGTCAGCATGCTCCGTGTCTTGGCACAAGGCGGTCTCCTGACGCAGGCCCGTTTGCGCGGCGAACGGTTGCGCCCTGCCGGCCAGCATGCGAGCAAGCCGGAAGGACAAGACGGGACGCCAACGGCGAGACGAGACATGGCCCAGCCCCTGACCATCGAAGACCTGCGCCTTCTGGCCAAGCGCCGCGTGCCGCGCATGTTCTACGACTACGCCGATTCCGGCGCCTGGACCGAGGGCACCTATCGCGCCAACGAGACCGATTTCGCCAAGGTGAAGCTGCGCCAGCGCGTCGCCGTCGACATGACCAATCGTTCGCTGGCTTCCGAGATGATCGGCCAGCCGGTCGCGATGCCGGTCGCGCTCGCGCCCACCGGCCTCACCGGCATGCAGCACGCCGATGGCGAGATCCTCGCGGCCAAGGCCGCCGCCAAGGCCGGCGTGCCCTTCACGCTCTCGACCATGAGCATCTGCTCGATCGAGGACGTCGCGAACCACACCAGCGCGCCGTTCTGGTTCCAGCTCTATGTGATGAAGGATCGCGACTTCATCTCGCGCCTGATCCAGCGCGCCAAGGCGGCCGGCTGCTCGGCCCTGGTGCTGACGCTCGACCTGCAGATCCTCGGCCAGCGCCACAAGGACATCCGCAACGGCCTTTCCGCCCCGCCGAAGCCGACGCTGGCCAACCTGATCAACCTCGCCTTCAAGCCGCGCTGGTGCCTGAAGATGCTGGACACGCCGCGCCGACAGTTCGGCAACATCGTCGGCCATGTCACCGGCGTCGCCGACATGTCCTCGCTCTCCTCCTGGACCGCCAGCCAGTTCGACCCGCAGCTGAACTGGGACGACGTCCAGTGGATCAAGGAGCAATGGGGCGGCAAGCTGATCCTCAAGGGCATCCTTGATCCGGAAGACGCCGAGATGGCAGCCAAGAGCGGTGCCGACGCGCTGATCGTCTCGAACCATGGCGGCCGCCAACTCGACGGCGCGCTCTCCTCGATCGAGGCCCTGCCCGGCATCGTCGAGCAGGTCGGTAACCGCGTCGAGGTCCTGTTCGATGGCGGCATCCGCTCGGGCCAGGACGTGCTCAAGGCGATCGCGCTCGGCGCGCACGGCACCTTCATCGGCCGCGCCTTCCTCTATGGGCTCGGCGCCATGGGCGAGCAGGGCGTCACCGCCGCGCTCGACATCATCCGCAAGGAGCTCGACACCACCATGGCGCTCTGCGGCCTGCGCGACATCAAGGATGTCGACGAGCGCATCCTCGTCGGCGGTCGCGCCGGGGCGATCAAGCGGCTGGCGGGCTGACGCGGTTCCCCGGCCAGACAGCCAACAACCATCGAAAAGGCCCGGCGGAGCAGCTCCGCCGGGCCTTCTTCATTGCATCACCCTTGCAGAGATCGCTCTCCGCAAGGGACCGATTTCCAGATCAGGCGCGATACCAGGACGCGAGGTTCCAGGTGTCGACGTCCCAGCCCGAATGGTCATGCGAGAGGGTGTTCGACGCGGCGACGACCTTCTTGCGCGACAGGATCGGCAGGATGACGTTGGCCTCGCAGAAGATCTCGTTGACCTTGATCAGCAGCGCTGCGCGCTTGGCCGGGTCGAGCTCCTTCTGGGCGGCCTTGTAGGCCTCGTCCGCAGCCGGGTCGGTGTAGCGCGAGACGTTGCGGCCCAGCCACTTGTTCTCCTTGCTGGCGACTTCCCAGGAGGTGAACTGGTTGAGGAAGCGCTCCGGATCGGGCTGCGGCTGCGTCGTGGTGTACATCTCGATGTCGGTATAGAGCTTGGTGTAGGTGTCGGGGTTGGCGACATCCGACGAGAAGAACACCGAGGCCGTCACCGACTTCAGCTCGATATCGATGCCGGCGCGCTGGCAGGCCTGCTTGATGATGGCCTGCACCTTCTGGCGCGGAGCGTTGATCGAGGTCTGGAAGACGTATTTGAGCTTCTTGCCATCCTTCTCGCGGATGCCGTCCGAGCCCTTCTTCCAGCCGGCCTCGTCGAGGATCTTGTTGGCCTTCTCGATGCTGAACTCGTACTTGAGCTTCTCCGACTTGAACTGCTTGGGCTCGTTCACGAAGCTCGCCGTGGCAGCGCCGGCGCGGCCATAGATGAACTTCTGGATCGAGTCGCGATCGATCAGCAGGTTGATCGCCTGGCGCACGGCCGGGTCCGACAGGGTCGGGTGCTTGGTCTTGGCGCTCGAGCGCTCGCCATCGACCTCGGTCCACGGGTCGGTCGTGTTCAGCGTGACGAACTCGATGTCACCGGCCGGTGCAGCGCTGATCTTGCCGCGTCCGCCCATCTCCATGCGCTTGAGGACTTCGTCCTCGACCAGCGTATCCCAGGCGTAGTCATATTCGCCGGTCTGCAGGACGGCACGGGCCGCCGAGACCGCATCACCACCGCCCTTGATCTCGAACGTATCGAAATGCGGACGATTGGCGACGTGATAGCTCTCGTTGCGGGTGCCCGACAGGATGTCGCCCGGCTTGAATTCGGCGAACTTGTAGGGGCCGGTGCCGACGGGCTTCAGGTTGGCCGGAGCCTCGCGCGACTTGGCGCCCTTGTAGTCGCCGAAATGGTGCTTCGGGATGATCATGCCGGCGACGCCGACGAAGGGATCCGCCCAGAACGGCGTCGGCTTGGCGAAGATCACCTTGACGGTGAAATCGTCGACCTTCTCGACCTTGATGTCCTTGTAGGCGCCGGTGGTGTAGGCGGCGGTCGCCGGATCGGCGGCGTATTCCCAGGTGAAGACGACGTCCTCGGCCGTGAACGGCTTGCCGTCATGCCACTTCACGTCCTTCTTCAGCTTCCAGGTGACGGTCGTGCCATCCTCGGACAGGCCGCCATTGGCCTTGCTGGGAACCTCGGCCGCGAGCTGCGGGATCAGGTTGCCTTCCTTGTCCCAGCCGGCGAGCGGCTCGTAGAACACGCGCGACGCGATCTGGTCCTTGGTGCCCGAGGCGAAATGCGGGTTGAGCAGGGTCGGAGCCTGCCACAGCAGCATCTTCAGCGGGCCACCGCCGCCGGCCTTGGTCGGCTTGTATTCGAGCGTGGCATTGGCCATCGCGACGTCGTTCCAGGAGAGGATCTGGGTCGCGATCGGCGCGGTGATGCCGAGCGCCGCCATCTTCTGGATGAAGGAGCGCCGCGACAGGCCGCCCTTCTTCACGTCCTGCACCATACCCTGGATATACTGGCTAGTCATAATCAACCTTCACGTCATGGCAGCAAGAACACGATCAATAACTTGACCAGTTCCAGATCGGATTTATCAGATCCAAGGCGTAGAATAGCCTTGGGCGCGACTCTGCTCCTAGGAGCCGCTGGCTTAATCATAACTTAAGTCGTCAGAAGAGAGCCGCATACCGGGCCTGCTTGCCACTCGTAGCCCCGGTCGAAATACGCTGATTCCCAAGGGAAAAGCGCTGCCCGCCGGACTAATCGGGAGCCATGTCACAGCGTCGCAGTCGACGCCGGAGCGTTCCCCAGCGCCGCAAGCGGCGGTTGCAGACCGCCTGCCCGCCTCCCTACCATGGCCGCGCCGGGGCACGCCCGGCAGGAGCGACAGCATGAGCGAAGACGACAGGCCGCGCCTTCTATCGGGCGGCAACCCGCAGATCCCGAAGGGCGCCGGCGATGCTCCGGTTCAAGCCTATATCGCCGCCATGCCCGGCTGGAAGAGCGCGATCGGCCGGCGCATCGACGACCTGATCGTGAAAGCCGTGCCGGATGTGCAGAAGGCGGTGAAGTGGAACTCTCCGCTCTACGGCAGGGGCAACAGTGAATGGTTTCTCGGCATCCACTGCTTCACGCGCTATGTGAAGGTGTCTTTCTTCAAGGGCGCCTCACTGGATCCGGTCCCGCCCGGCCCGTCCAAGCAGAAGGAGGTGCGCTATCTCGACATCCACGAGAACGACGCCTTCGACGAAGCGCAGTTCTCGGACTGGGTCAGGCAGGCGAGCCGGATACCCGGCGAACGGATGTAGCCCGCCATCGTCGGCCGGACGCGACGGTCAGGACAATTCCTTCACCCCGCCGGGCGTGTCGATCTGTGCGCGATAGCGCAGCTCTGGCCCATGGCTGACGACGGGGCCCCGCTCCGTCCCAAGCTCCAGTAACAGCGCCGCGATTGCCTCGGCCTCCGGATGCTCCAGCGAGAACCCGCGCAATCGGGCGCCGAGATCGACGATCGACGCCATCGAACGCGCCTTGCCGCGCCGGTCGATGAGCGAAGGCACCGCCCCGCCCCAGGGCAACGAGCCGTCATCGGGAATGGCGAAATCGAAAGCCGGAGCGTCCATCGGCAGCCCGACCTTGCGGCCGAAGATCGCCTCCCTGCCCGCAAGGGCAGCGTCGATCCCGTCGGTTCGGGCGACCCAGCCGCGCAACCGGCGGCCGGCATCCCAATCCCGCTTGACCTGCTTCTCGTCGTCGAGCCCGAACCAGCGGGCCCGCCCGGGAGACGCACCGTCGGGATCGCGCGCGACGATCTCCAGATAGGTCATGTCACCGAGCTGAAGCAGATGGTTCCAGGTCCCCATATAGCCGTGCCGCTGGCCGAAGGGGACGTCGAGATCGAGGCAGTCACGAACATGCGCGACGCCCTCCGCCAGCGTCGGCGCGATCACGGTGAGATGGTCGAGGGTCAGCATGCCGTCAGTTGAAGCCGGGGCGCGGCGGCAGTCCAGCCCGGACGTAGCCGTGCCTTGCCCCATCTTGAAGCAAGACATGAAAAAAGCCCCGCGGACCTAGCGGCACCGCGCGGCCTTTTGATTCAGATATCAACGACTCAGCGCGAGAACTTCTTGTACTGGATGCGCTTCGGAATGGTTGAGTCGATGCCGAGGCGGCGCTTCTTGTCTTCCTCGTAATCGGCGAAGTTGCCCTCGAACCACTCGACATGGCTGTCGCCCTCGAAGGCGAGGATATGGGTCGCGATGCGGTCGAGGAACCAGCGATCGTGGCTGATGATAACGGCGCAGCCGGCGTAATCCTCAAGCGCCTCTTCGAGCGCGCGCAGCGTGTCGACGTCGAGGTCGTTGGTCGGCTCGTCGAGCAGTAGCAGGTTGGCGCCGGACTTCAGCATCTTGGCGAGGTGGACGCGATTGCGCTCACCGCCGGAGAGCGAGCCGACCTTCTTCTGCTGGTCGCCGCCCTTGAAGTTGAAGGCCGAGCAATAGGCGCGGGAATTGATCTCGCGCTTGCCGAGATAGAGGATGTCGTTGCCGCCCGAGATCTCCTCCCAGACGTTCTTCTTGTCGTCGAGCGAGTCGCGGCTCTGGTCGACATAGCCCAGCTGGACACTCTCGCCGACCTTGATCGTGCCGGCATCCGGCTTCTCGACCCCGGTGATCATCTTGAACAGCGTCGTCTTGCCGGCGCCGTTGGGGCCGATCACGCCGACGATGCCGCCGGGCGGCAGCTTGAACGAGAGCCCGTCGATCAGGAGCTTGTCCTGGAAGCCCTTCGACAGGTCCTCGAAATCGACGACGTTGTTGCCGAGCCGCTCGGCGATCGGGATGATGATCTGCGCGGTGTCCGGCCCCTTGTTGTTGGCCTTCTGGACGAGTTCGTCATAGCGCTGGATACGGGCCTTGCTCTTGGCCTGGCGGGCCTTGGGCGAAGCGGCCATCCATTCGGCTTCGCGCTCCAGCGTCTTCTGGCGCGAGACGTCCTCGCGGCCTTCCTGGGCGAGGCGCTTCTGCTTCTGCACCGACCAGGCCGAGTAGTTGCCCTCGTAAGGGATGCCCTGGCCGCGATCGAGCTCGAGAATCCAGCTGGTGACGTTGTCGAGGAAGTAGCGATCGTGGGTGACGATCAGGATCGCGCCCGGATAGGTCCGCAGATGGCCTTCGAGCCAGGCGGTGGTCTCGGCGTCGAGATGGTTGGTCGGCTCGTCGAGCAGCAGGAGCTCAGGCTGCTCCAGCAGGAGCTTGCACATCGCGACGCGGCGGCGCTCGCCGCCCGAGAGCTTGTCGACCTGCCAGTCATCCGGCGGGCAGCGTAGCGCGTCCATCGCCTGGTCGACCTTGGAATCGAGATCCCACAGCCCCTTGGCCTCGATCTCGTCCTGGAGATTGGTCATCTCGTCGGCGGTCTCGTCCGAATAGTTCATGGCGAGCTCGTTGTAGCGGTCGAGGATCGCCTTTTGGGGAGCGACGCCGAGCATCACGTTCTCGCGGACGGTCAGCGTCTCGTCGAGTTTCGGCTCCTGCGGCAGGTAGCCGACGCGCGCGCCTTCGGCGACCCAGGCCTCGCCGGTCCACTCCTTGTCGAACCCGGCCATGATCTTGAGCAGGGTCGACTTGCCGGCGCCGTTGACGCCGAGCACGCCGATCTTGGCATCCGGGTAGAAGGACAGGTGGATGTCCTTCAACACCTGCTTGCCGCCCGGATAGGTCTTGGACAGGCCGCGCATATGATAGATGAACTGGCGGGACATGAGGCGAGCGGGCTCCGCTTTCGGGGGCTGCGACACGGGATGTCGGGAAATCTGGCCGCTATGTAGCGACCGGGCGCGCCGCCCGCAACCGCCTGCCGGTGGAGCAGGTGCCTTTCACAAAACCGGTAGAGCGATCCAGGCGCCCTTCCCCCGGCCCGGATTTTGCCGGAAGCTCCCATGGCCTGAACGATGCCGGAGCCCGCCGATGAGCCTGCCCGCCGTCCTGTTGCGTATTCTAGTGAGTCTGACCCTGGCCCTGCTGGCCACGCTGCCCGCCCGCGCCCAGTCGAACGAACCCGGCTGCCGGCCGGAAATGGCGAGCCTGCGCCTGCCGATCCAGCGGGTGCAACTCGCGAAGGACGAGGCGAGGCTCACCTTCGTCGGCCACGCCACCTTCCTGATCGAGACGCCGGGCGGCGTGAAGATCGCAACCGATTACAACGACTATGTCCGCCCGCCGGTGACGCCCGACATCGCCACGATGAACAAGGCGCATTCGACGCATAACTCGCGCAGCCCCGATCCCGCGATCAAGCATGTCCTGCCCGGCTGGGACCTATCCGGCCAGGGCGCGGCGCGGCACGATCTCACGCTCGGCGATGTCCGGGTCCGCAACGTGCCGACCAATATCCGAGCCTATGAGGGCGGTACCGATTACGACGGCAACTCGATCTTCGTCTTCGAGATCGGCGAGCTCTGCATCGCCCATCTCGGCCATCTGCATCACCCGCTGGAGCCCGGCCATCTGCGGGCGCTCGGCCGGGTCGACATCGTGCTCTTCCCGGTCGACGGCAGCTATACGCTCGACCAGTCCGGCATGCTGGATGTCCTGAAATCGATCCAGGCGCGGGTGATGATCCCGATGCATTTCTTCGGTGGCGGCACGCTCTCACGCTTCCTCGCCCGCACGCAGGATATCTGGCCGGTCGAGCGCCGCGACCAGGCGACGATCACGTTGAGCAAGGCGACGCTGCCGGCCAGGCCCACCATGATCGTCCTGCCCGGGCATTAGGCCAGCGGCGTCAGGTGTTCACGCCGCCATCGATGGCAAAGCCGGCGCCAGTGATGAAACGCGCCTCCTCGCTCGCGAGATAAGCGACCAGCCCGGCGATATCCTCCGGCTGGCCATAGCGCGGGATCGCCATGCGCGCCCGCTGGGCGTCGGCACCGGGGCCGCCAGCCGGATTCATGTCGGTATCGGTCGAGCCGGGATGGACGATGTTGACGGTGATGCCGCGCGGACCGAGATCGCGCGCCAGCCCCTTGGTGAAGCCGATCAGCGCAGCCTTGCTCATCGCGTAGAGCGTGACATCCGGCTCGACGACCCGGTCGGCGAGGCACGAACCGGTCGAGATGATGCGCCCGCCCTCGCCGAGATGCGCCGCAGCCGCCTGCGAGGCCAGCACCACGGCGCGGACATTGACGGCGAGCGTCGCGTCGATATCGGCGAGGCTCCAGTCAGCGACCGGACCACCGCGATAGATTCCGGCATTGTTGACAAGGATATCGAGACCGCCGAGCGCCTTCGCTGCCGCATCGACAGCGCTCGTAACCGCCGCAGGATCGGCGCTGTCGGCGGCGATGGCGAATCCCTTGCGACCGAGCGCCTCGATCTCCTTCACGACCGCAGCTGCCTTGTCGGCGGAGCGTTCATAGGTCAGCGCGACATCGGCGCCCTCAGTGGCGAGCCTGCGGGCGATGGCGGCGCCGATTCCGCGGCTGCCGCCGGTGACGAGAGCGCGCTTTCCGGCAAGGCGTGACATGGCAAACTCCATTTATGTGATTATCGATACATAATAACTGGCGCGCTTGCCTGCGAGCGTCAAGTTAAATATATAATGATCGTAACAGAATATTTTTGAGAGAGGCGGGCCATGGCCGAACGCGGCCGTCCACGCAGTTTCGACCGGCTGGCGGCGCTGGAGCGCGCCATGGAGGTGTTCTGGGAGCGCGGCTACCAGGCCGCCTCGATGAGCGACCTCACCGAAGCAATGGGCATCAATTCGCCCAGCCTCTACGCCGCCTTCGGCAGCAAGGAGGAACTTTACCGCGAAGCCATCCACCATTTCGCCGCGACCGAGAGCGACGACATCCTCGCGCCGCTACAGAACGAACCGACGGCACGCGCGGCGCTTGAAGGCTATCTGATGGCCAGCGCCCGGACCTTCACCCGGCCCGGCCGGCCGCCGGGCTGCATGGTCGTGCTCTCGGCGGTCAACGCCATCGGCGTCGGCGACGAGACCAGCCGCATCCTGCGCGAGATGCGCGCCGGCAGCGTCGGCATGATCGAGGAACGGCTGCGGCGGGCGAGCGCCGAGGGTGAATTGCCGGCCGCGTTCGATCCGCATCCGGTCGCGAGCTACTACGTCACCGTCCAGCAGGGCATGTCGATCCAGGCGCGCGACGGCGCATCGCGAACAATGCTGGAGACGATCGCCCAGGGCGCGATGGCGGCCTGGGACCGCCTCACACGGCCACGCGCAGCCGCCTGAGCGCCGGTGTTAACGCCTCGCTGAGGCTGATTTCAGGCTTTCCTTGCCGTTGCGGCAGATCGCGGCATCCTCTCGGCAACCGGGAGACCGTTCTCATGCGCCGCATCGCCGCCCTTGCCTGCCTGCTCGCGACCGCCACCTTGCTGCCCGTTCAGGCCGAGGCCGCCAAGTTCCGCGCCGGCGGGCGCAGTTCGGCCGCGCCAGCCAAGACCAGTCGCAGCGTCGTCGTCGTGCCCGGCATCGCCGCCGGCGCGAGCCGCTCACAGGCCGCGACTGGCCAGCCCCAGCGCGTCCCCTTCCCGCCGGCAACCGCCCAGCGCGAGGAATCCGTGCCACTGCGCCTCACCGCGAACAGCGAGGCCAAGAAGCCGTGGTGCCAGACGGATGTCGTGGTCAACGGCTTCTGCATGATGAACTGAGGGATCGATCTCAGGCGCGGCTGACGCGCCCTTCCAGCGGATAGGCCGGGTCGCTGTAGCCCGGCGTCGAGGGGTGACCGGCCGGCACCAGCCGGTCGACCAGCGCCTCGTCCTCCGCGTCGAAGCCGGCATCGAGCGCCGCGAGATAGGCTTCCCACTGCTCGAAAGTGCGCGGGCCGGCGATCGCGGCCGTGACGAAGGCGTTGTTGAGCACCCAGCGCACCGCGAACTGGATCGGCGTCAGCCCCTTGCCTGCCGCATGGTCCTTGATCGTCTGGGCGATGATCAGGCTTTCCTCGCGCCACTCCGCCTGCATCATCCGGCGGTCGCCGCGCCCGGCGCGCGTGCCCTCCGCTGGCGCCTGCCCCGGCGCGTATTTCGCGGTCAGAACGCCGCGCGCCAGCGGCGAGTAAGAGGCGACGCCAAGCCCGAAATAGCCACAGGCCGGCAGGTGCTCGACCTCCGGCATGCGGTTCATCGCGTTGTAGTAGGGCTGGCTGACGACGGGGCGGTCGATGCCGAGCTCGTCGCAAAGCCGGCAGATCTCGGCCAATCGCCAGGCGCGATAGTTCGAGACGCCGAAATGCCGGATCTTACCCTGGCGCACGAGATCGGCGATCGCATGCACCGTCTCCTCCAGCGGCGTCGTGTGATCCTCCTTGTGGAGGTAGTAGATATCGATGGTCCCGGTGCCGAGCCGGCGCAGGCTGTCCTCGCAGGCGCGCATGATCCAGCGCCGCGACAGCCCGCCATTCATCGGCCCCTTGCCCATGGGGTTCGCGACCTTCGTCGCCAGCACCCAGTCATGACGATGGTTGGCGATGGCGCGGCCGGTGACCTCTTCGGACTGGCCCTCGTTATAGACATCGGCCGTATCGATGAAATTGATGCCGGCTTCGTGCGCGCTGTCGATGATCCGGCGCGAGGTCGCCTCGTCGGCCGGGCCGCCGAACATCATGGTGCCCAGGCAGAGCGGCGAAACCTTGAGGCCGGAACGGCCGAGACGGCGGTAATCCATGGCTGAAATCCTCGAACGCGATGGCCAACCCTGCCGCAGCGGCGCGCCCGAGGCCAGCGCCCGGCGCGCAGGCACGCCCTGCATGGCGCGGCCGGTCGGCAAGGAAACGCTTAATCTTTCATGACAGGGTACTGCGTCCTCACGTGGTCGCCCGATGAATCTCGCCCAGCTCGTCAAGAGCCAGACCCTCGCCACCCTGCTGCAGGCGCTCGACGCAGGCGGAGAGCTCACGGCTGGCCGGACGGTGCAAGCCAGGCTCGCCTCGCTGGAGCCGGATGGCACCGCGACCGCCATGATCGGCGAAACCAGGGTCGCGCTCATCCTCGCCGGTCCGCAGGCGAGGCAGGCGGCTCTGCAGCCAGGCGCCACCCTGCTGTTGCGCCTCGATCCGCCCGAACAGCAAGGCGGCGATCTGCGCGCTACCTTGGTCGAAGTGCGCCCGCCCAATGCGCCAGCGCCCGGGCAAGCCCAGTCGCAACCAGCTCCAGCGCCCACGCCTGCGCAGCCGGATGCAGCCCCGGCATCACCGGTTTCGGTCCGCCCGCAGATGGCGCCTGTGCCTTCTCCTGTTCCACAAGCTGCCACACCGGCTGCGCCGGCTGCCGCACAGGCCGCGCACCCGCCTTCCCCGGTGGCGATGCAGCAGGCCTTCCTGCAGCAGGCCCTGCAGACGCTCGGCCCTCCTGCGGCCCAGGTCCCCGTACCAGCACCGGCCGCTGCGGCGCACGCACCAGCGACGCTCACCGGTCAGGCTCCTGCCAGCACGTCCCCGGCAACCTCGACAGCGACCGCAGCCGCTTTCCCCGCCATACCGACAGCGGTGATCGCCCGCGCGATCGCCGGACCGCTGCTCGGCCCCGTCCTGCAGCGGCAGGCTGGGCTCGCCCCGCTCTTCGCCAATCTGCGTGCGCTGGCGCAGGGAACGATTTCGCTGGCCCTGCCGAAAACGCTGCTGCCCGCGATCCAGCAGGTGCTCGCCCAGGCCGTTCCGGCCGAGCGGCAGGCGCCGACGGCGGCAAGGCTCAAGCAGGCCTTCCAGGCCTCCGGGCTCTTCCTCGACACGCGGCAGGCCGCGGGCCTGCCGCAGCCCCGGCAGGGCGACCTCAAGGCCGGGCTGCAGGCGCTGCGCGAGACCTTGCTGCCGATCATCGACGCCCTGTCGCCGGACCCGAAGGCGGGCCGACATGAGCACGACAATGGCCAGGCGGTGGATCGGCCGGCGGAGCTCGCTTCCACCGACCAGCCCGCCCGCCTCGCCCCGCCGCGCCGGGACGGCCCGCTCGCGCTGCAACCCGCCGTCGAGCCGACGCTCCACCCGGCCGAGAAGCCGCTCGCCATCGCCGAGACGCTGCTCGACCAGACCGAAGCCGCGCTCGACCGGATCAAGCTCGCGCAATACGCCTCGCTGCCGCTCGAGCCCACCCGGCAGGACGGCACGCAAGCAGCGCAGCGCTGGCTCGCCGAGATCCCGATCGCCTTCCATCAGGGCACCGCGATCCTGCCGCTCCAGGTCGAGCGGGACGCCCCGCGCCGCGACGCGCAAGGGGTGAGCCCGCCGCTCTGGCGCATCCGTTTCGCGCTCGATGTCGAGCCGATGGGGCCGCTGCAAGGCGTCGTCACCTTGCAGGGCCGCGATGTCGGCGTCTCGATCTGGGCCGAGCGCGAGGAGACCAGCCAGCTCCTGCGCGGCGCCGCGCCCGGCCTCGAAGGCGCGCTGCTCGATGCCGATTTCGCCAGCGGTGTCATCGACATCCACACCGGCCAGCCCCGTGTGGTGCAGCCGACCGCCGGCCAGTTCCTGGACCGCCTGTCATGAGCACGCCGCGACCGCCCCGCATCGCCGTCGCGCTGGAATATGACGGACATGGCGCGCCGCGCGTCACCGCCAAGGGCCGTGGCGAACTGGCCGAGCGCATCGTCGAGACAGCCAGGGAGCACGATGTCGAGGTCGAGCAGAACGCGATCCTTGCGCAGGCGCTCTCGGCGGTCGAACTCGACGACCAGATTCCCGAGGAACTCTACCGCGCCACGGCGCAGGTGATCGCCTTCGTCCTCGCCCTGCGCGGCGAATGGCGCCTGCCGAACCGGAACGGCCATCGGTCTTGAGCACGGGAATCGTCGTCAGGCGCCTCGGCCCCGCCGCTTACGCGGAGCTGGGGCCGGTTTTCGCGGAACTCGCCCGCCACGCGCTCGAGCCCAATCCGCATATGGCACCGGCTGCGGTCTCGGCCGCGACGACGCTGGTGCCGGAGGACGAGATCGTCGTGCTCTGCGCCTGGCTCAGCGAAGCGCTCGACTTCGAACAGCTCGTCGGAATCTGGGCCTTCCGGCGCGTGAAAGGCTGGCGCAGCGGCTTCACCCCGGCTCTCGCCGCGCCGCTCGTGCCGCTCTACGAAGTGTCTTCGCTGCCGGTGCTCGACCGCGACCACGCGGCGGAAGCGGCCCGCGCCCTGATGCGCTATCTGCGCGCCTCGCGCGACCTGCCGCACCGTTTGCTGCTGCCCCTGCTGCCGCTCGACGGCCCCTGTCATGCCGCCCTCGCCGAAGCCTGCCGCCAGACCGGCAGCGCGATCTCGACCTATGAGCGCTGGGTCCGGCCGGTGATGATCCCGCGCCCGGAGGACAGCTTCGAGAGCTATCTGCGCCGCGCGCTCGGCTCCGCCTACAAGAAGCGGATGCAGCAGTTCCGGGCCGTGGCGAAGCAGGGCGCCCTCACCTTCCGGCGTAACCGGGGCCGCGGCGCGCTGGAGGCGCTCGACGCCTTCCTCACGCTCGAAGCCTCCGGCTGGAAGGGTGAAGCCGGCACAGCCATCGCCTGCCTGCCGGCGGACGCCGCCTATATCCGCCGCCTGGCCGAGCTTTGCGCCAACGACGACACGCTGCTGATCGACACCCTGCTGCATGACGGCCGGGCCATCGCCATGGGCCTGCTGGTCGAGAGCGGCAACCGCCGGCATTTCCTCAAGATCGCCTATGACGAGACGCAAAGCCGCCATTCACCCGGCCGGACCCTGACGATCGCCATGCTGCAGGCCGATTTCAACGGGACACCGCCGGCCTTCTTCGACAGCGGCGCCGGCGAAGGTGTCGATGCCGGCACCTATGTCTGGGGCGAGCGCCGCGAGATGGCCAATGCCATCATCCGCGTCGGCCCCGGCCGCCCTGGCGCAGCGCAGGCCGCGGCCCTCAGCCGGATGTGGCTCAGGCGCCTGCGGGAAGCCGTCCGAGCCCGATCCGCCCGAGCAGCCAGCGGCCGACCTCCGGCTTGAAATGCAGGGTGTCGAGCCAGTAGCGCGACGATGCCTTGGCGGGATCGAAATCCTCGAACGGATGGCCTGAGACAAGATCATGGAACGGCAGGCCGCGCGCCGCCGCCAACGCGGCGACGTCCCGCCGCCAGGCCGCCAGTTCGGCGCCGCGCCCGCCATCCATGACCAGCTGCCGCTGGGCCGCGCTCATCGGCGACAGGACGATCGTGACCTTCCGCGTCCGAAGCAGATCGAGCGCGCGTTCGAGATGGGCCAGATCGCCCGGCCGGTAGACCATCGCCGCGATGTTCTGTTCGCGAGTGATCCTGCCCACCAGCTCCGCATCGAAATCCGGCGTCGCCTTGTAGCCGTCGCCATGCCAGAGGCCGGGCTCGGTCCTTCGGGACTGCCGCCCGCGCAGGTTGTCGATCGCCTTCGGATTCAGCACGATCGAAACGAGGGCCTCCCGGCGGCCCGATGCCGTCGCGAGCTTCCGGTCGATCGGCGGTGGCGGCGGCCAGGCGGTGAACATGAAATAGTCGAGCTCGATCACGACCTGCCTGACGCTGCCGACATCGACGGCCAAAGCCGCGAGCGTCGGCAATTCGCGCGCCATCAGGGCGGAGACGCCGGCATTGTAGACTTGCCCCCCGACGCCGGAGGCATTGCGCGGATCGAGGCCGCGATAGACCACCGACGAGCCGATCAGCAGCGTCTGCGGCTTCAGCCTCGCAATCTGGAGCGGCTTGATCAGGCGCATCTCGACATCGAGCAGGCGGCTCGCACCGGCGCCATCACGGGTCCAGGGCGGGCTGTCGCGGAACACCCAATAGGGGTCGCGCCAAAGGGTCAGCGCGGCCAAAAGCCCAACGACAAGCATCACCGTCGCTGCGAAGCTGGCGGCGAAGCCGTTACCGGTGGGAGATGGGGCCGAGGCGGCAGAGCGCATGGCGCTGCGCTACCAGATCGCTCCGGAGCTGGCGAGAGGCCCGCTTGACCATTCATCCACGCCACCGATAGAGCAGGCCCGCCCGCAGGAGAGAGCCGATGACCGCGACAGCCCGGATTGGAATCGTCACGGTCTCCGACCGCGCCTCGGCCGGCATCTACGCCGATGAGGGCGGGCCGGCGATCCAGGCCTATTTCGCGAAGGTCCTGACCTCGCCCTGGGAAGCGGTGGCCCGCGTCATCCCCGACGACCGCGCGGTGATCGCCGAAACGCTGCGTGATCTCGCCGACCGCGAAGGCTGCTGCCTGATCGTCACCACCGGCGGCACCGGCCCCGCCCCGCGCGACGTCACACCGGAGGCGACCGAAGACGTCGTCGAGAAGCCGATGCCGGGCTTCGGCGAACTGATGCGCCAGGTCAGCCTCGCCAAGGTTCCGACCGCGATCCTCTCGCGCCAGACGGCCGGCATCCGGGGCAAGTCCCTGATCGTCAACCTGCCCGGTCGCCCCCGCGCCATCGCCGAATGCCTGGACGCGGTGATGCCGGCGATCCCCTATTGCATCGACCTGATCGAAGGGCCCTGGCTCGAAACCGATCCGGCTGTCATTGCGGCGTTCCGGCCGGGCGCAAAGCCAAAAGCCTGAACGACTACCCCGCCGCCAGTTCCCGCCCGATCGCCTGCACGAGCTGCGGCGAGAGCGGATCGGTCGCGGCCGGGAAACCGCCGAGCAGCGCGCCGTCGCGGCCGACCAGGTATTTGTGGAAGTTCCAGCGCGGCGTGTCGGCCGGCTTCTCCGACGCGGCCCAGCGATAGAACGGGTGCGCCTCCGGCCCGCGCACCACGCTCTTCTCGACGAAGGTGTAGGTCGCGCCATGGCTTTGCCGGGCGGCCTCGGCGATGGCCGCGCCGTCAAGCGGCTCCTGCCCGCCGAAATCATTGCTCGGCACCGCGACGAGCATCAGCCCGCGCGTCTGGTAGCGCTGCCAGAGCTGCTCCAGCGTCGCCATCTGCCCGGCATAGCCGCAGCGCGTCGCCGTGTTGACGACGAGGATCGGCCGGCCGCGATAATCGGCCAGCGGCAGGCGCCCGCCCCCCGGTTTGTCGAAGCCGAAGGCATGGGCGCCGGTGAGAGCCTGCGCCGCAGCCTCGCGGGACACGAGGCCAGCAGAAGCCGCTCCGGCTATCCCGGCGACGATCTGGCGGCGTGACGGCAGCATGGCTTCTCTCCGATCAGACAACCGAACCAGCGCATCATGCCCGAAAGCAGAAAGCCCCGCAGCCAACGGCTACGGGGCTTCGCTTCACGATGGCGAGACCGGAGAAAGCCTCAGCAGGCGAGGACCTTCTTCACCCGCACTTCGAGATCGCGCAATTCATAGGGCTTCACGACGTAATGGTCGGCGCCGTTGCTGGTCGCCTCGTCCATCTTGTCGACCGAGCGTTCCGAGGTCGCCATGATGATCTTGATCTGGTTCAGCTCCGGCACCGAGCGGATCGCGCGCAACAGGTCGATGCCGCTCATGCCGTCCATGTTCCAGTCGAGCAGCAGCAGGTCGTAGCGCTTGGTCTGCATCTTCATCAGGGCTTCGCGGGCGTTCTCCGCCTCGTCGATATCCTGGAACTCGATCTGCTTGAGGAAATAGGTCGCCAGGCCGCGCATGCTCTTCTGGTCGTCGACCACCAGGATGCGGTATTCGCTTCTGGCCTTTGACATCACAATCTCCTTACGCGGTGCGCAGGTTCGGCCTCTCGCCGATCAACTGGCTAACCGCGGTACCAATCTGGGTAAGCGGAACGACCCGCTCGGTCGCTCCCAGTTCATAGGCCGCTTTCGGCATCCCGTTTACCACGCAGGTCTCACCGCTTTGGATTAACGTCTCGGCGCCGGCTTTGCGCATGGCTAACAAACCGTCTGCGCCGTCGCGCCCCATGCCGGTGAGCAGGATCCCGACCGCGTGGCTGCCGGCGCTGCGCGCCACCGAATGGAACATCACGTCGACCGACGGCGAGTGGCCGCTGACCAGCGGCCCCTCGCGCAGTGCGCAGACGAATTCGCCGCGCCGCTCCTCGATCTCGAGATGGCGCGAACCACCGGGCGCCACCACCGCCATCCCTGGCTTCAGCCTGTCGCCGTCGACGGCCTCATGGACATCGAGACCGGTCGCGGTAGCGAGCCGGGCCGCGAATTTCGCCGTATAGCCCGGCGGCATGTGCTGCACCACGACGATCGGCAACCTGAGCGGCGCGAGATCCCGCATCACCGTCTGCACGGCCGGAACGCCGCCGGTCGAGGCGCCGATCGCGATCAGCGAGGTCTTGCCGGCGCGGGCTGGCTCGCGCGGCGAGGGCGCGGCAGGGCGGGCGGGCACGGCGGCCTGGGCCACCTGCCGTGCGGCGGCGAGCATCTTGCGGCTGGCCGCAGCGCGCTGCAGCGCTGCGACGAGATGCTTCATGAAGCCATCGAGCGTATGGGTCGTGCCATCGGGCTTCTCGATGAAGTCGATGGCACCGAGCTCCAGCGCCTGAATGGTGTTGTCGGCGCCCGGCCCGCCGAAGGCCGAGACGATCAGCACCGGCAGCGGATCCTGCTTGAGGACGCGCGCCAGGAGCTTGAGGCCGTGACGGCCCGGCAGTTCGAGATCAAGCGTCACGACGTCGGGCCGCAGCTCCTGGATCGCGTCCCAGCCCTCTTCGGCGCTGCCCGCGACGCCGATCACCTTGAAGCCCGGCGCGGAGTCGATGATCTGCGTCATCAGCTTCTGCATCAGGATGGAATCGTCGACGACGAGGACCTTGACCGGAGTGGCGGAGGATAGCGGCATGTTCATCACCAGACCTCCACTTCACCGGCCACCGGCTGCGTCTTGAGCCGGTTGAGATAGGCGATTTCCTGCTCGTGGCCGCTGTCGCGCGCCGTGGGCTGGACGTGCTGCACCCAGGCCCGGCCCGTCGAAGGCTGGTAATGGATGCGCCGCGAGCGCGTCCCGCCGACATCGCGCGAGACCACCGGGATGCCCTCGACCTTCAGGAACTCGTTGACGAAGGCGATGTTGCCGTCGCCGATCGCCAGCATCGTCGCGCCCGAGAGCACGCGCGCACCGCCGAACACCTTCGCCTCGAAATTGTTGCGCTTGGCGCCGCGCTTGAGCAGGTCGTTGATCAGCACTTCCATGGCGGTATCGCCATAGCGCTCGCCGGCGCTCGGATCGGCATTGCCGTTGTTCTTCGGCAGCAGGAAGTGGTTGAGGCCGCCGACGCCGGCAACCGGATCGCGCATGCAGACCGAGACGCAGGAACCGAGCACCGTCGCCACGATCTCGTCCTTGGCGGAGGTGATCTCGTGCTCGCCCGGCGCGACCGTGATGATCGTCGCCTGGAAACGCGGATCGAAATAACGGCGGGAGGACCGTGAAACGCTCATGCGGTCCTCTCGTAGATGGTACGGCCGATCAGGCGCAGCTTCGGATGCGGTTGCGGCAGCGATTCCGAATGCCCGAGATAGAGGAAGCCGCCGGGCGCCAGCAGCGCCACGAAACGGTCGAGGATCGAGGCCTTGGTCTGCGTGTCGAAATAGATGAAGACGTTGCGGCAGAAGATCACGTCGAACGGGCCGCTCATCGGCCATTTCTCGATCAGGTTCAGCCGCTTGAAGGCGATCATGCGGCGCAGTTCCTCGACGATGCGGGCCTCGCCCCGCCCTGCCCCGCCTTCGAGCTTGAGCAAGGGCTTCACATCGCCCGGCAGGCGCTCGAACAGCTCCGCCGGATAGAGGCCGGCCTCGGCCCGCACCAGGATATCGGTATCGATATCGGTCGCCAGGATCTTGAAATCGACATCGCTGCGCGGACCCATCACGTCGCGGCAGGAAGCGGCGATCGAATAGGGCTCCTCGCCGGACGAGCAGGCGGCCGACCAGATGCGTATTCGGCCGCGCCGCCCACCCCGCTCCTGCAGCAGGCGCGGCATCACATCCTTGCGCAGATGGTCGAAATGGTGGCGCTCGCGGAAGAAGGCGGTGTGGTTGGTCGTCACCGCATTGATCAGCTCCGGCAGCTCGCCCGCCGCCTGCGGGGTCTTGAGGAAGGCGCAGTATTCGGCAACCGAACCCATGCCGAGCGCCTTGACGCGCCGTGCCAGCCGCCCGCGCGTCATCGCTTCCTTGTGCTCGCGGATGACGATGCCGGCCTGCTCATAGACCAGCGTCGCAATGAACTTCATGTCGTCGCGCGTCAGCGTGACATCGGCCATGCCGGGCTGGATCATGGCAAAGGGATTCGACGAGGCAGGTCTGGTCATCTCAAATCCCCGTGCGGCCGCCGGCGGCGGCGCGGCGATGCTGTGGCTGCGGCATCGTCCGCGGCGGCTGCGCAGCGGCCGGGGCGCGGCGCGGCGGCAGCGCGCCGCCGACCGCGGCATGGCCGCCGCTGAATGCTTCGATCGTGGCATGCAGCGCCGCTGCCCGGTCGGCGAGCTCGACAGCCGCCGCGGCGCTGCGCTCGGCCAGGGCGGCGTTCTGCCTGACACCCTTGTCCATCTTCGCCACACTCCGGCCCATCTCGCCGGCGCCCTGCGCCTGTTCGGCCGCTGCCGTGGAAATCTCTGAAACCGTTGTCGCGACCTTGCCCGCGGCAGTGACGATGCGTTCCAGCGCCGTGCCGGTCTCGCGGACGAAGCCGACGCCCTCCGCGACCTGCCCGTTCGACGAGGCGATCAGCCCCTTGATGTCCTTGGCGGCCCCCGCCGAGCGCTGCGCCAGCGACCGCACCTCGGAGGCGACCACCGCGAAACCCCTGCCGGCATCGCCGGCGCGCGCCGCCTCGACGGCGGCGTTCAACGCCAGCAGATTGGTCTGGAAGGCGATCTCGTCGATCACCCCGACAATCTCGGAAATCTTCAGTGACGAGCTTTCGATCCGCTCGATCGCCGCGACAGCGCGGGTGACGACGCCCTGCCCCTGCTGCGCGACGCTCATCGTCTCGCCGGCGAGCTCGCCGGCCTCGCGGGTGCGGATGCTGCTGCGCCCGACGGAGGCCGCGACCTGTTCGGCTGCCGCAGAGGCTTCACCGAGCTCTGCAACCGCCCGCCCGGCTCCCGCTGCAAGCTCCGTCGTCACGGCATCGACCTCGGCTGCGACATGCGAAACCCGGCCCGCGCTGTCGCGAAGGGTCGCAAGCGTCGCGCCGACATGTCCGAAGGCGTCGTTGAGGCTGTCCTGAAGGAAACCGAGACTGCCCTGGCTGGTCACCGGAACGTGCCGGTTGAAATCGCCTTGAGCCACCCCGGCGACAGCATGGGCCATCTCGTCGAGCGTGCCTTCGAGCGCGGCGTTGATCCGATTCAGGCCTTTGACCGCATGGCCGAGCGGCAGCGGCTGCCCGTCCGACGACAGGCGGCGGGAAAAGTCGCCGGCCTCGGCCGCCTCGACCAGTTCCACGATCTCGGCCGCGAGCTTGAGATCCCCGGTCATCTCGCGCCATTCCACGGCGGTGCCGAGGCTGCGGCCATCGCTGCGCACCATGGCCGTCAAGGTCAGGCAGATCGTGCGACGGCCGAGCGTCAGGCGCACTGGCTGGCCGCCGACCGGCTGGTGCTCGCCCTGCACGCGCTCCATGACGCGGCCCAGCATGTCCTTGGCCGAGCAACCCGGAAAGGCGGCGCGAAAATCCTCCTGCGCCTCGCCGAAGAAGCGCAGCAGCGCCTTGCTGACATAGACCACCCGGCCATCGGGATCGCAGAGCATGACGCTGGCGCGACCCTGATCGAGCGCGACGCGCAGCCTTTCGGCTTCCTGGCCCTGCTCGCGAATGGCTGCGAGCGCGCGCGACAGTTCCGCGCCCTCACCCGATCCGGATGTGTCGGGAAGCGTGACCTCGCCGCCTTCGGCCAGGCGCGCCGCAGCCGCCGCGCTGCGCGCGAGCGGACGGGCCGCGCCCCAGGCGGCAAAGCCGCCGAGCAATGCGACGCCCGCAACAGCGGCGGCACCCAGCGCGGGAGCGCCGGCCAGTGCCGCATAGGACGCCACGCTGCCGGCGAGCGCCGCCGAACCGGCGGCGAGCAGCGGTTGGCTGACCGAGAGACGTGAGAAGGGGCCGAGCGCGCTGCCCATAGGGGTCGATCGTTTCTTGTTCTCGCCCGCTTTTGAACGCTACGCTCGGGCTGGTCTCGAAAAGGTCAGGCGGCCCGGCTGGTCTTGATCTGGGCCTCGGCGCCGCCGTCGCGGATCACCGCCGCAAGGTCGAGCAGCGCGACGATGTCGGTGTCGAGCAGGACGAGGCCTTCGATCAGGCCGTGCTCGTCACGTTCCAGCTCCGGAGCCGGGCGCACCGCGCTGACCGGCACATCGACGATGTCCGAGACCGAGTCGACCAGCAGGCCGGCGGTCTTGTCCTCGACATCGACGACCACGATGACATGGGTCGCGGTGGCGTCGGTGGCACCAAGCCCGATCGCGGTGCGCAGATCGTAGACCGCGAGGATGACGCCGCGCAGGTTGAGCACGCCGCGCACATGCGGGGCCGCATGCGGCAGCGGCGTCGTCGCCTGCCAGCCCTTGATCTCGCGAACCATGCCGACATCGATGCCGAAGGTGCGATCGCCGACCTTGAAGGTCACGATGCGGCGCGCCGCCGATTCCGGCTGCGCCGACGAGAAGTGCTTTTCGCCGAGTTGGAGGCTCATGGTCATCCAGCCATCTTGAGGTCAGATTGGGGGGAGCGGCTGGCGGAAGCGGCCAGCCGCAGCATCGAGTCGATATCCAGGATCAGGGCGACGAGGCCGTCGCCGAGGATCGTCGCCGCCGAGGCACCGTTGACCGCGCCGTAATTGGCCTCGAGGCTCTTCACGACGACCTGCTGCTGGCCGACGATCTCGTCGACGGCGATGCCGACATTGTTGCCGCGCTCGGTCTCGGCGATGATGACGATGTTCTCGTTGGTGGTGCCCATCGAACCCATCACGTCGCCGAGCCGGTAGAGCGGCGTGACCTCGCCGCGCCAGCGCAGCACCTCCTGGCCGAAGGGCAGACGCTCGATCGGCGTCGAGGCGAGATGCTGCGTCTCGATCACCGAGGCGATCGGGATGACATAGCGGTCGTCGCCGCAGCGGATCACCATGCCTTCGAGCACAGCGAGCGTCAGCGGCAGGGCGAGCGTGAACTTGCAGCCCCGGCCCGGCTCGGAATCGACGCTGATACGCCCGCCGAGCGATTCGACGTTGCGGCGCACCACGTCCATGCCGACGCCGCGCCCCGACACGTCGCTGATGACTTCGGCCGTCGACAGGCCGGCGGCGAAGATGAGCTGGTCGATCTCCTCCGGCTGCAGCCGCTCGTCGGCACCGACGAGGCCGCGCGAGCGTGCCTTGGCGAGCAGTCGGTCGCGGCCGATGCCACGCCCGTCATCGGTGACGGAGATGACGATGCGGCCGGCGCGATGCTCGGCGATGAGCCTGATCGTGCCCTCGCGCGGCTTGCCGGCCGCGATGCGCTCGTCAGGCGTCTCCAATCCGTGATCCATCGAATTGCGGATCATATGGGTCAGCGGATCGGCGAGCTCTTCGATGATCGTCTTGTCGACCTCGGTGTTCTCGCCTTCGAGCACGAGACGCACTTCCTTGCCCAGCGTCTGGGCGAGCTCGCGCACCAGCCGTGGCATGCGCTGGAACACGGCCTTCACCGGCTGCGCCCGCACGGCCATGACATGGTCCTGCAGCTCCCGTGTCTGGCGCGACAGGGTCAGCATGCCCTCGGCGGTCTTGGCGTGGACGTCGTAGGGCAGCGAGCGCACGCATTCGACCAGCATCGACTGGGTAATGACGATCTCGCCGACGAGGTTCATCAGCTTGTCGATGCGGTCGAGATCGACGCGCACGCTGACCGCCTGGCGCTGGCGTGCGGAGGCATCGGGGGCAGCCGGAGCACGCGGCGCGGCGCGGGCGACCGCCGGCTCGGCGGCGACGACCGGAGCAGCGACGGCAACCGGGGCCGGCTCGGGCTTGATATCGGGCTCGTTCGCCGCTTCCGGTGCCGGGCCGAGCATGGCCAGGATCGCCGAGAGGTCGGCGGCAACCGCGCTGGAGACTTCGGGCTCAGCCGCCTCCGGCCCGCTCGCCGGAAGTGCCTCAGTCACGGCCTCCTCGGCGAAGGCGATCTCGAATTCCTCGTTCGCCAGGCTGAAGTCGAAGCGGCCATGCAGGTCCTCGACCGACAATTCGGTGCGCAAGACCACGTCGAAGCGCAGCCAGCAATCGCTGACATCGAGGCTTTCCAGCGGCGGCACCTGGCTCAGGTCGCAACGGATCGAAACGATGTCGGCGGCCGGCAGCGAGCCGAGCACGACACGCGGCTCGATCACCCGGCGGAACAGGTCCGTTTCCGGCGCGATGCGCAACTGCACGTCGCGGCCTGGCTTGCCCGCGACAGGGGCAGACGCTGCAGCGGGCTCGTCGTCCCAGCCATCGTCGGCGGCAGCGGCCGGCGCCGCCGTCTTCGCCTCGACCATCGCGAGCAGGTTCCCGAGCGCGGCGATGCCGATGGGTGCGTCGTTGTCGGCGGCAGGAGCTACCGGATCAGAAGCGGGAGGTGGCGGCGCGGCGATGGGCGCCTGCGGCTCCTTGCCGACCTGCTCGAGCGCGGCCAGCAGATCCGGCCGCTCGGTCGCGGGCTCATCGTTGCGGGCGGCCGAGACGAGATCGGCAACGGCATCGGCGCAGCGCAGGAACAGGGTGAACGGCGCATCCTCGACGGCGACGCGGCCGGACCTCAGATGGTCGAGCGAGGCCTCGAAGACATGCGCGAAACCGACCAGCTCCGTGCAGCCGAAGGCGCCGGCCCCACCCTTGATCGAGTGAATGGCGCGGAAGGCGGCATTGACGTCCTCGGGATCGACGGAGCCCTCGTCGAGGGCCTGGAGCTTCTGCTCCAGCGCGCCGAGGAGTTCTTCGCATTCCTGGAAGAAGGTCTGCTTGAGTTCTGCCAACGGATCCATCGGCCGACCTTCAGTTCTGGTAGCGCGCGACGAGGCCGAGCAGCGTGTTGGGTTCGAAAGGTTTGACCATCCAGGCGCTGGCGCCGGCGCGGCGGCCTTCCGCCTTGATCTCGGCGCCGTTCTCCGTGGTCAGCACGATGATCGGCGTGTTCTGCCCGGCCGGGCGCGAGCGGCAGGCACGGGTGAACTCGATGCCGTCCATGATCGGCATGTTCAGGTCAGTGATCACGAGATCGGGCTTGAACTGCTCGAACTTGTTGAGGCCGTCCTCGCCGTTCTCGGCCTCGGCCACCTCATGGCCGGCATTGCGCAGCGTCAGGCTAAGCAGACTGAGCAAAGTCTTGGTATCGTCGATCGCCAGGATTTTCATGCCTGTCACTCCAGAACGAGAGCGCTGTGAGCGGCATCGAAGCCGATCGCCCGCAAGGATTCGCGGCATTCCTCGGAAGCCGCCTTGAGCGTGACCGAAAGCCCCCGCGCGGCGGCGCTGGTGGCTGCGGAATGAAGAAGCTGGATCCAGAGGCTGGGCAAGGCTCCCGCCTCGGCGCATTCGACGGCGATGCTTTCCCGCTGTTCCAGTGCCACCAGAAGCTGGTTGCGGAACGTCGCAGCCTCGGAGCGGCCGAGGAAAGGGGGAAGCGAGACGGTGATGAGCATGGAGGGCGACCCAGGATTGCGCCTGGAGCATCGCGGCAAACTGGTAAAAACTTCGCTAAATAGGGACGCGCCTATCAATATTCTTGGCGCTTTCGTGGCAATTGCGGTGCGCAGCCACGAGCGTCAGAACATGTTGTTGCTGATCGCGCGCGGCACCAGCGTGATCTTGCCCGTCGCCTCCCGGTACTTTCGCGGCACGTTGATGACACCCGACAGGTGAAGCCAGAGATTGTTGGGCGAGATCGGCTTGGTGATGATCTCATGCGCGCCGAGCTTTGCGGCCTGGACGACCGAGCGCCTGTCCGGCCGCTCCATCATCACCAGCACCGGCGCCTTGGCGAAGGGCGAGGTCTTGAACGAGCGGATCGCCGCCAGGCACTTGATGCTGTTGCCCTCGGGCATGTCCCAGTCGAGGATGACGATGTTCGGCTGCTTCTGGATGAAGGTCGAAGCCGCCGACGAGAGGTCGGCCGCCTCGAAGATGCGGTTGAGCTGCGCCTGATACAGCATCGTGCGCACGATGCGGCGGTAATGCGGGCTCGGATCGATGAGCAGAACCGACAGGTTGGGGAAGGATGGCGCGATATGCATGGCGCTGACTCGGGAACTCGCTCACTCAACTCGACAGGGCAGACACGGACGAAGCTTTAAACCTTGAGGCCGAAGCGGAAGGCACCCCAGTGCCGGCCCTTGACCATGATCGGCGCCGACAGGTCCTCCATCACCAGGAACTGCCCCCCGCCCATGTCGCGTCGGTAGCTCTGCAGCAGGAAGGGCTTGCGGTTGCGGGCGGCGGCGAGGCCGGTCCGGTCGTCGAAGATCCGCCGGTTCCGGCAATTGGCGTTGTTCCAGACCGGATCGGAGCCCTGGGCCTGCGCATATTTGCGGTTATGCGTCGGCAGGAAACCGTTGCGGTCCACCGCCGCGCAGAACACGATCCGCCCGTTCGAGGTCAGAAGCTCCTCCTGCAGCGGCGGCAGCAGTCGGTCGGTCAAGGCGACGAAACGGGTCATGTGCTGGACCGGATCCGAGCCCGGAATTGGCCGGTAGGTCTCGTCGAACAGCTCGGCGAGCCCGATCTCTCCGCGCGCCAGCGCCCCCTCGAACAACCCGCTGATCCGGCTGGCCGTCTCCATGACGGTCGCGATCAGTTCCGACTGCGCCGTCCGCACGCCCGAGGCCGCGATCGAGCCGAGGATGCCCTCGCTGATCGCGACCAGCGCCTCGGTGCGCTGCCCCGCCTGCTCGAGATTGTCGGTGGACGCATCGACCCCGGCCACGAGGCCGGCGAGGTCCTGTCCGGCCTTGGCGCAGGCCTCGGCATTCTCCCGGGTCGGGCGTGATACGGCCTCGATCTCGCCGATCAGTTCGACGACGGAGCGGCCGAAGCTGTCGAACTCGCCGATCTGCAGCGAGATAGTCTGGCTGCCCGCCTGCGCGCGCTGCGCCGTCTGCGCGTTCTCCTGGCTGCGCCGGGCGACGGCATCGACCGCCTTGACCAGCAGGTCGAGTTGCGCGGCGCTCGCCGCCGTCGCCGCGCGGGTCTGCTCGGCAAGCGCCTTCACGGCGGCGGCGATCACAGCGAAGCCCTTGCCGGCCTCGCCGCTGCGCGCCGCCTCGACGCCGGCATTGATCGACAGGAGCTGGATCTCGCGGGTGATCGACTGGATCGCGTCGCTCGACGCCCGCGCCTTGTGCGCGTCGCCGACGGCCTGCGCCAGCACCTGCGACATCGACTGGGCTTCCTGCGACAGCGTCTCGATGTCGGCCTGCGCTGCATTGAGACCGAGCCGCACCGACTTGGTCACGCGCTCGAGGCCGTTGCGGACACCGGACGCGGCAGCCTGCGCACCCTCGGCCGCCTGCCGGATCGCATTGTTCGCCTGCGACACTTGCTCGACCGCGCCGACCACCCGACGCAGCCCCGCCGTCTGCTGGTCGAACTGTTGCGTCACGTCGCCGACGCGCCCGGCGATATCGGTGATCTCGGCACTGAGCTTGCCGAAACGGGCGGCAATTTCGCGCACCGCGCGCTCCGCACCGACCCCTGTCGGCTCGCCGGCAAAGTCCTGCCCTGCCTCGTCAACGGGCAGGTCGAGCTTGCGAGCCAGTGCATGCATGGCGGGGCGCCCCTTCAACCCGGGAGGATTTCTTACCAGAACCGTAGAGAAACGCGGTAAATCGCCGGTTAAGAGCGCGATCGGACGGTTTACCACTTTCGATATACGCGCCGGGATTGTGATATTGCCCTTGGGTCAACTGCCGGGCACGGCCATGCTATAGCTGCAGAGATCGACGGCGGACCCGCAACGGGAAACGCGCGTTGAGCAGGAAGCCAACACGCCAAAACGCTTTCCGGAGGATTCCCATGACCGCAGTTTCCGCCGTCTCCCGCCGTGGCCTCATCGGCCTCGGAGCCGCCGCATTCGCCGTCGTCGCCGCGCCGAGGGTCTGGGCGCAGGCGGCAGCGCCGGCAGCCCCAACCGGCCCGTTCTCGCTGCCGAAGCGCGCCTATGAGGCCAATGCGCTCGAGCCACATATCGACGCGGCGACGATGGACATCCACTACAACCGGCACCATGCCGCCTATGTCGCCGCGCTGAACAACGCCGCCAAGGACAATGGCGCCCTCGCCAAGGCTTCGGTCGCAGAGCTGATCGCCGATCTCGGCCAGCTCCCGGAGAGCATCCGCACCCTCGTCCGCAACAATGGTGGCGGCCATGCCAATCACAGCATGTTCTGGGAGGTGATGGGGCCGGGTGCCGGCGGCGCTCCCACCGGCGACGTCGCCGCCGCGATCACCCGCGACCTCGGCGGCTTCGACAAGTTCAAGACGGATTTCGAGGCGGCGGGTCTGCGCGTCTTCGGCTCCGGCTGGGTCTTCGTCACCGTCGACAAGGCCGGGAAGCTCGCCCTGCTCGGCAAGCCGAACCAGGACAGCCCGATCATGGACAAGCAGATGGTCCTGCTCGGCAACGACGTCTGGGAGCACGCCTATTACCTGAAGTACCAGAACCGCCGCGCCGACTATCTCAAGGGCTGGTGGAACGTGGTCGACTGGAAGAAGGTCAACGAGCGCTATGCCGCCGCCAAAGCCGGCAAGCTCGCGCTCTGAGGGGCATTGCCCTTAGCGTCATGCTCGGGTCCAACCCGAGCGTGACGACGCAAGCCGCCTAATGCCCGACCCTGGCGCCCCGCGTGCCCTCGCTCAGCCGCGGCAGGAACCAGGCGAGCAGGCCCATCAGCGGAATGAACGAGCAGATCTTGTAGACCATCTCGATGCCGAGAATGTCGGCGAACTCGCCGAGTAGCGCCGCCGCGAGCCCGCCGAGCCCGAAGGACAGCCCGTAGAAGAAGCCGCCGACCAGTCCGACGCGGCCGGGCAGCAATTCCAGCGCATAGATCAGGATCGCGGCGAAGGCGCTCGACATGATCAGGTTGATCAGGATCGTCAGCACGCCGGTCCAGAACAGGTCGGCATAGGGCAGGATCAGCGTGAACGGCAGCGCGCCCAGGATCGAGAACCAGATGATCTTGTTGCGGCCGATCCGGTCGCCCAGCATGCCGCCGGCCAATGCGCCCACCGCCGAGGAGCCGAGGAACAGGAACAGCATCACCTGCGAATTCTGCACGGAGATGCCGAACTTGCCGATCAGGTAGAAGGTGTAGAACGAAGTGAAGCTCGCCGAATAGGCGTTCTTCGAGAACAGCAGGATGATCAGGATGGTGATCGCGAAGGCGACGGAGCGCTTGCCCGGACGGACCGGTGCCGCAGCCGCTGCGGCCTTCGGGGGCCTCGCCTTGTCGAGCCGCGCATAGCTCGCGGCAGTCCAGACCATCAGCATCATCGCGACCAGCGCGGCGACCGAGAACCAGGCGAGGCTGCCCTGCCCGCGCGGCACGATGACGAAGGCCGCCAGCAGCGGCCCGAGCGCCCCGCCGGTCTGCCCGCCGACCTGGAAGATGCCCTGCGCCAGCCCGTGCTGGCCGCCGGAGGCGTTACGCGCCATCCGCGTCGCCTCGGGATGGAAGATCGAGGAGCCGATGCCGACGCAGGCCGCCGAGAGCAGCAGGAAGCCGTAGCTGCCGGCATAGGCGAGCCCGATCAGGCCGGCGAGCGTGAAGCCCATGCCGACCACCATCGAATAGGGCATCGGGTGCTTGTCGGTGTAGAGCCCGACCGCCGGCTGCAGCAGCGAGGCCGAGACTTGGAAGGTCAGCGTGATCAGGCCGATCTGGCCGAAATCGAGCCGGTAGGATTCCTTGATGATCGGATAGATCGCCGGGATCAGCGACTGGATCATGTCGTTGAGCAGATGCGTGAAGCTCAGCGCGATCAGCACCGGCATCATGGCGCGTTGCGGCAGGGAGGCGATCGGCGCGCTGACGGTCATCTGGGCTTAGTCCCGCGGCGTCTCCGGCAGGCCGATTCCTGCCTCGTGACGCGGTTGAAGGCTCTAGATGATCGCCGGCCCGCGCACAATTTCATAAGCCGGCGTCACGGCATTGCACTCACCGCATGGGCCGGCGGCCTGCCGCCCTCCTCTCAGAGGCGCGGCGTCAGGCTGGCACGGCCACCATGGCGCATCGACCAGGCAACGGGATCGGCGAGGAAGCGCTCGATCTCGGCGCGATCCTCGCGCGCCAGCCGATTCTCGTCGTCGGCGGCGAGCACATCGGCCCAGGTCGCCAGCGCATGCAGGCTCAGTCCCGCCTCGGTCAGGCGCTCGCCGGCTCCGGGGAAGGCGTCATGATAGAAGATCGTCAGCACGTCGCCGACATCGGCCCCCGCCGCGCGCAGGCCGCGCACGAAATTGAGCTTGCTCGCGCCATCGGTGGTCAGATCGTCCATCAGGAGGACGCGCAAGCCATCGACCGGCCCGCCCTCGACCTGGGCATTGCGGCCGACGCCGAGCGGGCGCTTGCGGACATAGCGCAGCTTCAGGTCCAGCGCATCGGCAAGCCAGGCGGCGAAGGGAATGCCGGCCGTCTCCGCACCGACGACCGCATCGAAGCCGCCATCCGGAAAGCCTGCGCGGAGATGCCTAGCCGCCAGTTCGGTGACCGCGCGGCGCAGGTCCGGTTCGCCGAGCAACAGGCGGACATCGACATAAACCGGGCTCGCCCAGCCGGCCGCCAGCACGAAGGGCTGCTGCCGGCTGACATGGACGGCGCCGGCGCGCAGCAGCAGCCGCGCGACCGCGTGGCTGATCTCCCGCTCGGGGCGGATCGCCTGAGTGACCGTCATCGCACCGCCTCCCGGATCGCTGCCCGCATCACCGCGATGCCGGCCAGGAGATCGTCGATCTCCATCGCCTCGTGCGGGTTGTGCGAGCCGTGCTCGTTTCGCACGAAGAGCATGGCGCTGGGAATGCCGGCATTGGCGAAAACCGCCGAGTCGTGCCCTGCCCCGCTCGGAATCTCCTCGTCCGGCAGGCCGAGATCGCGCGCCGCGGTCTTCAGCCTGGCGATCCAGCCGGCATCCATCACGGCGGGCTCGGCCTCCAGCCGGCGGTCGAGCTTGAAGTCCACGCCGCGCTCCTCGCCGATCATCCCGCATTCCGAAAGGAAGAGGTCGTAGAAGGCCTCCAGCGTCTCGCGGCTCTGGCTGCGCACCTCGAAGGAGAAGTTCACCCGGCCGGGAATGCGCGCGATGGCATGCTCCTGCGGATCGGTGCCGAACACGCCGGAGGTCACGACGACGTCGCGACCACGCTCCAGCAACGTGCGCCAATGTCGGTCGAGATGGGTGATGAGCTCGGCCGTGGCGAAGACGGCATCGCGCCTGAGCCAGCGCGGCACCGCGCCGGAATGGCCGGCCTCGCCGACGCATTCCACCGTGCGATGCCTGATATTGCCCCTGATGCCGGTGACGATGCCGACAGGCAAATCCCGCGCGACCAGCACCGGCCCCTGCTCGATATGCAGTTCGATCCAGGCGAAGACCGCGGTGGGATCGAGCAATGGCTCACCCTTGCTCACGCGGCCCATGTCGACGCCGACATCGGCCATGCATTGCGCCAGCGTGCGCCCGGCCCTCGCATCCTTCACCGCGAGATCGGCGGCCGAGAGTTTCCCGAACAGCGCGCTCGAACCCATATAGGCCCGGCCGAAGCGCGAACTTTCCTCGCCGCGCAGGCCGTAGACCTTGATCGTCCGACGCGGCACGAAACCCTCGGCCCGGAAGCCCGCGATGACGGCGAGCCCGGCGATGACGCCGGCCGCGCCGTCGAAATTCCCGCCCTGCGGCACGGAGTCGAGATGCGAGCCGCAGGCGAGGAAGGGCAAGTCCGGCTCGCTGCCTTCCAGCGTCATCACGAGATTGGCCCCGGCATCGCGCTCGGTCGCGAGGCCCAATTCGCGCGCCCGCGCCTCGACGATGTCGAGCGCCTCGCTCTCCTTGGGGCCATAAGCCTCGCGGGTGATGCCGATGCCGTCCCCGGTCGCCTGTTTCAGCGCATCGAACAATGCCTCGGCCAGCGCCCGGTCCTCGGCATTCCCCGCAAAGCCGTTCGGGCGTTCGATCGCGGCGACGCTCATGACACCGGGTCCAGCCAGGAGAGCTCGGGCTCGTCCGCCTCCTCGATCACGACACCGCGTATCAGGTCGGCGGCGCGCGGGATTTCGCGATGCAGGCAGAATGTCTCCAGCCCGTCGATGATCGTCGTCATCGCTGCCGGCTGCAGGAAGGTCGCGGTGCCCACCTGCACGGCGGTGGCGCCGGCGAGCATGTATTCGATCGCGTCCTCGGCGGTCGAGATGCCACCGCAGCCGATCACCGGGATCGATACTGCCTTGGCGCATTGGAAGACCTGGCGCAGCACGATCGGCTTGATCGCGGGCCCGGACAGCCCGCCCATGATGTTGCCGAGGCAGGGCTTGAAGGTCTTGAGGTCGATCGCCATCGACAGGATGGTGTTGGCGACGACCACGGCATCCGCCCCCGCAGCTTCCGCCGCGCGCGCCACCTCCGGCACGTCGCCGGTATTGGGCGTGAGCTTGACCCAGAGCGGCAGCTTGGTCGCCCGGCGCAGTTCGCGCGTCACCTTTTCCGTCGACTCCGCCCGCATCGCGAAGGCCTTGCCGTCCTCCTCGATATTCGGACAGGAAATATTGGCCTCGATCGCGGCGATGCCGGGGATCGAGAGTTCGGCTGCGAGGCTGGCGAAACCTTCCGCCGTCGGCGCCGAGATCGAGACGACGAGCGGCGTGTCATAGGCCGCGTAATGCGGCATCGTCTTCTCGATGAAATAGGGCACGCCCTTGGAGGGGATGCCGATCGCGTTGATCAGGCTGCCGGGCCGCTCGACCACGCGCGGCAGCGGATTGCCGGCGCGCAGTTCGCGGGTGATCGTCTTGGTGACGAAGGCGCCGAGCCGGTTGAAGTCCATCACCTTCTCCAGCCCCTCGGCGAAGGTGCCCGAGGCCGGCATGACGGGATTGCGCAGGGTGAGCCCGCCGACCTTCACCGAGAGATCGATCGCAGGCCTCACGGCGGCGGCGTTCATGGCAGCGCCTCCATCAGGTCGAAGACCGGCCCGTCCCAGCAGACGCGGCGGTTGACGATCTCGCCATCGACGTTGAAGTCGCGCACGCAGCAATAGCAAAGGCCGATACCGCAGGCCATTTGCTGCTCCATCGCAACCTGTCCGGACAGGCCGAATTCGCGGGCGAGACGCTGCTGCACGCGCATCAGGCGGCTCGATCCGCAGGTGAAGAAGGCGTCGCAGCGCCCCTCGGCGATCTCGCGGCGCAGGATTCGCTCGACATTGGCCGGGCCGCTCGTCTGCTCGGAATCGGTGACCGCGATGACCTCCGCGCCTTTGCTCCGGAACAGATCGACCGAGACCAGCAATTCCGGCCGCCTTGCGCTGAGGATGGCGGTGACCTTGATCCCCTTCGCCTTCGCCGCGGCGGCGAGCGGTGCGAGCGTCGCAAGCCCCGCCCCGCGCCCGACGGCGATGATATGGCTCATGCTCTCGTCCAGCGTGAAGCCGGTGCCGAGCGGGCCCATGATGTCGAGGCTGTCGCCCGGCTCGAGCGTATCGAGGCCGCGCGTGCCCGCCCCGGTGACCTTGTAGAGGAACTCGACCTGGCGCTTCTCCGGATCGGCGCCATAGAGGCTCATCGGCCGGCGCAGGAAGGGCTGCTCGCCGACCGGATGCGGGCAGAGCAACTGGAAGAACTGGCCGGGCTGCGCCGCAGCCGCCTTCTCGCTGCAATCGAGCACGAGATGGCGGTATTCGGCATTGACCGCCACGTGGCGCACGACCCGTGCCAGCTCGGCGACGATGCTCGGCTTCCAGCCGGCGGAACACCCGCCGGCCGCGATGATGGGCTGCTGGCTCATGCCTGCCTCACGTCAGTTCCGCGCCGCGCTTCTCCGGGATGAGGAGCCACATGGCGAGGAGATCGAGGATGTAGAGGGCGGCGAGCAGCGCGATGGCGGTCTGGAAGCCATAAGCCGCCGCGATCGCGCCGACTACGACCGGGCCGAAGCCGCCGACGCCGCGGCCGATGTTGAACAGCACGTTCTGGGCGGTGGCGCGCGCCGCCGTCGGGAAGAGCTCGCTGATCAGCGCGCCATAGCCGCCGAGCATGCCGTTGACGAAGAAGCCCATCACCGCGCCGGCGACCAGCAATTGCATCGGATCGGTCAGGCGCGAATAGACCACGACCATCACGGCGGCGCCGATCATGTAGCCGAAGAAGGCCGGGCGCCGGCCGATGCGGTCGGCGATATGGCCGAAGGCGAAGATGCCGAGCGCCATGCCGCCGATGGTCACCGCCGTCCACACCGCCGATTGGGTCAGCGCGAAGCCGAACCGCGTGGCGAGGTAGTTCGGCAGCCAGATCATCACGCCGTAATAGCCGAAGTTCTGGACCGAGCAGAGGATGACCATGCCGAGGCTGAGCTTGGCGGTCTCGCGATCCTTGACCAAGAGGCGCAGCGCCGATTCCTTCGGCCGGTCCTTGGAGCGGGCGACGAAGACCTCGGGCTCGTGCAGGGAGTGGCGGATGAAATAGGCCGCGACCGCCGGCAGGATGCCGATGGCGAACATGCCGCGCCAGCCGATCGTGGGCAGCAGGATCGGGGTGGCTATTGCCGCGGCGAGCACGCCGACCTGCCAGCCGAGGCCGACATAGGAGGAGGCACGCGCCCGCTTCGAGGCCGGCCAGGCCTCGGCGACGAGCGCCATGCCGATGCCGAACTCGCCACCGAGCCCGAGGCCGGCGATGGTGCGGTAGATCAGCAGGTCCCAGTAGCCCTGCGCCAAGGCGCACATGCCGGTGAAGACGGCGAAGAGGACGATGGTCCAGGTCAGCACGCGGACGCGGCCGATGCGGTCCGAGAGCATGCCGAAGCCGATGCCGCCGAGCACGGCGCCGACCAGCGTCGCGGTGACCAGCGAGGCGGCCTGGGCCTGGCTGAGCTGGAGGTCGGCCGAGATCGCCCGCAGCATGAAGCCCAGGATCAAGAGGTCGAACCCGTCCATCGCATAGCCGATCGCCGCACCCCACAAGGCCTTGCGCGCCTTGCCGTCGACCTCGGTCGGGCCGGAGCCCTCGATCGAGCCCGCGCTCGATGCCTGGATATCGCTCATGATGACGTCCCCTTTTGTTGTCTCGAACCGTCGCCGGGCACCGGAAAACAGTGAGCCGGCGGACGCGCGCGCGTCCGCCCCTGCGCAGATCATGCTCAATGAGTTCGGGCCTCGGGCCCTCATTCTCGGGGCGCTTTGCGCGCCGCTTGGTGGTCCTGGGCTCCGGCCCCGCCACGAGAATTCTGAAAGCCGCCGGACCATAGCCGCGCCCGGCGCCATGCGAATCTGTCGCACAGCTTAATCTCAATTACAAGATCAAATCTCAATTTTGCGACAGGAGGAATATGCGGCGTCTACCGGAAACCTCCGGTTCTTTTCCACGCGAGTCATCCCGGACGCAGCGAAGCGGAGACCCGGGATGACCCGCGTGTTTCGGTGCAAATCGGAAAATCAGCCCAGCGCGATACCCGACCGCTCGACCACCGCCCGCAGCGCGGCGCCGGCCTCGCCGCCCTTGCGGGCGCGGCTCCAGAGATCTTCGCTCAACTGCTCGTAGAGACGCACCGGCTGCTCGTCGGCGGTCAGCATGGCGATGCCGGAGCGGACATTCGGCAGTTCCCCGCCCAGCCGATACGGGCTCAGGCCGAGCAGCGTCCGTTCCTCGCTGCGGAAGAGCTGGAAGGTGATATTGGGCAGCGTTTCCTCGATCAGGCCGATCTGCACACCCATCGGCTCGGCCTCGATCAGCGCGATCAGGTGCTCGACCTCGTGGCGGGCGGCACGGCGCCGGCGCGCCTGCTCCTCCGGCGGCAGGCTGAAACGGCCGACGATGCCGAGCTTCAGCCAGCGCTCGATCTCCAGCACATTGACGAAGTTGACGACGCTGAGCCGCCGGCGCTTCCGGGTCGCCTTGCGCTCGTCGAGGATTGCGATGATCGCGTCGATCTCGGCCACAGCCCCGTCGCGGTCGGCGAGATGGGCCGGCAGGGCCTCGATCAGGGTCGCCCGGAGGAAGTCCGAATAAGCCGCCGAGGTCAGCAGATAGGAGAGCGGCGGGAAATGCGCCACGACCTGGTCGGACTGCTCCTCGATCTGCCGCATGCGCTCGAAATAGCTGACCGGGCTCGAATAATACTCGACGCCGGCCCCGAGCAGCGACGCGACCGTCGTCTCCAGCACGGCAGCCAGCCGTTCCAGCGTCTCGATCTTGACGACGCCGCCGCTCTCGATCCGGTAGACGGCCGCCCGCGAAATTCCCAGGCTCTCCGCGACATCCTCCGCCGGAAGCCCACGCCCCAGCCGATAGGCCTTGAGGCGCTTGCCAATCTCATCGAAGCGGATGGACATCGGGCCTCTCGCAGGGCAATCGAATCTCAAAATTTAGATAGGGTACCGCACTCCCGCGCCAATGCGAACAGGGCCGATGCGTCGCCGCGCCGGCCTTGTCGATTTCAAGACTGCTCGCGGCCTCACGCCACCTTGTCGAGCGGGTAGAGCGGCCGGCGCACCCGGCGATAGGGCAGCTTGCTGAGATCCGGGGTGCAGAGCGCCCCGCTGTCGCAAACGATGACCTTGCCAGCGACCGGCTCGAAGGCCGCGCGGAAATGCTGCATCGACTTCAGCCCGACAACACGCTTCGCGGCCGGGTCGATGCCGAAGGCGCGGAACTGCTGCAGGTCGTTCATCTGGGCGCGGATGGTCGTGACGAGGATCTCGACATCGCCGACGCGCAGCACAGCACAGGGCCCCCAGCTCGCCTGCAACCCGCCCATCATCGGGCCGTCGCCGACCCAATCGCCATCGCTGACGCTGACGAGCGTGCCGGTCAGCTCAAGCGGCCCGCCGCCGATCTCGGGATCGACCTTGCCGCCGAGCTTGACCGAGACCGTCGAGCCCGGCTTGCCCTTGCGCAATTCGGCGGCGACCTCCGGATCAACCATCGGGCCGAAACAGGCGTCCTTTAGATCGGCTGCGATCATGCCCTTGAGCAGGCCCGTCGCATCGCCATAGCCGCCACCGCCGGGATTGTCGGCGTAGTCGGCGATGATCAGCGGCCCCTTCGCCGCGACATAGGACCTGGCTTCAGCCACCGCGTCCTCGACCGAGAGGAATTCCGTGACCTTCTCGAAGCGGCGCTGCCACATGTCCTCGACCATCGCCTCGGCGAAGGCCTGATGCTTCTCGCGCTCGCCGTCGCAGGTGACGAGCACGGTCGGGCCGACCTCGTGGATATCGGCATTGCCGAAGCCGCCATTGACGCTGACGGCGAAGACGTTCGCCTCCTTCTCATAGGCCTTGGCCTTGGCGATGCGCTCGACCATCGGGCCGATATCGGTACGCCCGCCATTGACCTCCTCCAGCATCGGCCGCTCGGCCCGCAGCGTCACCGGCCTGATCTCGCCCTTCATGGTCCGCTGCATGATGCCGGCCGCAAGCTTGCCGGTCTCGCGCACATCGACATGCGGGTAGGTCTTGTAGGAGACGACGATATTGGCGAGATCGGTCATCTTGCGGGTGACGTTGGCATGGGGGTCGAGCGTGATGCCGATCGGAACGTCAGGCCCGAGCACGGCGCGGACCCGCTCCAGCAACTCGCCCTCGCCGTCCTCGCAGAACTCCGTGACCATGGCGCCGTGGAGGCCGAGCAGCACGCCGTCGATTTGGCCCGCATGCGCCTTCGCGGTCTCGACGATCACGCCGGCGATACGGTCGAAAGCATCGCGCGTCACCGGCCCGGAAGGCTGGGCGGCGGCGCTGATCGCATGGATGACCTTCCACCCCGCCGGGCGGCCGATATCGAGAAAGCCGGCGATCGGCGTGTTGGCCTCGGCCCGCGCGGCGATCGCGTCATCGCCAAGCTGGATGCCGCGATCGGTGAAGGCGGCGTAATCGGCCGGGCAGCGGCTGAAGGTGTTGCTCTCATGCGAGAACTCGGCGGTCAGGACGGTGAAGCTCATGGCGTTCCTCGCGGTTTTCTCTCTGTGTCCGATGGTGGTCGTCAGCCGTCCCGCAGCGGACGGCGGATATCGAGCGCCTCGATCAGCGCATCGCCGAACAGGTTGATGGCGATGACGGTGGTGGCGATGACGAGACCGGGGAAGATGATGATCCAGGGCGCGATGAAGATCTGCGCGGTGCCGGAGCTCATCATCGCCCCCCAGCTCGGGACGGGCGGCTGAGCGCCGAGCCCGAAGAAGCCGAGCGTCGCTTCGAGCACGATCGCATCGCCCGTCGCCAGCATGCCGGCGACGATCACCGGCGTCATCGCATTGGGCAGGAGATGCAGGAAGAGCACGCGCCCCGGCCTGGCGCCCGCCGTCACCGCCGCATCGACGAAGAGCTCGCCCTTCAGCGCCATCACCTGCGCCCGCGTCAAACGGGTGAACTGCGCGAGATAGGCGATCGCAATGGCGATCGCGGTCGAATGCAGCCCGGGTCCGAGGATCGCGATCAGGATCAGCGCCAGCAGGATGTCCGGGAAGGACCAGGTCAGGTCGACGAAGACGGTGACGATCCTGTCGAAGATGCCGCCGAAATAACCTGCGGCGGCGCCCAGCGTCGCGCCCATCAGCACCGACAAGGCGATCGAGAGCACGCTGACGCTGAGCGAGGTCCGCGCCCCCTGGATGATGCGTGAGAGCAGGTCGCGCCCGAATTCGTCGGTGCCGAGCCAATGGGCGACTGACGGCGGCGTGTTGGCCATGGAGAGCTTCTGCGCGGCGTAGTCGTAAGGTGCGATCCAGGGCGCGAAGATCGCGCAGAGCACGAGCGCGAGCAGGAACAGCGCGCAGATGGCGCCGCGTGGCGAGCGGAGGATGCGGCCAGCAAGGGATTTGCGGCTCATCGTGCACCCATCGCTTCGCGCAGGCGCGGATCGAGCGCCGCCTGGGCGAGGTCGCCGATCAGCGTACCGAGCATCACCGCGATCGCGAGCATCAAGAGGCAGCCCTGCACCAGCGGATAGTCGCGCTGGCCCAGGCCCGTGATCAGCAGGGAACCGAGCCCCGGCCGGGCGAAGACATATTCGACCGTGACCGCGCCACCGAGAATCCAGCCGATGCGCAGGCCGAGGATGGTCATCACCGGCAGCATCGCCTGCTGCAGCACGTGCCGGAGCTGGATGCGCCAGAACGGCACGCCCTTGGCCTGCAGCACCCGCACGAAATCCCGTTGCGAGATCTCGACCATGGCGGCGCGGGTGACGCGGGCGATCAACGCCGTGCCGCCGATGCCGATGGTCAGCGCCGGCAGCACCAGCGCGTCCCATGTCCGCGCGCCTGAGACCGGGAACCATTCGAACTGCACGGCGAACATCAGGATCATCAGGAGCGCCAGCCAGAAGCTCGGCAGCGTCGACCCCAGCAGGATGAAGCCCATCACCGCCCGGTCGAACAGGCTGTCGCGGAAGGAGGCCGCGAGCACGCCGGTGACGATCCCGACCACCGTCGAGAAGAGCAGCGCCGTGCCGCCGAGCGCGAGGCTGTGCGGCATGTTCTCGGCGATGAGCTGCGAAACCGGCTGTCGCATCACGATGGCGTCGCCAAAGTCGCCAGTCACGACCTTGGCGAGCCAGCGCCCGTACTGGACCAGCAGCGGCTGGTCCAGCCCGTAGCGCGCGATCATCTGCGCCCGCTGCTCGGGCGAGGAGCCGACCTGGATCAGATGCTCCAGCGGGTCGCCCGGCACGAGATGGATGATCATGAAGATCACCAGCGAGACGGCGAGGAAGACCGGCACCAGCATGGCGAGGCGCCGGATCGCGAAGCGCAGCAAGGATCGATCTCCTGCGTGATACGTCGTCCCGGCTCAGTTCGCCGGCGCGATGTCGAGCATGGTCGGCCCGTAGAAGCCGGTGCCGCGGATCGTCTCGGGCACGGTGATGCGCTTGCCATAGGCCACGCTCTGCACCGGCTGGTAGATCGGCGCGAACGGATACTGCGACAGCACGTACTCGTGGTACTTGGTGAAGTTCTCGACGCGCTCGTCCCAGGTCTTGGACTTGTTCATGGCGATGTCGTTGAGCTTCTCCGCCTCGGGATCGTTGAACATCGAGACATTGGGGTAGCCCGCGCGCTTGGCGGCGAAGAACCAGTCGACGATATCGGCATTGGTCCACTGATAGGCACGCACCGCGAGCTGGTGCTCGGTCTTCTTGCGGTACTGCGCATTGATCGAGCCGGCATCGATGATGCTGATCTCGGCCTGCATGCCGACAGCCTTGAGCTGCGCCTGCACGATCTCGGCGAGGCGCTTGAACTCGGTGCCGTTCTGGGCCCAGAGCTTCACCTCGAGGCGCTTGCCGTCCTTGACGCGGATGCCGTCGGGGCCAGGCTTCCAGCCGGCTGCTTCGAACACCTTCTTCGAGCGCTCCGGATCGTAGGAGATCTTGTACTTCGGATCGACCTGCGCCTCCTTCAGCGAGGAGATCAGGAAGGTGTCGGCGACAGCGCCATTGCCGCCATAGAGGCTGGTCAGGATTTCCTTCTGGTTCACGGCAAAGGCGGTCGCCTCGCGCACCTTGATGTCGGTGAACGGCTCGACGCTGGTATTGATCGGCATGTAGACCAGCTCGTTGCCGGGGATGGTCACGAGCTTCACCGCCTTGTCGGCCTGGATGCGCGGCAGGAAGTCGGTCGGGACATTGACGAGCAGATCCGCTCCGCCGGTCTTGAGTTCGAGATAGGCGGTCGATTCCTCGCCGATCTCGCGGAAGGTCAATTTCTTGAACTTGGCCGGCCCCTGGTTCTTCGAGAGGTCGGAGGCCCATTTGTAGTCGTCATTGCGGACGAGCACGGTCTGCTGGCCGACGGTGAACTGCTGCATCTTGTAGGGGCCGGTGCCGATCGCCTCGGTCACGCCGAACTTGTCGCCCAGCGCCTCGTAGGATTTCGGCTCCGGCACGCACATGAAGGAGCTGGCGAGGTTGAACAGCAGGTTCGGGTCGGGGTGCTTCATGTGGAAGCGCACGGTCAGGTCGTCGACCACCTCGACCTTGTCGACAGCCTCGACGGTGAAGGCATTCTCGGTGCCCTTGAACTGCGGCACCCACCATTCGATCGTCTTGGCGTTGAACGGCTCGCCATTGTGGAACTTGACGCCGGGCTTCAGCTTGAAGGTCCAGAGCATGCCGTCCGGGCTCGTTTCCCAGGAGGTCGCGAGCTGGCCGTGGAAGCTCTGGTCAGCATCCTGCACCACCAGCCGGTCGAAGATCAGCGTCGTCGCCGTATTGAGCTTCGTCGCCTTGATCGGGTTGTAGGTCGGCGCGCCGACGAGGCGCGCGGTCATCACGAACGTGGCTTCCTGCGCCAGCGCCGTCGTGGCGGCGAACGCCGACAGGCCCAGCGCCAGCAGGCTCCCCTTGATCATCGTCTTCATCCCGCTTCCCCTTTTTGTTTCGAGATGCTGCAAAGAGCTGTGATTGCGTCCGTCAGCCGAGTGGGCCGGAACTGTCCCCCGCATGGCCGGTGAAATGGCCGTAGAGCGCGGCCATCCGGTTCAGGCGCGCCTCGACCTGCGGGCCGAGCTCGACGAAGACCGCGTTGATCAGCAGGTTGCTGAGGCTCGCCATCTGCGCGGTCGAGTCCCAGAACAGGTTGAACTCGGTCGAGACGACCAGCATCTCGTCGACGAGCCCCTGCCCCCAGTCGCAGAAGGAATCGGTGATCAGCGTGGTCCTGATGCCCGCCGCCTTGGCCTGCCCGGCCAGCACCTTGGCCATGCGCGAATAGCGCCGCGCCTCGAAGATCACGAGGCAGCGCCCCTCCTCCCCGGACAGCAGCAATTCCGAGAAATTGCCTGCCGCGAGATCGGCCAGATGCACGCCGTCGCGCAGATACTGGAGCTGGTTGGCGAGGTATTGCGCGAGGCCGCGCTCGGTCTGGAATCCCGTGACATGAACGGAAGGCGCCGTCGCCAGACGGCGGGCCACTCGTTTCCACTCCTCGCTCTGGGCGAGCTCATAGATGCGCACGAGACCGGCGATCTCGAGCTGGAGGCTGCGCGCCAGTTGATCGTCGCCGGCAAGGCTGCGCTGCTGGAAATCGCGCAGGCGGTCGCTGATCAGCCAGGGCCTGTCGCCGATCTCCTCGGCGAGGCTGGCCTTGAGGTCCTTCAGGCTCCTGTAGCCGAGCGTCCGGCAGAAGCGCCCGACCGTCGGCTCGCTGAGCGAGACCTTCTCGGCCAGGCTCGCCGCCGTCTCGAAGGGCAGGCTCGGCATCTGCGCCAGCATATAGCTCGCCAGCGCCTTGTCGGCTTTCGAGCCGCTGGCGAGGCAAGCCTGCAATCTCTGGCGAAGCGTCTGCGACATCGGCACTCCCGCGTTCCGGGAGATCAAGAAATTTTTCTTTCAAGCTGTCAAACAGTTTTTATTTTCTTGCAAAACCTGTTCAAGTGGGGCTCGCTTCCGCTATGCCCGGCTTGGGGCAGATGGAACGGATTCCGACGACGATGGCGACCGCGACAGGACAGGCCGATGTGATCGTGCTCGGCGCTGGCATCGTCGGCGTCAGCGTGGCGCTGCATCTGCAGGAGCGTGGCCGGCGCGTGCTGCTCGTCGATCGCGGCGAGCCGGGTGCCGAGACCAGCCATGGCAATGCCGGGCTGATCGAGCGCTCTTCCGTCGTGCCCTATGCCTTCCCGCGCGATCTCGCGACATTGGCGAGCCTCGCCTCGAACCGCTCCATCGCCGTGCGCTACCGTCCGGCGGCCCTGCTGCGGATGGCGCCCTGGCTCGCGCGCTACTGGTGGAACTCGGCCCCTGACCGGCTCGACAGGCTCGGCCGCGCCATCCTGCCCTTGATCGAGCGCTGCATCGATGAGCACCGGCGCTGGACGCAAGCGGCCGGCACCGAGGCCCTGATGCGCGGCGAAGGCTGGATCGAGCTCTATCGCACGCAGAAAGGCCTCGATCTGGCGACCCGCGGGGCGGCCGAACTGGCTGCCTACGGCCTCAGCTATGATCTGCTCGATGACGCCGCGCTGCGCCGTCTGGAGCCCGGCCTGCTCGCCGGCAGCGTTGCCGGCGCGGTGCATTGGCGCGACCCGGTCACGGTCAGCGACCCCGGCGCGGTGACGCGCGCCTATGCAGCACTCTTCGTCGCGCGCGGCGGCCTGCTGAAACCGGCCGACGCGACCGGCCTGCATCAGGAGGACGGGCAGTGGCGCCTGTCAGTCGACGGCGCGGAATGGCGCGCGCCGGAGACCGTCGTCGCGCTGGGACCATGGTCGAGCGATCTCATCGAGCGCTTCGGCTATCGCTTCCCGATCGGCTTCAAGCGCGGCTACCACATGCATTACGACAGCGCCCACGAAGCCGCGCCGCGGCATCCGCTCTGCGATGCCCAGGCCGGCTTCGTGCTGACGTCGATGCAGCGTGGCATCCGTCTGACCACCGGGATAGAGCTCGCCGGCCGCGACGAGCCCTCGGATTCCTGGCAGCTCGACCGGGCCGAGCGCATCGCGCGGCAGATCGTGCCTCTGGGCCGCCGCCTCGATGCCGAACCCTGGCGCGGCGCCCGCCCCTGCCTGCCCGACATGCTGCCGATCATCGGAGCCGCGCCACGCCATCGCGGCCTCTGGTTCGCTTTCGGCCACGCCCATCACGGCTTCACTTTAGGACCCGCGACCGGCCGCCTGCTCGCGGAAATGATGACCGGCGCGCCGACCCTGTGTGACCCTGCGCCCTTCGCGGCCGAACGTTTCCTGCCGCAGGCCCGCAGCGCCTGACGGCACGGCCGCGACACTGTACAGCTATCATTGCGAAGCGTTTCCGCAACGGAGACGCAATAACTCCTCGCTAACAATGATCTGCGAACGATTTGGCTCATGCAGCAGCCCGAAGCGACCGGCGCGCCGCAACGATGGATTGAGCGATGAAGAGCCTGACGATACGCCGCCGCATCCTGATCAGCTTCGCCGCGATCCTCGCAGTGATGACCGCCATGGCCGGCGCCAGCTATCTCTGGTTCCTCCAGGCCCAGCGGCAGGCCATCGAGGTCGAGGCCAAGACCATTCCCGGCCTCGATATCAGCGCGCAGCTCTTGGCGAGCTGGACGGAGACGCGCGGATTGATCCGCGAGTTCGTGCTGGCCGACACCCCGGAGGAGAAGCGACAGGTCGCGGAAGCCGTTGCCGCCAATCGCGAAGCCATGCGCGGGCTTCTCAGAAGCTACGACGCAGCCGTCACCACCGCTGAAGACCGGAAGAATCACACACTTTTCAAAGACCTCTTCGACCAGTTCACCGCAGCCGCGGACCCGATCATCGCAGCGGGCAGGCTCTCAGGCGCCAATGAACCGGCACTCAACCAGAGCGCAACAGCGAAGCGAGACCTGGACCCGATCGCAGCCCGGATTCAGTCCGTGGCCAAGGCCATGATCGCGTTCAACAAGGCCGAAGCCGATGCTTCGACCCGCAAGATCGTCGCCATCGTCGAGGCGGCCGAGCTCGGATTGATCGTCTGTTTCGTGATCGCATTCATCCTCGCGATTCTCTGCGGCTATCTGCTGTTCCGGGCCGTCACGGTGCCGCTCGGCAAGCTGCTCGGCATCGTCGACACGATGCGGCGCGGCGATTTCAGCGAGCGCCTGACGCTCGCCCGGCGCGACGAATTCAGCACGGTCGCCGACGGCGTCAACGCCATGGCCGACGATCTCGCCGGGTTGATCGGCCAGATCCAGAAGTCGAGCATCCAGGTCAACACCTCGATCACCGAGGTTGCCGCGACCTCGAAGGAACAGCAGGCGACCGCCAACGAGATCGCCGCCACCACGACCGAGATCGGCGCCACTGCCAAGGAGATCTCCGCCACCTCCAACGAACTCGCCCACACGATGGACGAGGTCTCGGCCGTCGCCGAGCAGACCGCGACGCTCGCCAATGGCGGGCAGGCCGGGCTCGCGCGCATGGAAAGCACGATGCGGCAGGTGATGGAGGCCGCAGGCGCGATCAACGCCAAGCTCGCGATCCTCAGCGAGAAGGCCGGCAACATCAACCAGGTCGTCACCACCATCACCAAGGTCGCCGACCAGACCAACCTGCTCTCGCTCAATGCCGCAATCGAGGCCGAGAAGGCCGGGCAATATGGCCGCGGCTTCGCGGTGGTCGCGACCGAGATCCGCCGCCTCGCCGACCAGACCGCCGTCTCGACCTACGACATCGAGCAGATGGTCAAGGACATCCAGTCGGCCGTCGCCGCCGGCGTGATGGGCATGGACAAGTTTTCCGAGGAGGTGCGGCGCGGCATGCAGGAGGTCCAGCAGGTCGGAGGCCAGCTCTCGGAGATCATCGAGCAGGTCCAGGGGCTTGTTCCGCGCTTCGAGGGGGCCAATGAAGGCATGCAGGCGCAGGCGACCGGGGCCGGCCAGATCAGCGAGGCGCTCTCCCAGCTCAGCGAGGCCGCGCAGCAGACGGTCGAATCCCTGCAGCAGTCGACGCTCGCCATCGACGAGCTCAACCAGGTCTCGAACGGGCTGCGCAGCTCGATCTCGCGCTTCAAGCTGCGCGCCTGACAGGAAGGGCGGAACGGAACCGCACGATGCTGTTTCTGATGTTCCAGCTGGGGCAGGATCGCTACGTGCTCGAGACCGGGCAGGTCGAGGCCGTGCTGCCGCTGCTCGCGACCAAGCAATTGCCCGGCGCGCCCGCAGGCGTGGCCGGCGCGATCAGCTATCGCGGCCGGCCGGTGCCGGTCATCGATCTCGCAGTGCTGGCGCTCGGGCGCCCGGCCGAGCCGCGCCTGAGCACCCGCATCATCCTCCTGCGCTACCCCTCCGGTCCCGGTCGCGACGACCTTCTCGGTTTGCTGGTCGAGCAGGCGGTCGAGACCATCGCGCGCGATGCGGCGGATTTCACCACCTCCGGCGTCGAGGCCGGCATGCCGCCCTATCTCGGCCCGGTCGCCAGCGATGAGCGCGGCCTGATCCAATGGGTCCGGGGCGAGGCCCTGCTCACGCCCGAAATCCGCGACATCCTGTTCCGTCAGCAAGCGGCAGAGCCGTGATGGACGAGACCGCTCCGATCCGGGATTTCGAGAAGCTGCTCAGGGAAACCATCGGCCTGAGCATGGAGACGGTCGGCGCCTCCGTGATCCGCCATGCCCTCAAGCGGCGGATGACCGCCTGCGCCATCCCCGACCTTCACGCCTATTGGGCGTTCGTGACCGAGAGCCCGGCCGAGCGGCAGGAGCTGGTCGACGCGGTCATCGTCCCCGAGACCTGGTTCTTTCGCGATCGTGAGGCCTTCGGTGCGATGGTCCGGCATCTGCGCGAGCACCGGACCGGCAATCGCCCGCTGAGACTGCTCAGCCTGCCCTGCTCGACCGGCGAGGAACCCTATTCCATCGCGATGGCCCTGCTCGATGCCGGCTTTCCGGATGGCAGCTTCCAGATCGATGCGATCGACATCAGCACCCGCAACCTCGTCCATGCCGAGCGCGCCATCTACGGCAAGAATTCCTTCCGCGGCACCGATATCGCCTTTCGCGATCGCTATTTCGAGGCCTGTGACGGTGGTTTCAGACCACATGACATCGTCCGCCGGCACGTCCGCTTCCGCCTCGGCAATGTGCTGGCCACGGCAACGAATGCCGGCCAGGAGGCCTATGACGTCGCCTTCTGCCGGAACCTGCTGATCTATTTCGACCGCGAGACACAAGGTGCGGCGCTGATCCGGCTCCGGCAGATGCTGGCCGATGACGGCCTGCTGCTGGTCGGCCCGGCCGAATCCGGCCTGCCGCCTCTGCTCGGCTTCGCATCGGTACGCTTTCCGCGGGCATTCGCGTTCGTGAAGGCACAGGCCGCCCGCGTGAAACCCGCCGAGCCGCCGGCTGCGCGAAAGCCACCGCCGGCTCCGGCGAAGGCTGCCCCCTCGCTCCAGGCCAAACCGGCCGCACCGCTCTCGACGCCACGTCCCTTCACCCAAAAGGCGCCGCTCGCCGCGCCGTCCGCGCCCGCGTCGGATCGGGCAGCAGCCAGCCTGGCGGGGATCGAGCGCGCCGCCGATGCCGGGCGCCTCGCCGAGGTGAGCGCAGCCGCCGAGCGCCATATCGCCGAATTCGGCCCCTCGCCGGATGCGTTCTACTGGCTGGGGCTTGCCCATGACGCGGCCGATGCGATGGAGGACGCCATGCGGAACTACCGCAAGGCGCTCTATCTCGCCCCGGACCACCAGCGGGCACTGGCCCAGCTCAGGCTGCTCCAGCAGCGACGAGGCGATCATAGCGGCGCCAAGGCCCTGGCCGACCGGCTCGACCGGCTGACGAAGCGGAGCGGCACCTGATGCCCGCCGATACTGATTCAATGACGACCGACGACATCGCCGAATGCTGGCGCGAGATCGGCGTCAGCGGCGACCGCTCCTGCCCGGAGCTGGACGAGCATCTCCATTGCCGCAACTGCCCGACCCATGCGCAGATCGCCCGCAAGCTGCTCGATCGTCCCTTGCCGCCGGGCTACCGCGACGAATGGACACGACATTTTGCCAGGCTCGACGAGAAGGCGCCCGAAGGCGAAGAGGTCGACAGCGTTCTGATCTTCCGCATCGGCGAGGAATGGCTCGGCCTGCCGGCGGGGATCTGCCGCGAGATCGCCGAGCCGCGCCCGGTCCATTCCTTGCCTCATCGCCGCAGCGAGGCTGTCCGCGGCATCGTCAATGTCCGGGGTGAACTCCTCATCTGCGTCTCGTTGCCCGCTCTGCTCGGCATCGGAGCCGCGGCCGCAACGCGCGGCGCCGAGCGGATCGCGATCTTCCCGCGCCTCGTCGTCACCGGCGAGGAGACCAGGCACGTCGCCTTCGAGGTCGACGAAGTCCATGGCCTGCACGCCTATCGCGCCCACGAGCGCGGCGCGGTGCCGGCAACGGTCGGCCGCGCGGCGGCCAGCGTCGTCGAGACGATGATCCCGTGGAACGGACGCGCAGTCGGCTGCCTCGATGCCAAGCGCCTGCTCGACCTGATCGACCGGAGCATCGCATGAGCGGCGAGGATCTCAGCGACCTCTCGATGCTCGAACTGTTCCGGGCGGAGCTTGCGGCGCAGTCGCAGGCCTTCACGACCGGTCTGCTTGCTTTGGAACGTGATCCGGCCGCCGCCGTCCATCTCGAAGCCTGCATGCGCGCCGCCCATTCGCTGAAGGGCGCCGCCCGCATCATCGATCTCGCGCCGGCCGTGCAGGTCGCGCACGAGATGGAGGAATGCCTCGTCGCCGCCCAGCACGGCAAGATCCGGCTGAACCGCAGGCATATCGACGCGCTGCTCGCCGGCATCGACCTGCTCGGCGAAATCGCTTCCGGATCAGGGGAGCCGGACACCCAGACCGGAGCACGAATCGAGGCCTTCGCACAGACCTTGCGCGGCGCTTCCCAGACGAGCGACGCACCCTCGCCGGGCGCATCCGGTCCAGATGCCAACCCGGCCGGCATGGCACCCGGCGCAGAGCCGCCTCTCCCGCCTGCTGCCCTCCCCGAAACGCCTGCGCCTATCGGAGATTCCGCGACCGGCGAGCGCATGGTCAGGGTCACCGCCGACAGCCTGAACCGCCTGCTCGGCCTTGCCGGTGAATCGCTGATGTCGGCGCGCCGGCTGCGCCCGTTCAATGATGGTTTGCTGCGGCTGCGGCGCGTCCAGGCCGAGCTCACCAAGAGCTTCGAGGACCTGCAGGCCGCAATGCCCGCCGATGGCGCCGGCAGGGCGGCACAGGCGCTGGCGACCGCACAGCTCAAGCTGGCCGAGGGCCAGGCGCTGCTCGCCCAGCGTCTCGACGAGATGGACACGGTCGACCGGCGCGCGACCGATCTCGCCAACCGGCTCTACGACGAGACGCTGGCAAGCCGGATGCGCCCCTTCGAGGACGGAGTCCGGCATTTCGAGCGCAATGTCCGCGATATCGGTCGCGCACTGGGCAAGACGGTGCGCCTCGACATCGTCGGTGGCGCCACCAGCATCGACCGGGATATCCTCGACCAGCTCGACGCGCCCCTCGGTCATCTCCTTCGTAACGCGGTCGATCACGGCATCGAGGTGCCCGAGCAGCGCCGCACCGCCGGCAAGTCGGCGGAGGGTCTGGTCCGGCTCGAAGCCCGGCACAATGCCGGCCTGCTCCAGATCATCGTCTCCGACGATGGCGGCGGCATCGATATCGAGGCGCTCCGCCAGGCGACGCTCGCCCGCGGCCTGACCATGGCCGAAACCGTCTGGGACCTCAGCGAGGAGGAGCTGCTCGAATTCCTCTTTCTGCCCGGCTTCTCGATGAAGGCGACGGTCAGCGACATTTCCGGCCGCGGTGTCGGCCTCGACGCCGTGCAGGCGATGGTCCGGCAGGTCCGCGGCCAGGTCACCGTCGCCTCCGAGCCCGGCATCGGAACGCGTTTCCAGCTTCAGCTCCCGCTGACCCTCTCGGTGATCCGTGCCCTCCTCGTCGAGATCGACGGCGAGCCCTATGCCTTGCCGCTCGCCGCGATCGCCCGCGCCCTGCGGCTGCCGCGCGACAAGATCGAGCTGCTCGAAGGCCGTCCGCATTTCCGCCATGGCGAGCAGCAGGTCGGGCTCGTCACTGCCCATGAGGTCCTCGGCCGGGGCGAAGCCGCGATCGGCGAAGCGGAGTTGCCGACGGTCGTCGTCGGCGAGGGCGACAATCTCTATGCGCTGGTGGTCGACCGCTTTCTCGGCGAGCGCGAACTCGTGGTCCGGCCGCTCGATCCGCGCCTCGCCAAGGTCAAGGACGTCAGCGCCGCCGCCCTGATGGACGATGGCTCGCCGGTCCTGATCCTCGATGTCGAGGACCTGATCCGCTCGATGGACAAGCTGGTCTCGGGCGGGCGCCTCAGGACGCTGGAACGCAGCGTGTCGCGCGCCGGCCAGAAACGGCGCAAGCGCGTCCTCGTCGTCGACGATTCGCTGACGGTGCGCGAACTGGAGCGCAAGCTGCTCGACCATCACGGCTTCGAGGTCGAGGTCGCCGTGGACGGCATGGACGGCTGGAACGCGGTGCGCTCCGATCCGTTCGACCTCGTCGTCACCGATGTCGACATGCCCCGCATGGACGGCATCGAGCTCGTCACCCTGATCAAGCGCGACCCCAACCTGCGGAACCTGCCGGTGATGATCGTTTCCTACAAGGACCGCGAGGAGGATCGCCGCCGCGGCCTCGATGCCGGCGCGGATTACTATTTGACCAAGGGGAGCTTCCACGACGAAACTTTGATCCATGCGGTCGTCGACCTGATTGGCGAGCCATGAATCCGGGCATCCGCTGTGGGGGCGTTTCATGAGAATCGGTCTGGTCAACGACCTGCCGATGGCGGTCGAGCTGTTGCGACGCGTCATCGCTTCCACGGTGGAGCACGAGGTCGCCTGGATCGCCATGAACGGCCGCGAGGCGGTCGAGGCCTGCCGGCGCGACCGGCCCGACCTGATCCTGATGGACCTGAACATGCCGGAGATGGACGGCATCGAGGCGACGCGCCGGATCATGGCCGAGACGCCCTGCCCGATCCTGCTGGTCACGGCCAGCGTCGATGCCAATGTCTCCGGCGTCTACGACGCGATGGGCCATGGCGCGCTTGATGCGGTCGATATTCCCAGCGTCGGTCTCGGCGGCCATACCTCGGCGCAGACGGCCGCCCTGCTGACGCGCATCGCGACGATCGGTCGCCTGTCGCGCAACCTGCCGCCGGTGAACCCGAGCCCCCGCCGGCCGCCGGCAGCGGCCTCTCCCTCCCAGCGTCTCGTCGCCATCGGCGCCTCCGCCGGCGGTCCGGCCGCCGTGGCGACCCTGCTTGGTGGGCTCGCGCCCGAATTCCCGGCTGCGATCATCCTGGTCCAGCACCTCGACGAGCAGTTCGTGCCGGGCTTCGCAAGCTGGCTCGGCGAGCATTGCCGCCTGCCCGTCCGGCCGGCCCGCGAAGGCGACAGGCCGGAGCGCGGCACCGTGCTGATCGCGGCAAGCCCCGATCATCTCGTTTTCAAGCCGGGCGGCGAGCTAGGCTATCGGGCCGAGCCGCGCGACTATCCCTATCGTCCGTCGGTCGACGTGTTCTTCGAGAGCGTTGCGGAAAGCTGGCAGGGAGACCCGATCGGCGTCCTGCTGACGGGCATGGGCCGCGACGGCGCCCGTGGCCTGAAACTGTTGCGCGACAGGCAGTGTTTGACGATCGCGCAGGACAAAGCCACAAGCGCGGTCTACGGGATGCCCAAGGCTGCAGCCGCCATCGGCGCGGCCGTCGAAATTCTACCACTGGGCGCGATCGCCCCTCGCCTGACCGAGGTGTACGCTCCGTCGCCCTGATGAAGGTTTTCCCATGACAGGCGAAACGAAATCCTCCCTGCCCGACGTCCCGCTTCCGGCCGACAGCTACCTGTCCATGGTCCTGCTGGTCGACGACCAGGTCATGGTCTGCGAAGCCGTCCGTCGCGCGCTGGCCCATCATGGTGATCTCGACTTCCACTATTGCACCGACCCGCTGGAGGCGATCGCGGTCGCCCAGCGCGTCAAGCCGACGGTCATCCTGCAGGACCTCGTCATGCCCGGCGTCGACGGGCTCGACCTCGTCCGGCAATATCGCAAGCATCCGGCCCTGCATGCCGTGCCCGTCATCGTGCTCTCCACCAAGGAGGACCCGTCGACGAAGAGCGAGGCGTTCCAGGCCGGCGCCAACGATTATCTCGTCAAGCTGCCCGACAAGCTCGAACTGATCGCCCGGGTGCGCTACCACACCCGCGCCTATCTCGATCATCTCCAGCGCGACGAGGCCTATCGCGCGCTGCGCGAAAGCCAGCGCGAGTTGATGCGCGCCAATCTCGAACTGGAACGCCTGACCCGGATCGACGGGCTCACCGGTCTCGGCAACCGCCGCTATTTCGACGAATATCTCGCCGCCGAATGGAAGCGCTGCCAGCGCACCGAAAGCCCGCTCTCGGTGCTGATGATCGATGTCGACCATTTCAAGCGCTACAACGACGCCTATGGACATCTCGCCGGCGACGACGTGCTGAAGCAGGTCGCACGTGTGATCCAGGAGGGCTCGACCCGCTCGACCGACCTCGCCGCGCGCTTCGGTGGCGAGGAATTCGTGGTGATCCTGACCGGCGTGCCGCAGGAAGGCGCGAGCCATGTCGCCGAGCGGCTGGTGCAGGGCGTGCGCGAGCTGAACATCGCCCATGGCACTGAGCGGGTGACGATCAGCGTCGGCGTGGCGACCGCCTGGCCGGATGCCGAAGGCGATCCCGCCCGACTGGTCAATGCCGCCGACCTTGCTCTCTTCCGCGCCAAGAACGAGGGGCGCAACCGCTTGATCTATGCGGAGCTGTCGCCCGATCGCTGAATGGCGCAGCCCCGGATTCTGCGAATGCGGTCGCCCGGGCTTAACCAGAAATGGCTTAACCCCGGGCATCGACCTTTCATCCCGTCGGCCGAAGCCTTAATCACCAGCGTGCCAATGATGTGCCCCCCGCATCGATGATTGAGATGCCGATGTTTGCGCAAATGGCCGATTTCATCGGCAAGATCCTCGACAAGATCTCGGCGACGAGCCTGGTGGCGACCGGGATGCTCCTGCTGACGGCGCTGGTGAGCGCGCTCGTCGCCTATCTCAGGACGACGAAGGAGCGCAGCTTCCGCGAGTTCTTCGATTTCGTGTTTCCCCACGAGATCATCACCCACCCCTCGGCGAAGGCCGACCTGCTGTTCTGGGTCACGCGCAAGGCGCTCATGCCCTTCCTGATGCTGCCGGCGGGCATCACCTTCGTCGTCGCGGTCGGCTATGCGACCAACCGCCTGCTGGCGGCGCTCTTCCAGATCGACGCGCCGCTGATCCCCGGCCCGGCCGGCCCTGTCACCACGGTGATCTTCACCGTGACGATGCTGCTGGCCTACGACATCTCCTATTATTTCTACCATGTCGCGCAGCACCGCTTCCCGATCCTGTGGGAGCTGCACAAGGTCCATCATTCCGCCGAGGTGATGGTCGGCATCACCAAGGACCGGGTGCACCCGCTGGACGAACTGATGAACCGTGCCTGGGACGGCGTCATCCCCGGCATCTGCTTCGGCATCTGGTCGCTGGTCTCGCTCAATCTGGTCGAACTCACCGTCTTCGGCATCAATGTCTATGTGATGCGCAACATCCTGATGATGGACTTCGTCAGGCACACCCATTTCAAGATCTCGTTCGGATCGCTCAACAACGTCGTCCTGTGCCCGCATTGGCACCAGCTGCATCACAGCGTCGACCCGCGCCATTACGACAAGAATTTCGGCCTGCTCTTCTCGTTCTGGGATCGCTTCTTCGGGACGCTCTGCGTGCCGAAGCCCGACGAGGACTTCAAGTTCGGGCTGATGGAGCGCAATGTTCGCGACTACCAGTCCCTCTCCGGCCTCTATCTGATGCCGCTGAAACGGATGTGGCGGCAGATCAGGTTGCGCCTGCGCCCCCGCGCCAGCCAGCAGCAGGTCACGCCGGATATTGAGGAAACCCGGTCGTGAGCGGGCAGAAGCGGCTCGCTGCGGCAGGCGGCCGGCACATCGAGACGATCACCTCCTATCAGGAGTTCGCCGCGCTCGCGCCGGCCTGGAACGCCCTGTGGCAGCGTGCCGACGGCATCGTCTTCCAGAGCCATGCCTGGATCGATGCCTGGTGGCGCACCGCGACACGCCGCGACGACCGCGACCTCGTGATCGGCCTGGTCTGGAACGGCGCCGAGCTCGAAGCCGTGCTGCCCTTCGCCACGATCCGGCGCCGGGGCGTCACCGTATTGGAATGGGCGGCCAAGGAGCACAGCGACTACGGCGATGCCCTCCTGGCGCCGGACCGTAATCGCGATGCCGTCGCCGCGCTGTGGTGGGAGATCGCCGCGACCGGCCGCTTCGACATGCTCTATCTCAACCGGCTGCTGCCGGATGCCGCAATGCGGAGCATCATCGCCTCGGACATCACGGCGGGCACCTTGCGCCCGAACCATCGCAGCGAGATCAGCTATCGCGTCGCCGGCCCCTGGCAGCGCGGCACGGACTGGTTCGAGGCGCAGTCGAAGAAGACGCGGCAGAACTACCGGCGTGGCCGGAAATTCATGGAGGAAGGCGGCGAACTCTGCTTCCGTCTGATGGCGCCGGACGAGCCGCTGGAGCCGGTGCTCGCGCGCGTTGCCGCGCTCAAGCGCAAATGGCTGGAGCGGCATGGCCGCGCTTCCGACCTGTTCGATGAGGGCGCGCCCGCGCTTGCCGCGCTGGTCGGCGTGATGGCCCGGCTCGGCATCCTGCATGTCTTCGTGCTGGAACTGGCCGGCACCGTCGTCGCGGTCTCGATCAACGTCGTTCAGCGCCGGCGGATGATGGCCTTCATCACCACCTACGACCCGGAATTCGAGCGCGCCTCGCCCGGCATGGTCCTGATGATGGATTATATCCAATGGTCGATCGACCGGGGTTTGGAGATGGTCGACTTCATGTGCGGCGGCGAGGACTTCAAGCGGCGCTTCGCCACGCAATCCGAGACGCTGGATTCGGTGACCGGCGCGCGCACGCTGGTCGGACGGCTCGCCATGATGGCCGACGGCGCCGGCCATGCCCTCAGGAACTGGCGCTCGCGTCCGCCGGCTTCCGCCGAGCCAGCGGATTCCGCCGAACCATCGCCGAGCCATCGATGAATTCGAAGCCGCCGGCGCTGTTCAGGCTGTGCAGGCGACGACCGGGCCAGAGCGGACCGGCCTCCAGGATAGTCTCGATGTCCTGCGCGAAACCGGCATCGTCGAGTTGGGTGACGCGGGCGATGCCGAGCGCCTTGCCGTAACCCTGGCGGCAATCCTGCACCGGGCGCAGCAATTGGCCGTCACGCAGGACCATGCGGCCGGCGGGGCGCGCCGAGGCGATGTCGATCAGCACGGGATTGCGCCGATGCGGGGTCCAGGGCCCTCGGAAATCCGGCGCCGACCACAGATGCAACGCGTCGGAGAACGCCCCGCCGCCATCGCGCACCGTCGCGAACAGCCACCATAGCCCGTCCCGCTCGATGATTGTGGCGTCGCTCGCGGTGACGCCCTCGATCAGGGTCGCCTCCTTCACCCAGCCGCCCGGGAAGGCGGTGGCGCGGAACAGGTCGACCCGCCCCGCGCTGCAGCTTTCCGGAATCATCCAGATTTCCCCGTCCCGCGCGAAGACGAAGGGATAGGACAGGTGCCCCGGCTGCTCGAAGACGGGCTCGGGCCTACCCAACGGACCGTCCGATCCGAACTCGACCGCCGAGATGATGCCCTTGCCGGTCGCATGGACGAAATCCTCGACGAAGAGCGTGAGCCGGCCTTCGTGCAGGATCGGAAACGGATCGGCATAGAAGCGGGTGCCGTCATCCGGCAGATCGGTCCAGCCGCTGTCGGGATGCCGTTTCAACGCGAACAGGTCGGGGCCGTCGAACCTGCGCCAGCCGACCCGCCAATGCGGCGCGTGGAAACAGGCCCGGTAGACCAGTGCGAGCGCTTTCGAGACCCCGGCCTTGACGATGGTCTTCGCGATGCCGGCTTGCGGCGCGGACGTAGCCGGCTGCTCGGCCTCCATCACTGGCAGGACCGGAACACGCAGTCGCCCGCCGGACACGGCGGCAACGATCAGCGTCACCAGCCGGCTGAGGACGTCGTCCAGCGTCGCCAGAAGGACGCGGCCATACTCGGTTCCCGGGCGGCCGGCGGCGATCAGTTCGCCGCCTTCCTTCAGTTCGACCAGCGGCATCCGCCCGGCGAGCAAGGCAGCAACGAGAGCGCCCTCTCCCGCCTCTCCGTCGGCATGCAGGGTCCAGCGACGGCCCGGCACGACTGTCGCTCCCTTGCCGAGATCCAGAACCAGATCGGCAGCTCCGGCCGACCGGCCGGTCGGAACCGTCACAGCGCTGCGGGGCGCCGTAGCGAACAGGCTATCGGGCCGCAGGCCGTGGAGGAGGCCTTCGACGCGAAACAGAAGGCGGAGCCCGCTCCGGTCGGCCGGATCGGCCTCCGGCAGCAAAATCGATAGATCGAGGCCCGGAATGCCGCTCAGGCGATCGATCAGCAGGAGATGCCATCGCCGCAACGGCGAAGCACCGATCGTCAACGTCAGTCGCATGCCCCATCCCACGCGGCAGCGCGCGCCGAGCGGCTCGCCAGCAGCAGGCAACCTGCCATGCCGGGATTTCGATTTCGTTAGCCCTGACGCCGCAGCGGAGCCACGGCCGAACGGGGCTTGTTAAGGAGTCGATGGCATGGTCCCGGAGGTGCCGCGGCCTGGAAAGGCCGCTGTGCCGGCATTGTTGCGTTGAGTAGAGTAGAGGAATGGCCAGCCTGGCTGCGAGCGATCATCGGCAGGAGGAAGCGGTGCAGCCGGCTCCTCGGGAAGGTTATCGCCGGCGCCCGGATGGCGCTGTCGAGATTTCCGAGCTCTGGCGCATCCTCTGGCACCGCCGTTTCATGATCCTGGGCATCGCCGGCCTGCTGGCGGGCCTGGCGCTGGCCTATGGCGTCGTGACCTCCCCGCTCTATACCGCCTCGGCCCAGCTCCTGATCGACCCGCGCGATCGCAACGTCGTCAGCAACGACGTCAACCCCAGCACCGTCTCTCCGGATGGCGGCCTGGCGCAGGTCGAGAGCCAGACCAGCGTCATCCAGTCCACCAGCGTGCTGATGCGCGCCATCCGCGCCACGCATCTCGCGGAGGATAGCGAGTTCAACGGTCGAGGCCTGCTCTCGCGCCTTTTCGGCCTGGGCGCCGCCGATCCGCCGAATGCCGATGGCAGCCTGACGCCGGCGGAAACGCGCACGCTGACCAATCTGCGCCGCCTGTTCTCTGTGCGCCGCGCCGACAAGGTCTTCGTCGTCGACGTCGTCGTGACGACGAAGGACGCGGAGAAATCCGCGAAACTCGCCAACGCCATCGCCGAAGCCTATCTCGCAGACCAGGCCGATGCCCGCAGCAAGGCAGCGATCGAAGCTGCCGATTCCCTGACCGCCCGGCTCGACGAACAGCGCAAGCGTGTCGAGAAGGCCGAGAATGCCGTCGAGCGCTACCGCCAGGAGAACAATCTCGTAGCCTCCTCCGGTCGGCTGATCAGCGACCAGCAGCTCGGCGAGATCAGCAACCAGCTCTCCGCGGCCCAGGCACGGACGGCCGCGCTCAAATCCCAGGTCGAGCAGATCGCCCAGCAGCGCCGCAGCGGCGGCAGCCTCGCCGGCAGCTCGACCGAGGCGATCCAGTCACCAGTCGTCGCCAAGCTGCGCGAGCAGGAGGCGACGCTGGTCCAGCGCGCGGCCGATCTGCAGAGCCAGCTCGGCCCGCGCCATCCCTCGATCGGCGCGGCCCAGAGCCAGCTCGTCCATATCCGCCAGATGATCGCGACCGAAATCGCCCGCGTCGAGCAATCCGTGCGCACCGATTACGAGCGCGCGCTCGGCAACGAGAAGCTTTTGTCCGGCAAGCTGGAAGCCCTGACCCGGCAGACGCAGGGAGCAGACCAGGCCTCGGTCCGGCTGCGCGATCTCCAGCGCGATCTCGAGGCTGCCCGCACCGTCTATGCCAATTTCCTGCTGCGCGCCCAGGAAACCCGCGAACAGGCCAGTCTCGACACCACCAATGCCCGCATCATCAGCCGGGCGCAGCCGCCGCAACAGAAGAGCTGGCCGCCGACCCTGCCACTCATCGCCGCTGCCGGAATGCTGGGCCTCGGCCTTGGCGCGGGCCTCGCGCTGATCGGGGAATACGCCGCGCCTCATCTCATGTCCCGTTCCCAGACGGAGGCGCTGGTGGGCGCGCCGGTCATCGCCATCATGCGTCCGCGCAAGCCGGCCACGAAACGACGCTGGCGCCTATGGAAGGCGTCGCCCGCGCCAGCGGAAGCCGATGGCGAGGCCGGGCTCGCGCTGCTGCGCCTGTTCAACGCGCCGGAAACGGGTGCGACGGCGGCCCGCAGCCTCCTCCTGACTTCGGTCGAGGCCGACGCGGCCGATCGCGAGCGCGTGACGGATCTCCTTGCGGAAGCAGCCGTGCAACAGGGCGAGCGCGTGCTGCTGGTCGATGCCGATCTCGAAAAGGCGCCGGAGGAAACCGGCCCCGGCCTGATGGACCTGCTCCGTGGCGAAAGCAGCCTGGAGGCGGCGATCCATTTCGGCGCCAGCAAGGATGTCGCGATGATGTCGGGCGGGCGCCGCAAGGCCCCGCCGCAGAAGGGCGTCGGCCGCACCTTCGCGACGCGGATGCTGGCCGATGCGAGCCGCCATTTCGATCTCGTCGTGATGGATGGCGGCGCACTCGGCCGCAATGTCAGGATCGCCCCGCTCGTCGGCATGGCCGAGGAGATCGTGCTGGTCGCCCGGCTCTATGCCACGCGCCAGCAGGATATCGTCCAGGCCATGGAGGCCGCGCGCATCATGGGTCGCTCGATCACGGCGACGATCCTCGTCGACAACGGCGGAAGCGGCTGATGCGCACCGCCGGCCCCGGCGCCGCCGCAGGGCTTCGGGCAGCACCGGTCTGGGCGCGCCTCGGCGGCCTGAGCCGCATCGGCACGCTCGCCGCGGTGCTGGTGCTGTTCTGCGTCTCCGGCGGTATGCTCTGGCTTGTCGGCTATAATTACGACGGCCTCGCCGGCTCCGCCGCCACCAAGATCCACCCCTCGACCTACATGATCGTGCTGGTTTTCTGCTGGAGCCTGATCGCCAGTGGCGACCCGGTCAGCCGCGGCATCCATCTCGCCAGCGCCCGGCCGGCGACGTTGCTGATGCTGGTCGTCACCATCGCCGTCATCGTGGTGACCCTCTTGCGCGGCGGCGCCGGCATCGGCGGTCTGGTCGACACCTATGTCGCCGCCTGCCTCCTCGTCTTCCTGCTAGCCGATGCCGATGACGAGACCATGGCGACGCTGACCACGCTGCTGCATGTCGTGATGACGCTGAACGCCCTGCTCGCGCTCGCCGAATTCGTCACCCAGATCAGGCTGTTCCCCTACCGCTTCGACGGCATCGCCTTTGAGACCGACACGCGCTCGGCCGCACTGCATGGCCATCCCCTCGCCAATGCGATGATCACGGCCTGCTACCTGATGGCGCTGATCAGCGGCGCCCGCCCCCTGTCGCCGTCCGTGCGCGGCACGCTGATCGCCTTGCAGAGCGCCGCCCTCGTCGTCTTCGGCGGGCGCACCGCGCTTCTGGCCTCGCTGGCACTGGGTCTCTGCTACGGCATCGTCGTGCTGTTCGCCTCGCTGCGCCGCGGCAGGGTCTCGCTGGTCGGCACCGCGATCGGCTGCCTGCTGGCGGCGCTGCTGCCGGTCGCGATCGGCGGGCTGGCGGTTCTCGGCTTCTTCGACGATCTGGCCGCGCGCTTCATTTCCGACGGCGGCAGCGCCAATGCCCGCAAGGAAATGCTCGACCTGCTCGGCATGTTCTCGCTGGGCGACCTCGTCTTCGGCCCGGACAACGAGCTCGTCGACACGCTCCGGCGCGTCAACGGCCTGGAATGGGGCATCGAGAACCCCTTCATCCGCATGATCCTCTACCAGGGCGCGATCGTCACCGCGCTGGTCACCGTGGCCTTCGGCCTGTTCATGTACGAGCTCGCGCGGCTGGGGCGGGCTGGCGGCGTCTGGCTGCCGATGGTGGTCTGGATCATCCTCCTGAACGGCTCGGAGAGCATCGCGACCAAGACCACGCTGCCTGCCAAGTTCGCGATCGTCGTGCTCTGCCTCTACCGGCCGGAGCGTCAAGGCCGGACAAACGCGCTCAGCCCGGCATCGTCAGCCCGAGCGCCTCGATCATGGCCGGGTCAGGCCGCCGGCTGACATCGTCGACCAGCAGACCGAGGCTGTCGAACAGGTTCCAGAAGGCCCATGGAAAGCCGAGCGCCTCCGCGCTCATCCGGACGTCGCGAACATAGCGCGCCCGGTCGGCGGGCGCGGAGGCGGCGATGCCGGCCCCTGTGCGGACGGCACCGAATTCGCCCATCAGGATGCGGCCGGACGCGACGCCCTCGCGCTCCGACCAGGCTCGAACGTTCCGCAGGTAGCCCTCGATGAAGGGGCGGTCCGGCCGGGCGTCGAAATACTCCTTCAGCACCCGCTCGGTCTCCCGATAGGTGGCTGCGCCGCGTCCCGTTGCCGGCTGGCCGAGCTCCGCCATGCGAACGCGGACAGCAGCGAGCGTCGCCTCCAGCGTTCCGCGCGAGGCCGGCCAGGGCACCGCGTTGAGCGCCGGATAGAACGGCTCGCTCATCCATTTCGCGCCCTGATGCGAGAACAGATAGGGCTCGTAGAAATGGAAGGTGAAGAGCAGCGGCTCGAAAGCCGCCAGTGCCCTCGCCTTCAGCGGCTCCAGCCCGGCGATCATGCTGCCGCAAGCCCCGGTCGCGACCAGGGTCAGGCCGGGCGCGGCGCTGCGGGCGGCGCCGAGCATTCGCTTCTGGAGCCGCTCCCATTCGGCCGCGCCGCAGGCCTGGAACGGCTCGTTGACCGGTTCGAGCGCGACGCGGTCCGGACCCAGCAGGGCGAGTCGCCGCGCCAGTTCGGCGATCAACGCGAGATAGGCGGGAAAGCCTGGAGCCATCTCGCTGCCGAAGAAATGCGCCGGCGTCCAGTGATGTGTCGCGGCATTCGCGTGGAGATTGAGCACGACCGTGAAATCCTGGCCGAGCGCCAGCGCGACCGCAGCCATGACTTGATCCAGCAGAATCGCGCGCTCGTGCGGCGCCGCTGCGACGATCGGGCCGGGGTCGACGGGGATGCGCACGAAATCGAAGCCCGCCCGCCGCAACTGCCCGAGATCGCACGCGGTCGGAACCGGTCGGTCGAGCTGGAAAGGCGGCCAGTCATAGTCGGTGCGCGGCGCCGGAAATTCCCGCGTCAGCGAGAACCAGGGCCAGAGGTTGATCCCGCGCCGAAGGACGATCGGTCCTGCCGCCCGCGCCCGATCCCGGCCGAGGAGGGCCGCTCCTGCAGCGCCCGCCAGAACGGCCCGGCGGCTGAAGCTCATCCGCAGCCCTTGTCCGCCAGTTTGACGGCGGTCAGTTCCGGCTCGGCGCCCCGGTTCATCAGAGCCAGCGCCTCCCGCTCGTAATGTTCGAGCACGGCATCCCACTCGAAGCTCTCCCGCGCCCGCGCCAGCGCCGCCGCCTTCAGGCGCCCGGCGAGGTCGTCATCGGCGATCAGCCTGTCGATCGCCTCGGAGCAGCTTGCCTCGTCGGAGAAGAACAAGCCGGCATCGCCAGCCGTCCAGCGGTTATAGGGATTGTCGTGCGCGATGACCGGATTGCCCGCCCAGAGTGCCTCGACCAGCGACGGATTGGTGCCGCCGACGGTATGGCCGTGCATATAGGCGCGGGCATGGAAGCGCAGGGCCTGGACGATATTCGCATCGTAAATCGCACCCGGCGTCAGCACCTCCGGCCCGGCCGCGGCCATGATCCGGCGATGGTAGTCGATCTCGTCGGAAAGCGTCCCGAGGACCACGAGCTTCATGCCGCGCGGCTTGCGCGAGAACGCTTCGACCAGCGTGAGGATCGAATTGTCCGGCTCGATCCGGGCGATCGAGACGAGGTAGCGGCCGCTTTCAAGGCCGAGCTTGGCAAGCGGCGCCACCGGCGCCGACAGGATCGGCACGCCGCCATAGGGAATCATCGCCGTCGCCGCGCGCGGTCGGCGGGTCGCCAGATGATCAGCGATGATCGGGTGGTCGGCCACGAGCCGGTTCGACGTCCAGGCCGCGATCCATTCATTGACCCAGAACCAGGCACGGACCGGAAAGGACCATTTCGGCCGGCGCCATTCGATGCCGTCCATATTGGTCAGGATCTTCCGCCCGGACAGGCGCAGCCAGGGCAGGAAGACGGCCCCGTTATAGCCGAGCACGAGGCTCACCGCCTCGCGCCGCGCCGCATCGCGTACGCAGTGCCAGTCGAATTCGAGCGTCGCCCGCGGCCCTTCCGACGCAACCTGCGTGCGGATCAGCTCGATGCCCCGCCACATCTCGCTGCGAAAGCGCTGCGTGACGGTGGTCACCTCATCCTGGCAGTAGACGCCGACGCGCCAGCCACGCTCGACGAGAAAGAGCGCCAGTTTCTCCGCAAAGGTCTCGAAACCGCCATGCGCTGCCGGAATCCCGCGTGTTCCAAGGATCAGCAGGGTGGGAGGGGTAGCCATTTTAAAACTGTCCAAACCGGCTCGCGAAGAATCGCGAGCAAAACGTCGCATCTCGCATTATGCCTTGAAGAACCGTGATTTATCCTCCTTTCATTTGGAATGGTTAGGGTCTGCTTTCCCGAATTCCGGACGTGGCCGGAACGGACCGCCGCGGCCTCGAACGGAAATGGATCGTGCCCCTCCGCATTGCCTGCATTCACCAGGGTTACGAGCTCTATGGCTCGGATCGCAGCTTCGCCGAAAGCGTCGCGGCCCTGCGCCAAGCCTATCCTTCCGCCGAGATCGAGGTCGTCCTGCCACGCGAGGGGCCGATCCGGGGGCTGCTCGAAGGCAGCGCCAGCCGGATCGTGCTCGAGCCGCTCTGGGTGCTCAGGCGCAAGGACCTGCCCCGGCTGATCGCAACCGCGCCGGTCGTCCTCCCCCGCGCCGTTCTCCGGGCCGCACGACGCTTCAGGCGTTGCGATCTCGTCTACATCAACACCTCGGTCATCGTTGATCACGTCCTCGCCGCCAGGTTCTTCCCGGGCAAGGCGCTCCAGCACATCCACGAGATTCCCGAAGGCGCGACCCGCACGCTGCTGCGCCGGCTCGTCCTCTGGGGTCGCGCCCGATTGATCTTCAACTCGCGGGCGACGCGCGAGGCCTTCGAGCCCCCGCCCGGCCTTCCCTCGGACGTGATCTATAACGGCGTCGCCGGCCCCGCCGACTGGGCGCCGACAGACTATGACGGCAAGCGCCGTCTGCGCGTGCTGATGCTCGGCCGGATCAATCGCATCAAGGGACAGGAAATCCTGCTCGCAGCGCTCGCCGCCCTGCGCCCGGAAATCCGCGAGCGCATCGAGACCCGTATCGTCGGCAGCGCCTTCGAGGATCCCGGCCTCGAAATCGCCCTGCGCGAATCCGTGACAAGCGCCGGCCTCGATTCCCATGTCAGCGTCGAGCCCTTCCTCGACGATCCGACGCCGCTCTATCGCTGGGCGGATGTCGTCGCCGTGCCGTCGCGCCGGCCCGAATCGCTTGGCCGCGTCGCGATCGAGGCGATGGCCTTCGGTCGTCCGCCGCTCGCCTCCGCCATCGGCGGCCTGCGCGAGGTGGTGGAAGACGGCATCACCGGCCGCCTGCTGCCGCCGGGCGACGCGGACGCACTCGCGCAGGCTCTCGCAGAGATCGTCGACAAGCCGGACATCCTCGCGCCGATGGCGCGGGCCGGGCGCGAGCGCTTCACCGCCCTGTTCAGCGAGCAGGCGGTGGCCCAGGCCATCGCCGCCGTCGCCGACGACATGCTGCGCCAGAGCTCGGCCGGCCTGCGATGAACCTCCAGGCTATCCGCCGCATCATCCTGCGGCTCGTCGTCATGGTCGGCGGCGAGGCGATGCAGAGCGCCTTCCATCTCGGCCTCAACATCGCGCTGCTGCATGCGGTATCGGCACGCGACTACGGCATCTTTGCGCTGGTGATGGTCGTCGGCGGCCTCGGCCTGACCTATATCCGCGCGCTCACGGCCCTGCCCGCCAGCATCGCGATCGCCCAGAGCCGCCGCTCCGGTGCGGCAGGCGCCTATGAGGTCAGCTTCGGCTCGGCCGCGATGCTGCTGTCGCTGCTGCTCGGCCTCGTCGTCACCGGCGTGCTCGGCGTCTGGCTCGACGAGGGGGCCCTGTTCGGCGGCGCCTTCGTCGGCCTGTGGGCGATGCGGGCGCATGTCCGCATGGTCTTCTTCGCCCGCGGCCGGCAGATGCTGGTCAGCACCAGCGACCTCGCCTTCACGCTGAGCGGGACGGCGGGAACGGCCTGGGTGATCTGGGACAATACCCACATCCTCCTGCACACCTTCATGGTGATGGCCGGCGCCAATGCACTCGGCATCGCGGTGCTGCTGGTCCTCGGACGGCGCACGCTTCGGCTCAGCTTCGGCCGGCATGTCTGGCGACGCTATCGTCGGCTCTGGCGCGACCTGAAATGGTCGGTGCTGAGCGTGACGATCACCAACCTGCAGGGCCAGGGCATGGCACTGATGGTCGCGGCGATGGCCGGCCCGGCGGCTTACGCCCCGATCGCGGCGGCATTGGTCAATTTCGTGCCGCTGCGCATCGTCTCCACAGCCTTCGCCAACATGATGCACCCCGAGCTCTCGAAGCTCATGGCGCATCGCGATTTCGCCAAGGTCGGGCAGAGGCTGCGCCGTTGGCCGCCGGTGCTGGCAGGGCTGGGTTTCCTCTACGGCGTCGCCATCCTGATCGCCCTGCCCTTCATCGAGCCCGGCAGCCTCGAGGGCGCGCGGTTCTTCGAGATATCCGTGCTCGCCTGGGTGATGAGCAGCCTGCCGATGCTCTATGTCATGCCGCGCATCTGGCTGGAGATCGTGCAGGACTATCGCTCGATCGCCATTCTCTCGGCGATCGCTGCCGCCGCCGGATTGCTGCTCGTCTTCGTCCTGCTGCTGACGGTCTCGCCGTCCTGGGCGCTGCTCGGCGGCGCGCTCTCCGAGATCATCGTGCTCGTCGGCTCCTGGGCGATCGTCCGGCCCCGGCAACGAGCGGCCGAAGCGGCTGGCCAATTGCGCTGACGCGGGCGCACCGATGGCAAGCATAGGCAATATCTATTTGCCTGCGCCGCCCCCGGCCTGAAATCCTGCGGCGGATGGTTCGCTCGCCCTGGCAGAGCGGACCTGTTCGCCCGCAGCAGCCCCCGCCCGCCCCGGCGGAGAGGAGACGATCATGCCCAGCCTCGACACGGCCCGTATCGACATCGAGCGGTTCTGGACCACGATCGAGCGTTCGGCGGCAATCGGCCCGGGCCGGCCGGGCGGTCTCTCGCGCCTCGCCCTCTCCGATGCCGACAAGGACATCCGCGATACCTTCGTCGGCTGGTGCCGCGAGGCCGGGCTGGAGGTCCGCGTCGACGGCATCGGCAACATCTTCGCCCGCCGCGCCGGTATCGATGACAGCCTGCCCCCGGTGGTGATGGGCAGCCATCTCGATACCCAGATCAATGGCGGCCGCTTCGACGGCATCGCCGGCGTGCTCGGCGGTCTCGAAGTCTGCCGCACGCTCGATGCGCTCGGCCATCGCACGCGCCGGCCGATCGAGATCGTCAACTGGACCAATGAGGAAGGCGCACGCTTCTCGCCGCCGATGGTCGGCTCCGGCTGCTTCGTTGGCGCCTATACGCTCGACTTCGCGCAGGGGCGCACCGACGAGGAAGGCCGCACGATCGGCCAGGAGCTGGAGCGGATCGGCTATCGCGGCGAGATGGAAGCGAAGCCCCACGCCTTCGATGCCTATGTCGAGTTCCATATCGAGCAGGGCTATTATCTCGACCGCGACGGCATGCAGGTCGGCGTCGTCACCGGCGGCTTCCCGAGCACCGGCATGCTCGTCGAGTTCAAGGGCGAGACCGCCCATACCGGCCCCTGGCCGATGGAGCGCCGCCGCAACGCCCTGCTCGCAGGCGCCCGCCTGCTGGTCGAGACCGACGAGATCGGCTGGGCCTATGCCGCCGGCGGCGGCAAGGCGACGGCCGCGCGCCTCGCCGCCTGGCCGAACAAACCGGGCATCCTCTCCGACTGGGCGCAGGCCGTCTGCGACGTCCGCCATCCCGATCCCGAAACCTCCGAGGTCATGGCCGAGCGCGTCCGCCGCGCCGTCGGCGAATCCGCCGCCCGCGCCGGCTGCACCGCCGAGATCCTCGATATCTGGAAATGGGGCGGGAAGATCTTTGCGCAGGAGCTGATCGACAGCGTCCGCCAGACCTCGCTGGCGCTGGGCTATCGCACGCAGGATATCCTCAGCCAGGCCGGGCACGACGCCTATTTCGTCGCGCGCCACGCTCCGACGACGATGATCTTCGCGCCCTGCAAGGGCGGCATCACCCATAACAACGCCGAGCTCTGCACGAAGGAAGACCTCGAACCCGGTCTCAACGTGCTGCTTCACACCGTCATGAAACGGGCGGATCGCTGAGCAGAACAGCGACGGCCTCGGCCGCCGGCTCCTCCTCGGCGGTGCTGAGCCGCTGCTCGAACAGCCGCAGGAAGGCCTCTTCCGCGGCACTGAGCTGCATGGCCGGGTTGGAGACGAAATAGAGGTCGGCGCCGAGCAGATCCTCGGGCCGCGCCAGGTTCCACAGCGAGCGGTTCTCCAGCGCCTCCGCCACCGAGGCGAGCGGCAGGATGCCGATGCCGAGTCCGGCGGCGATCATCCGCGTGACCTCTTCCAGATTGGGGCTGGAGCCGACGACCCGGCTGCCGAGCCCCGCTCCTTCCCTGACGGAGACCATCGGCTCCAGCGCCCCGTCCTGCCCGCAGGCGAGCGCGACGAAGGGCTCGTCGCGCAATTCCGCCAGCGGCACATCCGAGAGCCCGAAGAGTGGATGTCCGCGCCCGCACAGGATGCCGAATTCCTCGCGCAGCAGCGGCCGGCAATCGAGCCCGGCCAAAGGCTTGGCGAGCAAGCAAAAACCGAAGGGGCTGAGCTTCTGCGAGATGGCGCGGACGATGTCCTGGCTGTTGGCGACGTCGATGCGCACGCTGACGCCGGGATGCTTGCGGTTGAGCAGCGTCAGCGTCCGGTCGAGCGGCGGCAGCACGACATGGGTCACGACGAGCAGCCGCACCAGCCCGGTCAGGTCGTCATGATCCTCCGACAGCCGGTCGCCGATCCGCGCCACGCTGCGGTAGATGTCGACGCATTCCTTGTAGAGCAGCTCGCCGCGCTTGGTCAGGACGAAGCGCCGGCTGTCGCGCTGGATGAGCTGGCCGCCCAGCGTCTCCTCGAGCCTTTGCAGCGCCGCGCTGACCGTGGGCTGGCGCACGAGCAGACGGTCGGCCGCCCGCGTGATGCTGCGCTCCTCGACGATGACGAGGAAGGTGTGCAGCAGGTTCCAGTTGAGATGGTGCAGCTTCGGCTTCGTTCCGTTCAAGCGCGTATCTCTCTTCCCTTGGTGGCCCCTGCCCCTTATGCAAACCCGCTGCCGTGGCAAGCCTATGCTTAGCATAGGAACTGTCTATTGGACCCGGTTTCGGTGCTTCCGTAGGTTCGGCAGAACGGACATTCTCCAGCGCAAGGGCGACCATGACAGCGACCGAATCATCGGCCGAAGCCTCGATCGCACAGCGCGCCGCGCTCTTCCGCGAGATCGAGACCGCGACGCTCGGCCATATCCTGACCGAAGGTTTCATGGTCCCCGCGATCCAGTGCGTCATCGAGGGCCCGCGCGTCTGCGGCCCGGCCTTCACGGTCAGCGTCCCCGCCGATGACGGCGCGGTTCTCTCCTGCGCCCTGACGCAGGCCAAGCCCGGCGACATCCTCGTCATCGATCGCCAGGGCGACGATCGCCATGCCTGCTGGGGCGCGGTGATGACCGCCGCCGCCCAGGCCGCCGGCATCGTCGGCATCGTCATCGACGGCTTCGTCACCGATGTCGCGGCGATCAGGGCCTCGGGCCTGCCGGTCTGGTGCCGCGGCCGCTCGCCGCTGACGACCAAGCTCCTCGGCAAGGGCGGCTCCATCGGCGAGACCGTGAACTGCGGCGGCGCGACGGTGCGCCCCGGCGACCTCGTCCTCGCCGATGAGAATGGCGTCTGCGTCATCGATCCCGCCGAGGCGGAGACGCTCGCCCGGACCTGCGCCGCCATGCAGGCGGCCGAGCCCGGCGTCATCGAGCGGGTCAGCAAGGGCGAACGCATCGACGAGATCAACGGCGCGCGGAAACTCTTCGAAACATCGCGAGCCTCGTAGGCCCCGGCCGCAGAATCGCCCATAGAGGCGCGCTTCGGCCGGACGGATCATCCAGAAGACACAGGGGAACAGACCGATGAAGATTTTGGGAACGACCGCGCTGGCCGGCGCGCTGCTGGCTGCGTCCTTTGCGCTGGCACCGGCTCCGGCCATGGCCGGCAAGGCCGACGATACGCTCAACGCCGCCTTCGCGCTGGAGCCGGAGGCGCTCGACACCTACAAGATCGCCGGCCGCGAGGGCCTGATCCTGGCCCGGCACATCTATGACGGCCTGCTCTACAAGGATCTCGACACCGGCGAGATCAAGCCGGCGCTGGCCAAGGCCTGGCGCTTCGTCGATCCGACGACGATGGAATTCGACCTGCGCGAGGGCGTGACCTTCCATAACGGCGCCAAGTTCACCGCCGACGACGTGGTCTACACCCTGACCACCGTGCTCGACCCCGCCTACGGCACGCGCTTCCGCATCGCCGTGGACTGGATCGACAAGGTCGAGAAGGTCTCGGACTTCCAGGTCCGCATCAAGATGGCCAAGCCCTTCGCCGGCGCCGTCGAGATGCTGGCCGATGCGCTGCCGATCTATCCGGCCGCGTATTTCAAGGAGGTCGGCTCGGCCGGCATGGCGGCCAAGCCCGTCGGCACCGGCCCCTACAAGCTCACCGAGATGACGCCCGGCATCCGCTACGCCTTCGAGCGGTTCGACGGCCATTATGCCGGCAGCCCGAAGGGCAAGCCCGCAATCGGCAAGATCGTCGTGCGCACCATCCCCGAGCTGAACACGCAGTTCGCCGAACTGATGGCTGGCAAGCTCGACTGGACCTGGCGCATCCCGCCGGACCAGGCCGCGCGCCTCGCCAGCCGCGTGCAGATCGTCAACGGCCCGATCATGCGCATTTCCTATGTCGGCATGACCGTGACCGGCAAGGGCAAGGACTACCCGACCAAGAACCTGAAGGTCCGGCAGGCGATCAACCACGCCGTCAACCGCGAGGCCATCGTCAAGGCCTTCGCCGGCGGCGCCTCGCAGGTCCTCAACGCCGCCTGCAACCCCAAGCAGTTCGGCTGCGCTCAGGACGTGACGAAATATGCCTACGATCCGGCCAAGGCCAAGGCGCTGCTGACGGAAGCCGGCTTCGCCAACGGGGTCGATATCGAGATGGTCTTCGCCGCCATGCCGCGCCCGGTCGCCGAGGCGATCGCCAGCGATCTCGGCAAGGTCGGCATCCGCACCACGCTGAACGAGCAGCAATATGCTGCCGGCGTGCAGAAATGGCGTGCGGGCGAACTGCCGGCCTTCTTCACCAACTGGGGCAGCTACGGCACCGGCGACGTCGCCTTCATCATCTCCAACTTCTTCGGCGGCGGCGCCGACGACCTCGTCCAGGACAAGGAAGTCATGGAGCTGGTCAACGCGGCCGACACTTCGCAGGACCGCGCGCTGCGCGAGGCGAACTATGCCAAGGCGCTGAAGAAGATCGCCGATCAGGCCTATTGGCTGCCGATGTACGACTTCAACATCAATTACGGCCTGTCGAAGGACCTGACCTTCAAGCCCCATCCGGACGAGTTCGCCCGCTGGTGGCTGTCGAGCTGGAAGTAACAGCCCTCCCCCGCATCGCCGCGCCGCCGTCGGTTCTCGACCGGTAGCGGCGCCTCTCCTGCCAGGCAGGCCGACCCGCTATTCCCGGAGCCGTCATGCTGCCCTTTCTCGCGCGCCGCCTGATCGTCGCCGCCCTCGTGGCGCTCGCCGTTTCGGCCGTCGCCTTCGGATTGATGTTCGTCTCCGGCGATCCCGCCGTCGTCCTCGCCGGCCAAGCCGGCCGGGCGCAGGATGTCGAACTGATCCGGCAGGCCTATGGCCTCGACCGGCCGATCCCGCTGCAGTTCCTGAGCTGGATCGGCAATGCCTTCACCGGCAATTTCGGCACCAGCCTCTATTTCAACCTGCCGGTGGCGCCGATCATCGCGGAGCGGCTCTCGGTCACGCTCGTCCTCGGCTCCCTCGCCTTCCTGCTCGCGCTCGTCGTCGCGGTCCCGCTCGGCATCCTCGCCTCGCTCAAGCCCGGCGGTACGATCGATCGGATCGCGCTGATGCTCGCCGTGCTCGGCCAGGCGATCCCGAGCTTCTGGCTCGGTCTGATCCTGATCGTCGTCTTCGGCGTCTGGTACGGGCTCGTGCCGATCTCCGGCACCGAGAACTGGCAAGGCTATATCCTGCCCGTCGTGGTGCTCAGCTACTACGCCATGCCGGCGCTGATGCGCCTGACGCGAGCCGGCATGATCGACGTGCTCACCGCCGATTATATCCGCACCGCCCGCGCCAAGGGCGCCTCGCAGCCCCGCGTCCTGCTGGTCCATGCGCTGCGGAACGCCGTGCTGCCGCTGGTCTCGCTTGCCGCCGTCCAGTTCGGCCTGATGCTCTCGGGCTCGATCGTGATCGAGAGCGTCTTCGCCATCAACGGGCTCGGACGCCTCGCCTGGGAATCGCTGCTGCGCAGCGACCTGCCGGTGGTGCAGGCGATCATCCTGATCCTCTCGCTGATCTACGTGACGCTCACGACAGTGGCCGACCTGATCAATGCCTGGCTCGATCCCCGCCTGAGGAGCGCCTGATGTCGATCGCCGACAGCCCTGCCATCCGCCGGCGCAAGCTCTTCAAGGGTTTGAGCGCCAGCAGCGCCATCCGCATCGGCGGCGGCCTGCTCGCCATCATCGTCTTCGTCGCGATCTTCGCGCCCTGGCTTTCGAGCCACGACCCAATCGCGCAGGATCTCGGCAAGCGCATGATCCCGCCCTTCTGGTATCCAGGCTCGGACCCGGCCCATCTTCTCGGCACCGACCATCTCGGCCGCGACTATCTCGCCCGCCTGCTCTATGGCGCACGCGTCTCGCTGCTGATCGGACTCGGCGTCACGCTCTGCGCCGGGTTCATCGGCACGATGCTCGGCCTCGCCGCCGGCTATTTCGGCGGACGTGTCGACATGGCGATCAGCTTCATCGTGACGACGCGGCTCTCGCTCCCGATCGTGCTGGTCGCGCTTGCGGCGGTGGCCTTGGGCGGCGCCTCGTTGAAGACGCTCGCGATCGTGCTCAGCCTGCTGCTCTGGGACCGTTTCGCGGTGGTCGTGCGCGCCGCGGCGCAGAGCCTGCGCAGCCGGGAGTTCGTGCAGGCGACCCAGTCCTTCGGCGCTTCGCATCTCTACATCATGCTGCACGGTATCCTGCCGAACCTGCGCAACACGCTGATCGTGGTCGCGACGCTTGAGATCGCCAACGTCATCCTGCTCGAAGCCGCGCTCTCCTTCCTCGGCCTCGGCGCCCAGCCGCCGACGCCGTCCTGGGGCCTGATGATCGCAGAAGGGCGCGAGCACATCCTGTTCGACCCCTGGCTGATCGCATTGCCCGGCGCCGGGCTCTGCCTGCTGATCCTGGCAGTGAACCTGCTCGGCGACGGCGTCCGCGACGCGCTCGACGAGCGGCGCTGAGCGCGCTCAGCCCAACGCCTTCACCATGTTGCGGGCGATGACGATCTGCTGGATCTGCGAGGTGCCCTCGTAGATCCGGAACAGGCGCGCATCCCGGTAGAAGCGCTCGATGCCGTGGTCGGCGATATAGCCAGCCCCGCCATGGATCTGCACGGCCCGGTCGACCACCCGGCCGACCATCTCGCTGGCGAAGAGCTTGCAGCAGGCGGCGTCCGTCGCGACGTCTTCGCCACGATCCTTGGCCCGCGCCGTCTCCAGCACCATGCAGCGCGCCGCATAGGCTTCCGTCCGGCTGTCCGCGAGCATCGCCTGCACCAGCTGGAACTCCGCGATCGGCTGGCCGAACTGCTTGCGCTCGACCGCATAACGCAGGCTGTCATCGATCACGCGCTCGGCCATCGCGACGCAGACCGCAGAGATGTGCAGGCGCCCGCGATCGAGCACCTTCATCGCCGTGCGGAAACCCTGCCCCTCACGCCCGCCGAGCAGAGCATCGGCAGGCACGCGGCAATCTTCGAAGATCACGTCCGAGGTATGCGAGCCGCTCTGGCCCATCTTCTTGTCGATCGGGCCGAGCGAGAGCCCCGGTGTCCCAGCCTCTACGAGAAAGGCCGAGACGCCCTTCGCGCCGGGCTGCGACGGATCGGTGCGCGCGAACACCGTGAACAGCCCGGCATGCGGGGCATTGGTAATGAAGCGCTTGGTGCCGTTGAGGACATAGCCGCCCTCGACCTTTCGCGCCGAGGTCTTCAGCGAGGCCGCATCCGAACCCGCCTCCGGCTCCGTCAGCGCGAAGGAACTGATCAATTCGCCCGAGGCCAATCGCGGCAGGTAGCGCCGCTTCTGCTCTTCCGTGCCGTCCATGATCAGCCCTTGCGAGCCGATGCCGTTATTGGTCCCGATCAGCGAGCGGAAAGCCGGCGAGGTCTTGCCGAGTTCGAAGGCAACCCGGACCTCCTCCTCCATCGTCAGGCCGAGACCGCCGTACTCTTCCGGGATCGACAGACCGAACAGGCCCATACCCGCGATCTCCCGGCGGATTTCGGCCGGAATACGATCCTCTTGCGCGACCTGATGCTCCAGGGGCCGCAGGCGCTCGCGCACGAAACGCGCCACGCTCTCCAGCAACCCCTGCATCGTCTCGCTGTCCAAGGCCATCGCAGTCTCCCTCCCTTGCCTTCGCCCGGCGCCTCGGGCTTCCTTGACAAGGTGAGGCAGTTAAATACCTTCCAGCCGGTAAGTAAATATCGAGAGCGCGAGGCGGCAGGCGATGGGCGCGGCACTGGACGGCATCAAGGTCCTCGATCTCTCCCGCGTCCTCGCCGGCCCCTGGGCGACCATGACGCTGGGTGATCTCGGCGCCGAGATCTGGAAGATCGAGCAGCCCGGCGCGGGCGACGACACGCGGGGCTGGATGCCGCCCTCAGTCGAGGGCATCTCGACCTATTACCTCGGTGCCAACCGCAACAAGAAGAGCCTGACCATCGATATCGGCACAGACGAGGGCCGCGAGATCATCGTCGCGCTCGCCCGCAAGGCCGACATCCTCGTCGAGAACTTCCGGCCGGCCTCGCTGCGCAAGTTCAAGCTGACTTATGAGGACCTGAAGGCGATCAATCCGCGCCTGATCGTTTGCTCGATCTCCGGTTACGGGCGCGGGCACGAACTTGAAGAGCGCCCCGGCTACGATTTCATCATCCAGGCCGAATCCGGCTTCATGGCGATCACCGGCGAGCGTGACGGCGAACCGATGCGGCTCGGCGTCGCCTTCATCGATCTCGTCACCGGCATGAACGCGGTCCAGGCGGTGCTCGCGGCGCTCTACATGCGCGAGCGCACCGGCGAGGGGCAATGGCTCGATATCGGCCTCAACGACAGCGCCTTGTTTCTCCTCGCGAATGTCGCCTCGGGTTACCTCAACACCGGCAAGGAGCATGGCCGCTACGGCAATGCCCATCCCAGCATCGCGCCCTACCAGATCTTCGCCTGCAGCGATGGGCGCATCGCCATCGCCGTCGGGACTGAGGAGCAGTTCCGCCGCTTCTGCCGGGTCATCGGCCTGGCACATCTTTCCGACGACCCGCGCTACGCGACCAATCGCAAGCGCACCGAGCATCGGGACACGCTGCTCCCCCTGCTCGAACAGCATTTCGCAAGCCTGAGTCTGCCTGCGCTGCTCGCCGAGCTGCGTGCCGCCAGCGTGCCGGCCGGCGAAGTCCGCAGCGTTGGCCAGGCCCTGACCAGCGACATCGCGGCGCTGCGCCAGAGCGTCGTCTCCGTGCCCGCTCCGACCATCGGCAGCTTCCGCTCGGTCCGCAGTCCGCTGCGCATGTCCGCAAGCCCCAGCCGGGAGCCGACGCCGCCGCCCGCGATCGGGCAGCATACCGACGCGGTTCTGGCCGAGCATCTCGACCTTGGACCTGAGCAGATCGAGCAGCTGCGGTCCTCCGGCGCGATCGGCTGACGCAGACCATGTCGGCGCCCGGCAACACCGAAATCAAATCGAAGCGCCAGGGACGCCCGCCGATCATTCCGGATGCGCGCAACCGCATCCTCGACGATGCCGCCCGGCTCTTCGCCCAGGACGGCTATGACGGGACGTCGCTGGCAGAACTCGCCGCCTCCGTCGGGGTCACCAAAGCCGCGATCTATCACTATTTCCCGAACAAGAAGGAGATCTACGAGGCGATCATCGTGCGCACGCTGGAGGGCTTACGCCAGCATGTCTCGCAAGCCACGATGCAAACCTCCGGCCCGGAAGAAGCCCTGGCCGGCTTCATGATCGCCCATGCGGATTTCTTCGAGGAGCATTACGATGGCTTCCTCACCATGCTCGTCGGCTATGGCGGCATGGAGAACGTGGTGATGATCGCGGAGGCGCAGAAGCTGCGCGACGATCACGAGCAGGCGCTACGGCGGATCATCGCCGACGGCGTCGCCCAGGGCGCCTTCCGCCCGATCGATATCGACACCACCAGCCGCGCCATCCTCTCGATGCTCAACTGGATGGTGCGCTGGTTCAAGCCAGGCAAGGGCCGCCGCGCCGCGGCCTTCGCCCAGGATTACTGCGACCTGATGCTCGGCGGCCTGCGGGGCTGAGGTCAGTCGACCGCCGCGAACACCTCGGCCAGCCCGGCGATACCGCGGCGGATGACGTCGACATCATGCGCCGCATAGCCGATGACGAACCCGGCCTCGGCCGGGCGCTCCAAGGGAGAGGCGTAGAGCGGCCCGATCGGATAGAGCCCGATCCCGGCCGCGCGTGCGGCTTCGACGATGCTCGCCTCCCGCTCCGCCGGGACACCGTTCAGCCAGGCGACGACATGCAGGCCGGTATCCGCACCGGTCACCGTCAGGCGCGAACCACACTCCGTCGCCAGAGCCTGCAACAGCGTGGCCCGGCGCTCCGCATTGCGCCGGCGGATGCTGCGGATATGGCGCTCATAGCCACCACTGGTGAGAAACTCCGCCAGCGCCTCCTGCTCCAGCAGCGGCGTGTGCCGATCGGTGAGGCGCTTGGCCTCCGCGAAGACGCCGCAGAGATCGGGCGGGACGACGAGATAGCCGAGCCGCAGCGTCGGCGAGAGCGTCTTCGAGACCGTGCCGAGATAGATGACCGTATCGGGCGCCGACGTCTGGAGAGGTGGGATCGGCGCGACGCCGTGCCGGTATTCGCCGTCATAATCGTCCTCGACGATCACGGCCCCGTCTTCGACGGCCCAGTCCAGCAAGGCTCGGCGCCGTGCTGCCGAAAGCACGCTGCCCAGCGGATACTGATGGGACGGCGTGACATAGGCTAATCGCGCTGCCGGCAGCCCATCCGTCCGGATGCCTTCGCGATCGACGGCGACAGGGACCGCCACGCCGCCCGCGGCAGCGAACGCATGCCGCGCCAGCACGTAGCCTGGGTCCTCCATGACGAACCGATCGCCGGGATTGAGCAGCAACCGGGCGCAGAGATCGAGGCCTTGCTGCGAGCCGTTGACGACGACGATCTGTTTCGGCGCGCAGCTGATCCCGCGAGCGCGCCACAGATAGCTCGGCAAAGCGGCCCTGAGCGGAGCCGAGCCCTGCGGGTCGCTGTAACGCAGACGCTCAGTGCGGCGCAGGCTCGCGCGGTTCAGTGCGCGGCGCCAGGCCAGCATCGGAAAATCCGCCCCGTTCAGGTCGCCATAACGGAGATCGGCGACGCGATAGGTCTGGAACCGGGCCGGCGCGGGCAAGGCCAGCAGGCGTTCGGCGAAGTCGGACAAAGCCCGCTCGCTTGCAGGCGCAGCAACCTTGGGTATCGGCGCCGCGGCAAGCCCGCGCGCCACGACGGCACGCGCGCCGGGGCGATTGAGCAGATAGCCTTCCGCGATCAACTGCGCATAAGCGGCCGTCACCGTGGTGCGTGACACGCCCCATTCGAGGGCGAGCGCCCGGCTCGACGGCAGGCGATCGCCGGGGCGGTACTCTCCGCCATGAATCCGCTGCTTGATCGCGGCGATGATCCGGCGGGCGACGCCCTGCTCTTCAAACTGGACCACACGAAATCCTCAGAACTGGATATTCCGATCGGTCCAGATTGCAGGCATGACAGCGCCGACACAAGGAGTTCCCGCATGTACACCCCACCGGCCTTTCGCGACGAGGACAGGGGCAGCCTTCTGGCCACGATCCGGGCTGCCCGGCTCGCCACCTTCATCACCGCTACGACGGAGGGCCCGCTGGCGACGCCGCTGCCGCTCTTCATCGATGAGACCGAGGGCGAGCATGGCGTGCTCTACGGACATCTCGCCAGGGCGAACCCGCAATGGCGCGCGCCCGTGGTCGGCAATGGCCTCGCCATCTTCTCCGGCCCCGACGCCTATGTCACGCCAAGCTGGTATGCGCTGAAGCAAGAGACCGGCAAGGTCGTGCCGACCTGGAATTACGTCACGGTCCACGCCTCCGGCCCGGTCGAGTTCTTCGACGATGCGGCCCGGTTGCTCGATGTCGTGACGCGCCTCACCAATCTGCACGAGGGCGAACGCGCTGCGCCCTGGGCCGTCTCCGATGCGCCGGCGGAATTCGTCCAGGCCCAGTTGCGCGGCATCGTCGGCCTGCGCATGCCGATCGCGACGCTCGAAGGCAAACGCAAGCTCAGCCAGAACCGCAGCCCGGCCGACCGCGCGGGCGTGACCGCAGGCCTTGCCGAAAGCGATCGCCCGATGGATCGCCATGTCGCGACGCTGATCCCGGTCTGAGCCCCAACCTTCAATCCGGAAACGCGCCCCTATGCCTGATCCCACCCACTTCGCCCTCTTCTTCGTCGCAGCGCTTCTGCTCGCCATCACACCCGGCCCCGGCATATTCTACGTCGCCGCCCGCACGCTGGCCGGCGGACGCACGGAGGGCATGGCGTCGAGCTTCGGCACCGGGCTCGGCGGCATGGTTCATGTTTTCGCCGGAGCGCTCGGCGTCTCCGCGATCGTGCTGGCCAGCGCCGAGCTCTTCACCGCGCTGAAGCTCATCGGTGCCGTCTATCTGGTCTGGCTGGGCATCCGCACCATCCAGATCGCCCGTCGCGATGCGGCCGCTGCCCTGATCCAGAGTGAGGACATCGCACCGGTCGGGTCGCGGCGCGCTTTCCGGGAAGGCGCTATCGTCGAAGCACTCAACCCGAAAACGGCAGCGTTCTTCCTCGCCTTCATCCCGCAATTCGTGGACTCGTCCGCCGGGAATGTCGCGCTGCAATTCCTGTTGCTCGGCTTCGTTTCTGTCATCCTCAACACGTTGGCCGATATCGGCGTGGCGTTCGCAGCCAGCCGCATCCGGCAGGGTGCTGCGGCGCGGCCGAACCTCGTCCGCCGGCTGCGCGAAGGCTCGGGCGCCGCGATGGTCGCCCTCGGGATCGGGCTCGCCTTCGCGAAGCGCCCGGCCTAAGCAGAGATGACGGTGGTTCATGCCCGCATAGGCCATCGACGACAGCATCGACGAGCCGCCCCATGAAGATCGCGATCATCTCCGATATCCACGGCAATCTCGATGCGCTCCGGGCGTTCTCCGAGAGTTATGACGAGCTCTGGGTACTGGGCGACCAGGTCAATTTCGGCCCACAGCCGCGCGAAGTCGTCGAGATCATCCGCGACCGGGCCGATATCGCGATCCAGGGCAACCATGACCACGCCGTCGGCTTCGACGACGACAGCCGCTGGACGCCGAAATTCCGCGCCATCGCCGAGGCGACGCGCCGCCATACTTCGGCAGAACTGAGCGAAGAGCAGAAGCTTTATCTGCGCGAGCTGCCGCTCGCCGTCCAGGCCGTGCGCGAGGGCACCCGGTTCCAGCTCGTCCACGCCACGCCGTCGGACCCGCATTACGGCTACCTGCTGGAGGAGGCGGATGGCTGGGCAGCCGAACTGGAAAGCGTCGATGCCGACGTGCTGCTGGTCGGGCACACGCATATGCCCTTCATCCGGAGGATCGGGAACAAGACCGTCGTCAATCCCGGCAGCATCGGCCAGCCGCGCGGCGGCAAGCCCCGGCCTAGCTATGCGGTCTGGCAGGATGGCGCCTTCGAACTCCGCAGCTTCGACTATCCCATCGAATCGACGGTCGCGAAGCTCGAAGCCCTCGGCCATCCCCCGGAGGTCGAGGCGGAACTCGTCCGCATCCTCCGGGAGGGGTGATCGATCCCGCTTACGCCGCCCGTTTCGCGACGATGGTCAGCTCGCCCTCGCTGTCGAGCGCGGCCATCACTACGTCCCGGGACGTGAAGCCCTTCACGGCAAGGGCCGATTTCAGTTTCGGCTCATTTTCGATCGTGGCCTGGATCTGCTGAAGCTGTCCGGCCGGCTGCGCCGCCGATTGCTGCTTGACCTGCTCCTGGGCGGCAGCCGGCAATGCGTCCATGTCGACGACGCTGATCGACTTGATCGTCGTTTCCTTTTGAGTGGAGGGAGCCGATTGTGCCGGTGCTGTCGGCGACGCCGGAGCTTGCGCCATCGCGCTGCCCGAGACGATCAAAGCAGTGCCGATGGCAATCATGGCGGTTCGCATGGAGTATCCTCCTGTGTTTTGCCGATGGAGGCCGTATCAGGCCGTGCAAATGCGTTCACAGACTGAAGCCGGTTTGGTCATTTCTGGGCGATGTTATGGCCAAGACCCGGACCGCGTCGGATTTGCACGTCAAACAGAGCTGGCCAGGCCGCGGGGACCAGCTGTTCGCGTTTCTCGAACAACCCGTTCTTGAATCATCCCCTACCGAGCCAAGCCGGCGCCTCGATATCAGGCAGGAGAAACCAGAAAGGGACGATCATGGCTCTTCAACTCAGCGGCATCCATCATCTGACGGCGATCACCGCCGACGCACCCGGCAACAAGCGCTTCTACACCGACACGCTCGGCCTGCGCCTCGTCAAGAAGACGGTGAACCAGGACGATACCTCGGCCTATCACCTGTTCTACGCCGACGGGCAGGCGAGCCCCGGCACCGACATCACCTTCTTCGACTGGCCGGCAGCGCCCGAACGGCGCGGCACGCATGCGATCTCGCGCACAGGATTGCGCGTCGCCGGCGAGACCGCGCTGAATTTCTGGCACGAGCGCCTTTCGGCCGGCGGCTACGCCAAAACCGACGTGGCGCTGCTGGACGGCAGGGCGTCCTTCGACGCCGAAGACCCGGAAGGGCAGCGTCTGCGCTTCATCGATGACAGCGGCACGGGCGAGGCTCATGCCTGGTCGGGCAGCCCCGTCCCGGCAGAACACCAGATCCGGGGGCTCGGTCCGATCACGATCAGCGTGCCCGAGCTCGGTCCGACCGAAGCCGTGCTGACGCAGGTCATGAACATGCGCCGCGAACGCAGCTACGCCTCGCCCGACGGCGCAGGCGAGGTGCATGTCTTCACGATGGGCGAAGGTGGCCCGGCCGCGGAGTTGCACGTTGCGGTCCAGCCTGGCCTGCCCATCGCTCGGCAGGGTGCGGGTGGTGTCCATCACGTCGCCTTCCGGACTCCGGATCTCGAAGGCATGAACGCGTGGTCCCGTCGCCTGGCTGAAAACCGGGTTCCCTCCAGCGGCGAAGTCGAGCGCTACTATTTCCGGTCGCTCTATTTCCGCGAGCCGGGTGGCAACCTGTTCGAGATCGCCACCGATGGACCCGGCTTCGCGGTCGATGAGCCGCTGGAGACGCTCGGTGAGCGACTGGCGCTGCCGCCCTTCCTCGAGGCGCAGCGGGCGCGGATCGAGGCCAACCTCAAGCCGCTCGCCTGATCCCGCGCGTCCCGGGCGGACGCGCGCCACACCCGGCCCAGGAGCGTATGAGCTCTCAAGCCATCACGCTCCTGGGTCTCGATCGTTCATCACCGCGCCCAATCCGGCAGCACCTCGATCAGCCGTCCGGCGGCCCTGATGCCGTCGATCGACCTGGCCGCGGACTGGCTTTCGCGCTGCGCTTCCTGACAGGGGCTCAGCGCCCGGCAGCGAAGGCGGCGAAACCCGCGATGAACTGCGCGAGACGCTGGCGCGTGGTCTCGTCGGTCAGGTTGCCCTCGGCATCGAAGACGCTCTGCGCCCGCGACACCATCAGCCGGCCCTCGAACCAGGGCCGGGTCCCGAGGGTGCGCAGCACCGGCAGCCAGGCATCCTGTGCCAGGATCGTCCCGAAGCCGCCCGGAGAGGCGCCGAGCACGGCGACCGGCTTGCCACCGAACAGCGGTCCGATATCGGAGGCCGGCCGCGTCAGCCAGTCGATCGCGTTCTTGAACACGCCCGGCAATGAGTTGTTGTATTCCGGCGTGAACAGCAGCAGGCCATCGGCCGCCGCCAGTTGCTGCTTCAGCGCCTGCACCGCGGGCGGTATCCCCTGCTCCCGCTCGTCGTCGCCGTTATAGAGCGGAATGCCCTCGATGCTGCCGGCCAGCAGGGTCGCGCCGTCGAGCGTGAGCTCCGTTGCGGCCCGCAGCAGGCCGGTATTGAAAGACGCCTGTCTCAGGCTGCCGGAAATTCCCAGAAGGCGTGTCATCGTTGCTCCCTCGCGCCCAACGGCCCGACCGACGGCCGGCGCGGCCAAACCCGATGCTGACGCATCTTCCCGATTGTGGCTACCATGGGCAGGATCGGTTTGCCCGGAAGGCCGCACCCAGGCGGCGGGCGGCTTTCGTCGAAGGAAGGGGACCACGGGGATGTCCGAGGCCGCGATTGCCAACCGCCTCGACCGCTCGGTCGATGATCGGATCGATCACATCCTCGGCCCCGGCCTCGCCCAGATCACGCTCGTTGAATATGGCAGCTATGCCTGCCCCTATTGCCGCGCCGCCAATGAGCGCATTGCCGAGGTCCGCGACCAGCTCGGCGAGCGCCTGCGCTACGTCTTCCGCCATCGGCCCCTGACCGGCAGCGACATCGCACTGCGCGCCGCCGCCCTCGTCGAACGCGCAGCGACCGCTGAGCAGTTCTGGGACGCGCATGTCAAGCTGATGACCCGCTCCCAGGTGCTGACCGAAGAGGATCTCGAGGCGGTCGCGCGCGATCTCGGCCTTGCGGATATCGACCCCGAGCACGACGCCACCGACGCGCAGCGGGCCGCGGCACGCGTCGAAGCCGACATCGCCAGCTCCCATGCCAGCGGCGTGCGCTTCACGCCGAGCTTCTTCATCAACGAGCGGCGTTATGATGGCCCCTGGGATGAAAGCTCCTTCCTCGATGCGATGCTGGGGACGCTCGGCCACCGCTTCCGGGCCGCAGCACTCGATTTCGCCAGCTGGGGGCCCTCGGCCGGCATCCTGCTCCTGCTCGCGACGATCCTCGCGATCGCACTGACCAATTCGCCGCTGGGGCCGGGTTTCGAGGCGTTCTGGCATCGCGAGCTGGCGCTGTCCTTCGGCGATGCCCGCTTCGGGATGTCGCTCCAGCACTGGGTCAATGACGGCCTGCTGACGATCTTCTTCCTGGTCGTCGGGCTGGAGATCAAGCGCGAGTTCACCGTCGGGCATCTCGCCGGGCGGCGCTCCGCAGCGCTGCCGATCGCCGGCGCGGTCGGCGGCATGGTGGTGCCGGCAGCGCTCTACATGCTCGTCCTGCCCGGCGGGCCCTGGTCGCATGGCTGGGGCGTGCCGATGGCGACCGACACGGCCTTCGCGATCGCGATCATTGTCATGATGGGCTCGCGGGTGCCGATCGAGCTGCGCATCTTCCTCACCGCCGCGGCCATCGTCGACGATATCGGCGCGATCATCGTGGTGGCGCTGTTCTATTCCGGGAAGCTCCAGCTCGGCTACCTGCTGGCCGCGCTGGTCCTGACGGGCGGGCTTGCAGCGCTCAACCGCTCGCATATCTATCGCGTCGCGCCCTATGCGCTGATCGGCATCGCGCTCTGGCTCTGCGTCTATGCCGGGGGCTTGCATGCGACGCTGGCCGGCGTCGTGCTGGCGCTGTTCATTCCGACGCGCCCGCCAGCAGATCTCACCGCGCTCACCGCCCAGGCCAATTCGATCATGCTGGCGGAAGCGGCCCATGGTGCCGAGGTCCTGCGGCACGGCCCCTCGACCCCGGCCCTGCGCGCGCTCGACGCGATCCATGATCGCCTGGAATCGCCGGCCGACCGCCTGCTCCGCCATGCCGGCGCCCGCTCGAGCTATCTGGTGCTGCCGCTCTTCGCTCTCGCCAATGCCGGCGTCGTCATCGCGCCCGATGTCCTCGAAGGCCGCGGGATGCTGCTGCTCGCGATCGTGGCAGGGCTCGTGCTCGGCAAGCCGCTCGGCATGCTCGGCGCCACCGCACTGGCCGTCCGCCTCGGCGTCGCGGTGAAGCCGGCGGAGTATTCCTGGCTGCAGCTTGCCGGCGCGAGCGCACTTGCCGGCATCGGCTTCACCATGTCGCTGTTCATCGCCGGCCAGGCCTTCGCCGATCCCGGCGATTTCGCCGCCGCTAAGATTGCGGTCTTCGCCGCCTCGATCGGCGCCGCCCTGCTGGGAGCCGCCATGCTCTGGAGAGCGGCACCGCGGCTCGACGCCAATCGCTGACCACCGTCATGGAAGTTTCCCGCACCAAAGCCTAACGCTGGTTCCCGCACCAACGGGCAAGGAAGCGAAATCAAATGGTTGGGAAAAAGATGGTGGGCCGGGCCGGACTCGAACCGGCACCGGCGCTGTTATGAGCAGCGAGCTCTAACCATTGAGCTACCGGCCCGCTCCTCGCCTAGCATCGCCGCCGCCCGGCAAGCAAGGCACATGCGGCCGGAATCGAAAGGGCCTCCCGGTCGACCGGGAGGCCCTGTTGCGTTCATGGGAGCGGGATCGCTCCAATCGCGCGCGTCATGCCGCGGCGGGGACCTCGCGTTCGTCATGCTCGGCCGCTTGGCTCTGCCGGAAGGTGAAGCGGCCGATATGCTCGGTCAGCGCCCGCGTCTGCTCGTCCGTCAGGGCGAGCGCAGCGTTGGTCTCCTCGACCAGCGCGGCGTTCTGGTGCGCCATCGTGCCGATGCCGTCGATCTCGGTGTTGATCGCCGAGACGTCGCTCGCCTGGTTGCGGGCGGTCTGCGAGATGCCGTTCATCAGCCCGGTCAGCTCGTTCACCGAGGAGACGATCGCGCCGAACATCGCGGAGGTCTCCTCGACCAGGCCGACGCCGACCTTGACGTCGCCATGCGCCGCCTCGACCAGCTTCTTGACGTCGTTCGAGGCATCGGCCGAGCGCTTGGCGAGGCTGCGCACCTCGGTCGCGACCACCGCGAAGCCCTTGCCGGCATCGCCGGCACGCGCCGCCTCGACCGCTGCGTTGAGCGCCAGCAGGTTGGTCTGGAAAGCGATCTCGTCGATCATCGCGATGACCTCGGAAATCTTGCTCGAGGACTGGCGGATGCGCTGCATCGCTTCCAGCGCCGAGGCCACGACCTTCTCGCCCTGCTGCGCACGCTCTTCCGCGCCCTGCGCCATGCCGGTCGCCTGGGCCGCCTCGCTCGCGGTCTTCTTCACGGTGCCGGCGAAGGCGCCGAGCTGGTTGGTCGCCATCGAGACGGCATTGCTCTCCTCGCTGGTGCGCTCGGCGAGATCGGTGACGCCGTCGAGGATCTCGCTGGTCGCGCTGCGGACGGCGGTAACCGTCTCGGCCAGGCGGGCGAGCGTGCTCTCGAACTCTTCGGCCAGCGCATTGGTGCCGTCCTTGAGCTCGGCGAAGGCGCCCTGATACATCCCCTCGATCCGGGTCGAGAGATGGCCGGCCGAGAGTTCTGCCAGCACGTCGCAGGTCTCGAGCAGGCCGGTCTGGACCGTCTCCAGCAGCGTGTTGACCGAACCGGCGAGCGCATTGAGCTCGGGGTCGGCGAACTGCGCGGCGACGCGCTGAGTGAAGTCGCCGGCCGCGGCGGCCGCGACGACGACGCCGAAGGCCTCGCCCAGCTCGCGCATCATCTCGCGGCGCTGCTCCTGCGCCCGCGCCTCGTCCTCGACCTTGGCGAGCTCGGCGGCACGCAGCGCCACCGCATTGTCGCGGAACAGCAGGACGCTCTTCGAGATGTCGGAGATCTCGTCATTGCCCTTGGTATCGACCACCGTCTCCAGCGCGCCATCGGCGATCGCACGGGTCGCAGCCCAGAGCCGGTTGAGGCGCCCGATGATCATCGGGCGGACGAAGAAGAAGGACAGCGCGAGCGCGATCAGCAGCGCGCCGATGCCGATGGCGGCGAGCGTGAGCTCGCTCCGCTCGATCAGGGCTTTGGTCGAGTCGCGCCCGGCGATGGCGCCACCACGGGCAGCCGTCACCAGCTCGCCGACTTCGCGGCGAACCTTCTGCGCCGCCTGGTCGAGATTCTTCAGCCCGGCGACGATAGCGGCTTGCGTCGCAAGATCGCGCTCGCGGATGGCAACCAGGCCGCTGGCGCCCTCGCCGAGATCGGTCACGGCGCTGACCGCCTGCCCGCGCGCCGGGTTGGCCTGCAGCATGTCCGCTGCCGTCAGGAGGCCGCGAACCTGGCCGAGCTGGGCCTTCAGGCGCGACTTGGCGAACTCGAGCTTCTCGGTGCTGTCGACCTGGGAGATCTCGCGCAGCAGGCCGACGGTCTCGCTGATCTGGAGCTGGAGCGCCTGGGCGGTCTGGAGCGAGGACAGATCCTTGTCCAGCACCTTGGACAGGGCGGCATCGAATTCGGCGCCGCTGAGCTGCGCCGCGCTGGTGATGTTCATCTTGACGTTGAACTGGGCGTCAGCCGTCTCGAAATCGGCCATGGCGCTGAAACCTTCGCGAGCCTTGGACAGGGCGGCCAGCGCAGTGGCGGTGTCGGCGGCGTTGCGCAGCCGCTCTCCCGTCAGGTCGTTGATGTCGTTGATCTGCCGCGCCAGGTCGTCGATCGCCGATTGCGGCTTGGACTTGTCGACCTTGCCCTGCTCGGCGATGCGCCGCAGCAGCTCCAGCTGGCGCGCCTCGACGCTGTCGAGCTCGCCGGTCAGGGCCGCGCGCTGCTGGAGGGTCGATACTTCGCTGAAGCGCGCCGCCAGTGCAGTCGACTGCGTCGCCGCCTGCGAGAGCTCAAGCGCGAGTTCCACGACGGGCATCTTCTGACCGACCAGGTCGTCGACCGTATGGTCGACGCTGTTATAGGAGAACCAGGCGACCGAGGATGAGACGATGGTCAGCGCCGTCATCACGCCGAGAGCGGCGTAGATGCGTGGCGCGATACCGATCCGCAGCGGCTTGCCCTCACGCGCGGGCTTGGCTTTCGTCATGAAGTCGTACTCCGGAATTCACGCAACGCTGGAGAGGAGCTCGGAAAACGGGAAGAATTCCCCGCTCAGGTTCACCCTGAACCGGCCTCGATCATCAGACTGATGCGCGAATCCCCTCCCTCCCCCGGCATATGAGCCAGGCGGTTGGGTCCGCATGCAGCGTCGAAAGGCCATGGAAGTCCCCCGGCCGAGGCGTACCCCCGGTCTGGAGCGCAGCATCCTCCAATTGCGCTTAAAGAACGCTTAAAAGTGGATTCTTTTGAATCACTCCGACAGTCGCGGGATTCATCTGACGTTAGGGGAGGTTAAATCCCGTCAACCTTCTGAGGGGAGCATCGGCCCGAAAGTGGAGCGCGGTTTTTTCGAAAAGCCGATGCACGATCAAACAGCCGGGAGGATCGGGCCGAATATTCAGGCCGATCCTCTCGGCACCGGCCGGGGCCGCCCTTCCTCGTCGATCGCCACGAAGGTGAAGGTGGCGTCGGTGACCTTCTCGTGCAGCGTCGTGCGGAAGCGCTTGGCCCAGGCCTCGACATGGATCTTCATCGAGGTCCGCCCGATGGATTCGATCTCGGTATAGACGCTCAGCACGTCGCCGACCTTGACCGGCCGGATGAAGGTCATGGCCTCGACCGCGATGGTGACGACGCGCCCCTGCGCCTGGTCGACGCCTGCGATGCCGCCCGCCTGGTCCATCCGCGACATCACCCAGCCGCCGAAGATATCGCCATTGGCGTTAGTATCGCCCGGCATGGCGATGGTGCGCACGGTCAGCGTCCCGCGCGGCGCTTCCTCGGGTCCGTCAGTGGCAGGGCTCATGGGCGTCCTTCAGGCAGGCGGGGAATCCGCTCAGCCGATGATGCTGGCGCCATGGTGGACACGCAAGCGGGCGCTTTGCACTGCCCGGCCATCTCGCCGACAATCGCGGCAAGCCTCGCGAACAGGGATTCATGCCATGCCCAGCGCCAATGCGTCCAAACCCGAGCCCATGATCATCATCTCGCTGCGCTATGCCGATGCACCGCGCATGTATGACTGGCTGATCGAGGCCTTCGGTTTCGAGAAGCACGCTGCCTATTATTCGGAGGACGGCAGGACGCTCCTCCATGGCGAACTCAGGATGGGGGCGAGCTTCGTCATGCTCGGTTCGTCCGAGGGCAACGAATTCGGCAAGCTTGTCTCGCGCCCGGCCGAGCTCGGCGGCACCACCGCCTCGCCCTATATCGCCACCGACGATATCGACGCACGCTGTGAACGCGCTCGCAAGGCCGGCGCCCAGATCTGCATGGAGCCGACCGACCAGCCCTATGGCAGCCGCGACTTCATTTGCAAGGACCCCGAGGGCCACGTCTGGTGCTTTGGCACCTATCGCCCTTCTCAGCCCGCGACCTGAAGTGGCGGCATCGATCGGCGCGCCCGCAGCATCAGCCAGCAGACGATGCTGAGATTGACGAGGTTCCAGGCGAGCCCGTTGAGGAACGCCATCCGGTACGAGCTGAAATAGTCGAAGATCACGCCCGAGAGATAGCCGCCGAAGGCCATGCCGAGCACGGTCACCGACATCACCAGCCCGATCCGGATGCCGGCCTGCTTGGCCGGGAGGTATTCGCGGATGACGACGGCGTACATCGGCACGATGCCGCCCTGGAACAGACCGAAGATGCCGCTGACGACATAGAGCGACTGCAGGCCGTCGAACCAGAGATAGAGGAACAGCGCCACGCCCTGCATCAGCGAGCCCAGCGCCAGCGTCGCCGCGCCGCCGATCCGGTCCGCGACGAAGCCCGAGCCGATGCGGCTGACGATGCCGAGCAGCATCATCAGCGAGAGCATCTCGGCGCCGCGCGCCACGCCGTAACCGAGATCACCGCAATAGGCGACGATATGGACCTGCGGCATCGCCATGGCGACACAGCAGGCGAAGCCCGCGACGCAGAGCAGGAGCTGGAGCTGGCCGGCGCTGAGGCCGAGATCGCCGCGCGCCCCGGCGCTGCTCGCCTCCGCCGCGGCCATGGTCGCAGCGGTCGGTTGGCGCCGGAAGAACGGCGCGAGCGGCAGCAGCACCACCAGCGTGACGACGGCGATGCCGAAATGGGTCGCGCGCCAGCCATGGTTGGCCACGCCCCAGGTGATGATCTGCGGCCAGAACACGCCGGCGAGATAGCTGCCGGAGGCACCGCAGACCACGGCAAGGCCGCGATGCTTGCGGAACCAGTGCGACAGATCCGAGATCAGCGGCGAGAAGCCGGCGGCGCTGCCCATGCCGATCAGCAACCCATGCGCGAGTGCGAACTGCCAGAGCGAATGCGACATCGCCGCTGCGGCATAGCCCGCGGCAAGCAGGAAGGCGCCCATCACGATCGGCACCATGATGCCGTAGCGGTCCGCGACCCGACCCATGATGATGTTGCCGGCGCCGAAGCCGAGCATGGCGAAGGTATAGGGCAGCGAGGCCCCGGCCCGCAGCGTATCGAACTCGCCCTGCATCGCCGGCAGCACGACGACCACCGACCAGGAACCGACGCAGGCGATCGTGCCGACCAGCAATGCGACGGCAAGCCTCAGCCAGGCATAGGAAGAATCGGGTTGGTAGCGGTCGGCGTCCTGGGACATGCTTCCTCGGCGGCCATATCTTGGGAGATGGCTCTTCTCCGGGCAGCTTTAGCGACTGGAATCCGCCGGGCAAGCGCCTGCGGGGCAGCCCTGCCGCGCGCCAGCGGCAGGCACCCGGCATCAGCCGCTCAGCGGAAGATGCGGTCGCCTTCCATGTCGACGATCTGCTGGCCCTTCACCAGGGTGAAGTCGGCGGCCTCGGCCTGTCCGGGAAAGCGGTCGGCCCGGATGAAACGATGGCTCTTCGTCTCGCCGTCGACGACCTTCTCGATGACGCCGCAGAGCTGGTACTGGCCCGCCTCTTGGTAGGGCGTGGCATGGATCGTGAAACCATTGTGCTCGATCGTCTTGACCGGGCCAGCAGGCTTGTCCTCGGCCGGCTTGCGCCCCCCGAACAGCGACTTGAAGAAAGACATGGTGCCTCCGCATTGCTTACGGCCCGGTATAGGGCAGGAGCAGCGCCAAGGGGAGCGCTGTTTCGCATGACAGAAGAATGCGAAGCCCACCATCGCCCCTGCTGCTTGAAGGACGTTTCGCCGCTTCCCACATTGATAATGTTCAGGGCAGCCGCAAGGCTTCCCGATATCCTGCCGCTCCAGCGGCTGCCTCCGGACAGGGAGGTGGTCATGACACTCGGCAAATTCCTGATGATCGCGGGCTTGGCCGGCGCGACGCTGGCGACGTCCGTACTCGCCCAGTCCCCCTCGCCGCGCGGCCCGCCCTGCGCCGATCGCAACCATGTCGTCGGCCAGCTGCACGACACCTTCGGCGAACGCATGATCGGCAGCGGGTTGGCCGAGAGCGGCGTGTTGTTCGAACTCTATGTCGGACCGACCGGTAGCTGGACGCTGCTGGCCACCACGCCCTCCGGCAGGAGCTGCTTCATCGGCGCGGGCGAGGCCTGGGAGCCGCTGCCGGAGCCTGAGATGTTCGCGGCGCGGTAGGCGGCTTGGCAACCCCGTTCCGATCGACTATGCAGCCGCGATCGGGCTTCGCTCCCGTTCGTAAGCGTCTCACGTCAGGCAACGCATCCATTCGGCGCAAGCCGTATCGGATGCGTCCGAGCGACCTGCCCCTTGCGAAAGCCTGTCTCATGACCAGCGTTGCCTACCCTCGCCTCCCCGCCCGCTACGCCGGCGTGGTGATGCCGTTCTTCCTGTCCGTGCTGATGACCTTCGTCGTCTCCGGCATCTCGACACTGAAGGCGCTCGGCCCGACCACCGCGTTCCTCCAGACCTGGCCAGCCTCCTGGGCCTTGTCCTGGGTCGTGGCCTTCCCGACGCTGCTCCTGGTCCTGCCGGTCGTCCGGCGCCTCGTCGCGCTCGTGGTGGCGCCCCCGGCCTGATCTTCACGCCGAGAGATGGAGGGCGACCTCGCGCCGATGCGGCCGCTGGCGATGCTCGAACAGATAGATGCCCTGCCAGGTGCCGAGCGCGAGGCGCCCGCCCATCACCGGAATCGAGAGCGAGACCGGCGTCAGCGCCGCCTTGATATGGGCCGGCATGTCGTCCGGCCCCTCGTCGCGATGGGCGAGATAGGCCATCGCCGGATCATCCGCGGACGGTGCCAACCTGCGGAAGAACGCGTCGAGATCAACACGCACATCCGGGTCGGCATTCTCCTGGATCAGGAGCGAGCAGGAGGTATGGCGCACGAACAGCGTCAGCAACCCGCTCGTCTCACCGCTTGCCTTCACGAAGGAAATGGCGCGGTCGGTGAACTCGTAGAGCCCCGGCCCGCGCGTCTCGACGCTCAGGATCGTCTGCCGCGCCATCAGCGCTCGGTCAGCGCGAGCTTGGCGCCGAGGGCGACGAAGGCTGCGGCGAAGCTGCGCCTGAGCCAGGCCATCACCACTGGGCGGCCGATGACCTTGTCGCGCATCGCCGCGGCGAAGAGCCCGTAGAGCGCGAAGACGATGAAGGTCATCGCCATGAACACGCCGGAAAGCTCCAGCATGCGCGCCATCGGGCTCGCCTCGTTCGCCGCGATGAACTGCGGCAGGAAGGCGACGAAGAAGATCGAGAGCTTGGGGTTGAGCAGGTTGAGCGCCAGCCCGTCGCGCAGCACCAGCCAGGCCGAGCGCGCATCGGCTGTGGTTTCGACCTTGAGCGCGCCATGCTCCCGGAGCGTCTGCCAGGCCATGTAGAGCAGATAGGCGACGCCGGCATATTTCACGATGGCGAAGGCGAGCGCGCTGGCATGCAGCAGTGCCGCGATCCCCATCATCGCCGCGATCAGATGCGGCACGATCCCCAGCGTGCAGGCGAAGGCGGCGAGCACGCTCGCCCGCGAACCGCGCGTCAGCCCGGCGGCGATCGTGTAGATCGCGCCCGTCCCCGGCGAAGCGACGATGATGAGCGAGGTCAGCAGGAATTCAGGGGACATGGTGCCTCCAAAAACGTGATGCGCAGGAAGCCCTCTCCCGCAGCGAAGATCAAGGCCGTGTCAGCAGCTCTCAAAACTTAGGCGTTGACCTAAGTATTATCGGCACGCTATCGAGGAGCATGGTCGCAGCCCAGCCCGCCCTCGACGACACCTTCCGCGCGCTGTCCGATCCGACGCGCCGGGCGGTCGTCCAGGCGCTCGGCCGTGGGCCGGCCTCCGTCAGCGAACTGGCGAAGCCCTTCGAGATGGCGCTGCCGAGCTTCCTGCAGCATCTCAAGGTGCTCGAGGATTGCGGCCTCGTCGCCACCCGCAAGGCCGGCCGGGTGCGCACCTGCACCCTGCGGGCGGAACCGCTCGCCGCGGCCGAGCATTGGCTGGAGGCGCAACGCACGCTCTGGACCAGGCGTCTCGACCAGCTCGACCGGCTGGTGCTGCAACTGAAAAATCAGGAGGACAACGGATGACCGATACGCATGCGACCGCCTTCGACCCGGCGCTCGACCTCGAATTGCGGCGCGAGACGGATGTGCCGCCCCGCCTGGTCTGGCGTGCCTGGACCGAGCCGAAGCTGCTGATGCAGTGGTTCACCCCGGCGCCCTGGAAGACGACCGCCTGCGAGCTCGACCTGCGTCCCGGCGGCAAGTTCCACACGGTGATGGAAGGGCCGAACGGCGAGAAGCACGACAATAACGGCTGCGTTCTGGCGGTTGTGCCGGAAACTTTCCTGCTCTTCACCGACGCGCTCGGCCCGGGCTTCCGCCCGATCGAGGGCGGCTTCATGACCGCCTCGGTGACGATCGAGCCGACGGCGACCGGCACGCTCTACATCGCCCGCGCCTATCACAAGGACGCCGCCGGCAAGCAGCAGCATGAGGAGATGGGCTTCCACGACGGCTGGGGCGCGGCCTGGGAGCAACTGGTCACGCTGGCGCGAACGCTCTGAGCTGACCAAAGTCGAGCGGGAAACGAAGAAGGGCGCCGATGGCGCCCTTCTTTTTATCTCAGTTGTCGAGGAAGCTTCGCAGCTTCCGGGAGCGGCTCGGATGCTTCAGCTTGCGCAGCGCCTTGGCCTCGATCTGGCGGATGCGCTCGCGGGTGACGCTGAACTGCTGGCCGACCTCTTCGAGCGTGTGGTCGGTGTTCATGCCGATGCCGAAGCGCATGCGCAGCACGCGCTCCTCGCGCGGCGTGAGCGAGGCCAGCACGCGGGTCGTCGTCTCCCGCAGGTTCGACTGAATCGCGGCATCGATCGGCAGGATCGCGTTCTTGTCCTCGATGAAGTCGCCGAGATGCGAATCCTCCTCGTCGCCGATCGGCGTCTCGAGCGAGATCGGCTCCTTGGCGATCTTCAGGACCTTGCGCACCTTCTCCAGCGGCATGGCCAGCTTCTCGGCCAGCTCCTCCGGGGTCGGCTCGCGGCCGATCTCGTGCAGCATCTGGCGCGAGGTCCGCACGATCTTGTTGATCGTCTCGATCATGTGGACGGGGATGCGGATCGTGCGGGCCTGGTCGGCGATCGAACGGGTGATCGCCTGCCGGATCCACCAGGTCGCGTAGGTCGAGAACTTGTAGCCCCGGCGGTACTCGAACTTGTCGACCGCCTTCATCAGGCCGATATTGCCTTCCTGGATCAGGTCGAGGAACTGCAGCCCGCGGTTCGTGTACTTCTTGGCGATCGAGATCACGAGGCGCAGGTTCGCCTCGATCATCTCCTTCTTCGCCTGACGGGCCTCGCGCTCGCCCTTCTGGACCATCAGCACGATCTTGCGGAATTCCTGGATCTCCAGGCCGGTCTCGGAGGCGAGCGTGTGCACCTCCTCGCGCAGCTGCTTGATCCGCTCCAGCTCCGCCGCGACGAATTCCTTCCAGCCGCGCGAGCCGAGCTTGGAGACGCGCAGGACCCATTTCGGGTCGAGCTCGCCGCCGACATGCTGCTTGAGGAAGTCCTCACGGCCGACGCCATAGCTCTCGGCGAGGCGCAGCAGGCGTGTCTCATGGCCGATCAGGCGCTTGTTGATGTCGTAGAGCTGCTCGACCAGCGCCTCGATGCGGTTGTTGTTGAGCGAGAGCGACTTCACCGCGGTGATGATGTCGTCCTTGAGCTTCTTGTACTTGCGGTCCTGCGACGGCGAGAGCTTGGTGTTCTCCAGCCGGTTCGCGATGTCCTGGTCCTGCAGGCGGCGCAGCTTCTTGTAGTCGTCGGCAATGGCGTTGAAGGTTTCGAGCACGCGCGGCTTGAGCTCGGCCTCCATGGCCGAGAGCGACACGTTGTTCTCCATGTCGTCGTCGTCCATGTCCGGCGGGGTCTCGCCCTCCGGAGTCTCGGCCTGCTCGCTCTCCTCGGCCTCTTCCTCGCCGGCGACGGCGGGGTTCTTGCCGTCGGGGCCGGCATAGGTGGCCTCGAGATCGATGATGTCGCGCAGCAGCACCTTGCCGTCGACGAGCTCGTCACGCCAGATGATGATCGCCTGGAACGTCAGCGGGCTCTCGCAGAGGCCCGCGATCATCGCCTCGCGGCCGGCCTCGATGCGCTTGGCGATCGCGATTTCGCCCTCGCGCGAGAGCAGCTCGACCGAGCCCATCTCGCGCAGATACATGCGGACGGGATCGTCGGTGCGCTCGGTCGGCTCGAGATTGCGCTTGGTCTCGACCGGCAGGGTCTGGCGCGAGGCGTCGACCATGTCGCCGCCCTCAGGCTCTTCCTCGTCGGCGCCGCCATCCTTGCGGGCAGCGCGCTCCTCGCCGGCGGCTTCCGGGTCCTCGTTGTCGACGACATTAATGCCCTGCTCGCTGAGCTGGCCGAGCACGTCCTCGATCTGCTCGGAGGAGAATTCCTCCGAAGGCAGTACCTCGTTCAGTTCGTCATAGGTGACATAGCCGCGCTTCTTGGCGAGCTTGATCATCCGCCTTACGGCCTGATCAGTCAGGTCGAGCAACGGGCCATCGGTCGTCGGGGGGGCATCCGGCACGACCTGATCGGTCTTTTCCCGTTCGCTCGCTTTAGTCGCCATCAATCAGCGCTCCGCACTCGCGCCGGCCATGACCGAGAAAGCCATATACCGACGCATAAAAGGGCGGCGCGACCGCAGGTCCGGCGCGCTCACCCACCCAAATCATTGCTCGCAGATGGCACCAGACGTCGTTGACGAATCGTGAACCACCCGACAGCTTGCGCGCATGGACCCGCGTCCACCAATCGCTGGGTGATCAATCCTCGGACATGGCCTCGGTACCCTCGATCGTCTCGAGGCGGGCCTTGACGTCCTTGATCCAGGCGAAATTGGCTTCGGTCGCGTCGTCAGCCAAGGCGCGCTCGGCTGCTCTCAACTCGCTATTTAGCGTTCGCGCGCGATGATGCAAGACGAGAGCCTGATGAATCGAGTCGAAAACCGATTCAGGATCAGCGTCTTGCGCGAGTTTTAATCGCTCGGCCGGCCCTGTGACCGCCATCAGGTGGCCCTGCGCTTCCCGAACCCGCGGCTGCGCCAAGCGATTCGCCAGCACCTCGCGATCGAGCGTGCCCTCGACGGAATCGAGCAGCGCCTGCCGGAAACGCTCGGCCGCGGTCCCATCCAGCGAAAGCTCCGCGATCTCGTCGGCGCAGCGCAGGATGAGATCGGGATGGCTCGCCAGCGCCAGCAGGATGAAGGCCTCGCGCTGGTCCTCGCCGCGCAGCTTCGCCAGCATGCGTGACTGTGTCACCGCGCTCGAAGCCTTGAGCGGACCGGCAAGCCAGGGGGGCACCTGCCGACCGAACCCACCGCGCTGAGGCGATCCGCCCCGGTTGCGCTGAAAATTTCCACCTCCGCCGCCACGCTCCTGTCGCGCCGGCGCGGTGCTGGCGAAGAGCTGCCCCAGCCGCTCGTCCATCTCGCGACGATAATGCTTGCGCGTGGTCTCGTCGCGGATCTGCCCGAGCGGTTCCTTCAGCCGCCGCTCGAAGGCGGCGCGGCGCTCCGGCGTATCGAGCGGACCGGCCTCGACCTCCCGCTGCCAGAGCATGTCGACCAGCGGGCGCGCCGCCGCAACCACCTCCGCGATCGCCTGCCGCCCGCCCGAGCGAGCGAGGTCGTCCGGGTCCTGCCCGTCCGGCAGCAGAGCGAAGGAAAGCGACTTGCCCGGCTCCAGCATCGGCAAGGCCAGGTCGATTGCCCGGCTCGCGGCCTTGCGGCCGGCCTTGTCGCCGTCGAGGCAGATCACCGGCTCGTCGGCCATGCGCCAGAGCAGACCGAGCTGGTCCTCGGTCAGCGCCGTGCCGAGCGGCGCCACCGTCTGCGGGAAGCCCGACAGCGACATCGCGATGACGTCGACATAGCCCTCGACCACGACGACCTGCCCGGTGTCGTGCGACGCCTTGCGGGCGTTATGATGGTTGAACAGCAGCGAGCCCTTGTGGAAGAGCGGCGTCTCCGGCGAGTTCAGGTATTTCGCCGCGACCTCCGAGCTCATGGCCCGCCCGCCGAAGGCGATGACCCGCCCGCGGGAATCATGGATCGGAAACATCACCCGGTCGCGGAAGCGGTCATAGGGCACGGCGATCTCCTCGCCATGCACGAGCAGTCCCGCCTCCATCATCAGTTCGGCCGGAACGCCCTTCCCCGCCAGATGGTCGCGCAGCGCGAACCGATCGACCGGGCCGTAGCCGAGGCGGAAGCGCGTGCGCGCCTCGCCGTCGAGGCCGCGCGTCGCGAGATAACGCCGGGCGCCGCCGCCGCGATCGCCCATCAGTTCAGCCTCGAAGAACTGCGCCGCGAGCTCCACGACCTCGTGCAGCCCCTTGCGTTTCTCCTCCTGAACCTGCGCCTCCGCCGTGATCTTCGGCAGGATGACGCCGGCCTCGGCCGCGAGCTTCTCGACGGCCTCGGGGAAGGAGAGCCCTTCGGTCTCCATCACGAACTTGAAGATGTCGCCGTTCTTGCCCGACGAGAAATCGAAGAACGAGGCTTTCTGGTCATTGACGAAGAAGGAGGCCGTCTTCTCGGCGTTGAAAGGCGAGAGCCCCTTCCATTCGCGACCGGCCTTCTGCAGGCGCACGCGCTTGCCCACGACCGCCGAGACAGGCAGCCGCGCCTTGATCTCATCAAGGACGGAGGGCGGGAATTTCATCGACCTTATGTGGACCTGCAGAAGCCGAAAGCCAACCGCCGATCGCGCCGGCGGCTGGCTTTCAACCGTGATTCACAGTGATGGCGGGCAACCTCGAAAGGCGGTCGCCGCGAGACGCTCAGCCGCCGAGTGCGGCCTTCACCATCGGGCTGACCTTGCCGAAATCCATCTGGCCGGCATAGGCCGCGCGCAGGACGCCGATGACCTTGCCCATGTCCTTGACGGCGGTTGCACCGGTCTCGGCCACGGCCTTGTCGATCGCGGCCTTCACCTCGTCGTCCGACATTTGCTTCGGCAGATAGGCCGAGATCACCGCGACCTCGACGCGCTCGCCCTCGGCCAGCTCCGGGCGGTTGTTGGCGTCGTAGATCGCGATCGATTCCTGGCGCTGCTTGATCATCTTCTGGAGCACGCCGAGGATCTCGTCGGCCGAGGCCTCGCCCTTGCCGGCGCCGCGCGCCTCGATATCCTTTTCCTTCAGCGCGGCGCTGATCAGGCGGATCGCCGCGACCTTGGCTTTTTCGCCGGCCTTCATCGCTTCCTTCATGTCGGCCGTGAAGCGCTCGCGCAGGCTCGTCATCTCGTTGTTCCTTTTTCTTTTGTGCGGCCTGCGCCGGCTTTGATTGACGGGCCGGGCCCGGCTCTTTAAGGCTCGCGTTCCAGACCGGCGGAGTGGATTGCTGCAGCCCCGCCCCCGCATTTTGCCGCTGGCGCGGCCTGGATCGAGACATAGACATGACCGCCACCGAAGGAAACCCCGCCGCAGGCGGCTGGACAGAACCGCACGCGACCGCACTCCTCGTGCTGGCCGACGGCACGGTGCTGGAAGGCTTCGGCCTCGGCGCCATCGGCGAGGCGCCGGGCGAGGTCTGCTTCAACACGGCGATGACCGGCTATCAGGAAATCCTGACCGACCCGTCCTATGCCGGGCAGATCATCACTTTCACCTTCCCGCATGTCGGCAATGTCGGCGTGAACGAGGAGGACACCGAGACGGTGAACGCCGCCGCCTCGTCCGGCGTGCGCGGCTGCGTGCTCCATGCCGCCATCACAGAGCCCTCAAGCTGGCGCGCCAACCGGCATTTCGACGCCTGGCTCAAGGCGCGCAACATCGTCGGCATCTGCGGCGTCGACACCCGTGCGCTAACCGCACTGATCCGTGACAACGGCATGCCGAATGCCATCCTCGCCCATAGCCCGGACGGCGTCTTCGACATCGAGCGCCTCAAGAAGCAGGCGGCCGCGCTGCCCTCGATGGCAGGCCTCGACCTCGTTCCGCTGGTCACCGCCGCGCAGCGCTATGACTGGGACGAGACGCCCTGGATCTGGCCGGCCGGCTACGGCAAGCGCGACAGCAGCCAGTTCAAGGTCGTCGCCATCGACTACGGCGTGAAGCGCAACATCCTGCGCCTGCTCGCCAAGGCCGGCTGCGACGTCACCGTGGTGCCCTCGACGGCGACCGCCGAGGATATCCTCGCGCTCAATCCCGACGGCATCTTCCTCTCCAACGGCCCCGGCGACCCGGCCGCGACCGGCGAATATGCCGTGCCGGTGATCAAGCAGTTGCTCGACCGGAAGGTCCCGACCTTCGGCATCTGCCTGGGTCACCAGATGATGGCGCTCGCCATCGGCGGCCAGACCATGAAGATGAAGCAGGGCCATCACGGCGCCAACCACCCGGTTCAGGACAAGACCACCGGCAAGGTCGAGATCGTCTCGATGAACCACGGCTTCGCGGTCGATCCGGCGAGCCTGCCCGCGCATGCGATCGAGACCCATGTCTCTCTCTTCGACGGCTCGAACAGCGGCATCGCGCTCACCGACCGCCCGGCCTTCAGCGTCCAGCACCATCCGGAAGCCTCGCCCGGCCCGCAGGACAGCCACTACCTCTTCATCCGCTTCACCGAGCTGATGGCGGCCGAGAAGGCGAAGAAGGCGGCCTGAGGGCCGTCCTGATGCCGAAGGAGACGGGCATGATCCACCAGTTGCGCATCTACGAGATCTTCGAGCGCAACAAGGCGGCCTTCCATGCCCGTTTCCGCGACCATGCCGCCCGCATCATGGCGCGCCACGGCTTCAGGATCATGGCGATGTGGGAGACGGCCAGCGCCGCCCGCACCGAGTTCGCCTATATCCTCGCCTGGCCCGATGCCGAGACGAAGGCGGCGGCCTGGGCGAGTTTCATGGCCGATCCCGAATGGATCGAGATCAAGCGCGTCACCAAGATCGAGCAGGGCGACATGGTCGGCGCGATCGAGGACCGCCTGATGACGCTGACCGCCTATTCGCCCCCGCTCGATTGACAAGCGCCGGCCTCGCGCGCTTTAAGCGAACCATGATCAGCCTGCTCGCCTTCCTTCACGGCTATTACGCCCCGTCCTCATAGAGGCGGTGGCATTCCCATGTTCAACCGCCGCGCTGGCGGTTGAATTCAGGCAGATCACCCGGCATCGCGGCTCACCACCGAGCGAAAACGATGTCCTCCAAGATCAGAACCATCTCCACCATCGGCATCATGGGCTTCGGCGCCTTCGGCCGCCTGATGGCCCGCCATCTCCAGCCGCATTTCGCCTTGCGGGTCTGCGATCCCGGGAACGCGCCTGCAGCCAATACAAGCGGCAAAGGCTTGCAGCCTGCCACCGCCGCGGAAGTCGCAGCCTGCGACCTCGTCATCCTCGCCGTGCCCGTCCCGTCCATCCCCGAGGCGATCACGACCTTGCGTCCGCATCTCAAGGCCGGCGCGATCGTGCTCGATGTCGGCTCGGTCAAGATCGGCCCGGCCCGCGCGATGCAGGCGGCGCTGCCCGACGATGTCGAGATCATCGGCACGCACCCGCTCTTCGGCCCGCAGAGCGCCCGCAACGGGCTCGCCGGCCTAAAGATCGCGCTGTGCCCCATCAGAGGGAAAAGCACGCCGCGGATCGCCGCCTTCCTGCGCCATGTCCTCAAGCTGAAGGTCATCGTCACCACGGCCGACGCCCATGACCGCGAGGTTGCGATGGTGCAGGGCCTGACCCATCTCATCGCCAAGATCCTGGTCCGGATGGAGCCCCTGCCCCGGACGATGACTACGGCGAGCTTCGACCTCCTGATGCAGGCGACCGAGATGGTGCGCTACGACGCACCGAACGTTTTCATGGCGATCGAGCGCGCCAATCCGCATGCCAAGGCGGTGCGCGACCGCTTCTTCGCGCTGGCCGAGGAGATGCGGCTGTTCCTGGAGAACGGCCATCTTGAAGCCGCGCCGTCAGCCGCCGCCCTGCCTCACAAGGTCGCAGAGGTCGCGCAGGCCTAGCCTTCGCCGTCCCACCCGAAGACAATGTAGAAAATCACGAATGCTCCTGCGATGACCGACAATCCCCTGCTCTACCCGGGCGCCGCCCACCCCGACCTGCGCGAGCCGATGATCGCGGAGCTCGTCCGCACCTTCTATGCGCGGGCTCGGGAGGACAAGCTGATCGGCCCGGTCTTCGAGGCGGCGGTCGAGGACTGGGACCACCATATCGGCAAGATCACCGATTTCTGGAGCGGCGTGATGCTGCGCACCGGCCGCTACGATGGCCGCCCGATGCGCCCGCATCTGATCCTGCCGCTGGAAGGCAAGCATTTCGACCGCTGGCTCGACCTGTTCGAGATCACGGCGCATGAGGTCTGTCCGCCCGATATCGCACAGGCCTTCATCGTCCGGGCGCGCCGCATCGCCGACAGTTTCGAGATGGCCCGCGCCAGCCAGCGCGGCGAGTTCGCAGCGCCGCGGCACAGCTTGCGCGGAACCTAGACGTCAGGCCGCTCTGGCTTCCTGGCTGAGAAAAGCCGCGATCTCTCCACGATCGGCGCCCGCTTCCAGCGCGATCCGCTCAGCCAGCGCCGCCGCCGACGGCCGAAGCGCGCCCAGCGGCCGGTCGAGCCAGTAGGAAACCGGGTTCAGGGCCTCGCGTTCATCGACCCTGACGATCCGTCCCACAGCCAGCTGCTCGCGTGCCAGAGGCGGGCGCGCCAGTGCAATGCCAAGCCCATGCGCGACGGCATCCAGCACGAGATTGTAGTCCTCGAAACGCCGATCCTGCGGGCGCGGGCGATAGTCCAGCCCCTGCGCCGCGAACCACGCTTTCCAGCCGGCGGCATCCGAGTCGTGGATCAACGGCTGAGCCAGCAGGCGCTCCGGCGCGCCCTCCCCGATCACTTCGGCAAGCTGCGGCGAGGCGATGGGGAAGCACCACTCCTCGAACAGCTTGAGCGAGAGCCGGTCCGGCGCGCCGCCGCGCCCGCAACGGATACCGAGATCGACGCCCTCTTCTTCGAAATCCACCTTGCGATGCTCGACCTGCAGGACGATCCGCAGCGCGGGCGTCCCCGCCTCCAGCACGGCCAAACGCGGCATCAGCCAGAGCGCGCAGACCGAAGGCGGCGCGCTGACCCTGACCACCGAAGCGCCCCGCGCCTCGCGCCAGCGCTCGGAGTTATCGGCGATCAACGCGAAGGCTTCCTGCGTGCGCTGGAGCAGGCGCTGGCCTTCCGGCGTCAGCGAGACGCCGCGCGCCTGCCGCAGGAAGACGCGCAGGCCGAGCCAATGCTCGAGCTTGGCGATCTGCCGGCTCACCGCGCCATGGGTCAGGTTCAGCGCCTCGGCGGCGGCGGAGAAGCTGCCGGTCCGGGCAGCCGCCTCGAAGGCGCGCAGGGTGTCGAGCGGCGGCAGGTTCGAGCTGTGATCCATCCTCACAGCTCATGCGCGAATTGTTCGTTTGTCAATCAGCTCGCCGAGGCGCTTATCGGGGGCAACTTCTCGTCATCGATGGATCGACGCCATGTCCTCCTCAAGCTGCGCCTCCCCCGCGCTGACCGCCTCAGGCTCCCAGCGCCTCGACCCGACGCTGGTCTTCACCGTGACCTTCACGGTCATGGCCTGGGCCTCCTCCTTCCCGGCGATCCGCGCCGGCCTCGCCGGCTTCGGCCCGGCCGAGATGGCGGCGCTGCGCTTCGCGCTCGCCGGAGGCCCGGCCGCGCTCTTTCTCATCGCGACGCGGGCGAAGCTGCCCGAGCTTGGCGACATCTGGCGCTTCCTCGTCGGCGGCGTGATCTTCATCGCTGGTTACGCCCTGCTGCTGAATTTCGGCCAGCGCGTCGTGCCGGCCGGCCCCGCCGCCTTCATCATCAACACCAACCCGATCATGACGGCCGTGCTTGCCATGATGATCCTGGGCGAGCGTTTCAGCCTCACCGCCTGGCTCGGCACGGCCATCTCCTTCGCGGGCATCGGCGTGATCGCGCTCGGCAAGGGGCTCGACGTCGAAATCGGCATCAGCGTGCTGCTGATCCTCGGCGCGGCCTTCTGCAATGCCATCACCACGGTCGTGCAGAAGCCGCTCTTCGCCCGCTACAAGCCGCTCCATGTCGCCGCGTGGAACATGGCGATCGGCGGCTTCGTGCTGCTGCCCTTCCTGCCCTCGGCGATCGAGCAGGCACAGGTCGCCCCCACGATTTCGTTCTGGTCGGTGGTCTATCTCGCGGTGGTGCCGAGCCTGATCGCCTACGGCACCTGGGCGATCACCCTCTCGCGCCTGCCGGCCGCCCGCGCCTCGAATTTCCAGTATGCCGTGCCGCCGATGGCGATGCTGATCGGCTTCCTCTGGCTCGGGGAAATCCCCACGATCTTCGGGCTGATCGGCGGCGCCATGGCGCTCGCCGGGGTCGTCGTCGTCAACCTCAAGCGCTGATCAGAACCCTCTCGCCTCCAGCGCCTTCTCGTCATCCGCGATATAGTCGCGGATGATCGGGACGGCGCTCTTGTGCTGGCCTAGCAGGAGCTGGAACACCATGTCGCCGCCGATATCGAAGGAAATCGAGCAGGCGCAGAGGTAGAATTCCCACATCCGGGCGAAGCGCTCGCCCATCATCGCGACGACCTCGTCGCGCTTGGCCATGAAGCGCTCGCGCCAAGCCTCCAGCGTCCAATGATAGTGGCGGCGCCAGAACTCGCAGTCGGACGCCCACAAACCCGTCTGCTCCTGCGCCGCGAAGACCTCCGACAAAGCCGGAGCATAGCCGCCCGGGAAGATGTATTTATCGAAGAACGGCCCGGTGAAGCCGGGCGGCCCGACGCGACCGATACAGTGGACGAGCGCGATCCCGTCCGGCGTCAGCAGGTCGCGTATCCTGCCGAAGTACTCGCCGTAATGCGCAACGCCGACATGCTCCATCATGCCGACGGAGACGACGCGGTCGAACGTACCGCCGAGTTCGCGATAGTCCTTGTTGATGAAGGTGACGGCATCACCGACGCCGGCCGCCTCGGCCCGTTTCTGGGCCGCCGCCATCTGGTCCGGCGAGACGTTGAGCCCGGTCACCTTCGCGCCGCAGGCCTTGGCGAGGTAGATCGCAAGCTCCCCCCAGCCCGAGCCGATATCGAGCACGCTCATGCCGGGCTCGATCCTGAGCTTGGCGGCGAGATGGCGGAGCTTCGCCTTCTGCGCGTTCTCCAGCCCAACATCGGGGCTGTGCCAATAGGCGCAGGAATAGGTCATCGTCTCGTCGAGCCAGAGCCGATAGAAATCGGTCGGGATGTCGTAGTGATGTTTGACCTTTTTGCCGGCGACGCCGAGCGGGTTATGCATCCGCCAGCGCCGGATCTTGAAGCGCACCTTGCGGATCGCCTGCTGCAGCGGGTCCTTGCGCATCTCGCGGCGCTGCAGCCAGAACAGCGTCAGCAGATCGTGGATCGTGCCTTCCTCGAAATCGATCCGCCCATCCATATAGCCTTCAGCCAGGGCGAGCTCGGGATTGAGGAAGAGCTCGCGCTCGACGCGGTTGTCGTGGAAACGCACGGTCACGGAAGGCGCGGTCTTGGTGACGCCGGCGAAGAGCAGTTCCGCCGGCCCCGAGCCGAAGACATGCTTCTTGCCGTCGGGCGTGATGACCGTCAGGCGACCGTGGCGGACGAACCGCTTGAGCAATCGCGGCAGCAGCAGCATGGGCGCTCCTCGTCTCGATTCGACATCCGGACGAAGCGACAACTAAAGCCGAAACGCCGCGGCCTCGAAAGCCCGGCTGTTGCAGAGCCACCCGGCTTATGCGTAGTCATCGCGAACATCGCTGCAACCCGAGGGTCGACCGAACACATGTCCTGGCGCGATTTCTGGAATGGCGAGCATTCGATCTACGTCTCGCCACGCCACAAGGCCCTGCATTACCGCGCCATCGCGACCGATCTCATCGCCCATATCCCGGCCGGCGACGCCGTCGTCCTCGACCATGGCTGCGGCGAGGCGCTGGATGCCGGCCGCGTCGCCGCATCCTGTGGGCGGCTCTATCTCTGCGAGGCGGCGCCGACCGTTCGCGACAAGCTGCGCGCGCAGTTCGGCCGCAAGGACAATATCGTCGTGGTCTCGCCGGAAGAGGTCGAGGCCCTGCCCCCGGCCTCGCTCGACCTCGTGGTCGCCAACTCCTTGCTCCAGTATCTCTCGCGCGACGAATTGAAGGCGCTGCTCGAAATCTGGCGGGACCGGCTGAAGCCGGGTGGCGCACTGGTCGTCGCCGACATCATCCCGCCCGATGTCAGCCCCCTGACCGACGCCTCGCAATTGCTCGCCTTCGCCTGGCGCGGCGGCTTCCTGCTGGCGGCCCTCGGCGGCCTCATCCGGACCGTCTTCTCGGACTATCGCAAGCTCAGGGCGCAATACGGCCTTTCGACCTATACCGCGGACGCGATCACTGCCCTGATCCGTGAAGCGGGCTTCGCCGATGTGCAGCAACCGAAGAACTTCGGGCACAATCCGCACCGGATGACGTTCAAGGCAACCAAGGCCAAGATATAGACGAAAGTAGAATTCGAGCCGGAAATTCGGCGGCCTGCATCGATATTACCTTACGGAATTTCGCCAAACACCTTGATCTGGCGGATCAGATATGGCTTTGAGCGCGGCTTGCCCCTTAAGGCGCGAGATTTCCGTGCAGGACCAGTTCGTCTGCCCCTACTGCGATGCCGCGCTCAATCGGGGCGTGCTGTCGTGCCGCTGCTGCGGCCGGGACCTCACCCCCGTGCTGCCGCTGCTGCATCGCCTCGACGCGCTGGAACAGCGCCTCGCCGCCTTCGAGAAAAGCGCCGAGGACGATCGCGCTGCAATGGCCCGCACTTGGGTGGCCGAACCTCAAAGAGCAGCCGCCGTCGAGCCTGCCGCGCCTTGGCGGGAAGCCGAGCCGCGCGTCCTGCCGGTCGCGCGCCGGCGCTTCTGGGTGCTGCCCTTCGGCCTGGTCTTGCTGCTGCTCGCCTATTGCGCGGTCATCCTCTGGCTCGACCTGCCGCTCTGGACCCTGCGCCTGTCCTCGATCGCGATCCCCTTCCTGACGGGTCTGATCTATTTCGGCCTCCGCCCACGCCTGATCGCCTTCGATATCGGCGTTGCCATCGCTTTCGCGATTTTTTCTGTCGGGACCATGAACGCGTTGCTGAGTTGGCACGACAACATACCGCTCCTTCCGCAAGGGCCGGCAGCCTGGCGCGAGACTTCGTTCTACGCGCTGAGCATCGGCGCTTCCATGTTCTCGGGGATGTTGCTGCGCGTGACGCAGGCTGCGCTGACCGCGCGTGGCCTCGTTTCGCTGCCGGAACTGCGAAAGGGGCTGCAGGCCGTCCACGGCAAGGTGCCGATGGAAACGCTGAAGACGATCGAAACCACCATCCTGATGGCCGGCACCGCCATTTCGGCAATCGCCGGTCTCATTGCCGCAATCCTGGGAGTGAAATAGGACGATGATGAAGTCTGTGCTCGCTCGGCACATGCTGCCTGCCGTTCTCGCCACCGCCGCCATGCTGACGGCGGCACAAGCCGCCGACCCGGTCCACCTCATCACCCGCGAGGAAGCCGGGCTGCCGGCCGCGGCCAAGACCCCGGCCAGCACGCGCAACCTGACGCGCGGCCCCGGCATCGACACCCTGCCGACCCCGGACAAGGGCGTCGACGGCAAGCCCTTCCGCCTCGCCGTGCGCTTCATGCCGAGCAACGGCGTTCCGATCGACCCCGCGACCGTGCGCGTCTTCTACCGGCGCCAGCCGCCGATCGACATCACCCAGCGGATCAAGCCGTTCATCACACCCGCCGGGATCGACGCACCTTCGGTCGTCGTCCCGAGCGGCAGCCATGTCATCGAGATCGAGGCCACCGACAAGGAAGGCCGCGTGGGCCGCAGGCAGCTCACGCTGACCGTCGCCCCGACGCAGTAACAGCCGGACAGGGCGGTGCGAGCCTATCGCCTCACGCCGCCCTGTCCGCGAAGCTGAAGAATTTGTGGCCGAGGAAGGAAAACACCATCACCACGCCCGTGGTGACCAGTTGCATCGGCAGATAGGGCAACCCTGCCCGCGCCACGAACAGATGCATCAGGATGCCGGTGAGCACGAAGCCGCCAGCCGCGATCAGGGCGAAGCGCCAGCCGGCCTGGGCATGGCTGCGGGTCGCATCGAAGGTCATCCAGCGATTGAGCGCATAGGACACCAGCGCGCCGACGATGAAGCCGGCGAGCGTCGCCGGCACGGGATCGATGCGGCCGAGCTCGACCAGCCCGATCAGCACGCCGTAATGCGCGACCGCGGTCAGCCCGCCGGCCAGGACATAGGCGGCGAGCTGGCGAAACTGGCGCGGATACTGGCGAAGCGGCATCCGCGCTTCCTAGAGGATGCCGTGGGTTCGCGGAAGCCCGTCAGCCGGCGTCGCTGCCAGCCAGATTGGCCGGCATGCCACCGACGGGCATGTCGAGCCCCTGCTTCAACGTATCCAGATGGAATTCGCGAATGCGCCCATTGGTCGGATCGCTGACGAAGGCGCTGCCGCCGATCACGGCAAGGCTCGGCACCGGCGTCTTCGCACCATAGGCGCAATCGAAGGCGGCAACGGCATCGAAGGCCGCAAGCTCCTTCCAGGACGGCGCGATCTCGTAAATCCGGAGCTTGCCGTCCGGCGTCAGATTGGCGAGCCGGCCGCCATTACCGCTAAGTTCGAACTGGCAGGCAGCCTGCCCGCCCGGCACCGCCAGCACATCGTCCGCCTTGAGCGCCTTTGCATCCGGATCGATCCGCAGCAGCGCGTCATACGGCGCCTTCAGCCCGTAATTGCCGACAAGATAGCGCCCGCCCGCCCGCGACTTCAGGGCGCTGACACGGCGCTCGTCGGGATAGCCGAGCTTGCGCCCGCTCCATGCCGCGGCGGTTCCCTGCCCGGCCTTTGCCAGCACGAGCAGGCCACCGCCCTCGCCCTCGGCGCAGCCGAAAACATGGCGCCCCCGCGCTTCGGCCGAGCCGTGGAAGAGCTTGCAGGAGGCATCGGGCTTTCCGGCATCGTCGAACAGCGCGATCCGCTTCCAGTCCATGCCCCGCTCAAGAATCTCGAAGCCGTTGGGTCGCGAGGAGGCGCTGCGGTCGTCGCCCCTGGCATAGGCCGGATTCGGGATCGACATCAGCCATTGCCGGTTGCCCAGCGGCACCGCGATGCCGTGCTGCGGCGCCGGGCTCGGCCAGACCGTGACAGCAGGCTTGTCCTTGGCGAGGCTGTCGATCGCGACCAGCACCGCCCTCGGCTCGCTCTTGCCCTCCCAGGGCCGCAGCCCGTCGAAGAACAGCGCGAGCTGGCCATGGCCGGAGAGCACATGCGCCGGCCGGTCCCCCTTCACGGCGAAATCGAGCAGCTTCGGCGGCGCCTTGTCGAGATCCACATGGTCGCCATGCGATTCCGCGATCAGCCCGCTGTCGAGGATACCAAGCGTGCCGGCCTCGTCCCCGGTCTTCACCACGACATAGCGCCCGCCGGAGACGCCGGCGAAACCGGGATTGGCCTTCGGCACGTCGAAGCTGTGCGTGACCTCGCCGCTGTCGAGATCGAGGATGCGGACGACCGGCTTCTCGTGATCGGCGAAGATCAATCGCCCGCGCAGCGGCGCATGGTCATGGGCGAAAGCCGTGGAGGCGAGCAGGCAGCCGGCGAGGCCAGCGGCAGCGAAACGGAAGGAAGGCACGGGAAGCTCCAAGGCAATAATGCAATGATATAACATTGCATCAACATCTCGAGAACTCAACCCACTGCCGCGCTCCCACAGTGGACAATGCCGATATGGCCGGCGCGCTCCGGCGCCGGCGCGCCCGCTGTCAATCAGGCAGCCTCAGGCCCTGACCTCGAACACCATGTTGAACGGCGTCTCGGTTGCGCGGCGGAAATGCTGGAAGCCCGCATCCATCGCGACCTTGCGCAGCCGCATCTCGCCGGCTTGCGCGCCTAGCCCCAGCCCGACCTCCTGCGAGAGCGAGGCCGGCGTGCAGATCATCGTCGATGCCCCGTAGAAGATCCGCCCGACCGGGTTGAGGTTGTCCTTGAGATGATCATGCGCGAAGGGCTCGACGATCATCCAGCTCCCGTCCTTGGCCAGCGACTCCCGCACATGCTTTCCTGCCCCGACCGGGTCGCCCATGTCGTGCAGGCAGTCGAACATCGTCACGAGATCGTATTTCCGCTCCGGAAAGTCCTTGGCCGAGGCGCGCTCGAAAGTGATGCGATCGCCGACGCCGGCCTTTTCCGCCGCCTCGCGCGCCCTCTCGATCGACGGCCCGTGATAGTCGAAGCCGTGGAAGCGCGATTGCGGATAAGCCTGTGCCATCAGGATGGTGGAGGAGCCGTGCCCGCAGCCGACATCGGCGACGGTCGCCCCGCGTTCGAGCTTGGCCTTGACGCCATCCAGCGCCGGAATCCACTCCGCCGTCAGATGCGCATTGTAGCCCGGACGGAAGAAGCGCTCGGTTCCGCGGAACAGGCACTTGCTGTGTTCGTGCCAGCCAAGCCCCGAGCCGTTGCGGAAGGCCTCCTCGACCTTCGGCTCGTCGAGCCACATCGACTGGATGATTTCGAAGGCCCCGGCGAAGAAGGCCGGGCTGTCCTCCTCCGCGAAGGCCATGGCTTGCTCCGGCGAGAGACTGAAGCTGTCGCTGCCTTCGTCATAATCGACATAGCCGGCCGAGGCCTGGCCGGCGAGCCATTCGCGCAGATAGCGCTCCTTGAGGCCCGTCTTCTGCGCCAGCTGTTGGGAGGTGACGGGCTCGCCATCGCCCATGGCCTTGTAGAGGCCGAGCTGGTCGCCCAGCACGATCAGGGCGCCGGTGACGGAAGCTCCGACATCACCAACGAGACGCTCCACCAAAGTATCGAGTTTCTGAGAGTCGGCAGCACGCATGGCCATCCTCCTCGGGTTCGGGCGTGGCCGGTGCCGTATCGCGAACCGGCTCGACGCCATCGCGGAAACGATGACGTTAAACCTGTCCGGATACCTGTCAACGAGGCGACGTCTGTCCCTACGCCTCGTCGCTGCCGGAAAGCCATTCCGGCCCGAGACGCGGCAGATTCGGGTCCCGCCTGGCGGTCTCGATCACGCTGGCGATGAGCCCCGGGAAGCGCTGGTTCAACTCGTCGCGCCGGATGCTGAGATAGCGCGAGGTCCCCTCCACCCGCATGCGGGTGATCCCGGCCTCGCGCAGCTTGGCGAAATGGTACGAGAGCAGCGAGGGCGAGGCGAGCGCGGTGAAGTGGCTGCAGCGCGCCTTGTCGACTTCGCTGACCTCGGCCAGCGCGACGAGGATGCCGAGCCGGATCGGGTCGGCCAGCGCGGCGAACACGTCGGCGGGCGCGACATCCTCGATATCGGGGTGAAAAACCGGCTTCATGGCCTCCGAGATAGGCGATGCGACCGCTCCTGACAATATTCAACATTCATTGAAATTACCCTTGTGGTAATTGCGAGGCAGGTTTATTTCAACGACCCTTGAATTTCGAACCGTGCTTTCGAAACAGCGATCATCCGCAAGGATCATTCCCATGGATACGCGCCTTCTCTCGCTCGCCGGCGGCGCCTTCGCCATCGGCACGGGCAGCCTGATCGTCACCGGCATCCTGCCCCATCTCGCCTCCGGCCTCTCCGTCTCCGTCGACACAGCCGGCCTGCTCATCTCGATCTTCGCGCTGGCCTACGCCATCGGCTCGCCGATCCTCTCCACCGTCCTCGGCGATGCCGACCGCAAGACCGTACTGGTCGGCGCGATGACCGTCTTCGGCCTCGCCAATCTCGGCGCCGCCTTCGCCAACGACTTCTGGGTGGTGATGGCCGCCCGCATCGTGATGGCATTCGCCGCCGGCGTCTTCATGCCCGCCGCCAATGCGGTCGCCGTCGCGGTCTCCGCCCCCGAGCGGCGCGGACGCGCCATCGCGCTCGTCACCGGCGGCATGACGGTATCGCTGATTCTCGGCATACCCATCGGCACGGCCGTGGTCGGCTTCGGCGGCTGGCACCTCGCCTTCCTGATCGTGGCGGGCTTGAGCGCGCTCTCGCTGGCGGGCCTTCTGGTCAAGCTGCCCAAGGGCCTGCCGCACAGCACCAACACCTTGCGCGAGCGGCTTGAGGTCGCGGGCCGCGGCGACGTGCTGCTGGCGCTCGCAACGACCATGCTGTGGACCACTGGCGCCTTCGTTCTCTACACCTATATCGCCCCCTTCCTGACCAACCATGCCGGCATCGCCGGGCCCTGGCTCGCAGCGACGCTCGTCGTCTCCGGCATCGGCTCGGCCATCGGCAACCAGCTCGGCGGCATCGCCAGCGACCGCTTCGGCCCCGAACGCACGCTCACCGTCGTGCTGACGATTCTGGCCGCGGCGCTCGCCACCGCCTCCATCATCGCGGTCGGGCTGCCGCCGGCGCTGGCGATCTGGCCGATTCCCTTCGTGCTGCTGGTCTGGAGCGCGGCGGGCTGGGCCGGCCACCCCTCGCAGATGTCGCGGCTGGCCGCGATGGCACCGGACGCCGCCGTGGTCGCGCTCTCGCTCAACGCCTCCGCGCTCTATTTCGGCATCGCGGCCGGCGCGGCGCTCGGCCAGCAGGTGATGCGCCATGCCGGCACCTGGCCGCTCGGCTTCGTCGGCGCCGCCTGCGAGGTCGCAGCGCTCGCCGTGCTCGTCATCGCGATGCGGCGCAAGCGCCGGCAGCCCCGTCCGCTGGAGATCGATCTCGTCATCCCCGCACCAAGGCCTGTGCGTTGAGCAAGGGGGGAAGCGCTTTTAGCTTTCCCCTTCCGCCTTCGCCGTCTATAGCGAGCGCCTAGCATTCATTCAGACGCTCGCATGGCTCCGCTCGCCCGACCGGAGCGGCCTTGCGCGCGCCTGCCCAAGACCGGTCGAGATCATGCCCAAGCGCACAGACATCAAGTCCATCCTGATCATCGGCGCCGGCCCCATCATCATCGGACAGGCCTGTGAGTTCGACTATTCCGGCACCCAGGCCTGCAAGACGCTGAAGGCCGAGGGCTACCGGATCATCCTGGTCAACTCGAACCCGGCGACGATCATGACCGATCCGGACCTGGCCGACGCGACCTATGTCGAGCCGATCACGCCCGAGATCGTCGCCAAGATCATCGAGAAGGAGCGCCCCGACGCGCTGCTGCCGACCATGGGCGGCCAGACCGCGCTGAACTGCGCGCTCTCGCTCAAGAAGATGGGCGTGCTCGAGAAGTTCAACGTCGAGATGATCGGCGCCACCGCCGAGGCGATCGACAAGGCCGAGGACCGCGAACTCTTCCGCGAGGCGATGACCAAGATCGGCCTCGACACGCCGCGCTCGCACCACATCAAGACGCTCGGCCAGGCGCTCGACGCGCTTGAGGATATCGGCCTGCCCGCGATCATCCGCCCGTCCTTCACCATGGGCGGCACCGGCGGCGGCATCGCCTACAACAAGGGCGAGTTCATCGACATAGTCGAGCGCGGCATCGACGCCTCCCCGACCAGCGAGGTCCTCATCGAGGAAAGCGTGCTCGGCTGGAAGGAGTATGAGATGGAGGTCGTCCGCGATAAGGCGGATAACTGCATCATCGTCTGCTCGATCGAGAATTTCGATCCGATGGGCGTCCATACCGGCGATTCGATCACCGTCGCCCCGGCGCTGACGCTGACCGACAAGGAATACCAGATCATGCGCGACGCCTCGCTGGCGGTCCTGCGCGAGATCGGCGTCGAGACCGGCGGCTCGAACGTCCAGTTCGCGATCGATCCCGCCACGGGGCGCATGATCGTCATCGAGATGAACCCGCGCGTCTCGCGCTCCTCGGCGCTGGCTTCCAAGGCGACGGGGTTCCCGATCGCCAAGGTCGCGGCGCGGCTTGCCGTCGGCTACACGCTGGACGAAATCGAGAACGACATTACCGGTGGCGCGACCCCGGCCTCCTTCGAGCCGACGATCGACTATGTCGTCACCAAGATCCCGCGCTTCGCCTTCGAGAAATTCCCGGGCTCCGAGCCGACGCTGACCACCGCGATGAAGTCGGTCGGCGAGGCCATGGCGATCGGCCGTACCTTCCAGGAATCGCTGCAGAAGGCGCTGCGCTCGCTGGAGACCGGGCTCGACGGCCTCGACGAGATCGAGATCGAGGGCTACGGCAAGGGCGACGACCGCAACGCCATCAAGGCGGCGATCTCGACGCCGACGCCGGACCGCATCCTCCAAGTCGCCCAGGCCATGCGCGCCGGCTTCAGCGACGAAGAGATTCACGAGAGCTGCAAGATCGACCCGTGGTTCCTCGCCCAGATGCGCGAGATCGTCGAGACCGAGGAGAAGATCCGCAAGATCGGCCTGCCGTCCACGCCCGGCGCCTTCCGCCAGATCAAGGCGATGGGCTTCTCCGACAAGCGCCTCGCCGCCGTTTCCGGCCAGACCGAAGCGGAAGTCCGGACCCTGCGCCGCGCGCTTGAGGTCCGCCCGGTCTACAAGCGCATCGACACCTGCGCGGCCGAGTTCGCCTCGCCGACCGCCTATATGTATTCGAGCTACGCCATGCCCTTCGCCGGCAAGGCCGCCGACGAGGCCAATCCCTCCGACCGCAAGAAGATCGTCATTCTCGGCGGCGGGCCGAACCGCATCGGCCAGGGCATCGAGTTCGACTATTGCTGCTGCCACGCCTGCTATGCGCTGCGCGATGCCGGCTACGAGACCATCATGGTCAACTGCAACCCCGAGACGGTCTCGACCGACTACGACACCTCCGACCGGCTCTATTTCGAGCCGCTGACGGCGGAAGACGTGCTCGAGATCCTCGAGACCGAGAAGCAGAACGGCACGCTGATGGGCGTCATCGTCCAGTTCGGCGGCCAGACCCCGCTGAAGCTCGCCAACGCTCTGGAAGAGGCCGGCATCCCGATCCTCGGCACCTCGCCTGATATGATCGACCTCGCCGAGGACCGCGATCGCTTCAAGCGCCTGCTCGACAAGCTGCACCTCAAGCAGCCGAAGAACGGCATCGCCTACTCGGTGGAGCAGGCTCGCATCATCGTCTCCGAGCTCGGCCTGCCTTTCGTCGTGCGCCCGTCCTATGTGCTCGGCGGCCGCGCCATGGCGATCATCCGCGACGAGGTCCAGTTCGAGGACTACCTGCTCGGCACCCTGCCCTCGCTGATCCCCTCCGAGGTCAAGGCCAAGTACCCGAACGACAAGACCGGCCAGATCAACACGGTGCTCGGCAAGAACCCGCTGCTGTTCGACCGCTACCTGTCGGATGCGATCGAGGTCGATGTCGACTGCCTCTGCGACGGCAAGGACGTCTTCGTCGCCGGCATCATGGAGCATATCGAGGAAGCCGGCATCCATTCCGGCGATTCGGCCTGCTCGCTGCCGCCGCGCTCGCTCTCGGCCGAGGCCATCGCCGAATTGGAACGCCAGACCAAGGCGATGGCGCTCGCGCTCGACGTCGGCGGCCTGATGAACGTCCAGTACGCCATCAAGGACGGCGATATCTACGTGCTCGAAGTGAACCCGCGCGCCTCGCGCACGGTGCCCTTCGTCGCCAAGGTGATCGGCGTGCCCGTGGCCAAGATCGCGGCGCGCGTCATGGCCGGTGAAAGCCTCGCGAGCTTCAACTTGAAACCGCCGAAGCTCGCCCATGTCGGCGTCAAGGAGGCTGTCTTCCCCTTCGCGCGCTTCCCCGGCGTCGACGTCCTGCTCGGGCCGGAGATGCGCTCGACGGGCGAGGTCATCGGCCTCGACCGCTCCTTCGACACGGCCTTCGCCAAGAGCCAGCTCGGCGCCGGCTCGAAGGTGCCGGTCAAGGGCACGGTCTTCGTCTCCGTGCGCGACGAAGACAAGCCGCGCATCCTGCCGGCGGTCCGCATCCTCGCCGATCTCGGCTTCCGCATCCTCGCCACCGGCGGGACGCTGCGCCACCTGCAGGAGCAGGGCATCGCGGCCTCCAAGATCAACAAGGTCCTGGAGGGGCGTCCGCACGTCGTCGACGCGCTCAAGAACGGCGAGATCCAGCTCGTCTTCAACACCACCGAGGGGCCACAGGCTCTTGCGGACTCGCGTCCGCTGAGGCGCACCGCCCTCTTGCACAAGGTGCCCTATTATACCACCTTGGCAGGCGCGATCGCGGCGGCGGAGGGCATCAAGGCCTATTGCAGCGGCGATCTCGAAGTACGATCCTTGCAGTCGTATTTCGAACGCGCGGCCTGACAGGCCGTTCGTCGCGAATTCGGATATTGAGCGGAAGCGCGGGAACCGGCGGTCGATATGCCGCCGGTGGGCCGCGCTTTCGGAGCTTATGGGACGGAAAGAATGGAAAAGGTTCCGATGACCGCGGGCGGCTTCGCTGCCCTGGAGGCCGAGCTGAAAGACCGTCAGCAGGTCCAGCGCCAGCGCATCATCACCGCGATTGCCGAAGCGCGCGCGCTGGGCGATCTCTCCGAGAACGCGGAATATCACGCGGCCAAGGAAGCCCAGTCGCTCAACGAGGGCCGGATCATGGAACTCGAATCGCTGATCGGCCGCGCCGACATCATCGACGTCTCCAAGCTCGGCGGCGAGACCATCAAGTTCGGCGCCACGGTCAAGCTGATCGATGACGATACCGAGGAAGAGAAGAGCTACCAGATCGTCGGCGAACCGGAATCGGACGTGAAGTCCGGCAAGGTCTCGATCGGCTCGCCGATCGCGCGCGCGCTGATCGGCAAGAAGGTCGGCGATTCCGTCCAGGTCAACACGCCCGGCGGCGGCAAGTCCTACGAAGTCGTCAGCGTCATCTTCCGCTGAAATTAACGTCATTCTCGGGCGAAGCGCAGCGCAGACCCGAGAATCTCATGAAAGGGAGGCATAGGAGCCTCCTTCGGCCAGAGATGCTCGGGTCTTCGCCCGAGCATGACGGCGCTTCTACCCCGCCAGCACGACCCGCATCGCCTTGATAATGCCGTCCACGGCGACGCTCGCCAGGATCAGCCCCATCACGCGGCTGATGACGCTGGCGCCGGCATTGCCGATCACCGCGATGATCCGCGAGGCGCAAAACAGCAGCACGAGCATGAGCGCGAAGATGATCGCGATCTGGCCGATGGTCTCGGCCTGCTCGGCGAGGCTGAACTTCGAATTGTCGGTCACGGTCATGACGGTCAGCATCGCGCCCGGACTGGCAATGCTGGGGATGGCCAGCGGGTAGACCGCCTTTTCGAGATCCGAGGAACGCAGCAGCTTCTGGTCCTCCTCCAGCTTCGATTCGCCGAAGATCATCGTCAGCGCGAACAGGAACAGCACGATGTTCCCGGCGATCTGGAAGGAGCTCAATTCGATATCCATCGCCGACAGCAGCACCTGGCCGAGCAGGATGAAGAACAGCAGCACGAGGAAGGCGACGAGTGAGCCGTGCAGTGCGATGCGCCGCGCAGCAGAGGCGCTCAAGCCCGCCGTGACCGCCAGGAAGACCGGCAAGGTCCCGATCGGGTCGATCACGACCCAGAGCTTCACGAACTCCGTCAACCAGCGATCCACGATAGCGCCCCCTTGTCTGCCGCGCGCGACGGACCGCGCGTCTCCCCCGCCTCGATAGGCCGCATTTCGACACGACTTGGCAACCACCCCCGGGCATGATCGGCGCGAAGACCGCGGCCATGGACTATCGCCGCTCCGCACCTACATTGAAGCGACAGGCTTTTTCGGAGATCCGACCATGATGACGCGTCGACATGTTCTGGCGTCCGCGCTCGGCGCCACCGCGCTGGCCCTGGCGCCGGCCATTTCACCCGCAGCGGCTCAGGGGGCTGCCGTCGGCACCATCCGGGTCGAGGCCCTGCCCTCGGTCGTCGAGGCGTGGGGGCCGAACCTGCCGATGGTGAAGGCCGAACTGGCGAAAACCCTGACCGAGATTCTGGGGCCGACACTGCAGCGTGGCGCCGGCACCCGGCTCGTCGTCACCATCGGCCGTCTCTGGCTCGCCAGCGATATCCGGGGCGGTCGCTTCTCAGGCGCCAGCGACGATTATCTCGAAAGCACGGCTACGCTCTACGACCGCAGCGGCCGGCCGCTCGCCAGTTACCCGATCCGCTCCACCGAATCGTCGAGCGGCGCCGGCAATCCGCAAGTGGCGGATGTCGACCCGCTTCGCCTCAGGGCGCTCGCCCGCAACAATGCCTGGTGGATCAGGCACTACCTCGCGGGCTGAGGACGCGGCTGTCAGCCGAAGGGAACGATCGGTTCGTCCTTGACCCGGTCGAGGGCGAGCGCGGTGCGGACATTGCGGACATTCGGCATCGCCGTGAGTTCGGCGACAAAATCCTGGAAAGCCTTCAGGTCCGCCGCGACGCATTTCAGGGCGAAGTCGATATCGCCCGAGAGCGTCCAGCACTCTCGCACCGTCGGCCAATTCCGAATCCGCTCCTGGAAGGCGATGAGGTCCGCCTCGGCCTGGCTCGCCAGATGCACGAAGGCAAAGCAGACCACCTCGAAGCCGAGTTTCCGCTCGTCGAGATCGGCATGGTAGCCGCGGATCAGCCCGGCCTCTTCCAGCGCGCGCACGCGCCTGAGACAGGGCGGCGGCGAGATGCCAACGCGGCTTGCCAGCTCGACATTGGTCATGCGCCCATCGGCCTGGAGTTCGCGCAGGATGCGCAGGTCGATATCGTCGAGTTTGGGGCGCAACGAACATTCCCGCGTGAAGGTCGCGCTGGTGTAGACGGCGCGGCCAAGCGATACAAGGCGCATGCCACGAGCCCAGACCGCCATGCACGACAATCCGGAGCCGACCGTCTGGGTCCTCACCGACGGCAAGGCCGGCGACGAACTCCAGTGCCTGGGCGTCGCCGAACGATTGGGCGTCGTACCCGAAATCCGCCGGGTGAAACCCCGCCGGCCCTGGGCCTGGCTGATGCCGCGCGGGCCGATCGACCCGCGCGAGGCGCCGGACCGCCCGGCAAGCCCGCTCAAGCCCCCCTTCCCCGACATCGCCATCGCGTCGGGCAGGCGTGCCGTCGCCTATCTGCGCGCCCTGAAGCAGGCCTCGAACGGCGCGACCTACACCGTCTTCCTCAAGGATCCGCGCACCGGCCCCGGCACGGCCGATCTGATCTGGGTCTCCGGCCATGACCGGCTGCGCGGCGACAACGTCCTGGTTACTACGACCTCGCCGCATCGCCTGACGCCCGAGAGGCTCGCCGCCGCCCGCGCCGCGCCGCCTGCGGCCATCGCGAGCTTGCGCAAGCCGCGTGTCGCGGTGCTCGTCGGCGGCGACAGCCGGCATCACCGCTTCACCCCGGCCGATAGCGAGCGCCTGGCAGAGCAGCTCGACGCGCTCGCCCGAACGGGCGTGAGCCTGATGGGCTCGCCCTCGCGACGCACCTCGCCCGCTCTGGCAGCAGCCGTCGCTGCCGTCTTCACCCGCCATAGCGGGTGGTGGTGGGACGGCACGGGCGAGAATCCCTATCTCGCGCTGCTCGCCAATGCCGATGCCGTGGTCGTGACGGCTGACTCCACCAACATGATCGGCGAGGCGGCGGCAGCGGGCGTGCCCGTGCTGGTCTTCGAGCCCACAGGCGGCCATCCCAAGATCGCGGCGCTGGTCTCGGCGCTGGAACGCGAGGGCGTTGTGCATCGCTTCTGTGGACGCCTTGAAGGCGAGGCTTACGAACCGATAGACTCAACGCCGATCATAGCCGATGCGATACGGCAAGGCTGGCTGCGCCACCGGGCGGCATTGGGGTTCACGGGCTCCTGAACCGGGCCGCTCTTGTTTCGGTGCTACGCCTGCGTATCTGACGGATCGAGACTGCGGCTCCAAGCCCGCAGGAGAGGAACTGAGACGATGGCCCATACCCACGCCCGCGTCATGATCGTCGGCTCCGGCCCGGCCGGCTACACCGCCGCGATCTACGCTGCCCGCGCCATGATGGAACCGGTGCTGATCTCCGGCCTGCAGGCTGGCGGCCAGTTGATGATCACCACCGATGTCGAGAACTATCCGGGCTTCGCCGACGTCATCCAGGGCCCATGGCTGATGGAACAGATGCGCGCCCAGGCCGAGCACATGGGCACCCGCATGGTCTCCGACCATATCGCCCGCGTCGACCTCTCCCAGCGCCCGTTCCGGCTCTGGGGCGACGGCGGCGAAACCTATTCCTGCGACGCGCTGATCATCGCGACTGGCGCCCAGGCCAAGTGGCTGGGCCTGCCCTCCGAGCAGGCCTTCCAGGGTTTCGGCGTCTCGGCCTGCGCCACCTGCGACGGCTTCTTCTTCCGCAACAAGGAGGTCGCCGTCGTCGGCGGCGGCAACACCGCCGTGGAAGAAGCGCTCTACCTCGCCAATCTCGCCAGCAAGGTCACCCTGATCCATCGCCGCGACAGCCTCCGGGCCGAGCGCGTGATGCAGGAGCGCCTGTTCAAGCACCCGAAGATCGAGGTGGTCTGGGACAGCGAGATCGCCGAGATCTGCGGCGGCACCACCCCGCCCAACGTCACGCATCTGCGCCTGAAGAACCTCAAGACCGGCTCCGAGAGCGAGCTTAAGACCGACGGCGTCTTCATCGCCATCGGCCACAAGCCGGCGACGGAGCTCTTCGTCGGCCAGCTCGCCATGAACGAATCCGGCTATCTCGATGTCGAGGCCGGCACGACCCGGACCAATGTCGAGGGCGTCTTCGCCGCCGGCGACGTCACCGACGAGCATTATCGTCAGGCGGTGACGGCAGCCGGCCTGGGCTGCATGGCCGCGCTCGATGCCGAACGCTGGCTCGCCGCCAGCGCGCTGGATCGCCGCGAAGCAGCGGAATGAAGCCTTTGGCGCAACCCATCACTGACTCTGATGGGTTGCGTCACCAGATTCACGGCGAATAACGCAGACTTCTGCCACACAGACATTGACGCACCACGCCTTTATCCCCCATCATGCAAAAAACGCATAGCGGGGGAAGCGCGGTGGATTGGGACCGCATTAGAATCTTTTATACGGTCGCGGAGTCAGGCAGCTTCACAAAAGCTGGCGATGTTCTCGGCTTGAGTCAATCGGCCGTCAGCCGGCAGATCGGGGCGCTCGAGCGAGAGCTGCGCGCGCCCTTGTTCCACCGGCATACGCGCGGCCTGATCCTGACCGAGCAGGGTGAGTTGCTCTGGCGAGCGGCGCGCGAGATGACGCAGCGGCTGGAGCGGACACGCTCGCAGCTCTCCGAGACGCGCGAGCATCCTTCGGGCGAGCTCAAGGTCACGGCGACGCGCGGCCTTGGCGGCCACTGGCTGACGCCTCGCCTTGCCGAGTTCCTGGATCTCTATCCCGACATCAGGGTCGAGCTCATCCTCACCGACGAGGAACTCGACCTGTCGATGCGCGAGGCCGATATCGCGATCCGCCTGCGCCAGCCGCAGCAGCCGGACCTGATCCAGCGCAAGCTCTTCACGGTGCATTTCCATGTCTACGCCTCGCCGGCCTATGTGAAGCGCTTCGGCGAGCCCAAGAGCTACGACGATCTCGACAACCACCGCATCCTCTCCTTCGGCGGCACCTCGCCGTCCTATCTGACGGCGGTGCACTGGCTCGGCACCATGGGGCGCGACCAGCGCAATCCGCGGCCGATCCATCTGACGGTCAACAATATCACCGCGATGAAGCGCGCGGTGGATTCGGGCGCCGGCATCGCCGTGCTGCCGGATTACCTGATCGAGACCGGCTCGCCCCTCGTGCAGTTGATGCGCGAGACCGAGATGCCGCAGCTCGAAAGCTATCTGGTCTATCCGGAGGAGATGAAGTCGGTCGCCCGCGTCCAGGTCTTCCGCGACTTCCTCATCCAGAAGGCCCAGCGCTGGACCTACTGATTTCGCCTGTCTCCGCGAAGAATCGGGCGCCGCAAGGCGCCCGATTTGATTCTGGCGGTTTTGTGACCATTCCCGCGTTTCGCATGCGCCATATTCGGACAGTTCGCCTGAAAACTGTTCAGGAGCGGACGAAATGCCGGTTTTCGCGGGACCTGCAACTTTCCCGCGCAGGCCTCATCCTGCAATGAACGCATATTTCTCAATCATTTAGGCTCAAATTCACGCCATCTGCCCTTGGTTCATGCAGTCACTGCATGGCGGACCCAAGATATGTTGCATTGCAAAACGGCAGGTCATGCCCGATATTGAACTCACGGTTGTTCGAAACGGGCTCCGCAATCTCCTCCCGGCGTTGAGTTCGTTTCAGCCGTTCCCCTCTGAGATGTTTGGCGGTTTCGCCAGATGTTTCAAACTTTTAAAGCCGGCTCCCCTCGGGGACGCCGGCTCTTTTTTGCGTGAAGGCTGGGATCTCCGTCAGCCTGCCTGCCTCCCGACATCCCCGGAAATGAGAAAGGCGCCGCCCAGAAGGGCGACGCCTTGGCGGCAGCGCGACGTTGGCGTCGATCAGGCGGCGAGCTTGCCGGCGATCTGGGCGAAATTGTCGATGAAGCCCTGCAGGAAGCCGCGCGTGGCCTCGTTGGTGACGTTGTGCTGGGCGTCGACCAGATCGTCCTTGAAGGTGACGAAGACCTGGCCACCCACGACGACTCCGGCGAGGTTGGTCAGGATCATCCGCAATTCGTTCTGGGAGACGGCCGTGCCGACGGCGCCCCCGCTGGTGCCGGTGACCGCGACGGTCTTGCCCGCCCAGGAATTCTTGCCATAGGGGCGCGAGGCCCAGTCGATGGCGTTCTTGAGCACCGCGGGAATCGAGCGGTTATGCTCGGGCGTGACGATCAGGATCGCGTCGGCCGCCTCGATCTCGCGCTTCAGGCGCAGGGTCGATTCCGGCCGGTTCGGCTCCAGGTCCTGGTTGAACATCGGCAGGTCGTCGATCTGGATGATGGTCGCGTCGAAGGCGCCGGCGCTCAGCTTCACCAGCGCCTCGGCCAGCTTGCGGTTGATCGATTCGCGGCGGTTGCTGCCCACGATGACGGCGAGCTTCAGTTTGGCCATGATAGTCCCCAGTGGAGGGTGGAAAGGCCGGAACAGTAGAGGCCGCGCGCCCGAGCGCGCAAGCAGCGGGGCTGCAAGGAGGACATTGCGCGATTTCAAGCTGCGAGGCCGGAGGCCTCCCACTCATCAGTGTCGCCCGGGCCGGGCCGCCAGCGGCAGGGCATCGAACAGGCTGGGCTCGGCGCTGGTGCGCGCCTTCTCGATGGTCAGGATCCTGAGCTTGATCTCGACGCCGCCCTCGGCCGAAAAGCCACCGGTCTTGCCCCCTGCCGCCAGAATGCGATGGCAGGGCACGATGATCGGCCAGGGATTCTGGCCGAGTGCGACGCCGACGGCCCGCGCCGCGCCGGGGTCGCCGATACGCTGTGCCACCTCGCCATAGGTCAACGTCTCGCCATGCGGGATGGCGAGCGCGACCTCGTAGACCTTGCGATTGAACTCGGAGACGTTCTCCAGCGCCACCGGCAGATGGGAGAGGTCGCGCTTCTCGCCGTCGAACAGCGCGCGAATCCCGGTCACGGCTTCCGCGACGAAGCCTTCAGCCTCCGTCTCGTCAGCCTCGGGGAAGCGCCGCTCCAGGCGCTTGCGGGCGGCCGCCTCGTCGCGCTCGGGCAGTTGCGCGCCAATGAAGCGCTCCCCTTCCCAGACAACGGCACAGGGGCCGATCGTGGTTTCGAACAGATGGAAGTGCTGGTTGGCCATGCTCGACTCGTGTCGTTCCGGCTTGGAATGACACGAGGTCTAGCACGACAGCGGCAGGAGACGGCACCCGAAACCTGCCGAGGCCTGCCCTCACATGAAGAGCTTCTCGCCCTCCAGCCCCTTGTAGAGCCCGGCGACCTGCTCGCCATAGCCGTTATAGATCTGCGTCGGGCGCCGCTCGCGCGAACCCAGAATCTGCTCGCTCGCCTGGCTCCAGCGCGGATGCGGCACGGCCGGGTTCACATTAGCCCAGAAGCCGTATTCCGAGGCCTGCAAGCCCTCCCAGAAGGTCTTCGGGCGCTCGGCGACGAAGCTGATCTTGCGGATCGATTTCACCGATTTGAAGCCGTATTTCCACGGGGTGATCAGGCGGATCGGCGCACCGTGCTGCGTCGGCAGCGGCTTGCCGTAGATGCCGGTGACCAGCAGCGGCAATTCGTTCGTCGCCTCCGCGATCGTCAGCCCCTCCGTATAAGGCCAGGGATACCAGCGCTGGTTCTGCCCCGGCGCGACGCGCGGGTTCATGAAGGTCTCGAAGCGGATATATTTCGCGCCCGAGAGAGGCTTCGCCAGCGCAACGAACGAGGCGAGCGGAATGCCGGTCCACGGCACTGCCATCGCCCAGGCTTCGACGCAGCGGAAGCGATAGAGCCGCTCCTCGATTGGCAGCTTGCGGACGAGGTCGTCGAAACCGATCTCGAAAGGCTTCTCGACGAGGCCGTCGACCTGAATATTCCAGGGACGTGTGGCGAGGCGCTTTGAGGCGTCGACGATATCCTTCGACATGCCGAATTCGTAGAAATTGTTGTAGTTCGCCGCGTCCTCTTCCGCCGTCTGCGGCACGCCGAGCACATAGGCGGCGTTGCGCTTGGCCGGGTAGAGATCAACAGTCGGATCGGCTGACTGCGCCGCGGCGACACCCGGCAATGCCGCTCCTGCGATCAATCCAGCGCCTGCGGCCATCAGCTGGCGGCGGTTGAGGAACACGCTCTCGGGCGTGGCCTGGTTTTCCGGCATGTCCCAGCCGGCACGGCGTTTGATCAGCATGACGGACATACTCCGTTTTCGTTGGCGGTTGTTAGGCCACGAAAGCGGGGTAACGGCAATTCACGAGGGAGAGAGAATTTCTCTCCCTCGTCACGTCCGGTAGATCAGCCGCGCGCTTCCAGCGCCTTGATGATCGCCTCGCCCATCTCGCTGGTCGAGACGGCGTTGGCGCCCGGCGCCGCGATGTCCTTGGTGCGGGTGCCGGAGCCCAGCACATCGGCGATCGCGCCTTCGAGCCGGTCGGCCGCCTCGCCCGCGCCGAACGAGTAGCGCAGCGCCATGGCAAAGGAGCCGATCATCGCGATCGGGTTGGCGAGGCCCTTGCCGGCGATGTCCGGGGCCGAGCCATGGACGGGCTCGTAGAGCGCCTTGCGCTTGCCCGTGGCCGGGTCCTCGGCGCCGAGCGAAGCGGAGGGCAGCATGCCGAGCGAGCCGGTCAGCATCGCCGCCACGTCCGACAGGATGTCGCCGAACAGGTTGTCGCAGACGATGACGTCGTACTGCTTCGGCCAGCGCACGAGCTGCATGGCGCAGTTGTCGGCGAGCACATGCTCCAGCTCGACATCCTTGTATTCGGCCGCATGCAGCGCGGTGACCGTCTGCTTCCAGAGCACGCCGGTCTTCATGACGTTATGCTTCTCGGCCGAGGAGACCTTGTTGCGGCGGGTGCGGGCGAGCTCGAAGGCGACCCGGCAGATCCGGTCGATCTCGGGCGTGGTGTAAACCTGAGTGTCGATGCCGCGCTTCGAGCCGTCCTCCAGCGTGACGATCTCCTTGGGCTCGCCGAAATAGACGCCGCCGGTGAGCTCGCGCACGATCAGGATGTCGAGGCCCTCGACGACCTCGGGCTTGAGCGAGGAGGCCGAGGCCAGCGCCGGATAGCAGATCGCGGGCCTGAGGTTTGCGAACAGGCCGAGATCCTTGCGCAGGCGCAAAAGGCCGGCTTCCGGACGGTGCTGATAGGGGACGTCGGCCCATTTCGGTCCGCCGACCGCGCCGAACAGCACGGCGTCGGCGTCCTGCGCGAGCTTCATGTCGCCTTCGGAGATCGCCTGCTTGTGCGCGTCATAGGCCGCGCCGCCGACAAGGCCCTTCTCGATTTCGAAGGAGCCGAGGCCCTGCTTCCCGAACCAGGAGACGATCTGCTCGACCTGGCCCATCACCTCGGGGCCGATGCCGTCGCCGGGGAGCAGCAGGAGCTTGTGGGTCGCCATGGATCGCCTCGCCTCGTCGCGTGTTTGCGTTGGCGGGTGATTACGAGGGCTGCAGCGCGCGCGCAAGCGCCGCGATGCAGCCCTGCCCTGTTCGGAGCGTGGCGCCCTCAGGCCTTCGGCAGGCGCGCCGTGACCTCGATCTCGATTTTCATTTCCGGCTTGAGCAGCCCGGCCACGACGTAGATGCCTGCAGCGGGCCTGATCTCGCGGAAGAATTCCCCGCAGACGGCGAGCACCGGCTCGCAATAGCTGCGATCGGTGACGAAATACTGCGCCCTGACGGCATGGGCGAGCGAGGAACCCGCCTCCTCCAGCACGGTTCCGATCGTGCGGAAGATGTTGCGCGCCTGCTCTGCCGCATCTTCCGGCAGGGTCATCGTGGCATAGTCATAGCCGGTCGTACCGGAGACGAAGACGAGATCGCCGTCGATCACGGCACGCGAATAGCCGAAACTGCGCTCGAAGGGCGAGCCGGTGGAAATCAGGCGGCGGGTCATGGCGTCTCCGGAGGCTTCAGATGCGGCGGGAAGGCTTTTCTCAAGCCCTCCCGCGACGCCACCCGTTTTCTGCAAGGTCAGACTCGCCCGCCCTTGAGCGCGCGCAAAACCTTCTCGCCCGGCCGCCCGGTCTGGGGCATGCCGATCTTCGCCTCGATCTCCTTGATCGCAGCGCGCGTCAGCGAACCGACCGCGCCATCCGGCTCACCGACATTGTAGCCGCGCGCGATCAGCAGGCGCTGGAGCTCGCGGCGCTGCTCGCGCGACAGCGGCAGGTCGTCGGTCGGCCAGTTGCCCTGCACGCCCGGCCGGCCGCGCAGGCGGTCGGACAGGAGCGAGATGGCGAGCGCGTAGGAATCCGCGCCGTTATAGCTGTAGGCGGCGTCATAGTTCTTGAAGACGAGGAAGGCCGGCCCGTTGCGCCCCGCCGGCATCAGGAGCCCGGCATTGCCATGGCCGTCGAGCCGCGAGCCGTCGTATTTCACGATGCCCTGCGCCGCCCAATGCGACAGCGGACGCTTCGGATTGCGGCCGGCCGCGCCGCGATAGCCGTCCGGCACGCGCACCTCGTAGCCCCAGGCCGCGCCGGTGACCCAGCCGGCCTTGTCCATGAAATTCGCGGTCGAATGCAGCGCGTCGGGGATCGAATCGACGAGGTCGCGCCGGCCGTCGCCATCGCCGTCGACACCGAGCCTGAGATAGGTCGAGGGGATGAACTGGGTATGCCCGAAGGCGCCGGCCCAGGAGCCGAACAGCCGTTCGGGCCTGACGTCGCCACGCTGGATGATCTGCAGCGTCGCGATCAGCTCGCCCTTGAAGAAGGCGTTGCGGCGCGGCGCCAGGCAGGCGCCCGTCGCGAGCGATTGCACCAGCGGCCATTTGCCACGCGCCTTGCCGAAATCGCTCTCGACGCCCCAGACGGCGGCGATGGTGTGGCGGTCGACGCCGAAGCGCCGCTCGGCGGCGGCAAAGACGGAGGCGTATTGGCGCAGCATCGAGCGGCCCTCCGCGACCTTCTCCTCATCGACCAGCGTGCCGAGATAATCCCAGATCGGCGTCTTGAACTCCGGCTGGTTGTTCATGGCCTCGATGATCTTCATGTCCGGCTCGACGCCGGCCATGGCCCGGTCGAAGGTCGCGCCCGAGACGCCCTTGGCGGCGGCGGCCGACCGCAAGCCATTGAGGCAGGACTGGAAGCCGCCCTGCGCCGAGGCGGCGGAGGCAAGGAGGATGAGGGGCAAGGCCAATGTGATTGCGCGCATGGGTCTCCACCGAATCGCTTGAAAGACGCGAAACTAGGCCGCTGTGGTTAAGGGAGGTTAACCATCGAGAATGGCGGCACGAAGAAGCGAATCCGGCTATGGGGGAGCCAGCATCCCTTCCGCGATTCGCCCGCCATGTCGCCAGCCGCCATCGAGCTCCTCGGTTTCGCCGCCGCCACGCTGACCAGCCTGTGCTGGTTGCCGCAGGCCTGGCGGACCATCCGCACCCGCGATACGCGTGCGATCTCGCTGTGGACGCAAGGGCTCTTCGCCACCGGCACCGCGCTTTGGCTGAGCTATGGCATCCAGATCCTGTCCTGGCCGGTCATCGCGGCCAATGCGCTGACCCTGCTGCTCGTTCTCGCCATCATCACCATGAAGCTGCGCTTCGGCTGAACGCCGGGACGCATCCAACCTATTCCCACCGCCGCGCAGAAGGCCTCCGGCATGCCCTCGCTCTCAATGGCCCATCTCCTGCCGATCGCCATGCTGTTCGGCTCGAACATCTTCATGACCTTCGCCTGGTACGGGCATCTCAGCTACAAGAGCACGGCGATCTGGCTCGCCATCCTCGCGAGCTGGATGATCGCCCTGCCGGAATACATGCTGGCCGTGCCGGCAAACCGCATCGGTTCCGCCGTCTACTCCGCGGCCGAGCTCAAGACCATGCAGGAGGTCATCACGCTGACCGTCTTCGCCGGCTTCTCGGTGTTCTGGCTGAAGGAATCGCTGACCTGGAGCCATGCGGTCGGCTTTGCCCTGATTGCCGCCGGCGCCTTCTTCATCTTCCACGCCAAGACCTGAGCGCCACGCCTCACTTCTCTTCGATAGGACCGACTGCCTTGCAAAAGACGGCACTGATTTTCTGCGGCCTCGTGCTCGCCCCGACTACAGCCCTCGCCGGCCCGACCTGCAGCCCGAGCGACGAGAACGCGCGCATCCTCTCCGCGGCTTCGCCGAGCGCCGTCCATCGCAACTGGCAGGGCGGCAAGCAGGTCGGCTACGGCTGGTCGCTCCAGGTCGAGCGCAGCGCCCATGACGCCGCCGGCACCGAATACTATGTCGGCGATCTCTACGATCCGAACGGCAGCCTCGCGACCCGCAAGGTCTTCGTCATCGAGCGCGAATGGGACTGCGGGCCGTGACCGGCGCCTAGCGAGCCGGCCGCACCCGCAGCACCTTTCCGTCGGCATCGTCGCTGAGCAGGTAGATAAAGCCGTCCGGTCCCTGGACGACGTCGCGGATGCGCGTGCCGATATCGGTGAGCAGGCGCTCCTCGCCCGTCACCTTCTCGCCCTCGGTGGAGAGCCGGACCAGCATCTGCCCGGCGAGTGCTCCGACGAAGAGCGAGTTCCTCCAGGCCGGCCAGACCGGCCCGGTATAGAAGGCGGCGCCGGACGGCGCGATCGACGGATCCCAGTAGAACAGCGGCTGCTCCATGCCGGGCTTCGCCGTGCCCTCGCCGATCTTCGCCCCGGAATAGTCGACGCCATAGGTGATGACCGGCCAGCCATAGTTCAGCCCGGCCTTGGGCGTGTTGACCTCGTCGCCGCCGCGCGCCGCGTGCTCCGCGGTCCAGAGCTGCCCGGTCTCGGGATGCAGCGCCGCGCCCTGGACATTGCGATGGCCGATCGACCAGTTCTCCGGCGCCCAGCCGTCTTTCTTCGGGTTGTCGGTCGGTGCCCCGCCCTCCGGCCGGATACGGATGATCTTGCCGATATGATTGGCCGGGTTCTGTGCCTGGTCGCGCTGGCTGTAGCGATCGCCCACCGTGACGAAGAGCGCGCCCGTGCGGTCGAAGACGAGGCGCGAGCCGAAATGCATGTTGGAGCTGATCGTCGGCATCTGCCGGAAGATCACCTCGACGGCCGTCAGCGCCGTGCCCTGCTCGTTCAGCCGGCCCCGCGCGACACTGGTGCCGTTGCCGCCCGAGCGCGGCTCGGAAAAGGAGAGATAGACGAGGCGATTCCGGGCGAAGGCGGGATCGAGCGCGATGCCGAGCAGACCGCCCTGCCCGCGCGCCATCACGCTCGGCAGGCCGGTGATCGGCCGTGAGAGCTTGCCGTCGGTCTCGACGAGCCGCAACCGGCCCGGCCGCTCCGTGACCAGCATGCGTCCATCCGGCAGGAAGGCGAGGCCCCAGGGGTTTTCGAGCCCGCTTGCGACGGTCTCGACCGAAAGCTCCCCGGCACTCGAGGGGTAGCGCTTCTGGGCAGCCGCAGGCAGCGTCAGGCCCGCGACCAACAGGGCCGTCCCGAGCACCCCAACCCGTCGCAACCGCCGCATGGTCCGCTCCTCGCTTCATCCGATCGACAGATCGGAGATAGAGGGGAACGCTGCCGATCGCCAAGCCGTTGCAGCCAACTCACGACGAAGTGAGGCGATCGGCGCGGCCATCCCGGCCGGAGCGATGCGCCAGCCGGGATGTTCGAGACGGTGCCCGCTTACTCGGGCTTCACGCCGGCATCGGCGATGATCTGCTTCCAGGTCGCGATTTCCTGGACGTGGTAGGGCTTGAACGCTGCGGGGTCGCGCACCTTGAGCGTGAAGCCGAGCTTCAGGATCGCCTCCCGCGTCTGAGGCTTGTTCAGCGAGGCGATCACTGCCTTGGACAGCGTGTCGAGCACGGCGTCCGGCGTCTTCGCCGGGGCAAAGAAGGCCGCCCAGGAATCGGCATCGGCATTGCTCACGCCCTGCTCGCGCAGCGTGGGAATGTCCTTGGCGCGCGGATTGCGCTCCGGGCTCGCCAGGGCCAGCGCCCTGAGCGCGCCGCCGTTGATCTGCTCCAGCACGCTCGGCAAGGTGGAGTTGGCGACGTCGATGCGGTCGGCGATGATTTCCTGCACCAGCGGCGCGGCGCCGCGGAACGGCACATGCGTCATCTTGATGCCGGTGCGCTGCATGAACAGCTCCATCGCCAGATGCGAGCCGGAGCCGACGCCGGTCGAGCCATAGTTGAGCTTGCCCGGATCGGCCTTGGCCAGCGCGATCAGCTCCTGGATGTTCTTGGCCGGCAGGCCGTTGCGCACGACGAAGGCATGCTCGAAGGCGCCGACGCCGGCGAGCGGCGCGAAATCCTTCACCGCGTCGTAGCCCGGCTCCTTCAGCAGGAACATGTTGTTGCCATGCGTCTGGTTGTTGCCGAAGACGATGGTGTAGCCATCCGCCGGGCCATGGGCGACGGCGCGCGTGCCGACGGCGCCCGAGGCGCCGGCGCGGTTGTCGACCACCACGTTGTGCCCGAAGGCGATCGTCAGATCCTGCGCCACGAAGCGTGCGATGGCATCGGTCGGCCCACCCGCCGGATAGGGCACGACCAGGGTGATGACCTTGCTGGGAAAGCTCTCGGCCCGGACGATCGACGGAGCGAATACGGCGCCGGCCATCAGGCCGAGCGTGGAACGGCGGGTCAACGACATGGGCTTCCTCCCCGGTACCCGCCTGGATGGCGGGCCTGCTTTCCGGCGAGATTTACGGGCAAAGGCGCCATGCGTCCAGCGCCAGATATGGGCTCGAAAACACAGCTTAATCTGCATGGGAAACAAGGAGAGGGACGGAGAATGGCGGTACGAATCGAGAGGCAGGGCAAGGTCGCGACGGTCGTCCACAGCAGGCCGGAAGCGCGCAATGCGATGGACCCCGACAGCGCCGATGCGCTGACTCGCGCCTTCCTCGAACTCGACAGCGACGAGGACACGGCGGCGATCGTCTTCTGGGGTGAAGGCGGCGCCTTCTGCGCCGGCTGGGACCTGAAATATGCCCAGGCCTTTACCGATGCCGGGCGCTTCGAAAGCGAGATCGTCGAGAGGCTCGCCTTTCCCGCCGCCGACGGCACGACGCCCCGCGGGCCGATGGGCCCCTCGCGGCTGGAGATGAGCAAGCCGCTGATCGCCGCGATCGAGGGCCCGGCCGTCGCGGGCGGCATGGAACTCGCGCTCTGGTGCGACATCCGCGTGATGGCGGAGGATGCCTATTTCGGCGTCTATTGCCGGCGCTGGGGCATCCCGCTGATCGACGGCGGCACGGTGCGCCTGCCGCGCCTCGTCGGCCAGGGCCGCGCGCTGGAAATCATCATGACCGGCCGCAAGGTCGCGGCGGACGAAGCACTCCGCATCGGCCTGTGCGAGACGGTCTCGCCGAAAGGCCAGGCCCGCGCAGCAGCCGAAGCGATGGCCCGGGAGATCGCGCGCTTCCCGCAGGGCGCGGTCCGTGCCGACCGTGCCAGTGCCATAGCCGGCCATGGGCTGAGCGTACAGGAAGCATTACGGCGGGAGTGGCAGCGGGGCGTCCACACCATCGCGACGGAAGGCGCCGCAGGCGCGGGCCGCTTCGCTGCCGGCAAGGGGCGCGGCGGCGACTTCTCGGAGATATGAGGGTCAGGCGCTGAAGCCGGCCCGCTTCAGCCGCTGGATCGCGAGGTCGAGCGCCTGCAGGAAGGCCGAGCGGTCCTTCGCCGAGAACGGCTTCGGCCCGCCGCTGGCCGCGCCCATCGCGCGCAGGTCTTCCATCATGTCGCGGGTCGCCAGCGCCATACCGATCGAGGCCTCGCTGAAGGGCTTGCCGGTCGGCCCGATCACATCCGCGCCGGCCTTGATGCAGCGATCGGCCAACGGGATGTCGGCGGTGATCACGATCGAGCCGCGCGAAACCCGCTCCGCGATCCAGTCGTCGGCCGCGTCGAAATTGCCCGGCACCGTCACCCGCTCGATCCAGGGCTCGCGCGGCACGTTGAGGAAGCTGTTGGCAACGACGAAGACATGCAGGCCGTGGCGGCCGGCGACGCGATAGACCTCGTCCTTCACCGGGCAGGCGTCGGCATCGACATAAACAGCGATGGGTCCGGCAGAGCTCGTCATGGACGGGCCTTCGCATGCTCGCGGCGCAAGAGCAAACCGCTCCAAATTCATGACGCTTCTGCAAAACATCAAGCAGTTGCGCTTGCGATCATCTCCGCTGAGTCATAAACCACGCGCGCGCCTTTTCCGCGCTCACCCGTCCGCCTCCCCGGAGATCAGTCCCATGGCCTTTCTTGCCGATGCCCTGAAGCGCGTGAAGCCGTCCGCGACCATCACGATCACGCAGAAGGCCCGCGACCTGAAAGCCCAGGGCAAGGACGTGATCTCGCTCTCCGTCGGCGAGCCCGATTTCGACACGCCGGACAATATCAAGGAAGCCGCGATCTCCGCGATCAAGCGCGGCGAGACCAAGTACACCCCGGTCTCCGGCATCCCGCAGCTGCGCGAGGCCGTCGCCCGCAAGTTCAAGCGCGAGAACGGCCTCGACTACAAGGCGAGCCAGACCATCGTCTCGACCGGCGGCAAGCACGTCATCTACAACGCGCTGCTGGCCACGCTGAACCCCGGCGACGAAGTCATCTGCGTCTCGCCCTACTGGGTTTCCTACCCCGAGATGGTCGCGCTCTGCGGGGGAACGGCGACCTATGCCGAGACCTATCTCAAGAACGACTTCAAGCTGCAGCCGGAAGATCTCGAGAAGGCCATCACCCCGAAGACCAAATGGGTGATCCTGAACTCGCCCTCGAACCCGTCGGGCGCCGCCTACAGCCATGCCGAGATGAAGAAACTCACGGATGTGCTGATGCGCCATCCCCATGTCTGGATCCTTACCGACGACATGTACGAGCACCTCGTCTATGGCGATTTCACCTTCGTCACCCCGGCCCAGGTCGAGCCCGCCCTCTACGAGCGCACGCTGACCATGAACGGCGTCTCGAAGTCCTACGCCATGACCGGCTGGCGCATCGGCTACGCTGCCGGCCCTCAAACGCTCATCAACGCCATGGACCTCGTCCAGGGTCAGCAGACCTCCGGCACCTCGGCGATCTCGCAATGGGCCGCGGTCGAGGCGCTCGACGGTACGCAGGATCACATCCCGGTCTTCAGGAAGGCCTTCGAGCGGCGCCGTGACCTCGTCGTCTCCATGCTGAACCAGACCCGCGGCCTGAAGTGCCCGGTGCCGGAAGGCGCGTTCTACGTCTATCCCGATTGCTCGGCCCTGATCGGCAAGACCCTGCCGAACGGCAAGAAGATCGAGACGGACGAGGATCTGGTGATGGGCCTGCTCGAGACGGAAGCGGTCGCGGCCGTGCACGGCTCGTCCTTCGGGCTGGGCCCCAACTTCCGCATCTCCTACGCCACCTCGGACGAGAAGCTGGAAGAGGCCTGCCGCCGCATCCAGCGCTTCTGCGCCGAGCTGCGCTGAGCACGATGACCAAGGGCGCCGCGACGCGCCGGATCGTTCTGGCCGGGGGCTTCATGCTCCCGGCCTCTTTCGTTTTCGGGCAATCGGCGACGACGCTTTCGCCCCGCGAAGCCTATGAGGCGGCACAGGCGAAGCGCATCCTCCTGGTCGATATCCGCAATGCGCAGGAATGGGCCGATACCGGCCTGCCGCAGGGTGCTCTCGCTCTCGACGTCGACGCACCGGCCTTCGAGGTCAGGATCGCAGGCTTACGCCTCGACAATCCCGGTAAGCCCATCGTCCTGATCGACCGCACGGGCGCGCAGGCGGTTGCCGTGGCGCAGAAGCTCGCCGGACGAGGCTGGCGCGATCTCGCAGGCATGCGGGGCGGCATGCTCGGGCCGGGCGGTTGGCTGGCCGAGAAACTGCCGGTGACAGCCTATCCCTGATCCCGCTTGGCGAGCAGGTCCGGCCGCCGCTCCTGCGTGATCCGCTCCGCCTCCGCCCGCCGCCATTTCGCGATGCGGGCATGGTCGCCGGAGAGCAGCGCCTCGGGCAGGCCCCGGCCCTCCCATTCGCGCGGGCGGGTGTAATGCGGGTATTCCAGCAGACCGTTCTCGAAGCTCTCGTCCTCGCCGGAGGCAACCTTGCCCATCACGCCGGGGATGAGCCGCACGCAGGCATCGAGCAATGTCAGCGCCGCCATCTCGCCGCCGGAGAGGATGTAGTCGCCGATCGAGACCTCGATCAGATTGCGCCCCTCGATCACGCGCTCGTCGACGCCCTCGAAACGTCCGCAGACGATGACGAGACCGGGCCCCGCCGCCCATTCGCGCGCCTGATCCTGCTTGAGCGGCCGCCCGCGCGGCGACATCAGCAGGCGCGGGCGAACATCATCCGCCGGCACGGCGGCATCGATCGCCGATGCCAGCACGTCGCAGCGCAGCACCATGCCGGCGCCGCCGCCGGCCGGGTTATCGTCGACATTGCGATGGCGGCCGATGCCGTGCTCGCGGATCTGATGGGTATCGAGCGACCACAATCCTTTGCGCAGCCCCTCGCCGGCAAGCGAGATGCCGAGCGGCCCGGGAAACGTCTCCGGATAGAGCGTCAGGATCGAAGCGCGAAAGGACATGCCTTCAAGCAAAGCGCAGCGCAGGCAACCCGTCCAGCGCGGTGAAATCGCGAGCCGAGGCGATCAGGTTGTCATAGCCCGCAAAACCCTCGGGACCGAGCATGGTGAGCAGCGCCACGGCCCGCATCCCGGCGCGGCGCGCCGCCTCGACGCCGAGTGGCGCATCCTCGAAGACGATGCAGTCGGCGGGGTCGACCTTCATCCGCTCCGCCGCGGCCAGGAACATGTCCGGATGCGGCTTGCCACGGAAGCCCTGGCTCGGCGAGACGATCGTCGCGAAGCGCTGGCGCAGGCCGAGCGTATCCAGCACGACCTCGATATTGGCCGGCGGCGCCGCCGTCCCGACGGCCATCGGCACGCCTGCCGCCTCGGCGCGCGCGATCAGTTCGAGGAAGCCGGCAGTTGGCGTCACATGCGGCAGATAAGCCTCCCGATAGAGCGCCTCCTTGGCGTCGCTCATCGCATCGAGCTCGGCCACGACCGCCTGCGGGAAATAGGAGGAGATGATCTCGTTGCCGGCCATTCCGGCGGTGCGCGCCGCGAAGGTTTTGCGGTCGAAGGGCAACTTGTTGCTGACGTGCCAGCTCTCCCAGGCATCGTCATGGAAGCGCATATTGTCGACGATGGTGCCGTCCATGTCGAAGATCAGGGCGCGGGCCGGCCTATCATTTGTCATCGTCGGGCTCGAACAGTCCAAGCGGCGGCTCGGCCTCGATCCGGCGCGCGGCGATGTCGATGCGCGGCGCAAAGGCCTTGGTGAAGGGCATCAGGACGGAGCGTCCGTCCGGTGTCTCGATGTCGAGCAGGTCGCCTGCCCCGTAGTTCTCGACCACGGTGACGCTGCCGAGCACAGTGCCGTCCGGCCCGACCACGCTGCAACCGATCAGATCGGCATGCAGGAATTCGTCCTCGTCCGCGCCGGCCGAGAGCTTGTCGCGGGCAACGAACAGTTCGGTGCCGTTCAGCGCCTCGGCTGCCTCGCGCGTCGTCACGCCCTTGAGCCGGGCGACGACCACCTCCTTGGCAGGGCGGATATCGGTGATCTCGAAGCTGCGGCCCTTGCCGTCCGACAACGGGCCGTAACCGGCGATACCCAACGGGTCGCCGGTAAAGGTCTTGATCCTGACCTCGCCGCGCACGCCATGCGGCGCGCCGACGATCCCGAGCAGGATGAGGTCGCTCATGTCAGCACGCCATGCCCGGCCTTGAGCCGGGCATCTCCCACAGAAGGTTCCCGGGTCGAAGCTGCGCTTCGCCCGAGAAAGACGCACGGACAGTCAAGCTCACGCCTCGGCGGCTTCTTCGGCAGCCGGAGCAGCGGCCTTCTCGGCCTTCTTCTCGGCGCGCTCCTTGGCCTTCTCGCCGGGAACGGCCTTGTTCGGGTTGTTGCGGGCCGGGCGCTTGGCGAGGCCGGCGGCATCGAGGAAGCGCAGCACGCGGTCGGTCGGCTGGGCGCCCTTGGCGAGCCAGGCCTGGACCTTCTCGGTGTCGAGCACGACGCGCTCGGCCGAATCCTTCGGCTTCATCGGATCATAGGAGCCGATCTTCTCGATGAAGCGGCCATCGCGCGGCGAGCGGGCGTCGGCGACGACGATGCGGTAGTAGGGGCGCTTCTTGGCGCCGCCGCGGGTCAGGCGGATCTTGAGGGACATGGGTCTTCTTCCTTTTGGTTTGACGTCTGAAGTCGGGTTGAATGGTGAAGGCTATTTCTTCTTGCCGAACGGGTTGCTGCCCAGGCCGGGCAGGCCATTGCCGCCGAGGCCCGGCAGCTTCGGCATCATCCCCGCCGGCGGGGTGACACCCTTGGGCAGGCCGGGGAAGCCGCCCGGCGGCATCGAGGGCAGACCGCCGCCCGCGCCGAGCTGCTTCTGCAGTTCCGCAAGCTGCGCCGGATCCATCTTCGAGGGGTCCGGCATGCCGGCAGGCAGGCCGCCGCCGAGCCCGAACATCGAGCCGAGCTTGCCGAGCATGCCGCCCTTCTGCTTGCTCATCATCTTCATGGCGTCAGCCATGCCGCGATGCATCTTGAGCAGCTTGTTGATCTGCTCGGCAGAGGTGCCGGAGCCGGCCGCGATGCGCTTCTTGCGGCTGTTCTTGAGCAAATCGGGATTCTTGCGCTCGGCCGGCGTCATCGAGTCGATCGCGGCGATCATGCGCTTGAACATCGTGTCGCCGACACCCGCATTGGCGAGCTGGGACTGGGCCTGCTTCATGCCCGGCAGCATGCCCATCACGCCGCCGATGCCACCCATCTTCTCCATCTGCTGGAGCTGCGCGCGCATGTCGGAGAGGTCGAACTGGCCCTTGGCCATGCGCTGCGCGGTCGCCTGCGCCTGCGTCGCATCGATGGTCTGCGCCGCCTTCTCGACGAGCGAGACGATATCGCCCATGCCGAGGATGCGGTTGGCGACGCGCGAGGGATGGAATTCGTCGAGCTCGTCGACCTTCTCGCCGATACCGACGAGCTTGATCGGCTTGCCGGTGACGGCCCGCATCGAGAGCGCCGCACCACCGCGCGAATCGCCGTCCATGCGGGTCAGCACGATGCCGGTCAGGCCGACGCGGGCATCGAAGGCACGGGCCGTGTTGACCGCGTCCTGGCCGGTCAGCGCATCGGCGACGAGCAGCACCTCATGCGGGTTGGTCGCGGCCTTCACCTCGGCGACCTCGGCCATCAGCGTGTCGTCGAGCGTCACGCGGCCGGCTGTGTCGAGCATCACGACGTCGTAGCCACCGAGGCGAGCAGCCTCGACCGCGCGCCTGGCGATCTGCACGGCCGACTGGCCGGCGACGATCGGCAGCGTCTGCACGCCGACCTGCTGGCCGAGAATGGCGAGCTGTTCCATGGCGGCCGGGCGTCGCGTATCGAGCGACGCCATCAGCACCTTCTTCTTGTGGCGCTCGGTCAGGCGCTTGGCGATCTTGGCCGTCGAGGTGGTCTTACCCGAACCCTGAAGGCCGACCATCAGCACCGGCACCGGCGGCACGGCATCGAAATTGATGCTCTCGCCCTCGCCGCCCAGCGTCTCGATCAGGACGTCGTTGACGATCTTGATGACCTGCTGGCCGGGCGTGATCGATTTCAGCACCTCGGCGCCAACGGCGCGCTCTCTTACTTTATCGGTGAAGCTGCGGACGACCTCGAGCGCGACATCCGCCTCGAGCAGCGCGCGGCGAACCTCGCGAAGAGCCGCGTTGACGTCCTCCTCGGTCAGCGAACCCCTGCGGGTCAGCCCCGAGAGGATGCCGGAGAGCCTGTCGCTCAGCGTGCCGAACATGCGGACCTGCCTGCTTGCCTCAGGAAGCCTTCAGCACCACGACCTCATCGCCAAACGGTTTCGCGCCCGAGGGCGCAATCGCGCTGTCGAGCGTTGACCTCCGGGCTCATGAAAGCGGCTTGCGCGGCCCGGTCGGCGGATGTGGTTTCGGCGATGTCGGCGAAACGGATGCGGCCTTAAAGCGGAAGACTGTGGCGAAAGTCAAGTTTGGCGATGGTTTCCCTTGCGAACGGAGCCTTCTCAAGGCCGTCATGCTCGGGCTTGGCCCGAGCATCTCCCGCCGGAGCGGGCTCCTGCGCCTCACTCTCCAGAGATTCTCGGGTCAAGCCCGAGAATGACGCTCTGTCTCGTTCCGGAGCGGCCCCTTCCCTCACACGCGTTTCGACTTCTACACGGAATTGTGAGGCTCGGCCGCAGAACGGCCCCGATCTGGCGGCATCGCTGCGCGCCCGATTCGCAAAACAAGCCGGCCCATGAAACTGAAACCCGCCTCGACCTTGCTGGCTCTCGCTCTTCTGCTCGCCGCCTGTGCCGGCGATCCGCGTCGCGAAGGCCCGCTCGATCCGCGCATGGTCGAGAAGGTCGCCGCCGTCTCGCTCGATCCGGCCCAGGCCGGGCGCATCCTCAACGCCTATCGCGCGAGCAACGGCCTCGGCCCCGTCCGGCCGGACCCACGCCTGATGGCGATGGCGCAGCGCCAGGCCGATGCCATGGTCAAGGCCAACGCCCTCTCGCATGATGCCGGCGGCAACTTCACCGCCCGCATCCAAGCGGCCGGCGTCGACAGCGCCCGGGCTGCGGAGAATCTTGGCGGCGGCTATTTCTCGGTCGAGGAAGCCTTCGACGGCTGGCGCAAGTCGCCCGGCCACGACACCAATCTGCGGATGAAGGAAGCGACCCGCTACGGCATCGCGCTTTCGAAGGACCCCCGCACCAGCTATCGCGTCTGGTGGGCGCTGGTCGTCGCAGCCGACCCGGAGCCGCGCGTGACACTCGACGCCGGCCCGCTCAGTTCCACCCAAAGACGTTGACGAGCGGAAATTCCGAGATGACAGGAACTGGTCGTTGCAGCTAGCAATCGTGTCCTTTCATTGAGGATACAGACTACGATGGCCAAATTTTCAGGAATAGCATTCGCTCTCGCTGCGCCGTTGCTGATCGCGGGCGTGACGCAGGGGCAGGCTCAACCTTGCATGACCAATTTCAGCTCCGCCGGCGTGCCGATGGTCTCGCAGATTACCTACAAGACCTGGGAGCTGACCAAGAAATCCCAAGCCGCCGTGCTGCCTATCATCACCCGGGCGATCCAGGCCGACCGCGACTTCATGGATATCCGAACCGACAAGGCGCGCGGCACGATCTCCGCCGTGCAGGAAGTCACCGGCTCGGGGCGTCCGCAGCTCCTGAAGGTGACCACCCGCAAGCAGCCCACGGGCACGCGCATCGACATCGCCTTCACTGTGCAGGCCGGCCAGATGGCTCCCGAAGCGGCCGTTCGTACGGCCCTCTGCGACTTCCTCCGCAGCGCGCTCTGAGCCGCCCTCACGCGGTTCGATTTCGCTCTTTACAAACACCCGCATCTGGTGATGGCTCTGGTCTTTAGCGGAGCCATCACCATGACCTTCGAAGCCTGGATCGCCTTCACCGCCGCCACCGCCGTCCTCCTGGTCATTCCCGGACCGACGATTCTCCTCGTCATCTCCTATGCGCTCGGCCAGGGCTGGCGCACGGCCTTCCCGATCGCCGTCGGTGTCGCGCTCGGCGATTTCACCGCGATGACGCTCTCGATGCTCGGGGTCGGCGCCCTGCTCGCCACCTCCGCCCTGGTCTTCACCACGCTGAAATGGATCGGCGCGGCCTATCTGGTCTGGCTCGGCATCAAGCTCTTCCGCGCCGGCGGCACGCTCGACGCCAAGCCCCGCGAAGATGCCGCTCCCGGCTGGAAGATGCTCGGCCATGCCTGGCTGGTGACGGCGCTGAACCCGAAGAGCATCACCTTCTTCGTCGCCTTCCTGCCCCAGTTCCTGGACACCAAGGGCGATTTCTGGACGCAGATGCTGATCTTCGAGGCGACCTTCATCACGCTCGCCTTCGCCAATGCCATGGGCTACGCGCTGATCGCCTCGCGAGCGCGGGCCGTGGTCAGCAATCCCCGCGCGATCGGGCTGTTCAACAAGGCCGGCGGCACGCTGCTGATCGGCGCCGGCGTCGCGACCGTCGCGATCCGCTCTGGCAGCAACTGATCGGCCAATCGGGAGGGCGGCCTTGACGCTGCGTCGCGGCCGCCTACCTCTTCTACACCATGAACCGCCGCAAGCTTCTCTCCTTCGTTGGCCTCGGTGCATTGCTGGCTTCGACCGGCGCTGCCTGGGCCGCGATCTCCCGCTCGCGCAATCCCTATTACCAGGGCCCCGTCAGCGACCATTTCAACGGGCTCGTCTTCAGCGACGGCCGCACCGTGAGCAAGGGCCTCGCCGACGTGCTGCGCTGGCAGACCGGCAAGCGCGAGCGCGAGGCCTTCCCCCTCGCCTATCAGGCGCCGCCGCAGGACAAGCCGCCGGCCAGCGTCGATGGCGTCCGGATCGTCCATCTCGGCCACGCCTCCTTCCTCTATCAGGTCGCCGGCCTCAACCTGCTGATCGACCCGGTCTATTCGCTGCGCGCCAGCCCCTTCTCCTTCATTGGTCCCAAGCGCGTGAACGCACCGGGCGTCGCCTTCGCCGATCTGCCGAAGATCGACGCCGTGCTGATCACGCATAACCATTACGACCATCTCGACATCGAGACGCTGGCGCTGCTGCACACTAGAGACCAGCCGCGGATGATCATGCCGCTCGGCAATGACTCGATCGTCCGCGCCCGTATCCCCGATGCCCGCGCCGAGGCGCATGACTGGAACGACCGGCTCACGCTCTTGGACACCGTCGCGGTCACGCTGGTGCCGAGCTATCACTGGTCGGCGCGCGGCGCCTTCGACCGGCGCATGGCGCTGTGGTGTTCCTATATCTTGGAAACACCGGCCTCGAAGATCTTCCATATCGGCGATACCGGCTATCATGACGGCTCGCTCTACGAGGAGCTTGGCAGCAGGCACGGGCCGTTCGATCTCGCCGTGCTACCGATCGGCGCCTACGAGCCGCGCTGGTTCATGTCGGACAACCACATGAACCCGGACGAGGCGGTGAAGGTCATGCTGGCGCTGGGGGCGCAGCAGGCGATCGGCCATCACTGGGGCACCTTCCAGCTCACCGACGAGGGCGTCGAGCGCCCGCCCGAGGCGCTGAAGGCCGCGCTTGCGGAAGCCGGCCTGCCGGAAGAGCGCTTCAGACCGATGCGGCCGGGTTTGAGCTGGAACGTGTGACCGGCTGAACCTCCGCGTCATTCTCGGGCGAAGCACAGCTTCGACCCGAGAATCTCAGGACGGGAGGCCGCTGGTTTCCGAGATGCCCGGGTCAAGCCCGAGCATGACGCTGATCACTTGGGCTGGACGTAGACGTTGATCTCGAGGTTCGGATCGCCGGGATCCTTGAGGTCGCTGACATATTCCTCGAGGAAGGCGTCCTTCACCGTGATGCTCTTGGCTTCGAGATAGGCCGTGATCGTCTCGTAGGTGGAATCGATGTCGTCATAAGGCGCGACATGGAGGAAGCGCAGGGCCTTGCCCATCGGTGAGGCGCTCAATTTCACGCCGCCGCCGAATGCGGGAGCCTGCCCTCCGGCGGGCGCGGCAACCGGCAGCATCGCATCGAAGCGAAAGCCGTCATCCGTCGTCTCGACGAACAGCGCCAGCGGACGGCCTGCGACGGGCAGGCCCGCCTTCTGCGCTTCGGCGCGCAAGGCGTTGAAGCTCTCCGACAGTTTCTGGAATCCCTGGTCCCAGCTTGCCTGACCCGAAAGGAGCAGGACGGGCTTCGCAGCGAGCGTGATCTCGTCGATATCGCTGGCATCGCCGCGTTTGCCGGCCAACGTCGCATTGGGATCAGGCACGCCCGTCTGCTGCTGCACGGGCGGCGCCGGCAGGGACTGGCCCGGAGGCGGCAGGGTCGGCGGCGGCTGCACCGGCTGCGGTTCGGCCGGCCCCGGTAGCGTCGGCGCGGGCTGCACCGGCTGCGGCGTTACCGGATTCGGCGGCGGTGGGGCCGGCTGGACCGGCTGCGGCCCCGGCTGGGAATCGGGCACGGCCGAAGGCGGCGTCTGCGCCGGTGCGGACGGCATCTGGGCGGGGCTGGCGCCGGGCGGTGGTGCCAGAGGCGCGGTTTCGACGGCGGTCGGTGGCGCCACGCGCGCCTGGGCAAAGACCATTCCGCTCGACAAACTCGCCAGGCCGGCAAGCGTCAGAACACAAATCCGGGAATACCGCATCATGACGGCCCTGAGTTTCACGCGATTCGCGCCCTTGCGGCGCAACATAGAATGTCCACCTTCTCCTAGGGAACGGGGACGAGGGTGGCTTTTTCACGTCGTCTCCGCCATAGACCCACTATTCACGGGACGTGTGACCAAATGAACGCTCTGGCCAATCGCCGGTTCCTGAAGATGAACGGGCTCGGCAACCAGATCACGGTGCTGGACCTGCGCGGCACCAAGCATGTCATCAGCGAAGCGGAAGCCCGCGCCATCGCCTCCGAGCCGCGCGCCCGCTTCGACCAGCTCATGGTCCTTCACGATGCCGCGACGCCCGGCACCGACGCTTTCGTGCGCATCTATAACACCGACGGCTCGGAGGCCGGCGCCTGCGGCAACGGCACGCGCTGCGTCGCCTGGGCGATGATCGCCGACCCGCAGATGGGCGATGCCGACAAGACCCGGCTCACCCTCCAGACCAGGGCCGGGCTGCTGCCGGCGATCCGCGAGGGCGAAGCTCTTTTCACCGTCGACATGGGCGCGCCGCGCCTCGACTGGGAACAGATCCCGCTGGCCGAGCCCTTCGAGGATACCGCCCGCTTCGAATTGCAGATCGGCCCGATCGATGATCCGATCCTGCATACGCCCTGCGCCGTCAATATGGGCAATCCGCACGCCGTCTTTTTCGTCGACGACCCCTATGCCTACAATCTCGAACAGATCGGCCCGCTGCTCGAGAACCACCCGATCTTCCCTGATCGCGCCAATATCGAGCTCGCCGCTGTGAAGGCGCCGGATCACATCGTGCTGCGCGTCTGGGAACGCGGTGCCGGCATCACGCAGGCCTGCGGTTCGGGCGCCTGTGCGGCACTGGTTGCGGGCGTCCGCCGCGAGCTGACCGCCCGCAAGGCAACCGTCAGCCTGCCCGGCGGCGATCTCGCCATCGAATGGCGCGAGCGCGACGGCCATGTCCTGATGACCGGCCCGGTCGAATTCGAATGGGAAGGCACGCTCGATCCGGCGTTGTTTTCGAGCGCGGCCTGAGGGCCAGACTTATGACGCTGGAAGTCGTCACCTTCGGCTGCCGCCTCAACATCGTCGAGAGCGAGGCACTGCGGCTTCAGGCCGAAGCGGCCGGGTTGAAGGACGCTGCGATCGTCAATTCCTGCGCCGTCACCGCCGAGGCGACCCGGCAGGCACGGCAAGCCGTACGCCGCCTCAAGCGTGAGCAGCCGGACAGGCCCGTCATCGTCACCGGCTGCGCCGCGCAGATCGAACCGGCCCGCTTCGCGGATATGCCGGAGGTCGATCGCGTCCTCGGCAACGACGAGAAACTGCGGCCCGAGAGCTGGTCTGCCCTCGCTCGTTCCAACAGCCTCGGACATCCTGACACCACTGTCGCCGACAAGCTCGACGTCGGCGACATCATGACCCGCACGGCCTTGCGCGCTCCGGTCACCGGCCGTTTCGCCAGCCATACGCGCGGCTTCGTCCAGGTCCAGAACGGCTGCGACCATCGTTGCACCTTCTGCGTCATTCCCTTCGGCCGCGGCAATTCGCGCTCGCTCGCCATCACCGATGTCGTCGCGCAATGCCGCACCCTGCTGGAGGCCGGCGCCCGTGAGATCGTGCTGACCGGCGTCGACCTCACCAGCTACGGCCGCGACCTGCCGGACCAGCCAACACTCGGCGCGCTGGCGGGAGCGATCCTCCACACCCTGCCCGACCTGCCGCGCCTGCGCCTCTCCTCGATCGACGCGGTCGAGGTCGACGACGCCCTGCGCGACCTGCTCGCGACCGAGTCGCGCCTGATGCCGCATCTGCATCTTTCGCTTCAGGCTGGCGACGACCTCATCCTGAAGCGGATGAAGCGCCGCCACGGCCGCGACGACGCCATCCGCTTCTGCACCGAAATCCGGCGCTTACGTCCCGACATCGTCTTCGGCGCCGATCTCATCGCCGGCTTCCCGACCGAGGACGAAGCGATGTTCGCCCGCTCACTCGACCTCGTGGCGGAATGCGGCCTGAGCTTCGTCCATGTCTTCCCCTATTCGGCCCGCCCCAACACGCCGGCCGCGCGGATGCCGCAGCTCTCGGGAGAGATCGTCTCGGAGCGCGCTGCAAGGCTGCGTGCTGCGGCTGGGACGGCACAGGCACGCCATCTCGCCGAGCGCATCGGCCGTCCGCTCAGCGTCCTCACCGAACGCGGCAATACCGGCCGCGCCGAGGATTTCACGCTGGTGCGTTTCGCCCGCGATATCGCGCCGGGCGAGATCCTGCCGGTGATCGGCCATGCCGCCGACAACAAGGCCCTTCTCGCGGCCTAAGCGCATTTGCGAGGGAATAGCCGCCTCGGTCGCCGATGGGAGGAGGAGTGACCGAGGCGGCAGAGCCATGCCCGGAATGGCAGACCCATTTCTTAGACGCGGCAACCCGCCAAAAGGTTCAAAGCCCTACGCGACGACCGAGCCACGCACCCGCTGGACCTGATTGTTGCAGTATCCCCGCGGATTCCAGACCGGTTCCAACGGCTGGACGTTACCTTCGGCATCTCGCGCCCGCGCCATGACGACGAACGACCCGGGCTGTCCGGCAACAATCTCCGTATCGAAGCGTTGCCAGGCGAAGCGCCCCTCGCCGGCCTGCAATGCGACATCCTGCCAGCTCTCGCCGCCATCGCTGGAGATCGCGACCGATTCCAGCGGAACCGCCCCGCTCCAGGCAAAGCCCGCGACCTTCAATCGCTCGCCTTGCTTCGCCACGAAGCCGTCTAGCGGCGCCGTAAGCAGCGATTTGACTGGCATGTCGGTGATCACAGCGAAATTCGCAGGATCGAGGGGCTCGCCGGGGCGCACCGGCAGGATCGGCAGGCGGTAATCCGTCCCGCGCATCTTCTCGCCGTCATGCTCGACATCGCGCAGGGTGATCCGGTCCAGCCATTTTTGCCAGGCCGAGCCGGGGTAGCCCGGCGCGACGATCCGCAAAGGCCCGCCATGCAGCCGCGGCAGCGGCTCGCCGTTCATGGCGAAGGCGATCAGGGTTTCCGGCGCCACCGCCTTGGCCATCGGCAGGCCGCGCGACAAAGCCGCCTTCTCCGGCTTGCCGATCTGGCGGTCCGGTGCGTGATGGGCGGTATAGACCGCGCCCGGCCTGGGGCCGGCATGTTCCAGAACGTCCGCCAGCCTGACCCCGGTCCAACGCGCGCAGCCGACGGCGCCGAGTCGCCATTGCAGCCCGTCCGTCGCCGGCGAAAAGCGAGAGCGACCATTGCCGGCGCATTCCAGGACAGCGGTGAGCGTCACGGTTTCGAAACGCTGGCGCAGGCCTTCGACGGTCCACACGGCCGGGCGCTCGACCTCGCCATCGATGGTCAGTGTCCAGCCGCTGTCGTCGTCGATCTCCGGCAGATGGCCGTTGTTGCGGATGAAGAAGGCATCGACCGGCGTGATCGACTCGCCGAGCAGGGCCAGCGCCGGCTCGGCGTTCAACGCCTCTTCCTCATAGACATGGAGGCCGGGCTTCAGACGGCGCAGCAGCGGCAATTCGGCAAGGCGATGGGGCAAGCGGCGAGGATCTCCGGGGGCGCGAGACGGTCACCCGTCCCGGCGAAAGCCGACAAGAGATGGCACGTTGCCCGACCGGCTGTCGACCGTCGCCCAACGTCAGCGCCTGGCGACGACCTCCTCGCGCAGCGCCCGGCGCAGAACCTTGCCGACATTGGTCTTGGGCAGGCTCTCGCGGAAGAAGATCTGCCTGGGCACCTTGTAGCCGGTGAGGTTCTCCTTGCAGTAGGCCCGCAGCGCATCCGTCGTCAGGGTCGGGTCCTTGCGTACGACGAATGCGGTCACCGCCTCGCCCGAATGCTCGTCGGGCAGGCCGATGACAGCCGATTCCAGCACGCCGGGATGCGAGGCCAGCACGTCCTCGACTTCGTTCGGATAGACGTTGAAGCCGGAGACCAGCACCATGTCCTTCATCCGGTCGACCACCCTGGTCTGTCCGTCCGGCAGCATGATGCCGACGTCGCCGCTGCGGAAATAGCCGTCGGCGGTCATCGCCTTGGCGGTCTCGTCCGGGCGGTTCCAGTAGCCCGCCATCACCTGCGGCCCGCGGATGCAGATCTCGCCGGCCTCGCCGAGCGGCATGTCGTTGCCCTCGGCGTCGCGGATCGCGATCTCGGTCGAGGGAATCGGATAGCCGATCGTGCCGCTGAACTCGGTGATATCAGGCCGGTTGATGGTGGCGACCGGCGAAGTCTCCGACAGGCCGTAGCCCTCGATGATCGGGCGCCCGGTCACCGCCTTCCACTGCTTGGCGACCGCGGCCTGTGTCGCCATGCCGCCGGCGACCGCGAAGCGCATCTCGGAGAAGTCGACTTCCTTGATCTCGGGATGGTTGGCGAGCGCGTTGTAGAGCGTGTTGACCCCCGAGAAGAGCGTGAAGCGGCTCGCCTTCAGCGTCTTGATGAAGCCGGGTATGTCGCGCGGATTGGCGATCAGCAGGCTCTTGGCGCCGATGCGCAGCAGGAACATGCAGCAGCAGGTCAGCGCGAAGATGTGGTAGAGCGGCAGTGCCGTCACCATGACGTGCTGGTAGTCGCTGCGGCCGAGCGGCGGCTCCAGCATCCATTCGAGCCAGAGGCCGGCCTGCTGGACGTTGGCGGCGACGTTGCGATGCGTCAGCGTCGCGCCCTTGGCGACGCCGGTCGTGCCGCCGGTATATTGCAGGAAGGCGACATCCTCAGGCACGACCGTCACCGGCGTCATCCGGGCACCGCCGTGCAGGATCTGCTGGAAACCGATGGAGCCGGGAAGACCGTAAGGCTTCACCACCTTCTTGACCCGGCGCGCAACGAAATTGACGATCTTGCCCTTGAAGCCCATCAGGTCGCCGGCCGTGGCGATGACGATGGCGTCGAGCTTCAGGTTCGGCTTCGCCTCCTCGACGACATGGGCGAAGTTCTCGATCACCACGAGCACCCGCGCCCCGGCATCGTTGATCTGGTGCGTCAGCTCGCGCGCCGTGTAGAGCGGATTGACGTTGACGACGGTAAAGCCGCCGAGCAGCACGCCGAAGATCGCCGCCGGATAGGCCAGGATGTTCGGCATCATCAGGGCGACGCGATCGCCTTTCTTCAGGCCCTGCGCCTGCAGCCAGCCGGCGAAGGACTCAGCGGCGCGACGCGTCTCGGCGAAGGTGATCGTCTTGCCGAAGCTCTCGAACGCCGGCCGATCGGCATGGGTCGAACAAGCGGAGCCGATCAGGTCAGCCAGCGTCCCGATCCTGGCATCGTCGAGCTCCGGCGGCACGGCCGGCGGATAATGCGCAAGCCACGGGCGCGAGGCATTCCTGGCCTGCGTGGCGCCAGTCGCAGTCATCGTTCCCTCCAGTTGCCCGGTTGACCGCCTCACGGCGGGTTCCGGTGCATTTTCATGATCGTACAGTGCGGAACAGCAGCCGACAGCGCAAGCGCCGACCGTCATCGACCGTCGAATGTTTACATCTAAACAGTTCGCACCGCACGAAATCAAGCCCAAACCGGGAGCCGAATGACGGCTCCCGGTTTGGGCAGGATGGGCCTGAGGCAGGATCAGCGCGCTTGCGCGAGGGTCAGCGCCTGCGCGGAAACCACGGCCTCGGCCGGCTTGCCGGCAAGCTCCGCCAGGTGATCGAAGCGCGCGCTGAACGAGCCGACGCCCGAGGTGGCCGAGCGCAGCTCGACGATCAGGCCGGTCATTTCGGCTTCCGGCACCAGCGCCTTGATCTGGTCCCAGCCACGCCAGCCGGCGCGCGTGTCGTAGCCGAGGATCTGCCCGCGTCGGCCCGAGATCAGGGCCGAAGCCCGCGACATCGCCTCGGAAGGGATGACCACATCGACCGACAGGATCGGCTCGAGCAGCACCGGCTTGGCTTGCGGCATCGCCTCGCTCATCGCCAGCCGCGCCGCCTGCCGGAACGCCATGTCCGAGGAATCGACGGTGTGATACGAGCCGTCCGTCAGGGCGACCGCGACATCGACGATCGGGAAGCCCAGCGGCCCCTTCTCGCAGAAATCGCGCATGCCGGCCTCGACCGAGCCGATATACTGGCGCGGCACGACACCGCCGGTGATCTTGTCGACGAACTGGATGCCCTCCCCGCGCGGCAGCGGCGCCACCTCGATCACCACGTCGCCATACTGGCCATGGCCGCCGCTCTGCTTGCGATGCCGGCCCCGCGCCCCGGCCTGGCCGCGGATTGTCTCGCGATAGCCGACCTGCGGCGTCTTGCTCGTCACCGTCACGCCATAGCGGCCGGCGAGCTTTTCGAGCGCCACGCGCAGATGCATCTCGCCCTGGCCCGACAACCGGGTTTCGCCGAGTTCCGGCACCTGCGTCACCGCGAGCGCCGTGTCCTCCTCGGTCAGGCGCTGAAGCGCCGCCGCCAGCCTGACATCGTCCTTGCGGTCCTTCACGGCGATGGCGAAGGCGTGGACGGCCTCGGGCGGCGGGACCGCGCTGATCACGCCCGCCCGCGTCTTGCCGAGCATGAAGGCCTCGCCCGTCGCGATGCCGTCGAGCTTGGCGAAGCCGGCGACCTCGCCCTCCATCGCCGCCGGCTTGCGGCTCTGCTCCGCCCCCTTCAGGGCGAGGACACCGGCGATGCGGGCCTCCGCCCCGCCGGACGAGGTCACGACATCGCCCTCCGCCAGCCGTCCGCGCATCACCCGCGCCAGCGAGACCTTGCCGCCCTGGCTCGAATGCCAGGTCTTCATCACCTGGGCGAGCGGCGGACCCTCGGCGAGGATACCCGCGCGCCCGCGCGTCTCGGCGAGACCGGGCGCCTCGTGCCTGAGCGCCTTGAGCAGCCGCGTCACGCCATTGCCACGCTCGGCCGCGCCGATCAGCACCGGCACGACATGGCGATGCTGCAATTCGCGGGCGAGATCGTCGAAGACGCGGTCGCGCGGCGGCTCCATGTCCCCCAGCAGCTCCTCCATCAGGTCGTCGTCGTAATCGGCAAGCCGCTCCAGCATCGAGAACCGCGCTTCCTTCTCGCGGCCGGCCTCGTCGACGGCCAGCGGCACGATCTCGCTCGGCGCATGCTCGCGGTAGATGAAAGCCCGCTCCAGGGCGAGGTCGATGAAGCCGACCGCGATGCCCTTCTGCCAGATCGGGATCTGGCGCAGCAGCAGCGGCGTCCGCGAGGCCCGTTGCAGGATGCCGAGCGTCTCGCGCACCCGGCGCGAAGCCGTGTCGATCTTGTTCAGGAACAGGAAGCGCGGGATGTCGGCCTCCTCCAGTTCGCGCAGCACGAGCTCGAGCGCCGGCGCCTTCCTGTCATCCGCCTCGCAGACGACGACGGCCGCATCCACCGCCGGCAGCACATGGCGCATCTCGTGCAGGAATTCGACCGAGCCGGGGCAGTCGATGAAATGGAAGGTATCGCCGAGGAAATCGACGGCCGCGACCGTGGGCTCCGTGCTCATCTGGTGCGCGCGGGCTTCCGGCGCCGCATCGCCGACCGTGTTGCCGCCCTTGACCGTACCGGTGCGGGTCAGCGCGCCGCATCGCATCAGGATGCTTTCGAGCAGCGTGGTCTTGCCGCTCTGGAAGGGGCCGACGATCGCGATGCATCGCGGCCCCGCGCGTCGGGTGCCGTCTGCGGAACCGCCATTCTGAGCCGATGCAGGCATGACTTCCTCCTTCGGGGCTGGCCGCGATGGAGGAGAGGTTCGAGCGGCCCCGGCTCCGGCGCGGTGGAAGCCGGCGGGAACCGCGAATGCGCTCACGCCGGATGGGCGGCGGTCGCTCGGGCCCGACAGGGTCGGGCGGCCGTCGGAGAGGCAGTTGAGGAGAGGTTCGCGCCGATCGGGAGCGGACGCAAGCGCTTTGTCGGCGCGGTCGCGGCGAACGGGCGAGGCCCGGACCGTCACCGATATCGGAACGACTATCGCTCCGCCGAGGCCCGTGATTTCATCGGGAGATCCGCCGGGTTGCACGCACGAGAGGCGAGCCGGCACCTGCACGCTCCCTGCGTCTCCGAAGCGGGGAACCTGAAGGATCGCCGGACATTCTATGGGCGGACCGCCGCAGCGGCCGTAGAGATGCATGGAGACAGCCGATGCCCGAGAATGCTTCGCAAATGGATCTGGACGAGCGCATCGCCCTCCTCCGGCGCAATATCTCCGAACTGATGGAACAGGCGACGGGAGCCTCCGGCGCCGCCGTGGAGGAAGCACTCGCCAACCGGCTCGGCGAGCAGCAGGACATGCTCAACGAACTGCTGAAGAAGCGTGAGGCGATGGGGTAAAGGCGTCGAGGCACCCGCCGTCAGAGATTCCGCCGCTCGCCGCGAAGCGTCGCGAGGCCGATGCCGGCGGCGTCGAAGCCGCCATCGACGGCCAGGACCTGCCCGGTGATATAGCTCGACCGGTCGGAGCAGAGGAAGAAGATCGCCTCGGCCAATTCCTCCTCCAGCCCGTAGCGGCCGAGCGGGACGGCATCGCGATAATCCGCCCGGATCTCGGGGCTGTGCACCGCCTTGGCCATCGCCGTCTCGACCGGCCCCGGCGCGACTGCGTTGACGCGGATGCCCAGGCCCGCGAGTTCGACCGCCTGCTGCTTGGTGAGATGCGCCAGCGCCGCCTTCGAGGTGCCGTAGGCGACGCGCAGGGTCGAGGCGCGCAGGCCCGAGATCGAGGTGATGTTGACGACGGCGCCGCCGCCATTGTCCGCCATCGCCCGCGCCGCGAGCTGCGTCGCCAGGAACGGCCCGGTGAGATTGACCGCCAGCACCCGCTGCCATTCGTCATGCGTGGTTTCCAGCAGGGGCTTGAACACCGCAGTGCCGGCATTGTTGACGAGGGCATCGAGCCGTCCGAAGCGCTTGGCCATGCCGGCGAAGGCCGATTCGAGCTGGGCGGGCATGGCCACATCGCAGGTCAGCACCAACGTCCGCTCCGGCGTGGCGATCTCGGCCGCAGCACGTTCAAGCCCGGCGCCATCGATGTCGAGCAGGCCGACCTGCCAGCCTTCGGAGAGGAAGCGCTTGGCGGCGGCAAGGCCGATGCCGCGCGCGGCGCCGGTCACGAGCGCGGTCTTCGGGGTGGCATCGGTCATGGCGTGTCGTCCGGTGGCGTGTCGGGTCCGCAAAGGCTATGCACGCCGGCAGCGCCGCCAACAAGCCGGCATTGCCGCTCGACAAACGCCACCAGCTCCTGTAAGGCCCCGCACTCAACTGAAAACAGCGCGCCGTAACGCCCGCGTGAACACACGCGACAACGGCCATGGAGAGACCCATGAACATCATCGAACAGCTCGATGCCGAGCAGATTGCCAAGCTGAGCGAAGGCAAGGCCATTCCCGCCTTCCAGCCCGGCGACACCGTGCAGGTCAACGTCAAGGTCAAGGAAGGCGAGCGCAGCCGCGTCCAGGCCTATGAAGGCGTCGTGATCGCCCGCAACGGTGGCGGCCTCAACCAGAGCTTCACCGTTCGCAAGATTTCCTATGGCGAGGGCGTCGAGCGCGTCTTCCCGCTGTTCTCGCCGAACCTCGATTCGATCAAGGTCATCCGCAAGGGCAAGGTGCGCCGCGCCAAGCTGTATTACCTGCGCGATCGTCGCGGCAAGTCGGCCCGCATCGCCGAGCGCGTCGATGCCAAGCCCGCCAAGGGCCAGAAGGCCGCCGGCAAGTAAGCCGAAGCCTCAGCGCAAAAAGATTGGAACGCGGTCCTTCGGGGCCGCGTTTTTTATTGCCCGCGGATCGAAACAGTCATTCTGAAAGCGCATATCAAATGGCTCTATTGTCACTTGATATGCGATACGCGCGCATATAAGTATGACAATCATTAGCATGCTATTTATGTTGCCCCTATGGACCTCATCCAGCTTCAGGCCGCGTTCACCGGCGAACTTGCCGCCGTCAACCGCAAGCTGAGAGCGCTTGTCGACGAGCGAGCCCGCGGCATGGGCCTGACCCTGTCGCGGGCACGCCTGCTGATGGAGCTCGCGCGGGAAGACGGCCCGATCCAGTCCGACCTCGCCGGCCTGCTCGACATCGAGCAGCCGACGCTGGTCCGGCTCCTCGACGGGCTGGAACGCAACGGCATGATCGAGCGCCGCGCCGTCGAGGGCGACAGGCGCGCACGCCGCGTCTTCCTGACCGAAAGCGCCCGGGCACAGGCACAGGACATCCTGAATTTCCTCACCGAACTGCGCGCCGGCATCCTGCAGGGCATCGCGCCGGAAGAGCTGGAAGCCGCGCTCGACGTCCTGCGCCGCACCTCGCGCAACATCGCCGCCGGGCGGAGCGCCGCCCCATGAGCACGCCCGAAACCACCGCTGCGCCTGTTGCCGCGCCCCCGCCGGCGGGGCTCACCATGCCGCCGGCCCGCGCGCTCGCCTATATGCTGGCTTCGGTGACGCTGGCCATGACCCAGCAGATCGGCGCGAACCTGGTCAACACCAATGTCTACCAGATCCAGGGCGAGCTCGGCGCCACCCTCGCCGAGACCAACTGGCTGATCGCCGCCTATATGGCCCCGAACGTCTCGCTCTCGATCGCGCTGATCAAGATCCGGATGCAGTACGGCCTGCGCAATTTCGCCGAGATCAGCCTCGCCGGCTTCGTCCTCGCCGCCTTCCTGAACCTCGTCTTCGTCCATGACCTGCCATCGGCCGTGGTCGTGCGGTTCATGAGCGGCATGGCGGCGGCGCCGATGTCCTCGCTCGCTTTCTTCTACATGATCGAACCGCTGCCGCCGCAGAAGAAGCTCACCGTCGGCCTGTCGCTGGCGCTGACCAACACCACGCTCGGTATCCCCGTGACGCGCCTGATCTCGCCCTGGCTGCTGGAGCTCGGCGGCTTCCACGGGTTGACGCTTTTCGAGATGGGCCTCGCCATGGTCGCCTTCGGCTTCGTCTACGCGTTGCCGCTGACCACGCCGCCGCGCGTCAAATGGATCGGCCCGCTCGATATCGTCAGCTATCTCCTGATCGCGATCGGCTTCGGCGCGATCGCGGTCGCGCTGAGCCTCGGCCGGATCTACTGGTGGTTCGAGGCCCCCTGGCTCGGCTGGCTCTTCGCCTGCGCCGTGATCTGCCTCACGCTGGCGGTGATCGTCGAGCTGCATCGCGACAGCCCGCTCATCGACATCCGCTGGCTGACCAGTCCGGCGACGCTGCATTTCGCCGGTGCCATCCTCCTGATGCGCATCGTGCTGGCCGAACAGACGGTCGGCGCCTCGAATTTCTTTCAGGCGCTCGGCATCCAGAACGAACAGACCATACCGCTCTACACGATCATCCTCTGTGCGATCCTGGCCGGCGGCGTCACCTGCGCGCTCCTGCTGCGCCCCGGCCGGGAGAACTGGTTCTACGCCACCGCGCTTGCCTGCGTCGCTCTCGGCGCCTGGCTCGACAGCGGCGCCACCAGCCAGACGAGGCCGCACGATATCCGGCTGAGCCAGGCGCTCGTCGCCTATGGCTCCGGCCTCTTCCTGCCCGCGGCGATGGCGCAGGGCATGGGCGGCGCGATCGCGCGCGGCCCGATCTACATCCTGAGCTTCATCACCGTCTTCCTGTTCACGCAGAGCATCGGCGGGCTTCTCGGCTCGGCCCTCTTCGGATCCTTCATCACGCTGCGCACCAGTTTCCATTTCAACATGCTGGCGGAGCATTTTGTCCTGTCCGACCCGCTCCTGACCCAACGCCTCAATCAACTCGGCGCCGCCTATAGCCATGTCCTGAGCGACGCGACGCTGATGCGGGCGGAAGGCGTGACCCTGCTCGCCCAGCGGGCGACGCAAGAGGCGATCGTGCTCGCCTATAACGACGCCTTCATGCTGATCTCTGCCATTGCCAGCCTCGCCCTTCTCGGCCTCCTCTCTCACCTCGCCTATCTGCAATTGCGCAAGCGCGCCGCCGCGCCCGCTCCTCAACCCGTCTCCTGACCGTCCAGCCCGTCATGCCCCGCACCCTCCGCTCCGTCTCGACCTATATCGCGCTCGCCATCGGCCTCGCCGGCCTCGCCGTGATCCTCTACGCTTGGCGGCTGCCGCCCTTTTCCAGCGCGATGGAAACCACCGAGAACGCCTATGTCCGTGGCCAGGTCACCGTCATCGCGCCGCAGCTCGCCGGCTATGTCGCCGAAGTGCCCGTGCAGGATTTCGCCGCGGTGAAGCGGGGCGACCTGCTGCTGCGCATCGACGATCGCATCTACGCCCAGAAGCTGGAGCAGGCCCGCGCCGGCCTCGCCGCCCAGCGCGCCGGCCTCGCCAATTCCGACCAGTCGCGCGCCGCCGCCGAAGCCCGCCTTCGCGCCGCCGTCGCCAATGTCGCCAGCGCCGAGGCGGCCTTGCGCACTGCGGAGGCGAACTGGGGCCGTATCGAGCCGCTGCGCGAGCGCGGCGTCGTCAGCCAGACCTCGACCGACCAGAGCCAGCAGGCGCTCGACCAGGCCCGCGCCGCAATCACCGCGACCAATGCCGCCGTCGACGTCGCCCGGCAAGACATCCAGACCGCGATCGTCAACCGCCAGTCGCTGGTCGCAGCGGTCGAGGGCGCCGAGGCTGCCGTCCATCTCGCCGAAATCGACCTCGGCAACACCCGCATCATCGCCCCGCAGGACGGGCGGCTCGGCGAAGTCTCGGCCCGGCTCGGGCAATATGTCTCGGCCGGCACGCAGTTGATGGCGCTGGTGCCGAACCAGGTCTGGGTCGTCGCCAACTTCAAGGAGACGCAGCTCGCCGGCATGCGCGCCGGCCAGCCGGTGAGCTTCACCGTCGATGCGCTGCGGCACGCCCGCCTGACCGGCAAGATCGAGCGTTTCTCGCCGGCCGCCGGCTCCGAATTCAGTGTCATCCGCCCCGACAACGCCACCGGCAACTTCATCAAGATCGCGCAACGCGTGCCGGTGCGCATCGCTGTCGACCCCGACCAGCCTCTGGCGGAGCGGCTGGCGCCCGGCATGTCCGTGGTGGTCAGCGTCGACACCTCTGCGTCACGCTGATGGCGCGGCTGCAACGGCGCCGATTGTCCGGCTTGATTGGAACTGCTAAACAGTAGCCATGTCGCCGTGTGAGCATCATTTGCAGCGCTTCAGCGTCGTGCAGGGAGAGGGCCATCTGCCGCCCCTGCCGACGACGCAGGATTTTGCCGCGCTGCACGACCATGCCCGGCTGCCATGGCGCTTTTTCGGCCGCTTTACCGCCTCGATTGCCGCAGGCCTTACCGGCGCCTGAGACCGGCCGCTTCCGCGCGGCCGGCGACAGGCGAACCGTTTTTGCGTGCCGGCCAAAGCGAGCCGGCGCATCAATCTTCACGCAGATTTCCGAAGACCGAGGCCTCAAACCATGACTGCGACCACCGGACCCCGCACCCTCTACGACAAGATCTTCGACGACCACGTCGTCGACCGGCAGGATGACGGCACCTGCCTGCTCTATATCGACCGCCACCTCGTCCATGAGGTGACGAGCCCGCAGGCCTTCGAGGGTCTGCGCATGACCGGCCGCAAGGTCCGTAGCCCTGAGAAGACGCTTGCCGTCGTCGACCACAACATCCCGACGACCGACCGCAGCAAGGGCATCGCGGAAGAGGAAAGCCGCATCCAGGTCGAGGCGCTCGCCAAGAACGCCCGGGACTTCGGCGTCGAGTACTTCAACGAGCTCGACAAGCGCCAGGGCATCGTCCACATCGTCGGCCCCGAGCAGGGCTTCACCCTGCCCGGCACGACGATCGTCTGCGGTGACAGCCACACCTCGACGCATGGCGCCTTCGGCGCGCTCGCCCACGGCATCGGCACCTCGGAGGTCGAGCACGTGCTGGCCACCCAGACGCTGATCCAGAAGAAGGCGATGAACATGCTCGTCCAGGTGGACGGCACGCCTGCTCCCGGCGTCGGCGCCAAGGACATCACGCTCGCCATCATCGGCGAGACCGGCACCGCCGGCGGCACCGGCTCGGTGATCGAGTATGCCGGCGAGGCCATCCGCGGCCTGACCATGGAAGGCCGCATGACCCTCTGCAACATGTCGATCGAGGGCGGCGCCCGCGCCGGCATGGTCGCGCCGGACGAGAAGTCCTTCGCCTATCTGAAGGGCCGCCCCAAGGCGCCGCAGGGCGCTGCCTGGGAGGCCGCCGTCCGCTACTGGGAAACGCTGCGCACCGACGAGGGCGCGCATTTTGACCGCGTCATCCGCCTCGACGCCGCCAACCTGCCGCCGATCGTCTCCTGGGGCACGAGCCCCGAGGACGTGATCTCGGTCACCGGCGCGGTCCCCGATCCCGAGCTGATCGCGGACGAGGTCAAGCGCGCCTCGAAGAAGCGCGCGCTCGACTATATGGGCCTGACCGCCGGCACCAAGATCACCGACATCCCGCTCGACGTGATCTGGATCGGCTCCTGCACCAATGGCCGCATCGAGGACCTGCGCACCGTCGCGAAGATCGTCGAGGGCAAGAAGCTCCATGAGAGCCTCGACTACGGCATGATCGTTCCCGGCTCCGGCCTGGTGAAGGAGCAGGCCGAGGCCGAGGGGCTCGACAAGATCTTCATCGCCGCCGGCTTTGAATGGCGTGAGCCGGGCTGCTCGATGTGCCTGGGCATGAACCCCGACCAGCTCAAGCCCGGCCAGCGCGCCGCCTCGACCTCGAACCGCAACTTCGAGGGCCGTCAGGGCTATCGCGGCCGGACGCATCTCGTCTCGCCGGCGATGGCGGCGGCGGCGGCCCTCACCGGCCGCTTCGTCGACGTCCGTACGCTGGGCTGAGGCGGACAGGCGGGGAGCTGACCATGTCGAACGATCCCCGCGAAACCGGCCGCGCCGCCGAATCCAAGGCGGCGCTGGACCGGGTCAAGCGCGACAGCGAAAGCCTGCTCGGCTCCTCGATGGGCCGGGCGGCCGATCACTTCTCGGGCGCCGATGCGCCCGAGGGCGACAAGGTCGAGCTCTGGGGCCGGCGCATCGGCCGCGCCCTCTCGCTCCTCGGCGTCATCGTGCTGGCCTGGTGGCTTGGCTACCAATTGAAGATCTGGTGATGGGCAGGGCCGTGGACGCCAGGGTCGTAAAAACCGCGGAGATCGATTGGGACGGGGCCAAGGCGCCGTCTCAGGAGGCGTTCGAGGTTTTGGCCCAGGCCGCCTTCGACCGCCTGCCCGAGGAATTCCGCGCGCTCTGCTCGGATGTGATCTTCAACGTCACCGAGTTCCCCGAGGACGACGTGCTGAAGGAGCTGGAGGCGGAGAGCCCGTTCGACCTGCTCGGCCTGTTCAGCGGCGTCGGCCTGCCGCAGCAGGGCTATTCCCCCCAGACCGGCCAGATGCCCAACACCATCCATCTCTACCGCCGGCCGATCCTCGACTACTGGGCCGAGCATGACGAGAGCCTGGGGGCCATCGTCAGCCATGTCATGATCCACGAGATCGGCCACCATTTCGGCTTCTCCGACGAGGACATGGAAGCCATCGAAGCCGCGGCGGAGCGCTAGGCGATGCTCGACGAACTGATCCGCAACCTGCCCGGCCTGATGCTGGTCTACTCGGCCTTCATCCTCGCGGTCGCGAGCCCCGGCCCGAGCAATCTCCAGGTCATGGCGACCTCGATGGAGCGCGGCCGTGCCGCCGGCTCCACCCTGGCGCTCGGTGTTACCGCCGGCTCCCTGACATGGGGCATCCTCGCCGCCGTCGGCGTCACCGGCATCGTCGTGGCTCATCCCGGCGCGCTCTATGCCATCAAGATCGTCGGCGGGCTCTACCTGCTCTTCCTCGCCTGGCGCTCGGCCCGCTCGGCGATGCGCGCCGAGATGCCCCCGGTGAAGGCTGCCGCTTCGGGTCGCCGCACCTTCCTGCGCGGCTACCTCATGCACATCACCAACCCGAAGGCGATCCTGAGCTGGACGGCGATCATCGCGCTGGCCCTGCGGCCCGATACGCCGCCGGTCGTGCTCTACGCCATCATCGGCGGCTGCATGCTGATCTCGCTCGCGATCAACCAGTTCTATGCCGTGCTGTTCTCCACGGCATCGATGATCGCGGGCTACCGCCGCATCCGCCGCCGGGCCGAGGCCTGCCTCGCCGCCTTCTTCACCTTCGCCAGCTTCAAGCTGCTGACCTCGCAGCTCTGATTTCCGTCACCGCAAGAACATCGCCAAAAAGGCCCATCGGAGTCTCCGCCATGCAGCCCTTCACCACCCTGACCTCGACCCCCGCGCCCATGAAGGTGGTCAATGTCGACACCGACATGATCATCCCCAAGCAGTACCTGAAGACGATCAAGCGCACGGGTCTCGGCACCGCGCTGTTCTCGGAGATGCGCTACAAGGAGGACGGCTCGGAGAACCCCGATTTCGTGCTGAATCAGCCGGCCTATCGCAATGCGGAAATTCTCGTCGCCGGCGACAATTTCGGCTGCGGCTCCTCGCGCGAGCACGCCCCCTGGGCCCTGCTCGATTTCGGCATCCGCTGCGTGATCTCCACCAGCTTCGCCGACATCTTCTACAATAACTGCTTCAAGAACGGCATCCTGCCGATCAAGGTCACGCCCGAGCAGCTCGACATGCTGTTCGACGATGCCGAGCGTGGCTCCAACGCGACGCTGACGATCGATCTGGCGAACCAGACGATCAAGGGCCCGGACGGCGGCGAGATCAAGTTCGAGATCGATCCGTTCCGCAAACACTGCCTGCTGAACGGCCTCGACGACATCGGCCTGACCATGGAGAAGGGCACGAAGATCGACGCCTATGAGGAAAAGCTGAAGCAGCGCGCCTGGGCCTGAGATCCAGGCCTCGCGGAACGGCTGATGTGACCGACACCCTCTTTCGCTCGGGCAACCTGCTGGTCAAGGCCGCGCGGCGCCCGGGCGAGGATTGCGTCGTCACCTTCGATTCCTACACGGATGATCCGGGTCTGGATCGTCCGGCCTTCGGCGAGGAAGCCTTCGCACAGGCCGGTCTCCCCGCGATCCATGTCGTGAACCGGCGCAATTCCTGGTACCAGGAGCCGGAATGGCGCGAGATGGTCGCTGCGGTCGCGGCCGCAGCCGCTCCCTATCGGCGCGTGCTCGCCTACGGCTCCAGCATGGGCGGCTATGCTGCGCTCCGCTTCGGAAAGATGATCGGTGCGGCGGCTGCACTGGCGATCTCGCCACAATACAGCATGGCGCGCGACAAGGCGGGGTTCGACACCCGCTGGGCCAAGCCCGTGCGCCGCATACGCTGGCGGCGTGAGCTTGCGGGGCCGCTCCCGGCGGATTTGCCAGCGGTCATCGTCTATGATCCCGCCCACGCCGCCGACCGCCGCCATGTCGAGCTGATCGCAGGCGAGATGCGCATACAGCGGGTCGCCCTGCCCTTTTCCGGCCATCCCTCCGGCACCTATCTCGGCGAATGCGGCCTGCTTCGCCCGCTGGCGCTCGGGGTCCTCGCAGGTGAGACCGAGTTCGGCACCTTGCTGCAAGCAGCGCGCGATCACCGCCGTAACTCGACCTCCTATTTCATCGCGCTCGCCCGTGCCGCCGGGCCACGCAACCCGGAACGCGCGGTCGCCTTCGCCCGCCGCGCCCTCGAACTGAACCCCAACGCCCATTTCACCTGGGTGACACTGGCCGAACAGCTTCGCTTCGCCGGCCGGATCGAGGAGGCACTCGCCGCGCTGGAGCGGGCGGTGGCGCTGACGGAAGGCCATCCCGCGATGCTGCGCGTGCTGTCCAACGCCCTCTATGACGAAGGTCGCTTCGACGAGGCCGCGACCGTTCTCGCCCGCTCGCTAGCCGCCGCCGGCTCACCGGATCTGCGCGGCCAGTTTCACCTGGCCGGGTTCAGGATGCGCGGGCACGTCGCCTGGTGGCGCAGCCGCATGGCTGCCTTCAGGCGGTAGGCCCTGAGGTAGGCTGGCCGCGAGGGTCGGTGCCACCTGCAGCGAATGCCCGACGGCATTCATGACGATTCAGCAGCGTTGGGAGATGGCGCCCCCGGCTTCGAGAGATTTTCTTCCCGCTTCAGCGCGACATATTAAGCACCACGGCCTCGCGGATGAGGGCCCTGAAGGCGTCTTCGTCCAACGCCTCGCCCTCGCGGATATCGATCGCGCGGCGGGCATTGCCCTCCAGGCTTGCATTGAACAGGCCGGCGGAATCGGCCAGCGAGGCGCCCTTCAGGAAGGTCAGCTTGACCACGCTCTTGTAGGTTTCGCCGGTGCAGATGATCCCGCCATGCGACCAGACCGGCACGCCGCGCCATTTCACCTCCTCGACCACGTCGGGATCGGCCTCCCGGATCAGCGCGCGCATCCGCGCCAGCGTCGCGCCACGCCAGTCGACGAGCGATTCGATCTTCTCGTCGATCAGCCGGGAAGCGGCCGGATCCTGAATTTCGTTCTTCGCCATGACCGCTCCCTTCGCGCCAGAGCCTAGACCACGACCGTGATCGCCTCGGCCGCGCGCGTCAGGCCGGTATAGAGCCAGCGCGCCCGATGCTCGCGAAAGGCGAAGCTCTCGTCGAAGAGCACGACATCATCCCATTGCGAGCCCTGCGACTTATGCACGGTCAGCGCATAGCCGAAGGTGAACTCGTCGGTGTGCTTGCGCAGCTCCCACGGGATTTCCTCTTCGGTGCCGTCGAAGAAATTCGGCATCACCGAGACCTTGACCGCCTTGGCTCCGGCATCGTCCTCGGGCGTCACCCGCATGGTGACCACTCCCTTCTTCGAGGTCTTGATCTCCTGCACGATCCAGGAGCCGCCATTGAGCAGGCCCTTGCTCTTGTCGTTGCGCAGGCAGACCAGCTTCTCGCCGGCGACGGGGCTGTTGTCGGTACGGCCCATCAGCTGGCGGATACGGGCATTGTAGTTGCGCCGCGTCTTGTTCATGCCGACCAGCACCTGATCGGCCCCCATGACAATCTCGGGATTGATCTCGCCGCGCCGGATCACCCGGCTCGGCCCGTAATCCCCGAGCTCGAGCTGCCCGCCCTCGCGTACGATCATCGACATCCGCACGATCGGGTTGTCCGCCGCCTGCCGGTGGACCTCGGTCAGCATGACGTCGGGCTCCTGCTCGGTGAAGAAGCCGCCGCCCTTGACCGGGGGCAACTGCGCGGGATCGCCCAGCACCAGAACCGGCGTGCCGAAGGAGAGCAGGTCCCGGCCCAGCTCCTCGTCGACCATCGAGCATTCGTCGATGATGATGAGCTTGGCCTTGGCCGCGGCGCTGTCACGGTTGAGCGCGAAGATCGGGCTCTCCTCGTCGACGCCGCGCGAGCGATAGATCAGCGAATGGATGGTCTGCGCGCCATGGCAGCCCTTGTTGCGCAGCACGAGCGCGGCCTTGCCCGTATAGGCGGCGAAGACGACGTCGCCATCGACCGCCTCGGCGATATGGCGCGCGAGCGTGGTCTTGCCGGTTCCGGCATAGCCGAACATGCGGAAGAGCTGCGGCTCGCCGGTTTGCAGCCAGCGCGCCACGGCGGTCAAAGCCATATCCTGCTGGGGCGACCAGCTCATCGCGGAATCATCGTCGAAAAAGGCATGACGCAGATGGGGCCGAGTCGGGCTGGGAGGCAAGCCCGGCGCACCTGAAACCGCTCAGGCGGCGCGCAAACGCTGGACAAAAGCCGCAGCCTCCGCCTGCAGGGCGTTGATCCGCCGGTCGAGTTCCCTCGCGCTCGCCGCACCGGTATCGGCCTGGCCGACGGTCTGGAGATTGGCGGCCGCGATCTCGCCCATCGCCAGGGCGGCCGTGCCCGTCACGTCCGAGATCCGCGCCACGGTCTCGCCGAGCGAGCCCAGCAATTCGACATGCGAGCCGACCATCGTCGCGATCTCGGTTCCGGTCTGCTCGACCGCTGCGACGCTGGTGCCGATGGCGGAAACCGCTTCGGCGGCATGGGACAAAGCCTCGTCGGCCTGCGCGATCCGGCTGACGATCCGCCCGGCGGCGTCCGAGGCCTGGTTGGCGAGCGTCTTCACCTCGGCGGCGACCACTGCGAAGCCGCGGCCATGGGCGCCCGCACGCGCAGCCTCGATCGTCGCGTTGAGGGCGAGCAGATTGGTCTGGCGCGCCACTGCGTCGATGATGCCCACGACATCGCGGATCTGGGCGGCGTTTTCGCTCAGGCGCGTCACCAGCGCATGGGTCCCGGCTGCCTCGCGCGTCGCCTCGGTCGCCATTTCCGAAACCCGCCTTACCTCGCGATTGATCTGGCCGACGACGAAATCCAGCCGCAGCGCCGCCTCGCTGGAGCGTCGCGCATCGATCCCCGCGCCATCGACGGAAGCGGCCGCCGTCTCGGTGCTCCGCGATATCTGGTGGACGCGGACAGCGGCGTCCTGAAGCGCCATGCGGAGCGTCTCGCTCGCCCTGCCGATCTCGCCGAGCAGGACGCCGAGCCGTGCCTCGAACTCGTCGGCGATCCCGGCCAGCTCCGCATTGCGGAGCTGTTCGAGGCGCCGCGCATCGTCGGCCTCGCTTTCCCGCGTCACCAGCGTCGCCCTGACCTCGCTGAGCTGGCGCACGACGCGGGCGAGCTGGCCGATCTCGTCGGCCCGGTCGCGATGCGGTACGTCGATGATCCCATCGGACGCCACCGCCTGCCGGATCGCCTCCATCAGGTTGCGCAGGGGCCGCGTCAACTGGCTGCGCAGCATCAGCAAGGCCAGAAGCCCGCCACCCAGCGGCAGGAGGACCGCGAAAAGGATCGTCCGCAGACGAACGGCTTCTGCTCGCGCACCGGCGCGGATGGAGGTCTCGCCTGCCCGCTTGGCGAGCTCGTCGCGCAGCGCGGCGGTTGTCGCGACGATCTCGTCGACATTGATGCGCGCCTCGGCCGCGCCCGCCTCCAGCAAGGCGGCCTTGGCCGAGATCCGCTGGCCGATATCGACGATGCCGTGCTGGAAGGCGATGAAGGTCTTGATCCGCGCATCGAGCGTTGGATTGGCCTCGCGCAGGCTTGCCGGCAGGGCCGAGATTAGATGCGCGCGTGCCGCGTCGACCAGTTCGATGGCGGCATCCAGCTTGCCGATCATCGCCTCGATCTCCTGCGGGGAGCTGTCCGTGTCGACCCGGCTGAGCAGCGCGGCGGCTGCGATCCTGCTCGACAAAAGCGAGGCGCTGCCGGCGAGGCGGATATCCGAGAAGGCGGCGGCATCGATGCGCCTTGCCTCATCGAAACCACGCAAGGCGCTGGCGAGACCCAGCGCCCCGGCGAGAGCCAGCAGGGCGAAGAAAATCATGATCTTCGCCGTCAGTCCCAGTCGCCGCATCGCCGCCTCAGTCTCGTAGCTGCCGTCCATCTGGCAGAGGCAAACGAACACGAGGTTAACGCGAAGCGTGATGACGCAATAATATCAATAGTTTAGCCGGTTATACAATAATCCACCCCCTTGCCCCGTCGATCGGAATTCGACCCGATTGCCCGGGATCGCGGGCCGGCCTAGCTTCGCACCATGAGACGACGTGCCAAACGGATTCTGCTGCTCTGCCTCGGCCTTGCCTTCATCGGCTATGCCGCTTTCGCTCTGTCGCCCTGGCCCACGACGCTGCTGACGCGCCTCGCCTTCGGCTATGGCGCCTCGAAGACCACAGCCGCGCTCGCTGGCCACGTCCCCTTCGGCATCCGCGAGCAGCGCGACATCCGCTATGGCAGCGCGGAAGACGAACGGCTGGACGTCTATCTCCCGTCCGGCGGGCGGATCGAACCGGGGCGCCCGACCGTCGTCTGGATTCATGGCGGCGCCTTCGTCGCGGGGGATCGCGGAGATGTTGCGCCCTATCTCAAGATCCTCGCCGGGCGCGGCTTCGCGGTCGTCGCGGTCGGCTATACCCGCGCGCCGACCGGCCGCTACCCCACGCCGGTCCTGCAGGCGAACGCCGCGCTCGGCTTCCTGCAGCGCGAAGGGCAGCGCCTCGGCCTCGACCCGACGCGCATCGTTCTCTCAGGCGATTCGGCCGGCGCTCATATCGCCTCCCAGCTCGCTGCTGGCCTGACCGGCAAGGACTATGGCGAACTGCTCGGGTTGAAGCCGGCCATCGCGCCCACGAGCCTGCGGGGCACGGTGCTGTTCTGCGGCGCCTTCGACCTCACCGCCATCGACCTGACCGGGCCGTTCGGCAGCTTCGTCCGCACGGTCCTCTCCGCCTATTTCGGCGTGGCCAACCCGCTGGACAGCGAGCGCCTGACCCAGGCCTCCGTCCCACGCTATGTCACGGAAGCCTTCCCGCCGAGCTTCATCTCGGTTGGAAACGGCGATCCGCTGGCGCCGCAATCGGCGGCGATGGCGCAGGCCCTGCGCGACCGCGGCGTCAGGGTCGACACCCTGTTCTTCCCGCCCGAAACCGAGCCGAAGCTGCCGCATGAATACCAGTTCGATCTCGACCGCCCGGAAGGGAAGCAGGCACTCGACCGGCTGACGGCCTTCCTGAACGAGCTTTCGCGCTGACCGGAGCGCGTGGCGCCTACAGTACCAGCCTGAGCAACGGCCGCCCCGGCTTCTGCCGGGCAACCTCGATGAAACCGGCGCGCAGGAACACGCTTTCCGGCCCGACATAGAGCCCCTCCGCGCTGCGCTTGTCCCGATTGTCCATGGCCGCTGCCTCGATCAATCGCGCCCCGCTCTCCCGCGCGAAGGCGACGGCCCCATCGAGCAGCGCGCCGGTGACGCCCTTGCCGCGAAAGCCCCTGCGCACGAAGAAGCAGGAAGCCGCCCAGTTGCCGATGTCCTCTGCCGGCGCATCTGGCAGCGGCGTCGAGGCGCGGCGCGGATTGTTCCATTCGGGGATGTCGGCGCGCGGGCCGACCTGCAGCCAGCCGACTGGCTTATCCTCGGCATAAGCCAGCACGCCGGGCGGCGGCCCGTTCTTGACCCGATCCTCGAACAATTGCCGCGCGCCTTCGCCGAGCAAGGGTTTGCGCAAGCGCTGCGGCATGCGGAAATGGTTGCACCAGCAGCCATAGCAGGGCCCCTGCGGGCCGAAGAGATCCTCCAGATCGCTCCAGCGTTCGGGCGTCAGCGGCTTCACGTCAAAACCCGTGCACCATCGCGACCTCCCATCTGCAGCAAGGCGAAGCATCTGGACAGGCGGCCAAGTTCGGCAGATCACTGTGCGGCATTGCCGGAGGTCAGCGCCATGTCGCTTGAAGTCTATGCCGCCTATCTCATCGCCTGCATCGTCATCATCAGCGTTCCCGGGCCAACGGTCACGCTGATCGTCGCCAACAGCCTGAAGCACGGTACCCGCGCCGGCCTCCTCAACGTGGCAGGAACACAGGCCGGGCTCGGCATCATGGTCCTCGTCGCCGGCATCGGATTGAGCTCGGTCATCGCCGCGCTCGGCCACTGGTTCGAATGGGTAAGGCTGGCTGGCGCCGCCTACCTGATCTGGCTGGGCTGGAAGATGTTCCGCTCGGCCGGCGCCGATCTCGACGGCTCAGCGCCGGCGAAGCCGCCGCGCGGCGGCTTCTTCCTGCAGGGCGCGCTGGTCGCTCTCAGCAACCCGAAGACGCTGCTGTTCTTCGGCGCCTTCTTCCCGCAATTCCTCGATCCCGCGCGCGACCACGCCACCCAGATCGCGATCATGGGCGCAACGGCGCTCACCTTCGCGGCTCTCAGCGACGGTGCCTATGCCCTGCTCTCCGGCAAGGCAGGGCACTTGCTGTCGCGCAGTCGCGTGCGGCTGCTGTCGAAGCTCAGCGGCGGCTTCCTGGTCGGCGGCGGACTCTGGCTCGCCTCGACGCGGGCGAACTGAGACCCTCTGTCCTCACCAGGTGATCGCCTCACCGGTATAGTCGCGGAAGCTGTTGGCCTCAGCCATGCCGGAAGCATCGATGGTGCGGATCAGCCCGCTCGCACTCTCGGCCGGGGTGATGTCGGCACCACTGCCACCCATGTCGGTCTGGACCCAGCCGGGATGGAACAGCATCACGCTGACATCGCGCGCCCGCACGCTGTTACCGAATACGACCATCGCCATGTTCACCGCCGATTTCGACGAGCGATAGATCAGCGCATTGCCCGGATTGGCGGCGATGGAGCCCATCCGGCTCGAGATCGTGGCGATCTTGCGGCCCTGCCCCGCCTCGACATTCGGCAGGAAGGCCTGCGCCACCCGGATCGGCGCATAGACATTGACCTCGAAGACCTCGCGCCAGGCGTCGAAATCGACGTCGAGCCCGCTCTGCCGGTCGCGCGGACCATAAAGCCCGGCATTGTTCAGGAGCACGTCGATCGCCTGCCCTGCCAGGGCTTCCTTCGCTGCGGCGATGCTGGCGTCGGAGGTCACGTCGAGTTCCACCGGGATCAGCGCCGCCGGATGCTCGGCCGCGAGCTCGGCGAGCGCCCCGCCCCAGGGATTGCGCGCCGCCGCGATCACCCGGTCACCCCGGCGCAGCAACTCGATGGTGATGGCAAGCCCGATGCCGCGATTGGCGCCGGTGATCATCCAGGTCTGGGGCATGTCCGTCTCCATGGTCATGAGACGGAGCTAAGGACGATCCGCGCATTCTGACCAGAGGCACGAACGCTCACGCGTCATGCTCGCCCTTGTGGCGAGCATCCATGTCTTGAACACCGTCCTCGACAAAGGAAGACGTGGATGGTCGGGACACGCCCGACCATGACGGCAAATGCGCCTCAGCCCTTCGCCTTGCCGTATCCACCGGCCGTCGGCGTGATCACCGTCACCGCCTCGCCGGCCTGGAGCAGCGTCTGGTCGGAGGGCTTCAATTCCTCGACCGCGCCGGAGAGCCTCCGCACCAGCGTCCGGCCGAGTTCGCCCGCCTCGCCGCCGTCGACGCCGAAAGGCCGGACCCGGCGATGCGAGGCCAGGATCGCGCAATCCATCGTCTTGAGGAAGCGGATGGTGCGCGAGGTGCCGTCGCCGGCCGTCCACTCGCCCTTGCCGCCCGAGCCCCTGCGGATGTGGAAATCCTCCAGCACCACCGGGAAGCGCGTTTCCAGGATCTCCGGATCGGTCAGGCGCGAATTGGTCATGTGAACATGCACGCCCGACGTGCCGTTGAAGCCCGGCCCCGCCGGCGAGCCCGAGCAGATCGTCTCGTAATACTGATACTGATCGTTGCCGAAGGTCAGGTTGTTCATCGTGCCCTGCGAGCAGGACATCGCCTTGAGCGCGCCGAACAGCGTGTTCGTCACCGCTTGGCTGACCTCGACATTGCCCGCGACCACGGCCGCAGGATAGCGCGGCGCCAGCATCGAACCCTCCGGCACCACGATCCGGATCGGGCGCAGGCAGCCGGCATTCATCGGGATCGCGTCGTCGACCATGACGCGGAAGACATAGAGCACGGCGGCCCGCGTCACCGGCGCCGGGGCGTTGAAATTATCCGGGCGCTGCTCCGAGGTGCCGGTGAAGTCGACCGTCGCCTCGCGCTTCTCGCGGTCGATGGTGATCTTCACCTTGATCGCGCAGCCCTGGTCCATCGGGTAGGTGAATTCGGAATCGTGCAGCTTGGTCAGGAGTCGTGCAACGCTCTCGGCCGCATTGTCCTGGACATGGCCCATATAGGCCTGCACCACGTCGAGCCCGAAGGAGCCGATCATCTTGCGCAGCTCCGCCACGCCCTTCTCGTTGGCGGCGATCTGCGCCTTGAGGTCGTTGACGTTCTGCACGACGTTACGGACGGGATAGCGCGCACCGGTCAGCAACTTGACCAGCTCCTCCTCGCAGAAGCGGCCCTGATCGACGATCTTGAAATTGTCGATATAGACGCCCTCTTCCTCGATATTGGTCGCCAAGGGCGACATCGAGCCCGGCGCCGTGCCGCCGACATCCGCGTGGTGGCCGCGGCTCGCCGCCCAGAACAGGATCTCCTTCTCCTCGGCATCGAAGACCGGGGTGCAGACGGTGATGTCAGGCAGATGCGTGCCGCCATTATAGGGCGCGTTCAGGCAGTAGACGTCGCCCGGCTTGATCACCGGGTTGTTGGCGATCACCGTCTCGACCGAGCGATCCATCGAGCCCAGATGCACCGGCATATGCGGGGCGTTGGCGACGAGCGCGCCGGTCTGGTCGAACACCGCGCAGGAGAAGTCGAGCCGTTCCTTGATGTTCACGGAATAGGCGGTGTTCTGCAGCGTCACGCCCATCTGCTCGGCGATCGACATGAACAGGTTGTTGAAGATCTCGAGCATGACCGGGTCGGCCTTGGTGCCGATCGCGGCCTGCTGGACCAGCGCCTTGACGCGGACGAGGACGAGATGGTCGCGGGCGGTGAGCTTGGCGCTCCAGCCCTCCTCGACGACGACGGTCTGGTTCGGCTCGATGATGATGGCGGGGCCGGCGACGCTCTGGCCGGGCTTCATCGCCTCGCGCCGGACGATCGCCGCATCGTGCCACTGCCCCTTGGCGAAGAAGCGGGTGCGCTCGGCGGCAACCGGCTCGCCCGCCTGCTCGGAAGCGGCAGCCTCCTCGAATTTCGCGCCGCCGCCGACAGCCTCCACCTCGACCGCCTCGACGACCAGCGCCTTGGTCTCGTCCATGAAGCCGAAGCGCGCCTTGTGCGCGCTCTGGAAGGCCTCCTGCATCGCGGCGCGTGTGCCGGCCGGAACCGCGATCGCGGTATCGGTGCCGGAATAGCGGATATGGGCGCGGGTATGGATCGCGATATCGCCCTCGGTCACGCCCTGGCCCGCAACCTCCGCCTTGGTATCGGCGGCAAGCTTCGCGGCGACCGTCTCGATCGCTGTCTTGGCCTCGCCGTCGAGCGCAACATCCAGCGCCGCAGTGCGGGTCGAGCGGATTTCGGCGAGCCCCATGCCATAGGCCGAAAGCAGGCCGGAGAACGGATGCAGCAGCACCGTCTTGATGCCGAGCGCATCCGCCACGAGGCAGGCGTGCTGGCCGCCGGCGCCACCGAAGGAATTCAGCGCGTAGCGGGTGATGTCATAGCCGCGCTGGACCGAGATCTTCTTGATCGCCTCGGCCATGTTGGCGACGGCGATCTGGATGAACCCATCCGCGACCTCCTCAGGGCTGCGCCCGTCGCCGACCTCGGCGGCCAGCACCGCGAACTTGTTGCGGACGATCGCAACATCGAGCGGCTCGTCCTGCTTCGGCCCGAAGATCGTCGGGAAATAGGACGGGATCAGCTTGCCGACCATGACATTCGCATCGGTCACCGCGAGCGGCCCGCCGCGACGATAGGCAGCCGGTCCCGGATTGGCGCCAGCCGAATCCGGCCCGACGCGGAAACGCGCGCCGTCATAATGCAGAATGGACCCCCCACCTGCCGCGACCGTATGGATCAGCATCATCGGCGCGCGCATACGCACCCCGGCGACCTCGGTCTCGAAAGCACGCTCATACTCGCCGTCGAAATGCGCGACGTCGGTCGAGGTGCCGCCCATATCGAAGCCGATCACCTTGTCGAAACCGGCCGAGCGACCGGTCTCGGCCAAGCCGACCACGCCGCCGGCAGGGCCGGACAGGATCGCGTCCTTGCCCTGGAACAGCTCGGCCGCGGTGAGCCCGCCCGAGGACATCATGAACATCAGGCGCGCGCCGGTGCGGGCGACGTCGAGCTCCTCGGAAACCTGCTGCACATAGCGGCCGAGGATGGGCGACAGATAGGCATCGACCACGGCGGTGTCGCCGCGTCCGACCAGCTTCACCAGCGGCGAGACTTCATGGCTGACGGAGACCTGCGGGAAGCCGATGGCACGGGCGATCCGGGCCGCGACCTGCTCATGCGCCGCATAGCGATAGCCGTGCATGAAGACGATCGCGAGCGCGCGGAAACCGGCGTCGTACTGCGCCTGCAGGGCGTTGCGGATTGCTGCTTCGTCGGGCGCGCGCTCGACCGTACCGTCGGCCAGCACCCGCTCCTCGACCTCGACGACATCCTCGTAGAGCTGCTCGGGCTTGACGATCTCCTTGGCGAAGATGTCGGGCCGGGCCTGGTAGCCGATGCGCAGCGCGTCGCGGAAGCCCTTGGTGGTGACGAGCAGCGTCCGGTCGCCCTTGCGTTCCAGCAGCGCATTGGTGGCGACGGTCGTGCCCATGCGCACCTCGCCGATGGCACCCTCCGGGATCGGTTCGCCCGTTTTCAGCCCGAGAAGATCACGGATGCCCTGCACGGCGGCGTCGCGATAGGCGCCGGGATTTTCGGAGAGCAGCTTCCTGGCATGGAGATTGCCAGCCGGATCGCGTCCGATCACGTCGGTGAAGGTGCCGCCGCGATCGATCCAGAAGTCCCAATGCGCCGCCGACATAAGACGTTCTCCCCTCCGCCAAGCCAGCCATGATTTACGCTGACGTTTTATCGATAAATCGTCGATGAGTTATTGACAAGGCGATTCTGCCGGCTACGATCCCGATTGTGGCTGGAACATGGCTGAGGGGCCAGGCCGGCGCGAAAGCGGAGGATGCGACGATGCGAGCAACCCTGGCAACCGGGCGCGGATGCGCTCCTGTCCGGCGGGAGCGGCGCGCGCCATGATCCGTCGCACGCTCGATACGCTTTATCTCTGGGCCGGCTACGCGGCCGGCATCTTCCTGATCCTGATCTTCCTGCTGATGATGGGCATGTCGATCGGCCGCGAGATCGGCCTCAACATCCCCGCCGGCGATGATTTCGCCTCATGGTGCATGGCGGCGATGGCCTTCCTCGGCCTCGCCCACACCTTCAAGTCGGGTGACATGATCCGCGTCGGCCTGCTGATCGACCATTTCCAGGGCCGCAAGCGCTGGGTCTTCGAGGTATTCTCGCTGGTCCTCGGCCTCGGTTTCTCCGGCTTCTTCGCCTGGCACGCCGCGATCATGACCTGGCAGTCCTATGCCTTCAACGACGTCGCCGGCGGCGTCGTGCCGATGCCGCTCTGGATTCCGCAGCTCGGCTATTCCGGCGGCCTGATCATCCTGTTCATCGCGATGCTGGACGAGTTCGTCCATGTCGTCATCCGCGGCCGCGAGCCGCGCTACGAGAAGCCCCCTGCGCAGTCGGACGAAGAGATCGTCGAGCGCGCCATGGCGAGCGGAGTCTGACGCCATGTCGATGATCGAAATCTCTGGGCTGCTCCTGCTGCTGCTGGCCGTCTTCCTCGCCGGCGGCGTCTGGATCGCCATCTCGCTGATGGCTTGCGGCTGGGTGGCGATGCAGTTCGTCGGCGGCGGCATTCCCGCCGGCTCCGTGCTGGCGACCACCATCTGGGGCAACAGCGCCTCCTGGACGCTGGCCGCGCTGCCGCTCTTCATCTGGATGGGCGAGATTCTCTACCGAACGAAGCTCTCCGAAGAGATGTTCCGTGGCCTCGCCCCCTGGCTCAACTGGCTGCCCGGCCGATTGATGCACGTCAACGTGCTCGCCTGCGGCATCTTCGGCTCGGTCTCCGGCTCCTCCGCCGCGACCTGCGCCACCGTCGCCAAGATCGCCCTGCCCGAGCTGAAGAAGCGCGGCTATAACGAGAAGCTCGCGCTCGGCTCATTGGCCGGCGCCGGCACGCTCGGCATCCTGATCCCGCCCTCGATCACCATGGTGGTCTATGCGGTGGCGGCCAATGTCTCGATCATCCAGATCTTCCTCGCGGGCTTCCTGCCCGGCCTGCTCGTGATGGCGCTCTATTCCGGCTACATCGCCGTCTGGCACCTGCTGCATCCCGACCAGTCGCCGCCGCGCGAGCCGAAGATGCCGCTGCGGGAGAAGCTCAGGGAATCGGCTCAGCTCATCCCCTGCATGCTGCTGATCGCGCTGGTCTTCCTGTCGCTGCTGCTGGGCTGGGCGACGGCGACCGAATGCGCCGCCTGGGGCGTGCTCGGCTCCTTCGGCATCGCCTGGTGGTCGGGCTCCCTCACCAAGGAAGCGTTCTGGCAGAGTGTGATGGGCACGACCCGGATCACCTGCATGATCATGCTGATCCTGGCCGGCGCCTCCTTCATGTCGACCTCGATGGCCTATACCGGCATCCCGGCGGCGCTGGCCGAGTGGGTCGACTCGCTGCACCTCTCGCCCTACGCGCTGATCGCTGCGCTCACCGTGATGTACATCATCCTCGGCACCGCGCTCGACGGCATCTCGATGATCGTGCTGACCACCGCCATCGTCATCCCGATGATCAAGACGGCGGGGTTCGACCTCGTCTGGTTCGGCATCTTCCTCGTGCTGATCGTCGAGATGGCGGAGGTCTCGCCGCCGGTCGGCTTCAACCTCTTCGTGCTGCAGACGATGTCCGGCAAGGATTCGAACACGGTCGCGCTGGCGGCGCTGCCGTTCTTCTTCCTGCTGGTCGCCGCTGTCGCGATCATCACGATCTTCCCGTGGATCGTGATGATCTTGCCTCAGATGGCCTTTCCGCCTCAATGATAACGCATCAAAACCAAGGGAACGGAGCCAACACCATGTATCGCAAGGACTTCATCAAGGGCCTCCTCGTCGCCGGCGTCGCCGCTACCGCCCTGACGCTTGGCGCCGCATCTGCCTCGGCCCAGACCAAGTGGAACCTGCCCGCCGCCTATCCCAACGACAATCCTCATACGGAAAATCTCGTCCTCTTCGCCAAGGACGTCGAGGCGGCCACCGGCGGAAAGCTTTCGATCACGATCCACGGCAACGCCTCGCTGTTCAAGGCGCCCGAGATCAAGCGCGCGGTCCAGACCGGCCAGGCCCAGATGGGCGAGGTCCTGATCTCGAACCACGAGAACGAGGACCCGATCTTCGGCATCGACGTCGTGCCCTTCCTGGCGACCTCCTTCGCGGACTCGATGAAGCTCTACAAGGCGTCCAAGGCCGCGATCGAGAAGAAGCTCGACGCGCAGGGCATCAAGCTCCTCTTCATGGTCCCCTGGGCGCCGCAGGGCGTCTACACCAAGAAGGACATCAACACGATCGAGGACATGAAGGGGCTGAAATGGCGCGCCTATAATGTCGGCACTGCCCGCCTCGGCGAGTTGTTGGGCATGCAGGCGGTCACGATCCAGGCGGCGGAACTGCCGCAGGCGCTGGCGACCGGCGTGGTCAATTCCTTCATGTCGTCGGGCGGCACCGGCTACGATTCCAAGGTCTGGGAATCGCTGACCCATTTCTACGACACGCAGGCCTGGATTCCGAAGGACGCCACCTTCGTCAACAAGGCGGCCTTCAACGCCCTCGACAAGGCGACGCAGGACGCGATCCTCAAGGCCTCCGCAACGGCCGAGGAGCGCGGCTGGAAGATGTGGCAGGACAAGGCCGGCTGGTACATCGAGCAGCTCAAGGCCAAGGGCATGAAGGTGCAGGCGCCTTCGCCCGCGCTCGCCGCCGGCTTCAAGAAGGCCGGTGAGCAGCTCACCGCCGACTGGCTGAAGAAGGCCGGCGCCGAGGGCCAGGCCATCGTCGACGCCTACAAGAAGATGTGAGGCGGGCAACCTCGCCGCACGTCGAAACACGACAGCAGTCATCCCGGGCGACCGGAGGGAGACCCGGGACCCATGCCGGAACGGTTCAGGCATGGATCCCGGATCGGCGCCGCTCGCGCGGCGTGTCCGGGATGGCGAAGCTCTTTTCTTCAGGATGATCGAGCGCGATGACCTCCCCGGCCCCCGACGACCTCGGCCCGATCGTCTCTTCCGGGCATCTCGCCTCGGGAGCGCTGCCGGCTCTGTCGGAGTTCGAATTCGCGCTGAGCATGAGCGTGCACGCCTTCCAGCGCTGGATGATCCGCTGCATGGCGGCAGCCGGTATCGCCGATCTCTCGCCGCTCGACGTGCTCGTGCTCCACAACGTCAATCACCGCGGCAAGGCCAAGCGGCTTGCCGATATCTGCCTCGTCCTCAATATCGAGGACACGCATCTGGTGAACTACTCGCTGAAGAAGCTCGAGCGCCTGAAGCTGCTGAAGGGCGGCCGCAAGGGCAAAGAGAAGACCGTCGAGGTCACGCCGGCCGGCGAGGAGGCCTGCCGGCGCTATGCCCAGATCCGCGAGCAGCTCCTGGTCAAGTCGATCCGCGCTACCAGTGCCGACCCGGCCCGCCTGTCCGAGATCGCCGCCGCGATGCGCTCGCTTTCCGGCCAGTACGATCAGGCGGCGCGGGCGGCGGCCAGCCTCTGATCAGCCCTTGCCGGGTTCGCTCAGGTCGGCATAGCGCGCAGCATATTCTGCATCGAGCACCTTGAGGCGCGACCAGAACCCGCGCCGCGGACTGCCGGTGAGCAGGTCCTCCAGCAAGCCCAGATGGAGGTGCCAGCCGCCGGAGACGCTGGTCATCTCGGCCTTGTTCGCAAGCTTGCGATGCGTCAGCACCAGCAGAACCTTCTCGCCCTTCGGCACGAGCTCGAACTCGACCTCGGATTCCGGCTCCCCGCCACCACCCCAGGTGAAGGCGATCACCCGCGGCGGCTCGCAGCGCGTGACCGTCCCGGTCGAGCGCACGCCGTTCTCATGCACCTCGCGATAGGCGTCCGGCGGCGTCTCGTCGGTGATCTCAGAATGCTTGAACAGCATCTCCGCCTGGCCGCCGACCCGCAAGTCGAAGGCGCCGGAGGCCAGCCATTGCCCGCGCTTCTCCGACTGGGTGAGATAGGACCAGACCCGTTCGACCGGCCCCGGCAGCAGGCGTTCGAACCGCACCGCGCCGCTTTCCTGCACAACACCGTATTCGTTCATGGGTTTTCTCCCTCGCCCTGTTCGGGCTTTGCGAGTTCCTGTTCCAGGATATCGAGATGGCGCCCCCAGAAGCGCCGGACCTTGCCGAGCCAGGCATCGAACGCCGCGAGCCCCGCCGGGTCGAGCCGGTAGATCCGCTGCTGTCCACGGACCTCGACGCTCACCAGCCCGGCCTCGCGCAGCACTTTGAGATGCTGCGAGATCGCCGGTGCGCTGGCGCTGAAGCCTGCGCCGATCTCTCCCGCCGAAAGCGCCCGCTCGCCCAGCATCTCGATGATGCTGCGGCGCGTCGGGTCGGCAAGGGCGGCAAAGCGATCCATGGCCTAATAATTTTACATCCACTTAATTAAGTCAATACTTAATACCAAGAACTCATGCAGGCATGCGGCGACGCGGATTGCCACGCGCTCCCAACTCGGCCAGTGGTGGCTCGCCCTTGGAAACCCTCGCCTGACATGACCGCCCGCAACGCCTCGCTCGCCGGCATCGCCATGATGCTCATCGGCATCCTGCTGTTTTCGCTGAACGACGTCATGGGCAAATGGCTGGTCGCGACCTACACGGTCGGGCAGCTCCTGGTGGTGCGCAGCCTGGCGGCGCTCGTCGTCATCCTGCCCTTCGTGTTCAAGCAGGGCGTGCAGCGAACATTGCGGCCGGAGCGTCCCGGCCTGCAGGCCCTGCGCGTGCTGTTCAGCTCGGGCGAGGTTGCACTGTTCTATCTTGCCGTGAGCTATCTGCCGCTCGCGGACGCGATGACGATCTGGCTCGCGGCGCCGGTCTGGGTAGTGATCCTCGCGGCATTGCTGCTCGGCGAGCGCATCGACGGCTGGCGGTGGCTCGCTATCGCGCTCGGCTTTACCGGCGTCGCGGTCTCGCTCAATCCGAGCGGCGCCAGCCTGTCCATGCCAGCCCTGATCGCCGTGCTCGGCAGCTTCTTCTTCGCCGCGATGATGATCGCCGGGCGTCAATTGCGCGGCACCCCGGATGTCACGCTGGTCGCCTGGCAGACGCTCGGAGCCCTCCTGATGGGGCTCGCGCTCCTGCCCTTCGGCTGGGTGACACCCACCCTGAAGGACGCCGCCCTCCTCGCCTTGCTCGGCATCGTCGCGATGGGTGCGCATATCTGCGTCACCCGCTCGCTCAAGCTGGCCGAGGCCTCGGTCGTCGTGCCCTATCAGTACACGCTGATCGTCTGGGCGCTGGTCTTCGGCTGGTTCATCTTCGGCGACTGGCCGACGCCGGCCATGCTTTGCGGAGCGGCCCTGATCGTGGCTGCCGGCCTCGTCCTGCTCATCCTGGAGCGGCGCGCCACCGTTGCGACCTACAAACCCGTCGTCAAAGCAGCTACAATCCGCCAGCAAGGCTGAGACGCGAAAGAGCACGCCGACGGATCGGAAGCCATCAGACGCCTGGATCGTCACCGTCGGCCTCGGTGCGGCCGGCTTCGGCCTCTTCATGGCGCTTGCCGGCTGGTTTGCCTGGCCCCTGCCCCGAGACAGATTGACGGTTGCCGAGCATGTCGGCCCGATCTCGATCGAGACGCCCATCGTCAGCGGCGGGATCGGCCGCAATCGCGGCGGCTATCGCACCCAGCTCCTTCCCCTCGTCGCATCCGGCCGGATGCTCCGGACCTACGCGCCGCCGCGCAATCTCTGGGTCGACGGCCTCGAGGATATTCGCTGGGGCCAGCCGCTGCGCTTCCTCGTCGACCCCGATGCTGGGCTTGTCTACGAGGCGACGAGCGCAGGAAAAACCCTGCTCTCCTACGACAGGAGCTTCGCAAATCTCTCGGAATCGGCGCGCAACCGCAGCCTGATCGGCCTTGGCTTCCTTGCTTTCGCCGCCTGGCAACTCGGCACGCTCCTGTACCGCCGCCGGCAGGATCGCTCAGCCAGCGGCATGTCCGAGCGCTGAGCAGGCACCCTCAATACAGGCGTAGGCGGTAGGCTTCCTCGAGATTGCGATCGGCCTCGTCGCCATCGACCGCCTTGGTCTGGTCGGCAATGATGCGGCCGAGCGTCGGAAAGGAGTTGCGCGGCACCTGCGAGGCCGGGTCCCACAGCTTCGAGCGGATCAGCGCCTTGCCGCAATGGAAATAGGCTTCCTCGACCGTGACAACGAGCCCGGTCACCGGCACGCGTTCCTGCATGACGGAAGGCGCCAGCAGAGCGGGATCGCGCGTCGCGTGCGCCTTGCCGTTGACGCGCAGGGTCTCCGGAATCCCTGGTACCATGAAGACGAGCCCGACACCCGGGGCGGAGAGGATGTTGCCGAAGGAATCGACCCGGTTGTTGCCGCGCCGGTCGGGGATGAGCAGGGTATTGTCGTCGAGCACGCGCACGAAGCCCGGCCCGTCGCCGCGCGGACTTGCATCGGCATTACCCTCGGCATCGCAGCTCGCAAGAACCAGGAAGGGCGAGAGCGCGATGAAATCCCGGCAGAACTGGTCGAGCCGGCGCAGCACCTTGCCGGTCGCCAACGGCGAGACCGGGCCGATATGGCCGCGCAAGGCATCCGCGTCCTCGATGCGCGCCGCCGGATCGTCGAAGCAGTCCGTCATGTCATTTCCCCGTGTTTATCCGATCAATCTGTCCGATTGCCGCGGATCGCGCCAGCGCGGGGGATTCGTACCGGCCCGACTTCTCCGCATGGCGCTCTCTGCCGCCTTGACCGGCGCCCGGTGCACCGCCATCGTGCATGCCAACTTCGCCCTCCCATACGAGGCCTGATTCGATGCGCCGCGCCCTGCTGCGAACCGCCCTTGTTTCCATCGCCTGCATCGCGGGCTTCGCGACCAGCGCAGCGAACGGCCGCTTCGTCCATCCTGCGGACCGCGCGGAGAACCGCACCTTCGCGATGTACGGCAACCTCCCCGGCTGTGACGACCCCGCCGTGCTCGGTGAAGTCACCAGCCGCTTCAATTCCCGCGAGGACACCTATTGGGGCCCGCTCCAGGCGCTGTCCTACGATCGCGTTTCGCAGATCGGCTATCGCAGCTGGGGCGCCGACTTCATCCCGCGGCGCTTCTGCAGTGGCCGCGTCCTGTTGAACGACGGCAAGTTCCGCCGCGTCGATTATTCCGTACGCGAGTCTCTCGGCCTCTTCGGCATGACCTGGAACGTCAACTGGTGCGTCAACGGCCTCGACCGGCAGCGTTCCTATGCACCCAATTGCAAGATGGCGCGCCCGTAACCCAGGCGGTCCGATGATGAAGCGGCTGTTGGTCGCGGCGGGCTTGGCACTGTTCGGCTTCATCGCCGCGGGCCATGCGCAAGGCTTCGGCCAACGCAGCGCCGCGCCCGGCGATTTCGATTTCTACGTCCTGGCGCTGTCCTGGTCGCCGGGCTTTTGCGAACTCGACGGCGACCGCACGCGCAATCGCGAGCAATGCGGCGAGGGCTCCGGCCTACGCTTCGTCGTGCATGGCCTCTGGCCACAGAACGAGCGCGGCTATCCCAGCGATTGCGGCCCGGCCGGACGATCGCCTTCCCGGATCGCGATGGAACAGGCGGAAGGCCTGTTCCCGACCGAGGGGCTCGCCCGCTACCAGTGGCGCAAGCACGGCACCTGCACGGGCTCGAGCCCGAGCGACTATTTTCGCGATGTCCGCCGCGCCCGCGAGAAGGTCGTGATCCCGCCGACCCTGGCCAAGGCGGACCGCGACCAGAGCTGGACCGCGATCGATCTCGAACGCGCCTTCGCCGCCGCCAATCCAGGTCTCCGCCCGGATATGATGTCGGTGGCCTGCAAGCGCGGCGTTCTCCAGGAGGTCAAGATCTGCTTCACCAGGGATCTCCGCGACTTCCGCACCTGCCAGCAGGTTGACCGCTCCGGCTGCCGCGCCCGGGAATTCACGGTCGTCGGCCCGCGCTGAAAGCGGGATACGGCAAGACTTTGCCGCTTTCGGTCCAGCGCGGCTTCCTCTACCAACGGCCGCATGAACTATCGCCATGGCTTCCACGCTGGAAACTTCGCCGATGTGCTGAAGCATGTCGTGCTGACCCGCATCCTGCTGCATCTCAACGCCAAGCCGACGCCCTACCGCATCATCGACACCCATGCCGGGAGCGGCCGCTACGATCTCGATTCGGAAGAGGCGCTCAGGACGCATGAATGGAAGGATGGCGTCGCGCGGATCGATCGATCGCCCCTGTCTCCCGCGGTCGAAGCCCTGCTCGTCCCCTATCGCGCCGCGCTGGAAGGCGCCCGCGCCCTCTATGGCTCCGGCGCCTATCCCGGCTCGCCCTGGCTCTGCCGCCATGCGATGCGGCCGGATGACCGGCTGGTCGCGGCCGAGCTTCATCCCTCGACCTATCGCAAGCTGACCGAAGCCATCGGGTACGACCAGCGCTGCAAGCCGCTCGCCATCGACGGCTGGACGGCGCTGCGAGCCAATATTCCGCCGAAGGAACGCCGCGGCCTCGTCCTGATCGATCCGCCTTTCGAGGAGAAGGACGAATTCGCCACGCTCGCCGCACAATTCATCGCGGCGCACCGCAAATGGCCGACCGGGATCTATGCGCTCTGGTATCCGATCAAGGGCGGCAACGGCGTCGAATCCCTCATGGATGCCATCCATGATGCCGGCATCGGCCGGCTCCTGCGCCTGGAGATCGATGTCGACCGCCCGGAAGCGGCAGGCGGCCTCAGTGCCACCGGCCTGCTGGTCGTCAACCCGCCCTGGCGGCTGGCCGAGGAGGCGGAAACGCTGCTGCCGGCACTGACCGAACGGCTCGCCCAGGGCGCGCGGCCGCGCTATCACTGCGAGACGATCCGTCCCGACGGCTGATCGCTCTCCCCGCTCCGCATCAAGGATTTCGCCGATGCTCGTCCTGCGCTCCTCCCCCGCCTCCCCGTTCGGCCGCAAGGTCAAGATGGCGGCTCTCGAACTCGGGCTGATGGACCGCATCGAGATCGTCCCGGCCGACACCACCGACCCGGCCGAGGCGCTGCGCCGACAGAATCCGCTCGGCAAGATCCCGACGCTGGTGCTGGAGGATGGCACGACGCTGTTCGATTCCCGCGTCATCGTCGATTATCTCGACCATCTCAGTGGCGGCAGGCTCATCCCGGGCGGCGAGGCGCGCTTCGCCCAGTTGCGGCTGCAGGCTCTGGCCGACGGCATCTGCGATGCCGCGCTGCTCAAGGTCTATGAAGGGCGCTTCCGGCCGGAGGAAGCCCGCAACGCCAACTGGGTCGCGCATCAGGACGGCAAGGTCGCGCGCGGGCTGGAAGCGCTCGAAGCCGCGCCGCCCGTCTTCGCCGATCGCCCCCGCATCGGCGAGATCGCGCTCGCCTGCGCGCTGGGCTATCTCGACCTGCGCTTCGAGGGCAAGTGGCGGGCCGATCATCCGAAGCTCGTCGCCTGGCTCGACGATTTCGCCGCCCGCGTCCCCGCTTTCGAGACGACCCGCTTCAAGGGCTGATCGAAACGGCGGCGCACAGCGTCAACCCCCAAACTGTAAAGCCGGCGACTCTGGTCGCCGGCTTTTTTATGTCCTGCCACCTGGAGGCCCTGGCATTCAGGCAACAAAAAACCCGGTGGCCGAGGCCACCGGGTCCGTTCTGTCTCCGGAAGGAGAGGATCAGAACTTGTAGCTGAGGCGGGCGCGGACGACCGAGAAGTCGGTGCCGACCTTGGTGCCGCCACCGAGGAGGTTCTTCTCGCCCAGGTCGACGTAGAGGTACTCGACGCCGGCGATGATGTTGTTGGTGACGGCATACTCGAGACCGCCGCCGACGGCGAAGCCGCCGGTGTGGCTGCGATCCGTCGAGAAGCCGATCGCCGGGATCGAGGTCTTCACGTTGCCGTAGGCCCAACCACCGGTGATGTAGGGCATGAACCGGTCGAAGGCGACGCCGACGCGAGCACGGACGGTGCCGAAGTAATCGGTCTTGACGCCGACGAGGCCGAGGTTGTTGCCGCTGCTGAGGTCAGCAGCCTGCAGGTCGGCTTCGAGACCGACGACGAACTGGCCCATCTGGTAGTTGTAGCCGATCTGGCCACCGCCGACGAAGCCGTCGAGATCGCCAACGTTGGCGAAGCCGCCAGCGTTCACGTTACCCCAGCCGTAGCCGGCGTTGGCACCGACGTAGAAACCGGTCCAGGTGAAAGCCGGCGGCATGTAGACCGGAGCGGCGATCGGGCCCTTGCGGGACGGCAGGTCGGCGGCCGAAGCGGCGCCAGCGGCGACGAGGCCGAGCGCGGCAACGCTCGCAAGCAGATACTTCTTCATGACAAACTCCTTAGTCGTCGCTGACGCCGGAAAACCCGGCGGTTGATTTCGATGAACCCGTTATAAGACCGGGAGCGCGCTTTGTCTGTTGCATCGGAAGCACATCTGCCTTGCAGACCGCGGCAGAAATGCGGCACGAATACGATAACTGAACGCAAATAGGTAAATCCGAGTTAACCAGCCAGTGACTAGCCACTATGGTAAATCGAATACTAATAACAATCCGATCGCCCGCTGGCTCAGGCACATGGCCCGGCCTACAAACGCCGTGGTTTTCCCAAGGTTCCACTGCCTATTGCGCATTTTTCAGCCTGTCTTGCCGCTCAGGCCCGAGCATGCTTAAGCCTTGAGACGACAGGAACCGAAGAAGACCGTGCCGCCTCTCTCGATTTTCATCATCGCCCAGAACGAAGCGGACCGGATCGGCCGGACGATCGAAGCGGCGCAGACGTTGAGCGACGACATCGTGGTCGTCGATTCCGGCTCGACCGACGGCACGCAAGCGCTCGCTGAAGCGCGCGGAGCCCGCGTCATCTTCAATGCGTGGCCGGGCTATGGCCAGCAAAAGCGTTTCGCCGAAGAGCAATGCCGTCATGACTGGTTGCTCAACCTCGATGCCGACGAGGTCGTGCCACCCGATCTGGCAGCCGAGATCGCCGCGCTCTTCGCGAACGGATCGCCGCCGAAGGACGCCTACAAGCTGAGAATCGCCGAGATCTTTCCGGGAGAAGGCGCGCCGCACCGATTCGCCTATGCGCTTGCGCCCGTGCGTCTCTACCGCAGGAGCAAGGGCCGCTATTCGGCCTCGCCCGTGCATGATCGCGTCGATCTTGCGCCGGATGCCCAGGTCGGGCGCCTGCGCGGAACCGTGCATCATTTCTCCGTTCGCTCGCTGGGCGAGCAGATGGACAAGCTCAATGCCTATAGCGATGCGCAGGCCGACGATCTCGACGCGCGCGGCGGTACCCTGTCCGTCTTCCGGCTGGTCGCCGAATTCCCCGCCAATTTCCTCAAGGCCTATATTGGGCGCCGTCATGCATTGCGCGGCATCTACGGTTTCATGACGGCGATGAACTACGCCTTCTATCGCTATCTGCGCGTCGCCAAGCATTGGGAACGCCGCCTGCAACGACGTGCCTCTGCCCAGGCGGCTCCGCCCCCCGCGAATCGTGACGGCCGCGATGGTTGAGGTCGCACTGGTCACCGGCGGCGCCCGGCGAATCGGCCGCGCCATTGTCGAGAAGCTGGCCGAAGCCGGCTATGCGGTCGCGATCCATCACGGTGACAGCCGGCAGGACGCCGAAGCCTTGCTGGGAAAGCTCGAGGTCGGCGGCGCCAAGGCCTGCCTTCTGACGGCCGATCTCGTCGATCCCACCGCCGTCGCAACCCTGATTCCCGCGGCGGAAAAGGCGCTCGGCCCGGTCACGCTCCTGGTCAACAACGCCGCGAGCTTCGTTGCCGACGATGTCCGTTCGCTCGATATCGCGACGTGGAACCGTCAGTTCTCCATCAACCTGCGCGCGCCCTCTCAGTTGGTCGGCATCATGGCGGAGCGTCTGCCCGCCGATCTGAAGGGCGCGGTCGTCAATATCGTCGACCAGCGCGTCTGGAAACTGACGCCGCAATATTACTCCTACACCTTGTCCAAGGCCGCCCTGCTCACCGCGACCCGGACACTGGCGCAAGCGCTGGCCCCGCGCATTCGGGTCAACGCCGTCGGCCCCGGCCCGACCTTCCCCAATCATTATGACGGTGCGGACCTGCTCGATCAGGAAGCTGCAGGAACCCTGCTCGGGCATCGCGTCATGCCCGACGAGATCGCCGAAGCCGTGCTCTACCTCGCCCGCGCCGATTCCGTGACCGGCCAGATGATCGCCGTCGATGCCGGCCAACACCTCGGCTGGCGCACGCCCGACATCGTCGGCTGATTCTCAGACGGCGCCATCCGAGCGATAGGGTGTCCGGCCGCTCGCGAGCGCCGAATCGAGCAACTCGAGCCGGTCCTGTCCCCAGAACACTTCGCCATCGAGCACATAGCTCGGCGCGCCGAATACGCCGGCTTCGACGGCCTGGCCCAGCGCCTCCTCATAGCGTTGCCTGATCGCCGGAGAATCCGCAGCCGCGAGCAACGCCGGCCCATCGAGACCGGCGCGCGACGCACAGGCGAGCAGCGCGTCGGGCTGGCTCATATCCTCGTCGCGCGCCCAAAGGCCGGCCATCACGTCGCTGATGAAGGCCAGCGGGTCGCCACCGGACGTGACGATCGCGATCGCCATGCGGTCGGCCTGCGACGGGTCGAAGGGAAAATGCTTCGGTTGCAGCACGAGTGGCAAACCCCGCGCCGCGCGCCAGCGCTGGAGATCGAGCAGCCGGTAGCGCTGCCGCACGGGGTGCCGCTTCGGCAAGGGCAACCCACCCGTCTCGTCGAACACCGAGCGCAACGGCATCGGGCGGTAGTCGATCGCGCAGCCATGCCGGCGGGCGATCTCGTGAAAGGTCGCGTTGCCGAGATAGGTCCACGGCGAATGCAGCGAGAAGTAATAGGTGATGGACCGGGACAAGACTGCCTCGCAGGCTGCTGCTGGAGGCGCAAGCATCGCCGCCATCCGAGCCATCGCGCAAGGTCCCGGCCGCGCGTCATGCGCAGCCCGGCTCCGCAAGGAGCCGGGCCTTTATGCAGAAGCTGGTCAGGCGGCCTTGTTCTTCAGCGCGCCGATGATCGCGGTCAGGACCGCCCCGCCGGCGCCGCCCGCGATCAGGTTGGTCAGGATGCCGCCAATGCTGAAATTGCCGCCTTGCGCCGCAGCGCTGATCGCCGGCAGCACGATCGGGATCAGTTGTCCGAGCACGCCGCCGCCGACGACGCCGGAAATCGTGTTGCCGATCGTCCCGAGATCGAAGCTCGGGCTGGCCTTGCCGGCCGCATTACCGCCGATCGCACCAGCGATCAGGTTCATCAGGATCTGTTCCATGTCGGCCCCGCATCTCAATGCACCGCCCGAACGACATATGCCGCAGGAGGAAGCGATGCGTTCCCCACGGCCCGTGGGAACGATGCCCCGGCCGGCGCGGTGCGACAAGCCGTCGCGCCACGCCATCAACCGCAATCTGCTCAGTCGAGGGTGATGGCCGCGATCAGGCGCCCGTAATCGGGCTCGCCGCGATGGGTCGTGCGCCGGTAGCTGAAGAATCGACGCTCGTCGCCATAGGTGCACAGGCCCATATCGACGAATCGGCCGATCCCCGCTTCCTGCGCCTTGAGCCCGATGAAGGCCGGCAGGTCGAACATCGCATGCGCGGCACGCTCGGACGGGTTGAAGAAGCGGGAATAGGTCGGGTTCTCGGCCTTGAAGCGTTCGATGAATTCCGGCCCGACTTCATATGCCTTGGCGCTGATCGTCGGACCGAGCACCGCGGTGATGCGTTCGCGCCGTGCGCCGAGCTTTTCCATCGCCGTCACGGTCGCGCCGACGATGCCGGTGAAGGCGCCCTTCCAGCCGGAATGAGCCGCGCCGATGACCCGCGCTTCGCCATCGGCGAAGAGAATCGGGCCGCAATCGGCGGTGGAGACGCCGAGTGCGACGTGGGAGGCGGTGGTCACCATCGCGTCGGCCTTGGGGCGCTCGCCCGGCCAGGGACCGGTCACCACCTCCACATCGGCGGAATGAACCTGGTAGAGGCTGATCAGGTTCTCCGGCGCGACTTCGAGATGACGCGCCATCCGCGCCCGATTCTCGACAATCGCCGCCGGGTCGTCGGCGGAGCCGAGCCCGCCATTGAGCGACGCATAGATGCCGGTCGAGGCGCCACCTTCGCGGGTGAAGAAGGCGTGTCGGATGCCGGCTTCTCCGGCGAGTTCGCGGGCGGTGATGAACATGATCTCGTCCGGTTGGTGCGAGGCCGCGAGGCTCCGCTGAGGTCAGCCCTGATCTGGCAGCCGATGAAGGTCAAATCCGGGCAGGGGCGGCAGGTTCCGCTGCGATAGCGCGAGAACCTTGAACAAATCGCCCATGCCGGTCTCGCCCGGAGCGATCAGGCGGTCGAAGGCGGCGGAAATGGCCACCCGCTGCTCGGCGTCCGCCTTGAGCGACAGCGCCTGCGCCCGCTGCGGCAGCCCCAGCGCCAGCAGGAAATCGCGTTGCGTCGCCGGCCCGTGCAAGGCGGCACCGGCCTTGAACGCCGCCTGCCCCATGCGCTCGAAATCGACATGGACTGTCAGGTCCGCCTCGCCGGGCTCTGCAAGCGGATCGACGAATTCATGCCGCTTCATGGCCTGCAGCGTATCGCCGAACCCCGAGCGCGCCGAACCGTAGTCGATGAACAGAGCCACCCCGCCTTGCGATGCCAGATGACCGGCAAGCTGCGTGACGATGTCGAGCGCAATGGCAGGCTGCTCGAATACGGAGCCGGCAGCTGCAGCAACCTTCAGGGTGCCTTCGCCGACAGCAGCCAGACCGAAGGTGAGTTCTCCGTCATCGCCAAGCCCGACCAGCCGCTCGCGCCACCCCTCCGGGGTCATCACGAACTGGTCGAGCGGCAAGGCGTCGAGGAACTCGTTGGCGATAACGGCCACCGGGCCTTCGAGGGCGCCGGCAATCGCATCGTGCCAGACCGGTTCGAAATCCTTGAGCGTCGCCGCCTGCCGGGCACGCAGCACCGGGCTGGTCTCGACGAGATGCACCGAGAGCGCTGCATGGAACCCCGGCACGATCCGCGTCGCCCGGAGCATGTCGGCCATCAACGTGCCGCGTCCCGGCCCGAGCTCGACGAGCCGGAACCGCGCCGGTGCGCCCATCGCCTGCCAGGCATGGGCAGCCCAGAGCCCGATCAGCTCCCCGAACATCTGGCTGATCTCGGGCGCCGTGGTGAAATCGCCCTCAGTCCCCAGAGGGTCGCGCGTCATGTAGTAGCCGTGGCGGGGATGGCCGAGCGCCAGCGCCATGTAACGGCCGATGCCGATCGGCCCCTCCTGCCGGATCAGGTCGATGATCTCGGCCTTGAGCGTGGTCACGCCCGCGCCTCGCCGGGCGTCTCGCGCCGGCTGCGCAGCACCAGCCACAGGCCGGCGAAGAACACCGGCAGCGAGAGCAGCATGCCCATGGTGATGCCGCCCGAGAGCGCGTCGACCGAGGTCCCGAACAGGAAGCCGAGCTGCGGATCGGGCTCGCGGAAGAACTCGCAGACGATCCGGGCGACCGCATAGCCCATGCCGAAGACGCCGGCGACCAGGCCCGGCCGCCTGAAGCCGCCGAAGCGGACCAGCAGGTTGACCAGCACGAAGAGCAGGAGCCCCTCAGCGAAGGCCTCGTAGAGCTGGCTCGGATGGCGCGGCAGCGGCCCGCCATTCGGGAACACCATGGCATAGGGGAAATCGGGCGCCGGACGGCCCCAGAGCTCGCCATTGATGAAATTGGCGATGCGCCCGAGCAGGAGCCCGATCGGCACCACCGCGGCAGCGAGGTCAAAGACCGACAGGGCCGGATAGCCACGCCGCCTGGCGAAGAGCCACAGGCCCAGCGTCGCGCCGATCAGGCCGCCATGAAAGGACATGCCGCCCTGCCAGATCGCCAGGATGTCCTGCGGCCGCTCGAGATAGCGTGGCAGATCGTAGAACAGCACGAATCCGGTGCGTCCGCCGAGCACCACGCCGAAGGCGACGAAGAGCAGCATATCGTCGAGTTCGACGGCTTGAGGCCGAGCCCGACCCGCCCAGAGCCAGTCCGAGGCCACGAGCTTGCGCGCATACCACCAGCCGCCGAGCAGGCCGACGACATAGGCAAGCCCGTACCATTTGATCGCCAGCGGCCCGAGCTGCACCGCGACGGGGTCGATCATCGGGAAGGGAATGGCAAAGACGGGCATGGCGAGGTCCGGTGGCGGGCGCGGCGAGATGGCCGCGCGCCCGCTCAATGGTCAAGGAAAAAGGCTGGCGCGTGGCGCCCTCGCTCAGAGCTTGACGATCAGCTTGCCGAAATTCCGGCCCTCCAGCAGGCCGATGAAGGCCTCGGGCGCGTTCTCTAGGCCCGCAACGATGTCTTCCTTGTACTTGACCGCGCCCTCCGCGATCCAGCGCGCCATCTCCTCCCGGAAGGTCGGCGCCTGCGCGGCGGCGAATTCGCGCTGGATGAAGCCGCGGATCGTCAGGCTCTTCGACAGGACGTCGCGCATCATCCCCGGCAGCCGGTCCGGCCCGGGAAACGCGCCGCTGGCATTGTACTGCGCGACGAGGCCGCAGACCGGGATGCGTGCGAACGTATTGAGCAGCGGGAAGACCGCATCCCAGACATGGCCGCCGACATTCTCGAAATAGACGTCGATGCCGTCGGGGCAGGCCGCCGCGAGCTTGGCCGCCATATCGGGATCGCGATGGTCGATCACGGCGTCGAAACCGAAGGTGTCGCGCACAAAGGCGCATTTCTCGGGGCCGCCGGCAATGCCGATCGCCCGCGCGCCCTTGATCCGCGCGATCTGCCCGACCGCCGAGCCGACCGGCCCGCTCGCCGCCGCGACGACGACCGTCTCGCCCGGCTTGGGCTGGCCGATGGTGAGCAAACCGGCATAGGCGGTGAAGCCTGGCATGCCGAGCACGCCGAGCGCCGTCGTCAGCGGCGCGGCTTTCGGGTCGAGCTTGCGCAGTTGCGCGGCGTTCGCGACCGCATGCGACTGCCAGCCGGAATGGGAGAGAACGATATCGCCGGGCTTGAAGGCGGGATCGCGGCTCTCGATCACCTCGCCGACGGTCCCGCCCTCCATCGGCTGCCCGATCTCGGTGGCGGCAGCATAGGATTTCGCCGCGCTCATCCGTCCGCGCATATAGGGGTCGAGCGAGAGATAGAGGATTTTGAGCAGCACCTGCCCGTCGCCGATCGGCGGGATGGCGACGTGCTCAAGCCGGAAGTTCTGCGGGGCGGGACGGCCTTCCGGACGGGAAGCGAGAACGATTCGAGCGCTGTCGGACTGGGACATGGGTTTCGATCCTCGGTGATATCGGCGCGAGCCTGTCTCAATCATATTGGCGCAGCCTGAGGCCGAGGGCAGTCCCCTCGCCCTGCATTCGCAGCCGGCGCGGGCGCGTCGATGACATGGCAATCGGTGAGCCAGGCTTCGCTCAGCCGCAGCTGTGGCGCTCGCGCAACCGGTCGAAGGCCGAGGGCCGCATCCGCGCCTGCCATGCGGCGATGACCGCGTCGGCATTGGCCTCCTTGTCCTGCATCGCATCCACCTCGGCATCGTAGAGGCAGTAGGAATGGATGCGATGGAAGTCCCGCCGGGCATCGCCGAGCGGCCTGTCGCCCCGTTCCCGCTCGCGCCGTTCGAGTTCTTCGAGCGGGCAATGCACACCGACGAAGAAGACGTCATGCCCGGCGAGCGTGTCGACGAGCCGCAGGAGCCAAGCCTCGCTTTCCATAATGTGCTCGACGATGAGGTCGTTGCCAGCCGCGACATAGGCGGCAAGCGAGCGTTCGAAGCCGAGGAAGAAGGTTTCCCGCATGGCCCGCCAGTCGAATTCCCCACTCTTGATCCGGGCGCTCGGCAGCACGCCGGAATCGCGGAGATGGTCGATCGAGATATGCCAGAACGGCCGGTCGATCCGCGCCTGGATGGCCCGTGCCAGCGAGGACTTGCCGCTGCTCGACGCGCCGTTGAGCAGGATGATCCGGCCGGATCCGGCAGCGGTCATTCTTCCCGCTCCGGCGGCGCTTCGGTTTCGAGCGTCGCCAGAAGCTCCTTCAGAAGTTCCGCCAAGGCCGCTCGCTTGGCCGGGTCGAGACTTGCGAGGAACTGCGCCTCGCTCGCCATGTCGGCGCGCAGCGCTTCCTCGGCCCGCTGGAAGCCCAGCTCGGTCAGAACGACGAGCAGGCTGCGCCCGTCCTCCGCCGATTTCTCGCGGCGGATCAGCCCGGCTTTCTCCAGCCGCCCCAGCCGGTGCGTCAGACCGCCGGAGGTGATCATCAGGAAACGATAGAGCGCTGTCGGCGTCAGTCGATAAGGCGGCCCGCTGCGGCGCAAGGTGCTGATGACGTCGAATTCGCCACGATCGAGGCCGAACCCGGCGAAGGTCTCCTCGATGCTCGGCCGCACGAGATTGGACAGCCGATAAGCCCGCCCCAGGATCGCGGTGGGCGTCGTATCGAGGTCCGGCAATTCGCGGGCCCATTGCGCCCTGACCCGCTCGACATGATCCATCTTCGTCATCGCCTGCCCTTTCCCATCCCTCCTCTGCCTCACAGCCGGCCTCGCGCCAAGAGATATCTTGACATGAAGATAGTTTCGGACAATTATCTTAGTACAAAGATAATTTGGAGGAGATGGTGATGACGACGGCGATCGACAGCGACATCCTGCGCAGCGGCACGAGCCGGACGGCGAAATTCGAGGGCGGCGGCTATGGCTCGCAGGTCTCGTTCTTCCTGGTCGACAACGAGCCGGGCCAGGGACCGGGCCTGCATGTCCATCCGCATTCGGAAACCTGGGTGATCCGGTCCGGTGAGGCGGAATTCACGGTCGGCCGGGAAAAGCTGCGGGCCGGCGCGGGGGCAATCGTGGTCGGCCCGGCCGGAATCCCTCACAAATTCGTCAATATCGGCTCGGGGCGGCTGGAGCTCATCTGCATCCACGCCAACGACGCTATCGTTCAGGATTGGGTCGGGGAAGGAGCTGCCGCCTGAGCGCGCACAGAACTGCCGTTGTGCGAAACGATTGCGCCGGCCTTGACGGCGCCGCGCCGCCCTAAGGGCGCAATGCGCGATCGCGGTGGCGGACGAAATGCAAGGGCGGCGCATCGTGGCGCCTGCCCTTGGTCATCGTCAGCGAAGTTTCAGAGAGATTTCGCAGCGGCCTTGCGCGGCCGCTTTGTCGCCGCCTCGCTGCGTGAGGCAGCCGCCTTGGCCGCAGCCTCCTCGGCATCCCGGGCAAGGCGCAGGGCCCGCAGCTTTTCGGTCTTCAGGCGGGTCTGGCTGGCCTGATCCTCAAGCGCCTGCCACGCAACAAGGGCATCCTTCTTGCGCTGCTCGGTGGTCTCGAAAGCCGCCTGCGCCCGAGCCTTGATCTCGTCCAGCTTCATGTTGCGGCTCGACATTCGAAACTCCTTACTCAACAGGCCCCAATTGGTCTCCGCCGATCAGATGGAGGGAGGACGCGGTGCTCCGGCTCCGGGGCCGGCTCCGGGACGGCCCTTGCCGAGGGGAAGCTTGCGCTTCGGCGCCGGCAGCAGGCCTTCGCGCTGCGCCTGCTTGCGGGCAGCCTTCTTGGCGCGGCGAACCGCCTCGCCCTGCTCACGCACGCGTCGTTCGGACGGCTTCTCATAGGCGCGGCGCTGCTTCATCTCGCGAAACACGCCTTCGCGCTGCAGCTTCTTCTTCAGAACGCGGAGCGCCTGCTCGACATTATTGTCCCGAACGAGAACTTGCATGGTTGTCCTTTCCAAAAACACAAAAGGGCCGGGCTTGTTGGTCCCGACCCTTCGACTTAACCGCTGGTGCGAAACTTCGTGTCGCGGCGCCGGTACATCCGTGGTCGCCTCAAAGCGTCGTCGTTCCGCCTCCCAGGCGGTTACTCGGCCCGCAGGTTGTCGGCCGAGCTCTTGCCCGAACGCTTGTCCTGGACGATCTCGTAGGAGATCTTCTGGCCTTCGCGCAGATCGCGCATGCCAGCACGCTCGACAGCGCTGATGTGAACGAACACATCCTGGCCGCCATCGTCAGGCTGAATGAAACCGAAACCCTTGGTGGCGTTGAACCACTTAACCGAACCAGAAGCCATATGAGCCTCCCGCAAACATGTTTATCCAAGCCCCATGGAAAACATGCGGCAGTGAGTTCGATAAAAGGAAGAAAATCATCAGCATGTCGCGCTCGAAAGCAGCGAATGGCCAAGTCATCGGGCCTAAATCGAAATTAACAATTAGGCCATGGCCGTCCTGATGTCAATCAGCGGCGGGATGGCTGCTCCGGAAAACGAAAAAGGCGCAGCATGAAAAGCCGCGAACAACGATGAGAAACCATCGCCGATCGTGACGCGCTGCCGGTTTCATCGAGGATGTGCCTCGGATGCGGCGCCGCATCCGCTCTCCTGACATGACGAAGCCGCTGCGGCATCCTACATGGAGGCCGAAAATACAGAGATCAAGAGTACAGAAGCGCATGAGTCGCGAACGCCAGGACGATCTGCCCCAGGACGAGTTCGAGGACGAGGAGGACACCCTCCCCGCGCCCGAAGCCGCGCTCGCCCTCGCGGAAGCCGCTCCCGGCGCGCTCAAGGCCGGCATCGAGGTCATCCAGCAATTCGCGAAGCACCTGCCGAACAGACCCGGCGTCTATCGGATGTTCGATCGCGCCGGCGAGGTGCTCTATGTCGGCAAGGCCAAGAGCCTGAAGAACCGCGTGACCTCCTATGCCCGCGGCATGGCGCATACCAACGCCGTCGCCCGGATGATCGCCGAGACGGCGAATATGGAGTTCGTCACCACCGGCACCGAGACCGAGGCCCTGCTGCTCGAATCGAACCTGATCAAGCAGCTCCGGCCGCGCTACAACGTGCTGCTGCGCGACGACAAGTCGTTCCCCTATATCCTCCTGACCGGCGGCGAGCACGACGCTCCCGCGATCCTGAAGCATCGCGGCTCGCGCCATCGCAAGGGCGACTATTTCGGCCCCTTCGCCTCGGTCTGGGCGGTGACGCGCACCATCGACGCGCTGCAGAAGGCCTTCCTGATCCGCACCTGCTCGGATTCCTTCTACGAGAACCGCACGCGCCCCTGCCTGCTCTTCCAGATCAAGCGCTGCGCCGGCCCCTGCACCGGCGAGATCTCGATTCCCGACTATCAGGCGCTCGCCGGCCAGGCCCGCGACTTCCTCTCCGGCCGCTCCTCCGCGGTGAAACAGCTCCTTTCCGCCCGGATGCAGGTCGCCGCGGAAGAGCTCGAATTCGAGAAGGCGGCGCGCTATCGCGACCGCCTCGCTGCGCTATCGGCGGTTCAGGCCGGGCAGGACATCAATACGCAAGGGGTCGAGGAGGCCGACGTCTTCGCCATCGACGAGCAGGCCGGGCAGTTCTGCGTCGAAATCTTCTTCTTCCGCAACCACCAGAACTGGGGCAATCGCGCCCTCTTCCCACGTGCCGATCGCTCCTTGACGCCGGCCGAGGTGCTCGCCTCCGTCGTCGCCCAGTTCTACGACGACAAGCCGCCGCCGCGCCTCGTGCTGCTCTCGCATCCGGTCGAGGAAATCGAGTTGATCGGCCAGGCGCTCACGGCACGCGCCGGCCGCAAGGTCGAGGTCGCACATCCCAAGCGCGGCGAACGCGCCGACCTGATGGCCCATGCCGTCAAGAACGCCCGCGAGGCGCTCGCGCGCAAGCTCGCCGACAATGCCGGCCAGACCGCCCTGCTCGCCACGCTCGGCGCCGCCTTCGGCATGGAGACGCCGCCGCGCCGGGTCGAGGTCTACGACAACTCGCACATCATGGGCACCAACGCCGTCGGCGGCATGATCGTCGCCGGGCCGGACGGCTTCGTGAAGAATCAGTACCGCACCTTCAACATCTCGACCGACACCATCGCCGGCGACGATTTCGGCATGATGCGCGAGGTGCTGACGCGCAGATTCGCCAAGCTGGCAAGGGAAGAAGGCATTGCCCTGAGCCCTCATCCTGAGGGGGCCGCGGACGCGGCCGTCTCGAAGGATGCTCCAGGGGGCGACGAAGCCGTGACGATCGCCCTCGGGGAGGCGCCTGACGACGCTTCCCAGGGTGAGACCCCGCCCAAGAAGGCGCGCAAGGCGCCGAAACCCCGCAAGGACGAGGACGGTTTCCCCTCCCGCCCCGATCTCGTCATCGTCGACGGCGGCAAGGGCCAGTTCACCGCCGCGCTCAAGATCATGAAGGAGCTCGGCGCGGCCGACATCCCGCTCGTCGCCATCGCCAAGGGGGAAGACCGCAACGCCATGCGCGAGACCTTCCACATGGCCGGCCGCGAGCCCTTCAAGCTGCAGCCGCGCGACCCTGCGCTCTATTTCATCCAGCGCCTGCGCGACGAAGCCCACCGCTTCGCCATCGGCACGCACCGCGCCAAGCGCAAGCGCGAGACGATGAAGAACCCGCTCGACGAGATCCCCGGCATCGGGCCGTCACGCAAGCGGGCGCTGCTGCTGCATTTCGGCACGGTGAAGGCGATCCAGCGCGCCAAGCTCGACGACCTGATGCGCACGCCCGGCGTCAATGCCGCGACGGCCAAGGCGGTGCATGATTTCTTTCATGATGCCTGATAGTTCTGCCACATTCACGCTGTTGCGTGTTGACGCTGCTGCTGCCGCCTTGCTTTGGTGCATCCCGTGACGATTCTTCCAGACGCCATCAGGCGGCGCGGCCCTTGGTCGCTGCCCAACCTCCTCACCTACGGGCGGATCCTGGCGATCCCGGCCCTGGTGGCGATCCTGTTCTGGCCGCGCGACGACTGGATGCGCTGGCTCGCGCTGGGAATCTACACGCTCGCCGCCATCACCGACTATCTCGACGGCTACATCGCGCGGGCCTGGAGCCAGCAATCGGCGATCGGCCGCATGCTCGACCCGATCGCCGACAAGCTGCTCGTCGCCGCCCTGCTGCTGATGCTGGTCTATACGGGCCAGATCGAGGGCTGGACGCTCTGGGCCGCGATCGTGATCCTCTGCCGCGAGATCCTGGTCTCCGGGCTTCGCGAATTCCTGGCCGATCTCAAGGTCAGCGTTCCCGTCAGCAAGGTCGCCAAGTGGAAGACGACGGCGCAACTCTTCGCGCTCGGTTTCCTCGTCGTCGGCCCGGCCGGCGACAAGGTCTTGCCCGGCAACACCACGATCGGCATCGTCCTGCTCTGGGCTGCTGCCGGCCTGACGATCTATACCGGCTGGGACTATTTCAACGCCGGCATCCGCCATCTCGTCGCAGAAGACGAGCGCACGCCATGAATACTGTGACAGCGACCGCAGCGGCGGGCACGCGCCCCGTCCGCATCGTCTATTTCGCCTGGGTGCGCGAGCGCGTCGGCCTGCCCGAGGAGACGCTCGACATCCCCGCCGATCTCACCACCATCGCCGATCTCGTGCGCTGGCTGAAGGCGCGCGGCGAGGGTTACGAGACGGCCTTCGCCGACGAAACGGTCGTGCGGGCCGCGCTCGACCATGTCCATGCCAAGCCGCAGGCCCGGCTCGGCGCTGCCCGCGAGATCGCGTTCTTCCCGCCAATGACGGGCGGCTAGGCCGTGTTCTTTCCCCTCGTCCGCATCCAGCACGAGGACTTCTCGCTTCAGGACGAGATCGACGCCCTGTCGGCCGGTCGCGCCGATATCGGCGCCGTCGTCTCCTTCACCGGGCTCTGCCGGGACGAGGCCGGCACGCTCGCCGCGCTCGAACTCGAGCATTATCCGGGCATGGCCGAGGCCGAGATCGCCCGTGTCGCTAACGAAGCTGCGAGCCGCTGGCCGCTGCTCGGCCTCGTCGCGATCCATCGTTACGGACTGGTCCGGCCGGGCGAGCAGATCGTGCTGGTGCTGGCGGCTTCCGCCCATCGCCGCGCAGCCTTCGAAGCCGCGGATTTCATGATGGACTACCTCAAGACCCGCGCCCCATTCTGGAAGCGCGAGCACCGAGCCGACGGCACGCTCGGCGGCTGGGTCGAAGCCAAGGGCGAGGATGACGACGCCGCCCGGCGGTGGGAATAAGCCACAGCGTCATTCTCGGGCGGAGCAAAGCTCCGACCCGAGAATCTCATGACGAAAGATCACTGGTTTCCGAGATGCCCGGGTCAAGCCCGGGCATGACGGAGCGGGGTCATGCCGCCTTCGTCTGCGGGCGCACCGCAGCCGAATAATCTTCCATGATCACCTTGCCCATGTTGCCGGTGATGAAGTTGTACGGGCCGATCTCGGAGACCAGCGTCACCTCGGCGGCCGAGCCGGTGATGAAGCACTCGTTGAAGCTCTCCAGCTCCTCCGGCCGGATGCGGCGCTCGACCACCTCGAAGCCGCGCTGGCGGCAGAGGTCGATCACCGATTGGCGGGTGATGCCGTTCAGGAAGCGGTCGGCCAGCGGGGTGTGGATCACACCGTCCTTGATGAAGAAGATGTTGGCGCCGGTGCATTCGGCGACATTGCCTTCCCAGTCGAGCATCATCGCATCGGCATAGCCGCCGCGCTCCGCCTTGTGCTTGGAGAGCGAGCAGATCATGTAGAGGCCCGCAGCCTTGGCATGAACCGGCGCGCAGGCCGGGTCCGGCCGGCGGTAATCGGCGACGTCGAGGCGGATGCCCTTCAGCTTCGCCGCCATGTCGAACATGCTCGGCCATTCCCACACGGCGATCGCGGTGTGGATAGAATTGTTCATGCCGGACACCGCCATCATTTCCGAACCGCGCCAGGCGACCGGGCGGATATAGGCGTCCTTCAGGCCGTTCTCCTTCAGGCAGAGATATTTGGCCGCGTCGAGCTCGGCGACCGAATAGGGGATCGTGAAATCCATGATCTCGGCTGACTTGTGGAAGCGCTGCGAGTGCTCGGTGCACTTGTAGATCACGCCGTCATAGGAGCGCTCGCCCTCGAAGATGCAGGAGCCGTAATGCAGTCCATGGGTCAGTACGTGAATTCGGGCGTCCTTCCACGGCACGAGCTTGCCGTCGAACCAGATGACGCCATCGCGCTGGTCGAAAGGAATGACTGACATGGACCTTCTCCTGGGTGCTCGTTTCCGGAACTCCGGCACAGCCGTTTTCGGAACGCAAGCGCGGGTCTAAAGCTGCGTTGCAGCGAGACGCTTTGAAATAATCGTTCGCTCAGCGCCCTTGACCGGTAATCTTGCGTCTGAGATATGTCAATAAGGCTGACCCAAATTTTTGGAAGGCGCGTTTTGGCCTCACCCTCGTCCGACGCAGAAGACCTGCCGCTCAGGCCCTCCTCCGAGGCGGTGCCGCATGACCTGATCGAGCTCTTGTTCTTCGCCTATCGCGACTTCGTCGGCGACCCCGACCGCATCCTCGCCGATTACGGTTTCGGCCGCGCCCATCACCGCGTCCTGCACTTCGTCCAGCGCCGGCCGGGCCTGACCATCGCCGAACTGCTCGACATCCTCCAGATCACCAAGCAGAGCCTGAACCGCGTCCTCAAGGAGCTGGTCGAGAAGGGCTATATCGAGCAGCGCACCGGCCGGCAGGACAAGCGCCAGCGCCATCTCCACACCACGCCCTCGGGCCAGGACCTGGCGCTGCGCCTCGTCCGCCTCCAGGCGAAGCGCATCAACCGCGCGCTCGAAGGCGCGGCGCCCGAGACGGCGGCCATCGCCGCGCGCTATCTCGCCGCCCTGATCGACGCGGCCGAGCGGCCGAAGGTGGAACGGCTTCTCGACAAGCCTTAGCGGCGACCGGCTCCCTGCGTTATGCTATGGCAGCCCTGCACCGTGAGTAGCCGATCCGGTCGGCGCAGGAGAGAAGGCGCGAGAATGATCGCAACCGAGACCCTGGCGAAGCCGGCCCGCAAGCCGCTGCCCGACGAGGCCCCGCATATCCTCGTCGTCGACGACGACCGGCGTTTGCGCGAATTGCTGGGGCGCTTCCTCGGCGATAACGGCTTCCGGGTGACGACGGCGGCCAATGCGGCCGAGGCCGACACGCGGCTGGGCAACCTCGTCTTCGACGCGATCGTGCTCGACGTGATGATGCCCGGTGAGAACGGTTTCGATTTCGCGCGCCGCTTCCGCGGTGGCTCCGCCGTGCCGATCCTGATGCTGACCGCTCGCGCCGACGGCAAGGACCGCATCAACGGCCTCGAGATCGGCGTCGACGATTATCTCTCCAAGCCGTTCGAGCCGCGCGAATTGCTGCTGCGGCTCGGCAATATCCTGAAGCGCACGCTCGTCGTCGAAGCCGCGCAATCCGGCACGCGGCCGGATTTCGTCCGCTTCGGCCCCTTCATCTATGGGCTGGCACGCGGCGAATTGCGCAAGGGCGAGGAGACCATCCGCCTGACCGAGCGCGAGCGCGAGATCCTGACGGCGCTGGCCGAACGCGCCGGCGAGGTGGTGCCGCGCGAGGAGCTGGCAGCGCAGGGCTCGGCCGCCAATGACCGCACCGTCGATGTCCAGATGAACCGGCTGCGCCGCAAGATCGAGCGCGACCAGACCGACCCGCTCTATCTCCAGACGGTGCGCGGTGTCGGCTACAGGCTGGTGACGGACCGCTCGTGACGCCGCTGCAACCCGGCAGGAAAAGCTCGTCTGCGCTGCGTTCCGTCGCGCGTGGGTTTGCGCGGGCCCTTGCCGGGCTGGAAAAGGCACTGGACAATCTCGGCAAGACCGTACGACCGACGATCAAGCGCATCGGCCGGCCCTTGCAGATCATCGCGCGCTATATGCCCAAGGGGCTCTATCCGCGCGCGCTGGTCATTGTCATCGCGCCGGTCGTGCTGCTGCAATCGGTCATCGCCTATGTCTTCATGGAGCGGCACTGGCAGACCGTGACGCAGCGCCTGTCTTCGGCCGTCTCGGCCGACATCGCCATGCTGATCGATGTCTATGAAAGCTATCCGCAGGATGCCGATACCACGACGCTGTCGCGCATCGCGGCCGAGCGGCTCGGCATGGACCTCGACATCATCCCCGATTCCGACCTGCCGGCACCGGGCCCGCGCCCCTTCTTCTCGCTGCTCGACAACGCGCTCTCGACCGAGCTGTCGCAGCAGGTCGCCCGCCCGTTCTGGCTCGACACGGTCGGCCGCTCCAGCCTGATCGAGATCCGCGTCAAGCTCGGCAAGGACGTGATGCGCATCCTGACAAGGCGCAATTCGGCCTATGCCTCGAACAGCCATATCTTCCTGCTCTGGATGATCGGGACGTCGCTGATCCTCTTGACGATCGCGGTGCTGTTCCTGCGCAACCAGATCCGCCCGATCCTGAAGCTCGCCGATGCGGCCGAAGCCTTCGGCAAGGGCCGCGACGCCGATTTCCGGCCGCGCGGCGCCCGCGAGGTCCGCCGCGCCGGCAATGCCTTCATCGAGATGAAGCGGCGTGTCGAGCGCTCGATCGGCGAGCGTACGACGATGCTGAACGGCGTCAGCCACGACCTGCGCACCATCCTCACCCGTTTCAAGCTCTCGCTCGCCCTGATGGAGCGCTCCTCGGAAATCGAGGCGCTGGAGAAGGACGTCGACGAGATGAGCCGCATGCTCGAGGACTATCTCGCCTTCGCCCGCGGCGACGCCGGCGAGACCGCGGTCGAGGCCGACATCCGCTCCCTGCTCGAGGAGTTGAAGTCCGATGCCGAGCGTCAGGGCCACCAGACCGAGCTGACGGTGGTCGGCGATCCGCTCGTCGTGATCCGCCAGGACGCTTTCCGCCGCCTGCTGACCAACCTCGTCTCCAACGCGGCGCGCTACGGCGACCGCATCGCGATCCGGGCGACCCATGATGCGCGCTACCTGATCGTGATGGTCGACGATGACGGCCCCGGCATCCCGCCGGACCAGCGCGAGGAGGTCTTCCGCCCCTTCTTCCGCCTCGACGAAGCCCGCAATGTCGATGGCGGCGGCACGGGGCTCGGCCTTGCCATCGCGCGCGATATCGCCCGCGCCCATGGCGGCGACATCATGCTCGGCGACTCCCCGCTCGGCGGTTTGCGGGCGACCGTCCGGCTGCCGGTCTAGAATCGGCCTCAGCCGGCCCCGATCGGCGCAAGCGCGGGCAATCGCACCACTGCATGGTCGATGAAGGCGCGCACGCGCGGCGGCGGCGCCCGTCCACCCGGCACCACGAGCTGCACCGGCAGCGGCGGCGGCTCGAACTCCGCGAGCAGACGGACCAGCGCTCCTGAAGCGAGATCATCCGCCGCCTGATAGGACAGCACCCGCGCCAGCCCCCGCCCGGCCCGCGCCGCGATCAGCACCGATTCCACCTCGTTGACGATCAGGCGCGGTGTCAGCACCACGGCGCTGCCTGAGCGCGGCCCGCCGAAGCGCCAGGTCAGCGTCTGGTTGGCGGCGACGCTCGCGATGGTCTCATGCGCTGCGATGTCGGCCGGTCGGCGCAGCGGCGGGCAGCTGGCGAGATAGGACGGCGCGGCGACGAGGATGCGCCGGACCTCGCCGACCTTGCGCATCAGCAGGCCGGAATTCGGCAGCGGCCCGATCCGGACGGCCAGTTGCAGGTCCTCCTCGATCAGGTCGAGATTGCGATCCGCCAGCACGAGCTCGACCTGCACCTGCGGATAGCGATCGAGGAACTCGCTCACCAATGGCGTGACATGCCGCCGGCCGAAGGAAAGCGGCGCGGTGATGCGCAGAAGGCCGCTGACCGGCTCCGCCGCCGCAACGCCGAGCGCCGCCTCGTAATCGGCAAGCAGGCGCCGCGCCGTTGCGGCAAGCTCCCGGCCTGCATCGTTCGGGGTCAGGCGCCGTGTCGTCCGCGCGATCAGTTGCGTCCCGACCCTCTCCTCCAGCCCGGCCAGCGCCCGCGTCACGGCCGGGCGGGACTTGCGCAGCCGCCGCGCCGCACCGGCAAGGCTGCCGGCATCGACGATCGCGACGAAGATCGCCAGTTCCTCGATCCGGTCCATCTCATCGTTCCGCAAACCGAAATTCTGAGTTCAACCAATAGCAGATTACGACAGTTAAGCGAAACGATCATGATGCCCGGCAGAAGCAGGAGAACCGCCATGCCGTCGCCAGAGATCATCCTCCACGGAACGCCCCTCTCAGGTCATGCCCACCGCGTCGAACTGCTGCTGCTCGCGCTTGGCCTGCCTTATCGCAACGAGGAGGCCCCGGCCGATGTCCGGCGGAGCGATGCCTTCCGCAAGCTCAACCCGCTCGGCCAGATTCCTGTGCTGCAGGACGGCGACCTCACCTTCGCCGACAGCAATGCGATCATGGTCTATCTGGTCCGGCGCTATGCCCCCGACAGCACCTGGCTGCCGCTTGATCCCATCGGCGCAGCCAATGTCCAGCGCTGGCTCTCGATCGCCGCCGGCGAGGTCATGCACGGCCCCTCGATCGCGCGCCTGATCACGCAGTTCGGCCTGAAGGACGACAAGGCCCGCGCCCAGCGGATCGCGGCCAAGCTGCTCACCTTCATGGAAGAGCATCTGGCGACGCGCGACTATCTCGCCGCCACCCATCCGACGATCGCCGATCTCGCCTGCTATTCCTACGTCGCGCACGCGCCCGAAGGCGGCATCTCGCTGAAGCCCTATCCGGCCGTGTGCAACTGGCTCGCGCGCATCGAGGCCCTGCCCTTCTTCAAGCCGATCCCGCCTTCGCCCCTTCCCGCAGAGCTCGACGACGATGCTGCCTGACGGCCCCTTCCATGCCGGTGAGCTGGCGGCGCAGACTCTGGCCGGTGTCGCCTCGCGTGGCGCCGGTATCCGCAACTTCATGCCGGATCAGCATCGCATCTTCTTCGGCCAGTTGCCCTGGGTCTTTGCCAGTGTGCCCGACTCGGGCGGTTGGCCCTTGGCGACCGTGCTGGCCGCCAAGCCCGGCTTCGTGACAAGCCCCAGTCCGACCGCACTGTTGGTCGCGGCGTTGCCCTCCAAAGATGATCCGGCTTTCGAAACGTTCCGGCGTGACAGCCCCATCGGCCTGCTCGGGCTCGAATTCGAGACGCGCCGCCGCAACCGCGCCAATGGCCGGATCGAGGCTGTCGCTGCGAATAGGTTTACGGTCGAGATCGCGCAAAGCTTCGGCAATTGCGCGAAGTATATCCAGGTCCGCAACCGGGTTCAGGATGGCAATGAGCTCGCCGCGTCGGCATCGGAGCTGACCAGCCTTGATGCGCAGGCGCGCTCGCTGATTGCCGGGGCCGATACGCTCTTCATCGCCAGTGTCGCTGCGCCTGGGAGCGAACCCGGTGGCGTCGACATCTCGCATCGCGGCGGCCGCCCCGGCTTCGTCCGGATCGATGGCGACACCCTCACCATCCCGGATTTCGCGGGCAACAACTACTTCAACACCTTCGGAAACCTGCTGCAGGAGCCGCGCGCCGCGCTGCTCTTCGTCGATTTCCAGACGGGCACGCTGCTGCAATTGCAGGGCGAGGCAGAGATCCTCTGGCAGGGACCGGAACTGGCGCGGCTCGATGGCGCCGAGCGCCTGTGGCGCTTCCATGTCCGGCGCGGCTGGTGCCGGGCCCATGCGCTGCCGCTGCGCTGGTCGGCACCCGAATTCGCGCCGACCACCTTGCAGACCGGCCTGTGGGCGGCAGCCGCCTAGACTAGAAGAGCCTTCCGCCGACCGGCACCGCCTGCCCCGGCCCGATCAGGACGACCTCGCCCTCGGCATCGGGAATGCCGAGCGTCAACACTTCCGACATGAACCTGCCGATCTGGCGCGGCGGGAAATTCACCACCGCGAGGACCTGCCGGCCGGGAAGATCTTCCGGCCGATAGTGCTTCGTGATCTGCGCCGAGGATTTCTTCCGGCCGATCGTGCCGCCGAAATCGATGACGAGCTTGATCGAGGGCTTGCGCGCCTCGGGATAGGGCTCGGCCTCGACGATGGTGCCGACACGGATGTCGACCTTCAGGAAATCATCGAAGCCGATCTGGGCGGCCGGTTCGGAAGGCGCGCTCAAAACTCCGCCCACCCGTCGTCGCGCGCATCCGTCTTGGGCGCCGTAGCGGCACTGCCGCTGGAGGCCTTGGCGCGCGGAGCCGCCGGGCGCGGCGCCGCAGCGACGGCCGCCCGCATGGTCTGGGAGATCGCCTTGAGCTTTGCGACGTCGCCGCCGAGCTGGAAGCGCGCGACCAGCGAGGAGAGCCGGTCGGCCTCCTGCGAGAGCGAATGCGCGGCGGCGGTCGACTGCTCGGCCATCGCGGCGTTCTGCTGGGTCGCCTGGTCCATCTCGCCGACCGCGGAATTCACCTCCTGGAGGCCCGAGGCCTGCTCCTGCGCCGCACCGGCGATCTCGGCGACCAGCGAGGTGACGCGCGTAATCTCGGAAGCCATGCGCTGGAGCGCGCCGCCGGTCTGGCCGACGAGCGTGACGCCCTTCTCGACCTCGATGGTCGAGGCGTCGATCAGCGTCTTGATCTCCTTCGCTGCGGAAGCCGAGCGTTGCGCCAGCGCCCGCACCTCGGAGGCCACGACCGCGAAGCCCTTGCCGGCATCGCCGGCGCGGGCCGCCTCGACCGAGGCATTGAGTGCGAGCAGATTGGTCTGGAAGGCGATCTCGTCGATGACGCCGACGATCTGCGAGATTTCCTGAGCCGATTTCTCGATGCCGCCCATCGCCGTCACGGCATCGCGGACGATGCTGGTCGACTGCTCGGCTTCGGTCTTGACCTGCTCCGTCGCCTGGTTGGCAAGGCGCGCGCTTTCCGCCGTCTGGCGGACCGTGGCGGTAAGCTCGTCGAGTGCCGTCGCGGTCTCCTCGACCGAGGAGGCCTGTTGCTCGGTCCGGCTGGCGAGGTCGTCCGCCGCCTGGCTGATCTCGGTCGAGCCCGCCTTCATGCTGTCAGTATTGGTCGCGATCTGGCGCATCGCATCCTGCAGCTTGGCGATGGCGCCGTTGAAATCGTCCTTGAGCTTGACGTATTCGGCCGAGAAGGCGGCCTCGATCCGGTAGGTCAGGTCGCCATCCGAGAGATGCTCCAGCCCCTGGCCAAGAGCCAGCACCACGTCGGCCTGCACGCGGGCATGCTCGGCGCGGTCGGCCTCGTTGCGCCGGCGCTCGCCATCGGCGGCGCTGCGATGGCCGGCAGCCTCCTCTTCCATCCTGAGCTTGTCGGTCTCCATCGCCTCCTTGGCGAGGGCCGCATCGCGGAAGACGACCAGCGTGCGCGCCATGGCGCCGATCTCGTCAGGCCGCTCCTGATGCGCGATCGTGGTGTCGAGCTGGCCCGCGGCCAGACCCTCCATCGAACCGCGCAGCGAATGCAGCATGCCGGAGGCGCGGCGGCTGAGGATGATGACGAGGCCAAGCATGACGAGACCGAGCGGCACCAGCACCTTGGCAACGCCGCCGACCATGCTCACGAAGGCCGCATCGACATCCTGGACATGCAGGCCGGAGCCGACCACCCACTGCCATTGCGGGATGCCGATGATGTAGGAAATCTTGAGCGAAGGGTCCTTGTCGCCGGCCTTGAGCCAGCCATAGTCGACGAAGCCCTCGGTCTTCGCCTTCGCCAGCGCGACCATCTCCTGGACGAAGAACTTGCCGTCCGCGTCCTTGAGCGGCTTCATGTCCGTCGACTGGATCTTCTTGTTGGCGTGCAGGACGCTGATGCCGTCGTAATCGATGAGGAAGTAATAGTTCCCGCTGTCGAACCGCGCGCTGCCGAGCGCATCCATCGCCAGCTTCCTGGCATCCTCGTCCTTCAGCTCGCCGGCCTGGACGCGCGCCAGGTAGCCCTTGACCGTCGTCGCGGCGGCTTCGACCGCATTCTTCATCTCGGCCCGCTTGAGCGTGATCATCTCGTTGCGGGCGGCATTCAGCGTATAGCCGACGGCGCCGACGGCGATCAGCACGGCCAAGGCCGCGATCAGGCCGAAGGAACGGCTGATCGAAAGGGTCGCAAGCTTCCTGGTGAACGACATTCGCGTATCCTGCGCGATGGGGGAATTCCCCTCATTCGCGCAGGATTGGCTAAGGCACGCTTAACATTGGCGCAGTTTCGCCACATTTTGTCGCAGGCCGAGCGCGGAAGCTGCGCGGCGCTCAGATCGCCGGTGCGTAGTCCTCGTTGTCCTCGCCGCGCTCGGAGGCTCGTTCGCGCCGGCGCGCCTTCAGAGGCCGCCCGGAGCAGATCGCCCGCGCCAGCCCGCGGAACGGCGCCATCAGCCGATGGACATCCTCGACGCGCGCCATGATCCGCCCTGCCGTCTTCAGTTCGCGGTCGAGCCGCGCCATCGTCTTCGACAGCTCCGGCTCGTCGTCGTCGAGCCAGGCCTCGGAGACGCGCGCCATCAGCAAAACCGCGCCCTGCACCCGCAGATGACCCAATGCATCCTCGGTCGGGATGCCGGCCGAAGCCAGCATGTAGCGCCAGGAATTGACGGCGCCGCGATTGAGCGCCGCCAGCGCCAGCGGATCGCGCCGGATGACCGGCGCAATCTTGCGCAGACCTGCCTTGTAAGGCGCCATCGCATCGAGCCGGCGCATCACGAGGTCGAACAAGCGCTCCTTGACCGGCTCGCCGGCGAGATCGTCCGAGGAGCCCGCCAGGACGGCATCGTCGACGATGCGGGTCACACCGCCCAGCATGGCGAGCTTGGAGGGGAACAGCCCGCGCAGTTGCGCCAGCGTCAGTCCGGCCTCGGTCGCGATATCCGGTAGTTCGATCTCGTCCCAGCGTCGCTCGACGGCGAGCTTCATCAGCGCATCGACGGCGCGACGGCGCGGATCGGCCGCAGGCGGCGCCGCCTGGGGCGGGGTGGAAACGGGTTTGCGGGCCATGGGGCAGCTCCTCTCGCTTCGCAATGAGAAGAGGTTAGGCCGCTATCGTGGCAGGTGGAAGGCGGTTCAGCCGGAAAGCTCGCCAGCGCGACGTTTCGCAGCAGCCACCGCCTTGCGCATCAGCGGCTTCATGCCGTCTTCGGCCATCAGCACCTCGAGTGCCGCTGCCGTCGTGCCACCGGGCGAGGTCACGTTCTGGCGCAGCGTGCCGGGCGGAAGCGGCGACTGGAACAGCAACTCGCCGGCACCCTCCACAGTCGCGCGGGCCAGGCGCTCCGCGACATCGGCGGGCAGGCCGGCATCCTTGCCAGCAGCCGCGAGGCACTCGACGAGATGGAAGACATAGGCCGGGCCCGAACCGGACACGGCCGTCACCGCATCGATCAGCCCCTCGTCGTCGAGCCACTCGACCTTGCCGATGCTGCCGAGCAGCGCGTCGGCGGTGGCGCGCTGCGCCGCGCTCACGCCCTTGCCGGGAGCCGCGGCGGTCGCACCGCGCTGCACCGCGGCCGGCAGGTTCGGCATGGCACGGATGATCGCGCCGGCATTGGGCAGGCGCGCCGAAAGATCGCCCAGCGTCTTGCCGGCGAGGATCGAGATCAGCAGCGTCCTCGGATGGATGAAGGCCTGCACCGCAGGCGCGGCCGTATCGAGCATCTGCGGCTTGGTCGCCAGCACGACGACATCGGCGGCGGGAATATCCTTGGCGGACGGATTGAGGCGCATGCCCTTGTCGTTGGCAAGCGCGACCATCTCGTCCGACGGCTTGGGATCGATCAGGCTGATTCCCCGGGGATCGATGCCGATGCGCAGCCAGCCCTCCAGCATCGCGCCGCCCATCTTGCCGGCGCCGATGAGGACGAGCGATTGCGGCAGGGAAGCGGTCATGGCGGTTCTCGTCGCTTGGGAACAGGGCGTCATGCCGGGCTGGCGCCTGAGCATGTCGGAACCAGAGCCTGCAAGAGGTGGCCCGGTCAAGCCCGGCCATCACGTCGGCGCGACCTCAGGCCTCGCCGACCGTCTCCAGGATCGCGCCCTCCATGCCTTCCTTCGCGGTCTTGCCGGCCCAGACGACGAACTGGAAGGCCTGATAGTAGCGCTCGCAGGCCTCGACCGCAGCCTTGACCAGCGCGATCGCCTGCTCTTCGGTCGGCTCGGCCCCACCGGAAAGCAGCAGGGCGTGGCGGTACATCACCACGCTTTCGCTGCTCCAGAGGTCGAAATGGCCGAGCCAGAGCTGCTCGTTGACGAGGCTGACGAGCTGCAGCACCTCGCCACGCCGCCGCTCCGGCACCTTGAGGTCGAAGGCGCAGGCGATATGCAGCGCTTCCACCTCGGCGAGCCAGGTGATCGCGACATGGTATTCCGACCAGCCGCCGGTCACGGAGACCGAGAGCTCATCTTCGCTGTCGCGATCGAATGACCAGTCGTTGAGGGCGGCGAGGCGTTCAAACAGGTCAAGCGGGTTGGAAGGCCGATCCAGCTCGGCATCCATATCGAGGTCCATCATGCCCTAGGGTCCACCTTCCGGAGCGAAAGGCTCCGGCGCGTTCGAGAACAGGAACACGGCGACTGGAAAGCCGAAGGAACGCAACACACCTCCGGAACCCCTCTGAAAGAGGCGCTCCCATTCGGCGCGGCAGGACGAATCCGCCCGACGAATCAATTCTTTCCACCGACGATAGCGCAGGCGCTGTGACGCTCCCAACACGGCGCCAAGCTCCGCGGATTCGGCCGGCGGGCTCAATCCCCCCGAAGGGCTGTCCACAGCACATGGCTGTGGACATAACCTGAGGGCAACCGGGGGCCGCTCTTGAAGCAGCCCCGGCCCGTTCTCAGGCCTTGCCGAGCTTCTCCTCCAGCGCCTTCAGCCGCGCGGCGAGCTTGTCGTTCTCCTCGCGGGCGATCAGCGCCATCTCGCGCACCGCCTCGAATTCCTCGCGGGTGACGACGTCGAGATCGCGCAGCAGGCGCTCGATCTGCGTCTTGACCACCGTCTCGACCTCGCGCCGCACGCCCTGTGCCGCGCCGGCGGCATCGGTGGCCAGACGGGCGATATCGTCGAGGATACGGTTGCCGGGGTTCACCATGGCTCTCTCCCTTAAAGGCGCGAAACTCTCTGCCGACAGCCTATAGGCAGCACAGGCGGGAGCCGCAATTGCGACCGGATGTCGGGCATGCCCGCTGCCCCGATGGGCCGGACTTCATCTCGCCGGCGAAGCCGCCGCCGAGGCGCTCGACCTGCCCGATCTGGACCTCGCCATCCGTTGAGCCTAGAACAGCGGCACAGGGAATCTCGAAGCGGTCCACAGCCCAAAGGGCGGGAGGCGTCATGATCAACCGTTTTAGCGGCCTCGTTCTGGGGCCGGTTTTTGCGCTGGCTGTCGCCGGCTGCCAGGAAACCACCCAGACCGCGGCCCGTCCGCGCGTCGATGCGCCGGGCGTTCCGGTCTCGGTCCAGAGCATCTCCGGAGCGCCCGAAAACGTCACCACCAGCTTCGCGGGCCTGCTCGGCGAAGCCGCCGCCGAGCGCAAGATGGAGATCGTCCCCGGCAACAAGCCGGCGCGCTTCCGCGTCAAGGGCTACCTCACGGCACAGCCGACCGAGGACGGCCAGACCTCGCTCGCCTTCGTCTGGGATGTCTATGATTCGACCAAGCAGCGCGCCCAGCGCGTACAGGGCGAGAGCATCGGCAAGCGCAGCGGCGGTTCCGACCCCTGGGCCGGCATCGATCAGACGGTCGTCGCCAAGGCCGCTTCCGACTCGATGGATGCGATCGCGGGCTTTCTCGTGACCACGCCCGCCGTCGAGACGCTCAAGACCGAGACCAAGACCGGCAAACCCGCGAAGCCGGGCACCCGCGTCGCTGCGACGGACCCGAAGAAGAGCTGAGGCCACGCCAGGACCCGCTGTGCAGCGACGCTGCGGCAGTGGTTTCCGGGTCACGGCGCAGCGCCCTGCGCTTTTTGGCCATCGATATTGCACTGCAGCGGTCGACTCCATCCAACCGCGCTGTTAAGAGCCGTTCGAATTGAGCCGGCAATGCCGGCCCTCCCTGCTCAGCCTTGATGCAACGGTGCGCTACGGCATGGCCTCTCACTTCAAAGTCGTCGCCGGCAACTCCAATCGTCCGCTGGCCGAGGCGATCTGCAACCATCTCAGCATCCCTCTCGCCAAGGCCTCCGTCCGGCGCTTCGCCGATATGGAGGTCTTCGTAGAGATCCAGGAGAACGTGCGCGGACAGGATGTCTTCATCATCCAGTCGACCTCGTTCCCGACCAACGACCACCTGATGGAATTGCTGATCATCACCGATGCGCTGCGCCGCTCCTCGGCGCGCCGCATCACGGCGGTGATCCCCTATTTCGGCTATGCCCGCCAGGATCGGCGCGCCTCCGGCCGTACGCCGATCTCGGCCAAGCTCGTCTCCAACCTGATCACCCATGCCGGCGTCGACCGCGTGCTGACGCTCGATCTGCATGCCGGCCAGATCCAGGGCTTCTTCGACATCCCGACCGACAACCTGTTCGGCGCCCCGCTGATGGCGCGCGACATCAAGGACCGGCTGGAATGGAAAAACGCCATGGTCGTCTCGCCGGACGTCGGCGGCGTGGTCCGGGCGCGCGCGCTCGCCAAGCGCATCGACGCCCCGCTCGCCATCGTCGACAAGCGCCGTGACCGGCCGGGCGAATCCGAGGTCATGAACATCATCGGCTCGGTCGAGGGCCGCTCCTGCATCCTGATCGATGATATCGTCGATTCCGGCGGCACGCTGGTGAATGCAGCCGACGCCCTGCTCGAGCAGGGTGCCAAGGAGGTCTTCGCCTATATCACCCACGGCGTGCTCTCCGGCGGCGCGGTCGCCCGCATCGCCTCGTCCAAGCTCAAGGAGCTGGTGATCACCGACTCGATCATGCCGACCGAGGCCGTGAAGGTCGCGCGCAATATCCGCGTCATCTCGATTGCCGGCCTGATGGGCGAGGCGATCGAGCGCACCGCGAGCGAGACCAGCGTGTCGAGCCTGTTCGACTGAGAGGTTCCGGCTTGGGTAACTCCCGCGCCCTCGTCCTGTTTTCCGGCGGCCAGGATTCCACCACGACCCTGGCTTGGGCGCTCGACCGCTTCGACGCGGTCGAGACGATCGGCTTCGACTATGGCCAGCGCCATCGCATCGAGATGGAATGCCGCGAGACGATCCGCGCCAAGCTTCCCACGCTCTCGGCCCGCTATGCCGAGCGGCTCGGCCCCGATCATGTCGTCGATCTCAAGGTGCTCGGCGCGATCTCCGAGACGGCCCTGACCCGCGAGACCGAGATCGCTTTCACGGATGCCGGCCTGCCCTCGACCTTCGTGCCCGGCCGCAACCTGATCTTCCTGACCTTCGCCGCGGCGCTCGCCTATCGCCGCGACCTCAAGCACATCGTGCTCGGTGTCTGCGAGACCGATTATTCCGGCTATCCCGATTGCCGCGACGACACGATCAAGGCGATGCAGGTCGCGCTCAATCTCGGGCTCGACCGCCGGCTCGTGCTGCACACGCCGCTGATGTGGCGCGACAAGGCGCAGACCTTCGCGCTCGCCCGCGAAATCGGCGGCCAGGCCCTGCTCGATCTCGTGATTGAGGACAGCCATAGCTGCTATCTCGGCGACAGGACGACCCGGCATGGCTGGGGTTACGGCTGCGGCCATTGCCCGGCCTGCGATTTGCGATCAAAAGGCTTCGCGGCTTACCTCGCAGCCCCCGACGACAGCGGACTTGACCTATGACCCGTGACCGCCAGCGCTTGACGGAAGGCGTTATCGCCCTCGTCCTGTTCGGCCTGACCATTCCCGCCGCCAACTGGATGATCGGCAATGCCGGCGCGGTCTGCGTGCCGAACGGTCCCTGCCTCGTCCCGGTCTGGCCGGGCGTGATGGCGCCGAGCGGTGTCCTGATGGTCGGCCTTGCCCTGGTATTGCGCGACATCGTCCAGCGCCGCCTTGGCCCGCTCGCCGGTCTCGGCGCCATCGCGGTCGGCACCCTGATCTCCGCGATGCTCGCCCCGCCCGCCATCGTGCTGGCCTCGGTCGCGGCCTTCCTGCTCTCGGAGCTCGCCGATTTCGCGGTCTACACGCCCCTGCAGCGCCGGCGCTTCGTCACGGCCGTCTTCGCCTCCAGCGTGATCGGCCTCGTCGTCGACAGCCTCGTCTTCCTGCATCTCGCCTTCGGCAGCCTCGACTTTCTCGCCGGCCAGATCATCGGCAAGGCCTGGATGGTGCTGCTCGCCTTGCCGCTGATGCACCTCCTGCGCCGCCGCGACGAGCGGCTGGGCCTGGTCGCCGCCTGATTCCAGGCATCGCGCCGCCGCGTAAAGTTTGAGGCGTCGCCTCAATCTGACTTTAAGGCATTTGCGCCAGGATCGGGGTTCTTCGACGAGCACTCTGTCGGGAACTCCGTGACCAGACCTTCGGGCCGCCTGCAGGCTCTGCAGAACGATATTCTTGAAGATATCGCGCGTGGCGAGCCTCTGATCGCATGCATGGAGCGCCTGTGTCATCGTGCCGAGGCGATCTCGCCCGGCGTCATCTGCTCGGTCGTCGCCATCGACAACCAGTGCTGCCTCCAGCCTCTCGCCTCGCCCAGCCTGCCCCCGCACTATGTCGGCGCCATCAAGGGCGTGCCGGCAGGCCCGGAGGTCGGCTCCTGCGGAACCGCGATCTTCCGCGGCGAGCCCGTCGAAGTCACCGACATCGCCACCGATCCACTCTGGCGGGCCTATACCGATCTCGCCCTGCCGCTCGGCCTGCGCGCCTGCTGGTCGACGCCGATCAAGGCGCGCGACGGGCGGGTGGTCGGTGCGTTCGCCTTCTATTTCAGGACGGCTCGCCGTGCGGGAGCGCTCGAACGCCGGATCGTCGCGACCTGTGTCCATCTCTGCGCCATCGCCATCGAGCATGACGAAGTCCGCACCCGCAATCACCGCCTCGCCTATTTCGATACGCTGACCGGACTGCCGAACCGCAGCCAATTCAACAGCGCCATCGCGGAGATGAGCGCGGCCGGCCGCCGCTACGGGTTGATGCTGATCGACATCGATCATCTCAAGACGGTCAATGACACGCTCGGCCACGCCGCCGGGGATGCGCTGATCGCCGTGGTCGGCCGGCGGCTCGACGTCGCGCTGGCCGGCTGCCTCACCTGCCGGATCGGCGGCGACGAGTTCGCCGTTCTCGTCCCCGATTGCAGGGAACCTGCGCGTATGCGTGCCTTCGCCTCGGCCGCGATGGCGGCGGTCGCGGTTCCGTTCGACCATGACGGCCACAGCCTCGTGCCGGGCATTACCATCGGCGGGGTCATCGCCGGCGAGGACGGCCAGGACACCGTCACGCTGCGGCAGAACGCCGACCTCGCGCTCTACCACGCCAAGGAAACCCGGCGCGGCCGCTATGTCCGCTTTCGCAGGCAATTGCGCAGCGCGATGATGCATCGCATCCGCACCCGGCGGGATGTCGCGGGCGCTCTCGGCGACGACCGGATCATCCCCTATTACCAGCCGGTCATCCGCCTCGACACCAACGAAGTCGTCGGCCTCGAAGCCCTGGCCCGGATGCGCCTCGACGACGGCCGCATCATCGCGGCCGGCGAATTCCAGGACGCCCTGCGCGATCCGAAGATCGCCCATCGTACCACGACCCAGATGCTGACGGCGGTGGCCACCGACATGGCCGAGTGGCGCGCGAGCGGCCTGAATTTCCAGCATGTCGCGGTCAACGTCACCTCGGCCGACTTCCAGAAGGGCGACCTCGTCCAGCGCGCCACCCGCACGCTGGAGAAGGCCGGCGTACCGCTGCAGCAGCTCGTGATCGAGGTCACCGAGCAGGTCTTCATGGGCGGGCGCAAGGACGGCGTCGCGCGCACCATGGAAGCGCTGCGCGCCAATGGCTCGCCGGTCGCGCTCGACGATTTCGGCACCGGCTTCGCCTCCCTGACCCACCTGCTCGATTTCCCGATCGACATCATCAAGATCGACCGCTCCTTCGTCGGCTCGATCGACAGCGGCGCCCGCAGCGAGATCATCATCGAGGCCCTGCTGACGATGACCCGCCGCCTCGGCATGAAGATCGTCGCAGAGGGCATCGAGAAGCAGGCGCAGGCCGAGCGCCTCAGCGAAATGGGCTGCGGCCTCGGCCAGGGCTACCTCTATTCGCCGCCGGTTCCGGCCTCGATCATCCGCGAATGGCTGCAGCGCTTCGCCCAGCCGATCCAGGCGACCGTCCCCACGCGCGGCCTTGTCGCCAACGCCGCCTGAGCCGGGCTTGAGATCGCGGCGGTTTTCGCCTATGAGCACCCCAGCGTTCGGCTGACACCCTTGGAGGCTCTGAACGCATAAATCCGATGGCCGCCACGTGGCGGCCTTGTCATTTACAAGTCAAGGACATCCAACATGACCGCCGTGAAGCAAATCGAGGCTTCGGCGCGCGCACAGGTCGGCAAGGGGGCCGCCCGTGCTGTTCGCCGCCAGGGCCAGACGCCTGCCGTGATCTATGGTGGGGGCGCTGCTCCCGAAGCCATCGCGCTCGACGCCAACAAGACCCGCCAGCTGATTTTCGGCGGCCACTTCCTGACCACGATCTTCGAGATCGCCGTCGCCGGTAAGAAGCAGCGCGTCATTCCGCGCGATTACCAGCTCGACCCGGTCAAGGATTTCCCGATCCATGTCGACTTCCTGCGCGTCGCCAAGGGCCAGACCGTCACGGTCCAGGTTCCGGTTCACGTCACCGGTCAGGAAGCCAGCCCCGGCGTCAAGAGCGGCGGCCTGGTCCAGATCATCGAGCACGCCCTCGAAGTCACCGTCGAGCCGGACAGCATCCCGGATTCCATCGACATTTCGGTTGCCGGCCTGAACGTCGGCGACTCCGTCCATGCCGACGCGATCAAGCTCCCGGCCGGCGCCAAGCTCTCTGTCGGCGCTGACGCCACGATCGTCACGATCTCCGCGCCGACCGTCGAGGCCGAGCCTGAGGCCGCCGAGACTGAGGAAGCCGCGGCTGAAGCCAAGGCCTGATGAAACGGCGCCAGCCGGCGCCGCTTTCACCTCGAACGCTCACGAGACGGCCGGGTTTCCCGGCCGTTTTGCTATGGCATCGAACCGGAAAACGGTGTCCGGCCTTCGGGCGGATCCGATGCTGAACGAACAAGTCTGCGGAGCCTCGCCATGCTGATTTTCGCCGGCCTCGGCAATCCCGGCGCGCGCTATGCCCGCAACCGCCACAATATCGGCTTCATGGCCCTTGGCGAGATCGCGCGCCTGCACCGCGCCTCGCCCTGGCGCGCCCGCTTCCAGGCGGAGGCCTGCGAGGCCACGATCGGCACCGAAAAGGTCATCCTGCTCAAGCCGCAGACCTACATGAACGAGTCGGGCCGCGCGATCGGCGAGGCCGCGCGCTTCTTCAAGGTCGCGCCGGCCGATGTCGTCGTCTTCCATGACGAGCTCGATCTCGCCCCCGCCAAGCTGCGCGTCAAGCTCGGCGGCGGCAATGCCGGGCATAACGGCCTGCGCTCGACGACGGCTGCGATCGGCAACGACTATCGCCGCGTGCGCATGGGCATCGGCCATCCCGGCCTCAAGGAACTGGTGCACAGCTACGTGCTGAACGATTTCGGCAAGGCCGAGCAGCCCTGGGTCGAGGATCTCTGCACGGCCTGCGCCGACCATGCGGCCCTCCTCGCCGCCCATGACGACGCCGGCTTCCAGAACAAGGTCCATCTCTTCATGGATGCGCGTGGCCACGGCGCCGTGAAGCGGCTCGGTGAAAAGAGCGACGGCTGATCTTCAGAGCGGAAGCTTGGCACCCGCCTTCGCCACGGTGATCCGGCTCGTGCTGTAGCTGCCATCCGCCTGCCGGCTCGCCGTCATCGCGACCTGCGCGCCAGGCTTGAGCTCGCTCGCCTCGGCAGGCGCTGCCATCAGGATCGTCGCCTCCGGCGTGATCGCCACCTTCTGCTCGCCACCCGGATAGCTCAGCACCAGATTGGCGCCGTCGACCCGCGAGACCGTCTCGGCCACCGTCGCATTGGTCATGGTCGCATCCGGCAGCACGCCCCAGGGCCGGTGCCCCTCGCCCGTGCCGCGCATCGCCTCCGGGAAGATCACGACCTGTACCGCGAGCAAGGTGCCGTCAGCCTGCGGCTTGGCGCCGACGCCGATGAAGCTGCCTTTGGCGATATCGCTTGCCTTCGCCGCCACCATGCCGCCGACCGAGTAGCCGGGCGCGAGCGCGACCTTGAGCTCCCGGCCGTCCGCCGCCTTGAGCTCCAACGTCGCCCCTTCCACGCGCTCGACCGTGCCGCGCAACCGCGTTCCTGGCGCCTGGGCAACGGCCATGCCGCCGGCAAGGGCGAAGGCCGACAGGGCGAACGCAAGACGAAAACGCTTCATGACGAGGCTCCGAACGCCGCGACAGGCGGCCCGCCCGATCCAGCACCCGCATCAGCCCGCCTGCCATGCACGTTCGCGTGAGGGGCACATCGGCCATCAGGCGCGCGGCACTTGTCTTTATCGCGCAAGCCCCCCAATAAGGCCGCAACTTTCAAAGCTTCACGCCCGGCATAGGCGATCCGCCACGGGCAACGGAACAGGCGATCATGGGTTTCAAATGTGGCATCGTCGGCCTGCCTAATGTCGGCAAGTCGACCCTCTTCAACGCGCTGACGCAGACGGCCGCGGCCCAGGCCGCGAACTATCCGTTCTGCACGATCGAGCCGAATGTCGGTGACGTCGCCGTACCCGACGAGCGGCTGGAGAAGCTCGCCGCCATCGCCGGCTCCAAGGAGATCATCCCGACGCGGCTGACCTTCGTCGACATCGCCGGCCTGGTGCGCGGCGCCTCGCGCGGCGAAGGGCTCGGCAACCAGTTCCTCGCCAATATCCGCGAATGCGACGCAATCGCCCATGTCGTGCGCTGCTTCGAGGACGGCGACATCACCCATGTCGAGGGCAAGGTCGCTCCGATCAACGACATCGAGATCATCGAGACCGAATTGATGCTGGCCGATCTCGAAAGCCTCGAGAAGCGCGTCCTGCCGCTGGAGAAGAAGGCCAAGACCGGCGACAAGGAGGCCAAGGAGCTGGCCGATTTGATGAATCGCTGCCTCGTGCTGCTGCGCGACGGCAAGCCGGCCCGCCTCGTCCAGGTCGCGGCCGACGAGCGCCGCACCTTCGAGACACTCGGCCTGCTCTCGTCCAAGCCCGTGCTCTATGTCTGTAATGTCGAGGAAGCCAGCGCCGACAAGGGCAACGCCTTCTCCGAACAGGTGAAGGCTCGCGCCGCCGAGGAGAACGCAGTCGCCGTCGTCGTCTCCGCCAAGATCGAGAGCGAAATCGCCGTGCTCCCGGTCGCAGACCAGAAGGACTACCTGGAGGCCGTTGGCCTCGACGAACCCGGCCTGAACCGCGTGATCCGCGCCGGCTACAGCCTGCTCCATCTCGTCACCTATTTCACCGTCGGCCCGAAGGAAGCGCGCGCCTGGACGATCGAGAAGGGCACCAAGGGGCCGCAGGCCGCCGGCGTGATCCATACCGATTTCGAGAAGGGCTATATCCGCGCCGAAACCATCGCCTTCGACGACTACATCGCCAACAAGGGCGAATCCGGTGCGCGCGAGGCCGGCAAGTTCCGCCTCGAAGGCAAGGAATACGTCGTCGCCGATGGCGACGTACTGCATTTCCGCTTCGCGAACTGAGGGCCCTGCCGGCGATGTCGTATTTCGAGGATTTCGTCCCGGGTGAGAGCGCCCGATCGCGCAGCCTCGACGTCTCGCAGGACGACATCGTCGCCTTCGCCTCGCGCTATGACGCGCAGGATTTCCATGTCGATCCCGAGGCCGCCAAGGCGAGCTTCGTCGGCCGCCTGATCGGCTCCGGCTGGCATAGCTGCGCGCTGCTGATGCGACTCATGGCGGAGGATTTCCTGCTCGATGCCGCCAGCATGGGCGCGCCGGGCATCGACGAGGTGAAGTGGCTGCGTCCCCTCCTCCCCGGCGACAGCGTCAGCGCCCGGCGCACCGTGCTGGAAAGCAAGGCCTCGCGCTCGCGCCCCGAGATGGGCCTCGTGCGCTTCCGGCTCGAACTGCTGAACCAGCGCGACGAGCCGGTGCTGGAGCAGACCAACTGGATCATGTTCGGCCGCCAAGGCTCCGCCATCGGCCGGCATCCGGCCGGTCCCTGGCTGGATCATGCCCCCGTCTATGAGCGCCCCGCCATCGAGAGCCCGCTGGAAGCCTCCTCCGAGCCGCCCGAGCCGCCGCGCTTCTTCGAGGAGCTTTCGGTCGGCGAGAGCAGCGAACTCGGCAGCTTCGTCTTCACGCCCGAGGAGATCGTCGCCTTCGCCCGCAGTTTCGATCCCCAGCCCTTCCACATGGACGAGGCGGCGGCGCGCCGGAGCTCCTTCGGCAGGCTCGCCGCATCCGGCTGGCACACGGCCGCAGTCTGGATGGCCTGCATGGTTCTGCATCGCAAGCGCCAGCTCGCGGTGGCGTCAGACCGCCCCGCGCGCCTCGGCTCCTCTCCAGGCTTCAGGAACCTGCGCTGGACGAAACCTGTCTTTGCCGGGGACCGGATCACCTACCATTCGCAGGTGATCGACAAGCGCGAGAGCGCCTCGCGCCCGCAATGGGGACTGTTCTTCCACCGCAACACCGGCATCAACCAGCACGGCGAAGAGGTCTTCAGCTTCGACGGTTGCGTCTTCGTCGAGCGCAAGCCGGATTGACCGCGAAGACGGACCTCAGCCGGTCTTGAGCCTGACGAGATCGACAGGCCCGCGCGGCACCTCGGAGGAAGACCGCATCTGGGCGAGGAACGCTTCATCGTCCGATGCGACCACGACCCGGTCGCGCCCGCTCCGCTTGGCTGCGTAGAGCCCCTTGTCCGCCTCGTGAAGCAAGGCATCGAAATCGATGACGCTGTCCTTCGCATGAGCGACGCCTGCGCTGAGCGTGCACCCGAACGCCGCACCGCTCGCTGCGAAACGACGTTTGACGAGGCGCCCCCGCACGTTTTCGGCCGCGATGGCCGCCGCGACAAGAGAATCGCCCGGCAGCAGCAGTGCGAATTCCTCGCCGCCGAGCCGTGCGGCCAGTCCTTGCGACCGGCATGACAGCAGGATCTCCCCGAACGCCCGCAACACCTCGTCTCCCGCCAGGTGGCCGTGGATGTCGTTGATCCGCTTGAAGTGATCGATGTCGAAGATGATCAGGGCGGCGGGCCCTTCGATCTCGGTCGCGATGCGGTCGAGCAGCGCGCGCCGGTTGAGCAGGCCCGTCAGCGGATCGGTTTCCGCGTCGCGCTTGTGGCCGCGCGCCAGCCGCGCCTGGTTCAAGGCCAGGGACAGCGCGCCGATGCCGGCGAGCGTGGTCAGGCAGACGACGATATTGAGGTCTTCCGCCCAGTTCGAGGGGATGCCCGGCAGAGCCCAGCGGCCATCCAGCAACAGCAGAACGGCGCAAGGAACGAAGGATAGCCCGGTCAGGACATACAGGCCGGTCAACAGCATGATCGCCAGCCTGGCTTCGGCCCGGCCGAGCCAATAGTCCCAGGCTGTTGCGAACAGAATGGCCGCGGCCGCGACATTGAGCCCGATGATCGCGATGCCGTTATAGCCGGCCAGCATGGGCACAGCCATGGCTGCCGACGACGCGATTGCCATGATGGCCATGCTGCGCCAGGGCAGAACCCGCGTGCGAAATTCGCGGCCGGCACCGAAGACGAAGGCGAGGCCCGTCAGAAGAACCGTGTACCCGGCTGCCCCCACGATCGGCGACATCGTCCTGACATAGCCGCCATAGATCAGCACGCCGACGGCCATCAGCGCGACGCCGATTGTCCAGGCCATCAGGAAGCCTTCCTTCCTGGAAACGAGCCAGCTCACAAGGAAGGCTGCGGCCAATCCGCATCCCGAAAGGGTGAAAGCCGTCAGGAGGGACTGATAGTCGAGCGACACGAAGGTCTCTTGCCAGGCGAGGAAGGCGGCAACCGTTATGCCGGTGTTGCCATTGCCGAAAACTTAAACCGGTCGGCCGCATTTGCCCGGCCGGCGGCCTGCCTGCCCGATCGGGCGCTCTGACGCGGCTCAGCCGACCTTGCCGTAGCCCGCGAATTTGGCGCCGACGCGCTCCATTTCGGCGGCATCGAGGATGACCGGCTCGATCCCTGCCGCGAGGATGTCGAGATATTGCCCGGCGAGGTTCTCGACCTCAGCGACGATGGTATGCGCGCCCGCCAGGGTCTGGCCGAGCGCGATCACGCCGTGATTGGCGAGCAGCACGGCCTTGCGGCCCTCCAGCGCCTTCACCGCGTTCTCGGCCAACTCGGGCGTGCCGAAGGTCGCGTACTCGGCGCAGCGCACATCGGCACCGCCGCAAAGCGCGATCATGTAATGGAAGGCCGGGATGCCGCGCCGCGTGGAAGACAAGGCCGTGGCGCGCGGCGAATGGGTGTGCACGATCGCCTGCGCACCGGGCCGCGCCCGGTAGATCGCGACATGGAAAGGCCATTCGGAGGACGGCTTGCGGCTGCCACTCAGGATCGTGCCGTCGAGGCTGAGATGGATCAGGTCCTCAGGCCGCGTCCGGGCATAGGGCAGGCCCGACGGCGTGATCAGCAGGCCATCGCCAAAACGAGCCGAGACATTGCCCGATTTCGACGGGCAGAATCCCGCCCGGTCGATCGCCTGCGCGACCGAGACGATCTCCTGCCGCAATTCCGTTTCGGTCATGCCGTGCCTCTGCTCGCCAGGTCGGGAAAGAGTTGTGCGAGGCCCTCAACGCTGGCCGCGCAGACGCCGCGCTCGGTGATGAGCCTGGTGACGAGCCGCGCCGGCGTCACGTCGAAGGCCGGGTTGGCCGCACCACTGCCCGGCGCGACGATGCGCACGGACCTGACCTCACCGTCATCGGCGAGCCCGGAGAGATGCGTGACCTCGCGGGCCGCGCGCTCCTCGATCGGGATATCGGCGAGGCCGTCGCTGATGCTCCAGTCGATCGTCGGCGAAGGCAGCGCGACATAGAAGGGCACGCCGTTGTCATGCGCCGCGAGAGCCTTGAGATAGGTCCCGATCTTGTTGGCGACATCGCACGCCGCCGTGGTGCGGTCGGTGCCGACGATCACCAGATCGACCTGCCCGTGCTGCATCAGATGGCCGCCAGCATTGTCCACGATCACCGTATGCGGCACGCCATGGGAGCCGAGCTCGTAGGCCGTCAGGGCCGCGCCCTGGTTGCGGGGCCGGGTCTCGTCGACCCAGACATGGATGGGAATGCCGGCATCATGGGCGAGATAGATCGGCGCTAGCGCCGTGCCCCAGTCCACCGTGGCAAGCCAGCCGGCATTGCAATGGGTGAGGATGTTGACCGGCTCGCCGACGGGCTTTCGCGCCGCGATCTCCGCGATCAATGGCAGGCCGTGCTCGCCGATCGCACGGCACAAGGCGACGTCCTCTTCGCAGATCGCCGCGGCTTCCGCATAGGCCGCCTCGGCACGCGCCGTCGCGGGCAGGCTTGCGAGGACGCCCCGCATCCGCGCCAGCGCCCAGTGCAGATTGACGGCGGTCGGTCGCGTCGCGCCGAGCAGGGCGAGCGCAGCCTCCAGCGCTGCGTCGGAGGCGTCCGTCCGCATCGCCAGCGCCACGCCATAGGCGGCGGTCGCACCGATCAACGGCGCCCCGCGCACGACCATGCTGCGGATCGCGTCCGCCGCCTGCTCGGCCGAGCCGAGCGCCACGGTCTCGAAGCGGAACGGCAAGCGCGTCTGGTCGATCACGACGACGCGCCAGCCATCCTGCGCGAGCCAGATCGTCCGGTAATGCTGGCCGTTGATCTTCATCCCCGCTCAATGCCCGCCGAACGAGACCAGCGTGCGCACGGGCACGCCGAGCCGCCGGATCTTGTCGGCGCCGCCGAGTTCCGGAAGGTCGACGATGAAGCAGGCCGCAACGACCTCCGCGCCTAACCCCGCGAGCAAGTTGACCGCCGCCTCCGCGGTGCCGCCCGTGGCGATCAGGTCGTCGACCAGCAGGACGCGCTCGCCCGGCTGCACCGCGTCGCGATGGATCTCGATCTCGTCCGTGCCGTATTCGAGCGCATAGGTCGCGCGCAGCGTCTCCAGCGGCAGCTTGCCCTTCTTGCGAACGGGCACGAAGCCGGCCGAAAGCTGATGCGCCACCGCCCCGCCCAGGATGAAGCCGCGCGCCTCGATCCCGGCGATCTTGGCGATCTTCAGGCCAGCGAAGGGCTGCACCAGTTCGTCGACCGCCCGGCGGAAGGCCCGCGCGTCGCCGAGCAGCGTGGTGATGTCGCGAAAGACGATGCCGGGCCGAGGATAATCGGGGATCGCGCGGATGCTGTCGGCAAGGTTCATGGACACCGTCTCGGAAGAACTGACGGAGGCCTTGGTCCGACGCCGGGCCGGCTTCGTCAAGGGCGCCGCCATCACGCCGCCTCGAGCACACGCCCGGCGACGGCGTCGAGCTTCGCCAGCAGCGCCGGATCCCGGAAGGCCGGCGCCGTCACGATGGCGTTGTCGAGCGCGTTATGGGAGCCCGCCGGGCACGGCTCGCGCTGCCCCGGGAAATCGGCGGCGAGCCGCGCCACGAGGCGCCGCGCCTTGTCGGCATTGTCGTGCAGCACGGCGATGACCGAGGCGACATCGACGGCGCCGTGCAGCTCGTGCCAGCAGTCGTAGTCGGTCACCATCGCGACCGTGGCATAGGTGATTTCGGCTTCGCGGGCGAGCTTGGCCTCGGGCATCGCCGTCATGCCGATCAGGTCGTAGCCGAGACCGCGATAGATCATCGATTCCGCATAGGTCGAGAATTGCGGGCCTTCCATCGTGACCAGCGTCCCGCCGCGGACGAAGGGCAGTGCCTCGGCCTGCGCCGCCGCTGCGATCCGCGCCTGCAGGGCGGGCCCGACCGGATGGGCGACGGAGACATGGGCGACGCAGCCCCGGCCGAAGAAGGAATTCTCGCGCCGGCTCGTCCGGTCGACGAACTGGTCGACCAGCACGAACAGGCCGGGATAGAGCTCGGCCTTATAGGAGCCGCAGGCGGAGAGCGAGACGAGATCGGTCACCCCCGCCCGCTTCATCACGTCGATATTGGCCCGGTAGTTGATCTCGGAGGGCGGGATCGCGTGGCCGCGCCCGTGGCGAGGAAGGAAGACGATCTTCGTCTGGCCGATCCGGCCGATCCGCAAGACATCCGAAGGCTCGCCCCACGGGCTTTCGATGCGCTCCTCGCGCAGGTCGGTCAGGCCCGGCAGATCGTAGATGCCCGATCCGCCGATGATTCCGAGAACGGCTTCGCTCATGGTCGATTTCCTCGAGCATCGAACCGAAAAGTGGAAGCCATTTTTCGGAAGGATTCGATGCGACAACAAATACGGGCGCGGAAAGGACCACCTTTCGATGACGGTCGCAATACGGCCGGACCGGACGCCGTCATGCTCGGCCCTGACCCGAGCATCTCTCGCCGAAGAAGGCTCTGGAATCCTCCCCTGCCCGTCATTCCCGGATCTACGCTTCGCTTCGTCCGAAAATGACGGCTGCAAAACAAAAAAAGGCCCCGTCGCCGGGGCCTTTTCTGAAACGATATCCAGCCTGCCTCAGTGAGCCGGCGAGCCGTCCGGCATGCGCGACCACACCTTCTTCTTGGTGTAGTAGAGCAGGAAGGCGAAGATGGTGAGGAACGCCATCACCTGCATGCCCAGGCGCTTGCGCGCCTCCAGATGCGGCTCCGCCATCCAGACCATGAAGGCGGCGACGTCGCGGGCATACTGGTCGACCGTCTCAGGCACCGGCGACTTGCCGTCCGCGCCCTTCGGATACTCGACCTGCCCATCGCTCAGCGGCTTCGGCATCGCGATCAGATGGCCGGGCATGTACTCGTTATAGTTCTGCCCGGGCAGCAGCGCGGGGAAGCCGGCCGGCGGCTCCTTGTAGCCCACCATCAGGGCATGGATGTAGTCCGGCCCCTGCTCCTGATACTGCGTGAACATATCGAAGATGAAGGTCGGGAAGCCGCGGGTATAGGTGCGCGCCTTGGCAAGCACCGAGAAGTCCGGCGGATAGGCGCCGCCCTGGGCCGCGCGGGCCGCCTGCTCGTTGGGGAACGGCGACGGGAAGCGGTCGGCCGCACGGCCGGGGCGATCGAACATCTCGCCCTGGTCGTTCGGGCCGTCCTTGACCTGGTAGGTCGCGGCGAGCGCGGCGACCTGGCCGGGCGTGAATTCGGGGCCGCCGGGCTGCGACAGGTTGCGGAAGGCGACGAGGCTGGCACCATGGCAGCTCGCGCAGACTTCCTTGAAGACCTTGAAGCCGCGCTGCAGCTGGGCCCGGTCGAACTTGCCGAACGGTCCCGAGAACGACCAGCTCAGCGCCGGCGGCTTCGGGCCGGCCTCGGCCGCCTGCGCGGCCGGCTGGAACAGCGCCAGCGAGAGGGCAGCAGTGAGCCCGGTCAGGGCGAGACGAAACGATGTTCTGCTCATGGTTCCGTCAGCCCTTGACGTTCGGTTCGGCAGCGGTGGCGGTCGCGACGCGCGCCGCCGACCCGCCCTTGGAAGCGAGCACCGAGTCGGCGATCGAGGTCGGCAGCGCCTTCGGCCGCTCGAACAGGCCGACGACGAAGAGCGCGACGAAGAAGCCGAAATACAGCACGGTGAAGATCTGCGAGGCGATGACGTAGCCGCCTTCCGCCGGCATCGCGCCGAGATAGCCGAGGCCGATGCAGACCACGACGAAGGCCCAGAACAGCTGGCGCCCGATCGGCCGATAGCTCATCGACTTGACCTTGGAGGTGTCGATCCAGGGCAGGAAGGCGAGCACCACGATGGCTCCGCCCATCGCCATGACGCCGCCGAGCTTGTCGGGAATGGCGCGCAGGATCGCGTAGAACGGCAGGAAATACCATTCCGGGACGATATGCGCCGGGGTCGAGGCCGGGTTCGCCGGGATATAGTTGTCGGCATGGCCCATGAAGTTCGGCTGGTAGAACACGAACCAGGCGAACAGGATCATGAACACGACCATGCCGAAGATGTCCTTGACGGTCGCGTAGGGCGTGAACGGCACGGTATCCTTCTGGACGTTCTTCACCTCGACGCCGGTCGGGTTGTTCTGGCCGACGACGTGCAGCGCCCAGATATGCAGCCCGACGACGCCGAAGATCATGAACGGCAGCAGGTAGTGCAGCGAGAAGAAGCGGTTCAGCGTCGGGTTGTCGACCGAGTAACCGCCCCACAGGAAGGTGACGATCGTCTCGCCGACCACCGGCAGGGCCGAGAACAGGTTGGTGATGACGGTCGCGCCCCAGAAGGACATCTGGCCCCAGGGCAGCACGTAGCCCATGAACGCCGTCGCCATCATCAGCAGGAAGATGACCACGCCGAGAATCCAGAGCAGCTCGCGCGGCGCCTTGTACGAGCCATAATAAAGCCCGCGGAAGATGTGCACGTAGACGGCGATGAAGAACATCGAGGCGCCGTTGGAGTGCAGGTAGCGCAGGAGCCAGCCATAGTTCACGTCGCGCATGATGTGCTCGACCGAATTGAAGGCGAGCATCGAATTGGCCGTGTAGTGCATCGCCAGGACGATGCCTGTGACGATCTGCGCCACCAGCATGAAAGCGAGGATGCCGCCGAAGGTCCACAGATAGTTCAGGTTGCGCGGCACCGGATAGGAAACCGCCGAATCATGGGCGAGCCGGATGATCGGCAGGCGCACATCGAGCCAGCGTTCGATGCCGGTCTTCGGGACGTAGGAACTGTGACCACTCATGAAGAATGCCTCAAGGCTGTCTCATCTTGGCAGGAAAGCGTCGAGCGCATCGCTCAGCCGATCTTGATCTTGGTGTCCGCCGTGAAAGCGTAAGGCGGCACCGGCAGGTTGAGCGGCGCCGGCCCCTTGCGGATGCGGCCGGAGGAATCGTAGTGCGAACCGTGGCAGGGGCAGAACCAGCCGTCGAAATCGCCCTTCGATTCGCCGGGCGCGGTGCCCAGCGGAATGCAGCCGAGATGGGTGCAGTTGCCGAAGACGACCAGATACTGCTCGTGGCCGGCCTTGGTGCGCTGCTGGTCGGTCTGCGGATCGCGCAGGGTCGCGATGTCGACGGCCAGCGCCTCGTCGATTTCCTTCTTGGTGCGATGGCGCACGAAGATCGGCTTGCCGCGCCAGAACAGCTTGATCGCCTGGCCTTCGGCGATGGGGGCCAGGTCGACATCGACCGGCGCGCCGGCAGCCACGGTCTGCGCATCGGGCGCCATCTGGCTGACCAGGGGGACGACGAGCGCCCCGATGCCGACCGCGCCGGCGGCGCCGGTGGCAAGCATCAGGAAATCGCGGCGGGTTGTTCCGGTCGATGTATCGGTCGCGTGCGCCACGATCCAAACCTCTTACACGTCTTGCGAGCTGTAACAGCTCGAAATTGTCGCCTCTCGCCCTCATAGGGGCGCGTCGCTGCCGCCGCAATGCGGCGGTGCGTCACCTTCGGCTCTTTGACATGCAGATTGGACGAAGTCTACTGTCGCGAACGCCTCGGCCATGCATGGCGCACAGTCCGCCGGCGAAGGCGTTCAGACGGCGAGCTTTTCCGGATCGGCCGCGGCCAGGAAGCCGCCTGATTGGCGTGCCCAGAGCCGGGCATAGAGCCCGCCGCGCGCGATCAACTCGTTATGGCTGCCGATATCGGCGATCCGCCCGCCATCGAGCACGATCAGCCGGTCGAGCGCGGCGATGGTCGATAGCCGGTGCGCGATCGCGATCACGGTCTTGCCCTGCATCAGGGCAGCGAGCTGCTGCTGGATCGCCGCCTCGACCTCGGAATCGAGCGCCGAGGTCGCCTCGTCGAGAATCAGGATCGGCGCATCCTTGAGCAGCACGCGGGCGATCGCGATGCGCTGGCGCTGTCCGCCCGAAAGCTTCACGCCGCGCTCGCCGACGCGCGAATCGAAGCCCTGGCGCCCGTCCTGGTCGCCGAGGCCCAGGATGAAGCCATGCGCCTCAGCCTGCTGCGCCGCGAGCGCGATTTCGGCTTCGCTCGCGCCGATGCGGCCATAGGCGATATTGTCGCCGATCGAGCGGTGCAGCAGCGAATTATCCTGCGTCACCATGCCGATCTGGGCTCGCAGGCTATCCTGCGTGACGTGGGCGATGTCCTGCCCGTCGATCAGGATGCGCCCGCCCTCGAGCGGATAGAGCCGGAGCAGCAGGTTCACCAAGGTCGACTTGCCGGCGCCAGACGGGCCGACCAGCCCGATCCGCTCGCCCGGCTTGATCTGGAGATCGAGCCCGTCGAACAGCCCCTGCCCCCGGCCGTAGTTGAAGCGGATCTTCTCGAAGCTGATCGCGCCCTTGTCGACGACCAGCGGCACCGCGCCCGGCGCATCCGGCAGGTCGTGCGGCTTGGCGATCGTCTCCATGCTCTCCTGCACCGAGCCGATATTCTCGAAGATGCCGCGCACCAGATGGATCAGCCAGCCCGACATCTGCACCAGCCGGAGCACGAGCCCGATGGCGGCCGCGACCGCGCCCGGCGTCATCTCGCCCTGGCTCCAGAGCAGCAGCGCAAGCCAGGCCGTGGCCACCACGAGCAGGCTGTTCATCGTCTGCAGGATGACGCTGACGCCGGTGATCAGGCGCGACAGATTGAGGAAGGAAGCGTTCCAGCGCGACAACGAGTCGCGCACCGCCGAGCGCTCGGCATCGGCCCGGGCGAACAGCTTCACCGTCAGGATGTTCGTATAGGAATCGACGATGCGCCCCGTCGTGGTCGAGCGCCCCAGCGAGTTCGCCTCCGAGCGCCGCTTGGCCCGCGGCACGAAATAGATCAGCAGCACGACATAGGCCGCAAGCCACAGGATCACCGGCAGCGCCAGCCACGGGCTGGTCTTGCCGAAGAAGCCGATCGCGACCGTGGCGAAGACCAGCGCGTACCAGAGGTCGTCGATGACCTCGATCGTCGCACCCCGGATCGCCTGCCCGGCCTGGATGACACGCGCGGAGAGGCGCCCGGCGAAATCGTTCTGGAAGTAGCCCAGCGCGTGGCCGAGCGTGTAGACATGGTTGCGCCAGCGGATCTGGTTGGTGATCTGCGGCACCACGACCTGGTCGACGATGGCGTGGTTGGCGAAATAGATCAGCGGCCGGACGACGACGAGCAGGAAGGCCGCGCCGGCCAGGAGCCAGCCATGGTCGCGGAAGATCGTCTCCGGCGACTGCGTCGAGAGCAGGTCGACGAACCAGCCGACCATCAGATACATCGCCGCCTCGATGCCGCTGAAGCCCAGGCCCGTCAGCATGATCAGGGCCATCCAGCCCTTCACGCCCTTGATGTGGTGCCACATGAAGGGCCAGACGCCGCGCGGCGGCGTCTCCTGCTCGTCGAAGCGGGCAAAGACGTCGATTCGGCTTTCGAGCCAGCGGAAGAGCGGAGCGAACATGTCTGCTTCGCTACCGGGAATGAGGGGGTGGAACAAACGACAATTCGGGATACCGGTTCTTCCTGCGCCACCCCTTGTCAGGAGCGGTGCGGACAGGCGACGCCGGAACCCCGCTAGACCCACCGGGTGGCGGCATTAGGGCGGGACGACCGCGCTGCCTTGGCAAGAAAAGCAGAAAATAAATCTCTAATAAACATTAAATCGGCGACTTAAACGTATATATTTCAATACCCTTCAGATCACGACGAAGGAACCTATAATCAATGAGATATGTTCTCGACCGCATAGATTAACTCGCCAAGGAGAGAGCTATGCGATTGCGAATACTCAGCGCCATCAGCGCTTGCACACTCCTCGCTGCTTGCAACAGCACAGCCGAATATACCTCGTTCGATGGATGCGACGGCCTCCGCGGTGCCGCCAAAAGCAAATGCATCAGGCTGGCTGCGCTGCAAAGCCCTGTCGTGAGCTCGCGCGGATCTTCGATGGGTTCCCGACCAGGCGTCGTCGGAAACAATCCGGGAAATCCCGGCAACCCAGGCAACCCCGGCACTCCGGGTAACCCCGGAACGCCGGGCAATCCGAACAATCCAGGCAGCCCGAGCTCGCCCGGAACGGGGGCCGGCGGAGGGCTCGGCGCCGGAGTTGGCGTCGGCGCCAATGCCGGCAGCCTCGGCGCCAATGTCGGAGCAGGCGCGGCGGTGGGCAATGGCGGCTTGGGCATCGGTGCAGCGGCGAATGCCGGCTCGGGCAATAGCGGTCTGGGAGCTGCCGCAGGCGTCGGCGCCGGCAATGGCGGCATCGGAGCCGGATTGGGCGCCGGAATCGGCAGTTCCTCCGGCGGAGTCGGCGCGGCAGCTGGAGCCGGCATCGGAAACGACGGTCTGGGTGCCGGCCTGGGCGCCGGACTTGGCAATGCTGCCGGCGGGCTCGGCGCAGCAGCGGGCGTCGGCATCGGCGGCGATGGCGTCGGCGTGGGTGCCGGTGTTGGCAGCGGCTCGGGTGGCGTCGGCGTCGGTGTCGGCATCAACTGAGCCTGCAGCGCCGCGAGAATCGGGAAGGCCTGTCGGCTTCGAGCCGAAAGCCTCTCCCGGTTCAGCCCGGCCGGGCATGCACGGCGAAGCGCTTTCGTCGACCAGGCTTGACGCTTTACGACATCGCGCGTCATCACCGGCGCATGCTTCGCCTCGCCCTTTTCCAGCCGGACATCCCGCAGAACGCCGGCACGATGATCCGCATGGCCGCCTGCCTCGGCATCGCCGTCGACATCGTCGAGCCGACAGCCTTCGATGTCTCGGACCGACATTTCCGCCGCTCCGGCATGGATTATCTCGAGCGCGCCGCCGTCCGGCGCCACGATTCCTTCTCTGCCTTCGAGAACTGGCGCCGGGCGCAAGGCCATCGCCTCGTCCTGGCCGAGACCGACGGCGAGACCGCCCTGCCCGATTTCGCCTTCCGCCCCGGTGACATCGTCCTGGTCGGGCGCGAATCGGCCGGCGTGACGGCCGAGGTGCACGCCGCCGCCGAGGCCAGCCTGCACATTCCGATGCGGTCGGGATTGCGCTCGCTCAATGTCGCACTGGCGGCGGCAATGGTAATGGGCGAGGCCTTGCGACAGACTGGCGGCTTCCCGGGCCGCGATGGAACAGATGATGGTCACGCCCAAGCCCGCTGAATCCCCTTCCGCCGATCCCGCTATCGTTGCGGCATTGAAACCCCGCGCCGCAGCCTGGTTCGAGACCCTGCGCGATCGCATCTGCGCCGCCTTCGAGGCGGTCGAGGACGAGGCCGCCGGCCCCTTCCCGCCCGAGGCGGATGCGCCCGGGCGCTTCGTCCGCGCGCCGTGGCAGCGCACCAACCATGACGGCGCGCCCGGAGGCGGCGGCGTCATGTCGATCATGAAGGGCCGCGTCTTCGAGAAGGTCGGCGTCCACGTCTCGACGGTCCACGGCACCTTCCACCCGGATTTTGCCGGCCAGATCCCCGGCGCGGCGGAAGATCCGCGCTTCCATGCGACGGGGATTTCGCTGATCGCCCATCCCTGGAACCCGCATGCGCCGACCGTGCACATGAACACGCGGCTCGTCGTCACCACGAAACCCTGGTTCGGCGGCGGCGCCGACCTGACGCCGGTGCTGGAGGCGCGCCGCAACCAGGACGATCCGGATACGCAGGCCTTCCACGCCGCGATGCGTGCACCCTGCGAGGAATTTCCGGCCGTGGCGGACTATCCGCGCTTCAAGAGCTGGTGCGACGAGTATTTCTTCCTGAAGCACCGCAACGAGCCGCGCGGCATCGGCGGCATCTTCTACGACTACATCTGGACCGGCGACGTCGAAGCCGATTTCGCCTTCACACGGGCCGTCGGCGAGGCTTTCCTCGACAGCTACCCGAACATCCTGCGCTGCAATATCGGCAAGCCCTGGAGTGAGGCCGAGCGCCACGAGCAGCAGGTGCGGCGCGGACGCTATGTCGAATTCAACCTGCTCTATGACCGCGGCACGATCTTCGGGCTGAAGACCGGCGGCAACGTCGCGTCGATCCTGTCCTCCATGCCGCCGACGGTGCGCTGGCCCTGAGGGCAGAGCTTCCCGGCGCAGCCCGCGCTAGCGGGCAGCGGCCAGGGCCGTCTTGACGAACTCCATCTGCTTGTCCGCCCCGGTCGGGCAGCCGGCCTCGATCCAGCTCTGCCGGGCCGTCGCAAGCGTCTGTCCGACGCGCGGCCCGGGCGAGATGCCGAGCCCGATGACATCCTTGCCCGTCGGCTCGAAGCGCGGCGTCCGGCCGAGTTCGCCGATGAGGCACTGCACGCCATTCCGGTCTTCGCTACCCGCGGAAACATTCAACAGAACGAGCGCGGCAGCCGCGGCGTCGTCCCCCGCGCCATGCGCGACGTGGCGCAACTTGGCAATGCTGGGAAGATTTGCCCGTCCACCCAGGCCTTCCAGCGCTCGCGCAAGGCGCTCGATCCGGTCGAACTCCTCGTTCGAAAGCCGCAACCGGTCGCGCAGGCGCAACGCATCCTCGCCCACTGCAACCGACAGTGCCGCCAGCCGAAACGCCGGATAGACGTCGGCGCCGTCATCCTCCGCGACTGCGGCGAAGCGCGAGAGATGTGGCACGCCACCGATCACCGGCATCAGCAGCCCGGCGCCGGCCATCGCCCGTATGGTCGCGACGACGCCAGGCGCAACGAGGAGCTTCAGCAGCTCAGCCCGAACCCGCTCGCGCGACAATCCGGCAAGCCCCTCGCGGCCGGCGATGCAGGCACGCAGTCCCTCCGCATCGGGCTCTCCCGCTCCATAGCGGGCATGGAAGCGGAAGAAGCGCAGGATGCGCAGGTAATCCTCCCGGATGCGGGCATCCGCCTCTCCGATGAAGCACACGCGCCGCCCGGCGAGATCGTCGAGCCCGCCGCAATAGTCATGCAACCGGCCGTCTCGGCCGAGCCCGAGCGCATTGATGGTGAAATCGCGCCTGAGCGCATCGGCTGCGAAATCGCGGCCGAACACGACCTTCGCGCGGCGCCCATCCGTCTCGACATCGCGCCGGAGCGTCGTCACCTCGAAGCTCGCGCCATCCGCGACGAGCGTCACCGTGCCGTGCTCGATGCCGGTCGGCACCGCCTTGAAGCCTGCCGCTCGTCCACGCCGTATCGTCTCTTCCGGCAGGGCGGTCGTCGCGAGATCGATATCGCTTGCCGGTTCGCCGATGAGGAGGTTGCGCACCGCACCGCCAACGACGCGCGTCTCCTCGCCGTCTCCATCGAGCGCCAGCAGCAACCGCGCCAGCGCCGGCTGCATCAGGAAGCGCGCGATCTCGCCGGCGCGGTCCCCGCTCATTTGAAACGGCCGGGCACCAGAACCCCGTTCTCCATATGCGGCGGCTCGTAGGCGCCCTCGCTGCGCGGCGCGATGAAGCCACCATAGATCAGCACGGCGATCGCCAGCACGAAGCCCACGACCGCCAGGCGAAAGACATGTGGGCTCCAGTGCTCGACATCGAAGGGATTGCGCCTGTTGATGACGAGATAGCCTGCGAAAATGCAGAAGGGCAGGACGAAGAGCAGAACCTCTTCGATGATCGCGCGCAGCATCGGCTTCGTCGTTTCCTCGGCGCGTCCTCCGCGCAGTACAGTCTTATCCGGCCAGCCGCTCGTAGAGGTTGCGGATCATGCCGGCGGTCGCCCCCCAGATATAGCGATCCTGGAACGGCATCGCATAGTAGGTGCGGAAATGCCCCTTCCACTCCCGGCCCTCGCGCTTGTGGTTGGCAGGGTCGAGCAGGAAGGAGAGTGGCGTCTCGAAGGCCTCGTCGACCTCGTTATGGTTGATCGTCAGCGAGAAGGGCGGCTCGACCAGCGCGACCACCGGCACGATCCGGTAGCCGGTGCCTGTCAGATAGGCGTCGAGGAAGCCGAGCGTGCGGATATGGGAGCGCGACAGGCCGATCTCCTCCTCGGTCTCGCGCAAGGCCGTGACGATCGGCGAGCCATCGACGGCATCGACACGCCCGCCGGGAAAGGCGACCTGCGCCGAATGGTTGCGGAGCGCCGCGGCACGCTGCGTCAGCAACACGGTCGGCCCCTCGGGGCGCGGCACGATGCCGATCAGCACGGCAGCCGGCACGGCCCGCTTCTCGTCGGGGATCGGCACCGGCGAAGACTGATTCTCATGGTCGCCGCGCGGTCGGCTGATCACATCCCCCAACGCTGGCGGCTCGGCCCTCAGCCGTTCGCGCGCCAAGGTCGCGAAGCCCTCGGCACTGAGGTTGAGGGCAGACTCGATTGTGTTCAGCACCCGATACCCTCGATCTCGCTCGCCGGCAGTGCCGGATAAAACTGCCCCGCGGCGGCGATCCCGAACATCGCCGTGCCCTCGACCTCCCTGATCTCGCCGAGCGCCAGCAGGTCATAGGTCAGCGCCCGCGTCAGCCGGGCCCAGAGGCCCCGCCGGATATGGACATAGGGCTTCAACCCGTCCTGCGCAGCCCGCGCGAAACGTAAAGCGTGGTCCGGCCCCACGTCGACGAGATCGTCGACCTGAGTCCGGAACGCGATCGTCCGGCCATCGCCCTCGCCATCGACCTGCATCTCGACAGCCTGGAACGGCGCGTCATCGACCGTGATCCCGACCTTCTCGACCGGGGTCACGAGAAAGTAATCGTCACCCTCGCGCTTCAACACCGAGGAGAACAGCTTCACCAGCGCCGGCCGGCCGATCGGCGTGCCCATGTAGAACCAGGTGCCATCCGCGGCGATGCGCATGTCGAGATCGCCGCAGAAAGGCGGGTCCCAGCGCTCCACCGGCGGCAGGCCGCGCGCCTTGCCGCCACCGAGCGAGGCCATCAACCGCTCCATCGCCTGGCCCGGTCCCGTCATCTCGATCTCTCTGCTCCCCGGCTGCGGCATCGTGGCTGCATCGCGTTTCCGCCTTGAACTCCACATAATCGTGAAGCCGGATGATGTGTACCGTTCCATTCGGTGCTTGAGCCGGCAGGATGGCCCGTCCACACTCCCTGGATGATGACGCAGGGCGCCTGCGCCCTCGCGACGAAGGTGAAGGAGACCGACATGGCGGCGCAAGCCCGGGCAAACGAGAGCACCTCGCCGATCGACCTCGACACAGGCATCGTCGAGGCGGCGGAAGCGGCACTCGGCGCCATCGGCGCGGCGCGCAAGGAGATCGGCCAGGTCATCTTCGGCCAGCAGAAGGTCGTCGATCTCTCGCTGGTGACGCTGCTTTCGGGCGGCCACGGCTTGCTCGTCGGCGTTCCCGGCCTCGCCAAGACCAAGCTCGTCGAGGCGATGGGCACCGTGCTCGGCCTCGCCGCACGGCGCGTCCAGTTCACGCCGGACCTGATGCCGTCCGACATTCTCGGCTCCGAGGTGCTCGACGAATCGAGCGACGGCAAGCGCCATTTCCGCTTCATCAAGGGGCCGGTCTTCGCCCAGCTCCTGATGGCGGACGAGATCAACCGCGCCTCGCCGCGCACGCAGTCCGCCCTGCTCCAGGCGATGCAGGAGCACCATGTCACGGTCGCCGGCGAGCGCTACGACCTCCCCGCCCCCTTCCATGTGCTGGCGACGCAGAACCCGATCGAGCAGGAGGGCACCTATCCGCTGCCCGAAGCCCAGCTCGACCGCTTCCTGCTCGAGATCGATGTCGGCTATCCCGACCGCGAGGCCGAGCGGCGGATCCTGCTGGAGACCACCGGCGCCGCCGAATACAAGCCCGCCGCGGCGATGACGGCGGAGACGCTGATGTCGATCCAGCGCCTCGTCCGGCGCCTGCCGGTCGGCGAGGCGATCGTCGATGCGATCCTCGACCTCGTCCGCTCCGCCCGCCCCGGCGAGGGCGAGGCCTCGGTCACCGACAAGCTCTCCTGGGGCCCCGGCCCCCGCGCCAGCCAGTCGCTGACGCTCGCCGTGCGCGCACGCGCCCTCGTCGAGGGCCGGCTCGCCCCCTCCGTCGACGATGTCGCGGCGCTCGCCATCCCCGTCCTGAAGCACCGCGTTGCGCTCACCTTCGCCGCCCGCGCCGATGGCGAGACCGTCGAGGGCCTGATCGGCAAGCTCGTGGAACGGCTGGGATAGGCCGATGCTGCGCACGCGCGTCCTGGGTCCGAGCGAAAGGCGGCCATCGCGGCCGGTCCTCACGGATGCGCTCGACCTCGCCGCGCGCCTGCCGCGCCTGATCCTGGAGGCCCGCCGCGTCTCGGCCAGCATCCATGGCATCCATGGAAGGCGCCGCGCCGGTCCGGGCGAGACCTTCTGGCAGTACCGCCCGCTGGTCGCCGGCGAATCGGCCTCGCGCATCGACTGGCGCCGCTCCGCCCGCGACGGCCACCTCTTCGTCCGCGAACGCGAATGGGAAGCCTCGCATTCGATCTGGCTCTGGATCGACCGCTCCCCCTCGATGGGCTTCGCCTCCTCGCTCGCCATGGCCTCGAAGCTCGACCGCGCGCTGGTCGCAGGCTTCGCGCTGGCCGAAACGATGGTCGAGGGCGGCGAACGCGTCGGCCATATCGGATTGACGCGGGCGTTGGCCTCCCGTCGTATCGTCGAGTTGCTGGCGCAGGCCGTCATCGCGGACGAGCGCAACACCCCCTCGGACCTTCCGCCGGAAGCGCCCCTGCCCCGGCTGGCGGACGCGATCATCATCACCGACGGGCTGTCGCCCGCCTCGGCGCTGGCCCAGAGGATCGCCACGCTGGCGTCATCGGGCGCCCGCGGCCATGTCCTGCTGATCGCCGATCCGATCGAGGAAACCTTCCCCTTCAGCGGCCAGGCCGAGCTCTTCGATCTGGAGGACGGGCTGACCCTGCGCGTCGGCGACGCCGGGGCCTGGGGCGATGAATACCGCCAGCGTCTCGCCGCCCATCGCGAGGCCATCGCCGAGGCCTGCCGCAGGGCCGGCTGGACCCTGACGCTGCATCGCACCGATCGTCCGGCCAGCGAAGCGGTGCTGCGCATCGCGAGCCTCATTGCCGCCTCGCGCAGCGCTTCCGGCTTCTGAGGGGATCGCCGATGCTCAGCGCCCTGCCCTTCAGCTTCTCCGCCCCGCTCGCTCTCGCGGCGCTCGCCTTGCTGCCGGCGCTCTGGCTGATCCTGCGCGTCACCCCGCCGCGCCCGCGCCGCATCGATTTCCCGCCGCTGAAGATCATGGCGGACCTGATCGCCAAGCGTGAGACGCCGGCCCATACGCCCTGGTGGCTGCTGGCGCTACGCATGGCGGTCGCCGCGCTCGCCATTCTCGCCGTCGCCGGCCCGGTCTGGAATCCCGTGCGGGATGCGGCGCCTTCGCGCGGCCCGGTCCTGCTCCTGATCGATAACGGCTTCGGCGCCGCGACCGACTGGCCGGAGCGCGTATCCGTCGCCGAATCGCGCATCGCCGCCGCGACCCGCGAAGGCCGCCCGGTCGCCGTCGTCGGTCTCGCCGAAGCTCCTGCCGCCATCGCGCTGGCCGAGCCCCGCATTGCGCTCGACCGTTTGCGGGCCCTCCCGCTCCAGCCGCACGCTCCGGACCGCGCCGCATATCTCCCGCGCATCGAGGCCTTCCTGCAGAGCGCGCCCACCGCCGAGATCGTCTGGGTCGCCGACGGCCTCGGCGTCTCCGACGACGGCAGCTTCCTCGCCCGGCTGAAGCAGGATGCCGAAGCACGCCGCCTCGCGATCCACGCCGCTCCGCCCGCGCAGCTTGCCCTCGCCGCCCCCGAGAACCTCGCCGGTGCCCTGACCGTCAAGGTGCTGCGTCCCGTCGCCAGCGCCCCCGCGACGGGCCAGGTCCGCGCGCTCGATCTCAAGGGCCTGCCGCTCGGCAACGCGCCCTTCATCTTCGAAGGCAGCAATCTGGAGACGACCGCCCGGCTCACCCTGCCGATCGAGGTGCGCAACGCCGTTTCGCGGCTGGAGATCATCGGCGAGCGCAGTGCCGGCGCGGTTGCACTGCTGGACGACCGCGCCAAGCGCCGCCGCATCGGCCTCGTCTCCGGCGCGACCGCCGACACCGCCCAGCCCTTGCTCTCGCCGACCTATTACCTCTCCCGCGCGCTCCAGCCCTTCGCCGAGATCCGCGAGCCGCGGCAGGGCTCGACCGATCCGATCGGCGAAATGCTGGCGCAGAACCTCTCGGTGCTGGTCCTCGCCGATATCGGCGCGCTCGATCGCGAGACCGCCGAGAAGGTGACGAGCTTCGTCGAGCGCGGCGGCGTGCTGCTGCGCTTCGCCGGCGCCCGCCTCGCCGCCGCTTCCGACGAATTGACGCCGGTGCGGCTGCGCCGCGGCGGACGCACGCTCGGCGGCGGCCTGTCCTGGGAAAGCCCGCGCAAGCTCGCACCCTTCACCCGCGAAAGCCCGTTCTTCGGCCTGACCATCAGCGACGACATCCGCGTCAGCCGCCAGATCCTGGCCGAGCCGGAACCGAACCTGTCGCGCAAGACCTGGGCCGCGCTCGAGGATGGCACGCCGGTCGTCACCGCCGAGCGGCGTGGCGACGGCCTGATCGCCATGGTTCATGTCACCGCCGACACCACCTGGTCGAACCTTCCGCTCTCGGGCCTCTTCGTCGACATGCTCCGCAAGATCGTCAACCTCGCCGGCAACGGCCCCACCGTCGAAACGCAAGGCGACGAGACCAAGGTCGAGACCCTGTCCCCGACCCGCGTGCTCGACGGCATCGGCCAGTTCCGCGCGGCACCGGCGACCGCCCAGCCGGTGGCGCGCAACTATGCCAGCCGCGCCACGCTCGCCCATCCGCCCGGCCTCTACGGCCCGACCGACGGCTCGCTCGCAGTCAATGCGCTGACGCCGACCGACACGCTCGCGGCGCTGGACCTCGCCAGCCTGGGTGTATCCGTGCTGCCGATCGACGAGCCGATCGCGCGCGACATCCGCCCGCCGATGCTGGTCCTCGCCCTGCTGCTGCTCGTCATCGACACGCTGGCGACGCTCTGGCTCGGCGGCCGTCTCAACGTCGCGCGTCTGCGCAGGGCCGCCGCGCCCGCCGCGATCCTGATCGCGCTCGCGGCCGCCTTCGCGCTTGCGCCCGATTCCGCACGAGCCCAGCAACCCGCACCGAATGCGCAGGCCGATACCCGCCCGCCGATCCCGCGTGCCCTGCTTGCCAATGGCGCACAGACGCGGCTCGCCTATGTCGTCACCGGCGACAAACCCGTCGACGACATGTCGAAGGCCGGGCTGACCGGTCTCAACACCGTGCTCGGCGCCCGTACGGCGCTGGAGCCGGGCGATCCCGTCGGTGTCAGCGTCGAGCGCGACGAACTCGCCTTCTTCCCGGTGCTCTACTGGCCGATCGTCGCCGGCCGCCCGCTCCCCACGGCCGAGACCTTGCGCAAGCTCGAAGCCTATATGAAGGGCGGCGGCCTCGTGATCTTCGACACCCGCGACGCCATGAGCGCCCGCCCCGGCGGCGGCACCACGCCCGAGGGCGACCAGCTCAAGCGCATGCTGCAGACGCTCGACATCCCCGAGCTGGAGCCGCTGCCGCGCGACCACGTCCTGACCAAGACCTTCTACATCCTCGACGAGCTCGTCGGCCGCTACGACACCGGCACGACCTGGGTCGAGACCCTGCCGCCCGCCGATAGCGACGGGCGCCGCCCGGCGCGGGCCGGCGACAATGTCTCGCCGATCGTCATCACCGCCAACGACCTCGCCGCCGCCTGGGCGATCGACCGCCGCGGCGAAGGGCTGGTGCCGCTCTCCGGCGGTGACCCGCGCCAGCGCGAGATGGCGCTGCGCGGCGGCATCAACCTCGTCATGTACGCGCTCACCGGCAACTACAAGGCCGACCAGGTCCATGTCCCGGCCCTGCTGGAAAGGCTGGGCCAGTGATGTCCGATCTCTTCTCCTCAGCCCTCATCCTGAGGAGCCGTTCTGTCAGGAACGGCGTCTCGAAGGATGTTTCAGGAGGCTCCGGAATCATCTGGACCATCCTTCGAGACGCGCCTGCGGCGCTCCTCAGGATGAGGGCTGAGGGTGGAAAGCAAGGAGGAGCCCGCTGATGTGGAGCGTCTCCCTCGCCCCGATGGTGCCCCTGCCGCTCTTGATCGGCCTCGCCGTGCTTGCGGCTCTGGCTGCCGGCGCCGCCATCGTCCTCGCCGGCCGCAGCGCCATCCTGCGCGCGCTCGCCCTTGTCGTGCTGACAGCGGCGCTGGCCGACCCCTCGCTGGTCTTCGAGGATCGCGAGCCGGTCAAGGACGTCGTCGCCGTCGTGGTCGACCGTTCCGCCTCCAACCGTCTTGCCGACCGCGCGGCCCAGACCGATGCCGCCGTCGCCGAGATCGAGCGCCAGTTGCGCGGCGTTCCCAATGTCGAGCCGCGGATCGTCGAGCTGCGCGACGCGCAAGGCACGAATGACGGCACCCGCCTGTTCGAGGCTTTGTCGACGAGCCTTGCCGATGTGCCCTCGGAGCGCGTCGCCGGCGCGATCGCGATCACCGACGGCCTCGCCCACGATGCTCCGCCCAATGCCGAGGTGCTCGGCCTGCGCGCGCCGCTGCATGTCCTGACCACCGGCCGCAATGCCGAGATCGACCGCCGCATCGTGCTGGTCGATTCGCCGCGCTTCGGCATTGTCGGCAAGGACCAGATCATCCGGCTGCGCGTCGTCGACAAGGGTGGCCCCGGCCGCGCCGGCCTCACCATCCGCCGCGACGGCGAGATCATCGCCCGCCGTGAGGTCGCGACCGGCCAGACCGTGCAGGTCCCCGTCCGCATCGATCGCGGCGGGCCGAACGTCGTCGAGATCGAGGCGCAGCCGATCGAGAACGAACTGACGCTGGCGAACAATCGCGCGGTCATCACCATCGAAGGTGTCCGCGACAAGCTGCGCGTGCTCCTGGTCTCGGGCGAGCCGCATCCGGGCGAGCGCACCTGGCGCAACCTCCTCAAGGCCGACGCCAATGTCGACCTCGTGCATTTCACCATCCTGCGCCCGCCGGAGAAGCAGGACGGCACGCCGATCAACGAGCTCTCGCTGATCGCCTTCCCGACGCGCGAGCTGTTCCAGGTCAAGATCAAGGAATTCGACCTGATCATCTTTGACCGCTACGCCAACCAGTCGATCCTGCCGCTGCTCTATTTCGAGAACATCGTCCGCTATGTCCGAGACGGCGGCGCGCTGCTCGTCGCGGCAGGTCCGGAATATGCGGGCTCGCAGACGCTGGCACGCACCCCGCTCGGCCAGATCCTGCCGGCCCTGCCCGATGGCAGCGTCATCGACGAGGCCTATCGTGCAGAGGTCAGCGAACCCGGCAAGCGCCACCCTGTCACGCGCGACCTGTCGGGCTCGGAAGTCTCGCCGCCGCGCTGGGGCGAATGGCTGCGCATGGTCGGCGCCCAGGCGCGAGCCGGCACCGCCCCCGTCATGACCGGCCCGGGCGAGCGGCCGCTCCTGATGCTCGCACGCGAGCAGAAGGGCCGCGTCGCGCTTTTCCTGTCCGACCATGCCTGGCTCTGGGCGCGGGGCTTCCGCGATGGCGGCCCCTATCTCGACCTGCTGCGCCGCCTCAGCCACTGGCTGATGAAGGAGCCGGAGCTGGAGGAGGAGGCCTTGCGCGCCACGGTGCGCGGCGCCACCGTCGAGGTCGAGCGCCAGACGCTGCGCGACAACCCCTCGCCCGTCATCATCACCGGCCCCGACGGCCAGTCGCGCACGGTGACGCTGGAGCCCGGCCGCCCCGGCCTGTTCACCGCCCGCATCCCGACCAGCGATCTCGGGCTCTACCGGCTGACAGCCGACAACCTCACCGCCTTCGCCAGCGTCGGCCCGGAGAACCCGCGCGAGCTGATGGAAGTGGTCAGCGACCCCGGCGCGCTCCAGCAATTGGCGCAGGCGACAGGCGGCTCCTCGCGCCGCATCGGCCGCGAGAGCGGCTCGGCCGTCAACCTGCCGCGCATCGTGCCGGTGCGTTCGGGCAGCCAGTTCGCCGGCAATGACTGGATCGGCCTCCGGATCAGCGATTCCGGCATCGTGCGCGGCGTGCGCATCTCGCCGCTCTTCATCGGCCTGCTCGGCCTTGCCGTGCTGTTCGGCGCCCTCGTCGCCGGCTGGCTTGGCGAGAGCGGCAGGCGCCTCAGGCGTCAGAGCTGAAGCGCATCGAGGTCACCGCCCCGCTGCGCTGCTTCAGCACACCCTCGACCAGCTCCAGGGCCAGGAAGCGCGCCGGATCGGCCGGCCCTGGCAGTACGAACTGGCCAGGCGGCAGGACCTTGAAGCCGAAGCGGGCGTAATAGGGCGCGTCACCGATCAGCAGGATCAGGTCGTGACCGGCCTCGCGCGCGGCCTCGATCGAGCGGTTCATCAAGGCTGCACCGATCCCCCGGCCCTCGAAAGCCGGATCGACGGTCAGCGGCCCGAGCATCAGCGCCTTGTGGCCGCCGGCGAGGACCGCAGTCACCTTCACCGAACCGACGAGGAAGGTGCCGACATGGCTGGCGAAGGACAGGGCCGGCTCGGGCGGCACGCCCTCGCGCAGGCGGAAGGCGGTGCGGGCGAAGCGGCCGGGGCCGAAGGCGCGCTCATGCAGGCGCTCGATCGCGGCGGCGTCCACGGGGAGTTCGTGGCGGATGGTCAGAGGCAGGGATGTCATGATGATCGACGTGTAGCGCGGCGGGAGGCGGATCGGCAGAGCGAAGGCAGGCGCGTGCGAGCGCATGACCGGGAGGGCGCATTCAGCGCGCCGGTCGTCGCAGGTCTCGCAGGCTCAGCCGGATCATCATGAAAGCGCCTCTACAGCATCGGGCCGAAAAGGGGAATCCACTTTTCGGAAGAATCTGATGCGCGGCCAGACGGCCCCCGCTTTGCGCTGGTCCTGCGATGGCTTGCCGGCCCCGCCGCTTTGGTCTCAACTCCAGTTTCAGGTGGGGAAACAGGGCCACAGACACCGAGAGCGCCATCGCCTTTCGGAACGGAGGAATCGATGCCCGGATTGAAACCGCTCGCCGCCGCCCTCCTTCTGACGGCGATCTCCCTGCCCGCCCACGCCCAGCAGACGGCACCACCGAAAGAACCCGTCCGGGACGAGTTCTTCTGGCTCGGCGAGATCAACAAGGCGAGCACGGTCATCAATTCGGAGCAGGGCCTGCTCGATCGGTCGCTGGCGCCGAAGCTGGCGAAAGGCATCGCCAAAGTGATCGAAGCCGGCGGCCAGCCCGGCGCCAAGCGCCCCTCGACCGTCATCACCTTCGAGCCCCTGATGATCAAGGAAGCCGGGGTCGAGGTCACGCTGATCCATGCCGGCCGCTCCAGCCAGGACATGCATGCGACCTACCGCGCCGCGATCATGCGCGACCGGCTCTTGTTGCTGGCCGACCAGCTCAACCGGGCGACACGGACCATGGTCGATCTCGCGGCGACGCATCGCGACACCGTCGTGCCCAACTACACCAACGGCGTCGCCGCCCAGCCCAACAGCTATGGCCATTATCTTCTGGGCCTCGCCGCCGGCCTCGACCGCGACGCACAGCGCATCCGCGAAACCTATGCCCGCGTCGACCTTTCGCCGATGGGTACGACCGTGCTCAACGGCACGAGCTGGCCGCTCGATCGCCAGCGCATGGCTGACTATCTCGGATTCGCCGGCCTCGTCGAGAACGCCTATGACGCCTCGCAGATCGCGGCTGCCGACCTGCCCGTGGAGGTCGGCGGCATCGTCACCGGCATTGCGCTGCATGTGGGCGGCTTCATCGAGGACGTGATGACGCAATATGCCCAGGCACGGCCCTGGATCCTGCTGCGCGAGGGCGGCGGCACGACCGGTGGCGGCAATACCTATGTCTCCAGCGCCATGCCGCAGAAACGCAATCCGGGCCTACTGAACGGCACCCGCGAGGACGCTTCGACCGCTCTGTCATTGGCGATGGGGCCGGTTTTCAGGGCACATAACATCCCGCCCGGCATGCCTGACGCAAAGGGTGCCAAGGTCAACAGCGCCATGACCGACAGCGCGACCAAGGCCCTGCAGGGGCTCGACCGCATCCTGAAGGCGCTCGCCATCGACCCGGAACGCGCGCTCGAAGAGCTCAACAGCGACTGGACCGCCTCCCAGGAACTCGCCGATGTGCTGATGCGGAAATACAAGCTGCCCTTCCGCGCCGGCCACCATTTCGCATCGGAGGTCGTGGACTACGCCAAGCTCAACAACATCAAACCGACCGAGTTTCCCTATGCCCAGGCGCAGGCGATCTACCGCAAGGCGGCGACCGAGATGGGGCTCGCCGCAGCCGAATTGCCGATGAGCGAGGCCGAGTTCCGCGCGACGCTCGACCCCGTCGCGATCATCAAGAACCGCGCCACATCCGGCGGCCCGCAGCCGGCGGAGATGGACCGGATGCTCGCCGAGGCGAAGCAACGCATCGACAGGCAGGATGCCTGGATCAAGGATCGGCGCGCGAAGATCGCAGCGGGCCTGGCGAAGCTCGACGCCGATTTCGGCACGCTGGCGAAAAACGCGAACTGAACGGCCGGGCAGCCAGGCTCACCATTCGATCGCAGGCGGCTGCCCGGAGATGATCTCCGCCAGCCGCCGCCGCGTTGCCGGCGTCGTACCGTTCGGCAGCCGGTCCAGCGGGAAGAAGCCGGCTTCCGCGATCTCGCGATCAGGCTGCTTGACGCGCTCGACCCGGAACCGGCGGAGCACATAGACGGCGACATGGTCGCGCCGCGAGATCCTGCGGTTGAAGAACAACCCGTGCAGGACCGGCCGCTCGATCGGGGCGATGCCTGCCTCCTCCGACAATTCGCGCTCCAGCGACAATTCCGCCGTCTCGCCGACCTCGACCCCGCCGCCCGGGAAATGCCAGCCGGGCACATAGGTGTGGCGGATCAGGAAGACCTCGCCGCGATCGTTCAGCACGACGCCGCGCACGCCGAAGGTCACGCCGCGCGCGAAGCGGAAATAGACATGCAGCAGGCGGGTCAGCAGGCGCTGCGCGAGTGTTCGCGGCCTGTCCGGATCGGCGGTGAGCTCGGGCGTCTCTGATTGCATCCGATCGATTCTCAAGGCTGAGTTAATTGTCTATGCAAAAACTGCATGACGGACCGTCAACCAGCTCAGTTGTTCCGCCACAAACGCGCCCCAAATGAGGCAGATATCGCAGTGCAACATCAGGACACCGAAATCATGCTTCTCTCTTTCATCATCGCCCGCCTCAAGGCCAAGCCGGCCTATGTCTGGAAGCCCGCCGTCACGCTGACCGATTCCCGCATCGTGTCGGAACTGACCGGCGCCGCCAACTGAGGCTTTCGGGCCCTTCCGCAGTCCAGGCGCGCCGTCGGCGCGCTTGACTGATGGCCTCCTGCGGGGGCAAGCGCTTGAGCGTGTTCAAGCTCGCGCATCTGTCCGACCCGCATCTCGGCCCGCTCGCCGGGTTTTCGCTGCATCAGCTCTTCGGCAAGCGCGCGACCGGTTACGTCAACTGGCGTCGCAAGCGCCGGCACGCCCATGACATGGGTATCCTGGCGCGGATCGTCGCCGATATCCACGCGCAGGCGCCCGATCACATCGCCTGCACCGGCGACGTCGCCCATATCGGCCTGCCCGACGAATTCAAGACCGCGATCGCCTTCCTCGATACGCTCGGCCCGCGCCAGACCGTCAGCTTCGTGCCCGGTAATCACGACGCCTATGCCCGCTCATCGCTGAAGCCCTTGGCCGGCCTGCTCGCGCCCTGGATCGCCGATGACGAGGGCAAGGCCGGCTATCCCTGGTATCGCCGCCGCGGACCGGTCGCCCTGATCGGCGTCAACAGCGGCGTTCCGACCCTGCCGCTGATGGCGACCGGCCGCGTCGGCAGCGAGCAGATCGCCCGCACCGCAGCGCTTCTGGACCGCGCCCGCGACGAAGACCTCATCCGCGTCGTGCTGATCCATCACCCGCCCTATGTCGGCGGCGCCAAGCGTGGTCGCGAGCTGGTCGATGCCGCCGCCTTCGAGGCGATGCTGAAGCGCAAGGGCGCCGATCTCGTCCTGCACGGCCATAACCACAGCTTCTCGCTGGCCTGGCGGCCGGGCGCCGATCGCGACGTGCCGATCATCGGCGTGCCCTCGGCCTCGATCGGCCCGCGCGGTCATGGCGAACTCGGCACCTGGCATCTCTTCCGCATCGAGGGCAACGCCAGGGAGCCGCGGATCACGCTGGAACAGCGCGGCTTCGAACCGGACGGCACCGTCATCCTTCGCCAGGAAATCGCTCTGACGAAGGGCGCCTGAAGGGTGTCAGACGCAGCGGCCGCCGTCGACCGCCAGCACCGAGCCCGTCACCATGTCGGCCTCGTCCGAGCACAGGAACAGCGCCGCGTTGGCGATGTCCTGCGGCGTCGAGAACCGGCCCCACGGGATCGAGGCCGTGAACTGCGCACGTCGCTCCGGCGTGTCCTCGCCCATGAAGGTGGCCAGCAGCGGCGTCTCGCCGGCGACGGGCGCGATCGCGTTGACGCGGATCTTGTCCGGCGCCAACTCGACCGCCATCGACTGCGAGATCAGGTTCGCGGCGCCCTTCGAGCCGTTGTACCAGGTCAGGCCCGGGCGCGGGCGGACACCGGCCGTCGAGCCGATGTTCAGGATCACGCCACCGCCATGCTGCCGGAAATGCGGCACGGTCGCACGCGCCATCAGATAGATCGACTTCACGTTGACCGCGAAGATCCGGTCGAACTCCTCCTCCGTCACCTCGGTCATCGGCTTGTTGCGATGGGTGGTGCCGGCATTGTTCACGACGATGTCGAGCCGCCCGACCTTGGCGAGGATCTTCTCGACCGCCTTGTCGACGCTCTTGGCCTTGCCGACGTCGCAGGTCACGGCGAAAGCCTTGCGGCCGATCGCCCTGGCGGCCTCCTTGGCCTTGTCGCCGTTGATGTCCAGCACCGCAACGCGCGCGCCTTCACGCACGAAAGTTTCCGCGATGCCGAAGCCGAACCCCTGCGCCGCGCCGGTCACCAGCGCCGTCTTGCCCTTGAGTCTCATGGTCATTCCCTGTGGTCTTGATGCCACGATGTTTGAAACGATTGAGAGCGGCCGTAAATGCGCTTTTGTGCGCGGGCGGGTGCGGAAATCGGATGACGGGGCCTTACGCCCCGATCTCCTCGCGCAGCATCTCCAGCTCCAGCCAGCGTTCCTCGGCGTCGCCGATCTCGCGCGCGACCTCTTCGAGCCGCGCCGTCGCCTTGGCGAAGAGCTTCGGATCGCGCGTGTAGAGATCGCCGGCTACGGCAGCATTGAGCTTCGCGGCCTCCGCCTGCAGCGCCTCGACCTTCTTCGGCAGCGTCTCCAGCGCATGCTTCTCGTTGAAGGAGAGCTTGCGCTTGGAGGCGGAAGTGGCCGGTGATGACGCAGCCTTGGCAGCGGCAGGCGCCGCCTTCTCGACCGACCGGGCCTTGGCGCCGACGCCGCGCCCACGCTGCGCCAGCATGTCGGAATAGCCGCCGGCGAACTCGGTCCAGACGCCGTCGCCGTCCGAGATCAGCACGGAGGATACGACCCGGTCGATGAAGTCGCGGTCATGGCTGACCAGCAGCACCGTGCCTTGGTAGTCAGCCAGCAGTTCCTGCAGCAGGTCGAGCGTCTCGAGGTCGAGGTCGTTGGTCGGCTCGTCGAGCACCAGCAGGTTCGAGGGCTTCGCCAGCGCCCGCGCCAGCATCAAACGCCCGCGCTCGCCGCCGGACAGGGCCCCGACCGGCGTGCCGCGCTGGATCGGCTGGAACAGGAAGTCTTTCATATAGGCGATCACATGGCGTGGCTGGCCGCCGACCATGACCTGATCCGAGCCGCCCCCGGTCAGCGCATCGCCGAGCGGCGTCGCCGGGTCGAGGCTCTCGCGACGCTGGTCCAGCGTCACCATCTCCAGCGCCGTGCCGAGCTTCACCGTGCCGTTATCGGGCGCCAGCGCCCCGGTCAGCAGGTTGATCAATGTGGTCTTGCCGGCGCCGTTCGGCCCGACGATGCCGATCCGGTCGCCGCGCGCGACGCGCAGGGACAGGTTCTTGATCACGACATTATCGCCATAGGCCTTGGCGACGTCGATCGCCTCGATGACGAGCTTGCCGGAGGTCTGCGCCTCGCTCGCCTCCAGCCGGACGTTACCCTGCGCGGCCCGCGCCGTGCGGCGCTGGTCGCGCAGCGAATGGAGCTCGCCGAGACGGCGCTGGTTGCGCGTGCGCCGGGCACTGACGCCGTAACGCAGCCAGTCCTCCTCTCGGGCGATCTTGCGGTCGAGCTTGTGGCGATCGAGCTCCTCCTGCGCCAGCACCTCGTCGCGCCAGGCCTCGAAATCCCCAAAACCCTTATCCATCCGCCGCGTCACGCCGCGGTCGAGCCAGATCGTCGCGCGCGAGAGCGAGGTCAGGAAGCGTCGGTCATGGCTGATCAGCACCATGGCCGAGCGCAGCGATTTCAGCTCCTGCTCCAGCCATTCGATGACCGGCAGGTCGAGATGGTTGGTCGGCTCGTCCAGCAGCAGGATATCGGGCTCCGGCGCCAGCACCCGTGCCAGCGCCGTCCGGCGCGATTCGCCGCCGGACATGGTGGCGGGGTCCTCCTCGCCGGTCAGGCCGAGTTCCGTGATGAGGTATTGCGCGCGATAGGCGTCATCGCCCGGCCCGAGCCCCGCCTCGACATAGGCGAGCGAGGTCCTGTAGCCGGTGAAATCCGGCTCCTGCGGCAGATAGCGGATGGTCGAGCCCGGCTGGACGAAGCGCTCGGCATGATCGGGGTCGACGAGCCCCGCCGCGATCTTCAGCAGCGTCGACTTGCCCGAGCCGTTGCGGCCGACCAGGCAGACGCGTTCGCCCGCCGAAACCGCGATCTCGGCGGCTTCGAGCAGCGGCTGTCCGCCGAAGGTGAGCGCGACGTCGCGCAGATGCAGCAAGGGGGCCATGATCCGTCCTGTGTTCGGCCTGCGGGATAGACCGCCACCGCCGCCCTGTCACGCCCGCAAGTCTGGCACGGCCCTTGCCAGCCCTGTTCCGCCCCTTATCGTGATCGGGATTGAGGCCTGATGAGTCCAAGAGCGATGCCCAGCGAACGCCCGATCGGGATCGGCCATAATGGCGGCCCGCCGCTGAAGGAGCGCAAGCGCCGCGCTGCCGCCGGCTCCGGCACTATCGGCCGCTATTTCGACTGGCGCTTCGCCCATCGCAAGGCCTGGAAGAAGCCGCGCGAGATCGCGCTCAGGCGCGAGGAGAAGGCCTCGGCGTTGGGCCTTACCTATGAGGAATATTCGCTGGAGGTCATGGAGCGCGGCTATTTCCCGCAGCCCGAGCATGTCGCGACGATCAAGTCGAAGCGAGCCCAGCGCCGCAAGGATGGCGGCGTGGTCGGCCAGTCCTTGAAGGGCATGAAGCTGAGCTGAGGCTCAGCCGCCTCAACTTCCGAGCCAGCGCCGGGCCAGCCGCGTCGCCGGCTTCTCGAAGAAACGGTAGAGCAGGAGCGCTGCAATCACCGAACCGGCGAGCGCCAGCGCGATATAGAGCGTCGGTGAATGCAAACCGAGCCGCAGCACAACCTCGCGCATCCCCCGGATCACGAAGGGATGGACGAGATACAGCGCGTAAGAGGCGTCACCCACCGCGGCCAAGGCCTTCACCGGCCGCAGCGGCACGATGCCCTCGCGGCCGCAGCCGGCGGCGAGCATCAGCAGGACAGCTGCCCCTCCGCGCCAAAACACGCTGCTCCAGGGTCCGTCCGCGCCCGGAACATGGGCAGCCGCGACCAATAATGCGGCACCGGCTATCGCAACGGCGATGCGCAACGCCCCGTGCAATCGCAAGCCTTTTTGCCGGAGGACTGCAATCCCCATCCCCGCCGCGAATTCGAGCACGATCGGCTGGCCCCAGAAGCCGAAGGGCAGCGAGAGTGGCCCGTTCAGGCTCTCGGCTGCGACCAAAAGCGCCAGAGCGAGCGTGATGGCCGGCAAGGTCCAGCGCCGCGGCAGCGTCAGGCCGGTGGCGAACAGGGCGTAGAACAGCATCTCGTAGTTCAGCGTCCAGCCCAGCGAATAGACCGGCTGGACGAAGCCTTGAGTCGAGACCACCGGCCAGAACAGGTAGGAGCCGAGAACCTGCCCAAGGCTCGGCACGCCGGAATTGAGCACAGCGGGAACCGCCAGCCCGACCAGCAGGAACAGCGTCGTGACCGCCCAGTAGAGCGGCACGATGCGCGCCAGTCGGCGCTTCAGGAACAGGCGCGAGGCGCCGTCGCGACCGAACAGGTCCTGCGAGGCATGGACCATGATGAAGCCGGAGACGACGAAGAAGATGTCGACGCCCGCCATCCAGGGCAGGAGATCGCTGCGCGTGAAGCTCAGGCCCGCGCGCGCGGCCACCACGGCGGCATCCGGCTGGACATGGTGGATCGCGACCATGAAGGCCGCGAGCGCGCGCAGGACCTGGATCGAATGGATGGGCTGCACGCGGACCTATGCGACGTGGTGAGAAGGCCGCTCAGCCAAACCACAGCCGCTTGGGATCGTCGAGCCCGAAGCGATGGAGATTCGCGGCAATCGCCGCCAGTCCCTGCTCGGCCGCATCGGTCGCGGTGATGACATGCAGGGCAAAACGTTCCGCCAGATCCTCCATCGGCGGCTTGCCGGCGAAGGCTGCGCGAATCGCCGTCTTGTCCGCGAGCGGCAAGAGATGCGGTGCGATACCCCCGGCGATGTAGACGCCGCCCGTCGCCTTGAAGACCAGAGCGAGATCGCCGGCGACCCGCGCCAGCAGACGCCAGAAGCAGACCACCGCCATCAGCGCCGCCGGATCGCCGTCATGGGCGAGGCGGGAAACATCCGCCGCACTGACCTCCGCCTCCAGCATGCCGGAGGTCCGGGCCACCGCCTTGTGCAGGCGTACCAACCCGTCGCCGCTGAGGAGATGCTCGACCGTCAGGCGCGGGATGCCTTCGCTCAGCGCCGGCCAGATCTTCTGCTCGGTCTGGTCCTCCGGGCCGATACCGATATGGCCGGATTCAGTCGGGATCAGCACGCCGCGCTCGCCCCGCATCAGAAGCGCCGCGGCGCCGAAACCGGTGCCCGGCCCGAGCACCAGTTTCACGCCTTCAGGCTCGGGATCGCCCTCGACCAGTGTGGTGAGATCACTGGGCCTCAGCACCGCGAGCGAGGCCGAGAGCGCCTCGAAATCATTGACCATCAGGCCCTGGCTCAGGCCAAGAGCGCCCGCGATCCGCGGCCCATCGAGATGCCAGACGGCATTGGTCAATTGCGCCTGCCGGCCATCGAGCGGGCCGGCGACGGCGATCACCGCCGAACGCGGCTTCTCCGGCACGTCGGCGAGCACGGCAGCAAAGGCGGCTTCCGCCGTCGGGTAGCTGCCCGTGCCGATCCGCGCCAGCGGCCGGTGCGCGCAGTCAGCATCGGTCACCAGCGACAGCCGGCAGTTCGTGCCGCCGATATCGGCGACCAGCACCGGATAGGAGATCGACGGCGGGCGCATCAGAGCGGCTTCCGCCAGGGCGCGAACCAGCCGAGCCCTTCGAGCGTGCCGGCCTCCGGCCGGTACTCGCAGCCGACGAAGCCGTCATAGCCGAGGCCGTCGAGTTCATTGAAGAGCGTCGGGTAATCCGGCCCCGAGGCATCTGGCTCATGGCGGCCATTGGCGCGGGCGATCTGGACATGGCCGACGAGCGGATAGAGCGCCTTCAGCTTCGCCGAGACGTCGCCGTGGATCAGTTCGCAATGATACATGTCGAATTGCAATCGGACATTCGGCCGGCCGGATTCGCGGACGTAAGCCGCCGCCTGGTCGAAATCGTTGAGGAAATAACCCGGCATGTCCTTGCCGTTGATCGGCTCCAGCAGGAGATCGATGCCCTGCTCGCCGAGCTTGTCGGCGGCATAGGCGAGCGAGGCCCGATAGGTCTTCTGCGCGACGGGATCGTTGGGATCGGCGAGCCCTGCCATCATGTGCAGGCGCTTGACCCCGGTCTCGTGGACATAGGACAGCGCCGTATCGACCGAAGCCCGGAACTCGTCCTCGCGCCCGGCCAGTGCCGCGATGCCACGCTCGCCCTTGCCGAAATCGCCGGGCGGCAGGTTGTAGAGCGCTTGCGTCAGCTCCCCGCCGGCCAATGCCAGTCCGACCTGCTCGGGCGTATGCTCGTAGGGGAACAGGAACTCCACCGCCTCGAACCCTGCCTCGGCAGCCGCCTTGAAGCGATCGAGGAACTCCCATTCGGTGAACATCATCGACAGGTTGGCGGCAAAACGCGGCATGAGGCTCTCTGCAGGCTGGGCACGGATCGGTCGGCGCAGGTTAGACCGATGCGCCCGCCGCGTCATGACCAAACGCGGCAGGGAGGGAATGCGTTCCGCTGCGGCCGCATTCCGCGTCATGCTCGGGCTTGACCCGAGCATCTCGAAAACCAGTCCTCACTGGTCATGAGGTTCTCGGAGCAAGCCCGAGAGTGACGGCGCTTAAGGCTTCGGCGGCGGGTTCGGATCGCTGGAAAAACGCCGGAACACCATGTCGGGCGAAGAGGTGTTGTGGCGCGAATGCGTCGTGCGCCCCATCCAGATATCGGTCGCCTTACCGCCGGGATAGGACATCAGTGCCTCCTCGCGCCAGCCCTTGGCGCCCGGCTCGCGCAGCGCGATGCGGGCGACGTCGTTGTTGAACTCGGTGACATACATCGAGCGCAGCGCGACGAAGCCCTTGCCACCGGTCACCGGCTGGTCGAGCACGGCATCGAGCACCATCCGGTTCTCGTCGACGCTGTCGAGCTTGAGACTACCGGACGAACCGTCTTTGAAACTCAGCTTGAAGGTCAGCGTCTTCGGATCGAACGCGATCTCCTTGATGTTCACCACCGGGCGCCCGTCCTGCTCGATCGGCCCGAACAGGAAGGAGGAGCCGTAGGAGGAGAAGCCGAGATGCTCCGGCGGCAGCGGCCTGGCCCGCCAGTTGCCGTCCTGCGGATAAACGACGAGCACCTCGTGGGACTTGTCCTTGCCGAGCTTCCAGAGCTGGACGAGATGCAGGCCCTTCTCGACGCGGTCACCGACGCGGAAGGTCGTCTCCGCCGGGCGCCAGAAGCTCGGGAAGGTGTAGCCGACCAGCCAGTAATCGATCGATTCCCAGAACGTGACGCGGCGTGGCGGCGTCGGCGATGCGAAGGACGGATCGCCCTTCATGTCGCAATTCGTCCAGTCGGCATCCCAGTTGTCGCGCACCAGGCCGGCGACATAAGCCGGATGCGCCGCTACGATCTGGAAGCGCCGAACCTCGGGCGAGATCGCCTTGATCGTGACGTTGTCCTTCTCGGCGCAGAGCACCGGCTCGGATTCGTTCTTCACCTCGACGGCGATATCGCCCGCTGCCCGCGCAACCGTCAGCGAGGCGAGAAGAGCGACCGAAACGGCGAGCGGGCGAAGAAAACGAGTCATGGCGATCCCTGGTGACGGTTTCCGAAACAGCCTGATCGCGGCCGGATGAACCTGGGCTGACCGGGCTGGACAGGAACCGGGCCATGGTTGGCTGCGACCCGGCGGGCTTCGGGTTCTCCGGCAACGGCCGGGAAGCAGCATCGTTCCGCTCGACGACAGCGAGCGATGACGGCTCGAACGCCCGTCCGGATGCCTTTCGAAGCGCCTTCAGGCCGTCAGGATGGCGTAGACATCGCCCGAACTGGCCGCGCCCGGCAGGCCGCGCAGGAAATCGCCCATCGCCTCGGCGCTCGCGGGCTCGCCGAGTTCGAGCATCTGGCTCTCGCCGATCGCGACATTGAAGCGATAGGGGCCGAGTGTTTCCAGCAGGACGAGACAGGCCTCGGCAACCTCGCGCCGCATCGTCGTGAATTCGAAGGAGATCACCGGCACCGCCTTGGTCAGCCCCGCCAGCACATGCGCCTCGAAGCCTTCGACATCGATCTTGAGCAGCTTCGGCAGGCCGTAGCGCAGGATCAATCGGTCGAGCGTGGTGCAGGGCACCGCGATCTCGTGATCCCAGGCCTGCTCTTCCGAAGGCGCCTGCTCTTCCGGGCCACGCACGCTGGCAGGCGCGCCGATGAAGGCGGCCGAGGCCGTCGAGACAGCCGGGTTCCGGCTGTTGATCCGGAGCACGATCGAGCCCTCGTGATCGCCGCAGGCCGCCTCGACCAGCGTCACCAGCGGATCGCGCCGATGGATCAGGCGGATGACGCGGGCCGCGCCCGGTTGCGGCTCGAGTGCGACGACGCGCGCACCCAGGCGGCGGAAGGACGAGACCCGGTCGCCGACATGAGCGCCGACGTCGAAGGCAAGATCGCCCGGCCCCAGGAATGCCCCGTAGAGCCGGTCCATCGCCGCATGGCGTTGCTTGTCGCCGTGATAGATGCGCAAGGAGCGCGAGAGCGCCTTCACCGTCCCCTTCGTATAGGTGACGGCGTTCATGCCGCCTCCCCGTCGCGGATCGCGACCAGAACCGGCGGCAGGTCGAAATCCTCCGGGATGCCGCAGAGCCCGCGTCGCGCCAGCCAGGCGCCGCAACCGGGCGACGCGGTCAGCATGGCGAAAGGAATCGCCAGCACATAGCCAGCTGTCAGCGGCAGCGACCAGACCAGAACCGCCGGCGCCATCACGCCGAGCGTGGCGAACAGATAGGCCCCGAACAGCAGGTGCGGCCACAGGCCGGCGAAGGCCGTCGCGAAGGACAGGGCATGGACGTCGCGGGCCTGCCCGTTCCAGCCGATCCTCGCTCGCCCGAAGGCAAGCCCGGCCATGAACAGCGTCGTCCGGAAGCTCGACACCGCGCCCTGCAGGAAGGCGAAGACGAGTTCGATCGCAGCCGAGGCCAGGAAGCGCGCCCGGCCGCCGTAACGCGCAGCGCCGCCCGGCGTGAGCAGGATGTCAGCGAAGCCCGCCAGCTTCGGCGAGAGGTACATCGCCAGGAACAGGAGATAGAGCCCGCCGGCAAGCACGGCCGGATAATCGGCGATCGCCCGATCCTCGAACACCTTCAGCGGCAGGAGCGCGATCATCAGCGTCCAGGCCGGCAGGCCGAGGAACATCAGGATCGCCCAGATCAGCTGGAACCGGCTCATCGGCTTGAGGCCGGCCAGGTCGAGCAACTTGAGATATTGCAGGTTGCCGAGGCACCAGCGCAGGTCGCGCTTGGCGAAGTCGAGCATGGTCGGCGGGTTCTCCTCCCAGCTTCCGCCTTCGACCGGGAGCACGCGCACCTCGTAACCGGCCCGGCGCATCAGCACGGCCTCGACCTGGTCATGGCTCATCACCGCTCCGCCCAGCGGCGGCCCGCCCGGCAGCACCGGGAGATGACAGTGATGGCGGAACGGTGCGATCCGCACCAGGGCGTTGTGCCCCCAGAACGGCCCGCAATCGCCGGCCCACCAGGCCGAGCCCATCGTATAGGGCCGCATGCCGTGGCGCATGCCGAACTGGAAGATGCGGGCGAAGGCGGAGCGACTGGGCATGCCGACCACGAGGCTTTGCAGGATTCCGAGCTTCGGATGCGCTTGCATCATCCGGGCCATGCGCAGGATCGCCTCGCCCGCCATCACGCTGTCAGCGTCGAGTGGCAGCATCAATTCGTAGCGCTCGCCCCAGCGCTCGCAGAAATCGCGGAGGTTGCCGGCCTTGAATCCGGCATTGTCGCTGCGGCGGCGATAGGTCAGGCGCGCCGGCTCGCCGATCTCGCGCGCCCAGGCTTCGGCCAGCCTTTCCTCGGCCGCGGCGACAGCGGGGTCGTTGGTATCCGACAGCACGAAATAATCGAACCAGACGCCCTCGCCCGTCGCATCCAGGCTGTCCTTGACGGCCTTGAGCCGACGGAAGGCGCGCGCCGGGTCTTCATTGCGCAACGTCATCAGGACGGCGGTCCGCAAGGTCAGCGGCGTCGCCTGCCCTCCGGCTGCGAAAAAGGGCGCGACGTCGGCAAGCCCATCCGCCTTGCGGTGCAGGAGCCAGAGCCCGATCGCGGCATTCCAGAAGCCGAGCACGGTCCAGGGCGCACCGAACAGGAAGGCGACGAAGATCGCCACGTCGGCCGGGGTCCAGCCTCCGGCCCCAAGTACCCCCGCAAGCCCGGCGGCCAGCAGGGCGAGCGTCACGAGATTCAAGGCGAGGACGAGGAACCGCCGGCGGCGCAGCGCGGTTTCCGCCTGCAGCCCGGCCGGGGTCAGGCCGCTCGGCCCGGCCTCTTGCATCGCCCGCCGGAACGTGGTCGGAGCGGGACGCTGGTTCATGGCGGTCTCTGTCATGGTAGGCAGACAGGCTCGGACGGACGGGATCGGACGCGAATGGCGCGGGAGCTAAAGCCTGCAACCTCGATTGACGCAAGGGCAAAGGCTCTTGCGCTTTGGTATACGGCACCCCGTGAATGCAACCTGAATGAGATTGCCTTGCCCGCTCCCGGGCCGGAGGACTGCCTCGTCACGACGCTGTGGAGCGGCGTCAGCCGCGGCACCGAGCGGCTGGTTTGCGAAGGCCGCGTGCCCCGCTCCGAGCATGAACGCATGCGGGCCCCGTTCCAGCAGGGCGACTTCCCGTTTCCCGTCAAATACGGCTATTGCGCCGTCGGCCGCGTCGATGCCGGCCCGCCCGACATGCTGGGCCGCATCGTCTTCTGCCTTCATCCCCATCAGGACCGCTTCGTCGCCCCGCGCGGCAGCCTGGTCCCGGTGCCGGACACGGTTCCGGCCCGGCGCGCCATCCTCGCCGCCAACATGGAAACGGCACTGAACGCCCATTGGGATGCCGCCTCCGGTCCCGCTGACAGGATCGTGATCGTCGGTGGCGGCGTGCTGGGCCTGCTCGTCGCCTGGCTGGCCGCCCGGCTGCCGGGATCCGAGGTCACGCTCGTCGATGTCGAGCCGCGCCGCGCCGCGCTCGCCGGCGCTCTCGGCTTCGACTTCGCATTGCCCGACGCAGCACCTGTCGATGCCGATATCGTCTTCCATGCCAGCGCCACGGCGACAGGGCTCGCGACCGCCATCGCGTCCGCCGGCACAGAGGCACGGGTCGTCGAACTGAGCTGGTATGGCGAAGGCGCCGTCCCCGCCGCGCTCGGCGGAGCCTTCCATGCCCGCCGGCTCCAGCTCTTCTCCTCGCAGGTCGGCCTGGTCTCGGCCTCGCGGCGCCCACGTTGGGACTATGCCCGCCGGTCGCAGGCCGCGATGGCATTGCTCGCCGACGACCGGCTCGATGCATTGATCACCGACGAGATCGCCTTCCGCGACCTAGCCGAGCGCCTGCCCGGCCTGCTCGCGCCCGGCGCCGCTGGCCTGACAGCCGCGATTTGCTATGAAACGCGCGCCTGACCGCGCCGCCTGAAACCCAATCCCCGGGAGATCGCATGTTTTCCGTCGAAGTCCGCGACCGCATCATGATCGGCCATTCCCTGCCCGATCCCTTCTTCGGTCCGGCGCAGAACATGCACGGCGCCACCTTCGTGGTCGATGTCGCCTTCTTCAGGGAATCTCTGAACAGGCAGAACGTCGTCGTCGATATCGGCGCGGCGCTCGACACCCTCGCCGAGACGCTGAAGCCACTGAAGTATCAGAACCTCGACGCGCTCCCGCAATTCGCGGGCGTGCTGACCACCACCGAATTCCTCTGCAAGCACATCTTCGACGCCATGGCCGCGGCGGCGAAGGCCGGCGCGCTCGGCGCGGATGGCGCAGGGCTGAGCAAGATTCGCGTGACCCTGCACGAGACCGATCTCGCCCGCGCCAGCTACGAGGGCGCGCTCGCGTGAGCGCCATCGTCTTCGCCATCCCCGGCGATATCGATGCACCGACAGGCGGCTACGGCTATGATCGGCGCTTGCTGCGCGAATGGCGCGAAGCCGGCGTCGAGGCCCGCCATCTCGCCCTGCCCGGTTCCTTTCCCCTCCCGACGGCCGAAGACCTTGGAGCGACAGAACAGCTCCTCGCCACTGCCGCCCCCGGCGACATCCTGCTGATCGACGGCCTCGCCTTCGGTGCGTTCCCCGAAGCGCTCGCGGCCCGCTTCGCGGATCGGCTTGTCGCACTGGTGCACCACCCGCTGGCGCTGGAAGCCGGACTCAGCCCGGAGACGGCGGAGAGGCTGCGACGAAGCGAAATGCTGGCCCTGCGCCATGCACGCGCCGTCGTCGTCACCGGCCCAGCGACGAAACTTACTCTGACGGCGGAATTCGGCGTCCCCGCCGATACCATCGCGGTCGCGATCCCCGGCGCCGATCCGGCACCAAGAGCCAAGGGCTCCGAACGCGGCGAAGCGCTCCACATGCTCGCCGTCGGCTCGCTCATTCCGCGAAAGGGCTACGGCATCCTCGTCGATGCGCTGGCAGCGATCGCGGATCGGCCCTGGACTCTGACCATCGCCGGCTCGCCCGATCATGCCCCCGCAGCCGCAGCGGCACTGCGCGACGATGTCGCCCGCGCCGGATTGGCGGAACGCATCCTGTTGACCGGTAGCGTCGGAGCCGAAAGGCTCGCCCAGGTCTATGACGAAGCCGATCTTTTCGTGATGCCATCGCTCTACGAAGGCTACGGCATGGTGCTGACCGAGGCACTCGCCCGCGGCCTTCCGATCGTCACCACGCTGAGCGGGGCCGGCGCCGAAGCCCTGCCCGATGCCGCCGCCCTCAAGGTGCAGCCAGGTGACGCTGTGGCACTTGCCAAGGCGCTCGCGAGGCTGATTGATGCGCCGGCAGAGCGTCGGCAGCGTGCCGATGCCGCGTGGGCCGCTGCCGGCGATCTGCCGCGGTGGGACGAAACCGCGCGCATCGTCGCGCAGGCTTGCCTGCGCGAGGGCGGCCGAAAGGTGGGGTAATGGCTGGTTTCTCTCCGGAATGGCTCGCATTGCGCGAGCCTGTCGATCACGCGGCGCGCAATCCGCAGGTTCTCGCCGCGGTCGGTGGCTATTTCGCTGAGAAGGCCTCGCTCTCGGTGCTCGATCTCGGCTGCGGCGCCGGGTCGAACCTGCGCGCGACCTACGCCGCCCTGCCCGACCGCCAGCACTGGACGCTGGTCGATCACGACGCCGAACTCCTCGCCTTCGCCCGCCAGCGCCTCACCGACTGGGCCGACGAGGCGCGCGAGCAGGGTGAGGAACTCGTGCTCGCCAAGGACGGCAAGGCGATCACGGTCGACACCCGCAAGGTCGACCTGAACAAGGATCTCGAATGGGTGCTGGGCTGGCAGCCCGATCTGGTCACCGCCGCCGCCCTCTTCGACCTCGCCTCGAAGCGCTGGATCGAACGCTTCGTCGCTGCGCTGGCCAGCCAGCACCTGCCGCTTTACGCCGTGCTCACCCATGACGGCCGCGAAACCTGGCAGCCGGAGCATCCGGCCGATTCCGGCATCCATGCCGCTTTCACCGACCATCAGCACGGCGACAAGGGCTTTGGCCCTGCGGCCGGCCCGGATGCCTGCGAGATCATGGCGGAAGCTTTCCGCAAATCGGGCTTCGCGATCTCGAGCGGCGACAGCAACTGGCAACTCGATGCGAAATATCGGCCGTTGCGGGAAGCGCTGGCGGAAGGCATCGCCGCAGCGGCCGGCGAAACCGGCCGCCTCGATCCGAAGACGGTAGCGGATTGGCTCGCGGCGCGCCGCGAGGCGCAGTCGGCGATGATCGGCCATCAGGATTTCTGGGCCCGGCCGATCTAGAGCCGCCTTACCTCACCCAAGGCAGCATGCGCCGCATCACGCCGTCCTTGAGGATCAGGCGGTGATGCAGCGCAGCGCCGATATGCATCAGCGCGAGCGCCCCGGTCGCCAGCGCGAGCTTGCCATGAATGTCGAGCACGCGCTTGGCCGCCTCTTCGTTCGGTCTCGCCAGCGCCGGCAGGTCGAACAGGTCGAAGATCGTCAGCGCCGGAAACAGCGAAACCCCGATCCAGCCGAGCAGCGGCACGACGAGCAGCAGGCCGTAGAGCAGCCAATGCACCAGATGCGAGGCCGCCTTCTGCCACCAGGCCAGCGTCGGCTCGTCCGGCGGCGCGCCATGCAGCAGGCGGTAGGCGAGCCGTCCGGCCATCAGCCATAGCAGCAGGAAGCCGGTGAGCTTGTGCGCGCTGTAGAGGCCGTTCGTCAGCCCGTCCCAGATGTTCAGCACGTTGCCGCGATAGCTCATGGTCAGGCCAACCGGGATCATCAGGAAGACGGCCGCCACCGTGATCCAGTGCAGCGTCCGGGCAATCGGGCTGTACGTGCGGGTTATCGGCATCTCGTCTTGCATCGGAAAGCCCCTGACCCGCTGCCGGAACGGCATTCATCCCATATTCAAGCGGTTGCGCCCATAGGACGGCGATGCGCTCCGGAGGTTCCCACTTTCGCTTGCCGACGGACGCGGCCTGACGTGGTTTTGATCGTGGAACCCGCACCATGCCGGCCACGTTGCTGGCAGAGTGCACTGCGAAGCCCTATATCGATACCGATGGTGCCCTGGATGCCCCTCGGCCGGTCGCCGGCCCAATCTGACGGACTTTTCGATGCCTGAGTCGCGTACGCTCTTCGGCCCATCCCTCCAGACGGATCTCGTGAAGGTCGAACGGGCGATTGCCGAGTTTCGTGCCGGCCGGCCGGTCCTGCTCCGCGAGGGCGAGCGGTTCGCGCTGGCCCTTTCCGCCGAGCTCGCCGACGCCGACCTCGCCCGCAGCTTCGACACGCTGGCGCAGGGTCGCGGCCATCTCGTGCTGAGCGCCGCACGCCTGCGCCGTCTCGGTGCCAAAGGGCGGCTCGAGACCGGCATTTTCGCGCTGCCGACGATCGACACCGACCGCATCGAGACGCTTGCGCTCAAGATCGACGGCCGCATGGATGCGCCGGTCGCGCCAGCCTCCGCCCTCGACGAGGCCGCGCTCGAGCTTTCGCGTCTTTCGCTGGTGCTGCCGGCGGTAATCCTCGTACCCGTGAGTGTCGAAGCGGTCGCCGGCGAACCGCTCGTCGAGGTCGAGGTCGCGGCCGTGAACGGCTACCGCGCCGAGCGGGCGGCGACGCTGAAGGTCGTCGGCCGCGCGCCGGTGCCGTTGGAAGGCGCTACCGATACCGAATTCGTCGTCTTCCGCGGCGGCGAGGGCCTGCGCGACCAGGTCGCGATCATCGTCGGCAAGCCCGATCTTTCGGCCGCCGTGCCGGTCCGTCTGCACTCGGCCTGCCTGACCGGGGACCTGTTCGGCTCGCTGAAATGCGATTGCGGCGACCAGCTCCGCGAGACCGTGCAGTGGATGGCGGAGAACGGCGGCGGCATCCTGCTCTATCTCGACCAGGAAGGCCGCGGCAACGGCATCTCCAACAAGATGCGCGCCTACAAGCTGCAGAGCCAGGGCTGGGACACCTACGACGCCGACGAGGTCCTCGGCTTCGATCTCGACCAGCGCCATTTCGATTTCGCCGCGACGATGCTGAAGCAGCTCGGCGTTTCCAGCGTGGTGGCGCTGACCAACAACCCGCAGAAGATCGGCGCGATCGAGGCGGCAGGGCTTGAAGTTGCCGCGACCCAGCGCGTGCTCGGGCGGCCGAATGCCCATAACGTCCGCTATCTCGCCTCCAAGCGCGACCGTGCCGGCCATTTCATCGACATGGACGCGCTGATGGCGCGCGCCGCCCCGACGGATTGACCGCGCTCCCGTTTGCGATCAGGCCTGGCTGATGCCCGAGCCCGAACACGCCTTGCCCGAGAGCCCCGTGCGCTGGCCGCTCGCCAACGTCTGCGCGATCGTGTTCGTTGCCTGGCTCGCCCTGTCCTGGCCCTGGCTGTCGGGCACTCTCACCATTCCCTGGGACGCCAAGGCGCATTTCCATCCGCAGCTCCAGTTTCTTGCCGATGCCTGGCACAAGGGCCTCTCGCCGTTCTGGACGCCCTATGTCTTTTCCGGCTCGCCGCAGGTCGCCGATCCGCAATCCCTGATCTTCTCGCCATCCTTCGCGTTGATAGCCTTGCTGAACCCGGCTCCGGATTTCCGCTGGAGCGACGGCGCCGTCCTCGGCACGCTGCTGCTCGGCGCCTTGTCGATCGTCCTGATCTTCCGGGATCGCGGCTGGCATCCGGCCGGCGCTGTCGTCGCGGCGCTTGCCTTCGCCTTCGGCGCGGCGGCAGCCTGGCGCATCCAACATGTCGGGCAGGTGCTCAGCCTGGGCTATTTCGCGGTCACGCTCTTCCTGCTCTCGCGCGCGCTGGAGCGTGGCTCGATCGGCTATGGCTTCGCTGCCGGCATCGTCTCGGGCTTCATGGTTCTGGGGCGCGACCAGGTCGCCTTACTCGGGGTCTATGTGCTCGCCGGCCTCGTCATTGCCGCGATCCTGATGGCGCAGAGCCCGTGGCGCGCCTTCCGTGCGAGCCTGCCACCGCTCATCGCCGGCACGCTCGGCGCCGTCCTGGTCGCGACGATCCCGATCCTGCTGACCGCCTTCATCGCGCAGGAATCGAACCGCCCCGTCATCGATTTCGTCGAGGCCGGCAAGGGCTCGCTGCACCCGGCCGCCCTGCTGACGGGGCTCTTCGCCAATCTCTACGGTGCAGCCGGGCCGCTCGCCGATTTCTGGGGCGCGCCGAGCCCGGCCTGGGAGGCGCGCTTCGGGCCGCTCAGCCTCTTCCTCGCCCGCAATATGAGCCAGCTCTATCTCGGCTTGCTGCCGATGGGGCTGATCCTCACGGTGGGCCTCGTCCGCGGTGCGCTCTGGCGGCGCGAGATCGTTCCGCTCACCATCGCGGCGCTGATCGTCCTGCTCTTCGCGCTCGGCCGTTACACGCCGGCCTTCCGCGTGCTGTTCGAACTGCCCGGCATCAGCTTCTACCGCCGCCCGGCCGATGCGCTCTTCATCCTCGGTGCCTTGCTCGCGTTGCTCGGCGGCTACCTGACCCATCTCGTCATGACCGGCACTGCCCCCAAGGCGCGGCCGTGGCAGATCGCCCTCGAAGCGCTGATCTTCATCGGCGCGCTCGCGCTCGCCATCTGGCTCGCCTGGACGGTCGGGCGCATTCCGGTCGCGACCATCTCGCTCGTCATCGCGGCGCTGTGCGGCATGCTCTCGCTCGGCGGCCTCGTTGCAGCGCGCGGATTTGCCAAACGAGGGTCCGTACTCGCGGCGACCCTGGTTCTCGCCGCGACGCTGACCATCGACCTCGCGGTCAACAACGGCCCGAGCGAATCCACCGCCCTGCCCGCAAAGATGTACGACGTGCTGCGCAAGGACAGCAGCAACGACACCATCGCCCTGCTGAAACGCGAGACGGCCCGCACCGCCGCCCCCGACCGGCGCGACCGCATCGAGCTCGCGGGCATCGATTTCCACTGGCCGAATGCCAGCCTCGTCCACGACCTCGACAACACGCTGGGCTACAACCCGCTGCGCCTCGGCCTCTACACCAAGGCGACCGGCGCCGGCGACCATGTCGCCCTGCCCGATCAGCGCACTTTCTCGCCGTTGATGCCGGGCTACCGCTCGCAGCTTGCCGACATGCTCGGCCTGCGCTTCATCGCGACGGGCGTCCCCGTCGAGCAGATCGACAAGCGCCTGAAACCCGGCGACCTCAGGCAGATTGCCCGCACCAAGGACGCCTTCGTCTACGAGAATCCGCGCGCCCTGCCGCGCGTGCTGCTGGTGACCGATGCCCGGAAGGCGGATTTCGATGCGATCCTCAAGACCGGCGCGTGGCCTGAAGGTTTCGACCCGCGCCGCACCGTCCTCCTCGACCGCGATCCGCCGCCGCTCCCGACCGGCCCCCTCGGTCCCGACAGCGTCGCGATCCGCGACTACGGCACCACGACCGTGACGCTGGCGGCCGAGACGGCGCGCGGCGGCTATCTCGTGCTCAACGATGTCTGGCACCATTGGTGGCAAGTCGAGATCGACGGAAAGCCAGCCGAATTGCTCCGGGCCAATGTGCTGTTCCGGGCCGTCGTCGTGCCGCCCGGCAAGTCGACGGTGCGCTTCGTCTTCCGCCCCCTGGACGGCCTCTGGCAGGATATCGTCGCGCATCTGCGCAAGCCCCCGGCAACCCAGCCGGGATAACAGCCGGCCGCGGCCGACAGGCAAAAAATCGCCTCTCCTGCCAATTTCCGCCGCGCTGTCATGTCAGAGAGCCCGGCCTGACAGCGAACCTGCGAGACAACCATGACGGCCGCGCCCGCTTCGACCCAAGGCGAGACGAAGGCGACGCGGCGCGAATGGCTCGGCCTGATCGCGATCGCCCTGCCCTGCATGATCTATTCGATGGATCTGACGGTGCTGAACCTCGCAGTGCCGACGCTGACGCGCGAACTGAAGCCGAGCGCCAGCCAGCTCCTCTGGATCATCGACATCTACGGTTTCATGGTCGCCGGCTTCCTGATGACCATGGGCACGCTGGGAGACCGCATCGGCCGCCGCCGTCTGCTGATGATCGGCGCTGCGTTCTTCGGCGTGGCCTCGACGGTCGCCGCCTTCTCGAACAGCGCGGAGATGCTGATCGCGATGCGCGCCGTGCTCGGCATCGCCGGCGCGACGCTGGCGCCCTCGACGCTCTCGCTGATCACCGTGATGTTCACGAACGAGAAGGAGCGCACCTTCGCGATCTCGATGTGGATCGCCAGCTTCTCGGCCGGCGCCATCATCGGCCCTGTCGTGGGCGGCTTCCTGATCGAATATTTCTGGTGGGGCTCGGTCTTCCTGATCGCCGTGCCGCCGATGCTGCTCCTGCTCGCGATCGGCCCCATCCTGCTGCCGGAATATCGCGCGCCGCGTGCGGGGCGCCTCGATATCCCGAGCGCGCTGCTCTCGCTCGCGGCCGTGCTGGCGCTCGTCTACGGCATCAAGCACTGGGCAGCCGACGGCTTCGACTGGCTGGCCGCCGTGGCGATCCTCGTCGGCCTCGCCTTCGTGCTGATCTTCATCCGGCGGCAGAAGCGGCTCGCCGACCCGATGGTCGACCTCGCCATGTTCCGCATACCGGCCTTCCGCGCGGCGCTGACGATCAACCTCGCCAGCATCCTCTTCATGTTCGGCAGCTTCATCTTCCTGGCACAGTATTTTCAGCTCGTTGCCGGGTTGACGCCGCTGCAGGCCGGACTCTGGTCGCTGCCCTCGGCGGTCGCCTTCACGCTCGCCTCTTTCGTGACGCCCGCCCTTGTCGGGCGTTACAAGCCGGCAGCGCTGATGGCCGGCGGTATGGCGGTCTCGGCACTGGGCTTCGTCTGGCTCGTCTTCGCACCGAGCCTGATCCAGATCGTCGCGGCTTCGGTCGTGTTCTCGATCGGCTTCACGCCGGTGATCACGCTGACGACCGGCATCGTCGTCGGCTCGGCCCCGCCCGAGCGCACCGGCGCGGCCTCGGCCATGTCGGAAACCTCGGCCGAACTCGGAGGCGCGCTCGGCATCGCGGTTCTCGGCAGCCTCGGCGCCGCGCTCTATCGCAGCCGCATGGCGGATATCGCCGTGTCCGGCGTCAGTACGGATGCGCTCGCTCCGGCACGCTCGACCCTGGGCGGCGCGCTGGCGCTGGCCTCGGGGCTCTCGCCCGATCAGGCCGGGCCGATGCTGGCGCGCGCCAGCGACGCCTTCATGGTCGGCTTCCGGGCGGCGGCCGTGCTCTCGATCATCGGCATGCTGTTCTGCATCGCCGTCACCCTGACGACCTTGCGCGACGCCCGTGCCGGCGACGCGCACTGACGTCGACCTTCAGGCCAGCGCGCCCATCGCTGCGATCGGCTGGACGGGCAATCCGTCCAGCACCTTGGCGAGGCCGGCCGCATCGACCTCCCCGCCGCGCATGGTCTCGTCGCGATGGATGCCGCCGGCGATGAACAGGCTGTCGAAGCCCATCAGGCGCGCGCCAGCCAGGTCGGTGCGGACGGCATCCCCGATCACCAGCACCTTGCCGGGCTCGACCGACCGACCGCCGCGCGCATCGGCCGCTGCCGCGAGCGCGAGCTCATAGGCCGGGCGATGGGGCTTGCCGGCCCAGGCGACAGAGCCACCGAGTTCCTCATAGATCGTCGCGAGCGCACCGGCGCAGGGCAGCAGGTCCTCGCCGACATGCACCACGAGATCCGGGTTGCCGCAGATGAAAGGCAGGCCGCGCCGGGCGAAGCGCTCGAGCAGCGGCCGGTACTGCTCCGGCGTCTCGGTGCGGTAATCGTTGAGCTCGGTCGCGACGACGATGTCCGCCGGCTCCTCACCGACAAGCGCGACGTCGAGCCCGTCGAACACGGCCCGGTCGCTCTGCCAGCCGATGTGATAGGCGCGCTTGTGATGGCTCTGCGCGATCAGGGCGCGCGTGACGTCGCCGGAGGTGACGAGCCGGTCCCAGGCCTCGCGCGGCACGCGCTTGGCATCGAGCAAACCGGCGACCTGCTTCGATGGCCCCGGCGCATTCGAGAGCAGCACCACCGTGCCGCCGCGCTCGCGATAGGCCATCAGCGCATCGCAGGCAGGCTCCAGAGCCCAGAGCCCGTCATGCACGACGCCCCAGACATCGCTGATCAGCACATCGTAGCGGGCGAGGAGATCGCCCGCCTGCTTCAGAACCGGAACACTCATCAGGAACGCGCCTCCGCCGCGATACGCGCCTCGACATCGGCGCGGCGCGGCAACGGCGCGACCGCGCCATAGCCCTGCGTCGACAGGGCCGCCGCGACATTGGCGTAGGCGCCCGCAGTGAAGGCATCGCCCGTGCGCAGGTACTCGGCGAGGAAGGCGCCGTCATAGCAATCGCCGGCGCCGGTCGCGTCGATCGCATCGACCTTGATCGGCCGGAAGCGTTCGCGCCGGACCGGCGTCGCCACCAGCGAGCCCTCATGGCCGAGCGTCAGCGCCACGACCCGCGCGCCGAGACCGAGATAGAAATCGACGATGGCATCGGGATTGTTGAGCCCTGTGAGCTGCGTCGCGTCGTCGAGCCCGGGCAGGATGATGTCGGCCATGGCGCAGGCGGCATGGATGATCGCCTTCGCGCGGGTCAGCGGCCAGAGCTTCAGGCGCAGGTTGGTGTCGTAGGCGGTGAGCACGCCCGCCTTGCGCGCGGTCTCGAACGCCTCGAACACGGCATCGCAGGCGTCGGCCGAGATCGCCTGGCTGATGCCGGAGGCCTGGATGATGCGGGCGGAGCGGATCAGGTCGCGCGGCAGGTCGCGCGGGCCGTAGAGGCTCGCGGCGGAGCCGGCGCGCAGATAGGAGAAGACATGGCCCGACGGGCCGTGATCGACGAAATACAGGCCTGTCGGAGCAGTTGGATGGGTCGAGACATGCGTGTCGTCGACACCCTCGCGCTTCCACAGGCCCCGGATCGAATGGCCGGCGCTATCGTCGCCGAGCGCGCCGAGATAGCCGACCGACATGCCCTGCCGCGCCGCCGCGACGGCGCAATTCGAGGTGTCGCCGCCATGGCCGAACTGGAAGGCGCCGCTCTCGGCGCGGGTCGCATTGAACTCGCCGAGCGGTTCGCCGAGGCAAAGGAGATCGAAGCGGCTGTCGGTCACGTTTCAAACCATTCAGATGGCGCGGGAACGCCGGGAACACGGTCTTCCTAGAGCATCGAATGGCAAAGTGAAATCCAGGGCGGGGGAAGAATTCGATCGCCGGAGGTGCCCGGCGCCAGCCACCTATTCCGCCGCTTCCCGCTTCGGCGCCGCGCTCATCAGCCGGTCTGCCAGCTTGACGATCTCCTGGCGAAGCGCCGCGTCATTGGCTCCCGCACCCCCGGCCCGGCGCAAGGCCGAGATGTCATCCATGAGCTGGGTCCGGTCGGCCCTTGCCTGGGTCAGCGCGCCCTGCAACGTCTGAAGCTCGGCCCGCAGCATCTCGATCTGGCTCTCGCGTTCGTTCTGAGCGTCCTGCAAGGTCGCGATCTCCTCCCCGTTCCGACGCTTGGCCGCCTCATGGTCGCTCCTGGCGGCGGCCAGCGCCAGGTCCAGCGCTCCACGCATGTCCTTTGTCGCGGCATGCTCGGCCTGCTCCTGCCGGAGCTGCGTTTCGAGCTGCTGCGCCGCCACCTCTGCCGCGCTGGCACGGGCATCGGCGGCGGCGAGTCCGGCCTCGGCCTGCGTGGCCCGCGCGCTGAACGCGTCGGCCCGCACCCGCTCGCCATCGCGCTCGCTGGTCATCGCGGAAAGCGCCGCCTCGCTGGAGGCAAGGCGCTCCTCGGTCAGGGCAAGCTTGCCGGCAAGTTCGTCGCGCTTCCCCTGCAACACCATAAGGCGGGTCCCGCCCTCGACCTGCTCGACGCGCAGTTTCTCGGCATGGCTGCGGCTCTCAGTCAGTTCCCGCTCGCGCTCTGCGAGCAAGGTCTCGATCCGGCCGACGGTCTCGCGCTCCTGCGCCAGCTCGCCATTGCGCGCGACCAGGTCGGTGCCGGTGCCTGTCAGGGCCGCGCGCGTCTCTTCCAGATTACGTTCGAGGCTGGCGAGATCCGCCACCCGCTTCTCCAGCGCAGCCGTCGTTTCGCCATGGCCGGAGCGCTCGCTCGCGAGCGCGGCCTGCGTATCGGAAAGCGCGCTGCGTGTCGTTGCGAGATCGGCCTCGAGGCCGCCGATCCGGGTATCGCGCTCACCGAGCTCGCGCTCCAGCCGCCCGATCGTCATGTCGCGCCGGCCGAGTTCCTGCATCGCGCCGGCCTTGGCGGCAAAGCCGCGTTCGGCATCCTGCTCGGCCGAGCGCATGCGCAGGGCAAGCTCGGCGCGTAAATGGTCGCGGTCAGCGGCGATTTCGGCGAGCGACAAGGGGAACGCTGCTTCGGCTCGCTTGCGCGCCAGCCGGTCGGCCCGCCGCGCCAGCGCCGGCACGGCTGCGAGAGCCAGCAAAGCCGCGCAGAGGAAGCCGAGCGCGAACAGCATGGCGGCTTCGATCAAGTCTCAAGGCTCCCGGCGATGCAGCATGGGCTCAGGCCGAATCTGCCATGCCAGCCATGTCATGGCCAGAGATAGTCGCCCGAACGTGAGGGCAACCATCTTTCGGCACCGTACGCCCCGCGGCTAGAACGGGTTCCAGGTCGCCTGCGGCGTGAACTTGAGATAGCCGAGATTGACGCCGAGCCGCCAGCCGACGCCGGTGCGGATCGGCACGACCGTAATGCCCTCCGCCGTCAGCGCGGTGAAGCCGAAGCCGCCGATGAAATAGGCCGATCCGTCCACCCCGGCGAAACGCTGGTAGAGCGCATCGACCGCCGGCAGGTTGTAGACCAGCATCATCGTGCGCGCGCCCTCGCCGCCGAAATCGAAGCCGATCGACGGACCCTGCCAGAACACCCGGCGGTCGCCGGCATTGCGCGTATAGAGCTGGCCCTCGCCATAGCGCAGCCCACCGACGAAGGCGCCGGAGGCCTCCTGACCGAGGACATAGCCGTTCGGCTCGCCCCAGCGTCGTACCGCTTCCTCGATCGCCAGCGCGAGGCCGCGCGAAACGTTTCCGAAGAACTTGTGGCCGGAGCCGACGAGCTCGTTCTGGCTGAACGACTGCTGGTTCTGGTAGTTCTGGGCGCGCGCGCCCAGCGGCAATCCGCTCACGCTCGCGCCGGCCATGGCGAGACCGGCCTTGATCAGGTTACGGCGGGTCTGGGTCATCAGCGACATCTCCAGGCAGGGCGCCAGACGAGGCAGAGCGCCGGGGCGGTTCGATCGTCCGTCCGCTCGGCACCGGCGGCGGCTGCGCGGCAGCCGGCTCGGAATGGATGCGATACGGGCCGGGGGGCGGGCCGATCCTGGGCTGTCCGCCGCCCGGCCGGGCGTCGAAGCATGACGTCCGGCGAATGCGAATCAATTCGGTAACGGATTTGATACGCCGCAAATCTATCCAAGGCGTGAAGATTCCGGAGAGCCGATCGGCCCGGGATGGGACTTACCTGAGGATTTGATGCGATGAAGGCCGCAACAAGGCAGCGCTGGATCTCGCTCGCCGCCGCTGCCGTCTCGCTCGCCTTGATCGGACAGACGGCCCTTGCCAGCGCGCCCTCGGTCGCGCCGGAAACCACAGCGTCCAACCCCTTCCCGGCCCTGCCCTCCGGCTTGCCCGACCTGCCCTCGCTCGGCGAAGTGATGCAGCGGGACCTGCGCACCGGCCTCGCCATCAACGGCTTCGATCCCGTCTCCTATCGGCTTGGAGCCAAGCCCGCGGCGGGGCGCGCCGAATACGAGCTCATCCAGGATCGCTTCGTCTGGCGCTTCGCCTCGCAGGCCAATCTCGAAGCCTTCCGCGATGCACCGGAGGTCTACATGCCTGCTTTCGGCGGCTTCGACCCGACCGGCGTCGCCAACGGCGTCGCCGTCGACAGCGACCCCAGCCAGTTTGCGGTCATCGGATCGCGCCTGTTCCTGTTCCGCTCCGCCGCCAACCGCCAGCGTTTCCTGCAGAATGCCGGCTTGCTGGCGCAGGCCGAGAGCCGCTGGAACGCGGTCCTGCGTTTCGTGGCGCGCTAGAAAGCTTAGCCGCCGCAATCCCCGGCGATGGCCTGGCGCGCCAGGGCCTCGCTCGATGCCGCCACGAAGGGCGGGTTGCGGAACTGCCGCTCGCTGCGGCCGTAATCGGGCAAGGCGCCGTCCAGCGTCAGCACGATCCCGCCCGCTGCCGAAAGGATGGCGTCCCCGGCAGCGATGTCCCATTCCATCGTCTGGCCGCAGCGGACATGCAGGTCCGCCTCGCCCGAGGCGATCATCCCGAACTTCACCGCCGACGAAACCGGGATGCCTTTGCTGCAGCACATGGATGCCGCGATGCCGTCGCTGCGGCCGTCGCCATGGAAGCGGCTGACCAGCGCGACCGGGCCCTCGCCCGGGACGGCGCGCACGCTCGTCGGCCGGGCCGCGCCCAAAAGGGCGCCGTCGGGGCCGAAATCCTGGACATAGGCATGTATGCCGGAGAACCAGAGCCGCCCGGTCGCCGGGGCCGCGATCGCACCCGCGATCGGCCGGCCATCGCGGACCACCGCGATCGCAACGCAATAGCTGTCGCCGCCCGCGAGGAACTCGCGCGTGCCGTCGAGCGGGTCGAGCAGGATGAAGATGTCGCCGGGCGCCGGGTTCTGCGCCGTCTCCTCGCTGACGATCGGAAAGCCGGGCAACAGGCGCGCCAAGGCCTCCTTGGCGGCATGGTCGGCCGCAAGATCGGCGGAGCAGACCGGCGAGCCGTCGCTCTTGAGCGTGACGTCGCGCGCCGTCCGCTTCGCCAGCAGGACGGCGGCGCTCAACCCGGCGGCTTCCGCCAATTTACGCCCCAGCCCGTCGCGGTCGCGCAGGCGGGGATCGTCACGGCCGATCATCGCGGCCCATCCTTCTCATAACGGTCCCGATATGGCGATTAACCACATGAAAACCAAGATAGCAGCATATCGAACGACAACGACGCCTCAATCCGGCGCAACCCCGTTTCCAGGACCTCGCCCCCATGACCGCCATCTCGCTCGAGCCGCTCGATCTGGCCGCGCTTCTCTGCAGCCGCGTCTGCCATGACGTGATCAGCCCGGTCGGTGCGATTGTCAACGCTCTCGAGGTTCTGGAGGAAGACGATCCGTCGATGCGCGATTTCGCGCTGGAGCTGATCAAGAAGAGCGCGCGCGCCGCCTCGGCCCGCCTGCAATTCGCCCGCCTCGCCTTCGGTGCGGCCGGTTCCGCCGGCGCGATGATCGACCTCGGCGACGCCGGCAACGTCGCCAACGGCTTCCTCAACGACGAGAAGCTCTCGCTCGACTGGGAAGCGCCGCGCGCATTGCTGCCGAAGAATCAGGTCAAGCTCCTGCTCAACCTCTTGGTCATCGCGACGCAGGCCGTGCCGCGCGGCGGCAAGCTCGTCTCCCGCGCCACGGTCGAGGGCGAGCAGGGCGCGTTCGAGATCACCGCGACCGGCTCGCATGCCCGGATTCCCGCCCATGTCGAGGAGCTTCTGGCCGGGCGTTCGGAAACAGGCACGATCGACGCCCATGCCGTCCAGCCGCTCTATGCCGGCATGGTCGCCCAGGCTGCCGGGATGAGCATCACCTTCGCCATCGAAGGCGACACGGTGACGATCAAGGCCGCCAAGGCAGACTGAAAGAAGACGGATTGAGCGGTCGTTACCGGTCGAGACACGATCTCAACCGATCATAAACCGTTCTCCTGCTTTAGTTCCTGCAGCGTTCCGCGTTGAGTGAAGTTCCTGCATGGACGAGTTGCTGCAAGAGTTCCTGACGGAGACCGGCGAGAATCTCGACACGGTCGATCGGGAACTCGTTCGCTTCGAGCAGGACCCCAACGACCGCGATATCCTGCGGAACATTTTCCGGCTGGTCCACACGGTCAAGGGCACCTGCGGCTTCATCGGCCTGCCGCGGCTGGAAGCCCTGACCCATGCCGCCGAGTCGGTGATCGGGCAGTTCCGCGACGGCGCCACCGTCAATTCCATCGCCGTCACGGCGATCCTGGAGACCATCGACCGGATCAAGGACATCCTGGCCGAGCTCGCCGAGAAGGGGCAGGAGCCCGAGGGCAACGACGAGACGCTGATCGGGGAATTGTTCGCCCTCGCCGAATACGCCAAGGGCGAGCTGAAGCAGCAGCCACCGGCACCTGACAGCGTGCTGGATCCGGTCGCAGCCTATCTCGCCCGTCACGGCCAGGTCGCCGCCAGCCCGGCGAGCGTCGAGGACGTCGTCTTTCGCAGTGCGCCCGGCCCGCAGCGCGGGCGCGATGGCCGGATCGAGGGCAGCGAGACCGGCGCCGCCACCGAGGAGGCCCAAAGCCCGTCCCGCAGCGGCGGCCCGGCCACGTTGCGCGTCAATGTGGACACGATCGAGCACCTGATGACGATGGTCTCGGAGCTCGTGCTGACACGCAACCAGCTACTCGAAGTCGCAAGGCGGCAGGAGGATGCCGGACTCAAGGCCCCGCTCCAGCGCCTGTCGCTGATCACCGCCGAACTGCAGGACGGCGTGATGAAGACGCGGATGCAGCCGATCGGCAATGCCTGGTCGAAGCTGCCGCGCATCGTGCGCGACCTCAGCGCCGAACTGGGCAAGCGCATCGAATTGCTGACGGACGGCGCCGAGACCGAACTCGACCGCCAGATCCTCGATCTGATCAAGGATCCGCTGATCCACATGGTCCGCAACTGCGCCGACCACGCGATCGAACTGCCGGCAGACCGGCGCGAGGCCGGCAAGCCCGATCACGGCACCATCCGGCTCGCCGCCTATCACGAGGGCGGCTCGGTCACCATCTCGATCGCCGATGACGGCCGCGGCCTCGATATCGACCGCATCCGTCGCAAGGCCGTCGCCAAAGGTCTCGCGACCGAGGCCGAGCTGGAAAAGCTCAGCGACGCGCAGATCAGCCGCTTCATCTTCCATCCCGGCTTCTCCACGGCCGATAACGTGACCGCGGTCTCGGGCCGCGGCGTCGGCATGGACGTCGTCAAGGCGAATGTCGATTCGATCGGCGGCACGGTCGATGTCGCCAGCCGCCCCGGTCTCGGCACGACCATCACCATCAAGATCCCGCTCACGCTCGCGATCATCTCGGCGCTGATCGTGGTCGCCGGCGAGGATCGCTATGCGATCCCCCAGATCGCGGTGCGCGAACTGGTCCGGGCCAAGGCCGGCGACGAGAACCGCATCGAGGAGATTAACGGAGCCCCGGTGCTGCGACTGCGCGGGCGCCTGCTCCCGATCGTCTCCTTGCCGGGGCTGATGGCCTGCCCCGGTGGGGAACAAGCCGGGCGGGCCGATGGCGAAGGCTTCATCGTCGTCACCCAGATCGGCGAACGGCAATTCGGCATCCTCGTCGACAGCGTCTTCCACACCGAGGAAATCGTGGTGAAGCCGATGTCGAGCAAGCTGCGCCACATCCACCTGTTTTCCGGCAACACCATCCTCGGCGACGGCACCGTCGTCCTCATCGTCGATCCCAACGGCGTCGCGCGCCTGGTCGGGGCGGCCGCCTCCGAGAACACGGAAAACGAACCGCGCGAGGCGGCAGCCGAGGTGCATCGCGGCGAGCGCACGACGATGCTGGTCTTCCGCGCCGGCGCCGGCAATCTCCAGGCCCTGCCCTTGTCGCTCGTGACGCGGCTTGAGGAGATCGAGGCGGGCGAATTCCAGCGCAGCGGCAGCCGGACGCTGCTGCATTATCGCGACCGCCTCGTCCCGGTGACGCCTGTCGCGGACACCCGATTGCGCAGCGAGGGCATCCAGCCGCTGGTCATCGTCTCGAATGGCGACCTCACCGTCGCGCTCGCCGTCGAGGCGATCGTCGATATCGTCGAAGACACCTTCGAGCTCGAGATGGCGGCGGCGGGAGAGCGCGGCATCATCGGCTCGGCCATGATCCGCGGCCGTGCCACCGACATCCTCGACCTCGCCCATTACCTGCCGCTGAACGAGCCCGGCTGGTTCGCGGCCGGGCGGAGCGCGGAGCCTTCCGGACGCATCCTGCTGGTCGAGCCGTCCGACTTCCTGCGGGACATGCTGACCCCCGTGCTGAAGGCCTCGGGCCGGATCATCGCCACGCTGGCGGATTTCAGCGCGGCGAGCCTCGCCGCCGCCGGCGAGCCGATCATGTCCGCGCTGCTCGATCTCGATCGCGACAGCGACGCCGCCTTTGCCTTTGCGACAGCCCTGCGCGAACGCGCCAAGGGCGAGCGCCTACGCATCCTCGGCCTGACCACCTGCGCCACGCCCGACCTGCACATGCGGGCGGCCCAGGCCGGTTTCGACGATATCCTCGCGAAATTCGACCGCCGGGCCCTGCTGAGCGAGCTCAATGCGGCCGGCACCGATCTGAGGCATGCGGCATGAGCTCGAGCGCATCCCCTCCTCCCGTGCCGACCGCGCCCGGCTTCGGCGACTCGCTCGACTACGTGACGATCCGCGTCGGCGAGCAACTCCTCGGCCTGCCGATCGGCCGGGTCCAGGACGTCTTCATCGCAAACCGCATCACGATCGTCCCGCGCGCACCTGACGAGATCGTCGGCCTGCTCAACCTGCGCGGACGGATCGTCACCGCGATCTGCCTGCGCAAGCGGCTCGGACGGCCCGTCACCCTCAAGCTCGACGGGCAAGGCCGCACCGAGCTGACGGCGATCGGCATCGACCATGACGGCGAGGCCTACGCGCTCATCGTCGACGCCGTCGGCGAGGTCATCCGGCTCGACCGTTCCACCTTCGAGCCGCTTCCGGTTCATCTCGATCGCGTCTGGGCGGCGCTGGCGACGGGCATCCATCGCCTGGCCGACGAGCTTCTTGTCGTCCTTGATCTCGACGCCGTCCTCGATCTCGACCTTCGCAGCGCGGCCTGACGGCGGCGCCACAGTTCTGGAGACCCAGCCATGAAATACTGCCTCGTCGTCGACGACTCAGCGGTGATCCGCAAAGTGGCTCGCCGCATCCTCGAAGGACTGCAGTTCCGCATCGCCGAAGCCGAAGATGGCGCGCGCGCCATCGACGCCTGCAAGGGCGAGATGCCGGATGCCGTCCTGCTCGACTGGAACATGCCGATCATGGACGGCTACGAGTTCCTGCGCACGCTGCGCCAGATGCCGGGCGGAAAGCGACCCAAAGTGGTCTTCTGCACCACCGAGAACGACATCGCCCATATCGCGCGCGCCATGCATGCCGGCGCCGACGAATACATCATGAAGCCCTTCGACAAGGAGATCGTGGCTTCGAAATTCCATCAGGTCGGGTTGCTCTGAGCGAAGGCGCGCCGGTGCGGCTGCGCATCGGGCTTTCCTCGCGTGAAATGCCTTCGCCCCTGCAGCCGGCTCAGTGAGAAACATACCGATGTTGTCTCCTCTCGCGATCCCTGCAAGCCCCGCATCGCGGCACAAGACCGTGGTGATCGCCGACGATTCCGTCGTCGTGCGCGGGCTCTTCGCGCGCTGGCTGGGCGAGGCGGGCAATTTCCACGTCGTCGCCGTCGCCGGTGACGGCGAGACCGCGGTCGCACACGCCACCCGCTTCAAGCCCGACGTCATGGTGCTCGACCTCGACATGCCGGGCGTGGACGGAGTGGCCGCCCTGCCGCAGATCCTCAAGGAAAGCCCGAATACGGGCGTCCTGCTCGCCGCGACGCTGAACGAGCGCAATACCCGCCTCGCGCTGGAATGCATGACCCGGGGCGCGATGGACGTGGTCTCCAAGCCGGACAGCCGCAGCGGCATGACGCTGTCGCTCGATTTCCGCAGCGAATTCCTGCTCAAGCTCGGCAATATCGTCCACACGCCGGTCAAACCCGGCTCGCTGCCACCGGAGATCGACACCGACCTGCCGCATACCGGGCCGGTCAATCTGCGCCCGCTCGTCTCGGTGATGCCGCGCTATCTCGTGATCGGCGCCTCGACCGGCGGCCCCCGCGCCGTCGCCAAGGTGCTGTTCGACATCGGCGAGGGCCTCAACGACCTGACCACGATCGTCGTCCAGCACATGCCGCCGCTTTTCACCGCTTCCTTCGCCGAGCAGGTCGCCAACCATATCGGCGTCCCCGCCCGCGAGCCGTTCGACGGCGAGCGATTGATGCGCGGCACCGTCTATATCGCGCCCGGCGGCCGCCATCTCGGCATCGACCGCCGGCTCGGCCATATCGTCGCGCGCATCGGCGACGAACCCCCCGTCAATTTCTGCCGACCTGCCGTCGACGTGCTGTTCGGCGATGCCGCCCGCCATCTCGGCCCCGCCGCGCTCGGCCTCGTCCTCACGGGCATGGGCAGCGACGGCACCGACGGCGCCGGCGCGCTGCGCAAGGCGGGAGCCGCCGTCATCGCCCAGAACGAGCCGAGCAGCACGATCTGGGGCATGCCGGGCTCGGTCGTGCGCGCCCGCCATGCCAGCAGCATCATCGCGCTCGACGAGATCGGTGCCTCGATCCGCTGCCTCGTACGCGGGGTGCAGCCGGCATGACCGAAGCCGATTTCTCCTTCCTCTGCCTGCTGCTCCAGCAGCGCTCCGGCCTGTCGCTGACCGCGGACAAGCGCTACCTCGCCGAAAGCCGCCTCGGCATCCTCTGCCGCCGGCGCGGCATCGCCGACATCGAGGCGCTCGTCCGCCAGCTCCGGATGGCCCGCGACCCGGCTCTGGAGAGCGCCGTGGTCGATGCCATGACCACCAACGAGACCCTGTTCTTCCGCGACCAGACGCCATTCAACCTGTTCCGCGACGTCATCCTGCCCGAACGGCTGGCCGCCAACGCCGCCAGCCGTTCGCTGCGGATCTGGTGCGCGGCCGTCTCCAGCGGCCAGGAAGCCTATTCCCTGGCGATGCTGATCGACGAGCTCAGTGAGCGGCTCGCCGGCTGGAAGATCGAGATCCTGGGAACGGACATCTCCGCAGAGATCCTGGAGAAGGCCCGGGCGGGCATCTACAGCCAGTTCGAGATCCAGCGCGGCCTGCCGATCCAGATGCTGCTGAAACATTTCCAGCAGGTCGGAGACAAGTGGCAGGTCTCGCAGCGCATCCGCGCGATGGTCGAGTTCAGGCAGCACAACCTGCTGGAGCGCAACGACCCGTTCGGCCGGTTCGACGTGATCTTCTGCCGCAACGTCCTGATCTATTTCGACGTGCCCACCAAGGTGAAGGTCCTGGAGCAGCTCGCCCCGCGTCTGGTGCCGGACGGAGCCTTCCTGCTCGGCGCCGCCGAGACCGTGCTCGGGTTGGCGACGAAGCTCGTCTGCGACCCGCAGCACCGTGGCCTCTACCGGCACGCCCCGATGGCCCCTCCGCTCGCCACCTCCCCGGCGCCGGACTTTCGTCCGCGCCCTGCCGCCGTCGCCACCGCTCTACGGGGCTGATCCGCCCGCGCCTCGAAGGGCCAACCTCGTCATTGCGAGCGCAGCGAAGCAATCCAGGGAGGCTGGGCGCAACGGTTCCACCCAATCCCCCTGGATTGCTTCGTCGCTTCGCTCCTCGCAATGACGGGAAGGCGTTTTCGGGCGGGCCAAAAGCCGCTCCCGGCCGCTTCAGCACCCACAAACAAAAACCCCGCCTCTCGGCGGGGTCCCCGTCGACCTGTCGTGTACATCCGACGATCAGGTCAAGAACTGGTATGACGTTGCTTCATGACCGCCCGATGACGGACCGGCCACCGGAATGCGTCAGGCCGGGATGCGCTCCTCGGCCTCGGACGGCTCGCGCAGCACATAGCCACGGCCCCAGACGGTCTCGATGTAGTTCTTGCCGTCCGACGCGTTGGCGAGCTTCTTGCGGAGCTTGCAGATGAAGACGTCGATGATCTTGAGCTCGGGCTCGTCCATGCCGCCATAGAGATGGTTGAGGAACATCTCCTTGGTCAGCGTCGTGCCCTTGCGGAGCGAGAGCAGCTCCAGCATCTGGTATTCCTTGCCGGTCAGGTGCACGCGGGCGGCATCGACCTCGACCGTCTTGGTGTCGAGATTGACGACCAGGTCGCCGGTGGTGATGACCGACTGGGCGTGGCCCTTCGAGCGGCGCACGATCGCATGGATGCGGGCGACGAGCTCGTCCTTATGGAACGGCTTGGTGAGATAGTCGTCGGCGCCGAAGCCGAGGCCCTTCACCTTGTCCTCGATGCCGGCGAGGCCGGAGAGGATCAGGATCGGCGTCTTGACCTTGGCGACGCGAAGCGAGCGCAGCACCTCGTAACCCGACATGTCGGGGAGGTTCAGGTCGAGCAGGATGATGTCGTAATCATAGAGCTTGCCGAGATCGACGCCCTCTTCACCGAGATCCGTCGTATAGACGTTGAAGCTCTCCGATTTGAGCATGAGCTCGATGCTTTGAGCGGTCGCGCTATCGTCCTCGATCAGCAGAACCCGCATGTCCACGTCCCCAATTTCGCCCGCAGGGCAGGTTTGACCGTTGTTTCCGCCCGGACCCGTTCGGCCCTGGACGACGACGCACTTGCCCAATGAAACGCCACGCGACACGCTACGAGGAAACTGGTTAACAAACCGTGATTCCCGAGCGCAAGCGCTTCCTCGGAGAAAGTGAACGATCCTTGTCGAGGTGAGTCGAATTTGACACGGATCGCTGAACTTCTCGGCCGCGAAAGCGCCTTTCGCGGAGGGTTACCGCGGGAAACAGCGCCATAATGGCTCTGCGACACGTGGCAGCCTCGATCCACAGTGTTAATCACAGAGCTTAACAGCTGGTAAATGAGCGCAATTTGTTAGGAACCCTTACCAAATCATCCACAGGACCGGCTGGCCGCGAATTCGGTTGCCCTCGCGCCACCGGCGAAGTTGAATCATCCCGATGAATTCCCCGTCCCACGGCCACGATCGCCTCTCCGCCCTGGCGTCCGCCATCGAGCATCTCGAAGGCGTGACCGTCTATGGCCGCGTCATCGGCGTGCGCGGCCTGCTCGTCGAGGTTGCTGGCCCGATCGGCGCGATGAGCCTGGGCGGGCGCGTCGGCATCGAGATCGCACCGGGCACGCGGGTTCCCTGCGAGGTCATCGGCTTCTCCGGCGACAAGGCCCTGGTCATGCCCTTCGGCGGGCTCGACGGCGTCCGCCGCGGCTGCCCCGTCCATGTCGACCGCGCCCAGCCCGGCCTGAAACCGACATCCGCCTGGCTCGGCCGCGTCGTCGACGCGCTCGGCCGCCCGGTCGATGGCGGCCCGCCTCTGCCGCAGGGCGACACGCTCTTCGCCTTCCGCAACGATCCCCCGCCCGCCCATGCCCGGCGCCGCGTCGGCCATCCGCTCGATCTCGGCGTCCGCGCGCTCAACACCTTCCTGACCTGCTGCGTCGGCCAGCGCATGGGCATCTTCGCCGGCTCCGGCGTCGGCAAATCGGTGCTGCTCTCGATGCTCGCCCGCTATGCGCAGGCCGATGTCAATATCATCGGCCTCGTCGGCGAACGCGGCCGCGAGGTGCAGGAGTTCCTCCAAGAGGACCTCGGCCCGCAGGGCCTCGCCCGCTCGATCGTCGTCGTCGCGACATCCGACGAGCCCGCCTTGATGCGCAAGCAGGCGGCGTTGACCACGCTCACGCTGGCCGAATATTTCCGCGACCGCGGCCTGCAGGTGATGTGCCTGATGGATTCGGTGACGCGCTTTGCCATGGCGATGCGCGAGATCGGCCTCGCGGCCGGCGAGCCGCCGACGACCAAGGGCTATACGCCAACCGTCTTCGCCGAACTGCCGCGCCTGCTCGAACGCGCCGGCCCCGGCACCGGCGACGGCGCGATCACCGGCCTCTTCACCGTGCTGGTCGATGGCGGCGATCATGACGAGCCCGTCGCCGACGCAGTGCGCGGCATCCTCGACGGCCATATCGTGATGGAGCGTTCGATCGCCGAGCGCGGGCGCTACCCGGCAGTCAACATCCTGAAATCGGTCTCGCGGACGATGCCGCGCTCCTGCGACCCGGCCTATTACCCCGTCGTGCAGAAGGCGCGCTCCACGCTTGCGACCTATGCCGACATGGAGGAGCTGATCCGGCTCGGCGCCTATCGCCAGGGGGCCTCGGCCGAGGTCGACGAGGCGATACGCCTCCATCCGGCACTGGAGGCCTTCCTCAAGCAGGCCAAGGACGACGCCACCCCGCTGGGCGAATGCTATACCCGCCTCGCCGCCATCATGAGCGGCAGCGTCTGATAACCGCCGAAGCATACCGCCGCAGGATGATGATCCGATGATCGCAGCGCTTCTGACCGGCCTCGTCGCCCTCATCCATGTCTATATCGTCATTCTGGAGATGGTCTGGTGGGACACCCCGCGCGGACACAAGGCTTTCGGGCTCGCGCCCGACTTCGCCGCGCGCTCGAAGGTGCTGGCCGCCAATCAAGGGCTCTATAACGGCTTCCTCGTCGCCGGCCTGGCCTGGGGGCTCTGGCTCGGGGCGGAAGGCTTCGCGATCAAGCTGTTCTTCCTGGCCTGCGTCCTCGTCGCCGGGCTCTTCGGGGCGGCGACCGCCAGCCGCAAGATCCTCTATATCCAGGCCCTGCCCGCCGCACTCGCCATCGCAGCGCTGCTGGCCGGGATCTGAGCGGGTCTCAGCCCCGCGCCACCATCCGCACCAGCGCGAACATAGCGACGAAGCCGATCGCCTGGATCGCGGCGGAGACGATCAGCGTCGGGCTCGCGCCGAGCCGTTCGACCATCACCGCGAAAAGCAGCGGCGCGGCTGAGAATGCCATGTTCTGCGGCACGGTGAGCTTGCCGAGCATCGCGGCGAAGCCGTTGCGGCCGAACAGGGCGAGCGGCAATGTCGCGCGCGCAACCGAGATCACGCCGAGCGCCGCGCTGAACAGCACGACGAACGCAGCCGCAGTCATGATCGTCATCGGCACGATGGGCAGCAGGAGGCACAGCGCCGGCCCCAGCAGCAGCCCGAACAGCGCGACCTTCTCCGCCGGCAGCCGCTCGCCCAACGTCGCGTCGATGGCCCGCGCGGCAAGCGTCGCAGGGCCGCTCAGCGTCGCGACCCAGACGGCCTCGCCCTGCGTCAGTCCCGCCTCCTGGAACAGGGTGATCAGGTGCAGCGGCAGCCCCCAGGAGACGAGCCCGCTCGCGGAGAAGGCGAGCGCCACCAGCCAGAACGCCGCCCGGCGCGAATGCGCTGCCACGCTGCCGTGCTCCCCTGCCAGGCCCGCTCCCGGAACGGCCGTCGGCGCAGCCGCAGGCGCCGGCACATGCCGGTAGCGCGGGATCACGGCATAGATCGGCAGCACGATGACGAGCTGCATCGCGGCGAAGGCGATGAGCGTCATCCGCCAGCCGAAGGCATTCATCAGCACGGCGGTCAAAGGCCAGAACACGCTGGAGGCAAGGCCGGTGACCAGCATCATCAGGCCGATCACGCGCCGCGTCCGCTCGCCCATGAGCTGGGCGATGGTGACATTGCCGGTATTGGCCAGCGACATCGCATGGCCGAGCCCGATCACGAACCAGCTCGCGAGATAACTCACCGGCCCCTGGGCCTGCGACAGCACGGCGAGCCCGAGCGCGCAGATCACCGCGCCGATGCACATCGAACGGCGCGTACCCTCGCGGTCGAGCACGCGCCCGATCGCCGGCGCGACCAGCGCCCCGGTGATGAGCAGGATGGTGATGCCGCCGAAGACGATCTCGGCGTTGAGCCCGATCTCGCGATCGAGTGCGCCGACCAGCACCGAGGGCGAATAGAAGGTCGAGCCCCAGCCGATGATGCGGGTCAGCGCGAGGCCGAGAAGCAGGGGACCGTGCCCGCCGAAACGAGAAGAGGCAGCCAAGACAGGATATCCGCGGAGGCAGGAGGCCGGACGGCCAATGCAGCACACGTTCACTAGACCATCCCGACAACCCGCGGCAGCAGCCCCGACGCGCCCGGATCATGCGTAAAAGGCAGCCCGTTTCGGTAAGGAAAGGTCAACCTCCTTGCGCCATGTTGCTTCTCGTCTCGCGGATGGAGTTCGGGCGCATGTCGAGGGGTCGGCGGCGCCCGTAGCATCGGACCGAAAGGTGGAATCCACCTTTCGAAAGCCGATGTGATGACAACTGGATTGACTGCCGTTGCCGTGTCCTGACGGGCGCGCGGGGGCCTAGGGCGTAATCAGGAGTTGAAAACCACATGAAGTCGCGAGAGACGCTTCTTCGCCTCAAGCGCTTCCAGGTCGACGAGAAGCGTCGCCGGGTAAGCCAGATCGAGATGATGATCGCCGATTTTCATCGGATGGCTGGAGATCTCGATCGCGAGATCCAGGCCGAGGAATCCCGCGCCGGTATCGCGGACCCCGCCCATTTCGCCTATCCGACCTATGCCAAGGCCGCGCTCGGCCGCCGCGACAACCTGCGCCAGTCGGCCGACAACCTGAAGGGCCAGCTCGACGAGGCCAAGGCCGAATTGCAGGAGGCCTTCGAGGACATGAAGAAGGTCGAGATCCTCGACGACCGCGAGCGCGCCTCGGAGCGCGCGGCGGAAGCCGCCCGCGACCAGGCCACCATGGACGCGATCGGGTTGCGCTCGCGCGCCTGAGACCGGTTCGGAGAATTCAAAAAAGGGCGGTGTCCTCCGGACGCCGCCCTTTTTCATGCGATGACGGGATGGTGCGTGACGGAGTCGCGCCGCAGCTTGCCGGTCAGGCGCGGATCGTCGTCGACCTCGACCCCGCGCTTGAACACCGTGAAGCCCGAGCGTTGATAGAAGGCGAGCGCGGCGGGGTGGTCGAGCGTGCAGGTATGCACCCAGAAGCGCGAGATCGGCCTGGCCCAGGCCAGCGCCAGCGCCCGGTTCATCAGCCAGCGCCCCGCTCCCTTGCCCACGACCGGCTCGTCCAGCCCGAAGAAGGCGAGCTCGCCCTCTCCCGGCACCCGGAAATCCAGTTCGAGCAGGCCGACATCGCGCCCCTCGAAGCGAACCGCGTAAACCGTGATGGCGGGATCGGCGAAGACCGCCTCGATCTCGGCCTGCGGCTTGGTCAGGCGGCTGAACCACATCCAGCGCTCGCCGAGCAGCCGATAGACGCTCAGATAGCGCTCGATCTCGGAGCGCGCGATCGGTTCGAGCGAGAAACCTTCGGTGCCCGCCGGATCGGGACGCTGCGGCGGGCGCTCGAACATTTCCAGCGAGGTCACGATCGTCGCGATCTTGCCGGGCGGCAGGTCGGTCGTTCCGGTCAGGGTGATGGTCAGGCTCTGGGACATGAAGGGGTTCAACGGCTCGTCGGGGAATCTGCCGCGATCATGACATGATCGAGGTCGAAAGATCACTGCACGCCGATGCATGCCCGGCGTCACGGCATCGCGCGCCATCCCGCCTCCTCGGCCGGATATCACGATGGATCGAAGCACCACTGCGGTGCGTTCCGCATCAACCCCCAATTGAGGACCAGACCAGATGAACCGCACCGCCATTGCCCTGGCAGCTCTCCTGGCGGCCGGCCTGCTCGCCGGCACGGCCCAGGCCCAGCAGCCTCACGGCGGCCATGGCAGCCACGGCGCACCCGCAGCGTCGAAGGCTGGCGACAGCGCCTCGACCAAGGCCTATCGGGACGCCAACATGAAGATGCACAAGGACATGGACATCCCCTATTCCGGCGATGCCGATGCCGATTTCGTCCGCGGCATGATCCCGCATCACCAGGGCGCCATCGACATGGCCAAGGTCGTCCTCGCCCATGGCAAGGACCCTGAGATCCGCAAGCTCGCCGAGAACGTCATCCGCGACCAGGAGAAGGAAGTCGCGATGATGAAGGACTGGCTGAAGAAGAACGGCAAGTAGCCGTCTCTCCGCTCGCTTGACCTTGGGCGAGGGCGATCGTCTTCGGGCGCTTGCCCTCGCCCTTCCCCGCTGGCAGAGAGGGGGAAGGTTCGCGCCGCAGCGGTGACGACGTGGGCCACCCGCTACCCGTCACCAACCTGTCCTGAGCCCGCGGCCTCCATGAAGCGTTATCTCGACTATCTCTGGCCGATCATCGGGCTCGTCGCGGTCGTCTGGTCCGTCGAATTGCTCTGGAGCAAGCTCAAGCTCGAGGCCGGAACCGACGCCAGGATCGAGGCGCTGCTGGAGAATGCCGGCCTCTGGCAGAGCGTCAAGATCATCGCCCACCGCATCGGCCACAAGATCGCGGTCATCCCGCCGGACGCCTTCTTCCACGCGGCGCTTGCGACCCTCGTCGCCTATGCTGCGCTCGCCTGGTACGACCGCATCGCGCTGATCCATCTCGGCAAGGAGAAGAACATCTCCTGGCCCTATATCTCGCTCTGCTCCTTCGTGACCTATGCGCTCTCGCATAATATCGGCGCCTCGGTCTTCTCGGGCGGCATGGTGCGCTACCGGGCCTACACGGCGAAAGGCCTGACGGCGGCCGAGGTTGCGGTCCTCGTCGCGCTCTGCTCCTTCACCTTCGCCTTCGGCACGATCTTCCTGATGGGTCTCGTGCTGCTCTACGAGCCGCAGATCCTGCATCCGCTCGAGCGGATGTCGAAATGGTTCGCGATCACCGACAGCACCGCTCGCTGGATCGGCGTCGGCATGCTCGCCTTCGCCGCGCTCTACACGATCGGCTCCTGGCTGCAGTTCAAGCCGCTGAAGATCGGCAAGCTCGAGATCATCTATCCGCGCCTGCCGATCGTCGCCAGGCAGTACCTTGCGGCCCCGATCGAGCTCGCGGGCGCCGCCGGCATCATCTATTTCGCGCTGCCGGAACAGGGCAATCCGGGCTTCCTGATCGTGCTCGGCGCCTTCCTGCTTTCGTTCTCGGCCGGGCTGCTCAGCCAGGTTCCGGGCGGCGTCGGCGTGATGGAGGCGGTCTTCCTCGCGGTGATGCCCGGCGTGCCGGCGCCGGCCGTCTTCGCCGCCCTGCTGATCTGGCGGCTGTTCTATCTCATCCTGCCGCTGGTGATCTCGCTGCCGATCGTGCTCGCCTTCGAGCGGGCGCAACTCAAGCGCAGCACCCGCATCGCTCCGCCGCCATAGCATCGGCCCGAAAAGTGGGAACCGGTTTTCGGGGCAAGCCGATGCGCTGACAGGCCTTGTCAGCGCTTGAGCGCGATTGCTGCCGCGCCGAACATCAGGAGCGCGCCGACGGCTTCCGACCAGCCGAAGGGCTCGCTCAGCGCGACAACACCGACCGCAACCGCGATGGCGGGGCTGACGAAAGCGTAGAGCCCGGCCCGGAACGCGCCCCAGTCGCGCAGCAGCCGCATATAGATGGTAAAGCCCATCAGCGAGCCGCCGACGATCAGGAACAGTACTGCCGGGAGCACCGGCCAGCTCGCCAGCGCCCGGATATCAGCGAAGCTGACGGGCTCCAGCGCAAGCGAAACCGCGGTCAGGCCGATGCCGCCGATCAGCGTCTGCCAGCCGGCGAGCGTCAATGTCGGCATCGTCCCGGCGATCGGCCGGGAGAGAACGGCGCCGACGCAGTAGAACAGCGTACCGGCCGCCACCGCCGCGAGCCCGATCATCTCCATCGGATCGCCCTGCGTGGCCGAAAGGCCTCCCAGCGCCCGCGTCGCGAAGAGGAAGCCGAGGCCCACGGTTCCGAGCGCGATCGCCACGAGCTTGCGTCCGTCGATCCGCACACCCTCGATCACCCGGCTCGCCAGCAGCGTGTAGATCGGGATGGTCGCGAAATTGACGATGGCCGCGAGCCCGGTCGGGGCATGCTTCGTGCCCCAGAACAATAGCGTGTAATTGGCGGTGTTGAGCAGCAGCGCCGTGCCGACCAGCCGGGGCCAGGCGTCAACAGGCACCTTGGGAGCATCGCGACCGGCCCAGAGCAGCATCAGCAGGCCGGCGATCGAGAACCGCGCCGCGGCCAGGAAGACCGGCGGGACATGCATGGAGCCGACCTTGACCGGTAGCCAGGTCAGGCCCCAGACGAGGCACATGACGGCGAAGAGGGCGGCGTTGCGCGACATGATGTCCGATTAGCCGCAGCTCAGGGCGCTGACCATTGCGCCGCGGGCATCGCGCCCCCGTGGAAACCGGAGGCGGGAAGGCGTCAGACGCTGCCGACAGTCTTGAGCCGCACGCGCGGGTGGATCTCGGCCTGCGACAGCACCGGCGTCTCCCTGCGGAAGCGCTCGATGATCTGGCGGGCGAAGGGCCGCGCCATCGCCGAGGTGACAAGCGCCGGCATCTCGCCGATGCGCGCCGCATCCTCGAACTTGTCGCGGACGTGATGCACGAACTCCTGCAGGCGGGAGGGCTGCATCGCGAGATGGCGGTCCTCGCCCTGGCCGATGATCGACTCGGCGAAGACGCCCTCCCAGGCCGGCGAGAGCGTGATGATCGGCAGCACGCCCTGCATGTTGGAGAACTGGGCGCAGATCTGGCGGGCGAGCCGCGCGCGGACATGCTCGGCGATCTCGCGCGGGTTGCGCACGCTGGCCGCGACCTCGGCGACACCTTCGATGATCGTCGGCAGGTCGCGGATCGAGATGCGCTCGGAGAGCAGGAGCTGCAGGACGCGCTGGATCCCGGTGGTCGAGATCTGGCTCGGCACGATCTCCTTGACCAGGTCGGCGTGGTCCTTCGGCAGTTCGCGCAGGAGCTTCTGCACCTCGGAATGGGAGAGCAGCTCCGGCATGTTCGATTTCAGCACCTCGGTGAGATGCGTCGAGATCACGGTCGCCGCGTCGACCACGGTGTAGCCGCGCAACTGCGCCTCGTCCTGCAGCGCCGCGTCGATCCAGGTCGCCGGCAGGCCGAAGGTCGGCTCCAGCACGTTGTGGCCCGGCAGGTTCACCGCCCCGCCCATCGGATCCATCGCCATGTACTGGCCGGCATAGACGATGCCCTGGCCGGCATCGATCTCCTTGATCTTGATGAAGTAGTGGTTCGCCTCGAGCTGGACATTGTCGACGATGCGCACCGCCGGCATGACGAAGCCGAGCTCGGCCGCGAGCTGACGGCGCAGCGCCCGGACCTGGTCGGTCAGCCGGTCCTGCCCGCTCGGCGCATTGACCAGTGGCAGGAGCCCGTAGCCGATCTCGATCTTGAGCTCGTCCATCTTGAGCAGGTCGTTCAGCGTCTCCTCGCGCGGCGTGCCGTCCGCCGCGACCGCGCCGCCGGCCTGCGCCGCATCGGTCATGCCTGCTTGTGCCTCGCGCTCCTTCGCCGCCCGCCCGAAGCGGTAGGCGAGGAAGCCCGCGCCTCCGGCCAGCAACAGGAAGGGCATCATGGGAATGCCAGGCAGCAGCGCGATCAGCAGCATCACCGCCGCCGACATGCCGAGCGCCTTGGGATAGCCCGAGAGCTGCTTGCCGAGCGCCTTGTCGGCGGCACCGCGCACGCCCGCCTTCGAGACGAGCAGGCCGGCTGCGGTCGAGACGATCAGCGCCGGGACCTGGCTGACGAGGCCGTCGCCGACGGTGAGCATGGTGTAGTTCGTCGCCGCCTGGCCGAAGCTCAGCCCCTGCTGCGCGACGCCGATGATGATGCCGCCGAGCACGTTGATGAAGGTGATCAGCAGGGCCGCGATCGCATCGCCGCGGACGAATTTCGAGGCGCCGTCCATCGAGCCGAAGAAGGAGGATTCGTCCTCCAGCGCCTTGCGGCGAACCTTGGCGGTGTCCTGGTCGATCAGGCCGGCGGAGAGGTCGGCGTCGATCGCCATCTGCTTGCCCGGCATGGCATCGAGCGTGAAGCGCGCCGCGACCTCGGCGATGCGGCCCGAACCTTTGGTGATGACCACGAAGTTCACGATGATCAGGATCGTGAAGACGATCACGCCGATCACGAAATTGCCGCTCATCACGAAGCCGGCGAAGGCCTCGATGACATGCCCCGCCGCCGCCGTGCCCTCATGGCCATGGGCGAGGATGAGGCGCGTCGAGGCGAGGTTCAGCGCCAGCCGGAACATGGTGACGATCAGCAGCACCGTCGGAAAGGCCGAGAACTCCAGCGGCTCCTCGATGAAGAGCGCGGTCATCAGCACCAGCACCGACACGATGATCGACAACGCCAGCATCAGGTCGAGCAGGACCGCCGGCATCGGGAAGACGAGCACCACCAGGATGCCCATCACGCCGATGGCGAGGAACAGGTCGGGACGGTTGAACAGCTTTGCGAGCGCCCCGCGATCGGGGATGGCGAACCCTCTGCCCTGCCCTGCCGTCACATCGGTCATCGACCGCCCCGCCCCACGCCTCATGCGCCCCGAAGCAGGGCGCAGCTCGGCAATTCTTGCCGGGTTCATGGTGAACGAATTGTTAAGAAACGGATTAATACCCTGTCGGAACCATCCGATGAACGGCTGGTTGTCAAAACGCCGCGTTGTGGCCGCATTCGCCGGCCCCACTCGGCACAGGGAGGGCGGGACTTCGCCCGATCCCGACGATATTGGAGGTCACCTTGAATCGACGTTCCTTCCTGACGAGCCTTGTCGGCGGCCTCGCGGTTGCCGGCATCGGCGGCACCGCCATGGCCAAGAACCTGGTCGAAGCGGCCCCCGCGCCTGTCGAACCCAAGGCCGGAGACATCGACCCGGCCCTGAAGGCCGGCCTCGACGAGAGCGATGCCGAGTTCACCCAGTACTATCGCCGGCCGCGCCATCCCCGTCGCCCGCCCCCGCCGCCGGTCCACCGTCGCCGCCGGCGGCGCGTGGTCCGCAACGGCCGGGTCTACTGGGTCTACTGACCGGTTCAGGGCCGGCACCATGGGGTGCCGGCCTTTCCTTTAACCATCGATCATCAGGGGGGACAGCCGGCATGACAGCGCCGGACAACGCTCAGACAGGCACGATCGCCACCGACGTGCCCGCACGGCTCGACCGCCTGCCCTGGTCGCGCTTCCATACGCTTGTCGTCGCCGCGCTCGGTATCACCTGGATTCTCGACGGGCTCGAGGTCACGCTTGCCGGCTCGGTCTCGGGCGCCCTCAAGGAAAGCCCGGTCCTCAAATTCACCAATACCGAGATCGGCCTCGCCGGTGCCGCCTATATCGCCGGTGCGGTGCTGGGCGCCGTCTTCTTCGGCTGGCTCACCGACCGGCTCGGCCGCAAGAAGCTCTTCACGATCACCGTGCTCGTCTATCTCTCTGCGACGGCCGCCACCGCCTTCTCATGGAACGTCACGAGTTTCATCCTCTTCCGTTTCCTGACCGGCATGGGCATCGGCGGCGAGTACACCGCGATCAACTCCACCATCCAGGAGCTCGTCCCGGCCCGCGTGCGCGGCTGGACCGATCTCGTCATCAACGGCTCATTCTGGATCGGCGCGGCGCTCGGCGCGTTCGGCTCCATCATCCTGCTCAACCCCGCCTGGATCGACCCGGAATACGGCTGGCGCCTGGCCTTCTTCATCGGCGCCGCACTCGGCCTCGTCATCCTGTTCCTCAGGCAATGGATTCCGGAAAGCCCGCGCTGGCTGATCAGCCATGGCCATCCCGAGCGTGCTGCCGCGATCGTCGCCGATATCGAGCGCCGCGCCGGCTTCGTTCCGCCCGCTGGCGAGGTCCTGCCCCTGACCCGGTTGCGCCCGCGCGCCGCGACACCGCTCGGCGAGGTCTTCCACGTGCTTTTCGTGGCGCATCGCGAGCGCGCTTTGGTCGGGCTGGCGCTGATGCTGTCGCAGGCCTTCTTCTACAACGCGATCTTCTTTACCTACGCGCTGATCCTGACCGATTTCTACGCGGTGCCGTCACAGAATATCGGCTGGTTCATCCTGCCCTTCGCCGCCGGCAACTTCCTCGGTCCGCTCCTGATCGGCCGGCTCTTCGACACGCTCGGCCGCCGCGTGATGATCGCCGCGACCTACGCGCTGTCGGGCCTGTTGCTGACCGGGACCGGCTATCTCTTCTGGAGGGATTGGCTCACCGCCTCGCAGCTCACCCTGTGCTGGAGCGTGGTCTTCTTCTTCGCCTCGGCCGCGGCGAGCTCGGCCTATCTCACGGTCTCCGAAACCTTCCCGGTCGAGATGCGGGCGCTCGCCATCGCGATGTTCTATGCGGTCGGCACCGGCGCGGGCGGCATCGCCGGCCCCTGGCTCTTCGGCATCCTCATCGATACCGGGTCGCGCGGCAGCGTCTTCGGCGGCTACCTGCTGGGGGCGGCGCTGATGCTGGCGGCGGCGGCCATTGCCGGGCGTTTCGCGATCCGTGCGGAGCGCCAGCCGCTCGAAAGCGTGGCGCGCCCGCTCAATGCGGTCGATTGACCATGGCCCGCCCGTAACCATAGCGCGCGAAAGCCGATCAGATGGAACAAAGCATCATTTAAATGCATTATCCCACACTGGCATTCCCTGTCTAAGAATGCCGTGGGAGATGTGGTGACAACAGCCTGGAGGCCGTCGTGGACAGACGCTCATTCCTGATGACACTGGTCGGTGGCTTTGCCGCTGCCGGCATGGGCGGCATCGCCGCCGCCGAAGCAGCCCAGCCCAAGCTGGCACCGCTGCCGGATGCCGAGCCCAAGCAGGGCGACGAGGCCGTTACCGCCGAGATGAAGGAGGCGCTCGACAAGACCGACGCCGAATTCAGCCAGTACTACTACTATCGCCGGCCGCGCTACTATCGCCGACCGCGCTATTATTATCGCCGGCCGCGATATTACTACCGCCCCCGCTACTACTATCGCCCGCGCTATTACCGCAGGCGCTACTGGTAAGCCTTTTCCGGGTCAGGCCGCGCTGATGCGCGTCTGACCCGGCTCGGCGACGGTGATTCCGGCCGAGGTATACTCGCTGAGCTTGTTGCGCAGCGTGCGGATCGAGATCCCCAGGATCTTGGCCGCATGCGTCCGGTTGCCCAGGCAGTGATCGAGCGTGTCGAGGATCAGTTCGCGCTCGACATCGGCGACGGTGTGCCCGACCAGCGAACGCGTCATCGCCTCGGCGGTCTGGGCCGCGCGCGCCGCGGGATCACGCGACGGAGCCGGCGCCAACGCCTCCCCTTCCGGACTGAGTACCGCCGAGGCCGTGATCTCCGGCCCGCTCGCCAGCAGCACCGCCCGGTGCATCGTGTTCTCCAGCTCGCGCACATTGCCGCGCCAGGCGCCGGCCAGCAGGAGCTTACGCGCATCGGCCGCGATCGGCCGGGGCGGCAGGCCGTTCAGATCTGCGTATTTCCTGGCGAAATGCTCCGCCAGGACAAGGATATCGCCAGGCCGCTCGCGCAGCGCCGGCAGGCGCAGGTGCACGACATTGAGCCGGTAGAGCAGGTCTTCGCGGAAAGCGCCGTCGCGCACCGCGTCTGCAAGGTTGCGGTTCGAGGTCGCGATGATCCGGATATCGACCTTGACCGGCTGCGTGCCGCCGACCCGGTCGATCATGCGTTCCTGCAGCGCCCGCAGGAGCTTGGCCTGCAGGCGGACATCCATCTCCGAGATTTCGTCGAGCAGCAGCGTGCCGCCATTGGCCTCTTCGAATTTGCCGATGCGCCGCGCGATGGCGCCGGTGAAGGCGCCCTTCTCATGGCCGAACAGTTCGGATTCGAGCAGGTTGTCAGGGATCGCCGCGCAGTTCACCGCCACGAAGGGCCGGTCCTTGCGCCCCGATTTCTGGTGCAGGTGGCGGGCGATCACCTCCTTGCCCGTGCCGCTCTCGCCGGTGACCAGCACCGGCGCTTCCGAGCGGGCGATCTGCGAGGCGAGCTGCACGACACGTTCCATCGCCGGATCGCGCCAGATCAGGCGGGACTGGTCGGCCGCGACCGCCTCCAGCACCGCCGCAATCAGCTCCGGATCGGGCGGTAGCGGCACATATTCGCGAGCGCCGGCCTGGATCGCCGCGACGGCGGCGCGCGTATCGGTCGAGGTGCCGCAGGCGACGATCGGCGTGCGGATGCGCTCGGCCTCCAGCGCCGCGACATAGGCCGCGATCGGCTGCACGACGTCGATCATCAGCAGGTCGGCGCCCTTGGCGCGCAGCACGGCGAGCGTCTGGTCGAGGCTTTCGGTATGGGTCACGGCCGCGCCATGCGACATGGCGATCTTGGCGGCCGCGATGATCTGTCCCTTGAGACCGCCGGCGATGATGAGGCGCATGGCTCAGGTCCTTCTGTTCTTTGTCACTGTGGCAGGACCGGCTCTCACCGGTCCGCCTTGATGATTTCCGTCATGGTCACGCCCAGGCGGTCCTCGACGACGACGACCTCCCCGCGCGCGACCAGGCGCTCGTTGACGAAGATGTCGATGGCTTCGCCGACGCGCCGGTCGAGTTCCAGCACCGCGCCCGGCACGATCTGGAGGAGGTCGCCGACCGCGACCTTCGAGGAGCCCAGCACCGCGGACACCGTGACCGGCACGTCGAAGACCTGCTCCAGGTCCTCGGCCGTCTTCACCGGTACCGGACCCGAGCGCGCGACGGACATGTCGCCCTGGTCGAAGGACAGGTCGGCCTGGTTCAGCGGCGGCAGGTTGAGATCGTTCTGCTGGCTCATGGCTCAGACCTTCATGGTTCCGCATGACCATGGCCGAACACGCGGGCGACCGCCTGCTCGACCAGAGCCGTGAGTTGCTGGCTGTCGAGGACGAAACCGCCCTCCGCCCATTCGATGCGCCCGTCGCCCGGCGCGATGTCGGATTGCCCGAGCACCATCAGCTTGCCGGAGAAGCCGTGTTCCATCGCGAGCTTGCGGACCAGCTCCTCGGCAGGCTCGACCACGCTCTCATGGACGCGCAGGACCAGATGAGGCGCGGTGCGGGCATGGCTCAGGCACTCCCGGATCGCCCCCGACAGCGCCGCCAGCGGCTTTTCCGCAAGTGCGGCGCCGGCCAGCGCCTTCGCCGTCACGATCGCGACCTGCGCCGCATGTTCCTCGATCGCAGCCATACGGGCCGCTTCCTGCGCGAAAAGCCGCTCGGCCGAACGTGCGAGCTGCCCCGTCAGGCCGGTGAGCTGCGACTGCGCCTCGCGATGCGCGTGCTCCTGCCCGGCATGGAAGCCCTCCGCGCGGGCGGCGGCGAGATCGGCCTCCCCGGCGGCCTTGCGGCCTCCTTCGCGGAAATCCGTCCCGAACATGAACTTGGTCGCAGCAGCCATCTCAATAAACCAGTTCGTCGTCGGCGTTGCCCTTGGACAGCACGATCTCGCCCTTGTCGGCCAGGTCCTTGGTCATCTGGACGAGCTTGGTCTGGGCCTCGTCGACCTCCTTGAGGCGCAGCGGACCCAGGCCTTCCATGTCGTCCTGCATGTTCTTCGATGCGCGTTGCGACATCGCACCGAAGAAGAAGTCCCGCATCGACTGGCTGGCGCCCTTGAGCGCGCGTGCCAGCGTGTCCTTGTCGACCTGGCGCATCAGCGTCTGCAGGCCGGCCGGGTCGAGCTTGGCGAGATCCTCGAAGGTGAACATCAGGGCGCGGATGCGCTCGGCCGATTCCTGGTTCGAGGCATCGAGCGCCGAGAGGAAGCGCATCTCGGTCTGCCGGTCGAAGCCGTTGAAGATTTCCGCCATCATCTCGTGCGGGTCGCGACGGCGCGTCTGGGTCAGCGTCGAGACGAATTCGGTGCGCAGCGTATTCTCGATATGGTCGAGCGCTTCCTTCTGGATCGATTCCAGCCGCAGCATTCGCCCCACGACCTCGATCGAGAGATCGTTCGGCAGGTTGCGCAGCACGTTCGCGGCATGCTCGGGCCGGATTTTCGAGAGGATCACCGCGATGGTCTGCGGGTATTCGTTCTTGAGGAAGTTCGCCAGCACCACCGCGTCGATATTGCCGAGCTTCTGCCACATATTGCGACCGGCCGGCCCGCGGATTTCCTCCATGATCAGCGCCACCTGATCGGTCGGCAGGATTTTCTCGAGCAGCGAGATCGTCCGGTCGAAGGAGCCCGTGACCGCACCGGCGCTGGAGAGCTTGCCGACGAAGTCGAGCATCAACCGTTCGACCTCGTCGGCATCGACGGTGCCGAGCTCGGCCATGGCGCGGGTGATGATCCGGATCTCGTCGTCGTCGAACTCCTGCCAGATCGCGCGGCCGTGCTCCTCGCCCAGCACCAGCAGGATGACGGCGGCGCGCTGCGGGCCGCTCATCTCGGCGACGGTGGTCACGCCGAAGCCGCCGCCCTCGATGGCGTCCTGAAAACCGGTATTGCGCGTTGCGATGGATCGGGTCTCGGCCATGGTTCAGCGCTCCGTCACGCTGCCGACTTCTCGTGGATCCAGCTCCGCAGCACCGCCACCGAATCGGACGGGTTCTGCGAGACCAGAGCCCCGATCTTTTCCACGGATTGCGCCTTGAGCTGCCCCTTGACCTGGGCGATCGCCAGCATCCGCTCGGAGGGCGCCGGGTCCATTTCCACGGCCAGCGCCTCGGCATCGGAACCAGCCATGGCCACCGCCCGCCCGCTGCCGGCCGGGTCTCCCGTCGCGCCGGGCGGGCCCGCGAGGACCGTGCCATTGCGCATGAAGGAGGGAATCGCGCGGACATTGCCGTTGTCGGAGGCCAGCACCTGCTTCAGCAGCGGGCGCACCACGGTCATCAGCACGATCAGGGTCAAGAGCGAGATCACGCCGAGCTCGGCGAAACGGACGAGATCCTCCCTGGTGAAGGAGGTGAGCTGCTGCATCAGCGTCTGCTCGGCCAGTTCGGCCGGCGGCGGCGGCGCCTCGGCGAAGCGCAGGTTGACGACCTCGACCTTGTCGCCGCGCCCCTGGTCGAAGCCGACGGCGGTGCGCACCAGCTCGCCGATCCGCTCCAGCTCTTCGTTGTTGCGGGGCTGGTAGGACAATTCGCCGGCCGGGCTGCGGCTGTAGTTGCCGTCGACGAGGACGGCGACCGAGAGCTTCTTGACCCGCCCGCCCTCCAGCACCTCGGTGCGGGTCGTGCGCGAGATCTCGTAATTGGCGACTTCCTCGTTCTTCGAGGAATTCTCGCGCTGGTTCTGCTGCGCGCCTTGCGCCTGTTGCGCACCCGGCAATTCGTTGCCGACGGTCACCGTGCCGTTGCCGCCCTCGTTCGTCGTCGAGGCCTCGGTCCGGTTCTGGCTGGAACGCAGGACCCGGCTTTCCGGGTCGAAGCTCTCGGAGCGGCTCTCGACGCGGTTGGTGTCGAGCGCGGCCGAGACCTGCACCCGCGCCCGGCCGTAGCCGACGACGCTGGCGACGATATCCTCGACCTGCGCCTTGAGGCGCTTCTCGATCGCGGTCTGGCGCTCCTCGATGCCGAGCCCGATCAGGCCCTGGTCGCTCTGGGCACCGTCCGCCAGAAGCCTGCCGCGCTCGTCGACGATCGACACCCGCTCCGGCTTCAGCCCATCGACGGCCGAGGCGACGAGATGGCGCACGGCCCGGACCTGCGCTGCATCGAGATCGCCTGCGAGCTTGAGCGCGATCGAGGCGCGCGGCGCCTCGCGATCGCGCTCGAACAGCCGCCGCTCGGGAATGACGAGATGGACGCGCGCGGCCTGCACCCGCCCGATCGAACGGATCGTGCGCGACAATTCGCCTTCCAGCGCTCGGAGGTGGTTGATGTTCTGGACGAAGCTGGTCGAGGAGAAGGCATCGCCCTTGTCGAAGATCTCGTAGCCGACGCCGCCGCCGGCAGGGATGCCCTTGCTGGCGAGGTCAAGGCGCAGGCGCGGCACGTCGGCCTTCGGCACCAGCACGGTCTGGCCGTCGCCGCGCAATTCGTACTTGATGCCGCGGGCGTCGAGATCCTTGAGGATGGCGCTGACGTCCTGGCTCCCGAGGTCCGCGAACAGCACGCTCATCGCCGGCTGGGACATCTTGAGCATGACGAAGCCGAAGAAGCCGACGAGCACCAGCGTGACGGCCAGCATGGCCGCCAGGCGCGCCGCGCCGAATTTGGCAAACTGCTCGATCAGGCCGCTCACGCCGTCATCCGTCCCACAGAATCGCAGGGACGGCGCACCTGCTCCGACCCACTAGGCAAGTTTTTCCCAGTGCATGGTTAGCGGCCGGTTAATTTTTGGATGCGGGTCGTTAAACTTTCCAGGCGGAGGTTCGCGCAAACGCCAAAGGCGCCGGCCCTGTTCGGGCCGACGCCTTTGAAAAGAAACGTGAATATCTGTTTCTTACTGGCGGTAATGCTGAATCCGGGTCGTCCGCAGGCCGGCGAGGCCATGCTGGTCGATCGACATCTGCCAGCTCAGGAACTCGTCGACGGTCAGCGTATAGCGCTGGCACGCCTCTTCGAGGCTGAGCAGCCCGCCGCGCACGGCTGCCACCACCTCTGCCTTTCGCCGGATGACCCAGCGCCGGGTATTCATCGGGGGCAAGTCCGCGATCGTCAGCGGACTTCCGTCCGGTCCGATCACGTATTTCACCCGCGGTCGCAATGGCTCGGTCATGGTACTCTCACACAACTCAACAGAGCTACTGAGGGCATCATAGGCGGGCGGCTTTAAGAATTGGCTAAAACGATCGCTCCGGATGTCCACGACTGATTCGCAGCCGGTCACTCGCTGCGGACCACGCTCTTGACCTTGTCGATCGGGATGCTGATCGAGCCGATCTTGAGCATCGGGATCGACGAGGTGAAGTCGACGCCGTCGACCACGCCGCTGATCTGCGTCTTCGCCGTGACGCTCTCGCCGGCGACGTTCTTGGCATCGATCGTGATGCTGTATTCGCCGTCCGGCGCCGTGGTGCCGACCGAGGTCGAGCCATCCCAGCTATAAGTCTGGTCGCCGGCGGTCAGCGTCTTGGTGAGGGTCTGGACGACGCTGCCCTTCGAATCCTTGATGGTGATCGTGGCGGTGCCAGCCGAGGCCATGTTCACCTTCCAGTCGGCCTTGCCCTCGATCAGCCGGGTCGTCGTGCCATCGGCGGTGACCGTGGCGCCGATGAAGCCGACCGCGTTCGTCGCCGTCCCCGCGGCGCTGAGGCTGAGCAGGGAGCCGAGCGTCTCGTTGGTCCGGAGCTGCTGCTCGACGCCAGCGAATTGCACGAGCTGAGCCGTGAACTGGTTGGTGTCGAGCGGGTCCAGCGGCGACTGGTTCTTGAGCTGCGTCGTCAGCAACGTCAGGAACTGGTCGAAATTATTGGCGATCCCGCTCGTGGAGCCGGTCACGCCGCTGGTGCTGCTGCCCGATGTGCCGCTGGTTCCGGAAACCGCCATGGCGCTGGTCCTCGTTCAGATGCTGAGATCGACGCCGCCGAGCCGGATGAGACGGCGCTGCGGGGCGGGGTCGATCGAAAGGGGGACGTCCTCGGCGAGTTCGCTGCCGTTCGGCTGGCGCGGGCGCTGCGGCGCCTCGTCCTGCTGGCGGTTCTGGCGGAAGGCCGATTGGTCGGACGGGTCGCGCAGGGTGATATCGACGCCGCCATCGGACGGTTTCAACCCGGCCTGCTCGAAGGCGCGTTCCAGCGTGCGCGCATCGCGCTGCAGGAGGTGAAGCGTCTCGACGCGGTCGACAACCAGCCTGGCGCTGACCTCGCCCGCGTCGGAAATCGACAGGTTGACGTCGACGCGGCCGAGCTCATCGGGATCGAGCCGGATATCGAACTGCCGCGAGCCCGACATCGCGCGCAGGCCGATCTCGATCGGCACGACATGGATCGGCGTCGGCTGGCCGTTCGCCGCGCTCTGCCCCGGAGCGCCGGGAGCCGCGCCCGGCGCAGCACTCGGATCGAAGGGCTGAAGCAACCGGTCATGCCCGGATTTTCCGGGCGCCTGCTGCAGCAGGGTCGAGAGATCGAACGGGGCGGCCGGCTGCTGCTGAAGAGCGTCGAGCGCCTTGGCCTCGGCGGGAGCCTGCGCACCCTTGGCGGCAGCCGGCTGGTCGGCTTTGGCGAGGACGTCCGCAAATTCCTGCGCACCTTGCCCGGCCGTTCCGACAGCCTGCACGCCACCTGCCGCAGCCTTGCCCTCGGCAGCCGCGGCGATCCCCGCCTGCGGCTGTTCCGGCGCCGCGGCCGCAATCAGCGGCAGCCCCGCGGTTGCTGCGGCAAGCGCCAGCTTCGCTGCGCCCGTCTTCGTCGCGCCCTCGCTCGACACCGCTTCCGCAGCATCGTCCGCAGCAGCATCGATGGCGATCGATGGCCCCGGCGGAAGCAGAGCGGGTGCGATCATGACCACCGCCGGCGTCGCCGCGGCAGGACTTTCGGCCACCGGAGCGGCAGCCGCCGCCGCGATCTCACCCTTGTCCTCGACGGCCGCCTTGCCGTCTTTCTTGGTCGCGCCCTCGCGGACCTCGCCCGCAACCTCCCCGGGCTCCGCCGCCGGTTCCTCGCCGGCAGCTTCGGTCCGGACATCTGCCTGGGCGGCCGCCATCGCGATCAGGAACGCGATCCCGCTCGCATCGGCCTTCGCCGCTTGCGGCGCAGGCTTGCCCGCCGGAGCAGGCGCCGCCGGCACGGCAGCCGGCTGGAGCCCGTCCAGCCGCGCGCTCACCTTCGCGGGGTCGACGATCTGGTCGGCGCCGCTGATCTCGTTGGTCGCAGCCGGTTCCGCCGTGGCAGCGACCTTCGCGGCCGCCGCGGCCTTCACCGTCCCCGCAACAGTCGCCTCCGCCTCCGGCAGAACGAAGATCTCGCCAGCCTCCTGCGGCTCCGCCTGCCCGGCGCGCGACCGGGTGGCCGGCGCTTCGGCAGAGGCCTGATGGGTGAACACAGACTGGATCGGCATGAACGGTCCCGTGACGCGGGCAACAACGCGCCCGACCCAGCCCAGCAAGTTGCAAGCCAGAAACGGCCCTTTCTGAATCAAGGCCTTAGCGCCGATGCCCCGCGGCAGGCGGGCAAGATGAGCCCGGTTTCCCGACCCAGGCCGGCAGGATTTGCCGATCCTGCTGGCGGCGCCCGGCCAAAGCCGGTATAGAGCCCGCAGATGCGCCGAATGCCCGCGCCAGCCCCCGAGCCAGCGACGACCCAGCCGAGAATGACCGCTTTCCGCAATTCCCTCGACATCGCCAAGCCGCCCGCGGCGACACGCGTCGTCGCGGCGATGTCCGGCGGCGTCGATTCCTCGGTGGTCGCGGCCCTGCTCAAGCGCGAGGGCTATGACGTCGTCGGCGTCACGCTCCAGCTCTACGATCACGGCGCCGCGGTGCATCGCGCCGGCGCCTGTTGCGCCGGTCAGGACATCCACGACGCCCGCCGTGTCGCCGAGACGATCGGCATCCCGCATTACGTGCTCGACTACGAAAGCCGCTTCCGCGATGCGGTGATCGAGCGCTTCGCCGAAAGCTACCTTGCCGGCGAGACGCCAATCCCCTGCGTCGAGTGCAACCGCACCGTGAAGTTCCGCGACTTGCTCGATCTCGCCAAGGAGCTCGGCGCAGACGCGCTGGCGACCGGCCATTACGTGCTCAGCCGCGACCTCGGCGACGGCCATCGCGGCCTGTTCCGCGCGGCGGATGCGAGCCGCGACCAGAGCTATTTCCTCTACGCCACGACGCAGGAGCAGCTCGACCTGCTGCGCTTCCCGCTCGGCCATATCGACAAGGCGCAGACCCGTGCGCTCGCCGCCGAGCTCGGCCTCGCCATCGCCGACAAGCCCGACAGCCAGGATATCTGCTTCGTGCCGAACGGCCGCTATGCCGACGTCATCGAGCGGCTGAAGCCCGGCGCCGCCCGCCCCGGCGACATCGTTCATCTCGACGGCCGCATCCTCGGCCATCATGACGGCGTGCTCCACTACACCGTCGGCCAGCGCAAGGGGCTCGGCATCAGCGCGAGCGAGCCGCTCTATGTCCTGCGTCTCGATGCCGACGACGCCCGTGTCATCGTCGGCCCGCGCGAGGCGCTGAGCGTCGGCGAAATCCGCCTGCGCGATCTCAACTGGCTTGGCGAGATGCCGCTCGACGCCCTGCCGCAGGAAGGGCTCGACGTCGCCGTGCGCGTCCGCTCGACCCGCGCCCCGCGCGAAGCCCGCCTCTTCCGCGACGAGGACGGCCTGCGCATCGAACTCGCCAGCGACGAGGAGGGCGTTTCGCCCGGTCAGGCCTGCGTGATCTACGCCGATGCCGGACCCGGCTCCCGCGTGCTGGGCGGCGGCACCATCCTGCGCCGCCCACTCGCCTTGCCGGCCGCGCCCTCACCGGCCGCGCTCGCCCTGTCCTGATCGCTCAGGCCCCGCTCTTCCGTTCGGACTCCAGACCATGCCGGTGACCTACGACCTCGACGGCCAGAAGCGCGTCTATGCGACCTGGGCCAAGTTCTACGACCGGATCTATCAGCGCATGCTGGCGCGCCCGCAGCGCGAGGCGGTCGAAGCGGCCTGTGCCTGCGGCCCGGACATCCTCGAGATCGGCGTCGGCACCGGCCTCACCCTGCCCTATTTCACGCCGGACTCGCGCGTCTTCGGCGCCGACCTGTCGCTCGACATGCTCAAGGTCGCCCACCGCAAGGTCGAGAGCCAGAAGCTCGACCATGTCCACGGGCTGATGGTGATGGATGCCTGCCGGCTCGGTTTCGGGAAGGAATGCTTCGATGCGGTCACCGCGCAATTCGTGATCACGCTCGTCCCCGATCCGGAGCAGGCGCTGGCCGAGATGGATCGCGTCCTCAAGCCCGGCGGCGAGATCATCATATCGAGCCGTCTCGTCGACGATGGCGGCCTGCTCGCGCCGTTCTGGAGCGCGGTCGCGCCCTTGTCGAAGGCGATCGGCTGGAGCTCCGACTTCAAGGTCAGCCGGCTGACCGACTGGGCGCAAGCGACGGGCCGCTACGAGACGGCCCATGTCGGGCGCGGCTATTTCAAGGTCGTCCGGCTGCGCAAGCTGGCTTCTGCCGATAACGCGCAATCCAAGGCTTGACGCACCCCGCTCACGACGCCTATATCGCGCCTCGACGACGAGCCGGCTCTGCCGGTTCCGACCCTGTGGCGGGGTAGCTCAGCTGGTTAGAGCAGCGGAATCATAATCCGCGTGTCGGGGGTTCAAGTCCCTCTCCCGCTACCATCTCCTCCCCCAAGCTTGGCGGGTGGGGAAATGATCGCCGCCGATCATCTTCGTCAGGTGGCCTTCGATCAAAATCTCTGGAGCTGTTCCGGCCTCGGCCGGATGAACCGTCACTGTCGCGATCAGGTCGCGCAGGGCGGTTTTTGATTCCGCTGCGAACGCCGCGTTGGCGCGGACTGTTTCGGCGAGCGTCTCGATCGCCGCCAGGTAATGCTTCACCACGGCCGGGAGCACGACGGTTGCTGCCTTCCGGGAGACGAGCCAGCACAAGCTCGACGTCGTCGCGCTCCCTGCCCTGCTCCTTCATTCGGGCATCGATAGCACCGCCGACATCCGGCTCTCGTCATCGCGGATGTGACGGCCTGCGCCCCGGCGGTGAGGAAGCGCAGACTCCATCACCAATTGATCCGTCCTGCCGCGAGAGCTTCAGGAACCTATCCGCAGCGCCAGCCGTTTCGCCCTCACTTTCGCTCATCAGCAGGAGGGGCTCATGGACAGCATCATCTACCTCGTCGGTCTCGTGGTGGTCATCATGGCCATCCTGTCATTCCTCGGTCTTCGATAGGAATTCTCCCATGTCCATGTCTGGAACGGACGTCGTCGTCGCCCCCGTGACCGTCAACAAGGAGAGCCACTCCTATGTGCAGTGGGGGCCGATCATCGGCGGCGCGGTGATCGCGACCGCCATCTCGACCATCATGACGGTCTTCGGCTCGGCGATCGGCCTGTCGATGGTCTCCGCCGATTTCGAGAAGAGCTCCAGCGCCACGGCGCTGGCGGTTGCAGGCGCTCTGTGGGCGCTCTGGGTCATGGCTTCGGCGACCATGGCCGGCGGCTACCTCGCGGGGCGGATGCGCCAGCCGAGCTTCGATGCCAATGGCGAGGAACGCAAGGTGCGGGATGCCACCCATGGCCTGCTCGTCTGGGCGACCGGCGCGCTGCTGATCACCGTCGTCGCGACCTCGTCGCTGTTCGGTGCGGCGAAGACGGCGGCCAGCGGCGTCGCCAGCGCCAGCTCCGGCGCGGCATCACTGGTCTCGCAGAATATCGACCCGCTCGCGATGGCGCTCGACAATGTCATGCGCGCGAATGGTCAGCAGCCGCCGACCGCAGAGGAGCGCGACGAAGCCTCCAGGATCTTCATCAACGCGCTGAAGAACGGCAAGATCGAGCAAGGTGACCGGGACTATCTTGCTTCGCGGCTCGCCGCGCGTTCCGGCATCAGCGAGCAGGATGCGCAGAAGCGCATCGACGATGCCTATGCCCGGATCTCGCAGGCCAAGGAAACCGCCAAGCAGGCAGCGGAGCGTGCGCGCAAGATTGCTGTTCTGACCGCCTTCCTGACGGCGGCTGCGCTGCTGGTCGGTGCGGCGGCGGCGGCCTGGGCGGCCATGCTCGGCGGCGAGCATCGCGACGAGAACCTGCGGAGCGATCCGGCGCTCTGATCGGTCGAGGTTGCGTAGCCCGGCTCCGCCCGGAGCCGGGCATTTTTGCTGTTCTTCGAAACGATCGGGGCGCGCGAGCGTTGCTCCAGCAGCACTTTCAGAAAGGGCATGCGATGATCGACCGTCACCACGAGCGAAATGGCAGCACCAACGGCCCGACCGAGCCGAACCAGCGGCCGCCCGAAAAGCGCGAAAACGCTGCTGACGATGCGATGAAGGGTCCGAAGATCATTGCCGAGGGCAATCAGAAGCAGCGCGCGCAGGACCGGCACACGCCTCCCGCCGGCCCCCATGCGCAGGAGTCGCAGACGAACACGGAGGCGACGCCGGGTTCCGGCGCTCTCCCGTCGACCAAGCCTGCTCGTCTTATCGAGCCTGGCACCGGCTGATCTTCATTCACCTCCCTCCGCGGGTTCGCATCGGATGGTGTTTCGTGGAAAAGCTGAAGATCTATCGCACCAAGCGCGATTTCAAGAAGACCAGGGAGCCGAGCGATTCGATCGCAGTGGCTCCTTCAAACCGCCTTCGCTTCGTCATCCAGAAGCATGACGCGACGCGTCTCCACTATGATCTCCGGCTGGAACTCGACGGCGTCTTCAAGTCCTGGGCGGTGACGCGCGGCCCCTCGCTCGATCCCGCCGACAAGCGCCTCGCGGTCGAGGTCGAGGACCATCCGCTTGCCTATGGCGATTTCGAGGGGACGATCCCGAAAGGCCAATATGGCGGCGGCACGGTGCAACTTTGGGATCGCGGCTATTGGGAGCCCGAAGGCAAGCTCAGCCCGCAGCGCCAGCTCGAGAAGGGCGACCTCAAGTTCACGCTCGACGGCAAGCGGCTGCAAGGCAGCTTCGTGCTGGTGCGGATGAAGCACGACCGTGACGGCGGCAAGCGCACCAACTGGCTGCTGATCAAGCACCGCGACGACCATGCTGTCGATTCCGATGGCGATGCGATCCTGAAGGCCGACGCTTCGGTCGCCTCGGGCCGGACGATGAAGGCCATCGCGGCCGGAGGCGGGCGCTCGCCCAAGCCCTTCCTCCTGGCCGAGCAGGCGGTCGACGCAAATGCGGTCTGGGACAGCAAGCAGGGCTTGGCGGCCGAGGAGCGCGCAGGCAAGCCGGTGCGCAACAAGGCCGAGGCCGCCCGCCCGAAAGCGCGCAAGGCGGCGGCGGCCGATGTGCCCAGCTTCGTCCCACCGCAGCTCTGCCGGAGCGTGGAGCGGCCGCCGGCAGGTAGGGGCTGGGTCCACGAGATCAAGTTCGACGGCTACCGCATCCAGGCGCGCGCCGCCGCAGGCAAAATCACGCTGAAGACACGCAAGGGGCTCGACTGGACCAGGAGGTTCGGTGCCGTCGCCAAGGCGTTCAAGAAGCTGCCGGGCTGCATCATCGATGGCGAGGTCGTTGCGCTCGACGACCATGGTGCGCCGGATTTCGCTGCGCTTCAGGCCGCCTTGTCAGAGGAGAAGACCGAGAACCTCGTCTTCTTCGCCTTCGACCTGCTCTTTCTCGATGGCGAGGATTGGCGCAAGCAGCCACTCCTTGCCCGCAAGGAAAGACTGGCTGCGCTGATACGGGGCGCGGCCGACGGCGTCACGCTCCGTTATGTCGAACATTTCGAGACCGGCGGCGATGCGGTGCTGAAATCCGCCTGCCGCCTGTCGCTCGAGGGCATCGTCTCCAAGCAAGGCGATGCGCCCTACATCTCCGGCCGCAGCGACACATGGACGAAGGCGAAATGCCGCGCCGGCCACGAGGTCGTCATCGGCGGCTGGGCGACCACGGCGGGCAAGTTCCGTTCGCTTCTCGTCGGCGTCCATCGCGGTCCGCATTTCATCTATATCGGCCGGGTCGGCACCGGCTATGGCGCCGCCAAGGTCGAAAAGCTGCTGCCGCGCCTCAAGGAGCATGAGGCCGAAACCTCGCCCTTCACCGGCAAAGGCGCCCCGCGTCGCGCGGCCGGCGTCCATTGGGTCGAGCCCGCCCTTGTCGCCGAGATCGAATTCGCAGGCTGGACCGGCGACGGCATGGTCCGCCAGGCCGCCTTCAAGAGCCTGCGCGAGGACAAGCCGGCGGCGGAGGTCGAGACAGAGCTGCCGGCGCCAGCAGCAAAGACGGCCCCGCCGAAGCCCGCGCCAGCGCGCGGCGGCCGGGTCGATGTGCTCGGCGTGCCGCTGTCCAAGCCCGACAAGCCGCTTTGGCCCGATGCTGAGGACGGCGAGCCCGCCACGAAACTCGATCTCGCCCGCTACTTCGAAACCGTCGGGGCCTGGCTGCTGCCGCATATCCAAGGCCGGCCCTGCTCGCTGCTCAGGGCGCCCGACGGGATCGAGAGCGAGATCTTCTTCCAGCGCCATGCCGGTTTGGGAACGTCGAGCCTGTTCGAGCTGGTCAAGATTTCCGGCGACAGGAAGCCCTATCTCCAGATCGACCGGATCCAGGCCCTGATCGCGACCGCCCAGATCGGCGGGATCGAACTGCATCCCTGGAACTGCCGGCCCGGCGAGCCCGAGGTTCCTGGGCGGCTGGTCTTCGATCTCGATCCGGGACCGGGCGTTTCCTTCGATGCGGTGATCGCTGCCGCCAAAACGATGAAGGAGCGGCTCGATGCGCTCGGCCTCGTCAGCTTCTGCAAGACCACCGGCGGCAAAGGTCTCCATGTCGTGACGCCGCTGGCGAAGCCCGGCCGCAACGCCCCGGACTGGCCGGCAGCCAAGGACTTCGCCCGCCGTGTCTGTGGGCAGATCGCAGCGGACGAGCCCGAGCGCTATGTCGTGAACATGGCCAAGCGCCTGCGCGAGGGGCGCATCTTCCTCGACTATCTCCGCAACGACCGGATGGCGACGGCGGTTGCGCCATTATCGCCGCGCGCGAGACCGGGAGCACATGTCTCGATGCCGCTGACCTGGCCGCAGGTGAAGGTCGGGCTCGACCCAGCCCGGTTCACGATCCGCGCCATTCCGAAGCTGCTGGCCGCGAGCAAGGCCTGGGCGGACTATGACGAAGCCGAGCGGCCTCTCGCGGAGGCGATCAGGAAGCTCGGCCGTTCCTGACCTGCGCGCGACAGCATCGGAACGGATAGGCAGCCGATGCGTTTCGCGTCCGATCGGAGAGGCTTCCATGGCGCAACGGACATTCTGGAAAGGCTATCTCAAGCTCTCGCTCGTGACCTGCCCGGTCGCGATGATGCCGGCACGCTCCGAGAGCGAGAAAGTCCGTTTTCACACGCTGAACCGCAAGACGGGACATCGCATCCAGAGCCGCTTCGTCGATGCGGTCACTGGCAAGCCGGTCAGCGATGACGACGAGGTCAAGGGCTATCCCAAGGGCGACGACGACTACGTCATGCTGGATGACGACGAGCTCGACGCCGTGGCGCTGGAGAGCACGCGCACCATCGATATCGAGCTCTTCGCGCCGCGCTCCTCCGTCGGCTGGATCTGGTACGACACGCCGCATTACCTCGTGCCGGACGGCAAGATCGGCGACGAAGCCTTTTCCGTGATCCGCGAGGCGATGAAAGCGACCAGGACCGTCGGCATATCCCGCGTCGTGCTTTACCGGCGCGAACGGGCTGTGCTGCTGGAGCCGCGCGACAAGGGCATCGTGCTGTGGACGCTGCGCTATGGCGACGAAGTCCGCGACGAGGGGGACTATTTCACCGACATAGGGAAAGCCAAGCTGGAGCCCGATATGCGCGCGCTCATGGAGAAGCTGATCGTCTCGCGCACGAAGGACTGGTCGCCGGAGCTCGTGCAGGATCCGGTTCAGGAGGAATTGCTGGATATCATCAAGGCCAAGCAGAAGGGCCGCAAACCGGCCCGAAAAGCCGCGCCGGCCGCCAGCGAAGGCAATATCATCAGCATCATGGATGCGCTCAAGCGCAGCCTCGAACCGCGAAAGTGATCAGCCCGCCTTGCGCCGCGGCTCGGCCTTGGCCACCGGCTTGTCGGCCGATTTGCCGCTTTTGCCAGGCTTGGCGCTCTGCCTGAGAGCGTCGAGCAGATTGACGACCTTGGCGGGCTCGCTCCGCTTCACCGGCTTGATCTTGCGGCCTTCGATCTTCGCCTTGACCAGTTCGGCCAGTGCAGTCTCGTAGCGGTCCTCGAAGGCCTTGGGGTCGAAGCGGCCGGCCTTGGTCCGAATGATGTGCTCGGCGAGCTCCAGCATCTCGCCCTCGATCTTCAGCTTCGGGATATCGTCGAAGGCGCTCTCCACGGGACGCACCTCATAGTCGAAATTGAGGGTCGTCGCGATCATCCCGGCATCGTGCGGCCGGATCAGGATCGAGCGCATCCGCCGGAAGATCACGGTGCGCGCCAGGGCGGCAGCCTCCCGGCTCGCCATGACCTCGCGGATCAGAGCGAAGGCCTCCGCTGCGACGGGCGTGCTCGGCGTCACATAATAAGGCCGGTCGAAGAACAGGTCGTCGATCTCGTCGCAAGGCAGGAAGGTCGCAACGTCGAGTGTCTTGTCGCTTTCAGGAATAGCCTCGGCGATCTCCTCCGGCTCCAGCATGATGTAGTCGCCATCGCCGCGGTCGTAGCCCTTGACCTGGTCTTCCTTCTCGACTGGCTTGCCCGTGACAGCGTCGATGAACTGGCGATGGACGCGATGGCCGGTCTTGCGGTTCAGCGTATGGAAGGAGATGCGCTCGCTGGTCGACGCAGCGGTGTAGAGCGCCACCGGGCACGTGACTTCAGCGACCTTGAGGATGCCCTTCCAGATTGCTCGCGGCGCCATGAATGCTCCCCCGGGGATTGCGCGCATGCGGGACGTCGGAGAGCAACGAACGACCCGGGCGATCGTTCCCGGTGCGAGCCAATGCTCCGATCTGGCCAGGGCGCCCGATGCGCTGCTACCGCGCGTCCCGGTTCCGTGGCGAGGAGGCGGCGACGACGAGCACGACCGTGACCATCAGGCAGCTCACCACGATCAGGGCCGTCGACAGCGAGACGGCCGTCATGACCGCGCTGGCGATGATGATCCCGATGGCATTCGCGGTCCGCAGCAGAGCGAAGACCTCGGGCCGCTTCCTGGGAGGTGCGAGGGAATCGAGGGCAAGCGAATAATAGGTGCCGAGCGGGGCCAGGACCCCGCCGATCAGCACCGCGCCGAGGACCGTGACCGTCATCGATATCTGCAGCGCGGCGAGGATGGCACCGGCCGTCATGATCATCAGCTGAATCAGGACGGCGCGCCGGCTCCCCATGCGGTTGCGAACACTGACCCAGACGCCGCCGAGCACCGAAGCGATACAGAGCGGGACGGTGAAAAGGATCGCCAGGGCGGGTGCGTAGCCGAAATGCAGCGCCAGCGCGACCGCGCCGATCTCCAGCGCCGCCACGGTCGAGCTGCCCGCCGCCGCGCAGATCAGCCAGAGCAGGATCGCCGGGCTGATGATCGAGGCATCGGCCTGATGCATCTCCTCCGTCGCGATCGACCCGACGGTCGGAACGAGCAGGGCCGGAATCGCGCCGAGGGCGGCGATGACCAGAACGGCGAACACGGGCGACAGGGTGCCCAGCCCGGACGCCGCGACGGGAGCCAGGACGAACGTCACCTCGTTGAGCGTGGCCGCGATGCCGAGCGCTCTCGGCAGCTTCGCCGGTGGTGCGAGCTGGTTGAGAACGGTCCGCAGGTATCCGAAGGCCGCGCCGTTCACCGCCCCCGCGAGCGCCGAGAACGCCACCAGCCAGATGAAAGGCGCTGCGTAATGCGCCAGCAGGGCGACGGCAGCGAGGGCCACCGTGCGGAAGATCACCAGCAGGCGCAGGAAGGTCGTCGGCGGCAGGCCATGCCCCGCCCGGGTGATCGGGATGGCGCCGGCGACCTGGGCCAGCGTCATCGCCAGGATCATCCCCGCCCCGCCACTGGTGTCGCCCGTAAGAGCAAGGGCGACCAGCGCGAAGGCGACAGGGCCGGCCGCCTGGGGAACGGTCAGCGTCGCCGAGGAGATGAACCACCGAACCAGCGGCGCGGCGCTCGATATTCTGGTCGTGGAACGCGTCATGGGCCGGCCCCGGAGAAGAGGGCCGGGCCGTTCCCGGACATTCAAATCCCGTCACGGGATCGAGGACGTTACCTCGGGAGCCTGATTAGCAATCCATGCAACACTGTCAATCGGCCGCTCACACCGAGGGCCGGGATCGCCGCATGATATCGGCCAGCGCGGCGACATGGGTCTGCACGGTTGCCGGGGCGACGCGCGCTATGCCGAAAACCAGGCCCGGCCTCGCTCGCCCCAGATGGAAGCGCGCCATCGGCTGCATCGCAAAGCCATTCGCCTTCAAGCTTTCGGCAACGGCCCGGTCGTCGACACGCGGATCGCGGAACCATGTCGCCAATTGAAGCCCGCCGGCTCCGGCGCCGATCTGCAAGGCATCGCCGCAATGCTGCTCGAGCGCTGCAACGCTCGCGGCCATGCGTGCGGCGTAGAGGGCTTTCATCTTGCGGATATAGCCGCGCAGGCGACCGTCCCGCATGAAATCGGCCAGGGCCGCCTGGATGTGGATCGGCACGACGGCGCCTTGCAGTTGCAGCGCGGCTGAGAACGCCTCCAGCCACCGCACCGGGACGATCGCATAGGCGACGCGCACCCCCGGTGCGAAGATCTTGGAGAAGGTGCCGAGATAGGCGACGAGGCCGTTACGATCGATGCCTTGCAGCGCCGCGATCGGCCGCGAGCCGTACTGGAACTCGCTGTCGTAATCATCCTCGATCACGACGGCACCATGCGCCTGCGCGGCGTCCAGCAAGGCGAGCCGCCGTTGCAGGCTCATCGTCACACCCGTCGGGTATTGATGCGAGGGCGTCACGTAGATCAGGCGCGGCGGCGGCCCGGCAGCCTTCGCGACGTCGATACCGGCCTCGTCGCAAGGCACGGGGACGATCCTGGCCCCGGCCTCGCGCAGGAGTGCCTGTGCCGTGGGATAACCCGGCTCCTCCATCCAGGCCACGCCGCCGGTCGGATCGCCCGGCCGCATCAGCACACGGATCAGCAGGTTGATGGCCGCCCGGGTCGAGGGCACGATCATGACCTGCTCCGGCCGGGCAAGAACACCTCGCGTCTTGGCGACATGCTCGAGGATCGCCTCCCGCAGCTCCGGAAGGCCGTCCGCCTCGCCATATCCGAGGTCGTGAATGCGCAGGGAACGGGCCCGCGCACCGAGATAGCGCGCCCAGCCTGCATGCGGGAAATCCGCGAGGTCGGGCACGCCCGGCTCGAAAAGCCTGGAGGGCGCGGGCTGACGAACCGGCTCGGAAAGGCCTGCGGCCGGCTTGAGGAGGAGCGGGAGCGGCCCCGCCCCGATCGCGGCGACGCGCGTGGCCGAGCCTGCCTGCGCCAGGAGATAGCCATCGGCCTTCAGGCGCTCATAGGCCTGGACCACGGTCGAGCGGGCGACGCCGAGCGCCACGGCCAGATCGCGCGAGGACGGCAGACGGTCCCCGGCCGGCAGCGTCCCGTCGAGGATGCGATCCCGAAACCCGCGATAGAGCTGCCCTTCGAGATCGCCGGCCGCCCTGTCCAGCGGCCGCCAGGCGAAGGCCTTTGCCGGCATCGTCACATCGCAAAGTGGTTTGGTCAAATTGAAAGAAGTGGCAGTATACATCACACCACAAAATCCGCCAGTGATGCGCTGCTGCGGCCTCGGCGGCAGAGGCAACCACGCATGAAATCAGGGCATCGCCATGGATCTGTCGGATTGGAAGGGCGTTCCCCGCCCCGAGAGGATTGTGCTGGAAGGGCGCTATGCCCGGCTCGAGCCGCTCGATCCCGCCAGGCACGGGAGCGACCTGCTCGCCTCAGCCCGCGAACCCGGAGCGGATGATCGCTTCCGTTACCTGTTCGAGGATGCGCCCGCCGACATGACGGCGCTCAGCCCGTGGCTCGAAAAGGCCTCGGCCTCGGCCGATCCGTTCTTCTTCGCAGTCGTCGACAGGAACTCCGGACGGGCAGAGGGCCGGCAGGCGCTGATGCGGATCGATGCCGTGCACGGCGTCATCGAGATCGGCAATATCTTGTGGGGTCCCGCGATCGCCCGCAGCCGCGTCGCGACGGAGGCGCTCTATCTCTTCGCGCGCTACGCTTTCGATACGCTGGGCTATCGCCGGTTCGAATGGAAGTGCAACGACCACAACGCGCCCTCGAAGCGCGCGGCGCAGCGCTTCGGCTTCACGCCGGAGGGCGTCTTCCGGCAGCATATGGTGCAGAAGGGCCAAAATCGCGACACCGCGTGGTTTGCGATGGTCGACGCCGACTGGCCGCGCCTCCGGGCGGGCTACGAAACCTGGCTTGCTCCCGAAAACTTCGACTCAGACGGTCAGCAGCGTGCCAGGCTCGACTTCGGTTGAGCCCGCGTTGCGGCTACCCCACTATTCGTCCCATCTGATCACGGCGCGCCCGCTGGTGAGATCCATCACCAGCCGGGTCACGCCATCGATTTCGGCCTTTGGAGCCGATACCGCCAGGACCGCGCCGGTATCCGTGAAAGCCTGATCCCGCACCTGCACGCCCGGCACGGCACCAAGCCGCGCCTGGACCAGGGTCAGATCGCCGAAGCCGCATGTGACCGTTGCCGGGACGGTCTCGATGAGCGCCACCTTCGCCGCCTCGCGCAGGCATTGGGCAGCCGTCCCGCCATAGGCGCGCATTAACCCGCCGCTGCCCAGCAGGACACCGCCGAACCAGCGGGTGACGACGACGGCGACGCCGTCGAGCCCTTGTCCGTCTATGGCGGCGAGGATCGGCTTGCCTGCGGTGCCGCTCGGCTCTCCGTCATCGTTGAACCGGTAGCTCTGCCCGAACCGCCACGCCCAGCAATTGTGACTGGCCGCCGGGTCCGATCGTGCGGCGATGAAGTCCCTGGCCGCCGCCTCGTCCGCAACCGGGCCGGCCACCGCGATGAAGCGGCTTTTCTTGATCTCCTGCCGGGCAGTGCTGAGTTCGACGAGGGTGAAGCGCGCGACCATGCGCCCGTGTAGCACGGTGCAAGCCGGGCGAACCACGACCCGCCCGTCATGGCTGCAAGCGCCGTGCGGCGTAGACCCCATGCCGGCGAACCGGCAACGGCGCCCCGGTGGCAAACATGAAGAGAAATTCACTTTCTCTCTCGCGTCGTTAGCTCTAGAAGCGGCTCTGTCGCGCCGTGTTCCGCGTTCTTTCGAATCGAGGCTGGAGAAGAGCGGAATGGTGCCGGACTACAGGCGTGATCTTGCGGGACACGCGGTCGGACATTCGCTTTTCCGTCTCTCTTCCGCGACAGCCATCGCTCTTTGCCTCGGTGCCTGCCTGCCGGCCGACCAGCGCCCCGATCTCGGCGTCACCGTTACGCGCAACTATGCCTCCGGCGAGCGGCGCGCATCGCCTGCCGTCTCGCCGGACTGGCCGCGCCTGTTCCGCTCGCGCGAACTTGACCGGCTGATCGAGCGGACGGCCGGCGCCAATTTCGACATCGCCATCGCCATGACGCGGATCCGGCAGGCCGATGCGCAGTCGCGCGTCTCGGCGGCGGCGCTTTACCCGACGCTGAGCGGTTCGAGCGATGCCTCGCGCAGCCTGCGGCCCGGCACGCTGGGTTCGAAGCGCGGACCGTTCAGCGACAGCGTCGGCAACCAGTTCAGCCTCGGCCTCTCGGCGAGCTACGAGCTCGACTTCTGGGGCAAGAACCGCGCGAGCGCCGATGCCGGACGTTTCGCGGCCGAGGCGACGCGCTTCGACCGTGATGTGGTGGCGCTGACCGCCATCTCCAGCGTGACCACGACCTATTTCCAGGTTCTGGAGGCGCAGGACCGCCTGCGCATCGCCCGCGAGAATATCGCCGTCGCCGAGCGGACGCTCAAGGTCATCCAGGCGAGGCTCTCGGTGGGCACCGCGACCCAGCTCGACATCGCGCAGCAGGAAAGCGTCGTGGCGCAGCAGAAGGCCTCCGTGCCGGCTCTCGAACTCGCGCAGCGCCAGGCCAAGGTCACGCTCGCCGTCCTCGTCGGCGAGACGCCGGCCGCCATCACGATCAAGGGCGGCAGCCTGAATGCGATCGCCGTGCCGAGCGTGCGCGCCGGCCTGCCTTCGCAATTGCTGCAGCGCCGGCCCGACATCGCCGAGGCCGAAGCCAGGCTGACCTCGCAGGAGGCGACGCTCTATGCCGCCCGCGCGGCGCTCTATCCGAGCATCAGCCTGACCGGCCAGGGCGGGCTCGAAAGCGCATTGCTGAAGAACCTGCTGCGGCCCGATGCCGCCTTCGCCTCGGCAGCGGCCGGCCTCGTCCAGCCGATCCTCGACGGTGGCAACCTGCGCGCCAGGGTCGAACTCGAACGCGGTACGGCCGACGAATTGATCGCGACCTATCGCAAGACCATCGTCAGCGCCTTTGCCGATGTCGAGAATGCGCTGATCGCGATCCAGGAAAACACCCGCCATGAACGCCTGCAGGCGGAAGTCGTCGCCTCCGCGCGGCGCGCCTATTCCATCACCGAGCAGCGGCTCCGCGAGGGCACTATCGACATCGTGACGCTCCTGAACACCCAGCAGACCCTGTTCCAGGCGCAGGATCAGCTCTCGCAGATCAAGCTGCGCAAACTCACTGCGTATGTCGACCTGTTCAAGGCGCTGGGCGGCGGCTGGTCCGAGACTGATCGCCGCGCCGCCATCACAGCGACAGAGGCGGCGGAATGAAGCGTCTTCTCGTCCTTCTCGTGCTGATAGCCGCCGCCTGGGGCTGGCATAGCTATAATGGCGGCTGGATGCCCCAGAGCGGCGACGGCGTCTCGACCGGCCAGCAAGGCGCCGGGCGCGGCGGAAGGCGCGCCCGCTTCGGCGGCGGCGAGGGGCCGATCCCGGTGATCGCGACCGCGGCACGCCGCGGCGACGTCCCTGTCACGGCCGATGCCGTCGGCACGATCCAGGCGCTGAACACCGTGACGGTGCGCACGCAGGTCGACGGAAGGCTGCTCGAAATCGCCTTCAAGGACGGCCAGGACGTCAAGAAGGGCGATATCCTCGCCAAGGTCGATCCGGCGACCTACCAGGCGCAATACGACCAGGCGATGGCCAAGAAGGCGCAGGACGAGGCGCAGCTCGCCAATGCCCGCGCCGATCTCGAGCGCTATGCCAAGCTCGCCCAGACCGATTACGGCTCGCGCCAGCAGGCGGACACCCAGCGCGCCACGGTGGCACAGCTGGAAGCGCAGGTCCGCGCCGACCAGGGCGCGATCGACAACGCCAAGGCCATTCTGGACTACACCACGGTCCGCGCCCCGATCGACGGCCGGCTCGGCATCCGCCAGGTCGACCAGGGCAATATCGTGCGCGCCTCCGATACGAACGGCCTCGTGGTCATCACCCAGCTCAGGCCGATCGCCATGATCTTCAACCTGCCGCAGCAGCAGCTTCGCGCCGTCAGCGCGGCCGTGGCGCGCGGACCGGTCGAGGTCGATGCGCTCGATTCCGACGGCACGACGATCATCGACAAGGGCGTCGTCGAGGTCATCGACAACGTCGTCGACCAGACCACCGGCACGATCAAGGTCAAGGCGCGATTCCCGAACGAGCGGCTCCAGCTCTGGCCGGGCCAGTTCGTCAATGTCCGGGTCTTCGTCGACGTACTGAAGAATGTCGTGGTCGCCCCGACCGCCGCGATCCAGCGCGGGCCGAACGGTGCCTACGTCTTCGCCGTCGACGAGGACGAGACGGTGCGGCAGGTCGCGGTCACCGTCGGCCAGCAGACCGAGACGACCGCCGTGATCACCGCCGGCGTCGAGCCGCCGGTCAAGCTCGTCACCACCGGCTTCGCCCGCCTGACCGACAAGGCGAAGGTGCGCGTCTCAACGCCGGAGGAGGCAGCCCAGCCGCCGGCCACCGCGCCCGGCCGTCGCGGCACGCGCGAGCCCGGCCAGGGCCAGGGGCGGCGGCGCGACCAGCAGGGCGGCGGCGATGCCTCCGGAGCCGGCTCGGCCGCCCCGGCGCCGGAAGCACCCGCCGGAACGGACGGCACCCGCCAGAACCGGCAGCGGCGCAACGGTGCAGCCCCTTCGGAAGGCGCGCCAACCGGCGGGCAGGGTTCCCCTGCCGGCGGATCGGGTGCACAAAGACCGCAAGCGCAGCCATGACGGGGCAGCCGCGATGAGCGTGTCCGCACCTTTCATCAGCCGGCCCATCGCAACCTCGCTGCTCGGCATCGCGGTGCTGCTCTGCGGCATCCTCGGCTATCTGCGCCTGCCGGTCGCGGCGCTGCCGCAGGTCGATTTCCCGACCATCCAGATCACCACGCAATTGCCGGGCGCGAACCCCGAGACGATCGCCTCGTTGGTGACGGCGCCGCTGGAGCGGCAGTTCGGCCAGATCCCCGCGCTCTCGACGATGTATTCGCAGAGCTCCTTCGGGCTCAGCCAGGTCACCCTGCAATTCGACCTCGACCGCGACATCGACGCGGCCGCGCAGGACGTGCAATCGGCGATCAATGCGGCGGGCTCGACGCTGCCGCGCACCCTGCCCTATCCGCCGACCTACGCGAAGATCAACCCGGCCGATGCGCCGATCATGGTGCTGGCGCTGACCTCGGACACGGTCTCGCTGCGCCAGCTCAGCGACCTCGCCGACACGCTGCTCTCGCCGCGCCTGTCCGAGGTCTCCGGCGTCGGCCATGTCTCGCTCGAAGGCGGCGTCAGGCCCGCGATCCGCATCCAGGCCGATCTCGCGCGGCTCGCCGCCTACGGGCTCGGCATGGAGGACCTGCGCACGGCAACCGTCGCCGCCAATGTCTCCGGCGCCAAGGGCGCGCTCGACGGCAATCACCAAGCCTACACGATTAGCGCCAACGACCAGATCGGCAGCGCGAGCGCCTATCGCGACATCGTCGTCGCCTATCGCAGCGGCGCGCCGGTCTTCCTGCGCGACGTCGCGGTGGTGCTGGAAGACCTGGAGAACAGCCGCGTCGGCGCCTGGTACAAGGGCAAGACCGCGGTCGTCCTCGACGTGATGCGCCAGCCGGGCGCCAACATCGTCACCACGGTCGCCAGGGTGAAGGAGGAGATTCCGCGCCTCAAGAACGGTATGCCGGCCGGTGTCGAATTGCAGGTGGTCAGCGACCGCACCGAGACGATCCGCGCCTCGATCGCCGACGTGCAGTTCACGCTGGTGCTGGCCTGCGCGCTCGTCGTGCTCGTCGTGCTGCTCTTCCTGCGCACGGTGCGCGCCACGATCATCGCCGGCGTGGCGCTGCCGCTCTCGCTGATCGCGACCTTCGCGGTGATGTGGCTCGCCGGCTTCAGCCTCGACAATCTCTCGCTGATGGCCCTGACCATCGGCACCGGCTTCGTCGTCGACGATGCGATCGTGATGATCGAGAACATCGTGCGCAACATGGAGCAGGGCAAGAAGCCGCTCCGGGCGGCCTATGACGGCGCCCGCGAGATCGGCTTCACCGTGATCTCGCTGACGGTCTCGCTGGTCGCGGTCTTCATCCCGCTGCTGTTCATGACCGGGCTCGTCGGCCGCATGTTCCGCGAGTTCGCCCTGACGCTCACCATCGCGGTCGTGGTCTCGGCGATCGTCTCGCTGACGCTGACGCCGATGATGTGCGCGCGGCTGCTCCGCCATAAAGATGGCAAGCGCGAGAACCCGCTGATGCGGCTGGCGGAATGGCCGGTCTCGGCGATGGCGCGGCTCTACGAGGTGACGCTCGGCTGGGCACTGAAGGTCCGCGGTCTCGTGCTGCTCGCGACCCTGGTCACGCTGGTGCTGACGGTGTGGATGTATGTCGTCATCCCCAAGGGCTTTCTGCCCAGCCAGGATACCGGCCTGCTCAATGTCGTCATGGAATCCTCGCCGGACGTCTCCTTCAACGAGATGAAGCGTTTGCAGGAACAGGTGTCGCGGGCCTTCGAGCAGGACGGCGATGTCACCGGCGTCGTCGCGGTTCTCGGCATCGGTCAGGCCAACACCACGCTCAACACAGCCCGCATGACGGTGACGCTGCGCCCCAAGGACGAACGGCATGACGACGCGGTCGTGATCGCCGAGAGGCTGCGCGCGCTGGCCGCCGCGATCCCCGGCGTCGTGGCCTATGTCCAGCCGGTTCAGGACATCCAGATCACGACCCGCGCCAGCCGCTCGCAATACCAGTACACCCTGACCGGCGCCGACCAGTTGCAGGTGATGGAATGGGCCCGCAAGCTCTCGGAGGCGCTGCGGCGGGAAGCGATCGTGCGCAACGTCGCCAACGAGGCGCAGGATGGCGGGCTTCGCGCCCGCGTCGAGATCGACCGGGCCAAGGCCGGGCGGCTCGGCATCTCGATCCAGGCCGTCAACGACACGCTCTACGACGCTTTCGGCCAGCGCCAGATCGCCACGATCTACGAGCAGTCGAACCAGTATCGCGTCATCCTGGAGGCGGCGCCGCAATATCTGCGCGACCCCTCCGCGCTCACGAAGCTCTACGTCACCGGCAACACCAATACCCAGGGCCAGACCAATTCCGCCGGCAGCTCGACGGTGACGCAGAACAGCGTGCAGGTGCCGCTCTCCTCCTTCACCCGGCTGATCCGCGAGACCGCGCCGCTTTCCATCGCCCATCAGGAGCAGTTCCCGGCCGCGACCGTCTCCTTCGATCTGGCGCCCGGAGAGGCACTCGGCGATGCCGTCAAGATGATCGCCGCCGTCGAGCGCGAGATCGGCATGCCCAGCGCGATATCGGGCTCCTTCAGCGCCGATGCGGCGGAGTTCAACCGCTCGCTTGCCAACCAGCCCTGGCTGATCCTCGCGGCGATCGTGACGATCTATCTCGTTCTCGGCATCCTCTACGAGAGCTATGTCCACCCCTTCACGATCCTGACGACGCTTCCTTCCGCCGGCGTCGGCGCCCTCCTCGCCTTGATCCTGACCGGCCGCGAACTCTCGATCGTGGCGCTGATCGGCATCATCCTGCTGATGGGCATCGTCAAGAAGAACGCGATCATGATGATCGACTTCGCGCTCGAGGCCGAGCGACATGAGGGCCTCTCGCCGGAGGAAGCTATCGTCAAGGCCTGCCTGCTGCGCTTCCGCCCGATCATGATGACGACGCTCGCCGCCCTGCTCGGCGCCCTGCCGCTGGCATTGGCGACCGGAACGGGCAGCGAGCTGCGCCAGCCGCTCGGCATCACCATCGTCGGCGGCCTGCTGCTCAGCCAGTTGCTGACGCTCTACACCACCCCGGTGATCTATCTGGCGCTCGAAAAGCTGCGCCGGCGCCTCGGCGGCGGCCCCGACGGCGTCGTGCCCTATCCCGATCCGGAGGCCGCCGAATGAGCGACGCCCCCGACGAGGACAAGGGCTGGAAGTCGGTGCGGGGCCTCTCCGACTCCTTCATCCTGCGCCCCGTCGGCACCACGCTGATGGCGATCGGCCTCTTCCTCGTCGGCATGGTCGCCTACATGTTCCTGCCGGTGGCGAGCCTGCCGAGCGTCGACTTTCCGACGATCCGCGTTTTCGCCAGCCGGCCCGGCGCCGATCCTGCGACGATGGCCGGCAGTGTCGCCGCGCCCCTGGAGCGCCGGCTCGGCTCGATCCCCGGCGTGACGGAGATCACGTCCCGGAGCTCGCTCGGCTCGACCTCGATCGTGCTGCAATTCGACCTGACGCGGAATACCGACAGCGCCGCCCGCGACGTCCAGGCGGCGCTCAACGCGGCCGCGACCGATCTGCCGGGCGATCTGCCGACCCTGCCGCAATTCCGCAAGGCCAACCCCAATGCCGCGCCGATCCTGATCCTGGCCCTGACCTCGGACACGATGACGCCGAGCGCGATGTACGACGCCGCCGACACCGTCATCGCCCAGCGCATCGCGCAGGTCGAGGGCGTCGGCGAGGTCACGGTCAACGGCGCCGAGCAGCCGGCGATCCGCGTGCGCGTCGACCCCGCCCAGCTCGCCGCCATGGGCCTGAGCCTCGATACGATCCGAACGGCAATCGTCAACGCGAACACCGTCTCGGCGGTCGGCTCCTTCGACGGCGGGCGATTGAGCGAGACGCTCTCCGCCAACAACCAGATCCGCCAGCCCGAGGATTACGGCAACATCGTCGTGCGCTCGGCGAAGGGCACGGTGGTCCGGCTCGCCGATGTCGCCACCGTCGAGCGCGGCGTGCGCAACAGCCGCGCCGCCGGCTGGTACAATGGCAAGCCGGCGATCCTCATCACCATCACCAAGCAGGCCGACGCCAACGTCATCGACACGGTCGACCGGGTGAAGGCGCTCCTGCCCGAGGTCCAGAAATGGGTGCCCGCCGGCATCCAGTTCTCGATCATGTCGGACCGCACCGTCACGATCCGCGCCTCGATCGCGGATATCCAGCATACGCTGCTGATCTCGATCGCCCTGGTGATGCTGGTCGTCTTCCTGTTCCTGCGACGCACGACCCTGACGGTCGCGGCGGGCGTCACCGTGCCGCTCTCGATCGCCGGCACTTTCGCGGCGATGTGGGTCGCCGGCTTCACGCTCGACAATCTCTCGCTGATGGCGGTGACCATCTCGGTCGGCTTCGTCGTCGACGACGCCATCGTCATGATCGAGAACATCGAGCGCAATGTCGCGAAGGGCATGTCGCCGCTGCGGGCCGCCCTGCTCGGCGCCGGCCAGATCGGCTTCACCGTGATCTCGATCAGCCTGTCCCTGATCGCGGCCTTCATCCCGCTTTTCTTCATGGACGGGGTGGCGGGCCGCTTCTTCCGCGAGTTCACGCTGACCCTGACCTTCGCGATCCTCGTCTCGACGGTGGTCTCGCTCAGCGTCACGCCGATGGTCTGCGCGCATTTCCTGAAAGCCGGGCCGCATGCCCCCAGCCGCTTCGATCGCATCGTCGAGCGCGTGCTGTCGGGGATGACGCGCTTCTATGGCCGTACGCTCACGATCGTGCTGCGGCATAGCTGGCTCATGCTCGTCGTGATGATCGCCACGGTGGTGCTGACCGTGCAGATGTTCCGCAGCGCGCCGAAGGGCTATTTTCCGCAGGACGATACCGGCCTCGTCATCGGCTTCACCCAGGCCTCGACCGATATCTCCTTCCCGGCGATGATGCAGCTCCAGCAGCGTGGCGCCGCCATCGTCGCGGCCGATCCCGCCGTCTTCGGCGTCGCCTCCTTCATCGGCGGCGGCGGCTCGGTGAATACCGGGCGCTTCTTCGTCAGCCTCAAGCCGCTGGAGGAACGCGGCGTCAGCTCGGCGCAGGTGGTCAACCGGCTGCGCGGACGCCTCTCCTCGATCCCGGGCCTGCGCATCTTCCTGACCCCGGTGCAGGATGTGCGCGCCGGCGGGCGGCAGGGCCGCTCGCAATACCAGTTCACCCTCTGGGACCCCGACCTGCCCGAATTGCAGGAATGGGTGCCCAAGGTGCTGGAGAAGCTGCGCACCCTGCCAGAACTCGTCGATGTCTCGACCGATCGCGAGCAGGGCGGGCTCGAGGCGCAGGTCGTGATCGACCGCAACAAGGCCTCGCAACTCGGCGTCGCGATCCAGGCCATCGACAACGTGCTGGCCGATGCCTTCAGTCAGCGCCAGATCTCGACGATCTACGGCGCGCGCAACCAGTACCGCGTCGTGCTCGAAGTCGCGCCCTCGCGCAGCCGCGACCCCGAGGACATCCTCGATCTCTACGTGCCCGGCCGCAACGGCAGGCAGGTGCCGCTGCGCAGCCTGGTCAAGGTCGAGCGCGGTACCGCCCCGCTCGTGATCAACCACCAGGGCCAGTTCCCGGCCGTGACGATCACCTATGACCTCGCGCCCGGCGTCGGCATCCAGGAGGCGAGCGACGCCGTCGTTGCCGCCGTCGAGGGCCTGCACATGCCGGCCTCGCTCCGGGCCGAGTTCGCGGGGGATGCCAAGGCGTTCGCGCAAGGGGCCGGCAGCCAGGGCGTGATGATCCTGGTCGCGATCCTGGCCGTCTACATCATCCTCGGCGTGCTCTACGAGAGCCTGATCCACCCGGTGACGATCCTCTCGACCCTGCCCTCGGCGGGGCTGGGCGCGCTGATCGCCCTGCGGATATCCGGCACCGACCTCACCATCATCGCCTTCATCGGCATCATCCTGCTGATCGGCATCGTCAAGAAGAACGGCATCATGATGGTCGATTTCGCCATCGCCGCCGAGCGCCAGCGCGCGATGCCCTCGCGCGAGGCGATCTTCGAGGCCTGCCTGGAACGCTTCCGACCGATCCTGATGACGACCCTGTCGGCCATGCTCGGCGCGGTCCCGCTGATGATCGCGACCGGCCCCGGTGCGGAACTGCGCCGCCCGCTCGGCATCACCATCGTCGGCGGGCTGATCCTGAGCCAGATCCTGACGCTCTACACCACGCCGATCATCTATCTCTGGATGAGCAAGCTCGGCGCCCGCCGCCGGGCCTCGCGGGGAGCCGCCGGCGGCCCCTCCCCGGCTCAGGGCGATCCCGGCCCGGCTTGAGGTCGAGCCCAGCGCGGGCGACGTGACCGCTATCGCGCGTGAATGGCCCGCCAGATCGCCTGCGGCGTCGCCGGCATGTCGATATGGCGCACGCCATGGGGCGAAAGCGCATCGACGATCGCGTTCATCACCGAAGGCAGCGAACCGGCGCAGCCGGCCTCGCCGCAGCCCTTGGCACCCACCGGATTGGTCCGCGTCGGCACGCCTTGGCTGATGAAGGAGAAGAACGGCACGTCCGCAGCGCGCGGCATCGCGTAATCCATGTAGGACCCGGTCAGAAGCTGGCCGTTTTCGTCATAGGAGGTCATCTCGCAGATCGCCTGGCCGATGCCCTGCACGACGCCGCCATGGAGCTGTCCCTCGACGATCATCGGGTTCACCAGCACCCCGAAATCATTGACCATGACATAGCTGGCAATCTCGACATGCCCGGTCTCCGGGTCGATCTCGACCTCGGCGATATGGCAGCCGTTGGGATAGGCCGAGGGCGCCGCCTTGAAGACGTGGTCGACATCGAGCGTCTTGGGCAAATCATCCGGTAGCGCCGCGCCCGCCTGAAGCTTCCGCACCAGCTCCATGATGCCGATCGAGCGATCGGTTCCGGCAATGCTGAAGCGGCCCTCGGTGAATTCGATATCGGCGACAGCCGCTTCAAGGAAATGCGCGCTCAGGAGCTTGCCCTTCTCGATGACGCGCTCGCTCGCCTCGATGATCGCCGAGCCGCTCGCCATGATCGATTTCGAGCCGCCGGTGCCACCGCCCGCGATCAGACGATCGCTGTCGCCCTGCACGAGCCTGATCCTGTCGAAGGGCACGCCGAGCTGGCTGGTCAGGACCTGGGCGAAGGGCGTCCAGTGGCCCTGCCCGTAATCGAGCGTCCCGGTGACGATGGTGACCGTGCCGTCCGGCTCGAAATGGATGCCGCCCATCTCGTTGCTCGGCGGAGCGGTGACCTCGAGATAGCAGCCGATGCCGCGGCCGCGCAGCTTGCCGGCCTTGCGGCTGGCGCGTTCGCGCGCGCGGTAGCCCTTCCAGTCGGCCGCCTGCAGCGCCCGCGCGAAGAGCGCCGGGAAATCGCCGCTGTCATAGACCGTCCCGATCGGGGTCTTCCACGGCAGTTGGGCGGGCGCGATCAGGTTGCGCTGCCGGAGGACGGCCGCGTCGATCCCCATCTCGCGGGCGGCGCTGTCGACCAGCCGCTCCATGAAGTAATTGCCCTCGGGGCGCCCGGCCCCGCGATAGGCCCCGATCGGCGCGGTATTGGTGAGCGCGCAGCGCGTCTGCACCTCGACCAGCGGCGTGCGATACATGCCGACGCTGTTCTTGCCGACATTCGACGTCGCCATCATCGGGCCGGGCGGCGAGAGATACCCGCCCATATTGCCGAAGCCGGTGAAGCGCGTGGCGAGGAAGCGCCCGCGCGCATCGAGAGCGAGCTCCGCCTCGAACGCCATGTCGCGGCCGTGATGGTCGGAGACGAAGCTCTCGGAGCGCTGGTCGGCCCATTTCACCGGCTTCTTCAGGAGCCGCGCCGCATGCAGCAGCACGACATATTCCGGAAACACCGCCGACTTCATGCCGAAGGAACCGCCGACATGGCCGGTCACCAGGCGCATCCGCTCCTGCGGCACGCCCATCGCCGCGGCGAGGTTGTTGCGCATGCCGAAGGCGCCCTGGCTCGGGGCATGGAGCGTGTAGCGCTTCGCCTTGCGGTCATAGGTTCCGATCGCCGCGCGCGGCTCGATCGGGTTCACGACGATGCGGTTGTTGACGATCCGCACCCTGGTGACATGCGCAGCCTCCGCAAAGGCCGCCGTGACCTTGCCGGCATCGCCGAAATGATAGTCGATGACGAGATTGCCGGGAACGTCGTCGAAGAGCTGGGGCGCACCGGGCGCAAGCGCAGCCTCGGCCGATGTCACCGCGGGCAGGATGTCGATATCGAGCGACACGGCCTCAGCCGCATCGCGGGCCTGCAGTGCCGTGCGGGCGACGACCATGGCGACGGGGTCGCCGACGAAGCGAACCTTGTCTCCCGTCAGCGCGTGCCGGACCGGCTTCCTCATGGCTGTGCCGTCGCGGCTCGACAGGTCGACCTGGCATTTCAGCGCGCCATAGCCCTGGCCGTCGAGGTCGGCGGCGGTGTAGATCGCGACGACACCCTTCATGGCTTTCGCGTCGGCCGTGTCGATGCCGCGAATGATGCCATGCGCATGGGGGCTGCGGACGAAGGCCGCGTGGAGCTGGCCATCCAGCGACAGATCGTCGGTATAGCGCCCTTCGCCGCGCACGAGGGTCGCATCCTCCTTACGCGGCAGCGACTGGCCGATCCCCGCATTGACCGCCGGACGATCGGCCTGAGAAACATGCATGTTCATCGCAAGGCACCGCAGTCGAATGAAAGCCGAAGCGGCGCTCTGAGCGGATCAACAGGGAGCGCCTCGGCCTCGTGCGGGCACCGCCGCGTTATTCAGCCGCGATACCCAACTGTGGTGATCATAGGCATCCTGAAGCGCATTGGCGCCTGTGTTCGCGGCATAGCGCCATTGACCCTGGCGTAGCCCGGCGGCGACCGAGAGGCATCGTCGCGGGACGCTGTTCCTTTACCGATTCCGAAATCGCCAGGGATCATCTTCGTCAGCGAACAGGCGGAGCGTATTGCAGGCCGCCTTTCGACCAGAGATTGTTGGCGCCGCGCGGAATGCCAAGCGGCGATGACGGCCCGAGATATTTCTCATAGCTCTCGCCGTAATTGCCGACCTGCTTGACGATCCGGTAGGCCCAGTCCTTGGTCAGCCCGAGCCCCTCGCCGAGATTGCCGTCGACCCCGAGGAAGCGCTTGATCTCGGGATTGGCCGATTTCAATTGCTCGTCGGCATTGGCCGAGGTCAGGCCCAATTCCTCGGCATTGACCATCGCATAGTGGGTCCAGCGGACGATATTGGCCCAGGCTTCGTCGCCGCGACGAACCGCCGGCCCGAGCGGCTCCTTCGAGATGAGTTCGGGCAGGATCACGAAGTCCTGTCCGTTGGCGACCTTCAGGCGATAGGCATAGAGCGCCGACGCATCTGTGGTGAAGACGTCGCAGCGGCCGGTCTCGAACGCCTTGATGGCCTCGTCGCCCGAGGCGAAGCTCACCGGCTCGTATTTCATGCCGTTCTTCTGGAAGAAGTCGGCGATGTTCAGTTCGGTCGTCGTGCCGCCCTGGACGCAGACGGTCGCGCCGCCCAGGTCCTTCGCCGATTTGATCCCCATCGACTTTTTGACCATCAGCGCTTGCCCGTCGAAATACGTGATCGCCGAGAAGGACAGGCCGAGCGTCGTGTCGCGCGACAGAGACCAGGTGGTCTGGCGCGAGAGCACGTCGACCTCGCCCGACTGCACGACCGCGAAGCGATCCTTCGGGTTGAGCGAGATGTATTTGACCTTCTTGGCATCGCCCAGGACCGTCGCGGCAACGGCGCGGCACAGATCGACATCGAGCCCGCCCCACTGCCCCTGCGCATTCGGCAGCGAGAAGCCGGGAACGCCCGGGCTCGTTCCGCAGATCAGCTCACCGCGCTCCTTGACCTTCTCCAGCGTGCCAGCCTGCGCCACCGCAGTCGATGCCAGAATCACGGCTGCCCCGAAAACAAACTGCAGTGCCTTCATCGTCCCCTCCCGATTATTCTTTAAAGGTCATAAGACTAGCCTATTGGCGAGGGATGCCGCCGTCAACTGGGGCGCAGGGGTGGCTTCTGCCGCACCTCCATCCAGCACGCGGGAAAATTTGCCAAACAGGGCGGCATTTGCCCGATTGACCTCGCCGCAAGCGACTGAACAGGCCCACGCCGTGGCCGCGCTCGACAGGCAGGCATCTGATCGCTATGGGTCATAAAGCTGACTTAACAAGCCGACGCCTGTCCAGGCGGGGAGCATGCAATGGGCGATATGACACTTCACTGGTCGCCGCGATCGCCTTTCGTGCGGAAGGTGATGGTGGCCGCGCATGAGCTCGGCCTCGTCGATCGTTTGACGCTGCGGCGCACGGTCGTCCAGATGACGAAGCCGAACCCGGACCTGCTGCCCGACAATCCGCTGAGCAAGATCCCGACGCTGGTCCTGGCCGACGGCGCGGTGCTGATCGATTCCGGCCTGATCTGCGAATATCTGGATTCACTCGCCGGCGGCGGCATCATCATCCCCGCCACGGGGCCGGAGCGCTGGAAAGAACTCAGCCGGCACGAACTCGCCACCGGGTTTCTCGACCTGCTGATCCTCTGGCGCAACGAGCGCAACAAGCCCGCGGAGAAGCAGACGGCGGAGTGGCTGTCGAGTTTCGCCGCCAAGGCGTCGGCCTCCCTCGCGCGCTTCGAGAGCGAAGCCGGCCTGATCTCCCCGGGGCCACTGCAGCTATCGGGAATCGCGCTCGGCTGCTGCCTGTCCTATCTCGATTTCCGCTTCGAGGATCTCGACTGGCGGGCGAGCCATCCCCGGCTCGCGCAATGGCATGGCGAATTCCGCCAGCGCCCCTCCGCGATCGCCACCGAGGTCAGGGACGATGGCTGATATCCAGCGCCAGGGCCCCCTCAGCCATGTCCGGGTCCTCGATCTCAGCCGCATCATGGCCGGTCCCTGGGCGACGCAGATTCTCGCCGATCTCGGCGCCGACGTCATCAAGGTCGAGCGCCCCGGCGCCGGCGACGACACGCGCGCCTGGGGGCCACCCTATCTCAAGGACGCGGCCGGCAACCCGACCAGCGAGGCCGGCTACTACCTCTCGGTCAATCGCGGCAAGCGCTCGATCACCGTCGACATCACCAGCGCGAAAGGGCAGGACATCGTCCGCCGGCTGGCCGCCACGAGCGATATCGTCGTCGAGAACTACAAGGTCGGGACGCTCAAGCGCTATGGTCTCGACTACGAGGCGCTCAAGACGATCAATCCGCGCCTGATCTTCGCTTCGGTGACCGGCTTCGGGCAAAGCGGTCCTCGCAAGTCGGCGGCGGCCTATGATTTCGCGATCCAGGCCATGGGCGGCCTGATGAGCGTCACCGGCGAGCGCGAGGGCATGCCGGGCGCCGGGCCGCAGAAGGTCGGCGTTCCCATCGTCGACCTGATGACCGGCATGTATACGGCGGTCGGCGTGCTCGCGGCGCTGGTCCGGCGGAACGAAACCGGCAAGGGCGACAATATCGATCTCGCCATGCTGGACGTGCAGACAGGTTTCCTCGCCAACCAGGCGATGAACTGGCTGGTCTCGGGCCGCCCCCCCGTGCGTGGCGGCAACCGCCACCCCAACATCCAGCCCCAGGACGTCTTCCCCTGCGCCGACGGCTTCATCGTCCTCGCCGTCGGCAATGACGGGCAGTTCGCCAAGCTCTGCGAGGCCTTGGGCGAAGCGCAATGGGCACGCGATCCGCGTTTCGTCACCAATCCGGCGCGCGTGACCAATCACGGTCTGCTCGACCCGTTGCTGCGCGCCGCTTTCGGCCGCTTCGACCGCGACGCGCTCATCGCCGCGCTCGATGCCGCCGGCGTTCCCTGCGCGCCGATCAACACGGTCCCTGAGGTGTTCGACGATCCGCAGGTCAGGCATCGCGGCATGCTGCGCCGCCTGCCCCATCCGCTCGCCGGCACGGTTCCGCAGGTCGTCAGCCCGCTGAACTTCGCGAACGAGCCGCTCGCTTTCGACCGTCCCCCGCCCTTGCTCGGCGAGCATACCGACGAGATCCTCCGTGACATCGGCCTGGCCGAGCAAGCTTGATGGAAGACAGAATGGAGCGCCTCCACCTCCCGGCCGTCGACGAGCTGACGCCCGATCAGCGCAAGGTCTATGACGAGGTCGTTTCCGGGCCGCGCGGGCGGCTGGTCGGGCCGCTGCGGGCCGTTATCCACAGCCCGGAACTCGCCACGCGCTGGTCGAGGCTCGGCGAATTCCTGCGCTATTCGACATTGCTGCCGCCGAAGCTCAACGAGCTCGCCATCATCGTCGCCGGCCGCCACTGGAACAGCCAGCTGGAATTCTACATCCACGCCGAGGCGGCGAAGGTCGCCGGCCTTGACGCCGCCAGCATCGAGGCCATCCGGCAGGGCCAGGCGCCGGTCTTCGTCGCGGACGAGGAGCGGGAGGTCTATGAATATGCCCGCCTGCTGCTCCAGACCGGCACCGTTCCCGACGACGTGCATGCCGCGATCGTCGCGCGATGGGGAGCGCGCGGCGCGGTCGAGCTAACAGGCGTGATCGGTTACTACACGATGGTGTCGATGACGCTGAACGCGCATGGAATCCCGCTGCCGGACGGAGCGGCTCCGCCCCTGCCCAAGCTGCAGGACGGGCCGACACGCTTGCCCGCCTCCCTGCGGGTGGCCGAGGACATCAGCCGTGACTGAGACCGTCCTCCCGAGATCGCACCGCCCTCCCGGCTGGACGCTGCCGGCCGGAGCCTGCGACTGCCACGCGCATGTCTTCGGCCCCTATGAGCGCTTTCCCGTGTCGCACCGGATGCATTACGCGGCGCCCTTGGCACCAGCGGCAGCGCATCGCGGCATGCTGGAGCGCATCGGCCTGACCCATGGCGTCCTCGTCCAGCCCGGCGCCTATGGCGAAGACCCTTCGCCGATCCTCGACGCCCTCTCGCAAGGTGGCGGGCGCCTGCGCGGCATCGGCGCCGCGAGCGAGCGGGTGCCGCAGGCCGATCTCGATGCCTGGGACGCGGCGGGCATCCGGGGTTTGCGTTTCAACGACATGACGGTGCCCGGCGGAACGGGCCCCTTCCCCGGATCGGTCGGTACCGAGGCTCTCGCCGCCTTGGCTCCCGGCATGCGCGAGAGGGGCTGGCATGCTGAAATCTGGGCCGGGATCGACCGGCATGTCGAGAACCTGCCGCTCTACCGCGCCAGTGGCCTCCCGATCGTGCTGGACCATATGGCGGGCCTGCAGATCGCGCGCGGGCTGGACGATCCGTCGTTCAGGATGATCCTCGACGCGCTTCGCGAAGGCTGGCTCTGGATCAAGCTCGTCCTGTGCCGCTGCTCTCAGGATTTTCCGGATTATGCCGATGCCCGGCCGTTCCATGATGCGCTGATCGAGGCCAACCCGGAGCGGGTGATCTGGGGCTCGGACTGGCCGCATCTTCGCCTGGCCGAACGCGCTCCCGATGTCGGGCATCTGCTCGACCTGTTCGCCGAATGGGTTCCGGATGCCGGGCTTCGCCAGCAGATCCTCGTCGACAATCCCCGCAAGCTCTACGGGTTCTGATGCTGGCCCGAAGCCGCGTTCGTTACGGAGTTTGAAATGACCAACACCCCCGAAACCCTGACCGTCAGCGTCAGCGATTTCGTCGCGACGGTGACGATCGACCGGCCGCCGGTCAACGCGCAGAACCGCCAGTTCCGGGAGGAGATCGTCGCCGTCTTCGACAGCCTCAGCGACCGCTCCGACGTGCGCGCGATCGTGCTAACCGGCGCCGGCAAGACCTTCTCCGCAGGGGCCGACCTGAAGGAACGCCCCGGACTTGCGGAGGAGCCGGGCGCCTATCCCCGCCATAACCGTCTCGTGCGCGCGTCCTTCGATACGGTGATGGAATGCTCCAAGCCCGTCATCGCCGCGGTCAATGGCGCGGCAATCGGCGCGGGCTGCGTGCTGGCCCTGTGCTGCGACATCATCCTCGTGGCGGAGGAGGCTTTCTTCGCGATGACGGAGGTCGATGTCGGGCTGGCCGGCGGCGTCAGCCATGTCAGGCGCTTCTTCCGGGAATCCGATGCGAGGATGCTGATCTATACGGCGCGCCGGATGCGCGGCGCGGAGCTCTACCGCATGGGCGTCGCCTCGGACTGCGTCCCGGCCGAGCGCCTGCTCGGACTGGCGCAGGAGATCGCGCGCGAGATCGCCTCGAAAAGCCCTTCGGCCGTCCAGGCGGCCAAGCGATCCTTCAACGTCACCGAGGGACTCGAACTGCGCGACGGCTATCGCTTCGAGCAGTCGCAGACCGTAGCCTTGGCGTCCTCCGAGGATACCAAGGAGGCGCAGCGCGCCTTCGCCGAAAAGCGCAAGCCGGTCTTCGGAGGCGGCTAGATGGATTCGACTGAAGCCGTCGCCGTCCGCCACGCATCCGATGGCGTCGCGGTCATCACGCTGAACCGGCCGGAGCGCCGCAACGCGCTCAATCTCGACATCAAGGCGCGCATCGCCGACGCCATCCTGACGCTTGAGGCCGACACGAGCCTACGCGTCATCGTCCTGACCGGTGCCGGCGGCTATTTCATAGCCGGCACGGATATCGCCGAAATGGAGCCGATGAGCCCGGCCCAGCATCAGACGCTCGCGACCGACCGGATGTTCACGGTGCTCAGGCGCTGCCCGAAGATCCTGATCGCGGCCGTCGAAGGCTATGCGCTGGGCGGCGGCTGCGAGACGGCACTCTGCTGCGACATGATCGTCGCCGGCGAAGGCGCCCGTTTCGGCCAGCCGGAAATCCGCGTCGGCATCATGCCCGGCGCCGGCGGTACGCAGCGCCTGCTGCGGGCCATCGGCAAATACCGCACCATGAAACTCGCGCTGACGGGAGAGCCGTTGACCGCGACCGAAGCCTTCCAGGCGGGCCTGCTCTCGGAGATCGTGCCTGACGGCAGCGCTCTCGACCGTTCGCTAGCCATCGCCACGACGGTGGCTTCGATGCCGCCGCTCGCCGTCCAGGCGATCAAGGAGGTCGTGCAGCTCGGGCAGGATGTACCCCTGGACACGGCGCTCGCGCTGGAGCGCAAGGCCTTCGTCCAGCTTTTCGACACGCAGGACCAGAAAGAGGGAATGCGTGCCTTTCTGGAAAAGCGCCCGCCCGAGTTCAAAGGACGGTGATTCCTACCGCAGCTTCACGTCGAACTTGACGACATCCCCGCGGTAGATGCCCTTCGCATCGAGCACCAGCACGCCATCCTGATCCAGGGCCTGCCGGTGGACGAAGGCGACCGGGGAATCCAGGGAAATCCCGAGCGCCTCGCTGGTCTCGATATCCGCCGTGCCGATGGTCAGCGTCTGGCGCGCATCCGCGATCTCGACGCCCTCGACTTCGGAGATCAGGCGCAGGGCCGTTTTCGATTCGAGGTCGCGCTGGGCGATGCGGTCGCGGAGCCGTTCGTCGATGTGGAGATCGGCCAGAAGAAAGGGCTGCCCATGCCGCCAGTGACGGCGCCGGACATGGCGATAGGCCGGGGCAAGCGTCCCGATCTGCTCTTCGAAGGCATGGAGGACCCTGTCGGGCTCGTCATGGAGGATCTCGATCGTCGCGTCGTAGCTCGGGCGCAGCAGGCCCGACCAGTCCGTCCCGACCGCGCACCACAAATTCTCCGCCGGGCGCTTGCGCACGAATGTCCCGCGCGCGCGGTAGCGTTCGATCAGCTGGTCGTCTTCGAGCAGGTCCAGCGCCTGACGGATCGTCGCCCGCGCCACGCCGCATTCGGTGGCGAGCTCGTCGACGGTCGGAATCTGTGCGCCGACCTGCCACTGCCCGGCCTCGATCCGGCGCCGGAACAGCGTGGCGAGCTGATGATAGCGGGAAATACCGGACCGTTTGAAATCCAACGGCTTCGAAGAAACGCTGCGGACGATCATGCGGCTCCCGATCAGGCTTGCGACAATCGGCAGGCTACCCCAACAACCGGCGGTTGACGAGCCGCAGGCGCATCATTAATCCGATGAACTAGATTATTGTCCTTTTCATCGATCGCGCCTGCGCCGCCTGCGCACTCCGATCGCAGATTGCCGCCAGGACGGATCATCATGCAGAACGTCGTCGACATCTCCGGCCAAGGCCTGACTCCGGCAGAGGTCGTTCAGGTCGCCCGGTCCGGGGCGCGTGTGGCTCTCACGCGAGAGGCGGTCGACCGCATCGGCAGCGCGCGCGCGGTCGTCGACGAGGTCGTCCACAAGGGCGAGAAGATCTACGGCGTCACCAGCAGCGTCGGGGCCAAGACCGGCACGATGCTGGCTCCAGACAAGATTCCCGAATTCAACCGCCGCCTGCTCCTGACCCATAACATGGGGCACGGCCCCCTCGCCTCGCACGAGACCGCGCGGGCCATGATGGTCGTGCTGCTCAACAGCATGGCGACCGGCTATCTCGGCGTCAGGCCGGTGATGGCCGACAGGCTGGTCGAGGCCCTGAACGGGGATCGTCAGGTCGATGTCCACCTCTGGGGCTCGATGGGCCAGAGCGACATGTCGCCGATCGCGGACCTGGCGCTGGAACTCTACAAGGACCATGAATTCGCGGCCGGCGAGGCGCTCGCCCTGCTGAATTCCAGCGCGCTGTCGATCGGCACCGCGGCCCTCGCCTTCCACGATCTCGAGCGCATGCTCGATCTCGCCACGCTGGCCGGCGCGTTCAGCATGGAGGGGTTTGCGGCCAATCCGTCGATCGTCTCGGAAGCCGCGCTGAACTCGCGTCCCTTCGACGGCGTGCTCCGCCATGGCCGCGCGATCCGGGCATATCTCGATGGCAGCTACCTGATGCGAGCCGGCGGGCCGCGCCATCTTCAGGACCCGCTGAGCTTCCGTTCGCTGCCGCTGATCCATGGAACGGCCGCCGACAGCCTCGCCTTTGCGGGTCGGCAACTCGCGATCGAGCTCGGCGCCAGCCAGAACAACCCCATCGTCGCCATCGAGCAACGCCAACTGGTCTCGGTCGCCAATTTCGACATGGTGGCGCTCGCGATGGCGCTCGATATCGCCCGGCTCGCCATGGTGCCCGTCGTCACCAGCTCGACGGAGCGGCTGGCCAAGCAGGCTGATTCATTCTGGTCGGGCCTGAGCGTCGGCCTGATCGAGGAGGACGGCGTCGGCCTGCCGGGCTTCAACGGCCTCGCGCAGTTTCACAAATCCATCACCTCCGAGGCGCGGCTTCTCGGCGCCCCTGTCGTCAGCGAGCTCGCGAGTTCGAGCCATTCGAACGGCAATCTCGATCGGGCGAGCATGGCCGGTCTCGCGGCGCGCCGGACGGCGGAGATGGCGACGCTTTGCCGCTCGATCTTCGGGATGGAATTGATGGTGGCGGCGCAGGCCGTCGAGATGCGGAAGGCCAGTCCGCTCGGCACTGTCACCGGCCGATTGTTCACCTTCGTTCGCGAGGGCGTCCCCTATGCCGGCGCGGGACAGCGCGTGCCCCATGCCGGGGCCTTCCTCGATCACCTCGCCGCAAACGAAGCCGAGATCGATCGCCTCATCGAAGCCGGCATGGCGGCGGCCCGCTAGAGCCTGCTTCCGTTTCGGGCCTCCACTAGGCCGCACCGCGCCGGAGCGTGTTGACAGGCTTTGTATCCTGGATACCATTCTCCCGATCTTGGAGAAACCGATGGACCAGGTGCTCGAATGGCGCAGCCAGTCGCGCCTTCTCGATGAGGTGGCGCAGGCCTTGCGCGAGCGCATCTATGCCGGGGTCTATGCGCCCGGCGCGACGCTCCGGCAGGAGCGAATCGCCACCGAATTCGGGATCAGCCGGACGCCGTTGCGCGAGGCGTTTCGGGTTCTGGAGCGCGACGGGCTGGTCGTGAACAAGCCGGGCAGCGGCGTCAGGGTCGCCACGGCCGATCTGCCGAAGCTGCTGGACGCCTACGCCGTGCGCGAGGCGATGGACGGCGTCGCGGCGCGCAACGCGGCCGAACGCGCGACATCGGGCGAAATCGCGAAACTGGCGAAGCTGGTCGATCTGCAGAAGAAGCAGATCGCCGACTGGAACCCGAGCGCCTATTCCCAGTCGAATGTCGATTTTCACCTGGCAATCATCGGCGCGGCCCGGAACGCGTCGCTGGCCACCCTCGTACCGCTTCTGCACCTGACGTCTCAGGTGTTCGCGCCGGCCTTCGCGCTGTCGAGCGAGCGGGCGAGCGCCGCTGTGGCCGAGCACAGCGAAATTCTCGACGCGATCCAGCAGCGCAAGCCTGACGAAGCCGAGCGCGTCGCGCGAGCTCACATCCATGCGACGGCTGTCCGCCTCAAGGCGCAGCTTGCCGAACCACAAACCCGTATCGAGGCCTGACGTGAAGACCTACCGCAATTTCATCGCGAACGAATGGTGCGATGCCGTGGATGGCGAGCATATCGCCGTTCGGAATCCGTCGACCGGTGAGGAGCTGGCAAGGCTCGCGCGCGGCAGGCGCGAGGATGTCGATCTCGCGGTTCGCGCCGCACGGCAGGCACTGGCCGGCGAATGGGGCCGCCTGACCGCGACCGAGCGCGGGCGCATCCTGACTCGGATCGGGGCCGGCGTACTCAAGAACATCGACCTTCTGACCGAGATCGAGGCGCGCGATGTCGGCAAGCCGCTGACGCAGGCGCGGGCCGATGTCGTCGCGCTCGCGCGCTATCTCGAATTCTACGGCGCCTCCGCGGACAAGGTGCATGGCGACACCATTCCCTACCAGAACGGCTTCACCGTCCTGACGATCTACGAGCCGCATGGCGTCACCGGGCATATCATCCCGTGGAACTACCCCATGCAGATCCTCGGCCGCAGCCTCGGCGCGGCTCTGGCCATGGGCAATGCCGCCGTCGTCAAGCCGGCCGAGGAGGCCTGCCTGACCATTCTCGAATTCGCACGGATCGCGCAGGAGGAAGGCCTGCCGGCCGGCGCGCTGAACATCGTCACGGGCTTCGGCGCCGAGGCCGGGGCAGCCCTTTCCGAGCACACGGACATCAACCACATCTCCTTCACCGGCTCGGCCCGCACGGGCGAGATGGTGCAGACGGCCGCGGCGAAGAATGCCGTGCCGGTGACGCTCGAACTCGGCGGCAAATCGGCCCAGGTGGTCTTCGCGGATGCCGATCTCGACCGCGCCGTGCCCTTTCTGGTCAATGCCGGCATCCAGAATGCCGGCCAGACCTGCTCGGCCTCGTCGCGCATCCTCGTCGAGCGCTCGGTCTACGAAGATGTCATCGCCCGCATGAGCGAGAAGTACCGGGCTCTCAAGGTCGGCCCGGCCGAATCCGATCTCTCCGTCGGCCCCGTGGTTTCGCAGCGCCAGAAGGCGATCATCGAAGACTTCCTCGGTGCCGCCCGCAAGGACGGCCTGACGGTCGCGGCACAAGGGACCATCGTTCCGGACGCGCCGGCGGACGGCGCCTATGTCCCGCCGACCCTGCTGCGCGATGTCCCGCCCGACCACCGGCTGGCGCAGGAGGAGATCTTCGGCCCGGTGCAGGTGATCATGCCCTTCGACAGCGAGGAAGAGGCGCTGACGCTCGCCAACGGCACGCCCTACGGGCTGGTCTGCGGCATCTGGACGAGCGATGGCGGCCGGCAATTGCGCATGGCCCGCGCCGCGCAGGCCGGGCAGGTCTTCATCAACAATTACGGCGCCGGCGGCGGCGTCGAATTGCCCTTCGGTGGCGTCAAGAAATCCGGCCATGGCCGCGAGAAGGGTTTCGAGGCCCTTTATGGCTTCGCCAGCATGAAGACGATCTCGATCTTTCACGGCTAGGGTGCTTCCGCGAGGCTCTGCCCCGCGGGAAGACTGGATATGACGAGAGCCACTGCATGACCGAACTTGCCGACCTGACCGCCGTCGCTCTCGTCGAAGCCTATCGCGCTCGCAGGCTCTCGCCTGTCGAGGTGATCGACGCCGTCATCGCGCGCATCGATGCGTGGGAGCCGCGCCTCAACGCGCTCTGGGCCTACGATCCCGACGCGGCCCGCACGAGCGCGCGTGAATCCGAGGCGCGCTGGATGAAAGGCGAACCGCTCGGCGCGATCGACGGCGTGCCCGTCACGATCAAGGAGAACATCGCGACGAAGGGGACGCCGGTGCCGCTCGGCACCGCGGCCACGACGCTCGTGCCGGCGGCAGCCGATGCGCCCCCGGCAGCCCGCTCGCGGGAAGCGGGCGGCGTCATCATCGCCAAGACCACCATGCCCGATTACGGCATGCTCTCCTCCGGCCTGTCGAGCTTCCACAAGCTGGCGCGCAATCCCTGGGATCTCTCGACCAATCCCGGCGGGTCCAGTGCCGGCGCCGGGGCTGCGGCCGCCGCCGGCTACGGCCCGCTGCATATCGGCACCGATATCGGCGGCTCGATCCGTTTGCCGGCCGGCTGGTGCGGGCTCGTCGGCCTGAAGCCTTCGGCCGGGCGCCTGCCGATCGATCCGCCCTTCATCGGGCGCGCCGCCGGGCCGATGACGCGCACGGTCGCGGACACCGCGCTCTACATGTCGGTGCTGACCAGGCCCGACCGGCGCGACACGATGGCCCTGCCCTATCAGGAGATCGACTGGCTCAACCTCGCTGGCTCGGTGAAGGGCCTGAAGATCGGCCTGTGGCTGGAGGCGGGCTTCGGCCAGGCCGTCGGCGACGAGACGCTCGCGGCCGTGCAAGGTGCTGCCGCGTTGCTCGCCGATGCCGGCGCGACGATCGTGCCGATCGCCCCGTTCCTGACGCGCACCATGATCGACGGGCTCGACCGCTTCTGGCGGGCGCGGGGTTATGAGGACGTCTCGCGCCTCCCGCCCGAGCAGCAAGCCAGGATCCTGCCCTACATCTTCAATTGGATCGTGACCGCCAAGGACTTCTCGGGCGGCGATGTCTATACCGGCTTCGCCCAGATCGACGCGATGCGCAACGCGCTCCACAGCGCGCTCAAGGACGTCGATTTCATCATCTCGCCGACCGCGCCGGAACCGTCCTACCCGGCGGAATGGGCTTCGCCGCTCAACGACCCGCAGCGGCCCTTCGAACACATCGCCTTCACGGTCTCGGCCAATATGGGCGGCCAGCCGGCGGTGTCGATCAATTGCGGCTATTCCGGCAGCGGCCTGCCGATCGGCCTCCAGATCATCGGCCAGTCCTTCGACGATATCGGCGTGCTGCGTCTTGCGCGCGCCTTCGAGGAGATGCGCGCACCGGCAAGACCCTGGCCGACGCTGTCATAGAGCGTCGCGCACCTCTCTCGACAAGGCAGGCAAGTCCGCCTCAGGCGGCCCCGGCCGCCGCGAAGGCCTGCCCGACGATCCGCCGCGCATCCTCCTGGATTGCGGCGAGATGCGCCTCGTCGCGGAAGCTCTCGGCATAGATCTTGTAGACCTCCTCGGTGCCCGACGGCCGCGCCGCGAACCAGCCATCCGCCGCCGTGACCTTGACCCCGCCGATCGGCGCGCCGTTGCCCGGAGCGTTGCTCAGGATCGCCGTGATCGGCTGGCCTGCCAGCTCCTTCGTGGCGATCTGCTCGGCCGAGAGGTTCTTCAGAACCGCCTTCTGGCTGGCGCTCGCCGGCGCATCGACGCGCGCATAGCGCGGTTCGCCGAGTTCCGCCGTCAGCTTGCCATAGAGCACGCCGGGGTCGCTGCCGGTCTTCGCCGTGATCTCGGCGGCGAGCAGGCCGAGGATGATGCCGTCCTTGTCGGTGGTCCAGGCTGTGCCGTCCATGCGCAGGAAGGAGGCGCCGGCGCTCTCCTCGCCGGCGAAGCCGAAGCTGCCCGAGATCAGCCCGTCGACGAACCATTTGAAGCCGACCGGAACCTCGACGAGTTTCCGCCCGAGCTTGGCCGCAACACGATCGATGATCGCGCTCGACACCGCCGTCTTGCCGATCGCGGCATCCGCGCGCCAGCCCGGCCGGTTGGCGAAGAGATAGGCGCTCGCCGCCGCGAGATAATGGTTCGGGTTCATCAGCCCGCTGCTGCGCGTCACGATGCCGTGCCGGTCCGCGTCGGTATCGTTGGCGAAGGCGACGTCGAAGCGGTCGCGCATGCCGATCAGGCTCGCCATCGCATAGGGCGATGAGCAGTCCATCCGGATCTTGCCGTCCCAGTCGGCGGTCATGAAGCCGAAGGCCGGGTCGACCTCCTTGCTGACGATCGTCGCGTTGAGCCCATAGCGGTCGATGATCGGCTGGTAGTAGTCGAGCCCCGCCCCGCCGAGCGGGTCGATGCCGATCACGACGCCGGCCTGCCGGATCGCCTCCATGTCGACGACGCTGGCGAGGTCGGCGACATAGCCGGTGATGTAGTCGTGCCGGTGGACATGCTCGCTCTTCAGCGCCTTGTCGTAGGGCATGCGCAGGACCCCTGCGAGCTTGTCGGCGAGGAAGGCGTTGGCGCGCTTCTCGATCCAGCCGGTCGCGTCGGTATCGGCCGGCCCGCCATGCGGGGGATTGTATTTCAGGCCGCCATCGGCCGGCGGATTATGCGAGGGCGAGATCACGACGCCGTCGGCGAGCCCGGCCGAGCGGCCACGGTTATGCGCGATGATCGCATGCGAGATCACCGGAGTCGGCGTGAAGCCGAGCTTCTCGTCGATGATCGTGGCGACGCCATTGGCCGCGAAGACCTCCAGCACCGTCTCGAAGGCGTTGCGCGAGAGCGCATGCGTGTCGATGCCGAGGAAGAGCGGCCCGTCGATCCCCTGCTCGCGGCGATAGAGGCAGATCGCCTGCGCGATCCCGAGGATATGCGCCTCGTTGAACGAGCGCAGCAGCGCCGAGCCGCGATGGCCGGATGTGCCGAAGGCGACCTGCTGCGAACGCTGCGAGGGATCGGGCTCATCGTAATAGGCTTTGGTGAGGGCCGCCACGTCGACGAGTTGGCCGGGCTCAAGCCGCTTGCCGGCCAGGGGACTCACGCTATCGCTCATGTAGGCTCTCATTCCAGGCAAGGCAGGATCCGACACCCCTTATAGACGCCGGCATGAACAGAGTTGCAACGGAATGCGACCGGGTCGCGGCACCAGGACCGTGAGGCAACGCCGGCGTCATGAATCGGCAGCTCGCTCCTTCGCAGCCCGTTCCTCCATCAGCGCCCGCTCCCTGGCGTTCTGCGTCAGCGCGACCGCATGCTCGAAAGCTTCCGCCGCCTCCCGGTGACGGCCGAGCTTGGCGAGCAGATCGCCGCGCACGCCCGGCAGCAGGTGGTAGCGCTTGAGCGCCGGCTCTCCGGCGAGCGCCTCGACCAGCGCGAGCCCGGCCGCCGGTCCGTCCGCCATGCTGACCGCCACGGCACGGTTGAGTTCCACGACCGGCGACGGCGTCACCTGCCCCAGAACCGTGTAGAGCGCGACGATCCGCTTCCAGTCGGTTTCCTCGGCCGTTCGGGCGCGGGCATGGCAGGCCGCGAGCGCCGCCTGCAGCAGATAAGGCCCCGGCACCACGCCTGCGAGCTGCTGCGCCCGTTCCAGCGCCGCAAGCCCGCGCCCGATCAGCAGGCGATCCCAGCGAGCGCGGTTCTGGTCGAGCAGCAGGATCGGCTCGCCATCGGGGCCGACGCGGGCCCGGAACCGCGAGGCCTGCAATTCCATCAGGGCGACGAGGCCGTGGACCTCGGGCTCGTCAGACGCTCGCGCCGCCAGGATACGCCCGAGCCGCAGCGCCTCCTCGCACAATCCCGGCCTGACCCAGTCCTCACCGGTGGTCGCGGCATAACCTTCGTTGAAGATGAGATAGACCACCTCCAGCACCGAGGCGAGGCGCTCGCCGAGCTCGGCACCGGCCGGAACCTCATAGGGCACCCCGGCCTCGCTCAGCGTCTTCTTCGCCCTGACGATGCGCTGCGCCATCGTCGGCTCCGGCACGAGGAAGGCGCGCGCGATCTCGTCGGTGGTCAGGCCCCCGAGCAGGCGCAAGGTCAGCGCGATCCGCGCCTCCTTGGGGAGGACAGGATGGCAGGCCGTGAAGATCAATCGGAGCAGGTCGTCGCCGACCTCGTCGTCGAGCGCCTCGTCGAGATCGGGCATCGCCGACCCTTCGCTGTCGATGTCGCGGCCGATCTCGTCCTGCTTGCGCCGGGCCATGATCTCGTGGCGGGCGGTGTCGAGCGCGCGATGCTTGGCGACCTGCATCAGCCAGGCCGCTGGATTGCGCGGCACGCCCTCTTCGGGCCACTGCTTCAGTGCCGCGACCAGCGCGTCCTGCGCCAGTTCCTCGGCCCGGCCGACATCCCGCGTCAGGCGCGCAAGCCCCGCGATCAGCCGGGGCGACTCCATGCGCCAGACCGTCTCGATGGTGCGGTGTGCATCGCTGCCCGACATGGGAAGCGATACACACCATCAGCACACAGGCTGGCAAGCGGCTCGGACGAGACGCCGATGGTTCAGCCCTGGCCGCCGGCCTCGGCCTTGAGCCGATCCCAGGCTGCCGCGGCCTCCGGCGTGACGATCTCGCCGAAATCGGCCAGCTCGAAGAACGGCCGGATCTCGATCTCGGACGGGCCGGGCATCGGATTGGGGCAGCGCTTGACCCAGGCGATCGCCTCGTCGAGCGAGGCGCATTCCCAGAGCCAGTAGCCGGCGACGAGTTCCTTGGTCTCGGCGAAGGGGCCGTCGACGACGGAGCGCTTGGCGCCGTCGAACTGCACGCGCACGCCCTTCGAGCTGGGCTGCAGGCCGTCGCCGCCCTTCATGATGCCGGCTTTCACCAGCTCCTCGTTATAGGCCATCATCGCCTCGAGCAGTTCGCGGGTCGGCGGCGCGCCGGCTTCGCTGTCCTTGGTCGCCTTGACCATCACCATGAAGCGCATCGGTTTTCTCCTTGAGCGGAAGCGCCGGAGCCTGGCCGGGCGCCTTCCGGGGGATCGGTTTCGAGAGTTGATCGCTCAGCCGGCGAGCTTCGCCGCGCCGGCCTGGATGCGCTCTTCCTGAGCGCGCAATTCAGGCGTCAGGGCCTCGCCGAAATCCTCCATCTCGAAGATGCGGCGCAGCTCGATCTCGGTGCCGCCGTCGAAGGGCGCGCGCTTGAGCCACTCGACCGCCTCGTCGAAGGACTTCACCTGCCAGATCCAGAAGCCGCAGAGCAGCTCCTTGGCCTCGGCGAAGGGCCCGTCCGTGATCGACCGCTCGCTGCCCGAGAAGCGCATGCGGATGCCTTTCGAACTCGGGTGCAGGCCATCGCCGGCCAGCATGACGCCGGCCTTCACCAGCTCCTCGTTATAGGCCCCCATCTTGGTGAGGATATCCCCGCTCGGCATGATGCCGGCTTCGCTGTCCTTGTCCGCCTTGACCAGAACCATCACACGCATCGATCGTCTCCTTGGTTGGGAGAACCCGGGCGTTCCGGCACGCCGCCGGAACCCGTTCTCTGCTGGCACGTCGAACGGGCACGGCCCGAATCGACACGGGCCGCGAATTTTTTTCAAATATTTTGCGCGCGGCCTCAGGCGCCGCGCGGCAGGGCCTCCAGGAAGCGGGCCGGTTCGCCCTGCGAGGGGTTCGTCAACTCGCCCTCCCACATCACCTTGAGCCCGCGCACGAAGGTGCCGACCGGCCAGCCGGTGACGGTGACGCCGTCATAGGGCGTCCAGCCGCATTTCGAGGCGCTCCATTCTTTGGTGATCGTCTCGCGGCGCTTCAGGTCGACGATGGTGAAATCGGCATCGTAGCCCACCGCGATCCGGCCCTTGCCTTCCAGCCCGAAGATGCGCTGCGGCCCGGCGCTGCTGAGATCGACGAAGCGCTCCAGCGTCAGCCTGCCAGCATTCACATGGTCGAGCATGATCGGCACCAGCGTCTGCACGCCCGGCATGCCGGAATGGCTCGCCGGATAGGCATGGTGCTTCTCCTCATGGGTATGGGGCGCATGGTCGGAGCCGAGCACGTCGACGATGCCCTGCTCCACGCCCCACCAGATGCGCTGGCGATGGCTGTCGTCGCGGATCGGCGGGTTCATCTGGGCGTAGGTGCCGAGCCGCTCGTAGCAATCCGGCGCGACCAGCGTCAGATGGTTCGGCAGCACCTCGACGGTCGCGACATCCTTATGATCCTTGAGGAAGACCATCTCCTCAGCCGTGGAGATGTGCAGGATATGGACGCGTGCGCCGGTCTCGCGCGCGATCCGCACCAGCCGCTTGGTGCAGGTCAGCGCCACCTCGGGCGAGCGCCAGACCGGGTGGCTCGACGGATCGCCCTCGACGCGCAGGGGCATGCGCTCGCGCAGCATCCCCTCGTCTTCGGAATGGAAGGCGGCGCGCCGGCGCGTCCGCTTCAGGATCTCGGCGACGCCCTTGTCGTCCTCGACCAGCAGGTCGCCGGTCGAAGAGCCCATGAACACCTTGATGCCGGCGGCGCCGGGAAGCCGCTCCAGCTCGGCGACATCATGCGCGTTCTCATGCGTTCCGCCGACCCAGAAGGCGAAATCGCAATGCATCCGATGGCGCCCGCGCTTCACCTTGTCGGCCAGCGCCTCCGGCGTCACCGTCTGCGGAATCGTGTTCGGCATCTCGAAGACGCAGGTCACGCCGCCGAGCGCGGCCGAGCGCGAGCCGCTCTCCAGGTCCTCCTTGTGATCGAGCCCGGGCTCGCGGAAATGCACCTGAGAGTCGATCACGCCGGGCAGGATGTGCAGGCCCGTGCAGTCGACCACCTCGCCCGCCGACGCCTGCGAGAGATCGCCCAGCGCCATGATCTTGCCGCCGGTGACGCCGACATCGCGCGCCACGCGACCGTCCTGGTTCACCACCGTGCCGCCCTTGAGGATGACATCGTAGGTCTGGGGCATGACAGGTCTCCGAAAGGTTGAGCAAAGACGGGATGCAGCCTACCTATCGGCCAACGCGCCGTCCCGGAAGCCCAAACAGCTTTCGGGTGGCGACATCATCTCGATTCGGCCGAGGAGCCTCGTCCGACATCAGAACTGGAACGGCTACCCATGTCCGCAACCCGATTGATCGATCGCGGCGTCATTCGCGTCAGCGGCGACGACGCGCGCGATTTCCTGCAGAACCTCGTGACCAACGATCTCGATCCGGTCGTGCCCGGGCAGGCAGGCTACGGCGCGCTGCTGACGCCACAGGGCAAGATGATCTGCGATTTCTTCATCCTCGCGCTGGCGCCGGAGGATGGCGGCGGCTTCCTCATCGATTGCCCCCTGCTCCAGACCGCCGACCTGATGAAACGCCTGAAGCTTTACAAGCTGCGCGCCAAGGTGATGCTCGACGACCTCACAGAGAAGAGCGCTGTCATCGCCTCGGCTGATGGCGCTCCGCTGCCTGCGGATGCCGGCTTCGTCTATGACGATCCGCGCCTGCCGGCGCTCGGCCAGCGTGCCATTACCGATGTCGAGGGCATCGAGACACTGGTCACCGCCGAGCCGGAGGCCTATCACGCCCGCCGCATCGCGCTCGGCATTCCCGCCGGCGGACGCGACTTCGCCTATGGCGACACCTTCCCGCATGAGGCGCTGCTCGACCAGCTCGGCGGCGTCTCCTTCAGGAAGGGCTGCTATATCGGGCAGGAGGTCGTCTCCCGCATGCAGCATCGCGGCACCGCCCGCACCCGCGTCGTACCCGTCGTCTTCGACGAGGGCATCGCGACCGAGACCGGTGCCGAGGCCACGGCCGGCAGCAAGCAACTCGGCCATATCGGCTCGGGCGCCAATGGCCGTGCCCTCGCCATGCTCCGGCTCGACCGGTTGGCCGACGCGCTCGCCGCGGGACAAACGCCGCTCGGCGGCGGGCTAGCCTTCCATCTCGCGGAAAAGCCGGACTTCATCCGCTTCCCCTTCCCCGGCGAGCCCGATTTCGGTGCCGTCGCAGGAGCTGCCCTGTGAGCGACACCGTCATCGTCAACGAAGAACGCATCGCGATCCAGGGCGCCGACGGCAAGTTCCGCTGCCGCTGGCCGGGCACCGATCCGCTCTACATCGCCTATCACGACACCGAATGGGGCGTGCCGGAATATGATTCCCGCGCGCTCTGGGAGAAGCTGATCCTCGACGGCTTCCAGGCCGGTCTCTCCTGGATCACCATCCTCAGGAAGCGCGACGCCTTCCGCGCTGGCTTCGCGGGTTTCGAGCCGGAAGCCGTCGCCCGCTTCACCGAGACCGACGTCCAGCGTCTGCTCGCCGATCCCGGCATCATCCGCCACCGCGGCAAGATCGAGGGCACGATCAAGAGCGCGCAGGCCTATCTCAGGCTGAGCGAGCGCGAGCCTTTCGCCGATTTCCTCTGGAAGCATCTCGACGGCCGCGTGCTGCAGAACAGCTATCGCACACAGGGCGAGGTCCCAACCCAGACGAAACTCTCCGAGACCGTCTCGAAGGAGCTCAAGAAGGCCGGCTTCACCTTCTGCGGCCCGACCATCGTCTATGCCTTCATGGAGGCCTGCGGGCTGGTCAATGACCACCTCACCGGCTGCTTCCGCTGGAGCGAATGCGCCGCGCTCGCCCGCGACTCGCGCCCCGCCGCCTGATGGCCCGCAAGCCAGAACCGCCGCGCGCCTGGCAACGCATGCTCTCGGGCCGCAGGCTCGATCTGCTCGATCCCTCGCCGCTCGACATCGAGATCGAGGACATCGCCCATGGCCTCGCCCGCGTCGCCCGCTGGAACGGGCAGACGCACGGCGCCCACTCCTTCTCCGTCGCGCAGCATTCGCTGCTGGTCGAAGCGATCGCAGCCCATCTCAATCCGGACTGGGAGCGTGGCTGGCGCTTGATGGCGCTGCTGCACGACGCACCGGAATACGTCATCGGCGACATGATCTCGCCGTTCAAGGTGGTGATGGGCGACGCTTACAAGAGCGTGGAACTGCGCCTGCTCGCGGCGATCCACCTGCGCTTCGGCCTGCCGGCCGCGACGCCGGCCGCCCTGAAGCGGAAGGTCAAGGAGGCCGACACCATCGCCGCCTTCTTCGAGGCGACGCGGCTGGCCGGCTTCGGCCGCGAGGAGGCCCTGAAATTCTTCGGCCGGCCGCAGGCGCTGCCGGTCGAAGTTCTGTCCTGGCTCGACCCGCTCGACACCGAGGCGGCGCAGGCGCGCTTCCTGGCGCGCTTCGCCGCGCTCGGCGGAGGTTGAACTTACTGCGTCAGGCGCACCGCGCTGATCTCGCTGGCGATCGCCTTGAAGATCGGGCTGAGCTGCGAGGCATTCTTGACGTCGTAATACATCTCCGGCCGCGTGGCGCAGTTCTTCAGCAGCGTCGCGTCGCCGTCGATGACGCGGATCGTGTAGAGGCTGATTCCCGCCGCCTTGACCCCGGTGCAGGCGAGCGTCGTGCGGGCATCGATCTCGTTGCCGACCTTTGTGAAGCGATTCTCGGTATTGTCGCCGTCGGTCAGCAGGATCATGTATTTCTTCAGCATCGGCTCGGTCGAAGGCTTCGCCTGCGTGAACGGGGCCGCCGGCGACAGCGTGGCCCAGCCCCAGACGGCACCGATCGTGACGTTGGTGTTGCCGACCGGCGTCATCGTGTCGACGCGGGCATTGAGCGCCGCCCAGTCCGCAGTCAGCGGCAGGACCTCCGCGAGCGAGGTCTGGCCACACCAGGTCGCCGGATATTGCTGGGCGCTGGCCGAATAGGAACCGGCATCGCTGACATCGTAACTCTGATCGCGGTCGGCGATACAGCCGTGGCTCTGGGCCCATACGGTCTTGGTCAGCGTCTCGGTGGTGCAGTTATTGCCCCACCGGTCGCAATTGACCTTTCGCGTCATGCCGTAGCGGATCCAGTTCTCATTTTTGAGGCCGCGGTCGATCCGGACCTGGGTGTTGAACGGCACGATCGAGATCTTGATCTGGTCGGGATCGATCGCCGCATCCTGCATGATCTTGATGAGATCCTTGGAGGCCTGCTTCAGCGCCGTCATCTTGCCGGACGAAGACATCGAGCCGGTATTGTCGAGCACCAGCGCCAGTTCGATCTTGTTGGTTCCCCAGGTCGACTCGCTGTTCGTACCCACCGGCAGTTGGCTGGTGCCGAGCACGCGGGAGATCGTGGTCGGCACAATCGCCTTGGCCTCGATCTTGATCGTCCGCGCCGTGCGATCGATCGTCACCGCCGCACTTTCGAACTCGCCTTTCACATCGGGGGGCAGGTTGTCGCGGATCCAGGCGTCGATGCGCGTCCTGAGCTCCCCGTCCGTCAGCTTCTGGGCATCGCGTGCCGCCATCAGCGCTGCGGAATCGATCGCCGCATTGAGCGCCTGCCGGGTGTTGCTGGCGCGGGAATAGTCGATCGCCACGCCGACGACGCCCATCAGCGGCACGAGCACCAGCCCGAACAGCATCATCACGTTGCCGCGTTGATCCCGGCGGAAGCGCCTGAACATCTCAGGCAGTGAGCCGATCTTCATCATTGGTTTCATCCAGGGCCGGATTGCCGCATTCGACCCCGGAAGCGTTGGCGGCCGGAACTTACGAATTGCTGAAACCGATTTGCGGAAGTCGGGCCTATCTGCACATTTTGAATCGAAACGCGCTGCCGTTACGTCATTATGCGTTCACCGCGCGCGCAACACAACCTTCACGAGCACTTTGACGACCCTTACCCGCGAACGGAAATTCATTCCAAATTTGAACAAGTGATCGTCATTTTTTCCGGATTTTGCAAAGTGTGCTTTCGCGGAATGATGGTCCCAACCTGATCGGAGGACCATTCATGTCGGACACCCTCACACTCGCCCTGCCGGCCGGCGTCGTCGTCAAGGGCGCCCTGCAGCCGGGCTTCGAGCAGATTCTCAGCACCGAGGCGCTCGGCTTCGTCGCCGACCTGCATCGCCGCTTCAACGAGACGCGCAAGCGCCTGCTGGCCCTGCGTACCGAGCGTCAGAAGCGCTTCGACGCCGGCGAGACGCCCGATTTCCTCGCCGAGACCCGGCATATCCGCGAAGGCGACTGGACCGTCGCACCGATCCCGGCCGACCTCCTCGACCGCCGCGTCGAGATCACCGGCCCGGTCGATCGCAAGATGATCATCAACGCGCTGAACTCCGGCGCCAAGGTCTTCATGGCCGATTTCGAGGATGCGTCCTCGCCGGTCTGGGCCAACATGATCGAAGGCCAGATCAATCTCCGCGACCGCTGGGCGAACAGGATCGACTTCACCGATCCCACGAACGGCAAGGACTACAAGCTCAAGGCCAAGCCCGCCGTCCTGATCATCCGCCCGCGCGGCTGGCATCTGCCGGAGCGGCACATCCTTATCGACGGAGAGGAGGCCTCGGGCTCCCTGGTCGATTTCGGCCTCTATGTCTTCCATAACGCCAAGGCGGCGCTGGCAGCCGGCTCCGGCCCGTATTTCTACCTGCCGAAGCTGGAGAGCCATCTCGAGGCCCGGCTCTGGAACGACGTCTTCGTCGCCGCCCAGTCGGCGCTCGGCCTGAAGAACGGCACGATCAAGGCCACTGTCCTGATCGAGACCCTGCCGGCCGCCTTCGAGATGGACGAGATCCTCTACGAATTGCGCGAGCACATGGCCGGCCTCAATTGCGGCCGCTGGGACTACATCTTCTCCTTCATCAAGAAGCTCGCTCGCAACAAGGCCTATGTCCTGCCGGATCGCTCGCAGGTCGTGATGTCCAAGGCCTTCCTGCGCGCCTATTCGCTGCTGCTGATCAAGACCTGCCACAAGCGCGGTGCCTTCGCGATGGGCGGCATGGCGGCGCAGATCCCGGTCAAGAACAATCCGGAAGCCAATTCCGCCGCCTTCGCCAAGGTCAAGGCCGACAAGGAGCGCGAGGCCGGCGACGGCCATGACGGCACCTGGGTCGCTCACCCGGATCTCGTCCCGGTCGCGATGGAGGTCTTCGACCGGCTGATGCCGCAGGCCAACCAGCTCGACAAGAAGCGCGACGACGTCTCGATCGGCGCCAAGGACCTGCTGGAAGTCCATCAGGGCACGCGCACCGAGGAAGGCTTCCGCGAGAACATCCGCGTCGGCGTCCAGTATATCGAGGCCTGGCTGCGTGGCCGTGGCGCGGTTCCGATCTACAACATGATGGAGGACGCTGCGACCGCCGAGATCAGCCGCGCCCAGATCTGGCAGTTCGTCCAGTATGGCGTCGCGCTCGAAGGCGGCATCACGGCCGATGCGGCGCTGTTCAAGCGCTGCCTGCCCGAGGAGATGGAACGCGTGAAGGGCGAGCTCGGCGCGGAGAACTATGCCAAGGGTCGGTTCCCCGAGGCGATCGCGCTGTTCGAGACCCTGTCGCTGGCGCCGAACTTCGAGGACTTCCTCACCGTGCCGGCCTACGCCAAGCTCGCCTGAGTTCGGTTCGGACCGATGACATCGGAAGGGCGTCGCGCCATCGCGGCGCCCTTTCTTTTTGCGCAATCAATGCAGATGCCACCAGACCCGTCCGCCGATCAGGATGGCGAGCAGGACGACCGAGCCGAACAGGTGCAGCAGGTCCGCCTTCCAGCCACCGGCCGATGGCCTGCGGACATGCCGGTAGATCGCCTCCCGGCGACGGCGATAGGTCCCGATCGTGGTCACTGAAACCTCCATCCGGTTCGCGGTGGACACAGCCGCGCTGCTACGGATTCAGGCGCGACGGGCAGCGACCGCCGGCCCGTTGCGCGCTGCCTTCATCGCCATGCCGGCAAGCGGGTGCGGCAGGTCCTCGATGGCGTCGCAAAGCAGGGGCACGATGTCCGGCCGCGGCGGCGCGAGCGGCGCGCGGCAGGTGGCACCGACCTCCGGATGCAGCATCGACAGAGCGAGCTTGATCAGGACGGGGTCGGGCTCCCGCGCGAGCAGGTCGAGCAACGGGACCAGCCGCCGCTGCAGGACCTGCGCCTGACCGTAGAATTCGGAGCGCGCCGCGCTGTCCATCCGCGCCAGCCAATGCGGCGCAAGATTGCCGACGCTGGTGATCGCCCCGCAGCCGCCGGCGAGCAGATAGGCAGGGATGGTGTCCGCCGCCCCCGTCAGCCGCATGAAGCGGCGGTCGCGGACGCGGGCAATCCGGTCGCAGCGGACGAGATCGCCGCGCCGCTCCAGGATGCCGACGATATTCGGCGCCCCTTCCAGCTGCTCCAGCGTCTCCGGCGCGATCTCGACGCCGCAGCGATCCGGATCGTTGTCGAGGATGATTTCGAGGCTGGTCGCCTGCGCCGCCGCCAGCGCATGGGCCGCCAGGCCCGCCTGCGTCGGCCGGTTGTAATAGGGCATGCGCAACAGCAGGGCCGAGGCGCCGGCCTTCTCGGCGGCGGCGATCTCGGCGACGGTCCCGGCAGTCGAATAGCTGCCGACAGCGGCGATCACCGGGTAATGCCGACCGGCGATGCGGCGGGCGGCGGCGCAGAGCGCCTCCCGCTCCGGTCCGCTCAGCGTCGGGCTTTCACCCGTCGCGGTGCCGACCACAATGCCGTCGGCGCCCTGCGCAATCTGCCAGAGAATGAGGCGTTCCAGCGCGCCGTAATCGATCGCGTCCTCGTCGAAAGGCGTGACCAGCGCGGTGAACATGCCGTGAAGCCAGTGGTTCATGGCGCGTCTCAGAGCAGCGAGAGCGTCTTCGCGGTCATGCGGACCGCGCGAGCCCGGTGCCCTGTCTCGAAAACGGCATAGCGCAGCGCGGCACCGCGATCGCAGAAGATGCCGCCACCGCGGCCATGCGTCTCGACGGCCAGCCAATGACCTTCCACGTCGCGCCCGACGACGAACTGGAGCGGACCGCCGAAGGATTTGCGAGGAATACTGAACATCATCCTGTTTCCCGAGCGGTCTTCCAGGACCGCCCGGACAAGCTAGGGACGGCGCCATAGCCGTTCGAGACGAGGCAAAGGGCAGGATCATCAAGATCCCATAGGGATCGCGCCGCGGCGCTTTGACATCCTCCTGCCGCTCGCGCTCAATCCGCGCCTCTTCCTCCGGATTCGCCTGATGCGCTACCCCCTCTTCGTCATGCTCCTTGCCGCCGCCATGCTCGCCGGCCCCCTCGCCCAGGCGGCGACGCTCGCGCCGGAACAGCGCTTCAGGACGCTCGGTGACTTCTCCGGCAAGAAGCCCGGCAAGCCGGCGCGCGATGTCAGCGGCCTCGCCTGCATGCCGGCGGCCAACGGCACCCAGCGCTGCCTGTTGATCAATGACGAGGGCTCCTTCGCCCAGTTCGCCCGCATCGCCGAGAACCGCATCACGCCGGACGCGACCGTGCCCATCATCGGCGCCGATGCCTCGCCCGACACGCTCGGTCAGCCGCCGCAAGGCATCTGCAAGATGCCCGGCCGCTTCGCCGAACTCGACGGCGAGGCCGTCGCCTATGCCGAGGGCGCCTTCTATGTCGCAGGCTCGCATGGCTGCTCGCGCAAGCGCGGCGAATTCCGCCTCTCGGCCTTCCACCTTGCCCGGATCAAGGTCGATGCCGAAGGCACCGCCGCCGGCAAGGTCGAACTGACCTATCGCCTGAGCGACATGCTGCGCACCGCCGGTCCAGCCGGCGCCTTCTTCGGACGCGGCCTGATGGACGATAGCGGCCTGAATGTCGAAGGCATCGCGGTCGTCGGCGACACGCTCTGGGCCGGTCTGCGCGCGCCCTCCCTCGGCAATCGCGGCTTCTTCGTCGGCGCCTCGCTGAACGCCCTGTTCGCGCCGGGCCACGCGCCCGCGACGGAGGCTCCGCGAGTCTTCCAACTGCCGGCCGGCCCCGATCGCGGCATCCGCGACCTCGCGCCCCTCCCCGATGGCCGCCTGCTCGCGCTGCTGGGGCCGGCGCAGGAACAGGCCCTGCCCTACTCACTGCTGCTGATCGACCCCGCCAGACCCGATGCGGCAGCACCGCTCGGCGATCTGCCGGCTCGCAGCGGCGGCAAGGCGGAATCCCTGACCGTGCTGACGCAGGACGGCAAGGGCCTCGCGGTCCTGATCGGCTATGACGGCCCGAAGAACGGGCATTTCGAATCCTACCGCCTGCTGCTCGAACCTCGTTGAGCCCGATGGATTTCCGCAACGATCTCACCCGCGCCGTCGAGCGCTACCGCGCCGAGATCGCGGGCCCACACGAGCATCTCGCGCTGCTGCGCTGGCAGATGACTGAGGGCCACGCGCTCGACCGGCGTGACACCTTTCCCGGCCATCTCACCACCAGCGCCTTCGTGCTCTCGCCCGATCATGCCCAGGTCCTGCTGATCGACCATGTCGTGATCGGCCGCTGGCTCCAGCCCGGCGGGCATTGGGAGGAAGCCGAGCATTTCCATCTCTCGGCCGCACGCGAGGCGATCGAGGAAACCGGCGTGCAGGGCCTTGCCTTGCATCCCTGGCATCGCGGTGCAGACCTGCCCTTCACCATCGACAGCCATGACGTGCCGGGCAAGCCATCCCGCGGCGAGCCGGCCCACATCCATCACGACCTGCAATATCTCTTTCTCGCCGATCCGGCCCTGCCGCTCGTCGCGCAGGTCGAGGAGGTGCACGCCGCCGCCTGGAAGCCGGTCGGCACGCTCGCCGGGATCGCGCCGCGTGCCCTGGAGCGTCTGTCGCACCTGCCCACGCCCTGACTGTTGCAGCGCAACAACAGCAATCCGGATTGCTGAAACGGCTATGGCTCTTTTATCGCCTGCGGCCTCGGCACGGCGCATGTCTTGCAACGGGAGAAGCCCCGCCCGAGTCGCGGCGAAGTTTGCTTCCGCCGCGCAACTGGAACCGCGCCATGACGAATCTCGCTCCTCTTCGCCTCGCCGCCTCCTTGTTCATGTCCATCGCCACGACGACGGCCTTCGCCGCCGACCTGCCCTCCCGCAAGGGGGCTCCGGCTGCACCTCCGCCCACGCTCTCCGCCTGTACGGAAAGCGAGGGCATCCCGACCGACGCCTTCGGCTTCACCACCGGTTCCGACGTCGCCGATACCGGCTCCTTCGGCCCGAGCCTGACCTATGGCGGCGCCTTCGGCACCCGCGGCGGCAGCTTCAACGGCCATGGCCTGACCTTGCAGGGCTCCTACGGTCTGTTTCCCTGCTTCGAGATCGGCCCCTATGTGCTGGGCTCCTTCAGCAACGCCTCGATCGGCGGCATCAGCGCCGACGAGCGCGCCTTCGGCGCCGGCGTCGAGATGAAGTACAAGCTGCTCGGGCGGAGCATGCACGGGCTCGGCCTGACCCTCGTCATCGATCCCAGCGTCAACCGCGCCGATCCGGACGGCGCCGGCCGCTTCACCACCTACAATACCGGCATCCGCCTCTTCGCCGACAAGACGCTGATCCCGAACACGCTCTACGCCGGGCTCAATCTCTCGCATGACCTGACCTGGACCGGCCCCTCGCCCTATCAGCGCTCATCGACCTTCACCATCGCCGGCTCGCTCGCCTGGCAGGTGCAGGAGGGGCTCTATCTCAGCGGCGAGGTCCGCCATATGCGTGCCCATAACGAGCTCGGCTTCGGCAAGGAGGCAGGCTACGCCACCTTCGCCGGCCCCGGCGTGTTCTGGCAGGCGACGAAGCAGCTCGCCCTCTCCGCCGCCTACAACATCCAGGTCTCCGGCAAGGCCAAGGGCCAGCCCGGCAATCTCGACCTCACCAATTTCAGCCAGCATCTCGTCAAGGTGAAGCTCGGCTACAGCTTCTGAATCAATCCGATAGCGCATCGACGAAAAGAGCGGCAGCGGCAACGCTGCCGCTCTTTTCGTTTAGGCTCGCCTTGCGCGTTGACATACTCCCCCTCAGTACCATAGCGTCGCGGCAACCGGAGCCTCAGTGCCCATGCCTCACACGCCCGAAGAGAAGAAGCGCGCCGTCACGCGGCTGCGCCGGATCAAGGGGCAGACTGACGCCCTGATCGCGGCCGTCGAGCGCGGCGAGGAATGCGGCGCGCTGCTACAGCAACTCGCCGCCTTGCGCGGCGCGGCGACCGGATTGATGGCCGAGGTGCTCGAAAGCCATCTGCGCGAGACCATGGCCCGCCCGGCCGAGGCAGCGCAGGTGGAAGCCGGAAACGATGACGAGATCGCCGCGATCATGCGGGTGATCCGCCCCTATCTGAAATGAACATCCGCAAGGAAGGAAGCCCCCGATGAAGACCCGCGCCGCCGTCGCCTGGGAAGCCGGCAAGCCCCTCACCATCGAGACCATCGAGATCGGCGGCCCCAGGGCCGGCGAGGTTCTGGTCGAGGTGATGGCGACCGGCATCTGCCACACCGACGCCTACACGCTCTCGGGTCTGGATTCGGAGGGCAAGTTCCCGGCGATCCTCGGCCATGAGGGCGCCGGCATCGTGCGCGAGGTCGGCGCCGGCGTGACCAGCCTGAAGCCCGGCGACCACGTCATCCCGCTCTACACGCCGGAATGCCGGAGCTGTAAGTCCTGCCTGTCGCGCCGGACCAATCTCTGCACCTCGATCCGCGCCACCCAGGGCCAGGGCGTGATGCCGGACGGCACGAGCCGTTTCTCCTGCGACGGCGGCGAAGTGTTCCACTACATGGGCTGCTCGACCTTCGCGAACTTCACCGTGCTGCCTGAGATCGCGCTGGCCAAGGTCCGCGAGGACGCGCCCTTCGACAAGATCTGCTATATCGGCTGCGGCGTGACGACAGGCATCGGCGCTGTCATCTACACGGCAAAAGTCTGGCCGGGCGCCAATGTCGTGGTCTTCGGCCTCGGCGGCATCGGCCTCAACGTCATCCAGGGCGCCCGCATGGTCGGCGCCGACAAGATCATCGGCGTCGACATCAACCCGGCCAAGCAGGAGATGGCGCGCAAATTCGGCATGACCGACTTCATCAACCCGGCCGAGATCGGCAACGACAAGGTCGTCCAGGCGATCGTCGACCTCACCGGCGGCGGCGCCGATTTCTCCTTCGATGCCACCGGCAATACCAATGTGATGCGCCAGGCGCTGGAGTGCTGCCATCGCGGCTGGGGCGAGTCGATCGTCATCGGCGTGGCCGAGGCCGGCAAGGAGATCGCGACCCGCCCGTTCCAGCTCGTCACCGGCCGCGTCTGGAAGGGCACGGCCTTCGGCGGCGCACGTGGGCGCACCGACGTGCCGAAGATCGTCGACTGGTATATGGAGGGCAAGATCAACATCGACGACCTGATCACCCACAAGCTCTCGCTCGACGAGATCAATACCGGCTTCGACCTGATGCATGAGGGCAAGTCGATCAGGAGCGTGGTGGTCTACTGAGGTGCCGTTCCACCGCCTCATTCGGCGGGCACTGAAGCACGACCTTTGTCATTCCGGGGCAGCGCGAAGCGCTGAACCCGGAACCCACGACCGGGTACGACGCTTGAATAGACCGACCGGGCAAGGGCTTGCCCGGTCGTGGGTTCCGGGTTCGTCTTTCGGCCGCCCCGGAATGACAGGCGTCGTGCCAAACTTCTGAAGGACCCGCCCAATGGAACTCCTCTCGTCCTCGAAGGCCTTCGGCGGCTCGCAGCGCGTCTATCGGCATGACAGCGCGGCTTGCGCCTGCCCGATGAACTTCGCGATCTACCTGCCGCATCAGATCGAGGACGGGCCGGTTCCGCTGCTCTGGTATCTCTCGGGCCTGACCTGCACGCACCAGAACGTCATGGACAAAGGCGAATACCGCGCCGCAGCGGCCGCCAACGGCATCGCCATCATCTGCCCGGATACGAGCCCGCGCGGCGAAGGCGTGCCGGACGAACCGGAGAACTGGCAGTTCGGCTGCGGCGCCGGCTTCTATCTCGACGCAACCGAGGCCCCCTATGCGAAGAACTACCGCATGGAGAGCTATATCCGCGACGAATTGCCGGAGCTGGTCGGCAGGCATTTCCCGGTCGACATGAACCGGCAAGGCATCTTCGGGCATTCCATGGGCGGTCATGGCGCGATCACCCTCGCCCTGAAGAATCCCGAGCGCTATCGTTCCGTCTCCGCCTTCGCGCCGATCACCCAGCCCTCGACGGCCGGCTGGTCGCGCCCGGCCTTCGAGAAATATCTGGGCCCGGACGAGACGCGCTGGCGCGCCTATGACTCGACCCTGCTGATCGCCGACGGCCACCGCGTCCGCGACCTGCTGGTCGACCAGGGCACCGCCGACGGCTTCCTCGAGGAAGGCCTGCGCCCGCAGCTTCTGGATGTCGCCTGCGCCGCCGCCGGTATCCCGCTCCAGCTGACCATGCGCGACGGCTACGACCACTCCTACAATTTCATCTCGACCTTCATGGCCCAGCACATCGCCTGGCACGCGGAACGCTTGACCGCATAAGGCGCCGCAGCGGGAACGGTCGCCACTCCGGCCGCGTTGAGAGCATCACAGCCTCAACCGGCCCAAGGGGGATCGTTTCATGGCCAAGCGCCGCATGCCGCAGAGCGACCGCTCGCTGTTCACGCGCCTGTCGCAAGCCGTCGCGCATTGGGCCGGCCGGCCGCAGACTTTTCTGGGCGCTGCGGCGCTCATCGTCGTGTGGGCGCTCTCCGGCCCGTTCTTCGGCTACAACGATACCTGGCAACTCGTCGTCAACACCTCGACGACGATCGTTACCTTCCTGATGGTCTTCATCATCCAGAACAGCCAGAACCGCGACACCGCGGCGATGCAGATCAAGCTCGACGAATTGATCTGCCGGCTGGAGGGCGCCCGTGAGGAGCTGCTCGATCTGGAGGAGCTCGACGAGGACAAGCTCGAAGCGATCCGGAACGAATTCGAGGCGATGGCCGCCAAGGCCCGCAAGCTCGCCACCTCCGCCGGGGCAACGCCCCTGCCCTCGCACGAACCGCGGACAGGCTCTTCTCCCTCCCCTCGGGCATGAAGTCCCACGCTATACGGGAATCCAACCGGGCTCCGGAGCTTTCTTCATCCGCCGGTAAGGTTAGCGCTTAAGGTTAAGTGTCGTTTAAGAAATCACTGGCATGTTCCTTCCCGTTGGTAACACGCGCGGGCTGCGTTCTTGCGCCGCGCAAACGCGAAGGACACTGCCATGGGCAGCCTGAAAACTCTCGCGCTGGCGGGCAGCCTGGCCCTCGGCGTCTCCGCCGCGGCACAGGCTGCGGATCTCGCCTACGCACCGCCGCCCCCGCCGCCGGAGCCGCTCGGCCTGAAGGGCACGATCTCGAGCGGCATCTATCTGCGCGGCGATATCGGCGTCGGCATCCAGAGCGTCGGCAAATATCACCAGGACGATGTCGCCCAGTTCGGCGGCGCCTTCTTCGGCAAGAGCGACAACGCCGCCTTCTTCGGCGGGCTCGGCGTCGGCTATCGCTTCAACAACTGGCTGCGCTTCGACGTCACCGGCGAATATCGCGGCGCCGGCCAGATCGGCGTGAACGACATCGTCTTCAACCCGTTCAACAACGGCAACCAGACCAACACCTACAAGGGCAACCTGACCTCGCTGGTCACGCTGTTCAACGGCTATTTCGACCTCGGCACCTGGAACTGCCTGACGCCCTATATCGGCGCCGGCATCGGCTTCTCGCAGAACCGCATCAGCGGGCTGACCGATCAGGGCTCACTGACCGGCAACTTCAACGGTTCCACGCTGGGCTATGCCAATAGCGGCAGCAAGACCGATCTCGCCTGGGCCCTGATGGCCGGCGTCGGTTACGAGGTGAACAAGAACCTGACCCTGGAAGTCGGCTATCGCTACCTGAACCTCGGCGATGCCCAGTCGGGCCGCCTGATCAACGCCTTCACCGGGCAGGTCCAGGCTCCGCTCAAGGCCAAGGACATCGAGAGCCACGATTTCCGCATCGGCATGCGCTGGAATTTCGGCGACCCGAACTGCTGCGGCCCGGTCGAGCGCGAGCCGATCGCCTACGCCCCGCCGCCGGTCGTGCGCAAGTACTGATCGTCCAGCCTATCGAAACACCAAGCGGCGCGGGCACCCCCGCGCCGCTTTGCTTTTCAGCGCAGCAGCGATTGCCCGGTCATCTCGGCCGGCTGCGCCAGCCCCATCAGCGCCAGCAGCGTCGGCGAGATATCGGCGAGACGTCCGTCGGCGAGCCCCTTGGCCTGCCCGCCGACCAGCATCAGCGGCACCGGGTTGGTGGTATGGGCCGTATGTGGCTTGCCCGTCACCGGATCGACCATCAGCTCGGCATTGCCATGGTCGGCCGTGACGAGCATCGCGCCACCCTGCCGCCCGATGGCCTCGGCAATGGCGCCGAGCCCCGCATCGACCGTCTCGACCGCCTTGATCGCCGCGGCGAGCACGCCGGTATGACCGACCATGTCGGGATTGGCGAAGTTGAGCACGACGAGATCGTAACGGCCTGAATCGATCGCCTCGACTGCTTTGCGCGTCAGTTCCGGCGCCGACATCTCCGGCTGCAGGTCATAGGTCGCGACCTTGGGTGAGGGCACCATCACCCGGTCCTCGCCGGCATAGGGCGTCTCCTCGCCACCGTTGAAGAAATAGGTGACGTGCGGATATTTCTCGGTCTCGGCCATGCGGACCTGCTTGCGCCCGGCCTTGGCGACGGTCTCGCCAAGGCCGTTGGCCAGCGTCTGGGCTGCGAACAGCATCGGCATGATCTTGTCGAGTTCGGCGCTGTAGGAGGTCATGCTGACCGCCTTGACCAGCACTGGCCGCCGCGAGCGGGTGAAGCCGGCGAAATCCGGTTCCAGCACGGCGGCGAGGATCTCGCGGATGCGGTCCGAGCGGAAATTGAAGCTGAGCAGCCCGTCGCCGTCCTTCATCCCGGCATAAGCGCCGATCGCAGCGGGCAAGATGAATTCGTCGGTGACGTTCTCGGCGTAAGCCGCGGCGATCGCGGCCTGCGCATCGGCGAAGCGCTCGCCCTCCCCCAGCACCATCGCCCGCCAGGCCTTCTCGACCCGCTCCCAGCGGTTGTCGCGATCCATCGCGTAATAGCGGCCGGAAACACTGGCGATGGCCGCGCCCGCCGGTAGCGCGGCGGCGAAGGCTTTCACGTACTCCGCCGCCGATTGCGGCGGCGTATCGCGCCCGTCGGTGAAGACATGGACATGCACGGTGACGCCCTGCGCGGTCAGGATGCGGGCGAGCGCCACCGCATGATCCTGGTGGGCATGGACACCGCCCGGCGAGACGAGGCCGAGAAGATGGCAGGCGCCGCCGCTCGCCTTCAACCCGGCGACGAGGCCAGTCGCTTCGAGAGCCCCGGCGATCGAGCCATCGGCGATCGCCTGGTTGATGCGCGGCAGGTCCTGCATCACCACCCGGCCGGCGCCGAGATTGAGATGGCCGACCTCGGAATTGCCCATCTGCCCGGGCGGCAGCCCGACATCGAGCCCCGATGTGTGCAGGAAGGCATGCGGTCCCGCCGCCCAGAGCCGGTCGAAATTCGGCGTGTTCGCCAGTCTGACGGCGTTGTTCTGGCTCTCATCGCGCCAGCCCCAGCCATCGAGGATCATCAGCATCACGGGGCGAGGCGGCATCGGCTTGACCTGTCTGGAACGGTGAAAGGTGCTTGTGCGGATACCATGCGCCACACGGCCGATGCGAGTGTTATGAAGGTTGGGAACGCGACGAAGCCGCAACGGAGGAGACGCATGTCGATCAAGGCGCTGGTTTTCGATGCCTATGGCACGCTCTTCGACGTCCAGTCGGTCGCGGCCGTCACCGACGCCGCCTTTCCCGGCCATGGCGCGACGATCACGCAGGTCTGGCGATTGAAGCAGCTCGAATACACCTGGCTGCGCGCCCTGATGGACCGCTACGAGGATTTCTGGACCGTCACCCGCGACTCGCTCGATTTCACGCTGAGAACGCTCGGCCTCGCCGCGTCGCCCGAGCTCGTGGCCAGGATCGCGGCAGCCTATGATGCGCTGTCCCTCTATCCCGAGGCCCGCACCGCACTCGAAGGCCTCGCCTCCTACCGCCTCGCCATCTACTCGAACGGCAGCCCGGACATGCTCAAGCGGCTCGTCGCCCATGCCGGCATCACCGACCTCCTGGAAACCGTGATCAGCGTCGACGAGATCGGCGTCTACAAGCCCGATCCGCGCGGCTATACCCATGTCGAGAAGCGGCTTGGCCTCGCCCGCGACGAGATCCTGTTCGTCTCCTCGAACGGCTTCTACATCGCCGGCGCCAAGGCGCATGGCTTCCATGTCGCTCGTATCGAGCGCGTGCCGGCCGGCCGGCTGCGCGGCGAGCTTGCTGCCGCTGCGACGATCGACCCCACGCTGATGTTCAAGGCGCTCCGGATGCAGCCGGAGCAGCTCGGCTTCCAGGCCGATGCGACCATTGCCGCGCTGACCGATCTCGTCTCCTATGTCGCCGGACTGAGACAGGCCTGACGCGCCGCGCGTGGAGACCCCGATGATCAAGCTCTACTACCACCCCTCGCCGAACCCGGCGAAGATCGCGCTGTTCCTGGAGGAGGCCGGCCTGCCCTACGAGATGGTGCCGGTCGATACCCGTAAGGGCGAGCAATTCAAGCCGGACTTCCTCGCGATCAACCCCAATGCCAAGACCCCGGCCCTGACCGATGGCGACGTCACTGTCTTCGATTCCAACGCGATTCTGCTCTACCTCGCCGAGAAGACCGGCCAGTTCCTGCCCGAGGACACGCCGAAGGCGCGCGGCGAGATGCTGTCCTGGCTGATGTTCGTCGCGACCGGCATCGGCCCCTATTGCGGCCAGGCGGTGCATTTCAGCCGCTTCGCGCCGGAGAAGCTGCCCTATGCCATCAACCGCTACGCCCGCGAGGCCGAGCGGCACTGGGGCATCGTCAACGACCTGCTCGCTGGCCGCCGCTACATGCTGGGCGACCGCTACACGCTGGTCGATATGTCGATCTGGGGCTGGGCGACGCGGCTCTCCTTCGCCGTGGGCGAGACATGGCCGGAGCTGTTCCCGCATGTGAAGCGCCATCTCGACGAGATTTCGGCCCGCCCCGCCGCGCAGCGCGCCGTCGCCCTCAAGGACCAGTTCGCCTTCAAGGCTGATTTCGATGCCGAGGCCCGGAAATTCCTGTTCCCGCAGAACGCCCATCTGGCTGGCTAAGCCAGCCCCGCGCCGCCTGTGCATCATGGCCGCCCCGCCGGCAATAGCGCTGGCGGCGGCGAGGTTTTCGCGCCAGTGTCCGCGCGGTCCGCGCTCGGGAGACGCGGGCAGGACTAGCCTCCGAGAGGACGAATGCCGACCGATATCGAGATCGCGCGCGTAGCCACGCTGCAGCCCATCGCCACGATCGCCGCAAAGGCGGGCATCCCCTCCGAGGCGCTGAACCCCTACGGCAAGTACATCGCCAAGATCGACACGCAAGCGATCCCCGGCTTCCAGGCGAAACCCGACGGCAAGCTGATCCTCGTCACCGCGATCAGCCCGACGCCCGCCGGCGAAGGCAAGACCACGACCACGGTCGGCCTCGGCGACGGGCTCTCCCGCATCGGCAAGCGCGCGATGATCGCGCTGCGCGAGCCCTCGCTCGGCCCGAGCTTCGGCATGAAGGGCGGCGCCGCCGGCGGCGGCTATGCCCAGGTCGTTCCGATGGAGCAGATCAACCTGCATTTCACCGGGGATTTCCACGCGATCACCAGCGCGCATAACCTGCTGGCGGCGATGATCGACAACCATGTCTACTGGGGCAACGGGCTTGGCCTCGACACCCGCCACATTGCCTGGCGGCGCGTGATGGACATGAACGACCGGGCGCTGCGCTCCATCGTCTCCTCGCTCGGCGGCGCCAGCAACGGCTTCCCGCGCGAGGACGGCTTCGACATCACCGTCGCCTCCGAGGTGATGGCGATCTTCTGCCTCGCGCGCGACGCGGCCGACCTCGAAGCCCGCCTCGGCCGCATCGTCATCGGCCGCACGCGCGACAAGCGCCTCGTCACCGCCGCCGACATCAAGGCGACCGGCGCGATGAGCGTGCTGCTCAAGGACGCGCTGATGCCGAACCTCGTGCAGACGCTGGAGGGCACGCCCGCCTTCGTTCATGGCGGCCCCTTCGCCAATATCGCCCATGGCTGCAACTCGGTGATCGCGACGAAGGCCGCACTGAAGCTCGCCGATTACGTGGTGACGGAAGCCGGCTTCGGCGCCGATCTCGGCGCCGAGAAGTTCTTCGACATCAAATGCCGCAAGGCGGGCTTAAAGCCCGCCGCTGCCGTTGTCGTCGCCACCGTCCGCGCCCTCAAGATGCATGGCGGCCTCGCCAAGGACGCGCTCGGCCGCGAGGACCTGAAGGCACTGGAGGCAGGGCTTTCCAACCTCACGCGCCATGTCAACAATCTCAGGAAGTTCGGCGTGCCGCCGATCGTGGCGATCAACAACTTCACCAGCGACACCGCCGCCGAGCATGAATTGATCCGCAACTATTGCCGCAACCATCTCGGCGTCGAGGCGGTGATCTGCCGGCACTGGGCCGAGGGTGGCGCCGGCACGGAGGAGCTCGCCCGCAAGGTCGCCGCGCTCGCCGACGAGGGCGAGGCCGATTTCGCCCCGCTCTATCCCGATGCCATGCCGCTGCGGCAGAAGCTGGAGACGATCGCGCGCGAGATCTATGGCGCCGGCGGCGTCGCCATCGATGCCAAGCTCCAGGCCCGCTTCGCCGAGCTGGAGGAGGCCGGCTTCGGCGACCTGCCGGTCTGCGTCGCCAAGACCCAGTATTCCTTCTCGGCCGATCCGACTTTGCGCGGCGCGCCCTCCGGTCACACCGTTCCGCTACGCGAGCTCCGGCTTTCGGCTGGCGCCGGCTTCGTCGTCGCGATCTGCGGGGACATCATGACCATGCCCGGCCTGCCGCGCGAGCCGGCGGCCGAGCGCATCCATATCGATACGCAGGGGCGGATCGAAGGGTTGTTCTGAAGGCTGTCTTCTTAAAGCTTACGCAACGGATCGGCCCCTACCCTGCGCAATCCCGCAAGGAAGTCGATCCGATGAGCCAGGCCGAGGCCGGTCTGCCCCGCACGTACAGCCTGAAGACCCGGGTCATGGGCTGGACGCTCGCCATCCTGGTCGCGATCGCGCTTCCCGCCGGCGTGGCCTTCCTGTGGCTCGTCGACGCGACCGTGGTGAAGCTCGGCACGCTCGTCGCCGAAAAGCAAATCCTGTTCGATCGCTATCGCGGGCTGGAAGCGCTGATGCGCGAGGTCTCGCTGGCCGAAACCGTCGCCCGCTCGCCCGCGATCGTCGACTGGGCCGAGAACGAGGCAGACCCGGTGAAGGCCGAGCGCGGCCTGGCCGAACTGGAGCATTACCGCCAGTCCTTCCGGGACCGCAGCTACTTCACCGTCATCGCCGGATCGGGCAACTATTACTTCAACGACAGGGACAACAGCTACGAGCACGATCGCAAGCGCTATACGCTCTCGGCTGGCAATCCGCGCGACGGCTGGTACTACAAGACCGCAGCTTTGGGATCCGGCTGCCACCTCAATGTCGACAACGACGACAATCTCCGCGTCACCAAGGTCTGGATCAACTGCGTCATCCGCAAGGACAGCCGTGTGCTGGGCATCATCGGCACCGGGCTCGACCTGACGCAGTTCATCCGCGAGGTCGTCGACATCCCGCAGACCGGCGTCCAGAGCATGTTCGTCGATCGCAGCGGCGCCGTGCAGGCGCATCGCGACGCGAACCTCGTCGACTTCCACAGCCTGACCAAGGACATCGCGTCCAAGAAGACGATCTACCAGCTCGTCGACAACGATCCCGATCGCAGCCTGCTCGGCGAGATGATCGCCCGCGTCGGAGCCGGCGACGATCTCGTGCAGTCGCGCTTCATGCATGTCGGCGGCAAGCGCGTGCTGGTCGGCGTCGGCTATCTCGACCGGCTCGGCTGGTTCAACGTCACGGTGATGGATATCGACCGCATCATCGACCGCAGGCTGTTCCTGCCGCTCGGCCTGCTGTTCGGGGCGGTCCTGCTGGCGGCGGCGGCCCTGATGACCCTTCTGTTCAAGCGCGCCGTGCTCGACCGGCTGGCGCGCGTCGAACATGCGGCCAGTCATGTCCGCGCTCGCGAGTTCCGCGCCGTCGCGATCGATGCCGGTCGCGACGAGATCGGCCGGCTGTCGCAGGCCTTCGGCACGATGGCCCGCAGCGTCGAGGAGAACACCGCGCGGCTCGAGGAAGCCGTGCGCGAGCGCACCGAACAGCTCGAACGGTTGGCCCATGCCGATCCGCTGACCGGCGCCCTCAACCGGCGTGGCTTCGAGCAGGCCTTCGAAAAGAGCCGTAGCCGCGCCGGGCGGACCGGGCATCAGGCGGGGCTGCTGCTGGTCGATCTCGACAATCTCAAGCCGCTCAACGATAGCCATGGCCACCAGAGCGGGGACGAGGTGATCGCCGAGCTCGCCCAGCGGATGACCGCGCTGCTGCGCGACCGCGACATCTGCGCGCGCTGGGGCGGCGACGAATTCATCCTGCTCTTGGACAATGTCGATCGCGACGCCTTGTCAGCCATCGCCGCGGCGATCGTCACGGCGGCTGCGGAGCGCCCCGTCACCCTCGGCAACGGTGCCTCCGTCACGGTCAGCACCAGCATCGGCGCGACCCTGCTGGAGCCACAGGATACCTTGACCGACGCCACGCGCCACGCCGACGAAGCGCTCTATGTCGCCAAGCGCAACGGCCGCAACGGCTTCGCCATCAGCCCGCCGAAAGAGGTCTCGCTCCGCCGGCGCAGCAACGGTTGAAACCGGTCATCAGGCGAAGTCGAGCTGAACCTTGATCGCCTTCGACTTGTCGGCGGCGAGGTCGAACGCCTCGACCGCCCGGTCGACCGGGATCGATGCGGTCAGCAGCGGCGACAGGTCGATCGAGCCCGAGCCGATCATCGCCACCGCCCAGTCGAATTCCTCGTGGAAGCGGAAGGAACCGCGCAAGTCGAATTCCTTGGCGACGACGACGTTCATCGGCAGCGTGAACTGACCGCCGACGCCGATCTGGACGATGACACCGCCCGACCTGACCACGTCGAAGGCTCCCGTCAGCGCATGCTGGTTGCCGGAGGCCTCGAACATCACGTCGAAGGCGCCCTTCTCCGCGCCGTACTCGGCCTTGAGCCGCTCGGGCTCGGCCGCGACATTGACCGTCGCGGTCGCCCCCATCTTGCGCGCCACCGGCAGCGGCCCGTCGACAACGTCGGTCGCGACGATCTCGGAGGCGCCCGCCGCCTTGGCGGCCAGGATGGTCAGCGCGCCGATGGGCCCGGCACCCGTCACCAGCACGCGCTTGCCGAGCAGCGGCCCGGCCCGCTTGGCGGCATGAAGGCAGACCGAAAGCGGCTCGGCGAACGCCGCTTCCGCAGCGGTGACGCGCGGCGCCACCTTCACCGCCTGCCGCTCCTCGACCACCAGCACATCGCGGAAGCCGCCCTGCACATGCGGGAAGCGCATCGCCGAGCCGTAGAACAGCATGTCCGTGCAGTGCTGCTGCAGACCCATCTGGCAATAGCGGCAATGGCCGCAGGCGCGGCTCGGATTGACCGCGACGCGATCACCCGGCTTCACCCGCGAGACCTCGCCGCCGATCGCCTCGACCCTGCCGGCGATCTCATGGCCGAGGATCATCGGCTCGCGCACGCGGATCGTGCCGAAGCCGCCATGCAGGTAGTAATGCAGGTCCGAGCCGCAGATGCCGCCGGCCTCGATCCGCACGCGCACGTCGCGCGGCCCGAGCTCCGGAGCGGTCGTCGGCTCGACCCGCAGATCCTTCTCGGCATGAATGACGACGGCACGCATGGCACGCTCCCGAATTCACCGCGCGACGGCGCGCGGCACCATTGTCTAATCGATTGAAACCTGCTTACCCAAAGCGGCGCCCCGGGCGCAAACCGAAATCGCCGCATCCGGCATTTTGCGAGGATACGCCATGTCGCTGTCGCTGTTCAGTCTCGCCGGCAAGATCGCCCTCGTCACCGGCTCGGGCCAGGGCATCGGCCTCGCGCTGGCCGAGGGGCTCTCGGATGCCGGCGCCCATGTCGTGCTGAACGGGCGCGACAAGGCGAAGCTCGAACGGGCGCAGCAGGCGCTGATCGCCGCTGGCCGCAAGGCCTCGATCGCGCCCTTCGACGTCACCGACCAGAAGGCGGTCGAGGCCGGCGTCGCCATGATCGAGGCCGAGATCGGCCCGATCGATATCCTCATCAACAACGCCGGCATGCAGAAGCGCGCGCCGATCACCGAATTCCCGGTCGAGGGCTGGCACGACGTGATCAATACCAACCTGCATTCGGTGTTCTACGTCACCCAGGCCGTGACGAAGCGCATGGTGCCGCGCAAGCGCGGCAAGATCATCAGCATCGGCTCGGTGATGAGCGAGCTCGGCCGCGCCACCATCATCCCCTACACGGCGTCCAAGGGCGCGGTGAAGATGATGACGCGGGGCCTCGCCGCCGAGCTCGGCAAGCACAATATCCAGGCCAACGCCATCGGCCCCGGCTATTTCGCCACCGAGATCAACGCCGCGCTGATCGCCGACGAGGCCTTCTCGAACTGGGTCTGCAGCCGCACGCCGGCCGGGCGCTGGGGCGAGACGAAGGAGCTGGCCGGCGCCGCGATCTTCCTGTCCTCGGCGGCGAGCGACTACGTCAACGGCCACCTGCTGATGGTCGATGGCGGGCTGACCTCGGTGGTGTGAGGCCTATCCGTCATTCTCGGGCGAAGCGAAGCGCAGACCCGGGAATCTCATGACGAGAAAGCACCGGAGCCTCCTCCGGCAGGAGATGCTCAGGGCTCAAGCCCGAGCATGACGTGCCCTTTATCAGGCCGCAGCCTTGGTCACCGCCTCGACGACATCGTCGACAGCACGCTCGACCAGGTCGCGGTCGTCGCCCTCGGCCATGACGCGGATCACCGGCTCGGTGCCGGAGGGGCGGATCACCAGGCGGCCGCTCTCGCCGAGCAGCAGCTTCGCCGCCTCGATCGCGCTGACCACCTGCTTCTCCTCCAGCGGACGGCCCTTCTTGTAGCGGACATTCTTGAGGATCTGCGGCAACGGCTCGAAGCAGTGGCAGACTTCCGAGACCGGCTTGTCCATCCGCTTGACCACGGCGAGCAGTTGCAGCGCCGCGACGAGACCGTCGCCGGTCGTGCCGAAATCCGAGAGGATGATATGGCCCGACTGCTCGCCGCCGAGATTGAAGCCGTGGTTGCGCATGTGCTCCAGCACATAGCGATCGCCGACCGCGGTCCGGGCCAGCGACAGGCCCAGGCCCGCGAGATACCGCTCCAGTCCGAGATTGGACATGATCGTCGCGACGATGCCCGGCGCCGAGAGTCGGCCGTCCTCCAGCCAGGAGCGCGCGATCACGGCCATCAATTGGTCGCCATCGACGATGTGCCCCTGCTCGTCGACCACCAGCACCCGGTCGGCATCGCCGTCGAGCGCGATGCCGACATCGGCGCGCAATTCCCTGACCTTCGCCACCAGCGTCGCGGGATGGGTCGAACCGACATCATGGTTGATGTTGAAGCCGTCGGGCTCGTTGCCGATGACGATGACCTCGGCACCCAGCTCCCAGAGTGCTTCCGGCGCCACCTTGTAGCCGGCGCCATTGGCGCAATCGAGCACGATGCGCAGCCCCTCGAGGCTCATGTTGCGCGGCATGGTGCGCTTGGCGAACTCGACATAGCGCGCATCGGCGCTGTCGATGCGCTTGGCCCGGCCGAGCTTCGGCGAGGCGGAAAGGCGCGGCGTCAGGTCGCCATCGATCAGCGCCTCGATCTCGCGCTCGACCTCGTCGTTGAGCTTGTAGCCATCGGGGCCGAACAGCTTGATGCCGTTGTCCTCATAGGCGTTGTGCGAGGCGGAGATCATCACGCCGAGATCGGCGCGCATCGACCGTGCCAGCATGGCGACCGCCGGCGTCGGTATCGGGCCGAGCAGCATCACGTCCATGCCGACCGAGGTGAAGCCTGCAACCATGGCGTATTCGATCATGTAGCCGGAGAGGCGGGTATCCTTGCCGATCACGACGCGGTGGCGATGTTCGCCGCGGCGGAAGGCGAGGCCCGTCGCCTGGCCGACCTTCAGAGCGAGGTCCGGCGTGATGACGCCGTTCGCCCGCCCGCGAATGCCGTCCGTTCCGAAATATTTGCGCGTCATCGTGATTCGGTTCCATGGAGCGCATCGCGCTCGTTTCCGGCGTTCTATAGCCAAAAAACCTTTCCGCCTTCTCACAAATTATGACGGAGCGTGACATCGCGCCCGGGCAAACGAAAAGGGCGGCCTCTCGGCCGCCCTTTCGTAGTCCACTCGATTCGCCTCAGGCCTGCGGCTGCGGCTCCAGGCCGGCATCCGGTTCGCCGCGCTTGCGGCCCTTGCCCGCGCTCGGGACGGCCGAGCCGCGCGGAGCATGCGGCGTGTCGTCGGCATCGCGCACGGGGCGCTTGCCGGCGATCAGGTCGCGGATTTCCTCGCCGGTCAGCGTCTCGAATTCGAGCAGCGCCTCGGCCACCGCGACGAACTCCTCGTGATGATCGGTGAGGATGGTCTTGGCGTCGGCATAGCCCTCGTCGACGAGGCGCTTGACCTCGGCGTCGATCTTCTGCGCCGTCGACTCGGAGACCGACTGGCTGCGCCCCATCGACATACCCAGGAAGACCTCTTCCTGATTGTCGCCATAGGCGACCATGCCGAGCTCGGACGAGTAGCCCATCTGCGTGACCATGGCCTTGGCCATCTTGGTCGCCTGCTGGATGTCGCCGGTGGCGCCCGAGGTGACGTTCTCGCGTCCGAAGGTCATTTCCTCCGCCACGCGCCCGCCCATGGCGACCGCGAGCTGCGAGGTGAACTCCTTGAACTTCATCGAGTAGCGGTCGCCCTCCGGCAGGAACTTGACCATGCCGAGCGCACGGCCGCGCGGGATGATCGTCGCCTTGTGGACGGGGATGCCGGCCGGGACATAGAGGCCGACGATGGCGTGACCGGCCTCGTGATAGGCGGTCAGCTTCTTCTCTTCCTCGGACATCGCCATGGATTTGCGCTCGGCGCCCATCATGACCTTGTCCTTGGCGTCCTCGAACTCGCCATGCGTGACCATGCGCTTGCCGCGCCGCGCTGCCAGCAGCGCCGCCTCGTTGACGAGGTTCATCAGGTCGGCGCCCGAGAAGCCGGGCGTGCCGCGGGCCAGGATCTTGAGGTCGACATCCGGCGCCATCGGCACCTTCCGGACATGCACGCGCAGGATCTTCTCGCGGCCGGCGACGTCCGGGTTCGGCACGACGATCTGCCTGTCGAAACGGCCCGGCCGCAGCAGCGCGGGGTCGAGCACGTCCGGACGGTTCGTCGCGGCGATGATGATGACGCCCTCATTCGGCTCGAAGCCGTCCATCTCGACGAGGAGCTGGTTCAGCGTCTGCTCGCGCTCGTCGTTGCCGCCGCCGAGGCCGGCGCCGCGATGGCGGCCGACCGCGTCGATCTCGTCGATGAAGATGATGCAAGGCGAGTTCTTCTTGGCCTGCTCGAACATGTCGCGGACACGGCTCGCGCCGACGCCGACGAACATCTCGACGAAGTCGGAACCCGAGATGGTGAAGAACGGCACATTGGCTTCACCCGCGACGGCACGCGCCGTCAGGGTCTTGCCCGTACCGGGAGGGCCGACGAGCAGCACGCCGCGCGGGATGCGCCCGCCCAGCCGCTGGAACTTCTGGGGATCGCGCAGGAACTCGACGATCTCCTGAAGGTCTTCCTTGGCCTCGTCGATGCCCGCGACATCCTCGAAGGTGACGCGGCCATGGGCCTCGGTCAGGAGCTTGGCCTTGGACTTGCCGAAGCCCATCGCCCTGCCGGCGCCGTTCTGCATCTGGCGGGACATGAAGATCCACAGGCCGATGAAGATGACGAAGGGCAGCGAGTTGACCAGCAGCGCCATGAACCAGGGCGTGCCTTCCGACGGCGCCTTGGCCGAGACCTGAACGCCCTTCTGGGCCATGGTCCTCAGGAGGTTCGGGTCGTGATAAGGCGCGTAGCTCACGAAGCTGCGGCCATCCGAGAAGGCGCCGGAAATCTCCTGGCCGGCGACGACGACGTTCGACACGCGTCCGGCCTCGGCCTCGTTGATCAGCTGGCTGTAAGGGATTTCATTGGTGCTGGCGCGCTGGCTCGGACTCTGGAACAGGGTGACCAGCGCCAGGACCAGGAGAAAGATCACCACCCAGAGGGCGAAATTACGAAAATTCGGATTCATTCCCAGTCCGATCGGGCCTCCCGGAAGAACCGGATGAGGCCTAGAGTTTCCCGACTACCAATTTAGGTGTCGCACACGCCCTTGCCAAGGGAAAGCAATGACGTGGCGGCACTATGACGCCGAAGGGTGAACGCCGCGTCGCCGCGGCGGCTCCAGTTGCAGCGTCAGCACACCGTCGCGGCCAAGCGAGAGAACGCAGCCGGACAAGGTCCGCCGCAATGCGAGGCCGGCGCGCGCCGCATCCATCAGAGCCGCCCCGCAGGCCTCCAGCCGTTCCAGCCGGCCATGGCCGTCGCCACCCGGCGCAATCACATCCAGCGCCAGCGCCAGGACCCGCAGCAGGATTTCCTCCGGCTCGGCGGCCAACCTGGAAAAGCGCAGGCGCAGCCCGTTGTCCGCGCCTTCGTCCGGCAGCATCGCCTCTGCCAGCACATCGCGAGCCCGCTGCGCGGCAGCTTCGTCCAGCCGCGCCATCCGTTCCGCCAGTCGCCCCAGGCGCTCCGCCGTCAGCCCCTGTTCCGCCAGAACCGGCATCGTCTCCCGCCAGCGAACCCGCTCGAAGCGTCGGTCGGCATTGCTGGGATCGCGCACGAAAGGCAGCCCCCGCGCATCCGCCGTCGCGACGAGCCGTGCCTTCGGGATGCCGAGCAGCGGCCGGACAAGGGGAACGCCGTTGACCGCGCTGCGCCCCCGCATCCCGGCGAGCCCCGAAGGTCCGGAGCCATGGGCGAGGCGCATCAGCATCGTCTCGGCCTGATCGTCAAGCGTATGGGCCGTGACCAGCGTCGCGCCGCCGAGCCGCCTCGCCTCGTTCGCCAGCAGGGCATAGCGGGCGCGCCGCGCCTCGGCCTGCAGGCCGCTGGTTGGCTTCAGCCCCTCCCAGCGCAGGGTGGCATGGCCGATGCCGAGCGTCCCGCAGAATGCCGCGACAGTAGCCGCCTCTTCCGCCGATTCCGGGCGCAATCCGTGATCGACCGTCGCAGCATGGAGCGGCGGCCGGCCCGAGGACTGTACCCAGGCGGCGAGAAGCGCCAGCAGCGCGATCGAATCGGGGCCGCCGGAGACGGCAACGAGGAGGGCCGCCTCACGCGACAGCCCTTCAAAAGCAGCGCCGGCCTCGGCGAGCGAGACCGGCGCGAATGCGCTTACGTCGGCAGCCGCGCTCAAGCGCAGCCGGAGCGACGGCGCTCGCGTGCGACGCCCTGGCGCACGGCGTTGGAGGCCGAAGGGTAATCGACGCCGACCTTCGCATAGGTGGCGCAGGCCTGTTCCTTGGCGCCGAGCCCGTTGAGCGACATCCCGAGCTTGAGCAGGCTGTCCGGCGCCTTGGCGGCCTTCGGCGATTCCCGGGAGATCTTCAGGAACTGCTCGGCCGCCTCGCGATAGCGCTGGCGCTGCAGATAGCTCTCGCCAAGCCAATAGGTTGCGTCGACCGCCTGCCGGTCACGCGGGTAGCTCTGCAGGAACTGGCGGAAACCCATTTCGGCCTGCTCGTATTCCTTGCGCCGGAGCGAGGCGAAGGCGAGATCGTAAGCTTCCTTGGCACTTTGCGGGCCGCTCGCGGCAGCGACGCTCGCGCCACGCGGCCTGTCCTGCGGCATCCCGCCTTGCGGCACCGGGCGACCGACGCCCTGGAGATCGAGCGGCTGCCCGGTCGCCGGGCCGCCGGCATAGTCGTCCTCGATGATGCCGGCGATCGCGCCGCCGCCGCCGAGTTGCTGCGGCGCGCCGGCCGCGCCCTGCTGCGTCGCCGGGTCGAAGGCATCGCTGCGGCGATGCCGCTGCGGCGCGGCGCCTGCGGGAGGCGCCCCTGTCGGTCCGGGCGCAGCCGAATTCGGACGCCCGCCACCGCCCTTTTCGTTCAGGCGGAAATCGACGTCTTCCTGGAATTTGCGGAGCTGCTCGGACAAGCGCCGATTCTCGAACTGGAGCTGCTCGATCTGGCCGGACATCTGGCGCAACTGGTTCTCGAGGCGCGTCGTGCGGACCAGCAGATCGGCGGCATCCTGTGCCGAGGCCGGCACGGCGCCACCGGCAAGCACGGCGGACAACGCCAACGCGGCCAGTCCCGGGCGGGAGAGATGGCGGGCTAGGAGAGAACGAAGCATCGCTGAAACCGGTTTCCGTACATGTCGCGCGCTGTCTCTATACCATCAGCTCACCACGGCCAAAATATGAACGCTTTTCACGTTCGGCCCAGCCGGAGGGCGCGCCATGCGCAAACGCATAAAGTACCACTGGCGCTTTGCCGGCAGCTTCCCTAAATAAGCGGAGCGGGGCTGCCTGGTGCGTGCGAGACAGCATTCCCCGGGCCCATACGACTCCCTAGGGAGCTGTCCCTGTCCGGATCCCTTGGAACCGGACACACGGCGCCCACCTACTCTGTAGGTGTCCCGGGATTCAAAACTCCACGGCCAAGGTGGCTCCGCAACCTTCATGACGATGACGCCCGGCACGCACGCTCCGCCCTCCCCGCGCAAGGCCGCCCTCCGCACGGAGGCGCTGGCGCGCCGCGACGCGCTCGACCTCGACAATCGGCTCGAATGGGACGTCGAGATCGCCGCGCAGGTTCTGAATCTTCCGGTCTGGAGGGGAAGTGCCGGCCCGGTTTCGGCCTATTGGCCGATGCGCTCGGAAGCCGATCCCCGTCCGATCCTCGAAGCCCTGCATGAGCGCGGCCTGCCGCTCTGCCTGCCCGCCATCGTCGACAGGCACATGATCTTCCGGCGCTGGGCGCCCTACGAGCCGATCGTGCCCGGCGGCTTCGGCACGCTCGTCCCCGCCCCCGACCAGCCGGAGCTGAAGCCCGCGATCCTGCTCGTGCCGCTCGCCGCCTTCGACCGGCGCGGCTACCGCATCGGCTACGGCAAGGGCTATTACGATCGGGCGCTCTCCGAACTCGGCCCAACCGTCAGCATCGGCATCGGATATGGCGCGCAGGAGATCGACGCGGTGCCCGACGAGCCGCATGACCGGCGCCTCGACTGGATCGTGACGGAGCGCGAAACCCTTCGCTGCGGCTGATTCCCGCCCGCCTTCGCGTGGAAGTTCTTCTGCTGCGGTTGATTCCCTCGCGCCTTCGCGCGAGGGAGAAAGCCTTCGCAGTTTTCAGGTCGGTTCCATGCGTCTTCTCTTCCTCGGTGACATCGTCGGCCGCCCCGGCCGGATTGCGGTCCAGGAGCGGCTGCCCGCGCTGCGCGAAGCCTGGAAGCTCGACTGCGTCGTCATCAACGGCGAGAACTCGGCCGGCGGCTTCGGCATCACCGAGGCGATCTGCGACGAGATCCTCGCCGCCGGCGCCGATGTCGTCACGCTCGGCAATCATTCCTGGGACCAGCGCGAGGCGCTCGTCTTCATCACCCGGCAGGACCGGCTGATCCGCCCGGCGAATTATCCGCCCGGCACGCCCGGTCGCGGCGCCACCGTGATCGAGGCCCGCAACGGCGCCCGCGTCCTGGTCGTCAACGTCATGGGCCGGCTGTTCATGGACCCGCTCGACGACCCCTTCGCCGCGATGGAGCGCGAGCTCTCCGCCTGCCCGCTCGGCGAAATCGCCGATGCCGTGATCGTCGACGTCCATGCCGAGGCGACCAGCGAGAAGCAGGCCATGGCCTATTTCCTCGACGGCCGCGCCAGCCTCGTTGTCGGCACCCATACCCATGCACCGACCTCGGATACCCGCATCCTGCCCGGCGGCACCGCCTATCAGTCCGATGCCGGCATGTGCGGCGACTATGATTCCGTGCTCGGCATGCAGAAGGACGAGCCGATCCGCCGCTTCCTGCAGAAGGTGCCGGGCGCCCGCCTCGAGCCGGCGACGGGCGAAGGCACGCTCTCGGGCGTCGCGGTCGATATCGACGATGCCACCGGCCTGGCGAAAGCGGTCTGGGCCGTTCGCGTCGGCCCGCATCTCAGCCAGGCCGTGCCGGACGCCTGGATTTCCTGACGCTTTCCGGCGCGCGCAGCGCTTGCACGCGGGCGGAGCCGGCGCCTATAAGGCCGGCTTCCAGCGCTTTCCGCCGCAACCTTCGAAGGTAACGAGCTCCCATGGCCGGCCATTCACAGTTCAAGAACATCATGCATCGCAAGGGCAAGCAGGATGCCGTGCGCTCGAAACTGTTCTCGAAACTGGCCCGCGAAATCACCGTCGCCGCCAAGATGGGCATGCCCGACATCAACATGAACCCGCGCCTGCGCATGGCGGTGCTTGCCGCGCGCGCCGAGAACATGCCGAAGGACAACATCCAGCGCGCCATCAACAAGGCCGCCGGCGGCGAGGGCGACAACTACGACGAGGTCCGTTACGAGGGCTACGGCCCCGGCGGCACCGCCGTCATCGTCGAGGCGCTGACCGACAATCGCAACCGCACCGCTTCCGCCGTGCGCTCCTACTTCACCAAGTCGGGCGGCGCGCTGGGCGAGAGCAACTCGGTCTCCTTCATGTTCAACCGCGTCGGCGAGATCAGCTATCCGCCGGAGGCCGGCGATGCCGACACGGTGATGGAAGCCGCGATCGAGGCCGGGGCCGACGACGTGATCTCGGACGAGAACGGCCACACCATCCTCTGCGCCTTCGACGCCCTGAACGAAGTCTCCAAGGCGCTTGAGGCAGCACTCGGCGCGCCCGCCTCGGCCAAGCCGGTCTGGCGCCCGACGACGACGGCCCCGCTCGACGAGGAAAAAGCCGCCTCGATGATGCGTTTGATGGAAGCGCTCGACAACGACGACGACGTCCAGAACGTCTTCGCCAATTTCGAGATCGCCGACGACATCATGGCCAAGCTCAGCGCGTGATTTCAGAGCGCGTCATTCTCGGGCGTAGCGAAGCGCAGACCCGAGAATCTCTGGCCGGATGAGGCTTCCGAGCCTCCCTGCGACGAGATGCTCGGGTCAAGCCCGAGCATGACGGCCTTGATCACCGCCCGATCACCGCGTCCCAGAGCGGCAGGCTGATCAGCGCGCTCAGGAAGATCACCAGATAGGCGCCGCGCCGGAACGTTTGCTCCGAAGCCAGCCGGAAGCCATGCGTGCCGGCCCAGAGCCCGACGCCGTAGATCGCGAAGAGCGGCACCGCCATCATCAAGGCCCCACCGGTCAGGATGCCCTTCCACCACAGGACCGTGCCGCTGATCAGCGTCGAGACGCCGAAGAAGGCCTGCATGTTGGCCCGCGTCTTGTGCCGGTCGTTGCGCTGCGCGCCGAGCCAGAACACCGCGAGCGGCATGCCGCCGATCGAGGCCATGCCGTTGAACAGCCCCGACAGGGCGCCCACCCCGAGCGAGAGCGGGATCGTCGGCCGCCCGTGATAGCGCCAGCCCGAGGCCATCAGGCCCACCGCACTGAGCACGAGCAGAGCGAGCACCCAGCGCATCGTCTCGCGGTCGAGCCAGATCAGCAGCCAGATTCCGGCCGGCAGAGCGAGCGTCGCGGTCAGCAGCAGCGGCAGGATTTCGCGCCATTCCGCCGTCTTGGCGCTGCGCGCCGCGATCGGCAGCGCGAAGGGCAGATCGATGAACCAGATCAGGCCGAGCGCCGCGACCGGCCCGAGGATCATCGAGGCCAGCGGCATGAACACCATCGCGAAGCCGAAGCCGGTGAAGCCACGCACCAGCCCGCCGAGCAGCGTTGCAGCCAGCAGGACGGCGATGCCATCGGCGGTGAGGCCCGGCATGAAGGAAGACAGGTTGAAGGACATGGCACCGGCTGAGGAAGAAAGATGCGGCGAACCATGCCCACGGGCGGGCGGCAAGAACAACTTTCCTTTTTGATGTCATCGATCAGGGGAATTCATCCAGCCCCATCGCGCGGCCTGTCTCGGCGCGGGACAAATCCGAAACATCCGCTAGGTTGAACCCGACATGGCACCCCCGATTCGCATCCTCGGCATCGACCCCGGCCTCCGGAAGACCGGCTGGGGCATCGTCGTCTCTGAAGGCAGCAAGCTCTCCTTCGTCGCCTGCGGCTGCGTCGAGAGCGACGGCGCGCTGCCGCTCGGCCAGCGCCTGCGGCAATTGCACGAGGGCCTGAACAAGGTCCTCGCCGCGCATCGCCCGCACGAGGCGGCCGTCGAGGAGACTTTCATCAACCGCGACCCGCAATCGGCGCTGAAGCTCGGCCAGGCCCGCGGCATCGCACTGGTCGTGCCGGCGCTCGCCGGACTCGATGTCGCGGAATACGCGGCCAACCTCGTCAAGAAGACCGTGGTCGGCGTCGGCCATGCCGACAAGAAGCAGGTCCAGGCGATGATTCGCGTGCTCCTGCCGAAGGCCGAGACCTCATCGGCCGACGCGGCGGACGCGCTCGCCGTAGCGATCTGCCACGCCCAGCATCGCGGCATGAAGGCGCTGGTCGCGCAGATGAAGGCATCATGAGCCTCATGCTGCCGAGCGACATTTTTCGCGACACTCCCTCGCGTGGGTCATCCCGGACGGAGCGAAGCGAAGATCCGGGATCCATTCCGGAACCTCACCGAGACATGTTCCGGAATGGATCCCGGGTCTCCCTACGGTCGCCCGGGATGACTCGTGGAGAAAATCGATGATCGGCAAGCTCAAGGGCCTGATCGATTCTTATGGTGAGGACCACGTCATCATCGACGTGCAGGGCGTCGGCTATGTCGTGCAGTGCTCGGCGCGCACGCTCCAGCGCCTTCCCCAGCCGGGCGAGGCCGCCGCGCTCTCGATCGAGACCCATGTCCGCGAGGATGCGATCCGCCTCTACGGCTTCATGTCCGACAATGAGCGCGACTGGTTCCGCCTGATGCAGGTCGTGCAGGGCGTCGGCGCCAAGGTCGCGCTCGCCATCCTCTCGACGCTCGATCCGGGCGGGCTGGCCACCGCCATCGCCACCAACGACAAGGCCGCGATCGCGCGCGCCCCCGGCGTCGGCCCCAAGCTCGCGCAACGCCTCTGCGCCGAGCTCAAGGACAAGGCCCCGGCCTTCGGCCATATCGATCCGGGCGTGGCGCAGCTCGCGGGCGCGCTGGAGGACAGGAAGCTGCCGCAGCCGATCGCCGACGCGGTGTCGGCGCTCGCCAATCTCGGCTATCCTCAGGCGCAGGCGGTGGCTGCCGTGGCGGCTGCCGCCAAGGCCGCCGGCGATGGGGCCGGCACGGCCCAGCTCATCAAGCTGGGCCTGAAGGAACTGGCGAAGTGAGCGAAGCGCCCGACGAGCTTCAATTGCGCGTCGTGACCGACAAGACCGAGCTCTGCCGCATCATGCTGGCGAGCTGGGGCTCGCACAGCATGATGATCGGCCTGCATGTCTACGACGTCGCCGAGATCGATGCGCTCGGCCTGTTCGACAGCTCGGGCAAGACCGCCGCGCTGGCGAGCTGGACGGTGCGGGGCGACAGCGCCTATCTCTGCGCACTCCATTCGTTGAAGCCGGGCGAAGGCGTCGCCATCCGCATGCTGGACGCCGTGATCTTCGCGGCACGCAAGGCCGGCGCCGGAAAACTGAAAGCCATGCTCACCAATGACAACATGCCCGGCATGACCTTCTACCAGCGCCGCGGCTTCCGCCTCTCGGGGCTTTATCTGGAAGCGATCGACGCCTATCGCTCGGTCGTGCCTGGCATCATCAAGACAGGGTACAAGGACATTCCGATCCACGACGCCATCGAGCTGGAGATCGCGCTGTGAGCGACCCCAAGCGCTCCGGCCTGATGACGGCCGAACGCCGCGACGACGACAGCGAGACCTCGCTGCGGCCGCTGTCGCTGTCCGATTTCACCGGCCAGGCAGCGGCGCGCGCCAATCTCCAGGTCTTCATCAACGCGGCCAAGAGCCGTGGCGACGCGCTCGACCACGTCCTCTTCGTCGGCCCGCCCGGCCTCGGCAAGACGACGCTGGCGCAGATCGTCGCGCGCGAGCTCGGCGTCAATTTCCGCTCGACCTCCGGTCCCGTGATCGCCAAGGCCGGCGACCTCGCCGCCCAGCTCACCAATCTCGAAGAGCGCGACGTGCTCTTCATCGACGAGATCCACCGCCTCAACCCGGCCGTCGAGGAAATTCTCTATCCGGCGATGGAGGACTACCAGCTCGACCTGATCATCGGCGAAGGCCCGGCGGCGCGCTCGGTCAAGATCGACCTGCCCAAGTTCACCCTCGTCGGCGCCACCACCCGCGCCGGCCTTTTGACCACGCCCTTGCGGGACCGCTTCGGCATCCCGATCCGCCTGCAATTCTATACGGTCGAGGAGTTGCAGGGCATCGTCGCCCGCGGCGCCCGTGTGCTCGGCGTCCCGATGTCGGACGACGGCGCCAACGAGATCGCCAAGCGCTCCCGCGGCACGCCGCGCATCGCCGGGCGCCTGCTGCGCCGCGTCCGCGACTTCGCCATCGTCGACGGCGACCCGATCGTCACCCGCAAGGTCGCCGACAAGGCGCTCTCGCTGCTCGACGTCGACGCCATCGGCCTCGACCAGATGGACCGGCGCTATCTTACCACCGTCGCGATCAATTTCGGCGGCGGCCCGGTCGGAATCGAGACCATCGCCGCCTCGCTCTCCGAGCCGCGCGACGCCATCGAGGAGATCATCGAGCCCTTCCTGCTCCAGCAGGGCTTCATCCAGCGCACGCCGCGCGGGCGTCTGCTGACGCCCCACGCCTTCCGCCATCTCGGCATGCCGGAACCCTCGCGCGAGACGGCGCAGTTCGGGCTGTTCGGCAGCGATGAGGACGGTGAATAAGGCCGGGCCATCGTCCCGCATATGAAGGACGCGGGCATCGCATCCTTCGCGCTTGATCGCATCGGATCAGTCGCTTTCGGAGTTCGCGCATGCCCGCTCTTCGCCTCGCCTCGTCGGCGGCACTCGCTCTCGGCCTGCTGGCCACCAGCAATGCATTCGCCGCCGACACCACGCCTGATGGCCCGGTGAAGGACGCTTATGCCGCCACCGTCAAGACGTTGGCCGCCTCGGGCGAGCCGCCCTGGCGCCCGCCGCATCGCGACAAGCTGATGAGCAAAGGCCTCGCCGCCCTCTTCGCCCGCGACGATCTCTATCAGGACGAGGCCGGCGAGATCGGCCATGTCGGCGCCGATCCCTTCATCAACGGCCAGGATGGCGAGGTGAAGAACCTCAAGGTCACGGTCACCGAGAAACCCGCGAACGGCCGGGCCCTGGTCAGCGCCGCCTTCCGCAGCTTCAAGCAGCCGGTCACAGTGCGCTTCCGCATGGTCGAGGAAGGCGGCGGCTGGCGCATCGACGACATCGTCAACCGCTTCGAAGGCAAGGACTATTCGGTCCGCGACGAGCTGTCGAAGCCCTATGACTGCGGCTCCTTCATGAACAAGCCCTGCAAGCGCTGAACGCCTGCAGGGCTGGGTATCGGCCTATGGCTGACGCGCGATCTTCGAGCGCATCATCGCCGGGCGAGCCCCTGCATCGTTCAACGCGCCGGACTTCGCCGCCTTCGGATTTTCGACCGACCGCATCCCCTTGCCGGCGGTGCGGTTGGCGGGCCGCTCAGCCACCCGCTGGCGTTGCTTGAGCGCGAGGGCCTTGCGCGCGAGGCTGCGCTGGCTCGGCACCTTTGCCTTCTCCGCCCGGCGTGTGCGCTCGGCGCCGACGCGCTTCAAAGCTGCCGTCAGCGCGTCGGCCTTGGCCTTGGTTCCGGTATTGTCGCTGGCTGCCTTGGCGCCCTTCGGCTCGGCCTTGCCGCGCATCTCGCGCTTCTGGCGGCGGGCGCCGTCGCGCGCCTTGTCGCGCCGCTCGCGCAGCTTGGCGGCGAGATCGCGCAATTCATCGTCCGGGAGAGCCCCGATCGCACCACGCTGGCTATGGGCGACGAGATCGCGTTCGGCCTTGTCGAGCAGCCGCGCGGTCGCCTTGCTGGATTGCGCCATGATAGGTCTCCGTTGCTGTGGTCACGCAACGGGCAACGCTTCTCCAGCGGCGCAGTTCCAGCCTTTCCGAAGCCGCATCTGTTGGTTATGGCAGCAGCAATCGCGCAATATCCGTCCGGAGCAGCATGAGCAGGGTCCACCGCCTCGACATCCGCGTTTATTATGAGGACACCGATTTTTCCGGCGTCGTCTATCACGCCTCCTATCTGCGCTTCATGGAGCGCGGCCGCACCGAGTTGATCCGCGCGCTCGGCGTCGAGCAGCGCGAGCTCTTCGACGGCGAGACGGCGCTCGGCTTCGCGGTCCGCAAGATGACGATCGATTTCCTGCGGCCCGCCGTGATGGACGACCTGCTGACGGTCGAGACCCGATCGATCGCGGCCCGCGGCGCCACCATGGACATCGAGCAGCGCGTGCTGCGCGGCGAGGAGGTGCTGATTTCCGCGCAGGTCATGGTCGCCTGCGTCGGCGGTGGCCGGGCCCGGCGCATCCCGGATGGTTTGCGCAAACGGTTGATGCTCGACGACTGAGAAGGCCAACCACCCGGAGCCCTCATCCTGAGGAGCGCCGAAGGCGCGTCTCGAAGGATGCTTCAAGAGGCTCCCGGGCCATCTGGAACATCCTTCGAGACGCCGCTGACGCGGCTCCTCAGGATGAGGGCTTGTGTTGTTACGCCTAACAGTCGACGCAGCCCCACCCGCATGTTAGCGCTCCTTACATGAGCTGGAAGCGCGAACGCCCCGAGACACCCCGCGGCTATCACCATGGCAACCTCAAGGAGGAGCTGGTGCGGGCCGCGCTCGGGCTGATCCGGGAGAAAGGGCCGAACGGCTTCACCTTCGCCGAGGCCGCGCGCATGGCCGGCGTCAGCCCCGCCGCCCCCTATCGCCATTTCCGCGACCGCGACGAACTCCTGGCCGATGTCGCGGCCCGCGGCTTCCAGGCCTTCGAGGCGGCGCTGTCGCGCGCCTGGGACCAGGGCCGGCCCGATCCGGAAACCGCCTTCCACCGGCTTGGTCGCGCCTATCTCGCCTTCGCCCATGACGAACCGGCCTATTACGCGGCAATGTTCGAGGCCGGCGTGCCGCTGGACGCCAGTGCCGAGCTGCGGGCCGCCGCCGACAGCGCCTTTGCCTGTCTGCGTCAGGCATCGGAGGCCCTGATCGCGCAGCTCCCGCAGGGCAAGCGCCCCCCCGCCCTGATGATGGCGCTGCATGTCTGGGCGATGTCGCATGGCATCGCTGCCCTGTTCGGCCGCGCCGATGGCGGTCGCCGCCCGCTGCCGATGTCGGCGTCCGACCTGCTGGAGGCCGGCACGCTGATCTATCTCCAGGGCCTCGGCATCGGCCGCAACAGCCCTCCGAAGCCGGACTGATTCATTTTCGCGGGCCGCGTTCTTGACAAGCGGCAGGGTCGGGCGCATCTATGTAAATGTGATTTACATTCACGTTCATGGATGGTGAGGGAGCAATGCCGATCGTCGAGAAACTGGACGAATATGGAAAGGGAGCCTGGATCGCCTTCGCGGTTCTCGGCTTCATCCTCTTCTGGCCCCTGGGTCTGGCGACCCTGGCCTTTCTTTTCTGGAGTGGACGCATGGGTTGTGGATATGCCGGAGACCGGTACGAGCACCGGATGAGCCGCCTTCAGGGCAAGATGGACCGCCTGCGCGAGCGCATGACCGGCCGCGAGGGTCGTTTCGGCGGCGGCTTCGGTGGTTGGGGCGGCCGCGGCGGCCCCACCAGCGGCAACCGCGCCTTCGACGAATACCGCGACGAGACGATCCGTCGGCTCGAGGACGAGCAGCGCGAGTTCCATGACTTCCTGGGCCGCCTGCGCATGGCCCGCGACAAGGCCGAGTTCGATCAGTTCATGACCGAGCGCCGCAACAACCCGCCGGCCAATACCCCGGCACAGCCCGACGCGGCCTGATACCGTCGGTTCGACCAGCACAGGCCTGCCCCTCACCGGGGCGGGTTTTTTTTATTGTCTGTTGGATGCAGCGTGGCGCGGCTCTCCGATCGCCTAGCTATGAAGCGGCAGCCGGCTCCAGCATCGCAAGCAGTTCGCGATAGGTCGGCGCCAACGCCCTCAGGTGAGCGGCGGCCGTCGCGTCATCCCGTGCGACCAGCGGATATTGCAGGGCGCCGATCAAGCGTGCCTGGCGCCCCATGACCCCGGCAGCAGCGTCGAGCCCGATCCGCGTCAGGCAACGTGCGGCATCGGCAGCCCGGCGCGCGCCGACCCGCACCGCGAAGTGGATGAGGTGGCCCCTGAGGTCGTCGTCGCAGCCGGCAGCGATCCGTTCCGCCAGCGCGAGCACCGCAGTTTCGTTCCCGAGCGTCCCCGCCGGCGGCTGCAGGTCGCGGTCCATGGCGAGCCAGCGAATGCCCGCTGGAAGCGCCCGCCGGATCGCCTCCTCCTCCGGCACGATCTCGACGCGGCGGAATCCCGTGCGCATCGTGAAGGCTTCGCCGTAATCCACCGTCTCGCCGCGCCACGCCGCCATGAAATCGGCGAGCGGTAGCGTCGCATGCGGATAGCCCTGCGGGTCGTGCATCTCGACCAAGCCGTCGCGCAGCGCGAGCGCGACGACATAGTGATCGGCGCCGATCGCCCCGCGCATCCCTGGCTGATGGCGCAGATGGCCCATTTCGACCGGGCCGACCCAGACCGGTCCCGCGGCGAGACCATCCGCAAGTCGGGCTAGCGCCTCATCTTCGCTGCCGCCCCGCATGACCGTGGAAGTCCAGCCCATGGCGGCGAGCGCGTCCTCGAAACCCGCTTCCGGAGTCCAGCCATAGGGATCGAAGAATGGCATCGCCCCGCCATGCAATTGCATGCCGAAAGGACTTCCCGTCGCGAACTCAATGACGGAGGGTGATAGCGACGCTTCCCCAAACATCATCGAAAATGAGTTGGCGTAACAATAGGGCCCGGAGCCCACATACGGAAAATAACTCATGATTTTCGACTGGCCTTCCCTTCTCGAAGGCATGCACAGATCTGCAAATTGAAATTTTCTGTCAAGCGCTCTGTTTTCACATGAGGCTTCCAGCGCGCCGTCTGGCGCTTCGCAGCGTTTTGAACGGAAAGCACTGGCGGCCTGGGTGCACACCGCCGGCTTCCCGAAACCTCATGCCCGCCCGGTCGGGCGTATACCCGACATTAACCTTGCCGGATGCTTAACTCGGTCTGGAGCATGCGTTCCGTGGGAAACCCTGTTTCGGCCCATCTTTCGCCGGATTCACGCGCGATTGGAGGGATACGGCATTTCCCCGGATCGCGGATCGGGCGGCGGCGTGGGGCTCCCGCGACGCAAGCGGCGGGGCTTGGACCGGGTTGGAGCCGCAAGGCAACCATCATCGGCCGTACCGCCTGGGTGAGAAGGATGACAGGATGAACCCCGCCGACGTCGCGCAGGCCGCGCCGCAGATCGACATGTCGTTCTGGACGCTGTTCTGGCACGCCCACATCGTCGTCAAGCTGGTCATGATGGGCCTGATCGGCGCCTCGGTCTGGTGCTGGTCGATCATCGTCGACAAGACCCTGCTCTACCGCAGGACGCGCAAGGACATGGACGCCTTCGAGGAGGTGTTCTGGTCCGGCCGCTCGCTCGAGGAACTCTATCGCGACCTCGCCGGCAAGCCGGTCAACGACATGGCCGCGGTCTTCGTCGCGGCAATGCGCGAATGGAAGCGCTCCTTCGAGAATGGCGGGCGCTCGGTCGCCAGCCTGTCCCAGCGCATCGACAAGGTGCTCGACGTCACCATCCAGCGCGAGACCGAGCGGCTCGAATCCAAGCTGCTCGTGCTCTCGACCATCGCCTCGGCGGCGCCCTTCATCGGCCTGTTCGGCACGGTCTGGGGCATCATGACCTCGTTCACCGCCATCGCCGTCTCCAAGAATTCCTCGCTCGCGGTCGTCGCGCCCGGCATCGCCGAGGCGCTCTTCGCCACGGCGATCGGCCTCTTCGCCGCCATTCCCGCGCTGATGGCCTACAACAAGCTCCAGGCCGAGGTCGCCAAGGCGCAAGGCCGTCTCGAAGCCTTCGCCGACGAGTTCTCCGCGATCCTGTCGCGGCAGATCGACGAACGCATGGCCGCGTGAGGGCCTGATCGATGGGTATGTCAGCCGCTTCAGGCGCAAAGGGTTCCGGTCGCCGGGGCCGGCGCGGACGCCGCCACGGCGCCATCGCCGAGATCAACATGACGCCGTTCATCGACGTCATGCTGGTGTTGCTCATCATCTTCATGGTCGCAGCCCCGCTGATCGCGACCGGCGTCCCGCTCGACCTGCCGCAGACCGGCGCCAAGCCGATCAATGTCGACCAGAAGCCCTTGACCATCGCCATCGACAGCAAGGGCCAGATCTTCCTGCAGGACGAGCCGACGCTCGAGCCTGATCTCGTCGCCAAGCTCCAGGGCCTGGCCAAGCAGGGCTTCGACGAGCGCGTCTATGTTCGTGGCGACAAGCTGGTCGATTACGGCCGCGTCGCCTCGGTGATGTCGACCATCACCGCCGCCGGCTTCAAGCGGGTCGCGCTCGTCACCGAGCCGGCGAGCCGCTGAAGGTTGAGAGAGTAAGGGTGTTCAGGGCGTGAAGCTTTCGACCTCCGAACCTGGCATGCTGGTGTCGGCGCTCGGCCACGTGACGTTCCTCGTCGCGGGGCTGCTGGCGTTCTCGTCGCCGACGCCGCTACCGGAGAACGAGGAGGCGATCGCCGTCGAGGTCATCGATCCCAGTGCCCTCAACCAGGTGACGCGTGGCGAGCGCAGCGCCGAGAAGGTCCAGGCCCAGCCCACCCCGCGTGCCGAGCGCCAGTCCGAGATGGTCGAGCGCAAGGAAGCCGGCGAGGCCAAGACCGATACGCCTGCCCCGCCCTCGCGCCCGGTCGAACTGAAGACCGCCGAGAACAACGCCTCGACGCCGCCGCCGCCGGCCCGCCCGGCCGAGCAGCCCAAGCCCGAGACCAAGCCGCCCGAGCCCGCCAAGCAGCCGCCGCAGAAGAGCGAGGCGGCTGCCGCCCGCGAGGCCGAGCAGAAGCGCGAGGAACAGGCCAAGCTCGCCGAGGAGGCCGAACTCGCCTCGAAGGCGAAACAGGCCGAGGAGGAGGCGAAGGCCACCGCCAAGGCCAAGGCGGAAGCCGACGCCCAGGCTGCCAAGCGCGCCGCCGATGCCAAGGCCAAGGCCGAGGCGCTCGCCAAGGCGGAAGCCGACAAGGCTGCGAAGGAAAAGGCGGAGGCGGCCGCCAAGGCAAAGGCGGAGGCCGAGCAGAAGGCGAAGATCGCCGCCGCGGCGAAGGCGAAACAGGAGGCGGAGGCCAAGGCGAAGAAGGAGGCGGAGATCGCCAAGAACTTCAACGCCACCGACATCGCCAAGCTGCTCCAGTCCAAGGAGAAGGCGCAATCCTCCGGCTCTTCGGCGCCGCAGATCAACCGCACGGCCTCGCTCGGCACCGAGCGCGGGTCTTCGCAGAAGCTCAGCCCCTCGCTCAGGGCCCAGCTCATCGGCATCATCCAGGATCAGCTCCTGAAATGCTGGAACGTGCCGATCGCGCTCGCCAACGCCCGTGGCGGCAGCAATGTCGTGCCTTCCGTGCGGATGAAGCTCAACACCGACGGCTCGCTCATCGGCCAGCCCGGCGTGATCAATTCGTCCGCCGATCCGCTCTTCCGGGTCGCCGCCGATTCGGCGCTGACCGCCACCCGCCGCTGCGCGCCGTTGCGCATCCCGGCTCAATTCGCCTCCTATTACGACGACTGGCGTGATGTCGTCGTCAATTTCGACGCCAGGGACGTCATGTGACCCCGATGATCGACCGCACCCCCCTTCCCCGTCTCGCGGCTGCGCCCACCCGCCGCCGTCTCCTCGCCACCGCCGGCGCAGCGCTGCTGCTGCCCACCGCGGCCAAGGCCGAGCTCATCATCAATCTGACCGGCGGCGCCTTCCAGCCGATGCCGATCGCCATCGCCGATTTCGGCGGCGAAGGCGGCGTGCTCGTCTCCGGCGTGATCACCAACAACCTGAAGCGCTGCGGCTACTTCACCCCCATCGACAAGAGCCGCCATCCCGAGAAGAACCCGCCCTTCGACGCGGCGCCGCAGTTCCAGGCCTGGCAGGCCGCCGGCGTGCAGGCCCTCGTCACCGGCCGCGTCTCCCGCGAGGCCGGCCGCATCCGCGCCGAGTTCCGGCTCTGGGACGTCGCCACCGGCACCCAGACCGACGGCCAGCAATATTTCACCGACCCGAGCAACAACCGCCGCGTCGGTCACATCATCTCAGACGCGATCTTCTCGAAGATCACCGGGCTCGGCGGCTTCTTCGATACCCGCGTCGTCTTCGTCGACGAATCCGGGCCGAAGGAGACCCGCCGCAAGCGCCTCGCCATCATGGACCAAGATGGCGCCAATGTGCGCTACCTGACCAATGGCGACGTCTCGGTGGTGACGCCGCGCTATTCGCCGGTCTCGCAAGATGTCGCCTTCATGTCGCAGCGCCAGGGCGAGCAGCCGCGCGTGCAGGTGCTCAACATCGAGACCGGCCAGCGCCAGATCGTCGGCAACTTCCCCGACATGAGCTCGAGCCCGCGCTTCGCGCCGAACGGCCAGCGCGTCGTACTCTCGCTGCAGCAGGGCGGCAACGCCAATCTCTACGCCATCGACATCGGCTCGCGCACGACCCAGCGCCTGACCTCGACGGCAGCGATCGATACCTCGCCCTCCTATGCGCCTGACGGCTCGCGCATCGTCTTCGAGAGCGACCGCGGCGGCCAGCAGCAGCTTTACGTGATGCCGGCCGGCGGCGGCGAGGGCCAGCGCATCTCCTTTGGCCAGGGCCGCTACTCGCAGCCCTCCTGGTCGCCGCGCGGCGATCTCATCGCCTTCACCCGCCAGGGCGGCGGCGGCTTCGCCATCGGCGTGATGCGGCCGGACGGCTCGGGCGAGCGCATCCTGACCGAGGGCTTCCACAACGAGGCCCCGAACTGGGCGCCGAACGGCCAGTACCTGATGTTCTTCCGCGATCCGGGCGGGCAGTCCGGCGGCAAGCTCTATATGGTCGACATCACCGGCCGCGTCGAAGTGCCCGTGCCGACCCCGGCCTTCGCCTCCGACCCGACCTGGTCGCCGCTGCTCAGCGGCGGGCGCTGAGGCGAAAAGCGATCGTCACCTGTGGATTCTGCGAAGCCGCCCGACGAATTCGGGCGGCTTCTGCTTTTTAGAGCCCAACCGGCCCGCTCAGTCGCGATAGACCGGTTCCTCGGTGTCGAGCTGCCGGCGGATCGAGGCGAGATGCAGCCGCGCCGATTCCGGATCGCCCTCGCGCATCTGGCGATAGGCCGCCTCCGCGATCTCGGGCTTCACCGGCTTGACCTCGCGCCCCGTCGCCAGCGCCAGCGCCTGCACCTCGCAGGCCCGCTCCAGATAATAGAGATCGTCCCAGGCCTCGGCGATGGTCGGCCCGAGCACCATGACGCCGTGATGCTTCATGAAGACGATATCGGCATCACCGACCGCAGCCGCGATGCGGTCGCCCTCGCGCTCGTCCAAAGCCAACCCGTTATAGTCGCGGTCGACGACGGTGCGGCCGTAGAACTTCAGCGCCGTCTGGCCGGCGAAGATCAGCGGATCGCCCTCGGTCATCGAAAGCGCCGTCGCGTAAGGCATATGTGTGTGGAAGGCGACCTTGGCGCGCGGGACGTTCTTGTGGACCCGGGCGTGGATGTAGAAGGCGGTCGCCTCCGGCTGCCCCTCGCCTGAGACGACTTGACCGTGGAAGTCGCAGATCAGCAGCTTCGAGGCAGTCAGCTCCCGGAAGGCCCAGCCATAGGGATTGACGATGAAGAGGTCGTCATAGCCCGGCACCAGCGCGGAGAAATGGTTGCAGATGCCTTCCTCGAAGCCGTAGCGCGCCGCCATCCGGAACGTCGCGGCGAGATCGCGGCGCGCCTCCCAGACGATATCGGAATCGAGGTCGGGCTGGTTAGGGCCGCGGATCGGCGCCACGCTCGCAACAGCGGAATTGAGGGAATGAGCCATCGCGATCTCCGGTCAGGACTGGAAGGTGGGCCGAGGCAAGGCCGCATCTCCTCACGATAGACCGGAGGGCGCGAAAGATGCGCTGCAATTCTGCGCCCTGTTTGCGCAATTTTTTCGCGATCAGCCCGAGACTTGACCTGCCCTCAGGCCTGACGCCGGCCGCGCCATCTCGCGGCGTAAGGCAGGATGAACATGTAGAGCCCGCTGAACAGCAGCAGGAAGAGCGGCAGCAGGGGCGAATAGACGATCCAGGCCGGCGGCTCGCCGCGCGCCATCGCGGCGAAATTCGCGAGGACGGTGGCCGTGAAAATGATCGACAGCCAGCGATGGCCCTGCCGGATTGCAGTGCTCCAGGTCAAGGAAAGCTCCTTTTATGAGGGGATAGGAGGAGTGGCGCCGCCTCAGCCGGCGCGCGCCACGACCTCTTCCAGCTTGGCGAAGAACTGCTGCCAACCGGCCTTGGCGCCGCCGAGGGCCTGCTTCTGCTCCGGCCGGAAGCCGACCTGTTCCATGCGCAGATGCGTGCCCTTGGACGACGGCGTCAGCGTGAAGGTCACGACGCTCTTGAGGGCATAGGCCGGGTCATCATGCGCGAAGTCCCAGCTATAGGAGAGCGACCGGTTGGGCTCGACGGTCAGCACCTCGCAATCCAGCACTCCGCCCCAGTCGCCACTCAGATTGAAGCGATGGCCGACGGTGGGCACGAAGTCGTTCTTCATCAGCCATTCGGCGATCAGGTGCGGCTGCGTCAGCGCACGCCAGAGCTTCTCCGGCGGATGGGGCATCTCGCGCTCGACGATGACGGAGCGGGTTTCGGTCATTGGTCCATCCTCTTGAGCAGGTCTTCGAGATCGTCGAACCGGCTTTCCCAGTAGCCGGCCATGCGGTTCGTCCAGTCGGCGAGAGGCGCGAGCGCCGCGAGCTGTGCGCTGTAATGCGTCTGCCGGCCCTGATGGCGGTCCCGCACCAGCCCGGCCTGCTTCAGCATGGCCAAGTGCTTCGAGACAGCCGGCTGCGACACGCCGGCCTGTGCGGTCAGCGCCGCGACCGTCTGTTCGCCCTGGCTGCACAGGCACTCGAAAATGCCCCGCCGCGTCGGGTCGGAAAGCGTCCTGAAGAGAAGGTCATGCGTGCCGGGCATCGGAATTCCATAACCATATGGCTATGAATTATCCATAACCACACAGCTATGAATTCGTCAACCGGAAAGCTCCGATCTTTTTTTGCCGGGTGGTGTCACGCTGCGGCCCAACCCATGGTCGATGAGGCAGGCAAGCCGTCCTGCGGAGCATTCCTGTGCTCCCGACGCAACAGCCCGGCTCGCAAACGCCTTTCGCCACATTTGGTTAACCATAAGCCGCAATGCCGCCACTTCGCCCTGATTTGGCAAGGTCTCGTTTAGGTTGACGCTTCATTGATGAGGCTTCGCGAAGCCCTCCTCGAAGTGCGCGCCACAAAATTCGATTGCCCCGGAGTTCAGCCATGTTGACCACTCTCCTTCCCGGCGGCCGTGCCGTCCGTTTCGCCGCCGCCATCGCCGCCACGCTCGCGCTCGGCGCCTGCGCCAAGGACCAGAATGCCGACGCCTCGGGCTTCGGCGCCGGCGGCGCCGCGACCCCGGGCAGCGCGCAGGACTTCGTCGTCAATGTCGGCGACCGCGTCTTCTTCGAGACCGACTCCACCGACCTGACCCCGACCGCGACCGCCACCCTCGACAAGCAGGCCGGCTGGCTCCAGCGCTATCCGCGCTACACCTTCACCGTCGAAGGCCATGCCGACGAGCGCGGCACCCGCGAGTACAACTATTCGCTCGGCGCCCGCCGCGGCCAGACCGTGCGCGACTACCTCGCCTCGCGCGGCATCGCGGCCAACCGCATGCGCACCATTTCCTACGGCAAGGAGCGCCCGGTCGCGGTCTGCAACGACATCTCCTGCTGGTCGCAGAACCGCCGCTCCGTCACGGTGCTGGACGGCGCCGGCGGCGCGCCTGGCGTCTGATTGCTGCGCAGTTAGAAAAGAAAAGGCCCCGGACGACATCGTCCGGGGCCTTTTCTGTTTCCGGGCGGGAGCCGTCACCCCACCGCGGTCGGGATCAGGCTGCGCGCCACGCCTTCGATCCGTTCGGCTGCCGCGACGAGCGCTTCCGCCGCCCGGTCCTCGACCTCGCCGAGCCGCTGGTCGGCAGCCCCGGCATTGCCCTGCGTCGCCGCGAGGTCGGCTTCCAGCTTCGCCAGTCGCCGCTTCAGCTCATGGACCTCGTCGGCCACCATCAGCGCGGCCATGACGTGCAGGCGCATGTCGCCGATCTCGCCGAAGGCCTCGCGCATTTCGCCGATCTTCTCGTCAAAGAACCGGGCGAGCCCCTCGAGATGGCCCTCCTCGCCTTCCCCGCAGGCCATGCGGTAGGCTTTCCCGGCGATCATGACGTTGACTTGCGGCATTCCCTCTCCAGTCCTCGCTCTAGCTTGCCTCGGGCTCCGGCGGCTGCTGCGCCTCCACCCGCGCGATCACGGCGCCGACGACGTTCATCGCCCGCTCCAGCCGCTGGTCGACATCGGCGGCGGCCGTCTCGACCTGCCCGAGCCGCGCCATGGCGCCGTCGAGATCGGCCGCAAGGCGCGCGCGATCGTCCTGCATCAGGGCGAGTTCGGTTTCGAGGTTGCCATGTCCACGCTCAGCCTCGACCCGCCGCCGCGCCGCCGCTTCCAGCTGCCCCAGCGCCGTATCCAGGCGCGCCAGCGCATTGTCCAGCATCAGGCTCGCCACCGTCGTTCTCCTTTCAGATCGAAGCCGGCTCACACGATTCGTCCAGCGAATTTACATGAGAACGCGGGAAAACAGGAATCGGCCCCATCCGGGAGCGCGAACGCGCCGGTTCGGACGGAACCATGCGAAAAACCTGCGGCAACCAGCTCCTGCGACCCTGAAACCCGGCTTCCGCGAATTGACTCGTGGCGAGCGCAAGGCCTAATCCACCGGTCCTTTTCCAAGCCTGCCGACATCGCCTGCCCGCCGGCCCCATTCCTGCCTTTCCCGCAGGTTCGGATCGGCCTCAAGCCCGCCAGACTTAAAGCTCGTGAGATCATCATGACCACCATCGACCGCGCCCAGCACGACAAGCTCGCCAATGCCATCCGCGGCCTGGCGATGGATGGCGTCGAGAAGGCCAAGTCCGGCCATCCCGGCCTGCCGATGGGCGCCGCCGACATCGCCGCCGTGCTGTTTACCCGCGTGATGAAGTATGACGCCGCCGATCCGCGCTGGCCGGACCGCGACCGCTTCGTGCTTTCCGCCGGCCACGGCTCGATGCTGCTCTACGCCCTGCTCTATCTCACCGGCGCGCCGGGCATGCAGCTCGACGATCTCAAGGCCTTCCGCCAGCTCGAATCGAAGACCCCCGGCCATCCCGAGAACTTCATGACCTCGGGCGTCGAGACCACCACCGGCCCGCTCGGCCAGGGTCTCGCCACCGCCGTCGGCATGGCGATGGCCGAGCGCATGCTCGCCGCCGAGTTCGGCAAGAAGGTCGTCGACCACCACACCTATGTGCTGGCGTCCGACGGCGATCTGATGGAGGGCATCAGCCAGGAGGCGATCGCGCTTGCCGGCCATCAGAAACTCAACAAGCTGATCGTGCTCTGGGACGATAACGGCATCTCGATCGACGGCCCGCTCTCGATCACCGACAATGTCGACCAGGTGGCGCGCTTCAAGGCCTGCGGCTGGCGCTCCGAGCGCGTCGACGGCCATGATCCTGAGGCGATCGAGGCCGCGATCAACCGCGCCCGGAAGTCGAACAAGCCGACCATGATCGCCTGCAAGACCGTGATCGGCTTCGGCGCGCCGAAGAAGGCCGGCACCTCCAAGGCCCATGGCGAGCCGCTCGGCGCCGAGGAACTTGCCGCCGCCAAGAAGGCGCTCGGCATCACCGGCGGTGCCTTCGAGGTCGCGGCCGACGTGCTCAAGGCCTGGCGCGGCTTCGGTGCCGCCGGCGCCGCCGCCCACAAGGACTGGAGCGAGCGCTTCGCCACCCTCTCCGAGCGCAAGCGCGGCGAGTTCGACCGCCGCCTGGCCCATGCCGTCCCGGCCAAGCTCGACAAGGCGATCCTCGCCCATAAGAAGGCGCTGATCGCCGCGCCGCAGGCTGTCGCCACCCGCAAGGCCTCGGAACTGGCGCTGGAAGCCATCACCCCGATCATGCCGGAGCTGGTGATGGGTTCGGCCGACCTGACCCCCTCGAACAACACCCGCACCAAGGCCGCCGAGGACTTCACCCCGAAGACCCCCAGGGGCCGCTATGTCCGCTACGGCATCCGCGAGCACGGCATGGCCGCCGCGATGAACGGCATCACGCTGCATGGCGGCTTCCGCACCGGCGGCGGCACCTTCCTGGTCTTCGCCGACTATGCCCGCCCCTCGATGCGGCTTGCCGCGCTGATGAGCCTGCCGGTCGTCTATGTCATGACCCACGACTCGATCGGCCTCGGCGAGGACGGCCCGACCCACCAGCCGGTCGAACAGGTCGCCAGCTTGCGCGCCATGCCGAACATGCGCGTCTTCCGCCCGGCCGACACGATCGAGACGGCAGAAGCCTGGCAGGCCGCGCTGGAGCGCACCGACGGCCCGACGGTCCTGGCTCTCTCGCGCCAGAACCTGCCGCAGCTGCGCACCGACGCTTCGGCCAAGAACCGCTCGGCCACCGGCGCCTACGAACTGCTGGCGGCCGAGGGCGGCAAGGCCCAGGTCTCGCTCTTCGCCTCGGGCTCCGAGGTCGAGCTCGCCGTCGCCGCGCGCAAGCTGCTGGCCGAGAAGGGCATCCGCGCCCGCGTCGTCTCCGTGCCCTCGCTCGAACTCTTCCTTGAGCAGGACGAGGCCACGCAGGCCGCGATCATCGGCTCCGCCCCAGTCAAGATCGCAGTCGAGGCCGGCGTCCGCTTCGGCTGGGATGCCGTGATCGGCCATGACGGCACCTTCATCGGCATGAACTCCTTCGGCGCCAGCGGCCCCTACAAGGAGGTCTACAAGCATTTCGGCATCACGGCGGAGGCGATCGCCGACGCCGCGATGAAGAAGCACAACGCCTGAGCGCCTGTTTGCCGCAGGCAGGGCTGATTTTCCCGAAAGACATCTTGCGTTCGGCCATTCTTTGGCCGAATTGCCCGCGTGGATAGCGACGGCTTACGCCGGACGCTCGGCGAAGGAGAGGAAGACATGACGGTCAAGGTGGCGATCAACGGTTTCGGCCGCATCGGGCGCAACGTTCTGCGCGCGATCATCGAGTCGAAGCGCAAGGACATCGAGGTCGTGGCGATCAACGATCTCGGCCCGGTCGAGACCAACGCCCATCTCTTCCGCTTCGACTCCGTCCATGGCCGCTTCCCCGGCACTGTGACCGTCTCCGGCGACACGATCGATGTCGGCCGCGGCCCGATCAAGGTCACCGCGATCCGCGATCCCAAGGACCTGCCGCACAAGGCGCTCGGCGTCGATATCGCCTTCGAGTGCACCGGCATCTTCACCACCCGCGACAAGGCCGCCGCGCATCTCGCCGCCGGCGCCAAGCGCGTGCTGGTCTCGGCTCCCTGCGACGGCGCCGACCTGACCGTCGTCTTCGGCGTCAACCATCACGAGTTGACCAAGGACCACGTCGTCGTCTCGAACGCCTCCTGCACCACGAACTGCCTCGCGCCGGTCGTGCGCGTGCTGCATGACAGCATGGGCATCGACAAGGGCTTCATGACCACGATCCATGCCTATACCGGCGACCAGCCGACGCTGGATACGATGCACAAGGATCTCTATCGCGGCCGCGCCGCCGCGCTCTCGATGATCCCGACCTCGACCGGTGCCGCCAAGGCGATCGGCCTGGTCATTCCCGATCTGAAGGGCCGTCTCGACGGCACTTCGATCCGCGTTCCCACCCCGAACGTCTCGGTCGTCGACTTCAAGTTCATCTCGAAGCGCAAGACCACGGTCGAGAAGGTCAACGAGGCCATCATCAAGGCCTCGAAGCGCGGCCCGCTCAAGGGCATCCTCGCCGTCACCGACCAGCCGAACGTCTCGATCGACTTCAACCACGATCCGGCGTCCTCGACCTTCGCCCTCGACCAGACCAAGGTCATGGACGACAAGTTCGTCCGCGTCCTCTCCTGGTACGATAACGAATGGGGCTTCTCGAACCGCATGAGCGACACCGCCGTCGCCATGGGCGCCCTGCTCTGAACCGTCTTACCAAGGCCACGTTCCTCCGTCAGGGCGTGGCCTTGTCCCTGAACAGCAGCAGAAACGGACCGAGCATGGCCAAGATCGAGCCGACAGTAGCGACCCCGCCCGCCCCCCAGACCGAGGCTGCCTCCGCACCGGCCAACCTGGCGCCGGTCCCGGCCTTCCCCTCCGCTTCGACCCCTGCCCCTGCTCCCGCTCCGGCCCCGGCTCCGATACGCGCCGAGCCGGCGCCGGCCGCGACCGAGCCGCGCAAGCTCGACCAGCTCTCCCGCATCGAGGAGAAGGCAGCGCGCATCGAGGAGAAATTCGCCCGCTACGAGGCCGTTCTGACCCGTGCGGAAGCCTCGCTGGAGCGCTCGGCCGGCAAGGTCGACAATGCGGTGGGCACGCTCGACATCGGCGGCATCCGCAACGAGATCGCCGCCCTGCGCCAGCGCGTCGATGCGACGCCGCGGGCCGGCACGCTCTTCGTCACCGCCGCCGTGACCGCGGTGCTCACCGTGCTGCTCACCATCCTCGTCCTGAAATTCGGCGTGCCCGGCCTGTTCGGCGGCCTGCTGCCGCGATGAGCGCCTTCCGCACCCTCGACGACGCCGATCTCGCGGGCAAGCGGGTGCTTGTCCGCGTCGACCTCAACGTTCCCATGGACGGCGACAAGGTCAGCGACACCACCCGCATCGACCGCATCCTGCCGACGATCCGCGAGATCGCCGACAAGGGCGGCAAGGTCGTGCTGCTCGCGCATTTCGGCCGGCCGAAGGGCCGCGACGACAAGAACAGCCTGCGGCAGGTCGTGCCGGCTCTGACACAGGCGCTCGGCCGCCCCGTCACCTTCGTCGACGACTGCATTGGCGATGATGTCGCCAAGGCCCTGACGGCTGCGAAGAACGGCGACGTCCTGCTGCTGGAGAACACCCGCTTCCACGCCGGCGACGAGAAGAACGATCCCGACTTCGTGAGGGCACTCGCCGCCAATGGCGACCTCTATGTCAACGACGCCTTCTCGGCCGCGCACCGGGCGCACGCCTCGACCGAAGGCCTCGCCCATGTCCTGCCGGCCTATGCCGGGCGCACCATGCAAGCCGAGCTCGAAGCCCTCTCCGCCGGCCTCGACAACCCCACCCGCCCGGTGATGGCGATCGTCGGCGGCGCCAAGGTCTCGACCAAGCTCGACCTGCTCGGCAACCTCGTCAAAAAGGTCGATGTCCTCGCCATTGGCGGCGGCATGGCCAACACCTTCCTGGCGGCGCGCGGCGTCGATGTTGGCAAGTCGCTCTGCGAGCATGATCTCGTCGGCACGGCCCGCGAGATCGAGGAGAAGGCCAAGGCTGCCGGCTGCGAGATCCTCCTGCCGGTCGACGCGCTGGTGGCGCGCGAATTCAAGGCCCATCCCGGCCATCGCGTCGTGCCGGTCGGTGAAGTCGGCGCCGACGAGATGATTCTCGATGCCGGCCCGCTCTCGATCGCCGAAGTCGTGCTGCGGCTGGAGAAGGTCAAGACGCTGGTCTGGAACGGCCCCTTCGGCGCCTTCGAGCTGCCGCCCTTCGACACGGCGACGGTCGCCGTCGCCAAGGCCGCGGCCAGGCACGTCAAGGCCGGCGATCTCGTCGCGGTCGCCGGTGGCGGCGACACCGTCGCGGCGATGAACCATGCCGGCGTCATCGACGACCTGTCCTATGTCTCGACGGCGGGTGGCGCCTTCCTCGAATGGATGGAAGGCAAGGCCCTGCCGGGCGTCGAGGCCCTGCGGAAGCGCTGATCCGGGCATTGACCGTGCGGGCCGCTCCGACAACGGGGCGGCCGCTCGCGTTTTAAGCTTTCCACCCACCCGGCTTTGCGCCGGGAGCCTGTCCGCACTACATCTTTCGCCATATCCGTTTTCAAAAGGGGAGTGCCATCGTGGCCCGTATCACGCTTCGCCAGTTGCTCGATCATGCCGCCGAGAACGACTACGGCGTGCCCGCCTTCAACATCAACAACATGGAGCAGGCGCTGGCGATCATGGCGGCGGCCGACGCGACCGACGCGCCCGTCATCATCCAGGCCTCGCGCGGCGCCCGCAGCTACGCCAACGACATCATGCTCAAGCACATGATGGACGCCGTCACCGAGATCTACCCGCATATCCCGGTCTGCGTGCATCTCGACCACGGCAACGAGCCGGCGACCTGCATGACCGCGATCCAGGCCGGCTTCACCTCGGTGATGATGGACGGCTCGCTCAAGGCCGACGGCAAGACGCCGGGCGACTGGGACTACAATGTCGGCGTGACCAAGACCGTCACCGACATGTCCCATCTCGGCGGCATCTCGGTCGAGGGCGAACTCGGCGTGCTCGGCTCGCTGGAATCCGGCGAGGGCGAGAAGGAGGACGGCCACGGCTTCGAGGGCAAGCTCAGCCACGACCAGCTCCTGACCAATCCCGACGAAGCCGTGAAGTTCGTCGCCGAGACCAAGGTCGACGCGCTCGCCATCGCCATGGGCACCTCGCATGGCGCCTACAAGTTCACCCGCAAACCCGACGGCGCGATCCTAGCGATGCATGTCATCGAGGAGATCCACAAGCTGCTGCCGAACACGCATCTCGTCATGCATGGCTCGTCCAGCGTTCCGCAGGACCTTCAGGACGTCATCAACCAGTATGGCGGCAAGATGCCCCAGACCTGGGGCGTGCCGGTCGAGGAGATCCAGCGCGGCATCAAGCACGGCGTGCGCAAGATCAACATCGACACCGACAACCGCATGGCGATGACCGGCCAGATCCGCAAGATCCTCTCAGAGAACCCCGGCGAGTTCGACCCGCGCAAGTATCTGAAGCCCGCCATGGAGGCGATGACCAAGCTCTGCAAGCAGCGCCTCGAGGAGTTCAACACCGCCGGCCAGGCCTCGAAGATCAAGCGCGTCATCACGCTGGCCGAGATGGCCAAGCGCTACGCCAAGGGCGAGCTCGACCCGACCTTCGGCGCCAAGAAGGCGGCGTGAGCTTCACTGCATTTGAGCAGGCTTTGAAACGGAAACGCCCGGTCGCATAGACCGGGCGTTTTGCTGTCAGGAGGTGGCCGGGTCGAGCCCGGCCATGACGGCAGGCCGCCTCACACGCCGATCTTGCCGCCACCCTTCCTGGTGATCGCAACCACCGAGGGCCGCACCGGCATGTCCGGCTTGAAATCCGGCCAGCGGGTCGAGAGGTCTTCGTAATAGGAGCGGCGGCCGAATTCGGGCCAGTCCGGCCCATCGTCACCCGGATGCTGTACGGCGACGAAGGCGGTGGTGTCGTCCGGCGTGAAGCAGGGGCCGCACATCTCCGCGCCATGCGGCACGCGGTAGAACAACTTCGAGGTCCGGCGCGCGCCACCCTCGGTATCGACCGCCCAGAGCCCGTCGGTACGCCCGGTCACATCGATGCCGTTGCCATCGGTCGCGACCCAGAGCCGCCCGGCGGAATCGACCACGGCATTGTCGGGCATGCCGAACCAGCCGTTCTTGGTCGTATCGGTCGAAAAGCTCGCGCCGACCGCCGCGACGGATGGATCGCCGCATTTCAGCAGGATCTCCCAGCGCCCCCTGGTCGCCGTGTGATCGCCATCGGCCTCGGCGATCTCGATGATATGGCCGAAGGCGTTCTTGGCACGCGGATTGGCGGCGTCGACTTGCTCGTCCTTACGGCTCGTATTGTTGGTCAGCATCACATAGACGCGCCCCGTCACCGGGTTCGGCGTGATGTCTTCCGGCCGGTCCATCTTGGTGGCGCCGAGCAGGTCGCCGGCGCGGCGGGCCTCGATCAGCACGTCGGCCTGGCTCTGGAAGCCGTTCGCGGCCGTGAGCGGGCCCTGCCCGAAGACCAGCGGCAGCCATTCATGCGTGCCATCCGCCGCGAACTTGGCGACGTACAGCGTGCCGGCATCGAGCAGGTCGAGATTGGCTGCGCGGTTGTTCGGGTCGAAGCGGCCGGCCGTGACGAACTTGTAGACATAATCAAAGCGCTCATCGTCGCCGAGATAGGCGACGACGCGCCCGTCCCTGGCGACGATCATGTCGGCGCCCTCATGCTTGAAGCGGCCGAGTGCGGTGCGCTTCTTCGGCACCGAGTTCGGATCGAACGGATCGACCTCGATCACCCAGCCGAAGCGATTGGCCTCGTTCGGCTCCTTGGCGAGGTCGAAGCGCTCCTCGAAGCGGCCCCAGGCGTAAGGAGAGGACGGCACGGCGAGGCGCTTGTAGTTCGCCTCCTCGCGATGGCCCTCCGGCAGCTTGCCGGAGAAATAGCCATGGAAGTTCTCCTCGCCCGAGACGAAGGTGCCCCAGGGGGTCAGCGCGCCCGAGCAGTTGTTGAGCGTGCCCAGCACCTTGCGGCCGCTGGCATCGGCCTTGGTCTGCACGCGCTCGTTGCCGGCGACCGGCCCCGAGAGCTGCATCTCGGTCGCCACGGTGATGCGGCGATTGTACTTGGAATCCTTGACCAGCGCCCACTGGCTGCCGGTCTTCCGGATTTCCGCGACCGTCGCGCCATGCGCCATCGCCTCGATCGCGAAACGCTCCGGCGTCGCGTTCTTCAGGACAGGCTTGCCGTCCTTCATCTCGACCACGCCCGGGAACATCAGATGCGGGTTGGTGTATTCGTGATTGACGAAGAGCAGCCCATGCGCAGACGGGTCGGCCGCGCCCATCATCGGCACATAGCCGACGAAGTCGTTGTTGTAGCCGAACTGCTTGCTCTGGGCCTCCGCGCTCTGCTTTGCCGGGTCGAAGGCTGGCGCATCAGCCGTCAGCGGGTCACCCCAGCGCAGCAGAACCTGCGCCTCGTAGCCCTCGGCGACGTGGTGATCGGCATCGACGCCGACCTCGACCTCCTTGAAGGCGAAAGCCGACTTCGCGCCTTGCGCCTGCGCTTCGGCGGCGGTCTCCAAAGCCAGCGTGCCGACCGTCGCCGAGATCGCCGAGACCGCGAGCGCGCCCTTGAGCAGACCGCGCCGCGAGAACCGCTGCGAGATCAGTTCACCCATGGTCGGATTGTCGGTTAGATTCCGCGGCTCGGCATCCTCATGCTCCAGCATGCTGGCGCCGAAGGTGGATTCGTAGTCGTCGTCGCGCATGGTCGGCCTCGGTCGCTGCGGATTGGAATAATGCGCAGCTAGGCCCGGCCATTGACAGCCGAATGACATCGCCCGTCACCGGCAGGCCATCTTCCAGCCAGTCCCGCCCTCGGACTGGTCCCGGCCCTGCGTCCGCCGCCCTTTCCGTCTCAGGTGATTTCTGGTTCAACGCTGGCTTGCTTCTGTCCCAGCCGGCTTCCCGCACCATGTCGATCGTCTTCTCTGCCCTGGTCGCGGTCTTCGTCGGCTTCGCCGCCTCCGTCGCCGTCATTCTCCAGGCCGCGCAGGCGCTCGGCGCCACGCCCGGCCAGACCATCTCCTGGATTGCGGCGCTCTGTCTCGCGACCGGCGCCTCCAGCCTCTTCCTGTCCTGGCGCTACCGCATGCCGATGATCTGCGCCTGGTCGACGCCGGGCGCCGCCCTCATCGCCGCCGTGACCGGCTTCGACATGGCTTCGGCCGTTGGCGCCTTCCTAGTCGCGGCCGTGCTGATGATGCTGACCGCCGCCTTCCGCCCGCTCGGCAGGCTGATCGAGCGCATCCCGATGCCGGTCGCGGCGGCCATGCTCGCCGGCGTCATCTTCCGCTTCGTCGCCGCCGTCTTCGACGAGATGCGGCTCTCGCCCGGCGTTGTGCTGCCGCTGCTCGCCGTCTTCCTCGTGGCGCGCCTGCTCAATCCCTTCCTCGGCGTCATCGCCGCGCTCGTCGCCGGCATTGCGATCAGCTTCGTTGGCGGCCTCGCCCACTGGCCTGCCGGAGCCATGACGCTGAGCGGCCTCGAATTCGTCACGCCGCGCTTCGATATTCCCGCCATGCTCGGAATCGGCGTCCCGCTCTATCTCGTCACCATGGCCGCCCAGAACCTGCCGGGCTTCGCCGTGCTGCGCGCCGCCGGCTATAATCCGCCGACCGCGCCTTCGCTCTTCGTCACCGGCCTGACCTCGCTCCTGACCGCGCCCTTCGGCGCGCATATGACCAACATGGCCGCGATATCGGCTTCGATCTGCACCGGCGGCGACACCCATCCCGATCCGGCCCAGCGCTGGAAGGCCGGCGTGCTCTATGGCCTGTTCTATTTCGTCGTCGCCGCCTCGACCGGCTTGCTGATCGCCCTGCTGCTGGCCCTGCCCAAGGCGCTGATCGTCGCCGTGGCCGGCCTCGGGCTGATCGGCTCGCTGACGGGCGCGCTCGGACAGGCCATGTCTTCCGACAAGGAGCGCTTCGCCGCCGTCGTCACCTTCGCCGTCGCCGCCTCCAGCCTTTCGCTTTTCGGCATCGGATCAGCCTTCTGGAGCCTCGTTGCCGGCCTTGCGGTCTTGACATTGGACTTCGCTGCGGGCCGTTTGCGCAGCCGATCATGACCACACAATCATCCTCCACTCGCCTGATGCTCGTCACCCCTCCCGTCGCAGACGCGGAGGCCATGGCCTTTCGCCTGATGCAGGCCATGGCCGGAGGCGATGTCGCCGCCGTGCTGCTGCGCCTCAGCGCCGGCGACGACCGCAGCCGGATCGAGCGCGTCAAGCGCCTCGCCGGCCCGGTCCAGGCCAATAATGTCGCCCTCGTCGTCGAGGACAATGCGCTCGTCGCGGCGCGCGGTGGCGCCGACGGCGTCCATCTCACCGGCGGCCCTGCCGCAGTCTCCGAGGCCCGCTCCAGCCTGAAGAGCGAGCGCATCATCGGCATCGGCGCCTTGCGTGCCCGCCATGACGCGATGGATGCCGGCGAGGCCGGCGTCGATTACGTGATGTTCGGCGAGCCCCGTCCCGACGGCTCGCTGCCGCCGCTCGCGGCCGTGGTCGAGCGCGCCGGCTGGTGGGCCGAGATCTTCGAGACGCCCTGCGTCGCCTATGCGCCCGATGCCGACTCCATCCCCGCGCTGATCGAGACCGGCGCGGAATTCGTCGCGCTCGGCGCCTGGGCCTTCGACGAAGGGCAGGATATCCGCGCCCTGGTCGAGCAGGCCAACCAGGCGATCAGCGCCTGCGCCGCGCGGAAGACGGCCCGATGACGCGGCTGGCCGGGCAAGCCTTGCTGGCCGGTGCCCTGCTTGCCGGCGCCCTGCTTGCCGGCCCGGCCGAGGCTGCGTCCACGCCGGATCTGGCCTATGGCGCCTATCAGGCCGGACATTATCGTCGCGCCCAGGCGGAGGCGCTGAAGCGCATCGAGGCTGATAGCAGCGATGCCGCCGCGATGACCCTGGTCGGCGAGCTCTATCGCCAGGGCCTCGGGGTCGCGCCGGACCAGAAGGTCGCGACGGAATGGTATGAGCGGGCCGAGGCGCGCGGCGACATCAACGCGGCTTTCGCGCTGGCGACGCAGCTTCTCGACGAGAAGAGCGGCAAGCGCGACCCCGCCCGCGCCGGCAAGCTGCTCGAGAAGGCGGCTGCCGCCGGCCACCCCGCCGCCAACTACAATCTCGCGCTCGCCCTTCTCGCGGCGAACCGCGAGGCCGAGGACAAACGTGCCGTCGCCTGTCTTGAAATCGCGGCGAAATCCCAGATCGGCGACGCCATGTATGCGCTCGGCGTGCTGGCAAAGCAGGGACGCGGCATGCCGGAGAGCGAGGAGGTCGCCGCCCGCTGGATGAAGCAGGCGGCCGCGGCCGGCAACGTCCCCGGCGAGGTCGAATACGCCATCATGCTGTTCAACGGCACCGGCGTGGAGAAGGACGAGGCCGCCGCCGCCAGCCTGTTCCGGCGCGCCGCCTGGGAGGGCAACCCCATCGCCCAGAACCGCCTCGCCAAGCTCTACCAGTTCGGTCTCGGCATCGCGCCGGACACGATCGAGGCGGCGGCCTGGCATCTCGCGGCCCGCTCGCAGGGCCTCAAGGACCCCGCGCTCGACGACATGTTCGAGCGCCTCAAGCCCGAGCAGCAGGCCCGCGCCGCCCGCATGGCCGCCGGCCGGATCAGCACCGCCGTCTTGACGGCGCCGTAAGACCCGCGCAAGTGACGGCTCACTAAATTCTTGCCGGGCGCAAGGCTTGCGCCGCTGGCTCATCGCGCGCCCCGGCGCGCAAGAGGTTTCCGATGATCCGCTCTCCCCTGATGACCGTGATGACCGACGCCGTGATGAAGGCGTCCCGCTCGCTCAAGCGCGATTTCGGCGAGGTCGAGAACCTGCAGGTCCTGGCCAAGGGCCCCGGCGACTTCGTCTCCAAGGCCGACACCAAGGCCGAGGAAATCCTCCGCGCCGCGCTGGAGAAGGCCCGCCCGGGCTATGGTTTCGTCATGGAGGAGAGCGGCGTCGTCCACGGCACGGACGAGAGCAACCGCTGGCATATCGACCCGCTCGACGGCACCCATAACTTCCTGCGCGGCATCCCGCACTGGAACATCTCGGTCGCGCTGGAGCGCGACAACCAGTTCATCGCCGGCGTGATCTACGATGCCGCCAAGGACGAGATGTTCATGGCCGAGAAGGGCAAGGGCGCCTATGTCAACAACCGTCGCCTGCGCGTCTCCGGCCGCAACGAGCCGGCCGACATGCTGATCGGCACCGGCATCCCGCATATCGGCAAGGGCGGCCATGGCCAGTTCCTGCGCGAGCTTGCCGCCGTGATGCCGCGCTTCGCCAATGTCCGCCGCATGGGCTCGGCCGCCCTCGACATCGCCTATGTCGCCGCCGGCCGCATGGACGCCTATTGGGAGCGCGGCCTCAACACCTGGGATTTCGCGGCCGGTGCCGTGCTGATCCGCGAGGCCGGTGGCACCTTCGGCACGCTCGACGGCAAGCCGGTGACGAGCGCCAAGGACATCATCTGCGGCAACGAGGCCGGCGAGCGCGCGCTCAGCCAGGCGCTCAAGACCGCGGCGGCCTGAGGCCAACAGCCTCGAAACTGTTGCTCTTTCGTGCTTGATCCCGGCGGCGTGGGAGGCGACAGTCCTCCCCGCACTCCGAGGCGAACGGAAGACGACGCATGGCGATTGAGGATTTCGCGGCCGAGCCGGCGACGGCCGCAACCGTGCGGACGCAGGTCCGCTTCTCCAGGCCGCTCCGCTACGTCGTCCGCGCGGTCCTGTTCCTCGTCCTGATCGGCTTCCTCGGTTTCATCCTGCAGGCCGGGCTGGTCCAGGCCTTCATGACCAATCCCGGTCTGAACGGGCTCATCCTCGGGGCCCTGCTCGTCGGCTGCCTGATCGCACTGCGCGAACTCTGGCGCATCCACAGCGAGGCGCGCGCCGCGACCAATCTCGCCGTCGCACCTGTCTCCGCCGATATCCGCCGCGGCCAGGTCATCGCCCCGCTGGGCTCCGTCCTGCCGGCGCTGGAGCATGGCACCCTTGCCCCGGCCCAGGCCGTCACGGCCCTCGAATCGATCGCGGTCAGGCTCGACGACGGGCGCGAGGTCCTGCGCTATCTCAGCGGCCTGCTCGTCTTCCTCGGCCTGCTCGGCACCTTCTGGGGCCTGCTCGACACGGTCGGCTCGGTCGGAACCGTCATCAAGTCACTGCGCACAGGCGCCGAGGCCGGCGTGCTCTTCGACGAGCTCAAGGCTGGGCTTTCCGCCCCGCTCGCGGGCATGGGCCTGTCCTTCTCCTCCTCGCTCTTCGGCATCGCCGGCTCGCTGATCCTCGGCTTCCTGGACCTTCAGGTCGGACAGGCGCAGCGGCGCTTCCGCAACGAGGTCGAGAGCTGGCTCGGCAGCCGCACCGGCACGCCCGATGCCCCTGCCGCCTTGCTTGCGGCCGGCAATCCGCTCGCCGACCGTTTCGAGCAGCTCAGCGCCGCCATGGCCGACGGCGCCTCCAACAACCGCGCCGCGACGCAGGCGCTCTCCAATCTGGCCGAGGGCATCCAGGGCCTCGTCCAGCACATGCGCTCCGAGCAGCAGATGATCCGCGACTGGGTCGAGGCGCAGGCCGCCCGCGAGAAGGACCTGAAGCGCCTGATCGACCGCCTCACCGCCGACCAGGTGACCGAGCCATGATGCTGCTCGCCAAAGCAGGAATCTGACGGATGGCCCTCTCCCGCGCCCATCGCCGCGAGGACGTCAATTTCTGGCCCGGCTTCGTCGACGCGCTCTCGACGATGCTGATCGGCATCGTCTTCCTGCTGACGGTCTTCGTGCTCGGCCAGTTCTTCCTGTCGCAGGAATTGACCGGCAAGGACACCGCGCTGGAGCGGCTCAACAGGCAGATTTCCGAACTGACGGACCTGCTCGCCCTCGAGCGCTCCTCCAACCGGCAGGCGCAGGAAAGCCTCCAGCTGATGCAGTCGACGCTGGCGCAGACGCAAGGTGAGCGCAGCCGGCTGCAAGGCCTGATCGACACGCAAGCCGGCAGCAATGCCGGCGCCCAGCTCGCCGAATCGCAGAAGGCGCTGGATGCGGAAAAGCAGCTCTCCGCCCGGGCCCAGGCGACGGTCGATCTCGTCAACCAGCAGATCCAGGCCATGCGCCGCCAACTCGCAGCGCTGGAGGAAGCCCTCTCCGCCTCCGAGGCCAAGGACAAGGATTCGCAGGCCCGCATCTCCGAGCTCGGCTCGCGGCTGAACGTCGCGCTGGCCCAGCGCGTGCAGGAGCTGGCGCGCTACCGCTCGGACTTCTTCGGGCGGCTGCGGCAGGTGCTCGGCACACGGCCGGATATTCGCGTCGTCGGCGACCGTTTCGTCTTCCAGTCCGAGGTCTTCTTCGACGGCGGCCAGGCCGTGCTGAAGCCCGAAGGCAAGGTCGAGCTCGACAAGCTCGCCACCATCCTGCTCGATCTCGGCAACGAGATGCCGCCGGACCTGCCCTGGATCCTGCGCGTCGACGGCCATACCGACAACCGGCCGATCAAGTCCGCGCAGTTCCCCTCGAACTGGTATCTCTCCTCGGCCCGCGCCATCGCCGTCGTCGAATACCTGATCTCGCGCGGCCTGCCGACCGACCGCGTCGCCGCCACCGGCTTCGGCGAATACCAGCCGCTCGACGTCGCCAATACCGACGACGCCCACCGCCGCAACCGCCGCATCGAGTTCAAGATCACGGAGCGCTGAACATGTCCGTCAGGCGCCTGCCTTTCGCAATCGCGAGTGCTGTCGCCCTGCTGCTGGCAGCTCCGGCTTCGGCCCAGGCGCCCAAGGACGGAGGGCGCTATCTCCACGACCTGATGAAGCAGCCGACCTATCGCGACGCCTGGACGCGCATGCTCGGCAAGCTCGGCCCGCGCGAATCCTGGCTCAAGGCTGACAAGCTCACCGGCCCCGGCGGCCCCAGCACGATCGTCACCGTCGGTGGCCAGGCCTTCGAGCGCGTCGACACCTGCAAGCGGCACGACTGCGGCAACAACCAGTTCTATGCGCTGTTCTCGTCCGACGGCAGGGAAGCGCTCGGCGTCCTCGTCCAGCCCGGCAACATCCGCTTCTTCGGCCAACCCAGCGAAGAGCAGCAGCGCGCACTGGTGGGGCCCTAGCAGCCCACCAGCTCAGGCCGCCTCCAGCCCGAACTGCAGCGCCGCCAGCCGCGCATAGAGCCCGCCGCGCGCCTTGAGCTCGGCATGGCTGCCCTCCTCGACGATGCGCCCATCTTCCATCACGAGGATGCGGTCGGCCGAAAGGATGGTCGCGAGGCGATGCGCCACCACCAGCGTGGTGCGGCCCTGCATCAGGCGGTCGAGCGCATCCTGCACCGCCTTTTCGCTTTCGGAATCGAGCGCCGAGGTCGCCTCGTCGAGCAGCAGGATCGGCGCGTCCTTCAGGATCGCCCGCGCGATGGCGAGGCGCTGCCGCTGCCCGCCCGAGAGCGTCACCCCGCGCTCGCCGACGACCGTCTCGTAACCTTCAGGCAAGGCACGGATGAACTCGTCCGCCGCCGCGAGCTTGGCCGCTGCCTCGACCTCCTCCTGCGAGGCTCCCGGCCGGCCATAGGCGATGTTGTCGCGCACCGAGACGCCGAACACCGTCGGCTCCTGCGGCACCAGCGCGAAGCGCTCGCGCCAGGCCTCCGGATCGGCCTCGGGGCCCGCCACGCCGTCGACGACGACGCGGCCGTCCTGCGGATCGTAGAAGCGCAGCGCCAGTTGCAGCACCGTGCTCTTGCCGGCACCGGACGGCCCGACCAGCGCGATCCGCTCGCCCGGCCGGACCGAGAAGGTCAGGTCCGACAGCGCCGGCCCGACACGGCCGGGATAGCTGAAGGAGACGTTCTCGAAGGCGAACTCGCCGAGCGAGGGAGCCGGCATCGGCTTGGGATGTGGCGGCGCGGCGATGGCCGGCTTCAGCGCCAGGATCTCGCCGAGCCGGCTGGAGGCACCGGCAGCCGCACTGATATCGCCATAGACCTCGGAGAGCTGGCCGAGCGAGCTTGCGGCCAGCACCGCATAGAGGATGAACTGCGACAGCCGTCCACCGGTCATCCGCCCGTCGAACACCTCGGTCGCCCCGACCCAGAGCACGCAGACCACGCTGGCGCTGACCAGGAAGATCGCGACGCCCGAGAGGAGCGCGCGCGAGGCCGTCGCCTCCCGCGAGGCTGCATAGGCCCCGTCCGACGCCGCCTCGAACCGCGCCGAACTCTGCCCGGCGGCACCGAAGGACTGCATCGTGCGGATGGCGCCGACGGCTTCAGCCGCGAAGGCGGAGGCATCGGCGAGCCGGTCCTGCGCCGCCCGCGAGCGGCGCCTGACCGAGCGGCCGGACAGGACCAGCGGGATCACGATCAGCGGAATGACTCCGATGACGATCGCGGAAAGCCGCGGGCTCGTCGCCACCATCATCGCCAGCGCGCCAAGCGTCATGATGGCGTTGCGCAGCGCGATCGAGGCTGTCGAGGCGAAGGTCGACTTGATCTGCGTGGTGTCGGCGGTGAGCCGCGAGACGAGGTCGCCGGCCCGGCTCGAATCGAAGAAGGCCGGTTCCAGCTGCGTCAGATGGCGGAAGACATCGGCGCGGAGCGACGCAACGATGCGCTCGCCCACCGTCATCACCAGGTAGAAGCGTGCCGAGCTCGCCAGCGCCAGCACGCCGACCACGCCGATCAGCAGGATGAAATAGCTGTTGGCGAGCTGCTGCTCGCCCCCGGTGAAGCCGACATCGATGACGCGGCGCACCGCCAGCGGCAGCGCCAGCGTCGCCAGCGAGGCGACGACCAGCGCGACGAGCGCGAGCAGGATCCGGCGCTTCTGCGCCCGGGCATAAGGCCAGAAGGTCGCCAGCGAACGGAAATCCGGCCGGGCCTTCCTGTCGTTCTTCTCAGCTTCGGCCACGCAGCGGGCCTCCTGCATCTCGCGCACGCGTCGCGCGCGCTCTTTCGACCAATCTCAATCTCGCCTCCGTGAAGCCGATCATGGCGGGCTTGGCAAACGACGCAACGCCGCAGGGCCCTTCCCCGGGAGTGCGTCGCGCTTGCGCTGGAGCGCCGGCTGCGATATGTGCACCCAAATTCACGACAGGCTCATCCGAATTCTTTCGACGGGCCGGGCAGGCTCGCCTGCTTGTCGATGCGCCCGTTTTTGTAAGCTTTCTGAGGATTTCGTCATGGCCAAGGCTGGCATCCATCCCGACTATCACGCCATCAAGGTCGTCATGACCGATGGCACCGAATATGCCACCCGCTCGACCTACGGCAAGGAAGGGGACACCCTCAACCTTGACATCGACCCCACGACCCACCCGGCCTGGACCGGCGGCACCCAGCATATGCTGGACCGCGGCGGCCGCGTCTCGCGCTTCAACACGCGCTTCGCCGGCCTGGGCGCGATCGGCAAGAAGTGATGCTGCGGCGCTGCGGCGCCGCCGTCCTTGATCTCGAACAAGAAAACCCGGCCTCGCGGCCGGGTTTTTCCGTTTTGGCATGATCCGAAGCGCAGCGCCTCGACGGCGCCGCGCTCCCGAATGATCAGTGGGCGAGCCCGAGCCGGGCCTGCAGGCTGGCGAGCTGGTCCAGGACCGGGTTGACGGCCGCGCGCACAGGCGCCTGGCCCGACATCTGGCCCTCCAGATGGCGGATACGCTCCTGCAGCCTGAACGAATGCGCCATCAGCTCGCGCAGCCGCTCCGGCAATTGCGCCACGATAGACTCCGACGGCGGCGCCATCGGGTCGCCGATCTTGACCTTGTTGTGCTCGGTCCGGGCCTGCTCCGCGGTGAGCTCGCCTTCCGCCACGGCCCGCTGCACTAGGAGCCAGGAGGCGACCTGCATCAATCGCGTGGTCAGGCGCATGCTCTCGGTGGCGTAGGTCAGCGAGGCCTCGCGCGGCAGGGCGGCGGCATCCTTGCGCCCGTCTCCGTCGAGATAGCCCGCCGTCTGCTCGACCAGTCCCATTCCCTCGCGAAACAGCAGCATGAAGGCGTCGGAGCGCACGAAGCCCCGAGCAAAGGAAATCGCGCCCTCTTCCGTCTGCGGGTCGAGCAACTGGGCGTCGTTCATGCGGTGTCTCCCATCGGCACAAGCCCGTGCGCCTCTGGAACGCGTCACGGATCAGGACACCGATGTCGCAAGGATAGCGCCGATCACGGTCGCCGGCGCCGGTAAGGTGTCGTTAACCTTAACGAGGCTAAACCCCTGTGGCGACAACAAGGCGGGCGGCTCCACAGGAGCATCCCAGATTCGCCGGGTCCGGGGAACGCGCAGACAAAAAAAGAGCCGCCAAGGGCGGCTCGAAGGTCAACAGGGAGGCGTCAAACAGAGTGGGCAGGAGCCACTCGACATCCAGACAAACTGGATGATGCGATTCATACTTTGGAATCATTAACGCCCTGTTAACGGGCGTTTCTTTTTGACGCTTTTTCAGGCGGGCTTGCGGAAGAACGCATCCGCAGCAGAGCGCGAGGCGTCCTTGCGGGACCGGGTCTCGATCAGGCGCTCGATCTCGGCCTTGAGCGCGGCGACCCGCTCGTCGATCTCGCCAAGCGACAGCGTCGACAGATCCTGTCCGATTTCGTGCACGCTCTTCGGCTTGGGGCGGTCATCCTCCGGGAATATCGACATGGCGGCCTCGCATCTGCTCAAACTGCGCGGGGCACGCTAGCTAAGTTTCCAACGCAGTCACGCTGCGACGCACCAAACGAGGACACTGCGCCATGACGGCACTTCCCGAAACGATGACGGCGATCGGCATGGCGGCTCCGGGCGGCCCCGAGGTCCTCAGGCCGGAAACGCGCCCGGTCCCGAAGCCCGGTCCGGGCCAGATCCTCGTCGCCATCGCTGCCGCCGGCGTCAATCGGCCGGACGTCCTGCAGCGCCAGGGCGGCTACAACCCGCCTCCCGGCGCCTCCGACATCCCCGGCCTCGAATTCGCCGGCACGGTCGTGGCGCAGGGCGAAGGCGCCGGCCGCTTCGCGATCGGTTCGACGGTCTGCGCCCTCGTCGCCGGTGGCGGTTATGCCGAATATGCCGTGGTCGACGAGCGCAACGCCCTGCCCGCCCCCAAGGGCCTGACGCTCACCGAGGCCGGGGCGATCCCCGAGACCTTCTTCACGGTCTGGGCCAATGTCTTCCAGCGCGGTCGCTTGCAGGCCGGCGAGAGCTTCCTTGTCCATGGCGGCTCGTCGGGCATCGGGACGACGGCGATCCAGCTCGCCAAGGCCTTCGGTGCGACCGTCATCGCGACGGCCGGCTCCGACGACAAATGCGCCGCCTGCCTGAAGCTCGGTGCCGACCATGCCATCAACTACCGGACGGAGGATTTCGTCGCAGTGGCGAAGGCCATGACGGGCGGGCGCGGCACCGACCTGATCCTCGACATGGTCGGCGGCGACTATATCGACCGCAACTACGAACTGGCCGCCGATCAGGGCCGCATCGTCCAGATCGCCTTCCTCAACGGGCCGAAGGCCACGGTCAATTTCAGCCGCTTGATGCTGAAGCGCCTGACCCATACCGGTTCGACGCTGCGGCCGCGCACCGTTGTCGAGAAGGCCGCCATCGCCGCCGAATTGCAGGCCAAGGTCTGGCCGCTGCTCGAGGCCGGGCGCTGCAAGCCGCTCATCCACGCCACCTTCCCGCTGGCGCAGGCGGCCGAGGCCCATCGCCTGATGGAATCCAGCACCCATATCGGCAAGATCGTGCTGACGGTGTGAGCGCTGCTTTTCGTGGACACTTGCCCCGCCCTCGCCTATAAGGCGCGCCATCCTGCTCATCGTCGATGATTTGGATGGCCGGCCGGGGAGGCCGGTCGGCGCATGAGAGCTATTGTCCGCGACCCTGCCTTAAGAGCCCCTGCGAGCGGCGGCGCGAAGGCGAAGAGGAGACCGTACCGTGTCACAAACCCCGCTGATGCCCAAGGCCACCGCGGTCTGGCTGGTCGAGAACACCTCGCTGACGTTCGAGCAGATCGCCGAGTTCTGCAAGCTGCACCCGCTCGAGGTGCGCGGCATCGCGGACGGCGAAGTTGCCGCCGGCATCAAGGGCCTCGACCCGATCACCTCCGGCCAGCTCACCCGCGAGGAGCTTGAGCGCGCCGCCAAGAACCCGAGCCACCATCTCAAGCTCGCCGAGCGCAAGGTGAAGGTGCCGGAGATCAAGCGCACCAAGGGCCCGCGCTACACCCCGGTTTCCAAGCGCCAGGACCGGCCGAACGCCATCCTCTGGCTGCTGCGCAACCACCCCGAGCTCAAGGACGCGCAGGTCATCCGCCTGATCGGCACCACCAAGTCGACCATCGCGCAGATCCGCGACCGCACCCACTGGAACGCCCAGACGCTGACCCCGATCGACCCGGTCAGCCTCGGCCTGTGCTCGCAGATCGATCTCGATTTCGAAGTCGGCCGCGCCGCCAAGGACCGTCCCGCCGCGCTGGTCGAGGCCGGCTCGACCCTGCTCACCGTGGAAGAGGCCACCGCTCCGGAGCCGAAGCCCAGCGAGAGCCAGCCCTTCGCCGACATGAGCCGGCCGAAGCGCGAGGAGGAAGCTGCGATCGACGTCGATTCCGTCTTCGCCAAGCTGAAGCAGCTCAAGCGCCCGGCCGACGAAGAAGACGACGAGTAAGAGCTCCCAACCACGGACGCTGCGCATGTCGGGAATGGACGGTCTCGCCTTCACCTTCCTCGGCACTGGCGCACCGCCCGTCAGCCTGCGCCGCGCCGGCCCCTCGCATCTCGTCGAGGCGGCTGGCCGCAAGCTGCTGATCGATTGTGGCTCCGGCGTCGGCCAACGGCTGGTCGCCGCCGGCACGCGCGGCGCCGATATCGACGCCCTAATCGTCACCCACGAGCATTCCGACCACCTGGTCGACTTCTACCAGCTCGTGGTCTCCTCCTGGCATCAGGGCCGCGCAAGGCCCTGGCGCGTGCTCGCCCCTGCGCCCGCGCTCGCCAATCTCCGCGCCCAATATGCCGCCTTCGAACGCGAGCGCACCCTGCGCATCGCCTTCGAAAAGCGCCCCGACGCAACGGGGCTTGAGGTTATCTTCGAGGAATTGCGCGAAGGTCCTGTCTCTGGCCTGGGCGAGCTCTCCATCGAGGCTTTCCTGGTCGATCACCGGCCGGTCGAGCCTGCTTTCGGCCTGACCCTGTCGCATGGCGGCACGCGGATCGTCTTCTCAGGAGACACCCGCCTCACGCCCTCGCTGGAGATGCAAGCCAACGGCTGCGACCTCCTGGTCTGCGAGGTGTTCATTGCCAGCCAGATGCCGGTCGTCGCGGGCGTTCGGTCGCCTGAAACCGTCGCCGCGGTCGAGAGCTATCACATGACGCCGGCTGTCGTGGCGGGGCTCGCGACGCGTGCCGGTGCCAAGGCATTGGCACTGACTCATCTGGTCCCGCCGAACGCGGACACCACCGCGCTCGCCCGCGAAGTCCGCGCCGCGGGCTATGCCGGCGCCTTGCTGGTCGGCGAAGACCTCATGCGCCTCGACGTGCCGGAGCGCCTGCTGAGCTGGAACGGCGCGACGGTCGCCTACTAGCTCCGAGACGACCGGCCGCTACCCGATCCCCCTGCCCTTCAGGGCTACGCCGATCTCGCCGAGCACCGTGAGATCCTCGATCGTCGCCGGCACCGCATAATCCTCGCCATCGGCGATCTTCTTCATCGTCGCCCTGAGGATCTTGCCGGAGCGCGTCTTCGGCAGCCGGGCGACCGTCAGCGCCAGCTTGAACGCCGCCACCGGCCCGATCCGCTCACGCACCAACGCGACGAGTTCCTTCTCGACCTGCTCGGGCGTCACGGTCGCGCCCGCCTTCAGCACGACGAAGCCACAGGGCTGCTCGCCCTTGAGCGCGTCGCGAATGCCGACGACCGCGCATTCCGCCACGGCCGGATGCGCTGCCAGCACCTCCTCCATGCCGCCGGTCGAAAGTCGGTGACCGGCGACATTGATGATGTCGTCGGTGCGGCCCATGATGAAGACATAGCCGTCCGCATCGATGAAGCCGGCATCCGAGGTGTTGTAGTAGCCCGGATAGGTCGTGAGATAGGCCTCCCTGAAGCGCGTATCGTCGTTCCACAATGTCGTCAGCGCGCCGGGCGGCAGCGGCAGCTTCAGCACGATCGCGCCCATCGTGCCGGGTTCGACCTGTCGGCCGCCCTCGTCGAGGCATTGCACGTCCCAGCCGGGCAGCGGCACGGTCGACGAGCCGTGCTTCACCGGCAGGAGGCCGAGGCCCAGCGGATCGCCGACGATCGGCGAGCCGCTCTCGGTCTGCCACCAATGGTCGATCACCGGCACTTGCAGCAGCGCTTCCGCCCATTTCAGCGTTTCGGGATCGGCCCGCTCGCCGGCGAGGAACAGCGCCTTGAAGCGCGACAGGTCGTGGCCGGCGAGGTGCTTGCCCTCCGGGTCCTCCTTGCGGATGGCGCGGAAGGCGGTCGGCGCCGTGAACAGCACCTTGGCGCCATGCTCGGCGATGACCCGCCAGAAGGCTCCGGGATCGGGCGTGCCGACCGGCTTGCCCTCATAGAGCACGCTGGTGGCGCCCTGGATCAGCGGCGCATAGACGATATAGCCGTGGCCGACGACCCAGCCGACATCGGAGGCGCAGAACATCACCTCGCCCGGCCCGACATCGAAGAGCTGCTCCATCGTCGCCTTGAGCACGACCATGTGCCCGCCATTGTCGCGAACCACGCCCTTGGGCCTGCCGGTCGTGCCGGAGGTGTAGAGGATGTAGAGCGGGTCGGTCGCCGCGACCTCGACGCACTCGGCCTTGCGCCCAGCCGCCTTCGCAGCAGCCACCAGCGTGCGCCAGTTCTTGTCGCGGGTCGCATGCATCGAGGCATCGACTTGGGGTCGCTGCAGCACGACGCAGGCCTGCGGCTTGTGCCTGGCCATCTCGATCGCGCCGTCGAGCAGCGGCTTGTATTCGACGACGCGCGTCGGCTCGATACCGCAGGTCGCGGTCAGGATCACCTTGGGCTCGGCATCGTCGATGCGCGTCGCCAGCTCCTTCGCCGCGAAACCGCCGAACACCACCGAATGCACCGCGCCGATCCGGGCGCAGGCCAGCATCGCGAAGGCCGCTTCCGGCACCATCGGCATGTAGATGATGACGCGGTCGCCCTTGCCGACGCCGAGGTCTTCGAGCACGGCGCCGAGCGTCGCGACCTCGTCCAGCATCTCAGCGTAGGTATAGCTCGCCTTCGTGCCGGTGACCGGGCTGTCATGGATCAGCGCGGCCTGATCGCCGCGCCCGTCGCGCACATGCCGGTCCAGCGCGTTGAAGCAGGTGTTGCAGGCCGCATCCGGGAACCAGCGGCCATAGATGCCGGCGGAGGCGTCGAAAGCCTTCTCGGGCGGCTTGATCCAGTCGATCGCCTTGGCCATGTCGAGCCAATAGGCATCCGGATCGGCCTGCCAGCTTGCATAGGTTTCGGCATAGCCTTGCGCCGGGCGGGCGGGCGCCGCATGGGGGCCATTCATCGCAAGCGTTCCTCTGCGCCGGGTTTCATCCTAAAGCCCCGTGGCAAGCCGGCGATGGCGGGGCTGATTTTGCGCGAATCCTGCGCACTGCCCCCGGTCAACGCAAGCTCGCTGTTTTAAGACTTTCGCCCATCCCATTCTGCACGTCCCGGCTCAGCGGCGCAGCCCTCCATGCCCTTCGATCTTCTCTTCTTCGCCGCCATGGTGCCGGCCGTCATCCTGACCGGCCTGGCCAAGGGCGGCTTCTCGGGCATCGGCCTGCTCTCCCTGCCCTTGATGGCGCTGGTGGTCTCGCCGGTGACGGCGGCCGCGATCATGCTGCCCTTGCTGATCGCGCAGGATGTCGTCTCGGTCTGGTCCTACCGGCGCGATTTCGATCGCCGCAACCTCGCGACGCTGGCGCCCGGCGCCCTGTTCGGCATCCTCGTCGGTTATCTCCTGGCGGCGAAGGTCTCAGACGCGGCGGTGGTGCTCGCGGTCGGGCTGATCTCGGTCGGCTTCGCACTGCGCCGCATGCTGAGCGATGGCCGGAAGCCCGCTGTCGCCACGCAGGCGAACTGGAGCGCCGGCAGCCTCTGGGGCTTCCTCTGCGGCTTCACCAGCATGGTTGCCCATGCCGGCGGCCCGCCCTTCCAGATCTATGTCATGCCGCAGAAGCTGAAGCCGGCCGTCTTCGTCGGCACCGGCGCGGTGTTCTTCGCCGCAATGAACCTGGTGAAGCTCATCCCCTATCTCGCGCTCGGCCAGCTCAACGGCCAGAACCTCATGGCTTCGGCCGCGCTGCTGCCCTTCGCCGTCGCGGCGACCTTCGCCGGGGTCTGGCTGGTCCGGCGCGTGCCCGCGGAGCGCTTCTACGGCATCGTCTACTGGCTTCTGCTGCTGGTGGGCGGGAAGCTGATCTTCGACGGCCTGCGCGACCTGCATCTTCTCGGCTGATCGGCCTCCGCGCGATTGCGCCGCATCGGAAAAAGGGATGGATTACCCGGGAGCGCGCCAGCCGCTAAGGCTGCCAGCGCTTGCAAGGAAGGCTCCCGATGACCCGTTCGGCCTATGACACCGATCTCGACCGCAATCCGGCGAACTACCAGCCGCTGACACCGCTCGCCTTCCTCGAGCGCGCCGCCTCGGTCTTCCCCGAGCGCACCGCGATCATCCACGGCCCGCTGCGCCGTTCCTATGCCGAATTCTATGCCCGCTCGCGCCGCCTCGCCTCGGCGCTGGCCAGGCACGGCGTCGGCAAGAACGACACGGTCGCAGCGATGCTGCCGAACACCCCGGCCATGCTCGAATGTCATTACGGGGTGCCGATGGCCGGCGCCGTCCTCAACACGCTGAACACCCGGCTCGACGCGGCGATCATCGCCTTCTCGCTCGACCATGGCGGCGCGAAGGTGCTGATCACCGATCGGGAATTCTCGAAGACGATCAAGGAAGCCCTTGCCCTCTGCAAGGCGAAGCCCCTCGTCATCGATTATGACGACCCGGTCTATGACGGCCCCGGCGAACGGCTGGGCCAGATCGAATACGAGGATTTCCTCGCCTCCGGCGATCCCGATTTCGACTGGCTGATGCCGTCGGACGAGTGGGACGCCATCGCGCTCAACTACACCTCCGGCACCACCGGCGACCCCAAGGGCGTGGTCTATCACCATCGCGGCGCCAACCTGCTGGCGACCTCGAACGTCATCACCGGCAATCTCGGCCGCCATCCGGTCTATCTCTGGACGCTGCCGATGTTCCACTGCAACGGCTGGTGCTTCCCCTGGACGATCTCGATCGTCGCCGGCACCCATGTCTGCCTGCGCCAGGTCCGGGCCAGGGCGATGTACGATGCGCTGGCCGACCATGGCGTGACCCATCTCTGCGGTGCGCCGATCGTGATGTCGGCGCTACTCAACGCCACGCCTGAGGAGCGCCGCGACTTCCCGCAGACGGTTTCCTTCTTCACCGCCGCCGCCCCGCCGCCCGAGGCCGTGCTCGCCGGCATGAAGCAGGCCGGCTTCGAGGTGACCCATCTCTACGGGCTGACCGAGTGCTACGGGCCTGCCGTCGTCAACGACTGGAACGACGACTGGGATGCGCTCTCTCCGGCCGAGCAGGCCGCCAGGAAGGCCCGCCAGGGCGTGCGTTACCCGGCGCTCGAAGGGCTCGACGTGCTCGATCCCGAGACGATGCGGCCCGTCCCGCGCGACGGCCAGACGCTCGGCGAGGTGATGATGCGCGGCAATGTCGTGATGAAGGGCTATCTCGGCAACCGGAAATCGACCGAGGCCGCCTTCACTGGGGGCTGGTTCCATACCGGCGATCTCGGCGTGCGCTATCCCGACGGCTATATCCAGCTCAAGGACCGCTCGAAGGACATCATCATCTCCGGCGGCGAGAACATCTCCTCGATCGAGGTCGAGGACGCGCTCTACAAGCACCCGGCCGTGCAGGCGGCCGCCGTGGTCGCACGTCCCGACGAGAAATGGGGCGAAACGCCTTGCGCCTTCATCGAGCTGAAGCCGGGCAAGACCGCGACGGAAGCCGAGATCATCGCCTGGTGCCGGGAGCAGCTCGCGGCGTTCAAATGCCCGCGGACCATCGTCTTCGCCGAAGTGCCGAAGACCTCGACCGGCAAGATCCAGAAATTCCGCCTGCGCGAGATGGCACGGGCGCTGTAGGCCAGCCGGCCCGGCCACGGCGTCCGGCAGCCGTCATGCTCGCCCTTGTGACGAGCATCCACGTCTTGAACACGTCCCTCGGCGAGCGAAGACGTGGATGGTCGGGACAAGCCCGACCATGACGTGGAGCGTAGCGAGCCGCGCTCTCAGGCCCCGGCGCGATCGAGCCTTCCATTCGGCGTGAAGCGGTCGACGGCTTCCGGCAGGACCTGGGACAGCCGGTCGAGCAATTCGTCGCGCGACAGGCCCGTCCGGGTCGCGATCGCATCGATCACCTGCGGGCCAAGCGCCTGTTCGAGATCATTGGGCGCGACCTGCTGGTTGGGTCCGTGCTGCACCCAGGAATCGACCTTCTCGCTCTGTCCCGCCTGCTTGAAGCGGTCGGCGAGCTCGCCGAGCCCGCCATTCAGCATGCCGCCGACACCGCCGGCCCCGAGCAATCCGCCGAGGCCACCGAGAAGCCCGCCATCGCCTTGCGGCGCGGCCCCTGCCTGGCCCGGCTGCGGCACCGGCGCCTCGCCCGGTTCAGGCTGGCCGCGCCCGCCCAGCCATTCCGAGATCTTGTCGCGGTTCTGGTAGCCGGCGACGGCGAGGAGGCCCAGAAGGGCGGTCAGGGACGGAAATCCGCTGCTGCTGTTGTCGTCACTCACGGCAATCACTCCATGTGGGAGAAAATATCGGCTTGAAGTCGCATGGCGACAGCGGGAAGCCGATGCGGGAACGGTCGGGTTCAGACAGCGCGATTGCGGCTGCTGATCATCCCCCAGACGGCCAGGACGATGACGGCACCGACGACGGCGCCGATCAGCCCGGCCCCTTCGCCCGGCGCGTACCAGCCGAGCGACTGGCCGAGCCAGGTCGCGACGAAGGCCCCGACGATGCCGAGGATCGTCGTCAGGATGAAGCCGGCAGGCTCGTTCGAGCCCGGCATGACGAACTTGGCGACGACGCCGGCAATGAAACCGATGATGATGGTCCAGATGATGCCCATGACAGTCTCCCCCGCGCGAGGCGCGCCCGGCCTCAACTGGCCATCGCGCAAGATGTTCCCGCCAGCTTGCATCACCCCGAAACGGGCGATGCGGTTTTCGGAACATGCCGAAGCAGCTTCAAAGTCCATTGTGTCATTCCGTTGACGGCTCTTGCAGCCGCCTACGAAAAACCGGCCCTTTCGGGCCGGTCCATCCGCATCTGTGTAGCACTCAAAGGGCCTGGCGGCCCGCAGGCTCAGTGCAAGGTTCGCTCCGGCATGGTCATCCGTACGCGTTCGATCTCATCCTTCAGTTGCAATTTCTTCCGCTTCAGCTCTGCGAGGCTGAGGTCACTCGAAGACGGGCTCGCCACAGCCTGGGAGATGGCGTCCTCGAGTTGACGGTGCTTGCGCTCGAGTTCCGCAAGACGGGTCTGCAACGACATCTGGATCCTCCTGATGAGCGGTTGACTTAACCAATCTGGCATAGAGCCGGCTTCACGTCTTCCCCGCGCCGTCACACGGCATTCATGAGATTCTGTGATCGTGACCGGTCCGTTTCCGGAAAGCCGTGAATAGATGGCTTCCCTATGCCTTCAGCCGCCTTGCCCGCACTTGCAGGACTCCGGGCGGCACGCGCATAGTCGCCCCCGATCAAGGCGATGATGAGATGCCCATGGGATTCGAGCTCAGCCCGGAAGAGGTCGAGACCTTCACCTCCGAACTCGCGCGGCTGCGCGAGGAGCACCGCGATCTCGACAGCGCCATCGATGCGCTGGAGCGCGTCGGCTCGATCAATCAGGTCCAGGTCCAGCGCCTGAAGAAGCGCAAGCTCTACCTCAAGGACCGCATTTCCCAGATCGAGGACGCACTGACGCCCGACATCATTGCCTGAAGCCGCCCTTTCCGGCTGCCTTACGCCGATTCGCCCTTGCTTACCCCGCGTCGACCGGTCTAGATCGCGCGCTTCCGGAGCCGAGCCCGAGCGCATTCCATGGCAGCCAGCAGCCCACCCGTCGCCATCATCATGGGCAGCCAGTCCGACTGGGCGACGATGCGTCACGCAGCCGAGGCTCTCGACACGCTCGCCATCCCTTATGACGCCCGCATCGTCTCGGCTCATCGCACGCCGGAGCGGCTCTTCGACTTCGCCAAGGGCGCGAAGGCCGAGGGCTTCAAGGTGGTCATCGCCGGTGCCGGCGGCGCCGCGCATCTGCCGGGCATGACGGCATCGCTGACGCCGCTGCCGGTTTTCGGCGTGCCCGTCGAATCCAAGGCCCTGTCGGGCCAGGACAGCCTGCTCTCGATCGTCCAGATGCCGGCCGGCATCCCGGTCGGCACGCTTGCCATCGGCCGCGCCGGCGCCGTCAACGCCGCCCTCCTTGCCGCAGCCGTGCTCGCCCTGTCCGATCAGGCGCTCGCCGAACGCCTCGATGCCTATCGCGCCCGCCAGAGCGCCGGCATCGCCGAGCGCCCCAACCGGGACGACGCATGAATCCTCCCGTTCCCACCGGCCTCGCTCCCGGCGCCATGCTCGGCATCCTCGGCGGCGGCCAACTCGCCCGGATGATGGCGCTCGCCGCCGCCGATCTCGGAATCCGCTGCCATGTCTTCGCGCCCGAGGCCGACAGCCCGGCCTTTGACGTGGCGGCGCGCCATACCGTCGCGGATTATGAGGACCAGGAGGCGCTCGCCCGCTTCGCTGACGCCGTCGATGTCGTCACCTACGAGTTCGAGAACGTCCCGGCCGCGACCGCTGCCTTCCTCGCCGCGCGCGTGCCGCTCCATCCCGGCGCGCGGGCGCTTGCGGTGACCCAGGACCGGCTCAGCGAGAAGCGCTTCGTCTCCGAACTCGGCCTGGCCGTCGCGCCGTTCCGGGCCGTCGATTCGCTCGCCGATCTCGAAACGGCCGCCGCCGAGCTCGGCCGCCCCTCGGTGCTGAAGACCCGCCGCTTCGGTTATGACGGCAAGGGCCAGGTCAAGATCGCGCCGGGCAGCGACCTCGCCCAGGCTCATGAGGCGATCGGGCGCTTTCCCGCGATCCTCGAAGGCTTCGTCTCCTTCGTGCGCGAGGTCTCGGTCGTCGCCGCGCGCGGGCTCGACGGCTCCTTCGCCGCCTTCGACGTCTGCGAGAACGAGCATCGCGACCATATCCTCGCCTATACCCGCATCCCCGCGAATCTCTCGGAAGGCGCATCGCTCCAGGCGATAGACGCCGCCCGCCGCATCGGCGAGGCGCTCGGCTATGTCGGCGTCTTTGCCGTGGAACTGTTCGTACTCGAGGCCGAGGGCGACCTCGCCGAGCGCGTCGTCGTCAACGAGATCGCCCCGCGCGTCCATAATTCCGGACATTGGACCAGCGAGGGCGCCGAGACCTCGCAGTTCCACCAGCATGTCCGCGCCGTCTGCGGTTTCCCGCTCGGCTCGACCGCCCGGCGCGGCCGCGTCGAGATGGAAAATCTGATCGGTGCGAGCGCGCTGCGCTGGCGCGAACTGCTGGCCGAACCCGGCGCGCATCTGCATCTCTACGGCAAGCGCGACGCCCGTCCGGGCCGCAAGATGGGCCATGTCACCCGGGTCACGGACGAGCGCGCCTGAGCGCCCGGTTCCAGGCCGATCCCCGAACTGCATCCGACCCCGCATTTTCAAGGGATTGCGGCGTGGACAGCCGAAATGAATTCTGCTATCGGCACCCATCTTCGCGCGGTGGGCTCTGGCTTATCGCCGGCCTCCATTCTTGGATCAACCCGTTAAGGACGGACGTTTCACGTGCAGGTTCTCGTTCGCGACAACAATGTCGATCAGGCGCTCCGCGCCCTCAAGAAGAAGATGCAGCGCGAGGGCATCTTCCGTGAGATGAAGCTTCGTGGCCACTACGAGAAGCCTTCCGAGAAGCGCGCTCGCGAAGAGGCCGAGGCCGTGCGCCGCGCCCGCAAGCTCCAGCGCAAGAAGCTCCAGCGCGAAGGCCTCCTGCCTGCGCCGGTGAAGCCCAAGCGCCCCTGAGACCCTCTGGCTGCCCTATTTGGGGCTGCCATGACAGGGCCGATAGTGATTTGCGCCTGGAGCTCGCTCCGGGCGCGTTGTCATTTGAGCGACGTTAACCAAGTTTTGGCGGATTTCGGGCGTCTTCTCCGAGAGAGCGCTGCCGGTCTGGGAGCGCGACCACGCCGCGACGGCCTGCATCGGACCGAAAAGTGAAATCCGCTTTTCGAAGAAATCCGGTGCTGGAACAATAAGCCGGTTCGTCACTTTGCGCCCAGCAGGACGCATGGCGATCCGGAAGCCGGGCATCCTCCGGAACGAGGGCATCGCGGCAAGCGAAGCACGAAAACCGATGAGGCAGAGCATGATCCGAGGCAATTACTGGTTGGCCGCAGCCGGCATGGCGCTGGCCCTGGCGGGTTGCGACACCGTCTCCAATCTCGGCTCACAGCCCGCCGTCGCCGAACTCGACACCCGCGACACGGCCGACGCCAGCGTCAATATCGGCTCGCTGAGCGAGGTCATCTCGCGCAATCCGAACGACCCCGGCGCCTATAACACCCGCGGCGCGGCCTATGCCCGCGTCGGCCGCTTCTCGGATGCGATCTCGGACTTCACCAAGGCGGTGCAGATCGATCCGACCCTCGCTTCCGCCTATACGAATCGCGGCCTCGCGCTGCGCCAGAGCGGCCGCGCCGATTCGGCGCTCGCCGATTTCAACCGCGCCACCACCGCCAATGCGAATTATGCGCCGGCCTATATCGCCCGCGCCAATCTGCTGCGCGCGCAGGGCAACAGCCAGCAGGCGCTCGCCGATCTCAACACCGCGATCCGGCTCAATCCCGAATCGGCGGAAGCTTTCCATGCCCGCGGCCTCGTCTACCAGAAGGAAGGCCAGCATCAGAATGCCGTCACCGATTTCGACTCGGTGATCGACCGCAATCCCTACACCGCCCCGCCCTATATCGCGCGCGGCGAGAGCCTGAACGCGCTTGGCAAGTACGATTCCGCGCAGGAGGACTTCACGGCCGCCCTCAACGTCGACAACCGCAATGCCAATGCCTGGGCCGGCCGCGGTTTCGCCTTCGAGAAGCTCGGCAAGAAGGCCGAAGCCTCCGAAGCCTATCAGCGCGCGCTGTCCATCGACGGCAACAATGCCCAGGCCCGCGCCGGCTCCTCGCGCCTCGGCGGCGGCGGCGGTTTCTTCCGGAGCTGACGGAGCATCGGGCGCGCGCCTCAGGGGCGCGGGCCGGCTCCCTCCCCGATCATGCGGCTTTCCGCCCCGCCGATGCTGCCTGATACGGCATCGGCCAGGAAACGCCTGATCTCGCCGATCGATCCGTAGCGCGGCAGATCCGCGTGCCGCCCCGTGGTAAAGCCCAGGAAGCGCTTGGGTGCGTTCGCGAGCGCGTAGAGCTGCTGTCCCTGCGCGAAGGGAATCACCTGATCGCGCTCGCCATGCAGCACGAGCAGCGGCGCCCGGACCCGGGCGATGATCTCATCCGAGCGGAACTGGTCCTTCATCACCAGGCTGAGCGGCAGATAGGGATAGAGACCCTGCGCCACAGCCAGCGTCGAGCGATAGGGCGCCTCCAGCACCACCGCCTGGAGCGGCACCTCTGCCGCGAGCTTCAGCACCACGCCGGTGCCCAGCGACTCGCCGTACCCGGCTAGCCTGCCGGCGCCGAACCGCGCCGCGGCAGCGCCATAGGCCGCCCGCGCGTCCTGCAGCAGCCCCTCTTCGCTCGGAGTGCCGGAGGAGCCGCCATAGCCGCGATAGCTGATGGCGAACAGGCCCGTGCCGTCCTCCGTGAGCCCCCGGAAGCGCTCCACGCGCCCGGGCCTGCCGAGATTGCCGGCATTGCCGTGGAAATAGAGCAGGACCGGCTTGCCCGCACGCGGCGGCACGACCCAGGCGACCAGCCGCTCGCCATCGGCCGTGGCCACGCTGACCTCCTCGGCGGCGGCGAGCCCGGCCGCAGTGATGTCCGCCCTCGCCGGATCGCGCGGATACATCATCTCGCGCTGGCGCAGATAGAGCATGCCCAGCCCGGCGAAGTAGCCCGCCAGCCCCAGCAACAGCAGCAGTTTCAGCAGACGCCGGATCATCACGCGATGCAGGTTCCGGAAACGAAAGGGCCGGCGATCAAGCCGGCCCTTTGCAGCAATCCGATGACGGCTCGGCGCGTCAGTGCGCCATCGCCTTAACGATCGCGTCGGTGACCTTCTTGGCGTCGCCGAACAGCATCATGGTGTTGGGGCGGAAGAACAGTTCGTTCTCGACGCCGGCATAGCCCGCCGCCATGCCGCGCTTGATGAAGAGCACGGTCTTGGCCTTCTCGACGTCGAGGATCGGCATGCCATAGATCGGCGAGGACTTGTCGGTCTTGGCGGCCGGGTTGGTGACGTCGTTGGCGCCGATGACGAAGGCGACGTCGGCCTGGCCGAATTCCGAGTTGATGTCCTCGAGCTCGAAGACCTCGTCATAGGGCACGTTGGCCTCGGCCAGCAGTACGTTCATATGGCCGGGCATGCGGCCTGCGACCGGATGGATGGCGTATTTGACCTCGACGCCCTCCTTCTTGAGCAGGTCGGCCATCTCGCGCAGCGTGTGCTGCGCCTGTGCCACCGCCATGCCGTAGCCGGGCACGATGATGACCTTCCCGGCATTCTTCATGATGTAGGCGGCATCGTCGGGCGAGCCCTGCTTGACCGGCCGCGCCTCGACCGCGCCACCCGCGCCGGCCGCGGCGTCATCGCCGCCGAAGCCGCCGAGGATGACCGAGATGAAGCTCCGGTTCATCGCCTTGCACATGATGTAGGACAGGATCGCACCGGACGAGCCGACCAGCGCGCCGGTGATGATCAGCGCCATGTTGCCGAGCGTGAAGCCGATGCCCGCCGCGGCCCAGCCGGAATAGGAGTTCAGCATCGAGACGACGACCGGCATGTCGGCGCCGCCGATCGGGATGATCAGCAGTACGCCGAGCACCAGCGAGACCGCGACGATCAGCCAGAAGACGGTGTGGCTCTCGCTCTTGATGAAGATCGCCAGCAGCACCACGAGCGCGATGCCGAGCCCGATATTGATGCCATGGCGTTGCGGCAGCATGATCGGCTTGCCGCTCATCCGCCCGTCGAGCTTGAGGAAGGCGATGATCGAGCCGGTGAAGGTCACCGCGCCGATCGCGACGCCGAGCGCCATCTCGAACAGGCTCGCGCCCTTGATCGAGCCGGCATGGCCGATGCCGAAGGCCTCCGGTGCATAGAGCGCCGCCGCCGCCACCAGCACCGCGGCAAGGCCGACCAGCGAGTGGAAGAAGGCGACGAGCTGCGGCATCTGCGTCATCTGCACGCGCTTGGCCATGACCGCGCCGATACCGCCGCCGATGGCGATGCCGATGATGACGAGCAGCCAGCCCGAGAAGCCCGACGGCGGGAAGAACACCACGGTCGTGACGATGGCGATCGCCATGCCGATCATGCCGTAGCGGTTGCCCTGTCGCGAGGTCGTCGGATGCGACAGGCCGCGCAGGGCCATGATGAAGAGGACGCCGGAGACGACGTAGAGCAGGGCTGAGAGGTTCGCGGCCATGGCGATCAGCCCTTCTTCTTGTACATCGCGAGCATTCGCTCGGTGACGAGGAAGCCGCCGAAGATATTCACCGAGGCGAGGACCAGCGCGAGGAAGCCGAAGACCTTGGCCCAGATCGGCCCGTCACCGAGCGTCGGCAGGGTCTCGACGCCGACCGCCAGCAAGGCGCCCACGACGATGACGGAGGAGATCGCGTTGGTGACCGACATCAGCGGCGTGTGCAGCGCCGGCGTCACCGACCAGACGACGTAGTAGCCGACGAAGACGGCGAGCACGAAGATCGCGAGGCGGTAGACCGTCGGGTCGACGCCGCCGGTCGCGATGCTGGCCGCGGCCGCGGCCTGATCGGCGTAGCGCTCGGCAAGCTCGGCCGCCTGTTTGGCGAGAGCGGCCGCGTTGCGGGCCTGTTCGAGAGCCTGTTCGGTGGAGGGAGTTGCCATGGTCGGAATTCCTTCGCTCAGGCCTTGGCTGAGAAATTCGGGTGGATGACGGCACCGTCCTTCGTCAGGGCGGTCGCCTTGACCAGCTCGTCGTCCCAGTTCACCGCGAGCTTCTTCTCGGCCTTGTCGATCAGCGTCTCGACGAAGGCGAAGAGGTTCTTGGCGTAGAGCGAGGAGGAGGTTGCGGGCAGGCGGCCGGGCACGTTGAGATGGCCCACGATCTTGACGCCGTTCCCGGTGGTCACGACCTCGCCGGGGTTGGCCAGCTCGCAATTGCCGCCGCGCTCGACCGCGAGATCGACGATCACGGAGCCGGGCTTCATGCTCTCGACCATCGCCGCCGAGATCAGCTTCGGCGCAGGCCGCCCCGGGATCAGCGCGGTGGTGATGACGATGTCCTGCTTGGCGATGTGGCTCGCGGTCAGCTCCGCCTGCTTCGCCTGGTATTCCTTGGACATTTCCTTGGCGTAGCCGCCGGCGGTCTGCGCCTGCTTGAATTCCTCGTCCTCGACGGCGAGGAACTTGGCGCCGAGCGATTCGACCTGTTCCTTGGTGGCGGGGCGCACGTCGGTCGCGGTGACGATGGCGCCGAGGCGCCGCGCGGTCGCGATCGCCTGCAGGCCGGCGACGCCGACGCCCATCACGAAGATCTTCGCTGCCGGCACGGTGCCCGCCGCCGTCATCATCATCGGCAGCGCCCGGCCGTATTCGGCAGCGCCGTCGATCACGGCGCGATAGCCCGCGAGATTGGCCTGCGAGGACAGCACGTCCATCACCTGGGCCCGGGTGATGCGCGGCATGAACTCCATGGCGAAGGCGGCGACATTGGCCTTGGCCAGCGCCGCGACCTGCGCCTCGTTGCCATAGGGGTCCATCGTCGCGACGACGAGCGCACCAGCCGGCAGGCCGGCGATCTCGCTCTCCGACGGGCGCCGCACCTTCAGCACGATAGCCGCGCCGGCCAGCGCTTCCGCCGACGTTTTCGCGATCGTCGCCCCTGCTGCCTCATAATCCGCATCGAGGATGCCGGAGGCTTTGCCCGCCCCGGTCTCGACCACGACCTCGGCACCGAGGCCCTTGAACTTGCGGACGGTCTCCGGCGTCGCTGCGACGCGGGTTTCCGCCCCTTGCGTTTCGGCTGGGACAGCAATGCGCATGGCGGGAAAAGGCCTTTCCGGCGTTATGGGGAGACGGTCAGAGCAGGAGCAGCGCGAGCAGCATCAGCACGAGCGAGACGAGAGGCGCGCGCCAGGAGATCGACGGGGCGGCGATGCCGACACCCGTGCCGATGACGGCAAGAAGCGTGCCGATCAGCGCCGTGCCCCAGGCATGCTTGGTGCCGCCGACGGCGAGCGCCGCGACGATGGCGAGCGAGGCGACGGTCGCAACCTCGGCGAAATGCACGAAGCCGGTATAAGTCCGCTCATGCTCGGGATAGTCCATCGCGGGGGCGTCGGCGTGATGGGCGTGGTCGGCCATGGTCTCGATCCTGAAAAAGACACAGTCTCTCTAAGCCTGTAGCGCACCCGCGACGCACGGGCAACGCGGCAGCTTGCTGCAACGGTGGAGCATGCCGTCGCAACCTCGCACAACCATTCTCTAGCGGACGGTGTGGGCCAATTCAATCGATTTAAATAGAGAGTTATTCTCGTTATCGGCCGATTTTGAGAACGATTACGTCACTCGGCAGCGGCCGGGAGCATGGTATCGCCGCCCGTCGGGTCGGACCGACGGTATCGGCAGCCCTGTTTCACGGAGGCGGAGGGCGACTGAGCGCCTTATGCCGCCGGCTTCAACCCCGCAGCCGTCAATGCCGCACCCTGCTGCGCCGCGACGCGCTCGACGGAAAATCCCTCGATCTCCGCTTCGAACAAGCGGTGGAAATTCAGCTCGGCGTCGAGATGCAGGAAGACACCGCCGAGCCCGATCGCGGCGCGGTCCATGAACACGAACTCGCGCGGGACCGTCACGGGTCCGCGCGCCTTCAGGGCCTGATGCATCTGGAAAGCCTGCTTGCGCCCGTATTCGGCCGGGCTGACATCCTCGGCGATGCGCCTGACCCGGTCCTCCAGCAGCGGCCCATAGATGAAGCGCGCCCAGATGTTCAGGGTGTCGACGAGATCTTTCGTCAGTCCCTTGAAGCCCCAGGTCTCATAGGCGTGGACGACGCGGGCCTCTTCGCCATCGCGCAGGCCCTTGTAGAGATCGACGACGCCGCCGACGAAGCTCGGCGGGAAGATGCGGATGCAGCCATAGTCGAGCAGGTTGATGCCCTGTGGCTCCCCGCTCTCCGAGAACACCGTGTAGTTCCCGAGATGCGGATCGCCATGGATGACGCCGTGATGGCTGAACGGACGCCACCACGCCTTGAACATCGCCGTCGAGATCCGGTCCCGCACCGCCTGCCCGTCTTGCTTGTGCGAGAGAATCGGGCTGCCCTCGAGCCAGTGCATGGTGAGAAGCCGCCCGGTCGAGAGCCCGGCCTCGACAGCCGGCACGCGAATTTCCGGCGTATCCGACAGGATCGCCTGATAGAGCGCGGCATGCTTGGCCTCGCGCCGGTAGTCGAGCTCCTCGCGGACACGGGCGCCGATCTCTTTGGCGATCTCGGTGGTATCGATCACCGCGCCCATGCGCCGGTGCAGCGAGAACAGCACCTCGAGTTGCGCGATATCGGCCTCCACCGCCGATTCCATGTCGGGATACTGCAGCTTGCAGGCGAGCGCCGCGCCCTCCAGCGTCGTCGCGCGATGCACCTGCCCCAATGAGGCCGCAGCCGCCGGCTTCAGGTCGAATTCGCCGAAGCGCTCGCACCAGCTGGCACCGAGCTCGGCCATCATCCGGCGCTTGACGAAGGCCGCGCCCATCGGCGGCGCCTGCGATTGCAGCTTCTGCAATTCGGCGGCGTATTCTGGCGGCACGACATCGGGAATGGTGGCGACGAGCTGCGCCACCTTCATGATCGGGCCCTTCAGCCCGCCCAGTGCCTTGGCCAGCGCCTCGGCATTGGAGGCATCGCGCCCTTCGACGCCGAAGAGCCGGGCGCCGGCCATCCGGGCGGCCACCCCGCCGACATTGGCGCCGACGCGGGCATAGCGCGCCGCGCGAGCGGAGAATCGGTTGGCTTCGGCGTCGCGTTCGGACATGCGGATCGTGCTTTCGCTGTTCCTGCCCACCTCATGTAGGCACCGGCGAGCCGCACGCCAATGCGACAAGCCGTGCTAGGCCCCCTGCCCTGCCAGCAGGCAGATGCGCCGCGCCACTTCATAGGAGGTCTCGAAGGCCGGCAGCGGCAGGAATTCGAAGCGCGAGTGGAAATTATGCGCCCCGGTGAAGAAATTCGGCGTCGGCAGCCCGCGCGCCGAGAGCGCCGCCCCGTCCGTGCCGCCCCGCATCGGGATCCGCTTCGGCGCGATCTGCAATTCGGTCAGCGCCGCCATCAAGAGATCGACCGAGCGCCGGTCTTCGCCCAGGCTGTCGGCGATATTGCCGTAGACATCGCTCACCTCCGAGGTGACCCGTCCGGTCGGATAGCGCTTTGCAATCTCCGCCGCGACCTCGCCGATCCGCCGCTTGCGAGCTTCGAAGGACGCCTTGTCGAAGTCGCGGATATTGGCGCGAAGCACCGCCTCGGCCGCATTGGCGACGAGTTCGACGAACCAGGTATAGCCTTCGCGGCCGGCCGTGTTCTCCGGCGTTTGCGCACGGTCGAAAGCGGCCATGTAATCCTGCGCCATCAGGATCGGGTTCACCAGCACGCCCTTCGCCGACATCGGATGGGCGGTGACGCCGGTGAAGACGATCTCGGCCATGGCGGCGTTGAAGTTCTCCCAGACGACCTCGCCGACCTCGCAACTGTCGATCGTGTAGGCGAAATCGCAGGCGAACCGGGCGAGATCGAGCGCCTTGGCGCCGCGCAGGCCGATCTCCTCGTCCGGCACGAAGGCGACGAGGATGTCGCCATGCTCGTCCTCGGGGCGCAGTTCCGCCAGCAGCGTCATCACGATCGCGACCGCCGCCTTGTTGTCCGCGCCGAGCACGCTGGTGCCGTCGCTGAAGACGATCTCGTTGCCCTTATAGGGTTTGATCTCAGGGTGCTCTGCGACGCGCAGCCAGATGTCCTTCTCCGCATTGAGGCAGAGGTCCTCGCCCGCGAAGCGCAGCACCTGCGCCTTGATCACCGGCGACAGGCCGACATCGACGGTATCGACATGCGCGATGAAGCCGATGCGCGGCGCGCCGGGCTTCGTGCCGCGCTTCAGCGCCGTCACGGTAGCATGGTCGTCGATGACGACATTCTCCAGCCCGAGCCCGCGCAGCTCCTCGGCCAGCAGTTCCGCCAGAACCTGCTGGCCCGGCGTGCTCGGCAGGCTGGTCGCCTTCATGTCGCTCTGGCTCTCGATCGCGACATAGCGCAGGAACCGTTCGAGCAGTTTGTCGCGCAAGCTCACCGTGCTTCTCCCTTCGCCTGTCGCGCCAACCAGCCCCGCACCTCGGCCGCGCTTGCCGGCTTGCCACCAGCGGCCTCGACCAGGCGGACGGTGTCCGCGATCAATTCGCGATTCGTCTTCTCGCAGCCGAAGGGCGCATCCTCCAGTCCGCCACGGACATGGACGCCCCGCGCCACGGCCGGGCCGATGAGGTCTCTGAGATCGACGCCGAGCCCGGCGATCATCACCGGCGCCTCGGGCGCATCCTCGGCGAGCAGCCTGAGATGCGCCTCCAACGCCCATTCGCGCGGCGGAAAGCCCCAGGCGAAGGCATCCGAGAACATCAGCCGGTAGATCGGCATGGGCATGCCCGGATAGGCCTTGGCGAGCGCCGAGCCGAGCCGCGTGAAGCCGGGCTCATAGATCGCATAGCTCGGATGGACCTTATGGCGCTGTGCTACCTCCATCCCCTCGCGGATGTGCTCGCCGGGATTCTGGTAGATGAAACCGGCCTCGCCCTCCGGGATGCCGGCAAAGGTCGTCCAGTTGCACGAGCCGGGATCGAGCACGCCCCATTCGGCGAGGCCGCGCTTCGCCAGCTCCTCGAGATGGGTGTAGCGGCCGGAGCCGATCATGTCGCCGGCATAGCCCGAGCCGAGGATCGGGATGGTCGGATAGACGATCGCGTCGACCCTGGCGCGGATACCCTCGATCGCCTGCGCATAAAGCTGCCAGTCGTCGCGCTGCCGGCCGGTCACCATGTCGTAGACATGCAGATGCACGATCGCAGCGCCAGCCTCGACGGCGGCGATGCCGTCCGCGACGATATCGGGGATGCTGATTGGAATGCCGGGCTGGCGCTCCTTGCCCCAGGGGCCGTTGATCGCGGCCTCGACCCAGATCGGTTTGGTCACGGGCATGTCCTCGCTTCTCCGCAATTTTGCGCAAACCGTAAGCTGCTCCGCTCGGGCTTGTCAGCCCACAGGTCGGCTGGGCAGGATCGGCGCAAACGCATGCGAAGATCGGAGCCCACCATGCTCGAACGCCGCGCGACCTATCGCGACACGCTGGACGCCTTCGCCTGGCGCATCCCGGAGCGCTTCAATATCGGCACCGCCTGCTCGGACGCCCATGCCGACGGCAGCGGCAAGCCGGCGCTGATCTTCGAGGAGGACGGGGGCAAGGTCGCGACGCTCTCCTTCGATGAGCTATCGCGCGCCTCGAACCGCTTCGCGAATCTGCTCGGCGCACACGGCATCGGCCCGGGCGAGCGCGTCGGCATCCTGCTGCCGCAATCGCCGCAGACCGCGATCGCCCATCTCGGCGCCTACAAGCTCGGCGCCATCGCCCTGCCGCTCTTCATCCTGTTCGGACCCGAGGCTCTGGAGCATCGGCTTGGCCATAGCGGCGCCAGCGTGCTCGTCACCGACGCCGAGAATATCGGCAAGGTCGAGGCGATCCGCGACGCGCTGCCGAACCTGCGCAAGATCTTCGTCGTCGGCGGCGCCGGTCATCTCGATTTCGAGGCGGAGATGGCGAAGGCCTCCGACCGCTTCACCGCGGCAGACACCCGCGCCGACGACCCCGCCGTGATCATCTACACCTCCGGCACGACCGGAAAACCGAAGGGCGCGCTGCATGCCCATCGCGTCCTGCTCGGCCACCTGCCAGGCGTTCAGATGCCGCAGGAATTCTTCCCGCAGGCGCAGGATCTGTTCTGGACCCCGGCCGACTGGGCCTGGATCGGCGGCCTGCTCGATGTGCTCCTGCCCAGCCTTTATTGCGGCGTGCCGGTGCTCGCCTCCCGCGCCCGCAAATTCGATCCCGAAGCCGCCTTCGCGCTGATGGCACGGCACAAAGTGCGGAATGCCTTCCTGCCGCCGACCGCGCTCAAGCTGATGCGGCAGGTCGGCAATCCCCAACGCTTCGGCTACGCGATGCGCTCGATCGGTACCGGCGGCGAGACGCTCGGCGCCGACATGCTCGACTGGAGCCGCGAGACCTTCGGCTTCCCGGTCAATGAGTTCTACGGCCAGACCGAAGCCAACCTGCTCGTCGCCAATTGCGCGAGTCTTTATCCGGTTAAACCGGGCTCCATGGGCCGCGCCGTACCCGGCCACCGTGTCGCGGTTATCTCGCCCGAGGGCCGCGAATTGCCTGATGGCGAGCAGGGGCTGATTGCGGTAGCACGGCCCGATCCGGTGATGATGCTGGAATACTGGAACCAGCCCGAAGCCACCGCGGCGAAGTTCATCGGCGACTGGCTCGTCACCGGCGACAGCGGCGCGCGCGACGAGGAAGGCTATTTCTGGTTCCAGGGCCGCGACGACGACATCATCTCCTCCGGCTCCTACCGCATGGGGCCCGGCGATATCGAGGATTGCATCATCCGCCACCCCGCCGTGCTGATGGTCGCGGTCGTCGGTGTGCCCGATCCGGTTCGCACCGAGATCGTCAAGGCCTTCGTGCTGCCGAAGCCGGGCGTGATGCCGACGGCGGAGCTGGCGAAGGAAATCCAGGCCTTCGTGCGCGACCGGCTGGCTGCCTATCAGTATCCGCGCGAGGTTGAGTTCGTGACGGAGCTGCCATTGACCGCGACCGGCAAGATCATGCGCAAGGATCTGCGCAACCGGGAGATCGCGAAACAGCGGGGCGGCTGACGCTTTGTGTCAGCGGGCCTCCAGCACCAACTCAAAGGTCATCAGCACCGGGTTGTCACCGCGGACCAGCCGGCCGCTCGCCAGCGCGCCGCTATAGTCGACCAAGGCGACATCGATCGTCGCTTCGAAGCCGCCGGCACCGCGGGCGATCCGCCCCTCCGTGATCGCAACCTCCGTCGCGAAATTCTCGACCACACCACCATCGACAAACCGCGCCCCGATGGTCGAGCCGACACCGCCATGGATGACAGCCTCGCGGATGCCGCGCTCTGCGCAAAACGATTCCAATGCCCCGCAGAAATCGACATTCGGCTTCACGCGCAGCGCGAAGAACCGTCCTACCCCGGCACCACCTGATGCGGCGGACACCGGCCCGAACAGCTTGAAATGCGTCTCGCTGTCCGGCTCGGCCGTGAAAGCCGCACCATCGAGCCCGACCGCCTGCAGCGTGATCGTCTCGGCAACCGTCGTCTCATCCGGCAGGATATGGCCGCCGCTGCGCTTGCCATCACCCTCAACCCACAGCGCATGGGCGTGGAAGAAGGGCGCGCCATCGCGCTGGCCGAAGGTCATCGCGCCGACTTCGACACCAGCTCCCCCTTCCGGCCGGAAGGTGTCGCTATAGAAAGCCGCATGCTCGGGCGTCTTCGACAGCGCCGGCATCACATAAGCGAAGGGCGAGAGCTTCAGCCCGTCGAGCTTCACCACGCCCGAGGCGAACCCCTCGGCTGCGAAGCCGCTCCTGACCGCCTCCAGCAACGGCACGCCGGCCGGCAGTCTCAGCGAAAAGGAGCGCCCGCCGCATTCGACCCACTGGATGCGCTCGGGCGTTCCCGTGCCGGGCTGCTGGATGCGCCTCACGATGCCTTTCCCTTCAGGAAATCGAGCTCGCCGCGCTTCTCCAGCTCGTCCTTGACGAGGCGCTTCGGCACCTTGCCATAGCCCGATTTCGGCAGGGCCTCCCAGAACAGGAAGCGCTTCGGCATCTTGTAGCGGGCGATCTTGGGTCCGAGGAAATCCGCGATCTCGCCTTCGGTCGCGTTCTGGCCCGGCCGGTTGACGCAGACCGCGATGCCGATCTCGCCCCAGACCGGATCGGGCACGCCGAGCACCGCGACCTCCGCGATCGCGGGATGGGTCAGGATCTTCTCCTCGATCTCGCGCGGATAGATGTTCGAGCCGCCGGAGATGTACATGTCCGAGGCGCGGCCGGTGATGTAGACGAAGCCCTGCGCGTCCATATGGCCGAGATCGCCGGTGCGGAACCAGCCATCGCGGAAGGATTTCGCATTGGCTTCCGGGTTGTCGTAATAGCCCGCGAAGACGGCCGGCCCGATCACGCAGATCTCGCCCTGAACGCCCGCCTCGACCTCCTTGCCGTCCTCGTCCTGGATCTGCACCTGCATGCCCGTGCGCTCGAAGCCGCAGGTGCCGATGCGGGCATTCGGGCCGTCCTCGGCCTCGTGCAGGGCCGGCGGCAGCACGGTGATGTTGCCGGTGACCTCGCCCAGTCCGAAATACTGCACGATCACCTTGCCGAGCTTCTTGAGCGCCGCCTTCTGGTCCTCGCGATACATCGGCGCGCCCGCATAGATGATGTAGCGCAGGCTCGAGCGATCATGGCTGTCGGCGGCGGGATGCTCGACCAGCATTTTCAGGATCGTCGGCACCGTGAAGATGTTGCTGATGCGATGCTTCGCGATCAGGCGGTAAGCCTCGTCGATGTCGAAGCGCTCGGTCGGCAGCAGGATCGAGGTCGCGCCGCGCGCCGAGATCATCAATTGATGCACGCCTGCGCCATGCGAGAGCGGCGCCACCACCAGCGAAGCGTCCGTCTCGGTCGAGCCCGGCACGAGATCGCAGAGATGGTTGGTGATGACGAAGCCCATCTGGCCATGGGTCAGCACTGCCGCCTTGGAGCGCCCGGTCGTGCCGGAGGTGAAGAAGAACCAGCAGGGATCGTCATGCTCGACCGCGACGTTTTCGACCTTTTCGCCGCGATGGCGCGCGATCACCGCGCCGGCCTCGTCCTCGCCGAAAGCGCCCTCGCCGATCCGCCAGGTGAACTCCGGCGCAGGCTTCGCAGCCGCAACGGCCCCCGCATGCTCCGGGAAATCGCCATGGCAGAGGAAGCCCTTCGCACCGGAAGCCGTCGCGAGATAGGCGACCTCGTCCGGCAGCAGGCGGAAATTCGTCGGCACCCAGACGGCGCCGAGCCGGAAGGTCGCGAACATCGAGACGAACATCGCGTCGCAGTTCTTGGAATGGACCAGCAGGCGGTCGCCCTTGCCGATGCCACGCGCCCGCAGGCCAGCGGCTAGCGCCGAGACCTGCGCATCGATCTCGGCCCAGTCGAGCATCTTCCCGCCCCAGATGAAGGCGGGGTGTGCCGGCAGGCGCCGGGCATTCTGCGTCGCGATATGGGCGAGGTTCATCACACGCCGCGTCATCGGCACGACGCCCCCGGTCGGGGCTGGTTTTGCAGAGCTCATCTTGCGGCTCTCCCTGTCTCGATGGAACGCGGTGCGGCGGCCACGATTGGCCGCACAGCCCGCTTGGATACGAACATCTGCTTGAGCAGCGCTTCCAGCCGCTCGGCTTCGCGCGCCAGCAATAGCGAAAGCTCCGCCTGCCGGGCCGGCACCATCCGGCTGTCGATCGCGGCGATCGACAGCGCGCCTGCGACCCGCCCGTCCGGGTAGCGGAAGGCCCGGCCGATGCCCCATGAGCTGGCGACGAGCCGGCCGGGATTGAGCGAGAAGCCGCGCACACGCGTCCCGGCGACATCGGCCCGCAAAGCCTCCGGCGCAAAGCCGGGATAGCGGGCCAGCAAGACGGCCTCGTTAGCCGCGATGACCCGGTCCACATCGTCGTCCGGCAGGGCCGCCAGCATGGCAAGCGAGCCGGCACCGACGCCGAGCGGATGCTGGTCGCCGGCCTGCAGTGCGTGCGTGCGGACCGGATAGGTCCCCTCCTCCCGATGCAGGCAGATCGCATAGTTCTCGCGCCGGACGGTGAGGAAGCTCGTATCCTGCGTCTCGGCCGAAAGCCGGCGCAGGCCCTCCATCGCGATCTCGAGCAGGCTATGGCGCCGCGCCGCCAGCACGCCGAGCACGAAGGCCTCCTCGCCCAGGCAATAACGCCGCGTCTGCGGCTCCTGCTCGACCAATCCCGCCCGCATCAGCGCCAGCAGAAGGCGCCGCGTCGTCGGCTTGTTGAGGCCGCTGCCGGAGACGATCTCGCCAAGCGGCAGCCCCTCGGCCGGCTCCCGCCCGATCAGCGAGAGCAGCCCGAGCGCGCGGTCAACGCTCTGCGAACCGGACAGCCCGGCTTCGGGCGCGGAATTTGGCGGCAAGCGCTCCTCCACACAGTCCATGATATGGACCTTGTTCTTGTTCTCCAACCGTAGATGGGCGCTTTGCGGATTGCAATGCCGCTTCCCTTGTGTAATCTGCCTGCCGTCCCGCTGTCCGGCTATTCACAGTGTGGACCACAAGCGACGCCGACGACCCAACAAGATCGGCGCGGAGGGAGGAACGGAACGATGGCCCCCAGGGCATCCTGCATAGCGGGCGCTTCGCGTCCGGCGACCGGCACCTGAGGCCGCCGCATGGTCGATGTCATCGATACCCTGAAAATCCCTGAGAACCTCAGCGAGAACGAGGACGCACGTCCCGGCTCGGCCATCATGCGCCCGGTCGAGGCCGTCGCTGCCGTGCTGGTCGCCTTCATCATCGGCGTGCTGCTGCTCGGCGTCGTCTCGCGCTACGTCTTCTCGCTGCCCTTCGTCTGGGTCGACGAGGTCGCCTCGATCGCCTTCATCTGGCTCGCCATGCTCGGCGCCGCCATCGCCGTCGACCGCAACGAGCACCTGCGGCTGTCGCTGTTCGTCGGCATGATGCCGCCGCGGCTGCGCGAATTCGTCGAGACGCTGGCGCTCGTCGCGGTTGCCGCCTTCCTGGCCGCGATGGTCGACCCGGCCATCGAATACGCTGTGGAAGAGAGCTACGTCACCTCGGCCGCGCTCAACATCCCCGTCAGTTGGCGTGTCTCGGCGCTGGCCGTCGGCATCGTGCTGATGCTGCTGCTCACCCTGCGCTATATCTTCAAGACCGCGCGCCTCGTCGACATCGCCGCAGCCGTGCTGGTCGTCGGCGGGTTCGGCCTGGCCTTCTGGCTGCTCGGGCCGACGCTGAAGGGGCTCGGCTACTACAACATCTTGATCTTCCTGCTCGGCGTCGTCGCCGCCTGCCTCGTTGCGGGCGTCCCGATCGCCTTCTGCTTCGGGCTGGGCACGCTCGCCTTCCTCGCCTTCTCGACCAGCGTCCCGACCATCGTCATGATCGGGCGCATGGACGAGGGCATGTCGAGCCTGATCCTGCTCTCCGTGCCGATCTTCGTGCTGCTCGGCTGCATCCTCGACGCCACCGGCATGGGCAAGGCGATCGTCGATTTCCTGGCGTCCCTGCTCGGCCATGTCCGCGCCGGCATGTCCTATGTCCTGCTCGGCTCGCTCTATCTCGTCTCGGGTATTTCGGGCTCGAAGGTCTCGGACATGGCGACGGTCGCGCCCGCGCTGTTCCCGGAGATGAAGCGACGCGGCTACAAGCCCAAGGACCTGATCGCGCTGCTTTCGACCGGCGCCGCCATGGCCGACACGGTGCCGCCCTCGATCGTGCTGATCGTGCTGGGCTCGGTCGCCGGCGTCTCGATTGCCGGGCTGTTCAACGCGGGCTTCGTCATCGCCGGCGTTCTGCTGGTCGCGCTCGCCGGTCTCGCCCGCTGGAAGGCGGCGGCGGAGGACATGAAGGGCGTGCGCCGCGCGCCGCTGGCGGTGATCGGCAAGGTCGCGCTCGTCGCCGCGCCGGCCCTCGTCCTGCCCTTCATCATCCGCGCCGCCGTCGGCGGCGGCGTTGCGACCGCGACCGAGGTCTCGACCATCGCAGTGCTCTATGCGCTCGTCATCGGCATCGTGCTCTATGGCGGCATCAGCCTGCGCAAGTTCTACCAGATGCTGGTCGAGACGGCGGCGCTCTCCGGCGCGATCCTCGTCATTCTCGGCACGGCGCTCGCCATGGCCTGGGCGCTGACCCAGACCGGCTTCGCCCGCGACCTCGCCGTCTTCATGGCGAACCTGCCCGGCGGCTGGCTCACCTTCATGGCGGTCACCATCGTCGTCTTCATGATCCTCGGCTGCGTGCTGGAGGGCCTGCCGGCGATCGTGCTGATGGCGCCACTGATGTTCCCGATCGCCAAGAATCTCGGCATCAACGACGTGCATTATTCGATGGTCGTGGTCACCGCGATGAATATCGGCCTGATGGCACCGCCGATCGGCATCGGCTTCTACATCGCCTGCAAGATCGGCAACGTCTCGCCCGACGAGGCGATGGGCGCGGTCTGGCCCTATATCTTCGCCCTGATCATCGGCCTCGTCGTCATCGCCCTCGTGCCCGGCCTCTCGACCTGGGTGCTGTGAAGCTCACAACAAGAAACCAGCAAGAAACCAGACACTCTCAAGGAGAAACGCCCATGACCATCTCGCGCCGCACCCTGCTTCAGGCGACAGCCGCCGCCTCTGCCATCGGCACGTTCCATATCGGCCGCGCCAACGCGCAGGCTGCCGAGTTCACCTATAAATACGCCAACAACCTGCCCGTCGCGCATCCGATGAACACGCGCGCCAACGAGGCCGTGGCCAAGATCAAGGAAGAGACCAAGGGTCGCGTCGACATCCAGATCTTCCCGAACAACCAGCTCGGCTCCGACACCGACATGCTGAGCCAGGTCCGCTCGGGCGGCGTCGAGTTCTTCACGCTCTCGCCGCTGATCCTGTCGACGCTGGTCGCCAACGCCTCACTCTCGGGCATCGGCTTCGCCTTCCCGAACTACGACGCCGTCTGGAAGGCGATGGACGGCGAACTCGGCGCCTATGTCCGCGGCCAGATCAACAAGGCCAATCTCGTCGTCATGGACAAGATCTGGGACAACGGCTTCCGTCAGATCACCTCGTCCAAGGGCCCGATCAACACGCCCGACGACCTCAAGGGCTTCAAGATCCGCGTGCCGGTCTCGCCGCTCTGGACCTCGATGTTCACCGCCTTCCAGTCGGCCCCGGCCTCGATCAACTTCGCCGAGGTCTACACCGCGCTGCAGACCAAGATCGTCGACGGCCAGGAGAACCCGCTCGCAATCATCTCGACCGCCAAGCTCTTCGAAGTCCAGAAATACCTCTCCCTGACCAACCACATGTGGGACGGCTTCTGGTTCCTGGCCAACCGCCGCGCCTGGGAGAAGCTGCCGGAGGACCTGCGCGCCATCGTCGCCAAGAACATCAACGCCGCCGCGCTGCTCGAGCGTGACGACGTCGCCAAGCTCAATGCCAACGTGCAGGGCGAGCTCGTCGCCAAGGGCATGGTCGCCAACGAGACCAAGGCCGATGCCTTCCGCGAAGCCCTGCGCAAGGCCGGCTTCTACGCGGAGTGGAAGAAGAAGTACGGCGACGAGGCCTGGGGCATCCTGGAAAAGGCCGTCGGCAGCTCGCTGAGCTGATCGACGCTAGCACCCTCATGCAGGTCATTTCGGGTCTGCGCATCGCGGCGCCCGAAATGACCTGCACTTGTTTTTGATATCGAGAGACCAAACACCATGGCCGACCGGCTGAAGGGCAAGATCGCCATCGTCTTCGGCGCCGGCTCCTCCGGACCCGGCTGGGGCAACGGCAAGGCCGCCGCAGTCGCCTATGCCCGCGAAGGCGCCGGTGTCGCCTGCATCGACCTGAACCACGATGCCGCCAAGGAAACCGCAGAGATCATCGCCGGCGAAGGCGGCAGGGCACTCGCGCTTGCCGCCAATGTCACCGATCTCGCCTCGGTCGAGGCCTGCGTCGCCGCGACCGTGAAGCATTTCGGCCGGCTCGACATCCTCCACAACAATGTCGGCGTCACCCATATGGGCGGCCCTGTCGAGCTCTCGGAAGAGCAGTTCAACGCCTCGCTCCAGCTCAATCTCGGCTCGGTCTATCGCTGCGCCAAGGCCGTCATTCCGGAGATGCTGAAGGGCGGTGGCGGCGCCATCGTCAACATCTCCTCGCTCGCCGCCATCCGTTGGACCGGCTACCCGTACTTCGCCTATTACGCGACGAAGGCAGCGGTGAACCAGGCGACGGTCGCGCTCGCGATGCAGTATGCGAAGCAGGGCATCCGGGCGAACTGCATCATGCCCGGCCTGATCGACACGCCACTGATCTACAAGCAGATCTCCGCGCAATACGCCTCGGTCGAGGAGATGGTCGCCGCCCGCGACGCACAGGTGCCGATGGGCAAGATGGGCACCGCCTGGGACATCGCCAACGCCGCCGTCTTCCTCGCCTCCGACGAGGCGAAATTCATCACGGGCGTCTGCCTGCCGGTCGATGGCGGCCAGAGCTGCACAACCGCACCGCTGGGCTAACCTATCATCGAGCGTTCATTCCTCCATTGGAACGCTTGCTCCATTTCCGCTTCGCTGCCAGAACTGTCGACAACAGGGACGGCAACGGGAATCCAGGATGAGCGAAACCGCCGTTGCGGAGCTGCCGCGCGACTTCGACGAATTGCGCGCATCGATCCTCAGTCAGCGCGAAAGCCTGCCCAAGCGCATCGCCCAGATCGCAGCCTATGCTCTCGACAATCCCGACGAGATCGCCTTCGGCACCGCCGCCAGCATCGCGGTCTCGGCCGGCGTCCAGCCCTCCACGCTGATCCGCTTCGCCCAGCATCTCGGCTTCGACGGCTTCACCAGCCTGCAGGGCGTCTTTCGCGCCCGCCTGCGCGAGCGCAATTCCAGCTATGAGGAACGCCTCAACACGCTGCGGGTCGGCGATGGCACCGCGGCCGGCAACCACCGCATCCTCGACGGCTTCCTGACCGCCTCGCGCAAGTCGCTGGACGTGATGAGCCGCACCATCGACGAAGCCACGCTTGATCGCGCGATCGATGTGCTCGCCCGCGCCGAGACCATCTATATCCTCGCCCGGCGCCGCTCCTATCCGGTGGCGAGCTATCTCGCCTATGCGCTCGGCAAGCTCCAGGTCCGCAACCAGCTCGTCGAGTCGGCTGCCGGCCTCGATCCCGAGATGATCGCCTTCGCGACGCCGAAGGATGCCGTCCTCGTCATCAGCTTCTCGCCCTATGCGCCCGCGACGATCGAGGACGCACGCGGCCTCGCGGAACGTGGAGTGCCGCTCGTCGCCATCACCGACAGCGCCTTCTCCCCGCTCGCCAGCATCGCCAAGCTCTGGTTCGAGGTCGCCGAGGCGGATTTCGGCGGGTTCCGCACGCTGGCCTCGACCATGGCACTCTCCATGGCGCTCGCCGTCGGCGTCGGCGAGGCGCGCCGGGCCGGACGCGGCAGGGGCCGCCGTGGCGGGCACGCCTAAAGCTTTAGGAACATACATTCCGCATTGACGAATTGATGGAATTATTATTTCATTCCCGCAACCGGAGCCGCTCGGCTTCGATGATCATCGCTGCCGGGAGGAAGACATGGCGGGACCGCTCGGCGGATCGGCGCAGGCGCTCGACGTCATCACCATCGGCCGGGCCTCGGTCGATCTCTACGGCCAGCAGATCGGCTCGCGGCTGGAGGATGTCACCTCCTTCGCCAAGTCGGTCGGCGGCTGCCCGGCCAATATCGCGATCGGCACCGCCCGGCTCGGCCTGCGCTCGGCCCTGCTGACCCGCGTCGGCAACGAGCAGTTCGGCCGCTTCCTGCGCGAGCAGCTCGCACGCGAGGGCGTGAATCTCGACGGCCTCAAGACCGATCCCGAGCGCCTGACCGCGCTCGCCATCCTCTCGGTCGAGAGCGACAAGTCGTTCCCGCTGCTGTTCTACCGCGAGAACTGCGCCGACATGGCGCTGGAGGAAGGCGATATCGACCCCGCCTTCATCGCCAGGGCCCGCGCCGTCGTCGTCACCGGCACGCATTTCGCCCGGCCCGGCCCGGAGGCCGCCCAGCGCAAGGCGATGAAGCTGATGCGCGCGAACGGCGGCAAGGTCGTGCTCGATATCGACTACCGCCCGAACCTCTGGGGCCTCGCCGGCCATGATGCCGGCGACAACCGCTACATCGCCTCGCAGGCCGTCTCCGAGCGGATGAAGACCGTCCTGCCCTGCTGCGACCTCGTCATCGGCACCGAGGAAGAGGTGCTGATCGCCTCGGGCGAGAGCGAGCTCCTGCCGGCGCTGAAGACGATCCGCTCGTTGACCCCTGCGACCATCGTGCTCAAGCGCGGCCCGATGGGCTGCATCGTCTATGAAGGCGCGATCCCCGACGATCTCGAGGACGGCATCGTCGGCAAGGGCTTCCCGATCGAGGTCTACAACGTCTTGGGCGCCGGCGACGCCTTCATGTCCGGCTTCCTACGCGGCTGGCTCGGTGGCGAGAGCCTCCAGATCGCCGCGACCTGGGCCAATGCCTGCGGTGCTTTCGCCGTCTCGCGCCTGCTCTGCTCGCCGGAAAGCCCGACCTTCGAGGAGCTGCAATATTTCCTCAAAAACGGCAGCCCGCACCGGGCGCTGCGCAAGGACGAAGACATCAACCACATCCACTGGGCGACGACGCGCCGCCGCGACGTGCCCTCGCTGATGGCGCTCGCCTGCGACCATCGCTCGCAGCTCGAAGAGCTCGCGGCAAAGGCCGGTGCCGATCCCGCCCGCATCCGCGATTTCAAGGTGCTCGCGGTCAAGGCCGCCGCCCGCGTCGCCGATGGCCGCCCCGGCTACGGCATGCTGCTCGACGAGAAGCATGGCCGCGAGGCGATGTTCGAATTCGCCCGCCATCCCTTCGCCTGGCTCGGCCGCCCGGTCGAACTGCCGGGCTCGCGCCCGCTGCGCTTCGAGACCAGTCAGGATATCGGCTCGTTGCTGCCGGAATGGCCGGTCGATCATTGCATCAAGGCGCTCTGCTTCTATCACCCTGACGACCCGGAAGATTTGAAGCGCGAGCAGCAGGAGAAGCTGCGCGGCCTGTTCGAGGCGGCGCGCAAGGTCGGCCGCGAATTGCTGATCGAGATCATTGCCAGCAAGAACGGCCCGCTCGGCCCCGACACGATCGCCCGCGCGCTCGGCGAGCTCTATGCGCTCGGCATCAAGCCCGACTGGTGGAAGCTGGAGCCACAATCCTCCCCTGCCGCCTGGGCCGCGATCGAGAAGACGATCGCGAAGCACGATCCCTGGTGCCGCGGCGTCCTGCTGCTCGGGCTCGACGCGCCGGCCGAGGAGCTGGAAGCCGGCTTCGCGGCCACCGCATCCGCCTCCATCGTCAAGGGCTTTGCCGTCGGCCGCACCATCTTCATGAGCGCGGCCGAGGGCTGGCTTTCCGGCAAGCTCGACGACGAGGCAGCCATCGCCGACATGGCCGGCCGCTTCGAGGCGCTGACCGGCCTCTGGCTTGCCACGCGCGGTCGGAAGGCGGCCTAGCGCATCGGCCCGAAAAGTGGGAACCGGTTTTCGGACCAAGCCGATGCTAAGAAGACTCCCGACCGGAGACAGGATCATGAGCACCGTCCGCCTCACCATGGCGCAGGCGCTGACGCGCTTCCTTAGCCGCCAGATGACCGAGATCGATGGGCAGCGCCTGCCGATCTTCGGTGGCGTCTGGGCGATTTTCGGCCATGGCAATGTCGCGGGCCTGGGCGAGGCGCTCTGGCACGAACGCGAACGCCTGCCGACCTTCCGCGCCCATAACGAGCAGGCCATGGCCCATGCCGCCATCGCCTATGCCAAGGCGAACATGCGCCGCCGCTTCATGGCCGCAACGACCTCTATCGGCCCCGGCGCGACCAATCTCGTCACCGCCGCCGCGCTCGCCCATGTCAACCGCCTGCCGGTTCTGCTGCTGCCGGGCGACGTCTTCGCCAACCGCATCCCCGACCCGGTGCTTCAGCAGGTCGAGACCTTTGGCGACGGCACCGTCTCCGCCAATGACTGCTTCCGTCCGGTCTCGCGCTATTTCGACCGCATCACCCGGCCCGAGCAGATCATCCCGGCGCTCGCCCGCGCCATGCAGGTGCTGACCGATCCGGCCGAATGCGGCCCCGTCACGCTCGCGCTCTGCCAGGATGTGCAGGCCGAGGCCTATGACTACCCCGAGAGCTTCTTCACCGAGCGCCTCTGGACGCCGCGCCGCCCGCGCGCCGACCGGGCCGAACTGAAAGCCGCAGCGGAGGCATTGAAGGCCGCGAAGAAACCGCTGATCGTCGCCGGCGGCGGCGTGCTCTATTCCGGCGCCAGCGACGAGCTCGCCCGCTTCTCGGCCGCGACCGGCATTCCCGTCTGTGAGACGCAAGGCGGCAAATCCGCCCTGCCCGATGACGACGCGCTCAACATGGCCGCCGTCGGCGTCACCGGTACGGAAGCCGCGAACCGGCTCGCCGCCGAGGCCGATCTCATGCTCGCGGTCGGCACCCGCCTGCAGGATTTCACCACCGGCTCCTGGGCATTGTTCGGCGCTGCCGGGAAGACGATCATCGGCCTCAACGTCCAATCTTTCGACGCCGGCAAGCATCGCGCCTTGCCCCTCGTCGCCGACGCCCGCGAGGGTCTCGCCGAGCTGGCGGAGGCCATCGGTGGCTGGAAGGCGCCGGAGAGCTGGACCAACAATGCCAAGGCCGGCAAGACCGACTGGCAGAAGGAAGCCGGCCAGGCCACCGCCGCCAGCAATGCCGCCCTGCCCTCGGACGCGCAGGTCATCGGCGCGGCCCAGCGCACGCTGGGTTCGGACGTCATCCTGCTTCATGCCGCGGGCGGGTTGCCGGGCGAGTTGCACAAGCTCTGGCAGGCGGGAGCGCCCGGCTCCTACCATGCCGAATACGGCTTCTCCTGCATGGGCTACGAGATCGCCGGTGGGCTCGGCGCCAAGATGGCGAGGCCCGACAAAGAGGTCGTCGTCATGGTCGGCGACGGCTCCTACCTGATGCTCAATTCCGAGATCGCGACCTCGGTGATGCTGGGCCTCAAGCTCACCATCGTCCTGCTCGACAATCGCGGCTTCGGCTGCATCAACCGCCTGCAGATGGCCACCGGTGGCGAGAGCTTCAACAACCTGCTCAAGGACAGCAGGCACGAGACGCTGCCGGAGATCGATTTCGTCCAGCACGCCGCCAGCATGGGCGCGATCGCGGTGAAGGCCGCCTCGATCGCCGAGCTGGAAGCCGCTCTGACGCAGGCCAAGGAAAACACCCGCACGACCGTCGTCGTGATCGACACCGACCCGCTGATCTCGACCGGCTCCGGCGGCGCCTGGTGGGACGTCGCGGTGCCCGAGGTCAGCGAGCGCGCCGAGGTCCGCACGGCACGGGCGAATTACGACGAACGACGCAAGCGTCAGACCATCGGCAACTAAGCCGTTCCCATAGGCGAGAAAGACCCGACACATGATCCGCATCGGCGCGAACCCCATCGGCTGGTCGAATGACGACATGCTGGAGATCGGCGGCGACATCCCGCTCGAAACCTGCCTGACGGAAGCCCGCGAAGCCGGCTTCACCGGCATGGAGCTCGGCAACAAGTTCCCGCGCGAGGCGGCGAAGTTGAAGCCGATCCTCGACGCCCATGGCCACGCTCTGGTTTCCGGCTGGTACTCGACCGAGCTGCTCGACCGCGACGTCGCCGCCGAGATGGTGGCGGTGAAGGCTCATGCGACGCTGCTGCGCGACATGGGCTGCTCGGTCCTGATCGCGGCCGAGACCTCGAACGCGATCCATTCCGACATCACCAAGCCGCTCTCGGCCCGGCCCGTCCTGCCGAAGAACCGCTGGGACGATTTCGGCGCGCGCTATACCAATTTCGCCGAGGCCCTGAAGGCCGAATACGGTTTGCAGCTCGTCTATCACCACCATATGGGCACGGTGGTGCAGACCGAGGCCGAGATCGACCGGTTCATGGGCGTCACCAGCCCGACCGTGGGCCTGCTGCTCGACACCGGCCACGCCACCTGGGGCGGCGGCGACCCCGCCCGCATTGCCCGTCACTGGAAGGCCCGCATCCACCATGTCCACTGCAAGGACATCCGCGAGGCTGTGATGTGGCGCTCCAATCGCGAGGACTGGTCCTTCCTCGAATCCGTGCTCGCCGGCGTCTACACCGTGCCGGGCGACGGCCTGATCGACTATGTCCGCGTGCTCCGGGAGCTTCAGGGCTATTCCGGCTGGATCGTGGTCGAGGCCGAGCAGGACCCGAAGAAGGCGGAGCCCGCGACCTATGCGAAGCTCGGCCACGCCAATCTCACCCGCTTCATCAGGGAAGCCGGGCTGGCCTGACAACAGCCGTCATTCTCGGGCGGCGCGCAGCGACTGCGCGAGCATGACGAGTCCAACGGATAGGAACACCCATGTCCCACCTCAAGGTCCGCCCCGCCGGCACGAACGGCCGCGTTACCCATGTCACGCCGGAAAGCGCCGGCTGGACCTATGTCGGCTTCGATCTGCACCGCCTGAAGCCGGGCGAGACCGTCTCGGCCGCGACCGGCGATCGCGAGACCTGCCTCGTCTTCGTCACCGGCAAGGGCAAGGTCGCGGCCGGCGGCGAAAACCTGGGCGAGCTCGGCAGCCGCATGAGCCCGTTCGAGGGCAAGCCCTGGTCGGTCTATCTGCCGGAAGGTTCCGATTGGTCCGTCACCGCGACGACCGATCTCGAGCTCGCTGTCTGCACGGCGCCTGGCCTCAAGGGCGGCCTGCCCGTCCGCGTCATCAGGCCGGACGATCTCGGCCAGGAGATCCGCGGCAAGGGCTCCAACACCCGCCACGTCACCAATATCCTGCCCGAGAACGAGCCGGCGGATTCGCTGCTGGTGGTCGAGGTCATCACCCCGGCCGGCAACACCTCCAGCTATCCCCCGCACAAGCACGACCGGGACGACCTGCCGCGCGAATCCCATCTGGAGGAGACCTACTACCACCGCCTCAACCCGCCGCAGGGCTTCGGCTTCCAGCGCGTCTATACAGACGACCGCAGCCTGGACGAGGCGATGGCCATCGAGGATGGCGACGTCGTGCTGGTGCCGAAGGGCTATCATCCCTGCGCCACCTGCCACGGCTACGATCTCTATTATCTCAACGTCATGGCCGGCCCGAAGCGGACCTGGAAATTCCACAACGCCGCCGAGCACGAATGGCTGCTGAAGGGCTGACCGGCGCCGGCTGGATCAGCTGACGGCGGCGCGGTTCGCTCGCGTCTCAGGGGTTGCACTTGTAGACGGCGCCCTTGGTGTCCGGGCCTTTCCATTTGATATCGGCAGCGTTGGCGAGGACATGAGTCCCCCCCAGCTCCGCCGCGGCGATCTTCAGGCGCGTGATCACCGAATCGCGCGTCTTGTCGAGCGGCATGATGACCTGGGAGCTGTCCTGCCCGTCGACTTCACCAAGCCTCGCGCAATTCTCCACAACACTCTTCGCATCGGTCACGACCACGATGCTGCTGCGCGAGGTGTGATAGGCGCAGGCGCCAAGCAGCAGGGCCGGCAGAAGGATGAAAAAGCGGGGCATCGTCACGTCCGGACTGGGCTGATCGGGTCTGCGCCCATGTTCGCCCGCTTCGGCACAAATGCAAGCCTGAGCCCGCGTGAAACCGCTCTGGCCGGGCCCTGCATCGCCGGCGACTCCGCCGAACTGTCGCAATTCCAGCGGAATTGTCGCGATTTGACGCCGCGAACTTTAACGCAAAGCCCGCGTCATTCTTGACCTGCAGACCGAGCTGCTCTTAAGTCCACCTCAGGCCAATGGGAGGCTGAAAAGGGATAAAATATGCGTAGCATTCTGATCGTTGGCGCCATGGCCGCTCTTCTCGCTGGTTGTCAGACCGCGCAGGAGTCCATGGCCGACGCCGAAGTGACCTGTGAGGCCCAGGGCTTCCGCCCCGGCACCCGCGCCTACCAGAAGTGCCGCTCGGCGAATTATGTCGAGAACCGCCGCGCCTCGAACGAAGCCGGCTCGGCTGTCGCGGCTGGCGTCGCCGCCGGCGTCGTTGGTGGTGCGCTGATCGCCGCCGATAACCGCTCCTATTACGGCCGTGGCTACTACGGCCGCCGCGGCTACTGGTGGTAAGATAGCGGGCGCCCTCTTCGGAAGGCACCCCGTCAGCTCTTCGAGCCCTGCGGCGTTCGCGCCGCAGGGCTTTTTTATTGCCCGTCAGCGCCGGGCGGCCCGCTTGCGGGCAGGTGCGGCTGCCGGCTCGCTGGACGAACCCGAGCTCAGGAGCGAACCGATCACATAGGCCGCGAGCCCGAGCCCGACGACGACCGCCATCGGCTCGCGTTCGGCCCGCTTCGCCAGCATGCGCCCGCCCCTGTCTGCATAGTCGCGGGCCATCGCCGCATAGTCGCCGGCCCGGCCGGCATAATCATCCGCGACATCGCGATGCGAGCGCAGCCAGCTGCCGCCCGATTTCAAGGCCCGATTGCCGGCATCGGCCGCATCGGAGCCATAATCCTGGAGCCAGCCGCGCCAGCGCCCATAGTCAGGCTGATAGCGCTCCCAACCCGACGAAGGCTGACTGCGCAACATCGCCCAGGCGACGAGGCCGATGCCGGCCACACCCAGACCAAGCGCCGCGAGCGGGTGACGCTCGACGCTCTGCACCACGGCCTGACCGCCACCGCGGACCGCCTCGAGCGGCTCGGCCTCGTCCCACGCATCCTTGGCTCGCTCGTAATGATCCTTGACGGTCTCCCCGGCCTTGCCCGCGAGATCGGCCGCCTTGCTGCGCAGGCTGCTCACGCTGGCGCCCACGGTCTCGCCGGCCTCGTCGGCGGCCTTCGGAACATCGGGCGGGAAACTGTTGCTGATCGCCATGGCGGTCTCTCCGTTCTTGGAAGGGGTCATGGCCAGAGAACGAAGCGGGCGCGGCCGGGTTCCAGGCCGCGACAAAACAACCGGGCCACGATTCGCCGCCGCTTCGGCCACGACCGCGTCATGATTGAATGCGATTCACCCGAGAACAGGGGCATTCAACGAGAAGGAGACGCGCATGCATGTTCAGCACCTCCAGATCGCTCACCCGTTCGTTCTCTCCGATCCCGAATGGATCGCACTGGAGAGCATCGAGGAGGAGACCCGCCACTTCATCTTCGACGAGACGATGCTGCATTCCCTGCAGGATCGTGGCCTCGTCGAAGCCGACGGCGCCATCTGGCGGGTCACTCAGACCGGCCAGAAGCGCCTGAGCGAACGCGATTGAGGCGGATGACGGCCGGATGATCCGGCACAAGCGATGGACAACCAGGCCCGCCCCTTCGGCGGGCTTTTCCATGCATGGCCGCCGATACTCAGAATGATCCAGCCGGCCAGAGCCACCAGAGCAGCGCAGCCCCGGCTCCAATCCAGATCGCCAGGATCGCGGCCATGCCGCCATAGCTCGCCTGCTTCGCCTGCCCAGCCGCCATCGCCCGGTATTCGGCCATCAAACCGGGGGGAATGAGCTTCACGACCAGCAGGATGCCGAGCGGCACGATGATCAGGTCGTCGAGATAGCCCAGGATCGGGATGAAATCCGGGATGAGATCGATGGGGCTGAGGGCATAGGCGGCGACTGCGCCCGCCGCGAGCTTCGCATACCACGGCGTCCGGCTGTCACGGGCCGCGATCCACAGGGCGAGCACATCCCGCTTGAGCACGCGCGCCCATTGCTTCGCTCGTTCGAGCATGACAGGCCTTACCGGTTTCGATCTTGCGCCGTCCCGTTAGCAGATGTCCGCTGCCGGGTCTCATTGTTCGCTGCGCTGGAAATGCGCCCATATCATTGCCATGTAGAGCCCTCCTTCCTTTCCGATGAGCAGTCATGGGCAAACCCGTTTCCATCACCATCTCGCATGATCTCGGCCGGGACGCCGCGCTGGCGCGCCTGCGCGGCGGCGTCGACAAGATCCGCGACCGGCTCGGCATGGTCAGGATGCAGCTGGTCGAGGAACGCTGGGAGGGAGATGCCCTGCATTTCGGTGTCGGCGCGCTCGGCCAGACCGTCCATGGCCGCGTCGAGGTCGAGGACCGCCTGATCCGCGTCGAGGTGAGCCTGCCCTGGATGCTCGCGATGTTCGCCGAGAAGCTCAAGATCGGCGTCGAGAAGCAGGGCCAGATCCTGCTGGAGAAGCCGAAGGCCTGAGGCATCTGCGCCTTCGAGCCCTCCCGCTGCCGCACCCCATCCGAACAGCCCGGAATTTCGGCAGCGAAGCCCGAAAAGTCGTACGCCTTTCGGTTGAAATCCCTGCCCCGAAACCCCATGCTCCGAATGTTCAAACAATCTTGATTTCTTGACCTTTCGGATTCGGGAGAGCCATGCATCACGGCCCGCTGATCGCCATCGTTGTCGCCGGCCTCGGCCTTGCTTTCGTCTTCGGATCAATCGCCCACAGACTGCGGATTTCCCCTCTCGTCGGCTATCTACTGGCCGGTGTCGCCGCCGGCCCGTTCACGCCGGGCTTCGTCGGTGATCAGAACCTCGCCAACGAACTGGCCGAGATCGGCGTCATCCTGCTGATGTTCGGCGTCGGCCTGCATTTCTCCCTGAAGGACCTGCTCTCGGTGAAGGCGATCGCCGTGCCCGGCGCCGTCGTCCAGATCGGCATCGCGACGCTGCTCGGACTCGGGCTCGGCACGCTGCTCGGCTGGAACTGGTTTTCGGGCATTGTCTTCGGCCTCGCACTGTCCACCGCCTCGACGGTCGTCCTGCTGCGCTCGCTGCAGGAGCGGCGACTGGTCCAGACCGAGCGTGGCCGCATCGCCGTCGGCTGGCTGATCGTCGAGGACATCGCCATGGTTCTGGCGCTGGTGCTGCTGCCGGTGGTGGCGGAGATCATCAACGGCTCGTCGTCCGGCGGCAGCGCCCCGCTCGCGACCCGCTTCGATCTCGGCGTCTGGGGCGTGCTTGGCCTGACCTTCGCCAAGCTGGTCGGCTTCCTCGCCTTCATGCTCGTCATCGGCCGGCGCGTCATTCCCTGGGTGCTGCACTGGGTCGCGCATACCGGCTCGCGCGAGCTGTTCCGGCTTGCGGTTCTCGCGGTCGCGCTCGGCGTCGCCTATGCGGCTGCGACCCTGTTCGGGGTCTCCTTCGCGCTCGGCGCCTTCTTCGCCGGCATGATCCTGTCGGAATCACCGCTTTCCCAGCGCGCGGCCGAAGAGACGCTGCCGCTGCGCGACGCCTTCGCGGTGCTGTTCTTCGTCTCGGTCGGCATGCTCTTCGACCCCGGCATCCTCCTGCGCGCACCAGGCCCCCTGATCGGCACCCTCGCCATCATCCTGATCGGCAAGTCCGTCGCGGCCTGGATGATCATGCGCGCCTTCGGCCGCCCCCAGACCTCCGCCCTGACCATCTCGGCCTCGCTCGCCCAGATCGGCGAGTTCTCCTTCATCCTCGCCGGCCTCGGCACGGCGCTCGGCATCCTGCCGGCGCAGGGACGCGACCTGATCCTCGCCGGCGCGATCCTGTCGATCCTGCTCAACCCGGTGATGTTCGCCCTGGCGGAGCGCCTGGCGCCGGAGACCCCCGCCGCGAAGCCGAAGCCGGCAGCTCCCGCCGAGGCGGGCGAGCCCGAGAAGGCCGCCGCGCCAGAGCCTGAAGTCGAGCCCCCGCCGGAACGCGACATCGCCCCGACCAGCCTGGACAGCCACATTGTCGTCGTCGGCTATGGCCGCGTCGGCAGCCTGCTCGGCGCCGGCCTGCTCTCGCAAGGCGCGAAGCTCCTGGTCATCGAGGACAATCCCGATGCGGTCGCGACCGCCAAGCGCGACGGTGCGGAGCTCCTCATCGGCAACGCCGCCGACCCCGAGGTGCTGGCCGCCGCCGCGGTCGGCCGGGCCGTGCGCCTCTTCGTCGCCATCCCCGGCAGCTTCGAGGCCGGGCAGGTCTGCGAGCAGGCCCGTGCCGAGAACCCGGCCTTGCCGATCGTCGCCCGCGCCCATTCCGATGCCGAGGTCGCGCATCTCACCAAATGCGGGGCCACGCTGACGATCATGGGCGAGGCCGAGATCGCCCGCGCCATGCTCTCGCTCTGCCAGAATCTTGCCGACGGCGCCAAGCCCGCGCCGGCCGAGCCGGATGCTCCCCCCGACGCGGCGGCGCCCGGGGTGATCGCCTTGTTGCCGACTCCAAGACCATCCGCCACCGGGTCGGCGGAAGACCCGCCGGCCGATCCCCCGGCGGCGGCGTGAAAAAGGGCGGGACGCGCCGCGCCCCGCCCTTTTCGCATTCGGTCGCCGATAGCGCTCAGTCGACGAGATCGAAGCGTACGTCCTGCACGCCCTCGTAGAGCGTCTTGCGGCCGAGCGTGTAGAGGTTCTCTAGCCCCGAGGTCAGGGTGATAAAGTGGTTGCCGGAGAGCACGCCGGCCTTGCTGGCGAACTGCACGCCGCCATAGGCGAGCAGGATCTCGGTCTCGCTGACGCCGCCCGGATACAGGATGATGTGGCCGGGCGCGGGATAGGCGGTGTTGTTCTCGTAGCCGACGCCGAAATCGAGATCGCCGAGCGGCATCCAGACGCCCTCGCCGCTCCAGCGTACATGCACCATCTTGCTGATGAACGGCATCTGCTTCCTGAAGGCGGCGCAGGTCTTGGGGGCGGCTTCCAGCTCGAACCTGGCGTCGAACTTGAACGGCCCGGCGGTGACGATCAGCTTGCTCATGAAATCCCCGTTGTCCTGGAAAAAGCTTCAGCCCAGCTGAATGACACTGCGTCCAGGGCCGGCGCAAGAGCGCTGCCGGAACAACTGCGGCGCCGGAACGTGAAGGATGCCGGTGGCGCGTGATTGGTTCGCACCGCGCGTTATCAAGAACGCGGGTCATCCCGGGCGACCAAAGGGAGACCCGGGATCCATTCCAGAACATGCCTCGGTGAGGCTCCGGAATGGATCCCGGATCTCCGCTACGCTCCGTCCGGGATGACCCGCTTGGTTCAGCGCAAGGTCAACACACCGCTCAGAAAATCGCTTCCCTGAGGTCGAGCGTCCCGCTCTTGCCGATCGCCTCGTAATTGCGCTTCAGCCAGCGCCGGCCGGCGGTGCGACCCATGTCGCGCAATTTGAGGAGGAAGGACCATTCCGCATTCATCCGCGAGGACGAGGTCAATTCCGCCAGCGGCGGGCCGCCGTCGATGCGGTGCATCAGCACGCGCTTGTATTCCTCGCGCGGCAGCTTGCCGTCGTCGATCAGGCGGTTGACGAAGTCGATCGCCCGCAATTCGCGCAGCAGCGAGGCATTGAAGGTGATCTCGTTCAGCCGGTCCTGGATCTCGCGCGCCTTGGTCGGCAGTTCGCGCCGCTGGATCGGGTTGATCTGCACGAGCAGAATGTCGTCGCAATGCGCCTTGTAGAACAGCGGGAACAGGGCGGGATTGCCCATATAGCCGCCGTCCCAATAGGCCTCGCCGTCGATCTCCACCGCCTGGAACACCATCGGCAGGCAGGCCGAGGCCATCACATGGTCCGGCGTCAGGTCCTTGCCCTCGAACACGGCGATCTTGCCGGTGCGGACATTGGTCGCCGCGATGAACAGCTTCACCGCATCGCAGGCCCTGACCTTGTCGAAATCGATGAGGTCGGCGACGACGCCGCGCAGCGGATTGATGTTCAGCGGGTTGACGTCATAGGGGCTCGCCACCTTCGCGAACATCTCGAAGAACAGCATGCCCGGCGGCGTGCCGTTATTGTTGCCCCAGGCGCCGAGCATCGTGTCGAGCAGCGAGCGTTCCGAGCCGCCATATTTGCCGTCGACGCTGATCGCCCGCCAGAAGGCCTCGAGCTTGGTGCGCGCGCCATCGGCCCCGCCATCGATCCAGCCCTCGGCCAGCACGACCGCGTTCATCGCACCCGCGCTGGTGCCGGTCAGCGCCTCGATGCCGAGGCGCCCGTCTTCCAGGATGGCGTCGAGCACGCCCCAGGTGAAGGCGCCATGCGCGCCTCCGCCCTGCAGTGCGAGCGAAACCGTCTTCTCCGCCTTCGGCCCGACCAGTCCCTTGACCGGTTCGGCTTTGCGGGAGGGGCGCCCGCTCACGCGGCGGTCCAGCCGCCATCCATCGGCAGCGTCGTCCCGGTGATCGACTTCGCGGAATCCGTGCACAGGAACACCGCGAGCGCCGCGACCTGCTCGACCGTGACGAACTCCTTTGTCGGCTGGGCGTCGAGCAACACGTCGTTGATGACCTGCTCCTTGGTCAAGCCGCGCGCCTTCATCGTGTCCGGGATCTGCTTCTCGACCAGCGGCGTCCAGACATAGCCCGGCGCGATCGCATTGACGGTGATGCCCTTGGTCGCGACTTCGAGCGCCACCGTCTTGGTCAGGCCGGCGATGCCATGCTTGGCCGCGACATAGGCCGATTTGAAGGGCGAGGCGACGAAGGCATGCGCCGAGGCGGTGTTGATGATGCGGCCCCAGCCTTTCTCCTTCATCTTCGGCAGCGCGGCGCGGGTGGTGTGGAAGGCCGAGGACAGGTTGATCGCGATGATCTGGTCCCATTTCTCGATCGGGAACTCGTCGATCGGCGCGACATACTGGATGCCGGCATTGTTGATCAGGATGTCGATCGCGCCGAAGACCTTCTCGCCCTCGGCGATGAAGCCGGCGATTTCGGCGGGCTTGGTCATGTCGGCGCCCGAGAACACCACCTTGATGCCGAATTCCTGTTCCAGATCGGTGCGCAGCTTCTCGGCATCGGCCGGTGCCATGATGCCGTTGATGACGAGGTTGGCACCCTCGGCTGCGAGCGCGCGGGCATAGGCCAACCCGATGCCGGAGGTCGAGCCGGTAATGGCGGCGGTACGGTCTTTGAGGAACATGAGCGTCAAGGCTCCTGACAATCGGGGAGAAAATGCTTAGGTTCGGGGTCGAACGGACGATGCGCCGACAGGATATCGTCGCAGGGTGCCCGATGAGTCTTCGCAACGCAACATGACGAAAATGCAGCCTGACGCGCATCATCACGGCGATCATGACCATGCATCGCATGCCCATGCCGAGGGGCCTTGCCGCCATGCCGAGGACCATCGCCGCCACGCCGCGGAGGCCCTCGCCCGGGCCGAACGCATCTGCCGCGAGCGGGGCCTGCGCCTGACTCCGATCCGGCGGCAGGCGCTGGAGGCGCTTCATGCCGACCACCGCCCGGTCGGGGCCTATGATCTCGCCGACCGCATCTCGCCGGCCGGCGGGCGCCGCCTCGCGCCGATCTCGATCTACCGGGCGCTCGATTTCCTGGTCGAGCAGGGCTTCGTCCACCGGCTCTCGTCGAAGAATGCCTATGTCGCCTGCCTGCACGGCCATGGCGCGAACGAGGTCGTCGCCTTCCTGATCTGCGAATCCTGCGGCGGGGTCGACGAGGATTCCTCGCCCGCCATGAAGAAAGCGGTGGCGGCGATCGCCGAAAACCGGCAATTCTCACCCTCGCACCAGATGGTCGAGATCGTCGGGCGATGCGAGCATTGCCGCAATTCCGGATCGTGATAGAGCAGCCCGCATGAACGAGCGCGCCTTTTCCTATCTGACGCCGGAACGCGCAGGCCCGCTGGGCCGGCAGCTCACCGTCCCGGTCAAGGTCGGCCATGTCACGGTCGGCGGCGGCGCACCCATCGTCGTCCAGTCGATGACCAATACCGACACCGCCGATATCGCCGGCACGGTCGCGCAGGTCGCCGCACTCGCCCGCCAGGGCTCGGAACTCGTCCGCATCACCGTCGATCGCGACGAGGCGGCGGCTGCCGTGCCGAAGATCCGCGAGCGGCTCGACCGTATCGGCGTCGATGTGCCCCTCGTCGGCGACTTCCATTATATCGGCCACAAGCTGCTCGCCGATCATCCGGCCTGCGCCGAGGCGCTGGCGAAATACCGGATCAACCCCGGCAATGTCGGCTTCAAGGACAAGAAGGACAAGCAGTTCAGCCAGATCATCGAGCTCGCGATCAAGCATCGCAAGCCGGTGCGGATCGGCGCCAACTGGGGCTCGCTCGATCAGGAACTGCTGACCGCATTGATGGACGAGAACGCGCGTGCCGTGCGCCCGCTCGATGCCCGCGCCATCATGCGCGAGGCGATGGTGCAATCGGCCCTGCTTTCGGCCGAGCGCGCCGAGGAGATCGGGCTCGCACGCGAATACATCATCCTTTCCGCCAAGGTCTCCGGCGTACAGGACCTGATCACGGTCTACCGCATGCTGGCGAGCCGGGCGAACTACGCCATCCATCTCGGCCTGACAGAGGCCGGCATGGGCTCGAAGGGCATCGTCGCCTCCTCGGCCGCGCTCGGCATCCTGCTGCAGGAAGGCATCGGCGACACCATCCGCTATTCGCTGACCCCCGAGCCTGGCGGCGACCGCACGCTCGAGGTCAGGACGGCGCAGGAACTGCTCCAGACCATGGGCTTCCGCGCCTTCGTGCCGCTGGTTGCCGCCTGCCCCGGCTGCGGCCGCACCACCTCGACCGTGTTCCAGGAGCTGGCGCAGGATATCCAGAGCTGGATTTCGAATTCCATGCCGGAATGGAAGACGCAGTATCCCGGCGTCGAGAACCTCAACGTCGCGGTGATGGGCTGCATCGTCAACGGCCCCGGCGAATCCAAGCATGCCGATATCGGCATCTCGCTGCCCGGCACCGGCGAGGCGCCGACGGCGCCCGTTTTCGTCGATGGCAAGAAGGTCGCCACGCTCCGCGGCGCCGGCATCGCCGCCGAATTCAAGGCCATGGTCGCCAGCTATATCGAACGGCGCTTCGGCGTCGGCCTCGGCGCCACTGGCTGATCCCGCCTTTGCGCGCCGCCCGCAACGTGCTAGAGGCCCCGGCCTTTCGCTGCACCGCAGCATGAGCGGAGATCCCTGATGGGGCATGAGAACCCGAATCCTGCGACCGTTCGGCCGGAGGATTCACGCTTCGGGCTCGACGCCGCCCACGGCCAGAATGGTGGCCACGGTCACGGCAAGATGGGCGTCGGGGCGCTGGCTCTGGGCGCGCTCGGCGTCGTCTACGGCGATATCGGCACCAGCCCGCTCTACGCGCTGCGCGAGACGCTGCTGGCCGCAACCGGCGGCGAAGAGGGCGCGGTCATTCCTCCGACCGTCGTCATCGGCGTGCTCTCGCTGATTCTCTGGTCGCTCGTCATCGTGGTGACGTTGAAATATGTCGTGCTGCTGATGCGCGCCGACAATAACGGCGAAGGCGGCATCCTCACCCTCGTCGCGCTGGCCCAGCGCAGCCTCGGGCGGGCGCGCAGCCATGTCGCGCTGCTGCTCGGCATGATCGGCGCCGGCCTGTTCTACGGCGATACCGTCATCACTCCGGCGATCTCGGTTCTCTCCGCGATCGAGGGCGTCAAGCTGATCACGCCCGCACTCAACGATTATATCCTCTGGATCGCCTCGGCGATCCTGATCGGCCTGTTCGTCATGCAGAGCCACGGGACCCATCGTGTCGCGACCTTCTTCGGTCCGATCATGCTGGTCTGGTTCCTGACGCTGGCCGGGCTCGGCATCTATCACATTGCCGATGATCTCAGCGTCTTCCGCTCGATCAATCCGTATTACGCGCTGCTGTTCTTCCACGACCATGCCGGCGTGGCGCTGGCCGTGCTCGGCTCGGTCTGTCTGGCGGTGACGGGTGCCGAGGCGCTCTATGCCGATATGGGCCATTTCGGCCGCGGCCCGATCCGGAGCGCCTGGCTCTATGTCGTCTTCCCCGCTCTCTGGCTCAACTATCTCGGCCAAGGCGCGCTGATCCTCTCTGATCCCAGCGCCATCGACAATCCGTTCTACCGGCTCGCGCCGCAGGGCCTGCTGCTGCCCTTCGTGATCATGGCGACGGTCGCGACCATCATCGCCAGCCAATCGGTGATCACCGGCGCCTTCTCCCTGACCCGGCAGGCGATCCAGCTCGGCCTCCTGCCGCGCATGGAGATCCGTCACACCTCCGAGCAGACTTCGGGCCAGATCTACGTGCCGCGCGTCAACCTGCTGCTGCTGGTCGTGGTGCTGATCCTTGTCTGGTCGTTCCGGACGTCGTCGAGCCTGTCGCATGCCTATGGCATCTCGGTCTTCGGCACGATGGTGGTCTCGTCGATGCTGGCCTCGATCGTCATCCGCCGCCACTGGGGCTGGAGCCCGCTGGCGACCGCAGCCCTCATCCTCCCCTTCTTTCTGGTCGACGTCTCCTTCTTCTCGGCCAACATGCTGAAGCTGTTCCACGGCGGCTATGTGCCGGTGCTGCTCGCCATGGGCCTGACTCTGGTGATGTGGACCTGGATGCGCGGCACCAAGATCCTGTTCGACAAGACCCGCAAGACCGACGTGCCGCTGCTCGAGCTCGTCACCATGCTCTCCAAGAGCCCGCCCGCTCGCGTCAAGGGCATGGCCGTCTTCCTGACCAGCGATCCCGAGACGGCGCCGGCCTCGCTGCTGCACAACCTCAAGCACAACAAGGTGCTGCACGAGCGCAACGTCGTGCTGACCGTGCGCTCGGCCGATACGCCTCGCGTCGTCGAGGAGGAGCGGGTGCGCCTTGCCCGCATCACCGACGATTTCTGGCGCGTCGACATGGTCTACGGCTACATGGAGAGCCCGAACGTGCCGAAGGGCCTGGCCATGCTGCGCAAGCAGGGCTTCAAGTTCGACATCATGTCGACCTCGTTCTTCCTGTCGCGCCGCTCGATCAAGGCTTCCCCGCAATCGGGCATGCCGATGTGGCAGGACAACCTCTTCATCGGCCTGACCAAGAGCGCCACCGACGCGACGGACTTCTTCCAGATCCCGACCGGCCGCGTCGTCGAGGTCGGCACGCAGGTCACGGTCTAAGAACGCCTCGCATCGTCATTCTCGGGCGGAGCGAAGCGCAGACCCGAGAATCTCTGGCAGGATGAGGCCAGGAGCCTCCGTGTCATGAGATGCCCGGGCCAAGCCCGAGCATGACGCGCGTTCTTCGGCCTTAATCCAGTCTGGCCGAAGCCGCTTCCTCCGGCACATGCCGCACCCGCTCGCGATAGAGCAGGTAGAGCCCCGACGAGATCACGATGCCGGCGCCGACGAAGGTCCAGCGATCCGGCAACTGGTCGAAGACCAGCCAGCCGAGCAGCAGCATCCAGACGATCTGCGAGTAGATGAAGGGCGCCAGCACCGTGGCCGGCGCCAGCCGATGCGCCAGGATCAGCAGCCAGTGGCCGAAGCCGCCGAGCGCACCGACAGCGAACATCAGCAGCCAGGGCAACAGCGTCTGCGGCGTCTCCCAGATCCAGGGCAGGAGCGGAATAGTCGCCAGCGTCCCCGCCGCGCCCGAATAGATCATCGTCGTTTCCGATGAATCGTGGCCGGACAGCACTCGCGTCGCCAGCGAATAGAAGGCGTAGCACAGGCAGCCCAGCACGCTCAGCAATGCCGCCGGATGCATGCCGCCGACGCCCGGCCGCGTCACCACCAGCACGCCGAGGAAGCCGACGCCGATCGCCGCAAGCCGGCGCGGTCCCGGCCACTCCCCGAGCAGCGGCCCGGACGCCAGCGCCACCAGGAGCGGCGTCGCGAACATGATCGAGATCGTCTCGGCGAGCTGGAGATAGCGCAGCGCGATGAAGTTGAGCGCCGTCGAGCCGAGCAGCAGCAGCGAGCGGCCCCATTGCAGCCAGGGGCGGCTGGTCCGCAGCACGCCGGGGCGCGTCCATGGATTGATGATCGCCAGGACCAGGATCATGCTGCCGGCATAGCGCGCGAACACCACCTGCAGCGGGTTCATCGACTGGCCCAGCCATTTCGCGCTGGTATCGAGCAGCGAGAACAGCACGACGGCCGCACACATCAGGCCGATCGCGGCCATGCGCGCGCGACCCGTCTCGGAAGGCGCCGCTGAAGGAGAGGACACGGGTCTCGCCATGCTCTGGAGGAATGACGAAATAGATTGAACCGATTTAGGCGACGTCGCCAGTACGCTGGAGCATGCGCTCCATGCAGAAATCAGGCGTCGCTATCGGCTTCGTCGAGATCAGCCTCGACATCGTCCTGCTCGGCGCCGGCCTTGGAGAGGCCCTTGGCCGCCTTGCGCAGGAGCTTGCGCAGCTGCTTGCGCTCCCTGCCGTCGAGTTTGTCGAGAAGCTCGTCCTCGACGTCGTTCCAGACCGCGTCGAGCTCGGCTGCAGTCTTCTGGCCGGCCTCGGTCAGCGCGACCTGCACGAGGCGGCCATCGCGGTTGCCCCCCTCGCGCGTCACGAGACCCTGCAGCGAGAGCCGCCCGATCGTCTTCGACACGGTCGGCGGCTTGACGCGCAGCAATGCGGCAAGCTCGCCCATCGTCATCGGGGCCGGCTGCAGTGCCTTCAGCGCCTGCTCCTGCCCCGGGAACAACCCCAGGCCATTCAGCCTCTCGCCCATCCGCGAGCGATGCAGCCGCGCGGTGACGAGCAGGGCACGGCCGACGCTCTTCTCGATTGCCTTGGTCATGGGGTCGATCCTTCGGGCCGATCCTTGGACGGATAAGCGAGACGCTTCGCCGGCTGCGTATTCGCGCGCGAACATGACAGACGGATGACAACCGGATGTCAGAGCGAAGAGGACGCGAGTTTCGCGGCGACTTTTTTCAGGAAGGCCGCCCGGCTGGCCGGTGTCGAGAGGTTCATCTCATAATGAGCGAGATAAGTCGTGCGCGCCAGCGGATGACAGACAACCCGCAGGGCCCGGCACACCGCCTTGCGCGGCGGATCGCCCATCAGGAAGGCACGCCAGCGTGAGCCGCCATAGCTGGTGACCGCGACGAGCCGGCGAATATTGTGCAAAGCCGGCTGCGCCTTGCCCTCGACCATCTCGAAGGAGACGCCGGGCAGGAACACGCGATCGAGGAAGCCCTTGAGGATCGCGGGATAGCCGAAATTCCAGACCGGGAAGCACAGAACCAGAGCCTCGGCCTGCTTCACCCGCTCGACATAGGCCGCGACCGGCAGCGTGTTGCTGGCGGTGTCGTGATAGCCGCGCCGCTCCTCCCGGCTCAGCACCGGGTCGAAGCCCTCCGCATAGAGATCGCAATCGTCGACCTCGTGCCCCGCCGCCTTCAGGCTGGCGACGACCGTCTCGTGGATGGCGGCGCCGAAGCTTTCCGGAACGGGATGGGCGTAGAGGACGAGGACGCGCATGGTGCTTAGCCGACTCCGGCCTCAGACAGGCTGCGGAACAGAAAGGTCTTGCCCGAGCGATAATCGTAGGCCGGGTCCTCCCAGGCGATCATCTTGCCGGGATTGAGCAGCCCCTGCGGATCGGCCTCGCGCTTGAAGGCGAGCTGCGTCTCGTCCGTCTGCTTCATGCCGCCCTCTTCCAGCGTGTAGCGATGCGGATTGAAGATCGGCGCGCCCATCTCCTCATGGATGGCCATGATCTCCTCCAGCCGCTCCTCGGAGGTGAAACGCACCAGCGGCAGGCCGAAGCAGGTGATCTTGCCGTCGAAGCGCACGAATTCGAGATGGCAGGTCACCTCGTCGCCGAAACGGGCATGGATCCTGTCCACCAGATCGACCTGATTGGGATAGGGATAAAGCACCTGGAGATAGGTGATCGCCGGATCGACGCGCAGCGCGCGCAACGTCGTGTGGTTCCAGCCGAGTTCATAGGCCGGCGGCAGGCCCTTGGCATCCTCGGGCGAGAGCTTGTCGGTGCGCAGCAGAAGCTCCGCGCCCTTGAAGCGGCGCGCATAGGCGCAGAGCGCGTCGACCGCGAAATCGGCGGCCATGACGATGACGAGATGGCTGTCGCGCGGCAGGAACTTGCGATGGCGCAGGAAATAGTCGTGCGGCGCGGGGGCCGCGACGACGCAGAGGTTCTTCAGCGCGAGCCCGTCCTGCTCGCCGACTGCATTGGCGAACTCGGTCGCGGCCCGCAGGTCCGCGAAGCCGACGATGACATCGACCCAGTTATAGGCCGGCCCGAGCGGCATCTCGACCTCGGTGATGATGCCGTTGGTGCCATAGGCATGGGCGACCTTGTGCAGGTCCTCGCCGGAAAATTCGAGGATGCGCGGGCTTGCCTCCATCGTCGCGACCTTGAGCCGGATGATATTGCCCCAGTCGCGCAAGCCCCCCCATTTGATCGAGCCGACGCCGCCCGAGCCACCGGCGATGAAGCCGCCGATCGAGGCCGTCTGGTAGGTCGACGGATGCAGCCGCAGCTCCTGCCGCGAATGCGCCCGCGTCTCGTCGTCGATCCGGGCCATGATCGCGCCAGGCTCGGCGACATAGCGGCCAGCGGCGATCTCCTTGACCTTGTTGAAGCCGGAGAGATCGAGCAGCACGCCGCCTGAGAGCGGCATGGCCTGCCCGTAATTGCCGGTGCCCGTGCCGCGCGGCGTCACGGGAATGCCGAGTTCGTGGCAGGCGGCGAGTACCTGTACCACCTCGGTCTCGCTCGTCGGCGAGACCACGATATCGGCCACGACATGGTCGAGCTGACGCTTCAGGATCGGCGAGTACCAGAAGAAGTCGCGGCTCTTCTGCTTCACCAGCGCCGGGTTCTCCTCGGTGCGGATGCCGCCGAGGCGCGTCTTCAGCGTGGCGATGTCATAGCGTGCAGTCATGATGCTCTGCCCATCAGATGGTCGAGTTCGCGGTAATCCGGCAGCGTCCGGTCGATCGCCCGGCCGGAAACCAGCACGCTGCGATCGGCCTGCGGCCGGGAGAAGAGTTCGGTCCAGTCGCGCGCCCGCGTCAGGATGAGATCGGCTGGCGCGCCGACCGCGATGACGCCGGCCTCGATGCCCATCGCCTGCGCCGGCAAGCGTGCCACGGCATTGGCCCAATCCGGCCCGGAATGATCGAGCTGGAGGATGCGCGTGCCCTCGCGCAGCACCTCGACGAGGTCGAGATCGCCATAGGCGTAGAACGGGTCGCGGGTGTTGTCGGAGGCGATCATCACCGGCACGCCGGCAGCCTTCAATTCATGCAGCGCCGTGACGCCACGCCAGCGCGGCGTGCGGCCGGGCTGGCGGTCCTGCAGATACATGTTGCACAGCGGCAGCGAGACAACGGCGATGCCGGCCTCGCGCAGCTTGGCGATGATGCGCGCCTCATCTTCCGGCGCCTGAAGGGCGAGCGAGCAGCAATGCCCACAGAGGATGCGGCCCGTGAAGCGATGGCGCAGGGCCGCGTCGGCAATGTGCTCCAGCGAGCGCGCCGCCGGATCATTGGTCTCGTCGACATGGAAGTCGAGATCGAAGCCGTTCTCGATCGCCGCCCGGAACAGGATGTCGAGCGCCCGGTCGAGCTCCGGGATCATATAGGTGACGCAGCCGAGCAAGCGATCGCCATGCGCCCTCACGGCTGCGACCACCGCCGCCATATGCGCCGGGTCCAGCGCGGCATCGGCGCCGAAGAGGGGCGAGGCCTGGAGCGCGATGCGCCCGGCCCACTCCGCCCGCAATTCCGCATAAACAGGCCAGGAAATGCCGATCTGCTTGCCCAGCGAATCAAGATGCGTCCGCATCGCCGCCGTGCCATGCGCGAAGGCGGTGCGAAGCGAGAAATCCATCCGCGTCCGCACGTCCTGCGCCGACCAGTTGGCCTCGCGATCGGCCCCGACGGTGTTCAGCGCACCGGGGAAGGTGCCATCCGGGTTGGGGCTGCGCGGCCAGATATGCCCCTTGTCGAGATGGACATGCGCATCGACAAGGCGTGGCAAGGCGAGCCCGCCGTCGAGGTTCACAACGGCTCCGGTCCCGGCCGCTGCCGTTCCGGCGGGCTCGATCGCGGCGATGCGACCATCCGCAATCGCAAGATCGACACGCGTCAGCCCGTTGCGGTCGGCCGGAAGGTCGGTGCCCTCAATCAGGCAAGCAGGCACACGCAGATCGGTCAGCAGGAAGGTGGGCGCATCGGGCAGGCGGGCGAAACCGGTCGTCACGTTGTCCTCGCCTCTCCTGCCTCTCAAGCTCCGGTTCGTCGATACCGGGCCGATGGAGCACCCGCAAGCCGCGCCGCCCTCTCCTCCCCCGCCGATGACGTCGCAGCCGGGAAAGCCGCGCATTCGGGCTTGTTCATGCGGGCCGGATCGCGCATGAGGGCGGCGTCATCAGCCAACACGAGGTCGGACCATGACCGGCGAAGCCCGCATCATCGACGGCAAGGCCACGGCGGCCGCGCTCAGGGCCGAGATCGGCCGCGAGGTCGCGGCCATCAAGGCTACGCGTGGACTGACGCCAGGGCTGCATGTTGTCCTGGTCGGTGAGGACCCGGCAAGCAAGGTCTATGTCGCCTCGAAGGAAAGGCTCGCGGTCGAGATCGGCATGAACTCGGTTGCCCATCGATTGCCGGCCGAGACGACCGAAGCGCAGCTTCTCGCCAAGCTCGCCGAGCTCAACGCCGACGACAGCGTCGACGGCATCTTGGTCCAGCTCCCGCTGCCGAAGCACATCAATACGGGCCGCATCATCGACGCCATCGACCCGGCCAAGGATGTCGACGGCCTGCACCCGATCAATGCTGGCCTGCTCGCCGGCGGCAAGAACGGGCTCGTGCCCTGCACGCCGCTCGGCTCCATGCTCTTGCTGAAGCAGGCCCTGCCATCGCTGTCCGGACTCGACGCCGTGGTGATCGGCCGCTCCGAGCTGGTCGGTCGCCCGGTCGCCCAGCTTCTGCTCCAGGCCGATTGCACCGTCACCATCGGTCATTCGCGCACCCGCGACCTGGCCTCCGTGGTCAAGCGCGCCGATATCGTCATCGCCGCGGTCGGCCGTCCGCGCATGGTCAAGGGCGACTGGATCAAGCCCGGTGCGACCGTGATCGATGTCGGCATCAACCGCCTGCCCGACGGCAAGCTGACCGGCGACGTCGATTTCGCGGAAGCCGTGAAGGTCGCGGGCGCGATCACCCCGGTGCCCGGCGGCGTCGGCCCGATGACCATCGCCTGCCTGCTCAAGAACACGCTGACGGCGTTTCACGCGCGGCGCGGCTGAGCCAAGGGCTTCCAAAAGAAACAAGCCCTCATCCTGAGGAGCCGCGAAGCGGCGTCTCGAAGGATGGTCCAGCACGCTCTGGAGCATCCTTCGAGACGCAAGCCTTCGACTTGCTCCTCAGGATGAGGGCTCACATGCGAAGAGCGCGCAAGTGCGCGCTCTTCTAAGGCCGATCACATATGGATCTGGCGCTTCTCCACGGCCATCGCGGCTTCCTTCACCGCCTCGGCCAGCGTCGGATGGGCGTGGCAGGTGCGGGCGAGGTCTTCCGAGGAACCGCCGAACTCCATCAGCACGGTCACTTCCGCGATCAGGTCACCGGCATGCGGGCCGATGATGTGGCAGCCGAGCACGCGGTCGGTCGCCGCATCGGCCAGCACCTTCACGAAGCCGTCGGTGTGGCGCATGGCGCGGGCGCGGCCATTGGCCGTGAACGGGAACTTGCCGACCTTGTAGGCGACACCGGCCGCCTGCAGCTCTTCCTCGGTCTTGCCGATCGCGGCGACTTCCGGCGCGGTATAGACGATGCCGGGAATGGCGTCGTAGTTCACATGGCCGTGCTTGCCGGCGATGATCTCGGCGACGGCGACGCCCTCGTCCTCGGCCTTGTGCGCCAGCATCGGCCCGCGTACCACGTCGCCGATCGCGTAGATGCCCGCGACATTGGTCTTGAAATGATCGTCGATGACGACGCGGCCCTTCTCGGTGGCGACGCCGGCCTTGTCGAGGCCGAGGCCATCCGTGTTCGGACGGCGGCCGATCGCGACCAGCACGATATCGGCATTGAGCGTGGTCGCCGTGCCGCCAGCCGCAGGCTCGACAGTGACGGTCGCGCCCTTCTTGCCCGTCTCGACCTTGGTGACCTTGGAACCGAGCTGGAAGGTGAAGCCCTGCTTCTGCAGGATGCGCTGGAACTGCTTGGCGACCTCGCCATCCATGCCGGGCAGGATGCGGTCGAGATATTCGATGACGGTGACCTTGGCGCCGAGACGGCTCCAGACCGAACCGATCTCGAGGCCGATCACGCCGGCACCGACCACGACGAGCTCCTTCGGCACGGAGCCGATCTCGAGCGCGCCGGTTGAGGTCACGACGGTCTTCTCGTCGACGGTCACGCCCGGCAGCGGCGCCGATTCCGAACCCGTCGCGATGACGATGTTCTTGGTCTCGATCTCCTGCGCCTTGCCATCCTCGGCGGTCACGACGACCTTGCCGGCGGCGGGGATCGAGGCCGTGCCGTGGAAGGCGTCGATCTTGTTCTTCTTCAGCAGGAAACCGACGCCGGTGACGTTGGCATCGATCGTCTCCTGCTTGTGGGCCATCATCGCCTTGAGATCGAGCTTCGGCTTGCCGACGACGATACCGAGCTTCTCGAAGGTGTGGCCGGCCTCCTCGAACATCTCGGAAGCGTGCAGCAGCGCCTTGGAGGGGATGCAGCCGACATTCAGGCAGGTGCCGCCATGGGTCTTGCGCTTCTCGACCACCGCGACCTTGAGGCCGAGCTGGGCGGCGCGGATGGCGCAGACATAGCCGCCGGGGCCGGTTCCGATGACGACGAGATCGTAGGCCGCAGCCATGGTGACTTCCTTTCCTGTGTTCGAATGCGGCGGCGCTTCAGCGCCCGCCGGTCACGTTCAAGACGGTTCCGTTGGTGTAGGAGGCCTCATCCGAGAGCAGCCAGGCGATCGCCTGCGCCACCTCGCGCGCCGTGCCCTCGCGCTTCATCGGAAGCTGGTCGCGCAGCAGCGCGACGCGATCGGGCATGCCGCCGCTGGCATGGATATCCGTATCGATGATCCCGGGCCGGACGGCATTGACCCGGATGCCCTCGGCCGCGACCTCGCGAGCGAGGCCGAGCGTGAAGATGTCGATGCCGGCTTTTGCTGCGGCGTAGTCGAGATATTGCCCGGCACCGGCCAGCACCGCCGCGGCGGAGGACAGGTTGACGATGCCACCGCCCTGCCCGCCATGGCGGGTCGACATCCGCTTCACCGCCTCGCGGGCGCAGAGGAAGCTGCCGGTCAGGTTGATCCGGAACATCCGCTCCAGCCGGGCGAAATCCATCTCGTCGAGACGCTGCGGGGCATCGATGACGCCGGCATTGTTGACCAGCGCGGTCAACCGACCGAGCTGGTCAGCCGCCGCGAAGATCGCGGCGACATCGGCTTCGTCGCCGACATCGCCCTTGACCGCGACCGCTTGCCGGCCCTGGCCGTTGACGGCCGCGACCGTCTCAGCCGCGGCGTCAGCATTCGCCTGATAGTTGACGACGAGATCGTAGCCGCGCTCCGCGAGCAGGGTCGCGGTCGCCCGGCCGATTCCCCGGCTGCCGCCGGTGACGATCGCAACGCCCGACATATCCCGCGCCGCGCGATCAGAGATCGAGGACGAGGCGCGCCGGGTCCTCCAGGCCTTCCTTGATGCGGACGAGGAAGGTCACGGCTTCCTTGCCGTCGATGATGCGATGGTCGTAGCTGACCGCCAGATACATCATCGGGCGGATCTCGATCTTGCCGCCGACGACGACCGGGCGCTCCTGGATCTTGTGCATGCCCAGGATTGCCGATTGCGGCGCGTTCAGGATCGGGGTCGACATCAGCGAGCCGTAGACGCCACCGTTCGAGATCGTGAAGGTGCCGCCCTGCATCTCCTCGATCGAGAGCTTGCCGTCGCGGGCCTTCTTGCCGAACTCGCCGATCTTCTTCTCGACGCCGGCGATGGAAAGCTCGTCGGCATCGCGCACGACCGGAACCACCAGGCCCTTCTCGGTGCCGACCGCGACGCCGATATGGTAGTAGTTCTTGTAGATGATGTCGGTGCCGTCGATCTCGGCATTGACCGCCGGGATCTCCTTCAGCGCCTGCACGCAGGCCTTCACGAAGAAGCCCATGAAGCCGAGCTTCACGCCGTGCTTCTTCTCGAAGACATCCTTGTACTGGTTGCGCAGCGCCATCACGCCGGACATGTCGACCTCGTTGAAGGTCGTCAGCATCGCCGCGTTGGACTGGGCTTCCTTGAGGCGGCGCGCGATGGTCTGGCGCAGCTTGGTCATCTTGACGCGCTCTTCGCGGGCGCCGTCATCCGGCGCCGACGGGGCGCGGACGGCAACCGGCGCGGGCGCCGCGGCCGGGGCAGCAGCGCCGCCGGTCGCGATCGCGGCGAGCATGTCGCCCTTGGTCACGCGACCGTCCTTGCCCGAGGCAGCGACCTTGGACGGGTCGACGCCGCTCTCGGCGGCGAGGCGCGACACGGCCGGGCCGGAATCGGCGGCCTTGGTCGCGGCAGCCTTCGGAGCCTCGGCAGCAGGAGCCGGAGCGGCAGCAGCGGGCTTGGCCTCAGCCTTAGGGGCAGCGGCAGCCGCACCGCCTTCGGCGATCGTGCCGAGCAGCGCGCTGACACCGACCGTATCGCCTTCCTTGGCGACGATCTCGCCGAGCACGCCGGCGGCCGGCGCGTTGACTTCCAGCGTCACCTTGTCGGTCTCGAGCTCGACCAGGGGCTCGTCGGCCTTCACCGCCTCGCCCGGCTTCTTGAACCACTTGCCGATGGTGGCCTCGGAAACGGATTCGCCGAGGGTGGGTACGCGGATTTCGGTCGCCATGTCAGGCCTCTGTTGTCTCGTTCTCTGGCGGCAGGTTCGGCACCGGCTAGGGCGCCAATGCAGCAATGGAATCCGGCAGCGCGCTCAAGGCGCCGCCGGGAAGGATGTCAGGCCGCGAAGGCCTCGTCGAGGAAGGCGTTGAGCTGGGCGAGATGCTTGGACATCAGGCCGGTCGCGGTCGCGGCAGAGGCCGGGCGGCCGACATAGCGCGGACGCTTCGACTTCGAGCCGGCATGGCCCAGCACCCATTCGAGATAGGGCTCGACGAAGGTCCAGGAGCCCATGTTCTTCGGCTCCTCCTGGCACCAGACGACATCGGCGCCCTTGAAGCGCGCCAGCTCCTGCGCCAGCGTCTTCAGCGGGAACGGATAGAGCTGCTCGACGCGCATCAGGTAGACATCGTCGACGCCGCGCTTCTCGCGTTCCTCCAGCAGGTCGAAATAGACCTTGCCCGAGCAGAGCACGACGCGGCGGATCTTCGAATCCTTGACCAGCTTGGTGGTCGACTTGCCGCGCTCGGCATCGTCAGCCAGCACGCGGTGGAAGGTCGAGCCCTCGGCCAGCTCGCTGAGGTCGGAGACGCAGCGCTTGTGGCGCAGCAGCGACTTCGGCGTCATCAGGATCAGCGGCTTGCGGAAGTCGCGCTTCAGCTGCCGGCGCAGGATGTGGAAATAGCTCGCAGGCGTCGAGCAGTTCGCCACCTGCATGTTGTCTTCCGCGCACATCTGCAGGAAGCGCTCCAGGCGGGCGGAGGAGTGCTCCGGCCCCTGGCCCTCATAGCCGTGCGGCAGCAGGCAGACGAGGCCCGACATGCGCAGCCACTTGCGCTCACCCGACGAGATGAACTGGTCGAACACGACCTGCGCGCCGTTGGCGAAATCGCCGAACTGCGCTTCCCAGCAGGTCAGGGCGTTCGGCTCCGACAGGGTGTAGCCGTATTCGAAGCCGAGCACGGCCTCTTCCGAGAGCATCGAGTTGATGACCTCGTAGCGCGCCTGCCCCTCGCGGATGTCGTTCAGCGAGGTGTGGCGGGCCTCGGTCTCCTGGTCGATCAGCACGGAATGGCGCTGCGAGAAGGTGCCGCGCTCGCAATCCTGGCCGGAGAGGCGGACCGGATTGCCGTCGAGCAGCAGCGAGCCGAAGGCCAGCGATTCGGCCGTCGCCCAGTCGATGCCCTCGCCGGCCTCGACAGCCTTCTTGCGGTTGTCGAGGAAGCGCTGGATCGTCTTGTGGACGTTGAAGCCAGCCGGGACAGCCGTGATCTTCTCGGTGATCTCCTTCAGCACCGCCGCCGGCACGCCGGTGGCGCCGCGGCGCGGATCGTCCTCGTCGGCGCGGATCGCCTTCATGCCAGCCCAGCGGCCGTCGAGCCAGTCGGCCTTGTTCGGCTTGAAGGCCTGGCCGGCGTCGAACTCGACCTCCAGCTTCGCCTTCCAGGCGGCACGCATCGCGTCGAGCTCGCCGGCCTCGATCACGCCCTCGGCCGCGAGCTTCTCGCCATAGAGCTCCAGCGTCGACTTGTGGCCGCGGATCTTGCGGTACATCAGCGGCTGGGTGAAGCCCGGCTCGTCGCCCTCGTTATGGCCGAAGCGGCGATAGCAGAACATGTCGATCACGACCGGCTTGTGGAACTTCTGCCGGAACTCGATCGCGACCTTGGCGGCGAAGACCACCGCCTCCGGATCGTCGCCGTTCACATGGAAGACCGGGGCCTCGACCATCTTCGCCACGTCGGACGGATAGGGCGAGGAGCGCGAATAGCGCGGATAGGTGGTGAAGCCGATCTGGTTGTTGATGATGAAATGCAGCGAGCCGCCGGTGCGGTGGCCCTTCAGCCCGGACAGGCCGAGGCATTCCGCCACGACGCCCTGGCCGGCGAAGGCCGCATCGCCATGAATCAGCAGCGGCAGCACCTTCGAGCGCTCGACGATATCGCCGAACTGGTCCTGCTTAGCGCGGACCTTACCGAGAACGACGGGGTCGACGATTTCCAGATGCGACGGGTTGGCGGTCAGCGAGACGTGGACGTTGTTGCCGTCGAACTCGCGATCGGCGGACGCACCGAGATGGTACTTCACGTCGCCCGAGCCCTCGACGTCGTCAGGCGCGAAGGAACCGCCCTTGAACTCGTGGAACAGCGCGCGATGCGGCTTGCCCAGAACCTGGGTCAGCACGTTGAGGCGGCCGCGATGGGCCATGCCGAAGACGATGTCGCGCACGCCGAGCGCGCCGCCGCGCTTGATGATCTGCTCCAGCGCCGGAACCAGCGCCTCGCCGCCATCCAGGCCGAAGCGCTTGGTGCCGGTGAACTTGAGATCGAGGAACTTCTCGAAGCCCTCGGCCTCGACGAGCTTGTTGACGATCGCGCGCTTGCCCTCGCGGGTGAAGGCGATCTCCTTGTCCGGCCCCTCGATGCGCTCCTGCAGCCAGGCCTTCTGCTCGGGGTCGGAGATATGCATGAACTCGATGCCGACCGTGCCGCAATAGGTCCGCTGCAGCACCGCGACCATCTCGCGGACGGTGGCGAACTCCATGCCGAGCACGTTGTCGATGAAGACCTTGCGGTCGAGATCGGCCTCGCCGAAGCCGAAGGCGGCCGGCGACAATTCCTCATGATCGGTGCGGCTCTCGATGCCCAGCGGATCGAGCTTGGCATGGAAATGGCCGCGCATCCGGTAGGCGCGGATCAGCATGATCGCACGCACCGAGTCGCGCGTCGCCTGCTGCACATCGGCGGCGGAGAGCACGGTGCCGGCGGCTTTCGCCTTGGCGCCGAGCTTGTCGGAGATCACCTTCTCGACGACGGCCCAGTTGCCGTCCAGCGCCGAGACCAGCTCGCCAGAGGCGACGACCGGCCAGTTCGGCTTCTTCCAGGAGGCGCCCTTGGCGTTCTGCAGGACGGCTTCCTTGTCGTCCTTCAGCGCGCCGAAGAAGCCCTGCCACTGCTCGTCGACCGACTTGGGGTCGGCCTCATAGCGGGCATAGAGGTCCTCGATATAGGCAGCGTTGCCGCCATAGAGGAAGCCGGTCTGCGCGAGAGCCTCGTTGATGTCCTGGCGAGCCATGATGCTCCTGCCTTCCTTCGCCGCTTAAGTCATGTCCGAACCCTTGCCCGGACATCATTCAATCTGTCGTCATGCCCGGGCCTGACCCGTGCAACCCCTCGGGATTTGGCGGCGCGTCATGGCCAGCTCAAGGCCGGCCATGACGCGCTAAAACGCCTCAGCCCTTCAACACTTCCACCAAGGTCTTTCCAAGGCGCGCCGGCGAGGGCGAGACCCGGATGCCGGCCGCTTCCATCGCCGCGATCTTGTCCTCGGCGCCGCCCTTGCCGCCCGAGATGATCGCGCCGGCATGGCCCATGCGGCGGCCGGGAGGCGCCGTGCGGCCGGCGATGAAGCCGACCATCGGCTTCTTGCGGCCGCGCTTGGCCTCGTCCTTGATGAACTGCGCCGCGTCCTCTTCGGCCGAGCCGCCGATCTCGCCGATCATGACGATCGAGGTGGTCTTGTCGTCGGCCAGGAACATCTCGAGCATGTCGATGAACTCGGTGCCCTTGACCGGGTCGCCGCCGATGCCGACGGCCGTGGTCTGGCCGAGGCCCTCGCGGGTGGTCTGGAACACCGCCTCATAGGTCAGCGTGCCCGAGCGCGAGACGATGCCGACCGAGCCCGGCTTGAAGATGTTGGCCGGCATGATGCCGATCTTCGACTCACCCGCCGTGACGACGCCAGGGCAGTTCGGGCCGATCAGGCGGGTCTTGGAGCCGACCAGCGAACGCTTGACGCGGACCATGTCGAGCACCGGGATGCCCTCGGTGATGCAGATCACCAGCGGGATCTCGGCGTCGATCGCCTCGCAGATCGCGTCCGCAGCGCCCGGGGGCGGCACATAGACGACGGACGCGGTGGCGCCGGTCTTGGCCTTGGCCTCGTGCACGCTGTCGAAGACGGGCAGGCCGAGATGGAGCGAGCCGCCCTTACCCGGCGAGGTGCCGCCGACCATCTGCGTGCCATAGGCGATCGCCTGCTCGGAGTGGAAGGTCCCGTTCTTGCCGGTGAAGCCCTGGGTGATGACCTTGGTGTTCTTGTCGATCAGGATGGACATGTCTGCTCCTCAGGCCTTCTTGACCGCGGCGACGATCTTCTGCGCGGCGTCGTCGAGGTCGTCGGCGGGAATGACGTTGAGGCCGGAATCGCGGATGATCTGCTTGCCTTCCTCGACATTCGTGCCTTCGAGGCGAACGACCAGCGGAACCTTGAGGCCGACGGCCTTCACCGCCGCGATCACGCCGCGGGCGATGACGTCGCACTTCATGATGCCGCCGAAGATGTTGACGAGAATGCCCTTCACCTTCGGGTCGGCGGTGATGATCTTGAACGCCGCCGTCACCTTCTCTTCGCTGGCGCCGCCGCCGACGTCGAGGAAGTTCGCCGGGCTTTCGCCGTAGAGCTGGATGATGTCGAGCGTCGCCATGGCAAGGCCGGCGCCGTTGACCATGCAGCCGATCGTGCCGTCGAGCGCGATATAGGCAAGGTCGTACTTGGACGCCTCGATCTCCTTGGCGTCTTCCTCCGTGGTGTCGCGCAGCGCGACGACCTCGGGGTGACGGTACAGCGCGTTCGAGTCGAACGAGACCTTGGCGTCCAGGCACTTGAGCTGGCCCTGGGTGGTCACGATCAGCGGGTTGATCTCCAGCATGTCCATGTCCTTGGCCACGAACGCTGCGTAGATCTGGCCGAGCACGGTGCCGGCCTGCTTGGCGAGGTCGCCCTGCAAGCCGAGAATGCGCGCCATGGAGCGGCCGTGATGCGGCATGATGCCGGTGGCAGGATCGACCGAGAAGGTCTCGATCTTCTCGGGCGTGTCATGGGCGACGGCCTCGATGTCCATGCCGCCCTCGGTCGAGATGACGAAGGCGATGCGCGAGGTCTCGCGGTCGACCAGCGCCGAGAGGTAGAACTCCTTCTCGATGTCCGAGCCGTCCTCGATATAGAGGCGGTTGACCTGCTTGCCGGTCTCGCCGGTCTGGATCGTGACCAGCGTGTTGCCGAGCATCTCCTTGGCGTGGGCCTCGACTTCCGCGACCGACTTGGCAAGGCGAACGCCGCCCTTCGCGTCGGGGTCGAGTTCCTTGAACTTGCCCTTGCCGCGCCCGCCGGCGTGGATCTGCGACTTCACGACGTAAAGCGGCCCCGGCAGCTTCTTGGCGGCCTCGACCGCCTCCGCCACCGTGAGAGCCGGGAAACCGGCCGAAACGGGCGCGCCGAATTCCTTGAGGATGGCTTTGCCCTGGTATTCGTGGATGTTCATGTGCTCGGTTTCCCTGACAGCGACCGAAAATTGACGAGAGGGCGGCCGCGCGTTGTCGCGCCGCCGCCCTCGCTTAACTTACGCGAGTGACGGATCGACGGTCTTGCAGGCGTCGATCAGGTTCTGGACCGAAGCCACCGACTTCGCCAGCATCTCCTTCTCGGCGCCGTTGAGGCGGATCTTGACGACGCGCTCGACACCCTTGGCGCCGATCACGACGGGAACGCCGACGAACATGTCCTTGACGCCGTACTGGCCGCGCAGCGCAGCCGCCGCCGGCAGGACGCGCTTCTGGTCCTTGAGATAGCTCTCGGCCATCGCGATCGCCGAGGCCGCCGGGGCATAGAAGGCCGAGCCGGTCTTGAGCAGGTTGACGATCTCGCCGCCGCCCTTGCGGGTGCGCTCGACGATGGCGTCCAGCTTCTCCTGCGTGGTCCACTTCATCTTGACGAGGTCCGGCAGCGGGATGCCGGCGACGCCCGAGTAGCGGACCAGCGGCACCATGTCGTCGCCATGGCCGCCGAGAACGAAGGCCGAGACGTCCTTGACCGAAACCTGGAACTCCTCGGCGAGGAAGTGGCGGAAGCGGGCGCTATCGAGCACGCCGGCCATGCCGCAGATCATGTTGGGCTTGAGCCCCGAGAACTTCTGCAGCGCCCAGACCATCGCGTCGAGCGGGTTGGTGATGCAGATCACGAAGGCCTTCGGGGCGTACTGCTTGATGCCCTCGCCGACCGACTTCATCACCTTGAGGTTGATGCCGATCAGGTCGTCGCGGCTCATGCCGGGCTTGCGCGGCACGCCGGCGGTGACGATGATCACGTCGGCGCCCTTGATGTCCTCGTAGGAGTTCGTGCCCTTGTAGCCGGCGTCGAAGCCGTCGACCGGAGCGGACTCGGCGATGTCCAGGCCCTTGCCCTGCGGAATGCCCTCGGCGATGTCGAACAGGACGACGTCGCCCAGCTCCTTGAGGCCGGCGAGGTGAGCGAGCGTGCCACCGATCTGGCCGGAGCCGATGAGGGCGATCTTCTTACGGGCCATTGCCTAGTCCTTTTGTTTCTGGCGCGACCATCGATCCGGCTGCTGCCGGCTTCGACATTCAAAATGCCTTGGCGCTGCGACAGGTCAGCTCCCGGTGGGAGCCGGCCAAACCGTGCGTTCCTTTGGCCCAAACCGGGCTTTTGCCGCAACCCTCGCCGCAAAAGCGGCTTTTCTCGGGCATGACGCACCTCGCGCGAAGCCGCCCGAGGCCGCCCCCGATTTTTCAATGACTTAGCAGAGCCCTTCGCATTCACTCGGTTCCATCAGGAACGAAAATCGATAATTACAATTTACATATATTGTAATTGGTAACCAGATTATTTACACGATCCCGCTGCCGAGCACCCGCAGGATCACACGGATCAGGGTCGAGAGCCGGGTATCGACGGAAGCCTGCGGCACGTCCGCTTCCAGCGCCAGCGAGGCCGGATGGATGAAGCGGTTGGTGGCGTCGATGACGAAGGCGATCGCCCTGTCCCGATCGCGCGGCTCGAACACGCCGGTCGCCATGCCCTCGTCGACCACCCGCTCGAACAGAGCACGCACGCGAGTCCGGTTGCGCCGGCTGATCGCATGCCGTTTGGCGACCGCCAGCGACAGCGCCGCGAAGAGATGCGGCTCCTCGGTCAGGAGATCGCGATTGGCCTTGGCCAGCGCCAGGATCAGGCGTTCGAGCTTGTCGTCGGCCGGGTCGGGACCATCGGCGACATCGGCGAGCCGGCGCTCGGTCGCCTTCAGCCAGACATCGACGACGGCGTCGATCAGCGCGCCCTTGGAGGGGAAGTAGCGGTAGACATTGGCATGGGTCATGCCGGCCTCTTCCGCCACGGCGACGACCGTGAAGCGCTTCAGCCCGAACTTGCGCAGATGCTCGCCGGCGACCGTGAGGATGCGGGTCTCGCTCGGTTCGCGCTGCGGCATGGCTCAGGTCTCCACCAGCCCTGTCGTATCGCCGCTCGCGGCCGAATCCGGCCGGCCATGCGGCATCGCGAGATATTCCTCGGAGCGCATCTCGATCAGGCGGGAGACCGTGCGGTCGAACTCGAAGGCCTCGCGCCCCTTGCTTGCGCGATAAAGCTCGTGGGGCTCGGCCGCCGCCGAAGCGACAAGCTTCACATGATGCTCGTAGAGCGTGTCGATCAGGATGATGAAGCGCTTGGCCTCGTTGCGCCGGTCGAAATCGAGGACGGGCACGTCGTCGAGCACCAGCGTGTGGAAGCGCTGCGCCAGGGCGATGTAATCCGAGGCGCCGTAGGCCTGGGCGCAGAGATCGGCGAAGGCGGCCCGCGCCACGCTGGCGGCGGCCTGCGGCAGGACGAGGTCATGCCCCTGCACGTTCAAAACAGTGCGCTGCCCCTGCGCCGTACCGGACAAGGCCTTGAAGGCGGCATCGAGCGCAGCCTTCGCCTTCTCGTCGGCGGGCACATGATAGACCGGCGCCCCGCCGAGCTTCTCCAGCCGGAAATCGGTGCGCGCATCAAGCTTGAGCACCTCGACCCTGGTCTGCAGCAATTCGATGAAGGGCAGGAACAGCGCCCGGTTGAGCCCGCCCTCGTAAAGCCGCGACGGCTCGACATTGGAGGTCGCGACCACCACCACGCCAGCCGCGAACAGCGCGGTGAACAGCCGCCCGAGGATCATCGCATCGGCGATGTCGGTGACAGTGAACTCGTCGAAGCAGAGGAGATAGGCCTCGTCAGCGAGATCCGCCGCGACCGGCGCGATCGGATCGCCTTCCTTGACCTCGCCGCTCTTGATCTTCTGGCGATAGGCGTTGATGCGGCAGTGGACGTCGGCCAGGAACTCGTGGAAATGCACGCGGCGCTTGCGCTTCACCGGCGCGGCCTCGAAGAACATGTCCATCAGCATGGTCTTGCCGCGGCCGACCGAGCCCCAGACATAGAGCCCCTTCGGTGCGGACGCCGTGTCCGGCTTCTTGCCGAAGAGCCAGCCGAGCGCGCTGCCCTTGCGGGCAAGGCGGCGGGCGGCGAGCGTCGCGGACAAGGCCTCGAGCTTCTTGACCACCGCGACCTGCGCGGGATCGCGCTCGATGGCGCCCGCCTCGACCAGGGCGGCATAACGGTCGGTGATCGAGGCTGACATGACGGCGGGCGCTGGCGATCCGGAAAAGACCTGACCGGGTTACGGCAGCCCTGCCGTCATCGCAAGCCCACGGAGCGAACCTCGCGCGCCGGGAACACATCGTCATTGCGAGCGAAGCGAAGCAATCCAGGGGACCGGCTCGACCCGTTCAGGCCGGCGGCCCCTCGATTGCTTCGTCGCTACGCTCCTCGCAATGACGAGGAGCGGGAAGCAGGGCTTACTTGCCCTGGTTGATCGAGACCGGCTTCACCGCATTGTTGGCGAGACCGTATTTCTCGATCAGCTTGTCATAGGTGCCGTTCGCCTGCAGCCGGTCGAGGGCGCCCTTGACCGCGTCGCGCAGCTGCGTGCCTTCCGCCGTCTTGGCGAAGGGGATGCCGGCCAGCGAATGGGTGAAGGGCTTGCCGAGCGCGATATAGGTGTTCGGCTCGAGCTTCTGGAAATGGCTCATCGTCTCGCTGCCCTGGACGCCGCCCTGCAGGCGCTGCGTCTTGAGCTGGGTGCGCGCGTCGACCGAACCCTCGGTGCCGACGACGTTGATCGCCGGCTTGCCCTTGGCAACGCAGTTCGCCTCGCTCCACTCGCCGATCTGGCGCGGCCAGTTGGTCGCGCGGCTGGCGCCGACGCTCTTGCCGCACAGGTCCTCGGGGGTCTTGATCGTGTCCTTGAAGGCGGTGACCGTGTAGAACTGCGCGCCGGAATCCATGTAGTCGATGAAGTCGGCGGTCTCGCGCCGCGCCGGCAGGTCGCTCATCCCCGCCATGACGGCGTCGACGCGGCCGGTCTGCAGCGAAGGCAGCATCTGGGCGAAGGCGGTCTCCTGCCACTCGACCTTGACGCCGAGTTCCTTGGCGATGGCTTCGCCCAGCTCGATGTCGAAGCCCGAGAGCTGGTTGGTCGCGACATCCTTGAAGGCGATCGGCGGATAGTTCGGCTGGGTCGCGATCACGATTTTGCCGGCGGTCTTGATGCGGTCCGGCAGGGCCTGGGCCTGCGCGGCAAGCGCGGTGCCGGCGAGCAGCGCGGCAGCGATGGTCAAACGAAGCATGTGGTCTCTCCCTCTAGTGAACTGGTTCAGCCGCCGTCACTTCAGGACGGCGGCGATGAAGTCGCGCGTGCGCGCCTGGCTGGGCGCGACGAGCACGGTCTGCGGCGGCCCCTGCTCGACGATCTCGCCCTTGTCCATGAAGACGACGTCGCCAGCCACTTCGCGGGCGAAGCCGAGTTCATGCGTGACGACGATCATGGTCATGCCGGATGCCGCGAGATCGCGCATCACGTTCAGCACCTCGCCGACAAGCTCGGGATCGAGCGCCGAGGTCGGCTCGTCGAACAGCATCAGCTTCGGCTTCATCGCCAGCGCCCGGGCGATGGCGACGCGCTGCTGCTGCCCGCCCGAGAGCTCGCTCGGATAGGCGTCGCGCTTGTCGGCGAGGCCGACGCGCTCCAGCAGCGCCGTCGCCTCCGCGACGATCTGCTTGCGCGGCTGCTTCAGCACGGTGAGCGGCCCCTCGATGATGTTCTGCAGCGCCGTCATGTGGTTGAACAGGTTGAAGCGCTGGAACACCATGCCGGTGACGAGGCGCTGACGCGCGATCTCGACATCGGTCAGCTCGTGCAGTTCGTCGCCGACGCGGCGATAGCCGATCAGCTCGCCATCGACGCGGATGGCGCCCTTGTCGATCTTCTCGAGCTGGTTGATGCAGCGCAGCAGCGTCGACTTGCCCGAGCCGGACGGCCCGATGATGCATTGCACCGTGCCGGGCTCGATCGAGAGCGAGACGTTGTTCAGCGCCTTCAGCTCGCCGAAGATCTTGCTGACATTGGCGATCGTGACGATCGCGCTATCGGCCTTCGCCGGGTTCTCCGCCGTGCTCATGCCGTTTCCTCCTGCACCGCGGCGCGCTTGGTGCGCCGCCCTCCCCGCCCCTTCGAAAAGTGGCGTTCGAGGAAATACTGTCCGATCTGCAGGATCGTCACCACGAGCAGGTACCAGCCGGCCGCGACGATCAGCAACTCGATGACCCGCGCATTGGCGTAGTAGATCGTCTGCGCGTTGCGCAGGATCTCGGCATACTGGATCACGCTCGCGACCGAGGTCAGCTTGACCATGCTGATCACCTCGTTGCCGACCGGCGGGATGATGACGCGCATCGCCTGCGGCAGCACGATCCGGCGCAAGGTCGTCAGCCGGGTCATGCCGATCGCCTTGGCGGCCTCGGTCTGCCCGGTATCGACAGAGAGGATGCCGCCGCGCACGACTTCGGCGGTATAGGCGCCCTGGTTCATGCCAAGCCCGAGCAGCGTCGCCATGAATGGCCCGATGATGTCGATCGTGCGCCAGGAGAACAGGCCGGGGATGCCGATGGTCGGGAAGACCAGCGCCAGGTTGAACCAGATCAGGAGCTGCAGCAGCAGCGGCGTGCCGCGGAAGAACCAGATATAGAACAGCGCCGCGCTGCGCAGCACCGGATTCGGCGACATGTACATGATCGCGAAGATCACGCCGAGCACGATGCCCAGCGTCATCGCGCAGACGGTCATGATCAGCGTGTTGCCGAGACCGGCGATGATCGCCGGTGCGGTGAAGAACTGCCGCACCACAGGCCAGGCGATGTCGCCCTCGACGAAGGCCATCACCACCCAGGCGAGGATCGCGAGGATGATCACTGACGCGACCCAGCGGCCGTAGAAGCGCCGCGGCACGATCCTGAGACGGGCAATCGCAGCGAGGTCGCGGCTGCTGATCGGCGAGGTTGCGTCGCTCATCGCCTGCTCTCCCGGCTCCAGGCTTCCAGGCTGGCGAGCTTGCCACGGAAGCGCGCGATCTGCTCGCGCACCCGCTCGGGCGCCGTGCCGCCATGGCCGCTGCGCGCCGCGACCGCGGCGTCGAGCGTCAAATGGTCGAGAACGCCGGCATCGAGCCGCGGATCGACGGCGCGAAGATCGACGGCGTCGAGCGATTCAAGTTCGCGGCCCATCTCCTCGCAATAGCGCACCAGCGCGCCGGTGATCTCATGCGCCTCGGCGAAGGGCACGCCGTTGCGGGCGAGATGATCGGCCACTTCTGTCGCCAGCGCGAAGCCGGAGCCGGCCTGAGCCCGCATCGTCGCGACATCGGCGCTCATGCTGGCGATCAGCCCGGCGAAGGCCGGCAGAACCTCTTCAAGCACGTCGACGGCGTCGAAGCCCGTGCGCTTGTCCTCCGCGAGGTCGCGATTATAGGACAGCGGCAAACCCTTCAGCGCGCCGAGCATGGTGACGAGGTCGCCGGTCAGCCGTGACGCCCGACCGCGCGAGATCTCGGCGATATCCGGGTTCTTCTTCTGCGGCATGATCGACGAGCCGGTCGCGAAGGCATCGTCCAGCGTCACCCAGGCGAATTGCCGGGAGGTCCACAGCGTCACCTCTTCGGCGAGGCGCGACAGGTTCGTCGCCAGCATCGCCGCGACGAACAGGAACTCCGCGACATGGTCGCGCGCGCCGACCGCATCGACCGAATTCTCGAATGGCCCGTCATAGCCGAGTGCCTTGGCACTGAGCTCCGGATTGAGCGTAATCGCCGAACCGGCGAGCGCTGCCGCCCCAAGCGGGGACTGGCCGGAGCGCTTTTCCCAGTCGGTCAGGCGCGAGGCATCGCGCATCAGCACCTGGCCATGCGCCATCAGCCAATGGCCGAAGGTGACCGGCTGGGCGCTCTGGAGATGGGTGAAGCCGGGGCAGACCGACGCCGCATGCTCCTCCGCCTGATCGGCGATCGCAGCCAGCAACTCCGCCAGCATGCCGGCGAGCGAGCGTGACTTGCTCCGCAGGTAGAGCTTGAGGTTGTTCGCCGCCTGGTCGTTGCGCGAGCGTCCGGCGCGGAGCTTGGCGCCGGTCGAGCCGACGCGCTCGGTCAGGATACGTTCGATGAAGGTGTGGACGTCCTCGTCATCGGGACCGGGCGCGATCCGCCCCTCGACCGTGTCGCGGGCGATCCCGTCGAGCGCGGTCAGGATGGTCTCGAGCTCCTGCGCGCTCAGCAGGCCGGCGCGACCGAGTTCGGCCGCATGCGCCTTGCCGCCCGCGACATCCTGCGGCACCAGCCTTGCGTGCTCGCCGGCGGCGCTCGACAGCTTCATCAGCCGCGGGTCCGGCGGCTTGCGGAAGCGCCCGCCCCAGAGTCGGGTCGTCTGGTTCATGATCTCGTTCCTCCCGTCAGGGAAGAATGGCCTCTTGACCGAGAGGCCGGCAAACGAAACGATCTCCGCCGAGATAGTCCAAAAAGGAATACCCCATGGCGGCCAGCCGGCCACCCCCGTCAGCCGCGGCGCTGAGGGCGTTCGCGACCGTCGCAAGGCTGGGCTCGACGGCCCGCGCCGCTCTCGCGGTCAACCTGACCCAGAGCGCGGTGTCCAAGCAGATCCTCTCGCTGGAGCATCATCTCGGCACGGTGCTGTTCGACCGCAGCCCGCTCGGCCTCAAGCTCACCGAAGCCGGCGCGATCTACCTGCCCTATGCGGAAGCCGCGCTGGAGCAGATGGAGCGCGGCGCACGGCGTCTCGCCGAGCGCAACGCCATCGCCCGGCCGATCCGCCTGCACATGGTCGCGATCGCCGGCGAGCGCTGGCTGATGGCGCGCTTTCCGGCCTTCGCCGAGGCCCATCCCGGCGTCGACGTGCAGTTCACCAATTACGTCAGCGAGAGCGAGACGGAGGAACCGGATATCGAGATCGCCCATGGCGTCCCGCCCTGGCCCGGCAAGGAGGCGCATTTCCTCTTCGGCCGCGATGTCGCGCTCGTCGCGGCACCCAGCCTGATCGAGCGGATGGGCGGTTTCCGCCGCGCTGCCGATATCCAGAAGATGACCCTGCTGCAGCACTATCAGATGCCGACCTTCTGGGCCGAGTTCACCGAAGCGCATGACCTGCGCGGCGCAGTGCCGGAGCACACCGTGCGCTACGGCTATTATTCCGTGATCACCAGCGCCGCCGTCGCCGGTCTCGGCCTCGCGCTGGCGCCACGCTGCTACGTCGCCGACGAGCTTGCCTCCGGCGCGCTCGTCAATCCGCTGGGGCTCGGCTTCACCAGCGCCATCGGCTGCTGGCTGACGCGACCGCTCGACCAGCCGCCGCGGCCGGGGCTGGATGCCTTCATCGCCTGGCTGCGGGCCGAGGCCGAGAGCTTCGACGCAGCGACGCGCGCGCCGCCCCCTTACGTCTGACCGGCCCCGGCGAAACCTCCCCCTCGCCTGCGCGTTGTCCCCCGAGGAGGAGGAGCCATGCTCACCATTCTGCCCGCCCCGGACCATGTCGCAGCCTATCGGCTGTCGCAGACGCTCACGGCTGACGATCTCGACGCCATCATGGCCGATATCGACGCCCGGCTCGAACGTCACGAGAAGCTCGGCATCCTCGCCGACATGACCGATTTCACCGACATGACGCTGGCCGCGGCCTGGAAGGACGCGCGCTACAGCCTCGGCAAGCTCTGGGAGCTCAGGCGCTTCCCCAAGGAAGCCCTGATCACCGACAAGGGCTGGCTCGCCGGCTTCGTCGATCTGCTCGACCCGGCGATCCCCTTCGTCAAGGTCCGCGCCTTCAAGCCCGAGGACTATGACAAGGCCCTGACCTGGGCCGGCGATATCGAGGGCGGCCCGAACGCCTGAGGCTTACGCGGCTCCGCTGCGCGCGAAGGTCTCGTCGAAGGCGTAGCCGGCTCCGCGCACGGTGCGCAGCGGGTCCTTGGCGTCGCCCGGCGTGATCGCCTTGCGCAGCCGCCCAACATGGACGTCGACCGTGCGCTCGTCGATATAGACGTCGCGGCCCCAGACGGCGTCGAGGAGCTGGGCGCGTGAATAGACCCGGCCCGGCGCCTGCATCAGGAACTCGAGCAGGCGGAACTCGGTCGGGCCGAGATGCAGTTCGCTCCCGGCGCGCCGGACGCGGCGCGTCGTGCGGTCGAGTTCGAGATCGCCGGCCGCGAGCAACCCTGCGACATGGCCAGGCTTCGCTCTGCGAAGAAGCGCCTGGATGCGGGCGATCAGCTCCGGCAGCGAGAACGGCTTCACGACATAGTCGTCGGCGCCGGTCGCAAGCCCGCGCACGCGCTCGGTCTCCTCGCCGCGCGCCGTCAGCATGATGATCGGCACGCGCTCGGTGTCGCGGCGCGAGCGCAGGCGCCGGCAGAGCTCGATGCCGGAGAGGCCCGGCAGCATCCAGTCGAGCAGGACCAGATCGGGCGTGGAATCGCGCAGATGCAGCTCGGCGTCATCCCCGCGCGCGACGCTGTCGACCTCGAAGCCCTCGGCTTCGAGGTTGTAGCGCAGCAGCAGGGTGAGCGGCTCCTCGTCCTCGACGATCAGGATACGTGCGGCCATGATGGCTTTGACCTCAGCTTCCCGTCACCGCTTCGACCTCGATATTGGTCGTGTCGAGCTTCGGCCGGTTCACGTCGAGGGAATCGCCAGTGACGAGGTAATGGATCGTCTCGGCGATATTGGTGGTGTGGTCGCCGATGCGCTCGATATTCTTGGCGCAGAACAGCAGATGCGTGCAGAAGGTGATGTTGCGCGGATCCTCCATCATATAGGTCAGGAGTTCGCGGAACAGCGAGGTGTAAAGCGCGTCGATCTCGTCGTCACGCTTCCAGACCTCGAGCGCCTTCTGCTCGTTGGTCGCGGCATAGGCGTCGAGCACGTCCTTGAGCTGGGCCTGCACGAGGCGGCTGATATGCTCGAGGCCGACGACCGCGCGATGCGGCGGCTGGAACTGGCCGGCAATGGCGACGGCGCGCTTGGCGATGTTCTTGGCGAGGTCGCCGACGCGCTCGATGTCGGAGGCAAGGCGGATCGCCGAGATCAGCTCGCGCAGGTCCTGCGCCAGGGGCTGGCGCCGGGCGATGGTGAGCACGGCCTTTTCCTCGACCTCGCGCTGGAGATTGTCGAGGCGCTGGTCGGCCGAGATGATCTTCTGGGCGAGCGCGGTGTCGCGGCGAACGAGCGCGACGGTCGAGTCGCCCAGCATGCGCTCGGCCATGCCGCCCATTTCGGCGAGGCTGCGGCGGATGCCTTCGAGATCGGTGTCGTAGGAGCGGACGATGTGGTCGGTCATTGCGTGTTCCTCAGGCGCATCGGCCCGAAAAGTGGAAACCGGTTTTCGGGCAAGCCGATGCGAAACAAAAATGCCGCTTAGCCGAAACGGCCGGTGACGTAGTCCTGGGTCTGCTTCTTGGCCGGGTTCATGAAGATCGTGTTGGTCGGCGCGAACTCGATGACCTCGCCGAGATACATGAACGCCGTGTACTGCGAGATGCGCGCCGCCTGCTGCATGTTGTGCGTGACGATGGCGATGGTGAAATCGCTCTTGAGCTGCTCCAGCAGGTCCTCGATCTTGCCGGTCGAGATCGGGTCGAGCGCCGAGGTCGGCTCGTCGAACAGGATCACTTCCGGCTTCTGCGCGATGGTGCGCGCGATGCAGAGGCGCTGCTGCTGGCCGCCGGAGAGGCCCATGCCGGAGCTCTTCAGCTTGTCCTTGACCTCGTCCCAAAGCGCGGCGCGGCGCAGCGCGCCCTCGACACGGTCGTCGAGCTCGGATTTCGGCGGCTTCTCGTAGAGGCGGATGCCGAAGGCGACGTTGTCGTAGATCGACATCGGGAACGGCGTCGGCTTCTGGAAGACCATGCCGACGCGCGAGCGCAATTCGTTCACATCGACGTCGTTCGAGATGATGTTGCGGCCGTCGAGCATGATCTGCCCTTCCGCGCGCTGCTCCGGATAGAGCGAGTAGATCCGGTTGAAGATGCGCAGCAGGGTCGACTTGCCGCAGCCGGACGGGCCGATCAGCGCCGTGACGTGACGATCACGGAAGTCGAGATTGATGTTCTTCAGCGCCTTGTGCTCGCCGTAGTAGAAATCGAGGTTCTTCACCGCGATCCGGACGGGCGCCTCGGCATCGAGCGACTGGGGGGAGAGTTCAAGGGTCGAAAGCATCGACATTAAGTCCTCAAGGTCGGTCGCGATCGGGTTGGTTTCAAGCTCTACTTGCTGCTGGCGACGATGCGCCGGGCAACGAGCGAGAGCACGAGGATCGAGACGGTGATGATGAGCGAACCGGCCCAGGCGAGCTGCTGCCAGTTCTCGTAAGGGGCGGAGGCGAACTGGTAGATCGTCACAGGCAGGTTGGAGACGCCGCCCACGAGCGAGGGCGAGAACCAGAAATTGTTGTTGAGCGCGGTGAAGAGCAGCGGCGCCGTCTCGCCGGCGATGCGGGCGAGCGCCAGCAGGATGCCGGTGACCATGCCGGCCTTGGCCGCGCGCCAGGTCACCGAGGTGATCACGACGGAAGGCGGCGCGCCGAGCGCGGCGCCAGCCTCGCGCAAGGGGCCGGGCACGAGGTTCAGCATGTCCTCGGTGGTGCGCACGATCACTGGGATCGCGATGATGCCGAGCGCGACGCCGCCGGCCCAGCCGGAATAGCCGCGGAACGGCTCGACCAGGATGACGTAGACGAACAGGCCGATCAGGATCGACGGCGCCGAGAGCAGGATGTCATTGATGAAGCGGATCAGGTTGGCGAGCTGCGAGCCGCGGCCGTATTCCGCGAGCCAGGTCCCGGCGAGCACGCCGATCGGCGTGGCGATGGCGATGCCGAGGAAGGTCAGCACGAAGGAGCCGACGATGGCATTGGCGAGGCCGCCGCCTTCCGTGCCGGGGCCGGGCGTGACCGCGGTGAACGTGGCGAGCGAAAGCCCGCCGATGCCCTTCACCACGAGCATGCCGAGGATCCAGAACAGCACGAAGATGGCGATGAAGGTGAAGCCGGTGGCGATGATCTTCATCAGCCGGTCGGCGGTGCGACGGGACTGGCGCACGCGGCCCCAGGGCTGATGCGGCAGTTCGCGAGGCGTGGTCGTCATGGTCATGGGGGGCCTCAGTAGCGCTTGACGCGGGCGACCAGCAGCCGCGCGATGACGAGGACGACGAAGGTGACGAAGAACAGGATGCAGCCCAGCGCGATCAGCGCGTTGAGCTGCAGCCCCAGCGCCTCGTTGAACTCGTTGGCGATGCGCGAGGCGATGGTGGAACCCGGGTCGAACATCGAGGCCGAAAGCCGGTTGGCGTTACCGACGACGAAGGTCACCGCCATGGTCTCGCCGAGCGCGCGGCCGAGGCCGAGCATGACCGCGCCGATGATCGAGACGCCGGCCTGCGGCACCAGCACATGGCGCACGACCTCCCAGGTGGTCGCCCCGATGCCATAGGCGCTCTCGCGCAGCACAGAGGGGATCTGCTCCAGCATGTCGCGGGTGATCGAGGCGATGAAGGGGATGATCATGAAGGCGAGGATGATGCCCGCCGTGAAGATGCCCAGTCCCGAAGGCGAGCGCGAGTAGAGCACGGTGCCGACGATCGGAAGGCCCTCGACGATGTTCGAGAGCGGGATCTGCACATAAGCCGCGAAGAGCGGCACGAAGACGAACAGGCCCCACATGCCGTAGATGATCGAGGGCACGGCCGCGAGCAGCTCGATCGCGGTCGCGACCGGCTTCTTGAACCAGGCCGGGGCGAGCTGGGTCAGGTAGACCGCGATGCCCAGCGAGAGCGGCACGCCGATCACCAGCGCGATCAGCGCCGTCGAGAGCGTGCCGACGATCGCCGGCCAGGCGCCGTATTGTTCGTTCTGGGTATCCCAGACGCTGGAGGTGATGAAACCGAGACCGAATTCGCGGAAGGCCGGCCAACCGCCGATGACCATCGAGACCATGATGCCGGCGAGCAGCACCAGCACCAGCAGCGCCGCACCGAAGCTGGCATTGCGGAAGATGGCATCGAAGGTCGCCTTCGGCGTCTTCCGCACGATCGGCGTCGCGCCGGGAATGCTCGTCATGTCGGTTGCTGCGGTCATCCGCGAAGGCTCCGGTGGCATGGCCGGGATCGTCGGAGGGTCCGCCCGATCCCAGCCCTCATCCTGAGGAGCGCCCGAACAGGGCTCCTCAGGATGAGGGCTTGAAGAGTGCGGCGAGGCGGGTCGAACCCCGCCTCGCCTTGTCGATGGCAGCGATCAGAAGATCGGCTTGCCGGCCGTGTCGGTCACGCCCTTCCAAGCGCTGCGGACCTGGTCCTTCACGTTCGTCGGCAGGGCGACGTAGTCGAGCTCGCTCGCGAGCTTGTCGCCGTTCTTGTAGACCCAGTCGAAGAATTTCAGAGCGGCCTGCGTCTCTTCCGGCTTCTCCGGCTTGGCATAGACCAGGATGAAGGTCGCCGAGGTGATCGGCCAGGCATCCGCGCCCTTCTGGTTGTTGAGCGAGATGCCGAAGCCCGGCTGCTCGTTCCAGTTGGCATTGGCGGCGGCGGCCTGGAAGGCCTTCTCTTCCGGCGCCGGGAAGTTGCCGTCGGCATTCTTCACCAGGGCATGGGAGAGCTTGTTCTGCTTGGCATAGGCATACTCGACATAGCCGATCGAGTTGGCGACCTGCTTGACCGAGGCCGAGACGCCCTCGTTGCCCTTGCCGCCGATGCCGACCGGCCACTGGACCGACTGGTTGGCGCCGATCTTCGACTTCCACTCGGCCGAGGCCTTGGAGAGGTAGTCGGTGAACACGAAGGTCGTGCCCGAGCCGTCCGAGCGGTAGACCGGGTTGATGTTCGCGTCCGGCAGGGTGACGCCGGCATTGAGCGCGACGATCTTCGGGTCGTTCCACTTCTTGATGTCGCCCAGATAGATCTGCGCGATGATCTCGCCCGAGAGCTTGAGCTTGCCGGGCTCGACGCCGGCGATGTTCACGGCCGGCACGACGCCGCCCATCACGGTCGGGAACTGGATCAGGCCGTCCTTGGTCAGGTCTGCGCCCTTCAGCGGGGCGTCGGTGGCGCCGAAGGCGACGGTCTTGGCCTTGATCTGGCGGATACCGCCACCCGAGCCGATCGACTGGTAGTTCAGGCCGATACCCGTCTCTTTCTTGTAGGCCTCGGCCCACTTCGCATAGATCGGGAAGGGGAAGGTCGCGCCGGCACCGGTGATGTCGGCGGCCTGGGCGGAACCGGCGATCCCGACGGCAACGGCCGCGAGAACAAGAATCTTGCGCATGTGAGAAGTCCTCATCTGATCGCTGTTTGCAGCGACCCTGTCAGAACACCCTCTGTATGACAGCCAAATGACAGTTCGTCATGAAAGCTGTCATGAATGGCTGTCATGCACGGATCAGCCGTTGGTGCGCCCCGCCTCGAAGCGCGGCAGGATCGCCCGGAAAGTCGCCCCCTCACCCGACTTGCTCTCGATCGTCAGCCGGCCGCGATGGCGCAGCACGATGTGCTTGACGATCGCAAGCCCCAGCCCGGTGCCGCCCGCTTCGCGGCTGGCCGCGGTGTCGACCCGATAGAAGCGCTCGGTCAGGCGCGGCAGGTGCTCCGGCGCGATACCCGGCCCGTCGTCGCGCACGCTGAAGCTCGCCTCGCTCTCGCCGGCGTCGACGGTGACCGCGACCTCCCCGCCCGGCTTGCCGTATTTGATGGCGTTCTCGACGAGGTTTTCCATCAGGCGCAGCAATTCGTCGCGATCGCCCGGCACCTGCAACGCCTCGCGCGGCGTCTTCAGCACCAATGCGACCTGTCGCTCGCGGGCCATCAGCGTCAGCGAATCCACGATCTCGCGGGCGATACCCGCCAGATCGACCGGGGTATCCGGCGCGACATGGGCGCGCTGCTCGATCCGCGATAGCGAGAGCAGGTCGTCGACCAGCCTGGCCATGCGCAGACCCTGCTCGCGCATGATCCCGAGAAAGCGCTCGCGCGCCCGCTCATCGTTGCGCGCCGGGCCTTGCAAGGTCTCGACGAAGCCGAGCAGCGAAGCCAGCGGTGTGCGCAGTTCATGGCTGGCATTGGCGACGAAATCGACGCGCATGCGCTCGATCACGCGCTGTTCGCTCAGGTCCTGGAAGGTGAGCAGCGTCGCATGGCGCAGACCGCTGTCGCGCAGCGCGGCGATATGGATGCGGAAGGTCCGCTCCACCGGCACGCGCTCGATGAGCTCGATGGTCTTGGCGCCACCCTCGATCGCGACCTGCTCGATCGCGTCGTTGAGGTCGGGATCGCGCAGCACCAGCGCCAGGAGCTTGCCGGCCGCCAACCCCGGGATCAGCGCCTGCATGGCCGGGCTCAGCGCCTGCGCCACACCCTGCCCGTCGAGCAGCACGGCCGGCGCGCCGAGCGCCTCGACCACGTCCCGCACCAGCGCGGCATTGGAAGCGGAAAGATTGACCATGCAAAGCCCGGAGACAGACGGCGGATGCCGACCGGGCCTCTTCCTGAGCGGAACAGCGGCGGGCGTCAATTCCCTTCCGCGAGCTAGCCGGCTAGGCTGATCCAAAGCGGAGAACAGGACGATGGCCAAGAAATTCTCGGATCCGGGCGCGAAGGAATCTGTCGTCGCTCCGTCGGAGGAGCACGGCAAGCCAGCCAAAACCCGCACCAGATCCAAAAAGCCGAAGGGCTTCGACATCGAGGCCGACAGCCTGCCGGAAGCCATCATCGACGCCGCCTATCACAGCGGCAATTACCCCTATGGCAAGCGGATGAAGCGCAAGCGCTACAACCGCGAGATGGAGCCGCTGCAGATCGAATTGCAGAAGCTGACGCGCTGGGCGAGCAAGCATGGCGAGCGCATCGTCATCGTCTTCGAGGGCCGCGACGGCGCCGGCAAGGGTGGCACCATCGCCCGCTTCACCCAGCATCTCAATCCGCGCCAGGCCCGCATCGTCGCCCTGTCCAAGCCCTCCGATACGGAGAAGGGCCAGTGGTATTTCCAGCGCTATGCCGCGCAGATGCCGACAGCCGGCGAGATCGTGTTCTTCGACCGCTCCTGGTACAACCGCGCCGGCGTCGAGCGCGTCATGGGTTTCTGCAAGCCGGAGGAGACCGAGCATTTCCTCGATGAGGCCCCCGCCTTCGAGGGCATGCTCGCCCGTGACGGCATCCGCCTGATCAAGCTGTTCCTGACGATCGGCCGCGAGATGCAGATGACCCGCCTGCACGCCCGTTGGCATGATCCGCTCAAGCGCTGGAAGCTCTCGCCGATCGATTTCGAGTCGGTCCCGCGCTTCGACGACTATTCCCGTGCCTTCGACGAGATGCTCTCCCGGACCTCGACCAAAGCCGCGCCCTGGCATGTCGTGCGCAGCAACGACAAGCTCCGCGCCCGACTGAACGCCATCCGCCACGTCCTGCGCGCAATCCCCTACAAGGACAAGGACGAGGCCGCGATCGGCACGCTCGACGAGGAGATCGTCATCCCCGTGAGCCGCTATCTCGACAACGGTGGCGAACCCGAAAGCCACTGATTCCGGCCCACCGAACCGCTCCTGCCGGATTCCGGTCACAGAATCGGGTGATCTTCCGGCTCTGACCGGAGCGGAGACGAGCAACCGGCCCATGGCGACCACGGCTTTCGCAAGCCTGCGGCGATCCCTTGCATCGAAGCTGACGATCGGCATCGGCGGCTTGCTGGCGCTTGGGCTGACCACCGCCCAGACCCTGCGCGAGGCGATGCCACCCGCCAATCTTCCGGCTGCGCAGGCCGGGCAGCCCATCGAGGCCGGGCGCTGGCAACTCGTCATTCGCGAGGCCGGATTAAGTACCGCGCCGCGCCCCGATGGCTATCGCGGACGGCCCGGCACGAAGGCGCTCAGCGTTGATCTCGACCTGATGAACCGAAGTTCGGAGAGCAGCAGCGCAATTGCCCGCATCCTGAGCTTCGATCCGCCGATCGCTGGCCTTTCGCCTTTGCCGACTGCTTATCTGCTGCGCGACGGCGCCATCCTCGGCGCCCTGCAGCCTGGCCTGCCGGAGCGCATCCGCATGGTCTGGGACTTGCCGGAAGCTGCGCCGGCGCCTGAGGCCATCCGCGTCGTCGTCACCGGCGAGACCTTCAAGCCGCGCGACAATCTCCTCGCCGCGCCAGGCTGGTTCAATCGGAAACCCGTCGCCGCGATCACCTTGCCGCTGCGAACGGAAGGCGGCGGCTCATGATCCGCGCCCTCGCCCACGTCACCGCGCTCGCCGTCGCGGCGCTGCTCCTCTTCGCGCTGCAGCAGACCACGCCGGGCTATAGCGAGATCACCGGCCCGATCACGCAGCACGGCGTCGCCGGCACGACCACAAGTGCCCGCGGCTTCACCCTGCGCGTCGAAAAGGTCGTCCTGGCGGAGCGCCTGCGCTGGCAAGCCTTCGGCCGCAGCTACGACCGTGACACCGGTGGGCTCTGGGCCGTGGCCGTCGTGGAGGTCGAGGGCACCCCCGCCACCACGGCACTCAGCGGCGCAACCTGGCTGGCGGCGTCCGGCCTGCGCTTCGAGGCAAGCGAGCGGGCCGAGTCGGTCCGTGGCTTCCTGCGCGGCAGGCGCCTCGAACCCGGCCTCCCACAGCGGGGCCTGCTGATCTTCGAGATCGGCCGCGACGCGGCGCGCAATGGCGCCCTGCTCGTCTCGATGTCGCGCTGGCCGCGCCTCGACACGCAATTGCGCATCACGATCCCCGACGAGCGTATCGAGCAGGCCGAAACCCTCGACCTGGAAACGCTGACATGACGGACGCGACCGTAGCCGAACCCGCGGCGAAGCCGCCGCCGAACTGGCGCAGGCGCTGTCTCTGGGCACTGCCGATCGTCCTGCCGCTGGCCTTGTTCGTGCAGGCGCGCAAGACCGTCTCGGCCTGGGCCGGAGCCAGCGATCTCGTCGCGCAGACCTCGCCGTTCGACCGGCCCGCTCCCCTCGCCGGCGCCGAATGGCGCATCGTCAGCCTCCAGCGCATCGCCGAACGGCCGAATGGCTCTGCCGTCGCGCTGCTGCGCCTCGAGGCGAAGGTGCTGGATGCGGAGAGCGTTGCGCAGCCGCCCTGTCGCATCGCCTTGCTCGCCCCGGACGGCCGGCGCTGGCAGCCCGCCTTCCTGGCGCCGAGCGAGGCGAGGCGCGTTCTCAGCCGCGACAAGGACCAAGGCAAGACCTGCGGTCCCGCCTTCCTCGGCAAGCCGGTTGCCGGCTCGACCGTCGCGATCACCGAGAGCTTCATCCTGCCGACATCGGCCTTCGCGACGGCCGATGTCACGATCAGCCTGCCGGCGTCGCGGCCGCGCTACCTTCGCTTTGCGCGGACGAACTGAGCGCCTCGACCCGCTTTGCCGATGCCTGCTCCACCACGGCCGCGATGAGGCAGATGCGCAGCGCCTCGACCAGTATGCCACCGCGGATATCGCTGGGCCCGCCCAGGAAGAAGGCGATGATGCTGGCCAGCGCCTGCCAGGCCGGCAGCTCCTGCGGCCCGATCAGATGCGCGAGGCCGATCCAGCCCCAGGCCGCCGCCCAGCCGATGACGCGATAGAGCAGGACGAAGCCGATCAGCACCGCGAGCCCCGCCCCGAAGGCGAGGCGCACGCTGTTGGCGATCGGCAGGTAGCGCGAGCGATAGCCGGCGACGAAATGGTCGAGGAACTCGCGCAGGAATTTCGGCAACCGCCCATAGCGCGACAAAGCAGCGGCAGCCCGTTGATGACCACTCAGCGCCGCCGCATCCTTCATGTCGAAGCCGTAGATCACCGCCGCCATCAGGAGCCAGACCAGCGGCAGCAGGGCATAGGGGAAAAGCCCCTGCGCGCTGCTCTGCAAGGAAGGCGGCGCGAGATCGACCGCGACGGGCGTCGCCGCCTGCGCCTTGCCGATCAGCCCGAGAAGAAGGTCGCGCGCCCGGGTCAGATAGGGCAGCGGCCCACCTGTGCCGATCCAGGCCCAAGCCGCATTCTTCCACCCCGCGAGCGCATAGAGGCCGACGAAGATCCAGTTGGCATCGCAAAGCACGATGACGAATTGCCAGGCCGGGCGCGAGCTGCGCGTCTGCATCAATTTCGCCAGCCTGCGCACCCCGAAGGCGAGCGCGACCGCGATGCCGAGCCAGAGCGTCGCCGGAACGTCGAACAGCGACACTTTCTGGCCGAGATCGGCCATCTCCAGCGCCAGCAGCGAGTAATCCCGCACCGTGTCGCCGAGAAAACCCCAGGCCGCGTAATAGGCGAAGAAGGGAATGATCGCGATCGCGACCACGCCGAGCCAGTCCGGGTCCTTCGCCGCGATGTCGGCAGCTCCTGCGCGCGGCTTCACCGGAAACAGCGCAGCCACCGCTGGCATCGCCGGGCGCAGCGACAGGAACATGGCGACGACCGTGATGAGCCTCACCAGCACGATCGCCGAGAGCACGACGAAGCCGGCGAGCGCGTTAGCGAAGCCCGCCTTCACCGCCAGCGGCATCAGGAGGTCCGTGACGAGCGCCCCACCGGCAGCGACGCAAAGGAGCATCGGCCAGCCGAAGCGCCACAGATGGATGAATTGCCGGGTGAGGTCGCCGATCTCGCGCATCGGCGCCAGTCTAGGCGATCGCTCCCGCATGGCGAACCCGGCCCGGGCGCATTGCTGACACGCCCTGCCAGGAACAAGCCTCCCCGTCAGCGCCCCATGATCAGTTGCGGCAGCCAGGTCGTCAGCGGCGGCCAGAGCGTGATCGCGATCAGGACCGCGATCAGCGGCGCCAGCCAGGGCACGATCGCCCGCGACATCGCCTCGAAGGAGATGTTCGCCACCTTCGAGGTCACGAACAGCACCACGCCAACGGGCGGCGTGATCGTGCCGATCATCAGGTTGAGCACGAAGATCAGCCCGAACTGGATCGGATCGATGCCGAACTGTGCCGCCGCCGGCGTCAGGATCGGGATCAGGATCAGCATCGCCGCCAGCGCTTCCATGAAGCAGCCGACGAAGAGCAGCAGCAGGTTGACGATCAAGAGGTAGACGATCGGGCTGCCGGCAAGCTCGACCAGCGCCGGCCCGACCACCTGCGGAATCCGCGAGATCGACAGGCACCAGCCGAGCGCCGCCGCCGCCATCACCAGCGCCAGCACGACACCGGTGGTTTCCACCGTCTGGACGACGAGCTCCGGCAGGGTCTTCAGCGAGAAGCTGCGATAGACGAACAGGCCGAGCGCCAGCGCATAGGCGGTCGCCACCGCCGCCGCCTCGGTCGGCGTGAAGATGCCGCCCATCATGCCGCCGAACAGGATGACCGGCGTCATCAGCGCCCAATGCGCCTCCCTGTAGGCGACCCAGAGCTGGCGGAACCCGGGGAACGGATGGCGCGGCAGGTCACGCTTCCTGGCGATGTAGACGACCATCGCCATCAGCGCGCCGGCCATCAGCAGGCCGGGAATGATGCCGGCGATGAACAGCCCGCCGATCGAGACATCGGCTGTGACGCCATAGATCACCATCGGCAGCGAGGGCGGGATGATCGGCCCGATCGTCGCGGAAGCCGCCGTGATCGCGGCCGCCGTCTCGGCATCGTAGCCCTCGTCTCGCATCGCCTTGATCTCGAGCGTGCCGACGCCGCCGGCATCCGCCACGGCCGAGCCCGACATGCCCGCGAAGATCACGCTGGCGAGGATGTTGGCATGGCAGAGCCCGCCGCGCATGAAGCCGACGCAGGCCGTGGCGAAGCCGAAGATCCGGTCGGTGATCCCCGCCGAGTTCATGATGTTGCCCATCAGGATGAACAGCGGCGCCGCCAGGAGCGGGAAGGAATTGGCGGATTGCGCGATCTTCTGCGGCACGATGCCGAGCGGGAAGCCGCCGAGGAAGACGAAGGCGACGGCCGCGAGCCCCATCGAGACGAAGAGCGGCACGCCGATCATCAAGGCCAGGAACCAGACCGGCAGGATCTGCAGCATCAGCGTGGTCATAGCGCCTGCGCTCCGGGTTCCGCGACCTCGACCTTGCGCCCGGCCAGCACGTCGCCGATCTCGGCCAGCGCCTGCAGGATCAGCGCCAGCGCGGCGAAGGGCATGGCGATGTAGAGCGCCGCCGAGCTGACCGGCAGCGCGATCGATTCCACGTCCCAGGTCCGCTCGATCAGGCCCCAGGAGTAACGCAGCAGCACCGCCGCGAAGACGATCACCGAGGCTTGCGTCGCGATCTCCAGTGCCGCCTGCACCGGGCGCGGCAACCGCGTGGCGAAGACCATGATGCGGATATGCGAACGCCGCCGCGCCGCGATGATCCAGCCGACGAAGCCGGTCCAGACCAGCAGGTACTGCGCCAGCTCGTCCGACCAGGCCAGCGGCTGGTTGATCTGGCGGAAGAACACGCCGAGCACCACGACGGCGAGCAGCGTCAGCAGGAGCACGACCGCGGCCCAGTAGACCAGCCGGTCCGCCAATGCGGCGAGGGATTTCATCGGATGACCAGCCATGTCCTGATGCTCGGATGAACGGGAGGGTACTTATGTGCGGCTCGCGCCGTCATGTTCGCCCTTGTGGCGAGTATCCACGTCTCGAGCGCAACCCGTCGGGAATGAAGACGTGGATGGTCGGGACGAGCCCGACCATGACGAAGCGGTTCCGCCACGGGCAGCGCCTTACAGCGCCGCCAGCGCGTCCCAGGTGCCCTTGCCCCATTTGCTCTCGAACTGCTTGGGCAGGCTCGCCAGCACAGGCTTGGAGAAGCTTTCCAGATCGGGCTCGGTCACGGTCATGCCGCCCGCCTTCAGCGTCGCGACGAGGCTGTTTTCCTGGCTGGTCAGCTCCGCGTCCTGCCAGGCGACGCCGTCGGCGATCGCGGCTTCCACCACGGACCGGTCGGCGTCCTTCAGCCCCTTCCAGAAATCGCTGTTCACGATGACGAGCCGTGGCGTGATGATGTGTCCGGTCAGGATCAGGTGCTTCTGAACCTCCTGCAGCTTGGCGCTGTGGATCGTCGGCAGCGGGTTCTCCTGCCCGTCGACGGCGCCCTGGCTGAGCGCGAGATAGAGCTCGTTGAAATTGACCGGCGTCGCCTTGGCGCCCCAGGCTTCGACCATGGCGCGGAAGGTGTCGACCGGCGGCACGCGCAGCTTCAGTCCCGCGACATCAGCCGCGCTCTTCACCGCCTTCGATCCGGTCGTCAGGTGGCGCTTGCCGTAATAGGTCACCGCCATCATGCGCATGCCGCGCTTCTTCTCGAGCTCGGCATTCATCTGCGTGAACACCGGCGCCTTGGCGACCTTCGACATATGGGCCGCGTCGCGCCAGAGATAGGGCGCTTCCACCACCGAGAGCTGCGGCAGGAAGGAGCCCAGCGCCGCCGCGCCATCGGTCGTCATGGTCAGCGCGCCCGAGGAAACCGATTCCATCATGTCCTTGCCGGAGCCGAGCTGGCCGGCCGGGAAGGACTGGATATCGACGCGGCCCGAGGTCTTCTCCTTCACCTGCTTGGCGATGCGCTCGACCATCTGCACCTGCGGATGCGTCGCCGGCAGCATCTCGCCCCAGCGCAGCACCGTCGCCTGCGCCCTTGCGACCGCCGGCATGAACACCGTCGCGCCGACAGCGGCGGAACCCTGGAGCAAGCTGCGTTTCGTCAGTCTGGTCATCGTCGCTTCCCTCCCATGCGGCCGGTTTTCCGGCTCGTCGTCATGCTGTGCTGCGTGGTCGTCCTTAAGTCGTCAGTACTGCATCGCCCTGGCGCGAGCGTTGCCGATATGGATGCTCATTTCGTCCGATGCCCGTTCCGGGTCGCGACTCTCGATCGCGGCGATGATCTTGAGATGGTCCTGCATCACCGGCACCAGGATGTGGTTCTGGATGCGCGTCTCGTATTGGCGGATCAGCCTGATCTTGAGCCAGGTCACGCGGAAGGCCTGGCTGACGATGTCGTTGTCGAGATGATCGATGATCGCCTCGTGCATCAGGCGGTCGACATCCTCGGCATCCTCGATCAGCCGCTCGTCGCCGCCGGCTTCCGCCCGCGCGATGATCGCCTCGTGACGGGCGCGCTGCTCGGCGATCTCCTCGTCGGTCGCGTTCTGCGTGTAGAGCGCCGTCGCCTCCCTCTCCAGGAAGAGCCGGAACTGGAAGGCGTTGCGGATCAGGTTGAGATCGACATGGGCGACCTGCATGCCGCGCTGCGGCACGGTCTTGATCAGCCCTTCCGCCTCCAGTCGCGGCACCAGCTCGCGGATGGCGCCGAGCGGAAACCCCGTCATCGCCACGAGCTCGCGCTGGGTCACGAACTGGCCGGGCTTGATCTCGCGCGCCAGCAATCGCTCGGTGAAGGAGGCATAGGCGCGCTCCCTCAGCTTCAGCGGCTCGCCCTCGCGCGGTTCCTGCTCCGGCTCGCTCACGATCCCTCCTTCCGGCATTACTGTCAGGCAGCCTTGGCCTGCTTGATCGAATCGAAGGCGGCGAAGAGCCGCTTGCGGGTGCCTGCGTCCAGCGCTTCCAGCGGCGGGCGCATCGCGCCATAGCCCTCATCGCCATGGATATGGCCGACCAGCGCCTTCACCGCCGCCAGCACCGGATGCGAGCAGATCTCGTCGACCAGCGCATTCACCACCGGGCTGTCCTTGCCCTCATAGACCATCGGGCGCAGCAGGCCGGGAACCAGATTGGCGAGGCCGCAGATCGAGCCCTCGGCCCCGTTGCGCACCGCCTTGGCGAGCTGGCGTTCGTCGCCGACGAGGATCGCGAGTTCGCCATGCGCCTTCAGTAGCGCCTCGGTATTGGCGTAGCTGCCCGAGGAATCCTTGACGCCGATGACGAGGCCGGGGAACGCGGTCTTGAGCCGCTGCACCAGTCCGACGCTGATATCAACCGCCGTCACCGAGGGGATGTGATAGACCACGACATTGCGGGCGGAGGCGCCGAGCTTCTCGAAGAACTGCGAGAACCAGACATAGAGCCCCTCGTCGCTGACGCCCTTGAAGTAGAAGGGCGGCGCGACCAGCAACCCCTTCGCCCCGGCATCGAGCGCGATGCGGGCCTGCTCCACCGCCTCGTTCATTGAGGCCGCCGCTATGCCCGCATAGATCTGCCTGGCCGGGTCGATCCCCGCCCCGATCAGCGCGCCCATCATCGCGGTGCGCGCCGGCAGGCCCAGCGCCGCGCCCTCGCCCGTCGTGCCGAACAGCGTGACGGAATCGCAGCCCTCGGCCAGCACATGGCGGGCGTGATGGACGAGACGCGGGAGGTCGACGCTGCCGCCATCCCGCATCGGAGTGGTGATCGCACAGGAGAGGCCGAAGCGGGTCTTTTGGGTGGCCATTTGGGAGGGCTTTCAGGGCTGAATGTTGACTGACATGTTAGAATGAAGACAGAGCCGCCCGCAAGCGGTTCGGCGGATTTGTCTCTAGCCGTCCTTGAGGCCTCCGGCAGAGAGCCCGGCAACGATCTGGCGCTGAGCGATGACGGTGACGAGCAGCACGGGCAGCGTCACCAGCAGCGCCGCGGCAGCAAGCGGCCCCCAGGAGATCTGTTCGAAGGTCAGCGAATTGTAGACGGCCGAGGGCAGCGTCCGGCTCGCCTTGCCGCCGAGCACCACCGAGAAGATGAAGTTGTTCCAGGAGAAGATGAAGGCGAGGATGCCGCCGACGACGATGCCCGGTTTCGCCAGCGGCAATGCGACATGGCGGAAGGCCTGCCAGGTCGTGGCGCCGTCGATGCGCGAGGCGTCTTCGAGTTCCATGGGAACGTTTTCGAAATACCCGATCATGATCCAGACGATGATCGGGATGGTGATGACGAGATGGGTGATGACCAGCGCCGTAATGGAGCCCACCAATCCCGTGATCTGAAAGAGCAGGAAGAGCGGGATCAGGTAGGAAAGGGCCGGCGTCATCCGTGCGACCAGGATCAGCACCGCGAATTTATGCGCCTTGCCGCGCGCGATGCCGTAGCCGGCGGGCACGCCGACCAGCAAGCCGAGCAGCACCGCCCCGCCGGTGACCAGGATCGAATTCCAGAGATAGAGCCCGAAATTGTTCTGCGCGAAGACGTCGACATAGTTCTTCAACGTCGGCGGATCGGGAATGAAGACCGGCGGGAAGGCGGTGTTGTCGAGCTCGTTCTTCAGCGACAGCGAGATCATCCAGAGGAAGACCAGCACCGCCGGCGAGACCAGCACGAAGACCGAGGCCCAGAAGCCGAATTTCTTGAGCGCGCGGTTCATCACGCGTTCCACTTCGACTTCTGCCGGGCATAGAGCAGCAGCAGCGAGAGCATGATGATGATGACGAAGAAGATCACCACGACGGCCGAGGCGTAGCCGATCTTGTAGAACTGGAAGGCCTGCAGATAGAGGAAGATGTTCAGCGTCTCCGACGCCGTGCCCGGCCCGCCCTGCGTGATCACGAAGATCGTGTCGAAGGCCTTCAGCGCATCGATGGTGCGGATCACGATCGCCACCATGATGAAGGGCCAGACCAGCGGCAGCGTGATGTGCCGGAACATGTGCCAGTCATTGGCACCGTCGATCAGCGCCGATTCATACGGCTCGCGCGGCAGCCCGGCCAATCCGCCGAGCACGATCAGCATGACCAGCGGCGTCCAGTGCCAGACCTCGACCAGGACCAGCGTCGGAATCACCGTCGACGACTCGTAGACCCAGCCGGAAGGCCCGATGCCGACGAGCGAGAGCAGGTAGTTGAGCACGCCGAGCTGCGGGTGGAACATCATCGTCCAGACCAGCGCGACCGCGACCGGCGTCGCCATCATCGGCATGACGAAGATCGTGCGCAGCACGCCCCGCATCGGAAATTCGCGATGGAAGACCAGCGCCGCCGCCGTGCCGAAGACGATCGGCAGGACCACCGCCAGCACCGTGAAGTAGAGCGTATGCCCCATCGACTCGATGAAGCGCTGGTCCTTCATCAGCTCGGCGAAGTTGCCGAGGCCGACGAACTCCACCCCGCCGCCGATCTTCCAGTCCTGCCCGGACATGTAGAGCGTGAACAGCCAGGGGAAGACGATCACCGCCGCGATCACCAGCACCGCCGGCAGCGAGAACAGCCAGTAGCGCGGCGTGAAATCCGCCGAGGCCGCGGCCACGCTCGCTTGTGTCGTACTCGGCATGCTGGCTGGCAGGGACGTGCTGGTCATACGGTCTGCTTCACTGGAAACCAATCGTCATGCTCGCCCTTGTGGCGAGCATCCACGTCTTGAACACAGCCTGCGAAGCGGGAGCGTCATGGTCGGGACAAGCCCGACCATGACGCTCCCGCTTCGCGCCCTCAGCCCTGCTCGCTCTTGGCGAGCACCGGCGCGAAGGTTTCGGTCGCTTTCTTGAGCTCGGCCGCGACATCCGCTCCGCCGATCATGTTGGTGAGCCCCACGCCGAACACGTCGCGGAACTCGGTCACCGGCACGATCTGCGGCAGGCCGGCCCGCGCGATCTTGGCCGAGGCCAGCAGGCACTCGAAATACTGCTTGCCGAACTTGGAACTCGCGATCGTCTCGGTGTCCAGATAGGCCGAGGAGCGGCCCGGCGCGCCGGCGCCGGCCTTGAGCATGGCGATCTGGTTCTTCTTGTTGGTCATGAACTGGAGATAGAGCCAGGCCGCCTCCTTCTTCGAGGAGCCGCGCGAAATGCCCATGCCGTCGGCGAACATGCCGGCGTGATGCGCCTTAGGCCCCGGCGGCGTCACGCCGTAGCCGACCTTGCCGACAATGCGCGACTTGGACGGGTCCTCCAGCGGCGTGGCGAAGCCGATGCCGTCGAGCCACATCGCGGCGCGGCCCTGCATGAAGCTGGTCTGGCACTCGTTCCAGTTGAAGCCGACCTGCCCGACCGGGCCGGTCTCCTTGTTGAGCTTGCGATAGAGTTCCGCCGCCCAGATCGCTTCCGGCGTATCGGTGAGCAGCTTGCCCTCGGGCGAAACCGTCTCCATGCCCTGGCCGAGCATCAGCGAGGTCCAGACGGGGACGTTGGCGTTCTTGAGGCCGCGCGAGACGAAGCCGGCGACGCCCTTCGCGGGGTCATGCAGCTTCTGCGCGGCGGTGAACATCTCGTCCATCGTCTTGGGATAAGCGACCTTCTTCGCGTCGAAGAGCTCCTTGTTGTAGTAGATCATCCAGTAGTCGACGAAGAACGGGATCGTATCGAGCGCCCCGTCGGCCTGGCGCGCATAGGCGACCGGGCCGGCCCCGAAATCGGCGAAATCGAAATCCGGCGCGGTCAGCGACGCGTTCTTGATGTAGGGATCGAGGTTCTCGAACCACTTGCCCTTGGCCGCCATGCGCTTCTGCACATGCAGCGAGATGCCGCTGACGTCGAAGCTCGGCTTGCCCGAGGCGAACTCGATCACCGCCTTCTGGCGCTGCTGCTGCTCCGGCACCTGCTCGGCCGAGACCTTGATGCCGGTGAGCTCGGTGAACTCCTTCTCCGCCGCCTGCATCAGGTCGGAGCGCGGGTTCTTGACCAGCAGCACGTCGATCGTCTGGCCGGAGAACTTCTTCCAGTCGAACGCCCCTTGCGCCTGCGCCTTGCGCAGCACGAAGGGCGAGGCGATCGCGGCGGCGCCGCCGGCCAGCAGGACACGACGGGTCGGCTTGAGAAGATGGTCGGTCATCGGCGTCCTCCCCAGGACTTGAACACGGCCCGTTTCGGGCCTTTGATGGCGCGCGGATCACGAGGCGGAACGCCACCTCCCGCTTCCGCGATCGGGCTGGACGCTAATCTCCTTTCGGGCCGGTTGCAAGCTAACATGTTGGCGTGCACATAGTAGTGTCACATCTCCCCTGCCGCCGCCGAACCGCCGCGAGAGCCGCCTGTGACGAGCCCGCCCCGCATCGATTCCCACCAGCATTTCTGGCGCCTCGCCCGCGGCGACTATGGCTGGCTGACGCCGGCGCTCGGCCCCATCCATCGCGATTTCGAACCCGCCGACCTCGCCCCGCTGCTGGCGCAGCACGACATCGCATCGACCATCCTCGTCCAGGCCGCACCGACCGAGGCCGAGACGCATCACCTGCTCGCCATCGCCGCCGCCACGCCCTTTGTCGCAGGCGTCGTCGGCTGGACCGATTTCGACGCGCCCGACGCCTCTGCCCGCATCGCAGCCCTCGCCGCCGATCCGCTGCTCGTGGGATTGCGCCCCATGGCGCAGGACATCCCTGATCCCGGCTGGCTCGCGGAGCCGTCCCTCGCCCCCGCCTTCGCGGCGCTCAAGGAGCACGGCCTCGTCTTCGACGCGCTGGTGAAGCCGCCGCAGATCCCCGCACTCCTCGCGCTGCTGGAGCGCGAGACGGAATTGCCCGTCGTCATCGACCACGGCGCCAAGCCGGACCTCACCGGCGCCGACCTCTCCGCCTGGCGCGGCGGCATCGCGGCGCTGGCGGCGAGGCCGAACACCACCTGCAAACTCTCCGGCCTCGTCACCGAGACTGCACCCGGCTGGCGCGAGGCGACACTGGCGCCGGCCGTCGCCCAGCTGCTGGCCTGTTTCGGGCCGGAGCGCCTGCTCTGGGGCAGCGACTGGCCAGTCGCAACACTTGCCGCCAGCTACGACCAGTGGCTTGCCGCCACTGAGCGCCTCACCGCGACGCTCACTGAGCCCGAACGCGCCGCGATCTTCGGCGGCAACGCAGCCCGCATCTACCTGACGAAGAGGGGCCGTCGCCCGTCATGCTGAAAAATCTCGACCCCGTCCTCTCCGCCGACCTGCTCTGGGTGCTCGCCGCGATGGGCCATGGCGACGACCTCGCGCTGGTCGATGCCAACCACCCGGCGCAGACCATCGCCAGCGCCACCACCAGCGGGCGCCTGATCCGCCTGCCCGGCCTGACGATGCAGCGCGCCGCCCGCGCCATCCTCTCGGTGCTGCCGATCGACGATTTCGAGCCGGCACCGCTCCGGCGCATGGAAGTGGTCGGCGATGCCGCCGCGATCCCCGATGTCCAGCGCGCGGTCCAGTCCGAAATCGACAAGGCGCTCGGCCGCCCCGCGCCGCTCGCGGGCATCGAGCGCTTTGCCTTCTATGAAGCGGCGCGGCGGGCTTTCGCGGTGGTGCAGGTCGGCGATCCCCGTCCCTATGGCTGCTTCCTGCTGCGCAAGGGCGTCATCGCCGGCGAGCCGGGCTAGCTCACGAACCCTTGGCGACGGCCTGCTTCAGCCGCGCGACAGCCTCTGCCGCGCCAGACCGGACCGTGACCTCCAGCGTCGGCGCCTCGCGCTCGATCATCTCGATCAGCGTCTCCGGCGTGATCTCGGCCCGCTGCTGGGTCAGCTTCAGCACGGCATTGGCGATGATATTGGGCCAGTACGCCGCCCCGCCCTTGGCCAGCCCCTTGGCCTTGCGGCCCTCGAATTCCTGGGCGAGCTGTTCGGGGGTCTTCTTGGCCATGGTCTCTTCACCTGTTTCGGATCGAGCCGCTGCCTATCACGAAATGCGCAGCCCTGCCTGCCCTCTTCGACCGCACTGCCCTGCCCGCGCATCGGGCCTGCGACAATCGCATTTGCAAGCAGGCGCGACGCAAGGCAGGAGCGGCGCCCGAGGCGAAGCCTGTGATGCGGCCGCCCGTTCAGGACCAGACCATGCCCCGCCTCGCCTTACTCGCCGCTCTCGCCGGCCTTTTCCTCGCCACGCCCGCCGCCGCTCGGATCACCGACCGGGAGCAGAGCTGTGCCGACTGGCTGAAATCCGGCGCCCACCGCAAGAGCGAATACTCAGCCCCCGTCGCGAACAAGATCAGGGCCTTCTGCGCCGCCAATCCGAAGATGAAGGCGATCGACGCCGAAATGACGATGACGGGGGATTGAGCGGAAACGTTACGCTCCCGGTCATGGTCGCCCTTGTGGCGACCATCCACGTCTTCGCCGATGCAGGTCGTGTTCAAGACGTGGATGCTCGGGACAAGCCCGAGCATGACGGCCGGTTTCCGTGCATGCATCTTCGCCGCCCGCGTTGCCGCGTTCGTTGATCGATGAGGGGCAGCGGAGCGCCGCGAGGCGCAGGTTATCTAAGCCGCTTCCATTGAGCCAGGATGCGGCGCGGATGGATTGAGCCACCATCCGCACGCCCCGTGGCGCTCCGCTCGACGGCGTTCTTAAGTCTCCGGGCCGCGCTTATACGGCAGGGCGTTTCGCTGACCTGAGGGCCTCGACGCTATCCGGCAGAGACGCTTGCGCGATCTCCTTTGTCTCGTGCAGCGGATGATCCCGAAAAGGGCCAAGCCGTTTTCGGTCCGATGCCGGCCTTGTCGCGTCCTGGCCCCGCAGATGCGGTGCCGCCATGCCTTCCAGCGAGCTCCTCGCACAGGGGCCGTAGTACCCCCAGGGCGGTGCCCCGAAGCCTCCCGGGAGTGGGTCGTAACCCCACCCGCAGGCGCCGCCCCCGCCCCGCCAACGGCATACCTCCGGATGGCTGCCCCTCGGGGACGAGGTGGGGCGAGGATAGGCGCGGCGTGGGAGGGCGGGGATAAGTTTCACGCCACTTTTATCGTAAGGCGCGGGGAACCCTTCTCCCGGATGGGAGAAGGGCAGGGATGAGGGCCTGCCGTTGCTGATGACGGCCGCAGCTGTACCGCCGCGCGCGCTGGCCGTGTGAAATTAATGAGCTAATGACCGGCATAAAGCGCGAGGGCTGCCAGTACGTACGAGAATGCAATGAGAAGATAAGCCATCTGAAGAACCGTCACCGCGACCTCCGTTCGAAATTCGCGGCTGTTCATATATCGCATTATTTTCGCCTGCGGCTGGCAACATCAGCCAAGAACCCGGACATTTCGTGCAAGCCCGTGGGCAAACGACCCACGATTGCTAGGGCCATGACAGATCCCGATCACCCTCTTGGTTTGGCCCATCCACCTTGGCCGTGAATCGCCGTCCGTGGCGAGCTTGCCGCAACTGATCCCAAAAAGGCGCGGGCCCCATCCGCAGCGGCGCCGTCGCACTTCGATCGCCAGCGGCCTGCCCTCACCCCTGCCCCTCTCCCACCCAGGAGAGGGGTTCCCCGCGCATCTCTGGCTCCGGCATGGCATGGGGGGAGGATACGGCCGAAACGCCGCCCACCTGACTAGCGCCCTAGCCTTGCGGCCCTCGAGTTCACGGGCGAACTGTTCCAGAAGTTTTTTGGCATGGGGAAGGTTCCAGGAAAAAGCAAATTGACACTTTTGCCACCCCGTCACCAAATGCCCGGGACTAGAAACAGATCGACCCCGGATTACTGAGGGCACCGCCTTGTCTCACGCCGTAAGATACCAGATTTTTGTAAGCTCCACATTTACAGATTTAAAAGAAGAGAGATCAGAAGTAATTCAGGCAATATGGGAACTAGATTGCATCCCGACCGGAATGGAAGCTTTTCTTGCAACCACCGAATCGCAATGGGACGTTATTAAAAAGGTTATAGATGAGTGTGATTACTATGTGCTTATATTAGGCGGGAGATATGGATCCGTAACTAAGGAAGGATTAAGCTATACTGAACAAGAGTATAATTATGCGAAATCTATATCCGTCCCTGTTTTGTGTTTTGTTCATGGCGATCCGGATAATATTGTAGCTTCAAAAACAGAGGGAGACCAAACAAATCGGCATAGACTGGAAAAATTCCGCGAAAGAGTAATGAACGAACATCCAATTCGAAAATGGACAAATGCCTATGAGTTAGGAGGATTAGTTTCGAGAAGCCTGTCTCGTGCAATAAAAGTGAACCCACGTCCAGGGTGGACAAGGAACACCGGAGTATCAAATATAGAATTATTGGAAAAGATAAACCTTTTAACAACCGAAAACTCAGAACTTAAATCAAAGCTAGCTACAGCTAGCGAATCAAATCCAAAGACAGATATTTTCGAAAGCGGTGAAAACGAAATAAACCTTATAGGATCTGCTTATATTTATAAAAAGAACGAACACCAATCAAATAGAAAGTTTATCGAGTGGTCAGCAGTCGCGTCTTGGGACGATATCTTCAAGAATGTCGGACCGATACTATTAAATGAAGCAACAGAAACAAATTTTAAAGAAATGCTATCTCGATTTATAGGATGGACAAAGGATTTTAAAATAAGCGATAATAATATTTTTTCGAAGTATATTTCTCAAGAAACTTTCGCAGAAACTTTAATTCAATTTAGAGCGCTAGGATTAATTACCAAAGGAACCAGAAAACGCCCGGTGACCGACAAAGAGAATTACTGGGCCTTGACAGATATGGGAGAAAATTACCTGGTAACACTATTAGCAAAACGAAAAAAGGAATCGCAATCCGACACAAGCGATCTTTTTTCTTGAACAGACGCACCGCCTTGACTCCCCCCGCCTCCCATCCTACCCCCATCGACGGGACACGCCCCCCCAACGGGGCGCGCCCATCTGTAAGGATGGAGACATCGATGGCGAATACCGTTCCGACCACGCGCCCGCGCGTGCCTAATTTCTCGTCCGGCCCCTGCGCCAAGCGCCCCGGCTGGGCCCTCAAGAACCTCTCCGACGCCCCGCTTGGCCGCTCGCACCGCGCCAAGATCGGCAAGGACAAGCTCAAGCGCGCGATCGACCTGACGCGCGAGGTGCTGCAGGTCCCCGCCGATTACCGCATCGGCATCGTGCCGGCCTCCGATACCGGCGCCGTCGAGATGGCGCTCTGGTCGCTGCTCGGCGCCCGCGGAGTCGACATGGTCAGCTGGGAAAGTTTTGGCGCCGGCTGGGTCACCGATGTCGTCAAGCAGCTCAAGCTCGCCGACGTCCGCACCTTCGACGCCCCCTATGGCGAATTGCCGAACCTCAAGAAGGTCGACACGAAGAACCGCGACGTCGTCTTCACCTGGAACGGCACCACCTCGGGCGTGCGCGTCGTCGACGCCAGCTGGATCGCTGACGATCGCGAGGGGCTGACCATCTGCGACGCCACCTCCGCCGCCTTCGCCCAGCGCCTCGACTGGCCAAAGCTCGATGTCGTCACCTTCTCCTGGCAGAAGGTGCTCGGCGGCGAGGCCGCGCATGGCATGATCGTGCTCTCGCCCCGCGCCGTCGCCCGGCTCGAAAGCTACAAGCCGGCCTGGCCGCTGCCGAAGATCTTCCGCATGACCTCGGGCGGCAAGCTGATCGAGGGCATCTTCACCGGCGAGACCATCAACACCCCCTCCATGCTCGCGGTCGAGGACTATATCGACGCGCTGGAATGGGCCTCGAAGGTCGGCGGGCTCGACGGCCTGGTGAAGCGCGCCGACGGCAATGCCCGCGTCATCGCCAAGTTCGTGCGCGAGAACGACTGGATCGACTTCCTGGCCGTGAAGCCGAAGACCCGCTCCAACACATCAGTGTGCCTGAAGTTCACCGATCCGGCCGTGACGGCGCTGGCGGCGGACGCGCAGGCGGCCTTCGCCAAGCAGGTCGTGTCGATCATCGAGAAGGCCGGCGCCGGCTACGACCTCGGCCATTACCGCGACGCTCCTCCCGGCCTGCGCATCTGGTGCGGCGCGACCGTCCAGTCGCGCGATGTCAAGGCGCTGCTGCCCTGGATCGCCTATGCCTTCGCCGAGGCGAAGGCGGGGCTCGGCAAGAAGGCGGCGTAAGCGCTTTACACCCACGCGCCGTCATCCCGGACAAGCCACGCAAGTGGCGCAGATCCGGGATCCATGCCTGAACCGTTCCGGCATGGATCCCGGGTCTCCCTCCGGTCGCCCGGGATGACCCGCGCATTTCCAATTCATTGATGTCACGCGCCAGACCGCTCCCTGTGTAGCGCGGCGCCAGCCGGAGCCTCCCATGCCCGCACCCAAGGTCCTGATTTCCGACGCCCTCTCCCCCGCCGCCGTCCAGATCTTTAGGGATCGCGGCATCGACGTGACCTTCGATCCCAACCTCGGCAAGGACAAGGACAAGCTGGCCAGCGTCATCGGCGATTATGACGGCCTCGCCATCCGCTCGGCCACCAAGGCGACCGCCAAGCTGCTGGAGCAGGCGACGAACCTCAAGGTCATCGGCCGCGCCGGCATCGGCGTCGACAATGTCGAGATCCCTGCCGCGACCGCGCGCGGCGTGATCGTGATGAACACGCCCTTCGGCAACTCGATCACCACCGCCGAGCACGCCATCGCCATGATGTTCGCGCTCGCCCGCCAGATCCCCTCGGCCGATATCTCGACCCAAGCCGGGAAGTGGGAGAAGAACCGCTTCATGGGCGTCGAGATCACGGCCAAGACGCTCGGCCTGATCGGCGCCGGCAATATCGGCTCGATCGTCGCCGAGCGCGCCATCGGCCTCAAGATGCGCGTCATCGCCTATGATCCCTATCTCTCGCCGGAGCGCGCGGTCGCGCTGGGCGTCGAGAAGGTCGAGTTGGACGAGCTTCTGAAGCGCGCCGACTTCATCACGCTGCATGTGCCCATGACCGAGAAGACGAAGAACATCCTCTCGGCCGAGAACCTCGCCAAGACCAAGAAGGGCGTGCGCATCATCAACTGCGCCCGCGGCGGCCTCGTCGACGAGCAGGCGCTGGCCGATCTGATCAAGTCCGGCCATGTCGCCGGCGCGGCCTTCGACGTGTTCTCGGTCGAGCCGGCGGAGGCGAACCCGCTCTTCGGGCTGGAGAACGTCGTCTGCACGCCGCATCTCGGCGCCTCCACGAACGAGGCGCAGGAGAATGTCGCGCTGCAGGTCGCCGAGCAGATGAGCGATTACCTGCTCAAGGGCGCGATCACCAATGCGGTCAACTTCCCCTCGATCACGGCGGAAGAAGCGCCACGCGTGAAGCCTTTCGTCGATCTCGCGGAGAAGCTCGGCTCCTTCCTCGGTCAGCTGACCGAGGCAGCCGTGAAGGGCATCCGCATCGAGTACGAGGGCGCGGTCGCGAGCCTGAACCTCAAGGCGATCTCGGCCGCCGCGATCACCGGCGTGCTGCGTCCCTTCCTGCCCGAGATCAACATGGTCAACTCGGCCATGATCGCGAAGGAGAAGGGCATCGTCGTCGAGGAATTGACCCGCGAGGTCGCCGGCAATCTCGAAAGCGTCATCCGCATCGTGGTCGAGGCCGAGGACATGCCGCGCCATGCCTCGGGCACGGTGTTCCATGACGGCAAGCCGCGCATCGTCGAGGTCCGCGACATCGCCATCGATGCCGAGTTCGCGCCGCACATGCTCTACGTCCGCAACGCCGACAAGCCGGGCTTCATCGGCCAGTTCGGCTCGCTGCTCGGCGGCGCCGGCGTCAATGTCGCGACCTTCGCGCTCGGCCGCGACAAGCCGGGCGGCGACGCGATCTGCTATGTCGCCGTCGACGAGCCGATCTCGGATGAACTGCTCGACAAGATCCACGCGATCCCGATGGTCAAGCGCGCCCGGCGCCTGAAGTTCTGATCCGCCGGTCCGGCGCCCCAGCGCCGCCGCAATTCTCGTCCCCTGTGGTGCCTGCCACAGGGGATGTCCATGTCTGCCCGCCTTCGCCTCGCCGCTGCCGCCCTCGCCTGCCTCGCGGCCGTCCCGGCCCTCGCCGACTGGGATCGCGACAAGCTCGACAAGGCGATCGAGGGCATCGAGCAGCAGGCCGAGGGCCGTCTCGGCGTCGCGTTGATGGACTTGCGCGATCGCAAGCTCTGGTCGCATCGCGGCTCCGAGACCTTCCCGATGCAGAGCGTGTTCAAGCTGCCGCTGGCGGTCGCGGTGCTGCAGCAGGTGGAGGCGGGGAAGTTCAGGCTCGACCAGCCGATCACGGTCACCCGCAAGGATTTCTCGCTGTTCCACAGCCCGCTGGCCAAGGCCTTCAAGGGCGAGCGCAACGACTATCCGCTGCGCGAACTGATCCGGCTCGCGGCCGGCGAGAGCGACAACACCGCCGCCGACCTCTTGATGCGCGAGATCGGCGGCCCGCAGGTGGTGACGAAGATGCTGCGCGACGGCGGCGTCCAGGGCATGTCGGTCGATCGCTACGAGCGCCAGTTCCAGCCGGAGATCTACGGGCTCAAGGGCTTCGGCTGGGATCAGGTCGTCGACGAGAAGGCGTTCCGGGCCGAGCTCAAGGCGATGCGGCCGCGCCTGCGCATCGCCGCCCTGTCGAACGCGCTCAAGGACAAGCGCGACGCCTCGACCCCGGAGGCCAGCGCGCAGTTCCTGGAGGCCTTCGCCAAGGGCAATTGGCTGCGCGACCCCGCGCATGCCGCCTTGTTGACGCAGATCATCACCGAAACCAAGGTCGGCGCCGATCGCATCAAGGCGGGACTGCCAGCGGGCTCCCGGCTCGCCCACCGCACCGGCGCCGGGCTGACGACGGATGGAATCAACCACGCCACCAACGATATCGGCATCGCGACGCTGCCGGACGGCCGGCGCTTCGTCATCGTGACCTATCTCGCGGGTTCCCGCGCCGATGCCAAGGAGCGGGAGGCGGCTCTGGCGGATGTCGCGCGGCTCGCGGTTTCGGCGCTGCGCTGAGAGCGGTCGCATGAGCCGGCGTCATGCTCGGGCTTGACCCGAGCATCTCTGGGCACGAAAGCGCCTCTTCCTTGCAAGAGATTCTCGGGTCTGCGCTTCGCTTCGCCCGAGAATGACGGCGAGACTTTACTACCGCCCCAATCGCTCGGCGATGAAGATGCCGCCGAGCACCAGCACCAGCGCCAGCGCATGATAGAGCCCGAAGGGCTCGCCGATGATGAGCACGGCCAGGATCGGCGCGAAGACCGGCACGAGATTGACGAAGACGCCGGCCCGGCCGGGCCCGATCAGTTCGATCGCCCGCATGAAGGAAAGCTGCGAGACCATCGAGGGGAAGATCACCGTGAAGGCCAGGATCAGCCAGCCCTGCGTCGTCGGGATATAGGAACGTCCCAGCGCGATCTCGGTCGCGAGCAGCGGCAGCGACGCGATGCAGGCGAAGCTCGCCATCGCTATGAAGAAGACGAGGCCCGGCACCGGCGGCCGCTTGCGGACGCCGACGGTGAAGCCGGCATAGAGCACGCAGGCGATGATCATCAGCACGTCGCCCGGCACGAAGCGAAAGGCCGTCAGGGTATGGATGTCGCCGCGGCTCGCGGTGACCACGACGCCGAGCAGCGTAACCGCGACGCCGATCCCCTGCATCAGGGTGATCCGCGTGCGGAACACCAGGAAGGCGCCCATCAGCACGAAGACCGGGATCGAGCCTTGCAGGATGCCGATATTGATCGCGCTGGTCGAATAGGCTGCGAGATACATCAGCGTGTTGAAGGTGGTGAAACCGAGCGCACCGAGCAAGGCGATCAGCCGCCAATGCGCCCGCAGCACCGGCCAATGCGTCCGCAACTGGTCGCGCAGCAGCCAGGGCATGATCGCGCAGACCGCCACCCAGCGCAGCGAGGTCAGCATCATCGGCGAGATGTTGCCGACGGCGAGCCGGCTCGCCACGGCATTGCCGGCCCACATCAATGTGGTCAGCACCATCAGCAGGTAGGCATTGCCCCAGGCGCGTTGCAGCCAGGTCTGGGTGGGGTGCACGTTTCGGCCCTGTTGCGAGAAAGGGCTCATGCAATACCCTTGCGTGTACCCCGCTCATATGAGATCGGGCGCACACCTGCCCGTCGCCCTGCGCATCCCTGCGGAACATCCCGATGATCGAAACCAGCGCCCGCCCGCTCCGCCTGCTCTTCGTCGACGGCAACATGCACGAGACACGCGAAGGGCTGCGCAAGGCTTACGGCATGGCCTATGGCGAGGCCTATGCGGCGGAGATCGCGGCGATCGCGCCGGGCATCGTTTCCGATATCTGCCTGCCGGCCGACGAGGGCGCCAACCTGCCGGACAGTGCCGGGCTCGAATCCTATGACGGCATCTTCCTGACCGGTTCCGCCCTGCACATCTACGACATCACCCCGCCCGTGACCCGGCAGGTCGAACTGATGCGGGCGATCTATGCCAGCGGCACACCCTGCTTCGGCTCCTGCTGGGGCGTGCAGGTCGGTTCCGTCGCGGCCGGCGGCACCGTCACCGCCAATCCCAAGGGCCGCGAGACCGGCTTCGCCCGCCGGATCACGCCGACCGAAGCAGGCCGCGGCCACAGGCTGCTCGCCAGCCGCCCGGCCGCCTTCGATGCCCCGGCGATCCATCTCGACACCGTCGCGCTGCCCGCGCATGGCACGACGATCCTCGCCTCCAACGCCTACAGCCAGGTCCAGGCCGCCGAGATCAAACACAATGGCGGCACCTTCTGGGGCGTGCAGTACCATCCCGAATTCTCGCTCAAGCAGATGGCCGCGATCCTCGGCCGCATGGTGCCGCTGCTGATCGAGGAAGGCTTCCGCAAGGACGAAGCTTCGGCAAAGGCCTGGCTCGACGATCTGCGCACGCTCGACGCCGATCCGGACCGGCAGGATGTCGCCTGGGCGCATGGCCTCGACCGCGAGGTGCTCGATGCCGGGCGCCGCGTCACCGAGCTCCGCAACTTCATGGAGCATCGGGTCAAGCCGCACGCCAGCGCGCGCGGACGCGCCTGAGCCGTGACCTTGCCATGACGCTGGGCGATCGCTAGATCAGCACCCGCGAGGCCACGACCTCCCCCAACCTGGGACATGTGCCGGGACGACCCGACAAACCATGGGGGACCCGCTATGGCGTGGCTCTATCTTCTTTCTGCAGGCGTACTCGAGATCGTCTGGGCTTTCACCATGAAGCAGTCGGACGGCTTCACGCGCCCGATGCCCACCGTGATCACCATCGTCACGATGATCGGCAGCTTCGCCCTGCTCTCGCTGGCGATGCGCTCGCTGCCGCTCGGCACGGCCTATACGATCTGGACCGGCATCGGCGCGGTCGGCGCCTTCGTCGTCGGCGTCACCGTGCTCGGCGAGGCGCTGACGCCGATGCGCATCGCCGCCGCCCTGCTGATCGTCTCGGGCCTCGTCATGATGAAGCTCTCGGCGAGCTGACAGCCGCTCTTGCCAAAGCGGCCGGCGCCTTCTAGGCAGGCCGCGCCTCGGGACGACCCGCGGCCTTCGTGAACTCACAGGGGACGGCCCCACGACGCGGAATGCTCCGCGGCGTCGCGCAACCCCGTGAGCGGAGGCCCCTCGCCGTGGCCAATCCCAGTGACCAGTTCATCGTCAAGACCCTCGTGCCGTTGCGAGTCGGCGGGCTCGATCTCGGCTTCACCAACGCGTCCCTGATGATGGTGCTCGCCACCGCCGCGATCGCCGGCGGGCTGATTCTGGCGACGCGCTCGCGCGCCATCGTCCCCGGCCGCGCCCAGGCGCTGGCGGAGATGCTCTACGAATTCGTGGCGAAGACGCTGACCGACGCGACCGGGCGCGAGGGCATGCGCTTCCTGCCGCTGATCTTCTCGCTCTTCCTATTCGTGCTGGTGCTCAACCTGTTCGGCATGATCCCAGGCGCCTTCACCGTCACCAGCCATATCGTCGTGACCTTCGCGCTCGCCATGCTGGTGATGGCGACGGTCGTCGGTTACGGCGTGCTGCGCCATGGCTTCGGCTTCCTCAGGCTCTTCGTGCCCTCCGACGTGCCGAAATGGCTCCTGCCCTTCATCACGCTGATCGAGATCGTCTCCTTCCTGTCGCGGCCGATCTCGCTGAGCCTGCGCCTCTTCGCCAACCTGCTCGGTGGCCATATTGCACTCAAGGTCTTCGGCAGCTTCGTCGCGGCCTTGCTCGCGGCTGGCGTCAGCACCTCGTTGCTCGCGCCGCTGCCGCTGCTGATGACGGTCGCGCTCACGGCGTTCAGATTCATGGTCGCGGTGCTGCAGGCCTATGTCTTCACCGTGCTCGCCTGCATCTATCTGAACGACGCGCTGCATCCGGGCCATTGAGTTGCCGGATCGCTCCTGCAAATGCAGGACGCTTCCGGCGCATCCCCCGCCTATCCGCATTCCGGCCCAATTCCGCCTTGGGCACGCCGAATTCGGCAGCGCCAATCACGGCGACGTGATTGCGACCTGGAGGGGATGATTTCGATGCGAAGCCATATTGCCGCAGCCCTGTTTCTCGCACCCGGCCTCGCCGTCGCAGCCGAGACCGAATTGTCGAGCCGGATCGACCGCGTCACGGTCTTTCCGGACGGGGCGGTGGTGACGCGGCTCGGCAAGGCCGACTTGCTGCAGGGCGTCTCGCAGATCGTGCTGCGCGGCCTGCCGGCGACGATCGACCCCGCCTCCATTCGCGTGGAGGGCAAGGGCTTGGCGCAAGGACTGGGTGACGGGGCCTTCTCGGTCGGCGCGGTCGATGTCCGCATTACGCCGGGCGATGCCAAGCCCGTGCTCGACACGGTGATGGAAGAGAAGCTCAAGACGCTGCGCGACGAGAAGGAGAAGCTCTCCGGCCAGATCGGCGCGATCGAAGCGAAGCGCGCCACGATCGAGCGCTTCGCGCAGGTCGGCCCCGACAAGCTCGGCCCCGACGGCAAGGCCCTGCCCGTCGGCAACTGGCCGGCGGTGTTCGAGGCGATCGGCACCGCACTGGTCAAGGTCCAGGACGAATTGCGCGGCACCCGCAACCGCCTCTCCGATGTCGAGGCCGAGATTGCCGCACTGGAGCGCGCCCGCCCGCCGGCCGGCCGCCCCGGTGCGCCGAAGCGCGACATCGCCATCGCCGTCGAGGCGCCGCAGCCGGTCGCGGCCGAGTTCACCGTCACTTATCGCGTTACCGGCGCGAACTGGACTCCGACCTACGAGGCGCGACTGACGACGACCGGCGAGAAGCCGGAAATCGCCCTGACGCGCCGCGCCGAGATTCGCCAGCGCAGCGGCGAGGCCTGGGACGATGTCGCGCTGACCCTCTCGACGACGCGCTCGGCTGGGGGCACGCGCGCGCCGGAGCTGACGCCGATGCAGGTGGCCTTCTTCGAGCCGCCGGTGGTCTATGAGAGCCGCCCGCGCGTCAGCGCCGCGCCTGCTCCGATGGCCGGCCGTGCCAAGGCGGAAGCCGAGGCCATGGCGGACGCGTTGGCCAAGCAATCACAGCGCGCCGTCACGGCCAAGCCTGCCGAAATCCAGGTCGCCACCATCGAGGCCGGCGCCTATCAGGCGAATTTCCAGGTGCCCGGCCGCGCCTCGATCCCGCAGGACGGCAGCTCCAAGACGGTGACGCTGACCCAGCGCAAGACCGAGGCGACGCTCGCCGCCCGCACAGTCCCCGAGCTTGAGCAGAAGGCCTATCTCGAAGCCGGCTTCGTCCATGACGAGGAGGCGCCGCTCCTCGCCGGCCGCGTCGCGCTGCATCGCGACGGCACCTATGTCGGCATGGGCCAGTTCAATCTGGTCGCGCCCGGCGACAAGGTCGAGCTCGGCTTCGGCGCCGACGATCGCATCAAGGTCTCGTTCGCGCCGGTGAAGCGCCGCGAGAACGATCCGAGCTGGCTCGGCCAGACCCGCACCGACCTGCGCGAGTTCCGCACGGTGGTGAAGAGCCTGCATGCGAAGCCGGTCAAGGTCACCGTGCTGGAGCGCATCCCCTTCTCGGAGAGCAGCGGGATCACGGTCGAGACCATCGCCGCCCAGACCACCCCGCCGACCGAGAAGCAGGTCGGCGACCGCCGCGGCGTCGCCGCCTGGACCTTCGATCTCGCCCCCGGCGCCGAGAAGGAGATCAAGCTCGCCTACCGCATCAAATGGCCCGGCGACCGCGAACTCTCCTACGAGGAGCAGCCGCTGCCGGGGAAGTGAGCCGGCAGCCTTCGCTCAGAGCATGAGACCCATCTCGATCTCGCGCTTGCGGCCGAGATCGTTCATCCAGGTCCGGTATTTCGGCTGTATCTCGAGCTGATGAGCGTAATGCCGCCGCAGCGCCTGCGTCAGCCGGCCGCCGCGGCCGAGCTGCTCGTCGGCGAAGCCTATCATCACCGAATTCGGCCAGGCCTGCGGCCGGATCTCGCGCAGGCGCGCGAACAGCGCGTCCTCGTCCTCGGCCGCGTCGGCCTGCGCCATCAGCGTCATCATCGCCGCGGTCGAGCGCGAGATGCCCATATGGCAATGCACCAGCAGATGGCCTTTGACGCGGCCGGACGCGGTCCCGCGCAGGCCCTCGCCGAAATTCAGGATCTCGCCGACATGTTCCGGCGTCGGCATGATCTGGCCGGGGAGCGGATCGATGATGTCGTGGAAGCGCAGCGTGACGCGATGATGCTCGCCATAGGTCCCGAAGGCATCGATCTCGGCCCGGTCGGGATCGATCACCGAGAGCACATGCGTCACCTCGCGGGCGCTGTTGCCGGGCAGTTCCTCGATGCCGCAGATCGTCAGGGTCGAGATGGACAGGGTCTTCATGGCGCGCCTCCGCTGCGGAGCCCGCCGCGTAGCGCTCTTGCGCCGGCTATACAACCACCGGGGATGACGGGCTGCCCTGCATGATTGCAGCCGGCCCCTGGGGGCCGGCCACGATGATCGTGATCAGGCGGCCTTGGCCTGCCCGAGCTCCTGATCGACGACGCCGACCCAGTAGCGAACGCCGTCCGGGATGATCTCGTCGTTGAAGTCGTAGAGCGGCGTATGCAGGCCGGCAGAGCTGCCATCCGGATCGACGCCGTTGCCGATGAACATGAAGGCGCCGGGTCGCTCCAGCATCATCTCGGCGAAGTCCTCGCCGCCCGTGCTCGGCGGAAGCTTGTCCTCGACACGCTCGGCGCCAGCCGCCGCGCTCGCCGCAGCGACGCCGACCGCGACCTGCTCGGCCGCGTTGATCAGCGGGCTGGTGCCACGACGGTAGAAGGCTTCCGCCTTGCAGCCCCAGGCCTGGGCGGTGCCCGCCGCGAGCTCGGCGATGCGGCGCTCGACGATGTCGCGCACCTCAAGCGAGTAGGTGCGGGCCGTGCCGCCGATGACAAGCTCGGACGGAATCACGTTCGAGGCGTTGACGTCGCCGCCATGGATGTAGCCGACGCTGATCACCGCCGTGTCGAGCGGGGGGACGTTACGGCCGACAATGCCTTGCAGGCCGAGCACGAAATGCGCCTGGGCATAGGTGATGTCGGTGGAAAGATGCGGTTGCGAGCCGCCATGGCCGCCGACGCCGTGGAAGGTGACCTTCCAGCTATCAGCCGCCGCCAAGAACGGGCCGACCGCGGTGCCGAAGTTGCCGGGCGCCATGCCGGGCACGTTGTGCAGCCCATAGATCGCGTCGCAGGGGAAGCGCTCGAACAGCTTGTCGGCGAGCATCGCGTTGGCGCCACCACGACCTTCCTCGGCCGGCTGGAAGATCAGGTTGACGGTGCCGGCGAAGTCGCGGTTCTCGGCGAGGTAGCGCGCCGCCGCGAGCAACATCGTGGTGTGCCCGTCATGGCCGCAGGCATGCATCCGGCCCGGGTTCTTCGAGGAATAGGGCAGGTTCGTCGTCTCATCGAGCGCCAGGCAATCCATGTCGGCGCGCAGGCCGACCGCACGGCCCGGCTTGTTGCCGCGGATCACGCCGACGACGCCGGTCTTGCCGACATTCTCGGTGACCTCGACGCCCCATTCACGCAGCTTGTCGGCGACGAGCTTGGCCGTGCGGACTTCTTCGAGGCCGAGTTCGGGATGGGCATGGATGTCGCGGCGGATCGCGGTGAACGCAGCGTGATGCTGGCCGAGCCAGGCGTCGAGCTTGGTCATGATCGGTGCTTTCCCTCTCCTGCGGCATCGGGAACGTGAGCTCAGAGGATGTCCCGACCCGCTGCATAGCGCAGAATTTTTCGAAATACGTCGAACGCTCGGCCAGCCGCCCCGGCCGAAACAGTGCGGGCCATCCGAATAGAGCGAAGCCTGGATCGGCCCCCGTGTCGAACGGCCGGGGATCGTCCACGCCTCCGGTCGCTCGGAGCGACCGGAGGCGTGGAAAGACCGGGCGCTACTCCGCCGCGACGGCGCGCAGGCCCTGTCCGAGTTCCTGGTCGACGACGCCGACCCAGTAGCGCACGCCGTCCGGGATGATCGCGTCGTTGAAGTCGTAGAGCGGCGTATGGAGGCCGACGAAGGAGCCGTCCGGGTTGACGCCGTTGCCGATGCGCATGAACGCGCCAGGGCGCACCAGCATCATCTCGGCGAAATCCTCGCCGCCCGTGCCGGGGCGCAACTGGCCGTTCACCTTCTCGGCGCCGACAGCCGCCGACGCCGCGGCAACGCCGACGCGAACCTGCTCGGCCTCGTTCACCAGCGGGCTGGTGCCGCGATGGTAATAGGCTTCCGCCTTGCAGCCCCAGGCCTGAGCCGTCGCCGCTGCGAGCTCGCCGATGCGACGCTCGACGAGATCGCGCACTTCCATGGAATAGGTCCGCGCCGTGCCGCCGATGACGAGCTCGGAGGGGATGACGTTCGAGGCGTTGACGTCGCCGCCATGGATATAGCCGACGCTGATCACCGCCGTGTCGAGCGGGGCGACGTTGCGGCCGATGATGCCTTGCAGGCCCAGCACGAAATGCGCCTGGGCATAGGTGATGTCGGTCGAGCGATGCGGCTGCGAGCCGCCATGGCCGCCGACGCCGTGGAAGGTGACCTTCCACGAGTCAGCCGCCGCCAGGAACGGGCCGACGGTGGTGCCGAAGGTCCCGGGCGCCATGCCAGGCGTGTTGTGCAGGCCGTAGATCGCGTCGCAGGGGAAGCGCTCGAACAGCTTGTCGGCGAGCATCGCGTTGGCGCCGCCGCGGCCTTCCTCGGCCGGCTGGAAGATCAGGTTGACGGTGCCCTCGAAATCCCGGTTCTCGGCGAGGTAGCGCCCGGCCGCGAGCAGCATCGTGGTGTGCCCGTCATGGCCGCAGGCATGCATCCGGCCCGGGTTCTTCGAGGAATAGGGCAGGTTCGTCGTCTCATCGAGCGCCAGGCAATCCATGTCGGCGCGCAGGCCGACCGCACGGCCCGGCTTGTTGCCGCGGATCACGCCGACGACGCCGGTCTTGCCGACATTCTCGGTAACCTCGACGCCCCATTCACGCAGCTTGTCGGCGACGAGCTTGGCCGTGCGGACCTCTTCGAGGCCGAGTTCGGGATGAGCGTGGATGTCGCGGCGGATCGCGGTGAAGGCGGCATGGTGCTGGCCGAGCCAGGCATCGAGCTTCGTCATGGTCGGTGAAATCCCCTCTCCAGTGGCCCGCGGCGGCATGGCCCCTCCATCGCCGCCCGCTGGCCCATAGCCCTTACGCCCGATTGTGGCAGCATCACTGCGCAGATGCTGCAGACCCGCCATGCTCAGGCAGTTTATCCCCTCGGATCACGGCCCGGCCTGCCGAAAAACTTGACCTGCGGACCGTGTTGGCCCATGAGGGCTTGCAAGGACCTGCCCCGAAACCCCGGCCTTGCGCCGGGGTTTTGCATTTGCGCGGGCCGCTTGCAGAAGGCAACGCGGTAACAGCAGGGACACCTCGCTCATGGCGAATGTTGTGGTGGTCGGCGCCCAGTGGGGCGACGAGGGCAAGGGCAAGATCGTCGACTGGCTTTCCAGCCAGGCCGATGTCGTCGTCAGGTTCCAGGGCGGCCATAATGCCGGCCACACGCTGGTCATCGATGGCGTCGTCTACAAGCTCTCGCTGCTGCCCTCCGGCATCGTCCGCCCCGGCAAGCTCTCGGTCATCGGCAACGGCGTCGTCGTCGATCCCTGGCATCTCGTCGAGGAGATCGCCAAGCTGCGCGCGCAAGGCGTCGCGATCACCCCCGACAACCTGCGCATCGCCGACAATGCGACGCTGATCCTGCCGCTGCACCGCGAGCTCGACCATTTCCGCGAGACCTCGAATGCCGGCATGAAGATCGGCACGACCAAGCGCGGCATCGGCCCCGCCTATGAGGACAAGGTCGGCCGCCGCGCCATCCGCGTCATCGACCTCAAGGACGAGGCGCTGCTCGAAGCCAAGATCGAGCGCCTGCTCGCCCATCACAACGCGCTGCGCCGCGGCCTCGGCATCGGCGAGGTCGATGCGACGGAACTGCTCGGCCAGCTCAAGGCGATCGCCCCGGACGTGCTGCCCTATGCGACCTCGGTCTGGGCACTGCTCGATGCCGAGCGCCGCGCCGGCAAGCGCATCCTGTTCGAGGGTGCGCAGGGCGCTCTCCTCGATGTCGACCACGGCACCTATCCCTTCGTCACCTCCTCGAACATCGTCGCCGGCCAGGCCGCGACCGGCTCCGGCATGGGCCCCTCCGCGGTCGGCTATGTGCTGGGCATCGCCAAGGCCTACACCACCCGCGTCGGCGAAGGTCCGTTCCCGACCGAGCTCTTCGACGAGATCGGCGAATTGATCGGCACCAAGGGCAAGGAATTCGGCGTCGTCACCGGGCGCAAGCGCCGCTGCGGCTGGTTCGACGCCTGCCTCGTGCGCCAGACGGTCAAGACCTCCGGCATCGACGGCATCGCGCTGACCAAGCTCGACATCCTCGACGGCTTCAAGGAAATCAAGGTCTGCGTCGGCTACAGGCTCGACGGCCAGGTTCTCGAGCATCTGCCGGCCGGCCAGAACGACCAGGCCCGCGTCGAACCGATCTACGAGACCATCGAGGGCTGGGAAGGCTCCACCGCCAATGCCCGCTCCTGGGCCGACCTGCCGGCACAGGCGATCAAGTACGTTCGCCGCATCGAGGAGCTGATCGGCGCCACCGTCGCCGTGCTCTCCACCAGCCCCGAGCGCGACGATACGATCCTCGTCCATAACCCCTTCGAGGGTTGACGCGGCGCAACAACAGCGACAAGTGAGGCCAATGGCCGACTTCTATCCGATCCTGGCACGTGCGGTAGCCGGGCTGTCCGAAACCTCCCCGGAGGCCCGGCGCGCCATCTACGACCGGGCGCGGGCCGCCCTGGTCTCGCAGCTGCGTGGCCTCGACCCGCCCTTGAGCGAAGCCGAGATCATGCGCGAGCGCCTGTCGCTCGACGAGGCCGTCGCCCGGATCGAGGCGGATTACGACGAGGCTCCCGCGCCGCCGCCGGCAGCGGGCGGCCCGGTGATCCGCACCGTCGAGAATCCGACGCTGCCGATCCGCCCACCGACGCCGAAGAAGGCGCCGGAATTCGCGCCGCTCCCCGCCGCCGCGGGTGAGGACGACGGCGAGCCCCTGCCCGAGCCGGCCGAGCCGCAGGCCGCCCGGCCGCGGGTGCTGCCGCCGCGCGAACGACGGGTGAAACCCGGCCATATCCGTTCTGCCGTCGTCGGCGGCGTCGTGGCGGTTGCGGTCGCCGCCATCGCCGCCACGGCCATCTATGTCCACAAGCTCCGGCCCCAGGACACGCCGCGCCCGAACAGCGAAACGGCATCGCAGCCGGCGCAAGCCCCCCAGTCCGACAATGGCGGCAAGATCGCCGAGCGCGTCGGCGAGCCCGGCGCCCCGCCGCAGAACCGCCCGGCCGGCAGCCAGCCGAACAACGCGCCCGGCATCCCCGTGCCGCAGCCCGGCGGCGAGGTCGCGGTCGCACAGCGCGCCGTCCTCTTCGTCGAGGTGCCCGAGACCCCGCAGCAGCCGCAGACCACGAGCGGCCGCGTGTTCTGGCGCCTCGACAGCGAGAGCGCCGGCCAGGGCCGGCCGATCGAGACCATCGTCCGTGCGACCGTCGAGATTCCCGATGTCGGGCTGAGCCTCGACTTCACCATCCGCCGCAACACCGATTCGGCTTTCCCGGCCTCGCATATCATCGGCCTGCGCTTCACCAGCACCGGCGACCCGGCGACCCAGACCGTCAAGGAAGTCGGCGTTCCCCAGTTCAAGAGCGAGGAAGGCGAGCGCGGCGCGCCGCTCTCGGCGATCAACTCGGCGCTGGGTGACAATCTCTTCGTGGCGGCTTTGTCGAACGTGCCGGTCGAGGTCGAGCGCAATACCGACCTGATCCTGAGCCGCAGCTGGATCGACGTGCCCGTGCGCTTCGCCTCGGGCCGCCGCGGCATCATCACCTTCGAGAAGGGCGTTTCCGGCAGCCAGACGCTCGCCGACGCCTTCGGCCGCTGGCGGTAGGGCTGATATCCGGCCGTCATTCTCGGCGAAGCGAAGCGCAGACCCGGGAATCTCATGACCAGAAGACGCTGGTCTCCGAGATACTCGGGTCAAGCCCGAGCATGACGGCGCTCGATTTTCTAGCTCTTCCGCTCGGCCGCAAACCGCGCCGCAGCCCGGAGCACATCCGCATCCGGGCCGAAGCCGGCAAGCGCTTCCACGGCCTCGCCGCTCAACCGGTCGCGCTCGCGCTTGGCCCCGGTGAGGCCGAGCGCGCCGACCAGCGTTCCCTTGCCCTTGTCCGCGTCCTTGGCCGTCGCCTTGCCCATCTGCGCAGCATCCGATTCGACGTCGAGGATGTCGTCGGCGATCTGGAAGGTCGCGCCCAGCGCCCGGCCATAGCGCCCGAGCGCCACCAGCGCCGCCGTATCGGCGCCGCCGAGCCGCGCGCCGATCTCGACGCTCGCCGCCAGCAGCGCCCCGGTCTTCATCGCCTGGAGCCGGCGGATCTCGGCCTCCGGAAGCGCGCCGCGCACGGCCTCGAAGCGTCCTTCGGCAGCCAGATCGAACATCTGGCCACCGACCATGCCCCCACAGCCGGAAGCCCGCGCGAGGCTTGTCACCAGCGCCGCCCGCACCGCGCCGGATTCATGCGTGGCCTCATCGGCCAGCACCTCGAAGGCGAGCGTCAGCAGCGCGTCGCCGGCAAGGATCGCCGTCGCCTCGTCGAAGGCCTTGTGCACGGTAGGCCGGCCGCGGCGCAGGTCGTCGTCATCCATCGCCGGCAGGTCGTCATGGACCAGCGAATAGCAATGCAGCAATTCGACCGCGGCCCCCGCTCGCCTGGCCTGCTCCACCGGAACGCCCAGGAACCTTGCCGTCTCGGCTGTCAGGAAAGGCCGAAGCCGCTTGCCGCCGCCAAGCACGCCATGCCGCATCGCGGCGAGGAGGCGCGGCGGGCGCGCGATCTCACCCACAGCCGGAGCATCGGACAGAAGCGCCTCCAGCAGCGCCTCGATGGCGGCTGCATTCTGCGCCAGCCGGGCATCGAGATCGCCGGGATGGACCGAAGGGGGGACGGAACTCATGCGCGGATCTCGCGTTCGCTGCCGGAAGGGGGGCCTTGCCGGACGTTCGCCACATCGTCAAGCTGCGCCGCCTCGGCTCGGGCCGTCATGCCCGGGGCGATCGCGTGGCGTGGGAGGGTGAAGCAAGGTGCTGGGTAGGATTCTCGGCCTGTGCTTCCGGCTCGCCCTCTGGCTGCTCCTCGCCCTTGCGGCGTTGATCCTGCTCTACCGGTTCGTGCCGGTGCCCTCGACCCTGATGCTCGGCCGCTGGCTGGTGCTGAAGCCGGTCGAGCGCGACTGGGTACCGCTCGACCAGATCTCGCCGCATCTCGTACGCGCCGTCATCGCCTCGGAGGACCAGCGCTTCTGCAGCCATGGCGGCGTCGACTGGGTCGAGCTCAACAAGGTGCTGGAGAACGAGGACGGGCCGAGCCGCGGCGCCTCGACCCTGACCATGCAGACCGCCAAGAACGTCTTCCTCTGGCCGGGCCGCTCCTATATCCGCAAGGGCATGGAGATCCCGCTCGCGATCGCCATCGACCTCGCCTGGTCGAAGCCGCGTGTCATCGAGGTCTATCTCAACATCGCCGAGTGGGGCGACGGCCTGTTCGGGGCCGAGGCCGCCGCGCAGCGCTATTTCCGCAAATCCGCCGCGCGCCTGACGCCGGCCGAAGCCGCCCGGCTCGCCGGCGCCCTGCCCAATCCGCTCCTGCGCAATCCCGCCAAGCCGAATCGGGCGCTGCAATCGGCCGCCGGCCGCAGCCTGCGCCAGCTCCGCCAGCTCGGATCGCTGGGCGATTGCGCCCTCCCCGGTTGATCCGGGCCGGGCCGGCGAATAAATCCGGATTCGGCACTAGCCATCATGGCCCCGACGGTGTAAGGCCAACGCCTCACGAGATTGATCCGTCGCTGTGGCGGATGCGTGGCCTTGGGCCAGCGTCCGGGCGGTGGCATGATGGAGAAGTACAATGGCCGTTCCGAAGAGAAAGACGTCGCCGTCGAAGCGTGGCATGCGCCGCTCGGCCGACGCCCTGAAGCAGCCCACCTATATCGAGGACAAGAACTCGGGTGAACTGCGCCGTCCGCACCATGTCGACCTGAAGAGCGGCATGTATCGCGGCCGTCAGGTGCTGAAGGTCAAGACCGACGCCTGAGGCGTCCGGTTTTTCGGCACCGGCAGCGATGCCGGCTTGCTGCTGAACGTTTCAGAACCGGCCGCGAGGCCGGTTTTTCTTTGCCTTAGCCTCGGGCAGCCTGCAGACGGGCGCTTCCGATGGGTGCGACAAGCCGCGCCGCCGCCCGGTAGCAGACCGCCGCCGATTGCGGGCTCGCCCGCCCGCGCCGGGCGAAGGGGCCGATCTCGGCCCGCGCCGCAGCCGCCTGCAGGAGCACCAGCGCGGATGCGTTGGCATCGGTGGCATTCCGATCGGTCCGGCTTCCGGCCTCAGTCATGTATCACTCCGGCACAGACGAGTTGTGACGGAAGCCTCGTTGCAAGGGGGCGGCCAATCTTAACGCTGCGTTAAGCAAAAATACCGCATCGTTTCGAAGCACTTCCCATCACATGGACAGCGCGCCGAAGCACCGGAACGGAGCCGCGCAGCCGTCCGATCGAGGCCGAACGATGCCCTCCCCGCCGATCTTCAGCTTCCAGAACGGCGGCCCGGTTGATCCCCGCAGCATCCTCTCCTCGATCGGCGAAGTGGTCTATGGCTGGGATATCCAGAGCGACGCCCTGAGCTGGGGGCCGAATGCAGCCGAAGTCCTCGGCGCGCTTCCCGAACAGGCGATGCAGCGCGGCCTCGCCTTCGCCGGCCTCGTCGAGCCCGGCAGCGGGCCCAGCCGCTACGACGCGATCTTCTGCTCCAGCGAGCACGACGGCGGCGACGGCGTCATCTATCGCACCCGCTATGCGATCGATCTCGCCGGCCGCAAGATGTGGGCCGAGGATACCGGCCGCTGGTTCGCCGGCAGCGACGGCTATCCGGCGAGCGCGCGCGGCGTGCTCCGACTCGAGCGCGCCGCCCGGACCGACGAACTCGAGCAGTTCGGCAGCGAACTCTGCGACCGGCCCGCCCTGGTCGAGCGCATCGGCATGGCCCTGCAGGAGCATCTGCCGGCGGAGCGGCCGGTCGTCGTCCTCGTCGCCGCCATCGACGAGCTCGCCCGCCTCAACGACGATTTCGGCCATGAGGCCACCGACGAGATCATCGTCACCGTGCATGAGCGCCTGCGCTCGGTGACGCGCCGGCGCGACCATCTCGTCCGCTATGCCGGCAACAGCTTCGCGATTCTGCTGGTCGGCTGCCCGCCCGAGCAGGTCGAGCCCGCCGCCCGCCGCTTCATCAAGGTCGTCGCGCAATCGGCAATCGAGACGAGCCGCGGCATCGCCCTGGTGCGGCTGCGCGTCGGCGCCGCCAGCGCGCCCGAGCTCGGCAGCCATGGCGGCGCGCTGCTGGCCGCAGCGGAAGGGGCGCTGGCCAGCGCCCGCGCCGGGGCCGTCGACACCGCCGTGATGGCCAGGCCCCAGCAGCGGCGCAGCCCCGGCACCGAGCAGACCGGCTTCGACGTGCAGGCCATCGCCGCCCTGAACGAACGCCGCGTGCGCCTAGCGCTGCAGCCGATCGTCAGAACGGCCTCGCGCGAAATCGCCTTCCACGAAGCGCTGCTGCGCGTCGGCCAGGGCGATACCGGCCTCTACTTCGCCTCGGCCGAGCTCATCCCGATGCTGGAGCGGCGCGGGCTCGTGCGACTGTTCGACCAGCGCGTGCTGGAACTCGCGATCGAGATGCTCGGCGCCGATCCGAAGCTCACCCTCTCGGTGAACGTCTCGCCGCGTTCCCTCAACGACCCCGAATGGTTCGACGCCTTCATCGCCTGCACCGGCGCCGCCCGGGACAAAGCTTCGCGCCTGATCGTCGAGGTCACGGAAACCTCGACGATCGACAATCCCGCCCGCATCGCCAAATTGCTGCGACGGATCAAGGAGCAGGGCGCGCGCATCGCTATCGACGATTTCGGTGCCGGCCACACCTCGCTGCGGCATCTGCGCGCCTTCCCGATCGACATCCTCAAGATCGACGGCGCCTTCACCCAGAACCTGCGCCGCTCGACCGACGACCGCTTCTATGTCCGCACGCTGGTCGAGCTCGCCGGCCATCTCGGCGTCGAGACGGTGGCCGAATGGGTCGATGACGAGATGCAGGCGAGCATGCTGCGCGACTGGGGCGTCACCTATCTGCAGGGCCATCTCGTCGGCCGGGCCGAAGTGGCCGAGCCGCCGCAGGCTGCGCCCCGACGGCTCGCGGCCGGCTGAGGCAGGCGCGGTTTTGGAGTGCGTTTCCAGCGTTTGACCGAGGACAGCTAACGACCCGAAGCAGACCTTCGAGAGGGCCGCTTCCGGGCGGGCCCATTCATGCACCACTCGGCACGCGTCAATCCGATTTACGGTTGTTGGAAAGCTGCGCTAGCTTCCCGGCCTTGATGTCGGAATCTTCACTGTTCGGTTCAAGGCAGCCGACGTCGTCCGCAACGTGCTGCTCCGACAACTCGCGATCATGAACTGCGTCAACCCGGTTTTGAGCGATACAGGCTCGCGTTCGCGCCGACTAATCCAAGCGGCGATCATCTGGAGGCAGACATGCAGATGACTTGGCTCAAGACGGCATGCATCGCCGCAATTCTCGCCGGTAGCCCCGGCCTCGCGCTTGCCCAAACGCAGCCCGTCTCCGGCAACACGCGCGCCTCGGCGCAACCCTCGACCATCTCCGAACAGGAAGCCTCCGGGATCGCGAAGGACGCCTATGTCTTCGCCTATCCGCTGATGCTGACGCACGCTACCTTGCAAAAGCTCGGCAACTTCGCCGTGGCGCCTCCTGGCGACGCCTTCGGTCCACCGAACCAATTCCATCACGCCCGGGCCTTTCCGAAGGCCGACGACAAGATCGTCATCCGCACGAATGTCGACACGCTCTATTCGGCCGCCACGCTCGACCTGAAGGCCGAACCGATGGTGCTGTCGGTCCCGGCGACCGACCGCTATTTTCAACTGCCGATGCTGAGCCTGTGGACCGATGTGTTCGCCGTGCCCGGCACCCGTACTACTGGCAAGAACACGGCCCGCAACTTCCTCGTCGTCGGACCCGGCTGGCGCGGCAAGGCCCCGGCGGGGCTGGAGATCATCCGGAGCCCGACACGCTATGTCTGGATCATCGGCCGGACGCAGACCAATGGTCCGTCGGACTACGAGAACGTCCATAAGGTTCAGGATGCGATGGGCCTGAGGCCGCTCTCGGCCTGGGGCAAGAGCAAGTACGTGCCGCCGAAGGGCAAGGTCGATCCCAGCATCGACATGCGGGCCGATCCGCCGTCCGTAGTCGACAAGATGGACGCTGCGACGTTCTACAGCCGCTTCGCCGAACTGCTCAAGGACAACCCGCCGAACCCGGTCGACTATCCGATGATCCACCGCCTGGAGCGGATCGGCTTCAAGGTCGGCCAGAGTTTCGATCTCGCGAAGCTGCCAGCGGCCACACGCCAGGCCCTGGAGCGCGGCTATGCCGATGGCAAGGCGCTGGTGGTCGCCGAGGGCAAGAAGGAGGCCGGTATTGGGCGCAAGGGCTGGGTCTACACCACCCGCAGCGGCACCTACGGCACGGACTATCTCTACCGCGCGGCGATCGCGCAGTGTTGCGTCGGGGAGAACCTACCGCAGGATGCGGTCTATCCGTCGTTGTCGAGCGATGCCGAAGGCCAGCCGCTCAATGGCAACAGCAACTACGTGCTGCATTTCGATAAGGGCAAGGCGCCGCCGGTCGACGCTTTTTGGTCGGTGACCGCTTATGACATCGAGGGTTATTTCATCCCCAACGAGCTGAAGCGCTCTGCCATCGGCGATCGCGACAAGCTCGTGACCAACCCTGACGGCTCGCTCGATATCTACATCCAGGCGCAGTCGCCCGGGAAGGACAAGGAGGCCAACTGGCTCCCGGTCGCGAAGGCACCGTTCACGTTGCTCATGCGGCTCTATTCGCCACGTGAGGAGTTCCTTGAGGGCAAATGGTCGCCGCCTGCCGTCAAGCAAGGAAACTGAACGGCAGTTCCGTTCCGCCTAAGACTGGCGATCGGAACTAACCATGAAAAGGAAGCGGGCGGGAACGGGCTGGCTGATCCCTCAGAGGTCCGCTTCCGACCCAGCTCAGACATTCAAGACATCGACTATCCGCCCAAAAAAACCGCGCCCTCGTCTCCCGAGAGCGTGGCTCAAAATCGTCAGGCCAGCCTCAGCGCGAGCGCGACAGCTTGTCCAGGCGCTCGCGCATCTCGTTGAGCTCGCGCTTGAGATCGCCGAGATCGCCGCTGCCGGCTTCCGCCGCGGGCTTCGCGCCGGCGGCTGCTTCCTGCTTGGCCTGCGCCACCGCGGTGAACGGATTGAACAGCCGGAAGGCTTCCTGGAAGATCTGCATGTTCGCCCGCGTCTGCGCCTGGATGGCGTCGAGCGCGTTGCCGCTGAAGGCCGTTCCGCCGAAGGCCTTGGTCATCTGCTCGCGGAACTTGCTCTGCTCCTGCGTGAAGTTCTCCATCGAGAATTCCAGGTAGCGCGGCACCAGCGCCTGCATGCTGTCGCCGTACAGGCGAATGAGCTGACGCAGGAACGCGATCGGCAGCAGGTTCTGCCCGTCCTTGGCTTCCTCGTCGAAGATGATCTGCGCCAGCACCGAGCGGGTGATGTCCTCGCCTGACTTGGCGTCATAGACGACGAAATCCTCGCCCGAGCGCACGAGCCCGGCGAGATCCTCCAGGGTCACATAGGAGCTGGTGCCCGTATGATAGAGACGCCGGTTGGCGTATTTCTTGATGACGGTCGGTTCTTTGTCGCTGGCCATCGGTCCTGCTTGACGTTGATCCGCGGCCGCCAGTGGTTCCGGCGTGCTCGGCGAAACGGTCTCCCATGACGCGACGATAGCCTGTCGGTGCTGCACCGCAAGCTCTTTGAGCGGGCGCTGCAAAAAACCACCGAAGGCCCTGCAACCACAGCGATAGCCCCTCCCTTGCGTCACCTCGGTGAAGATGCCTCGGTCGATTTAGCCTCTCGCCTGTCTTGACGGCGTCGCGGCAGGCTTCGAAGGTGGCGGGGAACGGTTGGGCCGGCGGGAGCGGTGCAGCCGCAACAACAAAGCGAGGATACCTCTCATGGCAGATTCGGATATCGTGATCGTCGGTGCGGCCCGCACTGCGGTCGGCGCCTTCAGCGGCGCTTTTGCCAACACTCCCGCCCATGATCTCGGCGCCGTCGCGATCAAGGAAGCCCTGCGCCGCGCCAAGGTCGAAGCGGCCGAGGTCGACGAGGTCGTGCTCGGCCAGGTGCTCGCCGCCGGCCAGGGCCAGAACCCGGCTCGCCAGGCCGCGATGGCCGCGGGCATCCCGCAGGAGAAAACCGCCTGGGGCCTCAACCAGCTCTGCGGCTCGGGCCTGCGCACCGTCGCCATCGGCCTGCAGCAGATCGCCAACGGCGATGCCGACATCATCGTCGCCGGCGGCATGGAGTCGATGTCGCTCGCCCCGCACGCCGCCTATATGCGCGCCGGCACCAAGATGGGCGACGTCAAATTCACCGACACGATGATCAAGGACGGCCTCTGGGACGCCTTCCACGGCTATCACATGGGCACGACCGCCGAGAACGTCGCGACCAAGTACCAGATCAGCCGCGAGGAGCAGGACCGCTTCGCCGTCGCCTCGCAGAACAAGGCCGAGGCCGCCCAGAAGGCCGGCCGGTTCAAGGACGAGATCGCGCCGGTCACCATCTCGACCCGCAAGGGCGACATCGTCGTCGACAGCGACGAGTATCCGCGCCACGGCGCCACGGTCGAGGCCATGGCCAAGCTCCGGCCCGCCTTCTCGAAGGACGGCACGGTAACCGCCGGCAATGCGTCGGGCCTCAATGACGGCGCCGCCGCGCTGGTCATCATGACGGCCAAGGAAGCGGCCCGCCGCGGCCTCACCCCGCTCGCCCGCATCGCCTCCTGGGCGACGGCCGGCGTCGACCCGCAGATCATGGGCACCGGCCCGATCCCCTCGACCCGCAAGGCGCTCGAGAAGGCCGGCTGGAAGGTCGGCGATCTCGATCTCGTCGAGGCCAACGAGGCCTTCGCCGCGCAGGCGCTGGCAGTCAACAAGGACCTCGGCTGGAACCCGGACATCGTCAACGTCAATGGCGGTGCGATCGCGATCGGCCATCCGATCGGTGCGTCGGGCGCGCGCGTGCTGGTGACGCTGCTGCACGAGATGGCCAAGCGCGACGCCAAGAAGGGCCTCGCCACGCTCTGCATCGGCGGCGGCATGGGCGTCGCCATGGCCGTGGAGCGCTGAGAAGAAGCGCCCCGCCCATGGCGAAGCGCACGACGCTCTACCGCTACCTCACCGGCCCCGATGACGCCTCCTTCTGTCATCGGGTTTCCGAAGCGCTGAGCCTCGGCTGGTCGCTCTACGGCCAGCCCACCCTGACCTTCGACACGGTCCAGGGCCGGGTCATCTGTGGCCAGGCCATCATCAAGGACGTGGACGCGGCCTACGCGCCCACCCTGAAACTGTCTGAACAATAACGGCGGCAAGCCGGAAGACGCTCACTGAAAGGGAGACTGGCCTATGGCGAAGGTGGCATTGGTTACGGGCGGTTCGCGCGGTATCGGCGCGGCGATCTCGAAGGGTCTGAAGGCGGCCGGCTACAGCGTCGCCGCGAGCTATGCCGGCAATGACGAGGCTGCGGCCAAGTTCACCGCCGAGACCGGCATCAAGACCTATAAATGGGACGTCTCGGACTATGATTCCTGCGTCGCCGGCATCGCCAAGGTCGAGGCCGATCTCGGCCCGGTCGATATCCTGGTCAACAATGCCGGCATCACCCGCGACGGCATGTTCCATAAGATGACCAAGGAGCAGTGGGACGCGGTGATCAACACCAACCTGAACTCGCTGTTCAACATGACCCGCCCGGTCTGGGAAGGCATGCGCGCCCGCAAGTTCGGCCGCGTCATCTGCATCTCCTCGATCAACGGCCAGAAGGGCCAGATGGGCCAGGTGAACTATTCCGCCGCCAAGGCCGGCGATATCGGCTTCGTCAAGGCGCTGGCCCAGGAAGGCGCCCGCGCCGGCATTACCGTCAACGCGATCTGCCCCGGCTATATCGCGACCGAGATGGTCAAGGCGATCGACCCGGCCGTGATCGAGAAGTCGATCCTGCCGCATATCCCGGTCGGCCGCCTCGGCGAGCCCGAGGAGATCGCGCGCGCGGTCGTGTTCCTGGCGGGTGACGATGCCGGCTTCATCACCGGCTCGACCCTCTCCGCCAATGGCGGCCAGTACATGGCCTGAGCGCGCCAGTCACACCCTATCGAGCATTTGGGACCGCCGCCCGGCAACGGGCGGCGGTCCTGCTTTTCGGTCAGGCCATGGCGGGACGGGGTGTGCCGTCGAGCTCCGTCGCCTCGGGCGTCTGCGTGATCCCCGGATTGAGCGGGTCGATGACTTCGAAGGGCCGCTCGACCTTGTCCGGAGCCTCGCGCATCCGCATCCGCAGACCGGCGAAACCCGCGAGCACGAGCGCGATCGCCGCCATGAAATAGAGCAGCCCGTCGATGTCGAAGCGCGCCATGATGCCCGCACCGACCAGAGGCCCGAGCGCCGAGCCGAAGCCGCTGACCAGGATCAATCGTCCGCTGACCGCAACCACTCGGTCGGCCGGCATCCGGTCGAGCGCATGGGCGACGCAGACCGGATAGAGCGTCGACATGAAGCCGCCGAGCAGCGCCGCCACCGGCAGCACCGCGAGGAGCGAGCGCGGCATCGCCACCAGCAGGATCACGGCCACCGCATAGCCGACCGCCAACCCTGCCAGCACGAGGCGGCGGTCATTACGATCAGATAGGCGCCCGACCGGCACCTGGAAGGCGAGCCCGCCCAGCACCGCGACCAGCATGAACAGTGCAATCGTCTGCTGCGGCGCGCCGTTGCTGAGCATCCAGGCCGGCACCAGCGCGTAGAAGGCGCTGGTCACGATGCCGCTGACCACGCAGCCGACGACCGAGATCGGGGCCTGCCGGGAGAGCTCGCCGTAGCGCAGCTTCGCCTCAGGCTTGAGGCCAGGCGCTTCCGCCCGCGTCGTGCTGACCATGACCAGAGCCAGCGCGAAGAGCGCGATGACGACCTGGAACGCCCCCGCCGCCTGAATCGTGAGCCCGGCCACCGCAAGCTGGCCGATCGCCAGCGCCACAAAGGTCCCGACCATATAGGTCGAGAAGATGCGACCGCGTTGGTCCGGCATCGCCTTGGCGTTGAGCCAGCTCTCCGTCGTCACGAAGAGCCCGACGCAGCCGATGCCGATCACCATCCGGCAGGTGGCCCAGACCAGCGCCGAGGTCCAGAGCGGCATCAACGCGGTCGCGACCACGACCAGCCCGGCGAAGGCCGTATAGGCGCGAATATGGCCGACGCGCTGGATCACCCCGCCGCTCGACACCGCGCCGATGGTGAAGCCGACGAAATAAGCGCTGAGCACGATGCCGGTCGCAGCCGGGCCGAAATCCTCGAGCGTCAGGCGCAACGACAGGAACGTATTGAAGAAGCCGTTCGCGAGCTGCACCAGACTCGTCGCGGCGATCAGCGTTCCGATCTGAACCAGCATCAGCCAACCTCTGCAGCGGCCGGTCAGCACCCGGCCGGGGAGTGGCCAGCGCTAGCGCGTGAATGTGGGTTCAATGCGTCAGGGCCGCCGGCTGTCGTCGGCGGCCCTGATATAAGCGACGAAAAGCCGTCCCGCTCAGCTCTGCCGGCCGCCCTTCGGCAGCAGGAAGGTCAGCAGGCCGAAGGCCGGCAGCCAGGCACAGATCTTGAACACCTCGATGATGCCGATCTTGTCGGCGAGCAGGCCGATGCCGGCCGCCGCGACACCGCCGAGGCCGAAGGACAGGCCGTAGAACAGCCCGCCGACGAGGCCGACCCGGTGCGGCACGAGATCGATCGCGTAGATCAGGATCGCGGAGAAGGCGCTCGACATGATGAAGGACACGACGATGCTGAGCACGCCGGTCCAGAACAGGTCGGCATGGGGCAGCATCAGCGCGAAGGGCAGCGAACCCAGGATCGACAGCCAGATCACCCGGTCGCGGCCGATCCGGTCGCCGATCATGCCGCCGACGATCACGCCGATGGCGCCGACGACGAGATAGAGGAACAGCATGATCTGCGAGAGCTGGATCTCGATGCCGAAGCGCTCGATCAGGTAGAAGGTGTAATAGGAGGTGAAGGCCGCCGTGTAGCCGTTCTTCGAGATCAGCAGCATGACCAGCACGGCCATCGCCAGCAGCACGCGCCCATGCGGCAGGCCGTGGCTGGCGCTTTCCTCGACATGGGCCGAGGACGATTTCTGCTCGCGCCGCATCGCGGAATAGCGCGCGCCGAGCCAGCCCATCACGAGCATCGCCACCAGTACCACGCCGGAGAACCAGGACAGGCTCTCCTGCCCGCGCGGCATCACCACCGCCGCCGCCAGCAGCGGGCCGACGGAATAACCGATATGGCCGCCGACCTGGAACACGCCCTGCGCCAGGCCCTGACGGCCAGCCGCGGCATGGCGCGCCATCCGCGTCGCCTCCGGATGGAACACGGCCGAGCCCAGGCCGATCAGGCCCGCCGCGAGCAGGACCATCGCGTAGCTATGGGCGAAGGAGAGCATCAGGAGGCCCGCCAGCGTCGAGCACATGCCGGCGACCATCGCATAGGGCCAGGGCTTGCGGTCGGTGACGAAGCCGAGGATCGGCTGCAGCAGCGAAGACGTGACCTGGAAGGCGAGCGTGATCAGGCCGATCTGCACGAAATCGAGCTGATAGTTCTCCTTGAACAGCGGATAGAGCGCCGGGATCATCGACTGGACGAGATCGTTCAGCAGATGCGCGACGCTGAGCGCCGCCAGAACCGGCATCAGCGGACGGCGAGCGACGGATTGCAGCGGGATCGTGGTCATAAAACAGGCAATGAGCCGCCTTTTGCGTGCGGTCAACGGGGCAGAAAGCATGACGCCCATGGCCGCGAGGCTGAGTTGCGGTGCAACATGCACCCGTCATGCTCGGGCTTGACCCGAGCATAACGCCTGGCAGGAACGAAGCGCCCCCATCGGCAAGCCCTGTGAAACCTGCTATCGCCGCGCGATCTTCAAATCCGGCCCGTCATGACCGCCCGCACCGCGACCCTCATCGGCTTCTGCGCCATCCTGCTCTGGTCGACGCTGGCGCTGTTCACGGCGATGTCGGGGCGCGTCCCGCCGTTCCAGCTCGTCGCCATGACTTTCATCATCGGCGGCCTGCTGATCCTCGCGATCACGGCTTTGCGCGGGCAACTCTCGCGCATCCGTCCGACGCCGGCCTCCTTCGCGCTCGGGCTCTACGGCCCGTTCGGCGACACCGCGCTCTATTATGCCGCGGTGAAAACCGCCCCGCCGGCCGAGGCGAACCTGATCCACTATCTCTGGCCGCTTCTGATCGTGCTTTTCGCTGCCTTGCTGCCGGGCGGCGTGCTCAAACCCCGCCACCTCGTCGGCGCGCTGATCGGACTGGTGGCCACCGGCCTCCTCGTCTCGGGCGGCCTCGGAGCCGGCGGCGGACTGGCACTCGGCCATGTGCTGGCAGCGCTCGGCGCCTTCGTCTGGGCGAGCTATTCGGTCGCCTCGCGCCGCTTCGCCAATGTCCCCTCGGAGAGCTTGTGCATCACCGTGCTCGGCTGCGCCGTGCCGGCGCTGGCTTGCCATCTCGCGTTCGAGAGCACGCTCTGGTCGCTGACATCGGTGGAATGGGGCGGCGTGCTCGGCCTCGGCCTCGGCTCGATCGGGCTCGCCTTCGTCGTCTGGGATATCGGCATGAAGCAGGGAGACGTCGCCCTGCTCGGCGTCGCCTCCTATGCCGCGCCGGTACTCTCGACGCTGATCCTCGTGCTGTTCGGCTATGCCCCGGCGAGCTGGCTGCTCGCGGCATCCTGCGCGCTGATCGTCGTGGGAGCACTGGTGGCGAGCGGCGGTGGGCGGAAGACCTAGGACCAGAACGTCATTCTCGGGCTTGCCCCGAGAATCTCGCAACGAGAAGGCTCGCGTTTCCGAGATGCCCGCCACGAGGGCGAGCATGACGGCCTTGCGCTCGCTCAGTTCCGCCTGAGCAACCGCTCCAGATAATCCAGCTCTTCCGTCGGCCTCAAGGGATCACCGAGCCGCTTGCGCAGCTCTTCCAGGATGCGCCGCGCCCGCTGGGTCGCGCTCTCGTCGGCGCCGGGCACCTTGACCCGGCCATCGGCCCAGTCGCGCTGGCGCTGCGGCCGGCCGAGCGGATCCTCGCTGCCGCGCTGCTGCGCCGAAGGCCGGCCCTGCTGCCGTCCGTCCGGCTCGCCATAGGCCTGCCCCTCGCCTTCGCCCTCGCCGGGCTGGCCCTGCATCTGCTGGGCGAGATTCTGGCCACCCTTGCGCAGGGCTTCGAGCGCGCGGCCCTGCGCATCGAGGGCACCTTCGCCCTGGCCCTGGCCGAGCTGCCCTTCCGCCTCGCGCATCGCGTCCTCGGCCTCGTCGAGCTCGCCATTCTGCGGCGCGCCCATGCCGCGCATCCGGCGCTGGAGGTCCTGCAGGCGCTCGCGCAGGGCTTGCTGGCGCTGCGACAGGCCCTGCCCCTGGCCGTTCTGGCCCTGCATGCCCTCGCCGCCTTCGCCGTCCTCGCCCTGCTCGCCGGGCTGCTGCCCCGGCTGCTGGCCGCGCTGGCCCTGTTGACCGCGCTGCCCCTGCTGGCCCTGCTGGCGCTGGCCCGGACGCGCCTGCTGCTGGCCGGGGCGCTGGCCGCGCTGGGTCTGGCCCTGTCCCTGCTGGCGGCGCTGTTCGTTCTGATAGGTCTCGTCGCGCAGGTTCTGCTGATCGCGCGTCATCCGGTCGAGATCGCCGAGTGCCTGGTTCATCTCGCGCTGGCGCGGGTCCTGCTGGCCCGGGCGCGCCATCTGGAGATTGTTGAGCATCCGGTTGAGCTCTTCCATCAGGCGCTGCGCCTCGGCCATGTCGCCGCGCTTCGAGAGTTCCTCGATGCGGTCGAGCATGTTCTGCAGGTCGCGCGGCGTCACCGTGCGGAAATTCTCGGGCAGGCGCGCCTGGTCGCGATCGCCGTTCTGCTGTTGCTGGCGCATCATCTGCTCGGCGAGCTGGCGCATGAAATTGTCCATGGCCCGGCGCATCTCGTCGGTGAGCTTCTTGATTTCCTCCTCGGAAGCGCCACGCTCCAGCGCCTGCTGCAGGTTCTCCTGTGCCTGCCGCAGCGCCCGCTCGGCATCGGACATGTCGCCATCCTCGAGCTGGAGCGCCATCGCCCACATCAGCTCGGAAACCTCGCGCAACTCATCGTCGCTGCCGGACCTGCGCAGGCGCTCGGTCAGCATGCGCATGCCGAGATAGATTCCGGGCTCCTTCATGAAGAGGCCGGGTTCGATCATCAGCGCGTCCATCGCGAGCTGCACCTTGGAGCGGTCCTCGACATCCATGACGAGCTTGCGGCGCTGCTCGACCAGCGCCTTGGCCAGCGGCTTGGTGAAGGTGCGCTGCGGCAGCACGACCTCGAGCGGTTCGCTGCGGCCTTCCTGCCCGGCCTCATCCTTGGCGATCAGCACCATCCTGACCTTGGCGCCGGCCCAGGGATGGGCCGAGAAATCGACCGTGCTCTTGTTCTCCTCCTCGCCCGAGGCGGAGGACGGCACGGCAAGATTCTGCTTCGGCGGCTCGACCAGCGAGCGCCCGCCCTTGGCCACGTCCGGACGCGAGACATTCACCTCGATCGAGGCGATGCCGTAATCGTCCCTGGCCTTGTAGGTGATGCCCAAACCGCCCGATTGCGCGCCGGTGACCGGCTTCGGCGGATCGGCGAAGGCGATGGTCGGCGGTTGGTCAGGGACCGAGGTGATATTGAGCGTGGTGCCGGGCGCACCGCTGCCGGTGAGCTTCAGCGTGCCGTTGCCGGCGAGCGTGAAGCGCTTCTCCAGGACCGCCTGCTGCGGTCCAACCGGTTGAGCGGGCTTCGCTTGGCCATCCTTGGCCTCGCCGTCCTTCGCCTCCGGCTTAATCAGGTCGAGCCGCCCGGTCGTGGCCACATCCATATTGGTCTTGCCGGCGATGCGCACGACGATGACCGATTTCTCCGGCGCGCTCAGATTCGGACTCGCCAGCTTGGCGAAGTCGATCAGGATCGGCGGCAGGCGGGTATAGGCGGGCGGATCGATCCAGGCGTCGATCCGGGTCGAGGCAGCGATCGCGGAGGGGCCCTTCCAGTCGAAAGCGGCGGAAAGGCGCTGCGTGAGTTCGGGCCCGGCGACGAAGAAGCCGGTGATGGCGGCGAGCAGCGGCACGGCGCGCAGCGCCCGCCTGTCGTGGCCTGCCATGCGCGGCTGCGGCGGCTGGACACGCAAGGCGGCGACCTGCCGGCTCTGGCGCTCGACATGCAGCTTCCACAGGGCCTGCGAGACCGGATCGGCCGAGCCGATCGCCAGGCTGTCCTCCAGCGACGAGGCCGGGCGATGGCCATCGACGAAGGACCGGTCGAGCCGGGTCAATGCATCGCGATGCGTCGGCAGGACAAGGCGGGCAACATGCCAGAGGCTGGCGGCGAAAGTCCCTGCGAAGGCGAGAACGCCGACGATCCGGCCATACCAGGGCAGATGCGTCCACAGGCCGAACCAGGAGGCCGCGAGGAAAGCGAGCACGACGCCGAGCGGCAGCCAAAGTCGCGGCCATAGCCGCTCCCAGCCGAGCGAGACGCGCGAGGCCAGCGCGAGACGGGAGAGCCGCTGGCGGATGCCGTCGATCGTGTCGGGCGCCTTGCGGCGCTCTGCCTCGCTCATGCCATCGCTCCGGGCAGCCCCCATTCCTGTCTGAACTCGCCTGACCAAATCAGGCTAGCATGGGAATGTGGCATTGCCAGTGCGAAGACCCGCCAACGCACAGCGCTCCGCCTTTCGTGAACGGAGCGGAACCGATCAGGCAAACCAGCCGGGCAGCTTGTCCGTGCCGATGAGCTCCTCATAGCTCTGGCGCGGCCGCGTCACGGCGTACTGGTCGCCCTTGACCATGACCTCGGCGACCAGCAGGCGCTGGTTATAGGTCGAGGACATCGAAGCGCCGTAAGCGCCGGCCGTCATGAAGGCGATGAGGTCGTTCTGCCGAAGTTGCGGCAGGTTGCGCCCGGTCGTGAAGGTGTCGCCCGATTCGCAGATCGGCCCGACCACGTCATACGCCGCTTCCGGCCCGCCGATCGCCGGCTCCGTCACCGGCCAGATCTCGTGATAGGCCTCGTACATCGCCGGCCGGACGAGATCGTTCATCGCCGCATCGACGACCAGGAACTGCTTGGTCGGGCGCGGATTGAGATGCAGCACCCGCGTCAGCAGGATGCCGGCATTGCCGACGATCAGGCGGCCGGGCTCGAAGCCGAGCTCGACATCGAGCCCCTTGGTCACCTTGGCGACCATCGCGGCATAGGCCTCGATCAGTCCCGGTCCGTAATCGAACGTCCTCGGGATGTCGTAGGGAATGCCGAGCCCGCCGCCGAGATCGAGCCGATCGACCCGGTGGCCCTCGCCCTTCAGGTCGCCGACCAGCGCAACCATCTTGGAATAGGCCGCCTCGAAAGCGTCGATCTCGCCGATCTGGCTGCCGATATGGACGGCAAGGCCCATGATCCGGACGCCTTCCATGTTGGCCGCGCGCGCATAGAGCCGGCCGACCTCCTCGAAGGAAACGCCGAACTTGTTCTCGGAGGAGCCGGTCGTGATCTTGGCATGGCCGCCGGCGCCGATATCGGGATTGACCCGGAACACCGCCTCCTGCCGCTTGCCGAGCGACGCCGCGACCTTGGAGAGCAGGTCGAGCTCGCTCTCGCTCTCGATATTGACCTGATAGAGCCCGGCCTCGACCGCGAAGCGCAGTTCCTGCTCGCTCTTGCCGACGCCGGAGAAGACGATCTTCTCCGGCGGAATGCCGGCGGCCAGCGCCTTGCGCACCTCGCCTTCGGAGACGGTGTCGATGCCGGCGCCGAGCGCGCCCAGCGTCTTCAGCACGCCGAGATTGCCGTTCGCCTTCATGGCGTAGAAGACATGGGTCTTGCCGGCCGGCGCGGTCGTCTTCATCGCCGCCTCGAACAGCTTGTAATGCCGCTCGATCGTCGCGCTCGAATAGACATAAACCGGCGTGCCGACCTCGGCCGCGATCCGCTGAAGATCGACGCCCTCGGCATGGAGCGAGCCGTCGCGATAGGCGAAATGATGCATGGGATGAGCTCGCAGTCAGGCTAGGCGGTCGGCGTTCCCGGGCGAAGCGATGCGCAGAGCCCAAAGAACCTTTTTCAGGAGATGCCCGGGTCAAGCCCGAGCATGACGCGTGATGTGGGATATCCCGACGGCGTCGGCCGTCACATCAGCGGATCGAGAACGAAAGGCTTGTTCGGGATGACGATCGCCTTGTTGGTCTTGGCCGGCTTCGCCAGCACGGAGGCCGAGCCCAGGGAGGCGGGATCGTTCTCCTTGGCGCCGATCTGGTCGTCCGGCAGGTCGATGGCGCCGGTCGCATTGGGCGGCGCCTCCAGCGGCCCCTTGCGCCCGCAGGCGCCGAGCGCAACGGCCAGGAGACCGACGACCAGCAAGGTGCGGCCGAGTTTCAGGCGGGAATCAAGCACGAAAACGAACCCTCGGGGCGAAACGTGGCGGGACCTTAGCGGAGGATGCGGCGGAGCGCGAGACTCTCCGCCGCTTCGACCTCAGCCTTTCGCGAGCTGCTTCAGCCAGCGCCTGGCCTGCTTGCGGACATTGGCCGGGGCCGTGCCGCCGTAGCTGACGCGGCTCTTCACCGACTGGTCGACGCCGAGCACGGCGAAGACGGCCTCGGTGATGGCAGGCTCGACGCCTTGCATCTCCGCGAGCGAGAGCTTCTCCAGCCCGACCTTCTTCTCCGAGGCGATGCCGACGAGGCGACCGGTGACGTGATGCGCGTCGCGGAACGGCATCTTGAGGACCCGCACCAGCCAGTCGGCGAGATCGGTCGCCGTGGCGTAGCCGAGGCCGGCCGCCTTCTTCATCACCTTGAGGTCGGGCTGCATGTCGCGGACCATGCCGGCGGTGGCGGCAAGGCACAGCGACAGCGTCTGCAGCGCATCGAACGTGCCTTCCTTGTCCTCCTGCATGTCCTTCGAATAGGTCAGCGGCAGGCCCTTCATCATGGTCAGCAAGCCCTGGAGCGCGCCGAAGACGCGGCCCGCCTTGCCGCGCACCAGCTCGGCCGCGTCGGGATTGCGCTTCTGCGGCATGATCGACGAACCGGTCGAGAAAGCGTCGGAGAGCCGGACGAAACCGAATTGCGGCGTCGACCACAGCACGATCTCCTCGGCGAAGCGCGAGAGATGCATCGCGCAGATCGAGGCGGCCGAAAGCGTCTCCAGCACGAAATCGCGATCCGAGACCGAATCGAGCGAGTTCGCCGTCGGCCGGTCGAAGCCGAGCGCCTTCGCCGTCATGTGCCGGTCGATCGGGAAGGAGGTGCCGGCGAGCGCGGCCGCACCGAGCGGGCATTCGTTGAGGCGGGCGCGGGCGTCGCGGATGCGGCTGCGGTCGCGGCCGAGCATCTCGACATAGGCGAGCAGATGATGGCCGAAGGTGACCGGCTGCGCCGACTGCAGATGGGTGAAGCCCGGCATCACCGCGCCGGCATAGGTGTCGGCCTTCTCGGCCAGCGCAAGCTGGAGATCGGCCATCTGGCCATCGATCTCGTCGAGCGTGTCGCGCACCCAGAGCCGCATGTCGGTCGCGACCTGGTCGTTGCGCGAGCGAGCCGTATGCAGGCGGCCGGCAGCAAGGCCGATCTTGTCCTTGAGGTTCGACTCGATGTTCATGTGGACGTCTTCGAGCGCCCGCGAGAACGTGAAGGCGCCGCTCTCGATCTCGCCTTCGACCTTTTTCAGGCCGGCAATGATCGTCGCGACATCCTCCTTGGTCAGGATGCCGGTCTCGGCCAGCATGGCCGCATGCGCGAGCGAACCGCGGATGTCCTGGCGCCAGAGCTTCTGGTCGAAATCGATGGAGGCGTTGATTTCCTCCATGATGGCGTCGGGACCTGTGGCGAAACGCCCACCCCACATGCGATTGCTCACGACGGTCTTTCCTGCTTTTGAGGACGCATAATGACGTCTGGAAAAAAGATCGGACTGGCCCTCGGGGTCGTCGCGGCGCTCGGCCTCGCTGGCGTAGCCGCCTTCTACTCCGTCCGGGGCGATGCCGGCAACGGATCATGCAGCGCCGCAAGCGCGGCGGCCGAGCGCATGAAGCCGCTGGTCAAGGGCGAGGTCGCGGCGGTCGAGCTGCGTGCGCGCCCGCAGCCGGCGCCTGCACTCGCCTTCACCGGGCCGGACGGCCAGCCGATGACGCTGGCCGCCCTCAAGGGCAAGACCCTGCTGGTCAATCTCTGGGCGACCTGGTGCGCGCCCTGCCTCAAGGAAATGCCGGCGCTCGACGCGCTCCAGAAGGAGATGGGCGGGCCGGATTTCGCGGTGGTCGCGATCAATATCGACACGCGCAATCTCGACAAACCGAAGGCCTGGCTCGCCGACAACAAGGTCACGGCCCTGCCCTTCTACGGCGATCCGCAGGCCGCGACCTTCCAGGCGCTGCGCGCCGCGCACAAGGTCGAGGGCATGCCTGTCAGCATCATCGTCGACAAGGCGGGCTGCGAGCTCGGCATCATCCAGGGCCCGGCCGATTGGGCGAGCGCCGATTCGAAGGCGCTGATGAAAGCCGCCATCGGCAAGCCCTGAGCGATTTGGCTTCCCGGGTCCGGGAGTTTATTGGCTTTCGGCCATGAGCTATACGATCGGCCTGGCCACCACCTTCCACGATCCCGCCATCGCGATCATCGGCCCCGATGGCGAGGTGCTCTTCGCCGAGGCGACCGAGCGCTACCTGCAATACAAGCGCGCGCCGAACTGCGAGCCTGATTCGGCGCCGCGCATGGAAGGCGTGCTGAAGCGCTACATCCCTGGAGATGCCGAGGTCCGCATCGCTACGAGCTGGGGCGAGGATTTCACCGGCTTCCTCGACCAGATGGCGCGCGCCGGCTCCTTCACGCTGGAAGCGCTGCTCAAGCTCTCGCCCGAGCTCAACCGCTCGCTCGTACCGGAACGGACCGAGCGCGCGCTGATCGCCTCGCTTCATGTGGCGCAGCAGCGCGCCGGCATGGGCGTCCTGCTCGGGCTCGACCGCGCCTATGGCAAGGCCAATGTCACCGGCCTCACGCGCTACGGCCATCATCTCAGCCACGCGGCCTATGCCTGCTGGTCCTCGCCCTTCGACAATGCCGCCTGCCTCGTCGTCGACGGCATGGGCGAGACCGGCGCCTCCGCCATCTTCGCGCTGGAGAACGGCAGGCTCCGCGAGGTGAAGCGCCATCGCGGCCGGGAATCGATCGGGTTCTATTTCGGGCTCGTCACCGATCTCGCCGGCTTCGACCAGGCCAAGGGCGAGGAATGGAAGATCATGGGGCTTGCCCCCTATGGCAAGACCGACCCGGAGCTGATGGCGCTATTACGCAAGCTCTACAGCATCGAGGGCCATAAGCTCTCCTTCGCCAAGGCCGACGTGGTGCAGGCTGTCGCCGCCGAGATTCTGGCCAAGCGTCCGGCGGACGCGCTCGACCAGGGCTGGGCCGATCTCGCCCGCTGCGGGCAGGATGTCTTCGCCGAGATGATGGAGGCGCTGCTCGGCGAAGCCGCGGCGCTCGTCCCGAGCGAAAACCTCGTCATGGCCGGCGGCTGCGCGCTGAACTCCTCCTTCAACGGCAAGATCGTCGGGCGCCACGGCTTCAAGACCGTCTTCGTACCCTCGGCGCCGGCCGATGACGGCAACGCGATCGGCGCGGCATGGCTGGCGCACGCGGAGGCCAATCCGGACTGGCGCGCGCCGAAGGGACCCCTTTCCCCCTATCTCGGTTCGACCGTCTCGACCGAGCCCTTCGAGCGCATGCAGCTTTGGGAGAAGCGCCTGCGCAAGCTTGGCCCCGACGAGATCGCTCCGGTCACCGCCAAGCTCCTGACAGAAGGCAAGCTGATCGGCTGGGTGCAGGGCCGCGCCGAGTTCGGGCCGCGCGCGCTCGGCAATCGCTCGATCATCGCCGATCCGCGCCCGGCCGACGCCAAGGACATCCTCAACGCCAAGGTGAAGTATCGCGAGGCCTTCCGCCCCTTCGCGCCCTCGATCCTGGCCGAGCACGCCGCCGACTGGTTCGAGAACTATCAGGACGCGCCCTATATGGAGCGCACCCTGGTCTGGAAGGAAGCGGTGCGCGACCGCGTCCCGGCCGTGGTCCATGAGGACGCGACCGGCCGACTCCAGAGCGTCACGGCTAAACGCAATCCGCGCTATCACGCGCTGATCTCGGCCTTCCATGAGCTGACGGGCGTGCCGGTCATCCTCAACACCTCCTTCAACATCATGGGCAAGCCGATCCTGCACACGGGGGAGGACGCGATCCTGATGTTCTATACGAGCGGGCTCGACGCGCTGGTGATCGACGACTGGCTGCTGGTGAAGTAACGGGCGGCCGATCGATCCGCCCCGTTGATCGGTCGGATCACGCGAAATCGCTGGCCTCGGTCTGGTTTGCAGTCATTCTTCCGCCCATCGGAAGGAGACGACGCCATGCTGCAATTGCGCCCGAACTGCGAATGCTGCGACCGCGACCTGCCGCCGCAATCGCGCGACGCCCTGATCTGCACCTTCGAATGCACCTTCTGCGCCGATTGCGTAGAGATCCGCTTTGCGGGCACCTGCCCGAATTGCGGCGGCGACCTCGTGCGCCGGCCGATCAGGCCGGAGCGGATGCTGGAGAAATACCCGGCCTCGACCGAACGCGTCCGCAAGCCGCACCCGCAATGCGCGGCGGCTTGAATCTGCCCCGAACGCATCCAGCGGGATCAATCGAGCAGCCAGGGATCACGCGATGACGCTCATGCCTGTCGTCTATGGTGCGCCCTACAGCGTCTATGTCCGCGCGGTCCGGTTGGCACTGGAGGAAAAGGGCGTAGCCTACCGGCTCGATCCGATCGACGTCTTCGCCGAGAGCGGGCCGCCGGCTTCCCTGCTGGAGCGGCAACCATTCGGCCGCATCCCCGCCTTCGAGCACGATGGCTTCCGGCTCTACGAGGCCGGCGCCATCGAACGCTATGTCGATGAGGCGTTCCCCGGGCCTGCCTTGCAGCCTTCCGCGCCGCGCGAGCGCGCCCGCGTCAATCAGCTGACGAGCATCCTCGATTCCTACGCCTATCGCACGCTGGTCTGGGACATCTATGTGGAGCGCGTCTCCGCCCCCAAGCAGGGACGCGCGCCGGACGAGGCGCGAATTCAGGCCGCCCTGCCCAAGGCGCAGCTATGCCTGCGCGCGATCAGCGACCTGATGGATGGCAGCCCTTATCTCGCCGGCGAGGCGCTGACGCTGGCCGATCTTCATGCTGCGCCGATCTTCGCCTATTTCACGCTGGCGTCTGAGGCCGAGGCGCTGCTTGCCGAGCAGCCCGCCATCAATGCCTGGTGGGCGACCATGGTGCAGCGGCCCGCTATGCAGGCCACCGCCTTTCCCGCCTAGGCGGTTTCATCACAGAGATCACCAAAGCCACCTGTTGCCTGCTTGCGACGCGGGCAGACGGGTCGTGGCGGCGAGCCTTTAGCTCGCCTGCTTCACCGCGATGCCCTTCTCTTCGAAGAGCGCCTGCAATTCGCCGGCCTGGAACATCTCGCGGGTGATGTCGCAGCCGCCGACGAACTCGCCCTTGACGTAGAGCTGCGGAATCGTCGGCCAGTTCGAGAAGGCCTTGATGCCCTCGCGGATTTCCTGGTCCTCAAGCACGTTCACGCCCTTATAGGGCACGCCGATATAGCCGAGGATCTGCGCGACCTGGCCGGAGAAGCCGCACATCGGGAATTGCGGCGTGCCCTTCATGAAGAGCACCACGTCGTTGTTCTTAACTTCCGCTTCGATGCGGGCATTGACGTCGGACATCGTCTCGTCTCCTGAAGCGGGTTCAAGGCCCGCCGGATGGTCTTGTTCTAATCTTGGGGAACGCTGGTCGTCAGCGCAAGGGCGTGCAGCACGCCGCCCATATTCCCCTGGAGCGCGGCATAGACCATCTGGTGCTGCTGCACCCGGGTCTTGCCCTTAAAGGCGGCCGAGACGACGGTCGCGGCATAGTGGTCGCCGTCGCCGGCCAGGTCCTTGATCTCGATCGCCGCATCAGGCAGCGCCGCCTTGATCATGCGCTCGATCTCGTGCGCGTCCATCGCCATGGGTCGAACTCCTCAGGCCGCCTTGCCGGCCATGTAGGACGGCAGCCAGTCTTCATGGGTCTTGCGGAGATCGGCGATCGCCAGAGCGGGCTCGCCCGGCAGGGCAAGCGCCGCGCCGCCCGTCTTGCCGATGGCGAGCGCCGGCACGCCGGCAGCCTTCGCCGCCGCGATCACCGCATCGGCCTCGGCCGCCGGGACGGCCAGGACATAGCGCGCCTGATCCTCGCCGAAGAGCGCGGCATGGGCGGGGCCGGCCGGCAGCGTCTCGATCACCGCGCCGATGCCCTTGGCCATCGCCATCTCGGCGAGCGCAACCGCAAGCCCGCCATCCGACAGGTCGTGGCAGGTCGAAACCTTGCCGCCCGCGATCAGCCCGCGCACGAAATCGCCGTTGCGGCGCTCGACTGCGAGATCGACCGGCGGCGGAGCGCCCTCCTCGCGGCCGCAGACGGTCGCCAAATAGGCGCTCTGGCCGAGCCAGCCGGCCGTCTCGCCGATCAGGATGATCGCCTCGCCCTCGGCCTTGAAGGCGACCGTCGCATGCTTGGTCACATCGGCCATGACGCCGACGGCGCCGATGGTCGGGGTCGGCAGGATCGAGACGCCGTTGGTCTCGTTGTAGAGCGAGACGTTGCCGGAGACGACCGGGAAGTCGAGCGCCTTGCAGGCTTCGCCGATGCCACGGACGCAGCCGACGAGCTGGCCCATGACTTCCGGCTTCTCGGGGTTGCCGAAGTTCAGGTTGTCGGTGACGGCGAGCGGCGTAGCACCCGTCGCGGTCAGGTTGCGCCAGGCTTCGGCCACCGCCTGCTTGCCGCCCTCGAACGGATCGGCCTCGCAATAGCGCGGGGTGACGTCAGCGGTCATGGCAAGGCCCCGCGGCCCGTCCTCGATGCGGATCACGCCGGCATCGCCGCCCGGCGTCACCGCCGAATTGCCGAGGATCAGCGTGTCGTACTGCTCCCAGATCCAGCGCTTGGACGAGAGGTCCGGCGAGCCGATCAGCGTCTTCAACGCCTCGGCATTGCCGCAAGGCGCGGCGACGCTCTCAGCCGCGATGCGCTGCTGCGGCACGGTCTCGATCCAGGGCCGGTCGTATTCCGGAGCCTCGTCGCCGAGTTCCTTGATCGGCAGGTCGGCCATGACCTCGCCCTGGTGCTTCACGACGAAGCGGAGCGTGTCGGTGGTGTGGCCGATGACGGCGAAGTCGAGGCCCCATTTCCTGAAGATCGCCTCGGCGGCGTCCTCATGGCCGGGCTTGATCACCATGAGCATACGCTCCTGGCTCTCCGACAGCATCATCTCATAGGCGCTCATGCCCTCCTCGCGGCAGGGCACCTTGTCGAGATCGAGCTCGACGCCGAGATCGCCCTTGGCACCCATCTCGACGGCCGAGCAGGTCAGGCCGGCGGCGCCCATGTCCTGAATCGCGTCGACATGGCCGGCGGCCATGATCTCGAGGCAGGCTTCGAGCAGGAGCTTCTCGGCGAAGGGATCGCCGACCTGCACGGTCGGGCGCTTCTCCTCCGACTTGTCGTCGAATTCGGCCGAGGCCATGGTCGCGCCGTGGATGCCGTCGCGACCGGTCTTCGAACCGAGATAGACGATCGCCTTACCGACGCCGGAAGCCTTGGCGTAGAAGATCTCGTCGGCCTGGGCGATGCCGACCGCCATGGCGTTGACGAGGATGTTGCCGTCATAGCGCGAGTGGAAGCCGGTCGCGCCGCCGACATTCGGCACGCCGAAGGAATTGCCGTAGCCGCCGATGCCGGCGACGACGCCGGAGACGAGATGCCGGGTCTTCGGATGATCAGGCGAGCCGAAGCGCAAAGCGTCGAGCACCGCGATCGGGCGCGCGCCCATCGTGAAGACGTCGCGCAGGATGCCGCCGACGCCGGTCGTCGCGCCCTGATAGGGCTCGATGAAGGACGGGTGGTTGTGGCTCTCCATCTTGAAGACGATGGCGGTGCCCTCGCCGATATCGATGACGCCGGCATTCTCGCCCGGGCCCTGGATCACCCAGGGCGCCTTGGTCGGCAGCGTCTTCAGATGGATTTTCGAGGATTTGTAGGAGCAGTGCTCGTTCCACATCGCCGAGACGATGCCGAGTTCCGTGATCGTCGGCTCGCGGCCGATCAGATGCAGGAAGCGCTGGTACTCGTCCGGCTTCAGGCCGTGCTCGGCGACGAGCTGCGGGGTGATCTTGATGTCGTTCGGAATCACGGGCTCAGGGTTCCTGGCGGTCCGGCGATAGGGGTTGGCAGGGGCATAGCCTGCCTCGGCGCGCGAGACAACATTCCCCGGCGCAGCCGGCCCTTTTCAGCTCTGGATGGCGGTAAGGGCTGCTCTGAGCGGGGCCGGGATCGGCACCGGCTTCTGGTCGGCGCGCTCAACATAGACATGGGTGAAGCGCCCCTGCGCCAAAGCTTGCTCGCCGCCTTGCCGGAAGATGCCGATCCGATAGGTGACAGAGCTGTTGCCAAGGCGCTCGACCGCGATCCCGGCCTCCACGGTCTCCGGGAAGGCGACGCTCTCGAAATAGGTGCAGCCGGTCTCGACCACGAGCCCGACGATCTCGCTGCTCGCAAGGTCGAGGAAGCCGTTCTCGATCAGCCAGGCATTCACCGCCGTATCGAACCAGCCATAATAGACGACGTTGTTGACATGGCCGAAGGCGTCATTGTCGTGCCAGCGCGTCGGAATGGCGCGGAAGACGCGGAAATCGGCGCGGGTCAGGCGGGGCTGTCGCTCGCTCATCCCTCGCCTCCCGGCTTCTCGCCCGCCTTGATCTCGCGCACGCCAAGCGCATCGGCCAGCCGCGCCTTGGCCGAGCCGGGCTTCAATGGCTTCTGCTGGCTCTCATGCGGAGCCCAGCCGGAAACCCAGACGAATTCGAAGGTCGCGGGCAAACGCCCGTCCGGATCGGCGAAGCGCTCGGCATAGAGCGCAGCCGCGCGCAGCAAGGTCTCGCGCCTGAACGGCGTCTTGCGCCGGGCGACAAGCGCATTGGCCCAGCCCATGGCGCGCAGATCGCGAAACAGCCCGAAGGCGTCGCGATAACGCACCGTCACGATCTCGCTGTCGACGACGGGCAGCGCGAAACCGGCCCGCTGCAACAGGCTTCCGAGGTCACGCAGATCGGCGAAGGGGGCAACGCGCGGGCTGACCCCGCCCATCGTCTCGCTCTCGGCTTCGAGCAGCGCCTGCCTGAGTTCCTGCAAGCTCCGCCCGCCGAGCAGGCAGCCCATGAACAAGCCATCGGGCCGCAGCGCCCGCTTGATCTGGATGAGCGCGCCCGGCAGGTCGTTGACCCCATGCAGCGCGAGCAGCGAGACGGCGAGGTCGAGCGAACCGGCGGCGAAGGGCAGGCGTTCGAGATCGCCGACGAGTTCGGCCGGCGCGCCTTCCGCCTCCGCCATGCGCAGCAGCCGCCCGGCCCGGCCGGCAAGCACCGGCGCAACCACAGGCAGGGCCGTACCGAGATCGGCCGCGACCGCGAATTCCCGCAGCACCGCGCCGAGCCGATCCCCCAGATCATCTGCCGCACGTTGCAGCAGGAAATCCGGATAGTCGCCGGCAAGCGCGCGCCTCAGCCGCTTGCGGCCAAGTGCCCGATCGAAGACGAGACTCTGGTCACTCAACTTTGCACCGTCAGCAAGACACAAGCCCTCGTCCTTGGAGACGCCATTCCTATTCGGATTGACGCCTCAGGACGAGGGCTGAGTTGAACGAGTCTTGTAGCTCAGCGGTCGAGCAGCTTGGCGATCTCTTCGCGCAGTTGCGGACCGAGATCGCCGCGGTCGAGCGCATAGGCGACATTCGCCGAGAGGAAGCCGATCTTCGAGCCGGCATCGTAGATCTCGCCGTCGAAGCGCACCGCGTAGAACCGCTCCTGGCGCGACAGCGCGACCATCGAATCGGTCAGCTGGATCTCGCCGCCAGCGCCCTTCTCCTGGTTGGCGAGCAGGTTGAAGATCGTCGGCTGCAGGATGTAGCGCCCGGAGACATGCAGATTGGACGGCGCCGTTCCCTTCGGCGGCTTCTCGACCATGCCGGTGATCTTCGAGACCTTGGCCTTGGCGTCCTGGACGGCGACGATGCCGTATTGATGGGTCTGATCCTCAGGCACGGGCGCAACGGCGATGTGGTTGCCGCCATGCTGGTCATAGGCCTCGATCATCTCGGCGAGGCAGCCCTTGCCCTGGCTGTAATGCAGCATGTCCGGCAGCAGTAGCGCGAAAGGCTCGTCGCCGACGATCTCGCGCGCGCACCAGACGGCGTGGCCGAGGCCAAGCGGAGCCTGCTGGCGGGTGAAGCTGGTCGCACCCGCAGCCGGCAGATCGTGCTTCAGCGCCTCCAGCTCCTTCGTCTTGTTGCGCTTGGCCAGCGTGTCGTCGAGCTCGTAGGCCAGGTCGAAATGATCCTCGATCACTGCCTTGTTGCGGCCGGTGACGAAGATGAAATGCTCGATGCCGGCGGCGCGCGCCTCGTCCACCACATGTTGCACGACCGGGCGGTCGACGATGGTCAGCATCTCCTTCGGGATCGCCTTGGTGGCGGGCAGGAAGCGGGTGCCGAGACCAGCGACAGGAAGAACGGCCTTGCGGATGCGTTTCGTCATGCAAAATCCATTGGGCGCGATAGCCTTGCCGAAGCCAGGCAATGATGGGAACGGCCGTACAACTGTCATGGTTGCGGGCCATCAGGCGGTATTAGCCAACAGGCCTTGAGAAGCCGTCAACGGTTTTTCGATAAAGGCGGTTCCTGACGAAGATGAGGCGAGAAACACGATGGCGGTATTGGTTTCCGGCGGCGCCGGCTACATCGGCAGCCATATGGTCCTGGAATTGCTGGATCGCGGCGAGAAGGTCGTGGTGCTCGACAATCTCTCCACCGGCTTCTGGTGGGCGGTGCCGCCCGAGGCGATCTTCGTCCAGGGCGATATCGGCAACCAGGAGCTCGTCGAGGGCCTGATCGGCGAATATGAGATCACGGAGATTGCGCATTTCGCCGCCAGGATCGTCGTCCCCGAATCCGTCACCGATCCACTGGGCTATTATTTCAACAATACGGTGAAGACCCGCGGACTGATCGAAAGCGCCGCGCGCAAGGGCGTGAAACACGTCATCTTCTCCTCCACCGCCGCCGTCTATGGCGAGCCGCCGGTCTCGCCGGTGCCGGAAGAGATCGCGCTCAACCCGATCAACCCCTATGGCCGCTCCAAGCTGATGAGCGAGTGGATGCTGCAGGACGCCGCCAAGGCGCATGGTTTCAGCTATGTCGCGCTGCGCTATTTCAATGTCGCTGGCGCCGACCCGAAGGGCCGCTCCGGCCAGTCCTCGCCGAACGCCACCCATCTCATCAAGGTCGCGAGCCAGGCGGCGCTCGGCCAGCGCGACGGCCTGACCGTCTTCGGCACCGACTATGCGACACCGGACGGCACCTGCGTGCGCGACTATATCCACGTCACCGACCTCGCCCGCGCCCATCTCGCCGCGCTCGACCATCTGCGCGGCGGCGGGGCGAGCCTGACATTGAACTGCGGCTATGGCCGCGGCTATTCGGTCAAGGAGGTCGTCGAGGTCGTGAAGAAGGTCTCCGGGGTCGATTTTCCCGTGACGCTGGCGGAGCGCCGGCCGGGCGATCCGGCTTCGCTGATCGCCCGCGCCGACCGCATCCGCGCCGAGCTCGGCTGGCAGCCCGCGCATGACGACCTCGAGGAGATCGTCGGCCAGGCGCTCGCCTGGGAGGAGAAGCTCAGGACGAAGAACGCCACGGCGTGAGAAGCCGGAACATCCACACCCGTCATTGCGAGCGCAGCGAAGCAATCCAGAGGCGGCAGAGCTCTACGTCTACCTGGATTGCTTCGTCGCTTTGCTCCTCGCAATGACGATGTGCTTTACCCACGCCTGATTTCAGGACGCAGCCTCTTCCTCCACCGGCTCGCGCACTTCGAGCACGGTCAGGCGCTTGACGTCGCCGGAGCGCGTCGTCCAGTCGATCGAGCGCTCGGCCGCCATGCCGATCAGCGCGACGCCGATCGGCGTCATCACCGAGACGCGGTTCTTCTCGATATCGGCATGCTCAGGCCAGACCAGCGTGATGGTGCTTTCCCGCTTGGTGGTTTCGTCGCGATAGACGATCTGGCTGCCGATCCGGGCATGGTCGTGCGAGACCCGCCCCTCCGGCAGGATTCGGGCGCGGTCGAGCTCATGGGTGAGCTCGGCGGCGAGATCGGGCATGGTGTTGGCCGCGCCGGCCGCGATGCGGCTCAGCATGGCATGGTCCGCGGTCGTAACGGTGATGGCGGGACGCTTGGTAGACATCAGGACAGGTCTTTCATCGAAAAGGCGAGCGCCCGCCGGCGGTTGAAATCCGCGCGGCATCAAAAAGGTCGAACTCGCAGGAAAAAGCGGCAGAGCAGGCGCACCCCGAACCGGAGGCGCCAAGCGCGACAGGCCCGGGGCTAGAAGCCCGCGATAAGGTTGCCCGAGCGGTGGAGACCGCGGCGGAAGGGGGACGCGCTATTCATCCCCGCAGAATCTGACAATCGCCGGAGCTTGTCAAATCACGAATGCCGCAGCGATCGCCGCATGAATTAACCCTTGGTTAATCTTGTTCGGGCGCTGTGAAGATGTTTCCATCCAGCATTCGCCGGGAGTGTCCATGCGCCTGTCCGTCATCGCAGCCTCAGTCCTGATCAGCCTGGCACCGGCGCTGGCCCAGACCACCGGCTCGATCAACGTCTCCGGCGCCCATGCCCGCAATGCGCAGGCGACCCCGGCCAGCGCCCCCTTCGACGTCTTCGTGCAGCGACTCTGGCCGCATGCTCAGGCGCGCGGTATCTCGCGTGCGACCTTCGACCTCGCCTTCCGCGGCGTGACGCCGGATGCTTCCATCGTCGCGCTGACCAGGAAGCAGTCGGAATTCAGCGCCCCGATCTGGAGCTATCTGGAGAATGCCGTCGGCGGCTCCCGCATCGGGCGCGGGCGCGAGGCCGCGGCCGAGAACGCGAGCGTCCTCTCCCAGGTCGAGGCGCGCTATGGCGTGCCCAAGGAAATCGTCCTCGGCGTCTGGGGCATGGAGACCAACTACGGCTCGTTCAAGGGCGGCAAGGACGTCATCCGCTCGCTCGCGACGCTCGCCTCGATCCGCTATCGCGGCGACTTCTTCCGCGATGAATTGCTGACCGCACTGGAGCTGATCCAGAAGGGCCATGTCGAGCGCAGCGAATTGAAGGGCTCCTGGGCCGGCGCCATGGGCCACACCCAGTTCATGCCGTCGAGCTACATGAAATACGCGGTCGACTGGACCGGCGACGGCCACGCCGACATCTGGACCTCGTCGAGCGACGCCATCGCCTCCACCGCCAACTACCTCAAGGGCTATGGCTGGATGCCGGGCCTGCCCTGGGGCATGGAGGTGACGCTGCCTGATGGCTTCGACCACCGCCTGGACAAGGCGAGCTTCTCCGCCTTCGCCTCCGCCGGCGTGCGTCGCGCCGATGGCAATCGCCTGCCCTCCTCCGGCGAAGGCCGCCTGTTCTACCCGGCCGGCCATACCGGCCCGGTGATGCTGCTCACCGCCAATTTCGACGTCATCAAGAAATACAACTCCTCCGACGCCTATGCGATGGCCGTCGGCCATCTCGGCGACCGGATCGCCGGGCGCTCCGCCATCCGGGCGAGCTGGCCGACCAAGGCGCCGCGCCTCGACATGGCCGCGACCCGCGATCTCCAGCACCGCCTGAAGGCGCTCGGCCTCTACAACCACGATGCCGACGGCCGCATCGGCACCGGCACACGCGAGGCTGTCAGGCGCTATCAGATCAGCGCCGGCGAGATCGCCGACGGCTATCCGACGCCCGCCCTGCTGTCGAAGCTGCGCGGCAAGCGCTGACTTTCGGCCGCTCCCGGCCTATAGTCGCGCGGGGGAACCACCGGATCGGCCTATGCGCCTGCGCTCGTTCGCCATGGTTCTGGCTGCTGCCTGCCTGCTCCTGCTGACGGGCGGGCCGGTCTCCCTCGCCCAGCAGCAGACGCAACAGCGCAGCCTGTTCCAGATGTTCTGGCAATTGCCCGCCCAGCCACGGACCGTGGCGCCGCAGCCGCGTCAGCGCGTCGCGCCCGTGGTCCGCCGCCGCGAGGCCCCCGTCATCGTCCGCGACGATCCGGTCATCCCCAAGGTCGATGTCAGCAGTCATATCGTGGTGATGGGCGATTCCCTCGCCAATCTCCTGGCGAACGGTCTGGACGACGCCCTCAACAACCGCCCGGATGTCGAGGTGATCCACAAGGCCAAGCCCGATTCCGGGCTGGTTCGCAGCGATTTCTACGACTGGCCGAAAGCCGTCTCCGATCTCCTCGCCAGCGAACAGAAGATCAGCATCGGCGTCATCCTGCTCGGCCTCAACGACCGCCAGCCGATCCGCGAAGGCGAGACCGTCCACGAGCCCCTGAGCCCGCGCTGGCTCGAACTTTATCGCGACCGGATCGACGCCATTGCCAACGCCTTCGCCGGCAAGCGCGTGCCGCTGATCTGGGTCGGCGCACCGCCGATGCAGAACGGGCGGCTCTCGGCCGATCTCATCACCCTCAACGACCTCTACCGCCAGCGCGTCGAGAAGGCGGGCGGGCAATATGTCGATCTCTGGGGCGGCTTCGTCGATGCCGAGAACCGCTATGCCGCAACCGGCCCCGACGTCTCCGGACAGCTGGTGCGCCTGCGCCTCGGCGATGGCATCCATTTCACCGCTGCCGGCGCGCGCAAGGCCGCGCATTTCGTCGACCTCGTGATCCGCCGCATGATCGAGGCGGCCCCGCAGGGCAGCGTCATCGCCCTGCCCGTCTCGCCCGAGACCGGCGCACCGACGGCACTGGAACTCCAGCCCGGCGGCGTCGAGCGCCTGATCGATCAGATGGTCGCGGGCGTGCCCATGATCGGCCTGCCCGCCGCACTACAGGCCAAACCGCTCGCCGGGCCGATCCAGCCCCTCACCGGGCAAGGCCCGATTACTGAGCAGCCGCTGCTCGCTTCGATCACCGAGGCACGCGGGCGCGGCGACGCCGCCCTGCAGCTCGAACGCGTCTTCGGCCAGGGCATCGCGCCGGATCCGCTCCCGGGCCGGCTCGACGACTACCGCTGGCCGCGCTGAAAGCGACCCGATGACGAACCGGCGCCCGATGGCCATGACGGCCGCAATCCTCCTGGCACTTGCCGCCACCCATGCCGCAGCCGAACCGCGCAGTGAGATCATCGATTATGGCATCACGGCCGGGCGCCGCATCCCGGGCACGCCGGGGCCGGGCGAGGCCGGGCTCGCACCGGCCAGCGAGATGAAGAACATCCGCTATCTCGATCGCACGGACCGGATCGAGGCACGGCTCTGCCGCAATTTCGGGCTGTCGCTGCGCCTGAGCGACGACATCCCCAGGGTCCTGCCGCGCCAGGTCTCGGTCAGGGTCGAGCATCCGCCCCTCGCCCGGCCCGATGGCAAGACCAGCACGGAGGACCGTTTTCCCAGCGCCGTGATCGACGGCGTGAGCCATGTCGGCTTCACCTTCGAGCACGAATGGGAAATGGCGGCCGGCGCCTGGACCATCATCGTCTCGATCCGCGGCCGGGAGATCGCACGGAAGGCTTTCGCGATCACTCTGCCGCCCCCCGGCGCGTCCAATTCCGATTGCGGTGTAGGGTAGCGCCTCACCCCGCCATCAGCCTGTCGAAGACCGGATCGGGATCATCGACCTCGACCAGCTTCCTCCCGGTGATCACCCAGATCCGCGTCGCCACGGCCCGCACGAACGCGCGGTCATGGCTGACCAGCAGGCAGGCCGTTTCCTGCTTGATCAATTCGCTCTCCAGCATGTCCTGCCCCTCGATATCGAGATGGTTGGTCGGCTCGTCCAGCAGGTAGAAATTCGGCTCGATCAGACGGAGCAGCAGCATCGCGAGCCGTGCCCGCTGCCCGCCTGACAACCGGGCCGTCGGCGCGGTCTGCGCTTCGCTCGAAATGCCCGCTCCGGCGAGCACCGTGCGGGCCGTCTGGTCGCCGAGATCGCTGGAATGCTTCACCGCATCCCAGGGCGTGCGCCAGGCATCGAGCTGCGACAGGCCCTGGTCGGAATAGCCGGCCTTCAGGGTCGCCGCACCGCGGATCTCCGGGTCGGAACCGTCGAGCGCCGCTTGCAGCCGCGCAACGAAGCGGGTCTTGCCGCTGCCATTGGCGCCGAGCAGCGCGATCCGGTCGCCCTTCTCGATCCAGAGCGGCCCGGTGCGGAACAGCAGGCGCCCGTCCGGTGTGGCGATCGCGGTTTCCTTGATCGAGACCAGCGCCTTGGCATGGGTGCCGCTGCTGGCGAGCCGGATCGTGCCGGCTGAACGCTCCTTGTGCCCGGGCTTGGCCTGCTCCTCCAGCTTGTCGGCACGCTCGGAGAGTTGCTTGGTCTTGACCACCAGCAGGTCCGATCCGGAATTGATGCCGATATTCTTCAGCTTCGCCGCCTGCTGGCGGAGCGCCCGAACCTTGCGCATTTCGTTTTCGAACTGCCGGCCGCGCGCCGCGTCGCGCTCTTCCAGCGCCTGCAAGGCGCGCGAATAGGGCAAGGTGAAATCGGCGCTCTCCGCCGGGCGCAGGAACAGGGTGCGCGTGCTGACATCGTCGAGGAAGGCGCGGTCATGGCTCGCCGCAACCACGGCGCAATCGCGCGGCAGAGCTGCGAGGAAGCGCTCCAGCAGGCCGATCCGTTCGAGATCGAGATGGTTGGTCGGCTCGTCCAGCAAGAGCAGGTCCGGCTCGATCACCGCCGCCCGCGCCAGAAGCATCGTGCGCTGCCAGCCGCCGGAGAGGCTGCCCACAGCACGGCCGCGCAGGCTCTCCTCGACCATGAGATCGTCGAGCAGCACATCGACGCGCCAGCTTTCGGTCTCTGCCGCTTCGGCATCGAGAGCATCCAGCACGGCATCGTAAAGGCTCAATCCCAGCAGGCGCTCGGGCGGGTCCTGCGGTGCGAAGGCGGTGACGAGGCCGCGCGAGCGGGTCAGCGTCCCGCCGCTCGCCTCCTCCGTGCCGGCCAGAATGCGCAGGAGCGAGGATTTGCCGCGCCCGTTGGCAGCGACGAGTCCGAGGCGGTCGCCCTTGGCGATGGCGAGGTCCAGGCCGGCGAACAGCGGCGCGCTGCGTGCGAGCGACAGGTCTTTCAGGGTGATCAGGGACATCGGAATCTCATGAGGTCAGGCATGCGCGCATGAGCGCGCCAACAAAGGCTGACGATGAGACGACGGTGCGTTCCCGGTCAGCCCCGCGAGGTGAAGCGCGGGGCGCAGACAGGTCCGCGAGTGCGGCAATGGAAGCGGCGACGCGGCGCCTGCTTCCCCTTCTGGTTCGATTCCATGACGGCGATCATAGCGATGCAGCAGCCGAGGACCAGCGCCTCCCTGGCATAAGGGGCAAGAGCGCGGCGCGGAACGCACTCATGACACCAAGCGGCTCCGCCTGCGTTAGAGGGAGATCGACGAACCGGCTTCGGCTGGCGGAACCGGGAAACCCGGAAACAGAACGGCAAGGACGACCGATGGCTGACGACAAGATCGAGATCGAGAACGTCAACACGCCCGGCAAGACCGAGCGGGTCGACCGGGCCAAATATCTCGCGATGCGCGAGGCGCTGCTGCTGGTCCTGCCGCGAGCCGCACCGGGCCTGAAGGTCCCCGATGCGAAGGAAGCCTTGCTGCCGCACCTGCCCGAGGCGCTGTTTCCGCAGGGCAAGACGGCCGGATGGTGGCTGAAAGCCGTACAGCTCGACCTCGAAGCCAAGGGCACGATCCGGCGCGCACCCGGCTCGCCGGTCCGGCTTTACAAGGCCGATCCGGCGAAGGAGTGAACGCTCAGCGGTATAAGGGCTGGCGCCTGCCTCACACCGGCAGGATCGTGGCGCCCATCAGCTCCTTGTCGATGGCATGGGCCGCCTGGCGGCCCTCGCGGATCGCCCAGACCACCAGCGACTGGCCGCGTCGCATGTCGCCGGCGACGAAGACCTTGCCGACGCTGGTCTTGTAGTCGCGGTCATTGGCGACGACGTTGGCGCGCTTGTCTACGCCTACGCCCGACTGCGCGATCATCCCTTCGATCACCGAACCGGCGAAGCCGATGGCGAGGAAGCACAGGTCGGCCTGGAGCACGAATTCCGTGCCAGGAATAGGCTTGCGCTTCTCGTCGACGCGGGCGCATTTCACGCCGGTGAGCCGGCCGTTGCGGCCTTCCAGCCCGAGCGTCGCAGCCTGGAACTCGCGCTCGGCGCCTTCCGCCTGCGAAGACGAGGTGCGGAACTTGGTCGGCCAGTACGGCCAGACCGTGAGCTTGTCCTCCAGCTCCGGCGCCATTGGCCGGATGTCGAGCTGCGTTACCGAGAGCGCGCCCTGCCGGAAGGCAGTGCCGACGCAGTCCGAGGCCGTGTCGCCGCCGCCGACCACGACGACATGCTTGCCGGCCGCGCTGATCGGCTCAAGGCTGGATACGTCCTCACCGCCGACGCGCTTGTTCTGCTGGGTCAGGTACGGCATCGCGTAATGCACGCCGGCGAGATTGGTGTCCGGCAGGCCGGGGTCGCGCGGCGCTTCCGCGCCGCCGGTCATCAGCACCGCGTCATGCTCGGCCATCAGCGTGGCGAAGGGCAGATTGACGCCGATATTGGCGTTGTAGTGGAAGATCACGCCTTCCGCCTCCATCTGCTTCACCCGGCGGTCGATATGCTTCTTCTCCATCTTGAAGTCGGGGATGCCGTAGCGCAGCAGGCCGCCGGCCTTGGCTTCGCGCTCATAGAGATGGACATCGTGCCCGACGCGGGCGAGCTGCTGCGCCGCCGCCATGCCCGCCGGCCCCGAGCCGACGATGGCGATGCGCTTGCCGGTGCGCTTGGCCGGGATTTCCGGCGCGATCCAGCCCTCTTCCCAGCCCTTGTCGGCGATCGCCTGCTCGATCGTCTTGATCGTCACCGGCATGTTTTCTAGGTTGAGCGTGCAGGCTTCCTCGCAGGGCGCCGGGCAGATGCGGCCGGTGAATTCCGGGAAGTTGTTGGTGGAGTGGAGGTTGCGCAGCGCATCCTCCCAGCCGCCGGAATAGACCAGCTCGTTCCAATCCGGGATCTGGTTATGGACCGGGCAACCGGTCGGCCCGTGGCAGAACGGGATGCCGCAATCCATGCAGCGCGCCGCCTGCTTCTTGATATCGCGCTCCTCCAGCGGGAGCGTGAACTCGCGGAAGTGGCGAATGCGGTCGCCGGCGAGCTGATACTTCTGCTCCTGCCGGTCGAATTCGAGAAAGCCCGTGACCTTGCCCATGCCGTTTCTCTCGCCGTGTGCGCGGGTACGTCCCCGTGCGCGTGCCTTAACCTGATCGAGATGCCGGGACCGTGACGGCCCCGGCGGGGTGGCGTTCGCTTATTCCGCAGCCTGCAAGGTGCGGGCCTGTTCCATCTCGCGCAGCGCGCGGCGGTACTCGACCGGCATCACCTTGACGAACTTGGTGCGGTAATCCGCCCAGTTGTCGAGGATGGTGCGGGCGCGCTCCGAGCCGGTGTAGTCGACATGGTTCGTCAGCATCTGCATCAGGCGCTCTTCATCGTGGCCCGACATGTTGGTCATGTCGATCCGGCCCTTATGCTCGAGATCGCCACCATGATGGTGCAGCCGCTCCATCAGGTCCTCTTCCTCCTCGACCGGTTCGAGATCGACCATCGAGAGGTTGCAGCGCGACTTGAAGGTGCCGTCCTCGTCCAGGACATAGGCGATGCCGCCCGACATACCGGCCGCGAAATTGCGCCCGGTCTGGCCGATGACCGCGACGACACCGCCTGTCATGTACTCGCAGCCATGGTCGCCCGTGCCTTCCACCACCGCGATGGCGCCGGAATTGCGCACCGCGAAGCGCTCGCCCGCGACGCCGCGGAAGTAAGCCTCGCCCGCGATCGCCCCGTAGAGCACGGTGTTGCCGACGATGATCGAGCGCTCGGCCACGGCCCTGGTCGCCGGGTCGGGCTTCACGATGACCTTGCCGCCGGACAGGCCCTTGGCGACATAGTCATTGGCCTGGCCGGTGAGCTCGACCGTGACGCCGGCCGCAAGGAAGGCTGCGAAGCTCTGGCCCGACGTGCCCTTGAGCTTCACCGTGATCGTGTCTTCCGGCAGACCGGCATGGCCGTATTTCTTGGCGACGGCGCCCGAGAGCATCGCGCCCGTGCTGCGGTCGACATTGCCGACCGGCTTCTCGATCACGACCGGCGTGCCGGTCTCGATCGCGTTCGCCGCCTCAGCCAGGAGCTGGCGGTCGAGCACGGTGTCGATCGGGTGCTTCTGCAACTCGACATGGCGGATCGCCACGCCCGGCAGGTCGACCTTGTGGAAGAGCTTGGTGAAGTCGAGCCCGTTCGCCTTCCAGTGTTCGATCGCGTCGCGCTTGTCGAGCAGGTCCGAACGGCCGACGATCTCCTCGATCTTGGTGAAGCCCATCTCCGCCATGATCCGGCGGACATCCTCGGCCACGAAGAAGAAGTAGTTCACGACATGCTCGGGCAGGCCCTTGAAGCGCTTGCGCAGCACCGGATCCTGCGTCGCGACGCCGACCGGGCAGGTGTTGAGATGACACTTGCGCATCATGATGCAGCCCGCCGCGATCAGCGGCGCGGTCGAGAAGCCGAACTCGTCGGCCCCGAGCAGCGCGCCGATGACGACGTCGCGCCCGGTCCGCAATCCACCGTCGACCTGCAGGGCGACCCGGCCGCGGAGCTGGTTCAGCACCAGCGTCTGCTGCGTCTCGGCAAGCCCGATCTCCCAGGGCGAGCCCGCATGCTTCAGCGAGGTCAGGGGGCTCGCGCCCGTGCCGCCCTCGAAGCCGGAGATGGTGATATGGTCGGCGCGCGACTTGGCGACGCCAGCCGCAACCGTGCCGACGCCGATCTCCGAGACCAGCTTCACCGAGACATCGGCTGACGGGTTGACGTTCTTCAGGTCGAAGATGAGCTGGGCCAGATCCTCGATCGAATAGATGTCGTGATGCGGCGGCGGCGAGATCAGGCCGACGCCCGGCGTCGAATGCCGGGTCCGGGCGATCTTGGCGTCGACCTTGTGGCCGGGCAGCTGGCCGCCCTCGCCGGGCTTCGCTCCTTGAGCGACCTTGATCTGCATCACGTCGGCATTGACGAGATACTCGGTGGTGACGCCGAAGCGGCCCGACGCGATCTGCTTGATCGCCGAGCGCTTGGAACGGCCATCCGGCATCGGCCGGAAGCGGATCGGCTCCTCGCCGCCCTCGCCGGTGTTCGACTTGCCGCCGATCTGGTTCATCGCGAGCGCGATCGTCTCGTGGGCCTCACGCGAGATCGAGCCGAAGGACATCGCGCCGGTGGCGAAGCGCTTCACGATCTCGGCCGCCGGCTCGACGCTCTCCAGCGGCACCGGCGCGCGGCCGTTATCGGTGGCCATCTTGACCTTGAACAGGCCGCGGATCGTGCTGAGCCGCTGCGCGTCATCGTTGACCTGCTGCGCGAACTCCTCGTAGCGATCCTGCGCGTTGAGGCGCACAGCGTGCTGCAGCGAAGCGACGACATCCGGCTTCCAGACATGGTCCTCACCGCGGACGCGATACATGTACTCGCCGCCGATATCGAGGCTGTTGCGGTAGAGCGGGGAGTCGCCGAAGGCGTCGCGGTGACGGCGCAGGCTCTCCTCGGCGATCTCGTCGAGGCCGACGCCCTCGATCGCCGTACCGGTGCCGAAGAAGAACTTGTCGACGAAGGCGCTCTTCAGGCCGACGGCGTCGAAGATCTGCGCGCCGCAATAGGACTGGTAGGTCGAGATGCCCATCTTGGACATCACCTTCAGCACGCCCTTGCCAACCGACTTGATATAGCGCTTCACCACCTCGTCGGCATCGACCTCCTCGGGGAAGGCGCCCTGCTCATGCTGGTCGAGCAGGGTGTCGAAGGCGAGATAGGGGTTGATCGCCTCGGCGCCGTAGCCGGCGAGGCAGCAGAAGTGATGGATCTCGCGCGGCTCGCCGGATTCGACGACGAGGCCAACCGAGGTGCGCAGGCCCTTGCGGATCAGGTGATGGTGCACCGCCGCCGTCGCCAGCAGCGCCGGGATCGGGATGCGGTCGGAGCCCACCTGCCGGTCGGACAGGATGATGATGTTGTAGCCGCCATGGACCGCAGCCTCGGCGCGCTCGCAGAGCCGCGCCACCGCGCCGTCCATGCCGGCCGCCCCCTCGCGCGCCGGATAGGTGAAGTCGATCGTCTTGGTGTCGAAGCGATCCTCGTAATGGCCGATGCAGCGGATCTTCTCGAGATCGTCATTGGTCAGGATCGGGGTGCGGACCTCCAGGCGCTTGCGCCGCGAGGTGCCCTCCAGATCGAGGATGTTAGGACGCGGCCCGATGAAGGAGAGCAGGCTCATCACCAGCTCCTCGCGGATCGGATCGATCGGCGGGTTCGTCACCTGCGCGAAGTTTTGCTTGAAATAGGTGTAGAGCAGCTTCGACTTGAGCGAGAGCGCCGAAATCGGGGTGTCCGTACCCATCGAACCGACGGCTTCCTGCCCGGTCACCGCCATCGGCGCCATCAGCAGGCGAACGTCCTCGGTGGTGTAGCCGAAGGCCTGCTGGCGATCGAGCAGCGGCACGTCGGTGCGCGAGGCCCGCGCCTCGACCGGCGGCAGGTCCTCCAGCACGATCTGGGTGCGCTTCAGCCAGTCCTTGTAGGGGTTGGCGAGGCAGAGCGAGGTCTTGATCTCGTCGTCGCCGATGATGCGGCCCTGTTCGAGATCGATCAGCAGCATCTTGCCGGGCTGGAGGCGCCACTTCTCGACGATCTTCTCCTCCGGGATCGGCAGCACGCCGAATTCCGAAGCGAGCACGACGAGGCCATCGTCGGTGACGAGATAGCGCGCGGGGCGCAGGCCGTTGCGGTCCAGCGTCGCGCCGATCTGACGCCCGTCGGTGAAGGCGATCGCGGCCGGCCCGTCCCAGGGCTCCATCAGCGCGGCGTGGTACTCGTAGAAAGCGCGCCGCTCCTCGTTCATCAGCGGGTTGCCGTTCCACGCCTCCGGCACGAGCATCATCATGGCATGGGCGAGCGAGTAGCCGCCCTGCACCAGGAATTCGAGCGCGTTGTCGAAGCAGGCGGTGTCCGACTGGCCCTCATAGGAGATCGGCCAGAGCTTGGAGATGTCCGAGCCGAACAGGTCGGAATCGACGCTCGCCTGCCGCGCCGCCATCCAGTTGACGTTGCCGCGCAGCGTGTTGATCTCGCCGTTATGGGCGACCATCCGGTAGGGATGGGCGAGGCGCCAGGACGGGAAGGTGTTGGTGGCGAAACGCTGGTGGACCAGCGCCAAGGCGCTGACGAAGCGCTCGTCCTGCAGGTCCTTGAAGTAGGAGCCGAGCTGGTTCACCAGCACCATGCCCTTGTAGACGATGGTACGGCAGGACATCGAGACGGGGTAATACTCCGCCGTCTTGCGCTCCTGGTGCTTGTAGACCTTGTTCGAGACCGACTTGCGGAGGACATAGACCTGCCGCTCGAACTCGTCCTCGTCGGTGATGTCGTCGGGGCGGCCGACGAAGAGCTGGCGATGCACCGGCTCGGTCGCCAGCACCGCATGGCCGAGATCGCTGTTGTCGACCGGCACGTCGCGCCAGCCCAAGAAGACGAGTCCCTCCTCCGCCACGGTCTGCGAGATGACATCCTCGCACATCGCCCGGGCGGTCGGATCGCGCGGCATGAAGAACTGACCGATCGCGTAATAGCCTTGCTCCGGCAGGGCGATGCCGAGCCGCGCGGTTTCCTCGCGGAAGAACTGGTCGGGGATCTGGACGAGGATGCCGCAGCCGTCGCCGAGCTTCGGATCGGCACCGACGGCGCCGCGATGGTCGATATTGTGCAGGATCTGCAGGCCCTGCTGCACGATCGCGTGGCTCTTGCGGTTCTTCATGTCGGCGATGAAGCCCACGCCGCACGAGTCTTTCTCGTTATTGGGATCGTACAGGCCCTGACGCACCGGCATCGCCGGATCGCGCACGGCCGGAAAACGCTCGAAAGCCGCTGCGCCGCTCGACTTGCTGGTCACGCTCATCGTCAAACCCCGCTCCCCAGAACCCCGCGAGCTTGCGCCGGCAGGGAGACCCGTCAGTCCATGATCCCGACCGCTGCGGCCCTCAGTGCCGACAGCAAGTCGACAGCAAGGTGGGGCCAAGGCGGTCCGGCCGTCGTCTTTTTGGAGGCTCTGCTTGCGCTTTGTTTCCACCGCGCCCGCGTCCTCCGCAGGCGCCTCGGGCGTGCCTCGCCCGTTCGCGCCTGTCTTCAGGCCGTCGTTTTACGGACGGCGCGCGTGCGATTGGCTTTGGCGTTGGTAGCCCGGCCCTTCGTCATGCTCCGCTCCGCTGCGACGGCGCGACCTCCAGCTAGATCAGCTTTTGGTCGGCGCGGTGAAAAATGGGACAGCAACACTGTCCTATTGCGATGAACTTGCCAGAATTCCAATCTACGCACAAGCGCCGATTTCGCGCTGCAGCGAAATTTTATTGCAAAATCGAATCCGTACCAGACATTTCCGGAACGAAAGCCTGACTCAGGCAGCCCGGTTCTTGTTTTTGAAGCGTTCGCGCGAATCCGTCCGGCGCAGCGCGCAAGCCCCCTCTCCACCGGTGCCGCTTGGCAGGAAAGCGCCATCCGCCTAACCCTCAAATCATGGATTTCTTCAGCGACAACACCGCCGCCGCCAGCCCCCGCGTCATGGCCGCTCTCGCCGCTGCCAATGCCGGCGCCGCCTCCCCCTATGGCAAGGATGACTGGACGCAGCGCGTCGAGGAGCGCTTCGCCGCGATCTTCGAGCGCGAGGTCGCGGTCTTCCTCGTCCTGACCGGCACGGCGGCGAATGCGCTGGCGCTCGCCAGCATCGTCAAGCCTTGGGGCGCGGTCCTCACCCATGAGGAGGCGCATGTCGTCGAGGACGAATGCGGCGCGCCGGAGTTCTTCACCAACGGCGCCAAGCTGGTCGACCTGCCCGGCACCGGCGCCAAGCTGACGCCGGAAGCGGTGACGAAGGCGCTCTCGCATCTGCGCGCCGGCGATTTTCACCAGGTCCAGGCCCAGGCGCTGACGATCACGCAGGCGACCGAATGCGGCACCATCTACACGCCGGCCGAGGTGCGCGCCCTGAAGGAGGCCGTGACGCCGCGCGGCCTGAAGCTCCACATGGACGGCGCCCGCTTCGCCAACGCGCTGGTCACGCTCGGCTGCACCCCGGCGGAGATCACCTGGAAGGCCGGCGTCGACGTCCTCTCCTTCGGCGGCACCAAGAACGGCGCGCTCGCGGCCGAAGCCGTGATCTTCTTCGACCCGGCAGAGGCCGAGGAAATGAAATGGCGGCGCAAGCGCGCCGGCCAGACGCTCTCGAAGGGCCGCGTGCTCGGCGCCCAGTTCGAAGGCCTGCTTGCCGACGATCACTGGCTCGACCTCGCCCGCCACGCCAATGCCCGGGCCAAACGCCTGGCGGATTCGGTCGCGCAAGGGGGCGAGGCGCGCCTCGCCTGGCCCTGTCAGGCGAACGAGGTCTTCCTGGTTCTGCCGCCCGCCGTGCAGGAGCGCCTGAAGGCCGCCGGCATCGGCTATTACGACTGGTCCGCGCGCTCGCTGCCGCCGGAAGCGCCGCTCAAGGAGGGCGAGGTCGTCGGCCGCTTCGTCATGTCCTTTGCGACGGAAGCAGAGCATGTCGAGGCTCTGATCGCCGTGATCGCTGGCTGAGCGGGCGTATTTGCGCCGCGTTTCCAGCCCCACGCCCGCCGCAATCCCTAACAAGACTAAGTGTCGAATAGTCATTCGTTAAGGGAATTTGGCATGGCAGATCGTTCGACCGCACCGGGGCGCATCGCGCTGATGGGCCTGGTCGTGGCCGGCGCAATGGCCGGCATGGCGGGCGCCGCCAGCGCGCAGTACTACTATTATGACGACGGGTACGATCCCTACCCGGCCTATGGCTACGGCTATCGTTATGATTACGGCTACGCCCCGCGCCCACCGGTTGCAGTGCCGCGTGCTCCGGCTGCCGTCTCCGCCTATTCGGTCAATGGCATCGCCGCCCGCCGTTACGGGCTCGTCCGGATCGAGCGTTCGATCCGGCGCAACGACACTTATATCGTCGACGGCGTCACCGCCGGTGGCCAGCGCCAACGCCTGATCCTCGACGCCTATGCCGGCGACTTGATCCGCCGCATTCCCCTGCGCGGGCAGCCGGCTGCTCCCAGCGTCGCCCGCGCCGATCCGCGCGAGGAGCACGCTCCGCCGCGCCAGCGCCTCGTGCCCCAGCCGCCCGAACGCCCGGCCGAACTGAAGGGCCCGGCGGAAGCCAGCGCCCCGGCTACAACCGTGATGCCCTCGCCGGCCGCCCCGCCGGCGCCCGAACCTGTCCAGCCAGCGGAAACGCCGCCGGCAGAAGCGAGCGCGCCCGCGATCACCTCACCGCCCTCCCCCGCCGCACCGCCGGCACCCGAACCGGCGAAGCCTGCGGAAACCGCACCGGCCGAGGCCAGCGCTCCGGCAACTGCCGTGCCACCGCAGCCCGCCAAGCCGGCGGAGCCATCCCCCGGCACGACCGATCCGGAGACCGGCGCCGACAAGCCGAAGCTCGTCAATCCCAGCGATGTGCGGAATACCGAAGGCACCGACCGCAAGCCGCCGCTCTCGACAGCTGCGCCCGCGCCCGAGGCTCAGGCTATCCCGCCGGTGCAGCAGAACGACCCGACGCCATCGACGCCCAAGCCTGAGACGCCGATCGCCCCCGTCGCGCCGATGAACTGACCAGCCAACAAAAAAGGCTCCCGTTTCCGGGAGCCTTTCGCTTTCATCGAAAGCTGGACGCCGGTTACGCCGCCTTGGCGACCTTGGCCTCGAGGACCTTCGCCGAACCGCCGGTGCCGATCGCGATCTGGCGCGGCTTCTTGGCCTCGGGGATCTCGCGCACGAGGTCGATATGCAGCAGGCCGTTCTCCAGGCTGGCGCCGGTCACCTGCACATAATCGGCAAGCTGGAAGCGACGCTCGAAGGCGCGCGCGGCGATGCCCTGATGCAGGACCTCGCGCTTCTCGGCGCCCTCGACGAGCTGCTTCTCGCCCTTGACGGTCAGCGCGTTTTCCTTGGATTCGATGGAGAGGTCGCCCTCGCCGAAACCCGCGACCGCGATGGTGATGCGGTAGGCGTTCTCGGCGGTCCGCTCGATATTATAGGGCGGGTAGCTCGGGGCGGCTTCGTTGCTCGTCGCCTGGTCGAGGAGATTGAACAGACGGTCGAAGCCGACGGTCGAGCGATAGAGCGGGGAAAGGTCGAAATGACGCATGATATGTCCTCCGAAGAAGCGACAATGGGGTCGGTCCGCCTCGCCTGAGCGCGGACCTAGGTTGCTTTCGCGCAGCCGGTTCCGGCCTGCGCAGACCTGATCTGGGGAGGCGCCCGAGCTTTTCAAGAGCCGTTCTTTCGGGCCGCGAAATCAGCCCTCGCATTTCTTTTTAAGCGCACCGACATGTTTTCGCAGGATATCCGGTGCAGGATATCGGGCATGCGGCGGCCGCGTTCGATACTGCAGCCGCGATGCGGAGCACTTGATGGCCGAGGCCGCCTTTTTCGCCGATCCGGATTATCCCGTTCCCGGGCATGGCAAGACCTGGCTCGCCACGACTCGCGACGGCGCCTCCTTGCGTTTCGCCAGCTGGCGCCCGACAGTGAAGCCGGTGCGCGGCACCATCGTCGTCGTGCAGGGCCGGGCCGAGTTCATCGAGCGCTACAGCGAGACTGTCGCGGAGCTGCGTCGCCGCGGCTTCCACGTCCTCTCTTTCGACTGGCGCGGCCAGGGCGGCTCGCAGCGCTTCGTCCGGCGCACGCGCAAGGGCCATGTCGGGCGCCTCAGGCATTACGAGGCCGATCTGGCGCTGGCGATGGCCGAGATGCAGGCGAAGCTGCCCCCGCCCTATTTCGTCCTCTCTCATTCGATGGGTGCTGCGCTCTGCCTCGACGCCGCACGCTCGAATGCCTTGCCGGTCTCGCGGATGGTCGCGCTCGCGCCGATGCTCGGCATCGCGATGATCACGCATCCCGGCCGCGCGAAGATCCTGGCGAGCCTGCTCTACTGGCTCGGCTTCGGCCGGGCTTTCGTGCCGGGCGGCGGCGACACCGCGATCGCGACCAAGCCCTTCGAGGGCAATCGCCTGACCAGCGATCCCGTGCGCTATGCCCGCAACGCCGCGCTCTCGGCCGCGGCGCGCGATCTCAGCATCGGCGACCCGACCATTGCCTGGATCAGGACCGCCTTCCGCCTGATGGCGCGCCTCGCCGCGCCTTCGGCCGCGCTGGAGGTGAAGGTGCCGACGCTGATCATCGCCGCCGGCCGCGACCCGGTGGTCTCGACGCCGGCGATCGAACGTTTCGCGGCGCGGCTCAAGACCGGCTCGGCGCTGGTCCTGCCGACCGCGCGCCACGAGATCCTGATGGAAAGCGACGCGATCCGCGCCCAGTTCTGGGCCGCCTTCGACGCCTTCATCCCCGGCGAGGACCAGGCCCTGCCGGGCTCAGCCGGCGAGCAGGGCCATGGCGGCCTCATGCAGCGCCTTGCTGCCGGCCGCGAGAATGCGCCCGCCCCCGGCAGCGCTGCCGCCGTCCCATGAGGTGACGACGCCGCCGGCGCCCTCGATGATCGGGATCAGCGCGACGATGTCATAGGGCTTGAGGCCGCTCTCGATCACGAGATCGACATGGCCGGCAGCGAGCATGCAATAGGCGTAGCAATCGCAGCCATAGCGCGAGAGTCTGACCTCCTTCTCCACGCGGGCGAAGGCCTTCGCCTCCGCGCCCTTGAACAGGGTGGGCGAGGTCGTCATCAGCGTCGCCGTGGCGAAATCGGTGGTCTGGCGGGTCCTGAGCTTCTTCGGCCCGCCCGGCCCCTCATAGCGCGCCTCGCGCCCGTCGCCGGAATAGCGCTCGCCCGAGAAGGGCTGGTGCATCATGCCGTAGACCGGCACGCCGTTGCGCGTCAGCCCGATCAGCGTGCCCCAGACCGGAATGCCGGAGATGAAGGCGCGCGTGCCATCGATCGGATCGAGCACCCAGACATATTCGGCATCGGTGTTCTCGCTGCCGAATTCCTCGCCGAGCACGCCATGCGCCGGGAACTGCCGCTTGATCATGTGGCGCATCACCGATTCGCCGGCGCGGTCGCCCTCGGTCACGGGATCGAACACCCCGCCCCGCGACTTGTCCTCCGTCGCATGCAGCGCCCGGAAGAAGGGCAGGATCGCCCGGCCGGACTGCGTCGCCAGATCCGCGACGAAAGCGCCGAAATCGACTGCGCTCATGAACAGGCACTCCAGTTTGCTGCTTTGCAGCATCGACTCCGCAAATTGACCATCTCAGACGAGGCCGGATGCGGAAATATCCAGGAAACCTCGCCTTTTCGTCTCGGTATCATGCGCTCATCGCATGACGCCTGTGATTCCGCTGATTTTACTTGCGTTTTGCAGCGCACCCTCATATTGTGCACTGCGAAGGGGAGATGACCTCAAACCTTCATTGCCCTCCTTGGGCGTTTCCTCCCTAGACTTGGGCCGCCACGCAAGTGTGCGGCCCTTTTTTTTCGTAAATAGCCCCCGCTTCGCCAGCTGCCGCTATTCGGCCGCCTCGCGCCATTCGTCGAGCCAGCCGCTCCAGCGCGCGAAGCAATCGGCCATCACCGCCGCCATCGCCTGCTCGACTTCGCCGAAACCGGCATGCGGCTCCAGCGTCGCCTCGTTCATGTAGAGCGCGCGGTTCACCTCGATCTGCAAGGCATGCACCCCAGCGGCCGGCGCGCCGTAATGCTCGGTGATGAAGCCGCCGGCATAGGGCCGGTTGCGGGTGACGCTGAAGCCCAGCTGCGTGAAGGCCTGCTCGGCGATGTCGATGATGTAGCCGGCCGCGCTGGTGCCGAAGCGGTCGCCGAGGATGATGTCCGACTTCGCCAGCCCGTCACGGTCGAGCCCGGCCGAGGGCATCGAATGCGCATCGACCAGGATGCAGGTGCCGAACACGCCTTGGGTACGCTGGACGAGGCTGCGCAGGCCCGCATGATAGGGCCGGTAGAGCTCTTCGATCCGGGCGAGCCCCTCCTGGACCGGAATCCGCCCGAAATAGATCTCCTGCCCGTCACCGACGATGCGGGGGACGGTGCCGAGGCCTCCCGCCACGCGCATCGAACGCGTATTGGCGAAGGGCGGCACCCGGCCCTCGAACATGCGCGGATCGAGCTCGTAGGGCTCGCGGTTCACGTCGAGATAGGCGCGCGGGAACTCGGCCACCAGCAGTGGCGCGCCGAGCGAGACGCTCTGCGCGAAGAGCCGGTCGACATAGGCATCCTCGGAGCGACGCAGGCTGCGCAAGGGCAGACGCGCCGCCTCGACGAAGCAGCGGGGATAGCAGCGCCCGGCATGCGGCACGTCGACCACCACCGGCACGACCTGGAGAGCCGGCTGGTACAGGCTGAACGGCCGCTCGATCTCGGCGACGACATCGTCCGGCGCGGGCGGAAATGGGGCTGAGGACAGGCTCATCGCAAATGACTGAAGCACACAAACCTGAACGGTTGAAGCGATGTCGCGAAACCCTGGAAAATCCGTGCTGGATTCACGCGTTGTTTACCATGATGTTGCCTTATGAAAGGACATGGTTCCAACTGTGCGGCCGGGTGATTACCCAACCGTTCCAGGCCCGGCCTCGGCCGGGCGCCAGACGCTAGACGAACTCAGGCCTCAGGGACGAACAGATCAGGCCCATGACGAAGATACTGCTCGCGGAAGACGACAACGATATGCGTCGCTTCCTGGTCAAGGCCCTGCAGAACGCAGGCTACGACGTCGCCTCCTTCGATAACGGCCTGTCGGCTTATAACCGCCTGCGCGAGGAGCCGTTCGAGCTCCTGCTGACGGATATCGTCATGCCGGAGATGGATGGAATCGAGCTGGCGCGCCGCGCCACCGAGCTCGATCCCGACATCAAGGTGATGTTCATCACCGGCTTCGCCGCCGTGGCGCTCAACCCCGATTCGCAGACGCCGAAAGATGCGAAGGTGCTCTCCAAGCCCTTCCACCTGCGCGAGCTCGTCAACGAGGTCGAGAAGCTGCTGGCCGCCTGAAAGGCCGTTCGGCATCGCACGAATGTGGATGCCAACAGCCCCTGTAGAATTTATGCGGCAAACGCCTTGCCACCCGCGAAGCGAGCCGCTATAGCCCCCCTCACTCGCAGCGTGATCGCGGCCAACACGGCCCGGACACGCTTCCGGAAGCTGCTTTCAGCGGCGACGGGCGCGTAGCTCAGCGGGAGAGCACTACGTTGACATCGTAGGGGTCACAGGTTCGATCCCTGTCGCGCCCACCATTTTCCCTCAGTGTCTGCTGGGGATTACGGCCTCCCTCCCGGGAGGCCGTTTTCGTTTGGGCCGCGAATGGGGCCATGACAGCGCACAAGGCCCCGGCACGCGGTCTCCCGGGCAGGTAAGTCATATGAGAGCTTGTCGCCTGTTGCCCGCGTAGAGCGCGTTCATCCGCGCGGCTGCTCGTCTCCCGATTCCGGCGCTGCGGCGTTCACGCTGCGGCGACGCAACATGGTTCGCGGGGGGACATTTGCATCGTCCTCGACCCGATCCCGGTAAAGCGCCGCGCGAGCGAGCAGCATGAGCGTGACCGGCGTCGTGATGGTGACGAAGACGCCGATCATGATCTCGTGCACGATCGGCCGCGATCCCAGTGCCGAGAAGCAGACGACCGACGCAAGCAGGATCGCTCCGGTCCCCCAGCTTGTGCCGAGCGTCGGCGCATGAACCCGCTCGAAGAAGCTGCCGAAGCGCAAGGTTCCGATCGCGCCGACCAGGGTCAGTGCGGCGCCCAGGAGGACCAGGACGGCCGTCGACAGGGCCGCCCAGGCGGGCAGGTTCTCGGCCGGGGTCATTCGATCACCTCGCCGCGCATCAGGAACTTGGCGAGCGCGATGCTCGAGACGAAGCCGAGCACGCTGATGATCAGGGCCGCCTCGAAATAGATCGCGCTGCCGGTGCGGATGCCGATCGTCAGGATCAGCAGCATGGCGCAGACATACATGGCGTCGAGGCAAAGCACCCGGTCCTGCGCGCGCGGCCCCCGGATGACCCTGTAGGCGTAGCACGCCATGGCGGCGACGAGCATCGCCTGCGCGGCCATGACCGACCACAGGAGGATTGCGGCGGTCATTCGAATATCTCCATGAGCAGCGCCTCATAGCGATTCTTGATCAGGGAGACCCAGTCGGCCCCCTCGACGAGATCGAGCACATGGATCAGAAGCACGCCGGTATCCGGGGCGTACTCGACCCAGGCCGTCCCGGGCGTGCTGGTGACGATGCATGACAGCAGAGCCAGGCCGGTCTTGTCGCGCAGGTCGAGCGGTATGGCGACGAAGCCCGCGACCCGGCCGCGACGGTCCCCACCGATGATGATCCTGGCAACGTCGATGTTCGACTGGAGGATGTCCAGCACCACGATGCCCAGAAGCCTGGGAAGGAGCTGCCAGCGCCTCAGTCTGGGCTTGGATGGCTGCAGCGCCGCCATCGCGTGGGAGGCTCCGATCGCGACCGCGGCACCGACGAGGAGCTGCCCGGTCGAGAAGGAGGTGAGCAGCAGCCACATCAGCAGCAGCGCCGCGGTCAGGAGTGGATAGGGCAGCGCGCGGCTCATCGGGACACGCCCGGCGGGTGCCCCGCCCCCAATACGCTCTGAATATAGCTCGACGGGGCATGCAGCGCCTGCGCCGCGGCGTCGGTATAGCTGAGCACCGCGCCACCCTGGACCGCAAGAACCATGCAGAGTGCCAGCAGCGCGACGATCGGCGCGACCTCCACCACCAGCACGCGCGGAATGATGACCTCGAGCGGCGCCCAGAATATCCGGATACCGCTGCGCATCATCGCAACCAGCGCCGCCAGGCCGGACAGGATGACCAGCGCGACCAAGAGCCAGATGCGCCCTGGAATCGCGGGCGGAGCCCCCAGCCCGTCCGGGTTCAGCATCCCCGTCAGCATCGCGAACTTGGCGATGAACCCCGATAGCGGCGGCAGGCCCGCGAGCAGGAGCGCGGCGCATCCGAACGAGATGCCCAGGATGGCGAGCGCTCCCGGCATGGCCACGCCGACCTCCTCGTCCTCGTGTTCCTCGCCCTTGTCGGTCTCGTCGCCATACGCCTCCATGGTGACGGCCAGCAGGTCCGCCGCCGGCTCGCGTGCCCGCTCCACCAGTTCGATCAGCATGAAGAGGGCAGCCACGCTGAGGGTCGAGCTGACCAGGTAGAACAGCGCTCCAGACACGACCCTGGCATCGCCGATGCCGACAGCCGCGAGCAAGGTCCCCGAGGAGATCAGCACGCTGTAGCCGGCAAGCCTGCCCATCGCCTGGGACGCGAGCAGCCCGAATGTCGCAAAGGCGATCGTGCCCATGCCGCCCCACAGCAGGACCATGCTGCCGAAGCCCGCAATATCGCCGGTCTCGGGGCCGAAGAGCAGGAGCGTGAGGCGCAGCAGCACATAGGTGCCGACCTTGGTCAGCACGACGAAGATCGCGGCAACGGGAGCCGCTGCCGCCATATAGGCGGAAGGAAGCCAGAAGCAGAGCGGCCACAGCCCGGCCTTGACCAGGAAGGCGGTGCCGAGGATCGCGACGCCGGCGCGGAGCAGGGCCTGGTCCTCGGCCGGCACGTTCGGCAGGCGGACGGCGAGATCGGCCATGTTCAGCGTTCCGGCGGTCCCGTAGATCAGGCTGACGCCGATCAGGAAGAGCAGCGATGCGGCCAGGTTGATCGCGATGTAGTGGAGCCCGGCGCGAACCCGGAAGGCGCCGGAACCATGTAGCAACAGCCCGTAGGACGCGGCCAGCGTGACCTCGAAGAAGACGAAGAGGTTGAACAGGTCCCCGGTCAGGAACGCGCCGCCGAGCCCCATGAGCAGGAACTGCAGGAGCGTGTGGAAATGCGGCCCCGCCCGGTCCCAGCGCGCCGTCGAGAACACGAGCGAGGCGACCGCCAGCACGGCCGTGAGGGTGAGCATCAGCGCCGACAGCCGGTCGAGCACCAGCACGATGGCGAAAGGCGCGGGCCAGTTGGCGACGGCATAGGACGAGGACAGGGCTGCGCTCCCGCCGGGAACTCCGTCTGCCAGGCGCATCAGGGCGATTGCCGTCACCAGGAGCAGCAAGGTCGATGCCAGGCTGAGCAGTGCCTTCAGCGTGTGGCGCAGCTCGTCGATCAACAGCAGGGCAGCCCCCGTGATCAGCGGAAGCAGGATCGGGACGATGAGAAGGTGCCTCGTCCACTCCATCAGTTCGGCTCCCTCCCGTCGACATGGTCGTTGCGCGTTAGCCCGCGGGCGACGAGCAGCACGACCAGAAGGAGGGCGGTCGTGGCAAAGCCGATCACGATCGCCGTGAGCACGAGCGCCTGCGGAATCGGGTCGGCATAATCCGCCGGATTCCCCGCGCCGCCGGATTCCAGCACGGGAGCGGCTCCGACGCGCAGCCGGCCCATGCTGAAGATGAAGAGGTTCACCGCATAGGAGAGCAGCGACAGGCCGATGACGAGCTGATAGGTGCGCGGACGCAGGACCAGCCAGACACCCGATCCGGTGAGAACGCCGATGGCGATTGCAAGCGTCAGTTCCATCGCCGGCGCTCCTCTTCGAGACGGGCGGCCGCGCGCAGGCGGCGGACGGATTGGTGGGCGATGGCGATCAGCATGAGCACCGTAGCCCCGACCACGAGGCTGAAGACGCCGAGATCGAACAGGGTCGCGCTCGCCATGGGGACCTTCCCGACGAGCGGCAGCTCGACATACCGGAAATACGAGGTGAGGAAGGCATCTCCCAGCAGCATCGAGGCCGCCCCGGTGAACGCGGCCAGAAGCAGGCCGCCGCCGATCCAGACAACCGGAAGGATGCGCAGCCTGTCCTCGACCCAGACCGTGCCCGCAGCCATGTATTGCAGGATGAAGCCTGCCGCCATGGCGACGCCGGCCACGAAGCCCCCTCCCGGGGCGTCATGCCCCCGCAGGAAGAGATAGGCGGCCAGGACGATGACGACCGGGAACATCCACTGCATGATCACGGATGGCAGGTAGAGGTATTCTGTCTTGGTCGCTCCGGCCTCCACCTCCGGCTCGGCCTCGTCAAAGGACCACTGGATGCGCTGCTGTTCGGGCCGCTCGATATTGTCCGGCGCGGGGCGGAAACGTCGCAGCAGCGCGAAGACGGTCAGCGCGACGATGCCGAGGACCGTGATCTCGCCCAGCGTGTCGAAACCGCGGAAATCGACGAGAATGACGTTGACGACGTTGCGGCCGCCGCCTTCGCTATAGGCCTTCTCGACGAAGAATTTCGAGATCGTGTCGGGCGGCGTGCGAGTCATCACCGCATAGGAGACCGCCGTCATTCCCAGGCCCGCAACGACGGCGATCGTGAGGTCCCGGAAGCGGCGCAGCCGCGGCAGCCAGCCGCTCGGTTCCGGCACGTCCTGCAGCCGCTTGGGCAGCCACCGCAGGCCGAGCAGGATGAGCACGGTCGTCACGATCTCGACGACGAGCTGGGTCGCGGCAAGGTCCGGCGCGGAGAGCCAGACGAAGGTCACGCAGGTCACGAGCCCCGTGCCGCCAAGCAGGGCGAGTGCCGCGAGGCGGTGGAACTTGGCCTGATAGGCGGCGGCGACGGCGCAGATCATCCCGACGCACCAAAGGCCCGTGAAGGCGAGATCCGTCGTGCCGTTGCCGAAGGCCCCGAAGGAGAGGCCCGAAGCGAGCAGCGGGACGGTGCCGGCGGCCACTGCGGCCGCCACCAGCAGACGCATCTGCGGTTGAAGGCGCCTGGTGCCGAAGATGTCCTCGACCAGCGGCGCTGCGCGCCACGAAATCGCGACCATCACCCGCTCGAAGATGCGTTGCCCCTGGATCCGGCCAAGAAGCGGCGGACGTTCGGAACGCTCGAGGTAATTGCCGATGCCGAGATACAGAAGCGCGCCGGCCGCCAGCGCGAGCACGCTCATCGCCATCGGAAGGTTGAAGCCGTGCCAGACCGCCAGGCTGTATTGTGGCGTGGCGGCACCCAGCACGGACGAAACGGCGACATGGAGGAACGAGCCGATGGTCAGGGCCGGAATCATGCCGACGACGAGGCAGGCGATGACCAGGAACATCACCGGGAACCGCATCCAGAACGGCGGCTCGTGGGGCTCGCGGGGAAGGCTTTCGGGGGGCTCTCCCAGGAAGATCGAATGGATCAGCCGCAGGGAATAGGCGACGGCGAGCGCGCTGCCGAGCACGGCCGCGTAGGGAGCGGCGGTGTCCAGCCAGGAATCGGCGTGGGTCTCTACGGCTTCCGCGAAGAACATCTCCTTCGAGATGAAGCCGTTCAGCAGCGGAACGCCCGCCATCGCGGCACTTGCCACCATGGCGAGCGTGCCCGTGATCGGCATGTAGCGGAACAGGCCGGAGAGCCGCCGCAGGTCGCGCGTGCCCGTCTCGTGGTCGATGATCCCGGCCGCCATGAACAGCGATGCCTTGAAGGTCGCATGGTTGAGCATGTGGAAAATCGCCGCCACGGCCGCGAGCGGGCTCCCGAGGCTGAGCAGCAGCGTGATCAGGCCCAGATGGCTGATCGTCGAATAGGCCAGGAGTCCCTTCAGGTCATGCTGGAACATGGCGAGGTAGGCGCCGAGCACGAACGACGCCATTCCCGCGATGCCCAGGATCATGAACCATTCGGGCGTGCCGGAGAGCACCGGCCACAGCCGCGCCATCAAGAACACGCCAGCCTTCACCATGGTGGCCGAATGCAGGAACGCCGAGACGGGCGTCGGCGCGGCCATGGCGTTGGGCAGCCAGAAATGGAAGGGAAACTGCGCGCTTTTCGTGAGCGCGCCGAGGAGGATCAGCACAAGCGCCGGGACGTAGAGCTGATGCGAACGGATCAGGTCGCCCGATCGCAGGACGTCGTCGAGGTCGTAGCTGCCGACGATATGGCCGACGATCAGCACGCCGCCCAGCAAAGCGAGGCCGCCCATGCCCGTTATGGTCATGGCCATGCGGGCGCCGTCGCGCGCTGGCTGGGTATGGTGCCAGTAGCCGATCAGCAGGAATGAGAAGATGCTGGTCAGTTCCCAGAACACGACCAGAAGGATCAGGTTTCCCGAGAGGATGACCCCCAGCATCGATCCCGTGAAGGCCAGGAAGAACATATAGAAGCGACGGACCGGATCCTCGGCCGACATGTAATACCGGGCATAGATAACGACCAGAAGCCCGATGCCGCTGACGAGCATCGCGAAAATCCAGGCGAAACCGTCCATCCTCAGGGTGAAGTCAAGCCCGAGGGACGGTATCCAGTCGATCTGAACCCGGACGGCATCTCCGCCGCTGACATCAGGATAAAGCGCCCCGGTCACGACGAGGCAGGCCAGCATCGTAACCCCGGTAATCCAGGTCGCCGGCTCGCGGGAAACGCCCGGGAATAGGACCACGGCCAGGCTGCCGACAAAGGGTAGAACGAGGATCAGCAGTAGCGGGGAAGGCATCGTTCTCCTTTGGCTGCGAGGCGTCGTCCGTTCTTAGGCCATCGATCGTGATCCGCCAACGGCGAGCGGCCGGTCATACCGTCGCGCGCTTTCTCTCGCCCTGACGACGGCGGACGAGGCCGGCATGCGCCCCTCACCCGGCCTCGCTCGGCGCGAGCTGACGCACGAAGCGGCGCAGCAGCCCCTCGAAAGCCGAGAGCGCCGGCGAGGCCGCGCGCCCGCCCAGCCGGATCATCACGATGTCCCGTGAGATCGACGGCTCCGTCAGCGGTCGCACCAGTACCGAAGCCGGCGCCACCGCCCGCGCATAGGTCGGCAGCACGGCGATGCCGAGCCCGGTCAAAAGGCGGATGCCGCTGTCGCGGGTCAGTGTCACCGGCGGCTCCGCCGCGCCCGCAGGCGCCAGCGCCCTTGATCTGTGCGGGCCGCCATTTCAGCATGCTGGAAGGCCTGAACGGCGGCCCCCTGCTCGATCTCGCCTTGCAAACGGCGGAAGGCTCATGACGATGCAACCTCGCAAACCGCTCCGTCTCGCCCTGATCGGCTGGGGCGCCATCAACCGCCGTGTCGCGGACTTGCTGGCGGAGCGAAGCAGCGGCGACATCACCATCGCCGCTGTCGCCGTCCGCAACCCCGCCGCAGCCGGCGACATCCCAGCCGGAGCGAAGCTTATCACGGAGCCGGATGAACTCGCCGGCCTGGATCTCGATCTCGTCGTCGAAGCCGCCGGGCGTGAGGCTGTCGGCATCTGGGGTAAGGCGGCGCTCGTGCACGCTCCGGCTTTCGCCGTCGCCTCGACCAGCGCCTTCTGCGACGACGCCCTGCTCGCTCGCCTGATCGCCGCCGCCGAAAGCCGCGGCAGCCAGCTCCTGATCCCGCCGGGCGCCCTCGCCGGCATCGACGGCATCGCCGCTGCCTCCCTGCTGCCGCTCGACGAGGTCGTCCACCGCATCGTCAAGCCGCCGGCCGCCTGGCGCGGGACCTCGGCCGAAAGCCTGCTCGGACTCGACGGGATCACCGAGGCGACCGCGTTCTTCTCCGGTACGGCCCGCGAGGCTGCCTCGCGCTTTCCGCAGAACGCCAATGTCGCGGTGATCTCGGCGCTCGCCGGCATCGGGCTCGATCGCACCCGTGTCGAGCTTGTCGCCGACCCTGCAGCAGGCGGCAACGGCCACCAGCTCAGCGCGCGCGGCGCCTTCGGCAAGCTCGACATCGCCATCGAGAACCGCCCGCTCGCCACGAACCCGAAATCCTCGGAGATGACGGCGCTGGGGCTGGTCCGGCTGGTCGAGAACCGCGTGCGCACCTTGGTGCGCTGAACCTCCACCGTCATTCCGCGGCGTCAAGGACAGCGGATAGGCGCGCGAGGGCGGCGCCGAGGGTCTCCCCCACTACATGACCGTGAAGACGCTCTCCCACAGGATGGCGATCTGAAGCCTAACCGCGCCTGACGCGCCGCGACGCTTCCGGCAGGAGGCGCTCCGCGCTCGCCAGGATGCTGTCGGCGAGCGCCCGTGCCGCCGCCTGATGCGACTGCCCGCCGATCACGACGAATTCGATCGTCCCCAGCGGCGGCAGCGCGTCACGCGGCTCGACCTCGGCGAGCCCCTGCGGAATCAGGCGAGCCGAATGGGCGGTGATGCCGAGCCCCGCCACCGTCGCCGCGCGCAGGCCCGCGAGGCTGCCGCTGGTACAGGCGACGCGCCAGGCGCGGCCCGCTCGTTCCAGCGTCTCGATGGCATGGACGCGCGTGATGCTCGGCGGCGGATAGAGCACGAGCGGCACCACCGGCTGCTCGGCCAATCCCGTGCCCGGCCGGCCGGCCCAGACCAGCCGTTCCTGCCAGGCGACCTCGCCGCGCGCATCGCCCTTGCGGCGCTTGGCGAAGATCAGGTCGAGATCGCCCGCGTCATATTGCTCGTAGAGCAATCCGCTCAAGCCCACCGTCAGCTCCAGATCGACCGCGTGATGCTGCATGGCGAAGGCGGCGAGGATCTCCGGCAATGCCGTATAGGCGAAATCCTCGGAGACCCCGAGCCTGAGACGCCCGCGCAGGGTCGAGCCGGCGAGATGGCGCTCGATCCGCTGTCCCGCCTCGAGCGCCTGCCGCGCGAAGGGCAGGATCGCATCCCCGTCCGGCGTCGGTCGCACCTCGTGGGTGTCGCGCGCGAGCAGGCGCCGCCCGAGCCGCTTTTCCAGCCGCGCGACATGCTGGCTGACGGAGGACTGGCGCAGGCCGAGCTGGCGTGCCGCTTCGGTGAAGCTCAACGTCTCGCAGACCTTCAGGAAGCTCTGCAGCAGGACGGGATCGAGCGGCTTCGGATCGGGACGGATATTCATCATGATTCATGATAGCCGATATCGCCGCCAGTCCAGATCAAAATGAACGTGAAAGAGTTTAGAAGGCGCCATCTCATCACAAGGACCGCAGATGCTCCGCCGCACCCTCGCCCGCTTCGGCATTGATCCTTATCTGATCGCCTTGATGGCCACCGTCGCGGTCGCGGCCGTGTTCCCCGCCCATGGCACTGGGGCCGAGATCGCCAATGACGCCGTGTCCGTCGCGGTCGCCCTCCTCTTCTTCCTCTATGGCGCAAGGCTGTCGCCGCTGGCGGTCTGGGAAGGCCTGCTGCACTGGCGCCTGCAATCGCTGGTCTTCGCCAGCACCTATCTGCTGTTCCCGCTGCTCGGCCTGCTGCTCACGCGCATCTTCGGCGGCTTCCTGCCGTCCGAACTGATCGCCGGCCTGATCTTCGTCTGCATCCTGCCCTCGACCGTGCAGTCCTCGATCGCCTTCACCTCGATCGCGCGCGGCAACGTCGCGGCGGCGCTGTGCAGCGCCTCGGTCTCCAACCTCTTCGGGATGGTGCTGACGCCGCTGCTCGTCGTCCTGCTGCTCGATTCGAAAGGCGGCGGCTTCAGCACGCGTGCCGTCGAGAGCATCGCCCTGCAATTGCTGCTGCCCTTCCTCGTCGGGCAGTTGCTCCGCCGCTGGATCGGCCCTTTCCTGCAGCGCCACAAGGCGCCGATCTCGCTGGTCGATCGCGGCTCGATCCTGCTCGTCGTCTACGCCGCCTTCAGCGAGGGCATGGTCGCCGGCATCTGGTCGCAGGTCACGCTCGCCGATCTCGGACTCGTCATCATCATCGACGTCGTGCTGCTCGCCGTAGTGCTGGCGATCACGACCTTCGCCAGCCGCCGCCTCGGCTTCTCCAAGGAGGACGAGATCGCCATCGTCTTCTGCGGCTCGAAGAAGAGCATGGCGAGCGGCATCCCGATGGCGAACATCCTGTTCCCCGGCCAGGCGCTCGGCCTGATCGTGCTGCCGCTGATGCTGTTCCACCAGGCCCAGCTCTTCGCCTGCGCGGTCCTGGCCCAGCGTTATGCCCGCCGTCCCGTTCAAGCAAAAACCGAAACGCCCGGCGAAGCAGATCTGGCGACCGCAAAGACCTGAACATCCCGCCCTCGCCGGGCTGGATCTTTCATCGCGCGCGGGAACAACCCGGCCGATCCGCGGTTGTTCCCCTGCACGGCAAGGCCGTCATCCTCTCCGAAACCAGAGTTCCCCGATGCGCATCGGGGAACGATCATGGAGGCGAGACATGAAGCAGGACGACAAGACCCAGCACGAGATCCGGAAGATCGCCTACGGGCTCTGGATCAAGGACGGACAGCCCGAGGGCCGCGACCGCGAGCATTGGGAAGCCGCCAAGGAGATCTGGGCCTTCCGCAGCCATAACCACGTCCTCGACGACACCGACGATTCCGGCGCGGGCACGGCGAAGAAGCGTCGGCAGGCATCCGACGCAGCCTGAGTAGCAGGCCCGCTCGTCATGAACGGGCTGAAAAGAGAATGAGCGGCGAGGCAGGCGCCGTCATCCGGCGCCTCGGCCTCAGGGGCAGATATACCCGCTTGCGTCGGGCTGGCAGCGTGCGCCCGTCGGCAACACCAGCGCCCCTCGCTCGCGCTTCACGTAATCGCCGTTCGGCAGAGTGAAACCGCCGGTATGATCCGGCGAGACGCGTGTGCCGTCCGGCAGAACCAGCTGCCCGCCGTCGCGGACGATGCGCTTGGCGGAAGGAGCCGCAGTCTGCTGGACAGGCTGGGGCCGGGAGGAGACACAGCCGGCGGCCAGAACGGCAACCAGGCTGGCGGCAATCGAGATCCTGATCATGTACCCATCTTTGCCGCGCCTGAGGGCAGCGTGCAACCCTGCTTGCGAATTTGCGACGAACCAACAGTTCAGGCTGCACGGGGGATCGGCAGCGGTTCAAAGGGAGTCCGAAGACGTCTGCCGATTCGTTGCCGGCTACAGCAGCGGATCGACACTTCACATCCGAAAGGCCGCCCGGCGATCTAGCCGGCTTCGCCTGTGCGCTCTTGCGAAACCGTTGCCGACTGGCGTTCGGCGGTACGATCGAGGCATTCCGCCATCTGGGCGGTACCCCAGCCGAATTTCGAGCACTCCGCCGTGCCCACGGTGTAATCCCGCGTCGGATGCTGGGATTGAGGCGTGCTGTTGCAGCCGGTGAGAGCCAGGGTGATAATGGCAAGCGCCAATCGCATCGGGGGCCTCCTTGCTGTGGGAGCCGCGATTAAGGCGCAACCTGGCCGGTCAGTTCAACCCCGTTCCGTGCCGGTAGCCGTTTCCAGCGAGCCGCAAGCCCGCCTCGCACACCGACACCAAGGATCGCGTGGGGATGGAGAACGGGAGCCTTACGCCGCCGCGTCTCGTTCCAGATCGGCGCAGTGAATTGAGAGGATGGCGGACAGGGAGGGATTTGAACCCCCGATACCCTTGCAGGTATGCCGCATTTCGAGTGCGGTGCATTCAACCACTCTGCCACCTGTCCGCGGTCGCCTTCGGTCGAAGCGAGGCGGTTACTACACAAGCCGCGTCCGGGGAGCAAGCCTCCTGCGCAGGAGAAATCCACTCTTCCCCGCCGCTTTCGCTTGACCTGCTCCGGCCTTGCGACTATCGAGCACCGTCCGGCGCGGGGAAACTCGCGCCCGATCTCTTTTGGCATGTGCGCTGCGTCGCATGTCGCAAGAGCAAGCCAGACCACGCAATCGACTGCCAAAAAGCCGTCCCGCAGGCGCTCCCACCGGAAGCGCCGTGACAGGACGGGGCCGAACATGGAGGACAAAATGTTCGCAGTCATCAAGACCGGCGGGAAGCAGTTCCGCGTCGCCGCCAACGACAAGATCACCGCCGCCAAGATCGAAGGCAACCCGGGCGACACCGTCGCTTTCGGCTCCGTGCTGATGCTCACCGAGGGTGAGAAGACCACGCTCGACGCCAAGGCCCTCTCCGACATCACCGTCGTCGGTGAAATCGTCGAGCAGGCTCGTGGCGAGAAGGTCATCGCCTTCAAGAAGCGCCGCCGCCAGAATTCGAAGCGCAAGCGCGGCTTCCGCGCCGAGCTGACCGTCATCCGCATCACCGACATCCTCACCGGCGGCAAGAAGCCGGAGATGAAGAAGGGCGATGCCTCCGCTGTGGCGCTGAAGGCCGCTTCGACCGCGACCAAGGGCAAGGCCGCTCCGAAGGCCGCCAAGGCTGCGGCGGCGGCCGAGGGCCTCGACGCCTCGAACCTCTCGCTGATCTCGGGCGTCGGCCCGACCATCGAGAAGAAGCTGCGCGCCGCCGGCATCACCTCCTGGAACGACATCGCCGCCTGGACCGAGGCCGACATCGCCAAGTGGGACGAGGAGCTCAAGCTGCGTGGCCGCGCCACCCGCGAGGAGTGGGTCGAGCAGGCCAAGGAGCTGCTCGCCGGCAAGCCGCCGCGCGCCAAGGCCGACCAGGCCGAACTGGCTTCGGGCGAGGACTACTGACGGCATCCGTCAGCGCAGATTGATCGTCGGACCTGAACCGGCTGGCTTTCGCCGCCGATTCGGGTTACAGAGACAGCACAAGTTTTGAGGTAGGGCGTTATGGCTCATAAAAAGGCAGGCGGTTCGTCCCGCAACGGTCGCGATTCCGAAGGCAGGCGCCTCGGCGTCAAGAAGTTCGGCGACCAGGCCGTGATTCCGGGCAACATCATTATCCGTCAGCGCGGCACCAAGTGGCATGCCGGCGCCAATGTCGGCATGGGCAAAGACCATACCCTCTTTGCGACGGCGAATGGCCGAGTCCGATTCACGACGAAACTCGGCCGAGCTTTCGTGAACGTAGTTCCGGCCCAAGAGGCCGCAGAGTAAAAGGCGGATAGGGAATTCTCTCGATCCGCCGGTTCCATCGAACCGAACGGATCAAGGGTTAAAAGACCCAATACGGGTCTCCCGAAGGTCAGCGAAGGGGAGATGGGACCAAAGTCCCAGCTCCCTTTTTCGTTTGCGCCGACGGAGAGACGATATGTTCCCCGAACTGACCCGCGACGATGTCTTCCGGCTCGAGACCCGGCGTCTCTGGCTGCGTTGGCCCCGCATGGCCGATGCCAATGCCATCCTGCGCCTTGCCGGTGAAAAGGCGGTGGCCGAGATGACGGCATCGATCCCCCATCCCTACCCGCCCCAGGCGGTGGAGCCCTTCATCTTCGCGATGCGCAAGGGCAACGCGCTGGGCGAGCATCTCGCGCTGGCCATCACCCCGCGGTCGAAGCCCAACGAGTTGATCGGCATGATCAGCGCGCACAGGCAGGCTACGGGCGTGCCCTTCATCGGCTACTGGCTCGGCACCCCGCACTGGGGCAAGGGCTGCGCGACCGAGGCCGTGCAGGGCCTGATCGACAGCCTGTTCTCGCTGATCGACCTGCCCGCGATCGAGGCCGATACCCGCGTCATCAACCCGGCCTCGCGGCGGGTGCTGGAGAAGTCCGGCTTCCGCTCCGAGGGCTCGTTCCTGAAGTCGCTGCCGGCGCGCGGCGGGCTGTTCCCCTGCGAGCAGTTCCGGCTCGACCGCTCGACCTGGGCGGCGCTCAAGAGCTGGAGCGCCAGCGGCTGGGCTCATGCGCCTGAACTGGAACCGGAGCAGGAGCCGGCGCGCGGTGCGCCCGCGCTCGGCATACCGCCGCGGCGCCAGCAGGAACAGGCCGAGCCCTGCCCGGCCTGAAGATCTGCAACCGTCATGCTCGCCCTTGTGGCGAGCATCCACGTCTTGAACACGGACCTTGACCAAAGAAGGCGTAGATGGTCGGGACAAGCCCGACCATGACGGAAGTGCAGTTTCGTCTTACTTCACGAAGGTCCCGTGCAGCTCGTCGTCGATATGCACGCGGATGATCTCCTCGAAATTCGCCTCCGACCTGAAGCCGAGCGCCAGAGCGCGCTGCGGATCGAAATTGCGCGGCCAGCCGGCGACAATCCCGTCGATCACCGGGTCCGTCACGCGCTTGATGCGCTTGACCACGTTCTCGCCGGCGACCTTGCGCAGCGTCTCGATCTGCTCGGCGACCGTGCAGGAATAACCCGGCATCGTCAGGGCGCGGCGCGGGCCGATCGCAGCCGTATCCATCGTCGCGGCATGGATCAGGAAGCCCACCGCCGAGCGCGGCGAGGCATGCCAGTGGCGGACCTGATCGGAGACCGGCAGCACCGCCTCTTCGCCGTTCAGCGGCTCGCGGATGATGTTGGAGAAGAAGCCCGAGGCCGCCTTGTTCGGCTTGCCCGGCCGCACGCAGATCGTCGGCAGGCGGATGCCCACGCCGTCGAAGAAACCGCGCCGCGAATAGTCACAGAGCAGGAGCTCGCCGATCGCCTTCTGCGTGCCGTAGCTGGTCAATGGCGTGGTGAAGAACTCGTCCTCGATCTTGTCGTGGAAGGGGGCACCGAACACGGCGACCGAGGAGGTGAAGACCAAGCGCGGGGTATAGCCCTCCGCATGACGGATCGCCTCGAAGAGATAGCGCGTGCCATCGAGATTGATCCGGTAGCCCTTGTCGAAATCGGCCTCGGCCTCACCCGAGACGACCGCGGCGAGATGGATGATCACCTCCGGCCGCGTCGCGATCAGCTTCTCGGATTCGCCGTGGATCGAGAGATCGGAGACCACCGCCTCGAAATCGAAGGGCGCGGCCGGCGGCGGCGAGGCGACGACGACGTCCTGCGCCGTCACGCGGGTCACCGGCTTGCCGCCGAGCTGGCCGTCGCGCGCCAGCCGCTCGATGAACTTGCGCCCGACCATGCCGGCGCCGCCGAGAACGAGAATATGCATCGGATCTGTCCTGAAGGTTTGCTCTGAGGTTTCGTCAGTTCGGGAGATGGCCGCCGAGATCGTCGGCGATATGGACGCGGATGATCTCGTCGAAATCGTGCTCGGCGGTGAAGCCCAAAGCCAGCGCGCGCTTCGCGTCGAAGCGCGTCGGCCAGCCCGCGACAATCGCCGCCGAGGCCGGATCGGGCGCGCGCTTGATCAGCTTCACCGCCTTGTCGCCGGCAATGCGGCGGAGCGCCTCGATCTGCTCGCCGACCGTGACACAGACGCCGGGCATGGTCAGGTTGACCCGCGGCCCGAGCTCATCGCGCGAGAGGCCGGCGGCATGGATCAGGAAACCGACGGCGGAACGCGGACTCGCATGGGTGAACAGCACCTCGTCGCTGACCGGCAGCAACGCCTCCTGCCCCTGCAGCGGCTCGCGGATGATGCCGGAGAAGAAGCCGCCAGCCGAGGCATTGGGCTTGCCCGGCCTGACCACGATCGAGGGGAAGCGGATGCCGACGCCCTCGACGAAGCCGCGTCGCGAATAGTCGGCCAGCAGCAATTCGCCGATCGCCTTCTGCGTGCCGTAGCTGGTCAGCGGCGTGACGTGGAACTCGTCGGAGATCGACGCCGGGAACGGCGCGCCGAAAATGCCGCTCGAGCTGGTGAAGACGAGCTTGGGCGCATAGGCAGCGCCGCCCTCATGCCGGATCGCCTCCAGCAGGTTGTGCATGCCGTCGAGATTGACGCGGTAGCCCTTGTCGAAATCGCGCTCGGCCTCGCCGGAGATGATCGCGGCCAGGTGGAAGATCAGGTCCGGCCGCAGCGCCGCCAATTCCCTGGCGACAGCGGCATCGCCGGCATCCTCGACGCGGATCGTCGCGCGATCCGCAAGCTCGGCCGGCAGCGCGGGCGCCACCACATCGGTCAGCGTCAGCCTGTCGATCGCCTGGCCGGCGCACTGGCCCTCGCGCGCCAGACGCTCCGCCAGCCTGCGGCCGACCATGCCGGCCGCACCCGTGATCAGGACATGCATGACGTCTCCCTATCCGGTTCGCATCTCGGGCTGCTCTTCGCGGCAACCCGTCAGGGGAACGGAGGGCGACGGCCGCCCTCCGTCCGAAAGCGCTTCAGAGGGCGAAGCCGCCATCCGCCAGATGGATCTGGCCGGTGGTGTAGCTCGACTCGTCCGCCGCGAGGTAGACGGCGAGCGCAGCGATCTCCTCGGCCGTGCCGAGCCGGCCCATCGGCTGGCGATCGATGAAGGCCTGCCGGGCGGCGGCCTCGGTCGTCTTCGTCGCCTGGGCGAGATCCTTGATGCGCTGGTCGAGCGAGGGCGACTGGATCGTGCCGGGGCAGATCGCGTTCGCGCGCACGCCCTTCTTGATGTAGTCGGCCGCGACCGCCTTGGTCAGGCCGATCACCGCCGCCTTGGTCGCGCCATAGGCGTAGCGGTTCGGGATGCCGCGCACCGAGCCGGCACCCGAGGCGATATTGACGATGGAGCCGGAGCCCTTGGCCAGCATGCCCGGCAGGAAGGCCTGGATCGTGCGGTGCATCGACTTGACGTTGAGGTCGAAGGAGAAGTCCCAGGCCTTGTCGTCGGTATCGAGCACCGTGCCGTGATGGACGAAGCCGGCGGCGTTGACGAGGATGTCGACGGGGCCAACCTTCTCGGCGAAGGCATTGACCGCCTTGCTGGAGAGCACGTCGAGCTTGCGCTTCTTCGCCTTCGGAATGCCCTCCAGCAGGGCGACGTCCTTATCGGTCGCCCAGACGGTGGCGCCTTCCGCGACGAAAGCCTCGGCGATGGCCCGGCCGATCCCCTGCCCCGCGGCGGTGACGACCGCGACCTTGCCCTTCAAACGTCCTGCCATACCCGTGTCCTCTTTCAACCGGCTTTTGCAAAGGTCTTGCGCATATGGGTCAGCCGCCGGTCGGCCATGTCCTCATGATGCGTGATGGAAAAGCCCAGCCGCTCGTACCAGCCGATGCGCTGGGTCAGCTTGGCATGGGTGTAGAGATGGACCGAAGCATAGCCGAGCGCCTGCGCCCGCTCGTCGGCAAAGCCCATCAGCGCGGCGCCCAGCCTGCGACCCGCCGCTTCCGGCGCGACGGCCACGCTCCAGATCGTGAAATCCTCCGGCTCGATGTCGAGCACCAGCGCGGCTTCGAGCTTGCCGGCATCCTCCGCGAGCCAGACCTCGTGCTCGGCGACGACCTGCGCATAATCGGCGATGCGGGGCAGCGAGGGCACGCCGATGATGCTCTCGTTCGGCGTATAGGCAGCGTTCTTGAGCGCAAGGATCGCCGGGATGTCCGCGAGCCCGGCCCGGCGCAGCGCGACAGTTCCCGCATGGCCTCCGATCTGGTTGAAGGCACCGAGCGCGAGCTTCTGCTGGCCCTGCGCGTCGAAATTCGACGGCGCCAGCCAGCGGCGGAAGGCCTGGGCGCGCACCGGCCATTCGCCGTCGAGCATCGAGAACCAGGCGGTGTCGCGATTGGCGCCCTTCACCACCATGTGCTGGCGGAACAGCCCCTCATACTGGAAGCCGAAGCGCAAAGCGGCCCGCTTGGAGGGTTCGTTCAGGTTGTTGCACTTCCACTCGTAGCGGCGATAGCCGAGCGAGAAGCCGTAATCGCCGACGAGATAGATCGCCTCGGTCGCCGCCCGCGTCCGCTGCAAGGCCGGGGAATAGGTGATCGAGCCGACCTCGAACACGCCGTGCTCGGGCCGGATCTCCATGATCCAGAGATGGCCCCTGGCCTTGCCGTCGGACTTGTCGATCACGGCGAGCGGCACGATGCCGGCCTTCGCCACCATCGAGTCGAGCAGCGCGCGGTATGCGTCCTTGTCCTTCGGCGGCGGGACCGAGAGCCAGTCCCAGACGCTGTCGCGCCCGACATCGGCGGCCCAGATATCGTCGATATGCTTGGCGACATCGAGCGGTTCGAGCCGGCAATACTGGCCTTCCAGAACCTTGGCCGGCGGGAACGGGGGGGCCGTCCAATGAAGCGTCGTCATGATGCTTCCTTCCCCTTCCAGCCGGCGAGGTCGAGCCGGATCTCCCAGCCCGCTCCGAGTTCTCCCGCAATGGCATGGGCGAGCGCTGCGCCTTCCGCTTCCCAAGCCAGCCGCTCGACCGCGTCGCTGAAATCGGAAGCCGCCGGTTCATCCTCGTCATAGATCGCGTCGAAGGCATCCATCCAGGCTTCGAGCCGGTCCGCAACCGCCTCGGAGAGCCCGACATCCTCGGCGTCGACCGCCCGACGCTTGCCCTTGGCGTCGATCTGCCAGAGGCCGCTGAGCCCGAGCCATTCCGGCGCGATCAGCAGCGTGCCGCTCATGAGCGCTCCGCGAGGTCTTTGGTGAAGAACGGATTCAGGGGCGCCGAGGCGCCGTTGCCGGCGAAGCCCTTGAAGCTGCCCTCCTCCGCGATCAGCCGCGTCGCCTCGATGAAGGCGGCCCAGGCCGCCCGCGCCAGCGCCCCGCCGATCGAGATGCGCCGCGTGCCGGTCGCCGCGATTTCAGGCACGGAAAGCCCGAAATCGCCGTAGATCAGCGTGTTCACGGGCTTGCCGCCGGCCGCAGCGACGATGGCTCCGATATCGGCCGGGGTCTTCGGGCCGGGCGCATAGAGCACGTCGGCACCGGCAGCCGCATAGGCTTCGATCCGCCGTACCGATTCCTTCAGCGGCTCGGCATGGCCGGTCAGGAAGCATTCGGCGCGCGCCGTCAGCACGACGCCGGAGCCGGTCTCGTCGATCGCCTTGCGCGCCGCCTTGATCCGCTCGACCGCGAGCTCGAACGGATAGAGCGGCTCGTCCTGGCGCCCCGTCGCATCCTCGATCGACAAGCCCGCGACGCCGGTCGCGACGCAGAGCTTGACGTTGGCGGCGACGCCGTCCGGCGTATCGGCATAGCCGTTCTCGAAATCGGCATTGACCGGCAGGTCGGGCACCGCCTTCACGATCTCGGCGATGTGAGCGAGCATCATGTCGCGCGGCACGTCCTGGTCGGCGCGTCCCTGCGTGAAGGCATAGCCGGCGCTCGTCGTCGCCAGCGCCTTGAAGCCCTGCCCGCGCAGCCAGCGGGCCGAGCCGAGATCCCAGGGATTGGGCATCACGAAGCAGCCGGCCTCGTGGAGCTTGCGGAAGGCTTCGACCTGCGGGCTCTGTGCCATGGTTTAAATCGTTTCAAATGGAGGCGGAACGAACGACTGCCATAGTGTCGAGGGTCGTATCGTTTGTCAGCCCCGTTGGGCGCGCGTCGCGCAGCGAACGCCGATGCGCGGGCGGAATGGCGTGGGTGGCGACGGCAACGGGAAAGCGCCAGTGCCGCGTGTCATCCCGCACGCGCCGCGGCGCGAAGTGCCGCTGCGCAGATGCGGGATCGTACGAAGCAAAGGCGCCTTTATCGGGCGACGATCCCGTGTCTGCGCCGCGGCATTACATGCCGCAGCGCGCACGGGAAGACACTCTTTCAAACGCGACATCCCCTCAGTGGTTGTCGCGCGGAATGCCGAACTTCTTGTGGATCTTCTGGTACTTGACCGCCGGCTTGAGGACCATGCCCTCGGAGAGCTCGTCGACGATCTTGCGCTGGATCTCCTGCCAGGGCGTCTGGCTCTTCGGATACTTGTAGCCGCCCGAAGCCTTGAAGGCCGCCTTGCGCTCGGCCAGCTCCTCATCCGAGATCAGGATGTTGGCGGTGCGCTTCTTCAGGTCGATACGGACCTTGTCGCCCATCTTGAGCAGCGCGAGCCCGCCGCCGGTCGCCGCTTCCGGCGAGGCATTGAGGATCGAGGGCGAGCCGGACGTGCCGGACTGGCGCCCGTCGCCGACGCAGGCGAGCGCGGTGATGCCCTTCTTGATGAGATAATCCGGCGGCCGCATGTTCACGACCTCGGCCGCGCCCGGATACCCGATCGGCCCGACACCGCGGATGAACAGGATGCAGTGCTCGTCGATGGCGAGCGCCGGATCGTCGATCCGGTGGTGATAGTCCTCCGGCCCGTCGAAGACGATGGCGCGGCCTTCGAAGGCCATCGGATCCTTCGGGTTCTCCAGATAGCGCTTGCGGAATTCCGGCGTGATCACGCTGGTCTTCATGATCGCGGAATCGAACAGGTTGCCGGAGAGGTTGAGGAAGCCCGACTGCGCCTTCATCGGCTGATCGTAGCTCTTGATCACCTCGCGGGCGATCGAGAAGGCGCCCTTGCAGTTCTCTTCCAGCGTCCGCCCGTTGGCGGTGATGGCGGGCTTGAGCTTGCCCTTCTCGATCAGCTCCGCGATCACGGCAGGCAGGCCGCCGGCGCGATAGTAATCCTCGCCGAGATACTCGCCGGCCGGCTGCAGGTTCACCAGCAGCGGGATGTCGTAGCCGACCTTGGTCCAGTCCTCGTTGTCGAGCTTGACGCCGATATGCTTGGCGATGGCGTTGACATGGACCGGCGCGTTGGTCGAGCCGCCGATCGCCGAATTGATGACGATGGTGTTCTCGAACGCCTCGCGCGTCAGGATCTTCGAGGGGATCAGGTTCTCCCAGACCATCTCGACGATGCGCTTGCCGGTGAGATAGGCCATTTCGTAGCGGTCGCGATAAGGCGCGGGGATCGCGGCGGCGCCGGGCAGCGTCATGCCCATCGCCTCGGCCAGCGAGTTCATCGTCGAGGCCGTGCCCATCGTGTTGCAATGGCCGGCGGAAGGTGCCGACGAGGCAACGAGGTCGACGAAGCCCTTATAGTCGATCTCGCCGGCCGCCATCATCTGGCGCGCCTTCCAGACGATCGTGCCCGAGCCGGTGCGCTCGCCGCGGAAGGAGCCGTTCAGCATCGGCCCACCCGGCAGCGCGATCGCCGGGATGTCGACCGTCGCGGCCGCCATGATCTGGGCCGGCGTGGTCTTGTCGCAGCCGGTCGTCAGCACGACGCCGTCGAGCGGATAGCCGTAGAGGATCTCCACCAGCGAGAGATATTGCAGGTTGCGGTCGAGCGCCGCGGTCGGCCGCTTGCAGGTTTCCTGGATCGGATGGATCGGGAACTCGAAGGGCACGCCGCCCATCTCGCGGATGCCGTCGCGGACGCGCGAGGCGAGTTCGATATGATGCCGGTTGCAGGGCGCGATGTCCGAGCCGGTCTGGGCGATGCCGATGATCGGCCGACCCGATTGCAGTTCTTCCCGCGACAAGCCGAAATTCATCGTGCGCTCGATATAGAGCGCGGTCATGTCGGCGTTGTCGGGATTGTCGAACCATGCCTTCGAGCGCAACTGCTCGGGCTTGATGCGCCGAACGGATTTCTTGCCGGGTGCCTTGGCCATCCTCGTTTCCTCTCGTTCGGCGCGGCGCTGGCGGCCGCTTGCCGATCTCACATTCAAACGATTTGAGACTAGCCATCATGCCCATCGCCTGCGGCTCGGCAAGGCCCAATCTGGCTGATAGTCATACTATTTAATCATGCTGTATGCAGCATGCAACAATCCCGGAATGCGCCGCCCGCGCTTGCCAGCCGCGCCGGTTTGGCGCCAAGACAGGCGCAGCCGGCTTCATGCCAACGCTGCCCGAGGAAACGCGCCATGACCCTTCACGTCGTCCCCTCCTTCTCCCGCATCGGCGAGGAAAACGCCTTCGCCGTGCTGGCCCGCGCCACCGAATTGCAGCGCCAGGGCAAGGACATCATCAATCTCGGCATCGGCCAGCCGGATTTTTCGACGCCCGACCACATCGTCGAAGCCGCGGTGAAGGCGCTGCGCGACGGCCATCACGGCTACACCCCCGCCAACGGCATCCTGCCCCTGCGCGAAGCGGTCGCCGCCGACCTGCACAAGCGCTTCGCGGTCGAGGTCTCGCCCGAGAGCGTGATGATCGTGCCCGGCGGCAAGGTCACCATGTTCATGGCGATCCTGATGTTCGGCGAGCCCGGCGCCGAGATCCTCTATCCGGACCCCGGGTTCCCGATCTATCGCTCGATGATCGAGTATACCGGCGCGACGCCGATCCCGGTGCCGATCCGCGAGGAGAACGGCTTCGCCTTCTCCGCCGAGGAGACGCTGGCGCTGATCACGCCGAAGACCCGGCTGCTGATCATCAACTCGCCGGCCAACCCGACCGGCGGCGTCACGCCCAAGGCCGAGATCGACAAGCTCGTCGCCGGGCTCGCGAAGTTCCCGGATGTCGCCGTGATGTCGGACGAGATCTACGACCAGATGGTCTATGACGGCGAGAAGCATGTCTGCCTTCTCAGCTATCCGGAAATCCGCGACCGGCTGATCCTGCTCAACGGCTGGTCCAAGACCTATGCGATGACCGGCTGGCGGCTGGGCTATTCGATCTGGCCGAAGCCGCTGCTCGACAATGCCCGCAAGCTCGCGGTGAACTCGCATTCCTGCGTCAACGCCCCCGCGCAATGGGCCGGCCTCGCCGCGCTGACCGGCCCGCAGGACGCGGTGCACATGATGCTGGCGGAGTTCGACCGGCGCCGGAAGGCGGTGGTCAAGGGATTGAACGGCCTGCCCGGCGTCTCCTGCATCGAGCCCCGGGGCGCGTTCTACGCCTTCCCGAACGTCTCGCAGACCGGCTGGAAGGCGAAGAAGCTGGCCTCGGCCCTGCTGGAGGAAACCGGCGTCGCCACCATCGGCGGCCCCGATTTCGGCGTCCACGGCGAGGGTTATATCCGCCTGTCCTATGCCAACTCGCTGGAGAACATCGAGAAGGCGCTGGAGCGGATGAAGACCTTCCTCAGCACGGCGAAGGCGGCCTGACCATGGTCACCTGCTACCTGCGCTACGTCATCGATCCGCATAAGCTCGAAGCCTTCGAGGCCTATGGCAAGCTCTGGATCCGGCTGGTCGAAAAGTTCGGCGGCAAGCACCACGGCTATTTCATGCCGTCGGAAGGCGTGTCGAACGTGGCACTCGCCCTGTTCAGCTTTCCCTCGCTCGCGGCTTATGAGGATTACCGCAAGCGCTCGTTCGATGACCCTGAATGCCAGGCGGCCTTCGCGATGAACGAGAAGGAGCGTTTCATCATCAGCTATGAGCGCTCGTTCTTCCGGCCGGTCTTCGAGGACGATCAGGGCGTCAAGCGCGCGCCCTGAGGCCCGGCCTCAATTCCGCGCAGCGCTGGCCGTCACGCCGGGATCGACCTTGAATCTGGAAGCCTCGATCACGGCCGTGCCGATCATCGTCTTCACGGAGATGCGCACCGGCACCATCACATCGGTGCCGGCGATCGGCGCGAGCCAGGCCGAGATGTCCCGGTTCTCGGCCATGAACTTGGTGCTGGGCCTGAGCGCGCGGTGGCCGGCGATCGGCACGAAGCGCGCCTGGCAGATCGAGACCGGGCCGCTATAGCCTTCGAGCTTGACGTTGCGGGTGCCGGCGCTCGAGAGCTTGATGTCGTAGCGCGCCGCGCCGTCGAAGATCGGCAGCGTGCGATTGCAGGCGGCGTCCTTGCCCTTGCCGGTGACCGGCATCAGGAAGGCGCTGAGCGGGTCGACGATATTGCGCTTGTGGCTCTCGTTGAGGGGCACGCGATCGGGCTTCTCGTCGATCGGCGGCTCGATATCGATACCGGCGACGGCGCCCTCGGCAAGCGCCATGCGGACGGTGCGGCTCTCGCTGGAATTGGCGGAGCTCACAGCGAAGGTCTTCGGTGCAAGCCTGCCGCCGACGAGCGCACCTGTCGCCGCGCCCGAGCCGCGCCCGCCGGTGACGCCGCCAGCGATTCCCGTCAGCTTGGCAGTGATGTCGAGCTTGTAGCCGGAATTGTCGATGCCGCCGCTGAGGCTCGCCGTGCCCAGGGTGATTCCCAGGAGCGAGACGTCGTAGCGCGCGTCGAGCGAGGCTGCATCAGCGCTCGCGCCCAGACAGGCGGCGAGGACGAGGCCTGCAAGGGACGATGCGGCGGCGGACTTCATCCACTGTCTCCGGAACGGCGCGATCCTGTGCGGAATGCACTCTGAATCGGCCCGAATCGTGGCCGGCTTCCCCTTGTGGCGAAGCAACGACCGATTAAAGCATCGGACCCCGATCTTTACACCCCGTTAACGCTGAAGGCCATGTGAACGGCGAACGGAGTTTTCCTTGACGCAGGCCGCGCCCTTGGCTATGGAACCGCGACTTCAATTTGACTTCCGGTGCTCGCCGGCACGTCACGTGTCGGTTTTTTTGTTTGAGCGCCCCCGGGAACGTAAGGAACGATATCATGGCCCGCCGTTGCGAACTGACCGGGAAAGCCACCCAGAGCGGCCATCTCGTGAGCCACTCGAACCGCAAGACGAAGACGGTCTTCCGTCCGAACCTCGTGAACGTCACGCTGCAGTCGGACGCGCTCGGCCGTTCGGTGCGCCTGCGGATTTCGGCCAACGCCCTGCGTTCGGTCGAGCACCGCGGCGGCCTCGACGCCTTCCTGATCAAGGCTTCGGCCGGCGACCTCTCGACGGGCGCTGCCACGCTGAAGCGCGACCTCGAGAAGAAGCTCGCCGCCAACTGAGCGGGTTTTAACCCTCGGGTTTGAAGGAAGCGGCCGCGAGGCCGCTTTTTTCGTTTGTGCTTAGCTCTGTCGTCGTGCTCGCCCTTGTGGCGAGCATCCACGATTTGAACACCGCTTCCGATGAAGGCAGACGTGGATGGTCGGGACGAGCCCGACCATGACGCCCGTTACGGAAGCAGCTCGAACTCCAGCAGAACCGTGCGCTGGAGGAACGAGAAATTGTCGTCCGAGATCAGGGTCAGCACCGTCCGCCCCGCCTCCAGATGGACCGACAGTCCTTCCATATTATCGATCTCGAAGCCGAGATCGGCCTCGATCAGGCGCTGACCATCGATCAGCGCCCCCGGCCGGATATCGCGCCCGGCGATTCGCCTGATCCGCATGCCGACGCCGCGCAGCGGCTGGTACCAGCGCTCTAGCACCAGCATGTCGCCGGAAGGCAGGAAGGCGAGATCGGTGATGTCGTAGCCGTCATGCCGGGCGAGCTTGAACAGGCCCGGCTGAGGGCCACCAAGGATGGCACCGAGCGTCGGCTCGTCCTCCTTGCCCGAACGCTCGGCGATGGCGATGAGAGCGCCCTTCAGCGGCCCCACAGGCATGACGCCGAGCGCCTCCAGCCCGCGATTGCGCGGCAGGCGCTTGAACTCACGCGGCACCGGCACGGGCCGTGCACGCGCCTCGACGCCATCACGCGCCCAGTCGAAGCGGGCGATCTCGTGCTTGCGCTCGATCCCGACGTAAGCCGTGCCCTCGTGGATGCAGAGGCTCTCGGTATCGTAGAGACCCGAGCGGGTCAGCGGCCGGCCGGAGCCGCCGAGAATCGCGGCCATCTCGGCCTCTTCGAGCCCGGCAAGCTTGCCGCCGCTGGAGGCGACCTTCGCCGTCAGCCAGTAGCCACGATCCGTGACCCCGACGAGATCGCGCCCGCCATTCAGTCGCGCCAGCCCCGAAAAACCGCCGAAGCGCGGGTGGCCGGACGAGAGCACGAGCCCGCTGCGGAATTGCAGCGCGCCGAAGCGACGCTGCTCCGGCCGGCGCGGCTCGAAGGCTGCGATCGGCCGGGCCGAGACCCCGACGGGAAAGCGGGTCTGCTCGATCGCCTGCGCGGCGCCGGGCAGCGCGAACGCGCCGAGCCCTGCCAGCGCGGCGCGGCGCGTGAGACGCATCAATGCCCGCGGCGCTTGGAGCCGGACCCGGCAGGCCCGTCCTCTTCGAACAGCTCGGCGAGCTTCTCGGTCATCACCCCGCCCAGCTCCTCGGCATCGACGATGGTGACGGCGCGGCGATAATAGCGCGTCACGTCATGGCCGATGCCGATGGCGATGAGCTCGACCGGCGAGCGCGTCTCGATCTCGGCGATGACATGGCGCAGATGCCGCTCGAGATAATTGCCGGCATTGACCGAGAGGGTGGAATCGTCGACCGGCGCGCCGTCCGAGATCACCATCAGGATCTTGCGCTGTTCGGAGCGGCCGAGCAGGCGCTTATGCGCCCAGTCCAGCGCCTCGCCGTCGATATTCTCCTTGAGCAGCCCCTCGCGCATCATCAGCCCGAGATTCTTCCGTGCCCGCCGCCAGGGCGCGTCCGCCGCCTTGTAGATGATGTGCCGGAGGTCGTTGAGGCGGCCGGGATTGGCCGGCTTGCCCGATTGCAGCCAGGCCTCGCGCGACAGCCCGCCCTTCCAGGCGCGCGTGGTGAAGCCGAGCAGCTCGACCTTGACGCCGCAGCGCTCCAGCGTCCGCGCCAGGATGTCGGCGCAGGTCGCCGCGACCGTGATCGGTCGCCCGCGCATCGAGCCGGAATTGTCGATCAGCAGGGTCACGACCGTGTCGCGGAAATTCGTGTCCGATTCCTGCCGGAAGGAGAGCGGCTGGAACGGATCGAGGATGATCCGCGGCAGACGCGCCGGGTCGAGCGCGCCCTCCTCCAGGTCGAACTGCCAGGTGCGGTTCTGCTGTGCCATCAGGCGCCGCTGCAGGCGGTTGGCGAGGCGCGCGACCACGCCCTGGAGATGGGCGAGCTGCTTGTCGAGATAGGCGCGCAGGCGCGTCAGTTCCTCGGCGTCGCAGAGTTCCTCGGCGGTGACGACCTCGTCGAACTTCTGGGTATAGGCCTTGTAATCGGTCTGCGGGCGCTCGTTGCCGCGGCTCTCGCGCGGACGCGGGGCCTCGCCGGCCTCCTCCGATTCGGAAGCTTCGTCCTCCTCGTCCCAGTCACCGGCCGGCGCGTCGGTCGCCTCGGAGGCCCCCTCCTGTAGTTCCTCGGTCGCGTCCTCGCTGACTTCGACCTCGGAGCGGTCGGCGCCGCTCTCCTGCTCGGATTCGCCTTCCTGCTGCTGCTGGTCCTCGGAGGACTGGTCCTGGTTGTCCTCGTCCTCGTCGGATTCGTCGCCCTGCGCGGTCTGCTCGGCCATGTCGAGCGCCGCCAGCATGTCGCGCACCGTGCGGGCGAAGCCGCGCTGGTCCTCGATCGTCTTGGTGAGCCGGTCGAGATCGGCGCCGGCCTTGGCCTCGATCTGCTCGCGCCAGAGCTCGACGACCTTCTCCGCCGCCTTGGGCGGCTTGAGACCCGTCAGGCGCTCGCGCACCATCAGCGCCAGCGCATCCTCCAGCGGCGCGTCGGCCCGGTCGGTGACCTCCTCGTAACGTCCGCCGCGGTGATAGCGGTCCTCCAGCATCGCGGTGATGTTGCCGGCCATGCCGGACATCCGCCGCGCACCGATCGATTCGACGCGCGCCTGCTCGACGGCGTCGAACACGGCCCGGGCCGCATCGCCCTCCGGCGCCGTGCGGCGGTGGATCGCGGCATCATGGCAGGCGAGGCGCAGCGCCATCGAATCGGCATGGCCGCGCAGGATCGCGACATCGCCGGGGCTGAGCTTGCGCGGCGGCTCGGGCAGGCGCGCCCGCTCGCCGACGAGCGAGGGCTTATCGGCCGCGAAGACAATTTCCATCTCCGGCTTGCGTGCGATCGCCTTCATCGCGCCCGAGATCGCCCGCTTCAGCGGCTCGGCCGGGGCTTCCTTCGGCGTTCCTGGCTTGCGGTTCGAGATACTCATAGCGCCTTCGTGAAATGATGCAGCGTTTGACCGGCCACCGGATAGTCCTCCATCCGGCCGCATTCGCGATAACCGAGCCGGGGATAGAACCCCGGCGCCTGGATGCTCATCGTCGAGAGATAGACGCCGCGCGCGCCGTAATCCCTCGCCCGCTGCTCGGCCTCGGCCATGATGGCCGCGCCCCGGCCGGTGCCGCGCTGGCTCTCGTCGATCCAGAACAGATCGACATGCAGCCATTCCCATTTCAGCTCGCCGACGAGCCCGCCGAGGATCGTGCCGTCCGCGTCGCGCAGGCTGATCGTCAATGGCGTGCCGTTGCGCGGGCCGACCCTGACCTGATTATGGGCGCTGAGGCCGCGCAGCACCGCGGCACGCGTCTCGTCCTGCTCGGGCTCGACCGTGATCGCGACCACAACCCCTCCTAGCGCGAACGCCCGTCATAGGCGGTCGGCGACAGTTCGGTCGGCTCGACGCCGGCGAGGCAGCGCACATTGACCGCGACCATCGGCGTGCCGTCGGGCCCATTCGCCTTGGCGAAGGATTCGATGCCGCAGGTCTCGCAGAACAGATGCTGGATCTTCTGCGTGTTGAAGCGGTACTCGGTCAGCGCATCCTCGCCCTTGGTGAGCGTGAAGGCGCTGGCGGGCGAGAACGCGAGGATCGAGCCGCGGCGCTGGCAGTAGGAACAATTGCAGGTAAGGGTCTGTCCGAGATCGGCTTCGACCTCATAGGCGACCCGCCCGCAGTGGCAGCTTCCCTGATACTGCGCCATGGCTCGTGTCCTCCCGTTAGCTGAGCACCACGTTCGCGGCGCTTTCCGGCAGTTCCTTGCCGAAGGAGCGCTGGAAGAACTCGGCCACCAGCGTCCGCTCCATCTCGTCGCACTTGTTCAGGAAGGTGACGCGGAAAGCGAAACCGATATCGCCGAAGATCGCCGCGTTCTCGGCCCAGGTGATGACCGTACGCGGGCTCATCACGGTCGAGAGATCGCCGTTCATGAAGGCGTTGCGGGTGAGATCGGCGACGCGGACCATCTTGTTGATGACATCCTTGCCGTCCGGCGTGCCCTGGTAATGCTTCGACTTCGCCAGGACGATCGCGACCTCGTTGTCATGCGGCAGGTAGTTCAGCGTGGTGACGATCGACCAGCGGTCCATCTGGCCCTGGTTGATCTGCTGCGTGCCGTGATAGAGGCCGGACGTGTCGCCGAGGCCGACCGTGTTGGCGGTGGCGAACAGGCGGAAGGCGCCGTGCGGGCGGATGACGCGCTTCTGGTCGAGCAGCGTCAGCTTGCCGGACTGCTCCAGCACGCGCTGGATCACGAACATCACGTCCGGGCGGCCGGCATCGTATTCGTCGAAGACGAGCGCGATGTTGTTCTGCAGCGCCCAGGGCAGGATGCCGTCCTGGAACTCGGTGATCTGCTTGCCTTCCTTCAGCACGATCGCGTCCTTGCCGACGAGATCGAGGCGCGAGACGTGGCTGTCGAGGTTGACGCGGACGCAGGGCCAGTTGAGGCGGGCAGCGACCTGCTCGATATGGGTCGACTTGCCGGTGCCGTGATAGCCCGAGATCATGACGCGGCGGTTATGCGCGAAGCCGGCGAGGATCGCGATCGTGGTGTCGCGGTCGAATCGGTAATCCGGGTCGAAGTCCGGCACGTGCGGATCGGCTGCGGAGAAGGCCGGCACCTCGAGATCGGAATCGATCCCGAAGGTCTCGCGCACCGACAGCTTGATGTCGGGCAGGCCGGGCGCAGTCGTCGTCGTCATCATCTTGTCTCCAGGCAAAGGGTCATGACCGGAATTCGCCGGTTAACCCAGAGCCGACCGAGAAGGGAGGCGGATCGTCCCTCATTAGAGCGAAAGACCGGAGGCGGCAATTCGCAAAGCTGCACCCCGGCCCTCGCAAAGGGCATGCCGGCTCAGTGTCGGGCGCGGCCGGCAATCCCGGCGAGAAGCTCCTTCACGATCGCGGCCGAGCGGGCTGCGCCGTCCCGGTCGATCGGCAGGGCCGGGGGCTGGGCTCCCATGGCCTCACCGACGGCATCCGCCAGAGCCACCGCATCCCCGACGAAATCCCCGGACAGACGGAAGCATCGCGCCAGCCCCGCCCGCTCCATCGCCTCGGCCCTGACCGTCTGCTCGGTCTCGTTGCCGGCATCGAAGGGCACGACGATCGCCGGCCGCCCGGCCGCGACGAGATCGAGCACGGTGTTGTAGCCGGCCTGGCTGATCGAGACCGCGCAGCCGGCAAGGAGAGCGGGAAAGTCCGGCCGAGCCCGCTCGATCACGACCTTTTCGGGGGCATCGGCCGCAAGCAGTCCCAGATCGGCCTCCGCCATGCCGCGCCCGGCGAGAATCCGCCAGCGGCGTCCGGACCGATCGAGCCGCGCTGCCGCTACGGCGCAAGCGAAGAGCGGCAGGGCAGCGGCCGAACCGCCGCCCGAGACGATGACCTCGCCGTTCTCCAGCGCGATGCCGGCAGGCCGATCATCGGCGAGATAGCCGGTATAGCGCAGCTTGGCCGCCAGCCCCTCGCCCACCGGCCACGACCGGTCGAGCGGCAGGAAATCGGCATCGCCATGGACCAGGACCGCATCGAACATCCCAGCGATCCGATCCTCCGCCTCGGCGATTCGGTCCGGCCTCGGCGTCACCAGAACGTCGCGCACCGAGGAGAGCACGAGCGCCTCGGGCCGTGCCGACTTCGCTGCGGCGATCAGCGCGAGGAACTCGGCGGCCAGTTGACGCCGTCCGAAGGGGAAATGCTCGACGATCACGACATCCGGCCGCAACCGCGCCGCCAGCTCTTCAAGCATGGCGATGCGGGTGGTCCTTCGCTCCGGGTCGATCGGCTGCCCGTTCTCATCGAGCAGCGTGCGGAAATCCGTGCCTTCGGTCCTGATCGGCGGCAATTGCACGAAGGCGAAGGGTTCATCCTCCATGGCGCGCAGCGGCATCCCGCCGCTGGCGAGCGTCACCGAAAACCCGCCTTGCACCAGCGCCCGCGCCAGATTCGCCGCCCGGACCAGATGGCCGCTGCCGAGCAGATGCGTCACCGCGATCAGGACGGAAGCGCTCATGCCCCTTCGCCCGCCGAGCGCTTCAGCATCGTCGCGACCCGGTCGAGCCCCGCCTGAGCAGAAAAGGCTCCCGTCAGCCGCGCATAGGCCGCCTCGCCCAGCGTGGCGCGCTTCTCCGGCGCCCTCGCCAGATCATTCAACGCAGCAGCGAGCGCCGCGACATCGCCCGGCGGCACCAGCAGGCCCTCGACGCCATCACGCACGAATTCCGGGATTCCCGCGAAATCGGTCGCGACGATCGGCAGGCCCTGGCTCGCGGCCTCCATCACCACATTGGGCAGGCCGTCGCGGTCGCCATCGCCTGCCTCCTTGGAAGGCAGCACGAAAAGGTCGGCCGCCCGCAAAGCGGCGATGACCTCATCCTGCGCCTTCGGCCCGGCCCAGACGATCCGGTCATCGAGCCCGAGCGTCTGGGCCTGCATTTGCAAGGCCTTCAGCTTCTCCCCCCCGCCGATATGCGTCAGGCGCCAGTGCAGTGTGCGGGGCAGCTTGGCCAGCGCGTCCAGAAGGTCGTCAAAGCCCTTCTTCGCCACTGCGCGCCCGATGGTGACGAAGCGCACGGGATCGTTCGCGTCCGAGCCGTCCCGTGCCGAGCGCGATCCCGGCGCCGGAAACCGCGCGAGATCGAGCCCGTGATAGACCAGCGCAACCTTGTCCGGCCGGTCGGAGAGGCGCTCCAGCTCGCGATGCCCATCGCGGGTGCAAGTGACACCCCAGACGGCGGAGGCGATCTTCTCACGCTTTTCCCAGTCTTCCGTCGTCCAGATATCCTTGGCATGGGCCGAGAACGACCATGTCAGGCCCCCGAGCAAGGCGGCATAGCGGATCACGGAAGCCGGCGTGTGCAGGTAATGCACATGCAAGTGCCGGATATCATCGGGCAGTTCGCGCGCCATCACGCAGGCCTGCCCGAAGCGGCGCCAGCGATTGCGCGTCCGGTCGCGCGCGAGATCCCGCAGGAAGATTGGCAGCAGTCGCAGCAAACCCGGCTTCAGCAACGCAGCGAGCAGGCCGCGGGCCACGCGAGCCGGCTCATCGTGTAGATATTCCGGCAGATAGCGCACCGGCGCCGTGATCTGATGGTGCATCAGATGCTTCGCCGCGTCGGTCGGGTGGCGCAGCGACCAGATCTCGAAGGGGAGGCTGCGCTGCTGCAAGCCGAGCAATTCCTGCGCGATGAAGGTTTCCGACAGGCGCGGATAGCCCTTCATCGCCACCGCGATGCGCGGCGCCTTGCCCGCTGTCATCGCCGCCCGATCAGCATGAAGCGCGTATAGTTCTTCGTCGGCCGGGCGCCGGCAAACCAGACCTCGGACAGCCCCGCCTGCTCGCGGAAGGCGTCAAGCGAAGGCACGCAGCTGCGGTGGTCCGGCTCGCGAAAATAGTCGTTGGACTGGAGCACAAGCGGCAAGCCTGCCGGCAAGGTCGCGATCCAGCCCGGCACATCATCGAGATGCTCGCAGCTGGTATTGATGACGAGCCCCGGCGCGGGCGACTGCGCCGCGAAATCCATTGCCATCATGTCGGCCGTCATCGCCCGGAACCGCCCGGCCTGAACATGGCGATGGTTCAGGATCTCCGCGATCGACGCACAGGTCGGATCGATGTCGAGGCTGACGATTCCGGGGATCGCGAGCCTCTCGTCGTCGAGCAACAGCGCGCCGAGCACGCCGTACCAGGCGCCGAGCACCCAGACCGGTCCCGCAGGCTTGGGGTAAGTCTCGGCCAGCGCCTCGACCAGCCATTGCTTCGAGGCGATCTGCTTGTGGTTGCAGGCGATCGACAGGTCAGGCGGCGCGCCCTTGCCGTAAAGCCGCGCGATATCGGCGACGACACGGTTGCCCGAGAGCGCTGCCATGCCGCGCAGCAGGTCGTGAAAGGCCTCTTGGGGCGGTTCGGGCATCATGGGTCGGTCGTCATCCGGAAAAGCCGGCGGACCATAGACATGCGCGCCCGCAAAAAACCAGCCATCCGCACAGGGATCAGCCCTTTTCGCCGGTCTCGCCCTGCTCCTGCACCACTTCTGCCGATGTGGTCGCCTCGCCGCCGGCCACCACGGGAACCGGCACCGCCACGTCCTCGCGCTTGCGGCGGGCGATTTCCGGCGCGCTGGCGAAGCCATAGGCGGTCAAAGGCTTCTCGCGCCCCTTGATCGCGATCTTCAGCGTCGTCGTGCCGGCATAGCTGCGCCCGCTCGCCCGGATCGTATCCTCGGAGACCACGACATCGGCGAGCACACGCCGAGTCGCCGATTCGAGCTGGCTCGCGACCATCACGGTCTCGCCGACTGTAATCTCGCGCCGGCCGAGATTGTCGTTCTCGACCGCGCCGGTGATGGCGTCGCCGGTATGGATGCCGATGCCGATCCGGAGCGGCAAAGGCAGCGCGGCACCGTATTCGCGGTTGAGCGCATCGACCGCGCGCACGATGTCGCCGGCAGCCGCGATCGCGGCCTGTGCCCCGCGTGCCGGCGGGCCTTCGAGACCGAACACCGCCATGAAGCCGTCGCCATAGAAGGCGTCGATGCGCCCCTCATGCGCCGTGATCGCCTGCCCCATCTCGTCGAAGAAACGGTTGAGCAGGCCGATCAGCTCGCGCGGCAATTGCCGTTCGGAGAGAGCGGAGAACGCCCTGAGATCGGCCACCACCACGGTCAGGCCGCGCTTGCCCGCGGCATCGTCGATCTCGAACGGTCGCGCCGCGCCGGCATTCAATCGCGACGCCAGCAGGATCTGCACCTGAAGATCGTCGCGCGGCCTGATCTGGCAGGCGAGCCGGACACCGTCCGGCGCCGAGATCCGCCGCAGCAGCTTGGCCTCGTTCGGGCCCGGCTTCGGCAGCTTGTCGTTGCCGTCCATCACCAGCACGCGGCAGGTGGCGCAGCGCGCCCGCCCGCCGCAGAGCGCGGCATGGGGAATGCCGAAGCGCCGGAACATCTCGAGCACGGTCGGCCCCGGCGCCAGCCTGCGTGTGCCGTGGCCGACGAAGCGCACCGTGATCTGGCGCGTCGTCCGGACCCTGATCTCGCGAATGCCGATGAACAGCAGGAAGGAAGCGACGAGGCCGTAGAAGGCGCCTTTGCCCCACATCACGTCGCGGGCGAACATCGCGGCCTGCGCGTCGCTGACCAGCTCGGCCGGCATCGCCATCTGCTCGGCCTCCCGCGCTCCGACGGAGAAGCCGATGATGGCCAGGAGCGGGACCAGGATCGCCGCCAGCAGGAACGGGTCGCGCCAGTGGCGATAGCTGTCGCGGGCGCGCAGCATGAAATGGATGCCGATGATGCCATGCGTCCAGACCAGCAGCAGCAGCAGCGACTGCGTCAGCGCCAGCCCCGGCCAGAGCCGGCGCAGGACCGAGCGGTAGCTCTCGTCGACGCCGAAATAGATGCCCATCACCCGCGTGCTGATGATGTGGTCGACCAGCAGCAGCGGAATGGCGAGGCCGAGCGCGATCTGCAGCATTTCGCGCAGAGGCATCTTGAAGGTGCGCCGCTGCACCACCCTGAGCAGCGCGAAGACCGGGTGGACGATCAGCGCGCCATAGAGCGCGGCCGTCCCGGCCCAGGAATGCCAGAAGCCATAGCGCCAGTCCTGGACCTTCTCCATGGCGCCGACACCGAGGATGCCGACGGCATGGTTCAGGAAATGGGTCGTGGCGAAAACAAGCAGGATCAGCCCGGAGACGAACCGGATGTCCCGACTCCAGGACGAGACCTGGTCCATGCTCGCACCCATGCCGCCGCGGGTTGCGCCCGTGCGGTTCGTGCCTGCGGCTTGCGGCCGGTTCATGCGATGATGGACCTCGTCAAACGGTTTCGTGCTCGCGCAGCAGGACGGAGGCAAGCCTGTGGACCCGGCCGGCCAGATCCCGGCAGACAGCGAGGCTGAATTCCGGCACCGTCTGGAGCAGTTCGAAGAACAGGTCCTTCGGAATCCGCAGCGCCAGGACCCGCGACTTCGCGCTGATGGTGGCGATGAAGGGCTGGCCGCTGAGCAGGGACACGTCGCCGGTGATGCTGCCGGTGTCCTTGACGAAGCGCCGCTCCTCGCCGCTCTCGCTTGGTTGCAGGATTTCGACCTCGCCTTCCAGGATCACGTAGACGCCCTCGAGCTTCTCCTGCGGGCTGATCAGGACAGCACCGGGCTCGAATTGCAGCCGCTCGCCCATCAGCGCGACGAGCTTGAGCCGCGATGCCGGCATGTCCTGGAACAGCGGCAGGCAACGCAGGCAGCCGATATCGGTTTCCAGACTCATGATCGCGCCTCCATTCGCCCAGTGTTCTCGCGCCCAGTGTCCTCGCGCCCGGTACTTTCGAGGCGCGACGCCCGATCATTGGCCGCATCGGGCCTGCCCGGCGCCTCGACCGTGCCCGTCGCTCCGTGGAACAGCACCCGCAGCGGGACCTCTCCCGCAAGGTTAGCATCTCCGACCAGAAGAAACAGCGTCATGCCCGCGCAATAGCTGTGCAGCCGGGCGACGATCTCCCGCGGCTCGTCCGAAATCGCGAGCAGAGAGGATATGTCGAGCACCGCGATCTGCGGCGCCTTGACCAGCGCCTGGACCAGCGGCACGGCCTGTCGCAGCCGGACCGGCAGGAAACGCCCGCGGATGCCGCTCTCGGTATCGAGGCCGAGCCGGTAGAGCGCCTCGCCCAGCCCCGAGCGGGCGAGCGCCTGCAGCACGATCTCGCCGACCTTGCGGGCGGCATCGGGCACGCCGTAGCCGATGCGCCCGAACATCAGGTTGTCGCGCACGCTGGCGCCGACCATCACCTTGTCGGGATCGTAGAAATCGACATCCTCGACCGCATCCGCCGGCAGATGCTTGCGGAAGCTTTCCCGCGCCCGCAGGATGCGGCGCTCGAGGCGCGCATCGATCAGGTTCAGCCTGTGCTTGGGCTCGATATAGCCGAGCGCCAGCGCGACGAGATCGCGCTCGGTCTCCTGGTCGAGCGGGTTGCGCATGTCGTGCTTGGCCAGCAGCGCTGCGAGCTCGTTCAGGCGCTCGAACTCGAAATTCGCGCCGAAGGAGTAACGCTCGAACAGCGCATGGCCCTGCGGCAGGCCGGCGAAGATTTCGACCACCGTCGCGACGATGCGCGCGCCCATCTCGGCCAGCGGCTCGACCAGCGCCTCCGCCTTCAGGATCGACTGGGCATAGGGCTCGAACAGCAGGGTCGTGCTGTCGAAGCGCGTGCTGGTCCGCGTGCCGAAGATCAGGTTTTCGACGATCGGGGCGTTGCGGTTGTAGCGGTCGAGCACGAAGGGCTCGATCAGGTCGCCCTGCTTGATCCGTGTCAGCTCGGCCGCGACCACGCGTCGGGCCGCGATGATGCGCTCGATCGCCTGCTCGCTGACCGGGCGCATCACCTTGCCACCGAGCCCGAGCTCGTAGACCTCCTGCGTGCAGCCGAAGACGTCGAGCAATTCGTGGATGCGCGCCGCGAGTTCGGCGGTGTCGGTGACGCCGACCCCGGCATAGTCGGTCCAGTCCGCCTCGAACGGGAAGGGCGAATTGCCCGAGCGGATCGCCTCGACGAAGCGGTGATGCTCCGGTGCGGAGACCGCGCCGCCGGCCTTGAGGTCCGGGCGCCGGCGCCGCAGCGGCAGCAGGATGTTGTCGCGCATCGAGCCGGCGATGAGCTCGGGTTCGTCGCCGGAATAGCCGATGATGTGGCTCGCCCGCTCGACCGACATCCCCGCCAGCGGTTCGCCGTCGATCAGCACGCGGCCGGTATAGCTCGTCGCCTGCCGGCCGAGGATTCGGCCGAGCACGTCCTTGCCGCCGCCCGGCGGGCCGATAACCGCCACCAGGCCCGGCCGCGCCAGGCTGAACGAGAGCGGCGTCAGCAGCGGCTGGCCGCGATTGTCCAGCATCTGCACGGATTCGAGCCGGATCTCGCCCTTTTCCGGCAGGGCCGCGACGCCGTCCTCCTCGTCGAGGACGAGCGTCTCGTCGCTGTTGAACTGCGAGATCACCTGATCGTACTTGATCGTCACGTCGTTGCGCTGCTGGTCCCAGTCGATCAGCTCCTTGATCGGCGGCGGCAGGTCGCGATAGGCGGCGATCACCGCGACCAGCTGGCCGATATCGAGCCGCCCCTGCAGGGCGAAGAAGCCGCCGATCGAGTAGAAGAAGAAGGGCGTGATCTGGGCCAGCAGGTTGTTGAGGAACTTGACCGCGAATTTCCGCTTGTAGAGCGCATAGCGGATGTCGAAGAGCCGCCCGAGCCGCCCGGCGATGTCGGACTGGACATAGGCCGTCGCGCCATGGCCCTGGATCATCGGCCCGGCATCGACGATCTCGCCGATGCGGCCTGCGAGCTGGCGCGAGGCGATCTGGCGCTCGCGGCCGAGCCTGAGCTGCTCGCGCCGCAGGATCGGGATGATGATCGCCTGTACCAGCACGATCAGCAGCGCGATCGAGCCCAGCCAGAAGCTCTGCGCCATGATGAAGATCAGCGCCGTCAGCGCCTGGCTGAGCAGGAAGACCGGCTGGATGAAGGCATCGCCGACGAAGCCGCCGACGGGTTCGACCTCGTCCTTGATCATGCTGGCGATCTCGGCCGGCTTGACCGCGCGGATCTCCTCCGGTCGGAAGCGCATCAGCTGGCTGAACAGGTCGTAGCGCATGCGCCTGAGCATGCGCTCGCCGAGGATGCCCTTGCGCACATTGATGACGTATTTGAAGGCGCCGTTGATCAGGACCAGCAGCAGGAAATAGGTGCTGAGGCCGACGAGCAGGCCATACTGGCCGACCTGGATGCCCTCCGACAGCCTGTAGCTCGCCCCACCCAGCCAGGACGGCAGGTGCAGGGTGAAGTCCATCAGCGTCGCGGTGGTCTTGCCGTCCTTGAAGGCGCCGCCCTGGATCGCATCGTTGACGATGCGTTTGGGCACGTCGAAGGAGGCCCAGTTGAACGGGATCGAGACAAGGATGATCAGCAGGACGACGATCTGCTCGGCCCGGCTCTTCTGCCAGATGTAACGGAAGAGATTGGACTCCAAAGGGCAACCCTGTACCGAAGCGCTCGCAGCGCGGTCCCGACCGGGTCCGGCGGGCCCGAAGCGACCATATGTGGTGAGGTTGCGGCCGAGTGCAATGCGCGCCACGCTGTGGCCATGCCGGCATTGCAGAGCGAAGGCGGCATCCATCATCGGGGGTAGCGTGAAAAGGACAGTTGCGTCGGGAATGCTGTGCTGCGCGGCCGCGATCGGTCTCGTCGGCCTATTCGCCGTCTCGGCCCGAGCCGGCCCCGCCCAGCGCATCCTGCACGACGGCTTCGAACAGGGCGGTTTCGCCCCTGAAGGCGGGCTATTCTACAAGGACAATCCCGAGCAGCGCTCCGGCCGCGTGATTTTCGATGGTGCCGCGCCCTATAGCGGCGCCGGCGCCGTGACCGTGATCGCGACGCCGTCCTGCCTGCCGCATGCGGTGGGATGCAGCGAGCGGGCCGAGATCTGGGAGCGTCCCGAGGTGCTCGTCCCCTTCCACAGCACGGTCTGGTACGGCTTCGCGCTGCGCCTCAACGATCCCCTCGCCCAGGACGATCGCAGATATGTGATCGCCCAGTGGAAGCGCGAGATCCTGCCCGAGGCCGTCGGCGACTACTCGCCCTTCCTGGCGCTGCGGCTCTATCGTGGCCGCCTCGGCATCACCGTCGAGACCGACCTGATTCCGTCCTATCCGATCGGCGGCAGCGAGCGCCCCGAGGGTTGCCTGCCGGGCGAGGCCCTCGTGATCAGCCGCACCGAAGCGCAGCAGACCCGTGCGCTCGTCGCCATGGAAAGCGGCACGACCACGGAGAACTACCCGAGCTATTTCAATGCCTGCGCACCCGGAATCCGGGTCAAGCACCATGCCGACCTGCCCTCGGCGCAGCAGGGCTGGATCGATTTCGTCGTCCGCTCCCAGCCCGGCCCCGATGGCGACGGCCATATCGAAATCCTCGCCGACGGCGTCCATATCGCGACCGTCACCGGGCATATCGGGCACAGCGGTCCGGGGCTCGACGACAACCAGTATTTCAAGATGGGTCCCTACCGCGCCCCGGCGCCCCTGCCCTGGAGCATCAGCTACGACGATTTCCGGCGCGGGCCCCGTTGCAGCGATGTCATCCGCATCGGGCAATGCCCGCCGGAACCGCAAGCGTCGAAAGCGATTGGCAAGCTGCCGCTTTCGACGTCTAGTGACGTCAGGAAAGGTGAAGGGCCCTAGGCCCCAGGGGCACATCGTTTCGGACTATGGACATCCTGCGCATCAGCGACCTGCGTATCGGCTTCACGATCCACGGCCTGGCCCGTGACGTCGTGAAGGGCGTCAGCCTGCGCGTCCCCGCGGGCAAGACCGTCGCGCTCGTCGGCGAATCCGGCTCCGGCAAATCGGTGATCTCCCAGGCCATCATGGGTCTCCTGCCACGCGCCGGCGGGATCACCGGCGGCGAGATCCTGTTCCGCGACCCGCAGGCCCCCGAGACCGTCGTCGACATCGCGACGCTGCCCGCCGAAGGCAAGGGCATCCGGGCGCTGCGCGGCGGGCGGATCGGCATGATATTCCAGGAGCCGATGTCCTCGCTCTCGCCGGTCCATACCATCGGCAACCAGATCGAGGAGGCGCTGCTCCTGCACCGACCGATGCCGAAGCCTGAGGCGCGCGAACTGATCGAAGCGATGCTGAAGCGTGTCGGCTTCAAGAACCCGAAGCGCGCCTTCGGCCTCTATTCCTTCGAGCTCTCGGGCGGGCTGCGCCAGCGCGCCATGCTCGCCATGGCGCTGATCTGCCAGCCGGCCCTGCTGATCGCCGACGAGCCGACGACCGCGCTCGACGTCACCATCCAGGCCCAGGTGCTCGACCTGATGCGCGATCTCCAGGCCGAGATGGGCATGGCGATCCTGCTCATCACCCATGATCTCGGCGTCGTCGCCAACATGGCCGACGAGGTGGTGGTGATCTTCCACGGCGAGATCATGGAGCGCGGCACGGTCGAGGATATCTTCCGCCGCCCCCGCCACCCCTATCTCAGGGCCCTGCTCGACGCCTCCCCGCATTTCGACATGCAGGACGGCGAGCGGCTGGTCGCCCTCAGGGAAGCCCGCCCGCGCCCGGCCGTCGCCGCGCCGCCACCGAAACCCGCGGCAGACGCCGCCCCCCTCCTCAGCGTCCGCGGCCTGCACAAGACCTATGTCACGGGCTCGCGCAGCTTCTTCGGCAAGGGCAACCAGACCAGCGTCAAGGCCGTCAACGATGTCGGCTTCGACATCAGGCGTGGCGAATGCCTCGGCCTCGTCGGCGAGAGCGGCTGCGGCAAGACCACGGTCAGCAAGATCATCATGCGCGCCGTCACGCCCGATTCCGGCGAAGTGATCTTCGACGATGGGCGCGAGCGGGTCGACGTGCTCGGCCTAGAGGGCGAGGACCTCCGCAAGTTCCGCCCGCGCGTCCAGATGATCTTCCAGGACCCGGTCTCGTCGCTGTCACCGCGCATGACCGTGATGAACATCCTGCGCGAGCCGCTGGTCATCCATGGCCGCGGCGATCAGGCCGGGCAGGACGAACGGGTGCGGACCCTGATGCAGGATGTCGGGCTCGATATGCGGTTCCTCAACCGCTATCCGCATTCCTTCTCCGGCGGTCAGCGCCAGCGCATCGGCATTGCCCGCGCCCTCGCGCTCGACCCGGACCTGATCATCTGCGACGAACCGGTCTCAGCGCTCGACGTCTCCGTGCAGGCGCAAATCCTCAACCTACTCAAGGACCTGCAGGCCGAGCGCGGCCTGACCTTCCTGTTCATCTCGCATAATCTCGCCGTGGTGAACTACATGGCGGACCGGATCGCGGTGATGGCCAATGGCCGGATCGTCGAGCTGGCGCCGCGCCACGCGCTCTTCGACCGCCCCGCCCATCCTTACACGAGGGCGCTGCTGCGCTCCGTGCCCTTCGCCGATCTCGACCGCAGGCTCGACTTCAAGCTGGCCGCGCCCGGCGGCGCCTCCGACGACAGCCATTGGGACAAGGCCTTCAAGGCAGGGCCCGACGAGGGCACCCTGACGCATCTGCCGCTCGGCGACGGCCATTTCGTACTCGCGCGGCCCAATGCCGATATGCGGGAGCTGGTGCCATGACGCGCCGTGCCCCGCACCCGACCCGCCGCACTGCATTGCTACTCGGCTCCGCCGCTCTCGCGGGAGCCGCCCTGCCGCGCCGCGCGCAGGCCGCGCCGTTCTCGGGCACTGCGATCGACAGCCCGTTCTTCGCGGACCAGGTCGCCGCCGGCACCCTGCCACCGGTCGCTGCGCGCCTGCCGGCCAATCCACGCATCATCGATCTGGCGACACTCGGCCGGCAGCCCGGCCGCCATGGCGGCAATATCCGCATGCTGATGGGCGACCAGCGCGACATCCGCATGATGACGCTCTACGGCTACACCCGCCTGATGGTCTATGACGACGATCTGGAGCTTGTGCCGGACCTGCTCGAGAGCTGCGAGGTCGAGGATGGCCGCATCTTCACGCTCAAGCTGCGCCAGGGCCATCGCTGGTCGGATGGCTCGCCCTTCACCACCGAGGATTTCCGCTACTGGTGGGAGGATATCGCCAACAACAAGCGGCTTTCGCCGGGCGGCCCGCCCCAGGCCCTGTTCTCGGCCAATGAACCGCCGCGCTTCGAGATCCTGAGCGAGACGGAAGTCCGCTACAGCTGGAAGACGCCGAACCCGATCTTCCTGCCGGCGCTGGCGGGCGCGCAGCCGACCTACATCTTCATGGCCTCCGGCTATCTCAAGCAGTTCCACGAGCGCCACGCCCCGAAGCACGAACTGGCCAAGCGGGTGAAGGAGCACCATGTCCGCGACTGGGGCGCGCTGCACGAGCGGCTCTCGCGCATGTACCGGCCGGAGAACCCGAAGCTGCCGACGCTGGAGCCCTGGCGCAATACCACGCCCCTGCCGGCCGAGCAGTTCGTCTTCGAGCGCAATCCCTATTTCCACCGCATCGACAGGAACGGTCGCCAGCTCCCCTATACCGACCAGGTGACGCTGACGATCGGCACAAGCTCGCTCATCCCGGCCAAGGCCGCGGCCGGCGAGTCCGACCTCCAGGCCCGCTATATCCGCTTCGACAACTACACCTTCCTGAAGGAAGCCTCGAAGCGGATGAATTTCGACGTCAGGCTGTGGAAGCGGGCGGAAGGCGCCTATTTCGCCCTGCTCCCCAACCTGAACGCCATCGATCCGGTCTGGCGCGACCTCAACCGCGATGTCCGCTATCGCCGGGCGATCTCGGTCGCGATCAACCGCAAGGACGTCAACAAGGTCATCTTCTTCGGGCTGGCCCGCGAGAGCGGCAACACCGCCCTGCCCGAAAGCCCGCTCTACGACGCCAAGCTCGCCGCGCTCTGGACGCAGCACGACCCCGCGCTCGCCAACCGCCTGCTCGACGAGATCGGCCTGACCAAACGCGACGACGACGGCATCCGCCTGCTGCCGGACGGGCGCCGGCTGGAGTTCACCATCGAGACCGCCGGGGAGAACACCGAGGAGACCGACATCCTCGACCTGCTCAAGCAGGATTTCTTCGATGTCGGCATGAAGATCTATCCCCGCTCGACCCAGCGCGACGTCTTCCGCCGCCGCATCCTCGCCGGCCAGACGGTGATGTCGGCCTGGGCCGGCATGGACAATGCACTGGTTACCTCGGACATGGAGCCGGATGCCTTGGCGCCGACCTCCTCCGCTCAGTTCCAGTGGCCGCGCTGGGGCCAGTTCGTCGAGAACAGCGGCCGCGAAGGCGAACGGCCGGCCCTGGCGGAGGTCAACGAGCTCGTGCGGCTCTACGAGGAATGGCGCGTCAGCGCGACCCGCGACCAGCGCCGCGCCATCTGGCACAAGATGCTGGCGATCAATGCCGAGCAGCTCTTCAGCATCGGCGTGGTCAACAGCACGCTGCAGCCGATCGTCGTCTCCAGGGACCTGCGCAACGTGCCCGAGGAAGGCCTCTACAGCTTCGAGCCCGGTGCCTTCATCGGCCGCTACATGCCCGACACCTTCTGGTTCGACCGAGCCGAGACCAAGGCCTGACGCGTGCTGATCCGCTACATCCTCAAGCGCATCCTGCTCATGATCCCGACGCTGATCGTCACCAGCGCGCTGATCTTCACCGTCATCAACCTGCCTGAAGGCGATTATTTCGAGACGCTCGCCGCCGAGATGCAGGCCCAGGGCGAGAAGGCGGACATGAGCCGCATCGAGTTCCTCAAGAAGGAGTATGGTTTCGACAAGCCCCCGCTGGAACGTTACGTCCGCTGGGTCGCCGGTCTGATCCAGGGCGACATGGGCTATTCCTTCGAGTACCAGCGCCCGGTGCGCGAGATCGTCGGCGACCGCCTGCTGCTGACCATGATCGTGTCCTTCGCCACCATCATCTTCACCTGGATCGTCGCCTTCCCGATCGGCATCTACTCGGCGACGCACCAGTACAGCTGGGGCGATTACGGCCTCACCTTCCTCGGCCTCGTCGGGCTTGCCGTGCCGCATTTCCTGCTGGCGCTGGTCTTCATGTATTTCGCCAATATCTGGTTCGGCACCTCGATCGGCGGCCTCGTCGATCCCGCCTATCTCAACCAGCCGATGAGCTGGGCCAAGCTCAAATCGGTGCTCGAGCACCTCTGGATTCCCGTCATCATCATCGGCGCCGGCGGCACTGCCGGCATGATCCGGGCGCTGCGCGCCAACCTGCTCGACGAGTTGCAGAAGCAGTATTACGTCACCGCCCGCGCCAAGGGACTGCCGCCCGGCAAGGCGCTGCGGAAATACCCCTTACGGATGTCGCTCAACTTCTTCATCTCGGATATCGGCGACATCCTGCCCTCGATCGTCTCGGGCGCCGAGGTCGTCGCGATCGTGCTCTCGCTGCAGACCACCGGCCCCCTCCTGATCCGCGCCCTGCAGAGCCAGGACATGTATCTCGCCGGCTCCTTCCTGATGTTCCTCTCCTTCCTGACCGTGATCGGCGTGCTGATCTCGGATATCGCGCTCGCCATCCTGGATCCGCGCATCCGCCTCCAGGGAGCCGCGACCAAGTGAAGGCGACGACGCTCAACCATCTTCCGCCGGACGGCGCGGCCCTGCCGCACGAGGTCTCGACGGCGCCGTTCGAACCCTATGCCACCGAGGCGATGACGCCGGAGCAGGAGCGGGTCTACCTCGCCTCGCAATGGCAATTGATGTGGTGGAAGTTCCGCAAGCACAAGCTCGCGGTCATCTCCGCCGTGGTGATCTTCGTGATCTACGCCATGGCGGCCTTCGCCGAGTTCCTCGCGCCCTATCACTACACGACGCGCAACACCGACTTCATCCGGGCGCCCAGCCAGAGCATCCATCTCTTCCACGAAGGCAGCTTCATCGGCCCCTTCGTCTACCCCTATGCGATGCGCCTCAACATGGAGAATTTGAAGCGCGAATACGAGGTCGACAGGACGCGCCCGCAGAAGCTGCGCTTCTTCTGCAAAGGCGACGACTACGATTTCTGGGGGCTGATCCCCGGCAACCGGCACCTCGTCTGCGCGCCTGAGGGCGGCACCTTCTTCCTGCTCGGCTCCGACCGGCTCGGCCGCGACATGCTCTCGCGCATCCTCTATGGCGGGCGCATCTCGCTCTCGATCGGCCTGCTCGGCGTCTCCGTCTCCTTCGTGCTCGGCGTCATCATCGGCGGCATCGCCGGCTATTATGGCGGCCGGATCGATCTGGTCGTCCAGCGCATCATCGAGATCGTGCAGTCGCTGCCGCATATCCCGCTCTGGCTGGCGCTGGCCTCGATCCTGCCGCCGACCTGGAGCCCGCTGCTGGTCTATTTCGGCATCACGGTGATCCTCGGCCTGATGGACTGGACCGGGCTTGCCCGCTCGGTGCGCTCGAAGCTGCTCTCGCTGCGCGAGGAGGATTATGTCGTCGCCGCCCAGCTCATGGGCGCGAAGCCGCGCCGCATCATCGCGCTCCATCTGGTGCCCGGCTTCATGAGCCATCTCATCGCCTCGGCGACGATCACGATCCCGAAGACCATCCTCGGCGAAACCGCCCTCTCCTTCCTCGGCCTCGGCCTCAGGCCGCCGATCACGAGCTGGGGCGTGATGCTCAACGAGGCCCAGAACATCAATGTGGTGGCGCTCTATCCCTGGCTGCTCTATCCGGTCGTGCCCGTGATCGTGATCATCCTCGCCTTCAACTTCCTCGGCGACGGCCTGCGCGACGCGGCCGACCCCTATCGCTGACAGCATCACCGACCTCGAAGACGATCTTGCGCATCGCGTTCCACACCCCGCTCAATCCGGTCGGTGACGGCGGCGTCTCCGGCGACCGCCGCATGGCCCGCCAGCTCGTCGCCGCGCTCGAAAGCCTCGGCCATCTCGTCGAGCCTGTCGCAGCGCCGAAGACCTATTTTCGCGAACCGGACCCGGCGCGCTTTATCAGCGTCGTCACCGACGCGGCCCGCCTGCGCGATGCCCTGCTCGCCGGATACCAAGCCGGCCGGCCACGCCCCGATCTCTGGTTCACCTATCACAACTACTATCGCTCGCCGGACCTCCTCGGGCCGGATATCGCGACAGCGCTCGACATCCCTTATGTCACCGCCGAATCGAGCGATTCCGCCCGGCGCACCACCGGCGAATGGGCCGCGCATACGGCGGCTGTCCGGCAGGGGCTGGCCGCCGGCGACGTCCATTTCTACTTCACCGACCGCGACCGGCAGGGGCTCGAACCCTGGCGGAACGCGGGTACGTCCCTGCTCGCACTGCCCCCCTTCGTCGCGACCCCTCTCGAGCAGCCCGGGCCCGCCATTTCGTCGGGCCCGCCACGCCTCGTCACCATTGCGATGATGCGAGAGGGCGCCAAGCTGCAGAGCTACCTCACCCTCGCCCGCATTCTCGACCGCTGCCGGGGCGAAGACTGGACGCTGAGCATCATCGGCGACGGGCCCCGCCGTGCCGAGGTCGAAGCCGCCTTTGCCGGCCTCCCCGCTCGCCGCATCACCTGGCACGGCCAGCTCGACCGCGAGACCGCGCAGGCCGAGCTCGCCCGGCACGACATCTTCGTCTGGCCCGGCATCGGCGAGGCTTATGGGCTGGTCTATCTCGAGGCCCAGGCGGCAGGATTGCCAGTCGTCGCCTTCGACAGCGGCGGCGTCGGCGAGACGGTCTTGGCCGGCGAGACTGCCCTGCTCGCCCCCGAATTTAACGAGGAAGCCCTGGCCGTTGCCCTGATCAGCCTACTGCGCGACGGAGCGCAGCGCGAAGCCATGGGGGCTGCCGCGCGCCGCTTCATCCTTGCCGAACGCACGCCGGCACGCGCTGCCGAAAGGCTGGCGGAAGGTCTGGCGCTCGCGATCCGGAACCGCCGCGCCAAGCTGAAATCGCCTCCTGGGAAAGTCACGCCATGAATGCCTTGGATTGGCAGGCGCTCGCCCTGGAGCTCGACCAATGGAGCAATGCGGGCCGAAAGATCGGTCTCTGGCTGCGCGATGATGATGCCGTGGCACCGAGCCCGGCGCTTGACCGCCTTTCGGATCTGGCCGAGCGCTTCGCGGCACCGATCCTGCTCGCGGTCATTCCGTTGCTGGCCGAGCCTGCACTGGCATCGGCGCTGCGCGGCATGCCGCTGCTGCGGCCCTGCCAGCATGGCGCCATCCACCATAATCACGCCCCTTCCGGCGGCAAAAAATCGGAATTCGGTGCGGAGCGCTCCGCAACTGATGTCGATGCCGACATCGCACAGGGCCGCCAGCGCCTGCGCGACCTCCTCGACGACGCCGTCCTGCCGGTCTTCGTGCCACCCTGGAATCGCATCGCTCAAAACCATGCTGCGCGTCTGGAAGCGCTCGGCTTCGCCGGGCTCTCCTGCTTCCGCGGCTATCGCCTGGGGTCGGACGGTGGGCCGCGCCTGCTCAACACCCATGTCGACGTCATGGACTGGCATGGCGGCCGCGTCGGACGCCCGGCCACCGGTATCCTCGAAGAGCTCGTCGCCATGCTGACCGCGAGACGGCAAGGCGAGGTCGGTGACATCGATCTGGGGGTGTTGCTGCACCATCGCGACCATGATGAAACGGCCTGGTCCGCCCTCACCGATATCCTGAGCGCAGCCACCGCCCATCCGGCAGTCAGCATGATCGATCCCACCCGGCTTATCGCGCGGCCCGGGATCGGCTAGCGAAGCGGTATCGGGGCGGGCCTTTGGCCTCCCAAACCCATAACCCACGTCTAGTTCCGATGGGCTTGGATCGTCCCCAACGACCGGTTATAATCACTCCATAGTTCCAACTGCGTTCGTCCTCGCCAAGAGGTCGTCTGGCCTTTCCGGGGGGCGACGTTCCGATGCCTTCAAACGTCGTCGATCTCGCCGGTGCCGAACGTGCGCCGCGCAGCCCCCATGCGCCACGCGTCCTGATCTACAGCCACGACACCTTCGGGCTTGGCCATATCCGCCGCTGCCGCGCCATCGCCAATGCGTTGATCGCGAGCTTTCCGCATATCTCGGTGATCATCGTCTCCGGCTCGTCCGTCATCTCGAGCTTCCAGTTCGGCGACGGCGTCGATTATGTCCGCATTCCCGGTGTCGAGAAGCAGAGCGACGGCAGCTACGAGCCGCACCATCTCAATCTCGACCTCGGCGATACGATCCGTTTGCGGGCCGACATCATCAAGCAGACGGTCCTGTCCTTCGATCCCGACGTCGTCATCGTCGACAAGGAGCCGGTCGGCCTGCGCGGCGAACTGAAGCCCTCGCTCGACATCCTGCGCCGGCGCGGCGCACGCATCGTGCTCGGCCTGCGCGACGTGCTCGACGAGCCCGCCGCCGTCCTGGAGGAATGGAGCCGCAACGGCGCGCTGGAAGCGCTCGACACCGTCTATGACGACATCTTCGTCTACGGGCTGGAGAACGTCTACCAGCCCCTGACCGGCCTGCCGGGCCAGCACCGCTTCGCCGACAAGCTCCGTTACTTGGGCTATCTCAAGCGCGCGGTGCCGAGCCCGATGCCGCCGAACCGCTACCCGCGCATCACCAAGCAACCCTTCATCCTGGTCACGCCGGGCGGCGGCGGCGACGGCGCCGGCGTCATCGACTGGGTGATCTCGGCCTATGAGGCCGATCCGACGATCGCGCTGCCCGCCCTCATCGTCTTCGGACCGTTCATGTCGCGGGAGAAGCGCAAGGAATTCGCGGAGCGCATCGCCCGCAATCCCAAGCTCGAAGGCCTCGGCTTCGAGCCGCGGCTGGAACTGCTGATGAACCGGGCCCACTGCGTCGTCGCCATGGGCGGCTACAACACCTTCTGCGAGATCCTCTCCTTCGACAAGCCGGCCCTGATCGTGCCCCGCGTCCGTCCGCGCCTCGAACAGGCGATCCGGGCCGGCCGCGCCGACGAGCTCAAGCTGGTCGACGTCCTCTACGACCCCTCCCAGACCGGCGAGGGCGAGCGCGATCCGCGCGTGATGGCCGCCGCGCTCCATGCGCTGCCGCAGCGCCCGCCCCCGTCACAGGCCTTCATGCCCGATCTTCTCGACGGCCTGCCCGCGATCAGCCGCGCGCTTGCCGGCGATCTTTCCCTACCCGTCCGCAGCCGCGCCCTGGCGCAGACGGCTGCGACGAGCTGACCCACGGCTCAGGCCACGTCAGCCGCATGATGGCGCTGGTCAAGTTCCTCGCATGGTCCTAAGCCAATCCCCATGACGTTTTCGAACACTCTCGTGTCCGTCGCGGTCGGCGCCGTCGCCATCGTGCTCCTGCTCGGGCTCATCAACATGCTGCGCGGCGGCAGCGCCAATACCTCGCAGCGGTTGATGCGGCTGCGGGTCGTCCTGCAGTTCGTCGCCATCGTGCTGATCGTCATCGTCTTGTGGTGGCGCAACGGCTGAACGCCTGCGTCACTGCGCGCAAGCCTTTGAAATAATTGAATTGAATCTCTTAACCCGCTGTGGACGAGAGCCTGAATATCCGGGCCTCGCCACATTCCGAACACGAGTATGTGTGCTTCACTAACGCCTGCTCACACGTTCAATTGCCGAAGGCCCATGGTCCGCGTCGCGTTGCTGTCACTTGCCGTTTGCCTGGCCGCCTCTGCTGCTTCCGCGCAGACCCGGTCCCTCTCCGGCTCTGTCTCCAGCTACGCCCCCGCCACCGAAGCGCCCATCCCTGCCTGGGAAGCCCGCATCGGCGCCGGCCTTGCCAATCCCGGTGGCCGGGAGAGCGGCCTGCCGAACCTCAGCACCGACCTCCTGTCGCCACGTCTCCTCCCCCTGAGCGATCGCATCGCGGCGACCTTCATCCCCCGCTTCAACATCGGCGCGAGCGTCAACCTCAACGGTACGCGCTATGCCTATGCCGGGGCGACCTGGACCTTCGACGTGACCCGCGACATCTTCGTCGAGGCGAGCCTCGGTGCCGCCTTGAACGACGGCAAGACCGGGCTGGTCGTCCCCGAGAATCGCCTCGCGCTCGGCTGCAATACCGGCACGCGCGAGGCTGCTGCCCTCGGCTTCCGGCTGACGGATCGCTGGAGCCTCGTGACCACGCTCGAGCATTTCAGCACCGCCGGCTGCTCCGACAAGCCCGGCACCGGCAGCCGCGGCCCGGCCAATATCGGCGCGCGGCTCGGCTACACCTTCTGAGGCCCCCGGCTACGCCGCAAACGCGCTTCCGTCCCGCCGCAGCCACGCTATAAGCATGGCATGGTCAAGCTCAACCGCATCTACACGCGCACCGGCGACAACGGCACGACCGGACTGACGAGCGGCCCGCGCCGGCCGAAATCCGACCTGCGCGTCGCCGCCTATGGCACCGTCGACGAGACCAATGCCTGTGTGGGCCTCGCCCGCCTCCATGCGGCGACGGAAGACGCCCTGGTCGACGCCATGCTCGGCCGCATCAGCAACGACCTCTTCGATCTCGGCGCCGACCTCTCGACACCCGAGACCGACAAGCCCCTGGCCTTCGAGCCGCTGCGCATCGTCCAGGCCCAGGTCGACCGGATCGAGGCCGAGATCGACGAACTGAACGCCGATCTCGCTCCCTTGCGCTCCTTCGTCCTGCCCGGCGGAACCCCGGCCGCAACCCATCTCCATCTCGCCCGTACCGTCAGCCGAAGGGCCGAGCGCCTGATGACCGAGCTTGCCGCGACCGAAGGCGAGACGGTTGCCGCGCCCGCGCTGAAATACATCAACCGCCTCTCGGACTTCCTGTTCGTCGCCTCCCGCTACCTCAATGCCAAGGCAGCCGGCGACGTGCTCTGGGTGCCCGGCCAGAACCGCTGAGCCACCATGTTCGTCCCTCTGCATGACGGTGTACCGCTGCGCTTCATGCGCACGCCCTATATCACCTACGGGCTGATCGGCGCCTGCATCGCCCTGCAGATCGCCTTGCAGCTCTGGCCGAGCCAGGAAGCGGAGCTCGCGATCATGGCCGGTTTCGGCATGATTCCCTCGGTGCTGTTCGGCACGGCGCAATTGCCCGAAGGCCTTGCCCATGTCCCGGCCTGGGCGACCCTGTTCACCAATGTGCTGCTGCACGCCAATGTCGCCCATCTCGTCGGCAACATGCTGTTCCTCTGGGTCTTCGGCGACAATGTCGAGGATGCGATGGGGCATCTGCGCTTCCTCGCCTTCTTCTTCCTCTGCGGGCTCGGCGGCTCCCTCTTCCATGCCGGGATGTATCCCGGATCGGAGCAGCCCCTGATCGGCGCCTCCGGCGCCATCTCCGGCGTCATCGCCTCCTATCTGATGATCTATCCGCAGGTCCGGATCTGGGGGCTCGCCTTCAACTGGATTCCGATCCACATCCCCGCGCTCTACGCGCTCGGCGGCTGGGTCCTGCTGCAGGCCGCCGCCGCCCTGCTCGGTGCCGACGGCAATGTCGGCTGGTGGGCGCACCTTGGCGGGCTGGCGACGGGCGCCGCCCTGACCCCGCTCTTCGTGCACCGCAGCATCGCGCTGTTCGGGCGCAAGCCCGCCCGTGGCTGAAGCCGCGCTGTTTTGCCCCCGAGCCGTGCCTGGACGGGCGTTGACAAGCGCAAACGGGCGTCGCTACGGTCCCAGCGCATTCCAGCCGAGGGCCGCGATGCCGCTATCCTGCCGTCAGGTGCAGTGCGGTGCGAGGCTCATCTCTTCTGAACGGTGATCTGGCGATGAAGATCTTGGTGCCCGTCAAGCGGGTGGTTGACTACAACGTGAAGATCCGCGTGAAAGCGGACGGTTCGGGCGTCGAGCTCGCCAATGTGAAGATGTCGATGAACCCGTTCGACGAGATCGCCGTCGAGGAGGCGCTGCGCCTGAAGGAAGCCGGCAAGGCGACCGAGGTGATCGTGGTCTCGATCGGCCCGGCGCAGGCGGCCGAGACGATCCGCACCGGCCTCGCCATGGGCGCCGACCGCGGCATCCTCGTGAAGGTCGACGGCATCGTCGAGCCGCTCGCCGTCGCCAAGCTCCTGAAGAAGGTGGTCGAGCAGGAAGGCCCCGGTCTCGTCATCCTCGGCAAGCAGGCGATCGACGACGATTGCAACCAGACCGGCCAGATGCTCGCAGCCCTCCTCGGCTGGGGCCAGGGCACGTTTGCGTCCAAGGTCGAGCTTGGCACCGACAGCGTCGACGTCACCCGCGAGGTCGATGGCGGCCTGCAGACGGTCACGCTCAAGCTCCCGGCGATCGTCACCACCGATCTGCGCCTCAACGAGCCGCGCTATGCCTCGCTGCCCAACATCATGAAGGCGAAGAAGAAGCCGCTCGACGAGACCTCGGCCGAGACGCTCGGCGTCGATGTCGCGCCGCGCCTCAAGGTTCTGAAGACGGTCGAGCCCGCTGGCCGCTCCGCCGGCGTCAAGGTGGCCAATGCCGCCGAACTCGTCTCCAAGCTCAAGACCGCCGGGGTGATCTGATGACCACGCTGCTGATCGCCGAACACGACAACGCCTCCGTCAAGGACGCCACCGCCAAGGCGCTGACCGCTGCTGCCAAGCTCGGCGGCCCCGTCCATATCCTCGTCGCGGGTCAGGGTTCGAAGGGCGCGGCCGATGCCGCTGCCAAGCTCGCCGGCGTCGAGAAGGTGCTGCTCGCCGATGACGCGGCTTACGGCCATGCGCTGGCCGAGCCGCTCGCGGCGCTGATCGTCAAGCTCGCGGACGGTTACGACGCCATCGTTGCGCCCTCGACCACCACCGGCAAGAACGTGCTGCCGCGCGTCGCCGCCCTGCTCGACGTGATGCAGGTCTCTGATGTCAGCGGCATCGTCTCGCCCGACACCTTCGAGCGCCCGGTCTATGCCGGCAACGCGATCCAGACGGTGCAGTCGACCGACGCCAAGAAGCTTTTGACCATCCGCACCGCTTCCTTCGCGGCGGCGGGCGAAGGCGGCTCGGCCGCGGTCGAGAGCGTCTCGGCGGCCGAGAACCCCGGCAACTCCTCGTTCAAGGGCGAGGAAGTCGCCAAGTCCGACCGTCCGGAGCTGGCCTCGGCCAAGATCATCATCTCGGGCGGCCGCGCGCTGGCCTCGGCCGAGAATTTCGGCAAGGTGATCGAGCCCGTCGCCGACAAGCTCGGTGCCGCGATGGGCGCCTCGCGCGCCGCGGTCGATGCCGGCTACGCCCCGAACGACTGGCAGGTCGGCCAGACCGGCAAGGTGGTCGCGCCCGAGCTCTATATCGCGGTCGGCATTTCCGGCGCGATCCAGCATCTCGCCGGCATGAAGGACTCGAAGGTCATCGTCGCCATCAACAAGGACGAGGAAGCCCCGATCTTCCAGATCGCCGATTACGGCCTCGTCGGCGATCTCTTCACGATCCTGCCCGAGCTCGACGCCGAGCTCGCCAAAGCCGGCAAGTAAGGCCGGCACCACCCTTCCGGGCCGCCTCAGGGCGGCCCGTTCCGCTCCTGCGGGAGCCTGAACGTTTCATCCGGGATCAAACCATGTCGGACCACGCGATCAAGACGATCGGCATTATCGGGGCGGGCCAGATGGGCAACGGCATCGCCCATGTCGCGGCGGCCGCCGGCTTCGACATCAAGCTGCACGACATCGCCGAGGAGCGCATCAACGCCGCGCTCGCCACGATCGACGGCAACATGGCCCGGCAGGTCTCGAAGGGTGCGCTGGCGGAGGATGAGCGCCGCGCCGCGATCGCCCGCATCCAGCCCGCCGTCGGCCTCGCCGATCTCGGCGATTGCGACCTCGTGATCGAGGCCGCGACCGAGAACGAGGAGGTCAAGCGCAAGATCTTCACGGCGGTCTGCCCGCATCTGCGCCCGGACGCGATCCTGGCCTCCAACACCTCCTCGATCTCGATCACGCGCCTCGCCGCCGCGACCGATCGCCCCGAGCACTTCATCGGCATCCATTTCATGAACCCGGTGCCGCTGATGCAGCTCGTCGAGCTGATCCGCGGCATCGCTACCGATGACGGCACTTTCGAGCGCGCCAAGAACCTCGTCGGCAGCCTGCACAAGACCGTCTCGGTCTCCGAGGATTTCCCGGCCTTCATCGTCAACCGCATCCTGCTGCCGATGATCAACGAGGCCGTCTACACGCTCTATGAGGGTGTCGGCTCGGTCGACGCGATCGACACCGCCATGCGGCTCGGCGCCAACCACCCGATGGGCCCGCTCCAGCTCGCCGATTTCATCGGCCTCGATACCTGCCTTTCGGTGATGCAGGTGCTCCATGACGGGCTGGCCGACTCGAAATACCGCCCCTGCCCGCTGCTGGTGAAATATGTCGAGGCCGGCTGGCTCGGCCGCAAGACCAAGCGCGGCTTCTACGACTATCGCGGCGAGAAGCCCGTCCCGACCCGCTGAGCGGATCGATTCTGCTTCGCAGCCGCCGCCTCAGCGGCGGCTGATCCGATTCTCGACGCCCCCGGCCGAAACCGATGGCGCCTTGATCCCGGCCTCGGCGCGCCATTCGACAGCGTTCTTGGCGCCCTGCACCTCGATCTGTGTGGGGCCCGCAAGCGTCAACTCGAGCTTCTGATCGGCGCCCGAGACGTCGATCTTCGCCGTCTCCGCCGCCTTCACGGTCGCCTTGACCTTATTCTTGGCCGTTTCGACGACGAGCCCCCCGGTCGTGCCGCCCTCGACCGTATTGGCGATGCCGCTGACGGCGATCTCCCGGGCCGTCTCGAACGACACGATGTGATCCGCGCCGTGCACGTTCACCGCACCGCAGCGGCCGGTGAGCACGACCTTGTGTCCGGCGCCGGAGATCGAGACATCCTGCCCGTCCTCGCAGGCGAAATCGCGCGACATCTGCGCGCCTTCGACCCGGATCTCCGCGGCGGAAGCCGGCGCAATCAGGATCATCAGGGCAAGGAACGCGGCAAGCTTGGCCTTCACGGGCGGACCCTCCGGTGTTTCGTCCACGAATCGGCTCCACAGAGCCTGTCCGGCGACTACCGGCGAAGTCGGGCGATTATGTGCCGCACCTCATGCCGGGCGCCGCAACGCAGGCGCAATAAGTTCCTTCACATTCCTGTCGTCTCGCGCTTACATTGATCCTTGGGCGGGATTCGTCTCGCTCGATGAAGCGGAGGTGCGACGGGTTTGACGGCGCATGTGATGCATCCGATGGCATCGCCGGACGGCTGTCCGGCTTTGGTGCTGAACGCCGATTTCCGGCCGCTCAGCTACTATCCCCTGTCGCTGTGGAGCTGGCAGGACGCGATCAAGGCGGTCTTCATGGACCGCGTCAACATCGTCTCCGAATACGACACCGTCGTCCGCAGCCCGAGCTTCGACATGCGGCTGCCCTCGGTGGTCTCGCTCAAGAGCTATATCAAGCCCTCGCGGACCCCGGCCTTCACCCGCTTCAACGTCTTCCTGCGCGACCGCTTCGCCTGCCAATATTGCAATACGCGCGACGAATTGACCTTCGACCATGTCGTCCCGCGCTCGAAGGGCGGCCTGACCACCTGGGAAAACGTCGTCGCCGCCTGCTCGCCCTGCAACCTGCGCAAGGGCGACAAGATGCCGGCCGCAGTCGAGATGTTCCCGGCCCAGAAGCCCTTTGCGCCGACGGTCAACGACCTCCACCGCAACGGTAAGCTCTTCCCGCCGAATTACCTGCACGAAAGCTGGCTCGATTACCTCTACTGGGATTCGGAACTGGAGCCCTGAGAGCATTTTCGAGCGAAGTGGCACCGGCTCGCGTGAAGAAAATCCGATAAGACAAGGACCTGGAGCAATTCCGCGATTCGAAGAGTTGCGGAATTGCTTCAAGCGCTCGCTTCATTCCCACGAAACACACCGCCATTCGGGCTTCACCCGGAATGACAGCGTGTTTTTACGTAGAACCAGCGTGCCCACACGAAGAACGGCTGCGAGCGGCGTGCTGCCGTTCCGCAGCGGCTTCGGCCGAATGGTTGGGGTCACCCCATCCGCTCGGAGGCGTACGACCCCGGCGAGGCAGGAAACACCACGGTCTTCCCGTCATTCAGGAAGACGCGGCGGTGAATATGGGCATGGATCGCCCGGGCCAACACCTGGCTCTCGACATCCCTTCCCAAACTCACGTAATCCTCCGGACTCTGCGCATGCGTCACGCGCACGATGTCCTGCTCGATGATCGGCCCTTCGTCGAGATCGGCCGTAACATAGTGGGACGTGGCGCCGATCAGTTTCACACCACGCTCGAAGGCCTGCTTGTAGGGGTTCGCTCCCTTGAAGCTTGGAAGGAACGAGTGGTGGATATTGATGATCCGCCCCGACATCTGCCTGCACATTTCATCGGACAGGACCTGCATGTATCGCGCGAGCACGACGAGCTCGGCGCCGCTCTCATTGATGATCTCCATCTGGCGCGCCTCCGCAGCCGTCTTGTTCTCCTTGGTCACCCTGATGCAATGGAACGGAATGTCGTGGTTCACGACGACCTTTTGATAGTCCATGTGGTTTGAGATCACCGCGACGATATCGATCGGCAGCGCACCGATCCGCCACCTGTAGAGCAGGTCGTTCAGGCAGTGCCCGAAGCGCGAGACCATCAGGACGACCTTCGCCTTTTCGCTCTCGTCGCGGAAGTCGAACGTCATGTCGAAGGGCCTGGCGACATCTGCGAAGCCTTCCGCGATCGCCGATAGTGGCTTCGCTTCCTCGCTGACGAAGCCGACCCTCATGAAGAAGCGGCCCGTGTCGCTATCGTCGAACTGCGCGCTGTCCGAGATATTGCAACCCATGCCGGCCAGATAGCCCGCGATTGCGGCAACGACCCCTCTTCTCGATACGCAGGTAACAGTCAGGATGTGCTTGTTCATCGAACGGACCAATCCGGTTGCGGGTTCTTAAGGGGTCAGATCCGCCTTCTCGCGAAAATCTATGGCTGCCAACAGCCGCGTGCAATCTCACCATGGTCGTCGTCTTCGCGATTGAACCGCACGGGCTCTGTCCGGGACGCCAACCCCCAGAAGCCGGGGCGATGAGGAGCCCGGCGCCGATCGAACCAGGAGGCGACCGCTAGAGTGGCTAAACGAGCCCGGTTCCCGGATGCGTGACAGCCGTCCGCCCGCGCAGCAGCCCGAGCACCGCGAGCAGGAAGAGCCCGGCCGATGCCAACGCATTCCAGCCGGCGAGCGACAGCCCGAGGAAGCGCCAGGCTGCCTCCGAGCAGGCGACGATGCGCGTCGTCTGCAACTGCTTCATGAAATCCTGCATGCCGGTCGCAGCCGCGGCCGCGCCGCCGCAGTCGTTCGGCCCCATGAACCAGCCCCATTCGACGCCGGCATGATAGATGCCGAGCCCCGTGCTCCACGCCATCAGCCCGGCCAGCCCGAGCAGGACGAGCCATTGCAGGCGCGGCGAGCGCGCCAGAACCAGCCCGGCAAGCGCCAGCCCGATGGCGGCGTAATGCGGCATGCGCTGCTCGAGGCAGAGCTTGCAGGGCCTCAAATGCAGGGCGAGCTCGAAGAACCAGGCTCCTGCGATCAGCGCCAGGCTCACGATGCCGATGAGGGCGATCAGTTGTCGCGAGTTCGGCAGGCGGCTCGAAGCAGCGGCGGCTGGGGAGGCGGTCATGGCGGGGGCTCAGCAGGAGAGAAGCTGGCCGGACCCTGCGACGAGCTTGAGGCCGAAATAAAGCAGGATCAGCACGGCAGCGCCGGCAACGGCGATCACTTTCAGGCGACGTTCGATGAAGTGGCGGATGGTGTCGCCGTAGCGCCGCAGCAGGAAGGCGAGTGCGAAAAAGCGCGCGCCGCGCGCCAGCACGCAGGAGATGACGAAAAAGGTCAGCCCGATATGGACGGCACCGGCCAGGATCGTCACCACCTTGATCGGGGGCAGATGGGCAAGGCCGGAGGTCGTCAGCAGGATCAGTGTCGTATCCGGCCCGGCACAGGCCTTGAGTGTCTCGAAGGCGCCGAGCTTGCCATAGAAGGCCAGGACCGGCTTCGCCAGCGCCTCGAAGGCGTAATAGCCGATCGCATAACCGGCGATGCCGCCGAGCACCGAGAACAGCGTCGCGATGAAGGCCAGCCGATAGGCCCGCTGCGGCCGGGCGAGCGCCATCGGCACGAACAGGACATCCGCGGGGATCAGGAAGAAGGAGCTTTCGACGAAGGCGACGGCCGCCAGCCAGAGCTCTGCCCGCGGCCGGGCGGCGAGCGACATCGTCCATTCATAGAGGCGCTTGAGCATGGCGCGCTCTAGAGCATGAGGCAGCCGGTGACGCAACGGCTTCCATAAGCCGAGGCGATCGCTTGTCGAGCCATCGCCTCGGCAATGCCGCCTCGACGATGAAACGCCCCGAAGATCATCCGACGAAACCTGCGGGAATGACGCTTCCGCCGATTGACCGGCATCGGTCGATCGCTATAGTCCGCCCGCCTGCAAGGGCCCCTGTGGCGGAATTGGTAGACGCGCTCGACTCAAAATCGAGTTCCGCAAGGAGTGCTGGTTCGATCCCGGCCAGGGGCACCAAAGGCCTGCTTTCAGGCAATCCGGCGTCGTTGTCCCGAGCGTGCGTCGGCGGTGGGCCATTCCAGAATAATTGTCTCAGCCACGGACGATTTGCCCATTTTTGATGAGCGCATCGGGCCGACTGGAACGGTCCCGGGTCGGATGATCGAGCCTGGGCAACGAGACCGTGACGCGAAGGCCGCCTTCCACCCGGTTCTCCAGCACCACGCTCCCTTCATGCGACCTGACGACGGCCTGGGCGATGGTGAGGCCCAGCCCGGAGCCCCCGGTTTCGCGCCCCCGCGATTCTTCCAGCCGCACGAAGGGAAGGAAGACGCGCTCCCTGTCGGCCGCCGGGATCCCCGGCCCCTCGTCTTCGACCGTGATCACGACATGGCTCCCCGCCTCGGCAATGCTGATCGTGGCCGATGCCCCGTATTTGACCGCATTGCCGATGACGTTCGAGAACGCCCGCTTCAGCGGCAGGAGACGCCCGAGAATCGGCGCCGCGTTCAGCCCCGACAGGCTGACGCTATGCCCCTGGTCGAGATGCTCGTCGACGATGGTCTCGACGACCGAGGCGAGATCGATCGGCCGGAGAGCCTCGTTCGACACGCCGGCGCGCAGATAGTCCAGCGTCGAATCGATCATCTCCTCCATCTCGCCGAGATCGGCATCGATCAGGCGCCGCGTCGCGTCGTCGTCGAGCAATTCGGAGCGCAAACGGAGGCGGGTGATCGGCGTGCGCAGATCGTGCGACACCGCGGCCATCGCCTGCATGCGCTCAGTGACGAGACGCTGGATGCGCTCGCGCATGGTGTTGAAGGCGCGCGCGGCACGGCGGACCTCGGCTGGGCCGCCCTCCGGCAAGGGCTGCGGCACCTGGTCGAGGCTGAAGCGCTCCGCCGCCAGCGCGAGGTCGCGTAGCGGCCGTGTCGCCCAGCGCAGCAGCAGCAGCGCGACCACGACGATCCCGACGGCGAAGCAGATCATGATCGCGGTCAGGTTCCAGTCGAGATGCTGCGCGGCACCGAGCGCGGACGACGAGAAATTGACCCAGCTGCCGTCGTCGAGCCGGATCGAGACCAGCATCAGGTGCCGGTCGGCTTCGGTGCTGCCGGTTGCCGTGCCCCCGTCATCGGCCAGTCCGACGCGGAAGGACTCGGCTGCGAGATCGGGCGCGAATTGCTGCAAGTGCGCTTCCATCAGGCGCGTCCGCTCGGTCGCCGGCACGGTCCCGAGGACGAGGCTGACTTTGCTCCAATGCACTTCGAGGCTCGCGCTCGACAGATCATGCGCGACGCGGTCGCGCTCCGCCCCGTCGGAAATGCTGGCGATGGCGCGCTTGATCGAGACGATGCGCTCGGCGAGGCTGCCATCCCGCCCGGCCGAGGCGAAGCTTTCCACACCGACGCGGAAGGCCCAGTAGCCGAGCAGATGGAAGGCGAGCAGCGCCGCGAACAGGATCAGGATCGCGCGGCTTGCCACCGTGTCGGGCCAGAATCGTCCAAGCAGCCTCGTCAAGCGCTCTGTCCTTCGTGATACCCGATCGTCGAGGCGAACAGGTAGCCCGCGCCCCGCACCGTCTTGATCAGTTGACTGCCGCTGGCATCGGCCTCGAGCTTGCGGCGCAGGCGGCTGATCTGGACGTCGATCGTCCGATCGAACGGATCGTCGCTCATCCGCGCCTTGGCGAACTGCATCAGCGCCTCACGCGAGAGCACGCGATTGGCATGCTCGACGAAGGCGAGGAGCAGGTCGAACTCGCCGGTCGAGAGGTCGATCAAGGTCCCGGCCGGCGATTGCAGCTCCCGGCGCCGCAGGTCCATGCGCCAGCCGTCGAAAGTGACGAGCGCGTTCGCCTGCGAGGCGGGTGCGCCCTGCCCCGCCCGCGCCCGGCGCAGCAAGGCCCGGATGCGCGCCAGCAATTCGCGCGGGCTGAACGGCTTGGTGACATAGTCGTCCGCCCCGCCTTCGAGGCCGGTGATGCGATCGCTCTCCTCGCTGCGCGCGGTCAGCATCACGATCGGGACATGCGAGGTCGCGCGCACGTCGCGGCAGAGCTCGACGCCCGAGCGGCCGGGCAGCATCAGGTCGAGCACGATGAGGTCGATGGCGCTGTGTGCCAGCGCCTCCATCATGGCGCGGCCGTCCGGTGCGCCGGTCACCTGATAACCGTGACGCTGCAGGAAGCGCGCGACCAGGAGCCTGATCTGCGGATCGTCATCCACCACCAGGATATGGCCGTGATCGTCGTTGGTCGGCGCGGCCGGTGCCAACTCCGTCTCGTGTTCTGCGTTCCCTGTCATCACCCTGCCGTGCGAGCGCCGGCTCTCCTCTATGCGAACCGACCATAGCGCGCCCGTGGCTCGGCTGCCCGCATCGCTTTGAAACAATTTGTAACGGACGCCCGCGGATCGGCGTTGCTACCCCTGCTCCACCGCAACAGGGAAGCCGTGAGTCGTGAACTTGGTGAAGCTGCCGTTCCTAGGGGCGATCGGTCTGGCGCTCGGTGCCTGCTCGGTCTCCGCCGTTCCAGACCATCTGGCCCGGCCGGCCGATCCGAATGCCCGCGTTCCTGCCGTCACCTATGGCAGCGTGACCGCAGGCGCCGCCAGCTACCGCCCGGCCGAGCCCAAGGACTGGCGCGAACTCAACCGCCGGGTCGGGCCGAAATCATGACGCTGCCGAGCAGCCCTGCCGCCACGCCCTCGCGCATCCATACCCAAGGACCGGCCTTGACCGCTTCTCCCGTTCCGAAAGCCCGCCGCCTGCTGCGCTGGACCCTGCTTGCCGGCGCCACGGCGCTGCTGGGCGGCTGCGCCGGGTTTTCCGCTGACGGCGGCATGAGCGCGATCCAGAGCGCGACCTATGCCGATATCGGCAAGGATGTGGTCAAGATCGGTGACGATCAGGCCGCGCTCACCGCCAAGGATCGCGTCGACCTGTTGCTGCGCAAGCCGTTGACGGCGGATGCGGCCGTACAGGTCGCACTGCTCAACAATCGCGGCCTGCAGGCCGCCTTCAACGAGCTCGGCATGGCCGAGGCGCAGATGGTCGCGGCCAGCCTGCCGCCCAATCCGCGCTTCGGCATCTCCAAGCTTTCCGGCCGCTTCGAGGTCGAGATCGAGCGCCAGATCGTCGGCAGCCTGCTGGCGCTGGCGACCCTGCCGGCCCGGGCCGAGATCGCCCGCGACCGCTTCCAGACCGCACAGATGCGGACGGCAGAAGCCGTGCTGAAACTCGCGGCCGACACCCGCCGCCAATACTATCGCGCGGCCGCCGCCAATGCGCAGGTCGCGTTCTACCAGGAGGCGAAGAATTCCGCCGATGCGGCCTCCGAACTGCTCAAGCGGCTCGGCGAATCCGGTGGCGTCAACAAGATCGACCAGGCCCGCGAATTCGCCTTCGAGGCGGAACTCACCGTCCAGCTCGCCCAGGCCCGCCAGCAGCAGCGCCAGGAGCGCGAGCGCCTCGTCCGCCAGCTCGGACTCTGGGGCGACGACCTCAAGTTCCGGATCGGCAACCTGCCGCCCTTGCCGCGCCTGCAATCGGTCAAGGCGATCGAGGCCGAGGCTTTGCGCAAGCGCGTCGATCTCCGGATCGCGCGGGCCGAGCTCGACACGCTCGCCAAGTCGCTCGGGCTCACCCAGGCGACGCGCTTCGTCAACGATATCGACCTGCTCGGCCGCCGCACCTACGACCGCAGCCGCAGCATCAACGACCATGGCCATGTCGAGCGCGAAGCCAGCCGCAGCCGGACGCTTGAGCTCGAGATCGACATCCCGATCTACGATTTCGGCCAGTCGAAGGTCGCGCTGGCCGAGCAGACCTATATGCAGGCCGCCAACAGGCTGGCCGAGAAGGCGGTCAATATCCGCTCGGAAGCCCGCGAGGCCTACACCGCCTACCGCGCCCATTACGACATCACGCGCCAGTACCAGACCAACGTCCTGCCGCTGTGCAAGATCATCCAGGAGCAGTCGCTGCTGCAGTACAGCGGCATGCTCAACGATGTGACCGACCTGATCGCGGATGCCCGCAGCCGCATCCTCTCGAATGTCGCCGCGATCAATGCCCGCCGCGATTTCTGGATCGCCCATACCGATTTCAAGCACGCGCTGATCGGCGGCGGCAGCGGGGGTGGCGGCTCGGCCACCGTGGCGGCGGCCGGCGGCGGCGATGCCGGCGGCGCAGGCCACTGAAGGAGTTGACGGACATGACATCCCTTTCCCGCAGAGGCTTCATCGGCTCGTCCGGGCTGGTGCTGGCCGGCGCCGCCGCGGTCTCGGGCCGCGCCGCCTTCGCCGCCGTGCCGGAAGCGCCGACCATGACGGAGGCGACGACGCAGGCGCCGCTCGTGCCGACCACCGGGCCGGATTACCAGCCGGTCGCGACGCTCAACGGCTGGTCCCTGCCCTGGCGGATGAACGGCGACTGGAAGGAGTTCCATCTCGTCGCCGAGCCGGTGGTGCGCGAGCTCGCGCCCGGCATGAAGGCCTATCTCTGGGGCTATAACGGCCAGTCGCCGGGGCCGACGATCGAGGCCGTCGAGGGCGACAAGGTCCGCATCTACGTCACCAACAAGCTGCCCGAGAGCACGGCGGTGCACTGGCACGGCCAGCGCCTGCCCAACGGCATGGACGGCGTCGGCGGGCTGACGCAGCCGCACATCCCCTCGGGCAAGACCTTCGTCTACGAGTTCCTGCTCAGGCGCTCCGGTACCTTCATGTACCATCCGCATTCGGACGAGATGGTCCAGATGGCGATGGGCATGATGGGCTTCTTCGTCGTCCATCCGAAGGACCCGGCCTTCCGCCGCGTCGACCGCGACTTCGTCTTCCTGCTCAACGCCTTCGACATCGAGCCCGGCTCCTATGTGCCGCGCGTCGCAGAGATGACCGAGTTCAACATGTGGTGCTGGAACAGCCGCGTGTTCCCCGGCATCGATCCCTTCGTCGTCGGCCTGAACGACAAGGTCCGGATCCGCTTCGGCAACCTGACCATGACCAATCACCCGGTCCACATGCACGGCTACGAGTTCAAGGTCTCCTGCACCGATGGCGGCTGGGTCGATCCGGCAGCGGCCTGGGACGAGGTCTCGATCGATGTCGCCGTCGGCCAGATGCGCGCCTTCGATTTCGTCGCCGACGAGCCAGGCGACTGGGCGATCCACTGCCACAAGTCGCATCATACGATGAATGCCATGGGGCATTCGGTGAAGAATTATATCGGCGTCAGCAAGAAGGACCTGGCCAAGCGCATCGCCAAGATCGCGCCGGGCTACATGCCGATGGGCTCCAACGGCATGGGCGAGATGGGCTCGATGGAGATGCCCCTGCCCGACAATACTTTGCCGATGATGACCGGCTTCGCCCAGTTCGGCCCGGTCGAGATGGGCGGCATGTTCTCGGTGGTGAAGGTCCGCGATGGCCTGGCGAAGGGCGACTACAAGGACCCCGGCTGGTTCAAGCACCCCGAAGGGACCGTCGCCTACGAGCTCAAGGGGACGAAGCTCGGCGAGGCCCCGCGGGCGACCTCGCCCGAGAGCGGCGTCAAGGCGGCGGAATGGCGCGCCAAGGACCCGCGCAAGCCGAGCCTCGGGCCGGACGGTAAGCCACGCCCGGCGACCAAGAAGCCGCATTCCAACCACTGACACACCACTTCGACCAGGAGAGCCTTATGGGCATAGCAGCATTCAAGCTCGCCGCGATCGCGGTCTTCCTCTCAGCCGGAGCAGCCATGGCCGGCCCTGGCGGCGCCGGGCACGGCCATGGCGACGAGACCGCCTATGGCAAGGCCGGCGATCCGAAGAAGCCGGCCCGCATCGTCCAGGTCGTGATGGCCGAGCGGGACGGCAAGATGTCCTTCATCCCGGACCGGGTCGAGGTTCGCCGAGGCGAGCAGATCCGCTTCCAGCTCCGCAACAACGGCGAGCTCGACCACGAACTCGTGCTGGCGACGCTGGCGGAGAACCTCAAGCACGCCGTCGAGATGCAGAAGAACCCCGACATGGAACATGACGATCCGAACGCCAAGCGGCTCGCGCCGAAGAAGACCGGCGAGATCGTCTGGGCCTTCACCAAGGCGGGCGAGTTCGACTTCTCCTGCCTGATCCCCGGCCACCGCGAAGCCGGCATGACCGGCAAGATCATCGTCAAGTGAACGGCCTCTGCCGAAAGGAGCATCCCATGCTGAAGACCGCCGCCACCCTCGCCTTCCTCGTCGCCGCACTGCCGGCCGCCGCCCAGTCGGTCAGCGGCACCGTCACCAAGATCGACGAGGCCCAGGGCAAGCTCACCATCAACCACGGCCCGATCAAGAATCTCGACATGGACAGCATGACCATGGTGTTCCGGGCAAGCGACCCGGCCATGCTCAAGGGGCTGAAGGCCGGCACCAGGGTCAAGTTCGACGCCGACCGCATCAACGGCCAGCTTACGGTGACCAAGCTCCAGAAAGCGAAGTGACGACACCCAAGCGCGGCGGGCGGTCTCGACGCGCCCGCCTTCGCAGGATCGTTTCGATCGCCGCGGGGGTCGCCATGACAAGCTCCGCGGCCCTCGCCTCCGATGCCGATCTGCAACGAACCCTGCTCGACAACGGCTGCATCGAGCCGCAGATCGAGACGGTTCTGCAGCAGCGCGATCTCATCGCCTACCGGGCGAATTGTCTTGGCACTTCGCACAAGACCCTCGTCATCGTCTGCAGCAGGGGCCGGTGCAGCCCAAACCCCTCGACCAAAGATCGCGGTGGCTAGCAAAAGTCGCTTGACCTTCCCACGATGGGAAAGAGCACGCTCCGGCCATCGCCACATCGAAAGGATGATGCAGACATGTGCTCCTGCCAACAGCACGCGAAGCCCGCAACCGAGACGGCCGCGCCGATCGGAAACGCCGTGGCCTTTCAGGTCGAGGATATGACCTGCGGCCACTGCGCCGGTACGATCAAGGCTGCGATCGAGGCCAGATTGCCGGGAACCGCCGCGACTGCCGATCCCGTCTCCAAGCGCGTGAGCGTGCTGGGCTCGGACGACTATGCCGCGATCAAGGCCGCCGTCATCGCAGCCGGCTACACGCCGAGCCCGGAACCGATCAGCTGACGTCAATGAGGGCCGGCCTTCGCGGCCGGCCCTCCTCGCCTGCGGCTGCGAACGGGGCGACGCCAAAAGGATGCTCGATGACACGGGTGCCGCGATCGAGAGCGCAGGCGTCACCAATGAAGCGGCAGTGGTAGAATTGGACGTCGAAGAAGAGAGATCGTCATGACCAACGCATTTCTGCCATCCCGCCGCGCGCTGATGCTCGGCCTCGCGCCAACAACCGCCGGGCTCATGCTGTGGCTCCCCGCGGTCGCTGCCGAGGCATTGCCGAAGATGACCGTGACGCGCGACCCGAATTGCGGTTGCTGCGGCAACTGGGTCGCGCATGTGAGGACCGCCGGCTTTCCGGTCGAGGTGATCGAGGTCGCGGATGTTGCGCCGCTCAAGACCCGACTCGGCGTGCCCGATGCTCTCGCCTCCTGCCATACCGCGGAGATCGGCGGCTATGTCGTCGAGGGTCATGTCCCGGCCGAGGCGATCAAGCGCCTGCTGGCCGAACGCCCGAAGGCGACCGGCCTTGCCGTCGCGGGCATGCCCGTCGGTTCGCCCGGCATGGAGGTGCACGGGCAGGCGCCCGACGGTTACGAGGTCGTCATCTTCTCAGCCGGCCGGCAGAACATCTTCGCGCGCTACCGCGGGCTCGATCAGATCTGATCTGCCGCCCATTCGCTCTCCGCGACCTGGGCCGAATGCACGAGGCGATCTCCCGCTGAAAGCGGGCACGATGCGAAGGCTCTCTCACCTTCACGTCCAGCTGAATATCCGCTCCGTGGCAGATTGCCAGCGTCAGCTTTCGGCGCTGTGCAACCGAGCCGCGATCTAGGACCGCGTGGTTAAAGTCGAGAGCTGATCCGTGTCATAGCGCCCCCGCAGATCGGCGAGAACGTTTGGATCGGGAGCCCCGCGTGCTGCAAGTTGCGCGAGTTCTTCGAAATAGCGTTCATGGCCTGGCGGCGAAACGGTCATCAGCACGCGCGCCGGGCTCTCGCTGACATTGGTGATGTTGTGCGGCACGCCTGGCGGGATGAAGAGGAAGGTGCCGGGCCGCGCATGGATGACTTCATCGCCGACATGCCAGGCGCATTCGCCGTCGAGGAGGTAGAATGTTTCTTCCTGGACGCGGTGGACATGCAGGCCGGTAGCGAACCCCGGCGGAATCGTCCAATCGAACATGCTCGTGTGCCTCGTATCCTCACCGGTGACGAGGAATGTCATCGGATAGCCTCGCAGCATGACGCCGTTGTTCTGCTCGGGCCTACGAATGACCGGTGCAGCGCTCATATGATCCTCCATCGGCTGGGGTTCTAATGTGCAGGCACCGGGGCAATATCTCCTCGTCATATCGGCGAGTCGTGAAACCGATCCGAAATCATTGCGAAAAATTCGCAACCGGTCCCATCTTCGCTCATGGCGAGAATCTTCGCATTCGGCCCATACCGCCTCGACGCCGGTGCTGGAATCCTGTTCCGTGGCACCGAGCCGGTCGCGCTCGGCCGGCGCGCGATAGCACTGCTCGCGCTGCTGGTGGAACGCGAAGGCAAGCCGGTGGCCAAAGAGGCCCTGTTCGAGAAGGCTTGGCCTGCGCAGGCGATCGAGGACAGCAACCTTACGGTTCAGATCGCCGCGATACGGCGTATGCTCGACGAGCGGGGTGGCAGCGCCTCTTGGATCGAGACCCTTCCCCGACGCGGCTATCGCTATATCGGACCCGCTGTCGCTATCGATGATCCAGACGCAGCGACCGCGGCTGCCGCATCGACTCAGCTGGCGTTGCCGGACAGGCCCTCGATCGCGGTGTTGCCTTTCTCCAGTTTGAACGGCGACCGGGCGCAGGACTACGTTGCCGAGGGGATGGTCGACGACATCGTCACCGGCCTGGCGCGCATCAAGGGACTGTTCGTGATCGCGCGCCACTCGACGGCCCCCTACAGAGAGCGTGTGCTCGACGTGAAGCAAATTGGCCGGGAGCTTGGCGTGCGCTATGTGCTCGAAGGCAGCGTGCGCAAGAGCGGCAGCAACATCCGCGTCAACGTTCAGATGATTGACGCCTCGACCGGTGCCCATGTCTGGGCCGAGCGCTACGACCGTGCCTCCGACGATATCTTTGCGCTTCAGGATGAGATTGCGCTGTCGGCCGTGGGGGCGATCGCGCCCAGCATCCGGCGCGCCGAAATGGATCGGGTAAAGCGCAAACGTCCCGACAGCCTCGACGCCTATGATCTTGTGCTGCGAGCTCAGCCCGATGTCGATTCAGGCATGCCCGAGCGGGTGACCCGCGCTCTTGGCCTGCTCGAACGAGCAATCCGGCTCGATCCTGGTTATGCATTGGCGTACGGCAACGCCGCGATGTGCCATCATTGCCTCTTCCTGCGCGCCGGCTGGCAGGAAGCCAGCCGCGCAGCCTCGATCCACCATGCCCGTCTCGCGCTTATCCATGGCCAGGATGATGCGACCGCGCTGACCCTCGCCGGGTTTTCGATCGGCATGGACGGTCATGATCGTGGGGCCGCCTTCACCGCGTTCGAAGCCGCGCTCGCGATCAGCTCGTCATCGGCACTCACCTATATCCTGGGCAGCGTGATGCTCGGATGGGGCGGGGAAGCGGAACAGGCCATCGTCTGGAGCGAGCGAGGCATGCGGCTCAGCCCGTTCGATCCATGGGCCTTCGCCGCCTTTGATGCGCAGGCGATGAGCCATTTGCTGCGCGGTCGCTACAAGGAAGCCTGCAGCGCTGCCTACAAATCCGTACATGCCAATCCGGGCCACAGCATCACCTATGTGCAACTGGCGGCGGCGCTGGCCAAGCTCGGCCGGCTGGAAGACGCCAAATGCGCAGCGGCACGGGTGCTCGAACTCCATCCGACATTTCGCTTCAGCCGCCAGTTCGCGGGGGTGAACTGCGCTCCCGCGCTCGCAGAGGCTCTCGGTCAAGCATTGCTCCTGGCCGGACTGCCAGAGTAGCGGTGTCCGGTTTCGGGCTGTCTATCTTTAGAAGTTCAATTTCAGCTATCCCGAAGTGCAGCATCAGCAGGCGACACCCGCCCTCATGAACGTGAAACGCAGGCGCCGATCTTCATGTCCGATAAATTGAGGAGACCACAGCAGAGCCCGATCTGATGACTATCGATACAGCTGCTTCAATCTCAAGGGCGACGGTATCGCCTTCCGCAATGTCGATTTCAACGCCTTGAACCAGCGCACGAACATTACCCGCGACGGCCGATACGAGATGCGTTCCTGCCGGAAACTCGCTATCAGCCTCAGCCGTGAGGACTGCCATTTCTCCTGTCGCCAAGCTTCGATCGAGCATCAGATTCAAGACTTTGACAGCCCCCTTTTCCGGTCGGCTGATGATCTTGAGTTCGCCACCGTATCGAACGGGTTTCAGCGGCGTCGATAGGTCGATGGTGCCGGAAGGCGTATCGAGATAAAGGCCTTCGCCTTCGATGACGACCTGGTGGCGTTCGTAGCCGCTATGGTCGGAGAACGGCAGAGCAGTCGGTATCTCGGTTGCGGCGAGACGCCAGACCAGCCCGTCCCAGCCCTCTCCCGCTACGTTGCCGATCCGCTCCTCGGCGATGATGTCCGTCGAGCCCAGCCCGTTCTTCCAGGGTTCGACCGTGCAGGCGGCCCGCGGCAGGTAGCGATAGCTGATCGCGCTGTTGGTCATGGCAATCCGATCCCTAACGATCCAGGTTCGCGCGCAGCTCGGGAACCTTGGGCACGGCCGCCAGCAGCGCCTTGGTGTAGGGGTGCTGCGGCCTGTCGATGATAGCCTCGGTGCTGCCTACCTCGACGATCGTCCCATGGCGCATCACGCAGATCCGATCCGCGATGTAGGAAACGACCGAGAGGTCGTGCGTGATGAAGAGATAGGCCAGCTTGAACTGCTCTCGCAGGTCGAGAAGCAGATTGAGGATCGAGGCCTGCACGGAGACGTCGAGCGCCGAGACTGCTTCGTCGCAGACGATGAAGCGAGGATTCGTGGACAGGGCCCTGGCAATGCCGACACGCTGCTTCTCGCCGCCGCTCATCTGGTGCGGGTAGCGTTCGGCGTAGCTGGCATCCAGGCGAACGAGGTCGAGCAGCTCCGCGACGCGCCTTTGGCGTTCCTCGCGACCGAGCCCGACAAGCTCCAGAGGTCGTTCGAGCGTTTCTCCGATCGACTTGCGTGGGTTCAGCGAGGAATCCGGATTCTGGAAGATGATCTGCGCCCGCTTGAGCAGGTCGCGCTTCTCGGAGCGGCTGGCATTCAACAGCTGGGCCCCATCGATCGCGACTTCACCCGAGGTGGGCGAGATCAGGTCGATCAGGCAGCGCCCGAGCGTCGTCTTGCCGGAGCCGCTTTCGCCGACGAGCCCGACGATCTCGCCTTCATGGATAGTGAGCGAGACCTTGTCGACCGCCCGGACCACCTTCCGGCCGAAGCTGACCCTCGGTACCCAGCCGTCGAGCGAAAACGATATCCCGTCCATGGCGCCGCCGGCCTCGAACGTGCGCTCGACATCGCGTGCCACGACGATCGGCTTCCCGTCGCCGGCGTCGACGCGACGCGGGATCGTCTCACTACTCTCGATGCGCCATGGCGTTCTTGCGAGTTCGCTCGCGCGCCAGCAGGCTGCCGCCACATCCTCGCCGATAGGTGTGATCGCAGGGGGCGTGGTCTGGCAGCGCGGCTCGGCGAAGTGACACCGGGGCGCGAAGACACAGCCGCTCAATGGTTTCCTGACGTCCGGCAGGCGGCCGGGGATCGGCTGGAGCCGGTGGCGCTCGCGCGACATCTTGGGAAGCGATGCGAGAAGCCCCTTCGTGTAGGGGTGCCGCGGCTCCGTCAGGATGGAAGCGCTCTTGCCATATTCGACGACGCGGCCGGCATAGAGCACGCAGATCTCGTCGCAGATCCGGGAGACGACCCCCAGATTGTGGCTGATGAACAGCATCGACAACGAGCGCGTGATGCGCAGGCTGTCGAGGAGATCGAGGATCTGCGCCTCGATGGTCACGTCCAGGGCGGTTGTGGGCTCGTCGAGGATGAGCACATCGGGATCGCAGGCGAGCGCGCTCGCGATCAATGCACGCTGCTTCATTCCGCCCGATAGCTGGTGCGGATAGCTCGCAGCCATCCGTTCGGGGTCAGGAATCCCCACTTCCTTCAGCAACCGAAGCGTCTCAGCCCGGGCTTCCGCCTCGGTCATTCCACGATGCATCACCAGGGGCTCGGCGATCTGCCGGCCAACCCTGATGGCCGGGTTGAGCGTGGTGAAGGGATCCTGGAAGACGATGCTGATCTTGCCGCCGCGCAACTGGCGACGCTCCTCGGCGCTTTTGGCGTAGAGATCCTCGCCATCGATGATGACGCGGCCGCTATCGATGCTGCCGCCGTTGTCCAGCAGGCCGAGAACAGCCAGCGCGGCCGTGCTCTTGCCGGAGCCGGACTCCCCGACGATGCCGAGCACCGTTCCCCGCTCCAGGGCGAAGTCGACATTGTGCAGAATGCGCGCCCGGCCGCCGGACTGAGGAAAGCTGACGGAAAGGTCTTCGACCTTCAGGACATGGTCAGTCATCACCGCCTCCGCGCCAGCCGGGGATCGAGCGCTTCGCGAAGGCCGTCGCCGACGAGGTTGATCGCGATCACGGTCACACAGAGGGCCGCACCAGCCGAACATGCGATCCAGGGGGCAGAATTGATGAACGGCCGGGCCTCGGCGATCATCAGGCCCCAGTCGGAGGCCGGCGGCTGCACCCCGAGGCCGAGGAAGCTCAGGGCCGCCGCCAGCAGCATCGCGAAGGTGACCCTGAGCGCGGACTCGACGATGATCGGGGGCCAGGCATTCGGCAGGATTTCGTGGAAGAGGATGTACCAGCCGCCCTCGACCCGCGCGCGGGCAGCCTGGATATACTCCTCGCTCGCGACCTCGAGGGTGATACCCCGGGTGAGCCGTGTGATGATCGGGATGTAGACGAAGCCGACGGCCAGCACGGTCTTCCAGAGACTCGGCGACGTGACCGACAGGATGAGAAGTCCGAGAATGATCGGCGGTAGGGAGATCATGACGTCGACGGCGCGCATGATGGCCTCGTCGGCCCAGCCGCGATAATAGCCGGCGACCAGCCCGAGCGGGACACCGAAGAGGAGGCTGACCGCGGTCGCGCCGAAGCCCATCAACAGGGAACTTTGGGCACCGTTGAGCACGCGGCTGAGCACGTCCCGGCCGAATTCATCGGTTCCAAGCCAATGGACGGCGCTCGGCGGCATCAGCCGCATGTCGAGCTGGAGCGCGTCGAGGTCGTAGGGCGAGAGGGAGGGGCCTGCGATCGCGAGAGCGAGGATCGCGGTCAGGAGAACGCCGCCCCAGACCAGCGATGCTGGAAGGGGCGCGCGCCGGTGCCGGGGCCGACTATTCGCTGCTGCTTCGGCCATATCGGACCTTGGGGTTCAGGAATGCGTAGAGCAGGTCGGCGATCAGGTTCGCCGCCGCGTAGACGAAGGTGATCACCATCATGCAGGCCTGCAGGAGCGGCACGTCCATGTTCTGGATCGCGAACATGAGAAGCCGCCCGAGACCGGGATAGGAGAAGATCGTCTCGACCACGACGATGCCGCCCATCATGATGCCGACGTCGATCGCCAGGATGGTGATCGTCGGGAGAAGGGCGTTAGGGAGGGCGTGGCGCCGGATAACCAGCTTCTCCGGCAGTCCGCGGGCGCGGGCCGCGCGGACATACTGGGTCTGCATCGTGTCGATCATGCTCGAGCGCGTGAGCCGCGAGATGTGCGCGATCAGGCCGGTGACCAGCGTGAACACCGGCAGGATCAGATGGCGGGCCCAGGAAGCGAAGCCGCTGGACAGGTCGCTGTACCCCGTGGCCGGGAACCAGTTGAGGTAGCCGGCGAACAGCATGACGATGACGATCGCCCAGAGAAATTCCGGGATGGCGATGTTGATATAGGTCGCGACGGAGACGATGTGATCCGAGATCCGGCCGTGCCGGACGCCGGCATAGACGCCCAGCGAGATGCCGAGAAGCGCGACCAGGCCGATCGAGATGCCCGCGAGGATCGCCGACTTCCCGACCGCATCCCATAGGACGGGTGCGATCGGACGATCCATCACCAGCGACCGGCCGAGGTCGCCCTGAAGCAATCCCGATGCCCAGCGCAGATACTGGATGTAAGCCGGGTCGTTCAGGCCGAGCTTGGCCTCCAGCGTCGCCACGTCCTGGGGCGAGGCAAAATCACCCAGGATCATGTAGGCGACGTTGCCCGGCATGACCTGCGTGATCCAGAAGATGAGGACGGACATGACCGCCATCGTCAGGGCGATGGACAGCAGTCGCTTGAGAACGTAGCCGGCCATGCTGACCTACCTCGCCGGGATGCGTCTTAGAAATGAGCGCGGCGCAAATCCATCCAGGAATACGGATGAGTCCTGTAGCCCTGGAGGTTGTTGCGATAGGCGGTGGCGAAGTTGATGACGTACATCACGGCACCCGGCACGTCCTCGACAGCGTATTTCTGGAACAGCTTGTATTGTTCCTTGCGCTCGTCTTCCGACGTTGCCAGCCGGCCCTTGTCGAGCACGGCATCGATCCGTTCGCTCTTGAAGTTCCACATCTGCTTATTCCAGGAGCCACTGGAGTGATACCAGGGATAGGTGGCGGTATCGATCGTCGGCCGCGACAGATAGCCGTCCATGTAGAAGGGGGCCTTGCCCGCGACGGTCGCGCCCCAGCGGCTGTACGGCACCCGCTCGAGCTTCACATTGATGCCCGCCGGCTTGAGCATCTGCTGGATCGCGACGGCTGCGCGCTCGCGGGTCGGCCGCCCGACAGGCACGTTGAGCGTGATCTCGAAGCCGCGGGGATATCCGGCCTCGGCAAGAAGCTTCCGGGCGCCGGCGACGTCGGGCTTCAGCGGCAGCGATGCGTCGAAGAAGGGGTGGTTGGGTGGAATCGGCGTGTGCGTGGGCGCGCCCTGGCCGAACAGCGCGAACTGGACCAGTTGCGCCTTGTCCAGCGACTTCAGCACCGCCTGCCGGACGCGCACATCCGTGAACGGCTTCAGGTCGTTCTTCATGACGATGCCGTCCCAGGTGCCGGTCGGCACGGGATCGACCTTGATCGCCTGCGACGCCGACAACTCCTTGATGGCCTCGAGCGGCACGTTCCAGAGAATGTCGATGTCGCCGGCGTTCAGCGCCGCGATCTTGGCGGCGTCCTCCGGCATGATGCGGAGCGTGACCTGCTTCAACTTGGGCAGGCCATCCTCCCAATAGTCGGCGTTCTTGACCGCGACGAGCTTGTCGCCGGGCGTATAGGACTCGAATTTGAACGGGCCGGTGCCGATCGGCTTGACGAGCATGTCGTCCATCGAAACGCCTTTGGGCACGATCTTGAGATGGCGCTCGATCAGCATTTCCGGCCAGGAGCCGTAAGGCTGATGCAGCACGAACTTCACCGTGAGCGGATCGGGCATCTCGATCGTCTTGACCATCTCGGCGGTCGAGCGTGCGCGGGAGGCCAGTTGCGGATCCGCGAGCAGCGCGAAGGTGTGGACCACATCCTCGGCAGAGAAGGGCTTGCCATTGTGGAATTTCACGCCGTCACGGAGCTTGAAGGTCCACTCCGTCGCGTCGGCATTAGCGGTCCACGAGGTCGCCAGCTCCGGTTCGAGCTTGAGGTCCTCGGAGATGCGGACCAGGCCGTTGAAGAGGAGGACGCCGACATTGTACTCCTCTGCCGTCGTGCCGCGGCCCGGGTAGAGGCTGTTGACGTTGCTGTTCAGCGTCGCGACGAGGCTGTCCTTGACCTGCGCATCGGCCGTTGGGGACAACACCAGGCAAGGAATCGCCAGAGTTGCAGCAAGTAGCTTGTTCATGTTCGTCCCCATTTCTTTTTTTGGAATGTCTCAGCCGCGATGAGCGGCGAATTCCTTCAATGCGCCGGCGAGGTCGGCGATAGCCTTCTGAAGCTCTGAAAAGCCCGCATTCCTGGTGAGGCTTTCCTCGTCCATGTACAGCTTGCGGTTGACCTCGATCTGCAGGCTGTGGCGGCCGCTCTCCGGATCGCCATGACGCGTCACGCATTCGGCGCCGGCGTAGTGGAAATTGGAGGTCACGCGATAGCCGTGCCGCTTGAAGGTTTCCTCGACGAGCTTGGAAAGCTCCGGGGAGCAGCTCTTGCCGTTCAGGTCGCCGATATCGATGTCCGATCGCGGCGAGCCTGCATCGAGCGTGGACCGGCCGCCGATGGAAGCCATGCTGTGGCAACTGATGTGGTAACTGGCCGGCGAAGCCTTCCGCTGCTCGGAGATGATCCGGGCGAGCTCGTCATGATAGGGCAGGAAGTAGTTCTCGATGCGGTTGCGGACGTCCGCCGCCGTGAGCTTGCCGTCATAGAGAGAATTGTTGCCGGCGGCGCTGTGGATCAGGCCGATGCCGAGCTTGGATTTGACCGTCGGATTCAGGATCCCGGGGCCTGCCCATTCGTCGCTGAGGAGCTCCGGATCGACATCGGTCTCGTGGCGGTTCGCGTCGATATAGGCGTTGGGAAATAGCGCATAGAGCAACGTCGCCCCGGCCGTCGGAACGACGCTGTAGAGCTCGTGCAGGTACATCGATACCGAGCGATGCACATCCTGGAAGCTTGCGTCCGGGCGGAAATCGCAAGGGTACCAGGTTCCGCTTCTCGGCACGTCGAAAACCACGGGTGAAGCGACGCCGGCCGGGTCGGTCCGGAGCATAACGCCAGGTACGAGAAGCATGGGATAACTCGGCGGTAAGTGAAAAGGAAATCGATTTCCTGACCCTATGAAGCCACCCTGCCGATTGTCAAGCGCATGGCTTCCATGCTTGCTCACCCTGAGTTGGCGTCTCGCATCTGCGATAGAGCGGACTAGGGGCAACGGGCGAGGAAAACGCGTGCCGGAGCAGTTTCGGAAGGGTGTTCTCGTCCCGCGCCTTGATGATGTTGCGGCTGCGGCGGGCGTGGCCAGGTCGACTGCTTCCCGGGTCATGAGCGGCGAAGCCACGCTGACGATCCGCGAGGAAACACGGCAGCGCGTGCTCGATGCCGCGGCGAAGCTCGGCTATCGACCCGACACCCGGGCGCGCGCCTTGCGTCTCAAGCGAACCTACGCGCTTGGTATCGTCGTGCCCGAAATCGACAATCCGGCTTTCGGCACGATCATACGCAGTGCGCAGAAGGCCGCGATCGAGCGGGGGTATTCGCTCTTCATCTCGCTCGCCGACAAGGACCAGCCCGATACGGCGCTTTATCGCCGGCTCGTGGAGGGCAAGGGCGTCGACGGCGTTCTCGTCACGACCATCAGCGATCCCGGCCTGGTCGACGAGTTACGCCGCCGTTCGATCAAGCATCTCCTGGTGAATCGCGAACTCGAAGGTCATCAGGGTTCGATCATCGTCGACTATGTCGAGGCGACCGCACAGGTGGTCGAGCACCTTGTCATGCTCGGGCATCGGCGCCTGGCCTTCATATCGGGACCCTTGCACCAATATGCCGGACAGAAGCGCCTGGAGGGTTTCACGAAGGGGCTTCGTCGCTGCGGGCTCGTGCCTGATGAACAGCTTATCGGCGAGTGCAACTATGGCTGGGCCGAGGCGGCAGAGGTCTTCAAGCGGATCTACGTGGCCAGCGCGGCCCCGCCATCCGCAGTCTGCGCCGCGAACACGACGATTGCCTCAGGGATGATAGCGGGAGCGCGATCGATCGGGCTGGAGGTGCCGGACGAGCTTTCCGTCATCTCGCTTCTCGACAGCCCGCTCGCGCTGATGCACGTGCCGGCCATTTCAGCCGTGCAGTTCCCGTTCGAGGAGCTGGGGCGCCTGGCTGCGAACGAACTCATTGATGCCATTGAGAATGGATCCGAGATGGAAAATGTTCGGCTCGAGCGTTTCCGTATTGCCGAAAGAGGCTCTGTTTCCAGCTTGAGGTGAGGGCTCGACAAGGCCCATTATCTGGCGGGCGCGCAACGTCTGCTTGTGGCGCGGCGCGGCCGCATTGGCGCGCATGATCCGCCATTCGGCGGAGCGCGATGATATAACGGAGCTGCTCTCATATAAGCCCGAGCTGCCGCCGTGGGCGCCCGTGTGAGCTTCCTGTCGACATTCATGGCTCCACGGCCGAATGCTGGCGCCATCTGCTCATCACTTTCGAGAAGCTCGCTACCGCGTACCGCCCTTGGATGGTGCAGCGCCCTACCCCGGCGGAGGCAGAAGCGGCTTATGTAGTAAATATAAAAAATTCGACCTGCCATCGCGACTATGCAATTGTGTTTCGCTAGATTCTGTAATTATTCTACATGAGATAAATTGGGGAAAAGAGGGTTTCGCGCCCTGCGTCTTGACGCAGCGGCTCTAGACGCAGCGAAATTCGAACAAACAAGGGAGGGGACAAATGCGTTTGACGAGACGGCATTTCTTCGCCGGGGCGGCGGCCGCCTATGCCGTGCCTTATGCGGCGGGTCAGGCGTTCGCGCAGGGCAAGCAACTGAATGTGTTTGCCCATCGCGTCCTGCAGAATGTGTCCAATGGCACCGCAGGCGGCGATGTCACGGCGGGTTTCACGGCGGCTAACGGTGCCGGCATCAACTGGGCAACGTTCGAGACCGGGCCGCTGCACGATCGCGTGTTTCGCGAAGCTTCGCTCGATCAGTCGACGATCGATGTCGCCTTCCTGCTCAACACCTATGCGACGCCGCGCGTCACGACCTTGTTCGAACCGCTCGACGCCTACATGAAGAGCGACCCGATCGAGAAATTCGACGACATCTTTCCCGGCCTTGTGAAGGCGGTGACTTTCGACGGGCAGCTTTTTGCCGTGCCGTTCCGCCATGCTTCGACCGGGCTGCACTACAACGAGGAAATCTTCGCCGAATGCGGGGTTTCCGGCCCACCCAAGTCGATCGAGGAATTCATCGACATAGCCAAGAAGTGCACCAGGAAGCGGCCCGACAGCACGCCTGCCGTGGGCTTCATCCTGCCCGGTGTCGCCTATCCCGAGGTGATCGCCTTTGCCCGCGCCTGGGACGCCGACTTCATCACCCCCGACATGAAGGTCGTCGCCAATTCCGAGCCGATGGTAAAGGCGCTGACCGCCATTCGGCAGCTCTTCGAGGCGGGCGCCGTGCCGCGCAATCTCACTGGCATGAAAGCGGAGGACGCGAACACCTGGATGCAGACCGGCCGTGCCGCGATGGCCATGAGTTCGATGAGCCGCAACGGGCTCTACAACGACCCCAAGAAGTCGCAGGCAGCCGGCAAGATCAAGACGACGTTCTTCCCGGTCGCGAAGGCATTGCTGGGAAAGTACGATGTCGCGCCTGCCAAGGTCGAATTCTGGAGCATGGCGATCCCGAAGAATTCCCAAAACAAGGACCTGGCCTGGAAGTTCGTTAAGTGGATGTCTTCTCCACAGGCGGCGCTGGGGGCAGCCCTCAACGGAAACGGGCCGGTCCGCAACTCGACCTATGATGACCCGCGCATCATCGAAGCGCTGCCCTATGCGCAGGACGAGCGGCGGGTCCTCGCCGTCTCGCGCGTGCCGCTGCCTGCCTTCAACGAAGCGGCCCGCGCCGCCGACTTCTTCAAGGAAGAAGCCGAAGCTGCGGTGCTGGGCATGAAGACGCCGCAGCGGGCGATGGATGATCTGACCGTTCGCGTGCAGGCACTTCTGAAATGAAGCGGAAGGGGAGGCCAAGGCCTCCCCTTCCCTCCCACCTAGGCAACGCCGAGCAGGTCGGCGGGGGTCGTATCCCGGCCAAGATGAAGAAGCACGTCGGCGACGGAGCACATAGGCGGCACGCGGCGGCATACGACCACTCCATCGTCCGGTATCAGCAACGGCTCGGGCGCGCGGTCGGCGCGCTCGAAGTCCCACAGCCACCCGGCCGTTTCGCCTCCCCGCACCGTCTCGCCCAAAGCATGGACAGGCTCGAAGGCCCCGCGTCCCGGCGCACGCAGGAACCCTCGCGGCTCGATGGCCAGCAGGCGTGCCTTCGCGCACGGTGTTGCGACAGCATCGATCATGCCGAGATGAGCGAGAACGTTCTCGATGCCGGCTCGCGCGATCTCGACGGTCCGGGGGGTTACGCATCCGCCGCCGCCCAGCTCCGTCGCCATGGCGGGGATGCCTTGCCCCAACGCCGCGGAGACCAGCGTCGCGCTGGCTTCGGGGTGGCGCATCACCATCGCATGGGGCGCGCCGAAGGCCAGCATGAGATCCAGCGCACGCCTTGCCAGGGCACTGTCTGCGGGCAGGCGCCCAAAAGCGCATGGCAGATAGTCGAGCGTCCCGCCGCCGCTATGCAGGTCGACCACGCAATCTGCCAAGTGCAGCAGCAGCCGGAAGATGCCATCCGCGATCTGTTCCGTAGGCAGGCCGTCCGGCCGGCCCGGAAAACAGCGAGCCAGATTGACGCGGTCGATGGGGGAGGTGCGCTTGGCCGCCGCTGATGCGGCGGGATTGGCCACCGGCAGCAAGATGACACGCCCGCGCAGCCGATCCGGGTCGAGTGTCCGGGCCAGACGCGACAGCGCAAACTGCCCTTCGTATTCGTCGCCATGCAGCCCGGCGGTGCACAGCAATGTCGGCCCGTCGCCGCCTTTGACCACGATCACCGGAAGCGTGATACGACCATAGGCGGAGCGGTCGTGCGAATGCGGAACGAAGAGGGCGCCGACGTGACGCCCCGGCCGATCGAGTTCGACCTCCAGCCGGGCGGGGCCGCCTGCTCCTGAGACACCGCGTTTCATTGGTGGGCCGCGCGTTCAAAGGCGGATGCGTGCGTGAACAGCCCCGGCGTGCCGCCGGAGTGCAGGAAGACGATGGAGGACGCCTTGCCGAGCAGGCCCTTCTCCGCTGCACCGATCAGGGCGGCCATGCCTTTGCCCGTATAGACGGGATCGAGCACCAGCCCTTCGAGCCGGCCAGCGGTCCTGACTGCGGCGACACTCGCGTCGGAGGGAATGCCGTAGCCCGGGTCGATCTCTCCGTCGACGATGTCGAAATCCTGCCCCGAGAGACGCGTCTCGATGCCCATCCACGCGGCGGCAATGTTGGCGGTCTCGACGATCCATTTGCGCAGTCGCGCCTCCGGTTGCTGGGCGCTGACGCCCATGACCCTGGTTGGAACGCCGAGATGCTTGAAGCCGAGCGCCAGCCCGGCAGCCGTCAGCCCGGAACCGCAAACCGCGACGACGCTGTCGGGGATCCGCCCGATCGCCTTGAAATCCTCGCGGAGCTCAGCGGCACCCGACATCCAGCCTGCGACACCGACATTGGCACTCACGCCCGTAAGCTGCACGACGAAGGGCGACCGGTCCTGCTTGCGGTAACGATCGGCGATCGCCTCGATTTCATCCTTGATGGCGGGGTGCCATGGGTCGGTCTCCTGGGTAAAGGTGACCTCCGCCCCGAAGATGTCGTCCAGGAGCAGATTGCCAACAAGCTCCGTGCCCATCCTGGCGCGCACATGCAGATGGCAACCGAGGCCCAGCTTGGCGGCTGCGCCGGCCAGCGACCGGCAGAAATTGGACTGGCTGCCGGCCGTCGCAATCAGCATGTCGGCTCCGGCTGCGATCGCCTCAGCCAGGATGAAGTCGAGCTGACGAAGCTTGTTGCCGCCGAGCGCATAGCCGGCCATGTCCTCACGCTTGATGTGGACGGAGGCGACGCCGAGATGCTTGGCCAGCCGGGGTGCCGGCTCGAAAGGCGTCGGCAGGCGAGCCATGGCGAGGCGCGGGCGGCCGGATACCGGATCGATCGAAACAGCAGACGGGCAAGGTACGAGCATCGCGGCGTCCTGCAAAGGCATCGGCGCTCGCCGAGCGCGATGTAGATAAATTACGGAAATGGTCTCGTCAACGCATCCGCAACCGGTGTAGGAAGGGCTGAGGCCGTCAGATGACGGGCCTCTACCATGACGACCACGGCGTGGAGACGGGCGTTTTGACCAGCGTCTCTCGCATCGAAATTCGTTTGATCGGGCTGCATGAAGGCACATTATGCTTTTGAATTAAAAAGGAATTATGTATCTGACAGTGTCATCGTAACCTTGCTGTACGACTCCAGGCAGCTCTGCGTGGTCCCGGACGGGAAGCTACCCGAAGACCATAAAGGCATTTTAGGGAGTAAAGTTACGGAAGCAGACGGGTACGCTGCTGCGCGCCTCTGCCGGCTGCTGCCCCTCGCCCATGGAAGGTTGGTGCTGGGGTTGCCCGACCGGATCGCGACATGCGTTCGTCCGGCGGCTTCGTCAACGCCGATCCGGACTTCGTCGCGCCCGGGACTGCGATGAGTGGTGCATCCGATATGATAGTGGAAGTCATGGGCGCGTTCGGCCGGCATAGCCGCACCACCATTGGTGTCGAGACCCTCCCGCTGGGAGCCTGCATCGAGGTGGAAGGCTTTCGCGTTCGAATAGGGGAAGGGCATGATGACAGGTGAAGCGCCGGGAAATGGTCACGCGGGAGGCGACGACCGCTTCCTCGACATATTGACCGCCCGCAGGGCCGAGCTTTCGCCATCCGAGCGCCGGGTGGCAGAGTTTGTGCTCGATGCGCCGGACAAGGTCATCCATATGTCGATCGCGACATTGGCCGAAGAGGTGGGCGTCAGCCAGCCGACCGTGCTTCGGTTCGTGCGTACGATGGGGTTGGCCAGCTATCCTGAACTCAAGCTGCGCACCGGACAGAGCATCGTCGCCGGGACGCCTTATGTTCACAGCGAAGTCACCTCCAGCGACCCGCTCGACCAGATCGTCGACAAGCTTGTCGATTCCTCGATCTACGCGTTGACGACGCTGCGACGTTCCATCGACCAGGCGGTACTTGCGCGGGTCGTCGACATCCTCGCCGACGCGACCCGCATCGATTGCTACGGTGCCGGTGCGGCACGCATCCTGGCCATGGAAGCCCAGCACAAGCTGATGCGCTTCGGCATCCCGGTCGTGGCGTATGACGACACGCACTTGCAACGCCTTGCCGCCGCCACGCTGCGCAAGGGCAACGTGGCGCTCTGCTTTTCCCATACCGGCATGGTGCGCGACATCGAGGCTATGGCGCTGAAGGCGCGCGAATGCGGTGCCACGGTCATCGCCATCACCCGGCCGGATACCGCGCTGTCGGCTGCGGCAGACATCGTCCTCGAGATCGACGCGCACGAGAACACCGAAATCTACACGCCGATGACGTCGCGCGTGGCCCATGCCGTGCTGATCGACATCATCGCGACAGCAATGGCTCTCCGTGGCGGGCCGGCGCTTTTCGAGCGCCTGCGCGAGGCGAAGAACAGCCTCGCCGATCTGCGCATTCCGCTGGCGGCGCCGGCAGGCCGCAGAAAGAGCAAGTCATGAGGGTCTTTGTCGCTTCGCTGGCGACTGAAACGAACACGTTCTCGCCAATTCGCATCGACCGCAGCGCCTTCGAAGATGCGTTCTACGCCCCGCCGGGCGAGCACCCCGAGACGCCCACTCTCTGTTCCGCCCCCCTTGTCGCGGCCCGCAAACGCGCCAGTGAGCAGGGGTTCACCTTGATCGAGGGGACGGCCGCCTGGGCCGAGCCTGCGGGCCTGGTTTCACGGGAGGCCTATGAGGGGTTGCGGGACGAAATCCTGGACCAGCTTCGCGCCGCGATGCCCGTCGACGTGGTGCTTCTCGGCCTGCATGGCGCGATGATCGCCGAGGGTTACGACGATTGCGAGGGCGATCTGCTTACTCAGGCCCGCGCCATCGCAGGAGGGGATGCGGTCATCGGGGTCGAACTCGATCCCCATTGCCATCTCACACAGGCGATGATCGACGCGGTCACGATCCTGGTCACCTTCAAGGAGGTGCCGCACAGCGATTTCTACGAGCGCGCGGAAGATATGGTGGATCTTTCCTTGCGCGCCGCCCGCAAGGAAATCACGCCGGTTGTGAGTGTCCTCGACTGCCGCGCCATCGCCAACTTTCTGACCAGCCGCGAACCTGGCAGGTCCCTTGTCGACGACATGATCGCCCGTGAAGGCAGGGACGGCGTGCTGAGCATCTCCGTCGTGCACGGGTTTCCGGCGGCGGATGTCCACGACGTCGGCACCAAGGTCGTCGTCATCAGTGACGATGCGCCGGAAATGGGTCGATCCGTGGCGGCCGAATTTGGCGCCCGTATCGTTGCTTTCGGCGCCAACCGCATGCCGTATATGCCCGATCCGGCCGAGGCGATCGACATGGCCCTCGCTGTGGCCGGTCAACCTGTCGTGCTTGCCGACCGCTGGGACAATCCCGGTGGCGGCGTGGCTGGCGACAGCACGTTCCTTGTTCACGCGCTGCGCGAGCGCGCGAACATCGATGCCGCGGTCGGGGCTCTGTGGGATCCGGTCGCTGTCTCGTTCTGCCTGGCGGCGGGGCCCGGTGCGCGCCTACATCTGCGCTTCGGTGGCAAGGCGGCGCCGAGTTCGGGCATGCCCGTCGATGCTGAAATCGAGGTCGTCGCGACCACACGCGATCTTGTCATTCCGTTTCAAGAGAGCCGTGTCTCCCTGGGGGCGGCAGCCTCGGTCCGGCTCGGCAAGCTTGATGTGGTGCTGGCAAGCAAACGCGCCCAGACGTTCCACCCCGCTGTCTTCGAATTGCTCGGGATAGAACTCTCGAAGAAAAAGATCGTCGTGGTGAAATCCGCAAGCCATTTTCACACAGCCTTCGCGCCGATTGCCGCCGATGTGATTTTCGTGAATTGCGGTGGCCCCTATCCCCCCGATGCCGGCGCAATACCCTACCGCCGCATTCGCCGGCCTATCGCTCCACTCGATACGGATGTTTCTCCGGTGTGGATGACGTAAGTCAAACATCCGGCCCTTGCCGCAGCGACCCCGGGAGGCCGCAACGCCAATGTTCCGTCCCGTCGTCGCTGCACCTGGATGCCTGGCCGGATGGGTTCTTTGCGTCATGACGCCACTCGATGTCCGCTTTCGGACAAGGAGCCGGAGTCTGCTCCCGGCGCCGCGATTGGTTACTGTCGTGCTCGCGCCTGCATGATGAACTCGACCTTCATGTCCGGATTGGTCAGTTCGGCGAAGAAGCAGGCGCGCGAGGGCGGGGTGATGTCGCTCACCCATGCGTCCCAGAGCTCGTTGAATTCAGCCAGATAGCGCTTGTCCGACAAAATGATGGTGACGAACAGGAGGTCGGCCTTGGTCGAGCCGACTTCCGCGAGCCGCTCCTCGACGCGCGCGAAGATCTGGCGCGCCTGCGTGACGACGCTTTCGGAGGTATCGAAGGGACGGTCCGGGGTGGCGGCGAAATAGGCGACGCCATTGTAGATCGAGATCTTGCTGTAGCGCTTCTCGATCAGCTTGCGCTGGATTTCCATGGGAGTGCTCCTGTCAGAAACGGTGATGGCTGAACATGGCATGCTCCTCGCGGTGCCTGCCATGGAGGATGTCGTCGACGACGCGCGCCGTGCCGGGGGCGCCGCTCATGCCGTAATGGCTGTGCCCGAAAGCCATCACGACATCGCCATCGGCGGTGGCCGGGCCGATCACGGGCAGGCTGTCCGGCAGCGACGGGCGGAAGCCCGACCAGAGCAGCGGCTCGTCGTGCTTGATGCCCGGAAAGAGCTCGGCGGCGTGCTTCACGAGCTTTTGCGCGCGCCGCATGTCCGGCGGGGTGTCGAGCCCCGAGAACTCGACCGTGCCGGCGACGCGCAACCCCTGGCGCATCGGCGTGACGGAGAAGCCGCGATCCTTGAAGCCGATCGAATGCTCGAGCCGCACATTGTGGTTCGGCAAGGTCGCGTGATAGCCACGCTCCGCCTCGAGCGGGATGCGAATCCCGAGCGGGGCCAGGAGCCTGCCCGACCAGATGCCGGCTGCAACGACGACGCGCCGGCATTCGATGGGATGAAGATTGGTGGCGAGTAAGATGCGGCCCGGGGCCTCCCGATGGATACGCTCGACCGAGCGTTGGACGATCCGACCACCCAGGCGCGTGAATTCTTCGACAAGACGCGTGGAGATTTCGGCCGGGTCGAGCGTATAGCCGCCGCCACGCACCAGCAGGCCTGTCTTCATCGCCGGCGTGACGTCGGGCACGAGTTCGCGCAGCCTGTCTCCGGACAGCGCCTCCGCTTCGATGCCATAGCGCTTGCGGATCTCGGCGCCGAGCGCCGCCGCCTTGGCGTTGCCCGGGCCCGACCAGAGCTGCAGCCCGCCATGGAAGCGCATGTTGCGGGCCATGAATTCGGAACCGAGCAGATGCTCCCAATCCGCCACGCAGTCGCGGTGCAGATAGTGCATCGCGGCCGCAATGCCGCGCACCCGCGCCGGCCGTCCGGCCATGATGTAGCGCAGCAGCCACGGCAGCGCGCGCGGGAAATGCCGGGGGGACACGAAGAGCGGCCCGAGCGGATCGCTCATCCAGCCCGGCACCTTGCGCAGGACGCCGGGTCCGGACATCGGCATCACGGTGGCGGGGCTGATGATTCCGGCATTGCCGAAGGAGGCCCGCCCTCCGGGCGGCAGCGGATCGAGCACAACCACCTGGGTTCCGGCGCGTGCCAGCCGCACAGCGATGGCCATGCCGACGACGCCTGCGCCGACGACGACCGTTTCGTCACGAAGTTGCATGGATCCTACCTGAAGTATTTCTCGCGGTACTTCTTCTCGAAGTATTCGGCGGCCAGGGTGAGCGGTACGATCGTTACGACGAACAGCACGGCGACGACGGTCAGCAGCTCGAGCGGCCTGAAGGTCCGCACACTGATCTGCTGGCCCAAATAAAGGAGCTCGGGGACGGCGACGTAACCGGCCAGCGTCGTGTTCTTGAGCACCAGGATGCACTGGTTCACCAGCGGCGGGAAAATCCGTTGGAAAGCGAGCGGCGCGACGATCCGCTGAAAGACCTGTCCGCGGGTCATGCCGACCGACTGCGCGGCTTCGATATGGCCACGGTCGATCGACTGGATGCCGCCGCGGAAAATCTCGGCGAAGAAGGCCGAACTGTAGATGGACAGCGCAATGACCACGGTAGTGAAGCCCTCGAGCTTCAACCCGGTGATGATCGGCAGGCAGTAGTACATCCAGACCAGCAGAACGAGCACGGGCACCGCCCGGACGACCGAGATCATGGTCGAGATCACCGGATAGACGAACGGGACCTTGCTGCCGCGCAGCAGCGCCAGGACGAGGCCCAGAATCATGCTGGTGACGATCGTGATCGCAGCGAGCATGACGGTGTAGAGCAACCCCCTCAGCAGGACGGCTCGGTAGTCCCAGACGATCGCGAAGTTCCAGTCGTATTCCATCTGTCCCGCCCGTCTTGCGGCCGCGGCAAAGCCGCCGGCGTCGCGTTCAGCCGTAGTAGTTGCGGACGAATTCTTGCGTTCGGGCATTCGCCGTCGCACCGAAGATGTGCGAGGGGGGCCCGATATCCGCGATCCTGCCCTTGTCGAGAAAAACGACACGGTCGCAGACATCGCGGGCGAAGCGCATCTCGTGCGTCACGATGATCAACGTCATGCCGTCGTTGGCGAGCCCCTGGATCACGGCGAGGACCTCGTTGACGAGTTCCGGATCGAGCGCCGATGTCGGCTCGTCGAACAGGATGATCTGCGGCTCCAACGCCAGCGCGCGGGCGATGCCGACGCGCTGTTGCTGACCGCCCGACAGGCGGCTCGGATAGGAATCCGCCTTGTCCGCGAGGCCGACGCGGGCGAGTGCGGCAAGCGCCTTTGCCTTGGCCTTCTCGCGCTCGATCTTCTGGACGACGACAGGTCCCTCCATCACGTTCTCCAGCGCCGTCTTGTGCGGCCAGAGATTGAAGTGCTGAAACACCATCGCCATCTTGCGGCGCTGCTGACTGAGCTCGGCCGAGGAGCGCGGCACATGCCTGTCGCCGACCTTCTTCACGCCGACGGTCTCGCCCTCGAGCAGGACCTCGCCCCGCGTCGGCGCCTCCATGTGGTTGATGCAGCGCAGAAGCGTCGACTTGCCCGAGCCGCTGGCCCCGATGAAGCCGACGATCTCGCCGGCCTCCACGGTCAGGTCAATGCCCTTGAGAACCTCGAGCGCGCCATAGGACTTGTGAACGTCGCGGATCGCCAGCAGCGTCAAAGACCGATCTCCTCTTCACTGTCCCGGACGGCCGGGAGCAACCTCATTTCGAGGGGTTGAGGAACTTGGCGCGGATGCCGGGGATCGTGCCGTCAGCGATCAGCGCGCCGAGCGAGACGTTGAGCCATTCCTGGAAATCATGCTCGCCCTTGCGCAGGGCGAATGTCGAGTTCTGGCCGATTTCGGGCTTGGGATAGCCGACATGCACATTCTTGCGGGCCTGGCCGTAGCGGGAGAGGCTCGACTCCGTGCTGGCGAAATAGTCGACCCGACCGCTTTCGAGTTCGAGGATCGCGGCATCTTCCGTCTTCACGGCGACATAGGTCGCCTTGGGGATCAGGCGCTGGACCATGCGCATCGTCGCCGAACCGTCGGCCAGCGAGATCCGCACCTCCGGCTTGTTCAGGTCGGCCCAATTCGCGGCTGCGGCCTGTTTCTCGGCCGTCGCCGCCGCGAGTCCGACGCCGACGCGCGCGACCGGGATGGTAAAGCCGACGGCGAGCGCACGCTCCGGCGTGGCCGAATAGCCGCCGATCAGATCGAACCGGCCGGACTGCAGCCCGGCAGCAGCGGTGCCCCATTCGGTCGGCACATACTCGACCTTGACGCCGATGGCTCCAAACAGAGCCTCGACCGTCTCGGGAAAGATGCCTTCCCATTTGCTGCTCGCCAGGTCCTGCCGATAGGACGGAAACGCCTCGACCGCGCCGACGCGCACGACCTTCTGCGAGAGGATGCGAGCCATGTCCTTGCCGCCATCCTGAGCGGCGGCTGGAAGGGCCAGCGTCGAGATGGCCATGGTGGTCGCGACGGCAAGTTTCGTGATGAACCCGAACATTCCATCAATCCCCGATTTTTGCGCCGCCTTTGGCGGTCGATAGAATAGTGTACGGTGCATCGCGTCACCGCAGTGACGCGCCCGGCAGCGTTGCTTCGTTCACCCAGGCCGCAAGGCATGCCAAGGCGATCGCGAAGTCGTCAACTCGCGCACATCAAGGTATTTCCGTTTCATGCCTCGGATAAACCTTGAACTTGTTCGAGAATTTGACCTCAAGATCTCGATGAAATCGCCGAATTTCGATTTCGAGAGCCATGATATTCGGTCAAGCGTGACGTACTTGTCCATCGCGACGTTGGTTATGGATCATGGCCTCTGGTTATGGTCGAGGATCGCTGCACCGCCCAAAGATCGCGGGGTGCGGCCTTGAGCGCTGCGCAGCTAGGCGCCGCTGCCGAAGCTCTGCAACTGAGCGCGCATGGTCGCCCGCATCGCGGCAATAAGCGTCTGGACGTTGCGCCCCTGCGGTGCCCCATCGATCCAGATCGCATGGTACTCGAACCGGATTTCCGGCTCGAACGGGCGCAGCACGAGGCCTTGCCCGAGCCATGGCCGCGCGGAAAAGCAGTCGGCAAATGTGATGCCGATGCCGGCCCGCGCCATGGCTGCCGCGCCGATGATCAGCGGCATCTCGGCCACTTCCTTCGGCTTCACGGATGCCGCCGCCAGCACCTGATCGATCTTCTGCTGCTGCCCTTCATGCCGCGAGATCGAAATGAAGCGTTCTCCCTGCAGATCCGCTGGGTTGATGATCGCCTTCGCTGCGAGCGGATGCTCGGTGGATATGGCGCACATAACCCGGCTTCGCGCGATGAGCTGGCTTCGCACGCCCGGCGTCCGGCGGAAGCTCATGGCGAAGCCGACATCGGCATTGCGGGAGGTCACCATGGCGAGAACGCCGCCGGCATCGCGCGTCGTGACGAAGAGCTGGGCATCGACACCCGCGAGCCAGTCGGCTGCGGCGAACGGCAGAATCTCCTGGGCGATCATCGGGATGGCGGCGACGACGGTACGCGGCGGGCCGTCGCTGCGCAGACGCCCCACCAGGCGATTGATTTCTTCCATGCCGACGAACAGCCGTTCCGCTTCCTCGAACAGGCGAACGGCCCGTTCGGTCGGAACCAGGCGGTTCTGGACGCGGCTGAACAGGGGGAAGCCGCACAACTCCTCTCCCTGTGCGATGAGCTTGCTGGCTCCTGGCTGGGTCAGTCCGAGCAAATGCGCGGCGCCGGTGATGCTCCCGGCGCGCATGACAGCCCTGAACACCTCAAGATGCCGATGTTTCACGCTCCCTCCATCCGTAGACGGCGTGTCTAAGGCATCAACAAGCATATGAATCTACTAAGTTTTGCCGAATCCAGCGCGACAGACTGGAAGTTGTTCGAAACGCCCATGAGACGCTGTATCTTGAGTTGGATACCCATGGCGCCGCTGACGGTGTCCCCCTGCGGCTTTGACCATCCGGCTTTATGCCGGCCCAGGCGTCGTGAGGGATCTGAACATTCTCTTCGTACCGCCAGCGGCCGCCACCCTGCAGCGGCGCCCTCCAGAGCTGGCTACGTCCGCTCATGGTCGTTCCTCGATCTCTGTCGGCTGAGCGGCGTGAACCTGCCCATCTGCGCCCGAGGTTCTTCTGAATCTCCTTCAACACCCATTCAAGGGTGCGAAAGATTCCATCGTTCCAGGCAGTCTCGGAGATGGCGCAAGAAACTCTCGCGAACGGAGGAAGGAGGCTTCATCCGCGGACGCAGCAGTTTGATGTCGAGTACCACCTCGGGCCTGAAGGGTTTGATCACCAGATCACGATTGACGGAGGCCCGAGCCGTCATCGGCGCCACGACCGTCACCGCATTGCTGCATCGCACGAATTCACAGGCCGCCATCCCGAACTGGGTACTCGTCACCATCTTCCGCACGATGTTTTCCTGCTCGAAAGCGCGATCCACCAGCTGTCTCACCCGATCGGTCTCTCCAAGCGAGATGAAGGCCTCGCCTTCGAGATCCCGGGGGACGATCACATCCTTGCCGGCGAGCCGGTGTCCTGATGGCAGGACGCAGACGGCCCGGCACTGCATGAGCGTCTCGGTCTGAACGGCAGGGCTGTCGGAGGCCAGCATGCTGATCGCGATATCCAGTTGCTGGGTGTGAGCGAGATCGAGAAGCTTCGGCGAGGTCTGCACATGCAGATGCACGCTGGTCTCAGGGCTGGTCTTCTGAAAGCTCGCAATGATCTCCGGCAGCAGCGTAAGCCCGAATGTGGCGATAGTCCCGATGGTGAGATGACCGCGGCGGGTGTTCTTGAGGTCCGCGGATACGCGACGCAGCCGCTCCATGCCGTTGAGGATCGCATCCACCTCCGCCAGGAAGATATGAGCCTCGGCCGTCGGCGAAAGCCGCTTCTTGTCACGCCTGAACAGGGGAAAGCCGACATCGCCCTCCAGCCCCGCTATGAGCTTGCTCACAGCCGGCTGTGACAGGTGCAGCACCCGGCTCGCACGAGAGATGCCGCCGGCGCGCATGACCGCGGAGAAGGCCTGGAGCTGGCGGGGGTTCATCGACATCGAGCAGTTGCCCCTTTGGAGACCCGATCTCCGAGCAGAATCATTCCCATTCGTTATCAACTCGGTCAAACAAATAATTTGACGCGATATTTTATCCCGTCCACGCTATAGCCCAACAGGGGATAAAGATGTCGGACACGGGGCCCAGCGCATCGTCGCTCGGATTGGCAGAAAAATTGGAATGGTTGGCGCGACCGGGAGCAACCGCTCTGGTTGTTTCCGGTATAATTACAGTTTTCGCTCCCCTGATCTTGACGGTTTACGTCAGCTTTTTCGACGACAAGGTCATCGTCTTCCCTCCTCAGGGATATTCATTGGCGTGGTATGGATCGAGCATTCCTCAATTCATTTCTCCGCTTCTGACCAGCCTGAAGCTTGCATTGCTGGCGGGCGGGCTGAGCCTGCTGTTCGGGGTCCCAGCCGGCATAGCCCTGTCGCGCTACCGGAATAGAGGCACGCAAGGGATCGGGACGCTGCTTCTGGCGCCGTTGACCATTCCCGGAATCGCGATCGGCCTCGCGATCTACGTGTTCGCGATCACCGTGGAGTTGCGCACGGAATTGCCTCTTGCCGGCAGCATGGCCCTGCTCGTCCTGGCCCATGTTCTGATCACGATCCCATGGGTCATCCGGATCTGCCTTGCCAGCCTGACGAACCATGATCGCGTGACCGAGGAGGCGGCCGCCAGCCTGGGAGCCTCGCCGCCCCGCGTGATCTGGCGCGTCACGCTTCCCGCCATGCGCAACGGCATCGTCGCCTCCGGCTTCTTCGCCTTCATCATCAGTTTCGAAAATCTGGAGATCAGCTTGTTTCTCGTCAGCCCCGGCATGTCGACCTTGCCGATCGCGATCCTGCAATATCTGGAATATCGGCTGGATCCGCTGATCGCGGCGATCTCCGTCCTGCAGATCGTCGGCATCGGCGCCATCCTGTTCGCACTCGGCAATTTCGCCAATCTCGGGCGGGTTGCGCGATGAGCACGCTCGACATCGAAAACGTCTCGAAATTCTACGGCACGATGGCAGCCGTCGATCAGTTCTCGCTCAATGTGCGGGCGGGCGAGATGGTTGCGCTTCTGGGCCCGTCCGGGTGCGGCAAGACCACGACGCTGCGGATGATCGCCGGTTTCGTCGCGGCGAGCCGCGGCGACATCAAGGTGTCCGGCAGAAGCATCGTCGATCTGCCGCCGCATAAGCGGAATATGGGCATCGTCTTCCAGAACTACGCGCTGTTCCCGCATCTCACGGCAGCGGCCAATATCGGTTTCGGCCTCGAGATGCGCGGCATCGGGCGGGCGGAAGCGTCCAGGCGCGTCGACGAGATGCTCGCTCTGGTCAAGCTGGACGGGCTCGGCGGCCGCCTGCCGCGGCAATTGTCCGGCGGGCAGCAGCAGCGCGTGGCCCTGGCGCGGGCGCTCGCCATTCGCCCCGACATCGTCCTGCTCGACGAGCCGTTGTCGAACCTCGACGCCTCCCTCAGGTCGGAGGTCGCTCGCGATATCCGCATCCTGCAGCGCGAGCATGGGTTCACCACGATCATGGTCACCCATGATCAGGACGAGGCCATGGCCATGGGCGATCGGCTCGTCGTGATGAAGGACGGTCGCATCCAGCAGACTGGCGACCAGGAGGATCTCTACGAGCGACCGGAAACGGCATTCGTCGCGAGCTTCATCGGCCGCAGCAACCTGATCGAAGGCCATGTCGACGGACAGCGCAACTTCGCCTTCGGAGGGGAACAGCCGCTCCTCCTCTCGTCCGACCGTCGCTCCGGCCCGGCGACGATGGCGCTGCGTCCCGAACGGCTGGCCCTGCGCGCGGGCCGGGAGGCGGGCAAGCTCACGGGGACGGTCGTGGTCGGCGTCTATCTCGGCGCGGTCGTGGAGCATGCGGTGCAGATCGCACCCGACAAGCGCATCGTCGTTCGCCAGGCTTCGGAGCCCGGCAACCGCCTGTGCCTGCCACCGGGATCGGAAGTCTCGATCGATTGGGACGGCAGCGCGGAGCGCGTCTTCGAAGCCTCGTAAACTTCAAAAAGCAACCGTCACGAGCAACTACAGGGGACTGCTATGATCAAGGATACGACGTTCGATCGCATCTCCCGGCGAAACTTCATCGCAGGCGCATCGGCAGGAGCGGTCGCCGTACCGTTCGCGGGCCAGAGTTTCGCGCAATCGGGCGGCTCAGTCACGGTCGGGACCTGGGGTGGCGACTATGGCAGGCTGCTGCGGGAGAATGTCGATCCGATTATGGCGGACAAAGCCGTCAGGGTCGTCCAGGATGTCGGCGATTCCGATACCCGCATGGCCAAGACGATCGCCCAGCGCATCCTGCCGCGCGGTGCGGTGGATGTTCAGTGCTTCGACAACGTGAAGGCGCAGGCCTTGCGCAACGCCGATGCCCTGTTGCCGATCGATCCGGCCAAGCTGCCAAGCTGGAATGCGATCCGCCCCGAGGCACGAGACCCCTACATCGTTCCCCACATCGTCAGCGCACAGGTCATCATTTACGATCCCGAGCAGGTTGACGAGCCGCCGACGGATCTCGATGCGCTTCTGAACCCGAAATACAAGGGCAAGGTCGGCGCCATCATCGCCAACTATTATGCGTTCCTGATGGCCGGCGCCCTGTATCGCGGCGGCTCGCTCGATGATTACGAGGCCGGAAAGAGCTATCTCAAGGACGTCAACGCCAACGGGCTGCGCCTCTATGCCCAGCCGGAAGCATTTACCCAGGCCTTCAAGTCCAAGGAGATCGCCATTGCGGTCATCTGGCAGGCCCGCTCGATCATGTGGCAGAACGCCGGTGTCCGGATCGAGTCGGCCTGGCCGAAGAGCGGCGCGATGCTCTACGTCTCCGGCTTGGTCATCCCCAAGAATGCCCAGAACAAGGACGCGGCCTACGCCTATATCGAGGCCGCGCTGCAGCCCAAGGCGCAGCAGGGCTTTGCCGAGAACATGGGCTACATGCCCTCGATCGCGAACGCCAACCTGCCTCCCAATCTGGCCAAGCGGCTGGAACTGCCGCCGGATGCGCCGAAACTGGTCTCCCCGGATCTCGACAAGCTCGCCCGCGAGCTTCCGGCAATGAGCGACTGGTGGAAGAAGAACATCGAGTACAAGGGATGACCCTGGCCGCAGCCACGCCCTTGCCTTCCGACCGGCGCGAGAAGGGACATCTCGCGGCCGCCAGCGCATTGCTGACACCGGCCACGGCCGTCGTGGCAGTGATGCTGGTGGCGCCGCTGCTGTTGCTGCTCCGCATGAGCTTCAACCGCTTCGATCCGACAAAGCTCATGGTCGAGGCTGCGACCGCGGAGAACTACACGCGCTTCTTCGGCGACGCCTACTATACCGACGTCATGATCACCACCGTGGTCGTGGCGTTGAGCTCGACGGCGTTCTGTCTGCTCTTCGGCTTTCCGATCGCGTATCGGCTGGCCCGCTGGCAGAGCCGGTGGAAGAACGCGGTGATGCTGCTGATGGTGCTGCCGCTCTTCGTCAGCAGCACCGTCCGTTCCATCGGCTGGATGGTTCTGTTCTCGCATGGCGGCGTCATCAACCTTGCCGCCACCAGCTTGGGCCTGGGCACGATGACGCTGATGCAGACGACCACGGGCGTCATCATCGGCATCATCTCCATCAACCTGCCCTACATGATCCTGACGCTGCAGAGCGTCGTCGAGGGAATCGACGAGAACCTGGAGCAGGCCGCCGAGAGCCTCGGAGCCGCGCCGGCCCGCGCCTTCTGGCGGATCGTCTGGCCCATGGCGTTGCCGGGGACGATGATCGCCGCAGTGCTCTGCTTCATCCTCGCGATGAACGCATTCGCGACGCCGGTGCTGATCGGCGGGCCGCGCTTCCACATGATGGCGCCGCTGCTCTACTGGGAGTTTACGGCGAACAACAACTGGCCCTTCGCCTCGGCTCTCGCTTTGATCCTGATGACGACGACGCTCGTCATGACCGTTCTCGCCAACAAGCTGATCCTCGGACGCCAGGCGCGCGCATGAGCTCCGCCCGTGCCCGCGACCGAGCAGAGTTTCGAGCCATGATCTCGTGCCTCGACAGCCATTGCCGCGCTCCTCCCGCCCGGCGCGATTGACGCCGAACCACTCCAGCAAAGCCCTCTATCACCCGGATTTTCGAAGCCTGCCGGCGCGGGATCGCGAGCCTGTGCCCGACGATGCTGCGGCAGCGATGTGCTCCGCCATCCCAATTCAGAAAGAGCCGATCCATGACCGACACCCTGTTCGACGCAAAAACCACCGCCCTCGTTTCCATCGACATGCAGACTTCCGTCGCGCATCACGCGGCCGCGCCGCACAGCGCGACCGAGGTCGTCGCCCGTATCGCGTCGATGATCGAACCTGCGCGGGCGGCGGGCGCCCTGCCCGTCTTCGTGCGCACGACCTTCCTGCCCGACGAGTCGGACAATCTGGGCCCCAACCTCGACGTCAAGCGGCCCCGCTACCCGCACCGCATCGAGAACTGGGATCAGCTCGTCCCGGAGATGGACAGGCGCATCAACGAGCCGGTCGTGAACAAGAAGAGCTTTAATGCCTTCTACGGCTCCGACCTCGACCTGCAGCTTCGGCGGCGTGGGATCAAGACGATCGTACTGGCCGGGATCTCGACCAATTTCGGCGTCGAGGGCACCGGCCGGAATGCCTATGATCACGGCTACGACGTGATCTTCGTGCGCGACGCCATGGCCGCCGGCACTGCCGAGGCCCACGAGGCCTCTCTCAAATACGTCTTCCCCTATATCGGCCGCGTCCGCTCGACCGACGAGATCATCGCCGCCTTCAAGGCGCAGGCCTGAGACGAAAGTCACCATCATGAGCAAGCCCGAGCAGCGGCTGGACGACCGCTACCGCACCGATGAGAAGTACACGACGCTTCGCGGCATCCATGCGCAGGCGCGGCGGCAGCTTTCGGAGATCGACTGGAATTATCTGAATTGTGGAACCGGCGACGAGGTCACGCGCGAGGAGAACACCAGCGTCTTCGACCGGATCAGGTTCGATACGCCGTTGTTCGCCGGGATATCCAACCCGGATACGCGAACGAACCTGCTCGGGCACGACCTGAGCTTCCCGGCGCTGATCGCGCCTTTCGGCGGCGAAGCCGTGTTCCATCCCGACGGCCATTGCGCCATCGGGCGGGCGGCCGAGGCCGCCGGTATCAAGCAGATGGTGCCGGCGGCGTCCTCGTTTCACCTGGAAGAGGTGGCGCAGGCGTCAGGCGTGGCCAAGATTTTCCAGATGACCTTCGTCGGCGATCCGGAAGGCGTCCTGCAGATGATCGGCCGCGCCAGGGCGGCCGGCTACACCCATGTCTGCGCCACCTATTCGCCGATCCGTCAATGGCGCGAACGCATGATGGAGGACCGCTTCTCCCCGCGCGGCGAGAAGGGGCCGTCGAATTTCGGCCCAGGCCTGTCCGATCCGGCAAATCTGGTCGAGTTGCTCGATTTTGCCGAGCCGCGCTGGGATTGGAAGCAAGCCGCCGACGTTATCGCCCGCAGCCCGCTTCCCTGCATCGTCAAGGGCGTCCAGAGCGTCGCCGACGCGCAGGCGGCGCTCGATGCGGGAGCCGTCGCGCTCTATGTCTCCAACTACGGAGGCCGGTCCATCGATCGCACCCTGACGACACTGGAGATATTGCCTCATATTCGCGCCGCGGTCGGAGCCGAGGTTCCGATCATCTTCGACTCCGGAGTGCGTCGAGGCAGCGATATCGCCACCGCCATAGCGCTGGGTGCCAATGCCGTCGCTCTGGGACGCCTCGTCGCGTTCGGCCTGGCGGCAGATGGCGAGTACGGGGTGCGACGCACGCTGGAACTCGTGAAACGCGAATTCTGGACGACCCTCGGCCATCTCGGCTGCTCCAGCGTCGCCGATCTGTCTCCCCGAATTTTCAGCAGGTCGCCATGAAAATCGTCGTCATCGGCGCTGGAGCGATCGGCGCGAACATCGCTTACAGGCTGGCCGTCGGCAAAGCCGATGTCGTCGTCGTGGACGCTGCGCGTCCCGCATCCGGCACAAGCGCTGCCTCGATCGCCTATCTGTCGACCTTTCCGCAGGCGAGTTGGGACGAGGATCCCGGCCGCGCCCGCCTCAGGCTCCAGCTCAACGACACCTTCGACCAGCTCCAACAGGAAATCGGCCCGGGATGGCTGCACTGGACCGGCACCTTGACCTGGGGCCTGCCGGAGGAGCGGGCCAAGATCGCGCGCGACCTCGCCATCTGCCGCGAGCGCGGGCTCGACCTCAAGATGCTCGATGGCGGCAAGGCGCGCGGCATGGCGCCCGGCGTTCTGTTCGCTGACGACGACGAGGTCGTCTACGAGGCGCGCTCCGGCTGGGTCGATGCCCCCGCCATGGTAGCGACATTGCTCGATCATGTCCGAAAACTGGGTGGCTCGGTGCTGACCGACCAGCCGGTCTGCGCGGTCCTGCGGCACGCAGGCAAGGTTACCGGCGTCCTGCTTCGCGACGGCTCCGAGATCGCTGCCGACGCGGTGATCAATGCCGCAGGCAGTTGGGGCAGCCACATCGCCGCATTGGCCGGCGCGACTCTGCCCCTCGAACTCGTTCCCGGCCTTGTGGTTTATACCGAAGCCATCCCTGGCCTACCCAGGCAGATCATCGGCGCACCGACCTGGATGTGCCGGCCGGATCCCGAAGGCGGATTGGCCATTCATTGGCGCGGAGAGGCCCTCACCAGCGTCCACGGTGCCAACGGCCCATCTCCACAGGGCATCCTGGAGGATGTTGCGGAGCTCATACCCGCGCTGGCGGGCACCGCCGTCGCCGCCAGCCGCATCGGCATCCGTGCCATTCCTCACGGAGGCCCGGTCATCGGCGAACTGCCCTGGCTGCCCGGCTTCTACTTTGCCGTTTCCCATGGCGGAGTCGGCTGGGGGCCGATGTGGGGCCGGCTCGCCGCGCGTGAGCTTCTTGAGCGGGAGATCGTGCCGGAGTTGAACGCGATGCGGCCGGCTCGCTTCTATATCCAGAAGGCTTCGTTCGGACGCTTCGCCGACGATGCCGAACAGCGCACGGGCGCTTAGTATCGATGATGCTCGCTGGCCGCTGAGCACCTGTGCCTTTGAAGGCAATCACGTTGAAAGGGGTATGTCATGACGATCGGGGTAGGCGGATCATCCTTCGAAGAAGAGCTCGCCAGGCTCAGTCCACCGACGAGCCGCAGCGTCGCGATCGGGCTGGACGAGTATCGCGCACGGGTCGCAAAGGCCCAAGCGCTGCTGCGAGACGGAGGGCATCAGGCGCTCTATCTCGATACCTCGACCAGCCTGCGTTACTTCACGGGCATCGACCTTGCCCTGACCGAACGCTTGCACGGGGCGATCGTCCCGGCCGAAGGCGAGGTCGTCTACCTGAGCCCCGCTTTCGAGGAGCCCAAGACGCGGGAATACATGCTGTTCGGCGACGACGTGCGCTGCTGGGAAGAGCATGAGGACCCTGCAGCCCTGGTCGTCGATACGGTTCGCAGCCTGGGCTACGAGAGCGGCTCGGTGGCGCTCGATCCGCAGACCCCCTTCTACATCGCTGAAGGCCTGCGCAAGGCGGGCAACCGCTTTTCCTTCACCAGCGGGCAGCCGATCACCGCCGCCTGCCGGCAGCTGAAATCGGCAGCCGAGATTGCCCTGATCCAGCAGGCCATGGACATCACCATGGAAGTTCACCGTGCGGTTGCCCGCGCCTTGAAGGTGGGCGTGACGACGACCGAGACCCTGGACTTCCTGGCGCGCGCGCATCGCAAGCTGGGCCGGGACTGGTCCAGCAATCACGCGCAATTCGGCGAGGCTACGGCTTATCCCCACGGCGTACCCTACCCGCAGACGCTGAACGACGGCGACATGGTTCTCATCGACATGGGGACGAAGCTGGAAGGCTATCGTTCGGACATCACCAGAACCTATGTGTTCGGAGAGCCGACCGAACGGCAGCGCGAGATCTGGAACCTCGAAAAGGCAGCCCAGTTGGCGGGGTTTGCCGCGGCCCGCCTGGGCGCACCTTGTGAGGCGATCGACCAGGCGGCGCGCGGAGTGATCGAGGCGGCAGGTTACGGGCCCGGTTACAAGGTTCCCGGGTTGCCGCATCGCACCGGACATGGGCTCGGCCTGGACGTTCACGAAGAGGCCTATATCGTGAAGGGCAACAGGACGCCGCTTCAGCCTGGCATGTGCTTCTCGATCGAGCCCATGATGTGCATCTACGGCGAGTTTGGAGTGAGGCTGGAGGATATCGTCTACATGTCTGATGATGGCGCGAAGTGGTTTACCCAGCCCTCGCATTCCGTCGACGACCCCTTCGGCTACGAGGCCTGACCGCCGCAGAATGCTCCCTTGATCCGGGCCGAAATCAGCCTGATCGCTGCGTCGCGGGCTTTCGGCCCATGCCGTGAAGTTGCGCGCGAAGAGAGCCACCATGCGATAGCTTCCAGATGATATCTCAGCTCTCGCACAGCCGCCCGTCGACCAGGTGAACGCGCCGGCTTGCCTTCGCTGCCATCTCGGTATCGTGGGTCACGGCGATCACTGTCTTGCCGCGCTCGCGCACCAGCTCATCGAGGATCGCGAAGACCTGCGCGGAATTCCTGCTGTCGAGACTGCCGGTTGGCTCGTCGGCGAGGATCAATGGCGGATCATTGGCGAGCGAACGGGCGACAGCGACGCGCTGTCGCTGGCCGCCCGAGAGCTGGTCGGGCCGCTTGTCGAGATGGTCGGCGAGACCGAGCGCCGTCAGCAGTTCCGTCGAACGGTCGCGCATGGCAGCAGCGCCGAGCTTGCCCAGCCGGCGCATCGGAATCTCCACATTCTCGCGGACGGTGAATTCCGGCAGCAGGAAGTGGAACTGGAAGACGAAGCCGAGCGTCGCCAGCCGGATCGCCGCGCGCTCGCGTTCGCTGAGCCCGGCAGTGCCCCTGCCCTCGATAGCGAGCGAGCCGCCGCTCGGCTTGTCGAGCAGCCCGAGCAGATAGAGCAATGAGGATTTGCCTGAACCGGAGGGGCCGGTGATGGCGACGAACTCGCCCTCCCCGATCGCGAGCGTGATGTCCTGGACCAGCGTCACCGGTACGGCGGCGGGCAGGACGCGGGTCAGCCCCTTCGTTTCGATCAGCGCGCTCACGTGGCGCCCCGGATGATGTCGACCGGATTGAGCCGTGCCGCCTGTCTTGCCGGCAGGTAGCCGGCGACACCGGCCGAGACCAGCGCGAAGCCGGCCGCGATCAGATAGTGCCAGATACTCCAGGCCAGCGGCAGGCGCGTGATCTCCTGGGCGACGCTGGCACCTGACAATTCGAAGCGAACCAGCGAGAGCGCAAAGCAGAGCGAGAAACCGAACGCCCAGCCGATCAGCGAGCCGCCGGCGCCGAGCGCGACTCCTTCGAGGAGGAAGAGACGACGCATATCGGTCTCGGTGAAGCCGAGCGACTTCAGGATGGCGATGTCGCGCGCCTTCTCATGGGTAATGGTCGAGATGATGTTGAAGATGCCGAAGCCGGCTACCAGCAGGATCGCGCCGACGACCGTGTACATGATGACGTTGCGGATCACGAGCGCCTGCAACAGCGACTCGTTCGCCTCCTGCCATGCCATCGCCTTGTAGCCGATCTGCGCCTCGGCCCGCCGCGCCACCTGCGGCGCGGCGTTGGGGTCGTCGAGCTTCAACCTGATCTCGTTGATCGCATTCGGGCGCTCGCTGAGGATCTGGGCGTTCTTGAGCAGGACATAGCCCTCGCCCTCATCGCGCGCCGTGGTGCCGGTATGGAACAGGCCGACGATCTTGAAGGCGCGGCTCTGGCCAGTGGAGGAGACGACGGTGACGGTAGTGCCGAGTTCGGCGCCGAGGCGCTGCGCCAGCCTGTCGCCGACGACGATGTTGTTGCCGCCGGCGATCAGCGAGGTGAAGCTGCCCTGGCGGAAATCCTTGGCGAGCGAGGAGACCTTCATCTCCGCCTGCGGCTCGATGCCGATGATGGCGATGCCGACATCGCGGCCGGAATAGCGCACCACGCCTTGCGTCTTCAGGCTGAGCGCCAATCGCCCGGGCACCCAGGCCCGCAGCATTGCGACCGCCTCGGTGGGGTTGAGGATGCCGCGCCGATCGTCCTTCGGCCGCAAGCCGGCGATGTGGACAGCGGCAAAGGCGTCCTGCGCCGGCTGGCGGCGGGCGTTGCGATATTCATCCGTGATATCGACATGCGGCATGGTGTCGACCAGCCTCGCGACGAAATCATCCTCGCCGCCCTGCATCAGCGAGGCCATGGCGATCGAAAAGCCGACGCCGAGCGCGACCCCGATGATCGCGACCAGGGTCTGCCGGCCGCGGCCGCGGATATGCGTCAGGGCCAGAGCGAGGATCAGCCGCATGGCTCAGCCTCCTTGCGGCCTGACACGGGCGCCATCGCCGAGCTTGTCCGGAAAGGGCGTGATCACGCGAGCCTGCTCCGGTAATCCGGAGAGGACCTCGACATCGCCGGTGCCGCGAATGCCGATCGCCAGTTCGCGGCGGCGGGCGCGATCGCCATCGAGAACGAAGACGGCGTTGCCCTGCACGGCGGCGACCGGCAACAGCAGTGCCTGCTTCGCCACCCGCGCGATGATGTTGAGTTCGACCGTCATGCCGATCAGCAAGGACGTGTCGTCCGGCAAAGCGAGATAGACGCGATAGGTCTTGGCGACGGGATCGCCCTTGGGCGTGATGCTGTCGACGGTGGCCTCCAGCATTTTCCCCGGAAAGGCGTCGGCGCGTAGCAAAGCACGCTGGCCGGGCTTGACCTGGGGAATGTCCTCTTCGTTGACTTCGGCAACGACGCGCAGCGGCCTGGCTTCGCCGATCCAGAACAGCACGGTGCCGGGCTCGGCGATCTCGCCGACCTCGCCGTCGCGGCGCAGCACGGTGCCGCGCATCGGGGCGCGCAGGACATAGTTCTCGAGGCGGGCGGTCTGGCCGGCGATCAGCGCCGAGGCCTGCCCCATCTCGCTGCGAGCGCGGTCGAGCGCCTGCTGGCTCGTCACATTGCGCTCGACCAGAACCGCCAGCCGGTCGAGCTCGGCGGTGGCAAGCTTCTGGCGGGCCTTGAGCTCGGCCAAGGTCGCCTCGGCCTGGACGCTGTCGAGACGGGCGAGGACATGCCCCTGCTCCACGCGCTGGCCCTCGCAGTCGCAGCGCTCGACGATGCGCTCTCGCACGAGCGCTGTAACCTTGGCCCAGTTGCGCGGCTCGACCGTGCCGGTGGCGTAGACGATCTCGGCTGCATCGCCGCGCTTGGGTGCGACCGTTGCGACCGCGACCGGCTTGGTCAGGAGCCAGTAGGCGCCGCCAGCGACGATGATGGCCGTGGCGGCAAAGAGGAGACGAGAGAACTTCACGACATCCCTCGCAGGAGGCATCACGCTGACGCACCCCGCTCCCGATCATCGCAAGTCGGAAGCGTTGCGGCGGCAGCCTCTTACGCGCACAATCGCCAGAGACCGACCGTCGGTCATTTTACAGACCGACGGTCGGTCGTCAAGCAGAGGTTAGGTCGCATATGCCCCGTATCGTGAAGTCCCCGGGTGATCGCAGGAACGAGATCCTCGACGGCGCGCAGGCGCTGTTTTTCGAACGCGGCTACGAGCGGACCACGGTCAACGACGTGATCGCAAAGGTCGGCATCTCGAAGGGCGGCTTCTACCACCACTTCACGGCGAAGGAGGATTTGCTCGAAGGGATCACCGCCCGGCTGGCGCAGGATGCGGTCGCGCGTGTCCGCGATATCCTCGACGATCCGGGTCTCAGCGCGCTTGAGCGGCTGAACGTTTTCATGGCGCGCTCACGCAGCATGAAGCTGGCGGATGCACCGAAATTCCGGGCCGCTTTCGACGTTGTCTTCCGGCCAGAGAACCTGCTGCTCTACCATCGGATCAATGCCGCCTCGATCGCGGTGATGCGACCGGTGCTGACCCGAATCATCGCACAGGGCACCGCCGAAGGCACCTTCACCGTGCCGGACCCCGAAGCCGCAGCGGAGATCGTCCTGCATCTCAACGCCAGCACCCACGATGCCGTCGCGCGAACGATTGATGCGATGGGGACCGCCGGGGAAGACGCTGCGATCGCGACGCTGGATCGACGCTTCCAATTCCAGGGTATCGCGATGGACCGTGTCCTCGGACTGCCGGACGGTAGTCTGGTTATCGTCGAACCTGGCTTCACACGGGCGGTGATGACGGCACGCCAGGTCGATCGTCGCGACCACACATAGACTGGGCGCCTGACGGATAGGCATGAATGCCTGCTTCCAGGCGATGCCCGAATCTCCGTAACTGGCGCGGTGCGGTACAAACCGCACCGCGCCACAGCTTCAAGGCCTTGCCTTCTTCCCGGCGATCTCTCGATCCCATTTCTCGAACATCGTCACCAGAGGCTTTGCGTCGAGCGGCGGTTCGGTCGGGTTGTTCGCGATCATATCGGCATATTCCGGCCGACCGAACTTGGCGATCGTCTCCTGGCTGTCCTTCGGCGCCATGTCGATGGTCACGCCGTGGATGGACGGGCCGGGATACATATAGCCGTGGTCGTACATGTAGGCCTGCTGGGCCGGTTCCAGCAGATAGGCCATCAGCGCCAACACGACATCGAGCTTCTCGCCGCTAACGCCCTTCGGGATCGCCATGTAGTTGGCGTCGCCGACCCAGTGGAAGCCCTTCAGCGTCGCCACTTTGAAGTTCTCCGGCACGATGCCGAGATAACGCGGATTGATGTCCCAGCCGGTGGTGGTGGCGATGATGTCGCGCGAGCCGTCGCCGAGCTCCTTCATCGTCGCGGTGGTGCCGGACGGGTAGTACTCGATGCAGTCGTTCATCTCCTTGAGATAGGCCCAGGTCTTGTCCCAGCCCTTGACCGGATCCTGCGGGTCCTTGTCGCCGAGCAGATAGGGCAGGCCCATCACGAAGGTGCGCCCCGGCCCCGAATTCGCCGGGCGGGCATACATGAAGCGGTTGGGATGCGCCTTGCACCAGGCCAGCAGTTCCTCGGCCGTCTTCGGCATGTCCTTGACCTTGGCCGGGTCGTATTCGAGCAGCGGCCCTGACGGATACCAGTCGAGCACCATCGCCTGGCCGCGCGCCATCTTCTGCATGGCATAGGCGCCGGGGATGTAGAGCTTGTCGAGCGCGGGAAAGCGGTCGGCATATTTGGGGAAGATCTCGAGCCAGAGATTCTGCTCCATGCCGGCCGCGAGCGCGTCGTTGCCGGTCAGGACGAAGTCGATGTCGACGCGCCCGGCCTGCTGCTGCGCCTTGAGCTTGCCGGCGAGCTCCGGCGCCGTCGCCTTGGTGAAGATGAAGCGCGCGACGAGATCGGGATGCTCCTTCTGGAACTTCTCGATCGCGGGCTGGCTGATCTGCAGGTCGCCGGCGACGTCGATGACGCTGATCGTCAGCGGCGCCTTGGGCTTGGGCAGGGCCGGTTTCGGCTGGGCCGCGGCCGCAAGCGGGCCGAGCCCGATCAGGGCCGCCGCTGCGGCTAGGATTGACCATCGTGACATTACGTTCTCCCTCTTTAGTCGGTTGATCTGCGCCTGTTCCCGGCCGATGGGGATCGCCCGGGTATCGCCTCCCTGGTCGCGACCGGGCCGGTGCTTTCGCGCTGGACGAGGCGGGTTGGGATGATCTGGCAAGCGTCGCGCTTCTCGCCGGTCTCGATGATCTCCAGCAGCAGTTCGACGCCGGCCGCGCCGGCATCGGCGCAATGCGCATCGATCGTGGTCAATGGCGGATAGGTCGTGGCGGCCAGCACGTCGTCGAAGCCGACGATACTGAGGTCGCGCGGGATGACGATGCCGCGCGCGCTCAAGCCGGCGACCAGCCCCTGCGCGACGATGTCGTCGAAGGCGATGGCGGCGCTGACACCGGCTGCGAGCAGGCGCTCGACCGCCGCCTGGCCGGCCTCATAGGTCGGCCGGTAGGCCGGGATCGCCAGTTCCTCGATGCCGAAGCGCTGTGCTGCCGCCATCGCGGCCTGCTCGCGCTGCTGGTTCGCCCAGGACGCGGCCGGGCCGCCGACATAGGCGATGCGGCGATGGCCGAGCCCGACGAGATGGGTGATCGCCATCTCGATGCCGCCGCGCACGTCGATGAGCACGCGCGGAACGCCGGCGATGTCGCGGTTGATCAGCACCGTCGGCTTCTGGCCGGCATGGAAGCGAATGCGCGCCTCGTCGAGGCGGGGCGACGCGACGACGAAGCCGTCGACCTGCGGCGCCAGCTTCGCCAGCAGGCGGTCCTCGCGATCGGGCGTTTCGTCGGAATCGCCGAGGAACACCGCATAGCCCAGTGCGTCGGCTCGCGCCTGCGCGGCACGGATGAGCGGCGGGAAGAAGGGGTTGGCGATGTCCGGCACCAGGAGCGCGATGGTGCCGAAGCGCCCGGTGCTGAGCGCCCGCGCGATGCGGTTGGGGACATAGCCGAGTTCGTCGGCGATCCGCCTGACCTGCTCGACGACGGCCGGCGTCAGGAGATTGGGCCGGGTGAAGGCGCGCGACACGGTCGCCCGCGACACGCCGGCCTTCGCCGCGACATCTCCGATCGTGATCGAGCCCCCTGCCATCACTTCATGCAACCGGTTGCACGGCATCCTGTCAAGTGAGCGTCAATCATTGCGGCGCGCTGCTGACATACGGCATGCTTGTTTTTGGACGCGCGCGCTCCAGCTTGCCTGACAGGGAACATCCGTCTCCCTGCAGGTCGTCCATGCCGGAAAATCAGGCCTCCCAGACGAAAATCATGACATAAGATTCCGGAATCACGCTCGGAACCAAGGCCGGCGGCCAGGAGCAGACGTCGGAATGAGCCGAGTCATGGATGCGCGGAAATCCGCGGCGGGTGCCGGGCCGTTTGCGCCTCTCAGGAATGTCACGTTCCGGGCGATCTGGCTTGCCGGGCTGATCTCCGGCCTGGGGTGGCTGATCCAGACCATCGCCATGAGCTGGTTGATGGCGACCATCACCCCGTCCAGCGTCATGGTTGCGCTGGTCCAGGCCGCGACGAACCTGCCCGCCTTCATCCTGTCGATCTTCGCCGGCGCCATCGTCGACAATTTCAATCGCCGCAAGGTGATGCTGATGGCCCGGTCCCTGATGACCGTGACCGCCATCGCGCTGACGATCCTCGTCGCGCTGGGCATGATCAATCCCTGGATCATCCTGTTCTTCAGCTTTCTCGCCGGCTGCGGCATCGCCTTCAACGACCCGGCCTGGCAAGCCTCGGTCGGCGATATCGTCGACCGCAAGGACCTTGCGGCGGCGGTGACGCTGACCTCCGTCGGCTTCAACACCGTGCGCAGCGTCGGCCCGGCACTCGGCGGCATCATCCTGGCGAGCTTCGGCCCGCTGACGGCCTTCTGCCTGTATACGCTCGGCCATCTCGCGCCGCTGGCCGTCGTCTGGCGTTCGCGCTGGAAGGTGCCCGTCTCGCGGCTGCCGCCCGAAGCGATGCTGACGGCGATCTCCGACGGCATCCGCTTCACCTCCCTCTCATCGGAGATCAAGACGGCGCTCGGGCGCGGCTTCCTGTTCGGCTTCGCGGGCATTGCCATCCTCGCCCTGCTGCCATTGGTGGTCCGCGACCAGCTCAAGCAGGGCGCCATCGCCTACGGCACCCTGATGGCGGGCTTCGGCGCAGGCGCGCTGCTGGCCGGCCTCGCCTCGACGACGCTCCGGCGCAAGCTCTCGGACGAGCAGATGCTGAAGCTGGCCTGCACGGCTTGCGCGACCTGCACGCTCTGTCTGTCGCTGACGCAGAGCCCGGCTCTCGCGGCTATCGCGCTGATGCTCGGCGGCGCCGGGTGGGTCCTTGGCTGGTCGGGCCTCAGCATCAGCGTGCAATGGGCGAGCCCGCGCTGGGTCGTCGGCCGGACGATCTCGCTCTATTACGCCCTCACCTCGCTCGGGCTGGCTGGCGGGAGCTGGCTCTGGGGCATGGTCACCGAAAGCTATTCGCTGGGTTTCGCCCTGCAGGCCTCGACCGCGGCATCCCTTGGCGTCGCCCTTCTCGGCTTTCTCCTGCCCATCCATCAGCGCAAGGATTCCGATGTCTCGACGCCCGACAGCTTCGAGGCCCCGACGCTCGGTCTTGACCTGAAGCCGCGCAGCGGGCCGATCGCCGTCAAGATCGAGTATCGGATCGCCCCCGATCAGGTCGAAGCTTTTCTCGCCCTGATGCAGCAGCGCCGGCGTGCGCAAGGGCGCAACGGCGCGCGCCGCTGGATTCTGACCCGCAACCTGCACGACGTCACCGTCTGGACCGAGACCTTCCGCACGCCGACATGGCACGACTATCTGCGCTTCAACTACCGCCGGACTGCGGTCGACACGACGCTGAACGACAGCCTTGTCGATCTGCATCAGGGGGATGGCGCACCGGAGGTGACCCTCTCGATCGAGCGGCCTACCGCTGTCCCACGCAAGCCCGGCATCTTCCGGTCCGACACGCCTCACGGCTGAAGCCTGTGCGTCCGCAGGGCGCGCCGAATTCCTATAAAATTCCTATTCTGCGACGCCGCCGGCCGTCTCGAACGGCTATGCCGCCAGCACGATAATCCACGCCATGGTCGATGCGCTTGCGTCCCCGCCTTCCGCAGGGAGGCTGGCTCGCGCGCATCGGCCCATCGGTAACGCCCGGTCGAAAGGACCACGGCAATGGATATCGCCATGCTCGCGCTCGCGCTCGGCTTCTTCGCGGCAGCCCTCGCCTATGTCTCGGCCTGCAACGCGCTCTGAAGGAGGCTCCCATGTTCGTCGACTACATTCTCGGCGGCGCGGTGACCGCGCTCCTGCTCGTCTATCTCACTTATGCGCTGCTGCGCCCCGAGCGCTTCTGAGCGCCGGCGCGAGCTGAGAAAGCCCTCCCATGACACTTTATGGCTGGATTCAGATCCTGATCTTCTGCGCGATCGTGCTCGCTTTAGCGAAGCCGCTCGGCGGCTACATGACGCGCGTCTTCAACGGCGAGCGCACCTTCCTCTCCCCCGTGCTCGCGCCGGTCGAGCGCGGGCTCTTTGCGCTCGCCGGCACGCATGAGCGCGAGGAGCAGCACTGGAGCGCCTATGCGGTCGCGCTGCTGCTGTTCAACCTCGCCGGCCTGCTGCTGCTCTACGGGCTGCAGCGCTTTCAGGGCCTGCTGCCGCTGAACCCGGACGGCATGGGCACTGTGGCACCCGACCTCGCCTTCAACACGGCGGTCAGCTTCGTCACCAACACCAACTGGCAGGGCTATGGCGGCGAGAGCACCATGTCCTACCTGACGCAGATGCTCGGCTTGACCGTGCAGAACTTCGTCTCGGGCGCGACCGGCATCGCCATCGCCGTCGCGCTGATCCGCGGCTTCGCCCGCGCCTCGGCCCAATCGGTCGGCAGCTTCTGGGTCGACCTGACCCGCGCGACACTCTACGTGCTGCTGCCGCTCTGCATCCTGCTGACGCTGGCCTATGTCGCTTCGGGTGTCCCGCAGACGCTCGACCCGTCGGTCACGGCAACCACGCTCGAAGGTGCGCAGCAGACCATCGCGCGCGGCCCGGTCGCCTCTCAGCTCGCGATCAAGATGCTCGGCACCAATGGCGGCGGCTTCTTCAACGCCAACTCGGCCCATCCCTTCGAGAACCCCGACGCCATCTCGAATCTCCTCCAGATGGTCTCGATCTTCGCGATCGGCGCCGCACTCACCAATGTCTTCGGCCGGATGGTCGGCAACGAGCGCCAGGGCTGGGCGATCCTCTCGGCCATGGGTGTCTTGTTCATCGCCGGCATTGCCGTCTGCTACTGGGCAGAAGCCGCCGGCAACCCGCTGGTCCAGGCGCTGGGGCTCCAGGGCGGCAACCTGGAAGGCAAGGAGATGCGCTTCGGCATCCCGCTTTCCGCCCTCTTCGCCGTCGTCACCACCGCCGCCTCCTGCGGTGCGGTCAACGCCATGCATGGCAGCTTCACCGCGCTCGGCGGTATGATCCCGCTGATCAACATGGAACTCGGCGAGGTCATCGTCGGCGGTGTCGGCGCCGGCTTCTACGGCATCGTCCTCTTCGTCGTGCTGGCGATCTTCGTCGCCGGGCTGATGGTCGGCCGCACGCCGGAATATCTCGGCAAGAAGATCGAGGCCCGCGAGGTCAAGATGGCGATGCTCGCCATCCTCTGCTTGCCGGCCGGCATGCTGGTCTTCACCGCGATCGCCGTGGTGCTGCCCGGCGCCGTCGCCTCCGCCGGCAATAGCGGCCCGCACGGCTTCTCCGAGATCCTCTACGCCTATACCTCGGCGGCGGCGAATAACGGTTCGGCCTTCGCCAGCCTCTCGGCGAACACGCTCTGGTACAACGTGACGCTCGGCATCACGATGCTGATCGGCCGCTTCCTGGTCATCATCCCGGCGCTCGCCATCGCCGGTTCGCTCGCCGCGAAGAAATCCGTGCCCGCCTCGGCCGGCACCTTCCCGACGGACGGCCCGCTCTTCGTCGGCCTGCTCGTCGGCGTCATCCTGATCGTCGGCGGCCTGACCTTCTTCCCGGCGCTGGCCGTCGGCCCGATCGTCGAGCATCTCTCGATGCTCGCCGGCCAGAGCTTCTGAGGAGGCCGCCATGGCAAGCTGCCTGCGCCAATTGCGCCGCGAGGCCGTCCATCGTGACACCGCCTCGCGTGAAACGGACAGGGCGCCCCCGCGCCCTGCCACCATCATCCTCGGCCTGACGGTCGCGCTGTTCCTCGTCCTGCTGCTCGTCCGGGCGCTCGCCGGCCTCGTCGCCGCTGCCTGAGCCGGACCTTACACCCCTCCGCTGGAGCTTCTTATGAGCCCGTCCAAATCCGCGAGCCTGATCGACGCCCGGATCCTGCTGCCGGCCCTCGCCGACGCCTTCCGCAAGCTCGACCCGCGCAGCCTCGCCCGCAACCCGGTGATGTTCGTCGTCGCCGTGGTCTCGGCGCTGACCACCATCCTCTTCCTGAAGGACCTCGTCACCGGGGGCGCCAATCTCGGCTTCTCCTTCCAGATCGTGCTCTGGCTCTGGTTCACCGTGCTCTTCGCCAATTTCGCGGAAGCGGTGGCGGAGGGGCGCGGCAAGGCCCAGGCCGACTCGCTGCGCAAGACCCGCTCTGAGACCGAAGCCAAGCTGCTCTCGGGCGATGACCGCAGCCAATTCCGGCTCGTTCCCGGCACCTCGCTCAAGGTCGGCGACATCGTGCTGGTCGAGGCCGGCGACATCATCCCGTCCGACGGCGAAGTCATCGAGGGCGTCGCCTCGGTCAACGAAGCTGCGATCACCGGCGAATCCGCCCCCGTGATCCGCGAATCCGGCGGCGACCGCTCGGCCGTGACCGGTGGCACGCAGGTGCTCTCCGACTGGATCCGCGTGCGCATCACCGCCGCGGCCGGCTCGACCTTCATCGACCGCATGATCGCGCTGGTCGAGGGCGCCGAGCGTCAGAAGACCCCGAACGAGATCGCGCTCAACATCCTGCTCGCCGGGATGACGCTGATCTTCGTGCTCGCGACCGTGACGATCCCGAGCTTCGCCACCTATGCCGGCGGCTATATCCCGGTGGTCGTGCTGGTCGCACTGTTCGTGACGCTGATCCCGACCACGATCGGCGCCCTGCTCTCCGCCATCGGCATCGCCGGCATGGACCGTCTCGTGCGCTTCAACGTGCTCGCCATGTCCGGCCGCGCCGTCGAGGCCGCCGGCGACGTCGACACGCTGCTGCTCGACAAGACCGGCACGATCACGCTCGGCAACCGCCAGGCGACGGAGTTCCGCCCCGTGCGCGGCGTCGGCGAGCAGGAACTGGCCGATGCCGCCCAGATCGCCTCGCTCGCCGACGAGACGCCGGAAGGTCGCTCGATCGTCGTGCTCGCCAAGGAGAAATACGCCATCCGCGCCCGCGACATGGGCTCCCTGCACGCGACCTTCGTGCCCTTCACCGCGCAGAGCCGGATGAGCGGCGTCGATCTCGAGGGCTCGCAGATCCGCAAGGGCGCGGTCGATGCCGTCCTGAAATATGTCGAGAGCGCCAGCGCCAAATCCACGCCCGAGACGGTGCGCGAGGTCCAGGCCATCGCCGCCGAGATCGCCAAGGCCGGCGGCACGCCGCTGGCGGTCGCGCGTGACGGGCGCCTGCTCGGCGTCGTCCATCTCAAGGACATCGTAAAGGGCGGCATCCGCGAACGCTTCACGGAACTGCGCCGCATGGGCATCCGCACGGTGATGATCACCGGCGACAACCCGATGACGGCGGCGGCCATCGCGGCCGAGGCCGGCGTCGACGATTTCCTCGCCCAGGCAACCCCTGAGAACAAGCTCGCCCTGATCCGCGAGGAACAGGCCAAGGGCAAGCTCGTCGCCATGTGCGGCGACGGTACCAACGACGCCCCGGCGCTGGCCCAGGCCGATGTCGGCGTCGCCATGAACACCGGCACGGTCGCAGCCCGCGAGGCCGGCAACATGGTCGATCTCGACTCGGACCCGACCAAGCTCATCGAGATCGTCGAGATCGGCAAGCAATTGCTGATGACGCGCGGCGCGCTGACGACCTTCTCGATCGCCAACGACGTCGCCAAGTATTTCGCGATCATCCCGGCGATGTTCCTGGCCTTCTATCCGCAGCTCGGCGCGCTCAACATCATGGGTTTGCAGACGCCGCAGAGCGCCATCCTCTCCGCGATCATCTTCAACGCGCTGATCATCGTCGCGCTGATCCCGCTCGCGCTGAAGGGCGTGAAGTATCGCGCGGTCGGTGCCGGCGCCCTGCTCAGCCGCAACCTGCTGGTCTACGGGCTCGGCGGCCTCGTCGTCCCCTTCATCGGCATCAAGGCCATCGACATGGCCATCACCGCCATCGGCCTCATCTGAGGAATTCGACATGCTCAAGCAGATCCGCCCCGCCCTCGTGATGATCGTCGCGCTGACCGTCATCACCGGCCTCGCCTACCCGCTCGCGATGACCGGCATCGCCCAGGCCGTCTTCCCGCGCCAGGCCAATGGCAGCCTGATCGAGAAGGACGGCAAGATCATCGGCTCCAGCCTGATCGGCCAGAACTTCACCAGCGAGCGCTATTTCCACGGCCGCCCCTCGGCGACAGTTGGCACCGACCCGAACGACAGCACGAAGACGGTCGACGCGCCCTATAACGCGGCCAATTCCGGCGGCTCCAACCTCGGCCCGACCAACCAGAAGCTGGTCGATCGGATCAAGGCCGAGACCGAGAAGCTCAAGGCGGAGAATCCCGACGCGCCGGTGCCGATGGAGCTGGTGACCACTTCGGGCAGCGGGCTCGATCCGCATATCTCGCCCGAGGCCGCCTATTTCCAGATCGCGCGTGTCGCCAAGGCCCGCAATGCCGATCCGGCGACGCTCAAGGCCTTGGTCGACACTCTTATCGAGCGGCGCAAGCTCGGCTTCATCGGCGAGCCTGTCGTCAACGTGCTCGCGCTGAACCTTGCTCTCGACGGCGCCGCCCAGCGCTGACACAAAGGCCACGGCGGCGCGTCAGGCGCCGCCGCTTTCCGTGCGGACCCGCATGACCATCGCCGACAGCCATCGCGAGACCAGAGGCCGGCCCTCACCGGAGGCGCTGCTGGCCAGCGCCCAGCGCGAAGGCCGCGGGCGCCTGAAGATCTTCCTCGGCGCAGCACCCGGCGTCGGCAAGACCTATGAGATGCTGACCTCCGGCCGCGCCCGCCGAGCCGAGGGGGTCGATGTCGTGATCGGCGTCGTCGAGACCCATGGCCGCAGCGAAACGCAAGCGCTGGTTGACGGCTTCGAAATCGTCCCGCGCCGGCTCGTCGACTACAAGGGCCGCGCCCTCGACGAGATGGATCTGGACGCGATCCTGGCCCGGCGTCCGGCGCTCGTCCTCGTCGACGAGCTCGCCCACACCAACGCGCCGGGCAGCCGCCATCCCAAGCGCCATCTCGATGTCGAGGAACTGCTCGCGCGCGGCATCGACGTCTACACCACGCTGAACATCCAGCATGTCGAGAGCCTGAACGATGTCGTCGCCCAGATCACCCGCATCCGCGTCCGCGAGACCGTGCCGGATTCGATCGTCGACCGCGCCGACGATATCGAGATCATCGATCTGACGCCGGCCGACCTGATCAAGCGCCTCGATGAGGGCAAGGTCTATCTCGGCAACACGGCCAAACGCGCCGTTGCGAACTACTTCTCGCCGGGCAACCTGACGGCCCTGCGCGAACTCGCGCTGCGCCGCACTGCGCAACGGGTCGACGACCAGCTCCTCAGCCATATGCAGGAACACGCGATCTCCGGGCCCTGGGCGGCGGGCGAACGCATCCTGGTCTGCATCGACGACAGCGCCGGGGCGCCCGCCCTGATCCGCCATGCCAAGCGGCAGGCCGATCGTTTGCGCGCGCCCTGGAGCGCGCTCCATGTCGAGACGCCGCAGGCCGCAGCCCTGCCCGAAGCAGCCAAGACGCGGATCGCCAATGCGCTCCGGCTCGCGGCTCAGCTCGGCGCCGAGGCCGTCACCCTGCCGGGACAGGATGTGGCGGGAGAAATCCTGCGCCATGCCGCAGCCGGCAACGTCACCCAGATCATCGTCGGCAAGCCGGCCAAGTCGCGTTGGCGCGAATGGCTGAAGCCTTCCGTCTCGCATGAACTGATCGGTCGCGCCGGCGATATCGGGGTCCATGTCGTCGCCTTGCGGGAGCAAGCCGAGGACAAGCCGGACGCAATCTCGACCGTAGGCCGGTCCGGCTTTTCGCCCCGGCCCTATTTCGCGGCACTGGCCTATGTCGCGGTCGCGCTCAGCGCGGCCGAACTGCTCAGCCAGATCATGGACCTGCGCAATATCGCGCTGGTCTTCCTGACCGCCGTCCTCGCTTCGGCCGTGACAGCGGGTCTCTGGCCGGCCCTCTTCGCCTCGCTGCTCGGCGCGCTCGCACTGAATTTCTTCTTCATCGCACCGCTCTACACGCTGACGATCGCCGACCCCGAGAACGTCGTCGCGCTCGGCTTCTTCCTGCTCGTCGCGCTGATCGCCTCTAACCTCACCGCCCGCGTTCAGCGCCAGGCCAATGCCGCCCGCCAGCGCGCCCGCACCACCGAGGACCTCTATCTCTTCTCGAAGAAGCTCGCCGGCACCGGCACGCTCGACGACGTGCTCTGGGCCAGCGCCTTCCAGATCGCCTCGATGCTGCGCCTGCGCGTCGTCATCCTGATGCCCGAGGACGGAACGATCGCGGTCCGCGCCGGCTATCCGCCCGACGACACGCTGGTCGATGCCGATATCGCCGCCGCGCGCTGGGCCTGGGAGCATGACCGCCCGGCCGGGCGGGGCGCTGACACCTTGCCCGGCGCCAAGCGGCTCTACCTGCCCCTGCGCACCGGCCGCACCGCGATCGGCGTGATCGGCCTCGACGACGACAAGGAAGGCCCATTGCTGACGCCCGAGCAGCAGCGCCTGCTCGATGCCCTGGCCGACCAGGCCGCGGTCGCCATCGAGCGCATCCAGCTCGTCGCCGATGTCGACCGGGCGAAGCTCGCGGCCGAGGCCGACCGCCTGCGTTCGGCCCTGCTCACCTCGATCTCGCATGACCTCAAGACGCCATTAGCCTCGATCATGGGTGCAGCCGGCACCTTGCGCGATTACCACGGCGCCCTGCCGGAGGAGGACCGCACGGACCTGCTGGCGACCGTGATCGACGAATCCGAGCGCCTCAACCGCTTCATCGCCAATCTCCTCGACATGACGCGGATCGAATCCGGCGCGATGGAGCCGAATGCGGCGCTGGTCGATGTCGCCGACGTCGTCGGCAGCGCGCTGCGCCGCGCCGCGAAGATCACCGCCGGCCACCCTATCGAGACCGCCCTGCCGGGCGATCTGCCGATGCTCAGGCTCGACCCCGTCCTGTTCGAGCAGGTGCTGTTCAACCTCCTCGACAATGCCGCGAAATATGCGCCCGCCGGCAGCGCCATCGCCATCCGTGCCCGGCAGGACGGTCACGAAGTCCTGGTAACGGTGACCGACGAGGGGCCGGGCCTGCCGCCCGCCGATCTCGAACGCGTCTTCGACAGCTTCTACCGGGTCCGGAAAGGCGATCAGGTCCGCGCCGGAACCGGTCTCGGCCTTGCGATCTGCCGCGGCTTCGTCGAGGCGATGGGCGGCACGATCACGGCCGCGAACCGGACGGACCGCAGTGGCGCGGTCTTCACCATCCGCATGCCGGCCGACACACAGCCCAAACCATTGGAACCGCAGACATGACGGCAACGGACATCAAGGTGCTGGTCGTGGACGACGAGCCGGCGATCCGCCGCCTGCTGCGCGTCGGCCTCTCGACCGAGGGCTATGCCATCCGCGAGGCGGCCACCGCGCGCGAAGCGATCGAGCGCATCGCCGAGGACTTGTCCGATCTCGTCATCCTCGATCTTGGCCTGCCGGATATGTCCGGGCAGGAGCTTCTGCAGAAATGGCGCGCCGAGGCGCTCGCCCTGCCGATCGTGATCCTGTCGAGCCGCACCGACGAGGCCGGCATCGTCGCGGCTCTCGAAAACGGCGCCGACGACTATGTCACCAAGCCTTTCGGCATGAAGGAACTGGCCGCCCGCCTGCGCGTCGCGCTGCGCCACAAGCTCCAGCAGCAGGGCGAAAAGCCGATCTTCCAGACCGGCGAGCTCTCGGTCGACCTCGTCAAGCGCATCGTCCGGCTGGGCGAGCAGGAGGTGAAGCTCTCGCCCAAGGAATACGACATCCTGCGCATCCTCGTGCAGCATGCCGGCAAGGTGCTGACTCACCAGCACCTGATGAAGCAGGTCTGGGGCGCCTCGGCGGACGTGCAGTACCTGCGCGTCTATGTCCGGCAGCTCCGCCAGAAGATCGAGCGCATCCCCGACCAGCCGCAATACATCACCACCGAGACCGGCGTCGGCTACCGCCTGCGCGAAGCCGAATGAGCCCTGCCGCAAGGCATAAGACCGATCCATGATCCCATCCGACATCATCCGCCCGCGTTCCATCGTCAGGCTCGCCGCCACGAACAAACCGGCCCTGTTCCGCGCCCTCGCCAAGAAGGCGGCCGAGCAGCTCACCTTGCCTGAAGCTGCGATCCTCGACGCGCTGAACCGCCGCGAGGCGCTCGGCTCGACCGGCGTCGGCGGCGGGCTGGCGATGCCGCATGCGCCTGTCGAGGGCCTGACCGAGCCGTTCGGCCTGCTGGCGCGATTGGAGAAACCCGTCGCCTATGACGCGATCGACGGCACCCCCGTCGACATCGTCTGCCTGGTGCTGACGCCTGTGAATGGCGGCAAGGGCCGCATCGACGCACTGGCCTGCATCGCCAAGCGCTTGCGCCCGGCCGAGATCCGCGAGCGCATCCGCAAGGCCGCGGGCGGCGAAGACATCTACGCGCTGCTGCTCGAAGAGAGCTGATCGGCCTTTGGCGGAGTTGGCACCGGCACGGGAGGCAGGATCGTCGGCTTGCAGCTTGCGCCGCGCGACAGCACGAACTCGTCCCGCGCGAACAGCTCCGCCAGCCAGTCGACGAAGACGCGCACCTTGTTACTGAGGTGCCGGTTCGGCGGATAGACGATGTGCAGCGGCTTCGGCGCCGTGCACCAGTCCAGCAGCAGCGGCACGAGCCGCCCGTCCGCGATCGGCACCCGGGCCATGAAAGTCGGCAATTGCATGATGCCGTGGCTCGCGAGCCCGGCCGCGAGATAGCCCGTGCCGTCATTCAGCGCGATGGTGTAGCGCCCGCTGACCTCGATCGTCTCGCTGCGGTTCTGATAGACCATCGGCAGGATGCGCCCGCCGAGCGCCGGCCGATAGGCGACGATCTGGTGGCCGTCCTCGATATCGCGCGGATGGACCGGCGTGCCGAACCGCGCCAGATAGTCGGGCGTCGCGCAGGTGATGAGCTGCATCTCGCCGATCCGCCTTGCGATCAGGCTCTGGTCGGCGATCTCCCCCGCACGCACCGCGCAGTCGAGGTTCTCTCCGATCAGGTCCGCAGCGCGGTCGCTCAGACCGAGATCGAGCTGGATATCGGGATAGCGCGCATGGAACTCATGCAGCGCCGGGATGATCACCGAGATCGCCAGCGAGGAGCTGCAATCGACCCTGAGCCGCCCGCTCGGCCGCGCCTGCGCCAGCGTGAGGCTGGAATCGAGTTCGGAGAGTTCGTCGAGCAGACGCAATGCCCGCTCGTAATAGGCCGCGCCGTCCATGGTCACGGTCACCCGCCGCGTCGTCCGGTTCAGCAGCTTGGCGCGCAGATGCGCCTCCAGCTGCTGGATCAGCTTGGTGACGGTCGGCTTCGGCATGTCCAGAAGATCGGCGGCCCGCGTGAAGGTGCCGGTCTCAACGACCCGCACGAAGGCCCGCATCGCGGCAAGCTGGTCCATATGCCCTCGGATTGTTTCCGTACGTGAATAATGAATGAATGATTAGATCATTTATTCAGGAATGCCGAATCTCTATCTCATGCCGCAACGCAACAGCGAGGGTGCGTCAATGCCCGCAATCGCCGCGCAGAAACTGCAACCGGTCCTCTCCGTCTTCTGGCGGGAGGAAACCCTGAGCGCCCGTGGAGAGAGCTTCACAGGCCGCCTCTACGTTCCCGCCGAGGTTCCGGATAATGCCGGGCTCGTGCTGCATCTGCATGGCGGCCACTTCAACAGTGGCTCGCCTGCTGAAGGCCAAGCTGTCGCCACGGCCTTGACCGAGGCCGGCGCGGTCGTGTTCTCGCTCTCCTATCCGCTCGCCCCGGTCCAGCGCTTCCCTGAGACGCTGGAGCGCATCTATGCAGCGCTCGAGGCTCTTGCCAGGGGGCGCAATCGTTGGGCGACGCGCGGCGCGCCGCTCTACATCGCCGGCGAGGAAGCCGGCGGCAACCTCGCCGCGGCGCTCGCCATGATGGCGCGCGATCGCGGCGGCCCGACGCTCGCTGGCCAGATCCTGTTCTCGCCGATGCTCGACGCCTGCCTTGGCACGGCCTCGCTGCGTGGCGTGCAGGCCGGCCCGGTCGGCTGCCGCTGGGCCGATGGCTGGGCCGACTATCTCGGCACGCCCGAGCGCGCCGCTCATCCCTACGCCGCCCCGCTTCAGGCGACGCGTCTCGCTGGCCTGCCGCCCGCCTTGCTGATCAGCGGGCAGGACGACCCGATGCGCGACGAGGCGGCACAATATGCTGATCGCCTCGGCCAGGCCGGCATCGCCGTCCGACATGTCGAGTTCAGCGCGCCGACGCGCTGGCCTTTGGCCTATGCGGATGCGGCGGAGGAAGGCTCCTGTCTCTGCCAGAGCTGCGGCGAGATCGCCGCCTTCTATGAACGGACCGCGCCCTCCTAGCGCTCCCCTCTTTCGAACACCCCCAGCATTTCCAAGGAAGGACCGACCCATGATTCCGGGAACGAACCGTCGTGGCCTTTTGGCCGGCCTCACCGCCTCCGTCGCATTGACCGCTGTCACGGTCTTTGCCCTGTCCGGCACGCATGCCCAAGGCGATACCGCGCCCGCAGCGGCACCCGCCATCCCCGTCTCCGTCGCGACCGTCGAAGCCCGCGAGGTCGTGCCCTGGGCCGAGTTCTCCGGCCGGCTGGAGGCGATCGAGCGCGTCGAACTGCGTTCGCGCGTCGCTGGCGTCGTGGAGGCCGTGCATTTCCGCGAGGGCAACCTCGTGAAGCAGGGCGACCTGCTCGTCAGCATCGACCAGGCGCCCTATCTCGCCGATCTCCAGCGGGCCGAGGCGCAGGTGCAGGGCGCGAAGGCACGGGTCGCACTGGCAGAGAGCGAGAACGAGCGCGGCCAGCAATTGCTGGCAACCCGCAACCTCTCCCAGCGCGACGTCGATACCCGCGTGAACAACCTGCGGGAGGCGCAGGCGAACGTTCAGGCCGCCGAGGCCGCCCGCCGCACGGCGCAGCTCAACCTCGACTACACCCAGATCCGGGCCCCGATCTGCGGCCGCATCGGCCGGCTCGACGTCACCGTCGGCAACCTGATCGCGGCCGGCGGCCAGGTGCTGACCTCGCTGCTCTCGGTCGATCCGATCTATGCCGCCTTCAATGCCGACGAGCGCAGCGTGCTCGACGCTCTCGCCTCGCTGCCTGACGGTTCGCGCGCGCTGGAGCAGATCCCGGTCAGGATCACGACGGCGACGGCGCAGGCCGCGCAGTTCAGCGGCAAGCTGCATTTCGTCGATAACGGCATCGACGGCGCCAGCGGCACGGTCAGGGTGCGCGCCAGGCTCGACAATCCCGACGGCAAGCTGATGCCCGGCCAGTTCGTCCGGGTCCAGCTCGGGCAGGCCAAGGCCGAGCAGCAGCTCGTCATCAACGAGCGCGCCGTCGGCACCGACCAGAACAAGAAGTTCGTCTTCGTCGTCGGCGACGACGCCAAGGCCGCCTGGCGCGAAGTCTCGCTCGGTGCCGCCCATGACGGGTTGCGCGTCGTCACGGCCGGCCTGAAACCCGGCGAGCGCATCGTCGTCAACGGGCTGCAGCGCGTGCGGCCCGGCGCGACGGTCGCGCCCGAGCCGGTGCCGATGGCGCAGAAGAGCGAGCTGAAGACGCCCGCAACCGAACTCGCGCAACGCTGACATCAACGATCGGCTGCGGGTGCCGCGAGGCGGGCCCGCAGCCGCAAGCATAAGCCGCTCGAAAGGGGGCGCTACCCATGAACCTCTCGAAATTCTTCATCGACCGGCCGATCTTCGCGGCGGTCCTCTCCATCCTGATCTTCCTGGCAGGGCTGCTCTCGATCAGGGCCCTGCCGATCTCGGAATACCCGGAAGTCGTCCCGCCGACGGTCGTCGTGCGGGCGCAATATCCGGGCGCGAGCCCGCGCGTGATCGCCGAGACGGTGGCGACGCCGATCGAGGAGCAGATCAACGGCGTCGAAGGCATGCTCTACATGTCGAGCCAGGCGACGACCGACGGCGTCATGACGCTGAACGTCACCTTCAGGCTCGGCACCGACCCGGACAAGGCCCAGCAGCTCGTCCAGAACCGCGTCAGCCAGGCCGAGCCGAGGCTGCCCGAGGAGGTGCGCCGGCTCGGCGTCACCACGGTCAAGAGCTCGCCGGACCTGACGATGGTGGTGCACATCACCTCGCCGAACGGCCGCTACGACATGACCTATCTGCGCAATTACGCGGTGCTGAACGTCAAGGATCGGCTCGCCCGCATCGACGGCGTCGGCCAGGTCCAGCTCTTCGGCTCCGGCGATTACTCGATGCGCGTCTGGCTCGATCCGCAGAAGGTCGCCGAGCACGGGCTCTCTCCCGGCGACGTCGTGCGCGAAATCCGCGCCCAGAACGTCCAAGCCGCAGCTGGCGTCATCGGCGCCTCGCCGAATGCGCCGGGCCTCGACCTGCAGCTTTCGGTCAATGCCCAGGGCCGTCTCCAGAACGAAGAGCAGTTCGGCGAGATCATCGTCAAGACCGCAGCCGACGGCGCGGTCGTCCGGCTGAAGGACATCTCCCGCATCGAGCTGGGCGCTGCCGACTATGCCCTGCGCTCGCTGCTCAACGGCAAGTCGGCCGTCGCCGTGCCGGTCTTCCAGGCGCCGGGCTCGAACGCCATCGCGATCGCCGACCGCGTCCAGGAGACGATGCGCGAGATCAAGCAGAACATGCCCGAGGGCGTGGACTACTCGATCGTCTACGACACCACCCAGTTCGTGCGCGCCTCGATCAAGGCCGTCATCTCGACGCTGCTGGAGGCCGTCGCGCTCGTCGTGCTCGTCGTCATCGTCTTCCTGCAGACCTGGCGCGCTTCGATCATCCCGCTCGTCGCCGTACCGATCTCGGTCGTCGGCACCTTCGCGGTGATGTACCTCCTCGGCTTCTCGATCAATGCGCTGAGCCTGTTCGGGCTGGTGCTCGCCATCGGCATCGTCGTCGACGACGCCATCGTCGTGGTCGAGAATGTCGAGCGCAATATCGAGAACGGGCTCGCCCCGCGCGAGGCGACCTACAAGGCGATGCGCGAGGTCTCCGGCCCGATCATCGCGATCGCGCTGGTGCTGGTCGCCGTGTTCGTGCCGCTCGCCTTCATCTCCGGGCTGACCGGCCAGTTCTACCGCCAGTTCGCGTTGACCATCGCGATCTCGACAGTGATCTCGGCGATCAATTCGCTGACGCTGTCGCCGGCTCTCGCCGCCTTGCTGCTGAAGGGCCACGACGCGCCCAAGGATGCGCTGACGCGGGCCATGGACAAGCTGTTCGGCTGGTTCTTCCGCGCCTTCAACCGCTTCTTCCATCGCTCGTCGGAAGCCTATGGCGGCGGCGTGCGCCGGGTGATCTCGCATCGCGCGGTGATGCTCGCGGTCTATGTCGTGCTGCTCGGCCTCACCGGCGTGCTGTTCAAGGCGGTGCCGTCGGGCTTCGTGCCAGGCCAGGACAAGCAGTATCTCGTCGGCTTCGCGCAGCTGCCTGATGCCGCGACCCTCGACCGCACGGAGGACGTCATCCGCCGCATGGACGAGATCGCGCTGAAGCATCCGGGCGTCGAGAACGCGATCTCCTTCCCCGGCCTCTCGATCAACGGTTTCACCAACTCCTCCAACTCCGGCATCGTCTTCGTCGCCCTGAAGCCCTTCGACCAGCGCAAGGACCCGGCGCTCAGCGGCAACGCCATCGCGATGCAGCTCAACAAGGAATTCGCAGGCATCAAGGAAGCCTTCATCGCGATGTTCCCGCCGCCCCCGGTCCAGGGTCTCGGCACGATCGGCGGCTTCAAGCTGCAGATCGAGGATCGCGCCGGCCTCGGCTACGCCGCGCTCGACGAGGCGACCAAGGCCTTCATGGCCAAGGCGGCGACCGCGCCCGAGATCGCCGGCCTGTTCTCGAGCTTCCAGGTGAATGTCCCGCAGCTCTATGCCGATATCGACCGCACCAAGGCCCGCCAGCTCGGCGTGCCCGTGACGGAAGTCTTCGACACGCTGCAGACCTATCTCGGCTCGACCTATGTCAACGACTTCAACCGCTTCGGCCGCACCTATACCGTGCGCGTCCAGGCCGATGCGCCCTTCCGCGCCCAGCCCGAGCATATCGGCCAGCTCAAGGTGCGCTCGACGACGGGAGAGATGATCCCGCTCAGTGCGGTGCTCAACGTGCGCACCGATTCCGGCCCGGAACGCGCCATGCGCTATAACGGCTTCCTCTCGGCCGACATCAATGCCGGCGCGGCTCCGGGCTTCTCGTCGGGTCAGGCGCAGGAAGCGGTGGAGCGCATCGCGAAGGAGACCCTGCCCAAGGGCTTCGCCTTCGAATGGACCGAACTGACCTATCAGGAGATTCTGGCGGGCAATTCGGCGGTGATCGTCTTCCCCGTCGCGATCCTGCTCGTCCTGCTGGTGCTGGCGGCGCAGTACGAGAGCATGACCCTGCCGATCGCGATCCTGCTGATCATCCCGATGGGCCTGCTGGCGGCGCTGACCGGTGTGTGGCTCTCGGGCGGAGACAACAACGTCTTCACCCAGATCGGCCTCGTCGTGCTCGTCGGGCTATCGGCCAAGAACGCCATCCTGATCGTCGAATTCGCGCGAGAGCTCGAATTCGAGGGCAGGACGCCGGTCGAGGCCGCGATCGAGGCCAGCCGCCTGAGGTTGAGGCCGATCCTGATGACCTCGCTCGCCTTCGTCATGGGCGTGGTGCCGCTGGTGATATCGACCGGGGCCGGCGCCGAGATGCGGCAGGCGATGGGCATCGCGGTCTTTGCCGGCATGATCGGCGTCACCGCCTTCGGCATCTTCCTGACGCCGGTCTTCTACGTGCTGATGCGCAAGCTTGCGGGCAACCGCCCGCTCGCCCGGCATGATATCGAACAGCCGGTCTTGCAGGCTGCCGAATAAGCCCAAGCAATGAGAAAAACCGCCTCCGGCCACTGGTCGGAGGCGGTTTCGTTTCAGGCTGTCTCAGCGATAGCGCCGCTGCACGGTGAGATGGGCGATCATCGTCAGCAGGATCGTCGCGGTCATCAGGATGAACGAGATCGCGCCGCCGAAGGGCCAGTTGTTCTGCTGCGCGAACTGGCCATAGACCAGCGGCCCCATCATCTGGAATTTCGGCCCGCCCAGCAGCACCGGCGTGGCATAGGCGTTCATCGCCAGGATGAAGGTCAGGATCGTGCCAGCCAGGATGCCGGGCAGCGCCAGCGGCCACAGCACGCGGCGGAACATCGCGGCAGGCCCGGCGCCGAGGCTGAAGGCGGCTTCCTCGACATTGCGCGGAATGCCCTCGATCACGCTCTGCAGCGTCAGCACCATGAAGGGCAGGTTGACCGCGATGATGCCGATCAGCACGGCATTCTCGGTATACATGATCTCGAGCGGCTGATCGATCAGCCCGAGCCCCATCAGCGAGGCGTTGAACGCCCCCTTGCTGCCGAAGATGGTCATCCACCCGGCGGCGCGAACAGCATTGCCGACAAAGAGCGGCAGCACCACCGCGATGACCATGAGATTCTTGAAGCGGCTTTGCGTCCGCGCCAGCACATAGGCCAGCGGAAAGCCCATGATCAGGCAGATCAGCGTGCAGATGATCGCGACGCGCACGGTGCGGACGAGCACGTTGAGATAATAGGCGTCGGTGAAGAACTTGACGTAGTTCTCGATCACCAGCGCATCGACCATGAACTGGCCGGGCACGAACTTGTTGAGCGAGTAGCGGAACAGGATCGCCAGCGGCCCGATCAGCATGAGCGCGACGAAGAGCGTCGCCGGCACGACGAGCAGGCCGGCGAGTCTGGTGCGGGCACCAGCGACGGCTTCGGGAGCGGCGCTCATGAACCACTCCCCAAGCTTATGTCGACGGCATGGTTTGACCGTTCGCCAGCGCGAGCCGGAAGCGCAGAAAGCCGCGTCAGGCGGCCGCGATGGTCGAACGGACGAGCCATGTCAGCCCTTGAAGACCTTGTCCCACCACTCCTTCATCGCCGAATCGTTCTTGGCGAGGAAGGCATAGTCGAGGTCCTTCAGGGTCTTCTCCTCCTCCGGCGTGAAGCCGATGCGCTTGTGCAGCGCCGGATCGACATTGAGGCCGGTGACGGTGCCGTTATAGCCCATGTCGACGGCGAAGGCCTCCTGCGGCGCCTTGGCCAGCATCGCATCCATATAGGCGTAGGCGTTTTCCTTGTTCGGCGCGTTCTTCTGGATCACGAAGCCCGAAACATAGGTCGGGATGCCCTCGATCGGCGAGACCGCCTCGCAAGGGATACCGGCATTCTGCCACTGCACGACGCGCGCCTTCCAGATCGCGCTGATGCCGACTTCCTCGTTCTTCATCGCCTGGGCGAAGGCCTCGTTGGTCGGGTAGACGCGCGCGCCCGCCTTCTTGACCGCGAGCAGGACCTCCTTGGCCTTCTCGATGTCGTTCATGTCCTTGCCGCCGGTCGCCGCCATCGAGGCCGCGATGAAGATCGACTGGTACTGGATGTCGATGAAGCCGATCTTCGAGCCCCATTTCGGATCGAGCCAGTCCTTGAACCCCTTCGGCGCCGGCGAGATGATCTTGGGATTGTAGATCACGACGTTGCCCGAATAGATGTGCCCCATCCCGTAGGGATATTTCATCGTCGGCAGCAGGTTCTTGGCATTGGGCAGCTTGGAATAGTCGATCTGCTCGAGCACGCCCGCTTCGTTCATCTCGAACATGTTGGCGGCCGAGAGACCCTGGATGTCGACGGTGCCACGCGGCAGGCGCTTCTCGGCGACCATCTTGGCCCGGCGCGGCGCGTCGCCGGCCTGGTCCTGCACCACCTCGATACCCTTGGGTTTGAGGATCGGGTCTTCGACGTTCTTGGTCAAAAGCCTCGCGTAGTCGCCGCCCCAGGTGCCGACGACGACGCGGCCGCCGGATTGGGCGAAGGCCGGCATGCCGGTGGCTGTCGCCAGCGCAGCCGCGCCTGCACCTTTCAGAAGGTCCCGCCTGTCGAATGAAGCCATGGTATTCCCCTCGTTTTTGGACGCCGAATGGGCTTTCACGCCCCTTGCGGATAGACGAGCCCGGCGTTTTCGGCCCAGCCTATCGTGATGCTCTCGCCGACATGCGGCTCGGCCAACCCGACCTTGTTCGGGATCTGCAGCAGCATGCGGTCCTGCTCGTTGAGCGCGACCTGGACGTCGAGCAGCGCGCCGAGATAGGAGGCATGCTCGATCCGTGCCGGAAAGCGGTTGGGCAGCCCCTCCGCCTCAGGCCCGACCGCGATCCGCTCGGGCCTGAGCGCGAGCGTCGCCGGACCGGGCACCGATGCAGCGCTGCAGGCGATGTCGAGCCCGCCGCCGGTGCGGAAGCGGCCTTGCGCAGCGACCTCGCCGTCGATGAAGGCGCTGCGCCCGATGAAGCCCGCGACGAAGCGATCGGCCGGCTTCTCGTAGAGCTCGCGCTGGGTGCCGATCTGGCGCACCTGCCCCTTTTCCATGACGACGAGGCGGTCGGCCATGGTCAGCGCCTCCTCCTGATCATGGGTCACCATGACCGTGGTGAGGCCGAGCTTCTGCTGCAGTTCGCGGATCTCGATCCGGACCTCGAGGCGCAGCTTGGCGTCGAGATTGGAGAGGGGTTCGTCGAGCAGCAGCACTTGCGGCTCCATCGCCAGCGCGCGGGCCAAGGCGACGCGCTGCTGCTGGCCGCCGGAAAGCTGGCGCGGATAGCGCTCGTCGAAGCCGCCGAGCCTGACCAGCCGGAGCGCCTCGGCGACGCGCGGGCCGCGCTCGGCCTGCGGCACCTTGTGCATCTCCAGACCGAAGGCGACGTTCTGCGCGACGGTCATGTGCGGGAACAGCGCGTAGCTCTGGAAGACCAGGCCGCAATGGCGCTTCCACGGCGGCAGGTTGGTGACGTCCTGATCGCCGATCGTGATCGCGCCCGCGCTCGGCGGCACGAAGCCGGCGATCATGCGCAGCGTCGTCGTCTTGCCGCAGCCGGAGGGGCCGAGCAGCACCAGGAACTCGCCGTCGGCGACGGAGAGATCAACATCGTCGACGACCGTGAGGCCGCCATAGGCCTTCTTCAGATGCGAGAGCGAGAGCTGTGCCATCGTTAGGATCTCGCCATCCGTTCACACCACCCGGCTCAGTTTGACATAGCGATCGGTCACGATCATCGCGACGGCGATCAGGACGATCTGGATGAGGGAGGCTGCCGCCACCGTCGGATCGATCTTCCATTCGAGATACTGGAGGATCGCGATCGGCAGCGTCGTCCGGCCCGGCCCGACCAGGAAGAGGCTCATCTCGAGATTGCCGAACGAGGTCACGAAGGCGAACAGCGAAGCCGCGACGATACCGGGCCGGATGCTGGGCAGCGTCACCCGCCAGAAGGTCGTGACCGGGCCGGCGCCCAGATTCTGCGCAGCTTCCTCGATCGAGCGGTCGAAACCGGCGAGGCTCGCCGTCACCAGCCGCACCACCCAGGGAATAACGACGAGGGTATGGGCCGCGACCAGGCCGCCGAGCGAGCCCAATACCGGCCATTCCGTGGCGATCTCGATCTCGATCTGGAAGACATAGGTCGCCGTGCCCAGCACGATGCCAGGCATCACCAGCGGCAGCAGCAGGAGCGTGCTGATGCCGCCCCCAAGCGGGATGCGATGGCGCACCAGGGCGAGGCTTGCCGGCACGCCGAGGAGAAGGCCGATCAACGTCGAGGCGACGGCAACCTGAACGCTCAGCGTGAAACCGTCGATGAAGGACTTGTTGTTCGCCGCCCCGGCAAACCATTTCAGCGAATAGCCCTCCGGCGGAAAGGAGGGGATTTCCTGCCGGAAGAAGGCGAGCCAGGTCACGAAGATCAACGGGAGCAGGATGAAGCCGAGCGACAGCGCGGCCGCACCGTTCAGCGCATAGCGCCCGAATCGCGGCGAACCGGCGCTCACCCAGCTTGTCCCTGATGGCAGGCCGTTCCCTGCCGCATGTCATCCACTCTGGAGGCCAAGACCGTTCCCTCGTTTGAGCGGCAGTTTGCGACGCCACTTACAAACAGTGAAGCCTGCATTTCCGTCATGCGCTGACCGGCGACTGGGCAGCGCTTCAGTGCAGCGTGTTCTTGTGGAAGGCGCCGCCCTTCATGATCGCCGCCAGGTGCTTGCCCTGTTCCTGGAAGAGCGTCAGGTCCTTCAGCGGATCGCCGTCGACGAGGATCAGATCGGCGAAGGCGCCGGTCTGGACCGTGCCGAGCTTGCCTTCCATGCGCAGGATCTGGGCACCGACCGTCGTCGCCGAGCGGATGATCTCCAGCGGCGAGAGCACCTCGCGGCGCAGCAGGAACTCGCGCGACTGCTCGACCTGCAACTGCCCGAGCAGGTCCGAACCGAAGGCAACCGGCACACCGGCGCGCTTGCAGATTTCCAGCGACCGCAGGCCGCCATCGATGACGAGATCGTTCTTGGCCAGCATGTCGCCGGTCATGCCGAACTCGGCCGCCCGCTCCTTCATCGCGTAATAGGCGACGAGATTGGCGGTGAGGAACATGTTGTTCTCGGCCATCAACTTGGCGGAGGCGTCGTCGATCAGGTTGCCGTGCTCGATCGCGCGCACGCCGCATTGCGCGGCCCGCGTGATCGCCTCCGGCGTATAGGCATGGGCGCAGACATAGCGGCCGAAGGCCTTCGCCTCCTCGACCGCAGCCTTCACCTCGTCGACGCTGAACTGCATCGAATCCAGCGGGTCGTAGGGGCTGGCGACGCCGCCGGACATCATGATCTTGATATGGTCGGCGCCGAGCCGCATCTGCTCGCGCACCGATTTCCGCACCGAGGAGACGCCGTCGGAGACGTTCATCGTATAGGCCATGGCGTTGCAGCAATGGCAGCGCGCGCCGAAATCGGTGCGCCGGCGCGGGTCGCTATGGCCGCCGGTCGGGCCGATCGCGGCGCCCGCGATGAACAGGCGCGGGCCCGCGACATCGCCCTTCTCGACCGCTTCCTTGATGCCCCAGTCGGCGCCGCCGGTGTCGCGCACGCTGGTGAAACCGCGATCGAGCATGCCCTTCATCAAACGGACGGCACGCGCCGTCATCAGCGTCAGCGGCATGCTCTCCATCGTCCGGATATAGACCTCCGACAGGAAGACATGGACGTGGCTGTCGATCAGGCCTGGCATCAGCGTGCGGCCGCCGCAATCGATCACGTCGGCCTTGGCGGGCTTCAGCGGCTTGTCGGAGAGTTCGCGGATCGTGTCGCCCTCGACGACGAGCTCATAGCCCCGGCGCAATTCACCGAAACCGGGTTCGAGCAAAGCGAAGTTCTTGAAATGCAGCATCGTCATTCCCGCCTCCGAACATGCCTGCCAGGGAGCACCGGGCTCCGAGCACCCACATGATATGCACGCAACATCCAAACTGTCGACAGCGCAAGGGCGGTTGATTGCGCCTCCGGCGGACATCCGTCGCCGGTCGCGCATCGTGGGGTTATCCAGCCAGATCGGCGTTGCGCGGCTGATCGATGGCGGGTTCACTCAGGCCCCAACGGAGATTCGCAACCGCCATGCCGGGCCCACTGAACGGGATCAAGATCGTCGACCTGACCACGGTCATCGCCGGCCCTTATGCGACGCAGACGCTGGGCGACATGGGCGCCGATGTCCTGAAGGTCGAGCCGCCGGGCGGCGACATCATGCGCGCGCCCGGCCCGGCCCGCTCGCCAGGCATGGGTGCCGCCTTCCTCAACTGCAACCGCAACAAGCGCAGCATCGCGCTCGACATGAAATCGGCCGAGGACCTCGCCCGCCTGCGGGAGCTGATCGCGGATGCCGACATCTTCATCCACAACATGCGGATGGAAGCGGCCCGCCGGAACGGGCTCGATCCGGAGACGCTGCTCGCCCGCCATCCGCGCCTGATCTACTGCGCCATCGTCGGCTTCGGGCAGGATGGCCCTTATCGCGACCGGCCGGCCTATGACGACGTCATCCAGGCCGCCTCTGGTTGGGCCGCTCTAGCTGAGCGCTCGGGCGATGCGCCAGCCTACGCACCCACGATCGTCGCCGACAAGACGACCGCCCTCTTCGCCGTCGGCGCGATCAATGCGGCGCTCTATCACCGCGCGGTCTCGGGAGAAGGCCAGGCGATCGAGGTCCCGATGTTCGAGGCGATGGTCTCCTTCCTCGCGGTCGAGCATCTCGGCGGCCGCAGCTTCGAGCCGGCGCTCGGCGAGAGCGGCTATTCCCGGGTGCTGTCGCGGCATCGCCGGCCCTACCGGACCGCCGACGGCTTTATCGCGGTGATGCCTTATACGGCAGCGCATTGGCGTGCGTTGTTCCAGGCGGCAGAGCGCCAGGACTGGGCGACGGAACCGGCGCTCAATGACGGCGCGGCGCGCGCGGCGATGATCGATACGCTCTACGAGCGCCTGGCGGAATGCCTGCTGGACCGCGCTTCCGCCGAATGGCAGTCGATCCTCGACCGGATCGACGTGCCCTGCTCGGCCATCAACACGCTCGACGACCTCCTGGACGATCCGCATCTGAAGGCCACGGGCTTCTTCGAGGCTGTCGAGCATCCCACGGAAGGGCGACTGGTCACGACGAAACCGCCGATCCGCTTCAGCAGGACGCCCTGCGCGATCACGCGGCAGGCGCCGAGCCGCCCCCGCTGAACGCAAGATATTCCGGGCCGCACGCGGTGCTGCGATTTGGCCCGCGACATCATCGTGCCCTTGCTGTGGACGTGACGGAATGCGAGAACGCCGGGCAGTGCCAGCGACGCCCGACCCTGCCGGAATGGAAGCACTGTTTCTCCATTCATCCGCTTGCGAGCCGAACGGCAAATCTGCTGTTGATTTCAGACCGATGAGACATCGTTCACTCCTGGCAGCCGCTGCACCGCCATTGCCCGATCGCGAGATCGGCGGCGGGTCCCGGCTGGTTCACGGATCGTGAGGCCTCGCTTGCGCATTCTCCTGCTCAATCCCAACACCATGCCGGAGATGACGGCGCTGGTCGCGCGCGTGGTCCAGCCCTATCTGCCGGCGCAGGCCGAGCTCGTGCCGGTCACCGGTCGCTTCGGCGCGCATTACATCGCCAGCCGCAGCGCCGGCGTCATCGCCGCCCATGCCGCGCTCGAAGCCTTCGCCGAGCATGGCGGGGATTGCGACGGCGTCTACCTCGCCTGCTTCGGCGATCCCGGCCTGCTCGCGCTCAAGGAAATGGCTCGCATCCCGGTGATCGGCATGGCGGAGGCCAGCAGCCGCTATGCCGCGGAACAGGCCGAGCGCTTCGCCATCGTCACCGGCGGCGAGCGCTGGGGGCCGATCCTGCACGAATTCGTCAGCTCGATCGGGCTGGGCAGCCGCCTCGCCGCCGTCGAGACCGTGGCTCCCACCGGCGCTGATATCGCCCGCGACCCGGACGGCTCGATCGCGATGCTCGCCGAAGCCTGCCGCCGGGTGGCCAAGCGCGACGGCGCCGGCGCGGTCATCCTCGGCGGCGCCGGGCTTGCAGGCCTTGCGCCGCGCGTCCAGCCGCTTGTCGACGTGCCCGTGATCTGCTCGGCCGAGGCCGGCATCCGGATGCTGCTGGCTGAACTCGACCAGCCGCAGCCGAAGCCGCGGGAAGGCGACCTCGCCCTGCCCGCTCCCGTCGCCAGCACCGGGCTCTCGGACGGCCTCTCGCGGCTGCTGGCGCAGCCCTGAACGGGCGATCTCAGCCCTTGCCGGCGATCGACGTGCCGTTCAGGCCCGCAATCCAGTCCGACAGCATCGGCACGTAATCCTCGCCCTTGCCGCTGGCGACGGCGGCCGCGTAGCTGTTCTTCACGGCATTGCCGATCGGGTTGGCCACGCCAGCCTCGTTGGCCACGCTCTCCAGATAGCGCACGTCCTTCAGCGCGTTGCTCAGCGTGAACTTATGAGCGTCGCGGTCGCGCTCCAGCACATATTGCATGAAGGTCTGGTAGAAGCCGCAATCCATGCGGCTGCCGCGAATGACGCTGTCGAAGGTCTGCGGCGTGATCCCGATCTTCTGGCCGAGCGTCAGGGCCTCCGCATAGATCGCGGCATAGCCGAGCGACAGGAAGTTGTTGATCAGCTTCATCTTGTGGCCGTCGCCGACGGGGCCGAGATGCACGATCTTCTGTGCCCAGGCCTCGCAGGCCGGCTTGATCCGGGCGAAGACCTCGGGAGAGGCCCCGATCATCGCGGAGAGCTGGCCGAGCGCGGCCTGCGCCGGCGTGCCGCCGAGCGGCGCATCGGCGAGATGCAGGCCCTTCGCCTCAAGCTCGGCCGCGAGCTTCACCGTCACCGTGGGATCGGAGGTCGAACAATCGACGATCACCGTGCCCGGCTTCGCCCCGGCGACGATGCCGCTCTCGCCCTTCACCACCGCCTCGACCTGGGCCGAGCCGGTCACACACAGGAAGATGATGTCGGAGCGCGCCGCGAGCTCCTTCGCCGTCTTCGCTTCCACCGCCCCGGCCGCGACAAGCTCCTCGACCGGCTTGCGGTTGCGGTGTCCCATCACGGTCAGCGGAAAGCCCTTGTCCACAAGATTACGGGCCATGCCCTGCCCCATGAAGCCGACGCCGATGAAGCCGATGGACTCTTTGCGTGCGCTCATCTTCAAATTCTCCCGCTGATATGGTTGAGATGGACCCGGACGTCGGCGACATGGCCGGACCGGAAGCCGGCCGCGAGGCCTGCGCTCAGTGTGGACGAGTCATGACTGCGAGCGACCCGCCCGGGCTCCGCCAGCCCAAGAGCCCGCCGCCAGGCCGCGGCCGCGTGACCTTGCAGGTCATCGCCGAGCGACTCTCGGTCTCGACCGCGACGGTGTCTCTGGCCTTGCGCGGCTCGCAGCTTGTAGCGGAAGCCACGCGCAACCGCGTGCGCGAGATCGCCCGCGAGATGGGCTACAGCTACAATCGCAGCGCCGCCTCGCTGCGCACCGATCGCACCAACATCATCGGCGTCGGCTTCCACGACATCACCAACCCCTATTTCGCCGAATTGCTGGCCGCGATCGAGGAAACCGCGGCCCGCAACGACCGCTCGATCCTGCTCGGGACCTATGCCGAGAACCTGGACCGGCAGCAGCGCGTGCTGAGCACGCTCGCCGAATACCGGCCGGACGGCATGGTCCTCTGCCCGGCCGGCGCCAGCACGGCCGAGAACCTGCTCCCGCTCGTCGATGCCGGCATACCGATCGTCCAGCTTTCGCGCGAAATCCCTGAGCTCGACCTCGACTTCGTCGGCTCCGACGACCGCCACGGCACCAATCTGGCGATGGAGCATCTGATCGGGCTCGGCCACCGTCGCATCGCCTTTCTCTGCGCCAACGAGAACATCTCGACCGGCCGCAACCGCTATGCCGGCTACCGCGAGGCGCTTGCGCGCTATGGCCTGCCCTTCGACCCGGCGCTGGTCCATTTCGACTACGGCACCCGCGAGAACGGGCTGAAGGGCATGCAAAAGGTCCTCGATGCGGAGGCCCCGCCGACCGCCGCCGTCTGCATGAACGACCTCGCCGCCTTCGGCGCCATGCTCGGCCTGCGCCATCGCGGGCTGGAGGCCGGGGCAGATTTCTCGATCGTCGGCTGCGACGATGTGCAGGAAGCCGCGCAATGGTACCCGGCCCTGACCACCGTCCGCAATTTCCAGGACGAGATGGGGCGCAAATCCGCCGAGTTCCTGCTGAACCGCATCGCCGACCCCCATGCCCCGACGCAGCGGCTCCTGCTGACGCCGGCCCTCATCGTCAGGGGCACGACCAGCCCGCCGCCGCGCTGAGTCTTCTTCAGGCATCGTTCGCAGGCTTGGCGTTGAGCGCGCGATAGGCCCGCACCACCTGTGAATCGTCGCGCCCGCCATGCCCGAGGCCCGACGCCGACAGGAACATCTGGTGCGCCGCCGCGGCCAGCGGCAGCGCCGTCTTAGCGGCGCGCCCGGCATCGAGCACGATGCCGAGGTCCTTGACGAAGATGTCGACGGCGCTCGCGACCACCGGATCGGGCTCCTGCATGCGCGGCCCGCGATCTCGCAGCATCCAGGACGAAGCGGCCGAGCCGCCCATGATCTCGAACAGCAGGCGCCCGTCGATGCCGGCCTTCTCGGCCAGCGACAAGGCCTCGGCCGCGACCGCGATATGCACGCCGCAGAGCAGCTGATTGACAGTCTTCACCGTCGCGCCCTGCCCGGCCTTCTCACCGACATGGAAGACCTTGTCGCCGAGCGCGTCGAGCACGGGCTTCGCCCGCGCGAAGCTCTCGGAGGGCGCGCCGACCATGATCGTCAGCGTCGCGTTGCGCGCGCCGTTGACGCCGCCCGAGACCGGCGCGTCGATGAAATGCCGCCCGGTCTTCGTCACCTCGGCGGCGATCGCCTCCGCCTCGCCCGGTGGGCAGGTCGCCATCAGGATGACGGTCGCATCCGGCGCCAGCGCGGCGAGCGCCCCGGCCTCGAACAGCACAGAGCGCGCCTGCGCCGCATTGACGACCATCAGCAGCAGTGCCTCGGCGCCCTCGGCCGCTTCCTTTGCGCTCGCAGCCGCATGCCCGCCGGCCGCGACCAGCGCCTCGCGCGCGGCTTCGCGCATGTCGAAGCCGGTGACACGGAACTGCTTCCTGACGAGGTTCTCGGCCATCGGCGCGCCCATGGCGCCGAGCCCGACGAAGGCGATGCTGGAGATCGATTGATGGGACATCGGGGCAGACACTCTTTGAACGAAAGCGGGCACAGCTTGCGCCATGCCCGCAAGACAGCCGGCGTCGAAGCCGGCTACTCCTTCACGGCACCGGTCATCGACGCCACGTAGTAGTCGACGAAGAAGGAGTAGAGGATCGCGACCGGGATCGAGCCGAGCAGCGCGCCGGCCATCAGCGAGCCCCAGTGATAGACGTCGCCCTCGACGAGCTGGGTCAGCACCGCGACCGGAACCGTCTTCTTCTCCGCCGACTGGATGAAGGCGAGCGCATAGATGAACTCGTTCCAGGACAGGGTGAAGGCGAAGATGCCGGCCGAGATCAGCCCGGGCATGGCGAGCGGCAAGGTGATCCGCCATAGCGTCTGCAAGCGCGTCGCCCCGTCGATCATCGCGCATTCCTCGAGCTCGTAGGGAATCGACTTGAAATAGCCGATCAGGAGCCAGGTGCAGAACGGGATCAGGAAGGTCGGATAGGTCAGGATCAGCGCCAGCGGCGAGTCGAACAGGCCGAACTGGAAGATCAGCGTCGCCAGCGGGATGAACAGGATCGACGGCGGCACGAGATAGGCGAGATAGATCGCCAGGCCGACATATTGCGAGCCCTTGAACCGCAGCCGCTGGATCGCATAGGCGGCGAGCACACTGGAGAACAGCGACAGCGCCGTCGCCACGGCCGCGACCATCATCGTGGTCCACAGCCATTGCGGATAGTCGGTCTGGAAGAGCAGCTTGTTGATGTTCTCCAGCGTCGGCGACTTCACCCAGAACGGGTTGTTGTTCTTGTAGTCGAGCAGTTCGCCGTTCGGTTTGATCGCCGTGATCGCCATCCAGTAGAACGGGAACAGCAGCACGAGCAGGAAGACCGACAGCGGCAGGTAGAGCGTGATGAAGCGCCGCGGGCCGGACGACCAGTCGATGACGCCTTCGCGCTCCTTGTCGGTGAGCTGCGGGCGCGTGGCGAGGGTCTGGTCAGTCATTGTCTTCCCCCTGCTGCCACTTGCGGCGGGACAGGCCGTAATAGCTGAAAAGCGTCGCCATCACGAGGAACGGGATCATCGCCACCGCGATCGCCGCGCCCTCGCCGAGCTGTCCGCCCGGGATGCCGCGCTGGAAGGCAAGCGTCGCCATCAGATGCGTGGCATTGACCGGTCCGCCGCGGGTGATCGCGTAGACGAGCTGGAAATCGGTGAAGGTGAACAGCACCGAGAAGGTCAGCACGATCGCCAGGATCGGCATCAGCATCGGCAACGTGACATGGCGGAAGCGCTGCCAGGAATTGGCACCGTCCAGCATCGCCGCCTCGTAGAGCGCCGGCGAGATCGTCTGCAGGCCGGCCAGCAGGCTGATCGCGACGAAGGGAATGCCGCGCCAGATATTGGCGGCGATCAGCGAGAATCGCGCCGGCCAGGGCTGGCCCAGGAAGTCGATGTAGGTGTCGCGCCAGCCGAGCACGTCGACCAGCACATAGGAGATGATCGAGAACTGCGGATCGTAGATCCACCAGAAGGCGATCGCCGAAAGCACGGTCGGCACGATCCAGGGAATCAGGATGATCGCCCGGAGCAACGACTTGAACGGCAGGTGGTTGTTGAGCAGGAGCGCCAGCCAAAGGCCGAGCGCGAATTTCCCGAAGGTCGCCACGCCGGTGTAGAGCAACGTGTTCCAGACCGAGGTGATGAACACTCGATCCTGCCAGAGCGACACGAAATTCTCGAAGCCGATGAAGATGCCGGGCCTGCCGATACGCGTATCGGTGAAGGCGAGCCAGATGCCCAGGCCCAGCGGATAGCTGAGGAAGACCAGCAGGAAGCCGGCCGCCGGGAGCAGGCACAGGAAGATCAGGAATGGCTTGTTGTCGAACAGACGCACCAGCCAGCTGTGCTGCAGGCTGTGGACGGTTCGCGATTCGGCGGCAGCTACGGCCATGGCGCCCTCGCGTTCGGGTCTGCTGGGGCACCGGGGCGAAAGGCTTGAAGCCGCCTTTCAGGGATATCCGATGCGATCTCGCGTCGGCCGCCGGGCAAGCCGGCGGCCGCGTGTCTCCGGATCAGCGCGCGGAGCGCATCAGGTCCGGTAGTAGCGCTTGGCGCGGCGCTCGGCTTCCTTGGCCGCTTCTTCCGGCGTCGCCTGGCCGGCGCAGACGGATGCGACCATCTGCACGACCACATACTCGGCGTTCACGGTGCCCGCGGCCTCGTTGATCGAGCCCTTGTAGCCGCTCCAGAGCGCGCGTTCCCAGGTGTCGCGATAGATCAGGATCTTGGGATCGCTCGACCAGACCTTGCTGTCAGCATAGCCCTTGAGCGGCTGCGCCCAGTAGCCGGAGCTGCCGGTCAGCCACTTGTCGTAGTTCTCGCGCTCCATCATGAAGCGCAGATAGGCCAGCGCCGCTTTCGGGAACTTGGTGTGCTTGAACGCCATGGCGTTGATGATCAGCGCCGGCTCCGAGGGGCGCCCGAGCGGCCCGACCGGCATCATCGCATGGTTCAGGTCCTTGCCGATCGCCGCAGTCTTCTCGTCCTTCGAATTCTTGATCGAGAAATAGAGCGAGACGCCGTTCTGCGTGACCGAGACTTCACCGGCCGACAGCGCCTTGTTGTTGCTGATGTCGAGCCAGGAGAGCGTGCCGGGGATGAAGGTCTCGTAGAGCGCCTTGGCGTATTTCAGCGCCTCGATCGTCTCCTTGGAGTTGATCGTGACCTTGTTGTTCTCGTCGACCATATGGCCGCCATGGGTCCAGACGAGCCAGTTGCAGAAGGCGTTGCCGTCACCGACCGCGTTGCCGAGCGCGAAGCCGGCCGGATGGTTCTGCTCCTTGAGCTTGCGGCAGAGCTTGAGGAAGCCGTCGAGATCCTTCGGGAAGGCGTCGAAGCCCGCTTCCTTGACATGGGATTCGCGATAGACCGCCGGCGCGCCGGAAGCGCCCATCGGGATCGAGACCCACTGGTTGGTCTTGTCCTTCTTGCCGTATTTCTCGGCAATCGGATACCAGCCGCCGTTCTTCTTGCCGAGATCGTCGGCCAGCGCGGTGAGGTCGATCAGCTTGTCCGAGAAGATATGCGGATCGTCGGCCCAGCCGACGACGATATCGGGGCCTGCGCCGGTATTGGCGGTCACCGCCGTCTGCGGCCGCAGGTCTTCCCAGCCGGCATAGTCGACCTTGACCTGCACGCCCGTCGCCTTGGTGAAGGCGGCGGTGTTCTCGTCGAAGATCTGCTGATCGAGATCGACGAACTTGGTCGGGCGCAGCACACGCAGCGTCGCGCCCTTCTCGACATCGGCCTGCGCGATGGCCGAAGACAGCGGCAGGGTTGCGCCCGCCGCGAGCCCGGCGCCGCCGATCAGAACGTCTCTTCTTGAAATGCTCATGGAAACCGTCTCCTCCGTTGGGGCGGCGGCGGCCTGCATGGGACCCCCGTCCTGCATGATGATGGGCGTTGACAGCGATCATCCGCCGCCCTGCCTTCGGGGCGGCGAATTTCTTGGAGCCGGGTCCGATCAGATTGAACCGACCCGATCGGAAAGCCGCCTCGGATACTCTGCATCAAGAACGCATGGCTCGATCGGATCGCATCGCAACCCGACCGGCGCGTGCCCTTAGATGCGCTTGCCGGTCGCGGCGTCGAACAGATGCGTCACGCTGGTATCGGGCGTGATGCCGATCGTCTCGCCGGGCTTCGCCGAGATGCGCTCGCGGAAGATGCAGGTCAGGTCCTGCCCGCCGCAGTGGACGACCACCTGCGTCTCCGAGCCCATCGGCTCGACGACCGAGACTTCAGCCTTCAGGCCGTTCGGATCGAGACGGAAATGCTCGGGGCGGATGCCCAGCACCGCGGCAAGGCCGTCGGAGCCCACCGGATGCTTGCCGATCGGCCAGACGGTGCCGCCCTCGGTCTCGAAGCCGTTACCGACGATCTTGCCCTTGAGCAGGTTCATCGAGGGCGAGCCGATGAAGGCCGCGACGAAGAGGTTGGCGGGGTTGTCGTAGAGATCGAGCGGGGCGCCCATCTGCTCGACGATGCCGTCATGCATCACGACGATCTTGTCGGCCATGGTCATGGCCTCGATCTGGTCGTGCGTGACATAGACCGTGGTGGTCTTCAGGCGCTGGTGCAGCTCCTTGATCTCGGTGCGCATCTGCACGCGCAGCTTGGCGTCGAGATTGGAAAGCGGCTCGTCGAACAGGAAGACCTGCGGATCGCGCACGATCGCCCGGCCCATCGCGACGCGCTGGCGCTGACCGCCCGAGAGCTGGCGCGGATAGCGATCGAGCAGCTTGTCGAGGCCGAGAATGCCCGCGGCCTTGCCGACGCGGTCGTCGATCTCGGCCTTCGGCGCCTTCCGGAGCTTCATCGAGAAGGCCATGTTGTCGGCGACCGTCATATGCGGATAGAGCGCATAGTTCTGGAACACCATGGCGATGTCGCGTTCCTTCGGCGGAACGTCGTTCACCACGCGCGGGCCGATCTTGATCTCGCCGCCCGAGATGTTCTCGAGCCCGGCGATCATCCGCAGCAGCGTCGACTTCCCGCAGCCGGACGGACCGACCAGGATGACGAACTCGCCGTCGTCGATGTCGATGTCGACGCCGTGGATGACCTGCGTCGACCCGTAGGCCTTGCGCACATCGGCAATCTGGACTGAAGCCATGCCGTCCTTCCCTGTTTTCCGTTCCCTGATCACGCGCCCGCCTTGCAGCGGCCCGTGACCACAATCGGTTTCTTGTGACCGAATGATGAAAGCGGACACCGCCTGATCCCGACGATTGTGTCCGTTCCAATCTGCGATAAAGTCATACGATAGAAGCGGCCCTGTCAAGCGCCGCCACAACCTTCGGGATGCCGCAAATTTTGGCTGGCCGAAGGCGCCCGAGGGAGGGGCACCAGCGATGCGGGTACGCGACTTCTCGCGGCCGACGACGCTCAATCCGGACCGGCTTTTCGGCCAGGTCGCCCAGAAGCTTGCCGTCGCGATCATCACCGGTCGCGTCCGGGCGGGCGAGGTCCTGCCGAACGAAGACGACCTGCGCTCCGAGATATCGGTCTCGCGCACCGCCTATCGCGAAGCCGTCAAGGTCCTCACCGCCAAGGGGCTGGTCGAGGCCCGTCCGAAGAGCGGCACCCGTGCCGCACCGCGCGAGCGCTGGAACCTGCTCGATCCGGACGTCCTGTCCTGGCAGTTCGAGGCCGACCCCAACGAGAAATTCATCCGCGATCTCTTCGAGTTGCGCCGCTTCGTCGAGCCGAGCGCCGCCCGCCTCGCCGCGCAGCGCCGGACCTCCGCCGACATTGCCCGGATCGAAGCCGCCTATCGCGGCATGGCCGACGGCGCGCCCTATGCCGAAGCGACGATCCGGGCCGATCTCGCCTTCCACGAGGCGATCTTCTCCGCCGCCCAGAACGCCGCATTGCAATGCCTGTCGAGCGCGGTCATCGCCACCCTGCAATGGTCGTTGCTGCTCAAGACCGGCGACGAAGCAGCCTATATCGAATCATTGCCCGACCATGAGCATGTGCTGCTCGCCATCATCGACCGCGACGGCGACCTTGCCTCGGCCCGCATGGCCGGCCTCGTCATCGACAGCCTCAATACCACGCTGGCCTCGCTCGGCACGCATTTCGCGACGGAGGCTGGGAAAATCGCCAGAATAAAGCATACTAAATGAGCGCCCGCTTTCCCGGCGGAACGTGATCGGATAGCGCTCATGCGGCAGCGGGGCTATGCCGTTCCGGCAGGCCGCGTAGTTTCATTTTAATCGATTCAGACAAGCCGAATCAACGCCCTTCGCCACATCTCACGGACAGCCAGACAATGACAGCCTCCACCAAGCCCGAAATCGTTCAGACCGGCCCGCTGATGGCCTATGCCGCCGACCAGCTCAAGGCGCGCTTCACCGTCCATGAACTGTGGAAGGCGCCCGACCGCGCCGCCCTGCTGCGCGAGGTCGCGGACCGCGTGCGCGGCGTTGCCGCCGGCGGCGGGCACAACCGGGTCGATGGCGCGCTGTTCGACGCGCTTCCGAAGGTCGAGGTCATCTCGAGCTTCGGCGTCGGCTATGACCATGTCGACGCCACCGAAGCCGGCCGGCGTGGGCTCGTCGTCACCAATACGCCCGATGTCCTGACCGACGAGGTCGCCGATCTCGCGCTGGGCCTGCTGATCGCCACCGTCCGGCAGCTCCCGCAGGTCGACCGCTACCTGCGCGAGGGCAAGTGGCTGCAGGGCAATTATCCGCTCACCACCTCGCTGCGCGGCCGCAAGGTCGGCATCGTCGGCCTCGGCCGCATCGGCAAGGCGGTGGCGCAGCGCATCGAGGCCTTCGGCCTGCCGGTCGTCTACCACGGCCGCTCGCGCCAGGCGGACGTGGCCTATCGCTACTACCCGTCGCTGGTGGACATGGCCGCCGATGTCGACACGCTGATCTCGGTCGCGCCGGGCGGAGCCTCGACCCATCACATCATCAATGCCGAGGTGCTGAAGGCACTTGGTCCCAACGGCATCCTGGTCAATGTCGGCCGCGGCACCGTCGTCGACGAGCAGGCGCTGATCAAGGCGCTCAAGGACAAGACCATCCTCTCCGCCGGCCTCGACGTGTTCGAGGACGAGCCGCGCGTGCCGGCAGAGCTGATCGCGATCGAGCATGCCGTGCTGCTGCCCCATGTCGGCTCGGCCTCGGTCCATACCCGCGAGGCGATGGGCCAGCTTCTGGTCGACAACCTGGTTTCATGGTTCGATGGCAAGGGCCCGCTATCGCCCGTGTCGGAGACCCCATGGAAAAAGGCCTGATCCGCCAGCTTCTGCCTCTGCTGATCCTGGCCGCCAGCTCCCTGCCGGCGGTCGCGCAGACGGCGCCGCTGCCGCGCGGCGCCGACAAGGCGCCCGACGCGATCCGCCGCTGGCTCGGCGCCTGGGACCTCGAACTGGCGGGCGCGTCCCGAAGCTGCACGGTCACGCTCGGCGCGGAAGCCACCGGCAACCGGCGGCAGTTGCGTTTCCCCGCCACGTGCCGGCGTGCATTGCCGGTCCTCGGCACCGCCGCCTCCTGGACCTTGGCGGCGGGCGGGCAACCCCAGTTTCTGGATACCGACGGCAAGGAGGTCATCGGCTTCCAGAAGGGAACGCCCGAGACCGGGCTCGACGGCAAGGGCAGCGATGGCAAGGCCTATCGGCTGACATCGCAGAACCACCCCCGCATCGCGCCCCGGGCGCCGCAGAATCAGGCAGCGACCGCAGCCCAACGCGTCACGGTCGTCGATCCGGCAACGGCGCCAGCGCCCGACACTCTGCCGGGGCGCTATGTCCTGATGCGCCAGCAGAACCGCGAGGCCTGCCGCCTCCTGCTCTCGCCCGCAGCCGCCGATGGCCACCAGCCCGCCGCCTTCGAGTGGACCTGCCCGGATACCGGACTGACGATCTTCGATCCCGTCGGCTGGCGCTATGCCGGCGGCCGGTTGACGCTCGTCGCGCGTCGCGGCCACGGCACCGACCTCGTCTTCGAGAACGGTCAATGGCGCAAGGACCCCGCGGTCGGGGCACCGCTCCTGATGCGCAAGCTCGCGCCGTAGCACGCATGACCGGCCGAGCCGGCCATGCGGTTCGCTTGGCTACTCCGCCGCCACCGGACTTAGCACGCCCCTACGGATCTGATCTTCCTCGATCGATTCGAACAGGGCGCGGAAATTGCCCTCGCCGAAGCCGTCATCGCCCTTGCGCTCGATGAACTCGAAGAAGATCGGTCCGACCACCGTTGCCGAGAAGATCTGCAGCAGCACCTTGCTCATCCGGCCGGCCTTCTCGCCGAGCGCGACCGCGCCCTCGCCGTCGATCAGGATGCCGTTGGCCTTGAGCCGTTCGACCGGCTCGCCATGGTTCGGCACGCGGGCATCGACCTTCTCGTAATAGGTCGGGGGCGGCGACGGCATGAAGGGCAGGCCGTTGCCGCGCAGGGCCTCGACGCTGGCATAGATGTCGCGCGAGCCCATCGCGACATGCTGGATTCCCTCGCCCTTGTACTGGCGCAGGTACTCCTCGATCTGGCTCTTGTCGTCGAGCGACTCGTTGATCGGTATGCGGATCTTGCCGCAGGGCGAAGTCAGCGCCCGCGAGATCAGGCCCGTCAGCTTGCCCTCGATATTGAAGAAGCGGATCTCGCGGAAATTGAACAGCTTGCCGTACCAGCCGGCCCAATGGTCCATGCGCCCGCGGATGACGTTATGGGTGAGGTGGTCGAGATAGTAGAGCCCAGCCTGCTCCGGATGCGGGTCGCGCTCGCCGATCCATTCGAAATCGACATCCCAGATCGAGCCCTTCTCGCCATAGCGATCGACGAAATAGAGCAGCGACCCGCCGATGCCGCGCACGGCCGGGATCGCGAGCTCGCCCGGTCCGATCGCGCTCTCATAGGGCTCGGCGCCGAGCGACACGGCCCGCTCGAAGGCGTGCTTCGCATCGACGACGCGGAAGGCCATGGCGCAGGCGCAGGGGCCATGCGCGGCGGCGAAGGCCTGCGCGAAGGAATCGGGCTCGGCATTGACGACGAAATTCACGTCGCCCTGCCGGTAGAGCGTCACCTGCTTCGAACGGTGGCGAGCAACCTTCGTGAAGCCCATCGTCTCGAACAGGGCGCCGAGCTTCTCCGGCTCAGGATGGGCGTATTCGACGAATTCGAATCCGTCCGTTCCCATCGGGTTGGCGGCCGAGATCGCGGGTGGGGCAGCATCGTGCGGAAACGGACCCATGGACATTCCTCCTGTCGGCTCTTGCTGGATACCCCATGATCGCGCAAAGATCAGGCAAATTCCGTGCAAAATTGCCTCATCAGGAAAATTGAATGCATGATACACGCATGAAAGATACTAAAGACGCACGACATGGCCACGCTTGACGCACTCGACTGGCGCCTGCTGGACGCTCTCCAGAATGATGCTTCCCTGACCAACGCCGCCCTGGCGGAGACAGTCGGGCTATCGGCGAGCCAGGTGTCGCGTCGACGGCAGCGGCTGGAGCAGGAGGGCGTCATCCGCGGCTACCGGGCGGCGCTTGAACCTTCCGCCGTCGGCCTCGGTGTCATCGTCTTCATCCATGTCGCGCTCGATACGCATTCGCGCGACAATGCCCGCCGCTTCCGGGATCTCGTAAAGCTGACGCCCGCGATTCTCGAGGCCCACGCCCTGACCGGCGAGGCGGATTACCTGCTGAAGGTCGCGGTCGGCGACCTCAAGGCGCTCGCCCGGCTCGTCAACGAAATCCTGATGCCGCATGAAAGCGTCGCCCGCGTCCGCTCCGAGATTGCGCTGGAAACGCTGAAGGAACCGGGAGTTCTGCCGCTGCCGATGACTTGAGCGCGCTGCTGTGCAAACTGGCGCCTTGGTCACGCCGTTTTCATGCGGCGGATCGACTGCGCGGCGCCTCAGCCGCCAACAGGAGAAACCAGATGTTCAATGCCAAATCCCTGCTCGACGCCTTGATCAGCGCCGGCAGCCAGGCCGGCACACAGGCCGGACAGCAGGGCAGCCTTGGCGGCATGCTCGGCGGGCTGGCCGGCCAGATCCAGGGTTCCGGCGGCCTCGGCGGGTTGGCTGGCCAGATCCTGACCCAGGCGACGCAAGGGCTCGGCGACGCGGCGCGCCAGACCGGCGTGCAGCAGGGCGCCGGCGATGCGCTCGGCCGGGTCACCGGCGGCCGGACGCCGGATCAGCTCATCGAGCAGGCCAAGGGCGTGTTCAGCAATAATCCGGCGCTGGCAACCGCGGTGCTCGGCGGGCTCGGCGCCCTCGTCTTCGGCACCAGCACCGGCCGCTCGGTCGCAGGCTCGGCGGCCAAGCTCGGCGGCCTCGCCCTGATCGGCGGCCTCGCCTACAAGGCCTACCAGAACTATCAGGCCGGCAAGCCGCTGCTCAACGCAGCCCAGCAGGAGGTGCTGCCCGCCCCCGCCGGCACCGGCTTCGAACCGCAGGCCGCGACCGAAGCGACCGCTCTGGTCTTCATCCGCGCGATGATCGCAGCCGCAGCCGCCGACGGCCATATCGATGCGGAAGAGCAGAGCGCCATCCTCGGCGGCCTGAAGGAGGCCGGCCTCGAACAGGAGGCGCATGAGTGGCTGGCGCAGGAGATGGCGAAGCCGGCTTCGATCGACGCGCTGGTCGAGGCGGCCGAGAGCCCCGAGCTCGCCGCACAGATCTATACGGCGGCGCGCATCGCCATCAATCCGGACAATGCCGCCGAGAAGGACTTCCTGGCGGGCCTCGCCGGCTCGCTCGGCCTCGATGCCGAGCTCGTCGCCAATATCGACGCCGCCGCCAGCGCCGCGAAGGTCTGACCGCTTCGGCCGGCGCCCGAGCACGGCGCCGGCCGTCTCCGGCTTTCGCGGACCGCGGAAGCCCGATGTTAAGCATGGCGTTGAAATCACTGCCCGTTTCGACGCCATGTGCACCTGCGCTTAGGAGTTTCCCGCCGATAACGCCCGCGCCGGCTGAGCCGGCAGTCGGGTTCCGCGATGCGGAGGCCGACCCATGTCTTGGGGGAGACGGGCCGAACCATGTCTGTGACCGCGATGATCAGGGCGATGCGGCCGCATCACTGGCTCAAGAACGGCCTGGTCTTCGTCCCGATCCTGCTCAACCACGACGCCTTCGATCCGCACGCGCTCTGGCTCGGCCTGATCGCCTTCGTCGCCTTCAGCCTGATCGCCTCCGCGGTCTATCTCCTCAACGACATCAAGGATGTCGAGGCCGACCGGCGCCACCCGACCAAATGCAAGCGCCCGCTCGCAGCCGGCGAGATCACCGCGACACAGGCCTATGCCGCCGTGCCGGCGCTGCTCGCGGCTGCCTTTTCGACGGCTCTGCTGGTGCCGCAGCCGAAGAACTTCCTCCTCGCGCTGCTGACCTATCTGTTCCTGGCGCTCGCCTATCTGCTCTTCCTCAAGCGCAAGCTCCTTGTCGATGTCCTCGGGCTCGCCGCCATGCACACGCTGCGCATCCTCGCCGGCAATGCCGCCGCCGCCATCCCGATATCCTCCTGGCTGCTGGCCTTCGCGATGTTCCTGTTTCTCAGCCTGGCGCTGGTGAAGCGCTATGCCGAATTGCGCCTCACCCAGGACCAGTCCGGGCTGAAGAAGGCGGGGCGTGGCTATCACGCCGAGGATATCGAGGCGCTGTCGCAGCTCGGCATGGCCTCGGGCTGCACCTGCGCCCTGATCATGGCGCTCTATGTCGACAGCGCCAACGTCAAGCAGCTCTACAGCCAGCCCAAGCTGATCTGGCTGATCTGCCCGATCATCCTCTACCAGATGGCGCGGATCTGGTTCCTGGCCCGTCGCGGCCAGATGCCGGACGATCCGCTGGTCTTCATGATCCGCGACTGGCGCAGCCAGCTCATGGGGCTCGTGGTGGCCCTGATCATGGTCGCCGCGACCTTCCTGCCGTGAGCGCCCCGCTCTCGGACTATCGCTCCTGGGGCGGGCTCGCAGCCCGCGAAAGCCGGATCGTCGATGCGCGCGACTGGCTCGAAGCCCCCGCCCGCCACCGCCCCGCCCTCGCCTATGGCAACGGACGCTCCTATGGCGATTCCTGCCTGAACGACGGCGGCACGCTGATCGACGCGCGCGATCTCGACGACATCCTCGCCTTCGACCGCGAGACCGGCCTCATCACCTGCGGCGCCGGCCTCCTGCTCGACCGGCTGCTCGAGATCACCGTGCCGGCCGGCTGGTTTCCGCCGGTCACGCCCGGCACCGCCTTCGTCACCATCGGCGGGGCGCTCGCCAACGACGTCCACGGCAAGAACCACCATAGCGCCGGCACCTTCGGCAGCCATGTCCGCGCCTTCGAGCTCGTCCGCTCGGACGGGCAGCGCCTGATCTGCGCGCCCGACCTCAACAGTGAGCTCTTCACCGCAACCATCGGCGGCTTCGGCCTCACCGGCCTGGTGACGCAGGTGACGCTCCAGCTCATGCCGATAGCATCGGCCGAGATGGCGCAGGAGGTCCTGCCCTTCGGCAATCTCGATCGCTTCTTCGAGATCGCAGCCGCATCCGATGCCACGCATGACTACACTGTCGCCTGGATCGACTCGCTCGCCGGCGGGCGCGATCTCGGCCGCGGCGTCTTCTTCCGCGCCAACCATGCTCCCGCTTCCGGCATCCCGGCGCCACGTCCGGCGCGCTCCCTGTCGTTTCCGCTGAAGCCGCCCTTCCCGCTGATCAACCGCATGACGCTGAGCGCGTTCAACTGGCTCTATCGCAGCAGTCAGCCAAGCGACGGCCTCACCCGCCGGGTGCCCTATCGCCCATTCTTCTACCCGCTCGACCGCGTCCGCGACTGGAACCGCGCCTATGGTCCGAAGGGCCTGCGGCAATTCCAATGCGCCGTCCCGCTCGACCGGGCCCCCGACACTGTCGCTGAGATGCTGAGACAGACGCTCGCCGCGGGCGAGGCTTCCTTCCTGACGGTGCTGAAGCTTTTCGGCGACAAGCCTTCGCCCGGCCTGATGTCCTTCCCCATGCCAGGTGCCACGCTGACGCTGGACTTTCCCAATCGCGGCGAACGGACCGAGCAGCTGCTGTCTCGGCTCGACGGCCTCGCGATCGCCGCCGGCGGGCGGGTCAACCCCTACAAGGACGCGCGCATGTCGCCCGCGACCTTCGCGGCATCCTTCCCGCGCTGGCGCGACTTCGCTGCGCTTATCGACCCCGGCTTCTCCTCCGATTTCTGGCGGCGGGTCACGGCGCAGTAGAGCAGACTGCGACATCACAGCCCGGTGAGGTCAGCACTGCGACGGTTCCCCGACAGGCGGCCGGCTGCTAGCTGCGGCCCATGACTACGTCCGTGAACGATCAGCCGGCACCGGGCCGGAACACCGCCCATTCGCCAACGCGCCGCGAAGCTCTCGCCCTCACCCTGCTCTCGCCCTTGGCCGCGACGCCCGTCGCGGCCCGGCAGCCTCCGCGCTTTGCCGGGCCGAGCTCGCAATTCGTCCAGATCGATCCGCCGGAAGAGGCAGGTTCCCTCGTTCTCACCGACCTCTCCGGCAAGACCCGGCCGCTCTCCGCCTATCGCGGCAAGGCTGTCCTCCTGAATTTCTGGGCGAGCTGGTGCCCGCCGTGCCGGCGCGAATTGCCGATCCTGCGCCGGCTCCAGGCGAGAGCCGCCCGCGAATCCTTCGTCGTCCTACCCGTCTCGCTCGACAAGTCGGCCGCGACCGTGAGGACCTATCTCGACCGGCTCCGCCTCGCCGACCTCACGACCTTCATCGATGCCGAGGGAATCGTGGCCTCCGGTCCGAAATCGGCAAAGCCGACCCCCTTCCCGCTCTATGGCATGCCGATGACCTATCTGCTCGATCGCGAGGCACGCAGCGTCGGCTACCTCGTTGGCGAAGCGGACTGGACCAGCCCGGAAGGGCTCGAGCTGCTGCGCTTCTACGGGCGGGCAGCGAGCTGATCGCACCGGCCGGCAGACGGCCTGAAACGCCCCCGAAAAAACTTCTCATCGCCTTTGAACCTGCCCGCCGCCCCCTGCGACCAATGAGCATGGAGAGCGAGACCTTCGCCCTCGCAGCAATCGGGAGACGAGCATGACGACGTTCCGCAAGACCGTGACCGCGACCCTCGCGGCCCTGACCCTGGCCACCACCATGATCGCGTCCGGCGCCGAAGCCCGCCCGCGCTGGGGCTATGGCTACGGCCACCGGGGCTGGGGTGTCGGAGCTGGTGTGGTCGGCGCGCTCGCTGCGGGGGCCATCATCGCCGGCGCCACTCGCCCTTCCTATGGCTACGGCTACTACGCCGCCCCCGTCCGCTCCTGCGACATGGTGGAGCGCTTCGACCGCTGGGGCAACGTCATCGGCTACCGCCGGGTCTGCGGCTACTACTGAGTTTTCCTGGAAGACCCCTGTTTCGAGACCCCTGACTCAAAAGGCCGGCGCAAGCCGGCCTCTTTTTTTGTTGCTGGTGAGCGAACCGGTCAGCCCTTGCCGACCGCGACCTTGCGCAGGTAGCCGGTGACGATGCCGGTGACACCGCCCGACAGCACATCCTCGAAAGCCGCGAGAAACTCGTCGCACTGCTCGCGCGTGACAATCAATGGCGGCTCCAGCCGGATGACGTTGCGATTGTACTCGGTGAAGGCGACGAGCACGTCGTGCTCCTTCAGCAGGAGCGCCCCGACGAAGCCGCAAAGCGAGCCCTTCAGCTTGTCGTCGAGCAGCGCCACCATGTGCTTCAGCCCGAAGGGCATGGTCTCGCTGATGTCCTGGAACTCGACGCCGATCATCAGGCCGCGCCCGCGGATTTCCTTGATCAGGCTCGGATACTTGGCGCGCAGGCCGTTCAGCTTCTCGATCAGGTAGTCGCCCTGGCGCTGGGCATTGCCCATCAGGTCCTCGTCATAGAGGACGTTGAGGGCCTCGATCGACGAGACGCAGGCCTCGCCCATGCCCCCGAAGGTCGCCTGCGCATGGATCAGCGCGCTCTTCGGCTTGCCATAGGCCTTCATGTAGATTTCGCGACGCGCGATCATCGCGCCCATCGCCGCCTTGGAGCCGCCCAGCGCCTTGGCGAGCGCGGTCACGTCCGGCACCACGCCGTCACGCTCGAAGGCGAAGAACTGGCCGGTGCGGCCGAGCCCGCACTGCACCTCGTCGGCGACCCAGAGCACGCCATGCTTGTCGCAGAGCGCGCGCAGTTCGCGCCAGAACCCCTCGGGCGCCTCGACGATGCCGCCGCCGCCCTGGATCGTCTCCATCACGACGATGCCGATCGAGGGATCGCTCTCCAGTGCCTGCCGGACGGCGGCGATGTCGCCGAACGGCACCTTGACCCGGTTCTCGACCAGCTTGAACTGCGACTGGTAGAGCGTCGAATCCGTGACCGAGAGCACGCCCTTGGTCTTGCCGTGGAACGAGTTCGCGGCGTGCAGGATCTTCGACTTCTCCGGCCCCTGCGCCTGCTCGGCGACCTTCAGCGCCGCCTCCATCGCCTCCGAGCCGGTCGAGCCGAGGAAGACCATGTCGAGATCGCCCGGCGCGATGGTGGCGAGGTTCTTCGCCAGCGCGGACGCATATTGCGACATGAAGGCCATGCAGATCTCATGGCGGTTCTCGTCCTGGAACTTATGCCGGGCCGCGACGATGCGCGGATGGTTATGGCCGAAGGCGACCGAGCAGAAGCCACCGAAGAAATCGAGGATCTTGCGGCCGTCCTTGGTGATGTAGTGCATGCCTTCGGCACGATCGACGAGGATCTTGTCGAAGCCGAGCAGCTTCAGGAAATGGAGCTGGCCGGGATTGATATGGTTGGCGAAGAGCTCCTTCACCTGTGCGGCGTCGAGCTGCTTGGCGGCTTCCACGCTGATGAGCTGCGGCCGGGCATGGGTCACGGCTATGTCCTCGTTCTTGAAAGCGGGCATGCTCATGCGGCGAGGCTCCTCTCGGCCTGTTTCGGGCCATCCTTGGCCTTGCGGTATTCGGTATAGGCGGCGAGCAGCATGTCCTCGTCGCGATGTTGCGGCGCCCAGCCGAGCTCGCGCTTGGCCTTGGAGGTGTCAAGGATACAGATCTCGTCGGCGATCTTGTACTGCTCGGGATCCATGATCGGCAGGTTGATCGCGTCGAGCGTATCCAGCGTCAGCTTCACCAGCGAGGCCGGCGTCGGCAGCAGGATCGATTTCGAGCCGGCATGCTTGATCAGGTCGCCGAGCAGCTTGCGCACCGGCGGCGGATCGTCGGAGCCGAGATTATAGGCCTCGTTCGGGAAGCCCGCCTTCCAGGCCGCGACGCAGGCGCTGGCGCAGTCGAAGACCGAGATGAACTGGTAGGGGTTCTTGCCCGAACCGATCATCGGCACCGGCAGGTTCATGTCGATCAGCTTGAACAGCTTGACGAGAATGCCGAGGCGGCCTGGCCCGATGATCAGGCGTGGCCGGAAGATCGGGATGCGGAAGCCCTTGGCGCGGTACTCGTCGGCGAGCCGCTCGGTCGCGAGCTTGCTCTCGCCGTATTCGCCGAGCGGATGGGCCGGATGCGTCTCGTCCTGCGGCACGCTCACCGAATGGCCGTAGATCATGTCGGTGGTGAAATGGACCAGCCGGTTGGCGCCGTTCTTCTCCATCCAGGCGAGGATGTTCTGCGTGCCGTGATAGTTCACCGGCCAGAAGAAGTCGTGCCGCTCCGCCCGCGTCACGATCGGCGAGAGCATCTTGGCAGAGAGATTATAGACGAGGTCATCCGGCGCCAGCGGGATTGCGTCCACGCTCTCGGCCTTGGTGACGTCGATCTTCAGGAACGGCACCTTGGCGTAATGCGCATGGCCGCTCTGGTGGATGTCGGCGACCAGAACCTCCTCGCCCATGGCGGAGAGATCCGCCGCCAGATGCGAGCCGACGAAGCCGTCGCCGCCGATGATGATGTGCTTCATCGGTTCAGCCTCGGCGATCGACAGGCAGGCGCGGGCGATTGCGCACCGGTACCGGGATCGGCTGCGGGACGGCCGGCGGCTCGAACAGGGCGCCGAGGCGCAGGAACAGGCGTACGATCAGGTCCATGTTTCCCTCAGCTTTGTGCGATGAAGATGGTGCCCAGCACGATGAAGCCGATGCCGGCGATGCGCATCGCGCTCAGGTCTTCGTGGAAGACGAAATAGGCGTAGGCCGCGACCACGACATAGGCGAGGCTCAGGAACGGGTAGGCGTAGCTGATCTGCACCTTCGAGAGCACGATCAGGTGCGAGGCCATGCTGACGACGAAGGTGCACAGGCCCGCGAAGACGAAGGGGTTGAAGACGACGCGGAAAACCGTCGCGACCAGCCCATCGCCGGCAACATTCAGCGAGCCGACCCCGGTCATGCCGCGCTTCAGCATCAGTTGTGCGGCGGCATTGGTCAGCACCGTGAACAGGATCAGGGGAAGATAGGCGTTCATGGTGGCGCTTGCCGGCTCCGCATGGCTTTTGTCGCCACCGGAATGCAGCCGAAAACACTTCAAATACCTTAGGGGCAGGGATCGACTTGATCGTAGCGTTAAGCGGTTCCTGCCGAGATCGCTGAAAAATGCAGATGTTCCTTCCTGCCAGCAATGGACCGGCGGCAGGCTAGGCTCGCACGCGATCCACTCAGCGGATGCCGATCATGCCTCTTCCCAATCGCGTCAGGCCCGATGGCTCGCTCTTCGCCGATCCGGCCCGCGGCACCTTCTACGGCAACCGCGGCGGCCCCTTTCACGACCCGACGGCGCATGAGGTTCCGACGCGCATCCAGGCGACACGGCAGTGGCTTTGCTGCGTCCTCTCGTTCAAGGGGCGCAAGCGCAAGGTCTGGGGCCGCGGCTATACCGAATTGTTCTTCTGCGACGAGGTGACGGCGCTCGCGGCCGGGCACCGCCCCTGCATGGAATGCCGGCGCCAGGACGCGATCGCCTATCGCGCGGCGCTGGTGCAGGGCCTCGGCCTTCCAGAGACGCCGCTCTTCCCCGAGATCGACCGCATCCTCGATGCCGATCGCCTCGACGGCCGGACGAAGCGCACGTACCGCCTGCCGGCCGAGCTATTGCCTGATGGCGCAATGCTGCGCTCCGGCGACGGAACCCGTTTCCTGGCATTGCGCGGCGCGTCCGCGCTGCTCTGGTCCCCCAGCGGTTATGTCGACCAGCGCGAGCGGCCGACCGGCCTCGTCACCGTGCTCACCCCGCCTGCCACGCTCGCCGCCATGCAGCACGGCTACCGCCCGGAATGGCACCCGAGCGCCGAAGCTTTTGGCGAAGCCTGACGCCTGGCCGGCAGGAACTTTCCCCCTCGGAAGAGCGTTGCCGCAGCATCATCGTTCCAAACGGGGCTGAGAAAATGCGTTCCATCATCCTGTGGCTTGTAGGCGTTCCGATCCCGATCATCATCCTGTTGTGGTTCTTCATGAAATAGCGTTGCGTTGCGTCGCGTGGAGAAGGCCGGGCCCTGCGCCCGGCCTTTTCGTTTCGCGGTGCTTCCCGCCATGAACTGACAGGCGATCATGCTTTCCCCGCATGACCCTGCCATCGTAACCACGCAACGGCTCCCCTATATGCCGCCCATGTCAGACACGTCCTCGCCGATCATCTCGGTCTCCGGCCTCTCGAAAACCTACGATTCCGGCTTCAGCGCGCTGAAATCGATCGATCTCGCCATCAGGCGTGGCGAGATTTTCGCCCTGCTCGGCCCCAACGGCGCCGGCAAGACGACGCTGATCAGCATCATCTGCGGCCTGGTGCGGCCGAGCACCGGCACGGTCACGGCCGATGGCAACGACATCGTCAGCGACTACCGCTCCGCCCGTTCGGCCATCGGCCTCGTGCCGCAGGAACTGACGACGGACGCCTTCGAGACGGTGTGGTCGACGGTGAATTTCAGCCGCGGCCTCTTCGGCAAGCCGCGCGATCCCGCCCTGATCGAGCGCATCCTCAAGGATCTCTCGCTCTGGGAGAAGAAGGACAGCCAGATTCGCATGCTCTCGGGCGGCATGAAGCGGCGCGTCATGATCGCCAAGGCGCTCTCGCACGAGCCGCGCATCCTCTTCCTGGACGAGCCGACCGCCGGCGTCGATGTCGAGCTCCGGCAGGACATGTGGCGGATGGTCCGCCGCCTCCGCGACGAGGGCGTCACCATCATCCTGACAACGCATTACATTGAGGAGGCCGAAGAGATGGCCGACCGCGTCGGCGTCATCTCCAAGGGCGAGATCATCCTGGTCGAGGAAAAGGCCGAGCTGATGCGCAAGCTCGGCAAGAAGCAGCTCTCCCTCCAGCTCCAGCAGCCGATCGCGGCCGTGCCGGAGGCGCTCGCGAGCTTCGACCTCAGGCTCTCCGCCGCGGGCGACGAGATCGTCTACACCTACGATACCCAGGCCGAGCGCACCGGCATCACCACCTTGCTGCAGGGCCTGGCCGAGGCCGGCATCCGCTTCCGAGACCTCAGCACCAGCCAGAGTTCGCTCGAGGATATCTTCGTGAGCCTGGTCAAGGAGCGCCGCTGATGACCGGTCTCAACCTCCACGCGATCGCCGCGATCTACCGCTTCGAGATGAACCGCACCTGGCGCACCCCGCTCCAGAGCATCGTCTCGCCCGTGCTCTCGACCTCGCTCTATTTCATCGTCTTCGGTGGGGCGATCGGCTCGCGCATGCAGTCCGTCGAGGGCGTGCCCTATGGCGCCTTCATCGTGCCCGGCCTGATCATGCTCTCGCTGCTGACGCAGAGCATCGCCAACGCCTCCTTCGCGATCTATTTCCCGAAATTCACCGGTACGATCTATGAACTGCTTTCGGCCCCCGTCGCCTGGTGGGAGGCGGTGATCGCCTATGTCGGCGCCGCCGCGACAAAATCGATCCTGCTCGGGCTGATCATCCTGCTGACGGCCGCCTTCTTCGTGCCGCTCCGCATCGAGCATCCCGCGATGATGCTGCTCTTCCTCGTGCTGACGGCGACGACCTTCAGCCTGTTCGGCTTCATCATCGGCATCTGGGCCGACGGCTTCGAGAAATTGCAGGTCATCCCGCTCTTGATCGTGACGCCGCTCGCCTTCCTCGGCGGCTCCTTCTACTCGATCTCGATGCTGCCGCCCTTCTGGCAGACGGTGACGCTGTTCAACCCGGTGGTCTACCTGATCAGCGGCTTCCGCTGGAGCTTCTACGGGCTCGCCGATGTCAGCCTCGGCATCAGCCTGGGCATGACCCTGTTCTTCCTCGCCGCCTGCATCGCCACCGTCGGCTGGATCTTCAAGACGGGCTACCGGCTGAAGAACTGAACGCGGATCACAATTGACTTCCGCCCCCCTTCCGTCTTCATGCGCGCCATGACCGATCTTTCGACAATTGAAGCGTCCGCGGCCTCCGCCGCGCCGCATGCGCGCCGGCGCACCTTCGCCATCATCTCGCACCCGGACGCGGGCAAGACGACGCTGACCGAGAAGCTGCTCTATTTCGGCGGCGCCATTCAGCTCGCCGGTGAAGTGCGCGCCAAGCAGGGCCGCCGCCAGACCTCCTCGGACTGGATGAAGATCGAGCGCCAGCGCGGCATCTCGGTCGTCACCTCGGTGATGACCTTCGAATATGGCGGGCACGTCTTCAACCTGTTGGACACGCCGGGCCACGAGGACTTCTCGGAAGACACCTACCGCACGCTGACCGCGGTTGACGCCGCCGTCATGGTGATCGACGCCGCCAAGGGCATCGAGGACCGCACCAAGAAGCTGTTCGAGGTCTGCCGGCTCCGCGACATCCCGATCGTCACCTTCATCAACAAGGTCGACCGCGAGACGCGCGATCCCTTCGACCTGATCAACGAGATCGAGACGACGCTGGCGCTCGACGTCGCGCCGATGACCTGGCCGGTCGGCCGCGGCCGCGAATTCACCGGCACCTACGATCTCAAGGCCAACACCTTCCGCCGCAACCAGAAGGGCGACGAGCGCGCCGAGGACCGCCAGGTCTCCGGCTGGGACGATCCGCTCTTCGACGAGTTGCTGCCGCATGGCGCCGCCGAGACCTGGCGCGAGGAGGTCTTCCTCGCCGCCGAGGGGTTGAAGCCTTTCGACCTTCAGGCCTTCCGCGAGGGCCATCTGACCCCGCTCTATTTCGGCGCGGCCTTGCGCGACTACGGCGTGCGCGACCTGATCGATGCGCTGGGCCGCTATGCCCCGAGCCCGCGCGCGCAACCTTCCGACAAGCGCCTGATCGAGGCGGACGAGCCGAAGATGACCGGCTTCGTCTTCAAGATCCAGGCGAACATGGACCCGAACCACCGCGACCGCATCGCCTTCATGCGCATCTGCTCGGGCAAGCTGTCCCGCGGCATGAAGGCCAAGCTGGTGCGGACCGGCAAGCCGATGCCGCTCAACGCGCCGCAATTCTTCTTCGCCCGCGACCGCTCGATCGCCGAGGAGGCCTTTGCCGGCGACATCGTCGGCCTGCCAAACCACGGGACGTTACGCATCGGCGACACGTTGACCGAGGGCGAGGATATCGTCTTCAAGGGCGTGCCCAGCTTCGCCCCGGAAATCCTGCGCCGCGTCAAGCTGAAGGACGCGATGAAGGCCAAGAAGCTGCGCGAGGCCCTGCAGCAGATGGCCGAGGAAGGCGTCGTCCAGCTCTTCCTGCCGCATGACGGCGCGCCCGCCATCGTCGGCGTCGTCGGCGCCCTCCAGCTCGACGTGCTCAAGGAGCGCATGGACGTCGAATACTCGCTCCCCGTCGATTTCGAGCCCTGCCAGTTCTCGATCGCCCGCTGGGTCTCCGCGGACGACAAGGCGGCGCTGGAGAAATTCGTCGGCCTCAAGCCATCCTCGATGGCCGACGACCTCGACGGCGATCCGGTCTTCATGGCGTCCAGCCAGTTCACGCTGAAATACGATGCCGAGCGCGCGCCCGACATCACCTTCTCCGACGTGAAGGACTACCAGAAGGTCACGAAGGCCTGAGGCCACCACTCGGGCGTCATGCTCGCCCTCGTGGCGAGCATCCACGTCTTGAACGCAGCCCTCGCCAATGAAGACGTGGATGGTCGGGACAAGCCCGACCATGACCGAGCAGATGCAGCCGCTGTGACAGCCGCCTCACCCCTCCCCCGCGAATCCCAGCGGGATCGCCGAGGTCGATTTCAGCTCCTCCATCGCGAACATCGAGGTCACGTCGCTGAGGTCGATGCGCGAAATCAGCTTCTTGTAGAGCGCATCATAGGCGGCGATGTCCGAGACGCAGGCCTTGAGCAGGTAGTCGATTTCGCCGCTCATCCGGTAGAAATCGACGATCTCCGGAAGGTCCTGCACGGCGGCATGGAAGCGCTCCAGCCATTCCATCGAATGCCGCGCCGTCCGGACAGCGATGAAGACGGTGACGCCGGCCTTGAGCTTGTCGCGGTCGAGCAGGGCGACGCGGCGCTTGATATAGCCGCCCTCCTCCAGCTTCTGCACCCGCCGCCAGCAGGGCGAGGATGAGAGCCCCACCGCCTCCGCGAGTTCAGCCAGCGGCAGGCTCGCATCCTCCTGCAAGCGCGCCAGGATGCGCAGATCGAACGCGTCGAGCTTAGCCATGATACCTCGGAGAATCCGGAATCAACTTCCTTCCAAGGAAGTGAACCCGAGAGAAATTTCCACATATAATTCCATACTGGGCATTATTTTCCAATCGGGGATAAATATTCTCCATCTCCGCAAACCTCTGCCCCCGCCTGTCCCGTATCATTCCCACACTGATCGAAAGGGAATGGCATGCAGGGTTTTCTCAGTGAAGAGCGGCGCGGCGCCGTGTTGCGCAATCTGCGGACCGATGCCGGCACGCTGACGCGCGACTACCTGAGCGCCGCCCGCGAGGTGCTGCAGGAGCTCGTCGCCATGCCCGACCTGGTCCAGCGCCTGCCGCTGGAGCGCAAACCCGGCTGCTACAGCCGCAATCTGCTCGCGGGCAACGACGCCGTCAGCGTCTGGGCGATCGTCTGGGGCGAAGGCTCGGCGACCTCGATCCACGACCACCATTGCTCCTGCTGCTTCGGCGTCGTCTCCGGCACGGTCACCGAGACCTGGTATCGCGCCATCGACACCAACCGCGCCGTCCAGACCGAGGAGCAGGAGCGCCAGCCGGGCTATGTCGCCTGCATGCTGCCTTCAGGCCCGAACATCCACCGCATGCGCAATTTCGGGCCGGGCGAGGCGATCTCGATCCATATCTACGGCTTCGACCACGAGGTCCACGCCTCCTCGATCGAGACCGAATACACCGCCGTCAGCGGCTGAGCTTTTCGCGCCGGCAATCTTATCCCCGGCTTCGCGGCAGCGGCGATGATGCCCTCCTCATCGGGAGGGCATTTTCATGTCGATGCGCGCAATCGGAACCTGGATCGGTCTGGACCACACGGCCGAGCCAAGCCTGGCCGTAACCCGCGAACGCCTGCTGCGCCTCGCGCCTCCCGCCAATACGGCGATCGTTGCCGGCATTGCCGAGCGCTTCGATGACCTGGCCGCTGACCACGCGCTCACGACGCGATTGCGCATCTGCCATTTTCTGGCGCAGGCAGCGCACGAAACCGACGGCTTCCGCACGCTCGAGGAATATGGCGGGCCCCCCTATTTCATCCGCTACGAAGGCCGACGCGACCTCGGCAACACGCAGGCCGGCGACGGCATCCGCTACCACGGCCGCGGCATCTTCCAGCTCACCGGCCGGGCGAATTACCGTCGCTTCGGTCAGTTGCTCGGCATCGACCTGGAGGCCGAGCCCGAGCGGGCGAAGGAGCCCGAGACTTCGCTGCGCGTCGCCTTCGCCTATTGGACCGAGCGCGCCATCAACGTGGCTGCCGATGCCGACGATAGCGAGCGCGTGACGAAGCTGATCAATGGCGGGCGCAACGGACTGGCGGAGCGCGCGCGCTACCTCGCAAAGGCGAAAGAGATCTGGCTGTGAGGGCGTCATCTCCGCAGCCAGAATGAGCGAGCCGACGCTCGTCACGTCCTGCCCCGGAAAAGTTCCATGAGAAGCGGGAATGTCCGCTGGTGCAGACCGCATGTCTGAAGCAGGCACACCGCCTTGCGAGGCGTCCGGCAGCGCCCCATCATCAAATCATGACGACGCTGCCCCAGACCTCGACCGATCATCGCCCACCGCTTTGGGCGGCGCTGGCCATCGCGATCCTCCCGGTGGTGGCGGCGTCGATCGCCGGCAGCGCCGTAACCGTCCCGCAAATCCCGACCTGGTATGCCGGCCTCGTCAAACCGCCTTTCAACCCGCCGAACTGGATTTTCGCGCCGGTCTGGACAGCGCTTTATGCGCTGATGGCGCTGGCCGTATTCCGCATCCTGCGCCTACCGGTCGGCACGCCCGGGCGCCGGCGCGCGCTGCTGGTCTATCACCTGCAGCTTCTGTTCAATATCGGCTGGTCCTTCGCCTTCTTCGGCGCCAACAGCCCGGTGGCCGGCTTGGCCATCATCCTGCCGTTGCTCGTCCTGATCGTGGCGGCGATCGCAGCCTTCCGCCCGCTCGACCGCCTGGCCTCCAACCTGCTCTGGCCCTATCTGGCCTGGGTCGCTTTCGCTACGCTGCTCAACGCCTCGATCTGGTGGCTCAACCGCTAGAGCCTGAACTCAACCGATCGAGCGCTCGATCACCTTCAGCACGGTCGCGCGCAATTCGGCGATGGTGAAGGGCTTGGCCATCACCTCGGCGACGATCGATTCCAGGCTTTTCGCGCGCTCGCGCTGCTCGGCATAGCCGGTCATCAGCATGATCGTCAGCTCCGGGAACTGCTGCTTGGCCGCGAGCGCCAGCGCGATGCCGTCCATCAGGGGCATGCGGATGTCGGTCAGGAGCAGGTCGAAACGGCCCTGCTCGGCAACAAGGATATCGAGCGCCTCGGCTCCATCCGACGCCGTCAGGCAGCTATGTCCATCGAGACCAAGGCCGCGTGCGACAAGCATGCGCAGCGGCTCCTCGTCATCGACGACCAGAATACGCGACATGAAGACTCCTCAGATCCCCGGAAACCCGGCCTGGTCCTCGGTCTCGACCACGCCGACGAAGGGCAGCTGCCGATAGGAATGGGCAACGTCCATGCCATAGCCGACCACGAAATAATCCGGGCATTCGAAGCCGACATAATCCGCCTGGATGTTGACCGCCCGCTTGTGCGGCTTCTCCAGCAGCACCGCGGTCGACACCTTCGCGGCGCCGCGCGCCGCCAGCAGGTCCTTGGCGAAGGCCAGCGTCCGGCCGGATTCGAGGATGTCGTCGACCAAGAGCACGTCGCGGTCGCGCACTTCGCTCTGGACGTCGCGCAGGATCTCGACCTGGCCGGAGGAAACGGTTCCCGAGAGATAGCTCGACAGGTGAATGAACTCGACCTGGGGCGAGAGCCCGACGCGATGCATCGCCCGGATCAGGTCGGCGGCGAACATGAAGCTGCCCTTCAGGACGGCGACGACGAGCAGATCCTTCGGCGCGCTGGCTGCGATGGCCTCGGCCATTTCCTCGTTGCGCCGCGCGATCGCCGCTTCGTCGTAGAGAACCCTGATACGCCGTTCCGGCATGATGACTCCGTTTCGATATCCGGCCGCAACCGGCCTCGCATGACGCCGATGCGCCGAAGGCCTGATGAGGCGATGATGTGTGGACACCTCCGGCTGCTGGGCCGGCCCGGTCGACAGGCCCTGTCCTAGCAGCCTCAGGGCTTGCTGGCGAGATTGGCCATAGTTGCAGCCGAGGTGAAGCGCACCCTGACCGACTGTCCCTGCTCAGGCGGCGAGGCCAGCCGCGCCCGGAAGCGGATGAGTTCGGCCGGCTCCAGATTCGCGCGCGGCGGTTCGGTCGTCCAGGTGTAGAGCGTCGCGCCGCCGGCATCCTTGACCGCAACCTCGATCAGCGGCACCGCCGTCTTGCTCCTGGTGATATTGGTGACATCGCCCTCGACCACGAGAAAGCGGTTCTGCCCGTCCTCGACGAGGCCGCTTTCGATGGAGCTGAGGCTGAGGCCCCAGACGTTGACGGGCATCCCGATCGTCTCGAACAGGCCCGCAAGCTGCGGCGCGACGCGGACCGCGGCCTGGCGCTGCCAGACCACGGTACCGAGCAGGGCCAGCCCCGCGAGCGCCGCGGCAGCCGGCAGCCCGGCTCCCCCGCGACGCAGGAAAGGGCCCGATATCCTGCGCGGCTTGCCGGAGGACCTGGCCCGGCGCATCGGCGCTGCGACCGGCAACTCCTCTACGGAAGAGGGATGCTCCGAGCCATGCTCCCCGCCAGCCTCGGCGGCGAGGGCTGTGATTTCGGCATCGATCGCGGCGGCACGCTCCAGCTCCTCGGCGAGCAGAGCCTGGGTCTCGGCCTCGCTGGGAGGCTCCGGGAAGGCACCGGGCTCGACATGCCACGAGGTCCTGCAGCCGGCGCAGCGCACCTTGCGCCCTTCCGGCCCCAGTTTGGCCGCGTCGAGTTCATACTGGCTCGCGCAGGATGGGCAGACGATCAGCATGGGTGCGAGCCTACTCCTTCAAGGGCGCCGCATGAGGGCAGCCGTTGCGCGCAATTCAGTTGGCGGGATTCATGGTTAACGCCCCGTGAAGAATCTCTGGGGCAATCTGTCCGCATCACGGCCTTTCCGCGCGCGACGGCTTGCGGTGTAGGATCGGATGCGGATTCGCAAAAGACAGGTTCAGCGAGGAAGACCGTTTGGTTCGGTTCGAGAATGTCGGCCTGCGTTACGGCATGGGCCCGGAGGTGCTGAAGGACATCAACTTCAGCATCGAGCCGCGCTCGTTCCAGTATCTGACCGGCCCCTCCGGCGCCGGCAAGACGACACTGATGCGCCTCATCCTGATGGCGCTGAAGCCCACGCGCGGGCTGGTCAACCTGTTCGGCCAGGACGTCTCGCGGCTCGATCCGGACACCCTCACCGCCTTCCGCCGCCGCATGGGCGTGGTCTTCCAGGATTTTCGCCTGCTCGATCACCTGACCGTCTACGAGAACGTCGCGCTGCCGCTGCGCGTCCTCGGCAAGGAGGAAGCGAGCTATCGCGCCGAGGTCGTCGAGCTGCTGCGCTGGGTCGGCCTCGGCGAGCGCATGCATGCCGTCCCGCCTGTTCTCTCAGGCGGCGAGAAGCAGCGCGCCGCCATCGCGCGCGCCCTGATCAGCCGGCCCGAACTCCTGCTCGCCGACGAGCCGACCGGCAATGTCGATCCCGGTCTCGGCCGGCGCCTGCTGCGGCTGTTCATGGAGCTCCAGTCGCTGGGTACCGCCGTCATCATCGCGACCCACGATCTCAACCTGATGGAGATCTACGACGCGCCGCGCCTCGTGCTGGCCGATGGACACCTCCATGTCGACGCCTGAAGCCAGCGACCGGGAGCCCGGACGGCGGCCGCGCGGCCTGCCTGCCAATCTCCGGCGGGACCAGCCACTCGTCCCGATCGACAATGTCGCCGGCCGCGCGCTGATGGCCGTGATCGCCATCCTCACCTTCCTGGCCGCGCTGAGCGCCGGTGCCGCCGTCCTCGCCGCGCGCGCTTCCGACCAGTGGCGCGGCGCCATCTCCAACGAGATGACCATCCAGGTCCGCCCCGATTCGCACCGCAAGATCGACGACGACGTGGCGCGCGCCGTCATGCTGGCGAGCGGGCTGAAGGAGGTCGAAAGCGTCCGCGCCGTGCCGAAGGCCGAATCGGACAAGCTGCTCGAACCCTGGCTCGGCACCGGGCTCGATCTCGTCGAGTTGCCGGTCCCGCGTCTCATCGTGCTGAAGCTGAAGGCCGACGCCGCTTCCGATCTCGCCGGCTTCGGCGCGGAGCTGCGCCGCGAGGTACCGACCGCGACGCTGGACGACCACCGGCTCTGGGTCAGGCGCCTCTCTGCCATGGCCGGAACCATCATCGCCACGGGCTTCGCGATCGTCCTGCTCGTCCTGACGGCGGCGGCGCTGGCCGTCGCCTTCGCCACGCGCGGCGCCATGGCCGGCAGCCGCGACAGCGTCGAGGTCCTGCATTTCGTCGGGGCCAATGATGATTTCATCGCGCGGGAATTCCAGAGCCGCTTCATCCGGCTTGGCCTCAGGGGCGGGCTCTTCGGCGGCCTCGCCGCCATCGTCACGATCGGCGTGCTCGGCTTCATCGCCTCGCGCTGGAGTGCCACGCCGGAAGCGGAGCAGCTGCAGGCCCTGTTCGGCGCCTTCGAGATCGGCTGGACCGGCTACGGAGCGGTCATCCTCGTCGCGCTGGTCGTCGCGGTGATCGCCGGGCTGGTCTCGCGCTTCACCGTGCGCCGCCACCTGAGGATGCTGGCATGAGCATCCCGCTGGCTTCATGGCGGCAACCAGGTCTTAACGCATGCGGCAAGACCGGACAGGGGCCTGCCGCTGTTATGCCCGATTGGCGCGCTAGGACGGCGACGTCATGGCCATGATCGGCAGCACAAACGACCATCTCGCGATGGCGCCTTCCGATTCCGCGCCCCGGAGGGACATGCCCGCGCGATCGACCTCGCTCCGCCGCGTTCTCGGGTTGACGGCGGCTGCCATCACTTGCGCCGGCGCCCTGCTCTTGGGTATCGGCTATATCCGCTTCGCCGCGATGATCGATGCGCGCGAGCCGGCAAGCACACCGCGCACCGATGCGATCGTCGTGGTCACCGGCGGCGCCCAGCGCATCGGCGATGCCATCGGCCTGCTCGGCGCTGAGCGCGGGGAGCGCCTGTTGATCAGCGGCGTCAACGAGAAAACCGGCCGTGAGGAGCTCGCCAAGCTGAACCCGGCCTCGCGCGACCTGCTCTCCTGCTGCGTCGATCTCGACTACCGCGCTCGCAATACCATCGGCAACGCCATCGAGGCCCGGCGCTGGGTCCGCCGCCACGGCTTCCGCTCGCTGCTCGTGGTGACCTCGAATTATCACATGCCGCGCACCCTCGTCGAATTCGCCCATGCGATGCCGGGCGTCCAGCTCGTTGCCCACCCGGTCGTGACCGAGCATGTCGACACCTCCGGCTGGTGGAACCGCTGGTCGGTCGTCAGGATGCTCGCGCCGGAATATGCGAAATACCTCGTCGCGCGCCTGCGCAGCCTCGTCGAAAGCGATCCGGAGACCTCGCGTCTCTCGGTGATCATCGGCGGCCGCAAGCCGGTTTCGCCGAAGCCCGCCGACACGCTCGGCCCCGCCGCCGAGAAGCGCTCCCGCCTTCTGGAGCAGCATCGCCACGAAGGTTGAGGCCGAACCGATAGCCAGAGCTTGACCGGAAGCGCGTCTCGGGCTCATTGCGCAGCATGCTCGTCCTGCGCTCCCTCGCCTTCAATATCCTGTTCTATGCCAATCTCACCCTCTGGCTGATCTTTGGTGTCCTGCCTGCCCTGCTTCTGCCGAAGCGCGCGATTCTGGCGGTTGCGATCGGCTGGGCTCACTCGGCTCTGTGGCTGATGCGCGTCGTCGCCGGCACGCGCTGCGAGATCACCGGCATCGAGAACGTTCCGCAGGGCGGCCTGATGGTCGGCGCCAAGCACCAGTCCTTCCTGGAGACCTTCGCGCTGGTCACGGTCTTCCGCAATCCGGTCTTCATCCTCAAGCGCGAACTGACCTGGATCCCGGTCTTCGGCTGGGCCCTGACGAAGATGCGGATGATCCCGGTCAACCGCGGAGCGCGGGCCCGCGCCCTGTCCGACGTCACGCGCCGCGCCAAGATCGAACTCGGCCAGAACGGCCGTCAGCTGCTGATCTTTCCGGAAGGCACCCGCCGGGCGCCCGGTGCCCCGCCGGACTACAAATTCGGCGTCGCCCATCTCTATGGCGAGCTCGGCGTGCCCTGCGTGCCGGTCGCTCTGAACACCGGTCTCTACTGGCCCCGCCGCAAGTTCCTGCGCCGCCCCGGCACCGTCCGCATCGAGATCCTGCCGCCGATCGAGCCGGGGCTCGACAAGGCGACCTTCCAGCGCACCCTGCAGGAACGCGTCGAGACGGCGAGCGACCGGCTCCTCGCGCAAGGCCGCGCCGAGCTTGCGGCGCGCGGGATGGACCCGCTCGCCAACTCCTGACACTCCCTGACAGCATCCCGCAGGCCGAAACGCGGTTTCGCTTCCGGCAGCGCTTGACTTATCCCCATGTCGTTCCCATTTTGTTCCTATCACAGGAGGAACGGACATGGCCGCTCTCGCCTATCGCGACACACCCGATCTGTTCGACGAGGCGCCCGCCGCCCGCGAAATGCCCCTGCGCAGCACCGCGGCGCTGAGCGAACGACGCTTCACCGCCTGGCGCGGCCGCTCTGGCCGCCGCTATGTCGCCTCGGTCTTCGCCGTCGACGACACGCATGCGCTGGGCTTCACCGATGCGGTCCTGCTCGCGGTCTCCAGCGATCGGCGTGTCATCGCCGCCCGCGACTCCGGCCCCTTCGGCATCGAAGCCGCGCTCGGCCGCTGGCAGCGTTCGATCATGGCCGCCGGCGCCTGCGAGATCCATGTCCACCTGCTCGCCGAGGACGGGATGAGCCGCCGTGCCGCCCTGCTCGACCTGATGCCGGAAGCGAACCCGGAAGGGTGAAGATTCAGGGCTGTGCCGCAGGCACGATCAACCCGCCAGCGGCGGATGCGGCGCGCCGAGGCCTGGCGCCAATTGCTGGGCCAATCCGGCCAGGACCGGATCGAAAATGCCCATCTTGCGCAGATGCTCATGCGTCTGCAGCACGTAGTCGGGGTTCTCGCCGGACTGGCCCCTGCCCTCGCGAACGAGCTTGAGCAACTGCGCCGGCGGCAGCTTGCCGGCATATTGCAGGTGCTTGCGGTCGGCGACATAGACGATCCCGCGCACCTGCCGGCCATCCTCCAGTTTGAGCTGGACGTGGCGCTCGAGATAGACCGCCGTCGCCTGCTCGCGCGCCCGGAGATAGTCCACGGTCTCCTGCGCCTGCCCGGCCGCGACGCGGAAGGCGAGACCGCGGCAGACCCCGCCGCGATCGAGCCCCAGCACCAGCCCCGGCCGCTCCGGCGTGCCGCGATGCACATGCGAGAACACGCAAAGCGAGCGGTGATAACCGTGGAGGCGGGCCTGCACGCTCTCCTCGAAAGCGAAGCCCGGCCGCCAGATCAGCGAGCCGTAACCGAAGACCCAGAGATCGGTCGCGCCGAATTCGGTCGTCATCCTCGTCCCATAATTTGGCCGCGTCGGCCTGCTTGCTGAGCTTGCCGTTTCGGTCGGGTCGCTTGCTCTGGCGCCTTCCCGTCCGGCGAGCTAAACCATCGGGCCGAAGAGCGTCATCCGCTTTTCGAGCAAATCCGGTGCCACGCCAACGTGATAGACCGCCCGGCAAAGCCGTCCGGGCGATCTAGCGATCCGCCCGCCTCCGCGCAAGGAATGCCTGCCGCATGACCGATCCCCTCCCGACGCGCCGCCGCAGCCGCTTCTGGCTCTACGGGCCTTTCATGCTGCTCGTCGTCTTCGCCGCCGCCTGGTCCGCCTTCTGGTTCTATGCGCGTGGCCGCATCGCGACCGAGATCGACGTCGCGCTCGCGCGCGAGGCCGAGCGCGGCCGCACCTGGACCTGTGCCGACCGCAGCATCGGCGGCTTCCCCTTCCGCATCGAATTGCGCTGCAACGCGCTGACCCTGACCTCGACCCGCTGGGGCGATGCGGTGCGCGTCGAGACGGGGCCGACCGTCGCAGTCGGCCAGATCTATTCGCCCGGCCTCGTGATCCTCGAAGTGTCGAGCCCGGCGAAGGCGCTCCTGCCGGAAGGCCGCGTGCTCGACCTGACCTGGAAGAGCCTCGATGCCAGCTTCGCCTGGCGCAGCCCGGAGCGCTTCGCGCTCGTCGCCAGCGAGCCGCGTGGCGTGCTGACAACGCCCAGCCTCACTGCCGAGAACTGGGGCGCCGCCACGCTCGAAGCGCATCTGCGCCGCAACCCGGCCCGGCCCGCAACCGATCAGGCCGTCGACATCGCCATCGCCGCCAAGGGCACGATCCTGCCGCCGATCGATGCCCTCCTCGGCAACACGGAAGCCGGCGAGATCGACCTGCAGGCGACGCTCACCCAGGCCGAGAGCTTCCGCAAGGGCTTCAACCCCGACGCGCTCGAGAGCTGGCGCGCCGCCAACGGGACGTTCGATTTGACCCGCCTGGTCTCGACCAAGGGCAAGGCCCGCGTCGACGGCAGCGGGCAATTGCTGCTCGATCCGCTGCACCGCGTCGCCGGCGACCTCCAGTTGGCCGCGGCCGGCATCGAGCAGATCGGCGGCTTTCGTATCGGCAACCTGCTCGGCGGGCTCGGAGGCTTCCTTGGCGGGCGCGGCGGCAACACTGCCACGGCACCGGGCCTGACCACCCTGCCTCCGGTCTCGCTGCGCGAAGGCCGGGTCTTCATCGGCCCCTTCCGCCTGCCGCTCCAGCCGCTACCGCCGTTGTACTGACAAAAAAGGGGCGCCTCACCGCGCCCCTTCAAACTCTCGCTAGCGAAACCGGTCAGGCCGCCGGCAGGGCCGCGCGCGGCGCCTCGATGCGGGTGATCGCCTTCTTCACGGCCTCCTGCACCTTCTCGAAGGCGCGGACCTCGATCTGGCGCACGCGCTCGCGCGACACGCCGAACTCCTCGGAGAGCTGCTCCAGGGTGATCGGGTCCTCGGCCAGGCGGCGCGCCTCGAAGATGCGCCGCTCGCGCGGATTGAGCACCTCAAGCGCCTCGCGCAAAGCCGAGTGGCGGTTGTCAGCCTCCTCGGAATCGGCGAGGCGGCGCTCCTGGCTTTCCGAATCGTCGACGAGCCAGTCCTGCCACTCGCCCTCGCCATCCTCGCGCAGCGGCGTGTTCAGCGAAGCATCACCGCCGAGGCGGCGGTTCATATCGACGACATCCTGCTCGTTGACGCCGAGCTTGGTCGCGATCTGCTTGACCTGATCCGGGCGAAGATCGCCTTCGCCCAGCGCCGAGATCTTGCTCTTGGCCTTGCGCAGGTTGAAGAACAGCTTCTTCTGGTTGGCGGTCGTGCCCATCTTCACCAGCGACCACGAGCGCAGGATGTATTCCTGGATCGAGGCCTTGATCCACCACATCGCATAGGTGGCCAGCCGAAAGCCCTTCTCGGGCTCGAAGCGCTTCACCGCCTGCATCAGGCCGACATTGCCTTCCGACACGACCTCGCCGATCGGCAGGCCGTAGCCGCGATAGCCCATGGCGATCTTGGCGACGAGGCGCAGGTGCGAAGTCACGAGCTGGTGCGCCGCATCGCGGTCGCCATGCTCGCGCCAGCGTTTGGCCAGCATGTATTCCTGGCTCGGTTCCAGCATCGGGAACTTGCGGATTTCATCGAGATAACGTGACAGTCCGCCTTCGGCGGACAGGACGGGCAGCGAAGCACTCGCCATGCTCGTTCTCCTCATCGAGGCCCCCGCTTGGCGGCAGGCCCTCCGCGCGATCAACCTTCGCGCAGGCTTCGGATTCGGCAATACGATCCAACGCGGGAACCTGTCATCGGTTCGGTCGGAACGCTCGCTTGCGGCGCCCCCTTGGCCATCCGCATCCGAACAGCCCCAGTATATGCGAACTCACTCTGGCGGAAAGGTGGCAAAACCGCCGGATTCGCTCACAGCCTCGCGAGTGCTGCTTGCAGATTCGCAAAATCCTCGGGCGGCTCGGATTCGAACAGCATCTCTTCGCCGCTGGCGGGATGCTCGAAACCGAGGATCGCCGCATGCAAAGCCTGCCGGCCGAGCGCGGCCAGCGCTGCCTGCGCATCTGCAGGCAGACGAACCGCCTTGGTGGCGAAGCCCGAACCGTAGAGCTGGTCGCCCAGCAGGGGATGGCCGATATGGCTCATATGCACGCGGATCTGATGCGTGCGCCCGGTTTCCAGCCGGCATTCGATCAGGCTCGCCAGCGGTTCGGTCTCGTCTAGGCCTTTCAGCAGGGGCGGATAGCGCTCGATCAGTTCGATATGGGTGATCGCCTCGCGCCCACGCCCCTCCTTCACCACGGTCATCTTCTCGCGGTTGCGGGTCGAGCGTTCGATCGGCGCGTCGATCGTTCCTTCGCGCAGGCGCGGCACGCCCCAGGCGATAGCGAGATAGGCGCGCTGAAGCGGCCCGGTGCGGCCATGATCGGCGAACTGCTTGGCGAGCTTGTGATGCGCCCGGTCGTTCTTCGCGACGACAAGCAGGCCGCTGGTGTCCTTGTCGAGCCGGTGCACGATGCCCGGCCGCCTGACGCCACCGATGCCGGAGAGGCTCTCGCCGCAATGGGCGATCAACGCGTTGACCAGCGTGCCGTCCTCATGTCCGCCAGCCGGATGGACCACGAGCCCCGCCGGCTTGTCGATGACGATCAGGTGCTCGTCCTCGTAGACGACATCGAGCGGGATATCCTGCCCGATCGGGTCGGCCGGCTTCGCCGCCGGCATGACCAGGGCGATCGTGTCGCCTTCGACCACCTTGCGGCTGCCGTCGCTGAAGACGGCGCCGTTGAGGCTGACCCCACCTTCCTTGATGACCTGCTGCAATCGGGCACGCGAAATCTCGCCGGCGAGCAGGGTGAGCGCCTTGTCCAGCCGCTGGCCGGCCTGCTCGGGGCCGACCGTCAGGGTCACAGTGGCATTCGGATCGAGAACGGATGTCATAGCGCCGCTATAAGGCGCATGGCTGCCCGCCGCACGCCTTTTCCGCTCAGCCGAACAGCCTGAAGCCGCTCTTCTTCGGCTCCGGCGGCGGCTCCTCCTCCGGTCCCGGGTCGTCGGGCGCGTGCGAGACCGGGAAGATCACCGGCTTGGGCGGCGTTGTCTCGCGCGCAGCGGCTGGCTTGGCCTCGACCGGTTTGGCTTCGACGGGCTTCACAGGTTCCGCAACCGCTTCCAACGGCTTCGGTTCGACGACCGGCTTCGGCTCCTCCTTCGGAACCGGCGGCACGGCAGCAGCGACCGGCTCCGGCTTGGGCTCTTCCTTCGGCACAGGCGGAGGCGGCGGTGCAACGGCCGTGGGCTCGATCGTCGTGACGCTCTCGGCCTTGACCTCGATCAGCTTGGTCGAATCGTCGAGATCGGCCAGCACGTCGTCGACGGCTTGCGCCTTGTTGCCGAGCGTCGCCGGAGGGACCGTCCAGACAAAGGCGTCGAGCCGGCCGGTGATCGGCGAAACCGGCATCCAGTGGTCGGAGACCAGTCCGTCCGCCACCCAGGCGGCATCGCGCGGCGCCCGTGTCGCCCGCGCCAGCCATTCGCGCACCCGGCCGGCCGCACCGTGCTCGGCATCTTCCAGCTCGGCCATCAGCAGGCAGGCCCGCACCGAGGCACCGCCAGCCAGCAAGGGCTTCAGCGTCTCGCGCGCCTTCTGGAACTCGCGTGCCTGGATCGCGGCGCCGGTCAGTGCCAGCACGCTTTCCGGATCGGAGGGACGCAGCTTCGTCAGTGTCGTCGCTCGGGCAAGGCGGTCGAGCGCGCTGTCGCCCGGCCGGGCATCGAGATAGGCGGCGGCGATATCGGGATGCGGCGCATCCTTCCAGGCAGCTTCCAGCAGCTTCGACGCCTTGCGGACATCGCCGCGCTCGGCGAGCATCCGCCCGGCCAGAGCAGCGGCCGGCGTCAGCGCCGGTGACAGCTTCACCGCCTCGAGCGCCGCGGCGAGCGCCTTCTCGGGCTCATGCTCACGCGCCTGCAAGGCCTCGGCCGCCAGCAGCACGGCGCGCTGGCGACGGGCCTCTGCCTTGTCGGCGAGCCTCAGCGCAGCGCGGCGCTCGACCGCGGTGCGGGCCGCCTGCCAGTCGCCGGCCTGCGTGTGAAAATCCAGCAGCGCGTCATTGGCCCAGGCCAGCGAGGGCGAGCGGCGCACCGCATCATCGGCGAAGGCGCGCGCGGCGGTGACGTCACCGCGCCGCTTCGCCTCGACGAAGAGCCCGCGCAGGCCCAGCACGCGCGTCTCGGATTTCTCCAGCATCGCCTTGAAGGCGGCCTCGGCCTGCGCCCGGTCGCCGCTCAACTGGGCGGTCTGCGCCTCCAGCAGCAGGGTCAGCGGCTCGCCCGGAACGAAACGGCGCGCCTCGCCGGTATAGCGCCCGGCGGCAATCGGATCGCCCGCGCCGATCGCGACCATGCCGCGCGACACGGCCTCAAAGCCGCGTGCCCGGCGCCGCGACCGCGAAGAAAGACTGAAGGCCGAAGGCAAACCGAAGACGAAACGAAAAATCGCCCAGACCAGCAGGACGAGAAAGGCGAGCGCGACGACGCCGATCGCGGCCAGCGCGACGCTGGTCTCGATCCGGTAGCCCTGCCAGAGGACGGAAACCTCGCCCGGCCGGTCGGCGAGCCAGACGGCGCCGAAGGCAAGACAGGCGAAGACGGCGAGGTAGACGAGAACGCGAACCATGGACTCCTCAACCCTCCGTCAACCGGCCGCGCCGAGCGCCGCGACCGCATCCTGCGCGATTTTGGCGATCGCCGCATCCGCTGCGGCACGCTTCTGCAGATCGGCGCCGAATTCCGCACTGGCACGGCGCGCCGGCTCCGGCAACTGGCCCCACAGCGCCGAAGCCTTGACGATGTCGCCGGTAGCGATGGCGCTTTCCAGCCGGAGCGGCAGCGTCGCGGGGTCGGTCGAGCCGCTGTCGCCGACCGGGCGGACCGTGACGACGCGGCTCGCCAGGGCGAGCAGCTTGTCGGTCCAGCTATCGGACGCCGGCATCACCTCGCGCTGGAACATCGCGCCATGCTTGCGGAAGCCCGCCTGCAGGGCCTCGCGTGTCGGCGCGCCGCCTGAAGAAACAGCCGCCAGGGCAGCGACATCCGCCTGCGCCACGCCGCTTTTCGTCAACGCCGCGATATCGCCGGCGAAGGGGCGCCCGCCGGCGAGCGCACGCTGCACCCGTTCGGCCAGCACAATCCGCGCCGCGGCCATTGCTTCCGGACTGGCGCCCGATGCCGCCTTCGCCTGTGTCTCGACGCTGCCGAGCCGCCCCGCGATCTGGTCGAGGCGCTGGCCGACGGCCGCAGCCGCCGCTTCGGCCCTCTGGGCCTGAGCGGTGAAAGCGCTGGTATCCGGGGCCTGCACATTGCCGAGCGAAGCGAGCTTCGCCGTCACCGCCTGGAGTTCGGAACCGGCCTTGGCCGCTGCTTCCGTCGCAGAGGCCGCCTTGCGGTCAGCTGCCGCCGCACTCGCTTGCGTGGCCTCCAGCCGGTTGCGCAATTCAGCGATAGCCTCGACGTTACCGGAAGGAGCGGGCTTGGTCAGCGCATAGCTGACGAGTGCCCCGCCGATCACGCCACCGACGAGCCCGGCCGCGATCACAGCGAGCCAGGGCGTGCGGGCCGGCGCCTCGCGTTCGGCAGGCGCACGCGCCGGCTCGACCGGCGGCGGCGCGAATTCCTGCGGCAACGCTTCGGTCGGCGCCACCGCTTCCGGCGACGGCTTCGCAGGCTCCGCCGCCTCAGTCGGTTCGTCCGACGACGAGACCACCTTGAGATCGACGGTCGGCGGCGTGCGCTGCAGGCTGCCGCGCGGCTCCGGCCGGGCGACATCGATCAGATGCTCGCGCGCCGAGACCTGCTCCAGCGCCGCCAGCATCCCGGCTTCCTCCGGATGCTCCGCGACCAGCACCGTGCTGGCACCGGCCGAGATCAGGGGCGAAGCGACATCGGCCGACAGCGTGACATGGGTGAGTTCGAGCGCCTCGTCGGCAACGCCGGCCGCCTGGGCCAGCGCAATGAAGGTCCGCGCGCCGCGCGCCGAATAATGCAGCGCCGCGCCTCCGCCGCCATGCCGCAGCGCGGCTTGCATATCCTCGGGCAGGGCGGAGACGGGCTCGGCCGCATAGGCAGTCCAGAGCGTCACCTCGTAGCCGGCCTCGCGCAGACGGTCCGGCACGTCCTCCTTGCGGTCGCGACCGACGATCATCAGGAGCTTCGCCGGCACCGGCAGCGTCCGCCGAATCAGCTCGATCAGGTCGTTGCGGTCGCCATCGGCGCTACGGGTATCGTCCAGCCCGGCCTCGCGCACCTTCGCGGCCGTGCGGCTCCCGACGGTGAAGACCGGCAGGTCCCGCCAGGCGATCGATCCATCCGCCAGCGCCGGCACGCCATTGCCGCTGGTCAGCACGATCGCGTCGAACGCCCCCTCGGGCGCGGCGTCCGACAGGCGAACGACCTCGAAGAGCGGCGCGACGACCGGCTCGAAGCCGTGCTCGGCGATGGCGCGCGCGGTCCGTTCGGCGTCGGGGCGGGGACGAAAGACGAAGACGCGCATTCACAGCTCCTGACAAAACCGGCGGCGCCCGCAGGACGATCCGCGAACCGTGCAGCAATTTGCGATCATGCCGCATTGAGGCGGAACAATGATCCTGCCCATGCCGTCTCCTTTTCCTCGTCCCGTCGCCCTGACCGCAGAACCGCCTCTTGTGACGGGCCTCTTGGCCTTGCGCCCCCTCGCGCACTATACGAAGGAATTGCCGGCACGGAACCGCCGGACGGCACTTCTGGATCCTGATCCCTCATTCCGCGAGACAAGTCGACCGATCATGCGTGTACTGGGGATAGAGACGACCTGCGACGAAACGGCAGCCGCGATCGTCTCCGTCGAGCGTTCCGGCGAAAGCAAGATCCTGTCGAACGAGGTGCTGAGCCAGATCGCCGCACATGCCGCCTATGGCGGCGTGGTGCCGGAAATCGCGGCGCGCGCCCATGTCGAGGCGATCGACCGCATCATCGCACGCGCCTTCGCCAATGCCGAATTGAAGCCGGATGAGATCGACGCTGTCGCGGCGGCGGCCGGCCCCGGCCTCGTCGGCGGCGTCATGGTGGGCTTGACCGCCGGCAAGGCGATCGCGCTCGCGACCGGCAAACCCTTCATCGCGATCAACCATCTCGAAGCGCATGCGCTGACGGCCCGCCTCACCGACGATCTCGCCTTCCCCTATCTCCTGCTGCTGGTTTCCGGCGGGCATACCCAATTGCTGGCCGTGCGCGGCGTCGGTGATTATCTCAAGCTCGGCGGCACGATCGACGACGCCGTCGGCGAGGCCTTCGACAAGATCGCCAAGATGCTCGCCCTGCCCTATCCCGGCGGTCCTTCGGTCGAGCGCGAGGCAGCCAAGGGCGATCCCGAGCGCTTCGATTTCCCGCGCCCGATGCAGGGTCGGCCGAGCCCGGATTTCTCGCTCTCCGGCCTGAAGACCGCCGTGCGCCTCGTCGCCGAGCGGATCGCGCCGCTCTCCGACAATGACGTCGCCGATCTCTGCGCCTCCTTCCAGGCGGCCGTCGTCGACGTGATGGTGGACCGCACCCGCGCCGGCTTGCGCGCCTGCCGCGAAGCCGGCATCACGCCGTCGACGCTGGTCGTCGCCGGCGGCGTCGCCGCCAACCAGGCGATCCGCAGCGGGCTCAATCGCCTAGCGACCGAAGCCGGCCTGCCGATGGTCGCCCCACCCTTGGCGCTCTGCGGCGACAATGGTGCAATGATCGCCTGGGCGGGGTTGGAACGGCTGCGGCTCGGCCTCGTCGACGACATGGCCGCGGTCGCCCGTCCGCGCTGGCCGCTGGACGAACTCTCGGCCACTCCGTCGACCGCCGCATGAGCTCTCGCGCTCGCTATCGCAGCATCGGCGTGGTCGGCGCCGGCGCCTACGGCACCGCGCTGGCGCTCGCCGCCGCCCGTGCCGGTCACGATGTCCGGCTCTGGGCTCGCGATGGCGAGACCATCGAGGCCATCAAGCGAACACGGCAGGCGCCGCGCCTGCCCGGCATCGACCTGCCCGAGAGCATCCACGCGACCGACCTGCTCGCAGCCCTTGCCGATTGCGACGCCTTGATCGTCGCAGTGCCGACACAGGCCTTGCGGTCGGCCTGCGAGCATCTGGCGGAAGCCCTGCCGCCGCGCGTGCCGGTGATCTCCGCCGCCAAGGGCATCGAGCAGGCGAGCGGCCGGTTCGCGACCGAAATCATCGAGCAGGCGTGGCCCGGTGCTACGGCAGCGATCCTCTCCGGCCCGAGCTTCGCCGCCGATATCGGGCGCGGGCTGCCGACGGCCGTGACGCTCGCGGCCGGCGATTCCGATCTGGCGCAGGCGCTGGCCGAAGCGCTGAGTTCGCCCGCCTTCCGCATCTATCACTCCGCCGACATCCGCGGCGTCGAGATCGGCGGCGCAGCCAAGAACGTGCTCGCGATCGCGGCCGGCATCACGATCGGACTGGGCTATGGCGAGAGCGCCCGCGCCGCGCTGGTCGCCCGCGGCTTCGCCGAACTGCGCCGCTTCGGCGAGGCCTATGGCGCCGATCCGGAAACGCTGATGGGCCTGTCCGGTCTCGGCGATGTCCTGCTGAGCTGCGCCTCGCCGCAATCGCGCAACTTTTCTTATGGATTGGCCCTGGGCCAGGGCAAGAGCCCGGTGGAAGCGGCCGGCGGCAGATTGGCCGAGGGCGCCTTCACCGCCCCGGCGCTGGTCGAGATGGCGCGGGCGAAACAGGTCGAGACCCCGATCGCCGCGGCCGTGGCCGCGATCATCGCCGGCGATGTCGGCGTGCGCGATGCGGTCGCTGCCTTGCTGGCGCGACCGATCCGGGCGGAATGACGGAGGAAAGCATGGCGGGAGACTGGTCCGACCTCACGAAGCGCGTCGCGCGCGGCATCGCCGAGGTCAAGAAGACGACAGGTTCCGAGCTCGTCGCCGAGAGCGAGCCCGTGCCGCTGGCCGGCCGGATCGCGGGCCCGGTGATCCAGCACCGTCGACGCAAGGCCGAAGACACGCACCGCTTCGTGCTGATCCTGCCCTTCGGCGAGGGCGAGGTCCGCGTCGAGCTCGACCCCAAGGATTACGCCGCGCTGACCCGCGAGATGGTGCGGTTCTGGAATGAACAGGGCGAGGCGGCTTCGCAGCCGCCGGTGCCGCTCAAGGAGGACGAGGCCTGATGGCTCACTGGCTGATCAAATCCGAACCATCCGTCTGGTCCTGGGACGACCAGGTCAAGGCCGGCGCCAAGGGAACGCATTGGGACGGCGTGAAGAACCACACCGCCAAGCTCAATCTGATGGCGATGAAGCAGGGCGACCAGGTCTTCTTCTACCATTCCAACGAGGGGCTCGAGGTCGTCGGCATCGTCGAGGTCATCAAGGAAGCCTATAACTGGATTCCCGGCGAGCCCTGGGTCCTGGTCGACTTCAAGGCGGTGAAGCCGCTGCCGAAGCCGGTGACGCTCGTGGCGGTCAAGGCCGAGCCGAAGCTCGCCAAGATGGCGCTGGTCACCTCCTTCCGCCTCTCGGTCCAGCCGGTGACGGACGCGGAATGGGACATCGTCTGCAAGATGGGCGGGCTCTGAATAATAATCAGCGGCAAAAAGCGGGTCCAAAAGTCGATTCGACCATCGGATAAGACGGTTGGAAGGCTTTTCGGCCCGCTTTCATGCATTCGCGGCCTGCCCCTGCCACGAAAGTGCGATGCACAATGGCTTGCCGCGGCGCGTTCGCATCCTATGATGCGTCGAAATCGAAGAAGCGACGTCCGCCGCGCCTGACCATGAGGCGGACCAGCGCAACACAGACCGCCCAAGTCTGGGGAGACGCCCGAATGTCCGAGATCATCTACGACGTCCCGACCTCCTGGTCGAAGAAGGCCTGGGCGACCGACGCCAAGTACAAGAAGATGTACGCGGCCTCGATCAAGGACCCCGACAAGTTCTGGGGCGAGCAGGGCCAGCGCATCGACTGGTTCAAGCCCTATACCAAGGTCAGGAACGCCAGCTACAAGCCGGGCAAGGTCTCGATCAAATGGTATGAGGACGGCACCACCAACGTCGCCCATAACTGCATCGACCGGCATCTCGCGACCCGCGCCAAGCAGACGGCGATCATCTGGGAAGGCGACGATCCGAGCGAGTCGAAGAAGATCACCTACGGCCAGCTCTACACCGAGGTCTGCAAGTTCGCGAACGTCCTCAAGGCCAACGGCGTCAAGAAGGGCGACCGCGTCACCATCTACCTGCCGATGATCCCCGAGGCGGCCTATGCGATGCTGGCCTGCGCCCGCATCGGTGCCATCCATTCGGTGGTGTTCGGCGGCTTCTCCCCGGATTCGCTGGCGAGCCGCATCGAGGATTCCGATTCGAAGATCGTGATCACCGCCGATGAAGGCCTGCGCGGGGGCCGCGCCGTCCCGCTCAAGAAGAACGTCGACACCGCCGACGACAAGGTGAAGGGCGGCATCGAGACCGTCATCGTCGTCAAGCGCACCGGCGGCAACATCACGATGAAGGAAGGCCGCGACCGCTGGTACCATGACGAGGCGGCCAAGGTCTCCGGCCACTGCCCGGCCGTCGAGATGAAGGCGGAGGACCCGCTCTTCCTGCTCTACACTTCGGGCTCGACCGGCAAGCCGAAGGGCGTGCTGCACACCACCGCCGGTTATCTCGTCTACACCGCGATCACCCACCAGTACGTCTTCGACTACCATGACGGCGACATCTACTGGTGCACGGCCGATGTCGGCTGGGTCACCGGCCACAGCTACATCCTCTATGGGCCGCTCGCCAACGGCGCGACCACGCTGATGTTCGAGGGCATCCCGACCTATCCGACGATCTCGCGCTTCTGGGAGGTCATCGACAAGCACAAGGTCAACACCTTCTACACCGCGCCCACCGCGATCCGCTCGCTGATGGGCGCCGGCGAGGAGCCGGTGAAGAAGACCAAGCGCAAGTCGCTGCGCCTGCTCGGCTCGGTCGGCGAGCCGATCAATCCGGAAGCCTGGGAGTGGTATCACCGCGTCGTCGGCGAGCGCCGCTGCCCGATCGTCGATACCTGGTGGCAGACCGAGACCGGCGGCATCCTGATCTCGCCGCTGCCTGGCGCCACCCAGCTCAAGCCCGGCTCGGCGACGCGGCCGTTCTTCGGCATCAAGCCGGAGATCGTCGATCCCGAGGGCAAGGTGCTGGAAGGCGCCTGCGAGGGCAATCTCGTCATCGCCGAGAGCTGGCCCGGCCAGATGCGCACGGTCTATGGCGATCACAAGCGCTTCGAGGAGACCTATTTCGCGACCTACCCGAACAAGTACTTCACCGGCGACGGCTGTCGGCGCGATGCCGACGGCTATTACTGGATCACCGGCCGCGTCGACGACGTCATCAACGTCTCCGGCCACCGCATGGGCACGGCCGAGGTCGAATCGGCGCTGGTCGCGCACCCGTCGGTCTCGGAGGCCGCGGTCGTCGGCTATCCCCACGACATCAAGGGCCAGGGCATCTACGCCTATGTCACGCTGATGGCCGGCGAGGCGCCGACCGACACGTTGCGCAAGGACCTCGTCGCCTATGTCCGCAAGGAGATCGGCCCGATCGCCTCGCCCGACCTGATCCAGTTCGCGCCCGGCCTGCCCAAGACCCGCTCCGGCAAGATCATGCGCCGCATCCTGCGCAAGATCGCCGAGGACGAGTACGGCGCGCTCGGCGATACCTCGACGCTGGCCGATCCCGCCGTCGTCGACGATCTCGTCGAGAACCGCCAGAACAAGCGCAAGGCGGGCTGATTCGCGCGAGCCGCTGTTCTCCCGGCACCACACTGAAAATGGCCTGCACCTCCCGGGGCGGGCCATTTTCGTAAAGTTCCGGCCCGGCGCGCAGGAACCCGGGTCGACATCAAGGGTTCGCAATGTGGCAGGCCTGCGCTAGACCATGCTCATGCCGCGTTCATCGCGTTTCCTGATAATGACGCAACGTTCGGCTGACCGAGATCGGAACCCGCGCCGCATGACGACGATCAAGATCGCATCGACCGCCACCCTGACCCGCGCGGCCGCCCTGCTCCCCTTGCTGGCGCTGACGGCCTGCGCCGGCTCGCAGCGCTTCACCGGGCCGGTGATGAACCCGCCCTCCTACAGCCAGCCCGTGCTGCCCTCGGCTCCGCCGGTGAGCTCTGCTCCGATCACGTCGGAGCCACTGCCGCCGCCGGGCGGCTATCCCGCGGCGCCCCAGCCAGGCGGCTACCCCGTTGCAGGCGGTCCGCAGGGTGGCGGGGCCTTGCCTGCGCCCCAGGACCCGTTCTTCGACCCCAATGCCGGCGGCGCGCCGCAAGGCCAGCCCCTTCCCCCGACCGGCCAGCCGACGCAGGATCCGGGCCTGCGCGGCAGCGACAATCAGGTCGCCGGCCTCGGCCAGAGCCCGGCAGCGGCGCCGCGCCCATCCGCCAGCCGCAACAGCATGGTCGGCGGCTGGACGGCCCGCGAGGCGACGGGCGGCTCCTGCCGCGTGCAATTGTCGAGCACGCCGACGCTCGATCTCTACCGTGCCTCCTCGTCCGGCTGCGCCAACAAGGATCTTCAGAAGATCTCGGCCTGGGATTTCCGGGATGGCGAGGTCTATCTCTACCAGCAGGGCGGCGCGGTCGCGGCCCGGCTGCGCAGCTCCGGCTCCGGCGCGCTCGACGGCGCCGTCACCAAATCCGGTGCCTCGCTGTCGCTGAACCGGTAATCACCAAATCGATCACGTCATGGTCGGGCTTGTCCCGACCATCCGCGCCTTCATCGATGAAGATCGCTGTTCAAGACGTGGATGCCCGCTACGAGGGCGAGCACGACGATCATTGGATCGTCGCCTCCGCCGCAGATCTGTCCCTCACGCACCGAAGGTCCGCGCGAGCAATGTGCTCGGCCAGAAGCTCTTCTGGATCGACAGCGCCATCGTCGCGAAGCCCTTCGCATTGTCGAGCGCCTCGTCGAGGATCGTGAAAGGCGTCGGTGCTCCGGTCGCGATCACGCCCTCGACATCGGCATAGCCGCCGACGAGATCGGCCTCGAACTTCGCCGCAAGCCGGCGCATCGCCAGATTTTCCGGCAGGCAGGTCAGGTAGAGCGTCCGGACCCCGCGATTGCGCGCGGCCGTGATCAGCCGCCCGAACAACTGCCCACCGACGCCGCGACGCCGCCACGGCGTCTCGACGCTGAAGGCAGCCTCACCGGTCAGCGCGATAATCTCGTCGAGACCGCGCAACTCGGCCGCGCCGCGCACCACACCGTCGACGACATAGGCATAGACCAGGCCGCCGACGCCGAAGGTCGTCCTGGCATAGTTCTCGAGGAACGCGTCATTCACAGCCGTGCCGAAGCGTTGCTGGCGCGTGACGGGGTCGAGCCTGAGCAGATGCTCTCTGAAAAGATCGCGCTCCGTCGGCCATAGCCGCCGGATCACGCCATCGCCGGCCTTCTTGCCGGATTGTCGCGAACGAACCAATTGTCATCTCCTGAGCAGCGCATGTGTCGCGCTTACCGACCAGGAGGCGTGTCTTCCCTAACTCGCATGTCACATCGTACCGGCAGCCCCCGATGGCAAGAGCGCTACCTGCGGCATTTTCGCCGGCTTGCCCGAAGAATCTGGCCAGAAATGGACCGACGCATGCAAAGGAAGCATAACGAAAGCCGAATACCGACCTTGGGGACGGGGGAGGAAAACCGCTGTAACCGCGTCATACGACGTGCAATAATTTCGTGGTGACCCCGATGACGGCGCGCCCGGCATGAGCTAAGTTGCGTGCTCCCGGTCACTCATATTTGAAGATCCATGTTCGATCGTCGCAAGCCTCCCGCTGCCCAGCCCTTCGTCACGCACGAAAACATCGAAGCCAAGGTCAAGTGGTTCGACCCCGAGAAGGGGTTCGGTTTCGCATCGCCCTCCGATGGTTCGGGCGATGTCTTCCTGCATGTCTCGGCCATCGGCCCGCTGGACCAGCAAGACCTGCTGCCCGGCGCCACCATCGTCGCCGATCTCGGCGAAGGTCGCCGCGGCCTTCAGGTCGTCGCGATCCATGAGATCGACGCCTCCACGGCGACGCAGACCGCGCCGGCTCCCCGCGCCTTCTCGCCCCGTCCTCCGCGCGATGATTTCGGCGGTGGCGGCTATGGCGACCGGGATCGCGGCGGCTACGGTGGCGACCGCGGCGGCTATAACGATCGCGGCGGCTTCGGCGGCGGTGATCGCGGCCCGCGTGGCGGCGGCTTCCAGGATCGCGACAGCGGCCCGGTCGAAGGCCCCTATGATGGCGCCGTGAAGTTCTTCAACTCGGATCGCGGCTTCGGCTTCATCGCGCCGGACAAGGGCGGCCCGGACGTGTTCCTGCACGTGTCCTCGCTCGGCCGCAGCGGCTTGCAGCCGCCGATGGACGGGCAGCGCGTGCGCTTCTCGATCCGCACCGGCCGCAAAGGCCCGGAAGCGGCCGACGTCAGCTTCATCTGACGCTAGCGCCTCTGCCGAAATAACAAAGGCCCGCCAACCGGCGGGCCTTTTCTTTTGGGACAGCATGATCTGCCGAAGGCGCGCCGCCGAAGCGGCACGCCTCGGGCTCGACTCAATGGTCGTGGTCATCGCCTTCCAGGCCGCCGATATGCTTCTGGGTGTAGAGCTCGATGCCCACGCGCGAGATCAGGTCGAGCTGGGTCTCCAGGAAGTCGATATGGCCTTCCTCGTCCTTCATCAGGGCCTTGAACAGGTCCTCGGACGGGAAATCGCCGACCTCGCGGCAGTATTTCGCCGCTTCCTGATAGAGCGTGCGCGCCTCGAGCTCGGCCTTGAGGTCGCACTCGATCACTTCCGTGACGGTCTCGCCGATGCGCAGCTGGTCGAGCGTCTGCAGGTTCGGGAAGCCTTCGAGGAAGAGGATGCGGTCGACGAAGCGATCGGCATGGACCATCTCTTCGATCGATTCCTTCTTCCAGGTCTTGGCCATCTCCTTCAGGCCCCAGTTGTCCAGCATGCGGTAATGCAGCCAGTACTGGTTGATGGCGGTGAGCTCCGAGCGCAGCCCCTTGTTGAGATACTCGATGACCTTCTTGTCGCCCTTCATGGCGTGCACTCCGCGATCCACATTAGAATGATCCTAATGTAGACACGGCCCTTGCAGAAGGGAAGAGGCAAAAAGCGATCTCGGCGCTTTTGATCGAAGCCCGTGCGCGGCGCCGGCCTCAGGCCGCGACGCTCTCCTGGGCGAGTTCGATCCCGTCGAACATATGTCCGACCGAGACATGGACCGCGCATTCGATCTCACGGCTGGCGCAGCTGCCGCATTGCGTCGCGCAAACTGCGCGGGCCTCGGCCAGGATAGCCCGAACCTCGCGCGCGCAACGGCCGCAATCCGGGCTGCAGCCCAGGCAGTCATAGACCTCGCCGGCCGTCCGGGGGCCGCTGCCATCAGCAGCGACGGTCCCCTTGATCTGGCCGCAGGACAGAACGTTGCAGGAGCAGACGATCACGCGTGGTGGCCCACCACCCGCTTGGTCTCGATCTCCTCGCCATCGGCACTGCGCAGGCGGACGATGACCTCGACCGAAGAGATCACCATGCCTTCCGGCGCGTCCGGCAGGCCGGCGACCTGGATCATCGAGCCCGGGATATCGGTGACGGTCTCGTCGTCCTCGTTGTAGAAATGATGGTGCTCCGACACGTTGGTGTCGAAGAAGGTCTTCGGGCCGGAGACCGAGACCTGGCGCAGCAGGCCGGCTTCCGAGAACTGGCGCAGCGTGTTGTAGACGGTCGCGAGCGAAAGCGGCTCGCGCGCCCGCAGCGCTTCCTCATAGAGCATCTCGGCGCTGACATGCCGGTCGCCCTTGGCGAAGAGCAGCCAGCCCAGCGCCATGCGCTGGCGCGTCGGCCTCAGGCCCGCCGTCCGCAGCCGCGCCTTCACGGCGCTGATCGGGCAGCTCGTCGGGTTTTTCTGCGGCCACGGGATATGATCGGCCACCACAGGCCTGTGATCGTGATCCTTGCTCGCCAGAACGCTCATCGTAACGCCTTCCACTACGCCGGTCGCCGGCCATGCAGTTTAGAAATCATCTAAACTACTGATATTACTATCATATTTGGCAAAGCATCGGCCGAATGTCAATCAGCACGCCTGCGACATCGGGCAGCGCCCACAGCACATCGGCGTGATCGCCCCGGGCCTGATGCGCGGTGAGCGCATGAGGGCAAAGGCAGCTCCGGCGAAAGCCGCAGCGGATCGCAGGGCCGGTCTAGTGCCCGCCGCCTCCGGCGCCCGCAACAGGCTTCGGCGGCTTGCTCAGGAACAGCGACATCAGGACGAGGCTCCCGAAGATCGCAGTCAGCCCGAGAAAGACGTCGCCGAAGGCCATGACCAGCGCCTGCTTGTGGACGCGCTGGTTGATCAGGGCCAGCGCCATGGTCTGCGCGGCGTCGCCGTAGTCGATGAAGCGCTGCGCGGTATTGGCGATCGCTTCCTCCGCCACCCCACGCCCGGCGACCACCATTTCGTGCAGCCGGGTGATGTGCAGGTCGGTGCGGGTATTCAGCATGGTGTTGATGACCGCGAGCCCGACCGCGCCGCCGAGGTTCCGGGTGAGATTGTAGAGCCCGGATGCATTCTTGAGCTGCTGCGGGGGCAGCGAGCCCAGCGCGACGTTGTTGATCGGCACCATGCACAGCATCAACGAGCAGCCGCGCAGGATCTGCGGCACCAGGAGCTCGTAGAAATCCCAGTCCGACGTGATGAAGGACGCCCACCAGGTGCCGACCGCGAAGCCGCCGAAGCCGATCATCATCATGATGCGCGGGTCGAGCTTGGCGGAAAGCCGCCCGGCGATCGGCGCCGTGAAGAACATGGCGAGGCCGGTGACGAACATCGTCTCGCCGATCATCAGCGCGTCATAGCCGCGGATGCGCCCGAGATAGACCGGGTAGAGATAGGTCAGCCCGTAGAGGCCGATGCCCATGGTGAAGGAGAACAGCGAGCCGAAGGCGAAGTTGCGGTTTCGGAAGGCGTAGAGATCGACCAGCGGATCGTCCCGCGTCAGCGCCCGCCAGAAGAACAGCACCGCGCCCGCGACCATGACGATCGAGAAGAGCACGATCTCGTGGCTCTGGAACCAGTCGAGCCGCGTCCCCTCCTCCAGCACATATTCGAGGCTGCCGAGAAAGGCGGCCATGGCGGCGAGCCCCAGCCAGTCGAAGCGCTTGATCAGGCTGTGATCGGGCTTGTCGAAATCGATCAGCGTCCAGGCTGCGATCGTCACGCCGATGCCGGGCACGACATTGACCAGGAAGAGCCAATGCCAGGAGAAGGCATGGCTGAGATAGCCGCCGACCGTCGGGCCGATCGTCGGCGCCAAGGTCGCGACGAGCCCGATCAGCGGCGAGATGATCGGCCGCTTCGACGGCGGGAAGATGGTGAAGGCGGCGGCGAACACGCCGGGAATCATGCCGCCGCCGATGAAGCCCTGCACCGCCCGCCACAGGATCATCTCGTTGATCGAGGTGGCCTGGGCGCAGAGCACGCTGGCGATGGTGAAACCCGCCGCCGCGATCGAGAAGAACACCCGCGTCGACAGCGCCCGGCTGAGATAGCCGGAGAGCGGGATCATGATCACCTCGGCGATCAGATAGGCGGTCTGGACCCAGGCGACCTCGTCGGACGAGGCGGACAGGCCGGCCTGGATCTCCGCCAGCGAGGCCGAGACGATCTGGATGTCGAGGATCGCCATGAACATGCCGAAGACCATCGCCATGAAGGCGAAGATCCGGCGCAGCGGAATGGCATCCGAAGCCGGCGGCGCTCCCGCCGGCGCAGTCAGGGTCGCGGTGGCCATGTCGGCCTACCTTTCCTCGGGGTTGTCTTCCCGTGCGCGCTGCATCAGCGCTGGGCGGCCGGCCGCGGATCGATCGAGACCACGACCGACATGCCGGGCCGCAGCACATGCTTCGCGGTCGAGTCCTTGTCGAGCGCGATGCGCACCGGCACGCGCTGCACGATCTTGGTGAAGTTGCCGGTCGCGTTGTCGGGCGGCAGCAGCGTGAAGACCGAGCCCGTGCCACCGGCGATGCCGCTGACCGTGCCGTGGAAGACCTGCCCCGGCAACGCATCGACGGTGATGCTCGCCTTGTCGCCGGTCTTGAGCGGCCCGACCTGGGTCTCCTTGAAATTGGCGTCGACATAGACCTGGTCGAGCGGGACGATCGACATCAGGCGCTTGCCGGCCCCGACGAGGTCGCCGATCTGGACGTTGGTATTGGCGACGACGCCGTCGATCGGCGCGGCGATCTTCATGAAGGAAAGATCGCGCTCGGCCTTCTGCTCGGCGACCTTCAACTCGTCGATCTGGCGAGCGGCCTCGATGCGCTGTGCTTCCAGAACCTTGATGTTCGCCTGCGCCTGCAGGACACCGGCCTTGGCGCTCGCAAGCGCGGCGACGGCTTGATCGCGACCCGCCGTCGCGGCATCGAGCGTCGCCTGCGAGCCGTAGGACTTGGCGGCGAGACTGCTGGCGCGTTCGAAATCGGCGGCCGTGCGCGTCACCGCCGCCTCGGCCGAATTCTGCTGCGCCTGCGCCTGCGTCTGGGCGGCGCGCGCCGCTTCGACCTGGCTGTCGATGCGCGCCAGCGTCGCCTGCGCCGTTGCGGTCTTGGCGCGCGCACTGTCGAGCGCGATCCGCCAGTCGCCCTCATCGAGCGCGACGAGCGGCTGCCCGGCCTTGACCTCCTGATTCTGCTGCACGGAGACGGAGGCGATATTGGCGGAAAGCTTGGCCGAGACCGTCGCCATCTCCGCACCGACATAGGCGTCATCGGTCGAGACGATGAAGCGGCCATTGCGCCACCAGTCGATGCCGTACCAGAGCCCGGCTCCCACGACGGCCGCAGCCACGACGAGCAATGCGCCGCGCTTCAACGGGTTCTTTCCGGATTTTGCCTTGCCGTCGGCGGGTTCGGCCGGCGTGCTCTTCGCCTGCGCCTCGCGGGCGGTGGCGGGCTCGGCCGGCTGGGCGGTCTCAGCTGTGGCGTCGACCAGCTTCAGCCGGTCGCGGCGGTGTTCGGTAGCGGTTTCAGCAGACATTGGGCGTCCTGCATGTCAATTCGAACCAATCGGTTCGATTGCGCTTGAAATAGCGCGGGCTATGATGCATATCAAGTCAAATCGAACCAATCGGTTCGATTCTTTTTTGCAGCATGCGCGGAGCGCCCCTTCCGCCAGGGAATGATGACCAAGACCTCCGAAGCCATCGTTAAGACCGTCGCGCGCAATCACCGCGTCGCCGGCGCCGACCCTGACAAGCGGCGGCAGATTCTCGACGGGGCTCACCAGGTCTTCATCGCCCGCGGCTTCGACGCGGCCAGCATGAGCGACATCGCCGCCGCCGCGAACGTCTCGAAAAGCACGCTCTATGTCTATTTCCAGGACAAGGAGCATCTCTTCGTCGCGCTGATCGAGCGCGAGCGCGAAGCGCAGAAGCGCGGCGCCTTCGAAGCCCTCGCCGAGGATTCCGATCCGGTCCGGGCGCTTGGCAATTTCGGCCAGTGTCTCGTACGCATGATCAATTGTGAATTCGCGGTCAGCGCCCATCGCGTCGTCATCGGCGTCGCCGAGCGGATGCCCGATCTCGGCCGCGGCTTCTACGAGAACGGTCCGATGCAGGGCGCCAAGCTGATCGCGACCTATCTCGACCGGATGGTGGCCGAGGGCAGGCTCGCGATCGAGGACACCAATCTCGCCGCCGTGCAGTTCATCGATCTCTGCCAGTCGACCCTGACCCGCCCGCGCCTGTTCAATGCCGTCCGCACGCCCCCGAGCGAGGACGAGATCCGCCGCGTCGTCGGCGAGGCGATCGCGATGTTCATGGCGCGCTATGGCGCAAAGCAGCGAGGCTGACGCCGACGCCCTCAGCCCGCGACCTGCCGGGCGCGGATGCGCTCGCGATGGGCGGTATAGAGCCCCGACGCCGCGATGATCGCAGCGCCGACATAGGTCCAGAGATCCGGGATCGCTGCGAAAACCAGATAGCCGAAGATCGAAGCCCAGAGCAGTTGCGAATAGGCGAAAGGTGCCAGCAGCGAAGCATCCGCATAGCGGAAGGCCTGGATCAGGAAGATATGCCCGATCGTCGAGATGCCGCCGACGAAGACGCCAATCAGGATCGCGTTGAGATCGAGCGCCTGCCAGCTGAACGGCACAGCCAACGACAGCAGGATGAAGCCGATCGTGGCGGAATAGGCCAGCGTCACCACCGGCGTCTCGGTGCGGCTCATCATCCGGGTCACGATCAGCGAAAACGCCCAGAAGAACGACGAGCCGAGAACGAAGAACGACGCGCCGTGAAAGCCGTCACCGCCGGGACGCACCACGACGATCACGCCGACCAGCCCGACGATCGTGGCGAGCCAGCGTCGCCAGCCGACGATTTCGCCCAGGATGGGAATCGATAGCGCCGTCACGAAGAGTGGCGAGACAAAGGAGGTGGCGGTCGCGTCCGCCATCGGCAGGTCGTGCAGCCCGGCCACGAACAGGATCGAGGAGATCGTCACGCCCAGAGCCCGCAGCACCTGCAGGCCGGGCCGGCGTGTGCTCATCCGGCGGAAGCCGCCGGTGAAGCAGACGGTGACGAGCATGATCGCGGCAAAGGTGCCGTAGCGCATCCAGGTGATCTGGAGCGCGGGCAAGCTGATCGCGAGATATTTGGAGGCGATGTCGCCGCTGCACATGAAAATCGACGAGAGCAGCACAAGCGCGATGCCGCGCGCGGAATTATCGATGCGCAGCGGCTTGCCTTCCTGCGGAGGCATGACCGGCGGTTCTGGAAGGGGGGCGTTGGGCAAGGGCTGGGTTCGCACGCAGGATTGCCCAAGCCTTACCCTGTTTGCCTTGCATAGCCACCACGCAAAGACGGTCGCCCGCCCATGCGCGTGGACATTGCCGGTGACCCTGCCCGGGTTTCGGACAGGGTCGGGCAGCGCTTCAGTTTTCAGGCAGCCTGCTTGCGCGGCTGGATCAGCTTGCGGTTGACCAGAACCTCGGCGATCTGCACCGCGTTCAGCGCGGCGCCCTTGCGCAGGTTGTCGGAGACGCACCAGAAGGCGAGGCCGTTCTCGACGGTCGCGTCCTCGCGGATGCGCGAGATATAGGTCGCGTCCTCGCCGGCCGCCTCATGCGGAGTGATGTAGCCGCCCGGCTCGTGCTTATCGATCACCAGGATGCCCGGAGCGGTACGCAGCACCTCGCGCGCCTCGTCGGCGGTAATAGGCTTCTCGCACTCGATGTTGACGCTCTCGGAATGGCCGATGAAGACCGGCACGCGCACGCAGGTCGCGGTCAGCTTGATCTTCTTGTCGAGGATCTTCTTGGTCTCGACCACCATCTTCCACTCTTCCTTGGTGAAGCCGTCCTCCATGAAGACGTCGATATGCGGGATGAGGTTGAAGGAGATGCGCTTCGGGAACTTCTTGGTGGTGACCTCGCCGGCCGAGAACACCGCGCGGGTCTGGTTGAAGAGCTCGTCCATGCCCTCCTTGCCGGCGCCGGAGACCGACTGATAGGTCGAGACGACGACGCGCTTGATGCCGAACTTGTCGTGCAGAGGCTTCAGCGCGACGACGAGCTGCGCGGTCGAGCAGTTCGGGTTGGCGATGATGTTCATCTTGGTGAAGCCGGCAGCGGCGGCGGCGTTCACCTCCGGCACGATCAGCGGCACGTCCGGGTGCATGCGGAAGGCCGAGGAATTGTCGATGACGACGGCGCCCTGCGCGCCGATCTTCGGCGACCAGGCCTTCGAGACATCGCCGCCCGCCGACATCAGGCAGATATCGGTGTCGGAGAAATCGTAATGCTCCAGCGCCCGACACTTCAGCGTCCTGTCGCCGAACGAAACCTCGGTGCCGACCGAGCGCGAGGAGGCAAGCGCCACGACCTCGCCGACGGGGAAGGCACGCTCGGCGAGAATGTCCAGCATCTCGCGGCCTACATTGCCGGTTGCGCCGACCACTGCGACCTTGAAGCTCATGATGTGATCCTTTGCGGATAAGACGGTTCGGGTCTCCCTTTGGGGGCCGCCCCGCGCCGGTTTCGGGCGGGTTCGGCGATCTCTCCCCGCCGGGGGGAGATGGACCCGGAACCGAGGCGAAGCGTCAGCGCGACGGACCGGTTTTCCCGGTCGTCGTTTTGGTCGTGAGTTTCGTCGTCGTCGGACGGACAGTCACAGAGCCAATCCCGAAGGGCTGAAAACTTCGCAAGGCGGCGCAACCTTGCACCGCGCCCTGTCAGAACACCCGCGGCGACGAAAAGTCAATCTCCCCCGTGCGGGGAGCTCCGCTACGCCCGTTAACCCTGCCCGTTGACCTCTTGTTCACGCTGCCGGCCGATCGCCCCTTTTCGGTAACCCGACGGCGACTCTCGGCGTCCAGCCTGCCCGCCAGACTGAGGATTGCGTGGCCATAGCGCCCTGCGGGAGTAACCGGTTGCATTTGCGTTCGGACGAATTGATGTCACGGCTTCAGCCCCTGCTGCGGCAGCTCCGGCCCGGGTTGTCCCGCGCCGGCACGCTGTCTCGCGCTGCATGGGCGCGGGTCGAGAAGATCGACCTCGTCCCGCTTCTCATTACGTCTGCCGATCGCATCGAAGCCGGCTTCCGTGCCGTCTGCCGCATGGGCAGCCGCCTCGCGCCGCGCCGCGGCTTCGGCCTGCCGGGCGCCCTCGCCTGGCGCATCGCGGCAGCGCTCGGCGGTATCAGCCTGACGGCCGCGCTCGTCACAGGCCTCTCGGCAAACGGCGAGGGCGCTCCCCAGCTCGCCAGCCTGACTTCGCCGGTGGCAGCCGCCACGACCCGGAATGCAGCTCTCGGCAGCAAACCGCTGCACGCAGCAACGGAAGCCGACTGGCTCGCGATCTCCCGCCCGATCGCGATCTTCAATCTCGAAGCCCCTGAACTCGGGCGAGAGCCGCCCGCGATCGAAGCGCGCCGCAGCCGCGACGGTAGCCAGCGCGAGGACCTGCTGAGCTTCGGCAGCTTCGCCGGGGCCGGATCGCATCTCTCGCTACTCCTGAAGACGGGAGACGGCATCGCCGCCAGCTCTGGCTCCTTCACGATCGCGCTCGTTCACGCCGCGGCGCTCCGCAGCCTCGCCGTCGAGCGCAGCAGTGCGCCTGCCACGATCGAGACCCGCTTTGGCGCGCTCGAAACCGCGGATGTCGTTCTCGGCGACGGCACCGAGAGCCGCACCTGCCTCGCCTTCCGAACGGTCGGATCCGAGGCTCCCTTCACGATGAGCGGCTGGTGGTGCGCCGGTTCAAGGCCAAGCGACCGCCGCCAGCTCGCCTGCCTGATCGACCGCCTCGACCTCGCCAATGCCGGCGCCGAGCCCGAACTGCGCGCGGCCTTCGCCCGCAGCGAGCTTCAGCGCCAGGCGGGTTGCGCTCCCCAGCGTCTGTCGGCGACTGGGCGAAAGCTTTCCTGGCTCGATCCGAACGGCACGCTGCCGGCCTTGCGGATGAAGACTGCGACCGGAGAAACGGCAAAGCCCGCGGCTGAACCTCGCCCGCGTCGCGCCAAAAAGCCCCGGCGTTCCCGCTAACAAAGTTGTTAACGACGCGGTGCTAGTCTTTGCGCCGGATTTGCGATGCTTACATCGAGTGGATCAACCCACTCCCGGAGATTGCCGTCATGATGTCGTTCAAGCGCGTTGCCGCCCTCCTCGCCGTCGCTGTCACGGCCTCCACCGTGATGGCGAGCATCGCCGAAGCGCAGAACCGCCGCGGCCCGCTGCGCGTCACCGTGCAGAAGCGCAGCTATCTCGACGCGGGCAACGTGGTGCCGGTCGGCTCGATGAATCGCTATGCCAGCCAGCACATGTCGGCCTCGCCGATCTATGTGAACACCGGCGACCTCTACGGCGAGGGCACCCTGCCCGGCCGCGTCGGCGCGGGCTCGAACCCGTTCGCGAATACATTCGCGACGCCGCGTTTCTGATACGCGCGATCTTTAAGGGCGCCTGTCATGCCGTGCGCGCTGCAACGTGAAACGCTGCGGCGCAGACACGGGACCGTCTCCCGGAAAAGGCGCCTTCTCGTCACGCGGCCCCGTGTCTGCGCAGCAGCACTATCGTGCCGCAGCGCGCACGGGATGACACCCTTCATTGAGGCGCGCTTCCGTCGCCCTACTCCGGCAACACCTTGAGATAGCGTACCGGCCGCCCGGGCGCCGCCGCATTGGCCGCATGAACGATCGCGTTCGCGTCGATGCCGAAATGCCGGTAGAGATCCGCGACCGTCCCGGTCTGGCCGAAATGCTCGACGCCGAGCGCCTTCTGCTTGTGGCCATGGACGCTGCCGAGCCAGGCCAGCGTCGCCGGATGCCCATCCAGCACCGAGACGATGCCGCAATCGCGCTGGAGATCGCCGAGCAGCCGCTCGACATGGCTCGTCGCCGCGTGATTGCCGCGCTGGCGCGCCCGCTCCGCCGCCTGCCAGCCGGCATTGAGCCGGTCCGCCGAGGTGATCGCGAGCAACCCGACATCGCGCCGGTCCTCGGACAACAATCCGACCGCCTCGATCGCCTCCGGCGCGACGGCGCCGGTATAGGCGATCACGACGGAAGCGTTCGGCCCCGGCTTTCTCAGCCAATAGGCGCCGTCGATGATGGCGCGCTCCAGCTCCGGCGTCATTGCCCGGCTCGGCTGCTCGACCTGACGGGTGGAGAGGCGCAGATAGACCGAGCCGCCGGTCTCGTCGCGCAGCCAGGTCCGCTCGTCCGGATCGCCCTCGCCGTCGCGCTGCATGTAGTCGAAGGACCAGCGCATCATCACCGCAAGCTCGTCGACGAAAGCCGGCTCGAAGGAGCAGAGCCCGTCCTGGCTCATGCCGATCAGCGGCGTCGCGATCGACTGGTGCGCCCCGCCCTCCGGCGCCAGCGTCACGCCCGACGGCGTCGCCACCACCATGAAGCGCGCATCCTGGTAGCAGGCATAGTTCAGCGCATCGAGCCCGCGCGAGATGAAGGGATCGTAGAGCGTGCCGATCGGGATCAGGCGTTCGCCGAAGATCGAATGCGACAGCCCGAGCGCCGAGAGGTTGATGAACAGGTTCATCTCGGCGATGCCGAGCTCGACATGCTGCCCCTTCGGCGAGAATTCCCATTTCTGCATCGAGGGAATGCGCTCGTCCTTGAAGGTGTCGGCCATCGACGCCTTGGCGAAGAGCCCGCGCCGATTGACCCAGGGCCCGAGATTGGTCGAGACGGTGACGTCCGGCGCAGTGGTCACGATCCGGTCGGCCAGCGGTCCGCCGGTCTTGGCGAGGTCGTCCAGCACCTTGCCGAAGCCCATCTGGGTGGACATCACCGGCTGGATACCGGCCTCCAGCTTCGCCGGCACCGGCAGCTTGGCGGCCGAGAAACGCCGCCGCCCTTCCGAGAAGAACGGCACGGTGTCGAGGAAGGCCCGCATCTCGCTCTCGGACAACCCGAGGCCCTCGAACAGGTCCCATTCATGGCCGGGGCGGACGCCGTTCGCCTTGCGGAAGCCGTCGAGCTGCTCCTTGGTCATCAGCCCGGCATGGTTGTCCTTATGCCCGGCGATCGGCAGCCCGAAACCCTTGACGGTATAGGCGAGGAAGCAGACCGGCCGGTCATGGTCGATCGACTCGAAGGCTTCGAGGATCGAGGGCAGGTCGTGGCCGCCGAGATTGCACATCAGCTTCGAGAGTTCGGCATCCGAGCGCTTCTCGATCAGCGTGGTCACCGGCCCCTGGTCGCCGAGATCGTCCATCAGGCGCTTGCGCCAGGCCGCACCGCCCTGGAAGGTCAAAGCCGAATAGAGCTGGTTGGGGCAGGAATCGATCCAGGCCTTGAGCCGCTCGCCGCCCTTCTCCTTGAAGGCTGCCTGCTGCAGCGAGCCGTATTTCAGTGTGACCACGTCCCAGCCGAAATTGCGGAACATCGTCTCGAAACGGTCGTAGAGCCCCTCGCGGATCACCGCGTCGAGCGACTGGCGGTTATAGTCGATGATCCACCAGGTATTGCGCAGGCCGTGCTTCCAGCCCTCCATCAGGGCCTCGAAGATATTGCCCTCGTCGAGCTCGGCATCGCCGATCAGCGAGACCATCCGGCCTTCGGGGCGGTCCTTCGCCCAGCCATGCGCCTTCACGTAATCCTGCGTCAGCGAGGAGAACAGTGTCTGCGCAACGCCCAAGCCCACCGAGCCGGTCGAGAAATCGACGTCGTCGATATCCTTGGTGCGCGAGGGATAGCTCTGCGCGCCCTTGTAGCCGCGGAAATTCTCGAGTTTTTCGCGTGTCTGCAGGCCCATCAGGTAGTTGATGGCGTGGAAGATCGGCGACGCGTGGGGCTTCACCGCGACGCGATCTTGCGGCTTCAGCGCCGCCATGTAGAGCGCCGTCATGATCGTGGCGAGCGAGGCCGACGAGGCCTGGTGCCCGCCGACCTTCATCCCGTCCTCGTTCTGGCGGATGTGATTGGCGTTATGGATCGTCCACGAGGCCAGCCAGAGGATCTTCTTCTCCAGCTCGGCGAGAAACGGCAGGCGCGGATCTGTTGTCATGGATTTCGGCTCGAACTCCCCAGTGCAACCGATCATGCACGGAAGCACTGGCAGAACGAGCCAAATTTCTGTGTCGCCACGGGCAGATTTGGTGATTTCCGCTACGGTGCCGTAGCAAGGCGCCGGAAATCACCAATCATGCGCCTGGTCCGATTGCCGGCTACTTGTCGATCTGCGCGATGCGATCCAGTGCCGCGCCGAAGCCGCCCAGCGACACATTGAACGAGACCGGCTCGTTGTTCGAGAGGTTCAGCGCCGCGACCGTCAGCGCCTTGCCGGCCTTCATCGCGTCGGTCGCGACAGTCGGGAACGAGATCGGCAGCAGGCAGCCCTGCGCCAGGCAGGTCGAGAAGCGCAGGCCCTGGCCGAGGTCCTTGTCGTCGAGCCGCAGCACCGCGCCGTTCTCCAGCTTCATCCCGAACGGGAACAGGATCGTGCCCTCGGCGCGACCGTCCTTCGGTGCGCGCAATTCGATGGCGAAGACGCGCTGGCCGGTCTGACTGTTGCCCTGCGATTGCAGGAGCACGCAGAGCCGCTGCCCGTTGGCGATCCGGCAGTCGACGGTCCAGTCGCCATAGGTCTCGTTGATCGCGCTGGCGCCGTTGGGCAGCGTCGCTGCGCCAGCGGCCGGCTGGCTGACGCTCGGGGCGGCCGGAGCTTGCGCGACAGGTTGGGCCGGCTTCGCGGCGGGCTTGGAGGCCGGACGCGGCACAGGCCTTTGCGGGGCAGCAGCGGCTGGCCGCTGCGCCGGCTCTTCCTGCGCCCACAGGACGGGCGAGGCGAAGGAACCGATCGCGAGAACGGCAGCGAGGGAGGCGATCCCGAGAGAATGATGTTTCATGCCAGCACTGTCATATGAAGATGTCGCTCGCCCTATCGCAGAAACCCCTCCCGAGAGAAAGCACGAAAACGAGCGAACCGGCGAATAAGCGACCCAGAGCTTCAAATTTGAAAGAAGGATCACAATTGAATGATTTCAATCTGCAAGTATTCGCCCCTGCACAATCTTTTCGGGACTACCGGCTTCGTTCGCCCGCGTCGGCTCCTCGGGCCCCCGGCATCCGCACGCCCCTGCCCCCAACGCAGGTGAACCCCGCCGCCAGGCCGCTTGTGAGCCCTCCGCGCACCATGCCAGAAACTGGCACGGAATCGGGCCGGACGGCCCGCGCAGAAGGAGCCTTCCCATGAGCAACAGCAAGGATGTCTGGCGTCGGATCGACGACAAGGCCCCGGCTTATTTCGGGCTCTCCGACCGGATCTGGCACATGCCGGAGCTGAACTATCAGGAGGTCCGCTCGGCCGCCGAGCACGGCGCCATGCTGGAGAGCGAGGGCTTCCGCGTGACGACCGGCGTCGCAGGCCTGCCGACCGCGGTCGTTGGCGAAGCCGGCGAAGGCGGCCCGGTCATCGCGATCATGGGCGAGTTCGATGCCCTGCCGGGCCTGAGCCAGGAGGCCGGCAATGCGACCGAGACCCCGGTGGAAAAGGGCGGTAACGGCCATGGCTGCGGCCACAACATGCTGGGCTCGGCCTCGTTGCTCGCCGCCGCCGCGGTGAAGGATTATCTCGCCGCCAACGGCCTCAAGGGCCGCGTGCGCTATTACGGCTGCCCGGCGGAAGAAGGCGGCTCGGCCAAGGGCTTCATGGTGCGCGCCGGCGCCTTCGACGATGTCGATATCGCGCTCTGCTGGCACCCGGCCTCGTTCAACGGCGTCAACCGCGCCTTCTCGCTCGCCTGCGTCGAGATCGAGTTCACCTTCTCGGGCCGCGCCTCGCACGCCGCCGCGGCTCCGCATCTCGGCCGCTCGGCGCTCGATGCGGTCGAATTGATGCATATCGGCGTCAACTACATGCGCGAGCACATGCCTTCGACGGCGCGCGTGCATTACGCGATCATCAATGCCGGCGGCATCGCGCCGAACGTCGTGCAGGCCACGGCCACGACACGGCAACTCATCCGCGCCGCGACGCTCTCCGAAATGTGGGAGCTCGTCGTTCGCGTGAAGAAGATCGCCGAGGGCGCCGCCCTGATGAGCGAGACCACCGTCGCGATCAAGCAGCTCTCGGGCGATGCCAATCTCGTCGGCAACCGCCCGCTGGAAGAGACGATGCAGGCCAATCTGCTGGCGCTGGGCGGCCCCGGCTTCGACGCCGCCGACCATGCCTTCGCCGCCAAATTCCAGAAGACGCTCAGCCCGCAGGACATCGCCGCCGCCTATGGCCGCTTCGACCTGAAGCCGAAGGACGGCGAGGCGCTGAGCGACGAGATCTATCCGCTCGGCGCCGGCAACGACACCTCCGTCGGCTCGACCGATGTCGGCACGGTGAGCTGGGTCGTCCCGACGGTGCAGTGCCGCACCGCCTGCTACGCGATCGGCACGCCCGGCCATTCCTGGCAGCTCGTCGCGCAGGGCCTGGCACCGGCTGCGCATAAGGGCCTGGCGCTCGCCGCCAAGGCGATGGCCGGCGTCGCCTCGGACGTGCTGAACGACCCTGCGCTGCTCCAGGCAGCGAAGGACGAGTTCGCAGCCTTCCGCGCGAAGAACCCTTTCGCCAACCCGATCACGGATGATGTCGAGCCCCCGCTCGACATGGCCGCGCATTAAGCGGGTGGAGTAGAGGTAACACGCGCGTCATCCCGGATGCAGCGAAGCTGAGATCCGGGATCCATCGTAGAGCGCGGCGCCCTTCGATGGATCCCGGGTCAAACCCGGGATGACGGCTTGTTTCCGTGAAAATCTACGCGCGCTAGCCGCCCTGCGGCCCGGATAGCTCAACGCGTATCGTCGGGCGCGTCGCCTTGAATTCGGTGACGGCGGCCGAGGTGAGATCCGAAACCGAGTCGGATGCGTTCGACATCAATCGCAGGATGATCCGACCGAGCCGGTCGCGGGCCTCGCTTTCCAGCTCGGCATCGAGCCTGCTGTCATGCCCGATCGCGGCCCAGGCCCTGGCCTGGACGGCTTCTGCGACGAGCAATTCCTGGGAGTTCAGGACACCGGGAAAGCGGAAATTCGAGCTAGGCATGGGCGATTCAAACATGGCTGGGCAACGGATATAGGACGGCAGCGGTTCCCGGCAAGGCAGGGCTAAGATCCGGAGTCGGGTTGGCCGCCCTCTTCGCTTTGGAATGTCCTCGTGGCGAGTGCGCTACGGAGCCGGCTCCTTCGGTCGCGTAAACAATCAGTCCAAATTGGACAGATTGTCTAAATTTACCTTGACCTGCCTCTCGCCCGCCTTCACAGATGCCGTGAAAGCCCAGCCGCTCTGGCGGCAGTCGATAGGCCCCAAGGCGGGAGGCGCGCGTGAAGTTCGACATTTTCCAGATGGAGCGGAACCAGACGCTCTTCGAGAACGACGTCGAGATCAACCTGACCGAAAGCGGCGTCCATCCCTGGTCGATCGAGGACATCCTGGGCGAAGAGGCCGCGCGCGACCTGCTGAAGCAGCCTCTCGGCTATGGCTGGACCGATGGCCGGCCGGACCTGCGCGCCAACATCGCCTCCTGGTATCCCGGTGCGACCGCGGAGAACGTGCTCGTCACCAACGGCTCCTCCGAGGCGACGATGATCGCGCTGATGGCGCTGTTCGAGCCCGGCGACGCGCTGGTCTTCGCCCTGCCGAACTTCATGCAGATCGACGGGCTCGGCCGTGCGCTCGGCTTCGACATCCGCCGCCTGGAACTCTCTGGCGAGACCGACTGGCAGATCGATCCTGCCGACCTCGCGAAGGCCGCCGCTGGCGCCAAGGCGATCGCCGTGACCAACCCCGCCAATCCCACCGGCAGCGTCCTCTCGGCCGCCAGCCGCGCCGCCCTCGTCGAGGCCGCGAAGCGCAACGACGCCTGGCTGATGGTCGACGAGATCTATCGCGGCGGCGAGATCGACGGCGGCGAGACCGAGACGCTCTGGGGCAGCTATCCCAAGGTCGTCGTCACCTCGAGCCTGTCGAAATCCTTCGCCTGCCCTGGCCTGCGCCTCGGCTGGATCGTCGCGCCCGCCGAGGTCGTGGCATCGGCTGCCGAGCGGCAGGACTACACCACGATCGGCAGCGGCATTCTCAGCCAGATCCTTGCGGAAGAGGTGATGCGGCCGGAGACGCGCGGCCGCCTGCTCGCCCGCGGCCGCGATTTGCTGCGCAGCAATGCTGATCTCGTGGCGCAATGGATGGCGCAGCATAACGACTGGTCGTGGCGACGTCCGCAGGCCGGCGGCATGGCCTTCCTGCGCTATCCGCTCGACATGCCCTCCGAGACCTTCTCGCAGAAGCTGCGCGAGGAGGAGAGCGTCTTCGTCGTCGCCGGCAGCTGGTTCGGCATCGAGAACCACATCCGCATCGGCATCGGCGTCCCGACCGAGGTGCTGCGCGACGGGCTGGCGCGGATGGATCGGTTCCTGGCGCGGCACGAGGGCTGAGGCGCGCCCCGAAGGGCGGCGCTACGCGTCGCCCTCGCGCCCGATCCCCTCCAGAACGACCCGCGCGATCGCGATGTCCTGCACCGCGATCCCGGTGAGGTCGGCGATTGTGATGTCGTCGCTTGAACAGCGCGCTGCCACATCCCCAGCCAGCACCGCCCCAAGCTCGAGGCAATCGCCGGCGTCGATCAGCCCAACCGCCGCCGCGGCAGCGAATTCGCCATGGTCGAGGCTCTGCTCCAGCGAATCCGCGATCCTGACATCGGCGAGCGCGACCAGCGCCGTGTCCAGCTCCTGCTTGCCCGGGGCATCGGCTCCGAGCGCAGTGATATGCGTGCCCGGCCTGATCCAGTCGTCGCGGATGATCGGCGCCGCAGCCGGCGTCACGGTGATCAGCGCATCCGATTGCGCGCAAAGCGCTTCCAGCTCCGTGACCGGCTCGACGGCGATGCCCTCGCTTGCGAGGTCACGCCGCAGCGCCTCCAGCTTTTCCGGTGAGCGCCCCCAGACTGCGAAAAGCGGCTCGCGCTCGCGCAACAGATGCACGGCGGCGCGGATCTGGAAACGCGCCTGCGTGCCGGCGCCGACGATTCCGATCCGGCGCGCATCGGCCCGCATCCCGGCTCGCGTCGCGATGGCGCCGGCCAGCGCCGTCCTGAGATCGGTGAGCCATCCCTCGTCGCGCAGGATCGCGACGACCGCGCCGGTCTCCGCCGACAGCGCGATCATCATGCCGCTCGCCGTCGGCAGCCCCTTGGCGGGATTGTCATAGAACCCCGTCGCGATCTTCACCACGAAGATGGAATCCCCGGCGATATGGCCGAACTTGATATGGCAATCGCCATTATGCGCGGGAAAGCCGAGATAGCCGACCGGCGGCATCTGCACCTGTCCCGCTGCCGCCGCCTTGAACCCCTCCTCCAGCGCGATGAAGGCGCGGTCGAGATCGACGGCGGCCTCGATCTCCGCACGCGACAGGTCAAGCATCCGGGGTCTCGTTGGCCTGGTTGAGGTAGTTGTAGACGGTCGCGCGGGCGAGCTCGAGGATGCGCGAGATGTAAGCCGCGGCATTGCGCCCGCCGAAAGCCCCGTTGGCGGCAAGGTCCGCCACCAGCTCGCGCTTCTCGGCGCGGCTAAGGCTGGTCACGGCAAGGCCGCGGCTTTGCGTCCATTGCTGCACGAATTCGTTGATGCGTTCGTGCCAGTCTTCCTTGAACAGCGCCTGCGGCTTCTCGACGCCAGCCGGCACCGTCGCCAGTGCAGAGAGCGTCTGCATCAGCGCATGGAACTGCGAGACATCGACATTGATGCAGAGCACGCCGATCGCCTTGGCCCCGGACGAGAGCACGATGCTGATCGATTTCAGCCGCCGCCCGTCCCAGTTCACCTTCTCATAAGGGCCGATGATCGTCTCGTTGGGATCGAAGCCGATCTCGTCGAGCAGCGACGGCTCGCCGAGCACGCGCTGCGAGAAATTGCCCGCGATATGCACGACGCTCTGCGACCCCAGATCGTGCAGCACGACCTCGGCATGCGGCCGGAACAGCAGCGCCACCGCATCGCAGACCGGCAGATAGGGGGCAAGTTCCGGCGTCATACGCAAGCCTCTAGCGCGGCTGCGACTTGAGATAGTCGCTCAAGCGCTCAAGCCCGGCAGAGAGATGGTCGCCCGGCGCGCCGATGCCGATGCGGATATAGCCGTCCATCCCGTAGACATCGCCGGGCAGCAGCATGATGCCTCGCTCCTCGCGCAGACGGTGGACGAGCTCGGTCGAGTTCATCGAATGGCTGTACTTGATGAAGGCCATGCCGCCGGCCTTGGGCGACACGAAGGAGAAGAACTCGTCATTCGCCTTCACCCAATCGGTGAGCAGCGCGAGGTTCTCCCGCAGGATGGTCTTGCTCCGCTGCAGGATCTCGGCGCGCTTCGCCGGCTGGATGACGATGCGGGCGATATGCTCGCTCAGCGCGCTCGTCGTGATCGAGGTGTAGTCCTTGTTCTGCCAGGCGGTGTAGATGTCGGCGGCCGGTCCGACCAGCCAGCCGATGCGCAGGCCGGGCAGCGCCATCGCCTTGGAAAGCCCGCTGGTGATGATCGCCTTCTCGTAGAGGTCGGCGAAGCTGGGCGGCTCGTCGGTTTCGAGTTCGGCGCCCTTGTAGACCTCGTCGGCATGGAGATAGCAGCCCTGCGCCCGAGCGATCTCGACCAGCGCGTCCATCGTCTCGCGCGAGAGCAGGCTGCCAGTCGGGTTGTTCGGATTGCAGATCGTCATCAGCTTGGTGCGCGGCGTGATCGCCTGGCGGACCTCGTCGAGATCGGGCGTCCAGCCCAGTTCCTCGCGCAGCTTCACTTCCTTGACGGTGGCGCCGATCGCTTGCGCCCAGCCCCAGATCTGCAGGTAGTTCGGCACGAAGACGACGATCTCGTCGCCCGGCTCGATCAGCGACATCACCATCAGGAAATTGGCTTCGGCCGAGCCATTGGTGACGATCACCTCGTCCGAGGTCCGGTTGCGGTAGAGCTTGGCAATGTCCTCGCGCAGTTCGACCGCGCCGTTGGTCCAGCCATAGCCAAGCTCGACCTCCATCAGCTTGGCGCGCTGCTCGGCACTCAGCAATTCGTTCAGCGAATAGGGATGGACGCCGCTATCGGAGAGATTGAACTCGACAGTGTTCTCGTAGAGCGACTGGATCCGCTCCAGTGTGAATTCTTCGATCTTCATGCTGCCCATCCCGCATCGGCCGTTCCGCCGCATCTCCTCGCGAGTATGATGGGCATCATTTGGACGTCAAGGTCGATTTTGGAATTTACAGTCCAAATCGCGATTGCTATCCCTTGGCGACGACGTCGCAGCCGCCTCCCGGAGAGCCCATCATGTCCGACCAGAACCCCGGTGCCAACAAGATGTGGGGTGGCCGCTTCACCACCGCGCCGGCCGATGTGATGCGCAGGATCAATCCTTCGATCGGCTTCGACTACCGGCTCTACCGGCAGGACATCGCCGCGTCCAAGACCCATGCCGCGATGCTGGCTCGCCAGGGCATCATCGCCGGCGCCGACAACGAGCGCATCCAGGCCGGGCTCGACCAGATCCGTGGCGAGATCGATCGCGGCGAACTCCGGTTCAGCATCGATCTCGAGGACATCCACATGAATGTGGAAGCGCGCCTCAAGGAGATCATCGGCGAGCCGGCCGGGCGCCTGCACACAGCCCGCAGCCGCAATGACCAGGCCGTCACCGATGTCCGCCTCTGGATGCGCGACGCGATCGATGCTCTCGACGGCGCCATCCGCGAAATGCAGCAGGCGCTGATCGAGCGCGCCGGCGAGCATGCCGAGACGATCATGCCGGGCTTCACCCATATGCAGGTCGCCCAGCCCGTGACCTTCGGCCACCACCTGATGGCCTATGTCGAGATGTTCGGTCGCGACCGCGAGCGGCTGGCCGGCGCGCGCCAGCGCACCAATGTCTCGCCGCTCGGCGCCGCCGCGCTCGCCGGCACCGCCTTCCCGATCGACCGGCAGTTCACAGCGGCCGAGCTCGGCTTTGCCCGGCCGACCGAGAACTCGATGGATTCGGTCGGCGCGCGCGACCATATCTGCGAATTGCTGTTCTGCTGCTCGATGCTGGCGGTGCATCTTTCGCGCCTCAACGAGGAGATCACGCTCTGGTGCAGCGACGGCTTCCGCTTCATCGCGCTGTCGGACGCCTTCACCACCGGCTCCTCGATCATGCCGCAGAAGCGCAACCCGGACGCGGCCGAGCTGGTGCGCGGCAAGACCGGCCGCGTCGTCGGCTCGCTCACCGCCATGCTGGTGATGGTCAAGGGCCTGCCTATGACCTTCATGAAGGACATGCAGGAGGACAAGGAGCCGATGTTCGACGCGCTGGAGACGGTCGAGCTCTGCGTCGCCGCCACCACCGGCATGGTCCGCGACCTCACGGTGCGCCCCGAGGGCATGCGCGCCTTCCTCGACCGCGGCTTCCCGACTGCGACCGATCTCGCCGACTGGCTGGTGCGCGAGGCCGGCATCCCGTTCCGCGACGCCCATCACATCACCGCCCGCATCGTCGCGCTGGCCGAGGCGAAGGGCTGCACCTTGCAGGCGCTCGATCTCGACGCCATGCGCTCGGTCGATCCCCGCATCGGCGAAGCGGTCTTCGCAGTGCTGGCGCCGGAGCATTCCGTCCGCAGTCGCCGCAGCTATGGCGGCACCGCTCCCGACACGGTGCGCGAAGCCATTGGGCGCGCGAAGGAGCGTTGGCTTTCCGGCAAGCCGATCCAGGGCTGACCTTCCACCCTCGCGCCACGCAACCCGGCAGCCGCCGCCCCGCAAACTTTGCGGGAGCAAACCGGCCGCCTTTCTGGCTATGGATGACGGCATCGGTCGATTCGACCAGGCCTGAGGAAACAAACGTGGAGCCACGCAGCTCCGCGGCGGGGGAGCGATGATGGAACACGTCTGGTTGCGTGGGGTGGCCGAGCAATTCGGCATCGCTGGCGGGCTGCGGCAGCTCGGCGGCGAATACGACCTCAATTTCCGCGGCCGGACCAGCGAGGGCGACGTCATCGTCAAGGCGATGCGCCCGCAGGGCGAGCCCGCCCTCGTCGACCAGCAATGTGCCGCCATCAACCACGCTCTCGCCACCGATCCGACGCTGCCGCTGCCGCGCCTTCTCCCCGCTGGGGGCAACCGCTTCTGGCAGAACGTTCCGGATGCCCAGGGCCAGCAGCGCATGGTCTGGGTCCAGCGCGCCTTTACGGGCATCCCGATGGGCGAAGCGGGGCCGCAGCCGCCGGCCGTCCTCGCCGAACTCGGCGCGCTCACCGCGCGCCTCGATCTCGCGCTCCGCGATTTCAAGGTCACAGCCGCGCCGGACGCCGCGAAATGGGACCTGACCGAGGCCGGCTGGATCAAGCCGCATCTCGACGTGCTCGAAGGCGCGCGCCGCACGCTCGTGGCCGGGATCGTCGCGGCCTTCGAAGCGCTCAAGCCCGCGCTCGACAGGCTGCCGCGTCAGACCATCCATAACGATCTCAACGACTTCAACATCCTCGTTCAGCCGCGCCTCGGCGAGCCTGCCCGGATCAGCGGCCTGATCGATTTCGGCGACATGACCGATGGCCCGCGCGTCTGCGAGATCGCCATCGCCGCGGCCTATGCCATCCTCGACCACGAGACGCCCGAAGCGGCGCTTGCAGCCTTGGTCGCCGGCTATCATGACGTCTCAGCCCTCAGCGCCGAGGAGATCGGGCTGATCTGGCCGCTCGTCCGGATGCGCCTCGCCGTCAGCGTCGTGAACTCGACGATCGAAGCCAAGGGCCGCCCGAACGACCCCTATGTCACGATCTCGCAGGCTCCGGCCTGGCGGCTTCTCGAAAACCCCGCCATCGACGGCGAGTTGATGGGCGCGCGCCTGCGCAATGCCTGCGGCCTGCCCGTCACCGATGCCGCCGGCCGCATCGCGAGCTGGATCGCCGCGCAGCGCGGCAGCTTCGCGCCCGTGCTCGGTCGCGCCCTCGACGGCCTGCCGGTCGGTTCGCTCGGCATCGCCGAAGCCACGATCCCGCAGAACCCGTTCGAACTGCGCGCCGACGAGGCCCGTAATCTCGGCACCGGGCTCGGCATCACCCAGGAATGGTGGCTCGGCCAGTATGGGGAGCCGCGCCTAGTCTATACCGACAAGGCCTTCCGCAAGGGCCCCTGGCTCGCCTCCAACCGCCGCACCATCCATATGGCGGTCGATGTCTTCGGGCCGGCCGGCGAACCGGTCCGGGCGCCTCTCGCCAGCAAGGTTGCGCTTGCAGAGAACCGCAAAGGCCATCTCGACTATGGCGGCGTCGTCATCCTCGAACACCGCACGCCCGCGGGTGACATCTTCCACACCCTCTACGGCCATCTCGCCGCCGACGGCGCGGCCAAGCTGAAGCCAGGTCAGGAGATTGCGGCGGGAGAGGCTTTCGCCAAGCTCGGCCCGGCCGAGGAGAATGGTGGCTGGGAGCCGCATCTGCATTTCCAGCTCGCGCTGACGCTGGACGGCATGGGCCATGACTGGCCGGGCGTCGCCGATCCCGACGACTGGGCGCTCTGGCAGGCGATCTGCCCGAACCCCGCCGCCCTGCTCAACCTGCCCGACGAGACGGTCGCCTATCAGGCGATCGACGAGGCCGCGCTGCTCATCGAACGCAAGACCCGCTTCGGCGCCAACCTGAAGCTCAGCTACAAGAAGCCGGTCACCTTCCTGCGCGGCTGGCGCCACCATCTCTTCGACGCGATGGGCCGGCCCTATCTCGACGCCTATAACAACGTGCCGCATGTCGGCCACGCTCATCCGCGCATCCGCAAGGTGGCGATGGACCAGCTCGCGCGGATGAACTCCAACACGCGCTATCTCCACCCGGCGCCGATGGCGCTGGCCCAGCGCCTGACTGCCAAGCTGCCCAAGGAGCTGGAGGTCTGCTTCTTCGTCAATTCCGGCTCGGAAGCAAACGAGCTGGCCCTGCGCCTCGCCCGCGCGGCCAGCGGCGGCTACGATATCGTCACGCCCGATCACGGCTATCACGGCAATACCACCGGCGCGATCGACATCTCCGCCTACAAGTTCAACAAGCCGAACATGGGTGGCCGCAAGCCCTGGGTGCAGCTTGTCGACGTCGCCGACGATTATCGCGGCCGCTTCCGCCGCGACGACGCCGACCGGGCCCTCCACTACGCCCAGCAGGTCGACGGCGCGCTCGCGGCCATCGCGGAACGTGGCGGCAAGGTCGCCGGCTTCATCGCCGAGACCTTCCCGAGCGTCGGCGGCCAGATCATCCCGCCGCCCGGCTATCTCGCTGCGGTCTACGAGCGCATCCGCGCCGCCGGCGGCATCTGCATCGCCGACGAGGTCCAGACCGGACTGGGGCGCCTCGGTGACTATTATTTCGGCTTCGAACAGCAGGGCGTGCAGCCGGACATCGTCGTGCTCGGCAAGCCGCTCGGCAACGGCCACCCGATCGGCGCGCTCATCACCACCCGCGCCATCGCCGAGCGCTTCGCGGAAGGCCCGGAATATTTCTCCACCTTCGGCGGTTCGAACCTGTCCTGCCGCATCGCTGCCGAGGTGCTCGACATCGTCGAGGAGGAAGGGCTTTCGGCCAATGCCAAGGCGATGGGCGACAAGCTGCTCGCCGGCATGCGCGCGCTGATGGATGACTATCCTTGCGTCGGCGATGTGCGCGGCATCGGACTCTTCCTCGGGCTGGAGCTGGTCACGGACCGCGAGACACTGGAGCCCGCGACCGATGCGGCGGCCCATGTCATGAACCGGCTGCGCGAGATGCGCATCCTGGTCGGGCGCGAGGGACCCGCCGACAACATCCTCAAGATCCGCCCGCCGCTGACAGTCGGCGCCGACGATGTCGAGATGATCCTCGACAGGCTCAGGATCTGCCTGCGCGAGGTCGAGGCCGCGCGGTAACCTGCCACCGCCTCAAGCTCCTGTGCAGCGACAGCGCGCCGTGCCCTCAGTGGGCTCGGCGCGCTTCGAGGATCAGGCGCAGCAGGCGGCCGAAGGCGAAGCGGCTCACCTCCGTGCCCTTGATGTCGGTGTTGACGCGGTGGACGATGACGAGGTCCAGCGACGGAATGACAAGGCAGTTCTGCCCGCCGACGCCCTGCGCGCTGTAGCTGCCGGCCGGCAGCACGACGCCCGGAAAGCCCGCGCCGGAGCGCTCGGTCCACCACATATAGCCATAGCCGCCGCGCGGCCCGGCATCGGAGAGCGGCAGCACGCTGGTCGCGACCCAGTTGGCCGGCACGATCTGCTCGTTCTGCCAACGGCCCTGCCGCAGGAACATCAGGCCGAAGCGGGCGAGATCGCGCGTCGACATCCGGAACGGATAGGCGGGATGAACGGAGCAATCGTCCGGCTCCAGCCAGCCGTCGCGCCGCTCGCCATCGAGGCGGAAATCCTCCATGCCGAGCGGGCGGCCGATCCGCGCCAGGAAATCGTCATGGATGCCGGCACCGGTCAGCGCCGTGAAGATCGTACCGAGCGCGTTGAAATCCCAGTTGTTGTACAGCCAGAAGGTGCCGGGCGGCTGCGAATGGCGCTGCGGCTTGATCGACTTCATCCAGGGCGATTCATAGCCGGCCGGATGGAAGATGCCGGAGCGCGCCGTCAGCAGATCATAGATCGTCGCCGACTTCTCGAGGTCGCTGAGGCCCTCCTTGTCGTCGATGCCGAGATCGGCGAGCGTGCGCGACAGGTCGATCCGGCCGGCTTCCTCATGAATGCCGATCAGCGCGCTGAGGAAGCTCTTGCGGACGGAATGGCACTGGTAGCGATGAGCGAGGTCGCCACGGCTCGCCACCACGCGCCCGCCCTGCACGATCATCACTGTCGCCGTCGAAATGGTGTCGGCGAAGCGCCAGGCGCGGTCGAGCCCTTCGCGCGACCAGCCCGCCGTCTCCGGCGCGACGCTCTCCCAGCCATTCACCGGCCAACGCTCTGCACACAAGGCTTCGCCCGTCATCACTGCCTCATCCATCATCTGATCCTCCGTAGCCCGGTCGCTCACGCGATCGGGCGATAACCGACGCTCGCTTCGAGGAATTCGCGCGTATAGGGCTGATGCGCCCGGCCGGCCCGGACGTCCTCGGCGCTCATCTCTTCGAGGATGCGGCCCTCGCTCATCATCGCGACGCGTTCGCAGAGATGCGTCACCACCGCGAGATCGTGGCTGACCATCAGATAGGTCAGGTCGCGGTCGCGGCGGAGCTGCTTCAGCAGATTGAGAATTTCCGCCTGCACGGAGACGTCGAGCGCCGAAGTCGGCTCGTCCAGCAGCAGCAGTTCGGGCTCGATGATCAGCGCGCGGGCGATCGCGACGCGCTGGCGCTGCCCGCCCGAGAGTTCGTGCGGGAAGCGATAGCGGAAGGATGGCCCGAGACCGACGGCGGTCAGGATTTCGTCGATCCGCTCCTGCGGCCGGTCGAAGCCATGGATCCTCAGCGGCTCGGCCAGCACGTTCTGCACCATCTTGCGCGGATGCAGCGAGGAATATGGGTCCTGGAACACCATCTGCACACGCCGAAAGAAGGCCTTGTCGCGCTTATGCGGCACCTCGCGGTCTTGGAAGCTGATCGTACCGCCATAGTCGCTGTTCAGCCCGGCAAGCGCGCGCAGCACCGTCGACTTGCCGCAGCCGGATTCGCCGATCAGGCCGAAAGCCTCGCCATGTCCGAGCGTGAAGGAGACGTCGTCCACCGCCTTCAGCATCGAGGCGCCGCGGCCGAAGACGACCGAGAGCTGGTTGACCGTCAGCGCAGCCGGGCGATTCGCCGCCGGGGTCTGGTCAGTCACGCTCATCCTCGGCTCCCGCTCTGCAGCGTCGGTCCATCGAGCCAGGCCGGGTCGCGGCTCGGCACCTGCAGCATGTCCGCCTGCCGGTCGAGCCGCGGCAGGCTGTCGAGCAGCGCGCGGGTATAGGGATGGCGCGCATTGCGGAGTTCGCGTGCCGGGATGTCCTCCATGATCCGGCCGGCATACATCACCAGCACGCGGTCGCAGAAATCCGCCACGAGATTGAGGTCGTGGCTGATGAAGATCAGCCCGGCGCCGCGCCGCGTCACCAACTCGTCGAGGATGCTCAGCACCTGCCGCCGGATGGTGACGTCGAGCGCCGAGGTCGGCTCGTCAGCGATGATCAGGTCCGGTTCCGGGATCAGCATCATCGCGATCATGATGCGCTGGCCCATGCCGCCCGAGACCTCATGCGGGAAGAGCCTGAAGACACGCGCGGGGTCGCGGATCTTCACCGCCTCCAGCATCGCGAGCGCCCTGGCCTCGGCCTCCTTGCCGCCGACCTTGTGGTGCAGGCGGTAGGCCTCGGTGATCTGCTCGCCGACCCGCATCAGCGGGTTCAGCGAAAATTTCGGGTCCTGCAGGATCATCGAGATGCGGTTGCCGCGGATGCTCCGCATCTGGCGCTCGCTGGCTGCGAGCAGGTCGATCCCGTCGAAGGACAATTTCTTGGCGGCAATCGTCGCAGCCTTCGGCGTCAGCTTCAGGATCGTGCGCCCGGTCAGCGACTTGCCGGAGCCGGATTCACCGACGATGCCGACCTTCTCGCGGCCGACGCTGAAGGAGATGCCGCGCACCGCCTGCACCGAGCGATGCGCGCCCTTGAAGGTGACGGAGAGGTCCTCGACCTCGAGCAGCGGCTTATCCATGGCGCGGATCCAGGATGTCGCGCAGGCCGTCGCCGAACAGGTTGAAGGCCAGGCTGGTGATCAGGATGGCAAGGCCGGGAATGCCGGCGATCCAGCCATTGGTCAGGATGAACTCGCGACCGGACGCCAGCATCGCGCCCCATTCCGGGCTCGGCGGCTGCGCGCCCAGGCCCAGGAAGCCAAGACCTGCCGCCGTCAGGATGATCGACGCCATGCTGAGGGTAATGCGCACCACGACCGAAGGGATGCACATCGGCACGACATGGCCGAGGATGATCCTGAGCGGCGACGCACCCTGCAGCCGGACCGCCGCGATATAGTCGGACTTGCGGATCGACAGCGTCTCGGCCCGCGCCAGCCGCGCGATCGGCGGCCAGGCGGCGAGTGCGATCGCGATGATCGCATGGTCGATGCTGGGTCCCAGAGCCGCGACGAAGGCGAGCGCCAGCACCAGGCTCGGGAAGGCCAGGAAGATGTCGACGATCCGCATCAACACAGTGTCGACCCAGCCGCCGAGATAGCCGGAGGTCGTGCCGACGATCAGCCCGAGCGGCGCCGCGATCACCGCCGTCAGCATGGCGATGTAGAGCGTGATCCGCGCGCCGAAGACCAGCCGGCTGAAGATGTCACGGCCGAGCTCGTCGGTGCCGAACCAATGCGCGGCCGAAGGCCGCTGCAGGCGCTGCGTCAGGTCCTGCGCGTAGATGTCATGCGTCGCGACCAGCGGGGCGAACAGCGCCGTGAGCGCGATCAGGACGATGATGGCGAGGCCGAACAGGGCGGCAGGGTTGGCCCGCAGCCGCCACCATTTCAGCGACAATTGCTGCATCCGCGCCTGGAAGGGCGAGGCCGGGACGGGCGCCGCGAGCCAAGCCCGGAGGCCTCGCCCGTTGGCCTGGTCGATGGGTTGTGGTGCCATGGCCATGCCTCAGCGGGTTCGCGGGTCGAAGACCCGGTAAAGCAGGTCGCATAACAGGTTGAGCGTCACGAAGATGACGCCGACGAGCAGCGTGCAGCCGACGACCGCGTTCATGTCGCCGGCGAGAAGCGCGTTGGTCAGGTAGCGGCCGAAGCCCGGCCAGGCGAAGACCGTCTCGGTCAGCACCGCGCCTTCGAGCAGGAAGGCGTAGGAGAGCGCGACCACCGTCACCACCTGCACGGCGATGTTGCGGAAGGCATGGCCCCAGACGGTGCGCGCCCAGGACAGGCCTTTCACGCGCGCCGTCACGACATATTCCTGCCCGAGCTGCTCCATCATGAAGCTGCGGGTCATCCGGCTGATATAGGCGAGCGAGCTGAAGGCCAGGATCGAGGCCGGCAGGATGATGTGCGAGACGGCGTTGCCGAACATCTCCCAGTTGCCGGCGAGCAGGCTGTCGATCAGCAGGAAGCCGGTGACGGGTTCGAGGTCGAATTCGTAAGTGAAATCGATGCGGCCCGGCCCGCCGACCCAGCCCAGCGTCGCGTAGAACAGCACGAGCCCCATCAGGCCGAGCCAGAAATTCGGCGCGGAATAGCCGATCAGCCCGACGACGCGGACGATCTGGTCCACCAGCGATCCCCGATACATCGCCGAGAGCACGCCGAGCGGGATGCCGAGGCTGGTACCGATCACGATCGCCACGCTTGCGAGCTCGATTGTCGCCGGGAAGACGCGGGCGATGTCCGCCATCACCGGCTTGCCTGTGGTCAGCGCCATCCCGAAATCGAGATGCAGCACGCCCCAGATATAGCGGCCAAACTGGACATAGAGCGGCTGATCGAGACCGAGCTGCTTGTACATCGCCTGATAGGCTTCCTGGGTCACGTTGTCGCCGAGCACGGCGACGACGGGATCGAGCGGCAACAGGCGGCCGATGAAGAAGGTCAACGCCGCCAGCCCGAGCAGGGTGACGGCGAAGGAGACGAGCGTTCGACCGGAGGCCTTGAGCCAGGACGGAAGAATGGTCCGCCCTGGATCGGAGCTCAGGCCGGGCGCCGCAGCGGCGGTCCGGGACATCGCGATGGCCTTACTTGGCCGTACGCTCGTAATAGGTCCGGAAGCCGTTCCAGGTCCACGACTTCAGGTCCTTGCGCACGCCGGCGACGCTGTTCATCTGGAACATGAAGGCCATCGGTCCCTTGGCCATCACCTCTTTCTGGATCGTCGCATAGAGCGCGTCGCGCTTGGCCGGGTCGGGTTCGAGCAGGGCCGCGTCGATCTGCTTGTTGAGATCAAGGTCCTGATAGGCGGAGCGCCAGCTCGGATACTGGGTCTGCTTCGCTTCGAGCCGGTTGTCCGGGTTGAAGACGAGGCGCGAGGCATTGCCATGCGCGTCCGGCACGCCGGTCTGCCAGGCCAGCATCGCCGACTGGTACTCGCGCCCGCGCACCTTGCTGAAGAGCTGGGCATTGGCCATGCGCTCGAGCGAGAGCTTGACGCCGACCTTGGCCGCGTTCTGCTGGACGCTCTGGGCGATCGGGTTCGCATGCGGCAGCGTGCCGAAGAGCACGCTCGCCTCGAAGCCGTTGGGATAGCCGGCCTCGGTCAGCAATTGCTTGGCCTTGTCGAGATCGAGCTTGAAGGGCTGCCCCTCCTTCTCGTCGAGGGCGCCGACCGCGCCGAGCTGGGCGAAGCTGGCGCGCGGCACGCCGAGATAGGTCATCACCGTCTTGCCGAGGCCCTCGTAGTCGATCAGGTAGCGCATCGCGAGGCGCACCTTCTCCTTGGAGAACGGACCGTCCGCGACGTTGAAGCCCCAGTAGAACAATTGCGGCCTGAGGACCTTGATGATCGAGACGTCCTTTGAGCCTTCGAGGTCCTTCAGGTCTTCCGGCGTCAGGTCGCGCGCCACGTCGACATCGCCCTGGCTGAGCAGCAGGCGCTGGGTGCCGGGCTCGGCGACATGGCGGATCAGGATGCGCTTGAGACCGGGCGCCGTGCCCCAATACCCCTCGTTCGCCTCCAGCACGATCGATTCGCCGGCATTCCAGCGTGTCAGCTTGTAGGGACCGACGCAGGCCGTGCGCGTCGCCAGGTACTTGTTGCCGAGATCAGCGCCCTGCTGGTTCGCCATCAGGGTCTTCTTGTCCATCACCATGGAGACCCGGTTGGCGGCGATCGCCTGCAGCACCAGCGTCGTCGGATAGGGCTTGTCCAGCTTGAGCGTGAGCGTGTCGTTACCCGCGACGATGGTCTGCTCGACATTGTCCTTGGTGAAGCCGTACTCGGTCAGCGTCGCGGCATTGCCGAAGTTGAGCTTGACGACGCGGTGCATCGACCAGGCGACGTCCTCGGCCGTGACCGGATTGCCGGAGGGGAACTTCGCGCCCTTGCGCAGGTGGAAGGTGATCTCCTTGCGGTCCGGCGAGACATCCCAGCGCTCGGCGAAGCCCGGCACGACCTTGCGCTCGTCGGCCGGGTCGAAATCGACCAGCGTATCGCAGGTGTTCTGCAGGATCTCGTTGGTGACGACCTCGCCGACCTGGGCGGGATCGAAGGTGCTGATCGCGTCGACGTTCCAGGCCATCACGAGCGCGTTCTTCGGCGTCGCGGCGACGGCCGCTCCCGCGCCGGCGCAGAGGGCGGCGGCCGCAGCAGCCGAGAGGAGCTTGCGCCCGGCAAGGCGGCGCCTCGTTCCGGTCTCGTCGTTTCGGTCGGCCATGATCTCGATCCCGCTCTTTGGTTGTTGTTCGATTGGACGCGTCGTCGGCGGAAGCAGCATTGGTGCCGCCCACGCGATTCCGGCTCAGGCGGCCACCGGCCGCGGCTTGATCGGCGGCTTCACCTCCGCCGGGATCGGGCAGACATAAGGCGTCTGCGTCACCCGTTCCTGATGGTCCTTCTTGGCCCGCGCCAGCAGCGTCTCGTCGCTGATCACGTCGATCGCCGTCGCCGCCATGATCTTGGCGGCATGGACCATGCCCTTGTGGGCGGCCGGCGCCTTGCCCTGTGCCGTGATCTGCCAAGAATGACCGGGTGTGCCGATCGCATGGGTCGCGACCCTAGCCTGGATGGTCGGCACCTTCCAGCTGACATCGGCGACATCGGTCGAGCCGATCATCGGCACGCCGCGCGTGCCCTGCGGCACGACGAAATCGCAGAGTGGCGTGTTCTCGCGCGGCGCGATGCCGGTCTTGCGATAGTCGTTGAGGATGTCGGCCGGGCCGAGCGTCGCCTGGATCTTGGCCGCATAGGCCTTGTCGGCCGCATCGAAGGGCACGGGGCCGAGCCGGTCGATGTTCTTGAACATCGCATCTTCCAGCGGCGTGTTGCCGAGCATGTTGGAGACCGCGCTCATGATCGAGATCGAGACCGTGGTCTCGGTCATCAAAGCGGCGCCCTCCGCGATCTTCTTCACGCGCTCGTTGAGCTCCAGCATCCCGGCGAGGTCGCGCGCCCGGATGGCGTAGCGCACCTTGGCCGAAGCCTGGACGACGTTCGGCGCGATGCCGCCGGCATCGAGATAGGCATAGTGGATGCGCGCATCGGACGGCGCATGCTCGCGCATGTAGTTGACGCCGACATTCATGAGTTCCACCGCATCGAGCGCCGAGCGGCCGAGATGCGGCGCCGCGGCGGCGTGCGAGGCGCGGCCGGTGAACTGGAAATCCATCCGGGTATTGGCCAGCGACAAGGCATCGTCGACCTTGGTCATCGAGGCCGGATGCCAGGAGATCGCGACATCGACATCGTCGAAGGCGCCGGCGCGCACCATGAAGGCCTTGGCCGCGCCGCCCTCTTCCGCCGGGCAGCCGAAATAGCGCACGCGTCCGGGCCGGCCGGTCTTGGCAAGCCAGTCCTTCACCGCGGTCGCCGCCAGCAGCGCGGCCGAACCCAGCATGTTGTGGCCGCAGCCATGGCCGTGGCCGCCGGCCTCGACCGGCTTCGGCTCGGCGATATTGGCTTCCTGGCTCAGGCCCGGCAGCGCGTCGTACTCGCCGAGGATGGCGATGACCGGGCCGCCCTCGCCCGCCTCGCCCATCACCGCGGTCGGGATGCCCGCGACGTTCTCGGTGATGCGGAAGCCCTGCTCCTTCAGCATGGCGATATGCTCGGCGACAGAGCCATATTCGGTATAAGCGATCTCGGGCATGCCCCAGACGCGATCGCTCAGCGCCTCGAAGGGCTGCCGCTTGGCGTCGACCAGCTCCCAGATGATCTCGGAATTCTGCATGGCTTGCGTCCTTTCAGATGCCGGGGGCGCTCAGAGATGCTCTCGCAGGAAACGGGCCACCCCGCCGAAGACGGTGCGCCGGTTCTCGATCCGGGCGAAGCCATGGCCCTCATGCGGGATGCGCACATACTCGACCGGACGGCCGAGCCCGCGCAGCACCGAGTAGACCATCTCGCTCTCGCCCGGCGGCACGCGCGGATCGTCGAAACCCTGCGCGATGAAAAGCGGCACGCGGATCTGGTCGAGCTTGTGGATCGGCGAGAAGCGGATCAGGTTTTCGCGGTCGACGACCGGATCGCCGTATTCCACCGCGCGCAGATAGCGCCGCCACGGCCCGGTCGTCTCCAGCAGCGTCAGGAAATTGGCGATGCCGTAGAACTCGATCCCGACCTTCCAGAGTTCGGGCTGCTCGGTCAGCGCCGCCAGCACCATGAAGCCGCCATAGGAGCGGCCATAGACGGCGACGCGGTCATCGTTCACGTCGGATTGCTCGCGCAGCCAGAGCCTGACCGCCTTGAGATCGGCGACGCTGTCCATGCGCAGATGCTTGTCGTCGAGATGGTGATAGCTGCGGCCATAGCCGGTCGAGCCACGCACGTTCGGCGCGATCACCATGATGCCCTGGCTCAGGAAGAACTGCAGATCGGCCCGGAAGATCGGCGTCCACTGCGCCTCCGGCCCGCCATGGACCACGACGACGGCCGGGTAGCCGCCCTCGGGCGCCTTGCCGCGCGGCCGGTAGACGAAGAACGGCACTTCGAGCCCGTCGAAGCTCTTGGTGCTCGCGACTGTCGGCTCGACGAAACCGGCCGGATCGAGTCCGGCCTTCGAGGCATCGGTCAGGCGCTTGACCTGCTTCGTCGCGATATCGAAGCGCCAGATATCCGGCGACGACGTCGAGCCATCAAGCGGGAAGACGAGCCCCGAACCATCCGGCAGCCAGGCGACGGAGCCGACCGAGCCAGCCGGAAAACCTTCGACCTCGAACTCGGCCCCACCGGCGATCTCGCGCACGAAGATGCGGTTCCAGCCGCGGTCATTGGCAACATAGGCGAGGCGGTTCTGGTCCGGCGCCAGCGCCACCGCCTCGACATCCTGCCCGTCGCGATCGACGATCCAGTCCAGCGTGCCGTCAGTCGCCGAGCGGAAGGCGACGCTGAGAAACTCGCGCCCCTGGTCGGTAATGGTGAAGAAGCCGCTGCCATCCTTCTTCATCCGGTTGGCGGCATAACGGGCGCGGCCCTCATGCGGCAGCAAGGCCTCGCGCGCCCCGCTTTCGAGATCGAGCCGGAACAGATCCTGGTCGTTCATCGCATGGGTGGCATCAGTGACCAGGAGAGAGCGTCCATCCGGGAAGAACGCGACCGCCTCGCGATAGCCGCTGCCCTCGAACACGCGCCGCGCCGCCCGCGTCGCCATGTCCATCACGTAGATGTCCATATGCTCGCGGTCGCGTGCGTTCGAGGCGAAGGCGATGCGCTGCCCGTCCGGTGCCCAGCAGCCCCAGACATGCACCACGGTCGGATCGTCGGTCAGCGGCTGCGGCACGCCCGAGGCACCCGGCACGAGCCAGAGCTGATGGCGTTCGTCGCCGCCGCAATCCATCGTGAACAGCAGGTCGCGGCTCTTCGGGTTGAAGGCGATCGCGCCGACCGGCTCCGGCATGTCGGTCAGGCGCCAGGGCGCCCCGCCGGCGAGCGGCCGAAGCCAGATCTGATGCGTGCCGCTCTCGTCGCTGAGATAGGCGAGGAGCTCGCCATCCGGCGCGACGGCCGGGCTCTTGGCACTGCGGATTTCGAGATAGGGCTCGATGCCCAGGCGGATCTGGCCGGCGGCTTCGTACATGGTCGTTCCTTCAGGCCGCGAGGGCCAGCATCGAATCGCGCAGGCGGTCGGTCGCGTCGCGCAGCGCCAGCGACAGGGCCGGCGCACTCGGCGTCGCCGCGTGGTTGGCTTCGGTGACGATGGTGAAGCGAGCCTCGGGCCAGGCCGTCTTCAGGCGCCAGGCCGTGCACATCGGCGTCACGATGTCGTAGCGGCCCTGCACGATCTCGGCGGGCAGATGCCGGATGCGCGAGACGTCGCGCAGCAACTGGCCGGGCTGGAGGAAGGCGCCGTTGACGCAGTAATGCGTGAAGATGCGGGCGAGCGCCAGCGCGGCATCCGGCTCGGTCAGGGCCGCGACATGCTCGGCATCGGGCAGGAAGGTCTGGGTCTTCCCGGAGAAGGTGCGCAAGGCGACCGCAGCCGCCAGCTGCTGCTCGCGATCGGGACCGGTCAGCCGCCGGTAGTAGGCGCCGAGCAAATCGTCCCGCTCCGCTTCCGGCACGAAACTGGCGAAGGTCTCCCAATGATCGGGGAAGATCGTGCGCGAGCCGTGGAACCACCAGTCGATCTCGGCGCGCTCGGCCATGAAGATGCCGTGCAGGCGGAAGCCGAGGCAGCGCTCGGGATGGGCCTGCCCATAGGCGAGGCCGAGGCAACTGCCCCAGGAACCGCCGGTGACGAGCCAGCGCTCGATGCCGAGATGCTCCCGAATCCGTTCGAGATCGGCGATCAGCGCCTGCGTGGTATTGCCCGCGAGCTCCGCCAGAGGGCTGGAGCGCCCCGCCCCGCGCTGGTCGAAGGTCACGATCCGGAAGGCGGACGGGTCGAAGGTCTTGCGCTGCGCCGGCTTGGTGCCACCGCCGGGTCCGCCATGCAGGAACACCACGGGGATGCCATCGGGATTGCCGCTGAGATCGACATGGAGTTCATGTCCGTCACCGACCGGCAGGCGCAAGGACCGATACGGCTCGACCGCCTCGTAGAGGGTGCTGTAATCGTCTGGCACGTCGGGCTCCGTCGAACCGGAGCGCCGCAACGCTCCCCTGATCCGGCGAGGATGGCACGTGCGAACAGCCGCTGGCCAATGCATTCGAAGCGCATTGTTTATGATGTCGCGGAATAGACCGACCCCTGTTCCACTCCGCTGAACGCCGCCCCGATTCTTCCCGGCGTTTCGCATCCCATCGCGACAAGCCGCACGCTGTCCATCGGCTCGTGCAAAGACGATGCGACAGGTAGAATACCCGGCCCTTCCGCCATTTGGAGGATTGCTTGCACAGCCCGGCGCCTTCCATTTCCCGTCTCGACCTCCCCGGCTTCGCCAGCGCGCTCCTGCTCGGCCCCTGTCCCGGCCGGCGGCAGGAGACGCCGGATGACGCCGCATCGCAGACCGCCCTGGCGGAGGATCTGTCGCGTCTGGCGGGATTGGGCGCAACCGGCCTGCTCAGCCTCGTCGAAGCACAGGAATTTCCGGGTGGCATCGTCGGCTTCGCCGCCGCTGTCCGGGCAGCCGGGCTGGAATGGGCTCATCTCGCCATCCCCGATTACGGCGTGCCGGATGCGGCCTTCATGGCGGGCTGGCGCGAGCTCGACCTGCCGCGCCGCCTGCGCGAAGGCGAGAGCTGGGCAATCCATTGCCGCGCCGGCCTCGGCCGCACCGGCACCATCGCCGCGCTGCTGCTCGTCGAAAACGGGGCAAGCGCGGCAGACGCCATCGCATCGATCCGCCGCGAGCATGATGCCGCCGCGGTCGAGACCGAGGCCCAGGCCGATTTCCTGATCGCTCAAGAACGGGGCGCGCCCCGGCCTCCCATCGCCCGAGACGCGCCCCGACCCCGCATTCCCGTCACGGGGCCGAGACGGTGATGCGACCCTTCATGTTAGGGTGGAAGCGGCAGAAATAGTCGATCGCCTCCGCCTTCTGCAGCGTCACCCGGCCGGTCTTCCTGGCGGGGATCATCACCTCCATCCCGCCCTTCACCGTGGCGGTATGGGCGAGGATGTCCCGGTTGACCCATTCAACGGTGTCGCCGACCTTCGCACTGACCTCCGCCGGGGTGAAGACCAGCTTGTCAACGATCACCTGAATGGTCTCCGCCCGCGCCGGGACGGCAGCCGCCGCCAGTATCACGGCCGCGACCGCCGGCAGATATCGCGCCACGCTCATGGCGGTGCGCCTATTGCAGCTCGGCGGCGACATGCACCGCATGCTGCTCATGGCCCTGGAAGATCTTCAGGCCGGTTTCGAGCAGGCCCTTGAGCTCGGCATTGCTCGCCGACGGGATCAGCAGGGTCTGCAAAGCCCCATTCACCTGTTGGTGGAAGGCGACCTCGTTGGCGACATAGGCCTTGTCGAAGGCCGCGCCGCGCAGCTTGGCGAGCGCTGCCTTGGTCTTTCCGGCGGCATCGGACAGGGCACGGCTCGTCGCATTGTCCTCCGGCTTGACCTTCAGCTTGGCGAGAAGGTCGAGCGCCTGCTTGTTGACGGCCTGATGGTCGCGCAGCATGTCCTTGGCGAAGGACACGACCACCTTGTTCCGTGATTTCGCGATGGCCTGCTTCGCCGCCGCGACGTCGATCGCGCCGGCCGTATAGGCGATATGGGCGATCTGCGGGTCGGTCGGCTTGTCGGCAGCCTGCGCTGCGGTCGTCGCACCCAGGAATGCCAGGACAAGTGCGAAGCTATACTTGCGAATGGACATGACTCCTCCTTCTCCAGGCCACGGGAGCGGGCCGGAACGCTTTGTTTCATCGACGCTTATTGGATGCCGATGCGGCCTGAACGTTCCCGGAATTTCAACCGGCAAGCCCAAGTCTTTGCATCACGGCAGCAGTCAGGCGTTCGCAGCGCCGGCCCGCGAAGGGGAAGGCATCGAGCAGCACCGGGCCGATCTGCTGTTCCAGCTCCTTGCGCACCAAAAGCCGCGCCCGGTGCAGCCGGGTCTTGACCGTCTCCGCCCGGATATCGAGGAGTTCCGCGGTTTCCTCGACGCTGCGCCCCTCGATCACTCGCGCCATGAACACGCCGCGATAGACGTCGGGGAGGTTGTCGGTCGCGCGTTCGACCAGTTGCAGGATCTGCCGCTGCGCCATCATTCGCTCCGGATCGTCGCCGCTGCTGCTGCCGGGAAAGGGGATGATCTGTGCGGGAATGCCCGGGTCCTCGGCGCGCAATGCCTTGTCCGCCCGCTTCTTCCGGCGCAGGCGGCCCAGCGCCTCGTTGAGGGTGATGCGCGACAGCCATGTCGAAAGCGTCGCCTCGCCGCGGAAGCTGTCGAGGTGGCTGAAGGCCCGGACATAGGCCTCCTGCACCACATCCTCGGCCTCGCTGTCATTGCGGATCACCGCCCGCGCGATGCGATAGAGCGCCTGGTTATGCGTCGTCATGATCGTGCGGAAGGCCTGAGGATCGCCCGTGCTCGCACGACGGGCGAGATCGAGATCATCAGCCGAGGCGGAACCGGCATCGCGCGCGACCGTCGGAATGGATGGCATGATCTGTCCTCCTCGCCGCATCGGATGGCGCAGACCGTAAAAGGTTCCCGATGACCGATAGCGTGGCAAGCCGGCACGCTGACGTTTGCAGCGGCGGCAAACCTGCTTAGGCTGCCACCCGAACGATAGGCCGACCATCACGAAGGATAAAAAGCCGTGCCGATGCCGACCCGACCGATCTCCCTGGGCGAAACACGATCGCCGAGGCCGTGATGGCGGATCGCGTCAACGCCTTCGTGCCCGGCCCGCGCATCCGCATCCCCGGCCGGAAAGGCGGGCCGCTCGCCGGACTGACCTTCGCCGTCAAGGACCTGTTCGACGTCGCGGGTACACCGACCGGCGGCGGCAACCATGACTGGGCCAAAGCCAATCCCGTCCCGGAGCGCCATGCCTGGGCGGTGCAGACCCTGCTCGATGCCGGCGCCGAGTTCGTCGGCAAGACCATCACCGACGAGGTCTCGCTCGGCATCCTCGGCGAGAACGCCTTCGACGGCACGCCGCTGAACACCGCCGCGCCTGACCGCGTGCCGGGCGGCTCCTCCTCCGGCTCGGCCGCAGCCGTCGCCGCCGGGCTCTGCGACACCGCATTGGGCACCGATACCGGCGGTTCGATGCGCGTGCCTGGCAGCTTCTGCGGGCTCTACAGCATCCGGCCGACCCATGGCCGGCTCGACCTGACCGGGCTGATGCCGCAGGCGCCGAGCTCGGACACAGCCGGCTGGTTCACGCGCGATGCCGCGGCCTTCGCCCGCGTCGGCACGGTGCTGCTCGGTGAGGCGCCCGGCCCGCTACCGACGAAATTGCTGGTCGCCGTCGACGCCTTCGGCTTCGCCGACCCCGAAGTCGCAGCCGCGCTGCAACCGATGGTCCAGCGGCTCGCCGGCGTGCTCGGCACGACGCCGCGCGACGAGATCATGGCGCCGCAGGGCCTGTCCGTCTGGGCGCGGGCACAGCGCAGCCTGCAGCCGGTCGAGGCCTGGCAGACCTTCCGCCCCTGGATCGAGCGGGACAATCCGCGCATGGCCTTCAGCGTCGCGGCCGGGCTGATCGCAGGCTCGCAGGTCCCGGTCGCCGAGCAGAACTGGGCCGCGCTGATGCGCGAAGAAGCCCGCGCAAGGCTGCGCTACCTGCTGCCATCGGGCACGATCCTGTGCCTGCCGACGACGCCCTTCCCTGCGCCCTTGCGCGGCCTGCCGATGCCGGTTCTCAGGCCGATGCGCGACCGCATCACCAGCCTTTGCGCACAGGGCGGCCTGGCAGGTCATCCGCAAGTCAACCTGCCCGGCGCCCTTGTCGACGGCGCGCCGGTCGGGTTGTCCATCATCGGCGGGCGCGGCACGGATGCCAGCCTCATCGCCGTCGCACAGGCCATGGAGGCCGCATCATCATGACCGACCTGACCCCGAACATCCCTGAAGTCGTGGCCGAGATCAGCGCCCGGTTCGAGGCCTACGAGCAGGCGCTGATCGACAAGAATGTCGACGTGCTGGACGCCGCCTTCTGGAACAGCCCCTACACGATCCGCTACGCGCTGCACGAGAACGGCTATGGCTTCCAGGAGATCCATGGCCACCGCGTCGCCCGCCCACCCGGTCCGGGCATCAAGGAGAAACGGATTCGGCTGGAGATCCTGACGCTGGGCCGCGACATCGCCACGGTGAACCTGGAGTTCAAGGTGCGCGGGCGCGACGTCATCGGCCGGCAGAGCCAGAGCTGGGTGCGCTTTCCCGAACTGGGCTGGAAGGTGGTAGCCGCCCATGTCTCGACGATGGAGGGGCCGCGCCTCTGGTAGGCGCGGGCCCGAAAACTCAACGCTTGCGGACGAACTCCGTCCGCAGCACGAGGCCTTTGATCGTGTCGTGGCGGCAGTCGATTTCCTCGACATTCTCCGTCAGGCGGATCGAACGGATCACCGTGCCCTGCTTCAGGGTCTGGTTGGCGCCCTTCACCTTGAGATCCTTGACCAGAACGACGGAATCGCCGTCGGCCAGCACATTGCCGGCGGCATCGCGCACCACCGGAGCGGCGGCAGCAGCGGCCGCCTGCTTCACTTCCGAGGCCGGGCGCCATTCCCCGGTCGCTTCGTCATAGATGTAATCGTCGTCGGACATGTCTTTCCCGTCTTGCGTCCGGGCACTCGCCATCGGCCCGGTCAGGCGGGGTTACACGATGCCCGGCGACTTCTCCAAATCGGCGGCTAGATAGTGCCCAGCGGCTTCTCGGTCATCTCGGCCGCAATCGCCTCATCGATCGGCGTCTCGTAGGTCATCAGCATGTAGCCGAGCACCGAATAGAAGCCGACCGTCGCGATCAGGTCGAACACCGCCTCGCGCCCGATCGCGGCAGCGAGCTCGGCTTCGAGCGCAAGCGACAGACGCTTGTCGATGAAGAGCGCATCGACCGCCCGGACGATCAGCCCGTCCTCGCCTTCAGGGCTCCCGCGCAAAGCGGCGATGCGGGCATCGCTCATTCCCAGCACCCGCGCCCGGCTGACATGATGCGCCCATTCATAGGGCGAGCCCATGCGGTGCGCCGCGCGCAGGATCACCACTTCCGAGCGCACCGGCCCGAGCGCGCTGTCCTTGACAATGTGCTGCCGCAAGGGGCCCCAGGCCTTCAGCAGGGCCGGGTGATGCGCCATCGTCCGGTAGACATTGAGCGCGCCAGCAAAGCCGGTCTTCATCTCGGCGATCGCTTCGGGCCAGTCGGCATCGCTGATCGGCGGGCAGGGAGAAATCGTCATCGGAGGTCTCGTGAGGATCAGGGCGTGAGATACTTGGCGTAGAGAGCAGGCGCCCGGTCGGCCCAGATGCCCGTGAAGCTGCGATAGCGCGCGACCTCGGCGAGGTCGATCTCGACCCGCAGCACGTCCTCGCGATCATGGTCGAGCGCGCCGAGCACGCGGCCATCCGGCGCCACCGCGCAGGAGCGGCCGAAGAAACGCTGCCCGCCGCGGCTGCCGCTGCGGTTGCAGCTCAGGAAGAAGACGCCGTTCTCGGTCGCCCGCGTGTAAGCGCGGTGGATAAAGAGGCCCTCGTCCGTCACCGGCGCAGTCTCCGCCCCGAAGGAGGCCCAGACCGAGGTCACGATGCTCGCGCCCTGAAGCGCAAGGATGCGGGTGATCTCGGGGAAGCGGATATCGTAGCAGACCTGCATGCCGAGCCGTGTCCCGAAGACGGGATAGGTGTCGATGCTGTCGCCGCCGCTGAAAAACAGCTTCTCGTTCTGCCACTGGTGGATCTTGGTGTAGTCGCCGACCACACCCTCCGGCCCGATCAGCAGCGAGGCATTGCGCATCACCCCGGCACGTAAGGCATCGCGCAGGCCGAGCCCGATGACGAGATGCACGCGATGCCTCGCGGCGAGCGCAACGAGCGCCTTGACCTCGTCGCCATCCGGCGCGGCGCAGGCCTCGTAGAGCGCAGCCCCGAAATGCGGGGCATCGCTGACAACAGCGCCGCCCGGCACCAGCGGCTCGACATAGCCCGTGTTCGCCAGCTCCGGGAACAGGATGAGCTGGACGCCCTTTGCCGCCTCCGCTGCAACGAAATCATGGATGCGCCGGAAATTCTCGGCCGGCGCCAGGGACTGGACGTCCATCTGGACAAGGCTGGCGGAAATCATGTTGTGGCTCCGGCGATGCGGCGTCCGGCTGCGAAATCCCAGTCCCGCCCCGGTGCGGCGCTGATCAGGGCACGGGTATACTCGTGACGCGGCTGGCCCAGAACCTCGGCGGCCGGCCCCATCTCGACGACGCTGCCACGCTGCATCACCATCACCTCGTCGCAGATCTGCGCGGCGACGCGCAAATCATGGGTGATGAACAGCACGGCGAGATTGCGCCGCTCCTGGATCTCGGCCAGCAGCGCCAGCACCTGCGCCTGCACGGAGACGTCGAGCGCCGAGACCGCCTCGTCCGCGACGATCACCTCCGGCTCCATCATCAGGGCGCGCGCGATGGCGATGCGCTGGCGCTGGCCGCCGGAGAACTGGTGCGGGAAGCGTTCGAGGCTGGTGCTGGGCAGGCCGACCACCTCCATCAATTCGCCCGCACGCTTCAGGGCGGTCTCGCGGTTCTCGCCGAGATTGAGCGGTCCCTCGATCAGGCTCTCGCCGATGCGCAGGCGCGGGTTGAGCGAGCGGTTCGGGTCCTGGAACACCATCTGCACGCGCCGGCGCGCCGGGGCCAGCGCCTGCTGGCCTTGCAGGTTGGCGATGTCCTGCCCGTTGACGCGGATCTCGCCGCCTGTCGGGTGTTCCAGCCGCATCAGGCAGCGCGCCACCGTCGACTTGCCCGATCCGCTTTCGCCGACGATGCCGAGCGTGCGCCCCCGCGCCAGCTCGAAGCTGACATCCTTCACCGCCCGCACGCTGCGGCTCTCGCGCCCCATCAGCTTCCCCAGCAGCGAGCCGAAGCTGAAGGTCTTCTCGAGATTGTTGATCTCCAGCACCGTTTCACCGCCAGACGAAGCGCGCGGCGCGCGCGGCGTCAGCGACGGCACGGATTGCAGCAGATCGCGCGTGTAGTCCTCGCGCGGCTGGCTCAGCACCTGCTCGACCGGGCCGGTCTCGACGATCTCGCCGCGGCGCATCACGCAGACCCGGTCGGCGATGTCGACGACCACGCCCATGTCATGGGTGATGAATAGGACGGCGGTGTTCTGCTCCTCCTGCAATTCGCGGATCAGGCTGAGGATCTGCTTCTGCGTGGTGACGTCGAGCGCCGTCGTCGGCTCGTCGGCGATCAGCAGTTTCGGCTTCAAGGCGAGCGCCATCGCAATCATCACGCGCTGGCGCTGCCCGCCCGAGAGTTGATGCGGATAGCTGTCATAGATCCGCTGGGGATCGGGCAGATGCACCGCCTCGAAGGCAGCGATTGCGGCCTCGCGACGCTCCTTTGGACGCATCTTCGTGTGCGCCCAGTAGACCTCGTCCATCTGCAGCCCGATCGTCAAAACCGGGTTCAGCGCCGTCATCGGCTCCTGGAAGATCATCGCCATCTCGGCGCCGCGCAGCGCCTTGGTCCGGGCCGGCGTCGCGGTGAGAATATCTTCGCCGTTGAGCCGGACAGTCCCGGCGGTCGCGCGCAATTCGTCGCGCGGCAGCAGGTCCATCGCGACCAGCGAGGTCACGGACTTGCCCGAGCCGGATTCACCGACGAGGCAAAGCGTCTCGCCAGGATAGATGTCGAAGCTGATGCCCTTCAGGATATCGCTGGGCTGGCGCCCCCGCGTCGCGACCTTGAGGTCGCGGACTGAGAGGACGGGCTGGGTCGCGGCGGTCGCCATCACGGAGCCCTCCCCTGCATCTTCGGATCGAGCCGGTCGCGCAGCGCGTCGCCGAGCAGGTTGATCGAAAGAATGCAGAGCGACAGCACGATCGCCGGCCAGAACACCAGCCAGGGATTGATCGCGAAATAGAGCCGCCCCTCGGCCATGATGTTGCCCCAGCTCGGAACCTCCGTGCCGATGCCGACACCGAGGAAGGAGAGCGCCGCCTCGGTCAGGATGGCGGAGGCGTACATATAGGTACCCTGCACGATCAGCGGCGCGATCGTGGTGGGCAGCAGATGCCTGCGGATCAGCTTGCCCGGGCGGGTGCCAAGCAGCACGGCCGCGTCGACATAGGTCTCCTCGCGCGCCGCGATGACCCGCGCCCGGACGAGGCGGACCACTTGCGGGATTGCCGGGATCATGATCGCGATAATCACGGTGAGAAGCCCGCCGCGGACCAGCGCGACGATGGCGATCGCGAGCAGGATGCCGGGGATCGCCATCAGCCCGTCCATCATCCGCATCAGCACGCCGTCGATGCTGCGATACCAGCCGGCGATCAGGCCGAGCGGCAGCCCGATCACGATGGCGCCGATCGCGACGCCGGCGCCGACCAGCAGCGAGACCCGCGCGCCATAGACCACGCGCGAATAGAGGTCGCGGCCGAACGAGTCCGTGCCCAGCCAATAGATGTCCGAGGCCGGCTTCAGCCGCATCGCGGCGTTGAGCCTGGTCGGCTCAAAATTCGCGAGCAGCGGCGCGAACACCGCCATCACGATCACGGCGACGAGGACGATGACGGCGAGCGCCGTGGTCCAGTGCGGCGGATTGTCGAGCAGGCGGCGGCGCGGCAGCGCGCCCTGCGCGGGATTCGACGAAGCGCTCATTGGTAGCGGATCCTCGGGTCGGTCAGGGCATAGGAGAGGTCGATCAGCAGGTTGATCAGCACATAGGTGCCGGCCGTCAGCAGGATGATCGCCTGGATCAGCGGATAGTCGCGGGCGAGCACGCCATCGACCACGAGCCGCCCAAGACCGGGGATGTTGAACACGGTCTCGGTGACGACCACGCCGGAGACCATCATGGCGAAGCCGGTGCCGACCACGGTCAGGATCGGGATCGCGGCGTTGCGCAGCGCGTGGCGGAACAGCACGATCCGCTCGCCCAGCCCCTTGGCGCGGGCGGTGCGGACATAGTCCTCGCGCAGCACCTCCAGCATCGAGGCGCGCGTCATCCGCGAGACCAGCGCGATATAGAAGAAGGAAAGCGCCAGCCCTGGCATCAGGATGCGGTGGAAGAACGGGCCGAAGCCATCGGCCAGCGCCTTGTAACCCTGCACCGGGAACCATTTCAGGTTGACCGCGAAGACCGCGATCAGCACGTAGCCGATCACGAAGATCGGCACGGAGAAGCCGACGACCGAGAGCGCCATCACGAAGCGGTCGACCATGCCGCCATGACGCCAGGCGGCGAGCACGCCGAGCGGCAGCGAGATCACCACCGTGAAGATCATCGCCATGATCGCGAGCGCCAGCGTCGGGCCGATGCGCTGGCCGATCATCTCCAGCACCGGGCGCTGCGAGATCAGCGACGAGCCGAAATCGCCCTGCGCCATATTGGCGATCCACGCGACGAACTGGCCGGCGATCGGCTTGTCGAGGCCCAAATTCTCACGGATGGCCGCAAGCTGGGCCGGCGTCGCCTGGTCGCCGGCGATGGCCTGGGCCGGATCGCCCGGCGTCAGGCGCAGCAGCAGGAAGACGAACAGCGCCACGAAGAACATGACGGGGATCGCCATCATGAGCCTGCGCAGGAAATAGGAAGCCATGAAGCTCTCCACGCGCCTGGGCATCCGCCCGATGGACGATGCCGGAAACCGGGCCGGTCAGGCCGGGCGGCGGATCGCCGCCCGGCGCTTCGGCGTTACTTGGTGACGCCCCAGAACAGGGTGATCGGGCCGGGCTGGAGATTCTTCAGCTTGGCATTCCAGGCCGCGACGGACTGGAACTCGCCGGCATTGAAGTAGAAGCCCTCGTCGAAGGCGATCTGCTGGATCTCCCGGGCGATCTTCTTCTGCTCGTCGAGGGACGATGCGGCGTTATAGGCGGTGCGCAATTCCTCGACACGGGCGTTTTTCGGCCAGCCGGCCCAGGCGGTGTCGGAGCCCGAGCCATCGAGCAGCGCATGCACGGTCGGGTTCCAGATGCCGGACACACCCCAATAGGTGAAGAAGAAGTTCCAGCCGCCCTGCGCCACCGGCTGCCAGCCGTTCTTGCGCGACTGCAGCGTGGCCCAGTCCATCGAGGCGACATCGACCTTGAAGCCGGCCTCGCGCAGGCGCTCGGCCGCGACGATCGGCTGGGTCGAGAGGATGGTCAGGTCCGTCGGCTGCATCATCAGGACCGGCGTGCCGTCATAGCCGGAGGCCTTGAGCAGCTCCTTGGCCTTGGCCATGCGCTCCTTGGCGCTGCCCTTCAGGTACTCGGAGCCGGCATCGGAGGCGAGCGGCACGTCGCAGCCATAGACCGAGGCGCAGAGCTTGTAATACTGGCTGTCGCCGACCGCAGTCTGCATCAATTGGTCCTGATCCAGCGCGTACATCGCGGCCTGGCGGACCTTCGGATTGTCGAAGGGCGGCAAGCGATGGTTGAAGCGGCCGGTCACCTGGCTGCCCAGCGCGTTGATCGCGCCGGTCTTGATCTCGTCATTGGCCTTCAGCAGCGGCAGCAGGTCGATCGTCACCTGCTCGATCAGGTCGACATCGCCGGATTGCAGCGCATTGATCGAGGTCTGCATGTCCGGCATCGCCTTCCACACGACCTTGTCGACATTGATCACCTTGCCGCCGGCGGTCCAGCTCATCGGCTCGGAGCGCGGCTTGTAGTCCTTGTTCTTGACGTAGACGGCCTGGTCGCCCGGCCGGTACTGCTCCGCGACGAAGCGGAACGGGCCGGAGCCGATCATCTCGGTGACCTGCTTGCCCGCCGGCGTCTCGGCGAGGCGCTTCGGCATCATGAAGGGCGGCACCGGCGAAGGCTTGGCCAGCAGATCCAGCACCTGCCCGAAGGGCTTCGCCAGCTTGATCACCAGCACCTTGTCGGAGGTCGCCTCGATCGAGGCGACATGCGCCATCATGGTGCGGGCGGCGCCGTCATTCTCGCCCCAGCGCTTCAGCGAGGCCACGCAATCGGCGGCCGTGACTGGCGTGCCGTCATGCCATTTGAGCCCGTCGCGCAGCGTCAGCGTATAGGTCAGCTTGTCGGCCGAGACGGCGTAGTCGGCCATCTGCGGCTGCGGATTGTATTTGGCGTCCATGCCGAGCAGCGTGTCGAACACCATGAAGCCATGGGTGCGCACGATCTGGGCGGTGCTCAGGATCGGGTCGAGCGTCCTGAGCGGCGCCTGCATGACGACATTGAGCGTCGTCTCGGCCAGGGCCGGCATGGCAGAGAGGGAGCCCGCGAGCAGCGCAGCGGCGCCGAAAGTCTTGAACCGAAACATCATTGTCATCCCCTCGTTTTTTGGTTGCTTGGGTTGGTGGGCGTCGTCAGGCGGGAGCCTCGCTCCACGGATAGGCCCTGGCCGTATCGAGCTGGCGGTATGGGATAAGCCGCACATCGGCGGGGCCGAGATCGGGCGTGTCGACCACGAGAATCCGGTCGGCCATCGGCTCGTAATAATCGCGAAAATGCGTCTTCGAGCGCAGCAGGATGACGTCGTAATCCTCCGGCTTCTCGCCGAAGATGAAGAACGGATCGCCATCGACCGCGAAGGCGAAATGCGAGACCACGGAGACCCGGATCGCACCGATCTGGATGAGCGCCGTCAGCCCCAGATCGACGAAGGTGCCGCGCTGGTAGCGCCCGGAGACGTTGAAGGATTTCGGTCCCGACCAGAGCACCCGTGCCACCGCCTCGACCGGCCCGCCGGTCTCCGGCGCGGTCTTGCCGGCAAGCGCGACGGTGATATCGGCGCCCTCGCCTGCGGCATGGGCCTGCACCGCGGTCTCGGGATCGAGCAGGAACGGCACGTTGACCCGCCCGACATCCCGCTTGAGCAGCGCCCGCAGCAGATGGGTCGAGTCGTTCATCCGGTCGGCATGTTCGAGCAGCACGATCGGCCGGCCCGTCGCCGGCTTCCGCGCGACATCGGCCAGCGCCTTTTCGACGCTCAGGATCGGAATCGCATTGGCGATGGCTTTCCGCGCCGCGAGCAACCGGTCCGAAAAGGCCTGTGCCTTGGCTTCTGCCGCGTCCTGCCCGTCCCAATCGAGGCAGATCACCGACATGCCCGTGTTGGCACTGTCGGCATAGGAGAAACCCGCCATGACCGAGATGTCGCAATCGCCGGCCTGCTCGGCAGCGCGCGCCTCGGCGATGAGCGAGGCCAGCGGCTCCAGCGCCGTCGCCGACATGATCGAGGGAATGACGACATCGGGCCGCGCCACCGCGAGGCCGGGCCGGCGCCCCTCGCGCAATAGCCTGAGCAACGCACGCGCCGCGCGCTCGCCGGTCTCGCCCATGTCGATATGCGGGGAGTGACGATAGGCGACGGCGATATCGGCGCCGCGCAAGGTCTCGCGATCGATATTGCCGTGATAGTCGAGTGCGACCGCGATCGGCAGCGCCGGGAAAGCCGCACGCACGGTATCGATGACATGACGCTCGACATCGGCGTAACCCGCCGCCCAGCAGGCGCCGTGCAGGAACAGGATGGCGCCGTCGAGCGGCGCGCTGCGGGCGAGCCCGGAGATGATCTCGCCGGTGTAATGCGCGACCGCCGCGTCCGCCGTCGGGCCAAGCGCACCGAGCAGCGTGTGGAACAGCGGCACGAACTCCGCGCCCTCCGCCTCGCAGATCTTCAGGCAGCCGCCCGGCACCGTATTGGTGCCGCGAAACCGCTCCGTCAGCTCCCGGCCGCGTACGCAGACGCGCTCGAACTCCGCCAGCTCCACGATCTGCGGAACGGCCGTGACCGATTCGAGATTGAAGCCGGCGAAGGCGATGCGTGCTGCCATGGCGACCGTCAGCTCCTGACCGCCGCGTCGATCGCGCCACCGATGCGCTCGACGATCTGGTCGATCTCTTCCGGACGGATGATGTAGGGCGGCGCCAGCAGGACGTGGTCGCCGATCCGGCCGTCGATGGTGCCGCCCATCGGGTAGCAGAGCAGGCCGCGCGCCATCGCCTCCTTCTTGATCCGGGCGTGCATCTTCAGCGCCGGGTCGAAGGGCGTCTTCGTCTCCTTGTCGGCGACGATCTCGATGCCGCGGAACAGGCCGCGCCCACGGATATCGCCGACATGGGCATGCTGGCCGAGCCGCGCGTCGAGCCCGGCCTGGAGGCGCTCGCCCATCAGGCGGACATTCGCCAGCATCTCCGGCTGCGAGATCAGTTCGACGACCTTGTTGGCCGCCGCCGCAGCCATCGGATGGCAGATATAGGTGTGGCCGTGCTGGAACAGGCCGGAGCCCTCGGCGAAGGCGCGGTAGATCTTGTCGGAGAGCAGCACCGCGCCGATCGGCTGGTAGCCGCCGCCGAGCCCCTTGGCGATGGTGACGAGGTCGGGCGAGATGCCCTCCTGCTCACAGGCGAACATCGTGCCGGTGCGGCCCATGCCGCACATCACCTCGTCGAGGATCAGCAGCACGCCGTATTTGTCGCAGATGCTGCGGATGCGGGTGAAGTAATCCGCGACCGGGCCGACGGCGCCGAGCGTCGCGCCGACCACTGGCTCGGCGATGAAGGCGATGACCTCGTCCGCGCCGAGCTCCAGGATCTTGGCCTCCAGCTCGTCGGCCAGCCGGGCGGCATAGGCTTCCGGCGTCTCGCCGTCTCTCTGGTCGCGATAGGCGTAGCAGGGCGAGACATGGTGGGTCTCGGGCAGGATCGGCTGGAACTGCGCCCGCCGCCAGGCATTGCCACCGGCCGCCAGCGCTCCCAGCGTGTTGCCGTGATAGCTCTGCCGGCGCGCGATGAAATGGCGGCGCTGCGGCTGGCCGATCTCGACGAAATACTGCCGCGCCATCTTCATCGCGGCCTCGACGGCCTCCGAGCCGCCGGAGACGAGATAGACGTAGTCGAGCCCCTCCGGCGCCAGCGCGACCAGCCGCTCGGCCAGCTCCTCGGCGACATCGGTGGTGAAGAAGGAGGTGTGCACGTAAGCGATCCGGTCCATCTGCGCGCGGATCGCGGCCATGACCTCGGGATGGCCGTGGCCGAGGCAGGAAACGGCTGCGCCACCCGAGCCGTCGATATAGCTGCGACCATCGTTGTCGGTGATGAAGATGCCCTGCCCCGCAGCGGCTTGCGGCAGGCGGCCGCCGATCGAGCGATGGAGAATCCTGGTCATCTCGGCATTCCCGGACTGGCGCGGACAGAGCGCCGCGGCGCGCAGCCTCATGACATGCTCAATGAAGGAATGCAACATTTGTTTTATATGATACAAATAAGATACGATTGAGTCTTAAACTGTTTCAGCGAAACGCGCTGTTGCAACGCCCTCAAGCCTGAGGGAAAGCCGAGAAACCGTTTGAAATCCGTCCGCCGCGCGGGAATGGTCGCGATCGGACAGAGAAGGGCGCGATTCAAATGTTGCAGGCCGATCCCTTGCGCGAGCGCATCGTCAGCCTCTTCGAGGCCATGTCCCCGCAATTGCGGCAGGCGGCGCGCTACATCATCGAACACCCGCAGGAGGTCGCGCTGGTCTCGATGCGAGAGCTCGCGCGCAATGCCGGCGTGCAGCCCTCGACGATGACGCGGCTCGCCAAGTTCCTCGGGCTTGCCGGCTATGACGATATCCGCGCCCATCATGCCGAGGCGATCCGCTTCCGCGTCGACGGCTTCGCGGCGCGCGCGATGCAGAACGACGACAGCGAGCAGGACATGGCGGCCGCGCAATTGTCGCGCCGCATGCTGCAGGGCCTCGCCGCCCAGATCGCGCGCCTGACGGAGCCGGCCTCGCTGGAGCGCCTCGCCACTGCCGCCGATCGCCTCGCACAGGCCCGCCGGATCTACGTGCTCGGCCTGCGTTCATGCCATTCGGTGGCCTGGCATTTCCATTACGTGATGACCCTGCTCGGCGAGAAGACTGTCCATCTCGACGGCCCGGCCGATACGGTCGGCGACGGGCTGATCCGGGCCGGGGCGGAAGACGTCCTGCTCGCCATCTCGATCAACCCTTATGCTCTGCACAGCCTCGAACTGGCGCAGCTCGCGCGGGAGAAGGGCCTCGGCGTCATCGCGATCACCGATAGCGAGGTTTCGCCGCTGGTCGGCATCGCCGATCTGGCGATTCTCTGCTCGACCGAGAGCCAGAGCTTCTTCCATACGCTGGCGCCGGCGCTCGCGATCTCCGAGGTACTCTGCGGCCTGCTCGCCAACAAGGACCGCACGGCGGCGCTCGCCGCCCTCCAGCGCGCCGACCGTCACCTGCTCTCGCTCAACACCTATGCGACGGCGATCCCGCGCCGCCGTATCTGAACGCCCTGTCGCCGCCCGCTTCAGGGCCGCTCCCGCCGGGCGACACCGGCGCGGCACATTTATCCCGACGGCTGCGGCATGCAGGCCCTATGATCCGACAGGCCAAAGCCGTCATCGACGTTGAGAAACCGGCACAGGCCGGTCTGGAAAAAGGAGACGCCTCGTGACTGATACCCTCTTGATCCGGAATGTCCGCCCGGCCGGCGGCGCGTCGACGGATGTGCTGGTCCGTGACGGGCGCATCGCCGCGATCGGCGCCGGCGCGACCGGAGGCGACACGAGTTTCGATGCCGGCGACCGCCTGATGATTCCCGGTCTGGTCGAGGCGCATACCCATCTCGACAAGAGCTTCTGGGGCATGGGCTGGCACAAGCACACCGCCGGCCCCGCCCTGATCGACAAGATCGAGACCGAGCGCCGCAACCGCCGCGAATTCGGCATCGACGCCGACCGCCAGTCCGGCCGGCTCGTCGCGCAGATGGTCAAGCTGGGCACCACCCATATCCGCAGCCATGTCGACATCGACACCGAGACCGGCATCGCCGGCATCGAGGGCGTCATGGCCATGCGCGAGCGGCTCAAGGATGTGATCGACGTCGAGATCGTCGCCTTCGCCCAATCCGGCCTGCTGATCCGGCCGGGCACGCTCGAGCTGGTCGACCAGGCCATGGCGATGGGCGCCGAGGTCGTCGGCGGCCTCGATCCCTGCGCGGTCGACCGCGACCCGAAGGGCCATCTCGATGCGATCTTCGGCCTCGCCGAGAAATACGGCCGCCCGCTCGACATCCATCTGCACGAGCGCGGCGAGATGGGCGCCTTCTCGATGGACCTGATCCTCGAGCGGGTGCGTGCAATGGGCATGCAGGGCAAGGTTGCGATCAGCCATGCCTTCTGCCTGGGCATGCCCGATATCGACCATGTCCGCCGGCTGATCGACGATCTAGCGAAGGAGCGCATCGCGCTGGTCACCACCGCGCCCGCGAGTTCACCGGCCCCCGCGGTCATGGCCTGCCTCAAGGCCGGAATCGTCATCGCCGGCGGCTCGGACGGCGTGCGCGACAGCTGGAACCCCTATGGCATGGGCGACATGCTGGAGCGCGCGACGCTGGTCGGCCTGCGCAACAATTTCCGCCGTGACGAGGAGATGGAGCTGGCGCTCGACGTCTGCACCTATCAGGGCGCCAAGGTGATGGGCATCGAGAACTACGGTCTTGAGGTCGGCTGCACCGCCGATTTCGTGATCCTGCCCGGCGAGACCGTCTGCGAAGCGATCGTCGAGCGCCCGGCCGACCGCACGGTCGTCAAGCGCGGCAGGATCGTCGCCCGCCACGGCGAGCTGACCCGGCCGATCGCCTGACGAATCGATCCGGGTCACAAGCGGCGGCGTGGAGCCTCAAGCCTCGCGCTCGAGCAGCTTGAGCGACTGCGCCTTGTGCCGGCGATAAAGCGGATTGCCGGGATCGGAGGCGATCGCGATCTCGATCGCCGCGATCGCCTCCTCGTGCCGGCCGAGCGAGCGCAGGCTGTTGCCCTTGTGAAAGGCGAAATCGTAGCGGCCGGGATCGCGGGCGAGCAGTTCGTCCATCACGGCGACGGCGGCCTCGTGGCGACCGAGTTCCCGCAGATAATTCGACTTGTGATAGCGCAGGAACGGGGCTTCGGGCTTCTTCGCCACGCCCGCATCGAAGGCCGCCAGCGCGGCTTCCGGCTGCTTCATCGCCCGATAGGCATAGGCGATGTAGAAATGGAACTCGACCTCGTCAGGGCTCGAGGCCAGCACCGTCTCGAAGGTGCGGATCGCCTCTTCGTGGCGCCCGAGCTCATGGAGATAATAGCCCTTGTAATAGGTGAGATCGGCATCGGCAGGATGCTGCGCCAGCGCGGCTTCGATGATGGCCCGCGCCTCCTCGTAGTGCTCCGCCTTCTCGACCTGTTTCGCCTGCCGGATCATGGCCGCGCCCGGGCCGACCGCGGCGCCCTCACCCCTGAAGATCGCCAGTACGCGCTCCTGACCGAGGGCCTGCGCATGCTCCAGCGAGGACTTGCCGTCCCGATCCCTGAGATGCGGGTCGGCGCCCGCCCCGACCAGCGCTTCGACCACGTCGCCATAGAGCCGGCCGCCATCGCCGAGGATCACGGTTTCCAGCAGCGCCGACCAGCCGAGATCATTGGCGCGGTCCACCGGGATGCCGGCGGTCAGGCAGACCCGGACCGTGCGCAGAAAGCCCTTCTCGCTCGACGGCAGCAGCGGCGTGCCGCCGAAGCGATTGACGCTATGCGGATCGGCGCCCGAGGCGATGGTCAGCTTCAGGATCTCGTTGAAGCCGTTCGCCCCGGCGCAGAGATAGGGCGAGAGCATGGTGATGTCGCGGGCATTGACGTCGCTGCCGGCCGCGATCAGGCGCCGCGCCAGAGGCAGGTCGTTCTTCTGGGTCGCCGCCATCAGCGCGGTCCGGCCGGTCGCGTCCATGACGTCCACCCTGGCACCCTCGCCGAGGAGGCGCTCGACGGCGGCCATGTCGCCCTTGTCGGCGGCGGCGATCAGGGGCGGGTTGGCGGACGGGACGTTCATCGGTCTTCCCTATCCCCGCAGGCGCGCCCGCACCAGTCTCGTCGAGACGCTGGGGGTCCATAGCGCCTGCAATGGCAATGCGCTCGAAACCGCGCGACGCCGCGAACTCTCCGAAAACGGCCAGTTGCCGGCGCGACAAGATCAGGGCGAACGCAGCACCGGCCTCGCGATGCCGGGGAGATGCCGACGGTCAAGATCGACCTCGATATCCCTGAAGATGGAGGATGCGGCGGAGGCCGCGGGACGCAGTGAATTCCTTCCCCGAGCCTGCGAAAACTTGGAACACCCTGCGATTGACCAGACCCGAAAACCCCGGGATGCTCGAAGCCATCGGAGCGATCCGATCGCGGGATTTGTCGGAGCAGCTTGCGCCGCGTCAACAACGCTAAAAGCACCACGCGGTGTCGTGGGCTCCTGAGATGGAGACACGCGCGTGGTCTATGCTCTGATCGTCAACGGCCTGCTGCGGCTATCCGCCTTCCTGCGCTGGACGCGTACCGGATAAGACGCCCCCGGCTCCATCGGCCACTCCCAGGCAGCGGATCCCGCGCAGGAGCCTCAAATTCAAGGCTCGTGAATCGCCTTGCCTCGGCGCGACCGGCCTGTTAAACGTTTTTCTGTAAAACGTTTAACAGGCTTCTCGATGGACAATCCGCGCGTCACGATCCGGGATGTCGCCGCCCGCGCGGGCGTGTCGATCGCGACGGTTTCGAACGTGTTCAGCGGCAACAAGCCGGTGAATGCCGATTTGCGGGCGCGCGTGCTCAAGGCCGCCGACGAGCTGGCCTATCAGGTCGACCGGGCGGCCTCGCAACTGCGCTCGGGCCAGGCCCGTGTCGTCGGCGTCCTCGTGCCCGATCTCGACGACGTCTTCTTCACCTCGCTCGTCTCGCAACTCGAGGTGCTCGCGCAGAAGGACGGATACGATATCCTCGTCGCCAGTTCCCGCGACGATCTCGGGCTGGAGCAGTCGCGGCTGCGCACCTTGCTCGCCTGGCGTCCATCCGGACTGATCGCCGTGCCCTGCTCCGATGCGCTTCCCGAGGCGCTGCGCCACGAGATCGGCCGTCTGCCGATCGTCTTCGCCGACCGCGTGCCGCCCGAGGGCTCGGTCGTCGACACCGTGGCGATCGACAATCGCGAGGCCGGCGAGATCGCCGCTCGGCACCTCCTTGCCAAGGGCCACCGCGATATCCTGGTCGCCGCCTCCAGCCTCGCCATCTCGCCGATCCGCGAGCGCGTCCGCGGCGCCTGCGATCTCATCCGGACCATGCTGGGCCGGGAGCCGACGGTGATCGAACTCGGCTCGAACGCCGATCGCGGCGCCGCAACCTTCCTGCACTGGCTCGAACGGCACAAGCAGCCGAGCGCCGTCATCGCACTGACCAACGTCACGACGCTGAGCACGCTCTCGGCGCTGGCCCGGATGCGGATCGACATTCCCGACCCCGTCTCGGTCGTCGGCTTCGACGACTACCCCTGGATGAGCGCCCGCAAGACCGGCCTGACCGCGATCCGCCAGCCGATCGCCGAGATCGCGGAAGCCGCCTGGAACCGCCTGCGCGCCCGCATGGCCGGAGACCAGGCGCCGCCCACGCATTCCGTGCTGCAGGCCGGTCTGCAGGCCCGCGATTCCGTGCGCGATCTCGCCGCCGGGCCAGAGCGCGGCAACAGCCACGATCCCGATCCGCATCCGAACCTGGAAGGAGCGGCCGCCTCACCCAAGGCAGTGCACTGACGAAGACAGCCTACGGACGCCGAGCGTCCGGGCCACCGGGCCGACAGAGCCCGGAGCAGAAGAAGTCCTGGAGGAAAAAGTGCAGCTTCAACGAACGGCACGACTATTGCCGCTGCTTGCGCCGGTGCATCTGCTCATCCTGAGCGTGATCGTGCTGCCGTCGCTCTATGTCGTCTGGCTGAGTCTGAACACGTCGAGCTTCGGCCAGGCGCCGAGCTTCGTCGGCCTGCAGAACTACTGGCGCGTCCTGACCGATCCCGCTTTCCACAGCGCGCTCTGGAACACCGTCGTCCTCGTCGTCGTCGCCGTGCATCTGGAGCTCGCCGTCGGTCTCGGCATGGCCCTGCTCTTCGCCAGCGGCCTGCCATTCCGGCGCTTCCTGCTCGTCGCCGTGCTCGCGCCCTATGCGGTCAGCGAGGTCACGGCGGTGGTGATGTGGCGTTTCCTGTTCGATCCCGATGCCGGGCCGATCACGCTGGCCTTGCGGGCGCTCCACCTGCCGACGCTCGACTGGTCCTTCGAGCCCTCGCACGCGATGACCCTGATCGGCCTTTTGACGATCTGGCTGCACCTGCCCTTCACCTTCGTCATCGTCTATGCGGCGCGCCTCGCCATTCCCGCCGAACTCTACGAAGCCTCCCGGATCGACGGCGCGACGCGCTGGCAGGCCTTCCGGCAGGTGACGCTGCCGCTCCTCGCCCCGGCGATGCTGATCGCCCTGCTCTTCCGCTACATCTTCGCCTTCCGCCTGTTCTCGGAGGCCTGGCTTCTGACCAAGGGCGGCCCGGCCCGCTCGACCGAGGTGGTGGCGATCTATCTCTATCAGGAGGCCTTCAGCTTCAACGCCTTCGGCCCAGCCGCGGCGACCGCCTGGATCATGGTGCTGGCCTCGCTGCTGCTCGCCGGCGCCTATGTTGTCCTGCTCAAGCGCGGAGGCGTCGCCCATGCGCACTGAGCGGCTCCTGATCGGGCTAGGCAAGGCGATTGCCGTCGCGGCGATCCTGTTCTGGTCGCTGTTCCCGATCCTGTTCATCGCGATGTCCTCGCTGAAGCCCGGCCAGGACATCTTCGCCGTGCCGCCGAAATGGCTGTTCACCCCGACTTTCAAGCACTACGCCGAGCTCTGGCGCTCCTGGGGCGTGTTCTTCGAGGGGCTGCTCAACAGCCTGCTGATCACGGTCGGCGCGACGCTGCTCGCCATCGTCGCCAGCGCCTGCGCCGGCTACGTCTATTCGCGCAATTCCGGACGCTGGCTCGGTGCGAGCCTGCTCGGGCTGATCATCGTGCGCCTGATCCCGCCGATCGTGGTGACGCTGCCGCTCTTCCCGATCGTGAACTGGCTCGGACTCAGCGACACGCATCTCGTCCTGATCCTGCTCTACGCGACCTTTTTCGTCTCGCTCGGCACAGTGCTGATGCGCACCTTCATGGACCAGATTCCGCGCGAGCTCGACGAGGCCGCAGCGATGGATGGTGCGAGCCGCATGACCATCCTGCGCAAGGTCATCGCGCCGCTGGCGATGCCCGGCGTGCTCGCGGTCGCGGTCTTCGTCATCGTCTTCTCGTGGAACGAGTTCCTCTTCGCCTTCATCTTCACCGCGACCAAGGCGAAGACCGCCCCGCTCGTCATCTCCGAGATGATCGGCTCCATCGATGGGGTCGACTGGGGAATCCTGTTCGCCGCCGCGACGGTGCAGCTCGTGCCCGTCCTGCTCTTCGTCGTCTTCATGAACCGCTACCTCGTGGCCGGCCTCACCGCTGGTTCGACGAAGGGGTAGCCAACCAAAAAGAGGGAGGAAAACATGTCGAACAAGCCTGAGACCAAACTCACCCGCCGTGCCTTCGTCGCCGGTTCGGCCGGCGTCGCCGCCACGCTCGCAGTCGGGCCCGCATTCGCCGCAGGCAAGACGCTGAACGTGCTCAGCCACAAGGTCCACCAGACCGTGCTCGGCAGCGGTGACGGCGACCTGATGGCCGGCTGGCGCAAGGCCAACGACGCCGAGGTCGCCTTCACCACCTTCGACTCCAATCCTTTGCAGGACAGGCTCTTCCGCGAGGCCAGCCTGAAGGAGACCGAATACGGCGTCGGCTATCTCATCGATAACCGGCCAACCTCGCAGATCGCCGCCCTATTCGAGCCGCTTGGCCCCTATCAGGACAAGGACGCGATCGAGGATTTCGGCGATATTGCGCCCGGCCTCGTCCAGGGCATGACGGTCGACGGCAAGCTGATCGGCATCCCCGTCCGACATGCGACCCAAGGCCTGTTCTACAATGAGGCGCTGCTGGAGGAGGCGGGCATCTCCGCCCCGCCGGCGACGCTGGAGGAATTGATCGAGCAGGCGAAGAAGACCACCTTCACCTCCAAGGCCGGCACGCCGGTCACCGGCATGGTGCTGGCGAGCGATCTCGCGGTCTTCCCGGTGATGTTCGCCCGCGCCTATGGCGGCGACTTCATCAGCCCCGATCTCAAGCTGGTGCCGAACCGCGAGGCGCTGGAGCAGGGACTTGGCGCGCTGCGCGGCATGTTCGAGGCCGGCAGCCTGCCGCGCAGCTATGCCACGACCAAGAACGACGACCAGGTGACCTGGCTGCAGCAGGGCCGCGCCGCCTTCACCGTGCTGCCCTTCGCGCGCGGCGCGCAGCTCAACAATGCCGAGCAGAGCAAGTTCCCCGGCAAGATCAAGGCCGTGCCCTTCCCCGGCTCCAAGGCGATCGAGGGCAAGATGCCGATGGCCTCGGTCGTCGAGGCCTGGGCGATGTCGATCCCCAAGAACGCCAAGGACAAGGCGCTGGCCTGGAGCTTCATCAAGGAGGTTTCCAGCAAGCGCGTGACGCTGGGCATGGCGCTCAACGGCAACGGCCCTGTGCGGGTCTCGACCTATGCCGACGAAAAGCTGAAGGCCGGCAATGCGCTCGCTGCCGTCGAGGCCAAGGTGCTGGCCACCGCGCGCGGCGCCTTCCCGCCCTTCCCCGAGGCCGCCCGCGCGCAGGCGACCTTCCTCGAGGAGGTTCAGCTCGCCGTGCTTGGCCGCAAGCCGGTCAAGGACGCCGTCTCCGCCATCATCGAGCGCGTCAAGCCGATGATGCCGGCCTGATCGCCCTTTCCGCCTGCGGGGCGCTCCGCTCCGCAGGCGCTCGTCCCATTCGTGACACCCTGAAGGATCTTCATCATGTCGACCGCCGCGACCCGCTTCATCGAGGAGCCGGCCCGCTCCATCCCCGTCTCCGCCGAATACGACGTGCTCGTCGTCGGCGGCGGCCCCTCGGGCCTCACCGCCGCTCTCGCCGCTGCCGAGGACGGCCTGCGCGTCGGGCTGATCGAGAGCCGCAGCTTCGTCGGCGGCAACATGACGATCGGTCTGCCGGTGCTCGGCTTCCTCGGCCAGAAGGGCAACCAGATCATCGACGGCCTGCCGCAGAAATTCATCGAGCGGCTGCGCCGGGAACGCCAGGGCGCGAGCGAGCACCGGCCCTGCCCCCTCCACATGGGCATCACGCTGGTCGAGCCCGAGGCGGTGAAGACGGTCGCGCTGGAGATGCTGACGGAAGCCGGCGTCGACGTGCTGTTCTACACCTTCTTCGCCGGGGCGCTGGTCGAGAACGACACGATCCGCGGCGTCATCACCGAGAGCAAGAGTGGCCGCACCGCGATCCTCGCCAAGGTCGTTATCGATTGCAGTGGCGATGCCGACGTCGCCTACAGCGCGGGCGTGCCGACCGAGAAGGGCAACGAACATGGCGGCATGCAGCCGCCGACGCTGATGTTCTGCCTTGCCGGCGTCGATACCGATGCGCTCCGGCTCTCGATCGCCAACGCCCCGCCGGCAGCGCGCACCTATCTCACCGACTTCATCCCGGCCGAGTATTTCGGCCAGAACCACCAGTTCATCGTCGTCGGCATGCGCGAACTCATGGCCAAGGCCAAGGCCGAGCGCGGGCTGCAGATTCCGAACGAGCGGACCATCATCATCACCGGCCTGAAGAAGGGCGAGGTCTGGATCAACATGACCCGCGTCAAGGGCACGGACGGCACCGACGCCCGCAGCCTGACCAAGGGCGAGATCGAGGGCCGCGCCCAGATCGACGACATCGTCGCCTATCTCATCGGCTATGTGCCGGGCTTCGAGAAGGCCTATTTCACCAAGACCGCACCCTTCCTTGGCATCCGCGAGACGCGCCGCATCCGCGGCCAATACGTGATGACGCAGGAGGACGTGCTCGCCTGCACACATTTCGACGACGCCATCGCAGTGGCGAGCTATCCGATCGACATCCACCGCCCGGCCGACGATGGCTGCACGCTGATCTGGTGCGGCGACTGCTACGACATCCCCTATCGCTCGCTGGTGCCGCAGAAGATCGGCAACCTGCTGGTGGCCGGCCGCAGCATCTCCGCGACCCATGAGGCGATGGGCGCGATCCGCGTCATGGCGACCTGCATGGCGATGGGCGAGGCCGCCGGCCGCGCCGCCAAGATCTCGGTGCGCGGCAACCGCCCGCCGGCCGATATCGATGTCGGGGAATTGCGCCGCCAGCAGCTCGAGCGCGGCGTCTATCTGCGCAACCCCGACGGGACCCGCGCCGGGCCGCCGAACCGCGCCGCCGCCTGAGATGCCCCGGCATTTCATCGGCATCGATGTCGGCACCGGCAGCGCCCGGGCCGGCATCTTCGACGGTACCGGGCGGATGCTCGCGACGGCGAAGCGCGACATCGCGCTCTATCGCGACGGGCCGGATATCGCCGAGCAGTCGAGCGCGAATATCTGGCAAGCGGTCTGCGCCAGCGTCCGTGAGGCGATGGCTCAGGCCGGGCTCGGGCGGGACGACATCGCTGGCATCGGCTTTGACGCGACCTGTTCGCTGGTTGTCCTCGGGCCGGGTGGTAAGCCCCTCCCCGTCGGGCCCCATGGCGACGCCGCTCGCGATATCATCGTGTGGATGGACCACCGCGCGCTCGACCAGACGGAGCGCATCAACGCGACCGGGCATCCGGTCCTCGCCTATGTCGGCGGCACGATCTCGCCGGAGATGGAGACGCCGAAGCTGCTCTGGCTTCGGGAGAACCTTCCGACGACCTATGACGCAGCCTGGCAGTTCTTCGACCTGCCGGACTTCCTGACCTGGCGCGCGACCGGCTCGCTGGCGCGCTCGACCTGTACGGTCACCTGCAAATGGACCTATCTCGCCCATGAAGGGCGCTGGGATGCGAGCTATTTCCGGCAAATCGGGCTCGACGACCTCGCCGATGACGGTTTCGCCCGCATCGGCACCGAGATCGTTCCGGGCGGTACTCCACTCGGCAACGGTCTCACCGAGCAGGCCGCCACCGAACTCGGTCTGAAGCCCGGCACCGCTGTTGCGGCCGGGCTGATCGACGCCCATGCCGGCGGTGTCGGCTCGGTCGGCGTCCGCTCGCCGCATGGCGGCGCCCTCACCCACATGGCCTATGTCTTCGGCACCTCGGCCTGCACCATGGCGAGCAGCGCCGAGCCGATCTTCATCCCCGGCATCTGGGGACCGTATTTCTCGGCGATGGCGCCCGGTCTCTGGTTGAGCGAGGGCGGACAATCCGGTGCTGGCGCCGCCATCGAGCAACTCATCGGCTTCCATCCGGCGACGCCCGAGGCGCAGCGCCTTGCCGAAGCGGAGGGGCTCTCCCTGCCTGACTGGCTCGCCGCACGCGCCGCCGGCCATGCCACCACACCATCGGAAGTGGCCCTCCTCGCAGGCAATCTCATCGTCGTGCCCGACTTTCTCGGCAATCGCTCGCCCCATGCCGATCCGCAGGCGCGTGCCGTGATTGCTGGACTCGGCATGGAACGCGACCTCGACAATCTCGTCACGCTCTACGTCGCCGGCCTCACCGGCATCGGCTACGGCCTGCGCCAGATCATCGAGGCCAGCCGCACCAAGGGTGCAATCATCGAAGCGATCGTGCTCAGCGGCGGTGCCGGGCGCCATCCTCTGATCCGGCAATTGCTGGCGGATTGTTCCGGGCTGCCTCTGCTGGCCCCCGATGATGTCGACCCCGTCCTGCTCGGCTCCGCCATGCTAGCGGCGACAGCCGCGAAAGCCTTCCCGGACCTTGGCGAAGCCATGACCGGCATGGCGCCCGGCGCCGCCGTTTTCACCCCGGCCGGCGGCGACATCGCCGACCTGCACGTCCGCCGCCTCGCCGCCTTCGAAACGCTCCAGGCGGCGGCCCGCACGGCGCGCGAAATCATGCGGCCGGCGCAGAATCAAGCTCTATCGGAGAACCCGACGTGACCCAGGACCTGACCGGAAAGACCGCTGCGATCACTGGAGCCGCCTCGGGGATCGGCCTCGCCTGCGCGAAGCGCCTGCTCGCCGCCGGCGCCCGCGTCGCGCTGGTCGACCGCGATGGCGAAGCGCTCGCGCAGGCCTGCAAGCCTCTCGGCTCCAATGCCATCCCGCTCGTCATCGACCTGACCGATCCTGCTTCCGTTGCCGGCATGCTGCCTGGGATTCTCGACAAGGCGGGCCCGCTCGACATTTTCCATGCCAATGCCGGCTCCTATGTCGGCGGCCCGGTCAGCGAGGGCGATCCCGATGCCTGGGACCGCATGCTGAACCTCAACGTCAACGCGGTCTTCCGCAGCATCCACGCCGTGCTGCCGCACATGATCGCGCGCAAGACCGGCGACATCCTCGTCACCAGTTCCGTGGCCGGTGTCGTTCCCGTGGTCTGGGAGCCCATCTACACCGCCTCGAAACACGCCGTGCAGGCCTTCGTCCATACGTTGCGCCGTCAGGTCATCCCACATGGGTTGCGCGTCGGCGCCGTCCTGCCCGGGCCGGTGGTGACCGCCCTGATCGCCGACTGGCCGCAGGAGAAGCTCGACGCCGAACGGGCTCGCGGCGGCCTGATCGAAGCGGAGGAGGTGGCGGAGGCGGTGCATTTCATGCTGACCCGGCCGCGCAACGTCACGATCCGCGACCTCGTGATCCTGCCGCAAAGCACGGATCTCTAGCCGGCAATGCTTTTCATCGCACGGAGGCGGCGAGCACTAAAAATACAATTGTGTCATCAAACATTCATTTGTATGATCCAAGGCAAAGCCGCTGCCCCCCGCTCACGCAGGGGACAGACGGTCGCCCGATGAAGTGGCGAATTCCGGAGGGGACATGCAGCGTATCGTGCAGATTTCCGACACCCATCTGAGCCCGAACAAGCGGCATTTCGCCGATAACTGGGCTCCGCTGACGGCGTGGCTTGCTGCCAGCGCCCCGGACCTCGTCATCCATACCGGTGACGTCACCGTCGATGGTGCGGATGTCGACGAGGACATGCGCCACTGCCGCACCCTGCTCGATGCCCTTGGCGTGCCGGTGCTCAGCATCCCCGGCAATCACGATGTCGGCGAGGCCTATCACCCGCACCAGCCGGTGAACGACGCCCGCCTTGCCCGCTGGCGAGAGCATATCGGCGCGGATTTCTGGGTCCGCGATCTCGAAGACTGGCGATTGATCGGCCTCAATTCGATGCTCTTCGGCAGCGACGAAGCCGAGGAGGCCCGCCAGCTCGCCTGGCTCGACCGGCAGATCGCCGAAGCGCAGGGCCGTCGCCTCGGCTGGTTCCTGCACCGACCGCTCTTCGTCGAGGCGCCCGACGAGGGCGACATGGGCTATTGGAGCGTCCCGCCGCGGCCGCGCGCGCATCTGCTCGATCTCATCAGCCGTCACGCGGTCGCCTTCGTCGCCAGCGGCCATCTGCACCGTGCGCATGACTTCACGCTCGCCGGCACACGCTACATCTGGGGCCCCTCTTCCGGCTTCGTCGTGGGTCCCGAATTGCAGCCCGGCATGGCCGGCACGACCACGCTCGGCGCCGTCTCCTACACCTTCGACGGACGGGATTTCACGGCTAAAATCCACGAGATATCCGCGCTGAAGACGCTCTGGATCGACGACGTGATCCACGAGGTCTACCCGCCGCACGCTGCCTGAGACCTCTCCCGGCCGCCTGCGGGCGCCGGGCAAGATACGCCCAACCAAGACACGCCCAACGACGAGCCCAGAGGGCCGAAAGAAAGGCGAACGCCATGGCCAAGGTCGCACTCTCCTCGATCGCCAAGTCCTTCGGACCGACGAAGGTTCTCGGCGGCATCGATCTCGACATCGCCGATGGCGAGTTCCTGACGCTGGTCGGCCCGTCCGGCTGCGGGAAATCGACGTTGATCCGGATCATCGCCGGGCTTGAGCATCACGATGCCGGCAGCGTCGCGATCGGCGGCAATCGCGTCGACCATCTGCGCCCGCATGAGCGACGCGTCGCCATGGTGTTCCAGTCCTATGCGCTCTATCCGCATATGAGCGTCGGCGCGAATATCGCCCTGCCGCTGACGATGTCGCGGCTCAAGCTCTGGCAGCGCCTGCCGCTGCTGCGGCAACTCTCCGCCCAGCGCCGCAGCGTGATGCGCGGCATCGAGACCGATGTCGCGGCGGTCGCGGCGCAGCTCCAGCTCGATCATCTGCTTCAGCGCAAGCCGGCCCAGCTCTCGGGCGGCCAGCGCCAGCGCGTCGCGCTCGGGCGCGCCATGGTGCGCAATCCCGACGTCTTCCTGATGGACGAGCCGCTGTCCAATCTCGACGCCAAATTGCGTGTCCATATGCGCACGGAACTGGCCGAATTGCACAAGCGCCTCGGCGCGACCTTCATCTATGTGACGCACGACCAGGTCGAGGCGATGACGATGTCGGACCGCGTCGCGATGATGGATTCCGGCTCCGTGCTGCAGCTCGGCACGCCCTCCCAGCTCTACGAGAAGCCGGCCTCGCTCAAGGTCGCGCAGTTCATCGGCAGCCCGGCGATCAACCTGCTGCCCGCGACGGTCACGAATGGCGGGCGCCTCGAACTCTTCGGCCGGCCGCTGGCGCTCGCCGTTCCGCTCGCGTCGGGACAGGCCGTTACGCTCGGCATCCGCTCCGAGGCCCTCTCGCTGGTCCAGGGCGAGCCCGGCGGCAGCGGGCGCGCCTGGTTCTCCGCCCGCCTGCGACGCAAGGAGAATCTCGGCTCCGAATATATCCTGCATTTCGACCTGGCCGGCCGCGATGCCACCGGCGTGACCATGCGTGCGACGCCGGCCGCAGCCGCCGGCGTGAACGAGGCCGCCGAGGTCACACTCGGCTTCGACGAGGCCGCCGCCCATATCTTCGCCGCCGATGGCGAGCGCCTCGAGCCGCGCGGCCCGGGCACGGCGACCGGCTCCGTGGTGCCATTGAGGGCGGGCGCATGACCCTCGCCCTCGCATCCCAAGCCGATTTTGCCCCCGCCGCGCGCCGCAGGCTCTGGATCGAGCGCGTCACCGGGCTCGGCTTCGCCCTGCCGGCCTTCATCCTGCTGCTGCTGACGATCCTGATCCCGCTCGCCGTGTTGCTCTGGCTCAGCCTGACCAATTACGAGTTCGGCGGCGTCGACATGGACTGGGTCGGGCTGACGAATTTCCAGAAAGCGCTGGCCGACCCGATCATCCGGCGCTCCCTCGTCAACACATTGCTCTATGTCGCCATCGTCGTGCCCGGCGGCGTCTTCGGCGCGCTCCTGATCGCCGTGCTGGTGCATCGGCGCAAGCGCACGCGCTCCTTCTACGAGGTGGTCTATTTCCTGCCGGTGACCTCGACGCTGATCGCGATGGCGACGGTCTGGCAATTCCTGCTCCATCCCTCGCTCGGGCCGGTCAACGGCCTGCTGAAATGGCTCGGCATCGGCCCGATCGCCTTCCTCAGCGAGCCCTCGACGGCACTGGCGACGCTCGCGGTGATCGGCATCTGGCAGCTCATCGGCTTCAACATGATCCTGTTCCTGGCCGGGCTGACCGCGATCCCGCGCGATCTCTACGAAGCCGCCGATATCGACGGCTGCGCCAGCGGGATCGACCGCTTTCTGACCATCACCTGGCCGCTGCTCGGGCCGACGACGATGTTTGTCCTGGTCACCACGATGATCACCGCCTTCAAGATCTTCGACACGGTGGCGGTGATGACGCGCGGTGGCCCGGTCGGCTCCACCGAGGTGCTGCTCTACAACATCTATCTCGAAGGCTTTCAGTATTTCCACACCGGCTATGCCGCGGCGCTGACCTTCATCTTCCTCGCCTTCATCCTCGTCTTCTCAGCCGTGCAGACCTTCGCCCTCGACAAGAAGGTGCACTACTGATGACCGATCTCGCGCTCCCCACTGCTTCGGTCACGCCCGTCCATTCGGTGCTGCGCCGCTTCCTCTCGCTGGTGCTGATCCATGGCGTTCTGATCGCCGGCGCGATCTTCATGCTGGCGCCCTTCGTCTGGATGCTGGTGACCTCGATCAAGCCGCCGGCCGAAATCTTCAGCGCCGAGATCTCGCTCTGGCCAAAGCAGTTCTACGGCCTGCAGAATTACGGCTTCGCCATGGAGAAGGCGCCGCTGCTGCGCTTCGCGCTGAACGGCGTCATCCTCTGCGGCGGCATCCTGATCGTGCAGCTCCTCGTCGCCATCCCTTGCGCCTATGCGCTGGCGAAGCTCGACTTCCCCGGCCGCAACGCGCTCTTCGTGCTGGTCCTGCTCGGCCTCTGTATCCCCGTGCAGGTGCCGGCGATGCCGCTCTATATCGCGCTCGCCCAGCTCGGGCTGCTCAACACCTATTTCTCGATGATGGTGCCGTTCTTCCTCTCGGTCTTCGCCATCTTCCTGTTCCGCCAGTTCTTCCGCAGCTTTCCCGACGACATCATCAACGCCGCCCGGCTCGACGGCATGAGCGAGTTCGAGATCGTCTGGCGCATCGTCACGCCGAGCGCCTGGCCGGCCATCGCCGCCTTCTCGGTGTTCTCGGCCGTAGCGCACTGGAACGACCTCTACTGGCCATTGATCGTGATCTCCGACGCCAAGCTCGCGCCGCCGCCGCTCGGGATGATGTTCTTCGCCGATGCCGAGACCGGATCGAACTATGGCGCGCTGACAGCAGCGGCGACGATTCTGACCGCGCCGCTCGTCATCGCCTTCCTCATTGCCCGTCGCCGGTTCATCGACGGCATCACCATGACCGGGGTGAAGTAGCCGGCCGCAGCGCCGCCCACCCCGCCAAGAGTTCAGGCCTGAAGCAACTGCAACCCGACAGCCCCGCTGTCCATGCCAAGGAGATCACGCATGAAACCTCTCGGCAAAATCCTTGCCGCGGCGGCATTGACCCTCGCCGCCTCGACGGCCGCGAAGGCACAGGTCACGCTCGACGTGCTCTACGCCTTCCCGGCCTTCGCCAAGTTCCACGAGCCGATTGCCGCGGAATTCATGAAGAAGCACCCGGACATCAAGATCAATTTCCGGGCGCCGGCCGCGAGCTATGACGAAGGCCATCAGGCGATGCTGCGGTCTTCGGTGACCAACCAGCTCCCGGATGTCTACTATTCCGGCTTCCATCTGCTGACCGAGCTGGTCGAGAGCCTCGACAAGCGCAAGCAGGTCGTCGATCTCGGCCCCCTGCTCAAGGCCGAGCCGGAAGCCTGGCGCAAGGCCAATTACTCCGATGCGCTGCTCTCGCTCGCCCAGGTCGGCGGCAAGCAGGTCGGCCTCGCCTTCAACGCCTCGACGCCGCTGATGTATTTCAATGCAGAGCTGGTGAAGAAGGCCGGCGGCGATCCCGAGAAGATGCCGGACAACTGGGCCGACACCGTCGCGCTCGCCAAGAAGATCCATAGCGGCGACACCGCCGGCATGGCCTACAACATCCATGACTGGCCGGATGACTGGCTCTGGCGCGGCGTGATCCTACAGGCCGGCCATTCCATGCTGTCGGCCGACGGCAAGAAGGTCGCCTTCGGCGGCGCGGTCGGCGAGAAGACGCTGTCGCTGCTGCGCAGCTTCGTCACCGATGGCGGCATGCCGCTGATCGACTGGGACCAGTCGCGCCAGCAGTTCATCGCCGGCAAGATCGGCATCTTCTTCGACACGCCCGCCCGCCTGCGCCAGGTCACCGACCTGATCGGCGACCGATTCACGCTGAAGACGGCGCTGTTCCCGGTCGATGACAAGGCCAAGGGCAAGCTGCCGACCGGCGGCAATGCCGCCCTGATCACGGCCAAGGACCCGGCCAAGCAGAAGGCTGCCTGGGAGTTCATCAAGTTCGTCACGGGCCCCGAAGCCCAGAAGATCGTCGTCGAGACCGCCGGCTACATGCCGACCAATCTGCGCGCCGGCGAGGACGCCTTCCTCGGCCCGTTCTACAAGGCGAATGCCAACTTCCGGACCATCAACGGCCAGGTTTCCCGCGCCGCGCCGTGGGAAGGCTATCCGGGCGGCAATTCGGTGCGCATCTGGCGCCAGCAGCGCGAGGTCGTCGCCGGCGTGATGCGCGGCGAGATCCAGCCCAAGGCCGGCATCGAGCGCATCGTCTCCGAGACCGAAGCCCTGATGAAGTAACTGGCGGCGTTTTGGCGCACGCCCCTCGCCGCCCGGTCCTTCGATGACCGGGCGGCTTCCGTTTTCCCTGCCACCGGACGCCCCCGATGATCATCGCCCAACTCAGCGACTTCCATGCTCGCCCCCATGGCAACCCGGCCTATGGCATCGTCGAGACCAACCCGGCGATCGAACGGGCCGTCGACGAGATCCTGAAGCTGGAGCCGCAGCCCGATTGCGTGCTGGTCACCGGAGACCTCTCCGATTGCGGCCTGCCGGAGGAATACGGCATCGTCCGCGGGGCGCTGCAGCGCCTGCCGATGCCGGTCTATGTCATCCCCGGCAATCACGACCGCCGCGAAGCCTTTGCGAGTGGGCTGCGCTCCGATCACCCTTACCTGCCGCAAACCGGCTTCCTGCATTATGTGATCGACGATTTCCCGGTCCGGCTGATCGGACTCGACACCGTCGTCGCGGGCGAGGATGGCGGCGAGATCTGTGCCGCCCGCGAGGCGTGGCTGACCGAGCGGCTCGCGGAAGGACAGGGCAAGCCGACGGTGATCTTCATGCACCATCCGCCCTTCCCCGTCGGCGTCGACGGCATGGATATCATGCCCTGCAAGGTCTCGCCGGGCTTCGCCGGCCTGATTGCTGATCATCCCGAGATCGAGCGCGTGCTCTGCGGCCATTACCACCGGCCGATCCAGCTCCGCTTCGCCGGCACGATCGGCTATGTCGTGCCGGGCACCGCGCACCAGGTCGCGCTCGACCTGAGGCCCGGCACCGAGAACAAATTCGTGATGGAACCCCCAGCGCTGGCGCTCCATGTCTGGAAGCCCGGCCTCGGCCTCGTCAGCCATCTCCAGCCGATCGGCGACTATGGACCGCGCCGGGATTTCGTGCTCGATCCCGCCTATCCCGGAAAGCCGCAAACGGTGCCTGCCCGATGACCGAACCACGCCTTCTTGCCCTGCTCGACCAGGCCGATGCCCTCGCTCGCCGGGCCGGCGAGGTGCTCGTGCAGATGCAGGGCGCCGAGCTCGGCGTCACCCGCAAGGAACTGAACGACGTGGTCACGGCGGCCGATCTCGCCTCCGAGCGCCTCGTCATCGACGGCCTGCGCGCCCTGACGCCGGAGGCCGCGATCCTCTCGGAGGAGGCCGGCTTTTCCGGCTCGGAACAGGCGCCACGCTGGATCATCGATCCGCTCGACGGCACGGTGAACTACGCGTCCGGCCTGCCCTGGTTCTCCGTCACCATGGCCTATCAGGAGCAGGGCCGCACCGTGCTCGGCCTGACCCATGCGCCGCTCGCCGGGCTTTCCGCACGCTTCGTCGAGGGCGGCATCGCCGAGGTCGATGGCCAACCGGCCCGCGTCTCCGCCACGAAGCGCCTGAGCGACGCCGTCGTCTCCATCTGCCTGACCTCGCATTACAGCACCGAGGCCGCGAACCGGACGAGCGATGTCATCCGCCGCCTTGCCGGCCTGTGCCGGGGCGTGCGCGTCATCGTCTCCGGCGGGCTGGAGATGTCGCTGGTGGCAGCCGGGCGGCTCGACGCCTTCATCGGTCTCAAGGCCGACATCGTCTCGCATGCCGCGGCGATGCCATTGGTGCGGGCGGCCGGCGGCAAGGTGACGACGGTCGACGGCCGGGATTCGCTTGACGAGGACCTGGAGAAGGTCGTCACCAACGGCCTGATCCACGACGAATTGCTGCAGGCGATCCGCAGCGCCTGAGGCGCGCCCCTCAGGCGGACGCCGCGTGCTCCAGCACGGCCGCCGCCGCGTCTTCGTCCGTGATCAGCACCGAGGCGAGCTTGCCCCGCAGCGTGGCCGCGATGACCTCTGCCTTGTTGGTCCCGCCGGAGGCGAGGATCACGGTCGGTATCCGGCGCAGGGCGTCGAGCGGCAGCGCGATGGCGCGGCGATTGAGCGGATGATCGATGGCCTGACCGCTGCGATCGATGAACTGGCCGAGCATGTCGCCGACCGCACCGGCTTCCGCCAGCTCCGCGGCGCCGACATCGCCCGGCAGCCCATAGCGCACCAGTAGCGAGCGCTCGCTCAGGTCGCCCGCGCTGAGGATCGCGACATCGGTCGCCCTGATCCGGGCAAAGGCCGCCTCGAACACGTCCTGAGCCAGGATCGTGTCGCGCGATTGCGGCGTGCCGGCATAGATCGGCGCCGCCAGATAATGGCACTCGGCCTGCCAGAGCCGGGCGAAACGGCTGGCGATCTCGAAGGTGTTGATCTCGATGCCATAGGTCAGCCCGCCCATCATCGAGGTCACCGCGAGATCACGGTACTGCCCCGCGCGGATATGGCGGATGGTCTCTCTCAGCGTGCCGCCCCAACCGACGCCGAAAACGCCGGTGGGCTTCTCCTCGATGACCCGCGAGACGAACTCGCCGGCAGCCTTGCCGATCTGGGCCGCGATCTGGCCGGGATCGGCGGGGCTCGGCACCACGATCGCGTCCTTCAGGCCGAATTGCGCCATCAGCGCACGTTCGAGCCGGACGCAGCTTTCCAGCCTGGAATTGATGGTGATATTGACCAGCCCGCTGCTGCGCGCCTCGACCAGGAGCCGGTTGACGCGCAGTCGCGTCATTTTCAGCCGTTCCGCGATCTCCGCCTGGGTCAAACCTTCCATGTAATAGAGCCAGGCGGCTCGAACTTGCGTCTGCGGTTCCTCCGGCATGGGCGGTATCCTGATGCGGTGGGCTCCGCTCGCGGCAGGCGCGGCGGCATTCGGCGAGGGCTCAAGCTGGCTTACATCGCTTTCGGGCTCTCCCACAACGCGCAGAGCCCATGCGGTTTCGCGCTTGACGCAAACCAATGTAAATCACAAAATACATTTGTCGAAGGCCTTCAGCGAAACGAGCGCCGACCTCCATGTCCCATGCCGTCTTCCTCCACGCCGCTGGCGATGCGCGCGTCGCCCCGTTCAATCTCCGCGAAGGGGTTCCGGGCGAGACCCTGCTCGATGTCGCCGCGGTCGGCCTGTGCGGCAGCGACCTGCATTACTACAAGGATGGCGGCATCGGCTCGGCCGTGATCGCGACGCCCTTCGTCCCCGGCCACGAGTTCAGCGGCTGGCTGACCGAGGATCTGCCGGAGCTCGGCCTGACGCGAGGCGCCCTCGTCGCCGTCGATCCCAACCAGGCCTGCGGGCAGTGCGAGCATTGCCGAAGCGGTCATCCCAATCTCTGCCCCGAGGTCGTCTTCATCGGCGCCCCCCCGCATGACGGGGCGATGACCGAGCGGATCTGGGTGCCGACATCGCAGATCGTCGCGGTACCTGAGACTTTCTCGCCGAGCGATGCCGTCATGCTCGAACCGCTCGGCGTCGCGATCCATGCGGTCGACCTCGCCAGGCCGCGCCTGCTCGAACGCGTGGCGCTGATCGGCTGCGGCCCGATCGGGTTGCTGATCCTGCAGGTGCTGCGGACTGCCGGCGTCGGCGAAATCCTCGCCTGTGATCCGCAGCCGCATCGCCGCGAGCTGGCGCTCAAGCTTGGCGCGAGCAAGGCCGGCGCCGGTGTCGCCGACATAGCCGAATGGACGAAGGGCGAGGGCCTGCCGCTGGTGATCGAGGCGACCAACGCCCCAGAAGGCTTCCGCGACGCGATCCGCGCCGCCCGCATCGGCGGCCGCGTCGTGCTGGTCGGCATTCCCGATGGCGACAGCTACGTGATCCCGGCCGCCGAAGCCCGCAGGCGCGGGCTGAACATCAAGTTCTCGCGCCGGATGGGCCATGTCTACCCGCGCGCGATCGAGCTAGTGGCGCTGGGCAAGGTCGATGTCGAGGCCGTGGTCAGCCACCGCTTCCCGCTTGCCGAGGGGCCGGCCGCCTTCCAGCGCCACGCCGCCAATGAAGCTGGTATGGTCAAGAGCATGATCTATCCGGGCGGCTTGCCCGAAGATCGTCGCTGAACCCTCACTACAAGGCCCCGATGTGAGCTTCATCGGCATCGATCTCGGGACGTCCTCGGTCAAGGCCGTTCTGGTCGATGACCGGCAGAGCGTGCTCGCCACGGCTGCGCGGGAGCTTGTCGTCAGCCGCCCCGCGCCGCTCTGGTCGGAGCAGACGCCCTCCGACTGGGTCGCCGCCACGCTGGACGTCCTGCGCAGCCTGAGGGATGCCACGCCCGATGCCTTCCGTCGCTGCGCCGGCATCGGCCTCTCCGGGCAGATGCATGGCGCGGTGCTGCTGGGCGAGCGCGATGAACCGCTGCGCCCCTGCATCCTCTGGAATGACGGCCGTGCCGAAGCCGAATGTGCGGAGATCGAGGCGATCGAGCCCGAGTCCCGGGCGATCACCGGCAACATCGCCATGCCCGGCTTCACCGCGCCAAAACTGCTCTGGGTGCGCCGGCACGAGCCCGACATCTTCCGGCACACCCGCAAGATCCTGCTGCCGAAGGCCTACCTGCGGCTCGTCCTGACCGGCGAGGCGATCGAGGAAATGTCCGACGCCTCCGGGACGCTGTGGCTCGATACCGACCGCCGCGGCTGGTCGGACCGGATGCTGGCCGCGACCGGGCTCGACCGCAGCCACATGCCCGCCCTCGTCGAAGGCTCGCAACCGGCCGGCCGCATGCGCGCCGAACTCAGCCGCGAGCTCGGCTTCGACGGTCCGCCGCTCTTCGCTGGCGGCGCTGGCGACAATGCCGCCGGGGCGATCGGGCTGGGCGCCGTGGCAACGGGATCAAGCTTCCTGTCGCTGGGTACCTCCGGGGTGTTCTGGCGCACAACCGCCGGCTTCGAGCCGCGCGCGGGCAGCGCCGTCCATGCCTTCTGCCACGCCTTGCCGGATCGCTGGCACCAGATGTCGGTCCATCTCTCGGCCGCCGCCAGCCTGAGCTGGTGGGCTTCGGTCTGCGGGCACTCGGAGGCTGCACTGCTGAACGAACTCGGCCCGCAGGCCGAGCAGCCCTCGCCGGTGCTCTTCACGCCCTACCTGTCGGGCGAGCGCACGCCTCATAACGATCCGCAGATGCGCGGCATCTTCGCCGGCCTTGGCCACGAGGTCAATCGGCGGACCATGACCCAGGCGGTGCTGGAAGGCGTCGCCTTCGCCTTCAAGGATGGCCAGGAGGCCTTGGAGGCCGGGACTTCGCCGATCGAGGAGGCCCTGGCGATCGGCGGCGGCGCGCGCTCGGATCTGTGGCTGTCGATCCTCGCCGACACGCTGAACCTGCCACTCAAGCGCTATCGCCAGGCCGAGGCCGGCGCCGCCTTCGGGGCCGCGCGCCTCGCCCGTCTGGCCTGCACCGGCGAGCAGCCCGAGGCGGTCTGCACGCCGCCATCAGGCGAAGCCGATACCTTCATGCCGCACCCAGCCAGGGCAGCGGCCTATGCGGAGCGCTACGCGGCTTGGCGTCGTGCTGCGGAGGTCAGTCGCACGTTGCGCTGATCGGAAACGGGTTTGACAGACAATCGGGCGAATGCTCTTCATGTGAGCATCCGTTCAAATCGATTGTTGCCCGATGCCTCAGCCGCCCTCCCCTTTCGACCTCGTCATCCTCGATTGCGACGGCGTGCTCGTCGACAGCGAAACCATCAGCTGCCGGACGCTGGTCGATATTCTCTCGCCTTTCGATCCCGGCTATGATCTGGAGATGGTCATGCGCCGCTATCTCGGGCGGCCGGCCAGCGCAGTCGTCGAGGATTACGAGAGAATGACCGGCCGCCCGGCCTCGGCTGATTTCACGCGGGATTGGCGGGCACAGCTCTTCACCGCCTTCAGGAACGACCTCCAGCCGGTCGAGGGCGTTCGCGAGGCCGTCAAGACGTTCGGCAGCGACTATTGCGTCGCCTCGTCGAGCGATGAGGAGCGTATTGAGATCTGCCTGCGCCAGACCGGTCTCTGGGACCTCTTCGAAGGCCGGATCTTCAGCACGACGCGCGTCAAGCGCGGCAAGCCGGCGCCCGACCTCTTCCTGTTGGCTGCGGGCGAGCGCGGCGTCGCACCCGAACGCTGCCTGGTGGTCGAGGACAGCGTCAGCGGCGTCATGGCGGCGAAGGCCGCGGGCATGACGGCCTATGGCCTCGCTGCCGGCAGCCATTTTGCCGTACTGGATCAGCGGCAGGCGCTTCTCGCCGCCGGGGCCGACCGCCTCTTCGAATCCTGGCGGGAGCTCGCGCTCGCGCCGGCCGCCACCTGACGGGTCCGATGGCCGACAACGACAGCACCCGCCTCGAAGACGCCGCCCGCGCCGGCTGGCTCTATTATATCGCCGGCCGCACCCAGGACGATATCGCGCAGATCCTGAACATCTCGCGCCCGGCGGCGCAGCGCCTTGTCTCGCTCTGTCGCAGCGAGGGGCTGATCAGCTTCCGGATGAACCACCCGATCAGCACCTGCATGGACCTCGCCGCCCGGCTGCGCGACCGTTTCGAGCTGCTGCATTGCGATGTCGCCCCTTCGGACGGCTCGGCGGAAACCGGCGCAGCCGGCATCGCCGCGCTCGGCGGCGTGCTGATCGAGCGCTGGCTGCGCTCGCGCAAATCGCTGGTCATGGCGCTCGGCACCGGCCGCTCGATGCGCGCCAGCATCGAGCGCGTGCCGCCGATGTCCTGCCCGCTGCACCGGCTGGTTTCGCTGGTCGGCACTATCTCCCCCGACGGCTCGGCCAGCCCTTTTGACACGCTGGTGAAGCTCGCCGAAATCACCAAGGCGCAACATTTCCCGATGCCGCTGCCGCTCTACGTCTCGAGCCCCGAGGAGCGCGCCCAGCTCATCGAGATCGAGTCGATCCGGCGCATCCGCGCCATCGCCGGCGAAGCTGATCTCTGGATGATGGGCATCAGCCAGATCGGCGAGGACGCCGTCCTGTACCGGGACGGCTTCATGACACGCAGCGAATTGCTCGACATGGTCCGCCACGGCGCGGTCGGCGAGGTCACAGGCTGGGTCTTCGACGCCGAAGGCCGCTTCCTCGAGCGCGGCACCAATCTGCGCGTCACCAGCGTGCCGCCCGAGCCTGGCAGCACCCGCCTGCGCATCTGCATCGGCCAGGGCCCCGCCAAGGTCGCGCCATTGCGCGCCGCACTGGCCGGCAAGATCGTCAACGGCCTCGTCACCGACGAGGCCACCGCCCGCGCGCTCCTCGCGGACTGACTCCGCCCATCAACCCGCACCTCCACCCGCTCGCCCGCGAGCGATCGCGCACGGCTGTCATCCGCTCGTCACCAACGGTTGACATAACAAGCCAGTGTGCGAGCATATGCTTCAACAAAGAGCATATGCTCGCAGAAAACGGATGAGGGAGGCTTTGACATGCGACCTTTCTATGGTGCCTTGGCGGGCGCGGGCGCTCTGCTGCTGGCGGGGCTCAGCTCCGCGCAGGCGGCGACGGAAATCGAGTTCTGGCACGCGATGAGCGGCGCGCTCGGCGAGCGCGTCGACGATCTCGTCAAGAAGTTCAACGACTCGCAGAAGGATTACGTCGTCAAGGCGATCGCCAAGGGCAATTACGACGAGGTCCTGAACGGCACGATCGCGGCCTATCGCGCCAAGCGCCAGCCCGAGATCGTGCAGTCGAACGAGCGTTCCTTCCTGACGATGGTCAATTCCGGCGCCATCGTCCCGACCGCCGAGCTGATGGAACAGCAGGGACGCCCGGTCGACGCCTCCAAATTCATCGCTCCGGTGGTCAGCTACTACACGATCGGCGGCAAGCTGCAGGCGATGCCGTTCAACTCCTCGACGCCGATCCTGTTCTACAACCGCGACCACTTCAAAGCCGCCGGCTTCGACAAGCCCGGCGCGACCTGGCAGGAGCTCGAGCCGCAGCTCGACGCGATCAAGGCCAAGGGCGTTTCGAAATGCGCGATGGTGCTGCCGGGCGACTACGAGTGGAGCTTCCTCGAGAACTACAGCGCGGTGAACGACATCCCGTATGCGACCAAGCGCAACGGCATGGACGGCCTCGACACCAGCTTCGTCTTCAACAAGGGCAAGCTCGTCGGCCAGGTCGAGCGCATGAAACGGCTGGTCTCGTCCAACGTAATGCAGCTCGCCGGCCAGGGCATCATCCCGATCCAGCTCTTCACCTCCGGCGAATGCTCGACGATCATCGCCTCGACCGCCTCGCATGCCGCCGTCGTCGCCGCCGCGAAATTCGACTGGAGCGCCGCCGAATTGCCTTATGAACAGGGCGTCACCCCCCGGAACAGCGTCATCGGCGGCGCCGCGCTCTGGACCCTGAAGGGCCATACGCCGGAGAAGTACAAGGCGGTCGCCGCCTTCTACGACTTCCTCGCCAAGACCGACACGCAGGTCTGGTGGCATCAGGCGACGGGCTATGTCCCGGTCACCACCGCGGCCTATGAAGCGGCCAAGGCGCAGGGCTACTACCAGAAGAACCCGACCCGCGAGATCGCCGTGGTGCAGTTGATGCGCGGCACGCCCAGCGACAATTCGCTCGGCTTCCGCATCGGCAACAGCAACCAGATCAATGTCGGGATCATGGAGGAGGTCTCGGCCGCCTTCCTCGGCAAGAAGCCGGTGCAGCAGGCGCTCGACGATGCGGTCTCGCGCGGCAACGAGGTGCTGCGCCGCTACGAGCAGCTCAATGCCGACAAGAAATAATACGGCTACCCTTCCCGGAACGGCTGGCGGAGACTCTCGTCTCCGCTGGCCGTTCCGGCGCCTGCTCCTGAAGGGAGCCGGCGATGGTCAGGCCGAAAGCGGGCTGAAGCGCGCCCATTTCAGGGAATGGCGCCTGCCCTTCTGGCTGCTCGCGCCGCAGCTCTTCATCCTGCTGCTGTTCTTCTTCATCCCCTCGATCAGGGCGCTGATCCAGGCTTTCCAGCTCACGGACCCGTTCGGCGCCACCACGCAATGGGTCGGCTTCCAGAATTTCGAGCGGCTGTTTCGCAGCGGCGTCTACTGGTCCTCGGCGCAGGTGACGCTGATCTTCACCCTCGCGCAGAACGTGCTGACGCTGTCGGTCGCGCTGCTGCTCGCCTTCGCCTCGAACCACATCCTGCGCGGGCGCGGCGCCTATCGCACCGTGCTGCTGCTGCCCTATGCCATCGCGCCCGCGATCGCCGGCATCATGCTCGCCTTCCTGTTCAATCCCCGCGTCGGCCCTGTCGCGCAGATGCTGCAGGGGCTGGGGCTGGACTGGGACCCGAACCGCAATTCCTGGCACGCGCTCGCGCTGGTCGTGATGGCGGCCTCGTGGAAGCACATCTGCTACAACTACATCTTCCTCGTCGCCGCGCTGATGTCGGTGCCGCAGTCGATCCTCGAATCCGCCTATCTCGACGGCGCCGGGCCGGTCCAGCGCTTCCTGCGCATCTCGCTGCCGATGATCACGCCGACACTGTTCTTCCTGATCGTGATCAACTTCGTCTACGGGCTGTTCGAGACCTTCGCCATCATCGATGCGACCACGCGGGGCGGCCCCGCCGGCGCCACTTCGATCCTCGTCTACAAGGTCTACCAGGATGGCTTCGTCACGCTCGACCTCGGCTCATCGGCGGCGCAATCCGTGGTGCTGATGGCGCTCGCACTGTTCCTGACCTTCGCGCAGTTCCGCTTCGTGGAGCGCCGCGTGAACTACAGCGTCTAGAGCGATGAACGAACGCACTCCTGTCATCGACGCCGTCTGTCACCTCATCCTGCTGGTGGGCGCGGCGCTCGTCTGCCTGCCGATCTATTTCGTCTTCGTCACCGGCTCGCTCTCACAGGCCGAGATCATGCAGGTGCCGATGTCCTGGCTGCCCGGCGACCAGTTCCTGGCGAATATGCAGACCGTTCTCAGCAGCGCCAATTTCGGCCGGCTCCTGCTCAACTCCTTCATCATCGCCTCGGGCATCACCATCGGGAAGCTCGCGGTCTCGGTGATCGCGGCCTTCGCCGTCACCTATTTCCGCTTCCCTTTCCGGATGACGGCCTTCTGGCTGATCTTCATGTCGCTGATGCTGCCGATCGAGGTGCGCATCGTGCCGACCTACGAGTCGGCGGCGAATGTCGCGCTGCCGCTCAACATCCTCGGCTCCTGGCTCGGCATCCAGGCGCTGGTCGGTCTCGACTGGAACCTGGTCAACACCTATTCGGGCCTGATCCTGCCGCTGATCGCCTCGGCGACCGCGACCTTCCTGTTCCGCCAGTTCTTCCTCACCATCCCCGACGAGCTCTGCGAGGCCGCCCGCATCGACGGCGCCACGCCCTGGCAGTTCTTCCGGCTGATCCTGCTGCCGCTCTCGCGCTCGAACATTGTGGCGCTGGCGATCATCCTCTTCCTGATGGGCTGGAACCAGTATCTCTGGCCGCTCCTGCTGACCACCGAGCCCGCCATGGCCAATGCCGTGATCGGCCTGAAGAAACTGATGCCGCAGAGCGACTCCCTGCCGACCTGGCATCTCCTGATGAACGCGGCCTTCCTGACGATGCTGCCGCCGACCCTCGTCATCCTCGTCCTCCAGCGCTGGTTCGTGAAGGGGCTGGTGGACAGCGGCAAATAGCCGGCGAATAACCCGCCAACAGGCAACAGGGCTCATCGACATGCGGATCATCGGTCATCGCGGCGCGCGCAATATCTGGGCGGAGAACAGCCTGAGCGGCTTCCGCAACGTCTGCGGCCTCGGCGTCGACGCCGTCGAGCTCGACGTGCACCTGTCCAGCGACGGCGAGATCATGGTGATCCACGACCCGCTGCTCGACCGCACCACCGACCACAAGGGGCCGGTCGCGCATCTGTCGCGCGAGGCGCTCGCCAAAGTGAAGCTCGACGACACGCTCGGCGAGACGATTCCGACCTTGCCGGAGGTGCTCGATGTCTTCGGCCCGACCGGGATCGAGCTCGAGATCGAGATGAAGATGGATGCCTTCGGCAATCCCTATCCCGGCCTGCTCGACAAGGTGATCGCGCTGGTCGAAGCCCGCAAGATGGCCTCCCGCGTCGTGCTGACCTGCTTTGTGCCGGAGGTGATCGAGGAGATCCGGGCCAAGGCCCCGCATATGCGCCGGCTCGCCTCGGTCGACCGCCGCTCCTGCGAGGCCTTCGGCGGCGTCGACCGAACCTTGCAGCGCTTCGTCGATCTCGGCTGCGTCATCGCCGTCGAGCAGTCGCTGCTGCGGCTGACCGTCGATCGCGCTGTCGGCATCGTCGGGCGCGACAAGCTCGGCGCCTGGGTTCCCAATACCGTGCGCGAGCTCGATTTCTGGCTGGGCCAGCCGATCTCGCAGATCACCAGCGACCGCCCGGACCTCGCCTTGATGCTGCGCAAGACAAGGCAGGCCTGAGTCATGGCAGTGCGCCTGTCCCGCGCCACGCTTGGACAGCTCGGGCCGTCAGTCGGCATCCCCGGCTACCGGCGGGACGAGCTGAGCCCCGGCATCGTCCATATCGGCGTCGGCAACTTCCATCGCGCCCATCAGGCCGCCTATCTCGACGAATTGTTCGAGCGCGGGCTGGATCGCGACTGGGCCATCGTCGGCACCGGCGTGCGTGAGAACGACGCCGAGATGGGCCGCGATCTCGCCGCGCAGGATTTCCTGACCACGGTGGTGACGCAGGAGGCGGAACGCTCGCAGGCGCGCGTCACGGGCGCGATGATCGATTTCGTCGCGCCGGGCGACAGCGGGGCGGTTCTCGAAAAACTTGTCGATCCCCGCACGCGGATCGTCTCGCTGACCGTCACGGAAGGCGGCTATTACATTGATCCGGCGACGCAGGCCTTCGATCCCGGCCATCCCGATATCCTCGCCGATGCAGCCGATCGCCTCGCACACCCGAAGACCGCTTTTGGCCTGATCGCCGCCGGGTTGCTGAGGCGCCGCGCCGCCGGCCTGCCGCCCTTCACCGTGATGCCCTGCGACAACCTGCCGGGCAATGGCCATGTCGCCGCGGATGCCGTCGCCGGCCTCGTCGATCTCATCGATCCCACTGAGGCGCGGTGGATCCGCGAGAGCGTCGCCTTTCCGAACGGCATGGTCGACCGCATCACGCCCGCGACCTCGGACCGCGAGCGCCAGGTACTGCGCGACGATTTCGGCCTCGACGACACCAGGCCCGTCTTCTGCGAGGACTTCCGGCAATGGGTGCTGGAGGATTATTTCCCGGCCGGCCGCCCGCGCCTCGAAGAGGTCGGCGTCCAGTTCGTCGCCGATGTCGCGCCCTTCGAGCTGATGAAGATCCGCATCCTCAATGGCGGCCATGCGGCGATCGCCTATCCAGCCGGCCTGCTCGACATCCATTTCGTCCATGAGGCGATGCAGGATGCCCAGATCGCCCGCTTTCTCTCGGCACTTCTGGACGATGAGGTCATCCCCGTCGTTCCCCCGGTGCCGGATACCGATCTCGCCGATTACAAGCGCACGATCGAACGGCGCTTCGCCAATCCGAAGATCGGCGACACCATCCGCCGGCTCTGCCTCGATGGCTCCAACCGCCAGCCGAAATTCATCCTGCCGACATTGCGCGATGCCTTGCAGAGCGGTCGCTCCATCGACGGCTTGGCCCTCGTCAGCGCGCTATGGTGCCGCTACTGCCATGGCGAAACCGAAAGCGGCCAAGCGATCGCGCCGAACGACCCGAACTGGTCGCGGCTGACGACGCAGGCGCGGCAGGCCCGGCAAATGCCCGAAGCCTGGCTTGCGATGCAGGATGTCTACGGCGATCTCGGGACGAACCAGCGCTTCCGCGATAGCTTCACGCTGGCGCTGCAGCGTCTCTGGCGGTCAGGAACCCGCGCGAGCCTCGACCATTACCTTGCTGCGCGCGGCTCCTGAGAGAGCGGCCGCACGGGCCGGGCCAGGGGGGGCGAACGGCTCGCCTGTCCTACGCGACGTCGTGGCAGTGAGTGCCCGCGCGAAGCTCCACATACTTCCGGCGCGTTTCGGCAGTGTTCGGTAGGCCGCTTTCCTGGAGCCAGGCAAGAAATTCAGCCGGCTTGATCGTGACGATTTCCAGCGCTCGCCCTCGTGCGAGCCAGGCATTCATCACCGCCACCGCATTTTGATGCCAGGTCTCATAATCCGAGGGCATCTGATCGCGGTCGTGAGCGAGTTCCCAGAGCCGGGAGAAATCCTCCCGCTCGTACCACGGCATGGCAACCGTGTACGCCTCGACTGTCGGTTTCACGTTGAAGCCGATCGTCCGCGCGCGGCGCGGAAACTGAGAGTGCTAACCGCCCAATCGGGGGTAGTCGGCTCTCGGAAATTAGGCGCGAACAGCGCCCGGAAGTCAATGCAGAACGTCTCTCGGCTGAGGGGGCAAGCACTCGCATCCCCTCAGGGCTTGCCGGCTCCGTATCGACTGCGGAGAACCACATTGGAATTGTTCCATGTTCGTAGAGCATGGCGGCTGCGCGGGCTTTCCGATTGATCCCGCCCGATCCGAGGCAGAGCTTGCCGATAGCGGAGCCGGCACCTCCTGGCTCACGCCGATCGAAAAGGCTGCCCGATGCCGCCCACCTCGTCTTTCAGTCGCCGCCGCTTCCTCTCCTCCACCGGCCTGCTCTTCCTGATCGCATCGGTTCCCGGCGCCCGCGCCACCGAGCATTCCGGCACCCTCCCCTGGAAGCCCTTTGCAGCCCTGCCGCCGGAGCCTTTGCCCGGCGGGCGCTGGTATGTGCTGACGCCGGATGAAGCCCGCACCGTCGAGGCGATCGTCGACCGGCTGATCCCGGCCGATGAGCTCAGCATCGGCGGCAAGGATGCCGGCTGCGCCAGCTTCATCGACCGCCAGCTCGCCGGCAGCTACGGCTCATCGGACCGGCTCTATATGCAAGGCCCCTTCGCCGCCGGTTTGCCGACGCAAGGCTATCAGGGCGCCGAGACGCCGGTCGCGCGCTACCGGGACGGCCTCGCCGCGCTGAACAAGCACGTACAGGCGCAGTTCTCCGGCAAGAACTTCTTCGACCTCGCCGCTGCCGAGCAGGATCAGGCCCTGAAGGATTTCGAAGCCGGCAAGGTCGACTACAAGCCGGCCGCCGGCTTCTTCAACCTCGTGCTGCAGAACACGATGGAAGGCTTCTTCGCCGACCCGATCTATGGCGGCAACAAGGACATGGCCGGCTGGAAATTCATCGGCTTCCCGGGCGCCCGCTACGATTACCGCGACTACATCACGGCCCATAACAAGCCCTTCCCCCTGCCGCCCCTGTCGATCGCGGGACGGCCGGAATGGAAGACCGGCGACAAGGCAGGCGGGAACTGAGACATGGCCCGAAAACTCCCCCGCAAGGATGTCGTCATCGTCGGGCTCGGCTGGACCGGCTCGATCCTGGCCCATGAACTGACCGATGCCGGCCTCGACGTCGTCGCGATCGAGCGCGGCCCCTGGCGCGACACGGCGACCGATTTCAACGTCGCCTATGCGCCCGATGAGCTCCGCTATGCCGTGCGCAAGGATCTGTTCCTGCAGCCGGCGCAGGAAGCCATGACGATGCGCAATGACGTCTCGCAGACGGCGCTGCCGATGCGGGACTACGGCTCCTTCCTGCCCGGAACCGGGGTCGGCGGCGCGGGCACGCACTGGAACGGCCATACCTGGCGCTTCTTCCCAAGCGATTTCGCGCTGAAGACCCATCTGACCGAGCGCTACGGGGCGGACCGGCTTTCCGAGCTCCAGATCCAGGACTGGGGCGTCTCCTATGACGAGATGGAGAGCGCCTTCGACCGTTTCGAATATCTCTGCGGCATCTCCGGCAAGGCCGGGAACCTCAACGGCGCGATCCAGCAGGGCGGCAACCCGTTCGAGGGACCGCGCAAGCGCGACTATCCGCTGCCGCCGATGCAGATGACCTATGCGCCGACCCTGTTCGCGGAAGCAGCGCGCTCCAAGGGACTGCACCCCTTCCCGACGCCCTCGGCCAATCTCTCCGGCGCCTATGTCAACCCGCTGGGCATCGCGATGGGCCAGTGCACGGCTTGCGGCTTCTGCGAGCGCTTCGGCTGCGCCAATTATTCGAAGTCGAGCGCGCATACGACCGTGCTGCCGGTGCTGATGCGCAAATCGAATTTCGAGGCGCGCACCGAATGCGAGGTGCTGAAGATCAACCTCGCGGCCGATGGCAAGACCGCGACCGGCGTCACCTATATCGACGTCAACGGCGAAACCTTCGAGCAGCCGGCCGATCTCGTCCTGCTCAACGCCTACGGCCTGTTCAATGTCCGGCTGATGCTGCTCTCCGGCATCGGCAAGCCTTATGACCCGGCGAGCGGCGAAGGCGTGGTCGGGCGCAACTACTGCTACCAGACCAATGCCAGCACACAGGTCTTCTTCGAAGGCAAGCACATGAACCCGTTCATCGCGGCCGGTGCGCTTGGCCAGTCGCTGGACGATTATAATGGCGATGCCTTCGACCATGGCCCGCTGGACTTCGTCGGCGGCGCCGGCATCAACTGCATCCCGACCAATGGCCGTCCGATCCAGTACCGGCCGGTGCCGCCCGGCACGCCGCGCTGGGGCTCCGCCTGGAAGAAGGCGACGAAGCAGTACTACAACAACACGCTGATCTTCTCGTCGCAGGGCTCCTCCTACGCGACACGCGGCAACTATCTCGACCTCGACCCGACCTATAAGGACCGCTTCGGCCGGCCGCTGCTGCGTGTGACCTTCGATTTCCCGGACAACGACATCCGCATGTCGAACTGGGTCAGCGACCGCATGAAGGAGATCGCCGACGCGCTCGGCGGCAAGCAGGCGGTGGTCGGCAAGCAGCGCAAGGGCTGGAACTCCGTCCCCTACCAGAGCACCCACAACACCGGCGGCGCGATCATGGGCACGGACCCGAAGACCAGCGCCGTCAACCGCCACCTGCAGGCCTGGGACGTGCCGAACGTCTTCGTTATCGGCGCCTCCGCCTTCCCGCAGAATGCCGGCAAGAACCCGACAGGCCCGGTCGGCGCACTCGCCTACTGGGCCGCGGATGCCATCCGTAATCATTATCTGAAGACCCCCGGCAAGCTGGTGGAAGCATGAAGAAGGCAGCGCTCATCGCCGGCCTCGCGGCCGCCACCGTCTTCGGGGCGAAGGGCTTCGCCTCCGACCTGTTCGACCGCATCGAGGCCGGCCGCTATCAGGCTGTCCTGGCCGATTGCTCCGCCTGCCACACCAGACCGGGCGGCAAGCCCTTCGCCGGCGGCCTGCCGCTGCAAACCCCCTTCGGCGCACTGGTACCTCCGAACATCACGCCCGATCCCGAGACCGGTATCGGCAGCTGGAGCTATGCCGATTTCCGCAATGCGCTGAAGACGGGCATCGGCAAGGGCGGCAAGCGGCTTTATCCGGCGATGCCCTATCCCGCCTACGCGACGATGAAGGACGCCGACATCGCCGATCTCTGGGCCTATTTCCAGAAGGTCGAGCCGGTGACGAACCACGTCGTCTCGAACCAGCTCCCCTTCCCGTTCAGCATCCGCGCTTCGATGATCGGCTGGAACTGGCTCAACTTCTCGCCGAAGGAGTTCCAGCCTGATCCCGAGAAGTCGGCAGCCTGGAACCGCGGCGCCTATCTCGTCAACGGCGCCGGCCATTGCGGCACCTGCCATACGCCGAAGAGCCTGACAGGCGCCGACAAATCCGGCGAATTCCTGCGGGGCGGCAGTCTCCAGAGTTGGTACGCCCCCAACCTGACCGGCGATCCGCATAAGGGCCTCGGCAGCTGGTCGACTGACGACATCGTCTCCTATCTGAAGACCGGCGCGAACCGCTTCGACATCGCCTCGGGGCCGATGGCGGAAGCAATCACCCAGTCGACCAGCAAATGGGCCGATGCCGATCTCCAGGCGGTCGCGGCCTATCTCAAGGACATCAAGAGCGACGGCACGCCCGCCCCGCAACCGCTTGCGGCAACCGATCCGGCAATGGCCGCCGGCAAGGCGATCTATCTCGACCGCTGCTCGGCCTGCCACAACTCGACCGGCGCGGGCCAGGCCTCGCTCTTCGCGACCCTCGCCAAGGCCCCTGTGATCAACAGCACCGACCCGACCTCGCTCATCCGCGTCGTGCTGCAGGGCAGCCAGGCCGTCGCCACCACGGCCCGGCCGACGACGCCCGCGATGCCGTCCTTCGGCTGGAATCTCGGCGATGCCGATGTCGCGAACGTGCTGACCTATGTCCGCAACAGCTGGGGCAACGCCGCGCCGCCGGTGACACCGGGACAGGTCAAGGATCTGCGAGCGGCGCTGAAGCGATAGGGTTCGCCGACCTCCGCAGCGATCAGGCCTCGATGGCGCAGCCCAGCCGCGCGAGCGTGGCGTCGATCCAGCTACGATCGTCCTTGCCCTGCTCGATCGCCTGCATCTTCTTTTCTTCCATCGCGTGCTTCTTGTGGGCCGCGGCATAGATCGTCTCCGCCTGGTCGAAGGGCACGCAGAGGATGCCGTCATCGTCGCCGATGACGAGGTCGCCGGGCTCGATCACCATGCCCTCGATCGCGATCGGCACGTTGATCTCACCGGGGCCGTCCTTGTAGGGACCGCGATGGCTGATGCCGGCGGCATAGATCGGCAGGTCGTTCTCGCGGATCCAGGCGGAGTCGCGCACCGCGCCGTGAAGCACGATCCCGGCGATGCCGCGCTTGCGGGCATGGGCGATCATCAACTCGCCGATCAGCGCATTGGTGAGGTCGCCACCGCCATCGACGACGATGACGTCGCCGGGAACGGCGAGGTCGAGCGCCTTGTGGATCATCAGGTTGTCGCCCGGCCGCGTCTTCACGGTAAGCGCCGGGCCGGCCATCACGCCCCCACGATGGAGCGGACGCAGCGAGGCGCCACCGGCCATCATCCGCGACATCGAATCGCTGACATTCGCGACCGGGACCGTACGGAAGCGCGCGACGAGTTCGGCCTCGACCTGGCGGCGGCGCTTGAGGATGCGAAATCCGATCATGGGACGTCCTTGGTGATTGCAGCTTGCCGGTCCGGCGAACTGGGCAGCGCAGCGGCTGGGAGAATGAGGTGCTGCGAAACGGGCGGTTGCGCCGGCGCGCTCAGGTCACGCTGGCTTCCTCTTCCTGATCGACGCGCGCCTTGCCGCGGCGGATGGCGGGCAGGGCCATGCTGACGAGCAGCAGCAGCGAGAGCGAGAGGAAGGTCAGGCTGATCGGGCTCTTCACGAAGATCGAGAGATCGCCTTCCGAGAGCAGCAGCGCCCGACGGATGTTCTCTTCCATCATCGGGCCGAGCACATAGCCCAGCACCAGCGGCGCGGGAGGGCATTTCAGCTTCGCCAGCACATAGCCGAGCACGCCGATCGCCGCGCAGAGATAGACGTCGATCGCGCTGTTGTTCAGGCTGTAATTGCCGAGCGCGCAGAACATCACGATCGCCGGGAACAGCCAGCGATAGGGAATGCTGAGCAGGCGGACCCAGAGGCCGACCAAGGGCAGGTTCAGCGCGACGAGCAGGGCGTTGCCGATGAACATACTGGCGATGACGCCCCAGAACAGTTCGGGATTGCGCGCCATCACCGTGGGACCGGGCTGGACGCCGTTCATGATCAGCGCGCCGAGGATCAGCGCCATGGTCGCGCTGCCGGGAATGCCGAGCGTCAACGTCGGGATGAAGGCGGTCTGTGCGGCCGCGTTGTTGGCGGCTTCCGGCGCGGCGACGCCCTCGATCGCGCCCTGGCCGAAGCGGGACGGGTCCTTGGCGAGCTTCTTCTCGAGCATATAGGCGGAGAAGGAGGAGATCGACGGGCCGGTGCCGGGCAGGATGCCGAAGAAGGAGCCGATCGCAGTGCCGCGCAAGGTCGGCAGGAACGAGGCCTTCAGATCCTCCCAGCGCGGCATCAGGCCGCCGACATTCCTGGTGAAGACCTCGCGTGCCTCTTTCTGCTCCAGGTTGATGACGACCTCGGAAATCGCGAAGATGCCGACGGCGAGCACGGTGAAGCCGATGCCGTCGGCGAGCTCTGGCAGGCCGAAGGTGTAGCGCTCGACGCCCGAGTTCACATCGGTGCCGACAAGGCCGATCAGCAGCCCGACCACGACCATGGCGAGCGCCTTGACCATGTCGCCATGGCTCAGCACCGAGGCCGCGACGAGGCCGAGCACCATCAGGGCGAAGTAGTCCTCGGCGCCGAAGCGCAGGGCCCAGGAGGCGAGCGGCACACCGAGCGCGACGATCAAGAGCGTGCCGATGCAGCCGGCGACGAAGGAGGAGAGCGCGGCGATGGCGAGCGCGGCACCGGCCCGGCCACGACGCGCCATCTGGTAGCCGTCGAGGCAGGTGACGGCCGACGAGGTCTCGCCCGGCAGATTGACGAGGATCGCGGTGGTAGAGCCGCCATATTGCGCGCCGTAATAGATGCCGGAGAGCATGATGACGGCCGAGACCGGTGGCAGGCCGAAGGTGATCGGCAGCAGCATCGAGATCGTCACCAGCGGGCCGACGCCCGGCAGCACGCCGATCAGGGTGCCCAGCAGCACGCCGAGGAAGCAATAGGCCAGGTTCTGCAGCGACAGGGCGACGCCGAAGCCGAGCACGAAGTGATCGATGATCTCCATGATCAGAAATTCCACGCGAAGAGGGCGTAGGGCAGCTTCAGCCCCCAGACGAAGACGACGGCGGCGAAGACCGACATCACCGCCGTCAGGACGAGCACCTCCCGCGTCTTGAATTCATGGCCGGCACGGGCCGAGACGAAGAACAGCGCAGCAAGCGCCGGCACCAGACCGGCCCGCTCGAGCAGGAAACCGAAGAGCAGGAGCGAGGCGCTCAACAGGGCAAGCGGCAGCCAGCCCCATCCGCCCTCGACGGGCATGCAATGACGCAGCCCCCTGACGAAGATGACAATGCCGAAGCCGATCAGGACGAGGCTGAGGACGCGCGGGAAATAGCCCGGCCCCATGTCGATCGTGGTCCCGAACGTGTAGCCGAGCGCAATCGCGAAGCCGAGCGCGCCTAGTCCCATGAACAGCAGGCCGGCGAGGGCGTCCTGGTTCTTGAAGATGCTGGTTCTCATGGCCGATATCCGCAGGATGCCGGGCGGCACGGCTTGGCGCCGCCGGGACACAGACTTTCTGGGATGGATGGTACGACGTGCCGGGAAACCGCCGCCTTGTGGTGGCGGCCCCAGCCTGCGTATCGGCTCAGTCGGCGACCTTCACGCCGGCCGCCTTGATGACCTCGGTCCATTTCGGCACATCGGACTTGATCAGCGCGCCGAACTCCTCGCTGCTGCCGCCGAGCGCCTCGGCGCCGGCCGAGCGCAGCTTGGCCTTGGTATCGGGCTGCTGCAGCACCTTGTTGAGCTCGGTATTGATGCGCGCGACGATCGGCGCAGGGACGCCCGTCGGCGCCGCCAGACCCCACCAGGTCACGGCCTCGGAATTCTTCAGGCCCTTCTCCTCGAAGGTCGGGACATCCGGCAGGTCGGCATCGCGCTTGGTCGCGAAGACCGCGATCGGGCGCAGCACGCCTTCCTTGATCTGCACCATCGCCGAGGGGACCGAGGAGATGTAGATCTCGACGCGCCCGCCGAGCAGGTCCGGCAGCGCCTGGGCCGCGCCCTTGTAGGGGACGTGACGGAATTTCACCCCCGCGATCTGCTGCAGGAGTTCGCCGGCCAGATGCGAGCTGGTCCCGACGCCGGGCGAGGCGAAGGTGAGCTTGCCGTCCTTGGCCTTCGCCGCGGCAATGAGATCCTCGACCGTCTTCAAGGGCGAATCCTTGGCGACGACCAGCACCTGCGGCGCCGAGGCGACGAGGCCGATCGGCGCGAAATCCTTGATCGGGTCGTAATTGGCCTTGCCGAGGATCGGGTTGATCACGAGATTGGCGTTCTGCGCGAGAACGATGGTGTAGCCGTCCGGCGCAGCCTTGCCGGCGAGGCTCAGGCCGACGCTGCCACCGCTGCCCGGCTTATTCTCGGCCACCATAGTCCAGCCCGTGCTTTCGCCGAGCTTCTGGGCAATGACGCGCGCGACGACGTCGGTGCCGCCGCCCGGCGGAAACGGAATGACGAGGCGGATCGGCTTCTCCGGATATTGCTGTGCCGATGCCGTCGTCGCGAGCGCCGACAGAGCGAGCGCGGCGAGCGCCTTGTAGACAATCTTCATGATCTTCCTCCCGTTTGTTATGGTCGTCCGGTATCTGGTCCGGATCTTCAGGCAGCGAGTTCGGTCAACCTCGCGAGGCTGGCCGCATCCGGCTCTTCTCCATCGAGCACGGCGATGACGTGCCGGGCGGCGATCTCGGCCATCGTCTTGGCCGATCCCGCGGTCACGCCGGCGATATGCGGGGTTGCGATCAGGTTGGGCAGCGCCCAGAGCGGGCTGTCCGCGGCCGGCGGCTCGACGGCGAAACTGTCGAGGCCCGCGCCGGCGATCCGGCCTTCCAGCAGCGCGGCGACAAGCGCCGCCTCATTGATGAGGGCGCCGCGGGCCGTGTTGACCACCAGCGAGGTCGGCTTCATCAGGCCGAAGCGGCGCGCGTCCAGCAGATCGCGCGTGGCGTTGGTCAGCGGGCAATGCAGGCTGACGATGTCGGCTTCCGCAACGAGGCTGTCGAGATCGCGTTCGCAATCCGCCCCGAACTGCGCGATCGCCGCGCGGGCATGGGGGTCGTGCAGCAGGACGGTCATGCCGAGGCCCTGCGCCATCCGGGCGACATGCTGGCCGATCGAGCCGAAGCCGACGAGCCCGATCACGGTGCCGATGATGTCGCGCCCGATGAAGCTCGGCTTCGGCCAGGTTCCGGCCTTCACGGCCGTATCGAGGCGCGGGATGTCCTTCAGCAGAGTCAGGGCCAGTGCGATGGTGTGCTCGGCGACGGCGCGCGAGTTCGAGCCCATCGCGCGGATGACGGGAATATCGCGCGAAGCGGCCGCCTGCAGGTCGATATTGTCGACGCCGACGCCGTGCTTGGCGATGACGCGCAAGCGCGGCGAGGCTGCAATGATCGCCTCGTCGACACGGCCCTGGCGGACGATCAGCGCATCGACCTGCAATTCGGCTGCACGCTGGGCCACCTGCTCGCTCGGCGCATAGGCGGGCGAGAAGAAGACGTCGACGTCATGCGCGTTGAGAAGCTGGATGGCGTTCTCGGCCAAACGGTCATGCGTGACGAGCACGCGCCTGCCGCGGGTGCGGGCACTGGTATCGGTCATCTCTGCGTTTCCTCACGGCTGCCTCGCATCCCGCTTCGCAGCGGTTGGGCGCCTTTCGGGAACACTATTGACCAAGGTGGCTATGCTCGTATGCTGAAATAATGACATATATCAATGATCTTTTGTCATGAAACATCCGATCGACGGCATCGAGGCCTTCATCCAGATCGCCGAGCTCGGCAGCTTCAACAAGGCGGCCGAGAAGCTGCACGTCACGCAGACCGGCCTGACGCGGCGCATCCAGCGGCTCGAGGCCCATGTCGGGCTCAAGCTGATCGACCGCACGACACGGACCGTCGCGCTGACCAGCATCGGCCGCGAATTCCTGCCGGAAGCCCAGCGTATGCTCGACGCCGTCGACCGCTCGTTCGAGCGGCTGAAGACGATGTCGCGCTTCTCGACCGGCGACATCACGATCGCCTCGGTGCCGTCGCTGATGTATGGCCGCCTGCCGCGCATACTCAGAAGCTATGCCACGCGGCACCCGAACAACCGCGTCGAGATCCTCGACCGGACCAGCACGCTGGTCATCGAGGCGGTACGGCGGCGCCAGGCGGAGTTCGGCCTGCATGTCCAGCCGCCGAACCAGCAGGACCTGCACAACGAGATTTTGGTCCGCGATCCCTTCGTCGTCTATTGCCGCAACGATCATCCGCTGGCCGGACGCGAAACCATCGCCTGGGCCGATCTCGCCGGCCAGGATCTGATCACGCTGGGCGGCAGCAGCGGCAACCGGCTGCTGATGGAAGCGCAGCTGTCGCGCTCAGGGATCGAGGTGAAGACCAAGTTCGTGGTCGAGTATTTCTCCAGCGCGATCGGGCTGGCCTCGGAAGGACTGGGGATCGCCATTCTGGTCGCTTCCCTCGTCGAGAACCTGCGCCCTGACCTCGCCCAGATTCCGCTGGTCGACCCGATCGTCGACCGCCCGGTCTCGCTGATCCGCCGGCGCGGCGAAACGCTGACTCCCGCCGCTCAGGCGCTCTACAACCTGATCGTTCGCGATCTCGGGCCGCTCTAGCGTTTTATTTTATCGCATTTTCTTCACGCGAACCGGCGTCCACTTCGCTCGAAAATGCTCCAGCGAGCCCGCTACCGCAGCAGGAAGCCGTGCCGCAGCGGATCGTCGCGATCGATGATCCAGCTCGCCTGACCGCAGAGATGCGCACTGCCGGAGACTTCCGGGATGACGGCGTCGATCTCTCCCAGCCTAGTCTCCTTCAGGACCCGCCCCGTCATGATCGAGCCGACGATGGATTCGTTGATCAGAATCTGGCCGGGCTTGAGCAACCCCTTGGCATGGAGCAGCGCGGCCCGCCCGGCCGTGCCGGAACCGGTCGGAGAGCGGTCCAGCTGCCGGTCCGCGAAGATGCAGCAATTCGCCTGCGTCGCCTTGGGGTCGAGCGGATCGCCATCGATGATCGTGCCGTAGATATGGTTCAGCTCGGGGATTTCCGGGTGCACGACCGGGAAGGCGGCGTTGGCGGCTGCCTTCACCTCGGCGCCGAAGCGGATCAGGGCCTCAGCCTTCTCCCGGCGGATCGTCAGGCCGAAGGGGCGGCCATCGGTGTAGAAATAGAAGGCTCCTCCGAAGGCGATGTCGCCGGTGACCCGGCCGTAGGTCGGCGTCTCCACGCTGACGTCGGGATAGAGCAGATAGGACGGGACGTTCACGAAGCGCACGCTGGCGGCGCGCCTGCCGTCCCAGGCGACGAAGGCCTCGATGAAGCCGCAGGGCGCGTCGATTCCCACCCGCGTTTCCGGCTCGGTGCGCTGGACCCAGCCGAGCTCGACGGCGGCGGTCGCCAAGGCGATGACGCCATGCCCGCAATGGTCGCTGTAACCTTCGTTATGCACGAAGATGACGCCGAAATCGGCTTCGGGCGAAACCGGCTCGGTCAGGTAACCGGCATACATGTCGGCATGGCCGCGCGGCTCGAAGATCAGCGCCTGCCTGACATCGTCGATGTTGTTCTTCACCCAGTCGCGCCGCTGCACGATCGTCTTGCCGGGCAGCCGCGGCAGCCCGCTCGTCACGATCCGGAACGGCTCGCCGCCCGTATGGGTCTCGATGGTCTGGATGACGCGGTCGGCTTGCATCGTTCCCCTTCAAGCTGTGCTCATCGTGATGCTGTGTCCGGCCGGGGCCGCGGCTGCGGCCCCACGCCTCAATCCGACAGGCGCGCGAGCAGCCCGGCGATCAGGCGGGTGCGCCGCGCCAGACTGTCCACCTCGATATGCTCTTCCAGCGTGTGATAGCCGGTACCGAGCAGACCAAGCCCATCGAGCGAAGGAATTCCGGCCGCGCCGGTGAAATTGGCGTCGGAGCCGCCGCCGGCCGAGGCATGGCCGAGATCCCAGCCCAGTTCCGCGGCAATGTCGCGCGCCTGCCGGTAGAGCGCCATCGTGCCCTCGTCGGGCTCCCAGACCGGACGGGTGACGCCGCGTTCGACCGTGAAGCCCGTGCCGTCGGCCTCGCGCTGCGACAAGGCGAGCATGCGCTCGACGCCGCGGTCGAGATCCTGCTGGCGCTTCGCCATGCTGAGCGCCTCGGCCCGGCAGGAGGTCGGCACGCAGTTCACCCACTGGCCGCCCTCGATCACGCCGACCGAGAAGGTGCAGTCCTCGCCGGTCATCTCTTCGATGGTGAGCAGTTGCCGCGCCATCAGGCTGATGGCGGAGCGGCCGTCCTTCAGCCGCGAACCCGCATGGCTCGGCCGGCCTTTAGCCGCGAGATTGAAGCGGGCGATGGCATAGCGCCCGGTGACGACGCCATCGCCCGGCTGGCCGGGCTCCGGCACCAGCACGTAGCGATGGCGGCGCGCCTCCTCCATGATCAATTCGCGCGTGCCGGGGCTGCCGATCTCCTCGTCGGAGGTGTAGAGCACCGTGATCGGCAGCGGCGTCGCGACGCCGGCTTTTGTCAGGGCGACGATGGCCTGCAAGCCGGCATAGGCGCCGCCCTTCATGTCGAGAATGCCCGGCCCGTAGCAGCGCGAGCCCTCGCGACGAAAGGGCAGCTTCGCCAGCGTCCCGACCGGATGCACCGTGTCGAGATGCGACATCACCAGAATGCCGGGCTCGCCCTGACGCGGATGCGGGAAGGTGGCGCGCACGCAGTCGCCCAGCCCCTTCGGACCGGGAATGCGGGTGATACTGGCGCCGGCCGTTGCGGTGTCGGCGGCGGCGAGGTCCATCATCCGGTTGACGGCGGCGGCGTCGAAGGTCGGGCTCTCGCACTCGATCCACGGGCGCAGGCCCGCGAGCAAGGCCTCGGTGTCGAGCGGCAGCGCGGCGAGATTCATCGGGTCGGCCCTCAGGCGGCTGCGCGCGTTTCGACGAGCCGGGCCAGCAGGCTGGCGCCGACCGGCAGAATGCCGTCGTCGAGAACGTAGGACGGATTGTGCACCGGCACGGTGCCGGCATGGCCGACCCAGGCATAGGCGCCAGGCACGACGCGCAGCATGTCGGCGAAATCCTCGCTGCCCATCAGCGGCTTGCCATCGGTGAGCACGCCCTCGTTGCCGACGATCTCGGCAGCGACAGCGACAACGGCGTCGGTCTGGGCCTCGTGATTGACCAGCACGTTGAAGATGTTGCGGATGTCGACATCGATGGTGACGCCGAAGCTCGCCGCCGTGCCGGCCGCGATCTCGCGCATGCGGTCGCGCACGAGCGCGCCGATCTCCGGCGAGAAGGTGCGGATCGTACCGGCGAGCACGGCCTCCTCGGGGATGACGTTATAGGCCGAGCCGGCATGGATCTGCGTGATCGAGAGCACGGCGGCCTCGCGCGGGTCGGCATTGCGGCTGACGATGGTCTGCAGCGCGTTGGCGAGGCTCATCGCCACGACGATCGGGTCGCGCCCCATATGCGGCATGGCGCCATGGCTGCCGCGGCCGGTGATCTTGATATCGAAGAAATCAGCACCGGCCATGGCCGGGCCGGGGAAGATCGAGATCTGGCCGGGCTCGAGATCGGGCGAATTGTGCAACCCATAGATCTCGTCGCAGGGGAAGCGCTCGAACAGCTTTTCGGCGATCATGCTGCGCGCCCCGCCGAGCCCTTCCTCGGCCGGCTGGAAGACGAACACCGCCGTGCCCTTGAAGCCGCGGTTCTCGGCGAGATAGCGGGCGGCGCCGAGCAGCATGGTGGTGTGCCCATCATGGCCGCAGGCATGCATCTTGCCGGCGACGGTGGAGCGCCACGGCAGATTGGTGATCTCCTGGATCGGCAGCGCGTCCATGTCCGCGCGCAGGCCGATGCGCCGCCCCGGTCCGCCGGTGCCGTTGAGCATGCCGACCAGCCCGGTCTTGCCGATGCCGCGATGGACCTCGATGCCCCAGCTCGTGAGCTTTTCCGCCACGATGTCGGAGGTCCGGACCTCCTCGAAGCCGATTTCGGGATGGGCATGGAGGTCGCGGCGGATGGCGACGAGTTCGTCCGTGAAGGACAGTATCTCAGGCAGGGCGGGCATGACGGCTCCAGATATCGGATTGTTCAGGCGAAGGGCTGGCCGAGGGGCGAGGTCCGCAGGCCGGGCCGCAGCCTGCGCCATGGCAAGGCGGCGGGATCGACGGGCATCGGCCCCGGCGCGGCGCAGACGAGGATCGTGGCGGCGATCGGCTCGAAATCGGCGCGGAAATGCACCGAGCTCTTGTTGACCAGGATCGCCTGTTCGGTCGGCTCGATGCCAACCTGACGGTACATCGCCTGATCCGCCATCTGCGCCTTTCGCGAGCCGACGACGATCCGGACATCGCCGACGCGCAGGCAGGCGCTCGGCCCGAGATTCATCCGCGATCCCCCGTAGAACGGGCCGGGCGCGACGAAGCGGCCGTCCGACAGCGTCTCGACCAGAAAGTCCCCCGCGAGCGGGCGGTCGCCCGGGATACCCGACTTTGCTCCGAGCGACAGCGAGATCGTCGCGCCTTCGCCCGCGGCATGGGCGGCCGCAGCCGCAGCGGGATCGACGATGACGCCGATCGCGGCCCGGCTGGCGCCGCCCTGCACCAGGGCATGGGCCATCCCCATCGTGTCGGAATCGCCACCAGCGCCGGGATTGTCCTGCGTGTCGGAGATGACGACGGGCTTCGTCGCGGTCTCGGCCAGACGCATCGCCTCCGCCACGCCGTCCTCCGGCGAGAAGACCCGGCCCTTGAACGCGGCTTCACTGGCCATCACGCGGGCAAGGACCGCATCGGCCGCCCGGTCGGCATCGGCCTGCGTCGCGCCATAGGCGAGGACGGTCGCGCCGCAATCGGGGAAATCGGCTGCCGGGAAGCCGGGCAGGAAGGAGAGCGTGGGCACGGCCGGGCCTTCGAGCGCGGCGAGTTCGGCATAGATGGTGCGGCAGGGCTCCATCGCCGTCGCCTGCCAGGCGATGGGGATGAGATAGGGCACCTGGCGGAAGGCCTTGGCCGGGCGGGCCCCTGTGTCGATCAATTGCGCCAGCACCTCGGCCGAGCGGCTGCCGGTCAGCGCCATGTCGACATGCGGGTAGGTGCGAAAGGCGACGAGCGCATCGGCCATCGCCATCATCAGCGGCGTGACATTGCCGTGCAGGTCGAGGCTGACGACAAGCGGAACCTCGGGCCCGATCGCAGCGCGCACCCGCCGCAGCAATTCGCCCTCACCGTCATCGTGATTCTGCGCGACCATGGCGCCGTGGAGGTCGAGATAGACCCCGTCCAGCGGCAGCGCTGCGGCAATGCGCTCGACCAGCTCGCCGGCGAGCGTCTCGAAGGCCTCGGTCGTGACATGGGCGGAGGGGCTGGCTGCACACCAGAGCGTCGGCACGAGCTCCCAATCCCGCCCACGGGCGCTGTCGACGAAACCGGCGGCGCTGACATTGACGTCCTTCACGGCTGCGAAGATCGCTTCGCCGCGCGCCAGCGGCGGCCAGCCACCGCCTTGCTGGAACGCCTCCATCCCGGCCATGCTGGGTGCGAAGGTGTTGGTTTCGTGGAGAAATCCACCAAATGCAATGCGGCGCGGCATCCGTTCCCCCTTGGCTGCAGCCGAGGTAATCACAGGCAGCTGCGCTCTCCAAGGCGCAAAAGCGCCGGCCCGGCCATGGCGAAATGGCGGGGCTGGATCATGCCGGTCGGTGCCCGGGAGACCTTCCGAGCATCGCAAGGCATGCGCAACAGGGGCCGCAATGCATCACCCGCGCTTCCGGGAACCGCAAAGACACATCCGATAAGCCGGCAGGCCTGTGACGATGCAGCACAGGCGACGACATTGAGATGACACAGGTTCCCGCTACGTGCCAAACCAACTTGAGCTGCCAGCGCGTGAGGAATTGCCGTGAACGTTCCCGTCGTAGGACGCTTCGTCTTCAGGCGCGCCGAGCTTTGGGCTGACGGTGTGATCCATGTCCTCGGCATTGCCCTCGGGCTGGGAGCCGTCGCAGCCTTGATCGTTCAGGTCGCCAACCGCGCTCCGCTGTTCGATCTGATTCCCGTTTCGATCTATGGTGCGGCCCTCCTCGCGGTCCTGATCGTCTCGGCGACCTACAACATGTGGCCGATCTCGCCCCGCAAGTGGTTCATCAGGCGCTTCGACCATTCGGCGATCTACGTTCTCATCGCCGGCACCTACACCCCCTTCCTGATGAAGCTGAGCGGGAGCATTTTCGCCCAGACCCTCCTCGTCGTCGTGTGGCTCGCGGCGGCGGCCGGCGTCGTCATCAAGGTGGCTCTGCCGGGTCGGTTCGACCGCCTGTCGATCGCGCTTTATCTCCTGATCGGGTGGAGCGGTCTCCTGATCTGGGAGAGCGTCAGCCTCCTGCCCGCGACCACCTTATGGTTGATCGTCGCAGGCGGCCTGCTCTACTCGATCGGTGTCATTTTCCACGTCTGGGAAAGCCTGCCGTTCCAGAATGCGATCTGGCACGGCTTCGTCCTCGTTGCGTCCGGCTGTTTCTATGGGGCCGTGTTTCGGGCCTATGCGATCGCACCAATGGCATGAGCTGCAGCTGCCCCGCGCTCAAATGCCCCCTCGTTCAGCGACGAGGCCGCCATTCCTCTCGATGAAGGCGACGATCTCGTCCACCCCCGTGAGGCGGTTCAGGTCGCTGAAAACGAAGGGCCGGCCGGCCCGCTGCTTTTCGGTGTCGGAGCGCATTACGTCGAGATTGGCACCGACATAAGGCGCGAGATCGATCTTGTTGATGATCAGCAGATCCGAGCGGGTGATGCCCGGCCCGCCCTTGCGCGGGATCTTCTCGCCGCCGGCGACATCGATGACATAGAGCGTGATGTCGGCGAGATCGGGCGAGAAGGTCGCTGCGAGATTATCGCCGCCGGATTCGATGAAGACGATGTCGAGATCGGGGAAGCGCCGGCGCATCTCGGCGATGGCGGCGAGGTTGATCGAGGCGTCCTCGCGAATCGCGGTGTGCGGACAGCCGCCGGTCTCGACGCCGATGATGCGCTCTTCCGGCAGCGCCTGCAGCCGGTTGAGGATCAACTCGTCCTCCTTGGTGAAGATGTCGTTGGTGACGACGGCGACCGAATAGCGGTCCCGCATCGCCTTGCAGAGTTTTTCGGTGAGCGTGGTCTTGCCGACGCCGACCGGGCCGCCGATGCCGACACGGAGCGGGCCATTGGGGGAGTTCACGAGCGAAAGACCCTCGAATACTGCGTTTCATGGTTCATCGAGAGGATATCGGCGCGGATGGTGCAGGCGCCGAGGTCGTTGAGCGTGGAGCCGGCAGCGCGCTGTGCCGTCCGCAGGATGACAGGCTCCAGCGCGGCAAGCGTCGCGACGCCGTCGCGCTGGCCGAGCGGGATCAACCGGACGCAGGCCTGGACGAGGTTCGAGGCGAAGGCGTGGAGATAAGCAGTCAACGCATCGGCAAGCGCGATGCCGTGGCGCGCTGCGGCTGAGCCGACGGCCACCGGATAGGCGATCGGCCCCTCCCCGCCTGCCGGCGGCTCGCCGCTCCAGGCCGCCATCGCATCGACGAAGGCGTTGCCTTGCAGCGTGGTTTCCATTTGGCGCTCGCGCGAACCGGCCATCGCTTCGGCCAGTTCTGCGACCTCGGCGATATCGTCACCGGCCCTGGTCTGGCGCCAGGTTTCGGCCAGCAGAACGGCGTCATTCCAGGCGGAGCCCTGCCGCAGCAGCGCCTCCAGCCATTCACGCAGGCTTTGCCGATCTCGGATCAGCCCATCATGGATCGCTCGCTCCAGCCCGTGGCTATAAGCGAAAGACCCAACCGGAAAGGCCGGGGATAGCCATGTCATCAGGCGGGCGAGCGAGGCAGCCTCAGCCATGGTGATGGTGATGGCCGTGAGCGTGATCATGCCCCTGGGCATGATACGCGCCGTGCACCGGCTGGAAGCGCGCGACGACCGCGCGGACGGAGGCACCGAGCCCTTCCAGCATGGCGCGGATGACATGATCCCGCTGGATCAGGATACGATCTTCGTCGATCTGCGCCGGCAGGTGGCGGTTGCCGAGATGCCAGGCGAGATGCCGTAAGGGGCAAGCGGAGCCGGGAAGCACCTCGTAGAGCTCCTCCTCTGCCGCGACGATTGCGATCTTGCGGCCGTCCTCCAGCACCAGCCGATCGCCATCGGCGAAGAGCACCGGCTCGGGCAGGTCGACCATGACCTCGTCGCCCTGATCCGTGGTGACGAGCTTGCGGCGGAGATGACGGGCGGCATGGTCGAGCCGGAGCGTGCCGGCGGGCTCGCTGCTACCGCCGTGGCTATGGGAAATGGCACGGAGCATCACTTGGCCTCTGTCAGAACAGAAAATAGCGCTGCGCCATCGGCAGCACGGTCGCGGGCTCGCAGGTCAGGAGCTCGCCATCGGCACGAACCTCGTAGGTCTCGGGATCGACCTCCATATGCGGCGTGGCGTCGTTCAGGACCATCGAGGCCTTGGAGATGCCGCCGCGCGTATTCTCGACCGCGACCATGCCCTTGGCGACGCCGAGCTTTTCCCTGAGCCCACCTGCGATCGCCGCCTGGCTGACGAAGGTGACGGAGGACATGGCGGGGGCGCGGCCCATGGCGCCGAACATCGGCCGGTAATGCATCGGCTGCGGCGTCGGGATCGAGGCGTTGGGATCGCCCATGGGAGCGGCCGCGATCATGCCGCCGACCAGCACCATCTCCGGCTTCACGCCGAAGAAGGCCGGGTTCCAGAGCACGAGATCCGCACGCTTGCCGACCTCGACCGAGCCGACATGCCTCGACAGGCCCTGCGCGATGGCCGGGTTGATCGTGTATTTCGCGATGTAGCGGCGCACGCGCAGATTGTCGTTGTCGCCGGTCTCTCCGGGCAGGCGCCCGCGCTGGACCTTCATCTTGTGCGCGGTCTGCCAAGTCCGGATCAGCACCTCGCCGACACGGCCCATGGCCTGGCTGTCCGAGGAGATGATCGAGAAGGCGCCGATATCGTGCAGGATGTCCTCGGCCGCGATCGTCTCCTTGCGGATGCGGCTCTCGGCGAAGGCGATATCCTCCGGAATCGACGGCGACAGGTGATGGCAGACCATCAGCATGTCCAGGTGTTCGGCGATGGTGTTTTGCGTGTAGGGCCGCGTCGGGTTGGTCGAGGACGGGATGACGTTCGCGAGGCCACAGACCTTGATGATATCGGGCGCATGGCCGCCGCCGGCCCCTTCCGTGTGGAAGGCGTGGATGGTGCGGCCCTTGAAGGCGGCGACCGTGTCCTCGACGAAGCCGCTCTCGTTCAGCGTGTCGGTGTGGATCATGACCTGAACGTCGTGGTCGTCGGCGACGCTGAGGCAGTTATCGATCGCCGCCGGCGTCGTGCCCCAGTCCTCGTGGAGCTTGAGCGCGCAGGCGCCGCCCTCGATCATCTCGATCAGCGCGGCGGGCTTCGAGGCATTGCCCTTGCCGGAGAGGCCGAGATTGATCGGCACCGCGTCGAAGGACTGGATCATCCGGCCGAGATGCCAGGGGCCGGGCGTGCAGGTCGTCGCCAGCGTGCCGTGGGCCGGGCCGGTGCCGCCGCCGAGCATGGTGGTGACGCCGGCCATCAGCGCCTCGTCGATCTGCTGCGGGCAGATGAAATGGATATGAGCGTCGACGCCGCCGGCGGTGAGGATCTTGCCCTCGCCGGCGATCGCCTCGGTGCCGGGGCCGATGACGATCGTGACGCCAGCTTGCGTATCCGGGTTGCCCGCCTTGCCGATGGCGACGATCAACCCGTCCCTCAGGCCGACATCGGCCTTCACGATCCCCCAGTGATCGACGATCAGGGCATTGGTGATGACGGTATCGACCGCGCCCTCGGCGCGGCTCGCCTGGCTCTGGCCCATGCCGTCGCGGATGACCTTGCCGCCGCCGAACTTCACCTCTTCGCCATAGACGGTGAAATCCTTCTCGACCTCGATGACGAGGTCGGTATCGGCAAGGCGGACGCGGTCACCGACCGTCGGTCCGTACATCTGCGCGTAAGCCGCGTGGGAGAGCTTGGCCGGCATCAGAGTGTCCCCATCACCTTCTGCTGGAAGCCGTAGACGGTGCGACCGCCGCCCAGCGGCACGAGGCGAACCTCGCGCTGCTGGCCAGGCTCGAAGCGCACCGCCGTGCCAGCAGCGATATCGAGCCGCATGCCGCGCGCGGCAGCGCGGTCGAAATCCAGCGCCTCGTTGGTCTCGAAGAAGTGGTAGTGCGAGCCAACCTGGATCGGCCGGTCGCCGGTATTGGCGACGAGCAGCGTGATCTGCTCCGCCCCCGCGTTGAGGACGATATCGCCTTCGGCGGGAAAGACCTCTCCGGGGATCATCGGATCAAGCTCCCGCGACCAGCCAGAGCCCGCCGAGCGCGGTCAGGCCGCCGGCGATGCGCGCGGCGATCCGGCCGCGATGCGAAAGCGCATTGCCGGCAAGGCCAATGCCGATGCCGACCGCGTGCAGCAGCGCTGTCGCCAGTGCGAAGCCGATCATGAAGGACAGGCTCGTCGCCTCGCCGAGTTCGCCGCCATGGGCATAGCCGTGGAACAGCGCGAAGAAGCCGACCACGGTCATCCCGACGACCACCGGGACCTGCAAGGCGACCAGCGCCAGCAGCCCGAGCACAACGACGGAGGCCGCGATCGTCGGCTCGACGAAGGGCAGGCCGATGCCCGCGAGCGCCGCCGCAAAGCCGAGCATCATCGTGGCGACGAAGGCGGTGGGAATCGCCCAGACGGCGCGCCCACCGACGAGGAAGGCCCAGAGGCCGACGCCGACCATCGCCAGGATATGGTCCGTACCGAAGAACGGATGCGAAAAGCCGGCGGCGAAGGAGCCGTGCTCGGCAGGGTTGAGGTGGGCAAAGGCCGGGCTCGCGGCACCGACGCTCAGGATCAGGGCGATCGACAATCTCTTCATGGCAGCCTCCGGCTTGTGCGCTCAGCGGATCGGTTCGTGGACGGTGACGAGCTTGGTGCCGTCCGGGAAGGTGGCTTCGACTTGCACATCGTGGATCATCTCGGCGACGCCTTCCATCACCTGCGCACGGCTGACGACATGGGCTCCCGCCTCCATCAGATCGGCGACGCTGCGGCCGTCGCGTGCGCCCTCGACGACGAAATCGCTGATCAGCGCGATCGCCTCGGGATGGTTGAGCTTCACGCCACGTTCGAGCCGGCGCCGGGCGACCATGGCCGCCATGGAGATCAGGAGCTTGTCCTTCTCGCGCGGTGTCAGGTTCATACGGTCACCCTAGAGTTGCCAGACCTTGGGCAGCGCCCGACCGCCCATGAGAAGCGTAAGCAGCGGCTCCAGCCGCCGCCGGAGCGCGAGCCCGGTCTCCTCGACGAGCCGCGCCAGAAACTTGCCGTGCCAGGCGCTGGCGCCGCCGTTCGGTCCAATGATCGATCGGGCAGCGTCCAGATGGCGCTCGGGTGCCGGACCGGTGAAGAGCACCGTCGCCATCGCGCTGCAACCGGCCATGGCAGGCTGAGGAGCGAGCCGGCTCGCGATATCGCCCTCGACGCGCAGGTCGTCGGCGAAGACTAGGCGGCCGTCGCGCCTCACGCGCCAGCGGTCGTGCAGATGGCCGCTATGCAGCGTCTCGCCCATCGCCTGCCGGCCGAAGAGGACCGCCTCCACCGCGACCAGCTCGGCACCATCGGCGAGATCGACGTCGAGCGTCCGGGACAGGCGCCCGCCGTCGAACAGGATGGTCTCCTGCGGCAGCCAGGCGAGCCGGGCTCCGGCCGAAAGCCGCAGGCGGTTCGTGACGACGGCATCGACACCGGTCGAGCGATAAATGCGCTCGCAGGCCTGGGTGGTGACGCAGGCATTGGTGTGCGGAGCCAGATTCGCGTCGATGGCGAAACTGTCGCCGCCGGTCAAACCGCCAGCCGTGTTGATGAGGATGGCTTGCGGATCGTCGCTGCCGAGCGGGCGTGGGAAGCGCAGCTTGGCGCAGCCCTCCTGAAAGAGTCGATCGAGGCAGGTCTGGCCATCGCGCAACCGGAAGCTGACGCTAGCTTGCCCTTGCGCGCGCTGCATCCGCATCGGTGCGGCGCTCTGGAGATCCTCAACCGCCAGCATCTTCAGGCCCGTTTCCCATGGAACACGGCATGCGGGACATGCTCCATCTAGACCTGAATCAGTCTCTGAACCTGCGCGCCGTCAAGCTCGCTCATCGGGCCGGACAGCACGACCTCGCCGCGGTCCATCACGAACATCGTGTCGGCGAGATCGCGGGCGAAGTCGAAATACTGCTCGACCAGCACGATCGCCATGCTGCCTTTCTGACGCAGGTAGTCGATGGCGCGGCCGATATCCTTGATGATCGAGGGCTGGATGCCCTCGGTCGGCTCGTCCAGCACCAAGAGCCTGGGCCGGGTGACCAGCGCCCGCGCGATCGCGAGTTGCTGCTGCTGGCCACCCGAGAGGTCTCCGCCGCGCCGGCCCAGCATGGTCTTCAGCACGGGGAACAGGTCGAAGAGTTCATCCGGGACGGAGCGCTCGCGACGCTTCAGTGGCGCGAAGCCGGTCTCCAGATTCTCCTTCACCGTCAGCAGCGGGAAGATTTCCCGCCCCTGCGGCACATAGGCGATGCCGGCCCGCGCGCGATCCTCGCTGCGCAGCGCCGAGATGTCCTCTCCGTCGAGGCGGATATGCCCCGCCGAAATCGGCTGGTGCCCGACGATGGCGCGCATCAGCGAGGTCTTGCCGACGCCGTTGCGCCCCATCACGCAAGTAACCTTGCCGGTCTCGGCGGTGACGGAGACGCGGCGGAGCGCCTGGGCCGCGCCGTAATGGAGGTTGATGGCGTCGACGGTCAGCATGGGCTTCCCTCCCCGAAGCCCTCATCCTGAGGAGCGCTTCGCAGAAGCGCGTCTCGAAGGATGCTCCAGTTGGTTCGGGAGCCTCCTGGGGCATCCTTCGAGACGCCGCTTCGCGGCTCCTCAGGATGAGGGCTGAGCAAGCATTCCATCCTCACCGCCCCAGATAGACTTCGACGACGCGCTCATTGGCGCTGACATGATCAAGCGGCCCTTCGGCCAGCACCGAGCCCTCGTGCAGCACCGTGACCTTCACGCCGAGCTCGCGGATGAAGCCCATGTCGTGCTCGACCACGATCACCGAATGATCCCGCGCGATTTCCTTGAGCAGCACCGCCGTCTGCGCCGTCTCGCCATCGGTCATGCCGGCGGCGGGCTCGTCGACCAGCAGGAGCTTCGGGTCCTGCGCCAGCAGCATGCCGATCTCCAGCCACTGCTTCTGGCCATGTGAGAGCGAGCCTGCGAGTCGGTCCCGCCTGTCGGCGAGGCGGATGATGCCGAGGATATCGTCGATGCGCTTCTGCTGCGGCTCTTCCGTCTTCCAGAACAACGTCCTGCCGACCGTGCGCTTCGATTTCAGCGCGAGCAGGATGTTGTCCTCGATCGTGTGGCTGTCGAAGACGGTCGGCTTCTGGAACTTGCGGCCGATGCCGAGATTGGCGATGGCGGCCTCGTCGAGCCGGGTCAGGTCGACCGAACCGCCGAACATCACCGTGCCGACATCGGGCTTCGTCTTGCCGGTGATGATGTCCATCATCGTGGTCTTGCCGGCGCCATTGGGGCCGATGATGGCGCGCATCTCGCCGGGCTCGATGGTCAGTGAGAGGCCGCGGATGGCCTTGAAACCGTCGAAGGAGACGCTGACGCCGTCGAGATAGAGCAGCGAGGAGGTGAGAGCGCCGGGCACGGGAGCGTTCATCGCTGCTACTCCGCCAGGGCCGGCTCGGCGGCCAGGGTTTGGGCGGACTTGCGGCGGCGCGCCCACAGGGCTTCGGCCGTGCCCAGCATGCCCTTGGGCAGGAAGAGGGTGACGACGACGAAGAGGCCGCCGAGCGCGAAGAGCCAGTACGGCGCCATGAAGCCGGAGGTGAACAGCGTCTTGGCCCAGTTGACCACAACCGCGCCCAAGGCTGCGCCGACTAACGTGCCGCGCCCGCCGACCGCAACCCAGATCACCGTCTCGATCGAGTTGGCCGGGGCGAATTCGCTGGGGTTGATGATGCCGACCTGCGGGACGTAGAGCGCTCCCGCGACCCCGGCCATGCAGGCCGAGACGGTGAAGACGAAGAGCTTGAAACGGTCGACCCGATAGCCGAGGAAGCGCGTGCGGGACTCGGCGTCGCGGATCGCGATCACGACCTTGCCGAGCTTCGAGACGACGATGCCGCGCGCGATCAGGAAGCCGGCCGCCAGCATGACGCAGGTCATGGAAAACAGAGCGGCGCGCGTCGTCTGCGCCTGGATGTTGAAGCCGAGGATATCCTTGAAATCGGTCAGGCCGTTATTGCCGCCGAAGCCCATGTCGTTGCGGAAGAAGGCAAGCAGCAGCGCATAGGTCAGGGCCTGCGTGATGATCGAGAGATAGACGCCGGTGACGCGCGAGCGGAAGGCGAACCAGCCGAAGACGAAGGCGAGCAGGCCGGGCACCGCCAGCACCATCAGCATGGCAAAGGGGAAGGAGGAGAAGCCCCACCAGTACCAGGGCAGCTCCTGCCAGTTCAGGAAGACCATGAAATCCGGCAGGATCGGATTGCCATAGACACCGCGCGAGCCGATCTGGCGCATCAGGTAGAGGCCCATGGCATAACCGCCGAGCGCGAAGAAAGCGCCGTGACCGAGGCTGAGGATGCCGCAATAGCCCCAGACCAGATCGAGCGAGACCGCGAGCAGCGCGTAGCAGAGATATTTGCCCCAGAGCGACATGGTCGAGGTCGGGACATGGAAGGGCGAGGATGCCGGCAGGAGCAGGTTCGAGAGCGGCACCAGCACGGCCAGGCCCAGCAGGATCGCGAGGAAGATGCCGCCGCGCTTGTCCATGTTCTGCAGGAGGAAGCGGGTGATCATGCTTCCACCGCCCGGCCCTTGAGCGCGAACAGGCCACGCGGACGCTTCTGGATGAAGAGGATGATACAGACGAGCAGCGCGATCTTGCCGAGCACCGCGCCGGCATAGGGCTCAAGCAGCTTGTTGGCGACGCCGAGCGTCATCGCGCCAACCAGCGTGCCCCACAAATTGCCGACGCCGCCGAAGACCACGACCATGAACGAGTCGATGATGTAGCTCTGGCCGAGATTGGGGCTGACATTGTCGATCTGCGAAAGCGCGACGCCGGCCAATCCCGCGACGCCCGAGCCCAGCCCGAAGGTCAGCGCATCGATGCGGCCAGTGCGGATGCCCATGGCGGAGGCCATGCGCCGGTTCTGGGTGACCGCGCGCATCTGCAGGCCCATCGGCGTGAGCTTCAGGATGGCAAGCAGCGCGGCGAAGACCAGCGCGGCAAAAACGATGATCCAGAGTCGGTTATAGGTGATCGCCAGACCGCCGAGCTCGAAGGCGCCCGACATGAAGGAAGGCGCGCCGACCTCGCGATTGGTCGGACCGAAGGCGGTGCGCACCGCCTGCTGCAGGATCAGGCTGATGCCCCAGGTGGCAAGCAGCGTCTCCAGCGGGCGCCCGTAGAGGAAGCGGATGACGCCGCGCTCGATGGCGATGCCGATCGCGCCGGCGACGATGAAGGCGGCCGGCAGCGCGATCGCCAGTGACCAGTCGAAGAGCCAGGGGGCATGGTTACGGATCAGTTCCTGCACCACGAAGGTGGTGTAGGCGCCGAGCATGACCATTTCGCCATGGGCCATGTTGATCACGCCCATCACGCCGAAGGTGATGGCGAGGCCGATAGCGGCGAGCAGCAGCACCGAGCCGAGCGAGAGCCCGTACCAGAGGTTCTGCGCGACGGCCCAGAGCTTCAATCGGCCTTCGATGGCGGTGATCGCCTTGGCCTGCGCTTCCTTGAGGGCCGGCGTCGCGTCACCCGGCAAGGCGCGCAGCGTCGCCAGAGCGTCCTGATCCCCGCGCTCATGCAATACCTCGATGGCGGCAAGCCGATCGAGCGGTTGGGCATCCGGCTTGGCGATCAGGATCGCGGCCTGGGCCTGCCGCAAGGCGGCGAGCGCGCGCGGATCGGTTTCCTTGCCGATCGCGGTTTCGACGATCGGCAGCAGGCCGGCGTCGCGCGACTTGAACACGGCCTCGGCCGCGGCCGTACGCTTCGCCGGATCGGGATTGAGCAGGCCGAGGCCACCGAGCGCGGCCTGCACTGCGCGCCGAACGGCATTGTTAAGGCGCACCGCCTTCAGGCCCTCGGGTGCGGCGGCCAGCGGCTGGCCCGTGCGGGCGTCGACGAAAGCGCCGGAAGAGGTCTTCACCGCCACGCCGCCGGGCCCGGAGAGCAGCCGTCCATCACTGAGCGCCTCGACGATCAACGCCGCATTCGGGTGGGCCGTCGAAACGAGAAGCTCGATGGCGCGGGAGGTATCCGAATAGCTGTCGGCCGCCAGCCGCGTGAAGGCTTCGTCGGCATTCTGCGCGAAGGACGCGACCGAGGCCGCGACCAGCGCGACCAGGATGACGAGCGCATGCTTCAGGCGGTGCAAGATCGGCATCGATCCGGTTCGCATTGCGGCTGGTGATTGCCTGGAAAAGCCATGCCGCAGCGCGGCGAATGGAGGGCGGCCGGGATCTTTCCCGTGCCGCCCTTCCCCCTCATGACCTCACGCGCCGCCGCCGCCGCATTTGCCGGTCTTGACGTTGAAGTTGCCGCACTTCTTCTCGACCCAGTCGCCGATCAGGTCCTTGGAACCGTCGAGCTCCTTCGACCAGGCGTCGCCGGGGACGAGACCCGCGGTCTTCCAGACCACGTCGAACTGGCCGTCATCCTTGATCTCGCCTATGAAGACCGGCTTGGTGATGTGGTGGTTCGGCAGCATCTTCGAGATGCCGCCGGTGAGGTTCGGCGCCTCGATGCCGGGCAGCGCGTCGATGACCTTGTCCGGATCGGTGGTCCCGGCCTTCTCAACCGCCTTCACCCACATGGCGAAGCCGACGACATGGGCTTCCATCGGGTCGTTGGTGACGCGCTTCGGGTTCTTGGTGAAGGCCTGCCACTGCTTGATGAAGGCCTCGTTCTCCGGCGTCTTGATCGACTGGAAGTAGTTCCAGGCGGCGAGATGGCCGACGAGCGGCTTGGTGTCGATGCCGGCCAGCTCCTCCTCGCCGACCGAGAAGGCGACGACCGGAATGTCGGTCGCCTTGATGCCCTGGTTGCCGAGCTCCTTGTAGAAGGGAACGTTGGCATCGCCGTTGATGGTCGAGACCACGGCGGTCTTCTTGCCGGCGGAGCCGAACTTCTTGATGTCGGAAACGATGGTCTGCCAATCAGAGTGACCGAAGGGCGTGTAGTTGATCATGATGTCCTCGGGCTTCACGCCCTTGGACTTCAGATACGCCTCGAGGATCTTGTTGGTCGTGCGCGGGTAGACATAGTCGGTGCCGGCCAGCACCCAGCGCTCGACCTTCTCCTCCTTGGCGAGATAGTCGACGGCCGGGATCGCCTGCTGGTTCGGCGCGGCGCCGGTGTAGAACACGTTGCGCTCGCTCTCCTCGCCCTCGTACTGGACGGGATAGAACAGGATGTTGTTGAGCTCCTTGAAGACCGGCAGCACCGACTTGCGCGAGACCGAGGTCCAGCAGCCGAAGGTGGCCGCGACCTTGTCCTTGGTGATGAGTTCGCGCGCCTTCTCGGCGAAGAGCGGCCAGTTCGAGGCGGGATCGACGACGACGGCCTCGAGCTTCTTGCCGAGCAGGCCGCCCTTCTTGTTCTGCTCCTCGATGAGCATGAGCATGACGTCCTTCAGCGTCGTCTCGGAGATCGCCATCGTGCCCGAGAGCGAATGAAGGATGCCGACTTTGATGGTGTCCTGCTGCGCCGCCGCCGGCAGGTAGGACGATCCGAGGAAAGCGGCACCGGCCAGAGCGGTGCCGAGGAATTCGCGACGGTTGCTGTTCACGGCCATCTCCCCGAAGGATTGCTGGCGGCGCCCCCTCGACGCCGACGGGCCGCACGGCCCGTGAACCGAAGCCTCGCAAGTGATGTGCCAACCTGCTGCGAAGCCGGTTCGTGCCGGTACGGCAGCCCTTTTGCCAGAGCGGTGGACCGTCGAGAGCCTGAGGCGCTGCGCAAGCCGCACTGAATGGCCGAGATCTGCTTATTTCTTGAGCAAACTCGGTTGATTGAATTGCATTGATGTCAATTTGAGCAGAAGCCTCGGCGAGACGAAGCCGCGCGGGCTGTCGTCATCGTCATCGTCATCCCATCGGCTGTGCAGGCACGGGCCTGCGTCGAGGATGTGGGGATGGAGAAGAGCGGCACCGGACCCGGAGAGGCGATCGGAAAACTTCGCAGGAACAACGGCGGCTCGCCCGCAGCCTGCGTGCGCATAGCGCCGCAGCCTGCGAGACAGGAAGGTTTCCCGATGGCCGCGGCGCCTGCGTTCTATCGCAACGGCGGTGCGTAGAGGACGCCGCCCATGCTCCAGAGTTGGTTGAGGCCGCGCGGGATGCCGAGCTTCGAGCCGGTGCCGAGGTTGCGTTCGTAGATCTCGGCATAGTTTCCGCCCGCCTTGACGGCGCGGATCGCCCAGTCCGCATCGAGGCCAAGCGCCTTGCCGAAGCCGCCCTCCGCTCCGGTGAAGCGCCGCACATCCGGCTTCGTGGATTTCAGGGCCTCGTCGAGATTTGCACTGGAAATCCCGAGTTCCTCGGCATTGACCAGCGCGAAGTTCACCCATTTCACCAGCGTGAACCAGGGGAAGTCGTCGCTGCGCACGACCGGCCCGAGCGGCTCTTTCGAGATCACGTCCGGCAGCACGATCGCCTCGGCCGGTTTGGCGAGCCTGAGCCGCTCGCCATGCAGGGCCGACTGGTCGCGGGTCAGCACGTCGCACTGTCCGCCCTCGAAGGCGGCGAAGGCCTCCGCGCCGCTCGGATAGACCTTCTCCTCATAGGTCATGGAATTGGCCTTGAAGAAATCGGCGAGGTTGAGCTGCGTCGTGGTGCCCGCCTCGACGCAGATCTTCGCCTTGTCGAGCGACAGCGCCGTATCGACCTTGAGCGCGCGCTTCGCCAGGAAGCCCTGGCCGTCGTGATAGGTGATGCCGGCGAAGGCCAGGCCCAGTTCGGCCTCGCGACCGAGCGTCCAGCTCGAGTTGCGCGCCAGCAGATCGACCTTGCCGCCCTTCAGCGCCTCGAAACGCTGGCTCGCCGACAGCGGCGTGAAGGCGACCTTGTCCGCGTCGCCAAGCACGACGGCCGCAACGGCACGGCAAAAGTCGACATCGAAGCCGCGCCAGTTGCCTTGGGCATCCTTCTCCGAGAAGCCGGCCACCCCCTCGCTGACGCCGCATTGCAGCGCACCGCGCTGCTTCACCGTGTCGAGCGTACCGGCTGCGGCTGGCAGGACGAAGCCTGCGAGGGCAGCGAGGCTGAGACCGCTGCGGCGAATCCAGGACGTCTTAGACATGTCTGTCCGTTCCTTCTGCAATTCGGAGGATGCGGTGTCGGTCACAGCGTCGCCTTGTGGCGGATGACGACCTTGGTCCCGACCGGGACGCGGTCGTAGAGATCGGCGATGTCGCCGTTGGCCAGGCGGAAACAGCCGGACGAGATCGCCTGGCCGATCGTCTCCGGCTGGTTGGTGCCGTGGATGCGGAAGACCGTCGAGCCGAGATAGAGCGCGCGCGCGCCCATAGGATTGCCAGGTCCGCCGGCCATGAAACGCGGCAGATAGGGCTGGCGCTGCAGCATTTCCGGCGGTGGGCGCCAGTCCGGCCACTCGGCCTTGCGGCTGACCTTGACCTGGCCGGACCAGGTGAAGCCCTCGCGCCCGACCCCGATGCCATAGCGCAGGGCGCGGCCGTTGCCCTGCACCACATAGAGGAAGCGCTCCGCCGAATGGATCACGACAGTGCCCGGCGCCTCGCTCGAGCGGAACAGCACCATCTGGCGGGCATAGGGCCCGTCGGTGATGGTGGCTTCCTCGGTCGAGACACGGCCCGGTTCGTCGCCGATATCCATCGTCTCCTGGATCGCCGCCGGCGGACGCGGCTGCGCCGACGTGGCGCCCGACAGGGCGAGAAGCGAGGCCAGTCCGAAGCCGGACACGAACAGGCCGCGCAGGGTGGTGTGGATGGTGATGCTCATCTCATCGCCTCCGCTCAGCCGCACCGGCTGTAGATGAAGGTGCCGTAGCGCGCATGCGCATCGGGATCGACGAAGCGCATCACCAGTTCCTTAGGCTTCACCGAGAGCAATTCGCGATCCTGCGGGTCGCCGGCCGGGGCCTCGAAGCCGAGATAGGTCCTGCCGCCGGAGCCGGCCTTCAAGCGAAGCTCATAGGGTTTCGGATCGTCGGCGACATGCATCATCACGCCGTCGCCGGGGCCTTTCGTGATCGTGTAGGGCTGCTTGCATTGCGCCCGCGCCTCCGCCTCGGTCCGCTTGCGGTCCTTCTCCGTGTGGAAGGACGCGATGCCCCAGCGCCCGACCAAGGCGTCGCGCGAGACCCCGGCCGGGGCAGGCGCCCGCGCCGCTGGCGCGTCTGACGACGACATGCTCGCGCCACCGCCACAACCCGCGAGGACCAGAGGCAGGAGACCGCAAGCCAATGCGGCGAGGGGAAAGCGCTTCATGTTGCGAGGGGTGCCGGCTCTCGGTGTCATCGTCTCTCCTTGCCAGGCTGGCGTGGTCGATACGGGTCGCGGAGCGGTGGGAGATCGGACTCCGCGCGATTGATCCCGGGCTCACGATACGATCGGGCGTGTGCATGAAGAGGGCATAGGATGTCCGGGCAGCACAAGTGCAAATGCGACCCACCCGGTCGGCGTGGCGGAGATTGCCGGCTACCGCTGGCGGCAGGCAAGGGTGCCTGAGCAAGACCGGGCGTCATCGGCATTGCGGCGCCGACCACGAGCAACCCGGACGGGCCGAGGCATGCGCGTTGAATTCGCGTCTTCATCGCGCAGATACCGGCGGGAAAAACAGCGCCGGACCAAATTCGAAGAACGGCGTATACAATGCGCAAAACGCATGCAGGAGCTTGGCGATGGAGCTGGGATGGTTGGAGGATTTCCTGGCGCTGCGCGAGCTCGGCAGCTTCACCGCCGCCGCCGAGCGCCGCAACATCAGCCAGTCGGCATTCTCGCGACGCATCCAGTCGCTCGAGGATTGGCTTGGCGTCACCCTGATCGACAGAAGCGTGAGGCCACACCGCTTCACCCCCGTCGCAACGGAAAACTACGGCGATTTCCAGCGCACCCTCAACCAGCTCTATGAGCTGCGCAGCCAGTTGCGCGGCGAGCAGACGCGGAGTTCACGCCTGACGGTCGCCATCCAGCATTCGCTGGCATTCTCGATCTTTCCGCGTTTCGTCGAGATCCTGCGGCAGCAGGGCTATCAGCCGGCCTATCACCTGAATTGCGCCAACCGGGCCGAATGCGTTGAAATGGCGATCCGCGGCGAGGTCGACCTGATGATCTGCTACGAGCTCAGCCCGTCGATCGAGCCGATCGGCTCGACGACCGCCATGCGCGTCGCGAGCGCACAGGACGACATGATTCTGGTCGGCCCGGCCGCCCTCGCACCGGACGAAGGGCAGGCCATGCCGCTCCTGACCTATCCCCAGCGCAGCTTCTTCGGCGAGGTCATTTGGCAGGAGGTCATGCCGCGGCTGATCCAGCGCTACCGCTGCGAAACGATCTGCGTGAATTCGCTCAGCAGCGCGCTGCGCGAGATGCTGCTGGCAGGGCTGGGCTTCGCCTGGCTGCCGCGCAGCCTCGTGCTCGACGACCTGGAAAGGCGACGGATCGTCCAGATCGACGAAACGACGCTGATTCACCCGATGGGCGTGGCGATCTATGCCTGTCCTCAGGATTCGCACGCGCTGACGCCGAGCGTGCTGGACCACTTGCGCTCCGTCGACCTGCAGGCGCTGATCGACCGGCGAGGTGCGGAGCGATAGACGGACGTCGCGGCTATCGCCCCTTCGCCTGGGCGACGATTTCCTCGGCAAGCGCGTCCATCGCATCGAGCACGGGCACCGTTCCGGCGATGGCATCCGCCATGATCGACAGTTCCGTACAGGCTACGAGGATGATCCCCGCACCGCCTTGCACGAGCCGCTCCGCGATGGCCGCGAGCGCGCCGCGCCGGGCAGCCCCGGTGTCGCCGGTCTTGACGGCGCGTATCAACGCCATGACCTCGTCCTGACGCTCGGGCGCAAGGATCGGCAGGCCGTGATCGGCGAAGGCCTGCTCGTAGAGGCCGATCTTGAAGACGGCGGTCGAGGCAAGCAGACCCACCTGCGTGCCAGCCGGGACCATCGCAGCGACACGCTCCACCGTCAGTGCGATCATGTTGAGGAACGGCAGCGGCACGGCTTCGACAATGCCGCCAGCATAGTAATGCGCGGTGTTGCACGGCATCGCGAGCATCGTCGCGCCGCCGGCGGCAAGGCCCCTGGCCATGCGAACCAGCTCCGGAAGCGGGCTCGGCCCCGTTCCCTCGATCAGCGCGGCGATGCGCGAGGGCACCGCCGGATTGTTGTCGACGAGCATGCGGATATGGTCGGCGTCGTCCTGGGCGGGTGTCGCCGCGATCACGCGGCGCATCAGGTCCACCGTCGCTTCGGGTCCCATCCCGCCGAGAATGCCCACGACGGGCCGTGACTCCGGCCCGAGCGGCTCAGCCATTGGTCAGGAATTCCCGTGGATAGGCCGTGAGTCCGATCTGGCCGCCGGTATGAAGGAAGACGATCGTCTCGCCCTTGCGGAACCGCCCGTTCCGGACAAGGTCGATCAATCCGGCCATGCCCTTTCCGGAATAGACCGGATCGAGCAGGATGCCTTCGAGCTCGGCCAGCATGCGGATCGCCTCGATCGTGCTCGGCGCCGGGAGGCCGTATCCTTCGCCGACATAGTCGCAATTCGCCACGACATGCTCGCGCTTGACGGCATCGGGCATGCCGAGAAGCTGCGCCGTGGCGCGGGCCAGCTTGAAGACATTGTCCTCCTGCTTGTCCTTCGGCGCTCGCACGCCGATGCCGAGCAGCTTGATGTCGCTGTGGACGCCGGCGAGCCCCGTGACCAGGCCGGCCTGCGTGCCGGCGCTCCCCGTCGCATGGACGAGGTGATCGATCTTGAGGCTGGCCGTGTTGGCCTGCATCACCAGTTCCAGCGCCGCGTTGACATAGCCGAGCGCACCGGTCGGATTGGAACCCCCGCCGGGGATGGCATAGACCTTGCGGCCGGACGCGGTGAGCTTTTCGCCGAGCTTCGCCAGCTCGCCGTTCATGTCCGGATTCGGCCCGCAGCGCTCGATGACGGCACCGTGGAGAACGTCGAGCAGCACGTTGGCGTTCTGCGTGTAATCGAAATCCGTCTTGCCGGTACGGTCCTCCAGCAACACGTGACAGGCCATGCCGAGCCTCGCCGCCGCGGCCGCCGTCTGGCGCGCGTGGTTGGACTGGGTCGCACCCTGCGTGATGACGGTATCGGCACCCTCGGCCTGCGCCGCGGCCATCAGGTATTCGAGCTTGCGGGTTTTGTTGCCGCCGGTCGAGAGGCCCGTGCAATCGTCGCGCTTGATCCAGATCTCCGGGCCGTTGAGCACCCGCGTCAGGTTGTCGAGACGCTCCAGGGGAGTAGGCAAATGGGCGAGCGAGACGCGGGGAAAGCGGGCAAGATTCATCGAGAAGACCACCTTGTTGTTCTCGGGTATTTCTAGCGCCAGCAGAGTTCGGCCGTCCAATGCAAAGGCAGGGATCAGGAAAGAACTATATGCAAATTTTGCATGATAAATTCGGCACCTCGATCACCCATTGCGGCTAGGGAGCGCGAGCGGCCGGCTCATTCGCAGTACCGACCTCCATTCGTGCGAGCCCGGGGCTACCTCGCACGATCCCCCACATCGGTCTTGAGACAAGCGCTCAGCGCAACCCCCGCTGCCCATCACCGCCCTTACGATCACCAGAAATATTGGAATAATGTTCCGGTTGTGAGATCCAATTCAGAAAACTGGGTTGGTTCTTGTGTTGGAGCAGGCACGATGCGGGCTGAACTTGAGCGCTTGGCCAGTTCGTTGGCACTGGCTTGGGAGGCTGGAACCCGAATTGACGAGCCGACGGGCCTCAATCGTCCGCAAAGCCGCAATGAGGCCTATTGGGTCCAAGACAGGATGGCTGAGCTCCTAGGCACGGGTGTCGGCGGCTGGAAGATCGGCGCGGCCCTGCGCGCGGTTCAGATAGCCGAGGGTCACGATGGACCGATCCCGGGCCGGATCATGCGGGACCGCATTTTCGTCGGCGCGGCTGAGCTGCCCCATGCGCTCTATGCCGGATACAACGCCGAGCTGGAATATGCCTTCCGCCTTAAACACGCCCTGCCTGCGCGCGGCACGCCTTATTCGCGGGACGAGGTCGCCTCTGCTGTCAATCTCGTCCCGGGGATCGAAATCGCTGGCAGTCGGCTCGACATCACAAGCACCAATGCCAAGACCTTGCTGGCGATAGCCGATAACGGCAGCGGAGGCGCTTTCGTATTCGGAGAGGATGTCGCCGACTGGCAGACACTGGATCTCAACGGCCTATCGATTGAGGCCGGTATGCCCGGGGAGCCCGTCGAGCTTTATCGCGGCTCCCAGCGCGGGGATGTCGTCACGGTGCTAGCCGAGATGATTGACGGCCTTCTGCGGCGCGGGGTCGCACTCTCGGCAGGCGACTATCTATCAACCGGTTCGCTCTGCGTGCCACTTCGGCTTCGACGCGGGCAGCGTTTTGACGCGCGCTTCGGGGGCATTTGTCAGCTTCGTGTGACGCTTGTCTAAGGAGGGTAGCATGATGTCGCCTCTCAGCGGAAAGGTGGTCGTCATATCTGGCGGAAGCCGGGGCATCGGCTTCGGAATCGGGCAGGCTTTTGCCGCTGCCGGGGCCGAGCTTGTCCTCGCCGCGTCCTCCGACAAGACGCTCGCGACGGCAGCGGCGGCCATCGCGGACAGCCATGGCCGGCGGCCGGCGACGGTGGCGGTGGATTTGCGCTCGGAAGCGGGGTGCAAGGCCGTGTTCGAGGGCGTCATGTCGCGCTTTGGCGGCTGCGACATTCTCGTCAACTCTGCGGGCGCGACGAAGGCGGGAGATTTCCTCACTCTCCCCGACAATGATTGGCAGGATGGTTTCGATCTCAAGTTTTTCGCCTGTGTCAGGCTGTGCCGGTTGTTCTGGCCGACCCTCTCCGAGCGGCACGGGCATGTCCTCAACATTATCGGCGGCGCGGCGCGGACCCCTGATCCCGGCTTCCTGATCGGCGGCTCTGTCAACGCGGCGATGGCGAACTTCACCAAGGGGCTGTCGGGGCTGGGCAAGCGCGCGGGCGTAAACGTCAACGCAATCTATCCGGGCATGACCGAGACGGAGAGGGTCGAGCAGCTCTTTGAGCAGCGCGCCAGGGTGGCAGGGAAAAGTCCTGCGGAGATTCGCGAAGAGTTGGTCGCCCGGGAGGGCTTGCAGCGGCTGGGGCGCCCCGAGGACATCGCCGCGCTGGCCCTGTTCCTCTGCGGCGAGGACGCGCGCCACATTCAGGGCGTGGCGATCGCCGTCGATGGCGGCGCGACGCCTGGCCTGTACTGAGCGCGCCCCGACCATGGACGGATCGCGACCGACAATCGGTTTCATCGGCCTGGGGGCGATCGGGTCGCCCATGGCGCGACGCCTCGTCGATGCCGGATACGAGCTCGTCGTGTACGATATCAGCGAGCCGGCCCTGCGGGTCTTCGCCGGCAGCGCTCGGCTGGCACGCTCCGCCCGCGAGGTCGCCGACGGCGCACAGATCGTCTTCGTTTGTCTCGCCAGCCTGCCGGCTCATGACACGGTGGTCCTAGGGGCAGACGGCATTGTCGCCGGCGGCGCGGCACGCATCTGCGTCATCACGAGCACGACAGGCCCGGAGTTGGTTGCAAGAATGCAAATCGGCCTCGCGGCACGGGGGATTGCGCTCGTGGACGCTCCGATGACGGGCGGGCGCGTTCGCGCCGCTGCCGGTACGCTGACGGTGATGCTGTCGGGGCCGGAGGATGCCATCGCCGCGGTCGAGCCGGTGCTGCGCTGCTACGCCGGCCGGATCGTGCACTTTGGCGAATTGGCGGGGCGTGCCCAGGTGATGAAGCTCGTCAACAACGTCATGTCGGCGGTCAACTTCGCGATCGCCGCCGAGGCGCTCGTCTTCGGTTCCAAGGCAGGGCTCGATCCGGAGGCGATGCTGGAGGTGATCAACAACGGCACCGGCAAGAACGATGCTTCACTCACCGTCATCCCACAGAACGTTCTGACGCGGCGTTTTGATTTCGGCTCGCCCATGGCGGTCATTCTGAAAGATATGGGGGCGGCAGTCGCCGAAGCCGACCGGCTTGGCGTACCCGTAGCGATGACTCGAGCGGTGACGGCAATGTTCGAGCGCGCGATCGCGAACGGCGTTTCGGCCCAAGCTGACCAGACGGAGTTGGTTCGCGATCTGGAGCGCTCGGCAGGGGTCGAGGTGGAACGTACCCGGTGAACCAAGCGCCGGGCCATCCTCTCCGGGCGGAAACCGGTGTTGCCGCGCTCGGTCTCGCTGTTGCTGCCTTCAGTCTCTTTGCCGTCGGGGATGCCGCCTCGAAGCTGGTCGTCGCCGAAAGCAATGCCGGTATGGCGCTCTGGGGACGCAGCGTGGCGTTCGCGGTCGTGATGCTGACCCTCGTGCGCCCGCGGCATTGGCGGTCGCTGTTGCTGGATGTGCCGGTGCGCCTCGTTCTGCTTCGTTCGCTTTTTCCATTTCTGGGAGGCGTCTGCATCATCATATCGATGGCCTATGTGCCTTTGGCACAGCTGACGACAGTCTTGTTCGTGGCGCCGCTTATCAGCATGGCCCTCGGGCGTACGGTGTTGGGAGAGACGGTCAATCGTTGGGGTTGGTTTGCCGTCGCGCTCGGCTTGCTTGGGGTGGTGACGATCACGCGTCCCTTCGACGGCCGTTTTTCGTGGGTGCTGCTTCTCCCGGCTCTGGGCGGGATTTTCACTGCCATCGCCCAGGTTTTGACGCGCGTCGTGGCGCAGCAGGCTCCGCCGCGTTCGATGGTTGTCTATACCATGCTCGTAGCGTTGCTGCTGTCGACCCTGGCGCTCCCCTTTGTCTGGCAGGCCCCGACCTCGCGGCAATGGTTGTTCCTGGCCATGTCCGGGCTGTGCCAGGCCGTCGGCCAGGCGTGCATGATCGCCGCCTATCTTCGGGCGGGTGCCTCGCGTATCGCCCCCTATTCTTACGCGCAACTTTTGACCGCCACGCTGATTGGCTTCGCCGTATTCGACGAGGTGCCGGATTTGTTCAGCCTGTTTGGAGCGGGGCTCATCGTCGCTGGAGGGTTGGTTTCCCTCAAGCTCGCCGGACGCGGTCCGGCGGCAGCAGTTTCATCAAGAAGAGGAGGCAGGCGGCGATGACATTGCTGGTTACGGGTGCGATGGGGCATGTCGGCTACGAAATCGTGCGCAGTCTGGCGCGCGAGCGGCCGATCATCGCGCAATATAACCGGACGTTCCGTGCTGCAGATGCGGAGGCGCTCGGCGCCAATGTGACTTGGGCCACGTGCGACCTGACGGATCTGGGTTCAGTCGAGCGCCTTTGTCGAGACAATGGCGTGGATTCTTGCATCCACCTCGCCGCCATGGCCAACGAAATGTATTGCCGGCCCGATCCTGTGGCGGCCTTCCAAACCAATGTCGGCGCCGTCGTGAATCTTCTTGACGTTGCCCGACGCGAAGAGTGGCGCCGAATGATCTATGGCAGCACCGGAAGCGTCTTCAAGGATGTCGACCCCAGCCTGCCAATCACCGAAGATCAACCTCCGGATGCCGATGGTCTTTACGGCACGACGAAGGCTTGCGGCGAGATGATGGTCCGGGCTTTCCGGGCCCAATTCGGCGTCGATGCGGCGACAGTCCGCATCTCCTGGATTTATGGGCCTCCAGTCGTGAACTACACTTTCGCCCGCGGCCCGATCCCTCCGATATTGATAGATGCCATCCGTGGCGTCCCGCGCGACGACGCCAGCGGCGGGGACTTCTCGGCAGGCTTCACCTACATCGATGACGTTGTTGCGGGGCTGATCGCAGCAGTCGATGCGCCGCAGCTCAACCGCTCCATCTACCACCTCGCCCCGCCCCGGAATTACACAACTTTCGAGATAGCAGATGCCGTCAGGACCGCGGTTCCCAAAGCGGTGATCGCGATCGGCCCGGGCGCGATGCCGTGGAATACGTTCACGCCTATTCGCGGGCCGATGGATGGTCGGCACTTCATCGCCGACACGGGCTTCCGTACGCGCTTCGATCTGGAACAGGGGATCGGGGCTTACGCTACCTGGCTGCTGGCCGAACCGGGGCGCCTCGATGGGGCAGGCCTCTAAAGGAGGACGAGGAAGGGCGCGCCGACGCGCGCCCGTTTTCGTCAATGCTTCGTATTGGGAACCCACTTCAGAATATGGGTTGCGACCGCGACCAGTTCGCCATCCTGGTTCGTGACCCGGATCGCGCCGGTCGCTCGCCTGCGCTCGGCGTCGATCGTATCGATCTCGTAATCGACGGTAACCGTGTCCCCGAAGAAGACCGGGCCGACGATCCTGATCCGGTCGTAGCCTAGCGACACTGGCGTCTCGTCACCGTCGCGCGCGGTCGCAGTCACTATGCTCGAGGCTGCTGACATGTAGCCTATGATGAGTGCGCCATGGGCCTGTAGGCGGCCGTAGCTCGACTTTTCCATGTAAGCCTTGTTGACGTGATTGGGTGCGAGGTCCCCAGTAATGCCGGCGAACAGATAGACATCGCTCTCCGACACCGTCTTCGCAAACTGTGCCTTCTGGCCGAGGCTTACGTGAAACTGACTCATGTTGCTGCTCCCTGTGCAGTTTTTGCGGGTTCGGACGAGTGGACGGGGGCCTGATACAGCACGCCATCGCGCGCCAGGTTCGCGATCTCCTCCGGTGAATATCCGAGACTGGCAGCGATCTCGGCGTTGTGTTCGCCGAGGCCAGGCGCGATCCGCATGGGCTCGGGCTGGTAGTTCGAAAAATGGAACGGCAAGTTGGGCAATCTGATTGGGCCAAGGGTAGGATGCTGTTGTTCGATCATCATGCCGCGTGCGACGAGCTGAGGATCGGCAAGCACCTCGTCGATGCGCTGGACCGGCGCGCAGGGCACGTCGACAGCTTCCAATGCGGCAATGCAGGCCGCGACGGAGGATTGCGTCGCGGTCCAATCCCGCACGCGACGCAGAGCCTCCTCGCGATTGACATTGCGGCCTGCTGCCGTGTGGAAACGCATGTCGCTCGCCAATTCACTTCCGCCGACCAGGCCGGCAAGGCGGCGCCAGGCATCGTCAACCTGCGCGGCGATGACGAGATATCCGTCCGGGGCGGGAAAGACGCCGTAGACGGTTGAATCCGGCAGGTCATATCCGACTTGCTGCGGGAGGATGGCGCCGTTGCTCAAGGTGAAGCATTGGATCGCATAGTCGTGCATCGAGACCATGCAATCGTAGAGAGCGAGATCGATATGCTGGCCCCTGCCAGAGGACGCGCGCCCGAGCAGAGCTGCACAGACCGCGGCCGCGCCATGGATGCCGGCATACATGTCGGCGATCGGGATCCGCAGCAATGGCGGAGGTTCGCCCGGCACGCCGAGTTGCGCCATGGCACCTGACATCGCCTCGGCAATCAATCCAAAGCCGGCCTTGGCGGATTTCGGACCGGTATGGCCATAGGCAGAGAGCGAACAGTAAACCAGTCTGGGGTTAAGCCGGGCAAGATCGTCATATCCTAGGCCGAGCCGAGCGAGTGCGCCGGGCCGATAGTTTTCGACGAAGACATCAGCCGTGGAGACTAGCTGGCGGACGAACTCCATTCCCGCCGGCTTCTTGACGTCGACGCAGATGCCGCGCTTGCCCATGTTCTGCTGCAAGAAGAAGCCGCTCTCATCGCCGACGAAATAAGGATGATGTCGCCCGGCGTCACCGACGGTTGGACGCTCGACCTTGACGACCTCGGCACCCATGCCCGCCAAGCAGCGTGAGAGATACGGACCGGCGAGGAAATGGCTGTAGTCGACCACCTTGATGCCAGCGAGGGGGGCTGCGGATGACATGTTGTTCTCCGTAGTTTCGTCGAGCGGGTGTTAACCGAAGCAATCGGCCGAATAGGGCTTCGGATCGCTCGGAATCACCGGCGTGAAGGCGATGCGCTCGAGGATGTCGCTGCGGATATCGACGCCCGGCGCGATGTCGGTCAGGACGAGCCCGGCCTCGCCAAGCCGGAAGACGGCGCGCTCGGTGACGTAGATCACCTCCTGCCCCGAGGCACGCGACTGCTCGCCCGAGAAGGTGATCTGCTCGACGGAGGGCACCAGCTTCAGCACCTCGCCTTGACGCCGAATTGCGAGCCGGCCAGCACTGATCTCGATCTCCGTGCCTTTGGTGTCGAAGGTTCCGCAGAAGACGACCTTTCGGGCGTTCTGGGCGATGTCGATGAAGCCGCCTGGACCGACTGGCACGCCCCCCAGCTTGGAGACGTTGACGTTTCCCTCGCGGTCGAGCTCGCCGAAGCCAAGGAACGCGAGATCGAGGCCGCCGCCTGAATAGAAGTCGAATTGGGAGGGGCCGTCGATCATCGCCGAGGCGTTGCGGGCAAAGCCGAAGAGCGTCCCGACCAAAAGCTCGCCACCATAGGTGCCATGCTCGATTGTCTGATAGTAGCGTTCGCCGTCGCCACGCAATTCGACGAGCCGGGCCACGGCGTCCGGGATACCAAATCCGTAATTCAGCACCGCGCCATCGGTGAGCTCCTGCGCGGCGCGGCGGGCAATCACTTGACGGGCCGTCATCGGCTGCGGGGGATGCGCCAGGGCGGGACCGCGGCGCTCCCCCGACATCAGCGGATCGTAGACAGTATCGTAGCCCATGCGCTGCTCGGGATCGACGACGACGGCATCGACGATCGCCCCGGGGATGCGTACAGAGCGGGCGGGCAGAGTGCCGACATCGACCGCGGTACGGACCTGCACGATGACCTTGCCGCCACAATTATGGGCTGCGAGCGCCACGGCGTAGATGTCCACATTGGCGGCCTCCTGATCGAGGCTGACATTGCCGTGGGCGTCGGCATAGGAGCCGCGGATAATCGCCACATTCACCGGAAAGGGTTTGTAGCGAAGATAGTCGCGTCCTTCGATCGTGATGTGCTCGACCAATTCCTCATGTGCGGCTTCGTTCATCCGGCCGCCTTCGCGTCGCGGGTCGACGAAGGTGCCGAGTCCGACATGCGTCAGCAGGCCCGGTCGCTTGGCCGCGATCTCGCGATAGAGTTGCATGACGACGCCGCCGGGCAGAACGTAGGCTTCGATCTCGTTGTCGCGTGCCATCTGCTGCATGCGCGGCGACCAGGGCCAGTGGCCGCCGATCACCTTGCGGACCATGCCCTGGTGGGCGAAGCAATTCATGCCTCGCGTCTTCTTGTCGCCGATCCCGAGCGAGTGCACGGCAGTCAGGTTGCGCGGATGGCCGGTTTCGAGAAAGCGCTTTTCGACCGCGGAGAACAGACAAGACGCCTCCATCAATCCGCCGCCACCGCCCACCAGGCCGACGGTGTCGCCGTCGCGGATAAGCGCGACGGCATCATCCGCGCTCATGAACTTGTTCAAAGGCATGGCCCGTCCCACCGTCAGGCCGAAAGCCGGACGGTGCCGCCGCTTTCGGAGGCCGCCTTGACCGCGAGCGTGGCCTCCAGCGTGCGAAGGCCATCGCGGCCGTTGATAACGGGTTCTTCCTCCCTCAGGGAAACGGCCGCGAAATGTCGGGCCTGCCGGCGATAGGCGCTTTCGGGGGTCAGGGCGAGCCTGTCCTCACTCAATTCGCTCAACCACCCCGGCTCGGTATCGCCGCGATAGCTGAAGTGTCGGACATCCGGCAAAGTGAGCGAACCTTCCGAGCCCGCAAAAATGTGCGAGGAGACTTGCTGACGCTTCAGCTTGTCGGTGGTGCCGGCCATCTGGTCGAATTCGCCGGAAGTCAGATCCCAGCTGAAGGGCGAGGCAGCCGTGTCGGAGAGGCTGATCGTGCCGAGCGCGCCGTTGCGGAAACGCAGCAGGACGCCAGCCGTGTCCTCTACCGGGAAGCCACGGACCGCCGAGGAGGTTGATGCCTGCAGGCTCTCGATTTCGCCGAAGACAAAGCGGATCAGGTCGATCTCGTGGATAAGGTTGATAAGGATCGGACCGCCGCTGGCCTTGTCGCGCCGCCAGCCAAGGTTGAAGTAGCTGTCCGGCTTGAGCTGCGTATAGATCACGGTCGCGATCGCGGGCTTGCCGATAACTCCATCTGCAATGGCTTTGCGCACTGCCCTGACAGCGGGATTGTGTCGGCGATGGTGGCCGACCAGGATCGGGATGTTCTTGGCCTCCGCCGCCTCGCAGAGCCGGCGCGCGGCCTCGACGCTTTCTGCGATCGGCTTCTCGACCAGGACCGCGATGTCGCGAGAGATGCAATCGAGCGCGACAGGTACATGCTGGTCGTTCGGCGTCGCGATGACGACGCCATCGAGGCGCTCCGTTTCGATCATCGTGCGATAATCGTCATAGGCCTTTACGTTGCGACCGGCGGCGTGGTCGCGGGCTGCTTGCGTAGGGTCGGAGATAGCGACGACGTCGGCGTTTTCCGTCTCCTGCAACACGGAAAGATGGGATTTGCCGATCACCCCGAGCCCGATGATCCCAATCCTTGCGCGCGCCATGATGTTCCTCCCAGATTTTGTAGAACATTATATTGGAATAATATTCCAGTCTAAGAACGATCCTGCATATCCGCCCTGCCCCTGGTGAACTGCGGGGCACTTCCTGTCCGTCGTTCAGGCTGACCGATGGTGGCTAGCGGGACTTCGCAAGCCCCGGCACGTAGGAAAGGATAGAGGAGGAGAAACCACCATCGGCCCGGATCGCCTCACCGGTGACGTAGCGTGCGTCATCGCTGCCGAGGAAGGAGACGACCCGCGCGATGTCATCGGGCTGTCCCACGCGCTTAAGCGGCACGATCTCGTCGCGCCGTGCCGCAATTGCGGGGTCGGCATAGATGGATTCGGTCATGGGAGTCCGGATCATCCCAGGGCAGACCGCGTTGACCCGGACGCCGTCCGGGCCCCACTCCTGGGCGAGCTGCTGGCACATCATGATCAGCGCCGCCTTGGTCGAGGAGTAGGAACCCGAGCCCGGGTGGGGAAACATGCCCGACATAGACGCGACGGCAACGAAGCTACCCTTCGTGGCGCGCAAAGCCTCGTAGACCGATTGCGCGAGAAGCCAGGGGCCGCGGGTGTTGACGGCGAACAGCCGCTCCCAGCTTTCGATCGACAGGGTCGCAAGCGGGCCAGGTGATGTGATGCCGGCATTGGCCACGACCAGGTCGAGGCCGCCACAGGCTTCGATTGCCTCGGCACCGATGCGAGCGGGAACGGTGGCGTCGCCGATATCGCCAGTGACGATATGCGGCTGGGCACCAAGTCGGGTGATGCCAGACGCCACCTCCGTTAGCGCCGGCGACGGGGCGCGCGCCGTGATCACGATTTGAGCAAAGCCGGATCTGGCGATGCCGTCCTTGGCGAGGCGCAAGGCTATGGCGGCGCCGATGCCGCGGCTCGCGCCGACTACAAGCGCTTTCATGGGAGGGCTCCTTGTCTCATGCCTGGGCTGCCAGCTTGATCCGACGGCGCTAGACGATACGAGTGGTGCGCATTCGGAAGACACCGAGCTTGAATGTGTCGGCCATCCTGGCGACCTTTGGTCCGGCCCGGTCAGCGTCTGCGGTGCCGTCGAAGTAAATATGGAAGAAGCTGTCGACCTGCTGGCCTGGCTGTGCTGAGCCCGGCCGCGTGATCGTCGATGCGACGTCATCTCGAATGAACTGCACGAAACCGGGCAGTTGACGGACGGCCGTCTCGAATTCTTTCGTCCCGGCCCGACGGTCGTCGTGGCTTAAGAGAACGACGAGCTTACCCAATTCGCCTGCCATGCGGACAGTTGAATCGCCAATGATGTAGCCCGCCGCGTTGCCGAGGAAATTCGCCTCATCCGCGATGACGGCCTTCGATCCTTCGGCCGAAAACGCTTCGTCCATCGCGCTGGCGTCATCGAACTGGAGTTCGACAATGCCGCCCACGCGAAATGAACTAGGCTCGTACTGCTGTTCCACATGGTTTTGGACGTAAGCGCGAATGAAAGGCAGGCGGGCTACAAGTGGCCCGTGCCGTTCCTCCCAATACCGGGAGAAAAAGGCCTGCTCGTCCCCCGGCCGCTTTTCCAGAATCGACATGCGTTTGAACATGGCGTGCTCCACGGCATTCCCAGAACCGGGTGGTGCGCGTCCGTCAGTCATTTTGTGAGGATGGGCTGGAAAGAACGAAGTTGAGCCCGAGCTTCTGGGCGGCTTCGGTCATATCGAGGCCGGTCGAGGTGCGGCAGCCCGCTTTTCGCGCCGCCTCGATGAGGGGTGAGATGGCAGGCGCTGTGACGACACATCCGACAAAGCTCTCGGGCTTGAGGCGTCCGACATCAACGGGCAACGGATCCTCGGCTCGCATGCCCAAAGGCGTGGCGTTGACGATGATATCGAAGCCGGACGGATCCGGCGAACCTCGCCGGACAGGCGTGGCCGTTGCGCCTGCGATCTTGTCGAGCAATTTGGCCAAGCGTTGCTCGTCGGTATCGTGGATGGCGAGCTCCGCGACACCGGCCTCCACCATTGCGAGGGCGATGGCCGAGCCTGCGCCGCCGGCGCCAACGAGCAGCGCTCGCGCACCCTGGAAGGCCGCACCCCGGAACTTGGCCGCCGCGACGAAGCTCATTCCGTCGAAGTTTTCCCCATGCCAACGACCGGAAGCGGTCCGCCGCATGTGCTGAACCGCGCCCAGTAGCCGGGCGCGATCCGAAACAGTTTCGCAGTGGTCGAAGCAAGCGAACTTGTGGGGCACGGTGATGATAATGCTGTCGACGTTCTGGGCCAGGCTGACGCCCGCCAGGAACGCGGCCAGATCCGCGCTGGTCACGCGGACCGGCACGACGATGTCGTTTCTGCCTGCCTCAACGAATTTGGGTGTCATGCCCGAAGGCGACTTCACCTGAGCGATTGGGTCGCCAATGATCAGGTGGAGCCGCGTTGCGCCGTTGAGGTTCGCTGTTAAAGAAGGACTGGTCATCGTTCGCTCAGGCCGCCGCGATTTCGTCTGCCTGGACCACGCCCAGCAGCTTTGCTTGCAAGGCATGATCCTTCTCAAGGTCGCCAGCGTCGCCCGAAAACGCGATGCGGCCATTGACCAGCACGAGGGCTCTGTCGACGATTGGCAGAACGGTCTCCGCATGGTGTTCGACGATGATCATCGCGACCTTGCCCCGCAGCTTGACCAGCGCTGCCATCACCTCCTCGACCACCGCCGGCGCGAGGCCTTCGAAGGGTTCGTCCAGCAGGATCAACTTGCTGGGGACGACAAGGGCACGGGCGATCGCGACCATCTGGCGCTCACCGCCCGATAGATTCTCGGCCTTTGCCTTCTGACGGGCTCGCAGACGCGGAAAGAGGTCGAAGCACTCCTCGATGCTGAGCCCTCCCGCGCGCTGGGCGATCTGAAGATTCTCGACCACCGTCAAATTCGGAAAGAGGCGGCGGCCTTCGGGCACCAGCGCAATGCCCAGCCGATTGATCTCATAAGGCTTGCGGGAACCTATATCGGCGTCCGCGAAGTCGACCGTTCCGGCATTCAACGGCAGCGTGCCCGTAAGGGCCCGTAGCAAGGTCGTCTTTCCAACGCCATTGCGGCCAAGCAGAGCGACCGCCTCGCCGACATGCACGGTGACATCGACGCCGTTCAGAACCGTGCTGCCGCCATAGCCGACGGCCAGCCCCTTCGCCTCCAGCAGCGGCTTGGCAGAAGCGTGTGCGATGCGTTCGACCGCCGGGGGCGCCTTGGAATCGCCTTTGGCGGCGCCGAGATAGGCGGCGATCACCTCGGGGTTGTGAGCCACGTCGGCCGGCTTGCCGTCCGCTATCATTCTGCCCTGATGAAGGACGGAAATGCGGTCCGATATCGCCAGGACGCGATCAATGTCGTGCTCGATCAACAGCACTGCGTGCTTCTTCGCCAGGCTGCGGATCAACTCCGCGACGATCTGCCGATCCGCCTCGGCCAAGCCGGCGAGTGGCTCGTCTAAAAGCAGCAGCTTGGAGTCGATCGCGAGCGTCACTGCGATTTCGAGCAACCGCTTGGCGCCGTGCGGCAGATTCATACACGGGTCGGCCGCCCGGTCCGCGAGTCCAACCGCATCGAGGATCGACCAAGTGCGCTCATTAAGCGCTTCGATGTCATGGGCATCCCGGAAGAAGCCGAGAGCACCGTGCCTCTGCGCCTGCACCGCGATGCGGACGTTCTCGAAGACCGAAAGGTTCGGAAAGATCGAGAGAATCTGGAAGGAGCGGCTTATGCCGAGCCGGGCACGGGCATACATTGGCAGCTTGGTGATCTCCTTGCCTTCGAACAGGATCGTGCCCCCGCTCGGCGGCAGGACGCCGGTCAGCATGTTGTAGAAAGTGGTCTTGCCAGCGCCATTGGGGCCGATGATCGAATGCAGCACGAACGGCCGTACCTGGAGATCGATCTCCTTGGCGGTCACCAGGCTGCCGAAACTCTTGCTGAGTTTGCGGGTCTCCAGGATCGGCTTGTCCGGATCCATCGCCTGCCCCGCGCTTTCATAGGGCTTGATCACCTGCGGTCGCGGCGGGATGGTGTTGCGTGTGAGCGTCCAGCGCTCGTTCCGGAGCAGGCGTTGCGCCAGCCCCTGCATCCCTTCGGGCGAGAACAGCGCGAAGACGATGATGATCGGCGCGAAGATCAGCCACCAGTTTTCAGTAATCGCCGAAAGCCGGTTCTCCAGGATGATGAAGGCGATTGCACCCCAGAGCGGTCCGAGGAAGTGGTGCACGCCCCCGAGGACGGTCATCAGCAGCGAGTCGCCGGCGCGTTGCCAGCCGAGATTGTTGGCGTAGACGCCCTGCAGCATCAGCGTCAGCAGCGAGCCAGCAAAGGCGACGAGGCCGGCCATGAGCACGAAGCCGCCGAGCTTCACCAGATAGGTGTTGTAACCCAGGCTGCTTGCCCGTTGCTCGTTGTCGCGGATGGCCTGCAGTGCTCTGCCGAATGGCGCATGGACCAGCCGCCACAGCAACCACAGGCACAGCAGCACCGAGGCCAGGGCGAACAGGTGGAACTGCATTTCCGTGTGAAAGCTCGGGCGCGGCACGCCCTGGAGTCCGTTCTCGCCTCCCGTGACGGCCGTCCACTTGTAGGCGATTTCGAACGCGATCTGGGAACATGCGAGCGTCAGCAGCGAGAAATACAGTCCGCGTCGGCGCAGGATGAGTGCTCCGAGCACGACGGCCATCGCCATCGAGATCACCACGGACAGGACAAGCGCGAGAAGGTCTTGCTTGACCGGGCCGAGCAGAAGCAACGCTGCGAAGTAGCTCGCGCAGCCGAAGAACACCGAAGCGCCGAACGGAACCAGTCCTGTGTATCCGACAAGGAGGTTCACGCCCGCTCCGTAGAGCGTGTAGATCGCGATCTGAGTGATCAAGTTTACCGGGGCGCCCTGGCCGACCCAGGCCAAGGTGAGCGCTGCGAAAACGACCGCGATCCAGAGGATCGGATTGGTCAGGATGGAACGGCTTCTCATTCGAACCTCTCCCAGCGCTCGCCGAACAGGCCGCGCGGACGGATGAGCAGGATGGCAGCCATCAGCACGTACATCGCGGCGCCGGACCAGGCCGGGGCGAACTGGATGCTCATGGCGGTGGTAATGCCGACGAGGAGGCCGGCGATGATCGCTCCGGAGTACGATCCGAGGCCGCCGATCGTAACGATGACGAAGGCGGGCATGATCGCGCCCGATGCCATGCTGGGAATGACGGTCCAAAGGGGGCCGGCAAGCATGCCGGCGAGCCCGGCCAGCAAGCAACCGATGCCGAAGACGCCGGAGAGCAGGATCGGCAGATTGATTCCGAGCAGTCCGACCATCTCGGCATCACGCGAACCCGCCCGGATGATACGGCCGAAGGGCGTGAAGCGCAGGAACGCCCAGAAACTCACGAGAGCCAGGACTGTAACCACCAGGACCGTCATACGGTATTTCGTGATCAGGATCGGGCCGTATTCGATGAAACCGGCGAAGATGCTCGGCGGATTGAACGGAACCGGCGCGCCCCCAAATATGAGCCTGAGGATCGCCTCGGCCAGAAGCGCGAGGGCAAAGGTCAGGATCAGGCCGAGCAGCGGTTCCTTGCCGTAGAGGTGTCGGATGAGCGTCATCTCGACGATCATGCCGATGGCTCCGACGATGATCGGAGACAGGAGCGCAGCCGGCCAGCCGAAGTCCCGGGCCAGCACCAGCGCCAGATAGGCGCCGATGGCGAAGAACGAGCCATGGGCGAAATTCACGATGCCGAGCATGCCGAAGATGATCGACAGCCCGATCGCGATCAGAACGTAGAGAAAGCCCAGGACGAGACCGTTCGCCGCCTGGGAGATGATCATGTCGAGCATGGCATGGTCCCTCCCGCGCCGGCACAGGTTGCCTGCCGCGCGGGGAAGGCGCCGCATTCATGCGGCGCGGAATTGACGTGTCGGATGGGAGCGCTGCGGAGACTTTGGTCTGCCGCAGCGTTCTTCGATGGAGCCGGACCTTTCAAAGCAGGTCCAGTGCTCGGCCCGAGGTATTAGATGCTGTCCATCTTGCAAGCGCTGCTTGCAGCTGAACCGAAAGCCTCGTCGATCTCGGCGGCGGTTTTGGGCGCATTTTCCAGCACGTCGACATAATCCCATTTGTTCGGGATCTTGTCCTTGACCTTGCAGATCACGGTCCGGCGCTTCATTTGGTGATCGAAATCACGGTAGCCGACGTCGAGGTCGCCTTCCTTGACGCGCCATGTCTCAAGCGCCTTAACGATAGCGGCCGGCTCCGTCGACTTCGCGAGTTCGATCGACTCCAGCAGCGACCGCATGCCGAACCATCCCATCCAGGCCTTGTCAGCCGGAGGTTCGTTGAACTTCTTCATGTAGGCGTCGACGAAGGCCTTGTCCTCGGCCGTATTGCCCGGGTTATTGTAAACCCAAACCATGGTGTAGATGCCGGTCGCGGCTTCCGGGCCGACGCCCCAGATATCGGTATTGCCGATCGAGATCTCGGCGAAGGGAATCTTGCCCTTCATGCCGAGTTCGCTCCACTGCTTCAGGAAGGTCGTCAGGTCGCTCGCCGAGAGGCCGCCGATGACGACATCCGGCTTTGCCGCACGGATCTTGAGAATGAAGGAGCTGTAGTCGGCGGTGCTGACGGGCACCTCATCCGAGCCGACGACCGAGCCGCCGGCTTTGGTGATGTAGTCGGTGAAGCTCGCCTTGATGTCCTGGCCGAAGGCGAAGGCGCCCGTGATCGTGTACCACTTCTTGCCGAGCTTCTCGCAATAGGGAGCGAGGACGCGCGTGTGGACGTCGACGGGCGGCTGCAGGCGGAAGGTATATTTGTTGCAGAGCTTGCCGGTGAGATCGAGGGCCGCGGCATTGGCTGCGACATAAGGGATCTTGGACTTCTTCGCGACGGCCGAGATCGCCAGCGCGAGCGAGCTCTGGGCGCCGCCGATCAGGGCGCAGACCTTGTGCTCGTCGATCAGGCGCTGTGCATTGAGCTGCGCGCCCTGCGGGTTGGGCTCGTCCAGCCAGACGATCTCGATGGGGCGTCCGAGGAGCTGGTTGTTGCGCTGTTCGGCGGCGAAGAAGCCGCCCTGGGCGAGATAGGTCGCCTGGTCGACGATGGCGCCCGTTTTGGCCCAAAGCATACCGATTTTGATCGGCTCAGCCGCCGCCGCATTGCCGATATAGGGCATGCCGAAATTGCTCGCGGCAAACTGCGTCGCGGCAAGGCCGCCCGCTCCGGCCAGGAGCGATCGGCGCGACGTTCCGCTCTTCTTCCCGCCTTTTTGATTTTCTGGGGTCATTCGGTCTCCTCCGATTGTTGGCATTCCTTTTTTGGCACCGTCTTGTGCAGCGCTTGCGTTAAGCGGTATCGTAAACTGGAACGAAAGTCCAGTTTACGATACCGATTTTATGTTGTCGTTTTCTATGGAGCAAATTCGCTTCTTCACAAGGCGTTAGGATGCTCCGTTGAATGCGATCGCGGTGGATCACGGTCCAGCTACCTGTGAATTGGGCCGGGCCTAAGCTATGATGTGACCTCTTGGCCCCTCGGAGAAAATGATGCCCAGGACGAAGGAAAAGGACGCCGGGCCGGATGGCATTCTGAAGCGCACTTTGCGGATCATCGAGATTCTGGCTGGCCATCCTGGTGGCATGCCGTTTTATGAGCTGGCGGACGCCATCAGAATCCCGCGCAGCGCAACGCATCGTCTTCTGGCGAGCCTGGTTGACGAAGGCTATGTTCGGCAGGACCGAGAGTTCGGCTCCTATGTACTCACGGCCAAGATTGCGTCGCTGGGACTGCGCTATCTCCAGGCTCACGGCATCACTGATCTGATGCAACCTGTGCTGGACCGGCTCGCTCGGGAGTGCGGCGAGCTGGTTCGTGTCGCGATCCTTGATGAAGATCGGCTTATCTTCGTCTCCAAGGCGCAAGGAGCCACGGCCGGTCTTCGTTACGATCCGGAGGCTGGACAGGAGGCGAAGCTCTCATGCTCATCGTCTGGATTGGCCTGGCTTTCAACGATGTCCGATGAGGACGCGATCGCCCTGGTCGAGAAGCAGGGCTATGGGTCCAAGGAAGAGTACGGACCCAACGCTCCGCAAACAGCCCAAGCCATCCGAAGGCGGCTTCGCGAAGCGCGGTTGCTCGGTTACGTCGTGACTCAGCAGACCTTCTCGCAATGGATGAATGCGGTAGCCGCTCCGATACGATCCTCCTTGGATGGCCGAGTCACAGGGACGATCAGTGTTGCAGGGCCGTTCATTCGCTTGACGGAAGAACGCATGCAGCAGATCGGTCCGCTATTGCTTGAAGCAACGAAGGAATTGGGCCAGCTCAGCCCGCCGCCTCGACCGCCAGCCGATAAGCCGGGGGAGCCCCGTCCTAACATCTTCGCCTGAGCCCGCAGCTCTGGAACATCGCGAGCGAGAAGCCGGGCCGCGTCAGCGGCCGAGGGTGGCGAGAACGAGCGAACGAAGCGTGTCGTCGACGCTGGGGTCAACTCCAAACCAGGCCTTGAAACCGGGGCGGGCCTGGTGGAGGAGCATTGCGACCCCGTCGACGGTCTTGTAGCCGCTTTGCCTGGCCTGGCGCAGCAGAGGTGTTTCTAGCGGCACATAAACGATGTCGGAGACGCATAGCGTGGCCCTTCCCCTCGACAGGTCAATATCGAGCGGCTCAGAGCCCGCCATGCCGAGCGAGGTCGTGTTCACAAGGAGATCGCAGTCGCCAATGGCCTGACTGCGCCGCTCCCAGTCGATGACAGCAATTCCCGGCAAATTCTCGGCGACCTGCTCGGCGCGCCGGCGACTTCTGTTTGTAACGGTTACATGAGCGCCAGCCTCATCGAGGGCGTGGCAAACAGCACGCGAGCCCCCGCCCGCCCCGAGAACGAGCGCGCGCTGGCCGCTCACGGCGATGCCGGCTTCGCCGAGGCCTGCCAGGAAGCCGAAGCCGTCCGTATTGCTGCCGACGACGCCGCGCTCGTCGAAGACCAGGGTGTTGATGGCGCCGATCCGGCGCGCTGAGGTTTCGACAACGTCGCAGAGGGCGAAAGCCGCCTCCTTCCAGGGCTTTGTGACGTTCGCGCCACGAAATCCCGCTGCCCTCAAGCCGCGCACCACGCCCTCGAAATCCCGCTCGGCGGCGAGCGGGACATAGGCTCCGTCGATGCCGTAGCGCTCAAGCCAGTAACCGTGCAAAAGCGGCGACCGCGAATGTGTGACAGGCCAGCCGATCACGCCGGCGAGACGCCCGGCACCCGTCAATTTTGTCGTCATACTCGGTGTCCTGTGTGGCGCCGTCAGGCAGCGGTTTCGAGCCAGAAGTCGAGCATGAGCGAGGTCTCGGCTTCGAACATCTCGATACCGGTCGAGGTCTTGCAACCGATCCGGCGCGCTGCCTCGACCAGGGGCGTTACGGCCGGCTTGGTCACCACGTCGCTGACGAAGGTACCTGCCTCCAGGCCGCCGATGTCGATCGGCAGGGCGTCGCCGGGCTTCATGCCGGCCGGCGATGCGTTGGAGACCGTGTTGAATCCGGCGGGAGCGGGCGATCCGGCTATCACTTTGCCCCTGTGTGCGCCGTCGAGTTTGGCAATCAGCGCATCCCGCCGCCGCGCGTCGGTGTCGTGGACAGCGAGTTCGCGGACCCCGGCGTCAAGCAGCGCCAGGCCGATGGCGCTTCCGGCCCCGCCAGCTCCGATCAGCAAGGAACGCTTTCCCTCCAACCTGGCCCCGTTCTTCCGCATCGCCCCGACATGGCCCGGCCCGTCGAACATGTCGCCATGCCATGAATGATCTGCATTGCGGCGCATTACATTGGCTGAGCCAAGCACCTCGGTGGTCTTGGACATCGTGCGGCAATGCGGAGCCACGGCAAATTTGTGCGGCACGGTGATGCAGATGCCGTCGCAATTGAGGAGGCGGCTGGCCAGCGTCACAAATTCCGGCACGTCATCCGGCAGGATGTCGACCGGCACCATAATGGCGTCCTTGCCGTTCTCCTCGAACAGGCGGGTCATGCCGTACGGAGATTTCACCTGAGCGATGGGGTGGCCGATAATGTAGTAGACGCGCGTCGCGCCACTGAAATTTTCGAGCATCGGTCGATCCTCGTTTCAGCGACCCTGCCAGACCGGCTGTCGCTTTTCAGCGAAGGCCTTCGGCCCCTCGATCGCATCCTGGCTAGCCCACAGCCGGACAGCGGTCGGGTGCTGGTCGAGGATACTGCGCTCCAGCGAGGAGGAGAGGCTCGAGAGCGCGACGGCCTTGGAGGCTTCGATCGCAAGAGGCGCGCAGCGAACGATCTGCCGCGCGAGTTCCTGGGCCTTCGTCATCAGCTCGGTCGCCGGCACCACCTCGTTGATAAGGCCGATTTCTGCGGCGCGCTGGGCGCTAATACGCTCCCCGGTGAGGATGAGGCGCATAGCCTGTTTCAGCGGCACCTGCCGGGCAAGGCGCTGCAGGCCGCCGCCACCCAGTGCAGCCAGACCGACTAGCGGCTCGGGCAGGCTGAAGACCACGTGCTCAGCCGCTATCGCGAGATCGCATGCGAGCACAATCTCGACACCGCCGCCGAAGGCTTGACCGTTGACGGCGGCGATCACAGGCTTGTTGAGGTCGAAACGCATGCAGAGACCGGCGAAACCGGTGACCGGCGAGGCTTCGACGGATGTACCAGCTTCCGCCTTGGCTTTGAGGTCGCTCCCCACGCAGAAGGCACGTTCGCCGGCGGCGGTCAGGATCGCGACCCGCAGTGCGGGGTCTGAGGCGAAGCGGTCGAAGATGCCGGCCAGCTCATGGTGTGCGTCGTTGCTCAGCGCGTTCAGCACGTGGGGGCGATTGATCGTGACGGTCAGGATGCCGTTTTCGGCCGAGACCTTGGTGAATTTCAGCTCTGACATAATGCCTCCGAAGCAGCGAGAAGGAGCGCGAGGCCGCGCAAATCGATCAGGCAGCGAGCGCGTCTTCGACTGCGATGAAGGCGAATGCGATCGCCGGGCCGAGCGTGATCCCGGGCGCCGGATAGGTGCCGGCCATGATCGAATTCTGGTCGTTGCCCACGGCGTAAAGGCCGCCGATCGGCCCACTCTTGCCAAGCACGCGGGCATGGGCATCCGTAACCAGCCCCGCGCTGGCTCCGATGTCACCGGGATAGAGCTTCACGGCGTAAAACGGCCCGTTTTGCAGTGGCCGCATAGTCGGGTTGGGGCCGTTCTTCGGGTCACCCAGGTTGCGCTCGTACGCGGTCGTGCCACGGCCGAAATCCGGATCCACACCGGCGGCCGCATGGCCATTGAAGGTCTCAACCGTCTTCTGCAACTGGGTCGCGTCGATGCCGAGCCGCTGTGCCAGTTCGACCAGCGTTTCGCCCTTCAGCAGATATCCGTCCTTTATAAGGAAGGACATGCCGCTACCGCCGGGGCGGACCATCCCAAGGCCGTAGGTCTTGATCGCTTGATGATCCGCAATGAGGTAAGCCGGGATGCAGGGGTCGGTGCGGTTCGCCTCAATCATAGCCTTGCCGGTGAGATGATAGGACGTGCTTTCGTTGAAAAAGCGCCGGCCGGCCTTATTGACGATTAGCGTTCCAGGCTTGGCCCGGTCGAAGACGAAATGCGGGAATACCGCGGTGCTGCCGTCGGACCGCTTTCGAATCGATACCGGCGCCCAAAACACGTTCTCCATATTGCGATCGCCAATGCGAGCGCCTACGCCCAGTGCAAGTTCGATTGCCGCGCCCTTATGACCGGGCGCGCCAGGTGTATGAATCTCGACATCGGGCACGAGCTCCTTGCGCAGCGTCGGGTTCCGGTTGAAGCCCCCTGAGGCGAGGATGACGCCTTGGGCAGCGCGGATGTTCTCACGCTTGCCGTTTCGGATCAGGCTGACGCCTGCAATCTTCCCCTTTTCTTCGATCAGCTGATCAACGCGCGCTTGCGTCCAGACCGTGCCGCCTCGCTTTAGGAAGGAGTGCAGGAGCCGCCCGATCAAAGCGTTGCCCATCGTGAGCCTGACGCCACGTTTGTGGCCAAGCCTGTCGCGAGCGTAGCGGGCGACCAGAGAGGCTGAATACCGCAACGACGCCCATGATTTCTTCATACTGAGCAGATGGCCGATATCCACGCGGTCGACCATCAGCCCACCAAGGATGGTGAACTCCGGAATCGGCGGGCGAACCAAATCAAGATTGTCGCCGAGCAGCCGGCCGTCAAAGGGGATTGGCTCCAGGGCCCGACCTTTCATCGTCGCGCCCGGTAGTTCGGACAGATAATCCGGATGCAATGGATGAGGTCGCAGCTTCACGTCCGTCTCGCGGTCGAGCACTTCGACAGCACGGGGGCCGGCAGTCAGGAACGCGCGGATCGCATCGCCGGACGCATAGTTCCCGAGCGCGTTATGGAGAAAGATTTCCGCCTGTTCGACACTATCTTGGGCGCCGACCGCAGCGGCGTGGAGCGTGTTAGGGATCCAGATCGTACCACCTGAAAAGGCCGTGGTCCCCCCGACATACTCGGTGCTTTCGAGCAACAGCACGCGTGCGCCACGAAGGACTCCGAACAGCGCCGCTGACAGCCCAGCTCCGCCGCCGCCAATCACGATCAGGTCGTAGAGCTTTTCGGTTTCCCCTTTCGCCAACGCGATTGATCCAGATGATCTGGCCACGACTGACTTCCTCTCCTTGACGGCGCCTGGTCCCTTTCGGCCAAGCGCAAATTTGCGTCGAGGCGGCCGGAACTGCCCGCCGACTCTCGCCCTGCGAACCAGGGTCTTGCCAGTCGTATATTCAAATCTGAAATAGAATTCCAGAATGAACTTTCATTGTTGGCGCGATCCGGCTATGTCCTGTCGCCATGGATTGGGAGGAAGCCGATGCGCTACGCCGTCACCAGGATCACGCCGGAAGTTGGAGGCCTGCCGAAGGTTCTCGCTGGAATCGAGGCGTCGCTCACCGGCAAGAGTCTTTCGGGAAGGCTCCTAGGCTGCTTCACCGCCGAGATCGGCGTGCTGAATCAGATTTTGATCCTCCAGTCTTACGACGAAGACGCTGCGCTAGCGGAGGACCGCTCACGGGCTCTCGTGGATGGCAGCCTCTTCGGGGCGGCCGAGCATTTTCGCGAGTTCGAGACAACGACCTATATGCCGTTCGACTTCGTTCCGCCGATCGAGCCCGGCAAGCACGGCCCCGTCTATGAGATCCGCGTATACGGCGTGAAGGCATCGGGCCTCAAGCCGACGATGGATCTCTGGAGGGATGCGGTACCGGAGCGCGCAAAGGTGTCGCCTCTGCTTGGGGCCATGTATGCCATCGATGGCTCGCTGCCGCGCTTCCTCCATATCTGGCCGTTCGCTTCGCTCGACGAGCGCATGGCCAAGCGGGCCGAATCCGTCGAGCGAGGCATTTGGCCGCCGAAGGGCGGGCCGGCGCATCTGACCAGCCTGAGCTCGGCCATCTATCTGCCGACCGCCTTTTCCCCATTGAGCTGAGGGCGCGGCGTCATGCGCGTGTTCATGACCGGCGGCACCGGCTTCATAGCCGCATGGCTGATCCGTCGACTTCTGGCGCGGGGCGCGGAGGTACGGGTTCTCGATATTGCCTCTGACAGCGGCGCCGTGCGGAACATTCTGGGAGATCTCGCTGCCCGCGTGGAATGGCGGGTCGGCGACGTGCGCGATGGCACTCTCGTGCATTCCGCTGCCGAGGGATGTGACCGCGCGATTGCGATGGCCGGCATCCTGACGCCGGCCTGCCGGGCCGACCCAGTTCGAGGTGCCGAGATCAACCTGATCGGGACGCTTAACGTCTTCGAGGCGGCCTTGCGCCAGCGCATGGCACGCGTCGTTTATGCGAGCTCGGCCGGCGTCTTCGGTCCTGACAGCGGCAGTATTCCCTTTCCAACAACCCATTACGGTGCGTTCAAACTCGCCTGCGAGGGCAGCGCCAGGGCATACTGGGCGGATCACAGCATGCCGAGCGTCGGCTTCCGGCCCTACATCGTCTATGGGCCGGGCCGCGGCGAGGCCGGTGCGAGTGCAGGGCCTACCTTGGCCTGTCGGGCAGCGGTGCAAGGCCTGCCTTACGAGATCGACTATGTCGGCCCGTCCGGACTCGTCTACGTCGACGATGTGGCGGCGGCCTTCGAGGCTGCGCTCATGAGCACCTCGTCGGGCGCCCACGTCTTCACCCTTGCGGGCAGGACCGTGACCATCGACGAGGTTATCGCCGAAATCACGCGGCAGGTACCCGGAGCCAAGATCGGTTCGCGAGGGCAACCGATGCCTATCGCACCCGAGCTTGCGCCAGACGACATCGCCTCGCTTCTGCCCGGCCTCCCCGAAACCAGGCTCGCGGAGGGGATCGCCGCCACCCTCGCCTATTACCGCAACCAGGACATCAAGGCATGAATCGCCCGATTTCGCTTGCCCACCTGACCGTCATCGAGCTCGATCCACCGGACGTGATCAGCGCCGCCGCCGAAGCTGGTTACAGCCATGCCAGCCTGCGCCTGTCCCCTGCGTCGCCGGGCAAGGAGGCGCAGTTCCCGATGATTGGCGACACAGCGATGTTTCGCGAGACGCAGCGGCGGATCGCCGATAGCGGCGTCGGCCTGTTCGATTTCGAGATCCTCCGTATCAACCGGGACACGCTCCTGACCGATTTCCTGCCGGTGATCGAGACAGGTGCGAAGCTGGGCGGCAAATTCGTGCTGGTCGCCGGCGATGTCGAGGACGAGCCGTTCATGACCGACCGCTTCGCCGAGATCTGCGAGCTCGGGGCCCCCTTCGGGATCGGCATGGGTTTGGAGTTCATGCCATGGACCGGGGTCAAAACGCTGGCATCCGCTCGGAGCATCGTCGAGGCGACGAATCCGGCAAACGGCTACATCATCGTCGATGCGATCCATGTTGACCGCGCCGGTGAAACGGCTGCGGATGTGGCGGCGATGCCGAAGCACCTGCATTGCTATTTTCAGATCTGCGACTTGCCAGCGGAGCGCCCGAAGGACGTCGAAACGATGATCTACCAGGCGCGGCAGGCGCGGCTGCCCCCTGGCGACGGCGGTCTTGATCTGACTGGGATGCTAAAGGCTATTCCCCCTGATCTGCCGATCAGCGTTGAGATCCCCATGGCAGAGCTCGCGAAAACGATGCCCGCCGTGGCGCGCGCGCGGATGCTGCGGGAAAGGACCGAGGCGATGCTTCAAGCAGTCGCGGTCAGCGCGCCCGCCTGAAGCATCGTTCGCCATCATCAGGTTCGAGATCAGGTGGATATGAGCGTTCTTTCCGAGGAGGCTTGCGACCTTTTGGTCATCGGCTCCGGGGCCGGTGGCCTTTCGGCTGCCGTCGCCGCAGCCTGGCACGGGCTCGAGGTTATCGTGGTCGAGAAAGAGCCGGTCTTCGGTGGCACCACTGCCTGGTCCGGCGGCTGGATGTGGGTGCCGCGCAACCCACTCGCCCAAGAGGCCGGAATCGCGGAGGATCAGCAAACCATTCGGACCTATCTGCGCCACGAGCTTGGCAACCACTACGAGGAGGCCCGCATCAGCGCCTTCCTCGCTGCGGCGCCCGAGATGGTCGCCTTTTTCCGCCAACACACCGCCGTCCAGTTCATCGATGGCAACAAGATCCCGGACATGCACGGCAACACTCCGGGTGCTGCACAGGGCGGGCGCTCAGTCTGCGCCGCTCCTTACGATGGACGGGAGCTCGGGCCGCTGGCCGGAAAATTGCGGCCACCGCTTCCGGAGATCTCGCTGCTTGGTATGGGCATCGCCTCAGGTGCCGATTTCGCGCACTTCCTCAATGCAGCTCGCTCGTGGAAGTCTTTCGCTCACGTCACTCGGCGCATCGGCCGGCATGCTCTGGATCTTGCGCTTCAGGGCCGGGGGGCACAGCTCGTCAACGGCAACGCGCTGGCAGCGCGGCTCCTCAAGTCGGCCGATGATCTCGGCGTGGACCTGCGGGCGCAGGCGCCGGCCCGTCGCTTGCTGAGCCGGGACGGCGTCGTGACAGGCGCTGCCGTCGAACAGGATGGCCAGGAAATCCGCATTAGGGCACGGGTGGGGGTTGTTTTGGCCTGTGGAGGCTTCCCGCATGACTATGAGCGATTGAAACAGCTCGTGCCTCACAATCCCGAAGGTCGCGCACATTGGTCGGCAGCGCCGTCCACCAATACGGGCGACGGCTTACGGCTCGGCGAAAGCGTTGGCGCGCTGGTTGATGCTCGGCTCGCCGCGCCTTGCGCCTGGGCACCGGTTTCGCTCGTGCCGCGTAAGGACGGCTCATTCGGTCATTTTCCCCACTTGGCGGAGCGGGCGAAGCCGGGTCTGATCGCCGTCACGGCCGATGGCCGTCGGTTCGTCAATGAGGCAGACAGCTATTACGACTATGTCGATGCGCTGTTGAAGGCCATTCCGGCGGGTGCGGAGCCGATCTCTTGGCTCATTTGCGACCACCGCTTTCAGCGCCGCTACGGCCTTGGCTTCGCAAAGCCTGCGCCGCTGCCGCTCGCTCCCTACATCGCCAGCGGCTACCTCAAGCGCGGGAAGACGCTTTCCGAACTCGCACATAACTGCGGCATCGACCGGGACGGGCTGGCTGAAACGGTGGCGCGCTACAACAAGACGGCCGCGCACGGCCGCGATCCGCAGTTTCACCGCGGCGAGACTCCGTATAATCGGATGGGTGGTGACGCGACCGTCAAACCCAATCCTTCCGTGGCGCCGATCGAGCGGGGTCCTTTCTACGCCGTCAGGATCGTGCCGGGCAGTCTCGGGACATTCGCCGGATTGAAGACTGACGCGCGAGCGAATGTCCTCGACGCAGAAGGCCGCACGATTCCCGGGCTATTCGCCGTCGGTGCCGATATGGCGAGCATAATGGGGGGTACTTATCCCGCCGGCGGCATCAATCTTGGGCCAGCCATGACGTTCGGTTATGTCGTCGGGCGCGATGCCGCGCGAAAATTCAAGAGCGAAAAAGCGAGGGCTCGATCGTGAGGTTCGAAGGGCAGACGGCGATCGTCACCGGTGCGGCGCGCGGAATCGGGCTCGGAATCGCCAAGCGGCTGGCAGCCGAGGGAGCGCGCGTAGCACTCTGGGACCTGGACTGGAGTGGCTTCGACCGACATACGGCGGGCTTCGAGCCAGCCGATCTTCGGGAGGCCGACGTTTCGGATCTTTCCTCGATCGAGGCAGCGTTCGCAGCGTCGTTAGAGAAACTCGGCCAAGTCGATATTCTCGTCAACAACGCCGGCATCAATGGGCCGATCGAGAAGAGTTGGAACTACCCCGTCGACGCCTGGCACAAGGTGCTGGCAGTGGATCTGAACTCGGTCTTCTTCTGCTGCAGGGCGGCAGTTCCGCATATGATCGAGCGACGCTATGGCCGCATCGTCAACATCGCCTCGATCGCCGGCAAAGAAGGGGGAGCGGGGCTGAGCGCCTACTCCGCGGCAAAGGCCGGGGTCATCGGCTTCACCAAGTCGCTGGCCCGCGAACTGGTCGAAAGCGGTGTGCTTGCGAATTGCATCGCTCCGGTCATCGCCGAGACGGACCTTCTGAAGCAGCAGACTCCCGAGTTCACCGCGGCGGCCAGAGCGAAGATTCCGATGAATCGCTTTCTCACGGTCGAGGAGATCGCTGCGACAGCTGCATTCGCGGCCAGCCGCGAATGCAGCTTTACGACGGGCTTCACTTTCGATGTGTCCGGTGGCCGCGCTACATATTGACTGGCGACGCAAACGCCAATGCGAAACCGATCCGCGCCTGAAGGCCAGGTGACGGCGAACGTTAGTAGGTTAGCCGGCCTTGGTGACAAAACCATTCGCTGTCGAATGGCCTGCCATTAGATGCGGGCCATTGCGCAAATTGACCAGCGCTGCGTAACGAAAAGGATAGGCTGTAGATCGACGCCTCATGGCAAAGTTTTTGTGCCAGTGGCACGGCCGCAAGGCTATGCACTGTGCTGCGCATGGCTGGGACTGACAGCCCTTCCACGAGCAGGACAAGGTCGTAGCCGCCAGCGTCCTCGTTACGGCGAAGACGCTTTTCCTCGCTTTCGATATTCGTCAGTACTTGATCAATCTCGCCAAGCCGCGCCCGCGCAATCGCCTGCTGTTCCAGTAAGTCAGAACAGATTTTATGGAGCTGGGTCCTCAGTGTTTCGTCGCCGTTGCTTGCAATGCGGATGCACGCACTAACGCCTGACAGGCCAGTTCCCATTTCCCATCGCTTCTCGCACAGGGCACGGTGAATGCGCGAGTAGCGCGGCATCAAGCGACGTGTCCATTCGGTTGGCGAGTCGAGGCGGGCCTGGTAGTCCGGCGACCGGAAAGCTTCGCGATCCTTGACGTCCAGGAAGCAACAGAAGCGCTGTCCGGGCCCCTCGATCAGTTCGTGACGCTCCGCCGAGACGAAGCCCGGCAAAGCAAGGCGTTCCGGCAGATGCTCGAAGCTATGCCAACGCAGATATTCCTCGACATAGCTGTCCTCGACATCGTGCCAGATGCCAAGCAGGGCCGTGGTCGCGGAAGCTGAAGGCATGGCGGAGCGCATTCTCGGTCTCGTGCGACCCAGGTCGCGATAAAACACAAAACCGGAATACCATACCAGTTTTCATATTGAAATCGGTTCAAGGATGTGTTCACGTTTCTCCCGTCGGCCAAGGAGCCGCCCGGGAGGTTCGTGATGCAGCGAGTGAAGTATGCTGCGGTGGGCTGCAGCGGGATGGGGCGTCGCCATCTCCACGGCTATGCAAAGCTCCGGGACAGCGGTCACGGCAATATCGAGCTTGCTGCTGTTTGCGATCTCGACGCCAGCCTTGCAAATGCCCTGGCCGACGAAGCCGGCTCGCTGACGGGCTCTCGCCCGCCTGCCTTCACCAGCGTGGCGGAGATGGTCGCCTCGGTGCCCGGGCTGGAGGCAGCCGACATTACAACCGACGCGGGCTCTCATCTGTCGGTTTCACGTGCCTGCTTGGGAGCTGGCTTGCATGTCCTCTGCGAGAAACCGCTTGGCCTGACCGTCGCCGAGTGTCGCGAAATCATTGAGGCTGGCCGGACGGCAGGTCGGATTGTGTCGGTCGCGGAAAACTTCCGCCGGGACCCGATGAACCGGCTGGTCAAAGCTCTGATCGATGACGGTGCAATCGGCGCCCCTCGCCTGATGCGAGAGGAGTCAATCGGCGGTACCGACCTCATCGTGACGGCGCCATGGCGCCACTTCAAGCATACCGGGACGGTCATCGTCGATTCCGGCGTGCACAACGCCGACATCATTCGGTTCTACCTCGGCGAGATTGTCAGCGTTTACGGCGAAAGCAGGCTGCATGAGCCTCTGCGGCGGCCACAGCCGCAGGTGGATGCCGCAGCAGCCCAGCGGGACAGCTGGTGGGGCGCCCGTTCACAGCTTCCGGCCATTACGAAGGCGACCGGCGAGGACGCCATCTATGCGCAGATCCGCTTCGCATCCGGCGCCATTTGCCAGTGGGTGCTGGACCGCGCCGGCCATGGTCTGCCGCGCGACGAACGCGTGATCTACGGAGCCAAAGGCTCGATTGCCGCCCCAGGTGACCGCAATGGCAGACCGGTAGCGCTGCACCTCGACGGCGGCCTGTCCATCACGGACGAGCGCATCCTCGATTTTGCTCCGAGCTACCGATTGAATCCCGTTGCCGCGACGCTGTTCGGCGATGCGCGGCCCTGGCGCTACGACTTCGGATTCAACGACGTCGACCAAAAGCTGCTGGCACTTCAACTTCACGAGCTCGCCGATTGCATCCGGCAGGGCACGGCGCCCGAGGTCACGGGTGCCGAAGCAATGGCGGATGTCGCCTTGGCCTATGCGCCAGTGGAGTCCGGCAGGCTGGGCCGGGCCGTGACGATGGACGAAATTTTGAACGGCAGCGCATCGCCTTACCAGGATGAAATCGCGGCACTCAGGCGCTCGGCCTGACTGAACCCCGTACAGGAAACGAAGCCATCTCTCAGAGCGCATTCCCTGTCGCGGCCGAGCCGCCTCATCGCTCCTGGTCACCTCGGCTGGCGCAGAGGCTTGGCTGGCTTGCGCTTCTACTGGCGGTGCTGGCCGTCCTGGTCGTGCTGCCCTTGCTCGCGCTCATCTTGCGAGGTTTCGTCGCGGTAGAGGGCGGACGATCATCCGCCAGCCTGGGGTCCTTTCAGAAGGTGCTGGGCGATGCGAGCTATTGGGTCGCGATGGGCAATACGCTCGTCGTCTCGATCGGTTCGATGCTGCTCGCGGCCGTCATCGGCACGCTTCTGGCCTGGTGCCTGGTGCGAACGGATGTGCCGGGCCGTCAATTCCTCGAAAAGGCGGCGGCGATGCCGATTTTCATCCCGCCTTTCATCGGCGCCTTCGCCTGGATCCTCATCGGCGCACCGCGCATCGGTCTCCTGAATCTGTCCTTCCGCTGGCTCGACCTCGGGCAACCATTCAACGTCTATTCCTATCTCGGAATCATCTGGGTGATGGGCATCTACATCGCCCCTTACGTGATGATGATCGTCGCCGGCGCGCTCCGGAATATGGATCCGACCCTTGAGGAGGCGGGCCAGGTTGCCGGCTTGAGCCGCCTGCGCACCATGCTGGTGATAACCTTGCCCGTCGTCGCGCCGGCGATCCTGTCGGGCGCGGTCCTCGCCTTCGTCGTGGGCATCGGACTCTTCGGGACGCCGGTCCTGCTCGGCATGGCCCGCGAGATCTATCTCGTCACCTCGCGCATCTATCTCGAACTGCAACAATATCCGCCGGACGCCGGTATCGTTGCTGTTCTGGCGATCTACCTGATGCTGCTCTCCGTCTGTGCCAACGCGATTCAGCGCCGCATGCTGCGCGGCCGGTCCTACGTCACGCTCAGCGGCAAGGGGTTCAAGTCTCGGCTCGTGATGCTCGGCAGGTTGCGCATCGCGGTCGCGGCGGTGATCTGGCTCTATCTCGTTCTGACGGTGCTGGCACCTGTGGCGCTGATCACGGCCGCGGCCTTCTCGACCTACGCATGGTCCGGGATCTTCACCTGGAAGCATATGCAGTTTCTGGTCGAGACCGTCGACGTTCGCACCACTCTCGCCAACTCGCTGATCATCACTGTGGTCGCGGCGACGGCAACGACGGTCCTCGGAATCCTGATCGCGTGGGTGACGACCCGCTCGCGCATGCTGGGCAAGCAGCTGATCGAAGACGTGGTCCTGCTGCCGATGTCGGTTCCCAGTCTCGCATTCGCGCTCGGGGTCTTCTTCTTCTGGCTCTGGATACCGGGGGGACTCTACGGAACCATCTGGATCATCATCGTGGCGCTGATCGGGCGCTATGCCAGCTACTCGGTACGTTCGATTTCGAGCAGCCTGATCCAGGTCCACCCCGAACTGGAGGAGAGCGCGCGCATCTGCGGCCTGAGCTGGGCGGGCACGCTGCGCAGGATCACGCTGCCGCTCGTCCTGCCGAGCATCGTGGCCAGTTGGGTGATGGTCTACAGCATCTTCGTTTCCGAGCTTTCGATCGTTCTGCCGCTCTACACGGCGGAAACACGCACACTCTCGATTCTCTCCTTCGACACCTGGTCGATCGGGCAATTTTCGCAGGTCGCGGCGCTTTCGCTGCTGCAGCTCGTGATGGGAGTGGGGGTAATGGCGGCCGTGGGCCTGATCAACCGCCGCAAAGCCATGGTGGTGCCATGAGATCGGATCCCTTCGCATGAGCGTCGTCGTCTCAAGCCTGTCAAAGCATTTCGGCTCCGTGCGAGCGATCGACGATCTGTCTATCGAGTTCCGCGAAGGCGCGATCTCGGTGCTCCTCGGAGCCAGCGGCTGCGGCAAGACGACCACCCTGCGCTGTATCGCCGGGCTTGAGCAGCCGACCTCGGGACAGATCTCGATAGGCGGCCAGACCGTCTTCGCCTCCGCCCGCGGTATCGACCTGCCACCGGAGCGGCGCGATCTGGGCATGGTTTTTCAGTCCTATGCGATCTGGCCGCATATGACGGTCCTGGAGAACGTCGCATTGCCGCTGCGGGCGAAGAAGCGTCCGGCCGCCGAGGTGGCGGAGCGAGCCCGCGCCACATTGACCTCGGTCGGACTGGGTCAGCAGATCGACCGCGGCGCGACGCAGCTCTCCGGCGGACAGCAGCAGCGCGTTTCCATCGCGCGCTGCCTCGTGGCCGACCCGCGGTTGATCCTGATGGATGAGCCGCTCTCGAACCTCGACGCCAAGCTGCGCGTCGAGATGCGGCATGAGATCAGGCAGCTGCAAAGAAGGCTCGGCGCGACGATCCTCTTCGTGACCCACGATCAGGAAGAGGCCATGTCGCTCGCCGACGAGATCATTCTGTTCGACAAGGGCAAGATCGTACAGCGCGGCGCTCCGGAGGAACTCTATTTCCGGCCACAAGTCCGATATGTCGCCGACTTCCTGGGCAAGGCCAATCTGCTTCCCGTCACCGCCCGCCCGACCGCGGGCGGGCTCGAGGTCGTCGCCGACGGCGGACACGTCCTTGCGAGCGGCCAAGTGTCTGGAATCGATGGCGGAGGGCGCGCTCTGGCGATGGTCCGGCCGGAGGCATGGCGCATCGGCCCGGTTGATGCGGAAGGACTAACGGGGCGTGTGGAGGAAACAACCTTCATCGGCGACCGGCGAGAACTGCTCGTCCAAACACCAATCGGCCGGCTCACTGTGATGACCCTGGGCATGCGCAGCTTCGGCACCGGCGAAGGGTTGAGCCTCACCGTCGAGCCCGAATACCTGCACCTGATCGCGGAGGCTGCATGATCTCCGTGCTTCCGTTCGAGGATACGAGGCCATGCTGAAGGCGGGAAACGGCTTCTTCGCCATGTGGGCTGGCATCGCTCCCGACGTGGCAGCGGCTTTCGAGCTGATGCATGCGCGTGACCACCTTGCGGAGCATCTCGCCTATCTCGGTGAAGGCGGCATTCTCTGGGCGAGACGCTATGGCGAGGGACAAGGCATCCTGCCGCCGAACTTCGCATTCTACGGCATGCGGGATCTGGATCGCCTCACCGGCCCGGGGTCGGCCGAGCGCAAGGTCTTCGAGACAGAGTTTTTCAAGGCCATCCGCCCGCATTATCGCGACCGCATCGCCCATCATTGCCGCGTTCTTGGCAGCGCGGGAGCCGGAACCGGCAGTGCCGTAGCGACCTTCCTGCTCGATTTGCGTGCCGAAGACGGCGCGCCCGCACAAATCGCCGATCGATTGACATGCCTTCCTTCGGTCACGGCTGCCCATATCGGCGCGGTCGATTGGGGGGTGCCGATCCGCGCGGGCGGGGTGCCACCCCCCTGCCCGCCCGGTGACGAGCGGCTCGGCATTGCTGTTGTCGAAGGGTTCTCGCGCTGGCGGATGGCGGGCGAGTTCGCGTCGATAACCGAAATCCTCGGCCAAGCCGGGACGATCCGCTCGGCGGGGCACTACGGCTTTAGCTACGCACTCGATTACGCCGAGGTGCCCGGTTTGCGCCATCACCGCCGCGACCATGAGGTCGATCCGCAGCAACCCTGACGCCGCAACGGCCACGAACCAATCGGCCATCAGAAACCAAAGGGAGGAATGAGATGAGCTACAAGATCGATCGCCGGACCTTGCTTCGCACGGCAGCGATGTCATCTGCGGCGTTGGCTCTCGCAGGCCGAGGCGCGGTGGCACAGACCTCCGATGCTGCCCTCGTCGAAGCCGCGGAAAAGGAAGGGCAGCTGGTCATCTATGGCGATCTCTTCACCGTGCAGATCATGGTGAAGAGCTTCAACGCCGCATATCCGAAGATCAAGGTCACCACGGCGACGGGCGACGCCTGGCAGATCCTCAACCGTTTTATCTCGGAAAACCAGGCCGGGCGGCCGGTCATGGATGTGTTCTGGCAGGCCGAAGACACGATCATCACCGCGGACGGCGCCGGCATGCTTGGCCCGATCAATTTCGGCGATAAGGCCAGCCTGCTCAGCTCAGCGATCCCCGCTGCCGGCAATTATTTCCGCGGCAACGGGCAGCTTTGCCTCTTCGCCTGGCACAAAGACCAGATCGGCAAGAATCCGACGCCCAGAGATTGGACGGATTATATCGAGCCACCCGCTGCATGGGACGGTCTCGTTGCAACCACGAACCCGGCCTCGTCTTCGGCGACCTTCGCTGTCATCGCTGCGCTCTACCAGCACTACGGCCAGGACAAGGGCGGGGCTATCCTCAAGGGGCTGCGCAAGATCAACACTGAGCTCGTCGCATCGATGGGTGTGCTGACCACGAAGCTGCAGACCGGGGAGCGCCCGATCGACTTTTTCACAAATTCGAACGCCACTGCAGGATTGCTCGGTCAGGGCGTTCCGGTCGCGGTGAAGATTCCTGAGTCTGGTGCGGTCGCGCAGTTCAATGCGGTCGCGGTCAGCAAGATGGCTCCGCATCCCAACGCGGCGAAGTTGTTCGTCGAGCATGCGCTCGGCAAGCAGGCCCAGACCGACCTGCTCCAGGCGAAGGCCTACTCGGTTCGCAAGGATCTCGCATCACCGGATGGGCTACCGTCGCTGGAGGAGGCGAAGCAGCTCAAGCTCGACCTCGTCCAGGCGCTCAAGGACCGCGATGCGATCCTCAAATGGTGGTCCGCAAGCACGGGCTTCAACATTCGCTGACGCATCGCCCCCGCTGCGCGGCTGGACAGCCGACGCGGCGGGGATCGCCTTCTCTGTTCAACTCGGACGACACCCATGGCTCACGCACTGAACCTGCATGATTTCTCCATCGCCAACCTCACGGTGGGAGGTGGCGATCCGGTCGCACTCATTGAGGCAGCAGGCGAAAGCGGGTTCGGCGCGGCCGGACTCGTGCTGCGCACGGCGATGAACAAGCCGTTGAGCCATGAAATCATCGAGCGGCCCGAGACGATCCGGGCCGTCAAGGCCGCCTCGAAAGCGACCGGCGTTAAGGTGTTTGATGTCGAGGCCTTCGTGTTACGGCCCGGCGTCAATGCGACGAGCTTCATCCCGGCGCTCGAAACAGGCGCCGAGCTCGGAGCCACGCATATCTCGTCGATCGGAACGGAGGTCGTTGGCGACGACACTTTTCTGTCCGGGGCCGAGCGGATCGACTTGTTCTCGCAGCTTTGCGAACAGGCCAAGCGCTTCGGGCTGCATGTCGGGGTCGAGTTCATGCGCTATCGTGACATCCCCGACCTCGGCGCTGCGCTAGCACTGATCGACGCGGCCGGTGTCGGCAACGCCGGCATCATTTTCGACGTGCTGCATTTCCATCGCACCGGAGGAACTCCCGAGCAGATCGCCGCGGTCCCGGCATCGCGCATCGCCTATATTCAGCTGTGCGACGCTGGTCCGCAGGTGCCAAAGCTTGAAGATCTTCCCACCGAAGCGCGGGGGCGGCGCCTGCATCTGGGGGACGGCGTCATCCCATTGAACGCATTGCTGGATGTCCTGCCGAACGGGCCACAGATGGCGATCGAAACGCCGGTGGCGAGCGAGGCGGCCCTGACCTTGAAGGAAAAGGTGGCCAGCGCCGCCGAACACATCGTTCGCTTCGCCGCCCGGCGAGCGGCAGGCAATGCCGCAGCCGGTTGATGCAAGCGTTCGCCATGCCATAACGATGCTGGTCACTCAGCGCGCTTGCGATCTTTCGAGGTCAGGAACGTGTGACGCTTGCGAGTAACGCCCTGCACGCAGCACCGGCGCGCCGTGCCTTCTCAAGGTCGTTGTCACCATAGGCCCTACTCGGAGCTTCCAGCGCGACCGGTCTTCCTGGGGGCAAAGCGCTCAGGAAGGCCGAAAGCGAAAGGCCACCGTCACCGGGATAGAGCCTGGCTTCACGCGCCTCGGTGCGCAAGCCGTCTTCGCCCGGAGACGCTGCGGGTGCATCGCAGAGATGGCCATAGGCAACGAGCCCAGGGTCGATAGCGGCAAGATCGGAAGCGTCCCCTCCGGAGCGATTGAGATGCAGAGCGTCGACGAGAAGGCCAGCATTATCCTGCCCGGCATCTTTCAGGATCGAACTCGCATACAGCAGCGAATTCAGCGCCGTATAAGGAATGAACTCGAACCCGACGCCCATGCCGTACTCGCGCGCCATCGAGCAGCATTCAGCCAGCCGATCCGTCATCCTGTTCCTGTCCGGATCATTGCCGGCGACCAGCAGATTGCGAGCCCCTAACTCCGCTCCGGTTTCGAGCACCGGCCGCAAGAGCTGTGGTTGTGTCTGTGGCCATAGCCAGACGGCCTCGACATCCAGCAGCGTGAGCCCGCTCGTCTGCAAGGATGCTTTGACCTCACGGCGCAGGCCGGCATCCGTGACGATCGGGAAGAAGCGTCCCTCGGGGGCGGGGTCGATCAGACGAAGCCCCACTGCGTCGAAACCGCCTGCTTCGGCGAGCGAGATCAGCTCCAGCGGACCTGCATGCATGAATGTGAGATGTGCAAGGGACAGCATGGTGGCGCTCCCAGAATCGATGAGGGCGCCTGACTGCGTCGCCTCTATTGTTCTTACCTATAAATCAGTTCATAGATGCGATCAATTGCTGTGGCCCGGAACAGGAGATCGTCATGCTGGACATGCTCAGCGGCGAGACAAGGGTGTTCGTGATCATCGGTCATCCTATCGCCCAGGTGAAGGCACCTGGCGGCATGACGCGCGGTTTCGCCGAACGCGGCCGGAATGCCGTCGTAATCCCCATTCACGTTCTTCCGGAGGACGTCGACCGTTTCATCGATGCGTTGGGGCCCATTCGTAACGTCGATGGCATCATCGCAACCGTCCCGCATAAATTCGCTGCCCGGCGGCATTGCAGAGTCGTTTCAGAGCGCGCGGATTTCCTTGAATCGACGAATATCGTCAGACGACATCCAGACGGAGGCTGGTATGGAGACATGAGCGACGGGCTTGGTTTTGTCCGCGCCATGATGCAGACGGGCTGCCAGCCGGAAGGGAAGCGTGCGCTGCTTATCGGCGCCGGCGGAGCAGGCAGCGCCATCGCCTTGCAAATGCTTGATTCAGGCGTCGCTGAGCTGGCTATTCACGATAGCGACATGGCTCGGCGCGATGGACTGATCGCCAAGCTGCTCAAGGTCCATCCCGGGAAGGTTCGCGCGGGCTCGATGGATCCATCAGGGTTCGACATCGTCGCCAACGCGACGCCGATGGGAATGAAGGCGGGCGATCCGCTGCCAGTCGAGGTCGACAAGCTGAAATCCGGTGTTTTCGTCGGCGACGTGATCACAGCGCCGGAGGTATCTCCCTTGCTGGAAATCGCGCGAAGCATGGGTTGTCGCACGCAGACTGGTGTCGGAATGTTCCTGGCGCAGCGAGAATTGATGCTCGACTTTCTCGAAGGCAAGGCGATCTGAACAATTCACTGCGGGAGGGGTAAGGCTCAATCCACTCCGGCACGTTGTCTGATCAGCTTGACGGCCATTTCCAAGGCTGTGAGGCAGCGCTGCTTCAATTCCGCATCGTACCTCGCTACCGGGAGTGCGATGTTGATGGCCGCAAGCGGAAACCCTGAGCGGCTAAGGATCGGCAGGGCCATTCCCGCGATCCCCGGCGTGAATTCCTCGGTAACGAAGGCAACGCCGCCGCGTCTGATCTCCGCAATCTCGTTATCAAGCGCCGCCACGCTTCCGATGGTCCGAGGCGTAATCGCCTCAAAATGCACCCGAGAGAGATAATCCTGGCGCATCTCGTCGGGCAGGTAGGCAAGCAGAGCCTTTCCTCCCGATGTCGCATAGAGCGGCGCCATGTCGCCGACGCGCATTGAATAATGCAACCGATGGGTGCCGTTCGCCGTCGCCATGACTTCGGAATGGTCTCCTTTGAGAACATTCAAGGCGCAAGTCTCGCTCGTCGTTCTAGCGATTTCCGCGAGCACGTTTTCAGCGACCTCGACCAAGTCGCGTGTCTCTGCACTCCGTTGGCCCAAGGCAACCACGGCCGGCCCGAGGAAATACCCCTTTCCGATCGGGTCATACTCGAGATAACCGCGGTTAACCAAAGTTTTGAGCAGCTGCGTGAGGCTACTTTTAGGGATCCCGAGTTGAGCCGCAATTTGAGTGTGGGTCTGCGCGGCATTCCACCGGCGGAGATATTCGAAGAGGTCGAGGACCCGCATCGCGGACTTTACAGAGCCGAGCTCGGCAGGTGGCATAAACTAATCCCGTTTCTTCGGTCGCCTGCGACGACCCGTCTCTCTGGCCGACAACTTAGACATGCTCTTCGCCATCTTCACTATGCCCGGTGTCGAGGCATTCGAGAAGCGCTAGGTTGACACAACCTCATGAACAAGTTCTCATATAAAAACTAATTTCTCGTCGACGGAGTTCAGAATGAGCGACGACTGGAAGGAACGCCTGCTTATCCGTGAGTTGGTGGAGAACTGGGCTGTTTGGCGTGACGCCGGGGATTGGGAGCGATTCCGCACCGTTTGGCACGACGACGGACGGATGATGGCAACCTGGTTTCAGGGAACGGCTGACGAGTTCATAAAGGTCAGCCGCGAGGGCTTCGAGAAGGGTGTGAGCATCCTTCACTTCCTCGGCGGAATGGGAATCGACATCGCGGAAAACCGCGCGATCGCACAGACGAAAATGACGATCAACCAGCGCGCCAGCGTGGATGGAGTGATCTGCGATGTCGTTTGTACCGGACGATTCTACGATTTTTTGGAGAAGCGCCAGGGGCGATGGGGCGTGGTGCTGCGGCAGCCGATCTACGAGAAGGATCGGATCGACCCCGTGGATCCCTCTCAGGCTCCAGCGCTCGATAGGCAGCGGCTCGAAAGTTTCCCAATCGGCTATCGCCACCTCGCCTATCTGCAGTCCGGTCTGGGTTTCAAGGTCAAGCCGGACATGCCCGGCCTGACCGGGCCGCTCGTCGAAGATCTCTACCGGCGTGGGCGGGCCTGGCTCGAAGGCAAGCCGCTCGAAATGGCTCTGCGCCCGCCTGAATGAGAATGCGGGAGGCCCAATGCGCGAGTTCGTCTACAATGCGGCGCCGGCCAGAATCCTATTTGGGAGCGGCACGAGACAGCGTTTGCCGGATGAGGCGGAACGCCTAGGTCTGGAGCGGCTGCTCGTACTGTCAACGCCCGATCAGGAGGCCGTCGGGCGCAGTATCGCGGAGATTCTCGGGAGCCGGGCCACCGGTCTCTTTTCGGGTGCCGTTATGCACACGCCCGTCGCGGTCACCGAGGAAGCACTCGCTGTGGTCGCCGCCTCGAAGGCTGACGGCGTTGTCGCTGTCGGCGGCGGCTCGACCACAGGACTCGGGAAGGCGATCGCGCTGCGCACGGGATTGCCCCAGATCGTGTTGCCGACCACCTATGCGGGATCGGAAATGACGCCGATCCTTGGCGAGACGGAGGGCGGCCTGAAGCGAACACAGACCACCGCGAAAGTCCTGCCTGGAACGGTGATCTACGATGTTGATCTGACGCTGAGCCTGCCACCGTCGATATCGTCCGTTTCCGGCATTAATGCTATCGCCCATGCCTCAGAGGCGCTTTACGCGCGAGACGGCAATCCCGTCATCGAACTGATCGCTCAGGAGGGCATTCGAGCTCTCGCCGCAGCACTGCCCCGTATTGTCGATGAACCGCGAAACGGCCCGGCGCGGGCGGATGCACTTTATGGCGCCTGGCTTTGCGGCCTATGTCTGGGCGCCGTGGGAATGGCGCTGCACCACAAGCTGTGCCACACGCTAGGAGGCAGTTTCGATCTGCCTCATGCCGAAACCCATACCATCGTTCTACCTCATGCACTGTCCTACAACGCGCAGGCAGCGCCGCGTGCTATGGCGTGCATCGCCTCCGCCCTCGGTTCGAAGGATGCTCTGTCGGGGCTGTCCGCGTTGTTGGAGCGCTTGAAATTGAAGCGATCCCTGGCGGAGATTGGAATGCCGGAGACCGGCATATCGCGCGCCGCGGATCTTGCTACCGCCAATCCATACTGGAACCCGCGCCCCGTAGAGCGCGATGCGGTTTATGAGCTGATCCGCCGCGCCTACGCTGGGGAAGCGCCTCGAGCTGATTTTTAGAGAAGACTGATCCGCGCCGCTTGGTAGGTCGTCCCGCTGCATTGGATGGGCCGCCTCTGCCCGCATCGCAAGGGAGGAGATCGTGCGAAACTTCGACGAGAATTCGATCACAAAGGCAGTGCTCGATCGTGTGGCCAACGCCTCGGACGGCCGCACGCAACAGATCAGCCAGGCACTGGTGCGACATCTCCATGCCTTCGTGAAAGAGGTCGAGCCCAGCATGGGTGAGTGGGAGGCGGCAATCGGCTTTCTCACCCGAACCGGGCACATGTGCGACGACAAGCGTCAGGAGTTCATCCTGCTGTCAGATACGCTCGGCGTTTCGATGCTGGTGGACGCCATTAATCACCGTGGCACCGCTGGTGCGACCGATACGACAGTGCTGGGGCCATTCTATGTGCAAGATCCAGCGGTGTTTCCCCTGGGGTCGGACATTTCGGACGGAATGAAGGGCCAGCCTTTGTTCGTTTCCGGAACGGTCTCGTCTACTGACGGCGCACCGCTAGCCGGCGCGGCAGTCGATGTCTGGCACTCCGATGAGGATGGCTATTACGACGTGCAGCAGATGGAAGAATTGGGCGGGCTTTCGATGCGCGCGCGCCTGTTCACCGATGAGCAAGGCAGGTTTCACTTCTGGACCATCAAACCAGCCGCCTATCCGATCCCGCATGATGGCCCAGTCGGGCAGATGCTCGATGCGCAGGGCCGCCATCCCTATCGGCCGGCACATGTTCATTTCATGATTCACGCGGAAGGCCACGACACTCTTGTGACACATGTCTTCGTGGCGGGAGACGAGTATCTCGACTCTGACGTCGTATTCGGCGTCAAGGATTCACTGATCCAGGAATTCGTGCGGCATTTCCCGGGAGAGGCTCCAGACGGGCGCATTATGGGCCGCGAATTTCACAGCCTGCGCTACGATTTTCGTTTGAAGCGGCTCTCCGCTTCGGCGGCCTGAAGAAAGCGGCAGGGAGGCCGTCCGCAATGCCCATCAAAGGTAATGCCTTCGTCGCCATCTGGCACGATATCCGTGCAGAGTCCGAAGTTGAGTACAATCGCTGGCATACCCGCGAGCACATGCCCGAGCGCCTTAGCATTCCGGGCTTCATGCGTGGACGGCGCGGGGTGGACTGGAAGCGGGACAGGCATCGCTATTGGACGCTTTATGAGGGGCCGAATCTCGATGTTTTCGGATCACCTGCCTATCTCGAGCGGCTCAACAACCCGACGCCGTGGTCGCAGCAAATCCAGCCGGCCTTCTTTAATTTCATCCGCTGTGGTTGCGAGGTGCTTGTCTCTCTTGGAGAAGGTCTTGGGGGCGCGATGGCGACTTACCGGATCAGCTTCGATTCGATCGGCGAGGACGGCTTCCGCCGCGCGGCACGCCCTGTCGCCGAGCAGATCCTCGGTCTCGACGGGATCAGCAGCGTTCACATCGGCTTGGCGCGCCCGGAGAGCACTGGCGCGAAAACGAGGGAGACAGCGCTGAGAGGGACGACCCAGGACGGCTTGTTCGACGCAGCGATACTCGTTGACGGAATCGGCCGCTTGGAACTGGAGGCCGCGCTGCCGCAAATCTCCGCCGCCTTGGCTAGACACCAGCTCCGGCCCGCACCGGACGATGTCGCAGTCTATGATCTCGCGTTTGCTCTGGATTCCATGAACCAGGGCTAAAACCGGCGATGGCTGGGCCCCTCATCTCCCTGTGAGAGGCTCTCGAATGGATAGGCTCAACATGAGAAATCGGCCCCTTCAGATTGGAATACTGGGCGCGGCCAACATCGCGCGCAATTTCATCGCGGGGGTGGCTCCTTCGAAAATGCTTACCGTTGCGGCGGTCGCGAGCCGTGATCCCGCAAAGGCGGAGGCATTCGCCCGGGAGACGGGCGTCCCGCGCTTTCATGGCTCCTACGAAGCCCTGCTCGCAGATCGAGAAATCGATGCGGTCTATATCCCGCTTCCCAACAGCCTGCACGCCGAGTGGGCCATTCGAGCGGCCGAAAGCGGAAAACCGATACTGTGCGAGAAGCCTTTAGCGGTCACAGGCAAAGAAGGCCGCCGCATGTTTGCCGCGGCCAGGGCCAACAACGTTCCGCTCGTCGAGGCTTATCCCTATCTCGCTCAGGTCCAGACGGCAAAGTTGCGCCAGATGATCGCCGCCGGTGCAATCGGCAAGGTCAAATTGATCCGATCGTCCTTCGGCATAACCTCGGTCGATCCCGCCAATATCCGGCTTAGTCCTTCGCTGGGCGGCGGCGCCTTGCTCGATGCGGGCAGCTACGCCATGAGCCTGATACGCATCGTAGCCGGCGAGAGACCAGCACGGGTTCAAGCGACGGCAAGCTTTGCGGCAAACGGTGTCGACCTCACCACAATCGCAAATATTGCCTTCCCGAGCGGATTGCTCGCCCAGCTGTCTTGTTCCTTCGAGACGGGCTACCACCGCCATGCCTTGATTGGCGGGGACGGTGGCGTAATCGAGACAAACTTCCTGAACCACCCGCCAGCTAGCGGGCCGGCGATCCTGCAGGTTAAGCGCGGCATCGCTTTCGGTGCGGCCTTCGAACCGCTGGATGTGCCGGACGGCAATGGCTTCTTGCGCGAGGCGGAGTCCTTTGCCGCAAGCTTGAGCAATGGCCCAGTGCAATGGACGGGAGCAACCGAGGCGGAATCACTCGACATCCTGGACTCGCTCGACGCCATTCGCGCGAGCGCGCAAACCGGCGCGTGGGTAGAACTCTCGGAGTAGCAATGCTGAAGGGGCAAGGACTGCTCTCGCTGTGGAACGGCGTCGATCCACGCCGGCGGGACGAATACAACCTATGGCACACGCGCGAGCATGTTCCAGAACGGCTGGCCGTGCCCGGCATGATGCGCGCACGGCGCTATCACCGCGGCAATGGGCCACTTCCAGAATTCTTGACGCTCTACGAACTGGCAAGCAACGCGGTGCTCAGCAGCGCATCATATCGGGCTCTGCTGGAAAACCCCACGCCGTGGTCGCAAAGCATGCGGCCGTCCTTCCGCGGTTTCTTTCGCGTCGGCCATCTTGCAGTGTCAAGTCAGGGCGGAGGCATCGGAAGCGCCTTGATGGCAACAACCTTCGATGAGGCCTCGGTCCCTGCAGGTGCCTGGGAAGAGCTTGCCGGGCGCGCGCTTCGTGAGACTGCGGCGACAGCGATCCATGTCCTGAAGAAGGATCCGTTGGTCGCCCCGGTGCCATTTACGGTGCCATCCGCAGGCGGTGCGTCCTATGCCGACAGCGGCGCGATCATGATCGAATGCCATGATAGAAGCCGGCTCGATGAAATTGCCGGCATGATCGATCCTGCGCTCGACGCGGAGGGCCTTGCCCCGGCTCGCGCGGCGTGGACAGGTTATGATCTCGCCTATTCGCTCGACAGGGATGAGTTGACTGTGGTCGTTCCCGCATCCCGGCCGGAGGTCTGAGCAGGCGGATCGTTGCTGGCTCCTTTGGAGTGTCGGGAGATCGCGTGCAGCAGCATGCGCTGCAGATTCAGGGCTGGTCTTGGGAGGGAAACGCCGTCGCGCGCGATAATGCCAACAGTGCGTCGAATTTGCGGAGCCGTGATCGGCAAAATACGAATGCCGGGCACTGATGCGATCGCCAGGCGAGGCAGCACCGTGACGGCGATGCCGTTTGCAACGAAACAGACCGCCATGTTGACGCGCTGCACCTCATAGGCCCAATCCAACCGCTCTCCGAAAGTGCCGAGGCTTTCGCTAAGCATGAACCCGTGGCTTGTCGTTGTGGCGACGCGGGCCAGCGGATAGCCGACGAGATCAGCCCAGTTCAGTTCCGCGCGCTCCGCGAGCGGGTGCCCGATTGGCACAGCGGCGACGAAGTCCTCCTCGAACAGCGCGCGGGATTTCTGAGTCCAGAGCTGCGCGCCTAGGATGGTCAAGGCGAACTGTGCCTCGCCAGAGGAGACACGCTCGCGCAAAGCCGCCGCGGGCTCGTCAAAAACGGTGATCGAGACCTGCGGATAGCGCTGCCGGAATTCTCTCAGAACCCCGGGCAGGAAATGCTCGCCGAGCGAACCGAGACAACCAACCGAAACCTTTTGCTGCGCCTGTCGGCCCTGGCGTTTCAGGTTCTCGTATAGAGTGCTCAGTCGAAACAGCGTGTCTCGTGCCTCAGGGAAGAACTCTTGTCCCGCTCTCGTCAGAGAGAGAGAGCGTGTAGTGCGCTGAAACAGCGTGACGCCGACATCTTCCTCAAGCTTGCGAATGCGGTGGCTCAAGGCGGTTTGCGACAGCCGCATTGCCTCGGCTGCACGACGAAAGCTTCCGAATTCGGCGATCTGGATGAAGGCTTCGAGCCCGGAAACATCCATCGCATCAGCCTCGATTGAGCAATCCTGTTCATGAATAGGGCTTTTAAATTCATTTGAACAGCAAGGATCGGCGCGCCAATCTGCTCGTAAATCGATGCTCCCGGCTCTTCGTCGCATTCCAAGCGGTGCGCCGACTGGCCACGACTCCAGGGGAACACGTCATGGGATCGATGGACGGCGAGGGAGGGCGGCTGTTCTTCCGTTCCGAGACCTTCGAGACCGAAAAGTTCGAGCGCCGTAGGTCGTCGGGCAAGACGATCACCGAGCCAGCGCGGGAGCTTCCGGTCCATACCGAATGCGACGTTCTGGTGGTTGGCGGCGGCCCTGCCGGAACGGCGGCCGCCATCGCCGCCGCCCGGCGCGGCGCCGATGTCGTGCTACTAGAGCGCTACAACCATCTCGGTGGGCTATCGACAGGCGGATTGGTTATCTGGATCGATCGCATGAGCGATTGGCAAGGTCGCCATGTCATCCGAGGCATCGCCGAAGAGCTCCTGTCGCGCTTGGCCCGCGACAAGATTGCCGGTCCTGAGCCGCTTGAATGGGGATCACACGATCCCGAGCGCGTTGCCTATTGGGGGCTTCGCAATGCGGCGTTCAACAATACCGTCACCCATGCGCCTACCCTCGATCCGGAGTGGCTCAAGGCGGAATCGCTCGCAATGGTTCTGGAGGCCGGCGTTCACCCGATCTTCCACGCCTGGGGAGCCAGTCCGTTGATGGAAGGGCGACGGGTTGCGGGTTGCTCTTTCGAGAGCAAGGAGGGACGGCGCGCCATTCTCGCCCGGGTGACGATCGACGCGACCGGCGACGGCGACCTTTACGCGGGCGCGGGCTCTGATTTCGACACGGAGGTCGACAGCCGCGACATCCACGGCTGCATGAACACATCCTGGCTGTTCGGCGGCGCGGACATGAAGGCGTTCTTGCGCTTCCGGGCTGAGACGCCGGAGCAGTACTCACAGTTCATGGCGCGCGGGCGCGAGACGATGCGCTTCTTCGACAAACCTTCCGTATCGTGGCGGGACGACATCGCGGTGTTCATGGGGCCTCGACTCGCAGGTTACTCCGCACTGAAAGTCGAGGATCTGTCCGAGGTCGAGATCAGGAGCCACAAGCTCATGCTGGAGCATCTCGCCTTCTATCGCGCTCATGCTCCTGGTTTTTCAAACGCCTTCATCATGCTGTCGGCGCCCCAGCTCGGCGTCAGACATGGCCGACGCCTGAAGGGGCTTGGCAAACTCACCCGAGAGAATTGGGACGGCAGCATGGCGCCCGACGAGATCGGCGTTTCGCCGTCTCTCGCGCCGAAGTTCGAGAATATCTCCGTTCCTTATGGTTCGATCGTGCCACGCGAGATCGACGGGCTGTTGGCGCCTGGCCGTCATCTGTCCTGCGACGCCACGAGCCATTCCTTCATGCGCGAGATCCCGCAATGCTGGTTGACCGGCCATGCGGCAGGTGTTGCAGGAGCGATAGCCGCCGACCAGGGTGTTGCGCCGGCCGTGGTGCCGATCGCGGAGCTAAGGGCAGGCTTATTGGCGCAAGGGGCCTATCTCAATACGGTTCCCGAGTTGGTCGAAGGCTGACCCGCACGGGAAGCGACTTAGCCAAAGTTGACGAGAACGAGCAGGTCGAAGAAGCCTGCCAAGCAACATGAAAGGCGGCAGCAGGCCGCTCCGTAGGGAGGAATAGAATGTTCGAAGCTCTCTGGCGCAGAATGTGCGCTGCCATGATTTTCGGTCTCGCCGGCGCTCCGGCTTTGGCACAGGCGCCAGCGCCGAAGCCGCTCGATCCGCCCCAGGCCGTGCGTGTCGCCTATGTGCCGATCATGAAATTCGCCACGGCCTATGTCGCCGAGGCGCGTGGGCTATTCAAGAAATATGGACTCGACGTCAAGCTGGATAGCGTCAAGTCCGGCACTGAGGCGATCGCCTTCCTCGACAAGGGATCGGTCGACGTTGGCGGCATCTCGATCGTGGCGTCGCTCTGGTCGGCCTGGAATCGCGGGCTCGACATCCGGGTGATCGCGCCAGGAGCGCTTGACCCGATGACGGACGGCCCGACCAAGCTGATCGTCCGCAAGGACCTGCTGGATTCGGGAGCGGTGAAGTCGGTCGCCGACCTCAAGGGCAAGCGGATCGCGGCGGCGGGTGGGCCGGGTAGCGGCGGCGAGTACTTCGTCAGCAAGGCGCTTGAGAGCGCCAAGCTCAGCCTGCGTGATGCGCAACTGCTGAACGTCGGCAATGCTGACATGCCGGCGGCGATGGAGGCGAAATCGGTCGACGCCGTGCTGACCTCCTCGCCCTACTCCGACCAGATCCTGAAAGCCGGCACCGGCAAACTGTTGATGCAGGACATCACGCCCGGCCTGATGACGGTCGCTTTCGTCGCCTCGGGCAAGTTCATCAAGGAGCGGCCCGAAGCGGCGGAGCGCTTCGTTCTGGCGATGACGGAAGCAGCCCGTCTTATGCAGGGCGCCGATTTCCTCGCTCAGCCCAATATGGACGGCTATCTGAAATACACAGCCTCCACGCCCGAGGCGATCAAGACCGGCGGCTCGGTGATCTTCGATCCCAATATGGCGATCCCGACCACTGGCCTCGCCGACATTGAGCGCGTGCATCGCGAGAACGGCCGCACCGAATACGACAAGCCCCTCGACATGGCGAAGGTCATCGACGGGCGTTTCGTCATGAAGGCCGTCGAGACCCTCGGCAAGGCGGCCGCCTCGAAGTGAGAGGCATGGCGGCCGTCATGCCTTCGCGGGCCTCGACAGATCGATGCAACACACCAACGAGCCCGGAGGTCGGCCGATGAGCGTCTCCATGCAGGCTGCAACTGCGCCGAAGATTGGAGCGCGCCACGTCAGCAAGCATTATCCGACCGCGGACGGCACCATGGTCGCGCTCGAGGATTTCTCCCTCGAAGTGGCCGATGGCGAGTTCGTCTGCATCGTCGGCCCTTCGGGCTGCGGCAAGTCGACCTTCCTGCGTATGGTTGCGGGACTGGAATCGATCTCGCTGGGTTCGATCGACATCCAGCCCGGACGCGAGCCGGGCCGGCCATTGAACAGTGTCGTCTTCCAGGAATATGCGATCTTTCCCTGGAAGACGCTGATCGAGAATGTCGCCTTCGGTCTGCAAATGCGCGGCGTCGGTCGCAAAGAACGGCTCGACCGGGCGCGCTACTGGCTCGACCGGGTCGGCCTCGGCAAATTCGCCGACTATTACCCGCACCAGATCTCGGGCGGCATGAAGCAGCGTGTCAGCATCATCCGGGCACTCGCCAACGACCCGGAGGTTCTGCTGATGGACGAACCGCTCGGTGCGCTGGACGCCCAGACGCGCGTCGTCATCCAGGAGGAATTGCTGCGGATCTGGGAGGAGACGCGCAAGACCGTGCTCTACATCACGCACAGCCTCGACGAGGCGGTGCTGCTCGGTGACCGCGTTATCCTGATGAGCGCCCAGCCCGGCCGGCATCTCGCCACCTTCAAGATAGAGCTGCCGCGCCCGCGCACGATCGCGATGACTAACTCACCCCGTTTTGCCGAATACCGGGCGCAGATTTGGGAGAAGCTCAGTGCCGAGGTGACGCGCGCCATGGAGGCGCAGCCATGACGGTTGTATCCGCCGACAACGCGGCTGCCGCCGGCAGTGCCGGGGCTATGCCACGTTCTCCGATAGCCCGCGGCGAAAGACGCGCCATCCTCTTGCTTGCCGGAGCGATGGTCGCATTGAACCTGGCGCTGGCGGCCGCCGGGCTCTGGGGCGACTTCGCCTGGCCTGCGATCGGGTCAAGCTTTGTCCTGCTCGTCCTGCTTTGCGAGCGCATAGGTCGGTTGGTCCCGGTCAAGCACAAAGGCGCCTACGAGCGTACTCTGGCGTTGGGTTTCCCGCTCGTCGTCCTCATGCTCTGGGAGCTTGCGGCCGATAGCGGTTTCATAAACCCGAACTGGTTTCCGCCGCCGAGCAAGATCGGCGTCGCGCTTTGGGATCTTAGCACTCGCTACGACCGCTTTTCGGGAACGACACTTCTCGGACGGCCCTGGCTGATGCCGGAGGCCTTTAGTCAGGACGGCTGGGCTGGCGTTTGGAAGCTCGCCGCAGAAAGCCACGTCCTCGCGACGGTGGGGCGCGTCCTGTTCGGCTTCGTGCTTGGAGCCATCCCGGGCGTGCTGGTCGGTGTGGTCATGGGTCTGAACCAGACCGTACGCCTGATGCTCGACACGACACTTTCGGCCATCTACGTGCTGCCGAAGATCGCGATCTTTCCGATTGTAATGCTGATGTTCGCCGACCCCTTCGGCGAGGCGCCGAAGATTCTTGTAGTCGGGCTTTCGGTCTTCATCCTGATGGCGATCAACACGATGGCGGCGGTGCGCGGCATAGACAACGTCTATTTGATGGCCGGAAAGAACTACGGCGCCAAGGGCTGGTCGATGCTGCGCCACGTCATTCTGCCCGGCGCAATGCCTGTGATCTTTTCAGGACTTCGTATAGCGCTCGGCACTGCGATGATTGTGATCATCTCGGTCGAGTTCGTGCGTGCCAAACAGGGCGTGGGATACATGACCTTCTACTACTGGGAGGTGCTCAATCCCGAGAAAATGTACGCCGGGCTCGTTGTCGTCATGGTTCTGGGGGTGTTGCTGACCTATGCGCTGCAGTGGCTGCAGCGCCGGCTGATGCCCTGGCAAAAGTAAGGATCAGGGGATGCAAGTTGCGCTTGTAACCGGCGGCGCTGGCGCCGTCGGGGCCGCGGCGGCGCGGATGCTGGCCGCCGATGGTTTTCACGTCGTGCTGGCCGATCGGGCCATCGATCGGGTGCAGGGCATCTGCAGCGAGATCGTCGACGCGGGCGGCGAAGCTGCCGCTGAGCCGGTCGACCTGCTGGAGAACGGCGCCGTCAATCGCCTGATCGACCGCTTGGCGGAACGGTTCGGTCGGCTTGATTGCGTCGTCAACAACGCCGGCATGACCGGAGCTCCACGCATCGGCGAAGTTGACCTTTCAGTGTGGAATGCCGTGCTCGCGCTCAACCTGACGGTGCCGATGCTTCTCGCCCAGGCCGCTCACCCGTTGATGAAGCGCAGTGGCGGCGGAAGCATCGTCAATGTTGCTTCGCGCGTTTACCTCGCCGGTACGGGGGTCGCGTATACCTCCAGTAAATCCGGGCTAATCGGGCTGACACGCGTGCTCGCCGTGCAACTCGGCCCGGACAACATCCGGGTCAACGCTGTCGCCCCGAGCTTCCTCAATACGCCCTTCAACGAGAAGATCGTCGCGGAAAACGCGGGGCTCGCTAGATCCTTTCGCAAGATGTCACCGCTGGGCCGGCTCGGTACGGCGGAGGATGTCGCCGGCGCGATCGCCTTCCTGGCGTCGCCGCGGGCAAGCTTCGTCACGGGCGACATCATCCATGTCTGTGGCGGGACGCAGTTGGCGCCACAGCCGACCGCGTTTGACGAAGCTGTGTGACGAGCAGCCGTTCAAGTTCGGGCCGGGGGCATCGCCTTGGTAAACGAGCCTTACGGCCCTCCCCGATTCCTGGCGGGCTTCGGAGAGTTGTCGCGCTTGTTCTGTCGGACCCGTGAGGCGTCGACGGAATGCGCAGAGGCGGCCCTGGCCCGCTCCGCAACAACGTCCCGCACCGCTGCCATGACCGGCTGGGCCGGAAAGGACAGGTCTGTATCGGTGCGGGTCGTCAGGCCGACCGGGCCGTTCGTGTCATTGGTGTCGACCGGCAGTAGCGCCAGCGCACCGCTCGCTACATCCTCCGCCACAACGCCTTCGGAAATGACCCAGATAGCATCCGTTCTAAGCAGATAGTTGCGTGCAAATGCGTCGGAGACCGTCTCGATCTCGCCCTGCGAAGGGTGGATCGAACGGGCGATGAAATAGCGCTCGACGATCGGGTGTATGACGGAGCCCGGTGGGGGGACGAGCAACTGGTAACGCCCAACATCCGCTATGTCCTGCTGCCCATGTGCCAGCAAGGGATGCGCAGGTCGCACTGCCAGCGCGATGCGTTCCGAGTAGAGGTATTCGAACGCGAGTCCGTGCATCGCCTCAGGCGAAGCCATTCGCCCGACCACGAGATCGATGTCGCCGAGACGCAGTTGCGAGAGCAGAACATCGTTCGACCCGGTGACGACGCGAAGCCTGATATTCGGGAGATGTCGCGACAGATTCGCCAATGCCGCCGGCAAAATCCGTGCTGATGCCGTCGGCAGTGCACCGACCGTAAAGGTGGCATGCTCGCCACCGGCATCTTGAGCGACGGTTCTGATGCCCTGCTTCAGCGCGACGAGGCTCGACGTCGCGTAACGCAAGAACATCTCGCCGATCGGCGTGAGCACCATCGACCGCCGTTTCGGCTCGAACAGGACGGTGCCCAAGAAATCCTCCAGCTCGTGAATCGTTTTCGAAACGGCTGGCTGGCTCAAGCCGATCGCGGACGCTGCCTTCACGGCGCTTCTCTGCCGGGCAACTTCGATGAAGCAGGACAGGTGCCGCAACTTAATGCGTCCGTCGAGCTGAAGCGATCTGCTCAGGCTCATTAGGATAACCTCTAGGTTATTTAAGAACTAGAAAAAGCCATTTAACATAAGAAAAAAAGCGTAGCATATAAGGTCATCGTCGACATGGGCGTTCCGATATGGCTTTCGCACGCATCAAGGGCCGGCTGGTACACTGGCGCGATTATGGTCCTCGCTGCGCGCCGTGCGTGGTGATGGTCAATTCGCTCGGGACAGATCTGAGGATCTGGGATGAAGTCTCCGCCGCGCTTTCAGCTCACTGGCGTGTGATTGGCTACGACAAGCGCGGGCATGGGCTTTCGGAAACTGACGCCGGCCCCTATTCGATCAGTGATTTGGCGAACGATCTCCTTGCCCTGATCGACCATCTTGATGTCGAGCGGTTCGCACTGGTCGGGCTTTCGATCGGCGGCATGATTGGACAGGTCCTGGGTTCTCGCTCCCCGCAGCGCCTGTCGGCGCTCGTCTTGGCGGACACCGCTCCAAAAGTGGGAACGCCCGACAGTTGGGGCGAGCGCATCCACGCAATCGAGCGCGGTGGCCTCGGGGCGATTGCCGACCCCGTCATGGAGAGGTGGTTCACACCAGGCTTTCGCGCCGCGCAGCCCGATCAGGTTTCGGGGTGGCGAAACGCCTTCGTCCTGCAATCGGCGGCCGGATATATCTCTACTTGCAACGCCCTGCAGACTGCCGATCTGAGCAGTCACGTTGCCGGAATATCCGTCCCGACGCTGGTCGTGGCTGGAGACAGCGACCTCGCCACGCCACCGGAACTCGTTGAGGCGATGGCACTGAAAATTCCACGAGCGCGCTTCGAACTCATCGAGAAGTGCGGTCATATTCCGCCGATTGAGCAGCCGGAGCTGCTGTCGAAGCTCGTATCTGGGCACCTCAAGGAACACGGCCATGGCTGATGCGCAAACCAAATTCGCCGCAGGCATGAGGACCCGACGATCGGTTCTGGGTGAGGGGTATGTCGATGCTGCAGTGGCGGCCACTGATGCGTTTACGGCGGACTTTCAGACACTGATCACCGAAAGCGCCTGGGGAAGCGTTTGGTCACGTGAGACGATCAGCAAACGCGAGCGCTCGATGTTGACCATCGCGCTGCTGGCCGCGCTTGGACATCACGACGAGGTCGCGATGCACGTGAGGGCTACGCGTCATACCGGCGCGAGCGCCGAAGATATCAAAGAGGCGCTACTGCATGTGGCCATTTATGCAGGCGTGCCGGCAGCCAATCATGCCTTCAAAATCGCCCGTGCGGCGCTCGCCGAAATCCATGACGAATCTGCATGATGATGTGTCGTGTCCTTGCCCGCCATTGAACCCTATCGCGGCGCGAATTGAGCAGGATCAAGGAGAGCGGATCGAATTCGCCGCCAGAGATTGAATACCGCAACAGCAGCTTCGAGGGAGGAAGCGCCGAGATGCGCAACGAAAATTCGACACATCAGGGCGGCTCCTTTTATCAGAGGGACCGCAGCTGGCATCCGCCGGCCTTTACGCCGACCTATAAGACCTCGGTGCTGCGATCGCCGCAGAAGGCCTTGCTGTCTCTCGGCAATACGATCTCGGAAATGACGGGCCCGGTCTTCGGCCACAACATGTTGGGGCAACTCGATAACGATCTGATCCTGAACTATGCTAAAACAGGCGAACCGATCGGCCCGCGCATCATCGTACACGGCCAGGTGCTGGACGAGGATGCGCGCCCCGTACGCGGCGCGCTGGTCGAGTTCTGGCAGGCCAATGCCGGCGGCCGTTATCGCCATAAGAAGGAAAGCTACCTCGCCGCCATCGATCCGAATTTCGGCGGCTGCGGGCGCACCATCACCGATGACGAGGGCCGCTACTGGTTCCGCACAATCAAGCCCGGCCCCTATCCCTGGCCGAACGGCGTCAATGACTGGCGCCCGGCGCATATCCATTTCTCGATCTTCGGCCACGCCTTCGCGCAGCGCCTGATCACCCAGATGTATTTCGAGGGCGACCCGATGATCTGGCAATGCCCGATCGTCTTGGGCATCCCGAGCCGCGAGGCGGTGGAGCAGCTGGTCGCTGCGCTCGACCGCGAGGCGACACTGCCGATGGACACGATGGCCTACAAATTCGACATCGTCCTGCGCGGCCGTCGCTCGACCCTGTTCGAGAACCGGATGGAGGGCAACTGATGGTCCAATCGCTCCGCCGCCTCAGGGAAAGCCCGTCGCAGACGGCCGGCCCCTACATCCATATCGGCGCCACGCCGAACTTCTCCGGCATCGAGGGCGTCTATCCGCACGATCTCGGCTCGCAGCCGCTCTCGCCGGAGGCGAAGGGCGAGCGCGTCCTCGTCACCGGCCGCATCTTCGACGGCTCGGGCATGCCCATCAAGGACGCGCTGATCGAGATCTGGCAGGCCGATGCGCAGGGGCTCTATCCCGGCCAGGGCGAGCACCGTGGCGAAGCCGATCCGCACTTCCCCGGCTGGTTCCGCCAACCCGTCGACGGCACGACCGGTGTCTACCGCTTTGAGACGATCAAGCCCGGCATCGTGCCCTATTTCGACGGCCGGCCGATGGCACCGCACATCACCTTCTGGATCGTGGCGCGCGGCATCAATCTCGGCCTGCATACGCGGCTCTATTTCGGCGACGAGGACAAGGCCAACGCGGCTGATCCGCTTCTCGCCCGCATCGAGCATCGCGTGCGCGTGCAGACACTGATCGCAACGCGCGGCGACGAGGACGGCATGCCGGTCTACACCTTCGACATCCGTCTGCAGGGCGAGAACGAGACCGTCTTCTTCGACATCTGAGAGCGGCCTCGGCCGCCTTCCCGACCCGAGCAGACAGCAAGCAGAGCAACGACGACATGACCGAAGCCTTCATCTGCGCCTATGTCCGTACCCCGATCGGCCGGTTCGGCGGCTCGCTTGCCGCCGTGCGGGCGGACGATCTCGGCGCGGTGCCGCTGAAGGCGCTGGTCGAGCGTCATCCGCAAGTCGATTTCGGCGCCGTCGACGATGTGATCTTCGGCTGCGCCAATCAGGCGGGCGAGGACAACCGCAATGTCGCACGCATGTCTCTGCTGCTTGCCGGCCTGCCCAAGGAAGTGCCGGGCACGACGATCAACCGGCTCTGCGGCTCCGGGATGGACGCGGTCATCGCAGCCGCGCGGGCGATCAAGGCGGGCGAGGCCGAGCTGATGATCGCCGGCGGCGTCGAGAGCATGTCGCGCGCGCCCTTCGTCATGCCCAAGGCCGACAGCGCCTTCTCGCGCCATGCCGAGATCCACGACACCACCATCGGCTGGCGCTTCGTCAACCCGCTGATGAAGGCGCAGTACGGCATCGATTCCATGCCGGAAACCGGCGAGAACGTCGCCGCCGACTGCCATGTCAGCCGCGCCGACCAGGACGCCTTCGCGCTCCGCTCGCAACTGAAGGCCGTCGCGGCGCAGCAGAACGGCCGTCTCGACAAGGAGATCGTCCCGGTGCTGATCCCGCAGCGCAAGGGCGATCCGATCCGCGTCGAGATCGACGAGCACCCGCGCGGCGATACCACGCTGGAGAAGCTCGCCAAGCTTGGCACCCCATTTCGCAAGGAAGGCGGCACCGTCACGGCCGGCAACGCGTCGGGCGTCAATGACGGCGCTGCGGCGCTGATCATCGCCTCGGAGAAGGCCGCCGCTAAATACGGGCTGACGCCGATCGCGCGCATCCTTGGCGGAGCGACCGGCGGCATCGCGCCGCGCGTCATGGGGCTCGGCCCGATCCCCGCCACGCGCAAGCTCTGCGAGCGGCTTGGCCTGAAGCCCACGGATTTCGACTTCGTCGAGCTGAACGAGGCCTTCGCCTCGCAGGGCATCGCGGTGCTGCGCGAGCTTGGCATCGCCGAGGACGGCGCGCATGTGAACCCGAATGGCGGTGCGATCGCGCTTGGCCACCCGCTCGGCATGTCCGGCGCCCGCATCACCGGCACGGCCGCGCTCGAACTGTCCCTGACCGGCAAGAGGCGCGCGCTCGCCACCATGTGCATCGGCGTCGGCCAGGGTATCGCAGTGGCGCTGGAACGCGCCTGAGCAATCGTTTCGAGTCCGAATCTGACCTGGGTTCCGCTACAATGACGCATAAGATTTTTGATGGCCCGGGCGCGGCGCTCGAAGGGCTGCTTTTCGATGGCATGACGATCATGTCCGGGGGCTTCGGCCTGTCGGGCAACCCCGAGAGCCTGATCCCGCAGATCCGTGATTCCGGCGTGAAGAACATCACCGTGATCTCGAACAATGCCGGCGCCGACGGCTTCGGCCTGTGGATGCTGCTGCAGACCCGCCAGATCCGGAAGATGATCGCGTCCTATGTCGGCGAGAACAAGCTGTTCGAGCAGCAGTACCTTGCCGGCGAGCTGGAGCTGGAGCTGAACCCGCAAGGTACGCTGGCCGAGCGCATCCGCGCCGGCGGCGCCGGGATCCCGGCTTTCTATACCCGGACCGGCGTCGGCACCGTCGTCGCCGAGGGCAAGCCGGTCGAGGAATTCGAAGGGCAGCTCTATGTCCGCGAAACCTGGCTGCGCGCCGACCTCGCCATCGTCAAGGCCTGGAAGGCCGATACCGCCGGCAATCTCGTCTATCGGAAGACCGCGCGGAACTTCAATCCGAACATGGCGACCGCCGGCAAGGTGACCGTGGCCGAGGTCGAGGAGATCGTGCCGGTCGGCTCGCTCGATCCGGAGGCGATCCACACGCCCGGCATCTATGTCGACCGCGTCATCAAGAGCACGATCAACGAGAAGAAGATCGAGAAGCTGACCGAGCGCAAGAGGGAGGCCGCCTGATGTCCTGGACCCGCGAAGAGATCGCAGCCCGCGCCGCCAAGGAGTTGAAGGACGGCTTCTACGTCAATCTCGGCATCGGCATCCCGACGCTGGTGGCGAACTACATTCCCGACGGCGTCAACGTCACCTTGCAGTCCGAGAACGGCCTGCTCGGCATCGGCCCCTTCCCCTATGAGGGCGAGGCCGATCCCGACCTGATCAATGCCGGCAAGCAGACCATCACCACCCTCCCGAGCTCGAGCTTCTTCTCCTCGGCCGACTCGTTCGCGATGATCCGCGGCGGTCATATCGACCTGACCATCCTCGGCGCCATGGAAGTGGCTGCGAATGGCGACATCGCCAACTGGACCATCCCCGGCAAGATGGTGAAGGGCATGGGCGGCGCGATGGATCTCGTCGCCGGCGTGAAGAAGGTCATCGTCGTGATGGAGCACGCCAACAAGGCGGGCGAATCCAAGGTGCTGGAGCGCTGCACCTTGCCGCTGACCGGTGCGGGCGTGGTCGACCTCATCGTCACCGATCTCTGCGTGATGAGCTGCGCCAAGGAAAACGGCGGCGGGCTGACCCTGGTCGAGCTCGCGCCAGGCGTCACGCTCGACGAGGTCAAGGCCAGGACCGGCGCACCCTTCACCGTCGCGCCAAGCCTCGCAAAGGCCGCGTGAGCGGCTCTATAGAAAGCTGTGCGAGGTTACCGACGGGGATGAAGCCCCACAGCCCGGCGCGGTGTACCTTCTTCGGCCTAAGGGCTCGCATTGAAGCTCAAGTGCATTGCCGGAGCAGCCGCCCGAATTTGCTTGGCAGCCACAAGTCTCAACTTCAGAAACATGTACATTGCAAAGCCGCTGTTGAATGCTGACAAGCCGCTCTGCTTGGACTCTGGCGCTTTTGCGTGCTCGGACGAGCGCGGAGCGAGGATGTCCAGCTGAGTCACGTCTCAAAAAATGAGAGAAGCCTCTTGGCAGTCTCCGCTGGCCGCTCTTCCGGCACCCAATGGCCGCAACCTGCGATGGATCCTCCTACAACGCTGGAAGCGAATTCCTTGAGCATGGGGATCATTTTTTCCCCATATCGGTGTTCCCCACCCAGAGCCATAACCGGGATCGTCAAGGGCGCCTTTTTCCAGGCGAGACCATTGGCGTGATCCAGAGGAAAGGCACGGTACCATTCGAGTGCGCCGCGGGTGTTTCCGACTTGCGCGAGAGCGCGAGCAAAAATCTCGATATCATGATGCTCGAATGCGCCGTGGTTGAAGGCTCTGTCCGATAAGAACGTTGAGACATACGTCAGCTCACGCCCCTGGATCAGCAATTCCGGCAAATCCCGTCGCATGTGAAATGCGAAGTGCCACACCTTTGGATCAGCGAAATTGGCTTCCCATTGACTCCAGCCGGGCATCGGAGCGTCCAGGATTGCGAGACGCGTCAAGGCCTCGCGGTGCTGGAATGCCAACGCAAGAGCAACCATGGCTCCGATATCGTGCCCACAGACGGCGTAACGGGCAAAGCCCAGCGATCTCATCGCGGCGTGTACGTCTGCCGCCATGGAAGCCTTGTCATACCCTGCTTGCGGCTTGTCTGAATGACCGGCACCTCGCAAATCGAGCGCGATCACCGTGTGGTGCTTGCTGAGTTCAGGCATGACCTTGTGCCATTCCCACCAAGTTTGGGGGAACCCATGCAAAAGAACGACAGGCGAACCCGATCCACCAATGACCGCGTGAAGCCCAACCTCACCCGCCATCACCATGCGATGTTCGAAACCTTCGAGCTTCGTGCTCATGGTCTCCTCCGTAGGTTCTAGTCGCAGCCTTGGATCAGCTCCTTGCGGAGCGTGATCTCCCGAGAAATTGCTTGATTGCGGCGGCCAGCTCGTGCGGCCTCTCCTCTGGCGGATAGTGGCCACATCGCTCGATCAGGACATCTTCGACATTGCTTGCGACCTGACGGATCGTCCGCGACGATGCATCGCCGTATCCCCAGTCGGCGCCCACAGCGAGAACCGGCATTTGTAGAGGCGTCTGCCCCCACGCCCGATTGTCTTCGCGATCAATCGGTATGGTTCGGTAATAGCTGAAGGAGCTACGCAGCGCACCCGGCCTGGCGAGCGCCTGCGCATAGTGTTCGATTTCAGAAGAGCCGACGGCATTTGCGTCGAACAAGCCGACCTTCTCACGCCGCATGAAATGGTCGACGAACAGAAACTCTCGCCCCCTGACCAGCTCTTCCGAGATGTCGCCTGCCATGTTGAAGCCGAAATGCCAGCTCCCACCTCTGGCAACATCCATGCCCGCTTCTTGGCCAAAGGCAGGGAGGCTGCTCTCAATGAACACGAGATGGCTCACTTCGTCCGGCCACTGGGCAGCGTACGCGAAGGCGACGTGTCCTCCCAAGTCATGACCGGCAATAGCGATGCGCGACAAACCGAGTGATTGAACAAATTCTCTTAGACGCGCGGAGACCGTCTTCTTGTCGAACCCGCTATCCGGCTTCGATGAGTAACCGAAGCCTGGCAGATCGGGCGCGATTACGTCGTGCTCATTGCAGAGAAGTGGCATGATTTTTCGCCAGGCGAACGACGTCTGTGGCCATCCGTGAAGCAACAGGATCGGAGTGCCTTGGCCCACGCGCGTGTAGGCAAAGCGCATATCACGGGTGCGAACAGAACCGAGGGTCTCCGCAGCGTGGCCCATTACCCTAATCTCATTTCAGCTCAGCCGGGCGCAGTACCGCACAATTCGTTCCTGCATGCAAACAAGATTATATCGAGTTCATGGATGAGAACAATCGGCTAGGACGCCAACATATGGGGAGAGTGGTCACGGCGGCGAAAACGCGTCATTCGGGGCCGAATGAGGCGACGCAGTAACGGCCCGGTCTGCTCATCGGAGCCGACCACAAACGAGCACGTTGAGAATTTAAGAGCGAGCTAGCGCATCCGCACGCGAGCAGACGTCAAGCGCCATCCCGGTCGGTATTAGGTAAGGCTGAACAAGGGGGAGGAAGCAGCCGCTGCGCCGAGTTCGTCGGCGCTGGCAAGTAGCCAGGGCGCAATTTCTGTCATGCGAGCAGGCGTCATTCGAATGGTCGGACCTGCTACACTGATCGTGCCGACAGGGGTTCCCACACCGCGCTTGCGGATCGCGGTAGCCATTGCAGATGTGCCTATCTCGTAAGCCTCCGTCACGCACGCATATCCGAGCTGGCGCGTCCGCTCTATCTGCGTAAGCAGCTGCTCGATGGTGGCCGGAGCATTTGGACCGAGTCCAGATCGATGCAAACCCTGTTTCTCGACGACAATTTTCACTTGCTCGTCGCTGAGGTTCGCTAACCAGGCCTGGCCATTGGCTGTGGCCGCAAGATAAACTTCCGGCTCGGTGTGTGGGACATAGAACAGGCCGCTTTGCGTACTTTGAGATTTGGCTACCCAGGTCAAATGATCACTTTCGACGACGGCCAGCCGCACCAATTCTCCTGTTCGTTTGGCGAGGTCATCGAGAATCGGCTGAACAAGGTCGGTTATGCCGCTGGTGCCGAGATAGGCCAAGCCGAGAGCAGCGAGCTTCACGCTCAAATTCACGGTGCCGTCCGCCGAGCGAAAGAGGAAGCCACCATCGACCAGGCCCTGAACGGCTCGTTCAGCAGCTGCCGCCGGGATTTTTAATCTGTGGGCGAGGTCTCGCAATGGCAAGCCAGCGGGACATTGCGCCAATGTTTCGAGCATTCCTAAGGCTCGGATACGACTAGACATGTCAATGCGCCGGTTCAGAGAAAATGGGTAGTCCTGTGCCGGCCTTGGCGATGGCGCTGGCTGCGCCGCGCAGGGAGGGCAGGATCTGATCCATTGCTTCGCTAGTCATGCGTATGACGGGCCCGGCGACACTGATTGTACCTATGGGGCGTTGCGTTGCTTCGTCGAAGATGGCGACGGCGATCGCGGAAGTTCCCGGCTCGTAGGTTTCGAAGATTTTGGCATAGCCGAGTTCACGCGCGGCATCGACAAAGATCAACAGGTCTCGCATGGATCGTGGCGCGTTCGGTCCATACCCCTCACGCTTCAATCCCTGCTTGGCAGCGAGTTGCAACACCTCGTCCTCGTCAAGGCATGAAAGCCAAGCATGGCCGTTCGAGGTTGCGGCCAGATAGACCTCTGCTCCTTCATCGGGGTTGTACAGAAGCCCACGCCTCGCGCCCTGCGCCTTCGCGACGCGGATGAGTTTTCGGTCATGGATGACGGCCAGCGTAACCAGTTCGCCGGTCTTGTCAGCGAGTCCGTCGAGGAGCGGCTGGATCCTGGTGGTAATACCGGTGGACGCCAGATGACTGAAGCCTAGGGCCACGATCTTTGCGGTTAGGCGGTAGGCCCCGCCATCGAACTCTTGGCGGACGTAACCTTCGTCTTTGAGGTCCGCGAGAAGGCGGTGCGTGGCACTTCGAGGGATGGCCAAAGTGTCGGCCACAGCCATGAGCGGCAGCCCGCCAGCGTGGCGCGACAACAAGTCGATGATCGCAATCGCCCGATCCATGGTGCCTCCGTTCCAATTGGACACTATTCGATTTGGAACGGAGTGTCACCGTTCTTGACGAATGTGGAATTATGAGATTTATGGAACGAATTCCATTTTCTTTACGGACCTCACGCTTGGCAGATGCCCTTCTCCCGACCAGCGAGCCTTCCGCGGCGAAGGCGATCAGCGGCAGAACGCGGCTTTTCGCTGTGCTTGGCGACCCTGTGGCCCAAGTCATGGCGCCGGCGATGATGAACCAGCTCTTTGTTGAGCGGGGCGTGGACGCAGTGCTGATCCCTGTGGAGGTATCAGCATTGTCGTTGGCGGCAGTCGTCAATGGGCTGAAACAGATCGACAACCTCGACGGGCTCCTCGTCACCGTCCCTCATAAGCGCAGCGTCCACGAGCAGGCGGACATGTTGAGCGGCACCGCTCGGCTGGCGGGGTCGGTCAACGCCATGCGGCGCGAGGCTGACGGCACGTGGTTCGGGGATAACTTCGACGGCGAGGGCTTCGTACGCGGGCTGGAGCGGGCTGACCGCTCGATCGCGGGCAAGCGTTTCACGGTTGTTGGCGCCGGCGGGGCGGGTGTCTCGATCGCGGCCGCCATCCTTCGGGCGCAGGCCGCGAGCATCACGATCGTCGATATAGACCGCGCAAGTGCGGAAACGCTCGCGAGCCGCCTCGACGAGAGGTGGCCCGGGCTTGCTCAGGTCGCGGATGTTCCCGATGCAGCAAGCGATGTGGTGGTGAACGCAACGCCGCTCGGTTTGGGCGGCAATGATCCGCTGCCTTTCGAGCTGAATGATCTGCGTTCCGAATGCCTTGTCGCCGACATCATCATGAAGCCGGCCGAAACGCGCCTTCTCCGTGAGGCCGCTGCGCAGGGTTTCGCCACGCACCCGGGGCTTCCCATGCTGAGCGAGCAGATCCCTCTTTACCGGGAGTTTTTCCGGATCCCCTGAACCAACGACCTTGGCAGAAGACCAGGGCGCCTGGAGGAAACCTTGACGTATCAGTTCGATTTTTCAGTCCTACTTCCGTACTGGGAGCAATTGCTGCGAGGTTGCTGGCTGACAGTCCTGCTGTCGGCCATCTCGATCTCGGCGGGGCTCGTGATCGGAATCCTGACGGCACTCGCCAAGCAAAGCCGCTTCGCAGGGGCTCGGATCGCGGCCAGCACCTATGTCGAGATCATCCGGAACACGCCGTTCCTGGTGCAGGTCTTCTTCATCTTTTTTGGCCTGCCGGCTCTCGGCATCAGCTTTCAGCCCTGGAGCGCAGCCATCTTGGCGCTGAGCCTCAATTGCGGAGCGTTTTCGGCGGAGGTTATTCGTGGTGGAATCGATGCTATTGCGCGCGGACAGTATGAGGCCGGCACCGCCCTCGGCCTGAAGCCACTGCAAATCTTCCGTCACATCATCTTGAAGCCGGCCCTGCGGATCATTTTCCCAGCATTATCCGGCCAGTTTGTCCTGACGCTCCTCACGACCAGCATTGTCTCTTCGATTTCTGCCGAGGAACTCACTTCGATCGCCCAGTCGATCGACACGATGACGTTCCGAAGCTTCGAAATCTACATCGTTGCAACGATTCTCTACCTCACGATGTCGTTCGCCTTCGCAACGTTGTTCAAGCTGATCGACCGTCTCTATTTCTCTTATCCCGTGAAGTGAGGACGGCATGATCAGAGAATTCGGTCTGTCGGAAGCACTCGCCATCCTGTCGGGCGTTCAGTCGACAATTCTCCTATCGCTTATCGCCTTCGCGGGGGGCGGAGTAGTCGGGCTGGCGATCGCATTGATGCGCACTTCGGAGCGCGCTTGGCTGCGCCGCTGTGCCGGCTTCTACATCGATTTCTTTCAAGGCACGCCGCTGCTCATGCAGCTGTTCCTGGTGTTCTACGGATTGCCGGTTCTCGGATACAAGGTGAACCCTTGGGTCGCGGTGACCATCGGCTTCACCTTGCATGCCAGTGCATTCCTCGGCGAGGTCTGGCGTGGCAGCATCCAAGCCGTGCCGCGCGGACAGAGCGAAGCCGCCTATGCGCTGGGCCTGAGCTACGTCTCTCGCATGCGCAACGTCGTCCTGCCGCAAGCCATGCGGATCTCAGTGGCGCCGACGGTCGGCTTCATGGTGCAGCTGATCAAGGGCACCTCACTCGCGGCGATTATCGGCTTCGTCGAACTCTCGCGCGCTGCTCAGATCATCGCCAGCGCGACCTACAAACCGCTGCTCGCCTACGGCTGCGCCGCAATCGTCTACTTCCTTCTCTGCTTCCCGCTTTCACGCCTGAGCATGCGCCTCGAGAAGCGCTTCGCCGTGAAATCCTGAAGACCACACCAAAAGACCAACTGGAGGAACATGCCTATGAAGTGGGTTGAATCATTCCGTCGCACCGCAGTGGCTTCGGCCATGTTCGTCCTCGCAACTTCTGCTGTCGTCGGCGCAGCGGCCGCACAGACGGTCGACTCGATCAAAAAAGGGGGCGTGCTTAAGATTGGATCGCAGGTCTCCCAGGTCCCGTGGGGCTTCAGCGATGCCTCCGGCAAGCTCACCGGCTTCGACATCGAGCTTGGTGAGATGCTGGCCAAGGACCTCGGCGTGAAGGCCGAAGTCACGCCGGTTACATCGAGCAATCGCGTCGCGGCGCTGCTCACTGGCCAGGTCGACGTTCTGGCCGCTGTGATGGGCATCTTCGCGGATCGCCAGAAGGTCGTGCTGTTCGCGCGGCCCTACACCACCAACGACACAATCTACATTGGCAAGGTTGGTGCCGACATCAAGGGATGGAACGACCTGAAGGGCGTCCGTGTCGGCGTTCCACGCGGCACGCCACAGGACATCGCCATCACGAAGGCGGCGCCGGCCGGCGCGACCATCCAGCGCTTCGACGACGATGCTGCAACCGTCCAGGCGCTTATTGCGGGACAGGTCGACATGATTGGCGGCGCCGCGACGCAGGTGCCGAATATCGCTCAGGTCGCCGGACCAGGAAAGTTTGAGCAGAAGTTCGTCGTTGCCCGCGCCTACAACGCCTTCGCGGTGCGACCGGCGTCGCGGGAATGGGCCGGTTACCTCAGTGATTTCGTTGCCCGGAAGCTCGCGAGCGGCGAATTGCCAGCCCTCTACAAGAAGTGGATCGGCGGCGAGCTCGCTCAGATGCCCACGACCGGTGAGGGCGAGGCCGCCCTACCGATTTCGGTGGTGCAGTAACTGGCGCGCGGGCGGCGTTGCGCCGCCCGCCACTTTCCCATGAGCACACACATGTCAGACCAGCAACTCCGCGCGGATAATTCCACTCAGTCCCCCATCGTAGACATCAGCGGGGTTCAGAAGTGGTTCGGCACATTCCAGGTCCTGAAGGACATCGCGCTGACGGTCGCGCGCGGCGAACGCATCGTGATCTGCGGGCCTTCCGGGTCGGGAAAGTCGACGCTGATCCGCTGCATCAATAGCCTTGAGCGCTACCAGGAAGGCCGGCTCGTCGTCGATGGTTACGACCTTGGGGCGGGGCAGAAGAACATCGACGCCGTCCGCGCCGAGGTCGGCATGGTCTTTCAGCAGTTCAATCTCTTTCCGCACCTCACGGTGAAAGAGAACTGCATGCTGGCGCCGATGAAGGTTCGTGGGACGTCGAAGAAGGACGCCCAGGAACTCGCGATGCGCTTTCTCACGCGCGTTCGCATTGGTGATCAGGCCGAGAAGTACCCAGCCCAGCTATCCGGCGGTCAGCAACAGCGTGTGGCCATCGCGCGGGCCTTGTGCATGACGCCGAAGCTCATGCTCTTCGACGAGCCAACGTCCGCCTTGGACCCCGAAATGGTCAAGGAGGTGCTCGACACGATGGTCAGCCTCGCCGACGAGGGCATGACCATGCTGTGTGTGACACACGAAATGGGCTTTGCCCGGAAGGTCGCGGATCGCGTGATCTTCATGGACCGCGGCGAGATCATCGAGATCGGCAAGCCGGAGCCCTTCTTCGCCAACCCGCAAAACCCGCGCACCCAGGCCTTCCTCGGGCAGCTCCTGCACTGAGCAGGTGGCGGCAAAGCACCCGCCTCGGAATGAAATCCAAAGGATCAAGCCATCATGCTTCCGGGCAAATTCTACGAAGAAATTCAGATTGGCGAAGAGCGGCTGACTCCGCGCGTCACCGTAACCGAAGGGCATGTTCTGGCTTACGCCGGCGTCGCCGGTGACTTCTCTCCGATCCATATGGACGAGATTTATGCCCAATCGACAGTTTTCGGGGGCCGCATCGCACACGGGTTGATGGGGCTGTCCCTGACCGATGGCATGAAGGTGCAGTCAGGCTTCTTCCATGACGGCATCGCCCTCGGCTGGACTTGGAACTTCAAGCGGCCGATCCGGATCGGCGACACATTGCAGGTCAAGTTCAGGATCGCGGATATGCGCATCCCCAGGAGCCGCAGCGATATGGGCATCCTGACCATCGCCATCGAGCTCCTCAACCAGCATGGCGAGGTGGTTCAGGAAGGCGAGCACCGGCTGATGGTGCCACGCAAGCCGGACGCAGCGCCGGCGGAGGCCATCTGATGGCCCGCGACAAGTTCAGGACGGCTGACCAGGCCGTCGCGCTCATCAAGGACAGCGATACCGTCGCGTTGATCGGGGGCGGTGGCGGCCTGATGGAGGCGACGCATACTTTCCGCGCCGTCTCGCGCCGTTTCCTCTCGACCGGCTACCCGCGCAACCTCACCGTGCTGCACGCACTCGGGATCGGCGACAAGAAGACCGAGGGCATGAACCACTTCGCCCATGAGGGGCTAGTGAAGCGCGTCATCGGCGGCCATTGGGTCTGGTCGCCGAAGATGCAGGAGATGGCGCGCGACGAGAAGATAGAGGCCTATGTCCTGCCGAGCGGCTGCGTGATGCAGCTGTATCGCGAGATCGGCGGGCAGCGGCCGGGCCTGTTCACCCATGTCGGTCTTGGCACCTTTGTCGACCCGCGCCACCAGGGCGGAAAGATGAATGCCTCTGCGAAAGAGGACTTGGTCGAAGTCGTCAACCTCGGCGGACAGGAACTGCTTTGGTACAAATCCTTCCCGATCAACGTCGCGATCATCCGCGGTTCCTTCGGCGACGCAGCCGGCAATATCAGTCTGGATCAGGAAGCGGCGAATGTGGATGTCTATGCCGCGGCTCTCGCGGCCCATAATTCCGGCGGCATCGTCATCGCGCAGGTTCGTACGGCGGTCGATGTAAACTCGCTTCCGGCGCGCTCGGTCCGAGTCCCCGGAGCCATCGTCGATGCCGTCGTGGTCGATCCCGACCAGCGCATGAGCTACGACCTGCCTTACGACCCGCTCATCTCCGGCGAGCGCCGCGGCCCGACGCCGCTCGATCCGCCCGAGCCGCTCAACATCCGCTCTCTGATCGCGCGACGCGCCTATCAAGAGCTGACCGAAGGCGACGTGATCAATTTCGGCGTTGGCATCGGCGAGGGTGTTGCCAAGATGGTCGCCGAGCGCGGCGAAGTCGGGCGCTATTACCAGACCATCGAGCACGGGACTTATGGCGGCGCGCTGCTGGTTGGCCTGCTCTTCGGCTTTGCCCGCAGCGCCTCGGCCATGATCGACGGGCCGTCCCAGTTCGATTTCTACGCCGGCGGCGGTCTCGACACCGCATTCCTCGGCTTTGGCGAGTTGGATGAGGCCGGCGACGTCAACGTCTCGAAGCTCGGCGGGCTGACCGTCGGGCCCGGCGGCTTCATGGACATCGCTCAGAATGCCAAGAAGGTCGTGTTCTGCGGCACCTTCGACACCAAGGGCAGCAGATTGGAGGTCGGCGGCGGCAAGCTCGCAATTGCGCAGCACGGCTCGGTGCGGAAGCTCGTCAGCAAGGTCGAGCAGATTACATATTCAGGCAAGCAGGCGCTCAAGCGCGGCCATAAGGCGGTGTTCGTAACCGAGCGGGCAGTGTTCAATCTGGAGAATGAGGGCCTCGTTTTGAGCGAAGTCGCGCCTGGCGTCGACATCCGCCGCGACATCCTCGAACGGATGGATTTCATGCCCCTCATCCCGCGCGATCCTCAGGTCATGGATAGCGCAATTTTCTCGGAATTATCCGGCCTCTGAGCCGCGCGAGGATAGTATGGAATATCGGAATCTAGGCCGGACCGGCTTGAAGGTCTCGCGCATCGCGCTAGGCTGCATGAGCTATGGAGATCCGACGCGCGGCAACCATAGTTGGGTGATGAACGAGGATGAAGGGCGCCCCTTCATTCGCAAGGCACTGGAAGCCGGCATCAACTTCTTCGACACCGCGAATGTCTACTCCGATGGCGCTAGCGAGGAGGTTCTCGGCCGCGCCATCCGCGACTTCACCACACGAGAAGCCGTGGTAATCGCCACCAAGGTCTATGGCCCCATGCGTCCCGACGCGAACGGTCATGGCCTATCGCGAAAGGCGATCTTCGCAGAGATCGATGCCAGCCTTAGGCGTCTGGGTACCGACTACATCGATCTCTATCAAATTCACCGCTGGGACTATGAAACGCCCATCGAGGAGACGCTTGAGGCGCTGAGCGACGTGGTTCGGGCCGGCAAGGCCCGTTATCTAGGAGCGTCTTCCATGCACGCTTGGCAATTCATGAAGGCGCTCGGCCTCCAGCGCCAGCATGGCTGGGCGCCTTTCGTCTCCATGCAGAACCATCTCAACCTTCTCTACCGCGAGGAGGAGCGTGAGATGCTGCCGCTATGCCGGTCCGAGGGAGTTGGTGTCGTGCCTTGGTCCCCCTTGGCGCGAGGCCGTTTGACGCGTCCCTGGCAGGACGAACCGGCAACCGCGCGCGCCGCGACGGACGAAGTGGGTAAGGGCTTCTACGACAAGGCCAAGGATGCCGACCGTTTGGTAGTCCAACGCGTTGGGGAAGTCGCAGAGCGTCTTGGCGCACCACGCGCTCAGGTGGCTCTCGCCTGGCTGCTGCAGAAGGAGGGTGTGTCGGCACCTCTGGTCGGTGCGACCAAGATGGCGCAGCTCGATGATGCCCTCGCAGCGCTTCAGCTCAAACTTCCGGATGATGAAATCGCCTCACTGGAGGAGCCTTACGCGCCGCATCAGGTCTCCGCCTTCGTGTGAAAGCGATAGCCCTGCCCGGAACTGCTGCGGGCAACGATGTGCCAGTTCGGGAAGGACAACCATGTTACCGTCGATCGCCACCGTCTGCGTTTCCGGCACGCTTCAGGAGAAGCTGGAGGCCATCGCCGCCGCCGGCTTCACGGCGGTGGAGATCTTCGAGAACGACCTGATCGCCTTCCCCGGCTCGCCCACGGAAATCCGGCGCATCTGTGCCGATCTCGGGCTGACCATCGTGACCTGTCAGCCCTTCCGCGATTTCGAGGGCATGCCGGAGGGCCGCCGCCAGCGCGTCTTCGACCGGGCTGAGCGCAAGTTCGACCTGCTGCAGGAACTGGGCACGGACCTCCTCTTCGTCTGTTCCAGCGTCTCGCCCGAGGCGCTGCCGGGTATCGACAGGCTCGCCGCCGATTTCGCCGAGCTCGGGGAGCGGGCCAGCCGGCGCGGCCTTCGCGTCGGCTATGAGGCGCTGGCCTGGGGGCGGCATGTCTTCGACTATCGTGACGCCTGGGAGATCGTGCGCCGCGCCAACCGGCCGGAAGTCGGCATCGTGCTCGATTCCTTCCATATCCTGGCGCGCGGGCTCGACCTCGCGGCGATCGGCACGATCCCGCGCGACAAGATTTCGATGGTCCAGATGGCCGATGCGCCGCTGCTGCAGATGGACCCGCTCTCCTGGAGCCGGCATTGGCGCTGCCTGCCCGGCCAGGGCGACCTCGATCTCTCCGGCTTCATGCGCGCGCTGACCGCGACCGGCTATGACGGCGTGCTCTCGCTGGAGATCTTCAACGATCGCTTCCGCGCCGGTTCCGCGCGTTCCGTCGCGCTCGACGGCCATCGCTCGCTGATCTGGCTGCTCGACGAGACCGCGCGGCAGACGGCCACGCCGGTGCCCGGCGCGGTGCCGATGCCGCCGCCGGCCCCGGTCGAGGCGGTCGAGTTCATCGAGTTCACGGTGTCGGAGGCCGAACGGCCCGGTTTCGAGAAGCTGCTGCGCGCGCTCGGCTTCGCGCGTTCAGGCGCGCATCGCTCCAAGGATGTCGATCTCTGGCGCCAGGGCGATATCCGCATCGTGCTGAACAGCGAGGCCGACGGCTTCGCCCATAGCTACCAGATCACGCATGGCACCTCGGTCTGCGCGCTGGCCCTGCGCGTGCCGGATGCGCAGGCCGCGATCGCCCGCGCCAAGGCCTTGCTCGACGTGCCCCATGCCGGCGCGATCGGGCCGGACGAGCTCGACATCCCCGCCGTGCGCGGCCTCGGCGGCAGCTTGCTCTATTTCCTCGACAAGGCTTCGGCGCTGGGCCGCTGGGCCGAGGTCGATTTCGAGGCGACAGGCGAAGCTTCGGACAATGCCGGGCTCACCGGCGTCGACCATGTCTCGCAGAGCATGCAGTACGAGGAGATGCTGACCTGGCTCTTGTTCTATTCCTCGCTGTTCGATACCCGGAAGACGCCGAGCCAGGCCGTGCTCGACCCCGGCGGCGTGGTTCAGAGCCAGGTGATCGAGAGCGGGCTCGACGGCAGGAACGGCCATGGCTTGAGGCTCATCCTCAACGGCTCGCAGAGCCACCGCACGCTCTCGGCCCGCTTCATCACCGATTTCTTCGGTTCGGGCGTGCAGCATATCGCCTTCGCGACCGACGACATCACCGCGACGGTCAAGCGGCTGGTTGCGAATAGCGTCGCCATGCTACCCATCCCCGAGAACTACTATGACGACCTCGAAGCCCGCTCCGACCTGACGGCGCAGGAGATCGACGCGATGAAGGCGCTGAACATCCTCCATGACAGCGATGCCGGCGGCGCCTTCCGTCAGGCCTATACGCAGACGCTGGATGGCGGGCTGTTCTTCGAGATCGTCCAGCGCGATGGCTATGCCGGCTATGGCGCCGCCAATGCCGGCATCCGGCTCACCGCGCAATCCAGGCTTGCGCGCCCGATCAGCGTTCCCGCGCCGAGCCATGGCTGAGGAGAGATAAGTCGCATGAGCAGCCTGATCCTTCCCTATGCGGGGCTCGATGCCGGGCAGCCGGCCTCGCTCTCGCCGGATTACCGCTCGACCGTGGCACGCAGCCCGCGACAGGCCCCGATCGCGATCCCGCAGACGCTGACCGAGGTCACCGGGCCGACCGACTGGTCGCGCCTGATGGGGCCGGCCATGGCCGACCTCACCACGCAGCACAAGGCCGAGCCGCAGGGCCAGCGCATCGTCGTGACCGGCCGCGTGCTCGACGAGGGCGGACGGCCCGTGCCGAACACCGTCGTCGAGATCTGGCAGGCCAATGCCGCCGGCCGCTACATCCACGCCAAGGACGACTGGCCGGCGCCGCTCGATCCGAATTTCACCGGCGTCGGCCGCGTGATCACCGACGCCGAAGGCCGCTATCGCTATGTCACGATCCGGCCCGGCGCCTATCCCTGGGGCAACCACAAGAACGCCTGGCGCCCGGCCCATATCCATCTCTCGCTATTAGGCCCCGCCTTCGCGACGCGGCTGGTCACGCAGATGTATTTCCCCGACGACCCGCTGATCGAGATCGACCCGATCGCGAATGCCGTGCCGATGCCCTATCGCCAGCGCATGGTCTCGCGCTTCGATATCGGCACCACCGTGCCGAACTGGGCGCTGGGCTATGTCTTCGACATCGTGCTCAAGGGCCGCGACCAGACGCCGTTCGAGGACGACCATGACGACGACCACTGACTCTTCCGGCGGGGATTTGGAAACCCGCAACGCCGCGCCGCGGCAGGACAGCCAGGACCCGTCGATCTTCGGCCAGACGCCGTGGCAGACGGTCGGCCCCTATTTCCATTACGGCCTGCCCTGGAAGGGCGGCGCCGATCTGGTCGAGCGCTCCGAGATGGGCGCGCGGCCCGACCTGATGCCGCCGGAGCATTTCCTGCTCTCGGGCTCGAACGTCTCAGGTCAACCCGAGGGCGAGGTCATCGCGCTCGCCGGCTGCGTCTACGATGCCGACGGCAAGCCGATCGAGGACGCAATGATCGAGATCTGGCAGGCGAACGCGAACGGCCGCTATGCCAGCCCGGACGATAATCGCGCCGATGTGGCGCTCGACCGGCATTTCGTCGGCTTCGGCCGCGCCTCGACCGACAAGTCCGGCGTCTACCGTTTCCGCACGATCCGCCCCGGCCGCGTGCCCGGCCCCGGCAACAGCCTGCAGGCGCCGCATATCGCGCTCTCGGTCTTCGGCCGCGGCCTGCTGAAGCGCCTGCCGACAAGGCTCTATTTCGCCGATGGCGAGGGCAACGAGACCGACCCGATCCTCAATCTGGTGCCCGAGGCACGCCGGCACACCCTGATCGCCCAGCGCAAGCCGGACGGCATCTGGTGGCTCGACATCAACCTCGCCGGCGAGAGCGAGACGGTGTTCTTCGATCTGTAGGTGATCCTCACTGTCGAGCGGAGGGTTTGCTGCCGCCGGCTCGACCGCATCCCGGAAATAGCCGGTCACCAGCCGCTCCAGCTCGACGCCGCTGAGCTTGGTCAAGTCGTGACGCGCCACTTTCGCCGTAAACGCAGTCTCGGCACTCGCGGTGCGTCGCAGCTCGTCAAAACCGCTCCATGTAGTGATCAAGGTGCTTGCCCATGAGGCCCAGCGCCTTGGAACGCTCATTGGTCCGCAGGCTGGCGCTACTTACTCTCAGCCGGGCCATCTTGATCAACAACCCGAGACCGCAATCGTCGCACTTCATGGTTTGAAGTTGCTCCACAAGTCTCCGCAGGATTCTCAAAAACATGCGTCGTTCGGATAGCGCGCGCCCGTAGCGTCAGCATCATAGCGCCTGTTCGGCTGGGGCGGGCTCGAAGCCCGGACCATAGCCGATGACGTGCGGTGCCGGACCGCATGCGGAGGTTGGGTTGGGGGAACCCTGTGCGGAGATTATCGAGAGTTCGTTGTACGGCGGCTCTGATCGCGATCTTCATCGCGGTCACGCCTGCTTACTCTGAGGAGGTCTCCGAGGTTTCACTCTGGTCAAAACCCCGGTTGCTCGACGGCGGCTGGCGCAACGACCTTGCAGGCCGCGGCATCAGCTTCGACGCCTAGTGGACGCAGTTCTACCAAGGATTGCGCCTCTACTGCAATGTGCAGGAGCGCCCCCACCCCTTTTCGCGACAGCCTTAGGGGCATCATCTGCCTGCCGCGCCTGAATGCCCGCCTATCGGCGGGGTGCCAATGTCCGCAACTGGCGCGGCCCAGAATTCGGCCGCGAGCAACATTGAATCGATGTGTTGATGAGGCATTGCCAGCACGTGCCGGCCACCGGGATAAGGAGCTATAATTCGACCGGGCTCATAAGGCACTCTAATCAATGGCGCAGCCGAACTTCAACGATCTCGCCGCCTTCGCCATGGTTGCGAAGGAGCGCAGCTTCACCAAGGCCGGTGCCAAGCTGGGCGTCTCGCAGTCGGCGCTCAGCCAGACCATCAAGGCTCTCGAGGAACGCCTGAAGCTACGGCTCCTGACGCGCACGACCCGAAGCGTCGCTCCGACCGAAGCCGGCATGCGCCTTCTCGAAACCGTCGCGCCGCGCTTCGACGAGATCGAGGCGGAGATCGCGGCACTCGGCGAATTGCGCGGCAAGCCGGCTGGGACGATCCGCATCACGGCCGGCGAACATGCCGCGATCTCCGCCCTGCAGCCTGCCCTGAAGCGCTTCCTGCCGGATCATCCCGACATCAAGGTCGAGATCATCGTCGACTATGGCCTCGTCGACATCGTGGCGGCGGGCTACGATGCCGGGGTGCGCCTGGGCGAACAGGTCGCGAAGGACATGATCGCCGTCCGGATCGGCCCCGAGATGTGCATGGCCGTGGTTGGATCGCCGGATTATTTCAAGCACTTCGGTATTCCGGAGACGCCGCAGGACCTGACCTCCCATAACTGCATCGCATCACGCCTTCCCACCTATGGCGGGCTGTTTCCCTGGGGCCTCGAAAAGGATGGCCGCGAGGTCAAGGTGCGGGGCGATGGGCAACTCGTGTTCAATAGCCTCGCGCTGCGCCTGAATTCGGCACTCGACGGCCTCGGGCTGGCCTATCTGCCGGAGGATCAGGCGATCCCGCATATCCGCGCCGGCAGGCTCATCCGGGTGCTCGAGGATTGGTGTCCACCCTTCCCCGGCTACCATCTCTACTATCCGAGCCGGCGGCATTTCTCGCCGGCCCTGTCGGTGCTCGTCGACGTCCTGCGCTATCGCGGTTGAACCCGTAATGGGTGACGACCATCACGAGCCCGGCGACGGCCGCGCAATGGATGAAGAAGCCCGCGACCGCCTCCTCGAAGTTCCACCAATCCAGCGTCATCTGCATGGAAAGCTTCGTACCCAGGCCGAGCTGATAGAAGCTCCAGACGCCATGGACTGCGATTGCCCCCGCGGTCACGCGCAGCGCGAGCATTCGCAGCGGGTTCGTTCCTTTGATCCCGAACAGGTTGCGCGCCACCCCCATCAGCATCGGCCAGCGCAGGCCGAGATGGATCGCGACGATCACCAGAACCCAAGAGGCGGCGAGCGTGTGGATCTGCCGCACGGTGAAGCCACCCCAGGGCGGCAGGTATGGCGCCAGCGCGTTCGAAATCAGCACGCTGGTGAGGAGCAACACCAGCATGGCGATCAGCAGCACGAAGGTCACCGCGACATTGAACAGCCTGCGGGGCTCGCGCCGTGTCCGCGCAATCCCGTCCCACCAGCGCCGGTTGAAGACGTTATGGGCGATGAGGAGCAGGAACACCGCCGTTCCCGCCAGCTCATGGACAGCGTTGCCCAGCCACCAATAGGCGAAGCCGAGCAGCAGCAGCGCCGCGGTCAGGCCATCGAGCCACAAACGGGAGAGAAAAAGACGGTTCACCTCGCGTTTCCCTGCCTACTCGATCGGGGTGCCGTTGAAGCGGGGAATCCGGGAGCCGGTGAACAGATACTCTGCCCCCGACTGACTGCTGTGGCAGGACTGGCAGCGCGCAGTGTTCTCCGCGTTGTTGATGGTCTTGTCCGGCCAGAACCACTGGAACTGCCAGTCGCCGGTGCGGCGGCGTTCGTCGTAATCCGCGCCCCAGCCCTGGCCCTTTTCCATGACGAAATAGCGGAAGAGCTTGCCGTCGCGATGGTCGACGAGAACGAAATGCGTGCCAGCGGGCACGGGCTGGCGATCCTTGATCGCCTGGATCGCCTCGGGCGTCGTCATGATGTGCTCCATGACATTGCCGCGCCGCACCGTGGTGTAGTGCACGAGCTTGTCGAGCTGCGGGAAGGTGACCCGTGTCGCCTCGGCATGGACCTGCCAGCCGACGGCAAGAACGGCAGCCATGGACAGGCTCGCCAGAGCGATCTGGGATGCAGGGGTTTTCATCTTCGTCTCGCTTCTAGCGCCGGTACTGCTCGTCCGAGACGTGCTCCAGCCAGTCGACGGTCTTGCCGTCCTGTGCCTCCGAGATGGCGATATGCGTCATGCCGGTGGCCGGAGCTGCGCCGTGCCAATGCTTCACGCCCGGCGGGATCCAGACGACGTCGCCGGGACGGATCTCCTGGATCGCGCCGCCCCAGTGCTGCACCAGTCCCGTGCCGGCCGTGACGATGAGCGTCTGGCCGAGCGGGTGCGTGTGCCAAGCGGTGCGCGCTCCGGGTTCGAAGGATACCCTGCCGCCGCTGACCCGCGCCGGCGCACTGCCCTGGAAACGGCCGTCGACCCGGACAGCTCCGGTGAAGTTCTGGGCGGCGCCGATGCTCGGCTTCTGCGAGCCGGCGCGCTGGACGACGATCTCCTGACTGGTTTGGGCCAGGGCAGAGGCGATGGGCAGCAGCATGGCGATGAGTGCGAGTCCTGGCGCGAACATCCCGGACATCATTTCGGCTTGAAGACGTCGCGGGCGACCCCGATCGCCGTGATGGCGTTCGGCCAGCCGGTGTAGAAGGCGAGCTGCGTGATCGCCTCGACGAGCTCCTCCTCCTTGACACCGTTCTGCCGCGCGAGCGCGAGATGCGAGCGGAGCTGATCGGGACGGTTCAGTGCGATCAGCGCGCTGACGGTGACCAGGCTACGGTCGCGCTTGGCGAGGCCCGGGCGCTCCCAGATGTCGCCGAACAGCACATTGTCGGTGAGCTCCGCCATCTTGGGCGCGATGTCGCCCATCAGTTGCTGGGCTCGGGAGGGCGGCTTGGCGGGTATCGTGCTGGATGCGGCGGGTGGCTGGCTCTGGGCGATCACCATGGTGGACAGTCCTCCGGAGAGCAGCAGGACGGCTGCGGCGAACAGATTTCGGGTGAGCTTCTTCACGGGTGCAGCGCTCCTCAAGGGCAAGACCATGACGCCCCGGAACGGAACCGGGACGTCACGCTGCTGAAAGCTTTCACAGGATGGCCCAAGCGATGGGTCCGCGGGTTCTGAACGGTCAGACGAGGGTCCGGGCGAAGAAGGGCGTCAGCTTGCCCAGCGCGGCGTCGACATATTTGGGGACCCAATAGGTCTCGATATGCGTCGCGCCCTCGATCTTGAACAGTTCCTTGTCCTTGGTGCCGACAGCCTTCGGGAACGCATCCTCGGTCATGTAGAGACTGTCGGCCTTGCTGCCGGCGATCATCAGCAGCGGCTGGTCGATCAGTTCGATCTGGTCGGTGGCATCCCAGCGCATCAGGTCGAGCAGGCTGCTCATCGTGTACTTGAAGGTCGAATTCGGATGCGCGTGCGTCTTCCAGTAGTACTCGTAACCCTGCCGGTACATTTCGAAGGGAAGCTTGGCGATCTGCTCGTCGGTCAGGTTGGCGTCGCCCGCATAGAGGATTTCTCCCCCGGCCATCTCCTGGGCACGAGCCTGCGAAACCTGCTTCAGGCGGTCCTGAATCGTGTTCTGTTGCGAATCCGCGAAGCCGTTGCGACGAACCCGTCCCGAGTTGAACATGCTCAGCGTCGCGATGGTCTTGAACCGCTTGTCGGCCTTCGCCGCCGATAATGCGTAGCCGCCGCCACCGCAGATGCCGAGCAGGCCGAGACGCTCGGCATCGACGCCCGCATAGCGGGTGATGAAGTCCGCTGCGCCATGGATGTCCTCGATGCGGAACTGGGGCTTGTCGACGCTGCGCGGCTGGCCGCCGCTGCCGCCCTGATAGGCCGCGTCCATCGTGATCGTGATGTAGCCCTGTTCCGCCAGGCGCTGGGCATAGAGGCCCGCGACCTGTTCCTTGATGCCGCCATTCGGGTGCGCGACGACGATGGCGGGATACTTCCGGCTCTGATCGTAGTTCGCCGGGATGTAGACATTGGCGACGATGTCCAGCCCGCTGAGCTTATAGGTGACCGGGTGGATATTGACCTTGCCGGGCTCGTTCTTCGTGATCGCGCCGCCATAGACCAGGCCGAACGGATTCTGCTTGTAGTCGGCTGCGACCGTGGTGGGATTGGCCATTGCAGGAACTCCTAAGATTGCGCCTGTGAGAACCAGCCCGGAGGCTCCGAGGAACTCACGTCTGTTCGTGTTGATGACTGCGTTGGTCATTTCGACCTCCGATCCGTGATCCGAAGGGAGAGCGCTGCCCGCGTCGCGCCGGCTGTCGCGCAAGCGGTTCAGTCGAGCTTCTTCTCGGCCAGGAACTTCGAGACCAGATCCGCGATCTCGACGTTGTTCAGGTCGGACATCGGGAAATGCGTGTTGCCCTTGATGCCGATCTCGGGGAGATGCACGAGGCGCGCGTCACCACCATGCTTGTTGACGGCTGCGACCCAGAGCTTGGCCATGGCGAGCCGCACGCGCCAGTTGTCCTGCCCACGCTCCGCGGTCGGCTCGACCGGAAAATTGTCGCCGTAATAGATGACGATCGGGATGCGGGTGAGCTTCTGGAAATCCGCCGTCGGTACAGCCTCGGGCGACAAGGCCCCGGCCGCACTCGACATAACCGGGGGCAGTTCGCCCTCCGGGAAGATGAAGCCGCTGCCCGGTTCGAAGGCGACGATGCCTTTAACGTTCGCGCTCCTGATCGCCGTCAGCCAGCCCGGGCCCCCGCCCTGGGAATGCGTGAACAGGATTGCAGGACCGGTCTTGGCGAACAGCGCCGCCATCGCGTTGGAGATCACGCCGGCATCGTAGGGCCCAGTGTTCGGCGTCACCGAGCGGAAGAACTGGTCCAGCGTCTCGGGCTTGCGGTCGAACTGGACATTGTCGAAGTAGTTCGGCCATTTGCCGAGCCGGAACTGATCGAAGAAGAGTTGATCGTAAGGGGTGGGCTCGATCGTCGTCGCGACGGTGCTGTTGCCAGCCCGCCCGCGACGCGGCTGATCCACCAGATAAACGGGGAAACCGCGGCGCAGGAATAGGGTCTGGAAGCCTTCGCGCCCGTCGGAGGTCGTCTCCCAGCTCCGCGCCGACTGGAAGGCGCCGTGCAGCATCACGATCGGCAACGCCTTCGGGTTCTGCGGAACCTGATAGAAGGCGTAGAGATGGTCGCCGTGCAGGCTTTGGCCTGCGGCCGTCGGCTTGTTGTTATCGTAGGTGCCTGCGGTCTTCGCCACCGTCCCACCGGCGGCGAAGCTGCCCTGCTCCTGGATTGTCAGAGGCACGGGGTTCGCTGCCTGCTGTTGAGCGAGCGCGGGTGTCGAGCCGATCAGGCCGGCCGCCAGAAGGAAGGGCGGAATAAGGAATTTGGTCTCGATGGAAGGCATTTGCCCCTCGTTCGCTGCATCAGCTTGCGAGGAACCTAGTCACAGACCCACTCTTCGATTAGCCATCTGGATTCGATAGGGCTAATAAGCTTGCCTAATCAATCGGGCCGCGACCATGGCGGTTATCCGCCGTGCAAGATCTGACAGCTTCTGGCGCAGAACTCGGCAGTCACCTTGCTGATGTCGCCTGAAGAAACGCGACGACATCGTTGAGGATTGGCGCCTGCCATTGCAGAAGCGTGGACAGCGCCGTGGCTGTGGTTGTATGGCCGAGCCCCTGATAGATCTTCAGCGAGATCGATCGCGCACCCGCCTTTCTGAGTTCTAGGGCAAGGCGCTCGCTGTTGCGGGGGAGTACCGTTGTGTCGGCGGATCCTGTCACCAGAAGGACCGGCGGGGCGTCGCGCCTTGCAAAGTTGATCGGCTGCGTCTGGGCGAGTTCGCGCGCGTTTCCAAACGCCGCCTTCGTCACGTCGATATCGAACGGCAGAAAGTCGTAGGGGCCGGAGAGGCCTACGGTGGAGCGGATATCGCCGGCACGCATTCCCACGGCGGCAAGATAACGCCGGTCCAGCGTCAGCATCATCGCGTTGTAGGCGCCCGCCGAATGCCCCATCAGGTGGATTGCCTTCGGGGAGCCACCGAAGCGGGCTATGTTATCTCGGACGAAACGCAGCGCCAGCGCTCCGTCCTCGATGAAGACCGGGAAGTGCACCTCGGGCACCAGGCGATAATCCGCGATCACCGTGACGAAGCCGCGCGCGGAAAGCGCTTCGCCGACGAAGGCATAGGTTTCCTTCGCGCCATTGGCCCATGAGCCGCCATAGATGAAGAAGACCACCGGCTTCCGCGCGCTGCCGCCACCCGAAGGCACGTAGATATCCATCCGTTGCCGGGGATGAGGACCATAGGCCACATCGCGAGCCCCCTCGGTCAGGCCGCCGGGGCGCAGGGCTGCGCATGCAGGAAGGGCCAGTCCGGCCAGGAGAGGCAGGATCGCGCGTCGGGCAATTCGGATCGTCATCGTAGCCTGGGGCCGGAGAAGCGTCGCAATCTATACGCCTTAAGCGCTGCGGTGGATCAGCGCCGCGGCCGCGCGATATCGACGGCAATACTGAACCGGGCCGGCCCGCCGCACGTATCTCATCGCAGAATCCTGGAGATCGCCATGCGCTTCGTCGCCGGTTACATCGCCTTCATCGTCGCGTTCGGCATCTGCGACGCCATCTGGCTGGGCACGATGACGGCAAGGCTCTATCGGCCCGCGCTCGGCGATCTCATCGTCGAGCAGGTGCGCTACTGGCCGGCCGCGCTGTTCTATTTCGGTTTCCCGCTCGGGGTCGTCTATTTCGCGCTGATGCCGGCCCTGCGTGACGGCAGCGCCAGCACCGCGTTGCTGAATGGCGCGCTCATCGGCCTGCTCGCCTATGCGACCTACGATCTGACGAACTACGCCACGCTGCGTCCCTGGACGCTGGCGATCACGCTCGTCGATCTCGTCTACGGCACGGTCGTCGTCGGATTGTGCACATGGATCGCCTATGGCGTCGTCCGCCGGGCGGCCGACTGGGGCTGGCTCTAGCCCCAGTCGGCCAATCCGTCAGTTCGCGCGCAACCTGTAGTGATGAACGCCCCAGGCATCGCCGCCTTCATGGCTGAACAGTCCGCTCGTGGCCAGGAAGAACAGCCGCCAGCGCCGACGCCAGAGCGGCGCATCCGCACCATAGGTCTCGCGCAGGATCGGATCGATCTTCGCGAGGTTGCGATCGAAATTCGCCAGCCAGTCCTCTGCCGTCGCGCGATAGTGCTCGCCGCCCCAGCGCCATTCGGCCTCGACGGTGAAGAGATCGGGGAATTGGTGCGCGAGCGTCGCGCTCGGCATCAGGCCGCCTGTGAAGAAATGCTGCGCGATCCAGTCGCCCGTATCGGTGGTGTCGAAACGGTAGCAGCCCTGCCGATGGGCGAAGACATGGATGAAGAGCCGGCCGTCCGGCTTCAGCCAGTCACGAACCCGCCCGAGCAGCTCGCGCCAGTTCGCCATGTGTTCGAACATTTCGACGGATACGACGCGATCGAAGCGCTCCTCCGTGCCAAACTCGTTCATGTCGGCGGTGACGACGCGGAGATTGGAGAGATGACGGCGCTGCGCCTGCTCTTCGATATAGGTGCGTTGCGAAGCCGAGTTTGAGACCGATACGATCCGCGCCAGCGGATAGCGCTCCGCCATCCACAGCGAGAGCGAGCCCCAGCCGCAACCGAGTTCGAGGATGTCCTGCCCATCGGCGAGATCGGCATGCTCCGCGGTCAGCTCCAGCGCCTTGTCTTCCGCTGCGGCCAGCGTGTCGCCGGGATCCGCGTAATAGCAGCAGGAATACTTGCGCCGCGGGCCGAGCACCTGATCGAAGAAAGCGGCCGGCACCTCGTAATGCTGGGCATTGGCGGCGTCGGTATGAACAGCTATCGGAAACTCCGCCATGTCGCGGGCGAAGGCCGCGGCACCGGCCGATTGCGCTGCCAGCGAGCGCGCCGTGCGCCCGACCAGCGACGCGATCACCATGCGGCTGATGGCATCGGGTACGGGCAGCCCTTCGCCCCAGGTCGAAAGCTTCTGCATGATCGTCATGACGTCGCTCCTTTCGGCGGCAGCGGGATCAGGGCGCTGGTTCGATGCTGATAGGCCCGATAGGCCTCGCCGTGCTTGGCGAGCATGTGCTCTTCCAGGGGCGGTATGCCGGAGATGCGGGTGAGCAGCAGCGTGATGCAGGCCGGTGCCAGCAAAGCAAGCCAGCCCCAGGGGTAGTCGGTCGCGAGCGCGATCACGGGATAGGAGCACCAGAGCAGGCACTCGAAGAAGTAGTTCGGGTGCCGCGACCAGCGCCACAGGCCAGAGTCGCAGACGCCGCCCGCTCCCGAGCGTGCGAAGGTCCTCAATTGCCCATCGGCGAGGGCGCCTCCCGCAAGGCCGGCGGCGAACACGGCGACACCGGCAAAATCCCGCCAGCCCAGCGAAGGCGCGGGATCATGAGCCGCGAGGACGATCCCCAATCCCAGGGGAATGCTGACCACCGCCTGCATCTGCAGCAGCCGGGCCAGTTGCTGCGGCGCGGCGCTTCCCCAGTCCCGCTTCAGCTTCGCATAGCGGGGATCTTCGGTGATGCCGGTCGTCCGTCGCGCGATATGCAGGCCGAGCCGAAGCGCCCAAGCCAATGCGAGCCCGGCCACGACGAAGCGTCGTGACATTGGCCCCGCCCCGAAGGGCAGCAAGGCGCCGGCGATACCCGTCAGGCCCAGTCCGAAGGTCCAGACCACGTCGATCCAGCCGGAATTGCCGGTGCGGCGCTCGACCATCGTCGCCAGGGCCATGAAGGCGGACATGGCCAAGGCCACGAAGACAACAGCCACGATGAAGGAGGCGATCGTCAAAACCGCACCAGCGGCTGCAGCAGCCGGCCGAGCCAGCCCTGCAACTGCACGCTCCCCGTCATCGCGACGATGCAGGTGCAGCCCTCGACGGGATCGACGCGCGGCGTGTGATCGTGCTCGGTGTCCGCTTCGTCGAAATCCCCGGCCGCGTAGCGCCCGTATTCGTGTTCATAGGCACCGGCAAGGATCGTGGTCCATTCGACCCCCGTATGCTTGTGGTGCGGCAAGGCGATCCCCGGCCCGGCGCGCAGCATGAAGACGCGCGCGCCCGCACCGGGAACCTCGACGCGGCGCATGGCGATGCGGATGCCGATCGGGCGCCAGGGACCGAGGCCATAGGGGCGCAGTACCTTCGGCATCCCGGTTTCGGACATCGGGACGGCTGCAGCAGACCCTGGCTCGGCTCGTGCTGCGGTGGCCGGAGGATTTGGGCCGGAAGCCATCGGGATGGGCTCGACCGCATCCAGCAGTGCGCCTTGGACGGCCTCGAGTTCCCGCAGGCGGCGCCGGCTCTCCTGATCCGCCTCGATATGGCAGGCGACGACCAGTGCCAAGCCTTCGTCGAGCTGCCCTGCGGCGAAGGCAGTGAGCGTCTCGTCGGATGGGCGATGCCCGATGCTCATCGCAGATCCTCCAGCCGGCCGCGCAGATGCGACAGTGCCAGGCGCAGGCGGGATTTCACCGTGCCCAACGGGATGGCGAGGCGATCGGCGACATCCTGATGACTGAAGCCTTCGATGAAGGCGAGTTCGACCACGCGGTACTGGTCGGGTGAAAGCTGGGTCATCGCGGCCCGCACGCGCGCATCGCGTTCGGCGCCGGAGAGCATCGCATCGGGTTGTTCGGGGGCTTCTTCATCCAGGATCTCGTAAACTTGCGATAGCCGCGACCGGATCTCACGTCGGGCGATGTCGATGCGCAGGTTGCGCGCGATCGTTGCGATCCAGGTCGAGGCGCTTGCCTTCGCGGGATCGAACAGGGCTGCCTTGCGCCAGACGGTCAGGAGCGTTTCCTGCGCGACCTCCTCGGCCAGCTCCGCCGGGGCGCCGCCGCGCATCAGCAACCCCTTCACGCGCGGCGCGAAATGGTCGAACAGCGCGGCGAAAGCGGCCCGGTCCCCCGAGCGCGCAATGGCGGCAATCAGTCTGTTGGGGTCGAACAAGACGATGAAACGACCTCCTTGAGCGCTGGCTCCCACCTCGCGCATGCCGTCGACAGTCAAGGCGAAAGCGGGGACCATGTATGAGATACGCGGCCGGAGCCGCTCCGGATCACCGGGGCGAGGTCACCCGCCATCACTCGGCTGCCTTCCAGTTCACGTCGCGGCAGATCAGGCGCCCGACGATGCAACCGCGCGTGGTGAGCGTACCCGGCGTCACTGTGATCGTCATCGAGTAGGTCCAGTCGCGCTTGGGATCGTAGGCGTTGCCCGAGAACGTCCCGTCGGGCTGGCGGGCCAGCGTCATGACCAGCTTGTCGCCGGCCGCCTCGCCCTTGCTGGTGTCGCCGATCCAGAGATTGGTGGCGCAGATCTTGTCGCCGCAGGGCGCGATCCGCACGCGTGCATTGCCGTCGTCACGCAGCCATGTCCCGTCGAGATCGTTGGCGGCAGCGCTGTGGGCCGAAATAGCGACAAGGACGAGGACAAGCGGAAGGCGCGTCATGATGCGGTCCTTTCGGCGAATGCATCTCGTCTACGCTCCGGGAGTGCCGCCGGTTTCATCGGCGCGCGAATTTGTGTCGAGACGCCCGGCGAACAGCCATCCGATCAGGGCAGTCAGGGATGCCGCGCTCAGAAAATTAAGGCGCTGCAAGGCTGCGTATTCGTCGGGCCCGTAGAGATGTATCGGCGCCCCCAGGATGGCTGCCGGCAGCAGATAGGCGGCGAAGACCAGTGCCGCGAAGCCGAGAGCGAAGAGGCGCTCCGCGCGGCGAAACAGCATCAGCGCCAGCATGAGGCAGGGAAACAGGAAGACCTCGACCCCTGAGCCTGGGCCAAAGGCGGCCCGGCAGAGCAACGTATTGCCGATGCCGGCGGCGAGGAGGAGCGCTCGCCCGAGCACGGTATTGCACCGCATGGCGGCCGGCACGGCCCCGAAGAGCGGCGTCGACAGGAAGGTGACATAGGATGGTGTGACGACGGGCGCGACCGCCCAATGGAGATAGAGCGGATAGAAGGGCTGGTTGGAGAGGATCACGAGCGCGACGGTATTGGCGATCGCCGCCCGCGGATCGGGATGCGCAGCATAGGCGCTGATCGCCGCGACCACTCGCTTCAGTCGGCTCATCGGCATCGTCACCCCTCGCGGAAAGCCCCGGCCTTTCCTCGTTTACGCAGGAGGGGCTGTGGCGGGTCACTCGGCCGGGGTGCTTTTGGTCGCGCGGCAGCAAATCCAGTCCGGCCCCGGCCGCGTATACCCGTCATGACAAACGAAACAGCGACGACGGAGCGGGCACAGGGCAAGGCGATGCGGATCGCCGTCATCGGTGCCGGCATCTCCGGCCTCTCGGCGGCTTGGCTGCTGGGGCAGGCCCATGACGTCGTGCTGTTCGAGGCTGCCCCTCGCCTCGGCGGTCACGCCAACACGGTTCGCGTGGCGGGTGCCGGCGGCGAAACGGCGGTCGATACCGGATTTATCGTCTACAATGAGGCGACATACCCGAACTTCATTGCGCTGATGGACCATCTGCGGGTCGTCACGCAGCCGACCGAAATGTCCTTCGCCGTATCGCTCGATGGTGGCCGTCTCGAATATAGCGGCACCAGCGTCGCCGGCCTGTTCGCCCAGCGCAGCAATCTGGTGCGCCCGCGCTTCTGGGCGATGCTGCAGGATATCACCCGCTTCTATCGGAACGCATCGAGGGACGCGCTTTCGGGTGGCGCGGCCGCCATCTCGCTCGGCGACTATCTTGCAGCCGGCGGTTACGGCGCCGCATTCCGGGACGATCATCTCCTGCCGATGGCGGCAGCTATTTGGTCGGCCCCCTGCTCGGAGATCCTGTCCTATCCGGCCGCCGCCTTCCTGCGCTTCCATCACAATCACGGTCTGCTCCAGCTCAGCGACCGGCCGGTCTGGCGCACCGTGACCGACGGCAGCAGCGTCTATGTCGAGCAGCTACGCGCTGCCTTTTCGGGCGAAGTCAGGGCCGGTGCGCCGGTGCGTCAGGTTCGACGTGGGGCAAACGATGTCGTCCTGACGGGTGACGGCTGGGCCGAGACCTTCGACCAGGTCGTCTTCGCCAGCCATGCCGACCAGGCGCTCGCCATGCTCGCCGATCCCAGCCCGACGGAAGCCGAGGCGCTAGGCGCCTTTCGTTACAGCCGCAACCGCGCCTTGCTGCACGGCGATGAAGCGTTGATGCCGAAGCGACGCCGCGCCTGGGCGAGCTGGAACCATATCGGTCATCGCGCGCAGCCGGATTCTGCCTGTGCGGTCACCTACTGGATGAACCGATTGCAAGGCTTGCCAGAGGTTCAGCCCTTCTTCGTCACGCTCAACCCGCCGGATACGCTGCGCGAAGAGACCGTTCTCCACGAAGAGATCTACGAGCACCCGTTATTCGATGAGGCGGCGCTCGCTGCGCAGGAGCGGCTCTGGTCTCTGCAAGGGGCGCGTCGCAGCTGGTTCTGCGGCGCCTATTTCGGATCGGGCTTCCACGAGGATGGCCTGCAGGCGGGGCTCGCCGTCGCCGAGGCGCTTGGTGGCGTCCGCCGGCCATGGAGCGTTCGCGACGAATCCGGCCGCATTCCGATACTGCCGCGACTGGAGCAGGCCGCATGACCTTGCAATCTGCCCTCTATGTCGGCCGTGTCAGGCACCATCGGTTCCGGCCCCGGCCGCATGCGCTGGCCTATCGCGTGTTCTGGATGCTGCTCGATCTCGACGAGATCGATCGGGCGTCGGCGAAGCTCCGCTTCTTTTCGCGCAACTGCTTCAATCTCTACGCTTTTCGCGACGCGGATTACGGGGATCGCAGCGGGCGGCCCCTACGGCCGCAGATCGAAGAAACCTTGGCGAAAGCCGGGATCGCGCATGATGGTGGTCCGATCCGCCTGCTGACCATGCCGCGCATTCTCGGCTACGCGTTCAATCCGCTCAGCACCTATTTCTGCTGCCGCCGCGACGGCAGCCTCTGCGCCACCGTCTACGAGGTGCACAACACCTTCGGCGAGATTCATAGCTATGTAGCGCCTGCCGATAGCTCCGAAGGCGCGTTGAGGCAGGAGGCCGACAAGGTCTTCCACGTCTCGCCGTTCATGAATCTCGACATGCGCTACGCCTTCACGGTCACCCCGCCGGGAGAGCGCGTCTCCGTCGCCATCGAGGGCAGCGACGCGGATGGACGCCTGATCACCGCCGTGTTGAGCGGCAAGCGAACGGAACTGAGTGATGTGGCCCTGCTGCGGCTGCTCGCGACGCATCCGCTGCTCACGCTGAAGATCACCGCCGCCATTCACTGGCATGCATTGCGGCTGCTGGCGAAGCGCATCCGCTGGCAGCCTCATCCCGCGCCGCCCGAGCACTCCTTCAGCCTCGGCAGAGCCGCGACAGCTCATGCGAAAGGATCTCAGCAGCCATGAGCCGGCCCGACGCGGAACAGCAATTTCGCATGCCCGAACAGGCGCTCTCCCTGCCAGGTGGTATCGGCCTGTCGCGCTGGTTCCTGCGCCGCGTGCTCTCCAGGATCGCCATAGGCCACCTGACGGTCTTCACACCGGATGGCGAGCGACTTTGCAGCGTGCCCGGCCTGCCGGGGCCGCAGGCGACGATGATCCTGAACAACTGGCGGTCGATGCGCCGCCTTTTGCTCGACGGCGACATCGGGCTGGCCGAAGCCTATCGCGACGGCGACCTCCATACGCCGGATCTCACGGCCTTGATCGAGCTCGGCGCGCGCAACGATGCGACCCTGCGTAAGCTGGTCTCAGGCGCCTGGCCGACGCGTCTGCTCAACCGCCTGCGGCATGTTCTCAACGCCAATACGCGTCGCGGCAGCCGCCGCAACATCACGGCGCATTACGATCTCGGGAACGACTTCTATGGCCACTGGCTCGACGCCAGCATGATGTATTCCTCGGCACTCTATGAAACGCCGACCGAGACGCTAGAGGCCGCTCAGCAGCGCCGGATGGATCGGATCGTCGCCATGCTCGACCTTTCGGGCGGCGAGCATGTTCTGGAGATCGGCTGCGGCTGGGGAGCGCTGGCGGAACGGCTGGCGCGCGAGGGCTGCCGCGTGACGGCGATCACCTTGTCGCCGGCCCAGCTCGAAGCCGCACGACAGCGCGTTGCCGCCGCAGGCCTGTCCGAACGCGTCACCATCGAGCTCAAGGATTATCGCGACATCGCCGGGCTGTTCGACCGCATCGTTTCGATCGAGATGATCGAGGCGGTCGGCCGCGCCTATTGGCCGTCCTATTTCGCGACGCTTCGCCGCTCGCTGCGGCCCGGCGGCCGCGTCGTCCTGCAAGCGATCACGATCGACGACGCCGTGTTCGAGGACTATCAGCACGGCACCGACTTCATCCAGCGCTACATCTTCCCCGGCGGCTGCTTGCCATCGGTTCCGGTGCTGAAGAGTAGCGCCGAGACAGTCGGGCTCGGGGTGGTCGAACAGCTCGACTTCGGCGACAGCTACGCCCTGACTGTGAAGGAATGGCGCCGCCGCTTCCTGGAGCGCTGGACCGAGATCGCGCCGCTTGGGTTCGACGAGCCGTTTCGCCGGCTCTGGGAATTCTATCTCTGCTACTGCGAAGCCGGCTTCCGCGCCCGGACGATCGACGTCAACCTGCTCGCCCTTCAAGGCCGCTGAGAGGCGCGGCGTTCCCCGCCGCACCCTTCTAGAGCATTTTCGAGTGAAGTGGATACCGGTTCGCGTGAAGAAAATGCGATAAAACAAAGGCCTAGAGCAATTCCGCGACTCAGGAAATGGCGGAATTGCTCTAGAGGCGTCGCGCAGTCAGCCCCTTGGCGACGATCGGGCCGGTCGGGCGTCCGGTTGGCGAACCGGCGGCGGGTTCCACCGTGATCTCGAAGAGCTGATCGGCCCCGAGCGGCAGGTTGTCCAAGCGCAGCGGCACGGCCCGGGCCCTGTCGATAAGGCCGACCGAGCGCGGCCCGGTGGCACGATCCCATAGCGTCCAGATTTCCAGCGCACGGCCCTGCGGCACGGGGATATCCTGAAGCGGCAGCAATTCGACGCGCCCGTCGGCGAACGTATTCACAACGGCCGCGGCGGCATTGGTCTCAGTCAGCAGAACCGCGACCATCACGGGCTGACGACGCGCACGATCGAGGGCAGCGACGAGCCCGAAGGCGAGCAGGAGCGCTGCGGCAAGACCGGCCAACGCGGTCCCGCGCCAAAGCCAAAGGCTCTCCCACCATTGCGAGAGCCGCGCGCCACGCGCCGGCTGCGAAGCCGCGGCTTGGCTTCCCGCGGGAGCTTGGTCGAGGCCGCTCTCGATGCGCTGCCAGAGTCCTGTCGATGGCTCGATCGCCCGGGCGGTGGCATCGATCGGCGTCAGCCGCGCCTGCCAGCGAGCGACCGCGGCATCCAGCTTCGCATCACCCGCCATCCGCCTCTCGAACGCCTCCTTCTCGGCGCCGTCGAGCAGGCCCAGCACATACTCTCCCGCGACGATCTCGCGATCCGGTTCCGGCGTCATCCGAGGCACTCCTTGAGTGCGATCAGCGAACGGCGGATCCATGATTTCACCGTCCCGAGCGGCATGCCGAGCTTGCCGGCAATCTCGCCATGGCTCAGCCCCTGCACGAAGGCGAGCAGCACCATCCCGCGCCGCGGAGCCGGCAAGGTCTCCAGACAGCCGCGCAAGGCCTTGGCATCGGAGAGCTTCGCCACCACGGTCTCGGGATCATCCTCCTCGCTCGCGGCCTCCTGGCCGATCGGGCTTTCGTCGATCTCCATGCGCCGCTCGTCGCGCAGGATCGACAGCGAGCGGTTGCGCAGGATGGCGTAGATCCAGGTCAGGCCCGAGCCGCGTTGCGGATCGAAGCGTCCCGCATGCCGCCAGATCAGGATGAAACTGTCCTGCACCGCTTCCTCCGCCAGGGCGCGGCGCTTCAGCATGCGCTGCGCCACACCGATCATACGCGGGCATTCCTGATCGTAGATGCGCCGGAGTGCGTTTTTATCGCCGCCGGCGCAGGCTGCCAGCGCCTGCTCGATGCCTGCTCCATGCGATTGCGCGGCATTGACGGCCATGCGGAATCCCTAAGCTCGGCTGCCCCGATTGGACGGCACGACGGGAGGATACGCTGCCCGCGTCGCGATGGATGCACCCCGGCGGCTTTATTTTTTCGAGCGCATCCAATGCCTTGCCTCGGCTCTATCCGGCATGAGCGCCGCCAGCAGATATGCATGCCGCGGCGCCTGACAGAACCGGAGGACACCATGACCAAGACGATCCGTTTCGCCCTCGTCGTTTCAACGTTTCTCGGCAGCGGGATCGCCGCGCAGGCCGCCATGCTCGCGGCTCTCACCGGCGACGACACGCTCACCATGGTCGATACCGCGACCCTCAAGGCCGGCAAGTCGATGAAGGTCACCGGCCTTGCCGGCAAGATCGCTGGCATCGACGTCAGACCGGCCGACGGCATGCTCTACGCGCTCGCGGTCGACGGCGCGATCTATACGATCGACAAGACGGGCAAAGCGACGATGAAGTCGAAGATGGACACCGTGCTCCCTGCCGGCGCCCGGGCCACGGTCGATTTCAATCCGGCCGCCGACCGGCTCCGCGTGATCGGCTCCGACGGCACCAACCTGCGGGTCAATGTCGATGACGGCAAGACCACGGTCGACGGTAAGCTGAAATTCGCCGAGACCGACATGCACAAGGGCGAGGTGCCCATGATCGTGGCCGGCGCCTACACCAACTCCGTCAAGGGTACGAAGGAGACGGCGCTCTACGACATCGACGGCAAGATCGGCGGCCTGATCAAGCAGGCGCCGCCCAATGACGGCGTTCTCGGCGCGGTCGGGAAGCTCGGCGTCATGCCGAAAACGATCGCCTTCGATATCGAGACAGCGGGCGACGGGACCAACACTGGCTGGCTGCTCGCCGACGGCGCCCTGCACAAGGTTGATCTCGCCACCGGCAAGGCGACTGCGGTGGGCAAGGTTGCTGGTCTGAGCGCAGCCGCGAGGGACATCGCCGTCCTTCCGGCGATGTAGGCCCGCGCTGGACGATCAGGGCGCTCGCTATACGGCGGGCGTCTTCACCACGTCTCGCCTGGCGCTCCCATGCACCGATCAATCGCTTCAAATGTCTGCTTCCGGGCAGTGACTCAATGTCCGGTCATGGCGCTAAGCGCCGAGGTAAGCACCTTCCGCCCTCAAAGCTCTGGCTTGCCTGTCGGGAACCAGCTCTGAATGGTCTTCGGCACCATCTCCCCTCGCAGCGGCTTCGCATAAAAATAGCCCTGAGCAGAATCGCACCCTGCTTCTCGCAGGCGTGCGGCCTGTTGGGGGCTTTCGACCCCCTCCGCAGTTGTATGCATTCCCATAGCGTGACCGAGACTTACGATGGCGGCGACAATTGCAGCGTCGCTGTCGTCGCTGATCAGGTTCCGCACGAAACTCTGGTCGATCTTGATGTGGTCCACGGGGAACTGCTTCAGATGGAGAAGCGACGCAAAGCCCGTCCCGAAATCATCCAATGCGATGGAGACGCCGGCCTCGTGCAGCTTGTTCAGGATGGAGGACGCCGTCGCGGTTCTGCGCCCGAGGAAAGCCGTTTCCGTCACTTCGACTTCAAAATGCGCCGAGGAGACACGTGTATCCTCCAGGATGCGGATAATCCTGTCGGCGAGTCTCGGGTCGGAGATCTCGGCGGAAGACAGATTGACCGCGACGCGACCGCATTCGAGACCCTGATTCAGCCATGATCGAACATCGGCCGCAACCTGGCGGATCATCTGCTCGCCCAGAGCAATCGAAATGGCCTGCTCGGCGAACATCGAGCCAAAATAATCAGGCGTGAGAAGCCCTTTGGTCGGGTGGTTCCAACGCGCGAGGGCCTCGAAGCCGACGATCCGGCCTGTCACCAACGACACTTTCGGCTGGTAATAGGGAACGAACTGCTGTGCTGCGAGCCCTTCCCGGACGTCGTGTGCGATGGTCACGCGATGCTCCATCGTCTCGCGGGCGGCACTGGTATAAGCAACCGCTTGGCTGCGTCCCTGCTCCTTCGCGCGATAAAGCGCGATGTCGGCGTCCTTCATCAGTTCGACCGGATCGCGGTGATGCTCAGGGAAGGTTGCCAGCCCGATGCTGACCGTTGTGGAAAGAGCTCGTCCTTCGTGCTGGAAGGGAGCACAGAGAGCGTCTACGATTTCCGTAGCAAGGGCAGTTGCTTCACTTCCCGCTGAAATATCGGTGAGTATGATGGCAAACTCGTCGCCCCCGAGGCGTGCCACGGTATCGCCTTCTCCGACAAAGCTTCTGAGCCGAAGGGCCGCCTCCTGAAGGAGGAGGTCTCCAACCGCATGGCCAAGCGTGTCATTGACATCCTTGAAGTCGTCGAGATCCAGCAGCAACAGCCCCACGTTGGCCCCAGAGATTCCGGCATTCGTCAGCGCCTCGTTGAGGCGAGCCTGGAAGAGCGCCCGGTTCGCCAAGCCCGTCAGAGGGTCGTGATTGGCGGTTCGCCAGATGGCTTCTTCGGCGGCCTTCCGATCTGCGATGTCGAAGGTCAGTCCGATGAGTCGATTATCGTCCTTTCGCTCGGCCCTGAGAGCAAGCCACGTTTGCGAGCCGTCAGGAGAATGGTAGCGCACTTCGGCCGCGCCACTTCCTTCCGACCTGACGGCGCTCCAGAAGGCCGTCACTATTTCTCGGTCGTCGGGATGGACCCTATTGATGAAATCGCCTGCCGGTCCCGAGGAAATGCCGAGCAGCACCATGGAATTCTCGGAGCGATCGACCCACTGCGTCTCGAGATCAAGCTCCCAAGCAGCCATCCTGCTCGCCTGCAAAGCCAGCCGCAGGCGCTCCTCGCTCACCCGAATCGCGTTCTCGGCCGCTTTTCGTGTGGTTATGTCAGTAAAGGTGCGCACCATTCCGCCGTTGGGGAGGCGGTTGGTTCGAACTTCCAGCACCGTGCCGTCTGGTCTCTGCCTATCGTAGTCCAGGATTTCTACGTGTATCCCTTCATATTTGATGGCCCGAAGGAGATCCTCGGTGACAGTACCAAATTCACCTTGTTCCATCTGCCATCTCTTCACCGCCTCGAAAGATGGATTGGAACGCATCAGGTCGGGTGGCAGGCCAAGCAGATCGATCGCGCGCTGATTGCAGACGGCCACATAGCCGTTGGCATCGACCATCAGAATTCCTTGGTCCACATGCTCCAGGACAGCGTTCAATAGAGCACTGTCCACGGGGAAAGCTCGAGTCATGCGCTGAGTGGTCAAGCGTCGGCCTCTCGCCAAGCTAACGGTCGATCAGGGTATGGCGGCGCGCTTTCGAAATGCTGAAAGATCGAGATCGATTTGCCCGATATCCTGTGTCCAACGATGGCTTGGACAACCTTCCTTTACCCGGCTGCCCGAAGCGCCGTTTAGCCTCCCACCAAGACCTGGCAACTCTCCCGACTAGGCTGCTTAAGACCAAGCTCGCGAACGTCCGAGATAGATCGTTTCCGATCATGCCGCGACCGCGTTCAAGAGGTCCGCTTTTGGGCAGAGAGCTAGAGTCCGCTACTGACGCATCTCCCCCGGAAGAGCGACCGGCGTTTGTGGTCCCTTGCAGACATTAGGAACGTCCGCTCTCGGGTATGTTGATTTCACCGGTCCTAGACCTGTCCGTGGGGAAGCGGGCCTTCATTTGAGTCTGGTGTGGGTGCCGACCTCAGGAAACCAAGCTCATCCCCCCATCTGCGGTACATGAAGAGGCTTGGGGACCAGTTTGATGTTGTTCTCGGCCAGCGTGGTCCACACCTTGGACAAGATCGCCTTGCGGATCTGGAACTGCCGCCCGGCCCGAGCCTTGTATTTGCCGCGGATCACCAGAGTGCCTTCCTCGAGAGCGGCAATACCCTGGCTCTTGAACGGCTCGATGAGATCGGCGTTTAGCTCTGGGTCGTCTGCGACCTCCAGCCCGATCTTCTTGAACAGTTTTCGCTCCGCTCCGACATCGGTATCCAAAGCCATCCGGAACAGCATCTTCTCGACGACCCATTCGCGACTGAAATTCTGAATCCTCCCGATCTGGCCGAAGGGGATTGTCGCAACCGGGCCGCGCGGATGCCTCAAGGAGACCGAGCGCAGCGAGATTCTCTCAATCGTACCCTTGGCCCCCGAGGTCTCAATGCACTCGCCATGGCGGAAGGCGTCATCGACGAGGAAGAACAGTCCAGGCGGGCGGCCTTCTACGATGCAGGCTGCGCCACCGGCAGCTTCCACGTGCCGTTCAGATACGCGGCGCGGGGCCGGTAGAGCCGGAATGTGTAGTTCCAACCTTGCGTGATCGGCAGGCAGTTCGGGATCTTGCCGTCGCAGCCGCCGAACTGAATGTCGATCGCGCCGTCGGCGCTTTTCCTGCCGGTGATGCTGTTGACCGAATAGGCGTCGTAGTCGTTCTTCTGGAAGAAGCCCTTGTCGTTATAGACGCTGATCGACCAGAACGCGTCGACGGGGACGTCCTTGAGCCTGAGCTTGTAAACCGTCTTGCCGTCGTTCTTGGTCGGGGTCGCCGAGGGATAGGATGCGTCCTTGTCGGGGTTGCCGCCCCAGCCGGACGCGGTGCCGAGCAGGTGCTTGACCGGATCGACCTTCCCCTTCGGGCCGAAAGCGTTGCTGAAGTCGCCTGATGCAGCGGAGAGCGTTTCCAACGCCTCGCGGATCTTCTTCTGCTGAGCCAGATCCCAGTTCGGTGCCTCGAACTTGCCGGCCGATTTCTGCTGCACCTTCAGCGCATCCTGCAAGGCGTGAACCTGCGCGAGATCCTTGGCGTCGTTGGGGTCGACAAGGATACGGACCGCAACGAACACGTAGCGAGTCCCGACCTTGGCCTTGGTGAGCGTCGTGGGGCCCGGCTTGTAGACCACCATCGGGGTGTAGTGGTCTTCGCTGATGACCTGCATCGAGACGAAGCGCTTGCCGGCATCGGGAAGGGTGATGGTTACCGGGCCGGCGTCGAGATCGAAGACCGCCTGGGAATAGAGGGTATCCCGGTTCATCCGGACCACGGGCTGCTTGTCGATCGGCGTCGGCGTCCTGTTATGGACGAACTTGCCGAGAGCGCCCGCATCGACCGTTTTGGCCATGTAGAAATCGGACTCGGCTCTCTTGAAGTTGTCGACGGTCACCGAAACCGGCTGTGCGGACGCCACGCAGGGCGCCAGAACCAGGAAACTCAGGCTGCAGGCCAACGTCATGCGCATTGAACGATACCTCATTGGTGTCCTTGATCGATGTACTCATCGGGCAGGACCGAATGGCTCCGCACCCGTGCTTCGGCTGATTGTCTGCCGTGATATGGCCGGCTGGAAATGTCCGGTTCCGAGTCCGCTACTGCGCGGAGAGCGCGGCAGATTCCGCGGCGCATTCGGAGGCTAAGGGCACCCGCTTCGCCTTCGCGGCCTTCACCTCCGCTTTCGCCGCCTTGAGATCGGCGAGGAAGGTCGGGTCGGCTTGCAGCCGCGCGACGGTCGCAGCACCCATGATCCGCCCGGCATCGACGTCGCTCTGCCAGTGCGCGTTGCAGATCACGCGGCTCTGCCCGAATTCGATGCCGCGCTTGAAGAGGGCATCCGCGCGCTCGGGATTGATCTGCGCGAGGACGAGGGCCCAGCCCCAGCCGGCAGCCGTGTGACCGGAGGGATAGGAGCCGTCGTTCCGCAGAATGGCCTCCTGATCCGCCCGACAGGTCGCCTCGTTGTGGACCACGAAGGGGCGCGTCCGATTGTACTTGTTCTTCACGCCATAGGTGGAGAGGCCGAAATCCGACAACACCTTTTGCATCATCGCGTAGAGGCGCGGGGTCTGCTGGCCGTCGATCCGGACGCCCAGTGCACAGGAGAAATTGTCGGCGGCCTGCGGAAAGGCGAGATCGGCATCGGTGATGGCGAGCTTCCAGCGCGCAGTGTTGCGCAAGGGAATTGTCGTCTTGCGCGCTTCCTCGTCCCGGGCGAGCGCAGCCGAGTCCGCAGCGGGCGGTGGCCCGAGCAGGACCAGGCTGTTGGGCAGGTCGGATCGTTTCAGATAGCCCGGCGCGATCTTGAAATGCGGGTCGGTGACCTTGGGCTGGGCTTCGCCCGCCTGTGCCAAGGCCTGCCCGCAGAGCGCGAGCAGTGCAAGCAGGGAAACATGTGCGGCTCGCACCGCGGTCCCGGTCATCGACATTCCCATTCCTCTCGACATGGCGCGAACGCGTGAAACCCCGGTCAGAACCGGTATGTTGCGGCGACGGCCGGCCCGTGCTGGGTCACGTCGTACGAAAAGCCGCCATTGCGATAATCGACATGAAGCGCCCGGTAGCCGGCTTTCAGCGTCAGCTTCTCATTCCAGGCGTAGTTGACGCTGCCCAGACCTTGCCAGGTCAGGCGCGAGCCGACGCCAAAGCCGCCGATGTCGCCCGCCACCGTCAAACTCCAGGGGCCGCCGAGCTTTATTCCGAGGCGGGCGCCGAGGATCGGGTCGGCCCACATCTGCGATTGACGGTGATCGATACGAAGATTGGCGAGTCCGGGCAGGATTTCGAGCTTGGTGTCGAGATTCCAGAACCGGATACCGCCGCCTACGTCCAGCGCGAAGACGGGGTCCTCGTGGACACGGTAGAAGGCGGAGCCCTGCAGGGTCGTGGTCTGAGAGCGCAACTTCAGCGCGGAAAAGAAGGGGCCGGGTAGAGTGCCGCCGGTCGTCACCTGCGAGAATTGCCCGTCGACCAGGACGCTCCAGCGGTCGATGCGCATCTCGGCGGAGGCCATCAACGCGCCGTTGAGCTCCTTGAGCACGTCGCGGAACCGCAGGCTGATATCCGCAGCCGGCAGCGGCGGTAGCGTCGCGCTTTTCCCGTCGATCGCGGTCGCCCAGACATAGCTCGTGACCGAGAAGCTCGGTGTCGACGCGAGGGCAAGCGTCGGTGGCGCGGCGGGCTGCCGGAGGTCCGACGCCCAGGCCGGCCCGCACAGGCAAGCCGGCATCAAACCGATAGCGAGATAGCGCGGCGTTGCGCCTGACATTGCTGCCTGTCCCCTGCCCTGCCAGCGCCTGCACGAACGCTCCGGTTCGCTACGGCCCGTGATCGCGGCCAAACGGCCAGCACATGTCGTCGCGAGCATTTGGTGCATGGGGAGCCTGCTCGTCTTGCCATTTCGCGCCAATCGCGATCGGCTAGTCTGCACCCTATGGGTGCGATTCACCCGGAAACCCGCCTGAGGAAGAGCTGATCCGGTGACAACGATGCGATCCGATGGCTGATATCCCTTTGACGCGCGGTCAGTTCCTGCTGCCGTTCGTCAGCATTCTCGACGATATCGGCGCACCGACGGAGACGCTCCTGGAGAGGTCCCGGTTGCCATCATCCCTGGCCGAGAAGAGCGAGCTCTACCTGCCGCTCCTGCCGGCCCTGCGCTTCGTCGAGACCGCACAGAGAAGCCAGGGTATCGAGGATTTCGGCTTCCTTGCCGCCCAGCGCCTGCATTTCTCGCATATGAGGGAAAAGACGCGGGCCCTGATCGCGCATTCCCCGACGCTGCTCGTCGCGCTCCGGCACGCCTGCCATGAGGCGTCGGGGGAAGACACCATTCTGAGCATGTGGATCGAACATGACACGGATCACGTGCGGGTCTGCAGCAGGCTCACCGGGCCATGGCTCCTGCAGCTGAAACACGCGCAGTGGATCCAGAACATCTTCTCGGTCTACATCATCAGGCAATTCGCAGGGCCCGACTGGATGCCGGCAGCGATCGGCTTTGAATCGTCTTATGGGCCAAGCCCTGCGACGCGATCCTGCTGGCCGAATGTGCGGTTTCTGTCGGGCCAGCATGCCGCTTGGATCAGCGTGCCGACCAAGCTGCTCGGCCTCCCGAACCGTTCGCCCCCCTCGTTTGCGCTGCCGCGCGACAATGAGGACGGCCCGTCCGCCTACAGCATCGTCGATCTTCTCAAGCTGATGCTTCCGGCCTATCTCGACGAGGGAACAACCGCTCTTGCTGACGTCGCCGAGATCGCGGGCCTCAGCGCGCGGACGCTTCAACGCAGGCTCGCCCAACTCGGCCTGTCCTACTCGGACATCCTCGACACCGTCAGATACGAGAATGCGAGCAGGCTGCTGCGCGACACCGATTGCAGGATCATCGACGTCGCCTTTTCATCCGGCTACACCGATCCGGCGCATTTCAGCCGCGCCTTCCGCCGGATGACAGGCGTCACGCCGCGTCAGTTTCGCGAGCAATCACGGCTCGGCTGAAGGCGTTTCGTCTCACGCCACCAGCCAAGAAATACCCCGTTCAAAAGGGCGCCTTCAAGCACCGTTCCAAACTATGCGAACGTCCGCTCCGGAGCTTTGCGCCAACGTCGACAATTGGCGCAAGCTGGAAGAGCACGGGCGATGATGAGATTTACGGCCGTTTTGCTCGGAAACTCGCCCACAGACCAAGGCATAGCACCACATTTGCTGCGGCCAGCAGCAAGAGTGTGCCGTAGGCTCCGGTGACGCCGGCATGTTCTAAGATCCAAGCGCTTGCCGCCGGAGCGAGTGCTTGGGCTACAAGACTTGGCCGTGCCAAACGCCCGACAATTGGCGCATAGCGATCTGCGCCGAACAGCGCCAACGGCACTATTCCCTTGGCAATCGAAAACACGCCGTTTCCGGCACCATACAGCAGGATTGCCATCGACACCGGGCCCAATCCAAAGGTGAGTAATCCGAGCCCGAGAGCTACTAGCACCAGTGCGGCGGTCATGGTCCAGAGAGGGTGATGCTTGCCCTTGCCGGCCATCTCGATCACCCGGCCGCCAACCTGTGCGGGCCCGACGAGCACTCCCAGCGCCACCGCAGCCGCCAGCGTGATGCCTTGTGCCTGGAGTAGGGTCAGAAGTTGCACGCCGACGATCGAGCCGATCGCGCCGCCGATGACCAAGAGGCCGGCGAGCAGCAGGAACATCGAACGATCATTGCCCGCGAGCTTTATGTCCTGGGAGGTCGTCCTCGCTGATTGGGAAATGTCGATTGCGGCCGGCGGCACCGTCGTCAGAACCAGCGGAAGCGAGATGAGAAGCTGGATAGCCGCATAGGCAAAGCAGGTCTCACGCCAGCCGAACTGGGCGACCATATAGGCCGAGAGTGGCCAGCAAACGGTACTGGCGAAACCGCCCCATAGCGTCAGGACCGTGATCGCCGAACGCGCGGTTCCGCCATAGAGACGCCCCAGCGTCGAGAACGCCGCATCGTAAAGGCCTGCCGCCATCCCAGCTCCGATCACCACCCAGCCTGCGATGAAGATCGGGAGGTTTGGGGACAGGCCAAGGATGACCTGACCGGCGGCGAGGAGCAGGGCCGCCGCAGCGAGGACCGGGCGCCCTCCGCGTTCACCGATGACACGACCAATGAGGGGAGCGATGGCACCAGCGGTCAGAAGCCCGATCGACAATGCGCCGATGACCCACGACAGCGGCCAGCCGGTGTCGTCGGCGATCGGTGCGGCGAGGACAGCGGAGAGATAGTAGGAAGAGCCCCAGGCGAGGATCTGCACCACACCCAGGGCCGAGATGACCGTCAGGCGGCTCCGCTCGGTCACGCGGCTCTGCCGCAGCAGGAGGACGTTGCCGGCTCAGGCTCCTTCACCGGACCACAACCACAACCGGCCTGGCCGCCAGCCTTTGCCAAGGCATCCTCAGCGCAGCAGGCGTTTGCTTCGACAGGAGCCGGGCCGCCGCAGCAGTCTCCCGCCGGAGCTGCCTTGCAAACCCCGGTTTCCGGTAAGACGAGATTTACATCGTCTGCCGCGGCGAGATCGCCGGCAATTGCCGCAGCAATCGAGCGGACCTGCTCGTAGCCGGTCAGCATCAGGAAAGTCGGCGCCCGCCCATAGCTCTTGATCCCGACGGTGTAGAACCCCGGTTCCGGGTGCGACAGCTCGCGGTGACCATGTGGCGGCACCGAGCCGCAGGAATGCAGGTTCGGATCGATCAGCGGACCGAGCGCCTTGGCGCTTTCCAGCCAGGGGTCGAACTCGACCCGTAGCTCCCGGGTCAGCGAGAAATCCGGCCGCTGACCCGTGCAGCCTACGATGCGATCGACCGGTCCAATCGTCCGGCCAACGCCGTCGACCTCTCCGTCCACGAACAGGTGGGCGCCGTCCTCACGAACTCCGGTGGCCCCGAAGCCCGAGATCAGTTCGATACGGCCTTCCGCGACGAGGCGGTGCAGGCGCTGCCCGAGCTCGCCACGCGCGGCGAGCTGATCATTTGCTCCGCCGCCAAACACCCGGGACAGATCACGTCCGCGCGTAGCCCAGATTGCCTTGGTGCCGGGCTCGGCGACCGCAAGCTCTTCGAGATCGAGCAGGACGTTCGCCGCCGAGTGGCCCGCACCGATGACGAGCGTCGCCCGCCCGGCATAGGTCGATCGATTGCGGCTCGATACATCGGGTATCCCGTAGGCGATGCGATCCTTGAGCGCTTCCTCGCCATCGGCAGCAAGTCCGCCTGCGCCGATTGGGCTAGGGGATGTCCAGGTTCCCGATGCATCGATGATCGCTCGCGCCTGGTCGCGCCGTGTTGTCCCATCGCTCCCGACGATGGTCAGCACGAAAGGACGCTGGTCCCGATCTCGGCTGACCACCTTGTCGATGCCGTGGCGCCCGATAGCGGTGATGCGCGCGCCATATTCGATCACGGCAGCGAGCGCCGGAGTCACCGACAGAGGGGCGAGATAGCGATCCACGAGCTCGCCCCCGGTAGGATAGGCCTGCCCATCAGGTTCCTCCCAGCCGATACTTGCCAGCAACGCTCGAGCGGCCGGTGCGATGTTGAACTCCCAAGGCGAGAACAGCCTGACATGACCCCATCCACGGATGTTGGCGCCTGCCTCCTGACCGGCCTCATACACCTTCACTGCGACGCCGCGCTCGACGAGATTGGCGGCGGCGGCCAGCCCGACGGGCCCTGCTCCAATGATCGCGACGGGAAGCTCAGTCATTCTGTTATCCGCTGATTCTAGAATTATGGAATTATGTGGCAAATAAAAAGGGCTTCTCAGGCGGCCTTTTCCGGCGCTTGAGAGCAACCCTCTTCGATGCAGCATTCGTCGCCGAGGAAGCCGAGGAGGGCATCCATGGCCGGGTAGACAGCACGGCAGATCAGCGTGGTGGCTTGACGCTCCTGCGAGACGAGGCCGTTACGGATCAGCCGCTGAAGGTGGTGTGACAAGGTCGAGGCCGGGATCCCAAGGCGCTCCTGCACCTGATTGACGGGCAGGCCACCGTGACCCGCCCGGACGAGTGTCCGGTAGAGCTCCAACCGGGTTGGATTCCCGAGAGCCTCAAGCTGCTTCGCTGCTTCTTCGACGTTCATGGAAATAAATAGGCATGGACGGGATCGCTCCGTCAAGCTCTATTTCCATGATCGTCGAATTACTCGGCTGCCTGAACCTTTCGCACGCTGTCGCCGCGCTCGTACCAACCCTTCGATCGGTTCACGATCCAGACGACGGTGAGCATCACCGGAACCTCGATCAGAACGCCGACGACCGTGGCGAGTGCCGCTCCGGAGTTGAAACCGAACAGGCTGATCGCGGCGGCGACGGCGAGTTCGAAGAAGTTGGAGGCGCCGATCAAGGCGGACGGCCCCGCGACGCAATGCTGTTCGCCGGCGATCCGGTTCAGGAGATAGGCCAACCCGGCATTCAGATAGACCTGGATCAGGATCGGCACCGCCAGCAGAGCGATCACCATAGGCTGGGCGAGGATCTGCTCGCCCTGGAAGCCGAAGAGCAGGACGAGCGTGACGAGCAGCGCGACCAGAGAAACTGGCCCGAGGTGGCGGAGCAGCCTGTCGAGCGCGGCCTGTCCGCCCTTCGCCAGAACGCTGCTGCGGACGAGCTGCGCGACGATTACGGGAATGACGATGTAGAGGACGACCGAGAGGGCGAGCGTTCCCCACGGCACGGTGATCGCCGACAGGCCGAGCAACAGGCCGACGATCGGCGCGAAGGCGACGACCATGATGGCGTCGTTGAGCGCGACCTGGCTGAGCGTAAAGTGCGGCTCGCCCCTCGTCAGGTTCGACCAGACGAAGACCATCGCCGTGCAGGGCGCGGCCGCCAGGATGATGAGACCGGCGATGTAGCTGTTGATCTGGTCGGCCGGGAGCCACGGGCGGAACAGCCAGGCGATGAAGAACCAGCCGAGCGCCGCCATCGAGAAGGGCTTCACCGCCCAGTTGATGAAGAGCGTGACGCCGATCCCGCGCCAGTGCCTGCCGACCTGTCCGAGCGCCGAGAAGTCGATCTTCAGCAGCATGGGGATGACCATCAGCCAGATCAGGACTGCGACGGGCAGATTGACCTTGGCGACCTCGGCCGCGCCGATGGCGTGGAAGACGCCCGGCATGACATGGCCGAGCGCGATCCCGACGACGATGCACAGCGCGACCCACACCGTGAGGTAACGTTCGAAGGTGGACATGATGACCTCAGGCGAGAGTGGCGGGGCGACCGGAGGCATCGACGACGAGCTCGCCATCCTCCTTGCGGAATTCGCCAAGCTGCGGCGGCAGGAGCGGCAGCACGGCCTCAGACGGGCGGCACAGCCGAACGCCCTTGGGCGAAACGACCAGCGGGCGATTCATCAGGATGGGATGGGCCTCGATCGCATCGAGCAGGGCATCGTCGGAAAGGCTCGGGTCACCGAGGTTGAGTTCGGCGAAGGGTGTTCCCTTCTCGCGCAGGATGTCCCGGACGGTCAGCCCGGAGCGCTCCAGAAGCTGCTTCAGCAGCGTCCGGCTCGGCGGCGTCTTCAAGTATTCGATGACATGCGGCTCGACGCCCGCATTGCGGATCAGCGCGAGCGTGTTCCGGGACGTCCCGCAGACAGGGTTGTGGTAGATGATCACGTCCATCACGCGACCTCCGGGCGGCGACCGCTCGCGCCTTCGAGGCCCCCGATCCGCCGAACCTGCTGAGCCAACGCCATCTCGTCGAGGCTGGCGACGGGCAGCGACAAGAGGACGTTGATCCGGTTCCTGAGATAGCGCAGCGCCGTCACGAAGGCTCGCTCGCGCTCGATCTCGCTACCCTGGACGTTGGACGGGTCTTCGATGCCCCAATGCGCCGTGATCGGTTGCCCCGGCCAATGCGGGCAGGCCTCGCCCGCCGCCTGGTCGCAGACGGTGATCACGAGATCCATGACGGGCGCGCCGGGCTGCGCGAAGACATCCCAGGTCTTCGACGAGAGGCCCTCGCTCGGGATGCCTTCGGCATCCAGCACCTTGAGCGCCATCGGCTTCGGCCCGGGACCGCCTTCGCTGCCAGCGGAGAAGGCTCGAAAGCGCCCTTCCCCGAGATGATTGAGCAAGGCTTCGGCCATGATCGACCGAGCGGAGTTGTGAGTGCAGAGGAACAGCACGTTGTGGATGCGATCAGGCATCGGTCGTGACCTTCGGTGGGCAGCAGGGCGTGAGCTCAGCCAGAAGCGGCGCGCAGATCTCAGCGCGGCCACCGCAGCAATCCTTCAGGAGGAAGGCGATGGCCGATCGAAGCGCGTCGAGATCAGCCCGGTAGACGATCGAGCGGCTGAAGCGCTCGGAACGGACGAGCCCTGCCCGGCTGAGGATGCTCAGATGGGACGACATGGTGTTGTGGGGAACGGCGAGGCGCCGGGCCACCTCGCCGGCAGGCAATCCCTCCGGCTCCGCGCTCACCAGCAGGCGGAACACGTCGAGGCGAGTGCTCTGCGCCAGCGCCGCCAGGGCGAGGATGACTTGCTCGTTTTCCATATGTCGAGAATTATCGACATATTAAATGCAACGCAAGGCTCATTTTCGGGTTGGAAGCGAGCAGCCAGCAAGGTCCCGTCAAAATCCGCTTCCTAGCGGTAGCTCAACGTCAGCTTCTGGTCGGAAGCGGGCTAATCGATGTCCGTCGCCCGCGCCGCGCCGGTCGGGGGAATTGCCCCGGCCGAAACCGTCGCAGGCTGAAACCGGGTGGTTCGCGAACCTCCGAGTTCTTTAAATTCGTGGTCATGCAAACCTAACAAGGACCAGATGCATGACTAGGGCGTACTACAGCACCATTTTCGAGGCACCTGCCGAAAACGTATGGAATACGATCCGTTCCTTCGGTGATTACGATTGGGCCGGCGTTCCGAGTGTCACCGTGATTGAGAATGGGCGTGCCGGCGACCAAATCGGCGCGGTTCGACGTGTCGAGATGGCGGACCGTACTATGCGCCAGATTTTGATGGCTCACTCGGATCGTGAGCGTTCCTACAGCTATGAGTTTTTGAGCGGAATGCCCGTGAATGCGGAGAACTACATCGCAACGTTGCGGGTCACTCCGATTGTAGATGGCAATAAATCCTTTATTGAGTGGTTCGCTGACTTCGATGCCACGCCCGACGACCGCGACCTGATCAGAGATGCTTTCGTCACCAATGGGTTCGCCGTTTGGCTACGTTCCTTGCGGGCTCGCTTGGCTCAGTCAGAATGGGATTGGGGTTGAGGCAGCCTCGCGGCTCGCGACGGGAGCCGGGTAGCCCAATTCGGACCTGCCCAAGGTCCGAGTTGGGTCAAGAACTGCCGTTCGAGCCAGAGTTGGGAACGTCCGCTTCCGGACAGCGGCCCAGTGTCTGGTCATGGCGCAATACGAAGGGGAATGTCAGCCCATCTGAGCGTGTTCGTTGGATTCGACATGTCCCATTAGGGTGGCTGGCCAAAAGCTTGACGAAGGCAATCGGCGAAAGCGCGTAGCTTGGTCGATGGTTTGCGGCCCTCGGGATGCGCCGGATAGATGGCTTCCACCTCCGGCTGTACGCCTGGTGGCGGGGATCGTCGCCGAGGGTGGTCAGGCGCTGGCGATCGAGGCCGACGTGGCGGATGCAGCCGCCGTCGCGACCATGTTTGCGCGCTGCGACGCCGAGCTGGGCTGCCTGAAGGGGCTCGTAAACTGTGCCGGTCTAGTCGGCATGCGTGAGCGTTTCGTCGACGTTCCGGACGCGACGATCCGGCAGGTCTTCGGCGTGAATCTCTTCGGCGTCATGGCCTGCATTCGCGAGGCGATCCCGCGCATGTCGACCGCGAGCTGTGGCTCTGGCGGAGCGATCGTCAACATTTCCTCGAGCCTGTCCACGGCCGGCGCACCGAATGTCAAATTGCGGCAAGGAAGCCGTAATGGGGCTGATGCGGGCGACCCGCTCGCGCCGGCTCGGGATCCCCGAGCCGGCCTCCCGATGGCGCTATTTCTGGATCCAGCTGTTCCAAGCTTCGAGCAAGCGCGCCTGATTGGCGGCGATCCAGGCAGCATCATGCTTGACGATCGCCTTGAAGGCCTCCGGCGAGTTCGGAATGTTGGCCCGCGCGGCATCGCTCATCTTCGCCACGGCGTCGAGGCTGGGCGGTGTCACGTTCAGACGCTCGGCCAGTTTCGCCTGGACGTCGGGATTGTCGAGATAGAACTTCAGCAGCGCCTCTGCCCCGGTCGAGTTGGGTCCGTCGCGTAGGATCTGCATCGTGTCGGCAAGCAGAAAAGCTCCGTCATAGGACACCTCTACCGGTTGCTTCTCGGCCTTGAGCGCGGCCGCCCGTGTGCCCCAGATCATTCCCATCACATATTCGGCGTTGCGGAAGCCCTGCTGGCTCTGGTCCCCCGTCCGCCACCAGAGCTGGACCTGCGGCTTGATCTGATCGAGCTTCTTCAGAGCTCGGTCCACATCGAGCGGGAACAGCTTGTCGGCCGGGACGCCGTCGGCCAGCAGCGCCGCGGCGAAGACACGCCAGGGGTCATTGAAGCTCGGTAGCGCCCGGGGGCCGGGAAAGCGCGAGACGTTCCAGAAATCGGCCCAGTTTCCGGGGCCCCCGTCCTTGAAGCGCTCGGTGTTGAAAGCCATCAGCGTCGCGTTGAAGGAGATCTTCACGCCGGCGGGGCCGCAGGTCTTCTCCGCGAGATCCTTTCGCGCTTCGAAGCTTTTGCAGAACGAGGTCAAGTCGCGCGAGAAGCTGCGATTCTGGGCCGACTCGGCGATGATGTCGACATTGTTGATGATGTCCCAGGTCACCTTGCCAGCGCTGGCCATGGCCTGGGCCCGCGTACGCTGCTCGGAATCCGTCGCCACGACCGTCGCGACGCCGATGCCCGTCGCCTTCGTGAAAGGCTCGAACCAGATTTCTTTCAGGGCGCGGTCATAGGTACCGCCGGTCGTCGCGACGACGACCTCCTTTGGTTGCGCCAGCACGGACGTGCCCAGCGCGGCCGACAGTGCCCGGCGCCCTTGGCGGGAACTCGCTCAAGTCCTCCCGAAGCAACTCCGACAGAGCGAGCTTGGCCAGCTTTTTCGGCAATCGGGAAGGCAGTGCCGAGATGGCAGCGGCAAACTCCTAAACCCGCTTCTTGGCGATCTCACCAACGCGAATATCCCCGTGCAGCTCTGTGAACCGCTTGACGGCACTCTCGGCCTCCTTGGCGGTCAGCTCGCGCGGCTTGCGGCTGCCCCCGGACGCCGCTGCCTTCCTTCCACGCGGCCAACGCCTCTGAAACGAGCGGCCCCAGCTTGTCGTTCGCCTCTGCCAGATTGAACCGGGTTGCAAAAAGTTCGTCGGCGGGCGTGAACCGTGCGCCTTTCAACTCTGCCAGAGCCAACCGGCTGCCTTCGACACTGGCGCGGCGCACGAGGTTGACCAGCTCGCGATATTGCTTCGTCGCCCGGTCCACATCCACGCTGGGCAAACGCCGCTTGATGGCGCCAACGGCAGTCTGCGTCTGGGGCCAGCCCGCTTTAGACAAGATATGGTCGGCGGTACGCTGAACGCGCTCGTTACCTTGTTCGTCGTGGCGATCACTCACTCGGGCCAGCGTGTCGCTCCATTCGTCGACAAGCTCGGCCCGGTCCTCGCTGTCGGTCGGAGGGTTCATAGCCGCAGGCTCAACGACTTCGCGGAAGTAGCCGGTCACCAACCGTTCCAACTCCGCCCCGCCCAGCCTCGTCAGGTCGTGCCGGGCAACCTTGGCTTCAAATGCTGTCTCGGCGTTGCCTGTGCGACGTAGCTCATCAAAGCGCTCCATGTAATGGTCAAGGTGCTTGCCCATCAGCCGCAGCGCCTTCGAGCGCTCATTGGTACGAAGGCTGAACCGAATGATCTTGGAACCGAACGCGGCGGCCACGTCCATAGGCACGCGCATATCGAAATAGAACCTGCCGTTGCGGGCGATCTGGTACGACGCTCTGGGCACGATTTCTCTGCTCATGCATGCCAAAATGTATGACAGCCAGGCCAGAGTAAACCGTTGGTTTTTCGATAGTTTAAGCCCTTCACGGACTTTGGCCTCGATGGCGCTCCCTAGGGGACTCGAACCCCTGTTTTCGCCGTGAGAGGGACAGTTTTTCAGCAATTTTATGTCCATAACCGTCTGCGACTATCTATATAAATCAATGAGTTAGAATGTTTTCGTCCCCTATTGTCCACCGATTCACAGGTCCGTATATTACACGGATATTACACGAAACCTGTGAACGGCAGCGATGGCAAAGACCCTTTTCGAGAGCCCGATGACAACCCGCTCCGCCCGCGACAAGCTCGCGCCTGGAGTGCATTGGCGCGGCATCGATAGCGGCGTTCACCTTGGCTACCGCCGTGGCCGGCGCGGCGGGGAGTGGATGGTGCGATGGCGCGCCGGGGCTGGCTACAAGCGGGAAGGCATCGGCGCTGCTGATGACGTGCTCGCTGCGGATGGCCAGCAAACACTGTCCTTCGATCAAGCCTTGGCCGCAGCCCGGCGCGCCGTCGAACTGGGTCGCGCGACGGCGGCAGTCGCCGCAGCGGGGCCGATCCCGACCGTCCGCAGCGCAGTCGAAACCTACCTGACAGACCGCGAAAACAACGAACGAGCGCAGCGCCCCGACAAGCCTCTGAAGCTGGACGGGCGCTCCAGGATGAAACGCCACGTGCTGTCTAAGCCCGTGGCCGACAAGAACCTGCATGAGCTTGAGGAAGACGACCTGAAGGACTGGCGCGCCAGCCTGACGGGCCTAGCTGCCACGAGCGTCAAGCGCACGGTCAATGATCTAAAGGCTGCCCTGAACAAGGCAGCGGACGAGAAGCGTAAAGCCCTTCCTGCGCTCTCCGGCATCGTCAAAGCTGCGTTCAAGGCGACGAAAGCGTATGCCCCCATCGCGCGGCAAGTCCAGCCGCTGAGTGACGATGAGGTGCGGGCCGTTATCGCTGCCGCCTCCAAGGTCGACGAGCGCGACGGTTGGGAAGGCGATCTCTATCGGCTCGTTCTACTCCTGGCCGCAACAGGCGCACGCTTCGGCCAGATAGCCGCCGTCCGCGTCGGCGATGTCGAGAGCGCTAGCAAGCGGATTATGGTTCCCGTGAGCAACAAGGGCCGTGGCGAGAAACAGCGCGCCGCCTTCCCCGTCCAGATCGGCGACGACGTGCTGACGGCGCTTAAGCCAGCCATTGCCAGGCGCAGGAGCAGCGACTCATTGCTGGAGCGCTGGACACATAAGCAGACCGGCCCTGCAACGTGGGTGCGGGAGCGGCGCGGCGCGTGGCAGACAGCGAGCCAGATGACGCGAGCATGGGCCAAGATTTCCGAAGAGGCGGAGTTAGCGGCCGATGTCGTGCCCTACGTCCTTCGGCATTCCAGCATTATCCGAGGGCTTCGCGCGGGCCTCTCTGTCCGGCTGGTCGCGGACCTGCACGACACTTCAGCCAAGATGATAGAAGCCCACTATTCCAAGTGGATAGCTGATGCGGAGACGGAGATGGCGCGGCGCGCAATCGTAGCCCTCGCTTAGCCAAACGCATAGTTTTCCATGCGTTTTCAATAGTTTACAATACGACCCCGTTGACAGAACGAGCCTCGCATGCTCATTTACGGTCAACCATGTACGGGGGTGCAGCGGCTGCAAGGCCGCACCTAAAGCACTGTGACAGGCGGGGTGGTGCCCTGCTTCATTGGCGAGCCGAGCCAGACCCCCGCGCGAACCCACCTGATCGGTTCACATCGGTCGTGCTTACGCACGCCTCGGAGGCTTCGCCATGAGCGTCAAACCCAAAACTTCGTCGGCTAACGACGGCCGCCTTGCCTATTCGCCCGAGGAGGCGGCCCGCATCACTGGTGTCTCCCGCGCCTTCCTGTACCTCGAAATGCAGCGCGGCAAACTGACCAGCATCAAGATCGGCCGTCGCCGGCTTATCCGCAGGAGCGATCTGCTCGCCTGGGTTGGGGAGGCCGATCATGCGGCCTGAACTCAGAACGCCGCCTCGCATCGCCCGCGAGGGCAGCCTGCTTCGCGCAATCCTGGTTCAGCTTAACTGGCCCATGGTGCTCTGCGCGCCTGTCAAGCCACTGGCGTCCATTTCGGTCGCTGAAGCCGAGCCCTTGGCCACTCATTCCCCGCTGGTCCAGCGGAATCTGAGCCGACGCGCGAGACGCCGCGCCCGTGGCAAAGGCGGCCGGATGGCCACGTCGTCGTCCCGCGAAGGAGAGGCGCAGTGAGCAAGTTCGCCAGCATTTTCACACCGCGGCCCTTGAAGCCTGTTGCTGAGCTTCAGCCGGGTCTCACCCCAGCCATGAAAGCCGCGCGCTCGGCCGAGAGTGATGAACGTCCGCAGCCGCAGCGCCGCTTCGTCACCTTATCGAGCGCCGAACAAGCCAGGTACCCGGCTTTCCCGCATCCGATGTGGGTAGAGACCAGCACAGCCCGAAGACGCCGCACGCTTTGGTCAGCGCCGAACGAAGCCACATGGCTCGCAACCAACCATAACGATCCTGCACCGTCCGACGAGGACCTCATCGCGGCAGGCTGGCGAAAACAGGCCGGCGTTACAGCAGAAAGCGGCGCGGCAGAATAGGCCGCGCCGCTCCATAGCAATTCGGACAGTCAATCAGCGCGCCGGCCATGGCGCGATAGCGAGGACATCATGACATCCCCAATTTCGCTTTTCAAATGCGAGGCCGTTTCGGCTGGCGCGCCCGAGTTCATCGTAGATGATACCTTGGGCGAACTTCAAATGTCGACGATGCCCGCCGAGCTTGAGCGGCCTCAAACTGAGCCCGTCCTCATAGATGATCCCGAGCTTGGCCCGCTCGTGCTCGGCCCAGCTCCGGCCGTGAAGGCGCTGCCGCGCCGCACCGGCCCGCCGCGCCGCCAGTCGCCTAAGATCGCGGGAGGCCGGTGATATGGACGGCCTCGATCCGATCAATGACTGGTTCGGCGAGCGCAAGTTTCCCGAGCCAACTACTCCCGCCGCCGCGCCCACGGAGAGCCTTTGCGGCGCGGCTGATCGAGTCTGTCTAGACGGACGGACCGCAGAGCCGGTCACTGCGAAACCTGATGCCCTGCCTGCGGAAGCTCATCCTGCCCCGATGACCATCCTGGGCCATGCGCTGGCGATGGCGGCTCGCGGCTTCAGATGCTTCCCCCTTCTTGATGGCAGCAAGAGGCCGAGGGTCAAATCCTGGCCGGAAGAAGCGACATCCGATCCTGCCATAATCCGCAGCTGGTTCGCGGCCTGGCCGGATAGCAATTACGGCGTGGCGGCCGGCGAAGGCGTGCTGATACTGGACGTGGACGCCAGCAAGAACGGCTATGCCGCTCTGCTCGACATCGACCTGCCCCCGACACTCACGGTCAAGACCCCCGGCGGTGGCGAGCACCAGTACTTCAGCGGACCTGATGTCGCGAACAGCGTGGACCGGATCGCGCCCGGCTTGGATGTTCGCTCGGCCGGCGGCTACGTCGTGGGGCCTGGCAGCTTCTTCGCGGACGCAGACGGGGCGAAGGGCTACACCGGCTCTTACCAAATCACGAACGACATCCCGCCAGCGGCTGCGCCCGAGAGCTTCGTGCTGCTCGCTGGCACGCCCAAGGAGCGCGAGACCGGCGCGGCCGTCAGCATCGACGACCCCGACGATATCGTGTTCGCGATCCATTATCTCCAGAAGGACGCGCCTATCGCGGTCGAGGGACGCGGCGGCAATAACACCACCTACGCGGTCGCGGCGCGTGTCGTCGAGATCGGCGTCTCGGCCGAGCGCGCGGCCGACCTGATGGCTGAGCACTGGAACGAGCGATGCCTGCCGCCCTGGACCCGCGAAGAACTGCTGACCCTCTGCACGAATGCGCAGAACTATGTCCAGACCCGCCAGGGCTCGGGCGGCGTCGCCGCCGCAGCGGCCGACTGGCAAGGCGCGGTGGTGCTGCCGCCCGCCCCGGTGCCGGCGAGAAAAGCATTCGACGTGCCCGCCCTCGACTTCGACGCCATGATGGCGGTGCAGCCGCGAGAATGGCTCTACGGCTCGCACTACATCCGGGGGTATGTTTCGGCGACCGTGGCGGGCGGCGGGGCCGGCAAGACAGCGTTGGCGATTGCAGAGGCACTAGCCATCGCTACGGGACAGCCACTGCTCGGCCTAGAGGCTCGCGAACGGGTGCCTGTAGCCTTCCTCCAGTTGGAAGACCCGCTGCATGAAATGCATCGGCGCATCCGCGCCGTCGTTATGCACTATGAGCTTCAGCGTGTTGATGTCGGCGGCCAGGTATTCGTAGTGTCAGGCCGCGACATGCCGGTTCGGATCGCATCAGTGCGGGGTGGCGGGCTCGAAATCGCTGCACCGCTCGTGGCGGAAATCAAAGCATGGATCAAGCGCCGAAATGTTGGGCTTGTCGTGGTCGATCCATTCGTGAAAAGCCACGGCGTCGCGGAGAACGATGCGGTGCTGATCGACCGAGTCGTGAGCGAATGGGCGGACATCGCGAACGAGTGCGGCTGCGCTGTGGAACTGCTCCACCATGTCCGCAAGACGGGCGGACAGGATGTCACGGCAGAGGATGCGCGCGGCAGCACCGCGCTTCATGGGGCTGTCCGCTCCATGCGGACGGTCAACGCCATGTCGCAATCGGATGCCGGCAGCCTCGGGGTTCGGCGCGAGGACGCCTGGCGCTATTTCCGGGTGGACAACGCTAAGGCAAATATGGCCCCTCGCGGCGAGGCGTCTTGGCGAAAGCTGGTGAGCGTGGATATCGGTAACAGCACGTTCAACCGCGAAGCCGACAACATCGGTGTGGTGACGAAATGGACGCCGCCCGATCCGATGTTGACGATGACTGAGGAACGCAAGGCGGCGGCCTTGGCGCACCTGGCAAAAGGCCCCGATGGCGCGGGTTCACCGTGGCGCGCCAGCGAGAAGGCATCGGGCTATGCTGGAGTAGGCATTGCCGAAGCGCTTGAACTGGACCTCGCTGACCCTCAGACCCGATTCACCTGCCGTAAGCTCCTGAAGGCATGGCTTGCAGACGGCTCGCTCCTTGAGCGCTACGAGAAGGACAACAGCAACCGCCGTTCTGCGCCCTTCATTTATGTGCAGTCGGCGTCGGGAGGCTCGCTGCCCGCTTGAGCCCATCGAGAACGCATTTGGCATATCCCTCTGCTTTCTCGTGATCGCGGCGGGCCTGATCGTCGAATTCGGTGTTCAGGCCTTCCACGGCCAACAATGCGTATTTCGCAGCCTCCTTCGCGATGTCGAGCAAGAGGTGAAGATCGGAGTATTTCGGAAGCTCGTCCGGCTCTTTGTCGAACAGCGAATGAGCGAGGCGCTTGTTGCGAAATTCGCGGATACGCACGAGGGCCGCTTTTTCGTCAGAGCCATCCACGGCCAGCCTGCCCGCGATCACGAGGAAGCTGGCCGAGGCGTTCTGAAAGCTTGCCCTATCGCCAGCGCGGTGGTCGTCTTCAACCGATTTTAGAATACCTTCGAGCACATCGGCCGGGATCGCATTGCTGGCACCGATGTATTCGACGCCAGGCAGCCACTCGGCTGCTTCATTTTCTAGCGCATTCCGCACGTCCGGCCGGCTCATCAGTGCGGCGAGGACGGGGATCGACGCCTTATCCTGTTCTTCGGGCGGGAAGCGCTTGCTTTCCGACAGATCGAAGATGCGGGCCAGGTCCATCGCCAGCTTCATAGTGAGGGCGTACTGAACCCCGTTATAGGTCTCAACGAACGGCGTCGTAATGCCCGAAAGTCCCTTGGGGAGGATCGCATTGCTGGCCTCAAGCACAGCGTGCGAAACGATTGCAGTTTGCACGTCTTCACGCAGCATCGGCGCTATCAGGCTGACGCGCCGGACTGCTTCGTCGGTATCCATTGAGTAGTGCCCTTCACTCTGCAAACATAAGTTTTCCGGGACGAGTCTTAGCGGTTCTGCACCGCGCCACGCAGTCGCGCAGTCTATAAAGTGACTGCGCACTGCGCAGGCGGTGCCGCGTATGCAGATCGGCGCGCAGTGCGCAGTGATCGGCGCGCAGTACGATTGACTGCGCAAAGTCTTATTTATCAGCGATCTAGTGGCTTTCCATGGCGATTGAGGCTGCGCAGTAAGAAGCACCGCGCAAGAGTGCGAGCAAATGCGAGCACGATAGCTCTATGTCGCTGGACCGGCGGTTTTCAGCCGAGCAACCGCTACAGAGCGGACAGAAGTTAGCAGATTCACTGAGTCATTGCTGGCGTTGGGACGTGCGAAGGCGCGACGGCAAACCTTGGATGCACTCGAATTGCCGGGGCCCCTGGACACATTTCGCCCTACGGCTTTTCATTAGATGCCTGCCGCCGGGGAATGCGCAATGTCGTTCGAAATGAACCTGGCCCTTTTGAGCATTGGCGCGGTCGCTCTGCTCGCTTTGGTCATGACAATTGCCCGCGCAAGCCAGTTCACGGTCGGCGTCGTGACGATCCCGTGCGGATTGCTCTGCCTTGTGCTGCTAGGACTCGGCTTTCGGGCCGTACAGAAAAGCCTAAGCTAGCGCAGATCGTTTCTGACGGGCGTCGCGCAGTCGAGACGCCAGCGCGGCAGGAGCCCTCTCCAACCGCGCCGCTGCAAGGCCGCGCCACATACTTCCAATCTTAGTGACCAGCAGAGTTTGTCGTCAGGGTGTGGGAATTCTGCCGAATTTCGTCGAGCAGTATTTCCACGTTTGACAAGTCGTACAGCTTAGCATGATGCTCAGCCATCATGTCTTTCAAATAACGCCGGAAATTATCACTTTGCCCGCTTGCGTCAGCGACCACGTTCAGGCGTTTCGGAGAGAATGTACCCTCCGTATGCTTGTACAATAATTGAGCCTCCAAAGCCTTTTTGGCAGCCTCCTTAAGCGCATTATCTTGGCTGCTACCGAGCCTTATTGCATCAATCAGATTGTAGGTGCCATTCTGATAAGCATAGGGAGCGCTGATGGTCAGACCTTCTGGAAGCTCAACCGGATCAGGGTGCTCTACAAATCGCGAAAGGCCAGCCTGAGAGATTTTTCGGCCTAGTTCGGTCGCAACCTTCGGTAGCCGCTTGGCACGCTCGACCTCCCCCACAAGAGAGTTGAAAATATCGTTCAAGAATTCATCAGGATCATCAACAAATGCAGGAAGCATTTCAGATACCCTGATATCATTTGAACGTGAGCGGATGAACGACTGTAGACGATTCAAATCCCATCCGCTTGTAACCTCGTATTTTATTCTATTCTCAAAGCTTTCCTTGAGCGCAGATACATAACTCTTTGAGACGGATCCGAATATTTTTTCAATTTTTGCAACGCTACGCGCGAAGCGCACCCCCACAAATCGCGCTTCTGGCACAACCAAAAAAACGCCAATATTGACGAACTCCAGCCTCTCAGGGACCGAGCTAAACTGGATTATTGCGTATGATGCGCTATAAGACATTTTACTCTTGGCCCAAATCGAATGACTTGTCTTCTAGCCTTGTAAGCATCACTTCCCTTGCCAAGACGGCTCTGGCACATATCACATCGATGAAGCGAGCGCGCTGACGGCCCGTCAATCCCCATTCGCGAGGGACCGAGTCGACAATCTCAGCTGCAACTTCCCTCGTCATTTGCCCCAGCCGATTAGCAGCATTCACCACATACACTGGCCTTAAATAGGGCGCGAAATGCGGAAAATAACCGTAAATCCGATCATCAGAAATTACATAATCGTCATCAAGCTCGTTGTCAAACGTTGTCTCAACAAAACAATGTGAGTGATCCAGCGCGCATAAGATAAATTTCCGACCGGATGGAGAAAAGAACAAGTTGTCAAAATTCGGAGACTGTCGCGTATCATCCGGAGGCCATCTGTCACCATTTCTTATGAGCGTATCAAATGCTACAAGCTTAGCGACATCTTGCGGATTTGCGATTTTTCTTAAGAATGTATCACCGGCGTCACTCGGTGCGCCCGGAATTTTTTGCGAGATAAACGCCGGTCCGTGCTCCATGTGACCCCGATCACGCATGGGTATGTCGATACCTACCACCCGCACCACTGAAAACGGGGGCACGTACAAGCCCAGCCAACAAGCGAGTTCGCCCGCGATCAGTTCGCATACGAGGCTTTCGAAGCCTTGCGGGTTGCCCATGCCCTTTAGGACGCCTGGTCCAAGGTCGGTCTCAACGATAGCGGGCCTGGTACTCGTGCTGAGCGTCTCTATTACCCGGCGAACAACAGTTGGTTGCCAAGAAAGACCACAGTGAAGCATTCCAGTCCCCGCCTCGCACGGCTCATCATCTCAGATGGAGCCATAACAAGCGAGGTTGATACAGCACGTTCACCATCAGGCATCTGACGCCGCACGGCAACGCTTGGCTAGCAAAAATATAACAGATGGCCTTACGCTCGCTTCACCAGGCGCGCGAGGGTGGATCGGCTGGCCCCCGTAGCCATCACTATGGTCGCCCATGTCTGGCCTGCCTTCAGCATCTTGATGATGGCGGCGTTGCGCTCAGCGTCCTCGGGACGGCCACGGTAGCGCCCCCCGGCCTTCGCCTTCGCGATCCCCTGCGCCTGCCTACGCCGCCTGTCGTCATAGTCCTTGCGCGCCACAGCCGCGAGTACGTCCAGCATCATCGCATTGACAGCCCCGAACATGCGGCCGGTGAACTCATCGGCGGGCGCGGCCAGCGTCCATGATGTTGGCAGGTCGAGCGCGACCACCCTGACGGATCGACTATCGAGTTCCGCCCGCAGGCGCTTCCAATCCGTCTCGTTCAGGCGCGATAGTCGGTCCACCTGTTCGATGAGCAGCACGTCGCCTGGCTTGCTGTCCCCGAGCAGCCGGAAGAGTTCAGGGCGGGCGAGCTTCGACCCACTCTCGTTCTCTACATACCAAGACGCGACTGGCAGGCCGCGCTCGGCCGCGAAGCGCTCCAGATCATCGCGGGCGCGAGCGGCGTCCTGCTCATCGGTGGAGGCTCGGAGATAGCAGCGCGCGAGCATGGCCAACACCCCTACGGTTCGATTTACATGGTTCGCATATTATCGGTTCGATTTGAGTTGTAAAGGCGGTTTATGAGACTGGCTCCACGCGCCCCGCACACAAGTCCGCCAGAGGTATACTCTAATCGAACCGGCGCTTGTGCCACCGCCTCGCGCCGTGCAGCACCGAGCTTCGTAGGACTCGCCAGGCTCATCCTCTCGCGATGTCAACGCCTGGCGGAGCCATCCGCGCCGAAACGCCGCCAAGCAGCAAGCGCAACTGGTGCGGAAGTCGAGCGCGATGGATTGCTAGCTTGGAGGGGGTGGGAGCCCCACGACCAGCACCCCGCCGCCGCGCGGGAGGTGATCCACATAGCGGGGCCAATTCCCGTTCTAGGCGCATAGATTTACATGCATTTCAGCGTACAAATGTTTTTGTACTCGGCTGCACGAGGAGCCGACCCGCCGACTAAAAACGCATATAATTCTATGAAATACTTCATATTTACGATGCTGCAACACTGATTTATTATCGCCACATCGAAACGGGAGCGAACCCATGGCCAGTGCAGCGTCGAAGACACCGCGTTCCGCGCGTGAAGACATGGCCAGGCAAGCCGCTGCACTCGAAAGCCAGTGTCAGAAGCTCGGGCTGGCGGTCGGCGACGCCCGCACCGAGTGCAACCGTGCGACGGCGCGCGCCGCCACAGATGGCAGCAAGGCCGCCACGGACGCAAAGGCCGCAGCAACTGGCGCAGTCGTCCGTGCAGAAGCGGAATTGAAAGCTGCTCAGGACGCGTTCCAGCAGGTGAAGGCTGATCTGTCAGCGCTCGACGAGAAGCGCGCCAGCGCTGCTGAGGCCGCCAAGGTCAAGGCGGCGGGCGAGGCGATCCGCAGCATGATCGCAGCCGCCGAACGCGCCGATAAGGCTGCTCTGGAATTCTCGATCTCCTACCGATCATTGCTGGACGATGTGCAGAAGCTTTACGGTCTGGTGCCGTCCGGTCTGAAGGAACAGACGTTCGGCGGTGGCGAGCTTCTTGGCGCAAAGGCGCTCCATGCGACCGCCCTGCTCCTGCTCTCCACTTCTACCGTGGTGCCCCGTCCCATGTTCGCCCCGAGCCCGCACCGCGAGACCTTAGCCTCGCTGGTGGCCTATTTCGGCAAGCCGGTGCTGGACGAAGCCGCCGCCGCTCCACAGTCGGAAACCGAATGGGAGTGATGGCTATGGGCTACAGCCCTGCCGAAGCTGCGCTCTACTGGGCATCGGACCATGCGCAGCCCGGCGCGGCTGTTGAAGTCCCGCTTTCGCCCGGCGAGCGTCTGCATGTTCGTGTCGTGGCACCATACAGCCGGCGCGCCGAGCGGCGCTTCCGGGAAGCCGTGCTGCACGTCAACGCCGATGACGACGACCTGACGGCCTCGCCGCCGGCTGAAGCTCATCTCAGCGTCACCCTTCGCAGTACGGCCTTCGGCGCGAGCGACACCGCCCCGCTCTCTCAGAGCCTGCCTCCAGAGGTGGCGCTGGTCATCCTGCCGGCCGCTGGCCACCTCGTGCATGCCCGCCCCGAGCCGAAGGAACTGACGGTCGAGGTAGCGGCCTCCCAGCCCATCGCGCCGCTTCGGCCGCGTCCCGTGGCCGCGCCCGGAAATCTCGCTCTCACCTGAAAGGCATGACCATGTCCGAAGCCCCGATCTCGGCCAGCCAAGAGCCCGCCGGCTATGCTCCGATCAGCACGACCGCAAGCCGTTCGCTAGCGCCTACCGTGGACCAGATTGCGGCCATGGATCAGTTGACGGCGCGGATGAGCCAGATGGACCGTGATCCTGCCGGACGCGAGCGCCTGATGCAGGCTGTGCATGACGAAATGACGGCCGGCGGCAGCGGCTTGCTCGCACTCGGGGCGGACCCGGCCCGCACGGCTGCCGAGGCGCAGCACAAGGCGATGGCCGACCAGTCTGGCGACCCGGCGGCGGCCGGCGCGACCCCGGCAGCCGATTACTCGGCCCTGCGGCCGGAAGCATTCGGCGATCAGGACGAGCGCCAGGCGTTCGGGGAGGCCATGTCCTCGGCCGGGCTCGATGTCCGGGTGGTTCAGAGCCTCGTAGCGGACGTGGCCGGCGACCGTTATGTCACCGAAGCCATCCGCCGGGGCGAAGCGGGCATTGAAGCCCGGCTCCATGAGGTGCGCGGCTTCTTCGAGCGCAACGGCCAGATGGACGACCTGCGTCTTGCGGTCGCGTTCGGCGAACACCTCGTTGCCAAACAGCCGAAGCTCGCGGCAACCTGGGACGCCGCCATGCTCTCCGAGAACGCGCTGTTTTCGCTGGCCAGCGAGGCGCGACGCCTCGGGTTCACCGCCAGTTAGAACGGCGCATCCGCAGCCACTGCGGACGGCACGGCTTGGCGCTGCTCGCGCTCGATCCGGTAAGCCTCCGCTGCCGCTTTACGTCGCGCATCGCGCTTTTGACGCAGGGAGTTCATCTGATCAGCCGCTTTTCGACCCGCCTCGGTCTTTCCACCAACAATCTGTCGCAAAGTTCCGAGGTACGAAAGCAACCGCTGGCACATAGCGTCTTTCTCATCGTCGGTCACCGCGTTGTGGTAGCCGGTCCACGCCTCCTTGACTTTAAGATTTAGCGAATTTGGAGCCACTAACCTGGAGCCAACCACTCCAATTCCGGTTATAAAGACGGGTCGATTTCCAGTCTTATAAGAAATTTTGTGCGACTGGAGCCCAAATTGCTGAACAACTTCGCGAATCTGCCTGAGCACTTCGCCTGGCACAAAGCGTCCGGAGATTGTCAGATCATCGACCCAAACCGAGTAACGCAAGCCGCGAGCCTCGCATATATCCGCGATCCGGTCGAACATCGGGCGGTGGATCAAACTGCAAAGCACGGGGGTCAGGGGCGATCCAAAAGAAACCTTGTCGTCGATCGTACTAAGGTGCGTTAGGAGCCCAGCCACATCATCATACATGCCAAGGTGATCGCGGAACCACTCCCGAACCATTTGGCTGCTTGTCGAGGGATAGAATTGCCTAAGATCGAGCGTTAGATATTGATCCTGATCAAGATGATGCAGCGCATTATCGCGCTGTCCCCTACCTTTCCTCGGGCTGAACAAATAGCTTGGCTGCTTGACCTTGTTCAGGTGGAATTTCAATCTTTCGTGCACACCACGTAGACGACCCTCGGGGTAAGCGAGGTCTCGCAACTTGGCCTTCTTTCCAGTCTCCACTTGGCGCCGGACTATGAATTGTTCCTTGTAGCTTGCCAATCGACGCAAATCGTCACGGGTCTCTCCAACCAATGACGCTAAATCACGCTGCGTAGGGCGTTGCGCAAACGGCGACCGATCAACCCCATACCTTTCGTAGTGGCTGGCGGCGGTCGATTTACGTGGCATCAGCGATCTCACGAGGGGACAAAGTTTCCAGGAGAGAGAGAACCCTGCTAGCGATTATAAGTTTGCCTCGGGTTTTAATCGGCTCTCCTTCCAGTTCCTCTGCAAAAAATAACAGCTGAGACATCCTGACATGCAGTTTTGAACTATATCGTTCCAGAACTTCCATCGATACCGACTTAGTTCCGCTTTCGATTTCAGAGACCATCGATTGCGATAATTCGAGCTCAGTAGCGATTTGTTTCTGAGAAAGACCGAGATAAAGACGCAACAAACGAAGGGCGTCATTGATCATTGGACGTTTTACTTCACTCATGTCGACGCTCCCTTCGGCTATTTTCGAGGTCGCCGCTCATTCCCGGTCTGACCACCAGAACCAGAAACGCACAACATAGAATGCTGCCTGGCCAAGCCCGACGATCAGCTTCCAAAGCCAACCACGGTTAGACCGGCGGCGACGCCGCTGGTGATGACCTTTTTTGCTCATCGATAGACCCTCTGCCTCCGCCGGCAGGATTGCCGGACGCCCGTAGAAACAGAGGTGCTGTTCAGCGACGTTTGACCTCGAATATGCCGCACCCGAAGCCCGGCGGGTGCGGCGCGCGGCCACGGTCCCATCCAGACGCCGGATCTGAGACGGGAGCATAAAGCTCCCACAGGGCTCCAGGCCCCAACACTTCGACGGGTTCAGCGTGAGCAATCACCACGCTTCCCTTATGAACAGAGTCGCGCGGCTTGTCAAATCGAAAATCGCTCCAAGCGATATTTGATTTAATGAAAGCGCCGAGGCTCGGGACGTCGTGGCCAGCATGCCCGCACGAGAATGAGAGGAAGATACCGTCCGTCGCTGTCTAGGAGCGAGCACTAACGAGCAGGGACGTCTTATTACACGGATATTACACGCCCCGCATAGGGCACTCCGCTAAGCCGTTGATTTCATTGGAAATCGGTGGCGCTCCCTAGGGGACTCGAACCCCTGTTTTCGCCGTGAGAGGGCGACGTCCTAGACCGCTAGACGAAGGGAGCAGCGCTGGCCGAGGGCGCCTGTGTAGTCGGACAGCCGCGCCACCGCAACAGCTTTTTGCATCGTCCGCACATTAAAGATGCCCGGACCGACCGGTGCCCTGCGGAAAGCCGTGCAGGTCGTCGACAGGCACGGGGCAATCCGGCGATGCCAGCCGGCCTGGACCATCCGAAGAACCGCGTTTTCCGATAACCCCGTCGTCGTCCGCAGTTGCCCTCCCGCGCAGGAAGCCTGATGCTGCGGCGATCCCGGCCGGCATGAGCCGGCCGGCTTCGACGGTCGGATGGCGGCACGCCCATGGCGGAGTGGCAGATCGAAACCCCGGTTGGCCAGGCGACCGCCGACGAGGCGCTTGTGACCGGGCACACGCGATCGGCGAACGGGGCACTGCGCGATTCCGCGAAGCGCGCGCGTCTCGCCCTTCGGACGGGCCTGCACGGCCTGCTCGGCATCGTCTACCCGCCGACCTGCATCGCCTGCCGGGCCGCCACGGGAGAAGCACAGGCGCTGTGCCCGGCGTGCTGGCGCGGCGTCGGCTTCATCGAGCGGCCCTATTGCGAGCGGCTGGGCACGCCGTTTCCCGTCGATCTCGGCGCCGGCCTGCTCTCGCCGGCTGCGATCGCCGATCCGCCCGTCTTCGCCCGCGCGCGCGCCGTCTGCCGCTTCGATGGCACGGCGCGCGAACTGGTCCATCGCCTGAAATACGGCGACCGCGTCGAGCTCTCGTTGACGCTCGGCCGGATGATGGCGCAAGCCGGTCGCGAGCTCATCGGCGATGCCGATCTGATCCTGCCGGTGCCGCTCCACCGGACCCGGCTCTGGCGTCGGCGCTTCAACCAGGCCGCAGCCCTGGCACAGGTGGTCGCCCGCGAGGCCGGGCTGCCGCTCGCCACGACGGCATTGACCCGGATCAGACGCACCCGGCAGCAGGTCGGGCTGACGCGTGCCCAGCGCGCCGATAATCTGCAAGGTGCTTTCCATATACCGGCAGCGATGCGCGGGCTTGTCGAAGGCCGGCGCGCCCTGCTGGTCGACGACGTGCTGACCACCGGCGCGACGGTCAATGCCGCCTCGCGCGCCCTGCTGCGGGCCGGCGCGAGCGCCGTCGATGTGCTGACCTTCGCACGGGTCGTGACGGATGGCCGGGAAGGCACTACATGAGGGTCATCGCAACGAGAGACACGTCCTCATGCCGCCGGTTACGATCTACACCACGCCCTGGTGCCCCTATTGCCATGCGGCCAAGGCCCTGCTGGCGCGCAAGGGCGTGGCCTTCACCGAGATCGACGTCGACGGCAAGCCGGAATTGCGCCAGGCCATGACGCTGCGCGCTGGCGGGCGCACCTCGGTGCCGCAGATCTTCATCGGCGAGCAGCATGTCGGCGGTTCCGACGATATCCACGCGCTCGACGCCCGCGGCGAACTCGACAAGCTTCTGGCGGCCTGACGCCCCGGCAGGCCCGGTTGCCTTGGCGGCCTCCCGCCACCATCTATGACGACATGATCCGTTACGCCCTCATCTGCGACAGCGCCCACGAATTCGAGAGCTGGTTCGCCTCCTCGGCCAGCTTCGAGGACCAGACGAAGCGCGGCTTCGTCACCTGCCCGGTCTGCAACAGCGCGAAGATCGGGCGCGCGATCATGGCGCCCAATGTCGCCCGCACCGATCTCGGCCCGAAGGCGACGGGGCCGGTAGCGGAGACTCCCGCCCCGGCAGCAGCGACGTCGGCGCCTGCGCCGGTCGCCCTGATGAGCGAGAAGGAGCAGGCCTTCCGCGAGATGGTGACGGCACTGCACCGGCATGTCAGCGAGAACGCCGAGCATGTCGGCAAGCGCTTCGCCGACGAGGCGCTGAAGATCCATCACGGGGAAGCGGAAGAGCGCGCCATCTATGGCGAGGCGACGCCGGACGATGCCCGGATGCTGCATGAGGAGGGCGTCGATTTCCTGCCGTTGCCGCGCCTGCCCGGCTCGGGGAACTGAAGCGTCCCTCGGTCGTTTCCGATCACAAAGCTGCGCTCGCAGCGACTTTCATCAGTGCCGATATTGCGGTTTCGGCATGCAGGGCGAGGCTGCCCGAATGAAATTTTTCGGCGCGGCGGCGTAAATTTTTTCGTTCTGTAACAAGGCGCTATCGGTCGGGCGCCTCCCGCCGGAAGGCGTCTCGACGCGCTCTGCCCCGCTTCCCCTCTTCCGTCCCGGATTAACTTTCTGTTAAGGAATTCGCGGTTCCTTGCCGGCAATACCGGTTTGCCGCCCTCGGCGATCACGGGTCCGGAATTCAGGAGGTTGCCGCATGAAGCGGACCGCGATCGCTGCGCATGGTCTTCGTTCCGGTGAGAAATCCCGGCATGGCAGCAAGGCGATCCCGCTTCTGATTGCGCTGGCGGCTCCGGCTCTCGGCGCCTGCAGCATGTCCCCGGTCGAGACGGCCGCAACCTCCGCAGCCGCGGCTCCCGCAGTGAAGGAGCCCGCCAAGGCGCGCAGGCATGCGGTGGCGCTGGCCAAGGCCAATCCGCGCGAGAAGGAATGCCTCGTCCGCGCGATGTATTTCGAATCGAACCGGTCGAGCGAGTCCGGCCTGCTCGGCGTCGGCACCGTCGTGATGAACCGGGTCGAGTCGGCCAAATACCCCGAGACGATCTGTGGCGTGGTCGGGGCACCGCGCCAGTTCGCCGCCGGCGTCCTGACCCGGCCGATGACGGACAACGTCCTGCCGAAGGTCGAGGCTATCGCCGAGGACATTCTCAACGGTCGCCGCAACGATGCGGTCGGAGCGGCCAAGCACTTCCACATGGCCGGCCTGCGCTTCGGCTACAAGAACATGCATTACGTGACCGTGGCCGGCGGCAACGCCTTCTATGTCAAGGGCGAGCGTCCCGAGCGCCGCCGCATCGAGGAACCGGCGGTCCAGCTCGCCTCGGCCTCCACCACCTCCGTGCCGCTCACGACAGCGTCTTCTTCCGCAACCACCGCGGCCTCTTTCGCCTCGGCCCCGCTCGCCTTCGCGCCCGAGACGCCCGCGCCGAAGCTGCCCGCGCTCGAGAACCCGATCGTGACGCTGGTCAAGAACGCGCCCCTGCCGCCCGGCCGCCCGCTCGATCTCGACCTGCCCAAGGCGCCCTTGCGTGCCTTTGTCGCCCCGCCGAAGGACGACCGCCGCGTCGCGCTGCTGCGGACGGCGGATATCAGGGGCAGCCTGTCCTCGCGGTAATCGCGCGCAAGCCTGCTGCTGCCCCTCACAATCCTTATCCTGAGGAACCGCGCGAGCGGCCCGAGGCGCCGTCAGCCTAACGTCGCAGGGGACACAGCCGCAGCTCTGGCGTTATCTTCGCCGCAGTGCAACATTCAGATTGCTCTGCAATACGGGGAGACGCCATGACCGCGACGGACCAAGGCGGCCGGGAAACGGCCCAGCGCGACAAGCCGTGGATCTTCCGGACCTATGCCGGCCATTCCGACGCGGCGGAGTCCAACAAGCTCTACCGGACCAATCTCGCCAAAGGCCAGACCGGCCTCTCCGTCGCCTTCGACCTGCCGACGCAGACCGGCTACGACCCCGACCATGTCCTGTCGCGCGGCGAGGTCGGCAAGGTCGGCGTGCCGATCACGCATCTCGGCGATATGCGGGCGCTGTTCGACCAGATCCCGCTGGCGCAGATGAACACCTCGATGACGATCAACGCGACGGCAGCCTGGCTGCTCTCGCTCTACATCGCCGTCGCCGACGAGCAGGGCGCCGACCGCAAGCTGCTGCAGGGCACGACCCAGAACGACCTCGTCAAGGAATACCTGTCGCGCGGCACCTATGTCTTCCCGCCGCGCCCCTCGATGCAGCTCACCACCGACATCGTCGTGTTCACGGCCAACGAATTGCCGAAATGGAACCCGACCAACGTCTGCTCCTACCATCTGCAGGAGGCCGGGGCCTCGCCGGTGCAGGAGCTCTCCTTCGCACTGGCGACGGCCATCGCCCTGCTCGATTCGATCCGTGCCCGGCCGGAAGTCTCGGCCGAGGAATTCCCTGGCACGGTCGGCCGCATCTCCTTCTTCGTGAATGCCGGGATGCGCTTCGTCACCGAGCTCTGCAAGATGCGGGCTTTCGTCGAGCTCTGGGACGAGATCACGCTTGGCCGCTATGGCATTGCGGACGAGGCCATGCGGCGCTTCCGCTATGGCGTGCAGGTCAATTCGCTCGGGCTGACCGAGCCGCAACCGGAGAACAACGTCTACCGCATCCTGATCGAGATGCTGGCGGTGACGCTGTCGAAGAAGGCGCGCGCGCGGGCGGTGCAGCTCCCGGCCTGGAACGAGGCGCTCGGCCTGCCCCGCCCTTTCGACCAGCAATGGTCGCTGCGCATGCAGCAGGTCCTGGCCTATGAGACCGACCTGCTCGAATTCGGCGACATCTTCGACGGCTCGACCGTGGTCGATGCCAAGGTGGCCGCGCTCAAGGCTGCGGCGCTGGAGGAGCTCGCCAAGATCGACGACATGGGCGGCGCGCTCGCCGCCGTCGAGAGCGGCTACATGAAGGAGGCGCTGGTCGAGAACGGCGCCCGCCGCATCGAGGCGATCGAGCGTGGCGAGCAGGTCGTCGTCGGCGTCAACAAGTTCACCAACAGCGAGCCTTCCCCGCTCTCGGCCGGCGAGGGCAACGTCGTCACCGTGCCGGATTCGGTCGAGACCGAGGCGATCGCCCGGCTCAAGGCCTGGCGCTCGGCCCGCGATACCAAGGCGGCCGAGGCAGCGCTGGCCGAACTCGCCGCCAGCGCCCGCGAGAACCGCAATGTCATGCCGGCCTCGATCGCCTGCGCCAAGGCCGGCGTCACCACCGGCGAATGGGCACAGACCCTGCGCGAGATCTTTGGCGAGTACCGCGCCCCCACCGGCGTCGACACGACCAAGCTCGGCGATGCGACCGGCCTCGCCACCGCCAGGGCAGCGGTCGAGAAGGCGACCGAGCGGCTCGGCCGCGCCCCGCGCTTCCTCGTCGGCAAGCCCGGCCTCGACGGCCATTCCAACGGTGCCGAGCAGATCGCCGTGCGCGCCCGCGATGCCGGGATGAGCGTCAGCTATGGCGGCATCCGCCAGACGCCGGAGGAGATCGTCAGCGAAGCCCGCGAGCAGCAGGCCGACATCATCGGGCTCTCGATTCTCTCGGGCTCGCATCTGCCATTGGTCCGCGACGTCACGGCGCGTCTGCGCGTCGCCGGCATGGACGTGCCCGTGGTGGTCGGCGGCATCATCCCGCCCGACGACGAGAACGCCTTGCGCAACATGGGCGTGGCGCGGGTCTATACGCCCAAGGATTTCGCGCTGGACGGCATCATCGCCGATGTCGCGGGGCTGGCGGCGAAACAAAGGTGAGCGTCATCCCGCACGCGCTGCGGCACGCAGTGCTGCTGCGCAGATGCGGGACCGTGTGACGAGAGGGCGCCTTTTTCTGCGGCGGTCCCGTGTCTGCGTCGCAGCACTGCGTGCCGCGACGCGCACGGGATGACAGCGCCCGCTATTCTCTTCCCCCTCAGACCATCCCCACGCTCTTCAGCTGCTGATAGGCCTTCAGGATCTCCTGAAGCGTGCCCTCGCGCGAGCGATCGCCGCCATTGGCGTCCGGATGGAAGCGCTTCACCAGTTCCTTGTAGCGCGCCTTGATCGCGGCGGAATCGGCGGTGTCGTCGAGGCCAAGCGTATCCAGCGCCTTGCGCGCCACGATGCCGACGCGCGATTCGGGCTGGGCCGCCTGCTGCTTGTTCCGGGCGCCGAACAGGTTGAAGGCATCGTGCATGTCGGCGGCGGCCTCGCCGTTGGCCTTGCGTCCGCGCTGCGACATCCGCGCCGCCTTGGAGTTGACGCCGAGCTTCCAGGTCGGCCGATGGCCGATCTCCTCCTGCTTGGCGTAAGCGGCGAGCGCATCGTCATCCATGCCCGCGAAATAATTGTAGGTCGCGTTATAGGCCTTCACATGCTCCATGCAGAACAGGAAGAACTGGCCTTCGCGGCCGCGGCCCTTCGGCGCCCGGAACTCGCCCGTGCGGGCGCAGCCCGGATGGCTGCAACGCGGCGCATCGCTTTCCACGGGCGCTTCCGCCTCGGAAGCTCCGATCCTGATGCTGTCGAAAAGGCGAGAGTTGATGTTCATCGTCGACGGGTTATGAGACGCAAGGGCTAGGGCCGGCAAGTGCGATGCAGCACATCGCCGAACCGACAGAACAATCATGGTAACGGTGGCGCGATCATGACCTCAATCAGCGAAAGAATCACGCAAAAGCTGACCGCGGCCTTTGCGCCACAGGCGCTCAGGGTGATCGACGAATCGCACCAGCATCAGGGCCATGGCGGCTGGCGCGAGGGCGGCGAGACTCATTTCAGGGTCGATATCGTATCGGAGGCCTTCGCTGGCAAGAGCCGGCTCGAACGCCACCGCCTCGTCAACGCGGCACTGGCGCAGGAACTGGCCGACCGCGTGCACGCCCTGGCGATCGCGGCGAAGGCTCCGGGCGAAGGCTGAGCTAGGTTGCCGCAGGGACGACGGCCTTGGGCTCCGCCGGTGCGGCGATATAGATGGCCAGCGTCACGGCGAGCATCGCGCCCATGAAGACGAACAGCCAGCCAAAGGTCGCCTGCGCATCGTAGCCGCGCCCGTCGAGAGCGTTCACCAGGCGTCCCGAGAGCCACTGCATCACGCCCGCCCCACCCATGAAGACGAAATTCATGAAGGTGACGCCGCGGCCGATCTCCTGGGGCGACATGAAGGCGCGCGCATGCGCCATCACCACGGCATAGGTGACGCCGAACAGGCCGATGACGAGGAGCAGGCCGACCGCAAGGCGCGACGATGCCTCGCCCCACAGAGCCAGCGAGAAACACGCAAGGGCGACGGTCACCGCACAGGCGATGACCGTGGGCTTGGCGCCGATCCGCCGATAGAGCGGCAGCACCAGGAGCGCACCCGCCGCGATAAAGCCGCCCATGGTCATCGCAGCATAGCTCGTGGCAGCGAGGTCGAAGCCGTGCACCGTCTGGAGATAGGGCGCGATCCACAAACCCCGGATCGAGATCGTCACGCCATAGCTCACGAAGGTGAAGGGGAAGATCAGCCAGAGCGGCCGTTTCACCACGATCTGCTTGATCCCGCCCAGCAGCGAGACATGCTGTTGCGCGGCGCCAGGCAGCGGCGGCGGGTCCTTCAGCAGCAGCACCACGAGCAGGGCCGTCAGCGCCACGATTCCGGCAAGGCCGAACACCGTCGCGCGCCAGCCATAGGCCGCCAGGAAATAGGCGAGCGGCGCGCCGCTCAGCGGATCACCGATGCAGCCGAACCCGATCAGGAAGGATGACATCGTGGCGAAATGCCGGGGCGAATAGAGCCGCGCAGCCAGATAGAAGCCGGACATCAGGATCGGCGCGCAGCCGATCCCGATCAGCGCGAGCGCCGTCAGGGCGGAGAGATAACCGCGCGACAGGCCGAAGATCACCGTCCCAACGAAGGCGACCAGGAGGAACCCTGCCAGCGTCCGCCGCGGGCCGATCCGGTCGAGTGCATAACCGACCGGGAATTGCGTAAGCGCGAAGGCGATCAGCCAGGCGGCCTGCAGGCTGCCGAGCTGGCCCTGGTCGAGGCCGAGGTCTCGCGTCAGGTCCCCGGAGATCACCGCCAGGAACGAGCGGAAGAACTGGCTCAGGATATAGGCCAGCAGCAGGACCAAGAAGCTCGTCACGACAATCCGCCTTCATCCGGCGGACTGTGCCGCAAGCCTTCTTTCCGGGCTCGTCCTGGCCTGGAAGCCGGCCTCACTTGATCCGTTCGAGCACGGAGACGTAGTTGGCGACCGCGGCCCCGCCCATGTTGAAGATGCCGCCGAGGCGCGGCTCGCTGAGCTGCATGCCCTCCGGCGCCTCCCCGGTGAGCTGCATGGCGGAAAGCACATGCATCGAGACGCCGGTCGCGCCGATCGGGTGGCCCTTGGCCTTGAGGCCGCCGGACACGTTGACCGGCAGCTTACCGTCCTTCTGGGTCCAGCCTTCCTTGATCGCGCGGGCCCCGTCGCCTTCCCGGGTCAGGCCCATCGCCTCGTATTCGATCAGCTCGGCGACGGTGAAGCAGTCATGCGTCTCGACGAAGGAGAGATCGTCGAGCGTTACGTTCGCCTTGGCCAGCGCCTGTTTCCAGGCGAGCGCGCCGCCCTCGAATTTCAGGATGTCGCGCTTCGACATCGGCAGGAAGTCCTGGACATGGGCCATGCCGCGGAAGCCGACGGCGCGGCGCATCCTGAGCGCGGTCTCCTCGTCGGCCAGCACCAGCGCAGCGGCGCCGTCCGAGACCAGCGAGCAGTCGGTGCGCTTCAGCGGCCCGGCGACATAGGGGTTCTTCTCGCTCTCCTCGCGGCAGAAGGCGTAGCCGAGGTCCTTGCGCATCTGCGCATAGGGATTCGCGACGCCGTTCTTGTGGTTCTTCGCCGCGATCATCGCGAGCGCGTCGGACTGGTCGCCATGGCGTTGGAAATAGGCCGCTGCGATCTTGCCGAAGACGCCGGCGAAGCCGCCCTGCACCTCGCTATCCTCCGGCAGGTAGGAGGCCTTCAGAAGGTTCTTGCCGATCTCGGGGCCGGGCGTCTTGGTCATCTGCTCGACGCCGACGACGAGCACGACCTTGGCGTCACCGGCCCGAATCGCGCGCACGCCCTGGTGCACCGCGGCAGAGCCGGTCGCGCAGGCGTTCTCGACACGCGTCGTCGGCTTGAAGCGCAGGGCAGGATCGGCCTGCAAGACCAGCGATGCGGTGAAATCCTGGGCCGAGAAGCCGGCGTTGTAGTGGCCGAGCACGATCTCGTCGACCTCGTCGGCCGTGATGCCGGCATCGACCAAAGCCTCGGTCGCCACCCGCACGATCAGGCTCTCGACGGTCTCGGCATCCTGCTTGCCGAACGGTGTATGGGCCCAGCCGACGATCGCAGCGCTCATGGCGAAATCTCCCTTACTGTGCAGCTACACGTTATTTTGGCAACCCCGCGCCGCCAGGCAAGCCGGTATCCGCGCATGGTGGCCGTGCACGGATCGGCTGGCAGGGCATCTGCCTTCAGCACTAGCGGCCCCGTCCGTTCATCGCAACGCCAGAGACAGCAGCAACCCGACCCCGCCGACAATCATCGCCATGCCCAGGATTTCGCGCCGGCTCGTCCCCTCCGCGAACAGTTTGCGCGAGGCGATCTGCGCCAGCGGCACCTCGATCAAAGCCAGCGTCCGGACATTGGCCGCCGTCGTCAGCGAGAAACCGATGAACCAGAACTGCGAGGCAGCCGCGCCGAGGAAGCCGGCCGAGAGCGAGCGGCGCCAGCTCTTCAGGCTGAGGATCAACGCCTGCCGGTCGGCGACCAGCATATAGGCGACCAGCAGCAGGGTCTGGAGCCCGAGGCCGAGCACGAGGATGGTCGAGGCCCGAATCAGGAACTCACCCTCGGGCAGCGCCTGGATGCCACCGCGGAAGCCGATCGCCGAGAGCGCGAAGAAGGCTCCGGAGACGATGCCGAGCACCGCCGGCCGCAGGCCTGCGCGCGTCAGTTTCTCGCCGGGCTTCCACGACACCACGATCACGCCGGCCGTCGCGATCGCGATCGCCAGGAACTTCATCGGCGTCAGCGCATCGCCGAGCAGCGCCGCACCGAACAGCGCGACCTGCACCGGCTCGGTCTTGGTATAGGCCGTCGTTACCGCGAAGGAGCGCTCGCGCATCGCTGCCAGCATCAGCGCGGTGGCGGCGATCTGCGTCAGCGCCCCCCAGAGCGTATAGCCGAACGAGGCCATGCCGATCTCCGGGGGCAATCGCTGCAGGCCGAGGCAGGCGAGCGCCAGGAACAGCATCGCGAAGGGCAGGCCGAACAGGAAGCGGACCTGCGTCGCCCCGACGACGCCGATGGTTTCGGTGAGCGAGCGCTGCGCCAGGTTGCGCGCGGTCTGCAAGAGCGAGGCGATGATGGTCGCCGGTATCCAGAGAAGGCCGAAAGCCACGCGACAAGCCCTAGAAAAGCGAAGGAGGCGTCGCTTGTGGACCGCCCGCCGCAGCTAGGCAAATCGCTGCGCAAGGGGTAGGTATGCATTCACGGGCGGGCGATTGTGGCGGCCGTCTCGAAATTGCCGCATGCATCGCGTTGAACCGTGCGCCGTCGTCACTGGCCAAGCTATCCGCAAGACCGCTCCGAGCAAGACAGGTTCAGACCCGCCCGATGATCGCTTCCCGCCTCGCAGCCGCCCTCGCCCTCGGAGCCGTCCTGACGGGACCGGCCTATGCCGGAACCAGCCTCGTCATCGACGCCTCCAGCGGTGCCGTGCTGTCGAGCGAGAATGCGAACCAGGCCTGGCGTCCGGCCTCCACGACCAAGATGATGACGATCTATCTCGCGCTGAAGGCGGTGCGGGAAGGGCGTTTGAGCCTGGAGACCGCTATCCCGGTCTCGAAGCTCGCCGCCAGCCAGCCGCGCGTGAAGGTCTATGCAAAGCCGGGGTCGGAGATCACCCTCGACAACGCTTTGCGCATCATGATGGTGAAATCGGCCAACGACATCGCCTATGTCGTGGCCGAGGGCGTCGGCGGCGACGTTCCGAGCTTCGTCGCCATGATGAACGCCGAGGCGCAGCGCCTCGGCATGCGCGATACCCGCTTCGTCAATCCCAATGGCTGGGACCATCCGGACCAGCAGACCAGCGCCCGCGACCTCGCCGTGCTCGCCATGGCGCTGATGCATGATTTCTCTGATTATTCCGATTACTGGGGCACCTCGGCCGTGCAGCTCGGCAAGCAGGTGATGCACAACACCAATGGGCTGGTCGGGCGCTATTCCGGCATCAGCGGCATGAAGACCGGCTTCACCTGCGCCTCCGGCTTCAACGTGGTCGCGACGGCGAACCGCGGCGGGCGCACGCTCATCGCCGTGGTGCTGGGCTCGCTTTCCGGCGCCGAGCGGACGGTGCAGGCAGCCCAGCTTCTCGATGCGGGCTTCGCCTCCTGGGGCGGCACCGGCTACAGCGTCGCCTCGATGCCGCCGAGCGGCACCCGCGCGCCCAATATCTGCGACGACGTGCGCCATCGTGGCGGCGGGGCCGCGCTCGCCGACGATGCCGATCTCTCCGGCCCGATCTCGGCCATGGCCACCGCCAATAGCGGCAACGAAGCCGATGGCGGGCGCTTTGCGACGGCGCTCTCCGCCCAGTCGACCGCACCGGTCGCGAGCCGTTCTCCGCGCGGACGCATCACGCTGGGCCCGCGCGCCCAGGTCTCCCCGATCCAGGTCTCCTTCGGCCGCTCGCCGGGCTCCGCTTCCGCCCCGCTCGCCGCCAATGCCACGGCGCAGCCGAGCTCGCGCGTTGCCCGCGGTACCCCGACGATCGAGCCGGATGCTCCGGTCGCCGCCGGCCTCGCCATTCCCCCGACCCGTCGCACCGCTTCGAGCAACGGCGCGATCCCGCGCGGCACAACCGCCTTCGCGCCCGCAAGCGCGCCGGTCCAGCCCTCGGCCGATGCCTTCGAAGGCGGCCCGCTGCGCCTCCAGGGTGCCGTCCGGCCCGGCGCCGCCAATGCCGCGAGCCTGCGCCCCGGCGCGGCCGCCGGCATCAAGCCCGCCCCGCGCAAGGCGCAGGCCGCCAAGACCCAGCCGGCAAAGGCCCAGCCGCTCAAGACCCCGCCGGCCCGCACCTTGCCGGCCAAGCCCAAGCCTTCCCAGGCTGCCGCGAAGCCGCCAGCGGCCAAGCCCGCGGCCGGAGCCAAGGCCAAGCCCGGCAACGACGCCTGAGGCCTGATTGAACCCAGGCAGCCCTGATCGGGACCAAACCAGCGAACGCCGGGGATTCGTCCTGGCGCTGGCTTCGGCCGCTGCCTTCGGCACGAATATCGTCAGTGCCCAGATCGCCGGCCAAGCGGGCCTGAGCGGCCCGCTCCTCGTCTTCTACCGCGTCTTCCTGATGCTCGTCCTCGTCGGCGGAGCCGCCTTATTCTGGCGCGGATCGCTGGCCCTGCGGCGCGGCGAGCGGCAGCCCGTGCTGCTCTTCGGCCTGGCGACGGCGCTGGTCGGCATCGCCTATCTCTCATCGGTCGCCTTCGTGCCCGTCTTGGTCGCGGCGGTGGTGTTCTACACCTTTCCGATCCTGATCGTCCTGGCCGAGCCGGTTCTGACCCCTGCTCCCTTCCGCGCCGACAGGCTGGCAGTCGCCCTCGCAGCCTTTCTCGGCATCGCCCTCGTCGTCGGGCCTGACCTGCATGGGCTCGATCCGCGCGGCCTGGCGCTCGCGATGCTGGCGAGCCTCAGTGCGGCCGCGCAGTTCTTCGCCGCTGCCCGCTGCGCGGAAACGCCGACCCTGCCCAAACTGTTCTGGTCGCATGTCGTCATCCTGCCGGTCGCGGCGCTGGTGCTGCTGGCGACCGGCGGCTTCCTGCCGCCACAGACCTTCCTGCTCGCGCCGATCGCCGTCGCCATCACCTATGGCGGCTATGTCGTCGGCTTCCTGTTCCAGATCCTGGCGCTCGCCCGCATCGCGCCGGGCCCGGCCGGGCTTGCCTTCTGCGCCGAGCCGGTCTTCGCCGTCATTATCGCCGCCGTCGTGCTCACTGAGCGGCTGGGCCCGCTGCAATATGCCGGCTGCGCCCTTGTCATCGCCGCCATCGCCACTAATGTAATATTAGAACAAACGAGGCGGAGCACCGTGCCTGCCTAAAGGCTCAGCGATCCATGACCGGCGACCCTGCCCGCCCCCTCCCCGTTCCGCTCACCCTGCTGACCGGCTTCCTCGGCGCCGGCAAGACCACCTTGCTGAACCGCCTGCTGAAGGACCCGGCGCTCGCCGGCACGCTCGTGCTCGTAAACGAATTCGGCGAGATCGGCCTCGACCACCTGATGATCGAGGGCATCGAGGAGAACATGATCCTCCTCGAATCCGGCTGCCTCTGCTGCACCATCCGCGACGATCTCATCGTCACGCTGGAAGACCTGCTGCGCGGGCGCGACAACGGCCGCATCGCGCCCTTCTCGCGCCTCGTCATCGAGACGACCGGCCTCGCCGACCCGGCCCCGATCCTGAACGTCCTGATCAACCACCCCTATCTCGCGATGCGCTTCCGGCTCGACGGCGTCGTCACGCTGGTCGATGCCGTCAACGGCATGGCGACGCTCGATGCGCATGAGGAGGCGCGGCGCCAGGTCGTCGCCGCCGACCGGCTCGTCCTGACCAAGACCGAGCTCGCCGCATCGGTGAGCCTGGCCGTCCTGCGCGAGCGTCTCGACGGGCTCAATCCAGGCATCGCCATCCTGCGGCCGGACGCCCCCGCCACCGACCTGATCGGCGCCGGCCTCTACGATCTCGCGCAACAGCCCCATGCCCTGCGCCACTGGCTCGCCGAAGACGCATTGCCCGGCCACCACCATCATCACGACCACGATCACCACCATCATGGGCACGACCATGGCGATCGTCAGGACCCGCATGACGTCAACCGCCACGACGCCTCGATCCGCGCCTTCGTCCTGACCGCGGAGCAACCCGTCGCCCGCACCACCTTCGACCTGTTCTGGACCCTGCTGCGCTCCATCCATGGTCCGCGCCTGCTGCGCTTGAAAGGGCTGGTGGACATCGCCGGCGAGCCCGGCCGCCCCCTGCTCGTCCATGCCGTCCAGCAGATCCTACATCCGCCGATCCAGCTCGATGCCTGGCCGGATGCGGATCACCGCTCCCGCCTCGTCCTGATCGTCAAGGACGTCGAGGAGGACACCGTGCGCAAGCTCTGGTCCGCCTTCCTTGGTCAGGCATCCGCGCAGCCGCAGCCCGCCTGACCTGTCGGCCCGTTTCTTGAACCCAAACCCCTGATGGATGAGGCGCGCCCGCGTGCCTTGCCATTCCGGCACAGCAACGCGCCGGAACGATCCAGCGAGGGTACGGGCAGATGAGCACGATCACGGCTCTGGCAGCGACCGACGGCACTGCGGCCGCAGCCCGGCCATACCCGCCGCTTCCCCACCCGGATGCGGCGGTCTACAGCGAGCTGCGCGCGCTCGCCGCCTGCGAAAGCATCCGCCACGAATGGGCCGACCTCGCAAGCCGCGCCCTTGAAGCCAATCCCTGTCTCGAACCGGGCTTCGCGCTTGCAGCCGCCCAGCATCTCATCTCCTTCCGCAACGTCGAGCTGATGCTGCTCTGGCAGGGCGGCCCGGGCTCGGCGCAGCGCCGTCTCGTTGGGCTCATTCCCTGCCGGACGCAGCGCCATGTCTTCGCATCCGATACGCTGGAAGGCTTCGCCGATCCGCGCCTGCTGAACGGCACGCCGCTGCTCGACCGCAGCTTCGCCGCGCCTGCTCTGGCCGCTTTCCTGCGTGACTGGCGCGGCCGCAGCCATGCCACAGGGGCGTTCTCCCTCTCGGGAATCGATCCCGCGGGCGCCTTCGCCGCCGCGCTCGCGCGCGTCGCCGGTGGCCATGGCGTGACGGTCGGTTGGCAGCCGCTCATCGGCCGCAGGCTCGAGCTACCACCCACCGCCCGCATCGCCGCCTCCGACGAGATCTTGCGGGACAAGGGCCGCCTGATCCTTGCCGAAGCCACGAACCAGGTGGACCGGCGTGACGCTGTCGAGATTCTGCTGGCGATCGAGGCCTCGGGCTCGCGCGGCCGGGCCGGCAAAGCAACGCTGCAGGACACCCGCGAAGTCGGCTTCCTGCGCAGCATGAGCCGCGATCTCGGCCGGCAGAGGCTCTGCCGGATCGCCGTGCTGGTGCTGGACGACCGGCCGATCGCAGCGGCGCTCACGCTTGGAAAGGGCGCCTCCTGCTGGCTCTATCACGGCGTCGGCGACGAGGCCTTCGCGGCGCTGGAGCCCCTGCCGATGCTGCTCGCCATGATGCGCAAGGCGCAGCCCTCGCGGCAGATCCTGCTACCCGGCGGCCTGCCGCTCTTCGGCGCCCGCAACGAGGCCTTCGGCACGATCAGCCTCACCTGGCGCCGCCCGCAGCCCGCGCGCCGGCCGGCCGACCTCGCTGCCCGCATGCGCGAAAAGATCGGACGCGCTCTGTTCAGGCCTCGGCCCGCAGCAGTCGACGGATGATCTTGCCCGTCGTCGTCAGCGGCAGCTCGTCGCGGAAGGCGATCTCCCGCGGGTATTCATGCGCCGAAAGCCGCGCCCGCACGAAATTCTGCAACTCCGAGACCAGGGCTTTCGAGCCGCGATAATCGGGCTTCAGCACGACGAAGGCCTTGACGATCTCGGTCCGCAGCGGATCGGGCTTGCCGACCGCCGCCGCCAGCGCCACCGCCGGATGCCGCAGCAGGCAATCCTCGATCTCGCCCGGCCCGATGCGATAGCCCGAGGAGGTGATGACGTCGTCGTCGCGGCCGATAAAGCGGACATAGCCATCCTCGTCCTGCACGCCCTCGTCGCCGGTCGTCATCCAGTCGCCGACGAACTTCGCCGCGGTCGCCTCGGGGTTGCGCCAATATTCCAGAAACATCACCGGGTCCGGCCGGCGCACGGCGATCTGGCCTTCCTCGCCAGGCGCGCAGACCGTGCCGTCCGGCCGGATGATCGCGACCTCATGGCCTGGTACCGCCTTCCCGATCGCGCCCGGGCGGCTGATGCCGAGCGCGGCGCTGGAGGCGAGCACGAGATTGCACTCGGTCTGGCCATAGGCCTCGTTGATGGTGAGGCCGAGCGCCTCGCGCGCCCATTCCAGCGTCTCGGCGCCGAGCGCCTCGCCGGCCGCGGCGACCGTGCGCAGGTTCAGGCGCCAGCGCCCCTGCGGGCTGCCCGCGCCGCGCATCATCCTGAGCGCGGTCGGCGGCACGAAGGCGTTGCGGATGCCGAGATCCTGGATCAGCCGGTAGGCCTCCTCCGGCTCGAAGCGCGTCACCGGCCGCGCCACGACCGCGACGCCGAAATGCAGTGCCGGCAGCAGCATGTTGAGCAGGCCGCCAGCCCAGGCCCAGTCGGCCGGCGTCCAGGCGAGATCGCCCGGCTGCGGCATGAATTCATGGGGCATCTGCACGCCCGGCAGATGACCGGGCAGGACGCGGTGGCCATGCAGCGCGCCCTTCGGATTGCCTGTGGTACCCGAGGTGTAGATCATCAGCGCCGGATCGTCCGGCGTGGTCTCGACGGCTGTGAAATCCGGGCTGCCTTCCGCCAGCAGCGCGTCCCAGCTCTCCACCCCGCCATCGGCGCCATCGGTGGAGATGCGTAAGCCGAGCTCCGGCAGCGGCTGAGCGATCTGGCCGAGCTTCGCCAGCCCGCCGGCATTGGTCACCACGACCTTCGCAGCCGAGTCGGTCAGGCGATAGGCGAGCGCATCGACGCCGAACAGCGCCGCCAAGGGCACAGCGATGGCGCCGAGCTTATAGGCGGCGAGATGCGCCGTCAGCACCGCTCGCCCCTGCGGCAGCAGGATGGCGATGCGGTCGCCACGACCGACGCCGCGCACCCGCAGCGCATTGGCCAACCGGTTGGAATGCTCGCGCAGCCAGCCGAAGCTGACCGGACTCACCTGCCAGTCCTGCGACACCTCGATGATGGCCGGACGATCAGGCTCTGCAGCGGCCCAGCGGTCGCAGACGTCGACGGCGATGTTGTAGCGTTCCGGAATGCGCCAGTGGAAGCGCTCGCGCAACGCAGCGTAATCGGTCAGGTCTGGCAGGATCAAAATAAACGTCCGGTGGGAGGCGCGGCACGATAGGCAGGCCGCTCCCGGCTGTCACCCGCGTCTTGCGTACCATCTCCCAGCGTAATGATGCGCTCAGAACATGCGTTCGCCGGCAGGAGGCAGATAGGCGTCGGTAAACGCATCGCCTGCCCGCGCCTTGTCGCGGAAGCTCCCCGCCAGGACGAGCTGGTCCAGCGCCTGTGTCCAGCGCTCGAGGTCGATCCCACCCAGACCATGCGCGCGGACATACGGGGTCAGGATGTTGCGCTCGATCACGGCGGCGAGCTTGTCGCGCTCCACGTCGGCCTGGGCGCTCTCGTTGCGGCGCAGGACGGATTGCGCGCCAGCGCCGGGATTGACCACGGTATCGCGGACGCCGCGCATGACGGCACGCACGAGCCCGCGCACGGCATCCGGCTTGGCCGCGGCGAACTTGCCGGAAACGATCACCGCACTGCCGTAGAGCAGCAGGCCGTGATCGGCCATGTCCATCAGCACGATATCCTCGCCGGGCACGCCGCGCGCCTTCAACGAGACGGCGGTCGAGGGACCGAAGGCGAAGAGGGCATCGATCTCACCGGAAGCCAGCATCGGCTCACGCACCGGCAGGCCGATGGTCTCGACCCGGATCTTGCTGTCGTCGATTTTGTTGAGGCTCTTGAAGATCGGCCATTGCGCGAAGCTGGCATCGATGCTGGCCGTGCCGAGCTTGCGGCCTTCGAGGCTCGTCGGGGCGGTCGTGATCCCCCGGCTCTTGCGGCCGATCACGGCGTAGCCCGGCCGATCATGGATGATCATCACCGCCTTGAGATCAGCGCTCGGGTTCTCGTCGCGGAAGCGGATCAGCGCGTTGATATCGCCGAAGCCTGCATCCTGCGTGCCGGCGGCCAGGCGCTGGAGCATGGCGCGTGCGCCATTGCCCGGCTCGATCACGACATCGAGCCCTTCGGTGCCGAAATAGCCCTTGTCCTGTGCCGCCAGGAACGGCGCCGTCAGCGCATCGAACCGGCGGTCCAGCGCGAAGCGGATAGCGGTGTTACCCTGCGCATGGGCCAGTCGGCCTCCGGCGAAACAGGCCGCCACGGCCCCGACGGCCAACTGTCCGAAACCGCGCCGGCACAGGACAGAGGAGCGAGAGGGCGAAGCGATCGGCATGTCTGGCCTCCGGGCGCCATGCTGGTTGGGGCACGGCATATCCGTGCGTCCAGTCTTGTTGACATCATAAGATGTTGAAATGGCGTCAACACCGAAGAAGTTCCCTGGCAAAAACGCATTATCGGCGACCCCAGGCCTCATGTATCACCGCAGAGGCGAGCATCTCCCGCGCGTCGAGCGAGCAACGCCGCACCACACATGAAAAGAGGAGCCGCAAGGCCCCTCTCTCATCGCATCTCGCTTCGAATGAAACGCCTCAGGCGGCGCGATAGCGCGCCAGCCAATGCGCATAGGGTGCCGGCAGGGTCGCCCAGGCCGGGTTCTCGACACCGAGCGCCTGCGCCGCCGCATAAGGCCAATGCGGATCGGCCAGCAGCGGCCGGCCCAGCGTCACCAGGTCGACCTTGCCCTCGCGCACCAGCGCGTCGGCCTGCTCGGGCTTGCTGATGTACCAGCTCGTCGAGGCGGGCAGGCCGGTCTCGCGCCGCACCCGCTCGGCGACGGGTGCCAGGAAGGCCGGCCCCCACGGAATCTTCGCTTCGTTGGTCGAGAAGCCGACGCTGACATCGATGAAATCGAGCCCTTCGCCCTTCAGGCGTTTCACCAGCTCGATCGCCTCGGCGAGCGTCTCCTCGTCGCGCCCGTCATATTCGATCACGCCGAGCCGGACGGAGAGCGGCCGGTTCTCCGGCCAGACCTTGCGCACGGCGGCCAGCGTCTCGATCAGGAAACGGCTGCGGTTCTCGAAGCTGCCGCCATAGGCGTCCTCGCGCTTGTTGGCATGGGTCGAGAGGAAGCTCTGCGCGAGATAGCCATGGGCGAAATGCAGCTTCAGCCACTGGATGCCGATGTCGCGGGCCCGCTCGGCCGCGGCGACGAAATCGCTGCGTACGCGCTCGATATCGGCCGTGGTCATAGCACGGGGCACACGCGGCAGCCCGCCGCCCTGTGCGACCGCCGAGGGCGCGATCGTCTCCCAGCCGCGCGCGTCATTGGCCGGGATATGGTCGTCGCCTTCCCAGGGCAGGTTGGCGCTGGCCTTGCGCCCGGCATGGCCGATCTGGATGCCGGCGACCGCACCGGCCTTGCGCATCTCCGCGACGATCGGCGCCAGCGCCTCCGCCTGCCCGTCATTCCACAGGCCGAGGCAGCCAGGCGTGATCCGGCCTTCCGGCGAGACGCCGGTCGCTTCGATCACCACGAGGCCGGTACCACCACGTGCGAGCCCGGCGAGATGCGCCCGGTGCCATTCGTTGGCGACGCCGTCCTCAGCCATGTACTGGCACATCGGCGAGGCGATGATGCGGTTGCGGAGGGTGACGTCCTTCAGGCTGAAGGGATCGAACAGGCCAGGCATGATGCGGCTCCACGCAGGTGGGTTTCTGTGTTTCGATAGTTCGATATTTTTCGAACTTTGGCAAGTTCAAAACCCTGTGATAGGCTGCCGGCCATGCGACACGCCCGCCTGCCCGCCTCCGAAGAGATCGCGCTCGAAGACGTCTTCCATGCCTTGAGCGATCCGTTTCGGCTCGAAGTCGTGCGCCGGCTGGCAGTGGAAGGTGAGCAGAGCTGCCAGGCTCTGGAGGGCGACCGGCCTAAATCCAGCGTCTCGCATCATTTCCGCGTCCTGCGCGAGGCCGGCCTGATCCGCACCCGCAACAAGGGCGTGAGCCGGATGAACGCCCTGCGTCGCGACGATATCGAGCAGCGCTTCCCCGGCCTGCTCGCTTGCGTCGTTCCCAAGTCAGGCGGTTGATCCGCAACCGGTTTCGCTTCGCCTGGCCTCACCCTATGCTCGCGCCATGAACCTCCCCTACCGCCCCAATGTCGGCATCGCCCTGTTCAATGCGCAGGGGCTGGTCTTCGCGGGCCGCTCGCACAGCGCCGGACCCGAGATCGTCCTGCCCGGCTTCGACTGGCAGATGCCGCAAGGCGGCATCGATCCCGACGAGGACATCGTCGCCGCTGCCCGTCGCGAGCTGGAGGAGGAGACCGGCGTCACGCAGGCCGAGCTGCTCGCGGTGACCGAGGAGTGGTGGAGCTACGACTTCCCGCCCTATGACGGCCCCTGGCACAAGCTCGTGGCCTTCCGCGGCCAGCGCCAGCGCTGGGTCGCCTTCCGCTTCACCGGCAGCGAGAGCACGTTCGACATCGGCAAGCCCAATGGCGACGAGCCGCCGGAATTCAGCGAATGGCGCTGGCGCCGGCTCGCCGAGATGCCCGGGCTGGTCGTGCCGTTCAAGCGGCCGGTCTACGAGAAGGTGGCGCAGGCGTTTGCGGGCTTCGCAGCGGCTGGAGCCTAGGACGCGTTCGCGAACAATGCGCGTCATTCTCGGGCGGAGCGAAGCGCAGGCCCGAGAATCTCAGGCAGAATAGAGCGCCTCTTGGTCCAGAAATGCTCGGGTCAAGCCCGAGCAGGACGGCGAGCATTTCGCCAACGAAAAAGGGCCGCTTGCGCGGCCCTTCCGAATTCCAGAGCTGAAGAGCGGATCACGCCGCCTTGCGCTGCTCGAAGACGTGCTTGAATTCGCGCAACTGCACCAGCGCCTCCCGCAGGCGCTTCTTCTCATCGTCGTTGTGCGAACCGGCGAGGCGGGTCTCGGCGGTCAGGATCTCGGCGTCGAGCACGGCGCTATCGACATCCTCGAGGAACTTGCCCTGCTCGGCCAGGATGGTCATCGTTTCCTGGTTGACCTCGGCGAGGCCGCCATTGACGAAGAATTCCTTGCCGTTCTGGTCCGTCGTCTGGACGAAGACGATGCCAGCCTTGAGCGTCGCCACCAGCGGCGCATGCCCGGCAAGCACGGTCATCTCGCCCTCGGTCGACGGGACGATGACACTGACGACCTCACCCGAGAACAGGATGCGCTCCGGCGAGACGAGTTCGAACTTGAAGGTGGCCATCGCCTGTCTTTTCCTCCGACCTCATCCCGGCCGCGGGACTTGCCAGATCTGTCAACAACCTATGCCCGGCATGGTTCCGGGCAGCAGCAGCCGCCCGGAAACGCCGGTCGCGAGAGGCTTACGCGGCCTCGGCGGCCAGGCGCTGCGCCTTTTCGACGGCTTCCTCGATCGAGCCGACCATGTAGAAGGCCGCTTCCGGCAGGTGGTCATACTTGCCCTCGATCAGGCCCTTGAAGCCCTTGATGGTGTCCTCGAGCGGGACGAGCTTGCCGGGCGAGCCGGTGAAGACCTCCGCGACGAAGAAGGGCTGCGACATGAAGCGCTCGATCTTGCGGGCGCGCGCCACCGTCATCTTGTCGTCTTCGGAGAGCTCGTCCATGCCCAGGATCGCGATGATGTCCTGCAGCGACTTGTAGCGCTGCAGCGTCTGCTGGACAGCGGTCGCGACGGCGTAGTGCTCCTCGCCGACGATGTCGGCCGAGAGCATGCGCGAGGTCGAGTCGAGCGGGTCGACCGCCGGGTAGATGCCCTTTTCCGCGATCGAACGCGACAGCACGGTACGGGCGTCAAGGTGGGCGAACGAGGTCGCGGGCGCAGGGTCGGTCAAGTCGTCGGCCGGGACGTAGATCGCCTGCACCGAGGTGATCGAGCCCTTGTTGGTCGTGGTGATGCGCTCCTGCAGGTTGCCCATGTCGGTGGCGAGCGTCGGCTGATAGCCCACCGCCGAAGGAATGCGGCCGAGCAGCGCGGACACTTCCGAGCCGGCCTGCGTGAAGCGGAAAATGTTGTCGACGAAGAACAGCACGTCCTGGCCCTTGTCGCGGAAATCTTCCGCGATGGTCAGGCCGGCAAGGGCGACGCGCATGCGGGCGCCCGGGGGCTCGTTCATCTGGCCGTAAACGAGAGCGCACTTGGAGCCAGCGGTCGAACCGTTGTTCTCCTTGGGGTTCTTGTTGACGTTGGACTCGATCATCTCGTGATAGAGATCGTTGCCCTCACGGGTGCGCTCGCCGACGCCGGCGAACACGGAGTAGCCGCCATGGGCCTTCGCGACGTTGTTGATCAACTCCATGATCAGCACGGTCTTGCCGACGCCGGCGCCGCCGAACAGGCCGACCTTGCCGCCCTTGGCGTAGGGCGCCAGCAGGTCGACGACCTTGATGCCGGTGACGAGGATCTGGGCGTCCGTCGCCTGCTCGGCATAGCTCGGGGCCGGCTGGTGGATGCCGCGGCGGGCCGTGGTCAGGATCGGGCCGGCCTCGTCGACCGGCTCGCCGATGACGTTCATGATGCGGCCGAGCGTCTCGTCGCCGACCGGAACCGCGATCGGCGCGCCGGTGTCGGTGACGGACTGGCCGCGGACCAGACCTTCGGTGGCGTCCATCGCGATGGTACGGACGGTGTTCTCGCCGAGATGCTGGGCGACCTCGAGGACCAGGCGGTTGCCGAGGTTGTCGGTCTCGAGCGCGTTCAGGATCTCCGGCAGGGCGCCGTCGAACTGCACGTCGACGACCGCGCCGATGACCTGGGTAACGCGGCCGGTGCCGGTGTTGGCGGGCTTCTCGGCGGTCTTCGTCTTGGTGGTCTTGGTAGCGGCTTTGGCCATGGTGGAACCTCGGGACTAGCGCATTCGGATGTTGCGGCTGCCGGCGGATCGCTCCGCCGACGAAAGATTAGGCGGTTATAGCGCTTCCGCGCCGGAGATGATCTCGATCAGTTCCTTGGTGATCATCGCCTGGCGCGAGCGGTTGTAGATCTGCGTCTGCTTCTTGATCATCTCGCCGGCGTTGCGCGTGGCGGAATCCATCGCCGACATGCGCGCGCCCTGTTCGGACGCGGCGTTCTCGAGCAGCCCGCGCAGGATCTGGACGGTGAGGTTGCGCGGCAGCAGCGCCTCGAGGATCTCGCCCTCGTCCGGCTCGTAATCGTAGACCGCGTCGGTCTGCTTCGTCCCTTCCGGGATCTCGGCCGGGATGATGCGCTGCGCCGTCGGGATCTGGGCGATCACCGAGCGGAAGCGCGAGAAGAACAGCGTCGCGACGTCGAACTCGCCATTGCCGAAGCGGGCCAGCACGTTCTGGGCGATCGTCTCCGCATTGGCGAAGCCGACCTGCTTGAACTCGCGCAGGTCGATGAACTCGATGATCTCGGCCGCGAACTGGCGGCGCAGGATGTCGTAGCCCTTCTTGCCGACGCAGATGATCTTGACCGTCTTGCCTTCGGCCTTCAGCGCCAGCGCCTTGTCGCGGGCAAGACGCGCGATCGAGGAGTTGAAGGCGCCGCACAGGCCGCGCTCGGCGGTCAGAACCAGCAGCAGATGCACCTTGTCGGAGCCCGTGCCGGCGATCAGGCGCGGGGCGCTCGAACCGGAGACGCCCGACGCGAGATTCGACAGCACCGTCTCCATGCGCTCGGCATAGGGGCGCGCAGCCTCGGCAGCCGACTGCGCGCGGCGCAGCTTGGCAGCCGCGACCATCTGCATGGCCTTGGTGATCTTCTGCGTCGACTTCACCGAAGCGATGCGGTTTCTAAGGTCCTTCAAAGAAGGCATGTGGCGCTCTCACCCCGTCATGGTCGAAACTGACCATCTACGTCTCATTCCGTCATGCCCGGGCTTGTCCCGAGCACCCATGTCCTCACTCCCGCCCGCCTTGCTCGATCGGCCGCAAGGCGTGAATGGCCGGCATGAGGCCGACCATGACGGGAAGCCCGTCCTCAGGCGAAGGACTTCGCGAAACCCGTCACGATGTCCTTGAGCTTGGCGGCATTGGCGTCCGACAGGTCCTTCGACGTGCCGATCTCGTTCAGCATGTCGGCATGCTTGCCGCGGACCAGCGAGAGCAGGCCGTCCTCGAAGGCGCGGACCTTGTTGACCGGAAGCGCGTCGAGATAGCCGTTCACGCCGGCATAGATCACGACGACCTGCTCTTCCATCTTCAGCGGCGAGAACTGCGGCTGCTTCAGGAGCTCGGTCAGGCGGGCGCCGCGGTTGAGCAGGCGCTGCGTGACCGCGTCGAGGTCCGAGCCGAACTGGGCGAAGGCGGCCATCTCGCGATACTGGGCGAGCTCGCCCTTGATCTTGCCGGCAACCTTCTTGGTGGCCTTGGTCTGCGCCGACGAACCGACGCGCGACACCGAGAGACCAACGTTCACGGCCGGGCGGATGCCCTGGTAGAACAGGTCCGTCTCCAGGAAGATCTGGCCGTCGGTGATCGAGATCACGTTGGTCGGGATATAGGCCGAAACGTCGTTCGCCTGGGTCTCGATGACGGGCAGCGCCGTCAGCGAGCCGAGGCCGGCGGCCTCACCCATCTTCGCCGCGCGCTCGAGCAGGCGGGAGTGGAGATAGAACACGTCGCCCGGATAAGCCTCGCGGCCCGGCGGGCGGCGCAGCAGCAGCGACATCTGGCGGTAGGCGACGGCCTGCTTGGAGAGGTCGTCATAGATGATGACGGCATGCATGCCGTTGTCGCGGAAGAACTCGCCCATGGCGCAGCCGGCGAAGGGCGCCAGGAACTGCATCGGGGCGGCGTCCGAGGCGGTGGCCGCCACGACGATGGAATACTCCATCGCGCCGCGCTCCTCGAGCACCTTCACGAGCTGGGCGACGGTCGAGCGCTTCTGGCCGACGGCGACGTAGACGCAGTAGAGCTTCTGGCTCTCCGGAGCGCCTTCGACGTTGAGGGGCTTCTGGTTCAGGATCGTGTCGAGCGCCAGGGCGGTCTTGCCGGTCTGGCGGTCGCCGATGATCAGCTCGCGCTGGCCACGGCCGATCGGGATCAGGGCGTCGACCGCCTTGAGGCCGGTCGCCATCGGCTCATGCACCGACTTGCGCGGGATGATGCCGGGCGCCTTGACGTCGACGCGGGCGCGGGTCTTGGACTTGATCGGGCCCTTGCCGTCGATCGGGTTGCCGAGCGCGTCGACGACGCGGCCGAGCAGCTCCTTGCCGACGGGAACGTCGACGATGGCGCCGGTGCGCTTGACGGTCTGACCTTCCTTGATCTCGCGGTCGGAACCGAAGATCACGACGCCGACATTGTCGCTCTCGAGGTTGAGCGCCATGCCGCGCACGCCGGACTCGAATTCGACCATCTCACCGGCCTGGACCTTGTCGAGGCCGTAGACGCGGGCGATGCCGTCGCCGACGGAGAGAACCTGGCCGACTTCGGTGACCGAAGCTTCCGAGCCGAAATTCGAGATCTGAGCCTTCAGGATGGCGGAGATTTCAGCGGGGCGGATGTCCATCAGCCGACCTCTTTCATGGCAAGACGAATTGAATTGAGCTTGGTTTTCAGCGAGGCATCGACCATGCGGGAGCCCATCTTGACGATGAGCCCGCCGATCAGGGCCGGGTCGATCTTGATCGAGACGTCGACATCCTTGCCGGCGACGCCCTTCAGCGCCGCGCGGATCTCGTCGACGCGCTTGGCCGTGGGCTGCTCGGCGACCGTCACCTCGGCGGAGACGATGCCCTTGGCCTCGGCGACCAGACGCTTGTAGCCGGCGATCATGCCCGGCAGCGCGAAGAGGCGGCGCTTGCTGGCGACGAGGCCGATGAAATTGGCGGCAATGCCGGTGATGCCGGCCTTCTCGAGCACGGCCTTGATCGCCGCGACCTGCTCCTCGGCGGTGAAGGCCGGGCTCTCGATCAGGCGACGGAGGTCCTCGCTCTCGGCGAGCAGACCGTTGAAGCTATCCAGAGCGGCCGCGACGGCGTCGATCGCGCCTGCCTCCTGAGCCAACTCGAACAGAGCGGTGGCATAGCGTTGAGCTACGCCCGACACCAATGTCCCCTGCGATCCGCCTTCAGCCACGCTTCCCGTCTCTCGTTTCAAGGGACCACACCGGCGACCTTCCTGACGAAGGTGGAGTGTATGCTCCCGACACTGCGAGTATCATAGGCCCGAAGTCGGCAAGACGACTTCGCGACCGAAATGTGGCGGTGCACTAGCATGCGGTTCCGGGCCGCGCAATCGCTGATTGCCCTTCATTAGCGGCGATTTTGCCGCGCCTTTCACCTCTTCAAAGGAAGCTTTGCGGATCGACGTCCACCGCGACCCGGACCGAGCCCTTGGGCCGGGGCGCCCGTTTCAGCCAGCCGCGCAGATAGTCCTGCAGGTTGATCTCGCGCGCCGTCTTGACGATCAGGCGCATGCGATGGCGCCCGCGCAGCACTGCCAAAGGCGCTTCCGCCGGCCCCAGCACCATGATTCCGTCATTGGCCTCGGCGCAGCGCGCCAGCGCCCGCGCATGGCTTTCGGCCTCGGCCTGGTTGTTGGCGGAGACGATCAGCGCCGCCAATCGCCCGAAAGGCGGCAGGCCCGCGGCCTCCCGCGATGCCTCCTCTGCGGCATAAAACCGCTCCGGATCGCCCGAGATCAGTGCCTTGAGCACAGGATGCTCCGGGTCATGCGTCTGAAGCAGGGCGCGGCCAGGTTTCTCGCCCCGCCCTGCGCGCCCGGTGACCTGTCGCAAGGCCTGGAAGGTTCGCTCCGCCGCGCGTGGATCGCCGGATGTGAGGCCAAGATCGGCGTCGATCACACCGACCAGCGTCATTCCCGGGAAATTATGGCCTTTGGCGACGAGCTGGGTGCCGATGACGATGTCGAACTCGCCTTCCGCCACAGCCATCAGCTCCGTCTTCAGCCGCTCGGTCCCGCCCGGAAAATCGCTGGAGAGTACGATCGAACGCGCCTGTGGAAAAAGCGTCGCGACCTCCTCGGCCAGCCGCTCGACGCCCGGCCCGCAGGCGACGAGGCTCTCGGGCTTGTGGCAGGCCGGGCATTCATGCGGCCGGCGCTCGACATGGCCGCAATGATGGCAGACCAGCGCCCGCCGGAAGCGATGGTCGACCAGCCAGGCCGAGCAGTTCGGGCACTGGAAGCGGTGGCCGCAATCCCTGCACAGCGTCAGCGGCGCATAGCCGCGCCGGTTGAGGAAGAGCAGGGATTGCTCCTTGGCCTCCAGATTGGCCTCGACCGCCTTGATCAGCGCGCCCGAGAGCCAGCGCCCCCGCTCCGGCTTGTCGCGGCGCAGGTCGACCAGCCCAAGCTGCGGCAACTCGCGCCCGCCGAAACGCTCGGGCAGCCTGAGATGGGCATAGCGTCCGCGCTCGGCATTGACGCGGGTCTCCAGCGAGGGCGTCGCCGAGGCCAGCACGACGGGTGCATTCTCGATCCGGCCCCGCACCACCGCCATGTCGCGCGCATGATAGGAGACGCCGTCCTCCTGCTTGTAGGCGCTCTCATGCTCCTCATCGACGACGATGAGGCCGAGATCGCTATAGGGCAGGAACAGGGCCGAGCGCGCGCCGGCCACGACCTTGGCTTCGCCCGATGCGATCGCCGCCTGCAGGCGCTCCCGCTTGCGGCCCGTCACCGCCGAATGCCACAGGCCGGGCCTGACACCGAAGCGGGTCTCGAACCGGTCGATGAACTGCGCGGTCAGCGCGATCTCGGGCATCAGGATCAGGCTCTGGCGACCGAGCCGGATCGCCTCCGCCACCGCCTCGAAATAGACTTCCGTCTTGCCCGAGCCGGTGACGCCTTCGAGCAACGAGACACCGAAGACCTTCGCCTGCACGGACGCCACCAGTGCTTGCGCGACCTCCGCCTGCCCTTCCGAGAGTTCCGGCTTAGCATGGTCGGGATCAGGCAAGGCCGCGATCGCTTCTCGCGGCAGGGGCTCGACGATGAAGGTGCCGGCATCGACGAGGGAATCGATCACCGCCGCGCTGACGGACGCCGCCTCGGCCAGCGCCGATTTCCCGATCAGCAACCCGCCCTCGGCCGCCGCAATGGCCCGCGCCCGCGCCGGCGTCATCCGCCCCGGCGGCGGACCTGCGAGCCTCACCCCAAGCTTCGGCCGCTCGGGCGTGTCGTCCGGTTGCCGACGCAGTGCCAGCGCCAGCACCGAACCTTTCGGTGCGAGCGTGTACCAGGCGACCCAGTCGACGAGCTTGCGCAGCGCCGGATCGAGCGGCGGCATGTCGTATTTGCTGGTGACCTTCTTGAGATTGCCGCCGCGCCCGGAACCAACGTCCCAGACGACGCCGACGGTCTCGCGCGGCCCGAGCGGCACCTGCACGACATCGCCGGGCTTCAGCACGAGCCCGACCGGCACGGCATAGCTATAGGCCTGATCGAGCCCGAGCGGGATCAGCACGTCGACCGTGCCGCCTTCGATCATGTCCGCCGTCTCATCCATCGCGCCAGTGTCTAGCACCGATTCGGCTGCTGTTAAGGCAGGAGCGTCATGCTTCCACGATGACCGATTTCGATACCTTCCGGCGTGACTGGCTTTCGCACCTCTCGGCCGAGCGGCGCCTTTCGCCGAAGACGCTGGAGGCCTATGCCCGCGACCTCGGCCAGTTCCATGCTTTCCTCACCGAGCATCTCGGTGGCGCGCCCTCGCTTTCCGACATCGCCGCGCTCAAGCCCGTCGACCTGCGCGCTTTCCTCGGCCAGCGCCGGCGCGACGGCGTCGGCAACCGCACCCTGATGCGCCAACTCGCGGCCTTGCGCTCCTTCGCCCGCTTCGGCGAGCGGAACGGCAAGCTCACCGCCGCTGCCTTTGCCGCGACCCGCGGCCCACGCCTCGGCAAGTCGCTGCCGCGCCCGCTCGAGCCCTCGGCCGCCCGCGCCGTCACCCAGGCCGATACCCGCGCCGGCGAGGAGCGCGAGCAATGGATCCTTGCTCGCGACGCTGCCGTCCTCGGCCTGCTCTATGGCAGCGGGTTGCGCATCTCGGAGGCGCTCTCGCTCGCCCGCACTCAGGCGCCGCTTCAGGCTGGCGACACGCTCACCGTCATCGGCAAGGGCAGCAAGACCCGGATGGTGCCAGTGTTGCCGGTCGTGGTCGCGGCCATCGCCGAATATCTCAAGCTCTGCCCCTGGCACCTGCCGCCGGAAGGGCCCCTCTTCGTCGGCGCCAAGGGCGGCCCGCTCTCGCCCCGCATCATCCAGCTTGCGGTCGAGGGCTTGCGCGGCGCACTCGGCCTGCCCTCCTCGGCAACGCCGCACTCCCTGCGCCATTCCTTCGCGACGCATCTGCTCGGCCGGGGCGGCGATCTCCGCGCCATCCAGGAACTGCTCGGCCACGCCTCGCTCTCCACGACACAGATCTATACCCGCATCGATTCCACCCGCCTGATGGCGGCCTATGACGCCGCCCATCCACGAGCCGGGCGCTAGACCCGCATCGCCCTCTTGCTGCCCAAACGGAAAGCCTTAAACAGCGCCGCCACCATGGCCCTACGAGGTGATTCGTGTCCGGTTCCATCGAAACGCCCGAGGGCGGCAACAAGCGCATCGCCCTGCTGATCGCGCTGCTGGCGCTGACGCTCGCCTTCTCAGAGATCGGCGGCAAGAATGCCGAGCAGGAGGCCGTCGCCAAGAATATCGAGGCCTCCAATCTCTGGGCCTTCTTCCAGGCCAAGACGATCCGCGGCACGACGGTGCGCACCGCGACCGAGGCGCTGGAGGTCGAGCTTGCCGGCGTCACCGACGAGGCCGCCCGGCAGCGCCTGACCAAGCGCATCGAGAGTTGGAAGCAGACCGTCGCGCGCTACGATTCCGAGCCCGAGACCAACGAGGGCCGCAAGGAGCTCGCCGCCCGTGCCAAGGCGGCCGAAGCCCAGCGCGACATTGCCGCAGCCCGCGACGACAAGTTCGACATCGCGTCAGGCCTGATCCAGATCGCGATCGTCATCTCGTCCGCCGCGATCATCACCGGCGTCGGGCTGCTCGCCGCCACCGGCGGCCTACTCGGCCTCGCCGGCATCGCGTTGATGGCGCTGGCCCAGTTCGCGCCGACCGCTCTGTTCTGACGGCCTTACCGGGCGCGCCGCAGGCGTGGATCGACTGCGTCGCGCAGGCCGTCGCCCAGCAGGTTGAAGCCCAGCACGGTCAGCGCAATCGCGGCACCCGGGAAGATCGCAAGCCAGGGCTGCGCCGCCATGAAGGTCTGCGCCTCGTTGAGCATCCGCCCCCAGGACGGGTTCGGCGGCTGCGTGCCGAGCCCGAGATAGGACAAGCCGGCCTCGGCCAGCACCGCGAGCGCAAACTGGATCGTCGCCTGCACCACCAGGATGCCGGCGATATTGGGCAGGACATGGCGTAGCGTGATCTGCCGGTTATTGAGCCCAGCCGCCCGCGCCGCCTGGATGAAGTCCTGCGCCCAGACCTGCAGGGCCGCGCCGCGCGCGAGCCGGGCAAAATAGGGCAGGTTCAGCACGGCGATGGCGACGACCGCGTTGAGCATGCCCGGCCCTGCGATCGCGGTCATCATGATCGCGGTCAGCACGGCCGGGAAGGCATGGGTGAAATCGGCCGTGCGCATGATCGCATGGTCGAGAATGCCGTCGCGCCGGACCGAGGCCGCGAGCCCCAGCGCCGTCCCGACGACCATGCCGATGCCGACCGCACCCAGGCCCACCGCCAGCGAATTGCGCGCACCGACCATGATCATCGAGAAGACATCGCGGCCGAACTGGTCGGTGCCGAACCAGTTTGCCGCCGACGGCCCCTTCAGGCGGTTCAGGATCATCATCTGCGTCGGCTGATAGGGCGTCCAGACATAGGAAACGAGAGCCGCCGCGACGACGAGCATGGCCAGCACAGCGCCGATCACGAAGGAAGGCGCGAGCCACCAGTGCCGCTTGCCGCCGAGCACCTTGTCCTCAGCCGCGCTCATGACTGCCTCAGGCGGGGATCGATCAGCCCATAGAGCAGTTCGACCGCGAAATTGATCAGGATCGCCAGCCCGGCGAAGAGCATGACGAGGTCCTTGACCACGATGAGATCGTGCTGGGCGATGGCCTGGAAGACGAGCCGCCCCAGCCCCGGCAGGGCGAAGACGTTCTCGATGATGATGGCGCCTGCGATCAGCACGGAGAACTGAAGGCCGAGGATGGTGACGACCGGGATCAGCGCGTTGCGCAGCGCATGCCGGCGCATCGTCGTGCCCTCGCTCAACCCCTTGGCGCGGGCGGTCCGGACGAAATCCTCCTGCAGCGTATCGAGCATCGAGGACCGCGTCACCCGCGCGATGATCGCGGCCTGCGGCAGGGCGAGCGCAAGGGCCGGCATCAGCAGCGCCTTCAGCGAGACGCCGATCCCCGCCTGCCAGCCCGGAAAGCCGCCGGCCGGCAGCCAGCCGAGCCCGACCGCGAAGACGAGCACGAGCAGCAGACCAAACCAGAAATTCGGGATGGCGAGCCCGGCCTGCGCGAAGGCCATCACCCCGGCATCGGCCAGCCGGCCATGGCGCGAGGCCGCGAGCATGCCGAGCGGAATGCCGATCGCCGTTGCTAACGCGATCGCCATCAGCGCAAGCGGCAAGGTCACCGCCATGCGCTCGGTGATGAGCTGCAGCACCGGCACGCGATAGGTGTAGCTCTGGCCGAGATCGCCCGTGACGAGCCCGCCCAGCCAGATGAAGAAGCGCAGCGCCGCCGGCTTGTCGAGCCCCATCTCGGCCCGAAGCGCGGTCAGCGCCTCGGGCGCGGCATTGAGGCCGAGCGTCACCGCCGCCGGGTCGCCCGGCAGGATTTCGAGCACGACGAAGATCACCACCGCCGCCGCGAGCAAGGTCAGCACCAGCGCGACGAGCCGGCGCAGGATATAGCCGATCATGACGCCCTGCCGCCTGCCGGCGGCCTCACCGCCAGCGCAATTCCGCCAGCGGCGTCACCGGCAGCGGCCAGTCGGTCCACATCCCCTCCAGCGCGGCGTTCGCCACGGTGATCTTGGGCAAGATGAACAGGAAGCCGTTGACCGCATCCTGGGCCAGCTTGCGCTGCGCCTGCTTGTAGAGCTCGTTGCGCTCGGCCTCCGGCAGGGTCACGGCGATCTTGGCGATCAGCGCCTTGAAGTCCGGGTCCTTGTACTGGAAGTAGTAGCCGTCGCGCGCGTAGATATCGATGTCGAGCGGCTCGGTATGGGCGATGATGCTGAGGTCGTAATCCTTGTTGCGGAAGACGCGCTCCAGCCATTGCGGGAATTCGAGCGGCTCGATCGCCGCGTTGATGCCGATCTGCGAAAGCAGCGCCGCGACGATCTCGCCGGAGCGACGGGCATAGGAGGGCGGCGGCAGCTTCAGCGTGCAGTTGAAGCCGTTCGGGAAGCCGGCCTCTGCCAGCAGCGCCTTGGCCTTGGCGGGGTCGTAGGGATAGGTGCCGGTCAGGTCGACATAGGCCGGGTGCAGCGGCGAGAAATGGCTGCCGATCAGGTTGACGTCGAAGCCATAGACGCCGAGCGCGATGGTCTTGCGGTCCAGCGCATGCGCGATGGCTTGGCGGACCTTCAGATTGTCGAAAGGCGGCTTGGCGTTGTTGGTGGCGAGCACCGTCTCGCCCTCGGTGCCGCCGATCGTGACCTTGAGCTTCGGATCGGCCTTGAGCTGCGGCACGGCCTCCGGCGCCGAGAGATTGGTATGGGCGTCGACATCGCCGGCCCGGAGCGCCGCGACCTGTGCCTGCGGGTCCGACATGAAGCGGAAGACCGCCTTGGCCAGCGCCGGCTTCTCGCCCCAGTAGCCGTCGTTGCGGGCGAGTTCGAGCCGGTCGCCGCGGTTCCAGCGCACGAATTTGAACGGGCCGGTGCCGACCGGATTGGTCTTGTTGTTGGCGGCCGTGGCCGGCGCCACGATCACCGCATCGCCCCAGGCCAGGCCGAAGAGGAAATTCGCGGTCGGCTGCTTCAGCTTGATCACCACGGTCGCCGGGTCCGGCGTGGTGATCTCGGCGATGGGCGTGAAGAGCTGGCGCTGGGCGTTGGTGGAATCCGGTGCCACCGCGCGCTCGAACGAGAACTTCACCTGCTCGGCGGTGAACGGCGTATCGTCGTGGAACTTCGCGCCTTGCCGCAGCTTGAAGCGATAGGTGACGTTGTCGTCGGCGATCTGCCAGCTCTCGGCGAGGCAGGGCTGGAGCTTGCCGGTCCGGTCGATCTTGACCAGCCCTTCGAAGATGTTCTGCAGCGTCACCTCGCGGATCGCCTGCGCGGCGCCGGATGTCGGGTCAAGTGTCGGCGGCTCCAGCGTCTGGGCGATGGTCACGCTGTCCTTTGCCTGCGCCAGCGCGACGACGGGAAGCTGCGCCGCCAGCGCTGCCAGTCCCGCCCCTGCCAGGAGTTCACGCCGCGTCGTCATATCCATCGCTCCGGTACCGTTGCGGCGCGAGGATGGCGCGGGAGATACGACAAGCGCAAGTCCGGTTCCGAAGCAATCCCCGACAGGTAGCGGCCGTCCTCTGGCGCACTAGTATACCAGGCGATTGACCCCCGCTGCCGCCGGTTCTAGAGATCGGGGCGACCGATGGAGATGCCCATGCTGCTGCACGACGATCGCCTCTTTCCCGCCGATCCGGTAACCCGCGGCATCGCGCGCCGGCTCTTCGCCACGGTCCGCGACCTGCCGATAATCTCGCCGCATGGCCATACCGATCCGCGCTGGTATGCCGAGGACAATGCCTTTCCCGATCCGGCGACCCTCTTCGTCAAGCCGGATCATTATATCTTCCGCATGCTCTACTCGCAGGGCGTGCGCCTCGAACAGCTTGGCATCAACAGAAAGGACGGTGGCGAGGTCGAGACCGATCCGCGCAAGATCTGGCAGCTCTTCGCCGATCACTGGCACCTGTTCCGGGGCACGCCGACGCGGCTCTGGTTCGAGCACGCAGCCTCGACCGTCTTCGGCATCAACGAGCGCCTGACGCCGGAGAATGCCGACAAGATCTACGACAGGATCGCCGCGAAGCTGGAAGAGCCGGAGCTGCGCCCGCGCGCCCTGTTCGAGCGCTTCAACATCGAGGCGATCAGCACGACCGAAGGCGCGCTCGACGATCTCCGCTGGCACGACATGGTCCGCGAGTCCGGCTGGGGCGGCAAGGTCGCCACCGCCTACCGCCCCGACAGCGTCGTCGATCCGGAATTCGAGGGCTTTTCGGATAATCTCGAGAAACTGGGCGAACTGACCGGTGAGGATATCGGCAGCTGGACCGGCTATCTCGCCGCCCATCGCAAGCGGCGCGCCTATTTCAAGGAGCGCGGCGCCACCTCCTCCGACCACGGCCACGCCACCGCCCGCACGGCCAATCTCTCGGATGCGGATGCCGAGAAGCTCTACGCCAAGATCCTGAAGGGCAAGGTCTCGGCCAAGGATGCCGATCTCTTCCGCGGTCAGATGCTGACCGAGATGGCGAAGATGAGCCTCGACGACGGGCTCGTGCTCCAGATCCATCCCGGCTCGCACCGCAACCACAACGCGGCCCTGTTCGAGCATTTCGGCCGCGACATGGGCTCCGACATTCCGACGCAGACCAACTATGTCGAGGCACTGAAGCCGCTGCTCGACGCCGTCGGCAACGAGCCCAATCTCACGGTCATCGCCTTCACGCTGGACGAGACCGCCTATTCGCGCGAACTCGCCCCGCTCGCCGGGCATTATCCGGCGCTGCGGCTCGGACCGGGCTGGTGGTTCCTGGACGCGCCGGAAGCGATGCTGCGCTTCCGCGAACTCACCACCGAGACGGCCGGCTTCTACAACACCGTCGGCTTCAACGACGACACCCGCGCCTATCTTTCGATCCCGGCACGGCACGACGTCGCGCGCCGCGTCGACTGCGCCTATCTCGCCAAGCTCGTCGCCGAGCACCGGCTCGAAGAGGACGAGGCGGCCGAGGTCGCCCATGACCTCGCCTATCGCCTCGCCAAGGAGGCCTACAAGCTGTGACCCGCCTCTCCGCTTCCGCTCTCGCCGGCCTGCCGGCCTCGGTCCGCCGCCCGGCCTATGACCGCTCGGCCCTCAAGCCCGGCATCGTCCATCTCGGCCTCGGCGCCTTCGCCCGCGGCCACCTCGCCGAATATACCGAGGACGCGCTGGAGCACTGCTTCGGCGCCTGGGGCATCACCGGCGCCAGCCTCCAGCGCCCCGACCAGCGCGACCGGCTGAAGCCGCAGGACGGGCTCTACACCCTGCTCAAGCTCGCCCCGACCGGGCCGGAATTGCGCATCATCGGCTCGGTGCTCGATGTCCTCGTCGCACCCGAAAACCCCTCCGCTCTCATCGCAAAGCTCGCTGCGCCCGAGACCCGCATCGTCTCGCTCACCGTCACCGAGAAGGGCTATTGCCACGACCCGGCGACCGGCAAGCTCAAGGCCGATCATCCCGACATCGTCCACGACCTCGCCAATCCCAACGCGCCGCGCTCGGCCGTCGGCATCCTCGTCGCCGGGCTGAAGGCGCGCCGCGATGCGGGGCTTGGCCCGTTCACCGCGCTCTGCTGCGACAATCTTCCCTCCAACGGCCATGTGCTGCGCGGCCTCGTCCGCGACTTCGCAGCGCTCACCGACGACAAGCTCGCCACCTGGATCGAGGCCAACGGCGCCTTCCCCGCGACGATGGTCGACCGCATCGTGCCGGCGACGACCGAGGCCGACCTCGCCGAAGTCGCCAGGCTGATCGGCACCGAGGACGCCGCCCCCGTCATCGGCGAGCCCTTCCGGCAATGGGCGATCCAGGACGTCTTCGCCGCTGGCCGCCCGGACTGGCATGAGGTGGGCGCGCAGATGGTCTCCGAGGTCGCGCCCTTCGAGTTCATGAAGCTCAGGATGCTCAACGGGGCGCATTCCTCGCTCGCCTATCTCGGCTATCTCGCCGGGCATGAGACGGTGGCCGAGGCCAGCAGTGATCCCGTCCTCGCCCGCTTCCTCGAAGGCCTCTGGACCGAGATCATCCCGACCGTGCCGGCCCCGCAGGGCGTCGTGCTCGCGGACTACGCCAAGGCCCTGCTCGTCCGCTTCCAGAACCCGGCGATCCGCCACCGCACCTGGCAGATCGCCATGGACGGCTCGCAGAAGCTGCCGCAGCGCCTGCTCGGCACGATCCGCGAGCGGCTGAAGGCCGGTGCCGGAATCGAGCATCTCGCGCTCGGCGTCGCCGCCTGGATGCGCTACGTCACCGGCACCGACGAAAAGGGCGGCGCCATCGACGTGCGCGATCCGCTTGTTGCGGAGCTCAAGCGCCACACGGAGACTGCCGGGCGTGATCCGAAAGCGCTGGTCGAGGCGCTCACCGGCATCGAGGCGATCTTCGGAACCGACCTGCCGGGCGACCTTCGGTTTACAAAACCGGTGACCGCTCACCTCGCCTCGCTCCTCGACAAGGGCGCGAAGGCGACGGCGGCGAGCTTGGGCTAAGCCCTCAGCGTCATTCTCGGGTGAAGCCCAGCTTCGACCCGAGAATCTCGTGACAAGAAGGTTCCGGGAGCCTCATCCGGGACGAGATGCTCGGGTCAAGGCCGAGCATGACGGCCTCCCGCCCCCCCCCTTGATCCGCGCTCCTATCCAGCGCCAGATGCGCCCGATGCCTCGCGCGCTCACCCTTGCGATCTCGCTCCTCACCGTCGCCACGGCCCTGGCGCAGGAGCCGCCGCGCATCGCCATCCCCAATCTCTGGGACCCGCGCATCCGGCTCGACCGGCCCGAGCCCGGCCCGCCGCGCGTCGTGCGCTTCCTCGCCGATGACGACTATCCGCCCTTCCATTTCGCCGGGCCGGACGGGGCGCTGACCGGCTTCTCGGTCGAGCTCGCCCGTGCCGTCTGCGAGAAACTGGGCTGGACCTGCACGATCCAGCCGCGCCGCTTCGATACCCTCACGGACTCGCTCGCCGAGGGCCGGGGTGACGTACTCGCCGCCGCGATGAACCTGACGCCGGCCCTGCGCGAGCGCTTCGCTGCGAGCCACCTCTATTTCCGCGCGCCCGCCCGCTTCGTCACCACGCGCGGCAGCGCCCGGGCAGCACTTGACGGTGCGGCCCTGCAGGGGCGGCGCGTCGCGGTCGTCTCCGGCACGGCCCATCAGGCTTTTCTCGAGCGGCTGATGCCCTTCGTGCAGCGCCGTGAAAGCACCGACCTCAACGCCGCGGTGGCAGCGCTGCGCAGCGGCGAGGCGGAATATGTCTTCGGCGACGGCGTGGCCTTGTCGCTGGCGCTCGCCGGCAGCGGCGGCGAGTTCGCCTTCTCGGGCGGGCCCTATCTGGAAAGCCGCTATTTCGGCGAGGGTGTCGCCTTCCTGCTGCGCAAGGACGATCCCGCCCTGAAGCGCGCCATCGACTACGCGCTGCAGGGGCTCTGGGATGACGGGACCTATGCCCGCCTCTATCTGCGCTTCTTCCCGGTCAGTCCTTACTGACCGTCAGGGCGCGTTGCTGGCCAGTGCCTGCTTGGCAACCGCCGCAAGCCAGCCCGAGGTCGCCGGCAGGATCGCATCGTTGAAGTCGTAGCGGTCGTTATGCAAGGCACCGCCATTCACCGCCGGGCCATTGCCCATCCAGATATAGCAACCTGGGCGCTTCTCCAGGAAATAGGCGAAATCCTCGCCGGTCGTGCTGGCCTTCATGTCGCGCCGGACGATCAGCCCTGCGGCCTCTCCGGCAGCGGCGGCCATGTCCTCTTCCGGCGGCGTGTTGATCGTGGCGACGCCATAGGTGAACTCGACCTCGGCCGTCATCTCGAAGGTCGCGGCGATGTTCTGCGCGATGCCGTTGAGCCGCGCCAGCAGGCGGTCCCGCACGGCCGGCACGAAGGTGCGGAAGGTGCCCTCGATGAAGACATTGGTCGGGATCTGGTTGGAGGCGAGCCCGCCATGCACCTGGCCGATCGAGACCACCGCCGATTCCATCGGATCGACATTGCGCGAGACGATCGTCTGCAGCGCGACGATCAGATGGCCCATCGCCACGATCGGGTCATGGCTCTGCTCGGGCAGGGCAGCGTGTCCCGCCTTGCCGGTCAGCGTGATCTTGAAGCGCCCGGGCTCGGACATCACCGGCCCGCGATGCACCGCGACCGTACCGGCTTCGAGCCCCGGCCAGTTATGCAGCGCGAAGACGCGCTCCATCGGGAAGCGCTCCAGCACGCCGTCATCCAGCATCGCGAGCGCGCCGCCCGTCCCCTCTTCGGCCGGCTGGAAGACGAACTGCACCGTGCCGCTCCAGCCCTCGTCCGCCTTGAGCAGCGCCGCAGCGCCCAGGAGAGAGGTGGTGTGGCCGTCATGCCCGCAGGCATGCATCACATTGGGTGTCTTCGACTTGTAGGGGACATCGTTGACCTCCTGGATCGGCAATGCGTCCATGTCGGCACGCAGGCCCACCGTGCGCTCGGACGAGCCCTTCGTCAGCGTCGCCACCACGCCATAGCCGCCGACATTGGCGGTGAAGGGCACGCCGAGCTCGGTCAGCTTCTCCTGCACGAAGGCACTGGTCATCTTCTCGTGGCGCCCGAGCTCCGGATGGGCGTGGAGATGTCGTCGCCATGCGGTCAGCTTGTCGAGCAGGTCGCGGTCCAAGGCGGCATCCTTTCAAAGGCATCGTCGAACTGTAAAAAGGCGAGGCAGACCCTATACGCTCATGCAGAGCCGGCAAGGCGCTTTGCGCGAGGGCCGCACCCTCGTTTGCCGCATTTCGAGCCCCTTCTCGCATTGACGGCGGCCTTCGCAATCTGCGAAAGCCCTTCTTCGCATAAGCGATATCTCTTTTCCCTCAGGAGAGGACACCGCCCCTCATGCCCGCCTTCGACGCAGCCCTCGTTGACGCCGCCCAGCGTTCGGCCGCCTGGCCGTTCGAGGAGGCGCGCAAGCTCGTGGCCCGCATCGAGAAATCCGGGAAGAAATCGGTGATCTTCGAAACCGGCTACGGCCCCTCGGGCCTGCCGCATATCGGCACCTTCGGCGAGGTCGCGCGCACCTCGATGGTCCGCCACGCCTTCCAGGTGCTGACCGGCAACACGATTCCCACGCGCCTCATCGCCTTCTCCGACGACATGGACGGCCTGCGCAAGGTGCCGGACAACGTGCCGAACAAGGAGCTGCTCGCCGCCAATCTCGGCAAGCCGCTGACCGAGGTGCCGGACCCGTTCGGCACGCATGACTCGTTCGGCCGCCACAACAATGCGCGGCTCTGCGCCTTCCTCGACAGCTTCGGCTTCGACTACGAGTTCAAATCCTCGACCGACGCCTACCGTGCCGGCGAGTTCGACGCGACGCTGCTCAAGATGCTCGCCCGCTACGACGCGGTGATGAAGATCATGCTGCCGACGCTGCGCGAGGAGCGGGCCGCGACCTATTCGCCCTTCCTGCCGATCCATCCGAAGACGCGCATCGTCATGCAGGTGCCGATCGACGAGGTCGATGTCGAGGCCGGCACCATCGCCTGGACCGATCCGCAGACGAAGGAGCACTTCGTCTCCCCGGTCACCGGCGGTCATGTGAAGCTGCAATGGAAGCCCGACTGGGCAATGCGCTGGGTCGCGCTCGGCGTCGATTACGAGATGGCCGGCAAGGATTTGATCGACTCGGTCAAGGTCTCCTCGCAGATCGCCCGCGCGCTCGACGGCACCCCGCCGGAAGGCTTCAACTACGAGCTCTTCCTCGACGAGCAGGGCCAGAAGATCTCGAAGTCGAAGGGCAACGGCCTGACGATCGAGGACTGGCTGACCTATGGCCCGCCGGAGAGCCTGGCGCTCTACATGTTCCAGCGCCCGCGCGAGGCCAAGAAACTCCATTTCGACGTCATCCCGCGCGCCGTCGACGAATATCTCCAGTTCCTCGGCGGCTATGAGCGGCAGGACTGGAAGAACCGCTTGGGCAACCCGGCCTGGCACATCCATGCCGGCGAGCCCCCGTCGCCCGAGGTCATCGCTTCCGGCGAAGGGGACAACACGGTCCGGACGCAGGTCACTTTCGGCCTGCTGATGAACCTCGTCGCCGTCGCGAATTCCGAGGACAAGGCCGTGCTCTGGGGCTTCCTCCAGCGCTATGCGCCGGGCATGTCGGCCGAGACGCATCCGCGCCTCGATGCGCTGGTCGGTTACGCGATCGCCTACTTCCGCGACTTCGTGAAGCCGGCGAAGAGCTACCGCCCGGCCGACGAGGTCGAGCGCGACGCCTTCACCAAGCTCGACGCCGCCTTGGCCGCGCTGCCGGCCGATCCGACGCCCGAGATGGTGCAGGACACGGCGCTCGACGTCGCCCGCGCCATCCCGCGCTACCAGAACCTCACCGCCAAGAACGCGACGCCGGAACGGCCGGGCGTCTCCGGCGACTGGTGGAAAGCGATCTACCAGGTGATGTTCGGCGAGGATCAGGGCCCGCGCTTCGGCTCCTTCGCGGCGATCTACGGCCTGCCCAACACCCGCGCCCTGATCGCCAAGGCGCTGGCCGGCGATCTGGTGAAGGAGCACGCCGCCTTCCTGGCAGCGCGAAAGGGCTAGCGAGCGATGACCGGGATCGACGCCGTCGAACGCGCGATCCGCGCCCGCCGCGCGGTTCGCGCCTTCCTGCCCGACCCGGTCGAGCCCGCTCTCGTGCGCCGCCTGATCGATCTGGCGGCGCAGGCACCCTCCGGCACCAACATGCAGCCCTGGAAGCTCCGGGTGATCGGCCCGCAATCCCGGGCGCGTCTCGAAGCGGCACTGCTCGCCGCGCTCGATGCCGGCGGGCGCCCCGGCGTCGAGGAATACCGCTACTATCCCGCACAGTTCCGCGAACCCTATCTCGCCCGCCGCCGCAAGGTCGGCTGGGACCTCTACGGCCTGCTCGGCGTCGTGAAGGGCGATACCGAGGGCATGAAGCGGCAGACCGCGGCGAACCTGCGCTTCTTCGATGCACCAGTCGCACTGATGCTGACGATCGACCGCGATCTCGAGATCGGCTCCTGGCTCGATCTCGGCATGTTCATCCAGACCCTGCTGGTCGCCGCGCAGGGCCATGGCCTCGATTCCTGTCCGCAGGCGATCTTCGCGCAGTTCCACCCGATCGTCCGGCGCGAACTCGCCATTCCCGAGAACGAGGTCGTGGTCTGCGGCATCGCCATCGGCAAGGCCGATCCCGGTGCGCCGGCCAACCGCCTCGTGCCCGAGCGCGAGCCGGTCGAGAGCTTCACCACCTGGCTGGATTGAGCGGCGTCAGGCGCCGGGCTGCGGCGCCGCGTCCTTGCGGAACAGCCTGACGAGCGGCCCAACCAGCCAGTTCATGGCGGCGATGGCGAGGCCGCCGACGATCACACCGAACACGGCCGCGAGCGCAGCCCCGGCGAGCCATTCGCCGGCACCGGCCAGCGCTGCCGGCAGCGTGCGCCCAGCCGCGACCGCGAGATCGTGGACGCCATGCCCGAGTCCGGCGAGGCCATACTCTTCCAGCCCATGGATGATGATGCCGCCGCCGACCCAGAGCATCGCAGCGGTGCCGACCACGCCGAGCAGGTTCAGGAAATGCGGCATGGCAACGACGAGGCCGCGCCCCAGCGGCCGCGTCAGCCAGGACAGCACGCGATCGAGCCCGCCCGCCTCGCCCGGCCCCGGCCGGCGCAGGCCCAGCAGGCTCGTTGCCGGCCGCTGGTTGGCGGCGAGCGCCATGCCGACATCGTCGGCCTTCACGATCAGCGCGACGACGCCATAGACCGCAACCGTGATGCCGATGCCGACGATGGCGAGTACCGCGGCCTTCATCCAGAAGGATTGATCCGAGACACCGGCGAGCGTGATCGCCATAATCTCCGCGGAGAGGATGAAATCGGTCTTCACAGCGCCGGCGATCTTCTGCTGTTCGAGTGCCGCCGGATCGCCAGCCGCCCCGCCCGCCTTACCCTCGCCATGGGCGCCATGCGGCATGACCAGTTCCAGGAGCTTCTCGGCACCCTCGAAGCAGAGGAAGACGCCACCCGCCATCAGGAGCGGCGTGATCGCCCAGGGTGCGATCAGCGCCAGCACGAGCGCGCCCGGCAGCAGGATGAGAAGTTTATTGCGCAGCGAGCCCAGCGCGATCCGCCAGATGATCGGCAACTCGCGCGCCGCCGCGAAGCCGACGGCATAGCGCGGCGTCACCGCAGCATCGTCGATGACGACACCCGCGGCCTTGGCTCCGGCCTTGCCGGCCTGCGCCACGACATCGTCGACCGAGGACGCCGCAATCTTGGCGATGCCGGCAACGTCGTCCAGCAGCGCAAACAGCCCCGAAGCCAAGCAGCTCTCCTCGGAAGGTTATCGGATCAGGCGAGGATAGAGCGCTTTTCGCTCATCGCAATGACGGCGCGCCGCGTCACCCCTTCAGGCTGGCAAACCCCTTGCCCTCGGCCGCAAGCCGCCGGAGCAGCGGCGCCGGCTCCAGCGCCTTGTCGCCGATCTCCGCGGCTTGCGCCTCCAGCCGCTTGACGATGAGGTCGAGCCCGACACTGTCGGCCCAGAACATCGGCCCGCCGCGCCAGGCCGGCCAGTTATAGCCGTTAATCCAGACGATATCGATGTCGCCCGGCCGCGCCGCGATGCCTTCTTCCAAAATGCGCGCGCCCTCGTTCACCATCGGATCAAGCAGGCGGGCAAGGATTTCCTCCTGCGTGAAAGAACGCCGCGTCACGCCCTGCTCGGCCGAGATGCGGGCGATCAGCGCCTCGACCTCGGGGCAGCGCTGCCCAGCGCGCGCGCCCTGCGGATAGATGTAATAGCCGCGCCCGGTCTTCTGGCCGAACCAGCCGGCCTCGCAGATCGCATCCGCCACGGCGGCCTTCAGGCCGCGCGCCTTGCGCGAGCGCCAGCCGATATCGTTGCCGGCAAGATCGGCCATCGCGAAGGGGCCCATCTTGAAGCCGAAGCCGACCAGCGCCGCATCGACCTCATGCGGCAGGGCGCCGGCGATCAGCAGCCGCTCGGCCGCGCGGGTGCGCCGCTCCAGCATGCGGTTGCCGACAAAGCCGAAGCCGTTGCCGACCACGACCGGCACCTTGGCGAGCTTGCGCCCGAGCGCGACCGCCGTCGCGATCGCATCGTCGGCGGCGCCCTTCGGCCGGACGATCTCCAGCAGCTTCATGACATTGGCCGGGCTGAAGAAATGCATGCCGATCACGTCCTGCGGACGCTTCGTCGCCGCCGCGATGGTGGGCACGTCGAGATAGGAGGTGTTGCTGGCGAGGATGGCGCCGGGCTTGGCGACCTTGTCGAGCTCGCCGAAGATCTGCTGCTTGACGCCCATCTCCTCGAAGGCCGCCTCGACCACGATATCCGCCCCCGCCGCAGCCGCGAGCCCGACCGCCGGCTTGATCAAAGCCATGCGCCCGGCCTTCGCCTCCGGCGTCAGCGACCCCCGCGAAACCGAGATGTCGTAGATCGCGCCGATGCGGTTGAGGCCATTGTCGAGCGCGGCCTTGGCCGTCTCGATCAGGGTCACCGGGATGCCGGCATTGGCGAAGCACATCGCGATGCCACCGCCCATCGTGCCGGCACCGATCACCGCGGCGCTGGCGATCTCGCGCGGCTTCACCTCCGGCCCGATGCCCGGCACCTTCGCGACCTCGCGCTCGGCGAAGAAGACATGGCGCAGCGCCTTGGAGCGCTCGTCGACGACGAGCGACAGGAAGAGCTTGCGCTCGACGGCTGCGCCCTCCGCGAAAGGCAGCGCGAAGCTCGCGCGCACGGCCTCGACCAGTGCCGGCACGTTCGGCATGCCATCCGCCTTCTTCAAGGCCTCCCTGGCCAGGGCCTCGAAGGCCTCGCGATCCGCTTCCGTCAATTCGCCGGTTGCCGCGCTCGTCACCGGGCGCCGCCCCTCCGCCGCCAGCGCCTCGGCCAGCCGGATCGCAGCGGCAATAACATCGCTGGAGACAACTTCATCGAGCAGACCGTATTCGAGTGCCTTGCCGGCCGAGACCGGCTCGCCAGAGAGCATCATCGGGAAGGCCTTGGCCGCCCCGATCAGGCGCGGCAGACGCTGCGTGCCGCCGGCACCAGGGATGATCCCGAGCTTGATCTCGGGCAGGCCAAGCTTCGCGCCTGGCAGCGCGACGCGACCGTGGCACGCCAACGCGACTTCCAGCCCTCCTCCGAGCGCCACGCCCTGGATCGCGGCGACGACGGGCTTCGCCGAGCCCTCCATCGCGTCGAGCACGTCCGGCAGGCTGGGCGGAGCCGGCGGCTTACCGAACTCGCTGATATCGGCGCCGGCAATGAAAGCCTTGCCGGCGGAGGCAATCACGATCGCGGCGACAGCGGCATCGGCATTGGCCGCCTTGACGGCGTTCGCCAACCCTTCGCGCACGGCCGCACCCAGCGCATTGACCGGCGGATTGTCGATGGTGACGACCGCGACCCGGCCGCGAACCTCAAGCTGAACCTTCGTCATCGACGTCTCCGCACTTCCCGTCCCGCGCCCGACTCGCAAGCCAAGGCAGCGAAGGCGTCTGGGCGGGCAAGGGAGAATCCGGACCGCGCGATGTCAAGCGCCAGACGACGACGAAAGGCGCATCCAGCCTCGCTTGACCCCTGGCGAAAGCCCATGTCATCCGGGCAGGAGAAGAGGAGCGGACCGATGAGCGAAGTGCTGAGCGAAACCGTCGCGGCCGGCGTGCTGCAGGTCACGATGAACCGGCCGGACCGCAAGAACGCGCTCGACCGCGCGAGCTATGCCGGCTTGATCGCAGCGATCGCCGCCGCCGAAGCCGATGCCGCAATCCGTGCGGTCCTGCTGACAGGTGCCGGCGGCACCTTCACCAGCGGCAACGACATCAAGGATTTCGCCATGGCGGCGGCCGCCGGCGAAGGCCCGCGCGTCGCGATCGACTTCCTCGAGGCGATCTCGACGGCGAAGAAGCCGATCGTCGCGGCAGTCGAGGGCTTCGCCGTCGGCATCGGCACGACGCTGCTGCTGCATTGCGACCTCGCCTTTGCGGGGCGCTCGGCGACCTTCCGGCTACCTTTCGTGACGCTGGGCCTCTGCCCCGAAGGCGGGTCGAGCTACCTGTTGCCGCTGGTCGCGGGCTCGAAGAAAGCGGCCGAACTGCTGATGCTGGGCGAAGCCTTCAATGCCGAGACCGCGGCCGCGGCCGGCCTCGTCAATACCGTCACCGAGGACGGCACGGCGCTGGAGGCAGGCCTCGCCAAGGCCAAGGCGTTGGCGGCGCTGCCGCCGGAATCGCTGGCCCTGACCAAGATGCTGTTGAAGCGCGGTTCGGCCCAGGCCGTCGCCGAGACCATCGCCACCGAGGCCCGCCATTTCGGCGAGCGCCTGAAATCGCCGGAGGCCATGGCCGCCTTCATGGCCTTCCTGAAGAAGTGAGGCGTGGCGGCCCTCAGGCCGCCACCACCCGGCGCCGGCTCTTCAGCCAGTCGCGCGTCCAGGAGAAGACCGGCCAGAGCAGCGCGGCGAAGGTCATCGCTGCCAGCACCGAGGAGACCGGCCGGTCGAAGAAGGGCAGCACGGAGCCGTCCGACTTGATCAGCGAGGTCACGAAGTTCTGCTCCACCATCGTGCCCATGACGATGCCGAGCACCATCGCCGCGACGGGATAGCCGTTCTTCTCCATCACGAAGCCGAATATGCCGAAGAAGGCGACGCACCAGACCGCGAACAGATTGTTGCCCGCCGTCGCGAAGGCGCCGACCGCGCAGAAGATCATGATCACCGGCATCACCGCCGAACGCGGCGCCCCAACCACCTTGCTCGCCAGCCGGATCATGATGATGCCGAAGGGGATCATGATGATATTGCCGAGGATGAAGATGATGTAGAGCGCGTACATGCTCTCGGCCTGCGTGGTGAACAGCGATGGCCCGGGGTTCAGCCCCTTCATGTAGAGCACGCCGATGGCGATCGCGGTGATCGTGTCGCCGGGAATGCCGAAGAGCAGCGCCGGCACCCAGCCCGAGGCAAGCGAGGCGTTATTGGAGGCGCCGGCCTCGATCAGCCCTTCGGGATGGCCTGTGCCGAATTTCTCCGGGGTCTTCGAGAAGCGCTTGGCCATGGCATAGCTGACCCAGGCCGCCATGTCGGCGCCGGCACCAGGCAGCACGCCGATGATGATGCCGACGATGTTCCCGCGCGTCTGCTGCTTCGGATATTCCTTGGTGAGCTTCCATTGTCCTTTCAGGATCGAGCCGAGCTTGCGGTTCTCGATCTTCGGCGGGTCGCGCTCGGTCAGCGAACGCATCACCTCGGCCAGCGCGAAGACGCCGACCAGCGCCGGGATGACCTCGATGCCCCCCAGCAGATCGGTCGAGCCGAAGGTGAAGCGCGGCACGCCGCCGGGATTGTCGATGCCGATGCAGGTGATCAGCAGGCCGAGCAGCATCGCCGCGATCGCCTTGATCGGCGAGGAGCGGGCGACCAGCGTCGAACACATCAGGCCGAGCATGGCGAGCCAGAAGTTCTCGTAGGTCGAGAAGGACAAGGCCATCTCGGCCAGCAGCGGCGCGATCAGCATCAGCGAGAGCGTGCCGGCGATACCGCCCAGCGCCGAGAACCACAGGCAGATGCCGAGCGCCGTCTCCGCCTGGCCCTTGCGCGTCATCGCATAGGCCTCGTCGGTATAGGCGGCCGAGGCCGGGGTGCCAGGAATGCGCAGCAGGCAGCCCGGAATGTCGCCGGAGAAGATCGCCATCGCCGAGGCGGTGATGATGGTGGCGATCGCCGCGATCGGTGACAGATAGAAGGTGACGGGCACGAGCAGCGCCGTCGCCATCGTCGCCGAGAGGCCGGGCAGCGCGCCGACCGTCAGCCCGTAGAAGGCGGACGCAACGATCGCGATCATCACGTCGAATTGGAAGACCAGCCCGAAGGCCTTGATGACGGTGTCCATCGTCAGACCTCGCTCACCAGGGGAAGGGCAGGATGCCGCCGGGCAGCGGCACGCGCAGCAGCTTCAGGAAGATCAGGTTGATCATGAAGGGCGCGATGATCGCCAGCGGCACCGCGAGCTTCGGCCTGGCGCCGAAGGCGAGGCTGGCGAGGAGCACCATGATCATCGTCGTCGGCAGGAAGCCGAGCGTTTCCGAGACCAGCGCGTAGAAGGCGAGCAATGCGGGCGGCAGCAATGCCAGCCAGTTGCGCCAGGCCGGCACCGGCGCGAGTTCCTCCGGCGTCGCATGGCTCACGACATCGGCCTCGGCGACCTCCTCGAAATGGCGGCCGATCCCGAAGACGATCAGCCCGCCGCAGAGGGCGAGGCCGGCGCCGACCACCATCGGAAAGGCCGAGGGGCCGACCTGCTGGCCGGGAACGGGCGGCAGTTTCGAGCCGTAGAAGAACGCGACGGCCCCCAGCGCAGCGATGGCGGAGCCGGAAATACGGTCGGATAGTTGCAAGGGGCAACCTCCTCGAACGATCGAAAGTGATGAGACGAAAACGCCGGGAGCTTTTGCTCCCGGCGTTACGAGTTCCGTGCCGCTCAGCCCTTGGCGAGGCCTGCCGCCTTCATGGCGGAGGCCATGGAGGCGTCGCTTGCGGCCATGAACGAGGCAAATCCCGGCCCGTCCGCGAACTTCATGCCGAAGCCGCGGGCGTTCATGAAGTCCTTGTAATCCTTCGAATCGAAGGCCTTCTTCAGCGCCGCCGTGAGCTTCGCCGCGATCTCGGGCGGCAGGCCCTTCGGCGCGCCGATGCCGCGCCAGGCACCGATAGAGTAGTTGATGCCGAGCGTCTCGTTCAGCGTCGGCACGTCCTTGAACTGCGGGTTGCGTTCGCTTGCCATGATCGCCAGCGACTTCGCCTTGCCGGCGTCGATCATCGCGCGGGCTTCCGGCACCGAGCAGGTGACGATGTCGATGCCGCCGGCCGCCAGGTCCTGCATGCCGGGCGCAGCGCCGTTCGACGGCACCCAGGCGACATGATCCGGCTTCAGGCCCATGGCGACGAGCCAGCCGATCAGGGCGAGATGCCAGATACCACCCTGTCCGGTGCCCGACGCCTTGAGCTTGCCGGGAGGCGCCGCCTTGATCGCGTCTGCCAGACCCTTGATGTCCTTGTAGGGGCCGGAGGTCGAGACCTGCACGCCCGGCGGGTCCTCGTTCATCAGCCCGAGCGCGGTGTAGCTCGTTGATTTCAGCTCGGTCAGGCCCTGATGGTGCATCATGGCGATCTCGACCGTCAGCATGCCGATATTGTAGCCGTCGGGCGCCGCCGTCGCGATGGCCGAATGGCCGACCACGCCGGAACCGCCCGTGCGGTTGACGACGTTGACCGGCTGGCCGAGGTCCTTTTCCAGGAGCTGCGCGACGATGCGCGCGGTGGCGTCCGTGCCGCCGCCGGCGCCCCACGGGCAGACCATGGTGATCGGCCGCGAGGGATAATTCGCCTGCGCGATGGCCGGCGCTGCAATCAGGCTCGCCGCGCCGGCCGCGGCCGCGCCCTTGAGCACAGTTCGTCTGTCGATGAAATCGGTCATTCCCCAGTCTCCTCCGCTAAATCGATTTAGTGCCTGGGCGCTCCTCGTCCGCGACGGGGCTCCCTTGATCTGACGGGCGTCATCTGAGCCGATCGCGTGGCCAGTGACAACCTTTCATTTTGGCCGAGGCTACAGTCCGCAGGTGATGGGCTGGACCGCGCCGGAAACCCGCTCGACCACCGCCCCCGTGCTGAGTTCCGCACCGGCCGCCGCCGCTGGCAACGACACGCTGGCCTTGCCGAGCATCGCCTGGATCGCTGCCCCGTCGGCGAACCCGTAGCTGCGCTGCGGCGCGACGCCGGCGATCAGGATCTTGTCGGAGGGATTGTCGGTGACGATCCCGACCAGCCGCCCCTGCCGGTCGAAGGCCGGCGCGCCCGCCTGTCCGGGCTGGAGCGGCGCCTTGAGCATCGGCTTGCCACCGGCCTGCGCGCTCTGTCCGGGCAATGCGACGGCGGCGCGCTTGCCGGCATCGCTGCCGAAGGCGACCAGCACCAGCGCCTCGGAGGCACCCACCGCCTCGCTGCGCAGGCCCGGCGGCTTCGTCGCACCAGCGCCTTCCAGATCGAGCAGCACAAGCCCGCTGGCATCGTCCTTGATCCGCAGCTTCGCGTTGCGGGTGCCGATACGTAAGGTTCGGCAGCCATCGACCGCCGCCGCCGCGCTCAGCGCCATCCGCTCGTTGAGCGCGAGCGCGACGCCATAGCGCTCGTTGCTGCGGGTCGCCGGTGCGAACAACGACGACAATCCCGAGGACGGGTTGGCAGTCGTACCGGCGACGGCCGAGGGCTGGGCTGGAACCGCCCCGGTCGGGAAGGGCTCGAAGCTCGCGGCGATCGCGATGACCAGCTTGTCGACGGTCGGCGCCAGCGCCTTGTCATAGCCGATCGAGAAGCCGCGCAGGCCCTGTGGCCCGGCCGAGAGCCGGCGATAGAACCGCCCGCCGGAGGTCTCGCCGGTGACGACGAAGAAATCCGGCCGCAGCAGCTTGTAGGTGATCTTGCGCGGGCTGTTCGGATTGACCGCGATCGCCTTCTCGAACAGCGCCGCGAGATCCTCGCCCGGTGGCGAGGCGGAGGTGTCGAGCGTGACCTTCTCGTCGGTGCTCTGCCAGCGGCTGCCGCCCGAGGGCGTCACGTCCCGCTTCGGCAGCAGCTTCTGGGGTATGCCGATCTGCACGCCGGTCTTGTCGTCGGCGAGCACCTTGAAGCCGGCCGCATCGCGCGCCGTCTGCGCCGCCTTGGCGAGCGCCGCCCGCTCGGCCGGCGCCAGCAGCCCGTCGGCCGGGCCGCGCCGCCCCTTGAAGGCATTGATCGCGCGAAAGGTCAGCGGGCCATAGGAGCCGGAGACGGCACCGTTGAACTGGCCGGCCCAGATCAGGTCGTTCTGGATCGCCTTGCGCTCCGCTTCGGGCAGCGCCTCGAAGCCTGCCTGCGCCGCCGCCATTTGAGGCGACGGAGCGGGAGCCTGCGCATGGGCAAGCGGCGCCGACAGCAGCGCCAGCGCCAGAGCGGCGCTGCGGGCCAATGTGATTCGCGGGTGGAGGAAAGGGGCGGGCGGCATGGGTCTCGTCCTCAAGGGCGGGCGAAGCGGCTGCATTGAGCGTCAGAACGCGCCGCGCCGCAACCATGGCGAAGCGATTCCCGTAGCGGCAGCGCCCGCCTCCACACGACCTGCATTCGCATGACTTGAACGCGCGCGGCACGGTGGTAGCCTGCCGGCCCCGTCACACCGTCATCGGCCTGAAGCCATTTCCGGCGATCCTGGCCGGGCCGATCGACGAAGAGGACCGACGATGACCCTTTTTTCCCGTCTCGCGCTCGCCCTCTCGCTCACCTTGGCTGCGGTTCCCGCCTTCGCCCAGAAGGCCTATGTCCGCAACGACCTGCTGGCCGACGGGCAGCGCCTGGAAGAACGATTGAAGCGCGAGGTCGCGACCGGCAATCGCTCCGCCGCGGACGCTATCCGCGCCGGCGAGATCGCGCTCGGCCGCGGCGATGCCCGCGCCGCCCTGCCCCAGGCGAATGCCGCGATCGTTGCCGATTCCGCCAATGCCGCCGGCTGGCGCCTGATGGCGCGCGCCGCCAACGCCATCGAGCCGCGCGATTATCGCGAGCGCTGGGAACTGCGTGAGCGCGCCATCGCGTCCGCCTATCTCGCCTATCAGCGCTCGACCACCCGCAATGACGAGGCGGCTTCGCTCGGCGTGCTCGCCGGCACGTTCGAGAAGAACCAGTTGTGGCGCCCGGCGCTGACGGCCTATCGGCTCAGCCTCGACCTCGCCGCCAATGCCGCGCTGCAGAGTTCCTATGAGAGCCTGCGCGAAAAGCGCGGCTTCCGCCTGATTTCCAACAAGACCGATTCCGATGCCGCGAGCCCGCGCGCCTGTTTCGAATTCTCGGAAGCTTTGGCGCGCGGCCGCGTCGATTTCGCGCCCTATGTCGCGATTTCGGGCGGCAAGGGCGATTTCGCCGTCAGCGCCGAGGGCCGCCAGATCTGCGTCGACGGCCTCAGGCATGGCGAGCGCTATGCCGTCGTCATCCGCCAGGGCGTGCCCTCCGCCCTCCCCGACGAGACCCTGCTGAAATCGGCCGATTACGAGATCTATGTCCGCGACCGCACGCCCTCCGTGCGCTTCACCGGCAAGAATTACGTGCTGCCGCGCACCGGCCAGCAGGGCATTCCGGTCGTCTCGGTCAACTCAGGCAAGCTCGACCTCGAGGTCATGCGGATCGGCGACCGCAACCTGATCAATTCGGTCCATTCCGAGGACTTTCTCGGCCAGCTCGGCTCCTATTCCGCCAGGCAGATTTCCAGCGACAAGGGCCAGAGCGTCTGGACCGGCACGATGGATGTGAAGTCCGAGCTCAATCAGGACGTGATCACCGCCTTCCCGGTGACGGAAGCGGTCGGCAGCCTCAAGCCCGGCGTCTATGTGATGTTCGCCAAGCCCTCGGGCGGCCCCTCCCAGACGCAGTCCTCCGGCGATGACGGCGACTACGACGACGGCTCGACGCGGGCGACGCAGTGGTTCGTCGTCTCCGATCTCGGCCTGACCTCCTTCACCGGCCCCGACGGCGTGCATGTGCTCGCCCGCTCGCTGGCCGATGCCAAGCCGATCGCCAATGCGACCTTGAACCTGATCGCCCGCAACAACGAGGTGCTCGGCACAGCGAAGACCGACGGCAACGGCTATGCCCGCTTCGATGCTGGATTGGGCAAGGGCCAGGGCGGCAATGCGCCCGGCCTCGTCACCGCCTCGCTCGCCGAGGATTACGGTTTCCTCGATCTCAAGCAGACCGCCTTCGACCTCTCCGATCGCGGCGTGAAGGGCCGCGTCGCGCCCACCGGGCTCGACGCCTTCCTCTACACCGAACGCGGCGTCTATCGCTCCGGCGAGACGGTCTACCTGACCTCGCTGCTGCGTGACGCCAAGGGCGCCGCGGTCACCGGCCTGCCCCTGACCATCGTCGTCAAGCGCCCGGACGGCGTTGAATATCGCCGCCGCCAGGTCGAGGACCAGGGCGCGGGCGGGCGGGCCCACTCGATCCAGCTCGTCTCGGGCGCCGCGACCGGCACCTGGCGCGTCCTCGCCTATTCCGACCCGAAGGGCCAGGCGATCGGCGAGACCTCCTTCCTCGTCGAGGACTACGTGCCCGAACGGCTGGAGCTGACACTTGCACCGAAGACACCGCTGCTTCAGGCCGGCGAGCCGGCAGAGCTCGATGTCACCGCCCGCTATCTCTACGGCGCTCCGGGCTCCGAGCTCGACGTCACCGGCGCGATGACGATCCGCGCCGCCGAGGCCAGCGCCATTCCCGGCTTCAAGGACTATCAGGTCGGCCTCACCGACGAGGAATTCGAGCCGGTCCAGAGCGAGTTCGAGGAGAGCGCCACGACCGACGCTGCCGGCAAGGCGGTGATCTCCAACCCGGTCCAGCAGCCCGACACCAACCGCCCGCTCGAGGTCGAGATGACCGTGCGCGTCGGCGAGCCCGGCGGGCGCGCCATCGCCCGCTCGCTCACCCTGCCGATCGTGCCCAAGGGCGCGGCCATCGGCGTGAAGAAGCTGTTCAAGGACGGCGATCTCGGCAGCGGCCAGACCGCGACCTTCGAAGTCATCATGGCGACCGGCGACGGCAAGCGCCTCGCCCGGCCCGGCGTGAAATGGGTACTGTCCAAGGTGCGCCGCAACTATCAGTGGTTCTTCCAGGACGGCCGCTGGAACTACGAGGGCGTGAAGACCACCCGCCGCGTCGCCGATGGCGAGATCGCGGTGGCGGAAGTCACTGGGGCCAAGATCGCCGCGCCCGTCGAATGGGGCAATTACAGGCTCGACGTGACCTCGGACGGCGTTGAGGCGGCCGAGACCTCGGTCTCCTTCAGCGTCGGCTACGAGAGCGACAAGACCGCCGATACGCCGGATGTGCTCGATGTCGCCTTGGACAAGGCATCTTACGCCGATGGCGAGAGCCTGCAGGTCCGCCTCTCGCCGCGCTTCGCCGGCAAGGCGACGCTCGCCGTCGTCACCGACAAGGTCGCGGATATCCGCACCATCGACATCACCGAGGGCGGCACCTCGGCCAGCATTCCGGTGAAGGCCGAATGGGGCGCCAGCGCCTACCTCGTCGTGCTCGCCCATCGCCCGATGGACGCCACCGCCAAGCGCCTGCCCGGCCGCGCCATTGGCCTGTCCTGGTTCCAGATCGGCAAGGAGACGCGCACGCTTGCGCTCGATCTCGGCGCGCCGAAGCTGGTGCGTCCGCTCACGACGCTGTCGCTGCCGGTCAAGGTCACCGGCATGCAGGCCGGCGAGGAGGCCTATGTCACGCTCGCCGCCGTCGATATCGGCATCCTCAACCTCACCCGCTACGAGAGCCCGGACCCGAGCCGGTTCTTCTTCGGCCAGCGCCAGCTCGGGCACGAATTGCGCGACCTCTACGGGCTGCTGATCGACGGCATGCAGGGCACCCGCGGCGCGATCCGCACCGGCGGCGACGCCGCGCCCCAGATGGACGGCGAGAAGCCGACGCAGGAGCCGCTCGCCCGCTATTCCGGCGTGGTCAAGGTCGGGCCAGACGGCACGGCGAAGATCGATTTCGACATGCCGGCTTTCAACGGCTCGGTGCGCGTCATGGGTGTCGCCTGGTCGGCCGGGCGCACCGGCCAGGCCAGCGCCGACGTGATCGTGCGCGACCAGATCGTCGCCCAGGCGACGCTGCCGCGCTTCCTCGCCATCGGCGACCAGTCGCGCTTCCACCTTCAGGTCGACAATGTCGAGGGGCCGGCCGGCGCCTATACCGTCGATCTCGACGTCAAGGGCCCCGTGCTGGTCGCCGCCGACGCCACCCGCCGCACGATGCAGCTCGGCGCCGGTGCCAAGACGCAGATGACGATCCCCGTCACCGCTGCCGGCCTCGGCCGCGCCGAGTTCGATGTCCGCGTCTCCGGCCCGAACGGGCTCAGTACGGTGCAGAACCTCGCCGTGCGCGTGCAGCCCTCGGCCGCGACGATCGCGCGCCGCATCGTCCGCGCCATTCCCGGCAATGGCGGGGCGATCACCGTCTCCTCCGACCTGCTGGCCGATCTCGTGCCGAATTCCGGGCAGGTCTCTGTGACGGTCTCGCCCTTCGGCTCGCTCGATGTGCCTGCCCTGCTCAAGGCGCTCGATCGTTACCCCTATGGCTGCACCGAGCAGACTGTCTCGCGCGCCTTGCCGCTGCTGGCGGTCAACCAGCTCGCTTCGATGGAACAGCTCGCTTTGGACGACAAGGCCGACGAGCGCGTCGTCAACGCGATCGAGCGCGTGCTGGCCCGGCAGGGCGGCAACGGCTCCTTCGGCCTCTGGGGCGTCGGCGGCGAGGATCTCTGGCTCGACGCCTTCGTCGCGGACTTCCTGACGCGGGCCCGCGAGAAGCAGTTCGCGGTGCCGCAGATCGCCTTCAACCTCGCGCTCGACCGCCTGCGCAACCAGGTCGTCAACACCGGCGAGATCAACAAGGAGGAGGCGGCCGGCATCGCCTATGCGCTCTATGTGCTCGCCCGCAACGGCCGGCCGGTGATGGGCGACCTGCGCTACCTCGCCGACAACAAGCTCGGCGATTTCGCGACGCCGCTCGCCCGCGCCCAGATCGGCGCCGCGCTCTCGGCGCTGGGCGATCGCGGCCGCGGCCGTGCCGCCTTCGGCAGTGCGCTCGGCCTGCTCCAACAGGCGAGCGATGACGGCCTCTCGCGGCCGGATTACGGCTCGCGCCTGCGTGATGGCGCCGGCGTGCTCGCCCTGATCGCGGAGGCCAATGGCGAACGCGCCGACATCAGCCGCGCCGTCTCGATCCTCGACGCCACCCGCAACAACGCCCGCTACAGCTACACCTCGACGCAGGAGCAGATGTGGATGGTGCTGGCGGCGCAGGCCATGGCCAAGGATGCCGAGGGCATGACGCTGACCGTCGACGGCACGGCGCGCAAAGGAGCGCTCTACCGCACGCTCTCGGCCGAGGCGCTGGAGGCAAAGTCGCTGACCATCGCCAATCCCGGCGCCGGCAATGCCCAGGCGGTCATCACCGTAGCGGGCATCCCGACCGCACCGGAGCCGGCCCTGAACCAGGGCTTCGGCCTGGAGCGCGTGATCTACACGATGAAGGGCGAGAAGGCCGATCCGGCGCGCCTGCGCCAGAACGAGCGCTATGTCGTGGCGCTGACGGTGACGGAGGCCACACCGCGCTATGGCCGGCTGCTGCTGGTCGACCCGGTCCCGGCCGGGCTTGAGATCGAGAACGCCAACCTGACGGAGGGCGCCTCGGTCGCAGGCCTCGATTGGTTGAAGCAGGAGGTTTCGCCGGTTCATACCGAGTCGCGCGACGACCGCTATGTCGCTGCCTTCGAGCGCTCGGGCTCGAAGAACGACAAGCTCTCCTACACCGTCGCCTATATCGCCCGGGCGGTCTCGCCCGGGCGCTACGTCTCGCCTGCCGCCGTGATCGAGGACATGTACCGGCCCGACCGCTTCGGCCGCACCGGCTTCGGCGCGGTGGAGATCACTTCGGCACGGTAAGATGGGCGAAAACGGGCAAACAGGGCCGTCATTCTCGGGCGAAGCGCAGCGCAGACCCGAGAATCTCGATCAGGAGATGCTCGGGTCAAGCCCGAGCATGACGGCGCGCCCTGGCCGTTTTCGCAAGCTGAAGATCGCGGCCGGAGTTCTGGCGATCTCGGCCATCGCCGCAACCGCAGCTCTCATCCTCAACGCCCGCTCCCTCCCCCCGCTCGATCTTTCCGCCGCGGCCGATCGCTCGACCGTGGTGCTCGATCGCGAGGGCAGGCTGCTGCGTCCCTTCCTTACCGCCGACGGCCGCTGGAAACTCCCCGTCACCGGCGACGATGTCGATCCGCGCTATCTCGCCATGCTCAAGGCCTTCGAGGACAAGCGCTTCGACGATCATCGCGGCATCGACCCGTTGAGCATGCTCCGCGCCGCCGGCCAGATGCTGATGAACGGCCGCGTCGTCTCCGGCGGCTCGACGCTGACCATGCAGGTCGCCCGCCTGCTTGAGCCGCGCAAGGAGCGCACGCTCGCCGCCAAGCTCCGGCAGGCCGTGCGCGCGATCGAACTGGAACGGCGCTTCGACAAGGCCCGCATTCTCGATCTCTACCTGACGCTCGCCCCCTTCGGCGGCAATCTCGAAGGCGTGCGCGCCGCGAGCTTCGCCTATTTCGGCAAGGAGCCGAAGCGGCTCTCAACCGCCGAGGCCGCCCTGCTCGTCGCCCTCCCCCAATCCCCCGAGACGCGCCGGCCGGACCGCTTCGTCGAGGCCGCCCGCAAGGCGCGCGAACGCGTGCTGGAACGGGTCGAGCAGGCGGGCCTGGCCACATCAGACGAGGTCGCCGCCGCCCGCAACGAGCCGATCCCGACCGCACGGCGCCCCTTCCCGAACCTGAGCCCCCATGTCGCCGAGCAGGCGGTGGCGGAAGCGCCGGCTGAGCGCGTCCAGAAGCTCTCGCTCGATGCGCGCTTGCAGACCGCGCTCGAAGGGCTCGCCCGCGAGCGCAGCCTGGGCCTCAATCCCCAGGTGTCGATTGCGATCCTCGCCGTCGACAACGAGACCGGCGAGATCCGCGCCTCGGTCGGCGGCGTCGATTATTTCGCGGCGGAGCGCGCCGGCTCGCTCGACCTGACGCGGGCGCTGCGCTCGCCCGGTTCGGCGCTGAAGCCCTTTATCTATGCGCTCGCCTTCGACAGCGGCATCGCTCATCCCGAGACGATGCTGGAGGACCGGCCGGCCCGCTACGGCATCTATATCCCCGAGAATTTCGACATGACCTTCCAGGGCATGGTCAGCGCCCGCAAGGCCCTGCAGTTCTCGCTCAACGTGCCTGCGGTCGAGCTGCTCTCGGCAGTCGGCCCCCAGCGCTTCCTGTCGCGCCTCCGCGATGCCGGCATCAGTATCGCCATGCCCAGGGATAGCGCCGCGCCCGGCCTTGCGGTCGGCCTCGGTGGCGTCGGCATAACGCTTCAGGATCTGACCCGCGCCTATGTCGGGCTGGCCCGCGGCGGCGAGATGCTGCCGCTGCGGTTCCGGCAGGAGGCGACGCCGTCAGGCCCGGCCCCGCGCCTCGTCGAACCCGTCGCCGCCTGGTATGTCGCCGATACCTTGCTAGGGGCGCCGCCGCCGCTCAATGCCGTGCCCGGCCGCATCGCCTACAAGACCGGCACCTCCTATGGCTATCGCGACGCCTGGGCCGTCGGCTTCGACCGCAAGCATACGATCGGCGTCTGGGTCGGCCGTGCCGATAACGGCGCCGTGCCCGGCCTCGTCGGGCGGGCAGTGGCGGCACCGATCCTGTTCGACGCCTTCGCCCGGCTCGGCATCGACCCGCGCCCCTTCCCGCAGCCGGCTGACGCGATCGTCGCCAGCACGAGCCATCTGCCGCCGCCGCTCCGGCACCTCCGGCAGGACGTGCCCAAGACCGTGACCGCGATGATGACGCCAACGCTGAAGCTCGCCTTCCCGCCGGACGGCGCCCGCATCGATCTCTCCGCCGCCGCGCTCGACGGCAATGGCCGGCTCAACCTCAAGGCCGCCGGCGGCTCGCCGCCCTATACCTGGCTGGTCGACGGCACGCCGGTGACCGAGCCGCAGCGCCGCCGCGAGACGCAATGGCAGCCGCCGGGCAAGGGCTTCATGCGGATTTCGGTGATCGATGCGACCGGAGCGAGCGAGAGCGTCTCGGTGAGGCTGCAGTAGCACTTCCCGCGGCGTCATCCCGCACGGCTCGCGCGGGATGACAGCGGGTAATCCTTACTCCGCCGGCGCCGGATGCGCTCCATGCCCCTCCTCATGCGGGGCGTGGCGCGAGCCATGCACCTTGCGGGCGAGGTAGCTATAGGCGACCGGCACCACGAAGAGCGTCAGCAACGTGCCGAAGGTCATGCCGCCGACGATGACCCAGCCGATCTGCGAGCGGCTTTCCGCACCGGCGCCATGGGCGATGGCAAGCGGCACGGCGCCGAGCACCATCGCGCCCGTGGTCATCAGGATCGGCCGCAGGCGCAGTTCCGCCGCCTCGACGAGGGCGTCGATCATCTCCTTGCCCTCTTCCCGGAGCTGATTGGTGAATTCCAGGATCAGGATGCCGTGCTTGGTGATCAGGCCGACCAGCGTGATCAGGCCGATCTGGCTGTACACGTTCATCGTCCCGCCGGTGTAGTAGAGCGCCGCAAGCGCGCCGGTGAGCGAGAGCGGCACCGAGACCATGATCACGATCGGGTCGACAAAGCTCTCGAACTGCGCCGCCAGCACCAGATAGATGAAGCCCAGCGCCAGCAGGAAGACGATGAAGATGCTGGCGCCCGACTGCTTGAATTCACGGCTCTGGCCGGAATAATCGACCTGCACCGAGGACGGCAGAACGCGCGCCGCGCCGTCCTCCAGCACCTTGAGCGCATCGCCGAGCGAATATCCCGGTGCCGGGATCGCGGTGACCGTCGCCGAGCGCAGCTGGTTGAAACGGACGAGTTCCTTCGGCGCGACGTTCTCCTCGATCTTGACCAGGCTCGACAGCTGCACCACTGCGCCGCCGCGGCCCAGCAGGTAGATCGACTGCAACGCCTGCGGCGTGTTGCGCTCGGCGCCCTCGACCTGCAGCACGACATCGTACTGCTTGCTGTTCATGTTGAAGCGCGTCACCTGCCGGCCGCCCAGCAGCGTCTCCATGGTGCGCCCGATGATGTCGACACCGACACCGAGATCGGCGGCGCGCTGCCGGTCGATCGTGACCTTGATCTGCGGCTTGTCGAGGATGAGGTTGGTATCGAGATTGGTCAGAACCGGCGAATCGCCGACCTCGGCCATCAGCTGGTCGACATAGGACTTGATCTGCGTATAGGGCTCCGACGAGCGCAGCACGAACTCGACCGGCTTGCTGTTGGCGTTGCCCTGCCCGAGCGAGGCCGGATTGGTGGCGAACAGGCGGATGCCCGGGATCTGCGACAGCCCCTTGTTGATCTCGGCGACGAGGTCCTGCTGCTTGCGCTCGCGCTGCTCCCAGGGCTTGAGGCGGGCGAAGCCGATCGCGCGCGTCACGTCGGGGAAGCCGACGATGACGAGATAGGTTTCGACCTCCTGGATGTTCTTGAAGTAATCCTCGACCTGCCGGGCGTAATCTGCGGTGAAGGACAGCGTCGCGCCCTCCGGCGCCACGCCGACGGCGGTGATCGTGCCGCGATCCTCGACCGGCGCCAGTTCAGAGCGCAGATGCGTGAAGAAGAAATAGCCGCCGCCGGCGACGCCGACCGCCAGCAGCACGACGAGCGGGCGCACCGACAGGGCCGCACGCAGCGAGGCCTTGTAGCCGCGCGACAGCCCCTCGAAGCCGCGTTCCAGCAGGTTGTAGAGCCAGTTGTGGTTCTCGTGGTGGCGCAGCAGCTTGGCGCACATCATCGGCGTCAGCGTCAGCGCGACGAAGCCGGAGACCAGCACCGCGCCAGCCAGCGTCAGCGCGAACTCGATGAAGAGCTTGCCGGTGCGCCCTGTCGAGAAGGCCATCGGCGCATAGACCGCGACCAGCGTCAGCGTCATCGCCACCACGGCGAAGGCGATCTCGTTGATGCCGCGGATCGCCGCCGGGGTCGGCTTCATGCCGTCCTCGATATGGCGGTGCACATTCTCCAGCACCACGATGGCGTCGTCGACGACGAGGCCGATGGCAAGCACCATCGAGAGCAGCGTCAGCGTGTTCACGGTGAAGCCGAGCGCATACATCAGCGCGAAGGAACCGATCAGCGAGACCGGGATCGTCACCAGCGGGATCAGGGTCGCGCGGACCGAGCGCAGGAAGATGAAGATGATCAGAACCACCAGCACGATCGCCTCGACGATCGTCTGGTAGACCGCCTTGATCGAGCGGTCGATGAAGACCGAGGTGTCGTAGGACTTGCCGATCGACATGCCCTGCGGCAGGTCCTCGATGATGCCCGGCAGCGCCTCCTCGATGCCGGCCGAGACGTCGAGCGGGTTGGCCGTCGCCTGCTTGACGATACCAATCGTCACCGACGGCGTGCCCTTGAACCAGGCGGCGTTGCGCTCCTCGCGCGCGCCCAGCTCGACCTTGGCGACATCCTTCAGCTTGACGGAGAAACCATTGGCATCCTTGACCACGATCTCGCGGAATTCCGCCGGCGTGGTCATGCTGGTCTGCGAGAGCACCGTGAATTCGCGGTCGCTGCTCTCGATCCGCCCCGAGGGAATCTCGATGTTCTGCGCCCGGACGGCCGCCTCGATCTGCTGGACGGAGATGTCGTAGGCCGACATGCGGGCGCGGTCGAGCCAGATGCGCATCGCATATTGGCGCTGGCCGAGAATGCGCACCTCCGCCACGCCGGTCACGTTCTGGACGCGGTCCGAGATGAAACGGTCGGCGAAATCGGTGAGTTCGAGCGGCCCGTGCCGCGAGCTGGTCAGCGAGAGATAAAGGATCGGCTGCGCATCGGCCTCGACCTTGGCGATGACAGGCTCGTCGATCTCGTCCGGGATGCGGCTGCGCACGCGGCTGACGCGGTCGCGCACGTCGGACGCCGCGACGTCGGGATCGACATCCGGCCGGAAGCGCACCTGGATGAAGCTGCGCTCCTGGCGGCTGGTCGAGGAGATGATCTCGATGCCTTCGATGCCCGCGATCGAATTCTCCAGGATCTGCGTGACCTGGGTCTCGATGATCTCGGCCGAGGCGCCACGATAATCGGTGCGAACCGAGACGACAGGCTCGTCGATATTCGGGTATTCGCGGATCGTCAGCCGGCCGTAGGACACGATGCCGATCAGGATCACCAACAGGCTCAGCACCGTCGAGAGAACGGGCCGGCGGACGAAGAGTTCGAAGAGGCTCATGCGTCGGTCCTAGAGCATTTCCGGGTGAGGCGGAGGCCAGTTTGCGTGAAGAAACGAAGGTCCGCGTCAACGAATATGCGACAAAACAAAGAGATGGAGCATTTCGCGGGAAGCGCGGAAATGCTCTAGAGCTGGCTCGTCTGGACAACCTTGTCCTTGATCGCGATGGCGGCACCGTCGCGCAGCCGCATCTGGCCGGCGGTGATGATCTGCATGCCGGGCGTCAGCCCGTTGACGATCTCCACCTTGCCCGGCAGGCGCTTGCCCAATTCGACGGCGACGCGCTTCGCCTTGCCCTTGTCGACGACGTAGACGATCTTGCCGACGGCATCCGGCACGACCGCCATCTCCGGCACGACGATCGCGTTCTGGCGCTGGTCGACGGTGATGGCGAGGCGGGCGAAGAGGCCAGGCTTCAGCGCGAGGTCCGCATTCGGGATGTTGGCGCGCAGGCGGATCGCCCGGCCGTTGACGTCGACCACCGGGTCGATCGCGTAGATCTGCCCCTGGAATTTCCGGTCCGGAACCGCATCGACGCCCATCTGCACGGGCAGGCCCACCTTCAGGCGGCTGAGATAGATCTCGGGCACGCGGAAATCGATCTTGATCGGGTCGATGCTGGTCAGCGTGATCAAGGGCTTGCCGACAGAGACGTAATCGCCGACCCCGACCGAGCGCAGGCCGACGACGCCGCTGAACGGCGCCACGATGGTCGACTGCGCCAGCTTGGCCTTGGCGAGCTGGATGCGTGCCTCGCTCGAGGCGAGCTTCGCGCCGGCTTCGTCGAGCGCGACCTGCGTGCCCGAGCCGCGCTGCACCAGCGCCCGCAGCCGCTCATGGGTATCCCGAGCGAGGCTCAGATCGGCTTGCGCCTGCTTGAGTTCGGCATCGAGGATCGCGGTGTCGAGCTTGACGAGGTCCTGGCCTGCCTTGACGCGCTCCCCTTCCTTGAAGCCGAGCGCGATGACGCGGCCGGCGATCTCGGGCGCGATCACCACGGATTCGTCGGCGGCAAGCGTACCGAGCGCCTCGACCTCCTCGCTGACGGTCATGACCTCGATATTGGCCACTTCGACCGGCACGGCACGCGGCCCCGAGACCGCACTGGCCTGGGCCTGCTGCGTGCCGGCGCGCTGGTTGCGGTAAGCATAGTATCCACCGCCCGCAACGGCAGCGACGAGAACAAGAAGGACGAACCGCTTCATCAGGCTGGAGGCTCCGTTGCCGCCCATTGGTCTTAAATGGAACGAAAGGCGTTGCTAAGATGCCGGCGCGCCACAGCGGCGCAAAAACATAGGCTTTTGCGCCGATGCCGCATCGATCCGGCCTCGCAGCATCAATGCAAGATGCTTGCCGATAAGAGGCCCACCGTCACGGGCATCTCCGCCGCACACAGACATCCGCTTCTATCCTGCCGGTAAGCCGGGAATCGTCCAAGCGCATTCTGGAGACCTCACGAAACGTTGACCGGCTCCTGAGGTGGCAAAATGCTCCTTTCGGGGCCTTCCCAGGCCGTCATGTGCCTGTCATTCGCAGCCGATAGGGCTCGCAGCAATCGAGACGCCTGACCCTCCGGCCCCGGCCGGACGGGAATGCGCTCATGCCCGTATCGTGCCCGAGAACCTTTCCATGCTGCGCATCGAAGGCCTGACCAAGCGCTTTGGCGACAGGAATGCGGTCGACACCGTGACCCTGACCGTCCCAAAGGGGGAGATGGTCGGCGTGATCGGCCCCTCCGGCGCCGGCAAGTCGACATTGCTGCGCATGCTGAACCGCCTGACCGAGCCGACCTCCGGCAAGATCGTCTGCGAAGAGCAGGACGTTACCGGCCTGAAGGGCGCCTCGCTGCGGCGCTGGCGCCGCGACACGGCGATGATCTTCCAGCAGTTCAACCTCGTCGGCCGCCTGGACGTGCTGACCAATGTCCTGCTCGGCCGGCTGAACCACCGCTCCGCGGCTCTGACGCTGGTCAAGAGCTTCTCCGAGGACGACAAGATCCGCGCCATCGCGGCACTCGAGCGTCTCGATATGGGTCATTTGCTGGCGCAGCGCGCCGAGACGCTTTCGGGCGGCCAGCAGCAGCGCGTCGCCATCGCCCGCGCGCTCGTCCAGGAGCCGCGCATCATCCTGGCCGACGAGCCGATCGCCTCGCTCGACCCGCGCAACACCCAGGTCGTCATGGACGCGCTGTTCCGCATCAATCGCGAGGACGGCATCACCGTGATGTGCAACCTGCACGACCTCGACATCGCCGCGAAATACTGTGACCGCCTGATCGGCATGTCCGCCGGCAAGGTCGTGTTCGACGACGTGCCGCAGGCGCTGACCCGCGAGGTCGCCGCCGAGCTCTACGGCATCGAGGCCAAGGATGCCGGCGCCGAGGCGCTGGATGCGCTCGATGCCATCGCCGCCTCCGAGGCGAAGCGCGTCCGCCAGAAGATCGCCTGATTTCCAGAGATCGCCGGACCGGCCTGAAGGCCGTCGCCGCGAGAAGACCATCCGACCTACAACGCAGGAGCACATCGATGCTGACCCGTCGTCATACCCTCAAGCTCGCCGCCGCCGGCCTCGCGCTCGCCGCCAGCCAGTCCTTTAGCGATCTTGCTTTCGCACAGGATTGGAAGGCGAAGTATCCCGAGCTCGTCTTCGCGATCATCCCCTCCGAGAACGCCTCCGGCGTTACCGAGCGCTACACCCCCTTCGTGCAGTATCTCGCCAAGGAGCTCGGCACCAAGGTCACCTTGCGCATCGCCAACGACTACGCCGCGATCATCGAAGGTCAGCGCGCCGGCAACATCCACATCGCCTCCTACGGCCCGGCCTCCTTCGCCCGCGCCCGCATGACCGGCGCCAGGACCGACGCCTTCGCCATCGAGACCAATCTCGACGGCACCAAGGGCTACCACTCGGTCTTCTACGTGAAGAAGGACTCGCCCTATCAGAAGGTCGAGGACCTCAAGGGCAAGAATCTCGGCCTCGTCGACCCGAACTCGACCTCCGGCAACAACGTGCCGCGCTTCGTGCTCAACGGCATGAAGATCGAACCGGAAACCTTCTTCTCGAAGGTCGTCTATACCGGCAGCCATGAGAACGCGATCATCGCGCTCCAGCAGGGCACCGTCGACATCGCCGCCAACTGGTGGAACGACGAGCAGGAATCCAACCTGCAGCGCATGGCCCGCAAGAACATGGCCAAGGCCGACGATTTCCGGATCATCTACAAGTCCGAGCAGATCGTGAACTCGCCGATGGCCTATCTCACCGACCTGCCGGAAGAGCTCAAGGCCAAGATCCGCGACGCGGTGCTGAACCTCGCCACCAAGGACAAGGCCGCCTTCGACAAGATCTATGAAGGCAAGCAGGGCCCGCTCGTCGCCGTCGGCAACGAGGCCTATGACCCGATCATCGAGCTGAACAAGTTCGTCGACGACCTCCGCAAGAAGAAGTCGTCGTAAGCAGCACGCCTGCTCTCGCCGTCATGGTCGGGCTTGTCCCGACCATCCACGTCTTCCCTGCCTTCCGCAGCGCTCAAGACGTGGATGCTCGCCACAGGGGCGAGCATGACGGCAGCGGCGCTGCCTAGCGCCCTCTCCGGCAACGGACGCAAGATTTCATGACCCTCGCGATCGACCGCAACGACCCGGCTATCCGGGCCCATGCCGAGGCCTATCGGCAGGCCGCCTCGGCCAAGCGCCGGCAGGCCCTGATCGGCATCGCCGTCTTCATCGCCTGCGTGCTGCTCTCGGCGCGCGGCGCCGAGGTCGATCTCGCCAGGTTCTTCGAGAATATCGGCCGCTTTCCGAAATACATCTACGAGACGCTGCCGACGCTTCGGTTGAACCGCCTGAGTGCCGACCTCTCCGAGTGGTACTGGGGCCTGAAGGGCTGGCTGAAGCTGCTCTGGCAGACCGTGCTCATCGCCTATGTCGGCACGATCCTCGGTGTCGCCGGCGCCTTCCTGTTCTGCTTCGCCGCCGCCGCCAATCTCGGCCGCGCCACCTGGCTGCGCTTCGCCGTGCGGCGCTATCTCGAATTCTGCCGCACCGTTCCGGAAATCGTCTTCGCGCTGATCTTCGTCATCGCCTTCGGCCTCGGCCCGCTGCCCGGCGTGCTCGCCATCGCCATCCACACCATGGGTGCACTCGGCAAGCTCTTCTCCGAAGTGGTCGAGAACATCGACCTGAAACCGGTCGACGGCATCACCGCCGCGGGCGGCAGCTGGTGGCAGGTCGTGCGCTTTGCGGTGGTGCCGCAGGTGCTCTCCAATTTCGCGAGCTATGCGCTGCTGCGCTTCGAGATCAATGTCCGCGGCGCCTCGATCATGGGCTTCGTCGGCGCCGGCGGCATCGGCCAGGACCTGATCGAAGCCATCCGCAAGTTCTACTTCACCGATGTCAGCGCCATCCTGCTGCTGATCATCGTCGCGGTGATGCTGATCGACTATGGCACCGAGCGGCTGCGCCACGCCCTCCTCAGCCTGGAGCACGGCCGATGAGCCTCGCCCTCTCGACGGCCGAGCGCGCCGACATCCTGCGCCGCCATGAGGCCGCGATCCGCGGCTCGCTCAAGACCAAGCTCGCAACGATCGGCACCATCGCCGTCCTCGCCGGCCTCTTCCTCTACGGGCTGACCACGCTTGAGACTTCGCTCTGGAAGCTCATCGGAGGCCTGGGCAATCTCGGCACCTTCGTCGTGCTGATGCTGCCGCCCGATCCCGGCTCGTTCGCCCGCGCGATCATCTTCGTGAAGGCGCTGTTCGAGACCATCGCCATCGCCTTCCTTGGCACCGTGCTTGCCGCCATGTTGGCGCTGCCGCTCGGCTTCATCGCCGCGCGCAACGTCGTCGCCAACCGGATCGTGCATTTCCTGGCCCGCCGCTCGCTCGACACGGTGCGTGGCGTCGACGCCCTGATCTGGGCGCTGATCTGGGTGAATGTCGTGGGTCTCGGCCCCTTCGCCGGCATGCTAGCGATCATGACCAGCGATCTCGGCGCCTTCGGCAAACTCTATTCCGAAGCGATCGAGGCGGCCGACCGCCGGGCGGTCGACGGCGTCGCCTCGGTCGGGGGCGGCAAGGCCCACGAAATCCGCTTCGGCCTCTTGCCGCAGGTGCTGCCGGTGATCGCGAGCCAGGTCCTCTACTACATCGAGTCGAACACCCGCTCCTCGACCATCATCGGCATCGTCGGCGCCGGCGGCATCGGCCTCTATCTCGCCGAGACGATCCGCACGCTGGAATGGCAGCAGGTCTCCTTCCTGATCCTGCTGGTCCTCGCCGCGGTCTCCGCCATCGACTTCCTGTCCGGGAAGCTGCGCTTCGCGATCATCGGCAAGCGGGCAAGCTGAAGGCGGGGCCAGCCGTCATTCTCGGGCGCAGCGAAGCGAAGACCCGAGAATCTCGTGCAGGAGGGGGCGCCTTTCCGTCCTGAGATGCTCGGGTCAAGCCCGAGCATGACGGTACCCCTCAATCCCCGAACGGCTCGATCACCATCTCCATGCGCTCGGCGGCGAAGACGCTGGAGACCAGATGGATCGGCGTCAGGTCCGGCAGCGCATCGACCGCCGTCGAGATCATCACGGCAGCCTCGGGGGCGATCTCCAACAGCTCCGCCTCGCGCTCATCGGCCAGCCGTGCCGTCAATCGCGTCGACAGGCGCACATAATCCGTGATGCCGTAAATCTTGAAGGCCGCCGTGATCGAGCCCGCCGCATCGCGATAGGCCCTATCGAAATCCGGGAAGCGCTCAACCGAGAGCCAATGCATGCCCGTCCCCATCGGCACGCCATCCGCCATGCTGACACCCTGCACGCACCAGAGCGGCGTCCCGGTCTTGAGCTTGAGCGCCGTGCAGGCAGCCGCCTCGCCGACGACCACCTCGGCCGAGAGCATGCGGCTCGTACCGGTGATGCCGAGCTTGCCCATATTGCTGCGCATGCTGACGCGCCGGCCGATCGGATAGGGCAGGCGCGGCGCCGTCACCTGCGTGCCGCGACCGCGGGAGACCGTCACCAGCCCCTGATCGGCAAGATGGCGGAAGGCCTGCCGCACCGTATGACGATGCACCCCGTAACGCTCCGCCAGCGTGACCGAGGCCGGCAGCGTGTCGCCGAGCTTGTACTCGCCGCGCCCAATCGCATCCGCCAGTTCGTCGGCGATGCGCCGCCAGGCCGTGCCCCCGTCGCGCTCCGCCAGTGCCACATCCGTCATCAAAGTTTCATCCGAAAAGTATAGACCTTTGCCATCAACCTCCTTAGCATAGTCTAGACATTCGGAACTGACCAGCGAGCCCGCGCCGATGACGCAGAAAACCCCGAGGCAAAGCTGGATGGCGACGCTGGCGCGCGCCTCCCGCAGCGAGATCGAAACCCTGCTCGGCGACCCGCCGGACCATGATCTGTTGAAGGCGCCGGAAACCGGCACCGTGATGGTCGAGGGCCGCGCCGGCGGCGCCGGCCGGCGCTTCAATCTTGGCGAGGCCACCGTAACGCGCTGCGTCGTGCGCCTCTCCAACGGGAGGATGGGCTTCTCCTACGCGCTCGGCCGCGACAGCCGCAAGGCGCGACTCGCCGCCCTGCTCGACGCCCGCCTCCAGGACGAGGCCGAAGGCAGCGGCCTGCATCAGGGCATCGCGACCCTCGCCGCACAGCAGGCGGCAGCCCGCGACCTCGCTTCGAGAAAGGCGGCGGCGACCAAGGTCGATTTCTTCACGCTGGTCAGGGGCTCGTGATGCCGACCGAAACCATGATCGCTCCCGGCTTCTCCGATCCGGTCTTCCAGTCGCAGGCCGCCTTCCGCGCCCTGCTCGCCGCCCTCTCCGAACCCGGAACATTACAGCAAGTTGCCGGCGAGATCGCACCGCCGGAAGGCCTGGCGACCGCGACGGCGACCGCCCTGCTGACGCTCGCCGATTACGAAACTCCGGTCTGGCTGCCCGAAGGTCTGCGCAATGGCCCGGCCGGCGCCTGGCTGCGCTTCCATTGCGCCGCTGCGCTCGTCAACGATCCCACTGAGGCTGCTTTCGCTGTCATCGACGGTGCAGCCGACGAGCCCAGGCTCTCGGCCTTCAATCTCGGCACGGATCAGTTCCCGGATCGCTCGACCACAGTGATCGTGCAGGTCGCGGCGCTGGAGGGCGGCCCCGCTCTCACTCTTGCCGGCCCGGGCATCCTCGGCTCACGCAACATCGCGCCGCAGGGGCTGCGCCCCGGCTTCACCGATGAACTGCGCGAGAACGGCGCGCTCTACCCGCTCGGCGTCGATGTCCTGCTCACCCATGGCGAGAGCCTGATCGGGCTGCCGCGCTCGACCCAGATTGAGGAGGCTCGCTGATGTATGTCGCAGTCAAAGGCGGCGAAGCCGCCATCCTCGCCACGCATGATCTCGTCGCCGAAGCGCGTCGCGGCGATCCGGCCGTGCCTGAAATCTCGGTTGCCCAGATCCGCGAGCAGCAGGCTTTGGCCTGCGCCCGCGTGATGAACGAGGGCTCGCTCTACGATCAGGACCTCGCCGCGCTCGCGCTGAAGCAGTCGCAGGGCGACGTGATCGAGGCCGCCTTCCTGATGCGCGCCTATCGCACGACGCTGCCGCGCTTCGGCTCCTCCGAGCCGCTGGACACCGCCGCGATGGCGATCCGCCGCCGCGTCTCGGCGACCTACAAGGACCTGCCCGGCGGGCAGGTGCTCGGCCCGACCTACGACTACACGCACCGTCTCTTCGACTTCGCGCTGATGGACGAAGGCGGGGAAGCTGAGCCCCGCAAGGCGCCCGCCCCCCTCGACGCCGCTATGCCGCGCGTGCCGGATATCCTCGGCGCCGAAGGCCTGATGGAAGCGGAAGAACCACCGGAAGGCGATCCGCGCCCCTTCGACCTGACGCGCGATCCCGTCTCCTTCCCGGCCGACCGCGACGTGCGCCTGCAATCGATGGCGCGCGGCGACGAGGGCTTCCTGCTCGGCCTCGGCTATTCCGTACAGCGCGGCTTCGGCGGCACGCATCCCTTCGTCGGCGAGGTCCGCGTCGGCGAGGTCTCGGTCGAATTCGTGCCGGAGGAGCTCGGCTTCGCAGTCGATCTCGGTGACGTCACCCTGACCGAATGCCAGATGGTCAACCAGTTCCAGGGCTCGAAAGACGTCCCCCCGCAATTCACTCGCGGTTACGGCCTCGTCTTCGGCCATAGCGAGCGCAAGGCGATGTCGATGTCGCTGGTGGACCGTGCACTGAAGGCGCGCGATTTCGGCGAGGCGACCAACTACCCGGCGCAGCAGGACGAGTTCGTCCTCTACCACGCCGATAATGTCGAGGCGGCCGGCTTCGTCGAGCATCTCAAGCTGCCGCACTATGTCGATTTCCAGGGCGAGCTCGAACTGATCCGCCGCATCCGCAAGGAGCGCGAGGAACGGCTTGCTCAAGAGCAGAACGCCATGCCGGAGGCTGCGGAATGACCATCCATCAGATGCCGGCAGATAATACGAAGCCGGCTTACAACTACGCCTATCTCGACGAGCAGACCAAGCGAATGATCCGCCGCGCGCTGCTCAAGGCGGTCGCGGTGCCCGGTTATCAGGTGCCGTTCGGCTCCCGCGAGATGCCCTTGGCCCGTGGCTGGGGCACCGGCGGCATCCAGATCACCGCCGCGATCATCGGCCCGGCCGATACGCTGAAGGTGATCGACCAGGGCGCCGACGACACCACCAATGCCGTCTCGATCCGCAGGTTCTTCGAGCGCACGGCCGATGCCCGCACATGCGAGCCGACGGATGAGGCGACGATCATCCAGACCCGCCACCGCATCCCGGAGGCGCCGCTGAAGCCCGGCCAGGTCATGGTCTATCAGGTGCCCACGCCCGAGCCGCTGCGCCGTCTGGAACCGCGCGAGGCCGAGACCCGCAAGATGCACGCCTGGGCCGAATACGGGCTGATGCAGGTCAAGCTCTACGAGGACATCGCCCGCTATGGCGAGATCACCAAGACCTATGACTACCCGGTCATGGTCAACGGCCGCTATGTGATGGCACCTTCGCCCATTCCGAAATTCGACAATCCGAAGATGCACATGTCGCCCGCTCTCCAACTCTTCGGGGCCGGCCGCGAGAAGCGCATCTACGCATTGCCGCCCCATACCAGCGTGAGGAGCCTCGATTTCGAGGATCATCCCTTCCGCATCCAGAGCTGGACGCAGCCCTGCGGGCTCTGCGGAGCGGGCGACAGCTATCTCGACGAGGTCGTGATCGACGACCAGGGCGGGCGCATGTTCGTCTGCTCCGATAGCCACTATTGCGAGACCCGCCGGGCGGAAGGCCATCGCGGCACGATGCTGGGCGACGCGGCCGCAAGCGGCCTGGTCGAGGAGACCACCCCATGACGCTCCATGTCGCAGCGGCCGAGCTCGCGCTCGAACCCGCCCCCCTGCTTTCCGTCGACGGCGTCAGCCGCTTCTATGGCGAGCGCATCGGCTGTGCCGATGTCTCCTTCGATCTCTGGCCGGGCGAAGTCCTTGGCATCGTCGGCGAATCCGGCTCGGGCAAGTCGACCCTGCTGCGTTGCCTTGCCGGCATCGACAAGCCCGACGAGGGCGAGGTGCTGTTCCGGGGCGGCACGGAGCCGCTCGACATCTATTCGGTCTCCGAGCAGGAGCGCCGCCGCCTGATGCGCACCGCCTGGGGCATCGTGCACCAGAACCCGCGCGACGGGTTGCGCATGGATGTCACCGCCGGCGGCAATGTCGGCGAGCGGCTGATGGATCGCGGCGACCGGCACTACGGTGAAATCCGCGAGCGCGCGCTCGACTGGCTGCAGCGCGTCGAGATCGCCGGTGCCCGCATCGACGACCGGCCGCGCCAGTTTTCCGGCGGCATGCAGCAGCGCCTGCAGATCGCCCGCGTGCTGGTCTCGGAACCCCGCCTCGTCTTCATGGACGAGCCGACCGGCGGCCTCGATGTTTCCGTGCAGGCCCGCCTGCTCGACCTCTTGCGCGTGCTGGTGCGCGACCTTGGGCTCGCCGCGATCATCGTCACCCACGACCTCGCCGTCGCGCGTCTCCTGACCGATCGTTTGATGGTCATGAAGGATGGCCGCGTCGTCGAGCAGGGCCTGACCGACCAGGTCCTCGACGATCCCCACCACGCCTATACGCAGCTTCTCACTTCGGCGGTGCTGAGCGTGTGACCTCGTCACACCCTCGTCACCTCGCCGGCACAAGGCACTGACCCCATGACCACGATGATTCAGGTCGAGAACGTCGCCAAGACCTTCACCCTGCACAACCAGGGCGGAGCGCGTTTGCCCGTCTTCGACAACGTCAATTTCCATGTCGAGGCCGGCGAGGCGCTGGTGCTGGCTGGCGCATCCGGCGCCGGCAAGTCGAGCCTGCTGCGCATCCTCTACGGCAACTACAGGCCCACGAGCGGTGCGATCCGCATCACCCATGCCGGCCGGCCCGTCGACATCGTCGCCGCTGTGCCGCGCACCGTGCTCGACATCCGCCGCCGCACGCTCGGCTTCGTCTCGCAGTTCCTGCGCGTGATCCCGCGCGTCTCGACCCTCGACATCGTGCGCGACCCGCTGCTGGCGCGCGGTGCCACGGCGGAGACCGCGACAGAGCGCGCCAAGGCCATGCTGGCCCGGCTCAACCTGCCGGAGCGGCTCTGGAACCTCGCGCCCGCCACCTTCTCCGGTGGCGAGCAGCAGCGCGTCAACATTGCCCGTTCCTTCGTCGATCCCTCGGCGATTATGCTGATCGACGAGCCGACCGCCTCGCTCGACGCCGCCAATCGCGACGTCGTCGTCGAACTCATCGCCGAGGCGCGCGCCGCCGGCTCCGCCATCGTCGGGATTTTCCATGATGAGGCGGTTCGCGAACGCGTCGCGACGCGCTATCTCGATATCACCGCTTTCCGGAAGGCCTGACGATGCAGACCGTTCTCACCAACGCCAAACTCATTCTCGAGAACGAGGTCGTCACCGGCACGATCGCCTTCGACCAGACCGGCATCACCGCCGTCGACCAGGGCCAATCCTCCCTGCCCGGCGCGATCGATGTCGGCGGCGACTATCTCGCGCCCGGCCTCGTCGAGATGCACACCGACAACATGGAAAAGCACTTCATGCCGCGCCCGAAGGTCTTCTGGCCGAACGGGCTTGCGGCGGCTCTGGTCCATGACGCGCAGATGGCCGCCGCCGGCGTCACCACGGTCTATGACGCGGTCTGCGCCGGAACGCCCTTCTCGGCCAAGGATTACCGCAAGGACATCTTCGCCGACGTGATGAAGTCGCTCGCCTATGGCAAGCGCGAGAACGTCTTCCGCATCGACCATCGCATCCATATGCGCTGCGAGCTGACGAGTCCGGGCCTGCTTGAAGACATCGCCCCCTATCAGGACGACGAACTGGTTCAGCTCGTCTCGCTGATGGATCACACGCCCGGGCAGCGCCAGTGGCGCGATCTCCAGCACCTCAAGACCTATGCCGTCGGCAACGGCAAGACGGTCGCGGAATTCGAGGCCGACGTCGAGGTCCGCCAGCGCGAAGGCGCCGCCAATGTCGCCAGGAACTGGCAGGCCGTGGTCGACATCTTCCGCGCGCGCGGCATCCCGCTCGCCACCCATGACGACACGATCCCCGAGCATGTCGAGGAGGGCGTCGCCTCCGGCGCGGTGATCTCGGAATTCCCGACCACGGTCGAGGCCGCCGCCGCCGCCAAGCAGGCCGGCCTCGCCACGGTTGCCGGCGCGCCGAACGTCGTGCGCGGCGGCTCGCATTCCGGCGGCGTCTCGGTCTCAGAGCTGGCCGAGAAGGGACTTCTGGATGGCCTCTCCTCGGATTACGTGCCGGCGAGCCTGCTCCAGGCCGTGGTCAAGCTCAATGCCGACCATGGCATCGCGCTGCCCGAAGCGATGGGCATGGTGACCTGGAAGGTCGCGGACATCCTCGGCCTCAGCGATCGCGGCCATCTCAAGACCGGGCTGCGGGCCGATCTCGTGCGCTTCAAGGTGCTCGGCGCGACGCCGGTGCTGGCTGCGGTCTGGTCGCAGGGCGAGCGCGCATTTTGAGCAAGCCGCGCTACGCCGTCTATTACGCCCCCGCAGCCGACAGCGCCCTCTGGCGCTTCGGCAGCGCGACGCTCGGCTATGATGCGCTGACCGGCGAGGACCTGCCCTTCGCCGTTCCGCCCGGATGCGATCCGGCGCTATGGCCGGCCTTCACCGAGGAGCCGCGGCGCTACGGTTTCCACGCCACGCTGAAAGCGCCCTTCGAGCTTGCCGATGGCCGCAGCGAGGAGCAGTTGCGCGCCTTCGCTCGCAATCATGCCGCGGGGCTCGATGTCGTTGAACTGGCGGGCTTGAGCGTCGCCGCGCTCGGCTCCTTCGTGGCGCTGACGCCGTCCGAGCCGAGCGAGGCCCTGCAGCGCTTCGCCTTCTCCACCGTGCAGGCCTTCGAGCTTTTCCGCGCGCCGCTTTCCGAAACGGACAAGGCGCGGCGCCTCAGGAGCCCACTCACCCCCGCTCAGCACGCCTATCTCGAAGCCTATGGCTACCCCTATGTCGGCGACGCCTTCCGCTTCCATATGACGCTGACCGGTTCCTTGCCGGGTGACCAAGCAACGCCGGTGAAGCAGGCGCTTGAAACCGCCTATGCTGCAGCGCTTCCCGCCGGTCCGGTCAGGATCGATCGTTTCGCGCTGTTCAGGCAGGATGACCGCACCGGCCGCTTCCGCCTGCTCGATTCCTATTCGTTCGGCTAGGCGTCGTGCCGGCCGAGTGCGCGCAGGACAGCCAACAGTTCCTCCGCAGCCTCGGCGATGCTGCGATCGTTCAGGATCGTGACGATCTCGGCGCGTTCCGCCGTCAGGGGCGCCTCGCGCTTCAGGCGGGCGGCGATATCGGCCTCGCTCTCGCGCCCGCGCGCCGCCAGACGCTGCGCCAGCACCGCGACCGGCGCGGTGATGTTGAGCACCACGACGCGCTGAGCCAATCGCTCCGCCGCCGCGATGGCGCGCCGCGAGACATTGACGATAACCACGGCACCCGCGCCGATGCCCGACAATTCCAGCGCCGGAATGCCGTAGCTCAAACCATGAGCCTGCCAGCTCAGCGCGAGGCCACCATTGGCCTCGATCGTGCGGAACCCCGCCTCGTCGCAAGAATCGTGATCCTCGGCGCCGGCCATGGCCGGCCGGGTGATCAAGCGCCGCGCGAAGCGATAGTCGGGATCGCCGGCGAGGCCCGCCCGCGCCGCATCCATCAGCGTGTCCTTCCCAGCCCCGGAGGGACCGACCACGAGAACGAGCACGCCCGTCTGCACGGCGGGGATCGCGATATCAGGAGAGGATGAGGACATGGCCGCGAAAAAGCTGGGACTCGAACCGCTGATCGACCCGACCGCCCAGGTGAGGCAGGCGACGCTCGGCCGCTACACCGCCATCGGCGCGCGCACCATCTTCGCCGAGTCGACGATGGGGGACTACTCCTATGTCGTGAACGACGCGAATGTCATTTACACGACAATCGGCAAATTCTGCTCGATCGCGGCAATGACCCGGATCAATCCCGGCAATCACCCGATGCATCGCGCCAGCCAGTCGCATTTCACCTATCGCGCCGCCGCCTATTTCGACGATGCCGAGGATGACGAGGCCTTCTTCGACTGGCGCCGGGCCCACGCCGTCACCATCGGCCACGATGTCTGGATCGGCCATGGCGCGATCGTGCTCGCCGGCCGCTCGATCGGCACCGGCGCGGTAGTCGCGGGCGGGGCCGTCGTCACCAAGGACGTCGCGCCCTACACCATCGTCGCCGGCAATCCGGCCCGGCCGGTGCGGCGACGCTTCACTGAGGATGTCGCGGATAGATTGCAGAACCTCGCCTGGTGGGACTGGGAACACACCCGGCTGCGTGCCGCCCTCGACGATTTCCGCAATCTCTCGGTGGAGGATTTCCTGGAGCGTCACGAAGCGGGCTGAACGGCATTTATCCGGTTGTTATTGCGAGATTTTCGAATTCTCAATGCGCCAGCTTCAACTCCAGGCCGGGATAATACGGCTCGGCCTTGTGGAAATTGACCCAGATCAAGACATGCCCTCATAGGTTGTTAACCCTGATGGCCCATGGTCGGGCTCCGGCGGAAGCGGTTTCCGCCTGAGGCTGGGGACCTCCTGATGTCGGCAATGGATCATCTCGGCAAGCGGCTCGCCTTCATGCAGCTCGGCCCGGACGCGCAGGCGCGCATTCGCGACGTCGGCGACGCTCTGGACACGTCGATTCCGGGCGCTCTCGACGCCTTTTATGCGCAATTGCGCGCCTTTCCCGAGACCAAGGCTTTCTTCAGCAACGAACAGCACATCGAAAGCGCCAAGCAACGCCAGGGCAAGCACTGGAGCGGCATCGCGACCGGCACCTTCGACGAGCACTATATCGGCGCCGTCACCCAGGTCGGGAAGATCCATGCCCGCATCGGCCTGGAGCCGCGCTGGTATATCGGCGGCTACGCGCTGATTCTCGAAAAGCTGCTCGCAGGCGTGCTGGAGGCACGCTGGCCGAAGAACGCACTGGGCAGGCGCATGCCCGGCGTCACCGAACGCTCGGCCGAGATCGGCGCCATCGTCAAGGCGGCCATGCTCGACATGGACTATGCGATCACCGTCTATCTGGAAGCCTCGGAGGAAGCCCGCCTGAAGGCCGAGGCCGAGGCCCGCGCCATCGAGCAGGCCAAAGCGGCCGAGCGCGACCAGGCCATCGCCTGCGTCAGCCAGAGCATGGCAGCCCTCGCCGATGGTGACCTGACCTATCGCATGAGCGCCGAGATCCCGGCCGAATATTCCGAGATCCGCGACCATTTCAATGGCGCCATGGCGCGCCTGCAGGAGATGGTCGGTACGATCAAGGCGACCTCGGCCGCGATCTCCTCCTCCTCGCAGGAGATCAGCGCCGGCGCCCAGGACCTGTCGATGCGCACCGAGCAGCAGGCCTCGGCGCTGGAGGAGAGCGCGGCGACGACCGAGCAGCTCGCGGCTTCCGTCAAGACTTCGACCCAGGCATCGCGCGAATCCGTTTCGCTGGCGGACGAAGCCGCCAATGTCGCGCGCACCGGCGGCGACATCGTCCGCGACGCGGTCGAGGCGATGGCGCGGATCGAGGGCGCTTCGAAGCGCATCTCGGAGATCACCGACGTGATCGACGGCATCGCCTTCCAGACCAACCTGCTCGCCCTGAATGCCGCCGTCGAGGCGGCCCGCGCCGGCGATGCCGGACGGGGTTTCGCCGTGGTCGCAGCCGAAGTCCGGGCCCTGGCCCAGCGCTCGGCCGGCGCCGCCAAGGACATCACCGGGCTGATCTCGTCCTCGGACGCGGAAGTGGCCGAGGGCGTCAAGCTTGTCCGCCAGGCCGGCGAGACGCTCGACCGCATCGTCGCAGCCTCCGCCAAGGTCTCCAGCACGGTCGAGGAGATCGCCTCGGCATCCGGCGAGCAGGCCAACGGCATTGACGAGATGAGCCAGACCGTCAGCCACATGGATGAGATCACCCAGCAGAACGCCGCGCTGGCCGAGGAGAGCGCTGCTTCGGCACGGGTCCTGCTCGACCAGATCGACCAGCTCAACCGACTGGTCGCGGCCTTCCGCACCGAGCAGGGCAGCGCGGTTAGCGGCGTCGGCGCGGTGAGGCGGCGCGCGGCCTAGGCTCCGGGCTGGCGGCGCGCCTTACCCGGCGAGCCGCCAGACCGAGCTGCGCTTGATCTCGGCATCCTCCAGCGCGCGCGTCACCGGCACTTCATAGGTCGCGACCGCCTCCAGCTTGCCGCGCGGCAGATAGCTGCGACCGGGATCGCCGATCAGCACCGTAGCCCCACGCGCCGACAGCCCCGACAGCCAGTCGATCACGCGCTCGGCCATCGCGCGCTCGTAGCAGACGTCCCCGGCGCAGATGACCTCCCAGCCCTCGTCGCGGCCGATCAGATCCTCGCAGCGCGCTGTCACCGCGACGCCATTGGCCGCCGCGTTGATGCCGATCGCCGCCGCGGCGAAACCGTCGATGTCGCAGGCCTCGACCGGCGCCGCTCCTGCCTTCGCCGCTGCGATCGCCACAAGCCCGGAGCCGGAGGCGAAATCCAGCATCCGACGACCCGTGACGATCTTGCCATGGTCTAGCAGATAGCGTGCGAGAGCCTGCCCGCCCGCCCAGGCAAAAGCCCAGAATGGCGGTGGCAGGCCGATCACGGCGAGCTCGTCCTCCGTCTTCTGCCAGAGTTCCGTCGCTTCCTCGGCGACATGCAATGAAATCTCCGGCGCATGCGGCACCGGAAGCAACCGGGTATGAGCGCGGATGAAGGCTTCGCGATCGAGCGCAGCTTCACCGCTCATGCAGCGACCTCGGGCGTGGAGCCGTCAAGCAAGCTCAGATAGAGCGCTTTCACGCCGTTCATCACGTCGCGCTCGGTATGGCCGTCGAGCAGGCGGGCCCGCGCACTATCTCCCATGCGCTCGACAAGGCCGGGAGCACGGGCGAGGACCACGAGTGCCCTCGCCAGCGCCGCCGCATCGTCGGCTGGAACCACCATCCCGCCCTGCCCGTCGCGGACGAAGCTGCGACAGCCCGGAACATCCGTCGTCAGGATCGCCCGGCCGCAGGCCGCAGCTTCCAGGATCGTGCGCGGCAGGCCCTCGCCGCCTCGCGACGGCAGGATGCAGAGATGATGCGCCTTCCAGACACCCTCGATATCGCGCGTCGGCCCGCCCCAGGTGATACCCGGCCGCGCGGCCCATTCCTTCAATGTCGCCTCGGGAATGGCCTTCGGGTTGGACGGATCGGGCGCGCCATGGATGGTGAGCGCGACCTTCGCCCCCTCGGCCCGCGCGAGCCTCACCGCCTCGACCGCGAGATCGACGCCCTTGGACCAGAGCATGCGCGCGACCAGCGCGACCTTGAGCGGCGGCGCCGGCGGCATCGGCGAGGGCATCAGGATCAGCGGATCGACACCGGCCCCGCCGACAATCGCGACCTTTGCCGCGTCCTGAGGATCGAGACCGAGCGTGACGGGATCATCGGGATTCTCGAACAGGAAGCGGACCTGCGGCCCGTCGATGACGCCGCGCAGCCAGGAGATGGCCGCGAAGCGCGCCAGCGCTGCGAGCACTCCCTGCCTGGCGCCAAGGAAGCCGAGCCCGGTCAGCGCATAGACCCGCCGCTCGACGCCCGCCAGCTTGCCGGCGAGCCCGGCGAGCGCGATCGGCTTCAACGCGATGCAATGCAGGATATCGGGTCGTTCGGCCGCAATCAGGCGCTTCAGCGCGCCGATCTGCTTGAACAAGGCCCGCGGATCGAGGCTGCGCCGCTCCGCCTCCAGCCCGATCAGCCTCGCCCCCGTCGCCTCGATCACGCGCCGGTGGTTGCGTTCGCGCGCGATCACCGCGACGTCGAAGCCGAGCTCGCGCGCGGCCCGGGCCATCGGCAGGAAATGCGAGGCGAAGAACCAGTCCTCGGTGGCGACGAAGAGGAGTTTCGGGCGCGGCATCGCGCCATCAGGCCGATGCGGCGGCGAAGGTCAAGAGTGCATGCCGATCAGGGCCGCGCCGTCGCGACCGGCAGCACGCGGGCGAGCGCCGTCGGCGGGTCGATCCGCCCGGCGCCGAAGGTCGGGTCGCGCCCGCGCGAGCCGAGATCGGTCGCGCTTTCGGCGAGCACCCGGCGGGCGCTGTCGGTATCGAGCTCCGGCTGCTTTTCGAGCAGGAGCGCGACCAGCGCCGTGACATGGGCGGCAGCGATCGACGTGCCCGAGGTGAAGGCGTAGCGTCCGCCGGGCTCGGCCGTCAGAACATCGACGCCAGGGGCCGCGATCGCGACATAACTACCGCGATTGGCATCGCTGAAGACCTTGTCTTCGGCATCGGTCGCCGTCACCGCGATCACGCTCGGATCGGCGCCCGGATAGAGCGGCGCCGAGCGGGCTCCGCCATTGCCGGCGGCGGCGATAGTGATGACACCGCGCTCCTTCGCGCCGGCCAGCGCCTTGGAGAGCAGGCGGTCCTGCGGGCCGGCGAAGCTGAGATTGATCACCTTGGCGCGTTGCTGGACCACCCATTCGAGCGCGGTCAGAATCTGGAACGACTTGCCGTTGGCTGAGGTCGCCTGCGGCCCGCCGAAGGCGCGGGCGACGATGAGGCGGGCCGCAGGAGCGATACCCTGCAATTCGCCATGCGCGACGATCGCCGTCGCCATCGAGGTGCCGTGCGCATGCGGCGTCGCCAGCCCGTCGATCGCGTCGAGATAACCGAGGACCGAGCCCCTGATTTCGGGATGCTCAATATCGACGCCGGAATCGATCAGGCCGACGCGGATGCCGCGCCCCTGCGCCAGCTTGCGCACCTCGCCGAGGCGCAGCTTCTCGACGATGTATTGCGGCGGCAGGATGCGCCGCACCGCGGCGCTGCCGCGCGCCGCCGTCACGGGATCGGCCAGGCGCAGGCTCGGCGGCGGCGGTGCGGTGGTCGCTTCCGATGAGGCGGTGGTTGCTCCCGCCGGCGCGCCGGCACGGGACTGGGAGTCCTGCTGCAATTCGAAGAGGAAGTTCGGCTGCGCCCCGGCGATGCTGGTGTCCTCGGCCATCGCGGTGAGCACGGCGCGCAGATCGCGTCCAGCCTCGATCCTGGCGCGGATGATGGTGACGCCTGCGAGCTCGAAGCGCTGGCTGGCGATCAGCGTCGCGCCATAGCGGCGCAGCACCGCCTCCGCCTCGACATTGGGCGCAAGCTCGAACAGCACCTCGTCGGGGACGAAGCGGGTCTCGTCCATCGCCGGAACGATGCTTCGCTGGGCTCGCGGCTGCAGCCAGGAGCCGGGCGGCACGCGCATCGAACGGTTGGTTCCACCGGCGGATGGCTGCTGCGGGCTCGTCGTCGGCGCGACGCGCTTATCCTTGCCGTCACCGGTCCCACCCGCGGGCTGCGCGAAAGCCGGCCCCGGCACGAGCGCGAGCACGCATGCGACAAGGCCGGCGCCGGCGAGACACCGAAGCGATGATTTCCGACGGGCGAACGGGGACGGCTGCATGGCCTCACCCTCCTGCGACGACGACATCATGCCATGGCGCCCAGCAACCGCGCCAGCCGGTTCACGGCGCCGGTGCGACGAAGCTGACGATGGCGCTCTCGCCCTTCATCCGCGCCGCGATGGCATCGAGCTGGGCGGAGGAGAGGGAGGCATCGCCGACGCGCACCTTGAAGAAGCCGTTGGCGCGCGGGCCATCGACCACCGAGGCGTCGAAGCGCTTGAAGAAGGAGGCGATCTCGCCGGCCCGCGCCTCGGGCGAGAAGCTCAGCAGCACATAGCTTTCCGACGGCCGCGCGCCCGGCGCCGAAGCGGTCTCGAAGCCGGAACCGCCCTTGTGCAGCGCAAGCCCGGTGATCGCGACGCCCTGCAGCGCGATCAATGCGATTGCGGCGGCGCTGACATAAGCCAGGCGACGCGGCGGCTGCCCGGCCAGAAGTCCGCCGAGCCAGCCCAGGAAACCGCGGCTGTTGTCCTTGGCACGCGCAAGCAGCGGCATCGGGCGGGCTTCCGCCTCGATCCCGGCCATCAGCTTTTCGAGCGCGTTGTGGGAGGGAGCGCCGAGGCCCTCGTTGAGCAGGACCGTCTCGGCCATGTCGTCGCGGATCAGATCGAGCCGGGCGGCAAGCTCGGCATCGACGGCGAGCGCAGTCTCAACGCGGCGCTTGTCGGCGTCGGAGATCCGGCCATTGGCATAGAAGGGCAGCAGCTCCTCAAGCTCGCGGCGCTTCGGATCGCTGGCGATGCTGTCGTTCATCACGCCACTCCCTGGGCGGCCGGGCCGCGCCTCATAAAAACAGAAGCATTTTCAAGCGAAGTGGATACCGGTTCGCGTGAAGAAAATGCGGCAGTAAAAAGCACCAAATTCTTACGGCCAGCCGCGGTCGATGCCGGCAGCTTTGAGCAACTCGCCCAGCTTCTTGCGGGCGTGGAAGAGGCGGGTCTTGACGGTATTCTCGGGGATTCCGACGATCCGTGCGACCTCTTCGACAGAAGTCTCATGGTAATAGACGAGGTCGATGACCTCGCGGTGCTCGGCCGAAAGACGTCCGAGGCAGGCGCGAATGGCGAGACCCTTATCCTGCTTCTGCAGCACGATCTCGGGGCCGTCGGCCTCGTCCTCGATGCTTTCGGCATAATCCTCGTCCAGCTCGGCATCGCGGCGCTTGCGCAGGAGCGACCAGGCCTTGTTCCGGGCAATGGCGAGCAGCCAGGTCGAGACCGAGGCGCGAGCCTCGAACCGGTCCGCCTGTCGCCACAGATCCATGAACACGTCACTGATCACATCCTCGGCAAGCGTCTCGTCGCGGACGAGCCGCAGCACGAAACGATAGACCCGCACCTGATGCCGCGAAAACAGCACCTTCATCGCGAGCCGGTCACCAGAGGCGATCCGTTTGACGAGATCCTCGTCCGATTCCGTATGCATTGCCCCTCGAAGGCCAGGCATCCCGGCTCGCATCCGGTTGTCGCGGCGAGCAGGAAAAAGGTTCAACCCGGCGCGCACATTAATCTGCGCAAGCGGATTTGCCGATAGGCCGATGCGAAACGGATAGGAGTTTTTTGGCCGAAAAGCAGCCATTGCCTGGGGCAGGCGCTTCCATCGCAGTTAAGCGGATATGAAAAGGGGCGCTCGCGGCGCCCCAAATCGCATTCTCTAGAGATGCGCGAATTCCTGTCGCCCGGCCGATGTCGACCGAGCCGAAAAGGCGTCAGCGGCGCTTGCCGGCCGTCCGCATCTGCATGTACTGCACGGCTTCCAGCAGCACCTTGCGCGGACGCTCGGCGTCGCGCTTGGCCTGCTCCGCCTTGCGGGCGACCTCGCGGGCGATCTCTTCCTGGCGCTTCTCTTCTTCGATGCGCGCACGTTCGATCGCTTCCAGGCGCTCGTTCTCGGCCCGGATCTTCGCCTTCTCGGCTTCGCGCTCGGCGCGGGCCTGGGCGATGGCTTCCCGCTCCTCGCGTCGCTGCACCATCACCGGGTCGTCGGCCTTCGGCCGGGCCTTGAAACGCTCGAGCAGCGCCTTCTTGGCATTGGCGGAATTGGACTGGCGGTCGGTGAAGCTGCGGTCGTTCGGGTTCTTCAAGGGTGATCTTCTCTCGGGTTGTTACGGGCGTTTGCTCGGCCCGCGCGGGCGAGATAATCCAGATCCGGCCGGATTGGTATCGAAATCGACGCGCGGCAGCCCCGCTTCCAACGCTTATCGGGCGGCAGGCCCTGCTTACCGCACGCCAAAAACGCATGAGAATGGCAGGATCGGCACCCTATCAGACGGGCGGGCCGGCCCATGCATATGGGCAGCCAGCCCGTGCCTGTCAATGCAAAGAGCCCTTTTACGCGCCGCATCGCGACCGGAAAACACCTCTATGCTTTACAAGCGAGGCATTTTCGCCAACAGGCAGGGCGACTGCCGCAACAACGCCGTGCTCCCCGTGAAGACGCCCCTGCTCTCCGATTTCCGCCGCATCGTCGTCAAGGTCGGCTCCAGCCTGCTGGTCGACCGCGATCGCGGCCGACTGCGCCATGCCTGGCTCGCCGCGCTGGCGGAGGACCTTGCCGAGTTGCACCAGCGCGGCGCCGACGTGCTCGTCGTCTCCTCCGGCGCGATCGCGCTCGGGCGCACCGTGCTCGGCCTGCCCTCCGGCCCCTTGCGCCTGGAAGAGAGCCAGGCCGCCGCGGCCGTCGGCCAGATCGCGCTCGCCCGCAACTGGGCGGAGGCGCTCGGCGCCCATGGGCTGACCGCCGGCCAGATCCTGCTGACGCTGGCCGACACCGAGCAGCGCCGCCGCTATCTCAACGCGCGCGCCACGCTCGGCCGCCTGCTCGACCTGCGCGCCATCCCCGTCATCAACGAGAACGACACCGTCGCCACCACCGAGATCCGCTACGGCGACAATGACAGGCTCGCGGCGCGGGTCGCGACCATGGCCGGCGCCGACCTGCTGGTGCTGTTCTCCGATATCGACGGGCTCTATACGGCGCCGCCCGCGAAGGACCCCAGCGCCCAGCATATCGCCGTGGTCGAGCGCATCACGCCCGAGATCGACGCCATGGCGGGGGGCGCGGCGTCCGAGTTGTCGCGCGGCGGCATGCGCACCAAGGTCGAGGCCGGCAAGATCGCGGCCGCCGGCGGCACCCATATGCTGATCGCCGACGGACGCGCCAAGAACCCGCTCGCGAGCGTCGCAAGTGGCGGCCGCTGCACCTGGTTCCTCACGGCTTCGACGCCCGCCACCGCCCGCAAGACCTGGATCGCCGGCTCGCTGGAGCCGCGCGGCACGCTGCATCTCGACGCCGGCGCGGCCCGCGCGCTGCGTGGTGGCGCGAGCCTGCTGCCGGTCGGCGTCACCCGGATCGAAGGCGAGTTCGCGCGCGGCGACGCCGTGCTGATCCGCGATCCCGAGGGGCAACTGCTCGGACGCGGCCTTGTCTCCTATGATGCCGGCGAAGCGGCTCTGGTCCTCGGCAAGGCCTCGCGCGACATCGAGACCGTGCTCGGCCATCCCGGCCGCGCCGAGATGATCCACCGGGACGACATGGCGCTCGGGCTGGGTTAAACTTTCTTCGGGACTGGCATTTGCCAGCCGGATTTTGGACTGAACGAGATGACCGGCGACAGCGCATTGCGCATCATCGCGACGAACGAGGCCGCTGATGTCGGCCGCGTCATGCAGGATCTCGGCCGGCGCACCCGCGCAGCCGCGCGCAAGGTCGCGCTGAGCCCGGCCGGACAGCGCAACGCCGCGCTCCTCGCGATGGCGGACGCTTTGCGGGCCCGCACCTCCCGCATCCTCGCCGCCAACGCCCAGGACCTCGCCGACGGCAAAGCGGCCTCCTTGAGCGCCTCCTTCATGGATCGCCTCGCCCTCGATGAGACGCGGGTTGCCGCCATCGCCGATGCCGTCGCCGAGGTCGCCACCCTGCCCGATCCGCTCGGGCGGGTGCTGGCGGAGTGGACGCGGCCGAACGGTTTGCGCTTCGAGCGCGTCGCAACCCCGCTCGGCGTCATCGCCGTGATCTTCGAGAGCCGCCCCAACGTCACAGCCGATGCCGGCGCGCTCTGCCTGAAGAGCGGCAATGCCGCGATCCTGCGTGCGGGCTCCGATTCATTCCGCTCATCGACCGAGATCGCCGCCGCGATGCGCGAAGGCCTGGAAGCCGCCGGCCTGCCCGCCGACGCGATCCAGCTCGTGCCGACGCGCGACCGTGCCGCTGTCGGCGAAATCCTCTCGGGGCTGAACGGCACTATCGACGTCGTCGTGCCGCGTGGCGGCAAGAGCCTCGTCGCCCGCGTCCAGAGCGAGGCGCGCGTGCCGGTCTTCGCCCATCTCGACGGCAACTGTCATGTCTATGTCGACGCGAAGGCAGATCTCGCCATGGCCCGCGAGATCCTGCTCAACGCCAAGCTCCGCCGCACCGGCGTCTGCGGCGCGGCCGAGACGCTGCTGGTCGACGAAGCTTGTGCGGCGACCCATCTCGCCCCGCTCGTCGGCGCTCTGCTCGAAGCCGGCTGCGCCGTACGTGGCGATGAGGCCGCCAAGACGGCCGATGCCCGTGTGACGGCCGCGACCGAAGAAGACTGGGCGACCGAATATCTCGACCGGATCATCGCCGTGAAGACGGTCCACGGCCTCGATGCCGCGATCGACCATATCGAGCGCTACGGCTCGCACCATACCGATGCGATCGTTACCGATGACGCGGCCGCCGCCGCCCGCTTTCTCGCCGAGGTCGATTCCGCCATCGTCATCCACAACGCCTCGACCCAGTTCGCCGATGGCGGCGAATTCGGCTTCGGCGCCGAAATCGGCATCGCCACCGGCCGCATGCATGCGCGCGGCCCCGTCGGGGTCGAACAGCTCTGCTCCTTCAAGTACCGCGTCCACGGCGCGGGCCAGATCCGGCCCTGAGGCGAAGCAGGACGCATGACGAGCGAGCTGACGCGCCTGCCGTCCCGGCTGCCCCCCTTTGCGCCCGGCCTGCGCGTCGGCTTGTTCGGCGGCAGCTTCAACCCGGCCCATGACGGGCATCGGCTCGCGAGCCTGACCGCCTTGCGCCGGCTCCAGCTCGACCGCGTCTGGTGGCTGGTCACGCCCGGCAATCCGCTGAAGGACAATGCGAAGCTGCCCTCGCTCGCCGAACGCATCCGCCAGGCCGAAAGCATCGCCGGCCATGCCCGCATCGACGTCACCGGCGTCGAGGCGATGCTGCGCACCCGTTACACCGCCGACACGCTGCGCGCGCTCAAGCGGCGCTGTCCGGGCGTCAATTTCGTCTGGGTCATGGGCTCGGACAATCTCGCCGGTTTCCACCGCTGGAACGAATGGCGCGCCATCGCCCGGATGATGCCGATCGCGATCATCGACCGGCCGGGCTCGACCCACAGCGCCATGGCCTCGCCTGCCGCGAACTGGCTCTCGCGCTGGCGCCTGCCCGAAAGCCGGGCGGCTGTCCTGCCGCGCATGAAGCCTCCAGCCTGGGTCTTTCTGCACGGGAAGCGCTCGATGTTATCCTCGACCATGCTACGCAGACAGGCTGGTCGCGATTGAATTCCGGGACTTCCCGGCTTATTTTGGCTGCATCGCGCCAAGCGCGCATCTGGATCGAGAGGATACGTCACTGACCCGTCAAACCCTTGGTGAAGCCGAGCCGAAGCCGCTTCCCCAGGCTGCCGTCGCGGACAATCCCTCTGCCGACAGCATCGCCCTCGCCCAGCGTGTCCTCGAGGACATGAAGGCCGAGGACATCACGGTGATCGACCTCGTTGGCAAGACCTCGCTGGCTGACGCGATGATCATCGCCTCGGGCAACGTCAACCGCCACGTCGCGGCCATCTCGGACGCGCTCATCGAAGCCCTCAAGGCCTCGGGATTGCCCACGCCGAACGTCGAGGGCATGCCGGCTTGCGACTGGGTGCTGATCGATACCGGCGACATCATCATCCACGTCTTCCGACCCGAAGTGCGCCAGTTCTACAATCTCGAAAAGATGTGGGGCACCGACCGGCCGAACGAACGCCTCGACAGCTGAAGCTGTTTTCGGATGCGGCTCGCGGTCATCGCCGTCGGCCGGCTCAAGGACGGGCCGGAACGCGAACTCTGCGAGCGCTATCGTGAGCGCGGCCTCGCGCTCGGTCGCAGCATCGGCCTCAGCGGTCCCGACATCGTCGAGATCGCAGAGGGCCGCGGCCGCCGCCCCGACGAGCGAAAGCGCGAGGAGGCGCAGGCCATTCTCGCGCAATTTTCCTCAGCCAAGGCGCAGCCTGGCCTGATCATCGCCCTTGACGAGCGCGGCCGCCAGCTCGGCAGCGAAGCCTTTGCCAGCCGCCTCGCCACCGCCCGTGATTCCGGAACCGGCCATGCCAGCCTGATCATCGGCGGCGCCGACGGCCTGAGCGAGGAGATCCGCGACAGGGCCGATATCACGCTCGCTTTCGGCGCCTTGACGATTCCGCACCAGATCGTCCGCGCGCTGGTGCTCGAGCAGCTCTATAGGGCGATGACGATCATCTCCGGCCACCCCTATCATCGCGTATGACCGCGCTGCTGATTCGCTCCGGACTGCGCTGCCTGGGCCTCACCGCCCTGCTGGTAGCCTCGTTCGGTGCTTCCGCCCTTGCCCAGACGCCCCAGCCGGATCCGGAAGCCCTCCAGCGCGAGGCGATGCAGAAGCTCGTCGAGAAGCAGGCGCGCGAGAGCGAGCTCAAGGCGATCGAGCAGCGTCTCGCCGGAAACGCCGACGCCCGCGCCGCCCTCGAGAAAGAGATGGCGGGTATCCGCGCCGATCGTGCCGCTCTCAACAAGGCTCTCCTCGAAACCACCGCCAGGACGCAGGCCGGCGAGGAGCGGCTCGGCGCGCTGGAGACGCGGCTCAGCCTCCTGCAATCCAGCGAGACCGCGATTCGCCGCTCGCTCGACGGCCGGCGCAACCTGATCGCCGAGGTTCTGGCCGCGCTGCAACGCATCGGCCGGCGCCCGCCCCCGGCCGTGCTGGTGCGCCCCGAGGATATTCTCGAAGCCGTACGCGCCTCGATGCTGCTCGGCGCCGTCGTGCCCGATCTCAGGCAGGAGATCGAAATTCTCGGCACCGATCTCGCCGAACTCGTGCGGCTGCGCCAGGGCATCGCCACCGAAAAGGGCCACATCGGCACGGAAATGGAGCAGATCGCGGCCGAGCGGCAGCGCCTGGCCGCCCTGATCGAGGCGAGGCGCGAGCGCGAGGCCAGCGCCGCCAAGGATGTCGAGCAGCAAGCCGCGCTCGGCAGGGAGCTGGCCGGGCAGGCCCGCTCGATGCGGGATTTCGTCGAGAGGATCGAGAAGGAGATCTCCGTTGCCAACAAGGCGGCCGACGCCGCCCGCCAGGCGATCGAGCAGGAAACGCGCGACCAGCGCGAACGCATGACGGCGCTGGCCTTCAAGGACCCCGCGCGGCTTGCCCCGAAGATCGCCTTCGCCGAAGCCCGGGGCCTGCTTTCCCTGCCAGTGGCGGGATCACGATTGCGTGGTTTCGGCGATGCCGACGGCGCCGGCGGCACGATTCGCGGGATTTCGCTGGAGACCCGGCCGGGCGCCCTAGTTTCGGCGCCTTCTGACGGTTGGGTGGTTTATGCGGGGCCGTTTCGCTCGTTCGGGCAACTCTTGATCCTGAACGCTGGCGGAGGATACTACATCCTGCTAGCCGGCATGCAGCGGATCGATGTCGCGCTCAATCAGTTCGTGCTGGCAGGGGAGCCGGTTGCGGCGATGGGCGAAACGTCGGAAGCTGCCGCGACGACGGTAGGAGTGGGAACCGGGCAGCCGGTTCTGTATATCGAATTCAGGAAAGACGGCGTTTCGATCGACCCGACACCGTGGTGGACGAAATCGCAAGGCGAAAAGGTTCGCGGATGATGCGCAAGGTTTCCCTCGTTCTCGCCGGCGCCATCATGGGCGCAGGTCTGACCGGACTGGCCACACAGACCAGGCTGCTCTCCTCGACCAGCGCGGTCGCGGCCTCGGCCGAGGTCTATCGCAGCCTCAACCTTTTCGGTGACATTTTCGAGAAGATCCGCACCGACTATGTCGACAAGCCCGACGAGCAGAAGCTGATCGAGGCCGCGATCAACGGCATGGTCTCCTCGCTCGACCCGCATTCCTCCTATCTCGACTCCAAGTCCTTCCGCGACATGGATACCGACATGCGCGGCCAGTTCGGTGGCCTGGGCATCGAGGTGACGATGGAGGACGGCGTCCTCAAGGTCGCCAAGCCGATCAAGGACACGCCCGCCTCCAAGGCCGGCATCCTCGCCAACGACATCATCAAGCAGATCGACGGCGCCGAGGTGAAGGGCCTGTCCCTGACCCAGGCCGTCGAGAAGATGCGCGGGCTGATCAACACCCAGGTCACGCTCAAGATCGACCGTCCCGGCAAGACCGAGCCGCTCGAATTCACCCTGACCCGCTCGACCATCGTCGTGCCGGCCGTCGAGGAACGCGTCGAGGGCGATATCGGCTATATCCGCATCGGCACCTTCTCCGAGCAGACCTATGACGGTCTGCGCAAGGCGATCGAGAAGACCACGAGCGAGATCGGCGCCGACAAGCTGAAGGGCTATGTCATCGACCTCCGCAACAATCGCGGCGGACGCCTCGACCAGTCCGTGCTGGTTTCCGACGCCTTCCTCGATCGCGGCAAGATCGTCTCGACCCGCGGCCGCAATGCCGAGGAAACCCAGGTCTTCAACGCCAAGTCGGGCGACCTGACCAAGGGCAAGCCGGTCGTGGTGCTGATCAACGGCTCCTCGGCCTCGGCGGCCGAGATCGTCGCCGGCGCCTTGCAGGACCACAAGCGCGCGACCGTGATGGGCACGCGCTCCTTCGGCAAGGGCTCGGTCCAGACCGTGATCCCGCTCGGCTCCAATGGCGGCCTGCGCCTGACCACGGCGCGCTACTACACGCCGTCGGGCAACTCGATCCAGGCCAAGGGCATCACGCCGGATATCGAGGTCCAGCAGGACATCCCGCAGGAGATCAAGGACAAGCTCGTCGATAACAAGGGCGAAGCTTCGCTGAAGGGCCATCTCAAGGCCGGCGAGGGCGAGGAGCAGTCCGGCTCGAGCTCCTATGTGCCGACCGACGCGACCAAGGACACCCAGCTCATCGCCGCGCTGAACCAGTTGCGCGGCGTCAAGAAGGATGTTGCTGCCCCCGCGGAGAAGCCGGCCGCCCCGGCCGCGTCCGCCACTCCCGAGGCCCCCAAGCAGCCGAACTGAGCCTGCGGGCTCGACGCCGGGCTCCTTAGGCGCCAAGACTAGCGCGCGGACCGGTGATTCGGGTCCGCGTCGCAACCTCGAGGACGGCCTCTCACGGCCGGAACGCCGCTGACGGAGCTCAATCGACCGCTCGGCAGGGATCGCCCGGCGGCCTCTGGCAGGCCCTGGGGACGCTGGCTCGCGATGGCGGCTGCCGGTTGCGTCGGCGTGGCCGTATTGGGGCTCCTGCTGACGGTGGCGCTGCGTCGCGATCCCGATGGCGGCGAGCCGATGGCCGTGGCCTCGATCGAAAAGCGCGTCGCCCCCGTCTCCTCCGTGCCTGCCACCGCCGATGCGTCCACGTCGCGTGGACCGGCCAGCGCCGCCCAGCTTGAGAACAGCGCGGGTGTGACCGTGACGCGTGCAGGCGAGGATGCGCCGGACGCCATCATCATCACCATTCCCAGCGAGGCCCGCACCATCAAGCTCGCGACGGCCCCCGACAGTCGCCTGGCCGAGCGCTCGCGTTACGGCCTGCTGCCGAAGCTCGGCCCGGACGGCGCGACCCCGGCCAGGATCTATGCCCGCCCGCTCGGCCTCGAGCCGGAGCCGAAGCCGGCCGGCCGGATCGCGCTGCTCGTCGGCGGGCTCGGCATCAGCCAGAGCGGCACCGCCGACGCGATCGCGAAGCTGCCCCCGCCGGTTTCGCTCGCCTTCGCGCCTTATGGCACCGAGCTCGAACGCACCGTCCAGCGCGCCCGCAGCGAAGGCCATGAGGTCTTCCTGCAATTGCCGATGGAGCCCTTCGACTATCCCGACAACGACCCTGGCCCGCATACGCTGCTGACCGGCCCGAAGGCGCCGGACAATATCGACAAGCTGCATTGGGCACTCGGTCGCTTCACCGGCTATGTCGGCATCGTCAATTTCCTCGGCGGCCGCTTCACCGCCGATGAGAGCGCTCTCTCCCCGATCCTGCGCGAGCTCGCCGGCCGCGGCCTGATGGTCGTCGATGACGGTTCGTCCCCGCGCAGCCTGCTCGCCGGCTCGGCCGACCGCGCCCGCATCCCCGCCCTGAAGATCGATCGGGTCATAGACGGTGTCACCCGCGCCGATGCCATCGACAAGGAACTGGCCGCTTTGGAGAATCTCGCGCGCGAGCAGGGCATCGTTGTCGCCGCCGCAAGCGCCCTGCCGGTCTCGATCGAACGGATCAACCGCTGGGCCCAGTCGCTGGACGCCAAGAAGCTCGTGATCGTTCCCGTCAGCGCCGCCCGCGGCTTCCGTACGGCCAAGCCCCCCGTATCGCCCAGAACCACCGGATCGCTACGATGACCGACACGGCCCCCGAGGGCTACCGCCCCTGCGTGGGCTTAGCCCTGTTCAACGCCGAGGGCCTCGTCTTCGTCGGCCGCCGCGCCGACAAGACCAAGCGCGAGCATGTCGCGCCGGGCTATGCCTGGCAGATGCCGCAGGGCGGCATCGACGCAGGCGAGACGCCGCTGGAGGCTGCGCGGCGCGAGCTCGCCGAGGAAACCAGCGTCACCTCGGTCGAACTTCTCGCCGAGGCGCCGGGCTGGCTCGCCTACGACCTGCCCGCCGATATCGGCAAGGAGGCCTGGAAAGGTCGCTGGCGCGGCCAGGCACAGAAGTGGTTCGCCTTCCGCCTTGTCGGCCCCGAGGACGAGATCGACGTCCTCACGCCGGCCGGCGGCCACAAGGCCGAGTTCGATGCCTGGCGCTGGGCGAGGCTCGACGAGACGCCGGAACTGATCATTCCCTTCAAGCGGGAGGTCTACCGGCAGGTCGCGAAACACTTCGCCCCCTTCGCAGAAGACGCGGGCAGGAAGAGCTGAGTACGTCGGCCCGATTGAATCGTCGCTCGGCCGGCTTCAGCCCATCGTATAGACGACGCGCCCGATCCAGTAGATCTGGTAGAGGATGTGCACGCTGGCGAGCGCAAGATGCACCCCGCGCCGCGCCGAGACATAGGCGATCAGGCACAGCGCCAGCCCGATCGGGACCTGCACGAGATAATCGCCGCTCAGCTGGCTCCAGTGCTCGGTGCCCTTGATCAGGGTATCGACGACATCGAGCAGGAAGGCGGCAGCCAGGAGACCGAAGAACCAGCGCCGGCGCCGGATGAAGAAGTCCTCGTAGCCCGCATATTCCGCGATGTTGTCCGGGAACAGCAGCGCCGAGATCAGATAGAGCACGACGGCATAGCCGACCAGGAAGAGATAGACGCCGAAGCTCCAGGCCGGGATGCGCGACAGCCCGAACTCCCACCACCAGAACAGCACGAGCTCGAGCAGGATCGAGCCGACCCAGAGCATATGGAGCAGCGAGACGCGATAGCGGCCGGGATGCTGGATGAAGCCGGCAAGGCCGGCCAGCATCCGCGTGATGCCCAGGCCGATGACCATGCCCAGGACGATGCGGATATGGGTGAAGAGTTCGTGGGGCGAGACGGTCTCCATGCTCCGTGCTTAGAGCATGGAGCTTTGGGGCGGAAGCACCGTCATTCCGGATAAATCACGAGAACGGCGCCGATCCGGAACCATCGCAAAGCGCCGCGCAGTGATCGCCGCGCCAAAGGCGAAATGGCGTCCCGGAAGGGATTCGAACCCCTGACCTACGGTTTAGGAAACCGTTGCTCTATCCTGCTGAGCTACCGGGACGCACGAAACTCCGTGTAGCATAATCGCGATGCGGGTGAAGTCCCTTCTTGTCATCGTCATATTCGCGACCCTCGCCACCCCGCCGGCGCGGGCTGCTTCCGGCTGCGCGCCCGCCGAAGACGCCGTGACCGTGCAATTGTCCGGTCTGGACCCCGCCGGGGACCCGCTGCTGGGCGATGGCCGAAGATTGCGGCTCGTCGGCCTCGCGCCGCGCCAGAGTCCAGAGGAAGCATCGCGTTTCGATGCTGGTCTGAGCGGCTTCCTCGGTCGCCCGCTCGGCCTGACCGTCCTCGGCGAGCCCGATCGCTGGGGGCGGTTGCCTGCACGGCTGACGATCCCGCCGACGTCGCCCGGCGAACCGACGCTGGACCTCGCACAGCAGCTGCTGCGGCAAGGTGCCGCCCTCCCTCTGCACGAACCCGGTTCGTCCCCCTGCGAGACACCGCAAAAGGCTTCCGTTCAGGCAACGGTAACATCTGGGCCGCAACCTGCGTCGCTGACGGCGGTCGATGGCCATGATCTCGCCGCGGTCAAGGCGCAGGAGGGACGTTACGTCATGCTGGAAGGCCGGATCGCCTCGGTCGGCGAGCGTTCCCAGCGGACCTATCTGAACTTCTCCCGCCGCCCGAAGCAGGCTGCCTCGATCGTCCTGTCGCGCAGTCTCTGGCGCGAACTGAAGCGCGCCGGCTGGACCGCGAGCCATCTCGGCGGTAAACGGCTGCGTGCTTATGGTGTCCTTGCCGGGCGCGACGGCCTCCTGCTCGAGGTCGCATCCCGTTCGGCACTGGAACTGATCGACTGAGGACATGCTGGAGCTCTGGCCCGCATCGCTTTCGCGACATTCGAAGCGGCTGGTAGCCATCGTGCTGCCGGGCCTGCTCCTCGTCGGCTGCCTCGGCGACCAGAGTTCTCTCCTGCCGGCGAGCACCACCTCCGAAGGCGAGATCGCGCCGCGCATCAGTACGGTCCAGCGCGCCTCCGACCAGGAGCACCAGCGCCTGCTCGCAGCCTTCGGCGGCGAATACCGCGCACCGCGTGCCCGCGCCGCCCTCGACGAAGTCGTCCAGCGTCTGGCAAAGGCCGGCGAGGGCCAGATCGGCCATTACGAGATCACCATCCTGAATTCCCCGGTGGTCAACGCTTTCGCGCTGCCCAATGGCCGGCTCTACGTCACGCGGGGCCTGCTGGCGCTCGCCAACGACACCTCCGAGATCGCCTCCGTGCTGGCGCATGAGATCGCGCATGTCACGGCGCAGCACGCCGTCGAGCGCGCCGAGAAGGAAGCGGAATCGGCGCTGGTCAGCCAGGTCGTCTCGCAGGTCCTGAAGGATCCGGGGCGCGACGCAGCCGTGCGCGCCGGCTCGAAGCTCTCGCTGGCGAAGTTCTCGCGACAGCAGGAACTCACCGCCGACCAGATCAGCGTCCGCAACATCGCTCGCGCCGGCTACGACCCCTATGGCGCCGGGCGCTTCCTCGCCACGCTCGGCCGCAACACCGCCTTCCGCAGCAGCGGCCAGAACCAGAGCGCCGACGACAAGCGGCTCGACATCCTCTCCAGCCACCCGCAGACACCCGAGCGCGTCGCCGCCGTCACCGCCGCCGCCCGCCAGATCGCCGCGCCCGGCATCGGCGAGCGCGATGCCAATCGCTGGCTGAACGCCATCGAGGGCCTGGCCTATGGCGACGACCCGCGCGACGGCGTGGTCCGCGGCCGGCGCTATCTCAACAGTGCGCTGCGCATCGCCTTCAGCGCGCCGGATGGTTTCAGCCTAGAGGCGGCCCAGGACATGGTCATCGGCGTCAGCGCCAACGGCGCGCAGGCCCTGCGCTTCGATTCCGTCACGCTGAAGAGCGGCCAGACGCTGGAATCCTATGTCGCCGCCGGCTGGATCGAGGGCGTCGAGACGACCGGCATCGAGAAGACCGAGATCGGCGGGCAATCGGCCATCCTCGCCCACGGCAAGGGCACCGACTGGACCTTCAGGCTCGCCGCCGTGCAGATCGGCGACCGGGTCTATCGCTTCATCCTGGCGGCACGCGGCGGCAGCGATCCGGAACGGCAGATGCGGAGCATCGTCGAGAGCTTCCGGGTGATGACGCCCGCTGAGGCTCAGGCCGTCCGCCCGATGCAGATCCGCCTGGTCGCGGCCGAGGCCGGCGACACCATCGCAGCCATGGCCGAGCGCATGCCCGAGCAGGACCGGCCGGGCGAGCTCTTCCAGCTGCTCAACGGGCTCGATCGCAATGCATCGCTGACGCCCGGCCAGCGCTACAAGGTCGTCGCCGAGTAACGCGCGCCTTCACAAGGCCGCGAGTCTACGCGAGCTCCTCCCGCATCGCGCGCGTTCGCCGCTATGATCGGCGCAAGGCCATGGTTCAAGGGAGGCAAGGATGGCGCTCGATCGCCGGATCGTCGAACTCTACGACGAGTACACGCACAAGCCGCTCGACCGCCGCATCTTCATGAACCGGCTCCTCGCCATCGCCGGCACCGCGGCCGCGGCGGAAGCAGCGCTCGCCCTGCTGGAGCCCAACTACGCCCAGGCCCAGCAGGTGGCGCCGGACGATGCCCGCATCACCGCGAGCCGCTTCGACCAGACCGTCGATGGCGTGGCGCTGAAGGGCTATCTCGTCACGCCCAAGGCCGAGGCCAAACGCGGCGGCGTCCTCGTCATCCACGAGAACCGCGGCCTCAATCCCCATATCGAGGACATCACCCGCCGCATGGCGCTGGAGGGCTTCACCACGCTCGGGCTCGATTTCCTGACCCCGCTTGGCGGTACGCCCAGCGACCCGGACGCCGCGCGCGCGCTCTTCCCGCAGCTTTCGGTCGAAACGGTCGTCGCCCAGGGCCGCGCCGCGCTGAAATACCTGGCCTCGCGGCCGGATGCTACGGCCAAGACCGGCGCTGTCGGCTTCTGCTGGGGCGGCGGTTCGGTCAACGATCTCGCGGTCTCCGCCCCCGAGCTTGCGGCCGGCGTCGTTTTCTACGGCCGCCCGCCCGATCTCGCCAAGGTCCCGCAGATCAAGGCGCGCCTCCTGATCCAGCAGGCCTCACGCGACACCCGCCTCGTCCAGATGCTGCCGGACTATGAGAAGGCGCTGAAGGCGGCCGGCATCCAGTATGAGGCCATCGTCTATCCCGATGTCGACCACGCCTTCATGAACGACACCAGCGCCGAGCGCTACAACGCAGCTACGGCCGGACAGGCCTGGGCGAAGACGGTCGCTTTCCTGAAGGCGGGAACGGGGACGGCTTAGGTCACGCCCGGTTCGACCCAACAAAAAACCCGGCGGTCGCCCGCCGGGTTTTTCGAAACGATAGGGAACGAGCCGCTCAGGCAGCCTCTTCCGCCAGATCGTCGTTGTCGCCTTCCATCTCGGCCTCGGCTTCCGCCTCGGCCTTGCTGAGGCGGCGCGGCGATTTGGCGAGCTGCCCCTCGATCTTCTTGAGCGCCTCGGTCTCGGTGATGTCGTCGACCACCGCGATCTCGCGGGTCATGCGGTCGAGGGCGGCTTCATAGAGCTGGCGCTCGGAATAGGACTGCTCGGGCTGGGCCTCGGACCGGTAGAGGTCGCGCACCACTTCGGCGATGGCGACGAGATCGCCCGAATTGATCTTCGCTTCATATTCCTGCGCGCGGCGCGACCACATGGTGCGCTTGACGCGGGCGCGGCCGGTGAGCGTCGTCAGCGCCTTGGTGACGCAGTCGGCATCGGCGAGCTTGCGCAGGCCGACGCTGGCGGCCTTGCCGGTCGGGACACGCAGCGTCATCTTGTCCTTGGCGAAACCCACCACGAACAGCTCAAGTTTGAAGCCTGCGACTTCCTGCTCCTCGATCGCCGTGATCTGACCGACACCATGGGACGGATAGACGACATACTCGCCCGTCTTGAAACCATGGCGCACAACAGCTTTCTTCGCAGTAGACATGCCGTTACGACTCCTGACCGGCCCGCTCGACGCGAGCGCGTGATGATTTAGCCTCCGGCCGGTTGGCAGGAGGCTTCCGCCTGACGCGACGCTTCAAGAACGCACCGCTTCACGCTCCCTAGTCGATTGTTTCATTGTGCCCTGCCGAGAACGACGATCGAAGCCCCGGCGGCAAAGCCGGCTCTTTCATCGTCTGTGATCTCTGGGGGCGCCCCGATTGCAGGAACCTCGCAGGGGCATGCGGAACGACTTCGACTAAGGCTAGCTTGTAACACAAAAAACACGCCGAATCAAAGGTAAACGCCGGACGGCGTTCCTCTGCGGCAGCATGGCGAGGTCGTGGTTAATGCAGCGCGGCCGGCAAACGCCCGCCCGGATCAGTCGCCTTCGCCCGGTTCCGGCGAGAGCATCTCGAGCTTCCCGGCGACGCCGTCGAATTCCTTGGCGTCGGCCGGCGGGTCCTTCTTCTGGGTGATGTTCGGCCAGCTCGCCGCGAATTTTCCGTTGATCTGCAGCCAGCTTTCGAGGCCCGGCTCGGTATCCGGCTTGATCGCCTCGGCCGGGCATTCCGGCTCGCAGACGCCGCAATCGATGCATTCGTCGGGATGGATGACGAGCATGTTCTCGCCCTCATAGAAGCAGTCGACCGGGCAGACCTCGACGCAATCCATGTACTTGCACTTGATGCAGTTCTCGGTGACCACATAGGTCATGGGCCGGCCCTTCCAACGCTTCTAAACAGCCCCATAAACCCTTGCCCGGCGCAGGTTTCAAGGTCGTTTTAATGATCTTAGGCAGAACGATTTGTCATCCGGGACGTGCCGCGGAGAAGATTTCACCCTCCGGCCCGCTTTCGGCGCCTGCCGCCCGACAGGGCGCGGATTTAATCCTCGCCCCCGGCCTCCGCAAGCGGCGCATCGCCGCTGCCGCCGTCGAGCCGCTCATAGAGTTCCTGAGCGACCGCGAAGGAGCCGCGCCGCTCGGCAAAGCCGAGGACCCTGACCACCACGGTCGCATGCGGCAGGGCGAGCGTCAGCACCGCTCCGACCTTGATGCCCTGCGCCGGATTATCGCAGCGCCGTCCTTCGATCCGGACATGCCCGTCCTCCACCAGACGCACGGCTGCCGGGCGGTTGCGGGCGAAGCGCGCAAACCAGAGCCATTTGTCGAGGCGCTGACGATCGTCCTGCAAGCCGCCCGCGCCTCCCTGATCAGTGATCCGAGGACGGCGACTTCACGCGGAGCCACCTCGTCATCCCGGGCTTGACCCGGAATCCATTGGAGAGCGCCGAGCCCTTCGATGGATTCCGGATCGTCGTCGCCATCGCGGCTCGTCCGAAATGACGGCGTGTTTCCACCGAAACCTGCCTCAGTTCTTGCCGCCTTCGAGCTGGGCCTTGAGGGCCGCGAGCTTGGCGAAGGGCGAATCCGGATCCGGCTCGCGATTGGCCGGGCGCGGACGCGGCGCCTGCTGGAAACGTTCGGCACCCCCGCCCCGCTCCTCGCGCCGCGGACCGCCGGGGCGGCCGTCACGCTTGAAATCGGGACGCGGACCACGATGGCCTTCAGGCCGGCCCTGCCGCTGCGGCTGGTCGTCGCGGCGCGGACGCTCGCCCTGGCGTTCCTGGCGCTGTGCCGGCGCGCCCTCGCCGCCGGCGGCGGCCGCCGGTCGGTTGTCGGGCCGCCCGTCGCGACGCGGACCGCCGGGGCGGCCTTCGCGCTGCGGCCGGTCGCCACCACGGCGCTCGCCGCCCTCGCGACGCGGCTCGCCATCGCGGCGGCCACGCGGATTGCCCTGCTCGGGCCGGCGCCCGCCCTGGTGACGATGCGGCCGCCAGACCTCGATCAGTTCGGGCTCGGCAGGAGCTGCGTCGGCAACAGGGGTTTCCGTGGCAGAAGCTTCGGCAAGCGCCGGCTCCTCGGCAGCAGCAGCCGGCAGGGCAACCAGCGCATCGGCCGGCACCGGCTCGCGCACCGTGTCCAGCTCGGCTTCGGTCAGGATCGGCGTATCCGCCGTCTCGACCGCGGGCGCTTCGACGACGGGTGCCTCACCTTCCGCCAGAGCATCCTCGTTCAGCGCAGCCGCCGGCTCGCTCGGGCCTTCTGCCCCGGCAGCGGGCTCAGCCTCAGTCTGCGCGGCTGCGACTTCACCCTCCGTGGCGGCGCCCTCAGCACCAGCTTCCGTTGCTGGGGCAACGACAGGCTGGGCCGGCTCGGTCGCAGCCGGGGGCGGCGCCAGCGGCACAGTGATCGCAGGCCCCGGACGCTTCACCGAGACATAGCCGAGCGAGCGCAGGATCGAGGCGAAATCCTCGCCGGCGCAGCCAACGAGCGAGGTCATGGCGCCCGTGGCGACAAAGCCGTCCTGATCGGCGGCGCCGGTGGGCGGCACCCCTTGCGTGACGCCGGGGCGATAGGCGATCGCCGGACGGATGAGGTCGGCGAGGCGCTCCAGGATATCGACGCGCACCGCCCGCTCGCCGCAGACGCGGTAGCCGGCAGCGCGGTAGAGCCCCTTCGGCACGGCCTTGTCGACCGGGAAGGAAGTACGGCCGGACGCCGCCAGATGCGCGATGTCGTCAAGCCCGGCCGTCTCCGGCCCGCCATGCTTCAGCGCCCAGAGCTGGGCGGCGAGCGCACGCGGCGCGGGCTTCAGCAGCGCCGGCATATAGATGTGGAAAGCACCGAAACGGATGCCGAGCTGGCGTAGCGCCGCGCGGCCCTCCTGGTCGAGCGCCTTCATCTCGTCACCGACCTTGGCGCGTTCGAGCACGCCCAGCGCCTCGGCCGCCTGATAGGCGATGCCTCGCGCGATGCCGGTGACGTTCTCGGCCGCTTCCAGAATCTGGACCGCGCCGAGCAGACGGGTGACGTGATTCTTCAGCCAGAGATTGAGCCGGCCCTCGACCTGCTCGCGTGCGGGGCCGGTGAGATGCTCTTCCACCAGCAGGCGCAGCCGCGGCTCAAGCACCTTCTCGCCGGCCGTCAGGCGCGCGACCGGCTCGCCGGTCCAGCGCACCAGCCCGTCATGCGAGAGCAGGAAGGCATCGTCGCCCGCCAGCACGACGCGCGCCGCCCGCGCCTCGATCTCGGAGCCGAGCGCCTTCATCGCCGCCAGGTTCAGGGCCTTGACCTCCGGCCCCCCGGCCTTCGGATCCGCCGTAAAGCGGAAGCCCTGCAGCATCCCCACATGCTGGCCCTCGACGAGCACGTCGCCCGTCGCGGTGACCTCAGCCTCCAACATCGCATTCTCCCGCAAGCGGCGCATCAGGACACTGGTGCGCCGATCGACAAATCGGTGGGCCAGACGCTCGTGCAGAGCATCCGACAGCTTGTCCTCTACAAGACGCGCCATGCCCTGCCAATGCTCTGGATCAGGTAACCAGTCGGGACGATTGGCGACGAAGGTCCAGGTCCGGACCTGCGCGATCCGCGCCGAGAGCGTATCGATCTCGCCATCGGTCCGGTCGAGCGCAGCCAGCTGCGCCTGATACCAGTCGGCATCGAGCCGGCCGTGGCGCATCAGCCTGAGATACAGCGCCGTGGCGAGATCGGCATGCTGCATCGGCGATATCTTGCGGTAATCCGGCAGGCCGCAGACCTCCCAGAGCCGCTCGACGCCGGCGCGGCCCTGCGCCAAGCGTACAATATCCGGGTCCTTCGCCAGGATTTCCAGCGTCGACATGTCCTCTGCGATCAGTGCGCGCGTCAGCCCCTGCTCGGAGGGCTGGAGGTTGAGCGTCTCGAGCAGGCCGCCGATCGAGCGCAGGTCGAGATCGGAATTGCGCCACTGCATCTGGCGGATCGGCTCGAAGCGGTGATTCTCGATCGCGTCGACCAGTTCCGCGTCGAAAGGCGGGCAGCGCCCGCTGGTGCCGAAGGTGCCGTCGCGCAGATGCCGCCCGGCACGCCCGGCGATCTGGCCGAATTCGGCCGGGTTGAGCTTGCGATAGTGGTGCCCGTCGAATTTCTTGTCGGCGGCGAAGGCGATGTGGTTGACGTCGAGATTGAGCCCCATGCCGATCGCATCGGTCGCGACGAGATAATCGACATCGCCGGACTGGTAGATCTCGACCTGGGCGTTGCGGGTGCGCGGCGAGAGAGCGCCCAGCACCACGGCCGCCCCGCCCTTCTGCCGGCGGATCAGTTCTGCGATGGCATAGACCTCCTCGACCGAGAAGGCGACGATGGCCGAGCGCGGCGGCAGGCGCGTGATCTTGCGATCACCGGCGAAAGTCAGGTTCGACAGGCGCGGGCGCGTGACGACGTTCACGCCGGGCATGAGCTGCTCGATCAGCGGGCGCATCGTCGCAGCGCCGATCAGCATGGTCTCGGCCCGGCCTCGCCGGTTGAGCAGCCTGTCGGTGAAGACATGGCCGCGGTCGAGATCGGAAGCGAGCTGGATCTCGTCGATCGCCACGAAATCGACGGCAAGGTCACGCGGCATCGCCTCGACCGTGCAGACCCAGAAGCGCGGCCGCTCCGGCTTGATCTTCTCCTCGCCGGTGACGAGCGCGACGGCCTCGGGACCGACCTTGTCGACGACACGCTGATAGACCTCGCGCGCGAGCAAGCGGAGCGGCAGCCCGATCATGCCGGTGGGATGGGCGACCATGCGCTCGATGGCGAGATGGGTCTTGCCGGTATTGGTCGGGCCCAGCACGGCCGTGACGCTATTGGCGCGGGCGGCGGGCGGCAGCGAACGGAAAGGAAGCAAGGCGAAGGAGCCGATCAAATCGCCCGCCCATACGGGCGGGAGCGTGGACGGGGTCGATGCAGGTCTTAAGAGCAGGCCTTACAAGAACGAGTCTGGAACGAAGCGGGGCCGAATCGCTGACTCCGGCAGAATCGGGTTTTGTTCCCTTTTCGGAATCCGTGCCCTGGCGGCATGGGCCATGTCGTCATCGCGCCCTCCCGGAATGGCGTGGCAGAGCAGCGCAAAAGCCGCCCGGCAGGAATCCTATTTAAGCCTTTTCAGCCCGGAGACGAGAGGCAAGGCAGATTTCCGATCTGCCCGCGCGCCTCAATGATGAGCGTGGTCGCACTGCCCGTGATCGGCCAAGGCCTCGATGATCGCGCAATCGCAGGCCGCGACGCCGCCGGAACAGGTCGTCGCGATCCGCTCCAGCTCCTTCTCCAGCGAGCGCAATTTCGCGATCTTGTCGCGGACCTCGTCGAGATGGGCGACCGAAATCGCATGCGCCTCGTCGCAAGCCATGCCCGGCGTATCCGAGAGCTTCAGAAGGGTGCGGATATTCTCGACCGCGAAGCCGAGATCGCGCGCATGCTTGATGAAGGCGAGGCGCTCGGCATGGCGCCGACCATAGCGGCGCTGGTTGCCCTCGGAACGCTCAGGCGGCGGCAGCAGACCGACCTGCTCGTAATAGCGGATCGTCTCGACCTTGACCCCGGTGCGATCCGCCAAAGCGCCGATCGGCATCACACGCTCGAGCTTGCCGGCAGCAGTCATCGCGTCACCTCAAGAAGCTATAGTTCCTATAGCTTCAGATAACCCTGCCCAGCCCGTTTGCAAGCTCGATCAAGCCACGCCCATCGCCAGCAGGTCATGGACATGAACGAGCCCGGCCGGGCGGTCTTCGGCATCGACCACGATCAGCGCCGTGATCCGGCTGCGGTTGACCAGTTCCAGCGCCTCGACCGCGAGCGTGTCGAGGCCGACGCGGCGCGGATTCACCGTCATGATATCGCGCGCCCTGAGCGAGACCCCACCGCCCATCGCCGCCTTGCGACGCAGGTCGCCGTCGGTGACGACACCGGCGAGCTTGCCGTCCAGGTCCATCACCACGGCACAGCCGAAGCCCTTGTCCGAGATCATCGCGATGACGTCGGGCAGCAGCGTGTCCAAACCGATCAGCGGCAAATCGGCACCACGATGCATGATGCTCTCGACGGTCTTGAGCTGTGCACCAAGCTTGCCGCCGGGGTGGTAGATGAAGAAATCCTGCCGCGAGAAGCCGCGCGCCTCCAGCAGCGCCACGGCGAGTGCATCGCCGAGCGCCATCTGCATCGTCGTCGAGGTCGTCGGCGCGAGCCCGTTCGGACAGGCCTCCGTCGCCTTGGGCAGGACGAGCGCGATATCCGCTTCCTTGCCCAATGTGCTCTCGGCATTGGCGGTGATGGCGATCAGCCCGACGCGGAAGCGGCGCGTGTAACCGACGAGCGCGGCGAGTTCGACCGCCTCGCCGGACCAGGACAGCGCGATTACGACATCCTCGGGCTGGACCATGCCGAGATCGCCATGGCTCGCCTCGGCCGGGTGGACGAAATGCGCGGGCGTGCCGGTCGAGGCCAGCGTCGCCGTGAGCTTGCGCCCGACATGGCCGGACTTGCCCATGCCGGAGACGATCACGCGCCCGCTCGAGCCCCGGATCATCGCCACGGCCTCAGTGAAAGGCTGGCCCAGCCCATCCGCCAGGGCGGCATGGAGCGCATCGAGCCCGGCGCGCTCGGTGGCGATGGTGCGGAGGGCGGAATCGCGGATATCGGCTGTCATGCCGCGCGCTGTAGCACGGCGCCATCAGTCATTTCCACCGCCTGTCGACGCAGTCGACCAGTGTTGACGGCTCCTTAACCCTGTTCGTTCTAACTCCATTAACCATGCGCGAAATCCGCGCGTCCCGTCTTCTGGAGCCCTGCGACGCCCGTGTCCGGCCGCGCGACGACCCTGCTTCTGTCCGGAACGGCTTTGGCCGGGCTTGCGCTCGCCCATACGGCGGCGCAGGCGCAGCAGATGCCGCGCGGCAACCTCAGGACCGGCACGCCGGCTTACATCGCGCAGCAGCCGGCAGCTCCCCAGCCCGATCTGACGCCCACCACCGCCGAGCCGGAAGCCGTCCGCGATCCCGCCGGGCTGGTCCAGCGGCAGGGGTCGGCGGTTTCGGGGCGGCAGCCGCCGCGCGCCAGCCAGCCGATCCAGGCGCCGACGCTGCGCGGCGTCACCCAGCGCCAGTTCCGCGCGCCACCGCCCGCTGTCACGGTGCTGCCACCGCCGCCGCCTCCCGCTCCCCCGCCGCCCCGGCGCCGCCCGGCGAGCGAGGAAGACCCCTATGCCGCGCTCGGCATCCGGATCGGCTCGGTCACCTTGCGTCCCTCGGTCACCAATTCGATCGGCTACGACACCAACCCGCAGCGCACATCGGCTCCGGGCACCAAGGGCTCGGCCTATAGCCGCCACGAGGGCGAACTGGCGATCCAGTCCGACTGGAACGTCCACGAGCTCAAGGGCCAGCTGCGCGGCGGCTACCTCGAATTCTTCCGCGCCAAGGACGCCTCCCGTCCCGATGCCGAGGGCAATCTCGACCTGCGTCTCGATGCGACCCGCGACACCCGCATCCTCCTGGAATCGCGGCTCAAGCTCGACACGCAGCGGCCGGGCTCGCCCGACCTGACCGCCAACGTCACCGGCCGCCCGCAAATCTACCAGTATGGCGCCTCTGCCGGCGTCACGCATGACATCAACCGGCTGCAATTAACGCTGCGCGGTTCGGTCGACCGCAGCGACTACGAGGACGCTCGCCTCTCAAACGGTGCGATGCTGTCGCAGAAGGACCGGAACATGACCCAGTACGGCCTGCGCCTGCGCGCCGCCTACGAGGTCACGCCCGGCTTCAAGCCTTTCGTCCAGGCCGAGATCGACCAGCGCGAATTCGACGAGAAGAGCGATTCGAGCGGCTATATGCGCTCCTCGAACGGCGTGACCGGACGCATCGGCTCGACCTTTGAGATCAGCCGGCAGCTCACCGGCGAGGTCTCGGGCGGCTATCAGGACCGCAAATATGATGATACGCGCCTGAAGAACCTGCGCGGCTTCGTCGGCGATGCCGCAGTGCTGTGGTCGCCGACGCCATTGACCACGGTGACGCTGCGCGGCGGCGCCGAGCTCGGCGACACCACGATCGCCGGCTCGTCGGGCACGACCGTGCGGCGCGCGACGCTGGAAGTGGCGCATGCCTTGCGCCGCAACCTCACTGTCACCGGCTTCACCAATTTCAGCCGCACCGAATATGACGGCCAGGGCCTGCGCGAGGACTACACCAATGTCGGCGCGCGGCTCGAATACAAGCTGACGCGCACCTTCGCCGTGCGCGCGAGCTTCACCCATGAGCGCCTGAACTCGACGGCGCAGGGCTCGGACTACACCGCGAATGTCTCGCTGGTGGGCTTGAGGGTGCAGTTCTGAGGATGAGCCGTCATTCTCGGGCTTGACCCGAGCATCTCATGACCGGAAGGGCGCTGGTTTCCGAGATGGCCGGGTCAGGCCCGGCCATGACGCAAATCCTTACTCCATCCCTTCCAGCTCGATGATCATGCCCTCGATCATCCGAAGCCCGATCTGCCAGAAGCCCGGGTCCTTCGCATCGAGCCCGAAGGGCGCCAGCAGCTCGCCATAAGGCTTGCTGCCACCGGCCGAGAGCAGCGCGAAATAGCGCTCCTGGAAGCCCTCGGCGGCATTCTGGTAGACGCCGTAGAGCGAATTCACCAGGCAGTCCCCGAAGGCATAGGCATAGACGTAGAACGGTGAATGGATGAAGTGCGGGATGTAGCACCAATAGGGCTCGTATCCGCTCGACAGCCGGATCGCCGGGCCGAGACTCTCGGCCTGCACGCTCATCCAGAGCTCGCAGAGCGCCTCCGGCGTCAATTCGCCCTCGCGGCGGGCCTCATGGACCTTGCGCTCGAAGGTATAGAAGGCGATCTGGCGCACGACCGTGTTGATCATGTCCTCGACCTTCGCCGCCAGCATCGCCTTGCGCTGCTTCGGGTCGGAGGTCGTATCGAGCAGCTTGCGGAAGGTCAGCATCTCCCCGAAGACGCTTGCCGTCTCGGCGAGCGTCAGCGGCGTCGGCGCCATCAGGGCCCCGTTCGGCGCCGCGAGCACCTGATGCACGCCGTGCCCCAGCTCATGCGCCAGCGTCATCACGTCGCGCGGCTTGCCCTGGTAGTTCAGCAGCACATAGGGATGCGCGGATGGCACGGTCGGGTGAGCAAACGCGCCCGGTGCCTTGCCGGGACGCGGCGGCGCATCGATCCAGCGCTCGTCGAAGAAGCGCTTCGCGATCGCCGCCATCTCCGGCGAGAAGGCGCCATAGGCCGAGAGCACGGTCTCGCGCGCTTCGGTCCAGGGAATCGTGCGTTGCTCGACCTGCGGCAGCGGGGCATTACGGTCCCAGAAATCCAGCTCCTCGCGGCCGAACCACTTCGCCTTCAGGCGATAGTAGCGATGCGACAGGCGCGGATAGGCTTCGCGCACGGCAGCGACGAGAGCATCCACCACTTCGCGCTCGACCCGGTTCGCGAGATGGCGGGAATCCGCGACATCCTCGAACTTGCGCCAGCGGTCGGAGATCTCCTTGTCCTTGGCGAGCGTGTTGGTGATCAGCGCGAAGGTGCGAAGCTCCTTGCGGAACACCGTGCTCAGCGCCTCCGCGGCCTTGCGCCTGACCTCGCCATCGCTGTCCTGCAGCTTGTTGAGCGTGAGTTCGAGCGTCAGCTCCTCGCCATCGACGGTGAAGCGCAGCGAGGCGATGGTCTCATCGAAGAGCCGGTTCCAGGCTGCCGCCCCCGTCATCGATTTCTCGTGGAACAGCGCTTCGATCCGGTCGTCGAGCTGGTGTGGCTTGTCCTTGGCGAGGTCTTCGAGCCAGGGCTTCCAGTGCGAAAGCGGCGCATGGCCTGCGACCTTCGCCAGCAGGTCCGGCTCGATCCGGTTCAGCTCCAACTCGAAGAACAGCAATTCGGCGATCGCGGCGTTGAGCTTGTCCTGCGTGTCGCCATAGAACTTGGCGCGCTGCGGATCGGTGGTGTCGCCGGAATAGACCAGGCCGGCATAGGCGCCGATCCGGCCGAGCCGGTCGCTCAGGCCCTCATAGCTCTTGACTGCTGCGGCCAGCGTCTCGCTGCCGTCAGGCGCGGCGGCGAGGTCGCCGAGCTTGCCGCGATAGCGGCCGGCCAGCGCCTGCGCCTCGGCAAGCCCGCGCTCCAGATCGCCCTTGAATTCCTGTGATTCGATTCCGGGGTAGAGATGGGTCAGGTCCCATTCCGGCAGGTCGCCGGTAGCCTGGACCGATTTCGCCGCCCCCGCCTTTGTGGCGGAACGCCGGACGGTTTCATGAAAACCCATTCGCTCGATACCTCCGCGCACTGAAACAAGCCCATCCATAGGCCGGCACGGGCCCGGGGATCAACGGCGGCTGTTCGTCACCCCGACGACCGGCCCGGCTTAAACCCCCGCTTAACTCTTCTGGCCGACCATGCCCCAGAACGGAACAGGCGATTCCGCCGACGCCCAAGATTTCTTTCATATTGCCCGGGCCTTCGAGGTGCCATGACCGACACCGTCCTCATCGTCGACGACGATCCCGTCCAGCGCCGCCTGCTCGACGCCATGCTCAAGCGCTTCGGCTATGACGTCGCGACTGCCGAGAACGGCGAAGCGGCACTTACCCTGCTCGGCGCGCCCGAAGGCGAGCGCTTCAATGCCGTCGTCCTCGATCTCAACATGCCCGGCCTCGACGGCATGGGCGTGCTGGCGGCGTTGCGTGAGCGCGGCAGCGAGCTCCCCGTCATCGTCCAGACTGCCAACGGCTCGATCGAGACCGTGGTCACCGCGATGCGGGCCGGCGCCGTCGATTTCGTGGTCAAGCCCGTCGGCGCCGAGCGCCTGCAGGTCTCGCTGCGCAATGCCCTCAAGCTCGGCGCGCTCGAACACGAATTGCGCCATATCAAGCGCCGCGCCTCGAACACGCTGGGCTTCCGCGACCTCGCCACCAAGAGCCCGGACATGGCCCGCGTCGTCCGGCTGGCGGAGCGCGCAGCGAAATCGAACATCCCGATCCTGATCGAGGGCGAATCCGGCGTCGGCAAGGAGGTGCTGGCGCGGGCGATCCAGGGCTCCAGCGACCGCAAGGGCAAGCCTTTCGTCACCGTGAATTGCGGCGCGATCCCGCATAATCTCGTCGAATCCATCCTGTTCGGCCACGAGAAAGGCGCCTTCACCGGCGCGACCGAGCGTCATCTCGGCAAGTTCGTCGAGGCCAATGGCGGCACGCTCTTCCTCGACGAGGTCGGCGAATTGCCGCTCGACGCGCAGGTCAAGCTACTGCGCGCCATCCAGGAGGGCGAGGTCGACCCCGTCGGCGGCAAGAAATCGGTGCGCGTCGACATCCGCCTGATCTCGGCGACCAACAAGAGCCTGCTCGATCAGGTGAAGCGCGGCGAGTTCCGCGAGGACCTGTATTACCGCCTCAACGTCTTCCCGATCACGCTGCCGCCCCTGCGCCAGCGCCGCGAGGACATCGTCGATCTGGCGCGGGGCTTCCTCGCCCGCTTCGCCGCCGAGGAAGGCCGCAAGCTCACAGGGTTCACGGCCGAGGCTGCCGCCCTGATCACCGGCTATGACTGGCCGGGCAATGTCCGCCAGCTCGAGAACGCCGTGTTCCGCGCCGTCGTCCTGGCCGATGGTCCCGAGCTCGACATCACCGAATTCCCGCAGATCGCCGCGCAGATGGACGGCTACGAGGTCCGGATTCCGCCGGCCCCCGCTCCGCTGGCCCGCATCGACCAAGGCGAGCCACCGCCGCGCATCATCCAGATGCCGGTACGCGACCCCAATGCCCTCGACATGGTCGCCGGCTCCGACATGCGCAAGCTCGACGATCTCGAACGGGAGATCATCACCTTCGCGCTCGCGCATTACCGCGGCCATATGTCCGAGGTCTCGCGCAAGCTCGGCATCGGCCGCTCGACGCTCTACCGCAAGCTCAAGGATTACGGGCTGATCGAGAGCGAATCCAACGGCGACGAAACCGACGCGGCCTGAGCTGCAACGAACCGAATGGGGCGGTCTGTTGCACCGCCGCATCTTGTCTCAACCAACCGAGTCACGCAGAACTGGCGTCATTCGGCAGCAATCGGGATAGCGACCATGCGTCCTCGCCATTGGGCGAAACTGACCTCGGCATCCGCCTTGGCCATCATCCTGGGATGCCTCCCGCTCCGCGCCGAGACCCCTGCCGCAACCGATGCAACGCTCGGCATCCCGCTGCCCGAGCAGCCGGAACTCAGGCTGTCCGACGTCGCGCCATCGACCGCCCCGGCGCAGGCCGCGACCGCGCCTTCCGCTGATGCCGAGATCGTCACCGGTACGGTCACGACCGGCAACCGGCCACTGGATCCGGCCAGACAGGATGCCGCCGCCCCGCTCGATAGCGAGGAGCCGCTCACGCTCGATATCCCGGCGGTCGAGATGCCGGCGGCCGATCCGGCCCTGACCCCCGTCGTCAAATCCCCCGAGCCGGTCGAGACTGCCCCGCAGCCTGGCCCGCTGCGCACCGTCGAGCCGCTGGTGCCGCTTCCGGAGATGCCGAAGGTCGTCGTCGAGGTACCGCCGGGTTCCGAGTTTGCGGCAGCCGTCGCAGCCGCCCTGCCGGATGCGCTGACGCTGCGCCGCCTCGGCGAGCGCGAACGCAATGAGATCGTCGCCGCCTATCAGGCCAATGAGAACCGTCCCTTCTGGGTCGGGAGCAAGGGCTGGAACGAGGCCGGCAAGCTTATCGCGACGCAGCTCGGCCGCGCCGCCGAGGACGGCCTGCGCCCGAACGACTACCCCCTCCCCGTCTTCGAGGCGAGCGACAAGGCCAGGCTCGCCGAGGCCGATATCCGCCTCTCCGCGCTGGCCGTGCTCTATGCGCGCGACGCCCGCGGCGGCCGCCTCAACCCGCGCCAGCTCTCCAAGCTGATCACGCCGACGCTCTACCTGCCCTCCGCGACCGAGGTGCTCTCGGAGCTCGCGGGCGCCGCTGACGCCGACGCCGTGCTCGCCGCCTACAATCCGCCCCACGAGCAGTACCGCCGCCTCAAGGCCAAGCTCGCGGAGATGCGCGAGCATCTCGACGACACCCCGCTGGTCCGGATTCCCGCCGGCCCGCCGCTCAAGCTCGGCATGCGCGACGAGCGCGTGGCGCTGGTGCGCGCGCGTCTCGGCCTTGGGCCCAGCGAGGAGCCGGTCTTCGATCGCTCCACCGCGCTAGCCTTGGCCGATTTCCAGAAGAAGGCCGGCCTGCCGGCCAACGGCATCCTCAGCGAGCGCACGCTGGCCGCGCTCGGCAAGCCCGCGAGCGCGCGCGGCGAGGAGGACATCATCGCCCAGATGGAGCGCTGGCGCTGGCTGCCGCCCGATCTCGGCACCGACCACATCATCGCCAACGTGCCGGAGATGCGGGTGCGCGTCATCCGCTCCGGCAAGGTGGTGCACGAGACCCGCGCCATCATCGGCAAGCCGGATTCGGCGACGCCCATCTTCTCGCACAAGATGGACCACGTCATCGTCAACCCGTCCTGGTACGTGCCGCCGTCGATCCTGAAGAAGGAATTCCTGCCCGGTCTCGCCGCCGATCCGAACTATGCCGCCAAGCGCGGCTATATCGTCACCCGCACCAAGAGCGGCGGCATTTCGGTGCGCCAGCCGCCGGGCGAGCGCAACGCGCTCGGCTGGATCAAGTTCATGTTCCCGAACGAGCACGCGGTCTATCTGCACGACACGCCCAACCGCCGCCTGTTCGCTGGGGAAAGACGGGCGCTCAGCCACGGTTGCGTGCGCGTCGAGAACCCGTTCGCGCTGGCCGACCAGGTGCTCGGCCCGGAATGGACGCATGAGCGTCTGAAGCGCCTGATCGGCAAGGGCGAGCGTCGGATCAACCTGCCGCAGCCGCTGCCGATCCACCTCGTCTACAACACCATCGTCGTCGGCGATCATGGGCAGATCCACCGCTTCGACGATGTCTACGGTTTCCACAGGTTGGTCAGGCAGGCCCTGGAGCATCAGGGCGGTTGAATGGGGGCCCGCTCGCGGCGGGCTCCATTTCGCCATGATCCCTCTTTAGCCAGCTTGCCTGGGAAATTCTTGGCGCGGCGATTGCCGGCTCGCTAACGAGTCGTTAACGCTTCTCCGCAACTGTTCGTTCACGTTTACTACGCCGCTTCGGCGGGGCACCGAGACGGGTCAGACAGATTGGGCAGGACAACCGCCACGCTTGCAGGATGCGCGCCGTCCGGCACGAAGCCAGCCGCGCGACATGCGCTGGCGCTCGGCCTAGCCCTGGCCGCATCGCTCATCGGCATCCGCGGTACGCAGAACGCCGTCGCCAATGGCGACACCCGCACCATCACCATCCTGCACATGCACACGAAGGAAGAGACGACCGTCACCTTCAAGCGTGATGGTCGCTATGATTCGGCTGCGCTGGAGAAGCTGAACTGGGCCTTGCGCGACTGGCGCACCGACGAGCCGACCCGCATGGACCCGCGGCTCTTCGACGTAATCTGGGAAGTCCAGCGCCAGCTCGGCTCCGACCAGCCCTTCCATGTCGTGTCTTCCTATCGCGCGCCCGGCACCAACGCGATGCTGCGTCGCCGCTCGCGCGCCGTCGCCAAGCACAGCCAGCACATGCTCGGCAAGGCGCTGGATTTCTACCTGCCGGATACGCCGACGGCCCGCATTCGCGAGGTCGGCATGCGGCTCCAACGCGGCGGCGTCGGCTTCTATCCGAACGCACACACGCCCTTCGTCCATCTCGATGTCGGTTCGGTCAGGTCCTGGCCGCGCATGACCCGCGACCAGCTCGTGCGTCTCTTCCCGGACCAGAAGACCGTGCACCTGCCGGCCGACGGGCAGCCGCTGGCCGGCTACGATCTCGCCAGGGCCGAGATCCTCTCCGGCGGCGGTGCCGTTGCCGGCTATGCCACCGCCGATCTCGATGAAGGCGCCGTCATCGCGTCGGGCCGCAAGAGCCTCTGGGCCTCGCTGTTCGGCGGCGACGACGAAGAGGCCGATGCCCGCCCGGCAGCGCGCGGCCGGCGCGGTGCGCCGCGCCAGCAGCCGACGGTCATGGCCTATGCCAACACGGGCTACAACGACGGCAATTCGGCGGATGGCGGCCGCTTCGCCGTCGCCATGGCACCGGCTGCCGACTCCGTGACGCGCGAGCGCTCGCAACGCCTGGCACCGCGGATCACGACGGCGCCGCCGCAACAGCCCCCCGCCCCGGAACCCGCGCCCCAACCGGCCGTGGCCGCTGCCGCACCGCCGCGCGCGCAGGAGAACCGGCCGCAACTGATCGATGCGCCACTGCCGCTGGCGCGGCCGCGCGGCCTGCCCGTGCCCGCCGATGACGGCGCTCCCGTCCAGATTGCCGCCCTGCCTTCGGCCGGCGGCGCGCTCGCCTTCGCCCCGCAGCCCGACCAGAAACTGGTGCTCGCGTCCCTGCCGCCGCGCCGCCCCGGCGAGGTCGCCGGCCCGAGCGAGATCGTCGTGGCCGGCCAGCCCACCAACGCCCCGCTGCCGCCGATGCGACCGACGGCCCTGTCCGATGCAGCCATCGCGTCGCTGCGCGGCACCGGCGCTCCCGAATCACCCCTCGCCCAGGCCTCCGAGGGGCGCCTCGTCACCGCCTCGCTGCCACCGGTGCGCCCGCGCGAGGGCGGCGTCAGCTTCGCGACCGCGACTCAGCGCTCCGTTCCGGTCCCGGAAGCGGAAGAGCCCGAGGACGCGGCCGACATGGACCGTGGCGGCTTGAATTCCCTGTTCGCCGCGGTCTCCCGCACCGGCAGGGCGCCCGGCAAGCCGGTGAATGTCGCGACAGCCCGCGCCCGCGCGGCCGGACCGTCGGGCGCTCCGATCGCCGGCCCGAGCCCGGCGGCGGCGCTGGGCTTCAGCCATGCCGACCCGCTCGACGCCAAGCCCGGCACCTTCACCGGCCCGGCCGTCCGCCCGCTGCCGACGAATTTCGTCCAGAACTGAATTCTATTCCCGGTCGATCGGCCAGGCCTTGAACACGTCCAGCGCCTCGCAGGCACGCGCCTGCACGGCCAGGGCCGGCCAGCGCTCCTCGGGGGCGAATTCCGGGATCACGAAGCGGCAGAAGCCCCAGGCGATGGCCGCGGCGATATCGCTCGGCAGCAATTCCGGCCCGGCCGTCAGCTCGCCCTCCCTGGCCGCCGCGTCGAGCAGGTCGAGCGCGACGTGCAACTGGGTGACGATGCGCTCCTGCCACGGCGCATAGCGCTGTGCCTCCGGGCGCTTGCGCTCGTATTCGATCGAGACCGCCTTGTCGGCGGCGACGATCCCGATGCCGGTCAGCGCCAGATCGCGTCGCCGCGCCACGCCTTCGATCGGGCGCAGCGAGCGGCCGGCGACATCCTCGAAATGCTGGATGATCAGCAGGGATTCACTGATGGCGATGCCGTCATCGGTCACCAGCGTCGGCGCCTTGATCAGCGGATTGATCGCCCGGAATTCCGCCATGTGCCGGAACACCGAGACCGAGCGATGCTCGAACGGCACCTCCAGCAACGTCCCCGTGATCGCCGCGCGGCGGACATAGGGGCTATCCAGCATTCCGACGAGCAGCATCGCGACCTCCGTTTCAGTACGGCGGCAGAGTGCCGAAACCCCGCTACAAAGCCACGCGAATTCGCGTGATGCGCTGGATCACGCCGCTTGATGCTCGCGGGCGGCGGCTGGTGTGAGCTGTTCGCTCAGCGGCTCGTCCAGCCTCAAGCCCCGCTGATGCGCCTCCATCTGGCAGGGGTCCCAATAGGGCGTGCCGCCGAAACGCTCGACCAGCAGGTCGATCAGCACCCGGACCTTTCCGGGGACATAGGCGCCGGGCGGACGCACGACATAGAGCGCGCGCGTCGGCATCGGATAATCCAGCAGGATCGGCTCGACGGCGCCGGAACGGATCGCATCCGAGGCGATGAAGGTCGGCAGCACGGTCAGCCCGAGCCCCGCCACGGCCCATGACAGCAGCGTGTCGCCGCTATCGGAACGCATGCGCCCGGGGGGGCGCACCGTGATCCAGCGTTTCCCGGTACGGAACACCCAGTCCTGGTCGTTCATGCCACTATAGAGCAGGCAGTCATGATCATTGAGATCGGCGGGAATCGCCGGACGGCCGCGCCGCGCGAAATAGGTCGGGCTGCCGACGACCGTCGCGTGGACCGGCGCGATCTTCCGGGCGATCAGGCTGGAATCCTTGAGCGAGCCGATCCGGATCGCGGCATCGAAGCGCTCGCCGATCAGATCGACATAGCGGTCGCTCGCCTGCACATCGAGTTCGAGCCGCGGATAGAGCTGCGCGATCTCGCCCAGCAGCGGCGCGACATGCCGGTTGCCGAAGGTCATCGGCATGGCCAGCCGCAACCGCCCGGCGACGCCGCCGGCCCGCTGCGCCACCGCCTCCCGCGCCTCGTCGAGCTCGGCCAGGATGCGCTCGCTGCGCGCCTTGAATTCGAGTCCGGCCTCGGTCGGAGCAACCCCGCGCGTCGTGCGGCTGAGCAATCTCGTGCCGAGCTCCTCCTCCAGCCGGCTCACGCGCCGGCTGACGATCGATTTCGCCACGCCCAGGCTGTGCGCCGCCCGGCCGAAACCACCGGCATCGACCACGGCGATGAAGCTTCGGATATCGTCGAGCTCCGCCATCGGCGTTCCTCCGTCAGCAACAGTCTGGTGCCCATTATGAGGGTTCTGATGCGGGAAGTGAACCGCTACCTCTCCACCATCAGATATCGAGCCCTGCTTTCGCCGAAAGGCGCACGGGGCCGGGTTCGAAAAGCCGACCCGCCTCCTTGGCTTGCCGGCGACACGCATTCAAGGACGAGGAAGACATGCTCGACAAACTCAAGAAGCGCCGCACGCAATACGCTCTCGGCAAGAAGCTGCCGGTTTCCGAAGCTCAGGTGGATGGCTTGGTCAGAGAGGCGATCCGCCTGTCGCCCTCCAGCTTCAATTCGCAGAGCTCCCGCGCCGTCATCCTCTTCGGCAAGGAGAGCGACAAGTTCTGGAACATCGCCAAGGAGGCGCTTCGCGCCATCGTGCCGGCCGCCGATTTCGAGGGGACGAGCAAGAAGATCGACAGCTTCGCGAGCGGTGCCGGGACGGTGCTGTTCTACGAGGATCAGGAGCCGGTGCAGACGCTCCAGACCAATTTCCCGCTATACGCGCACAACTTCCCGATCTGGTCCGAACATTCGACCGGCATGGCGCAGTTGGCGGTCTGGACCGCGCTTGCCGATGCCGGCATCGGCGCAAGCCTGCAGCACTACCATCCGCTCGTCGACGCGGAGGCCGCCAAGGCATGGAACATCCCGGCATCCTGGAAGCTCACCGCCCAGATGCCTTTCGGCTCCAATGAGGCCGGCTTCGCGGAAAAGACCTTCATCGATGATGAAGTGCGCTTCCGCACCCACGCCTGACCGAGACTGGAAACGCTTGGCGCAGGGCTTCCGAGCCAACGCCGTCGCCCGACGCTCATTCCAACGAAAAGCCCCGCATCGGGAGACCGATGCGGGGCTTTTTCATGCCTGTTCGATAGCCTCTGAGACTGCTTGGCAACTCGCTGCGGTGAGGCGAATGGCGGTGTTTTCGAGAACCGAAGCGGAGCGTACCTTAGTACGTGAGCACCGGAAGCGCAGAAAACGCCGTCAGTCGACCACCGCAGTAGAGGTGCGAAGCGGTCTCAGGCGGTTTCGCCAACGGCCTGCAGGTAGAGGTCGAGGATCGCTTCCTCTTCCTTGCGCTCGTCGAGATCGCGCTTGCGCAGCGCCACGACCTTGCGCAGCACCTTGACGTCGTAGCCGGTGCCCTTGGCCTCGGCATAGACCTCCTTGATGTCGTCGGCGATCGTCTTCTTCTCTTCCTCGAGCCGCTCGATGCGCTCGACGATGCTCTTCAGCTGGTCGCCAGCAACCGGATCGTCCATCTGATAACCTTCTCGGTACGAAATTGGCCGGCAGCGTTCGCCCGGATCGGGCCTGCCCGTCAAGACTGAACTGGCCTTCGCCCAGCCGATCTCAACAGTCCTGATGCCGCATCGCCGCAATCGACCGTTCGGCTGGCAGCGAGGTCCGTTCAAAAAGTATGATTACATCGCCAGACGGCTGATGACGCCGCCACGCGCTCGACCTACAAGGAAGCGAACAGGCTCGCCGCTAAGCGGCACAGAACGCAGGGAGTCGCGGGGCGTGCCGCAGTCCATCACCACGATCGAAACGATGCGCGCGACCGCACGCGCGATCTTCGATGCTGCCGTCGCCCGCGCCCATCCCTCGGGCTGCCTGCCGCAACACCTGCCCTCAGCCCCCGCAACCGGGCGCCTGATCCTGCTCGCCGCCGGCAAGGCCGCAGGCAGCATGACGACACTGGCCGAAGCGCATTATCTCGACCAGGACTTCCCGCGCGAGCGCCTGTCCGGCCATGCCGTCGCCCGGCACGGCTACACCGCCCCGACCCGGCATATCCCGATGGTCGCAGCCGGCCACCCTGTCCCCGATCAGGGCAGCATCGACAGCGCCGAACGCGCGCTCGCGCTCGCCACCGCCGCCACGGAAGCCGACCTCGTGCTCGTGCTGCTCTCGGGCGGCGGCTCGGCGAACTGGGTCGCCCCGGCCGGCGGGCTAACGCTCGCCGAGAAGCAGTCGGTCAACAAGGCTTTGCTGCGCTCCGGCGCCCCGATCGGCGAGATGAACATCGTCCGCAAGCGGCTGTCGCGGATCAAGGGCGGCCGGCTCGCGCTCGCCGCCGCCCCGGCGCGCGTCCTCACCCTCGCCATTTCCGACGTGCCCGGCGACGAGCCGGCCGCGATCGCCTCCGGCCCGACCGTCGCCGACCCCAGCACGACCGCCGAGGCCCGCGCCATCGTCGCCCGCTACGGGCTCGACCTGCCGCCGGCCGCCCGCAACCTGCTCGATGATCCCGAGAACGAGACGCCGAAGCCCGGGCACCCCGCTTTCGCCAACACCGAATTCCGCATCATCGCCCGCCCGGCCGATGGAATGGCGGCAGCGCGCGCGGCGGCAGAGGCCGCCGGCTATGCGGTGCACGATCTCGGCGCCGATCTCGAAGGTGAGGCGCGTGACGTCGCCGCCGCCCATGCCGGGCTCGCCCGGCGCCTGAAGCGGGAGGGCAAGCGCAGTGCCATCCTCTCCGGCGGAGAGCTCACCGTGACCCTGCGCGGCTCCGGCCGCGGCGGCCCGAACCAGGAATATGCGCTGGCGCTCGCGATCGCATTGGCCGGCGAACCCGGCATCGTCGCGCTCGCCGGCGACACCGACGGCACCGATGGCGGCGGTGGCGAGGCCACCGACCCGGCCGGCGCCCTGGTCGATCCCCAGACTTTGGCTCGCGCCGCCGAGATCGGCCTTGATCCCGCCCGATCCCTCGCCGACAACGATTCGACCGGCTTCTTCGAAGCGCTCGGCGATTTGCTGCAGCCGGGACCGACACTGACCAATATCAACGATTGCCGCGTGATCCTGATCGAACCGTGAGAATGCCGGGCTCTCCTCGAACGGTCCTTCCCCTCGCCTTCTGCGCGGCCGCGTTCCTCGGGAGCGTGGCGCCGGCGAAGGCCGATCTGCGTATGTGCAACACCACGTCGAGCCGCGTCGGCGTCGCGATCGGCTATCGCGATGCGCAGGGCTGGATCACCGAGGGCTGGTGGAACATCAGCCCGCGCGGCTGCGAGACGCTGCTGCGCGGCACGCTGGCGGCACGCTTCTACTATGTCCACGCCCTCGATTACGACAAGGGCGGGGAATGGACCGGCAAATCGGTCATGTGCGTGCGCAACAAGGAATTCACGATCCGGGGCATCGAGGATTGCCTGGCCCGCGGCTATGACCGCGCCGGCTTCTTCGAGGTCGATACCGGCGAGCAGAAGAGCTGGACGATCCAGCTCACCGATACCGGCAGCGGCACGCCGCGGCCCTGACCGGCTTACGCGGGGCCATGGTCTCGGCATAAGGTGACGATCGACGCGAGGCCTGGCCGGGCCTGCGGACAAGAACCGGAAGCGAGGCCCCGGCAACGGGCAGACCGCGCTCCATGATGGATGAAAGGGTGCGGCCGGGGGCGTATGGGCTTGCCGGCCGCAGGGGAAGAGCAATGAAGCGCGAACGCCGGATCAAGATCATCGCCACGCTTGGCCCCGCCTCCGCGACCGAGGAGATGTGCGCAAAACTGTTCGAAGCCGGCGTCGACGTGTTCCGGATCAACATGAGCCACACCCAGCGCGAGACGCTTCAGGAGAAGGTCGCGATGCTGCGCGGTCTGGAGGGCAAGTTCCGCCGTCCGGTCGGCATCCTCGCGGACCTGCAGGGCCCGAAGCTGCGCGTCGGCCAGTTCGGCGGCGACGGCGGCGTCATGCTGGCGAAGGGGGCGCGATTTACGCTCGATTCCGACCCCGCTCCCGGCGATGCCAAGCGCGTCCACCTCCCCCACCCCGAGATCCTGAGCGCGCTCGAGCCCGGCCACCACCTGATCCTCGACGACGGCAAGCTGCGCCTCGTCGTGGAGAAGGCCTCGGACAAGGCCGCCGTGACCAAGGTGTTGATCGGCGGGCGGCTGTCGTCGCGCAAGGGCGTCAGCCTGCCCGATACCACCATCGCCGTCTCGGCCATGACCGAGAAGGACCGCGCCGATGCCGAGGTCGCGGCCGAGGTCGGCGTCGACTGGATCGCGCTCTCCTTCGTGCAGCGGCCCGAAGACATGGCGGACTTGCGCAAGATCGTGCGCGGCCGGGCGCTGGCGCTGGCCAAGATCGAGAAGCCGCAGGCCGTCGCGCGCATGGAGGAGATCATCGATGCCTCCGATGCGATCATGGTCGCGCGCGGCGATCTCGGCGTCGAGATGCCGCTGGAGCAGGTTCCGGGCACGCAGAAGCGCCTGACCCGCATGGCCCGCCTCAAGGGCAAGCCCGTCGTGGTCGCCACCCAGATGCTGGAAAGCATGATCACAAGCCCGGTGCCCACCCGCGCCGAGGTCTCCGACGTCGCCACCGCCGTTTTCGAGGGCGCGGATGCGGTCATGCTCTCGGCCGAGAGCGCCGCCGGCCAGTATCCGATCGAAGCCGTGACGATGATGAACCGCATCGCCGAGGAGGTCGAGGGCGATGCGATCTACCGCTCGATCCTCGAATCGCAGCGCAACGAGCCTGAGGCCACCGGCGCCGACGCCATCGCCAAGGCCTCTCACGAGATTGCGGAGACCCTGAACCTCAAGGCGATCTGCGCCTGGACCTCATCGGGCTCGACCGCCTTCCGCATCGCCCGCGAGCGCCCGAACTCGACGGTGATCGCGCTCACCCCCAACCGCGCCACGGCGCGCCGGCTGACGCTGGTCTGGGGCGTGCACGCGATCGTCACCAAGGATGCCAGCGACGCCGACGACATGGCCTTCCGCGCCTGCAAGTTCGCGGTGCGCGAGCATTACGCCAAGCTCGGCGACCGGATCATCGTGGTGGCGGGCGTGCCCTTCGGAACGCCCGGCGCGACCAACATGGTCCGCATCGCCTTCGTCGCGCAGGAACATGTTGAGAAGGCGTGAGGCGGGAACGTCATTCTCGGGCGAAGCGTAGCGCAGACCCGAGAATGACGTTCAGGAGAGGCTTCGTAAGACGCGATCACCCCTCCGGCATGAGATGCTCGGGCCAAGCCCGAGCATGACGGATAGGGCTACGGGCGCTCAGGCGTCCCGCCCGTCGACCTCGGTCTTCAGCGCATCGACCGCCTTCTTCACGGCGTCGAACTGCGGGTAGATCTCGAGCGCCTTGCGGAAGGCTGCCATCGCGGCCTTGTCGTCGCCCTGCTGGCGCAGGATCATGCCCAGTCCCATCATGGCGCCGTAATGGCGCGGCTCGCGCTTCAGCGTCTCGCCGATATCGAGCATGGACCGGATCGAATCGCCGAGGAGATAAAGCGCATTGGCGCGCTGGTTCCAGGCCTCGGCCCAGTCCGGCTGCAGGCTGATGACGCGGTCGAGCAATTCGATCGCGAGCTCGTTCTGCTTGTCCTTCAGCGCCTGCTGGGCACGGGTCATCAGCAGATCCGCGGTATCGGAACCGGAGCGCGCCCAGCGCCGCTGGATCAACCTGGCGACGCCTTCGGCCTCTTCCTGCGTCTCGGCATCGTGCAGGCGTTGGAACAGCCGCTCCAGCGTCGCCGCCGGGCTGCGTTGCGGCGCAGTCGGCGTCACCGGATTATCCGCCTTGTCGTCGGGCGCGACGGTGCCAGGCCGCGACGGTGGCGTGGGCTGGGCCTGGGTCGCGCCGATCGCGAACGGGCCGGCGGAGGCCAGCAGCAGCGCGAAGACGGCAGGCGCGATGCGAAAACGGATCATGGTCGCAACTCTAGCCGCCACTGCCGCCTCGTCAAATCACAGCCGGGCGAGCGCGCAACGCAAAGAGCGGGCACGCCATCGGCGTCCCGCTCTTTTAAAATCCCAACCGAGACAGTTGCGCGACCGCAGTCGCGCAGGTCTCAGCCCTGACGCGCCTTGAAGCGCTTCTGGACCTTGTTGATGATGTAGACGCGGCCCTTGCGGCGCACGAGCTGGTTGTCGCGATGACGCGCGCGCAGCGACTTCAGCGAATTACGGATCTTCATCGTCTCAACTCCATCGGCCTGCCCTTGCGAGACGGGCCGGTCAAAAACCTTCAGTCTGCGACGCGGACCGTAACGATCCTCACCGCCCATGCAATGGTGCGACTGATGCGATGCCGGCTGTATACGGATTTTTCCGTGGATCGCAAGTGTGATCGCAGCCCGGCAAGCAGGAAATCCGCTTTTCCTCCTTTGGAACCTGGACGACAAGATTGCGTTTCGATCCTCGCTCACACGGAGAACCGCCATGCGCCTGCCCCTTCTCGCCGCGATCCTCACCACGACCCTGATGCTCGGCGCCTGCGGCAACACTGTCGAACAACGCATCGGCGGCGCAGCTGTCGGTGCCGGCACCGGCGCGGTCGTGGCCGGGCCCGTCGGCGCCGTCGTGGGCGGCGCGGCCGGCGCCGTCTCCGGTCCCTCCGTCGTGCGCGCCACGCGACGCGCGACGCGCTGATCCGGCCCAGACCATCGCCCGCAGGCCGGCGCTTGCGCGCCGCCTGCCGGCACGTTCCAGCCCTCCGCTCGGCTCCTGGCCGACCGCGCCGCTCTGGCGTCATCGCCAGCCAGAACCGCCCCTGTGCGTCGACCCGAACCCGTTCGGAGGCCGATCACAACAATTCGATGACTTCTCGATTTTGAGGGTTGCCAAGACGAAATGGACCGGCTATCTCCCCCGTCATCAGGCCGGACGCAACGCGTCATGACGCTCTGAGACGCGCCCGTAGCTCAGCTGGATAGAGCATCAGACTACGAATCTGAGGGTCAGAGGTTCGAATCCTTTCGGGCGCGCCATTTCGGTTCAAAACTGCGAACCGCATTTCCTGCCAAGGCGCCATGCGCCACCGCCTGTTCGAGGGTGGCCTTGTCGCCGATGATGCGGACGACGTGATCGTCCACTTCGATGCGATCGACCAGCGAGCGGATATAGGCCTTCCGAAAGGGGATCTCTCCGGCGGTGATGTTGTCGCGCATGACGCGGCTGAACGCATCAATCAGAGCCGGGTCGAGTGAGCGCGGACCAGTCCGAGACTGTGTGATTCGCTCAAGTGCGGCCTTCGCGTTGTCCCGTGGCCGATCTCGCGGGCGCGGTCTTCGCAGCACCAAAGCACCTCAACAAACTGCTTCAGAAGTCGTTTCCACTGGCCCAATCTTTCGTTCAGGTGGCAGAGGACGGCAGCTTGGATCGGACAAGCGCCTCCTTTTTGGCAACGCTGAAGGCGCACTGCGCGGCCGTGTTGATGCCGCTGGCGGAAGCCTGGGGTCGGCCGTCGGCGAAGCGCTTCTCGATCCGCGACTATCTTGCGGATGATGCGACAACGCATCGGGCGATAGCCCTTCAGCGTGCGCCTCATCTGCCGAGCCTCTCGGAAAGCTGGATCGGGGCCTTCGTCCGATGTGCGTCGAACCTGGCGGTCGGCCCCATCCTGCGCGACGACTCTCAGCGAAGGATCTGGTTGATGCTCGACGAGTTTCCTCAATTAGGAAAACTCGAAGGCTTCCATCAGATCATCGAAAAGGGCCGTTCAAGAGGTATTTGCGTCATCCTTGGCCTCCAAGACCTCAACCAGCTTAGCGATATCTATGGCGATGAAATCGCGAAGACGTGGATTTCCTCGATCGGTACGAAGATCGTACTGCGAATGTCGGCTGGCGATTCAGCCAATACGATTTGCACGGATATGATTGGCAAACGCTGGGTTGATTGCCGAGAGGAGAGCGTCGCTCGCGGATCCTGGCAACTCCACGATGGAGGACGAGGCACGACGCGCACGCAATCCCCAAAGGCGCAGGAACTCGACGTTGTGAACGCTGCGTTCCTGGAAAGTCAGGTCGGACGGATCGACACCATTCTGGGGCCGCATATTCGTGGCCTGACGCTTGGCATCGGCCCGGATGCACTGCTCTTCTCATGGCCGTTACGCCCCTGGCCAGCAATGCGCCCGCCGTCGATCCCGGCAGACTGGAACAAATGAGGGCTTGGGCGGACGCACAACGTCCGCCCAGTTCCATCGCAAAATGCGCCATCGGGCGATCCGCAGCGCGTTAGCTGTTGGAAATGGCCGCGCAGCGGTCCACGCCGAATGTCCACTTTCCGGGGAGCGACCAACAGGGAAGTTCGAGCCGTGTGAGACACTCGGAGAACCCTATCTGGCGACCGAAGGTGGCCCTTAACGGACACGCGGAACATCCGCTTTCCGGCAACCCAGTTTGCGAGGCGATTTTGCGGCCAATCCTGACCCGATTACGGGCGTAGGCATTGTCCGGTTGAGGACGCACTCATGAGCCGATCGAAGGTGGGCCAGCCAGTCGCGCCGCGGACACCGGCCAACTAGCCTTCATGGTCCAAAAGTGAAGCGATCCGACGCTGAACATCAACGGGGTCTGGAATGTGGCGATACTCGATCGTCGGCAGCATTTGCGGAATGGTTGCTAAGACGTCTTCGGTCCCCGACGCATAAACGAGTGCATCCACTTCTGCCGCCAGCGACGCGATGTCGGCGGCGCTCCCTGCTGTCAAATTCAGAAGCCCGAGAGAGGTTGCAAAGCGGGTAACCCCGGACTTCATGATCGGCAGGAACTCCGGAACGCGAGCAACCAGCAGCAGGCGAGCCCCCGACTCGATGGCCGCAAGCGCGCGACGCGTCTCCTCGGCAGGAACAAAGCGTATCCCAACGACTCGGGCGCCGGGCAAAAGGCTGGCAACTTCGCGTCTTCGGTTGACGAAGGTCACGACGAGATCGGACGAAGCGATCCTCGACCGGGATGCGGAATCCTGCTGAATCTGATTCATCGTCGCCGGTTCGACGGTTGCTGTCGGGCCGATCTGCTCCGCGATCAGTCGGGCGTAGCGCGCCGTTGTCGGCCCGAAGAGGCCGACCACTGCAATGCTCTTGCGGCGGCCGAGACGGGCCCGCGACGCCAGTCGTGCATGGATCAGCGATGCAACATCCGAGGTGCGCAACCCGAGCGACAAACCCTTATCGATCAACGCGTCGATCTGACCATGCAGCGCGGCAAAGCCCTCCTGCGCGTGCAACGGCTCGCCGCCGCTTTCGGCAATGAAGGTGCCCGAACCTGCGCGGGTCTCTATCAGCCCGAGCCCCTTTAGATCGGAGTAAGCTTGGCTCACGGTCATCGGTGCCACGCCGAGTGCAGAAGCCAAGTCCCTGACCGAGGGTAACGGCTCACCCGGTGCCGCATCGCCACAAGCGATCGCATATTCGATCAAGCCCTTGAGCTGCTGCCGGATCGAAATCGGCAAGGACCTGTCGATCGTGAAATCCATGCGTTGCCTTCCCAACACGTGCTGCGGCGCGTTTGCTGCGAGTCACTCATTTGCCTATCCGAGGAGTTTCGTCCCACATGGAACTTATTGACGGCCGCTGACGCACGTGAGAGTGTTATAGTATCATGGTACAGTTCGGAAGCGACGCATCAGGGCCGACCTTCTCCGCACCCGCGTCCTCCACAGCGGGCGGGATGGGCTGATCGATGGCCGGCTATGTCCTCAAGCGCCTCGTCGCGATCATAGCCCTGACCTTCGGCATCACTGTCGTAGCCTTCCTCATCATCCGCCTGATTCCTGGCGACCCCGTCATCGCCATGCTGGGCACCGGCGCGGGCGACAAAGAGATGATCTCGAGACTGCGTGAGCAACTGGGCCTGACCCGACCGCTGCACGAGCAGTACTTCGTCTGGATCGGCCAGGTGCTCCGCGGTGATTTCGGCTATTCCTATGCGAACCAGCAAACGGTCTCATCGCTGATCGCCTCCAGCTTTCCTGCGACTGCCCAGTTGACGCTGGCGGCATTGACGATCTCGCTGATCTTCGGTTCGGCGATCGGCATCGTCGCGGCTGTGAGACGCAATCGCGCAGCCGACACCGCCGGCATGGGCTTCGCGCTGATCTGCATGTCGATCCCGAGCTTCTGGCTCGGCCTGCTGCTGATCCTGATGTTCGCCGTTGTATGGCCGATCTTCGATGTCGTCGGCGGGACCGGACTAAAGGGCCTCGTGTTGCCGGCGGTGACACTGGCTCTCGGCACGATGGGCTTCAATGCCCGCTTCATTCGCTCCAGCGTCATCACTGCGCTGGCACAGCAGCACGTCACCACCGCCCGCGCCAAGGGTGTGCCGGAGGTCAGGTTGTTCGCTTGGCATGTCATGCGCAATGCGCTGCTGCCGATCCTCACCATCATCGGCCTGCAGATCGGCCAACTCCTCTCCGGCTCGGTCATCGTCGAGACTGTATTCTCGCGGCCGGGCATCGGACGCCTCCTGATCCAGGCGATCCTGGCTAAGGACTACATGACGGTGCAGGCGCTGATCATGATGATCGCGCTCATCTACGCGCTGTCGAACTTCATCGTCGATATCCTCTACCCCGTGCTCGATCCGCGGATCGCACGATGACGGATAGCGCTCAAATTCCCGCCGTCTTCGCAGTCGAGCCCAATCCGGCCGTGCTCGCTACCCGCCGCTGGTCGCGCCGCCGCGCCGTGCTGCGCGCGCTTCGTCACCGCAGTCTTTCGCTCGGTCTCGTCATCTGCACGATGCTGGCGTTCCTCGCCTTCGTCCTGCCGCTGTTCATCACGGTCGATCCAGTCGCGCAGGATCCGATGGCGACCTTCTCGCCGCCCACCGCGGTCCACCTCATGGGCACTGATGCATTTGGCCGCGACCTGCTTGCGCGGGTTCTGATCGGCGCGCGCACCACGATGATCGCCAGCCTCTCCGTGGTCCTGCTCGGGGCACTCGCCGGCACCACGGTCGGGATCGTCGCGGGCTATGTTGGCGGGGCGGTGGGCTTCGGCATCATGCGCCTCATCGACCTCCTCCTTGCCTTCCCCGGCATCCTGCTGGCGCTCACCGTGACGGCGATCCTCGGACCAGGTCTCGTCAACGGCGTCCTCGCCATCGCGGTGATCCTCGTGCCGGTCTTCGCACGGCTCGTCGAGGGGGCGACGGTCGAGGTTCGCGGGTTGCCTTACGTCGAGGCGGCGCGCTGCGCCGGCGCCTCCCAGGCGCGGATCATCCTGCGCTACATCCTGCCCAATGTGATGTCAGGCATCATCGTGCTGACCACGACCTGGCTCGGCATCGCCGCGCTCTGGGTCACGGCGCTCGGCTTCATCGGCCTCGGCGTTCAGCCGCCGACGCCGGAGCTCGGCGCGATCCTGAACGACGGCCAGAACTACATCACGCTCGCCTGGTGGATCACGGTGTTCCCAGGACTCTTCCTCTCACTCTTCGTCGTCGGCGTGAACCTGGTCGGCGATGGTCTGCGGGATGAACTCGACCCGACGCTCAATCGCGGCTGAAGCCGCCCAAAAAAGGGGATATGGCGATGAAGACAGGGATTTCGGGGTTGCTGCTGGTAGGCCTCTCGACACTCGCCATATCGGGCGCGCAGGCACAGGCACCCAACAAGAACGCCAAGATCACGGTCGGCTGGGCCGAGCCAATCGACACGCTCAACCCGGCCACTACCGGTGCCCGCAACCAGGGCCCGTTGCTGGTCAACATCTTCGACACACTGGTCTGGCTGACGCCGGACTTCAAGGTCGAGCCGTTGCTGGCGACCAAGTGGTCGGTCTCGGCCGACGGGCTGACCTACAGCTTCACCCTGCGCGAGGATGTGAAGTTCCATGACGGGACGGCCTTCGATGCTGAATCCGTCGTCGAAAACATCAAGTACATCACCAACAAAGACACCGCCGCCAAGGTCTCGATCGCGCTGCTCGGGCCCTGCAAGGAAGCGGTCGCCACTGGCAAGTTCACCGTCGACATCAAGTGCGCGACGCCTTACGCGCCGCTGCTGCGGCAGCTGGGCGTGCCCTATCTCGGCATGCAGTCTCCGGCCGCCATCGTCAAATACGGCAAGGACCTCGGCCTGAACCCTGTCGGCACCGGCCCCTATTCCTTTGTCAGCTACGAGCCGAACCAGAGCCTCGTGGTCAAGCGCAACGAGGCCTACAACTGGAACCCGCCCTCCGTCGGCCACAAGGGGCCGCCGAACATCGCGGAGGTGAAATTCCAGATCGTCACCAATCCGCAGGCCCGCGTGAGCCAGTTCCAGGCCGGCCAGTCGCAGATGATGCAGCAGACGCCGGGCGTGCACTGGAACGCGATGCAGAAGATGGATCGCTTCACCGCGATCCCGGTCCCGATCACGGGGCTGGGCATCTTCGCCCCCGTCAATGCCAAGAAGTTCCCGACCGACGACGTCGCCGTGCGCCGCGCCATCCAGTACGCCATCGACAAGAAGGGCGTCGTCCAGCTCGCCGAGGCCGGCGCGATTCAGCCTTCGCTGACCCCGCTGCAGCCCTCGATGTTCGGCTACGACAAGTCGCTTGAGACGATGTACCCCTATGACCCGGCCAAGGCCGAGGCCACCCTCAAGGAGGGCGGCTGGACCAAAAAGGACGGTTTCTGGGAGAAAGACGGCAAGCGCCTTTCCCTGACGCTGACCGCCATCTCCACCTCGACGTCCTATCCGCTGCTGGCTCAGGCCATCCAGAACTACCTCCAGAAAGTCGGCATGGAGGCCAATGTCCAGCTGCTCGCCTCGCCGGCTTGGCTCGCGGCCAACATCAACGGCGACATGTCGCTGACGCCGCTTCAGTACATCGGCGTCGATCCGGATGCCCTCTCGGGCTGGTTCACCGCCGGCCAGTACTTCAACTGGAGCCACTATTCGAACCCGAAGCTCGACGCGCTCTTCAAACAGGGCCGCGAAGAGGGTGACTCCGCCAAGCGCGTCGCGATCTATCAAGAGCTCCAGAAGCTCCTGATGGACGAGGCGGTGATGCTGCCGATCCGCCAGAACGTCGATCTGGTGATGACCTCGAAGAAGCTGACCGGAGTGACCTATTCGGGCGGCGGCTTCGAATATCTCGGCGCGGCTTCGCTGGCCGACTGAGCCTGACGGCGGAGCTGCTCGCGAGCGGCTCCGCCATTTTTCTATCCGATCAAGATAAGACGCTCCGGGAGCGAATGCCGTGAAGACGCTGATCAAGGCCGCCCAACTCATCGACGGAACTGGTGCCGCTCCGGTGCAGGATCCGGTCCTCGTGGTCTCCGGCGGCAAGGTGGAGGCGGTCCTGTCCGGCCCTGTCCCGGCCGAATTGTCGGGCACCGAGACCCACGACTATCCCGGCGCGACGATCCTTCCGGGCCTGATCGACACGCATGTCCATCTCAATCTGCCCGGTGATGGCACCATTCTCGAAGACGCCGTGCGCGAGACGGAAGGCGTCTTGGTCGCGACCTCGGCGCTGGCGACGGTCAAAGCGCTGAAGGCCGGTATCACGACGCTGCGCGATCTCGGCGCCAAGGGGCGCACGGCCATCGACGTCCGCCGCGCCCTGCAGCTCGGCCATGGCGAGGGCGCCCGCGTCGTCGCCTGCGGCCAGGCGATCACGATCACCGGCGGCCATGTCTGGTATCTCGGCGGCGAGGCCGATGGCGTCGACGGCGTCCGCAAGAAAGTCCGCGAGATGATCAAGCTCGGGGCCGACTTCATCAAGGTGATGGCGAGCGGCGGTGGCACTGTCGGCACGCAATCCTGGAACCCGGCCTTCTCGCAGGAAGAGCTCAATGCCATGGTCGACGAGGCTCATCACTTCGATCGGAAGGCGACCGCGCATTGCCTCTGCGCCCGCTCGATCGAGATGGCGATCGAGGCTGGCTTCGATCAGCTCGAGCATGCCGGCTTCATCTCCGACCGCACCGGCCGGCAGGTCTATGAGCCGGCCGTCGCCGAGAAGCTGGCGAAGTCGGGCATCCCCGTGACGGGCACGCTCGCGGTCGGCGGCGCCGTGCTTCGCGAACTGCGCGGAAGACCGTCGCTCACCGAGACCGAGGCGGCCTTCCTGGTCCGCTGGGAGAAATCTGCAGCCCAGAACCTCTACCAGTTCCGCCAGTTGCGCGAGGCCGGCGTGAGCTTCGTCGCGGGCACCGACGCCGGCTGGCGCTTCACGCGCTTCGACGATCTGCCGCTGGAAATGGAGCTGATGCAGGAAGGCGGGATGACGGCGATGGAAACCATCGTCTCCGCCACCGGCTACGCTGCAAAAGTCATCGACATCGAGACTCAGACCGGCAGTCTCACTCCCGGTCTGGCGGCCGACGTCCTTGTTGTCGGAGCCGATCCGCTGAGCCATCTCGCCGCTCTGCGCGACGTTCGCCTCGTCATGCAGGGAGGCAAGGTCCTAACCGCCTGAAGATCGCATCGAGCCTGCAGAGCCCGCAAAGGGCGAGCCCGTTATTTCGGGCGCCCTCAAACGCGTCGAAGCTCCGGACGTCGTCCAGAAGTTCACCGGAGACGCCCGATCCCCATCCAGGATAGCCTCGATAACCGGCAGCAGCGGATCCAGCTTCGGCTTCGCAGGTCAGGCTGCGCTATCCTATGAGGGGATCGCTCCCGTCGTTGGCCGCTCCGTCGAGGCAACGCGCCAACTCGCAAGTCGCGCGCCCCACCGCGTGCAAGGTCCGCCCATCTTTGAAAATACCGTTCGAGCCAGCAGCGGAAACTGGTTGAAGCCTTTCTCGAGGCGGCGCGGGGCGGCGACTTCGACGCGCTTCTCTCAGTGCTCGATCCAGATGTCGTTTTCCGGGCCGACAAGGTTCGCTGACTTCGATGCTTCACCACAAGACCGCGACCTGATCAGAGATAATTTCGTCACCAACGGGTTCGCCGTTTGGCTACGTTCCCTACGGGCCCGCTTGGCTCAGTCAGAATGGGATTGGGGTTGAGGCAGTCTCGCGGCTCGTGACGCAAGCCGGATAGCCCGACAGCGGATCAGCTCAAGGTCCGAGTTAGGTCGCTAACAGACGTTGCCTGAGCAGAGGGCCAACGTCCGCTTTCGGGCGGTGACCCAATGTCCGGAAGTGGCGCTTCTCAGCTGTTGTCGACTTGGAGGGCAAATCGATTCCTCACCTCCGCCAATACACCCAGGAAATCGCGAACGAGCTGAGGCCGCGGGCGCCCTGGCGGAAAGACGAGATGCTTGCGGAAATGCAAGGTTGGCTCGAAGCGCAAGACTTTGAAACCTGAGCGGTCAAGCCCCGGAATAGCAGCGGGATTGACCAAGCCGATCCCTGCCCCTTCCGAGGCCAAAGCGCATACGGTTGCAGAATATTCGACGTCCACGACGGCGCGGGGCTTCACCTGGGTGGCGGCGAATGCGGCCTGGAGATCGCGGGACAGGCGCTCGTCGAAATCAAGCCGCAATAACGGCTGATCGTGGAGGTCCCCCGGTCTGATCACCGCCCGCTCCGCGAGAGGATGATCGCGTGGGACGACCGCCACCATCCGATAATCGGCGAAGTGCTGATGCTCGACGCCGTTCAGGTCGATCTCCTCCGAGCATAATCCGAGATCGAACTGCCCGGACGCAACGAGATCCCGAACCTGGCTCGATGACTGAACCTGAAGCGTCACATTGATCCGTGGGAAAGCCTTCTGGAACAATGCCACGGCCTTCGGTACCAGCCTACCGCCGAGCGAGTGCAGGCTCGCGATTTTCAGCTCGCCGGCACCGAATTCACGAATGCGGGTGGCCGCGGCCTCAAGTTTCGCCATTGCCAGGAAGTGGCTGTCGACCTCACGGAAGAACATCCGACCCTCGAACGTCGGGACCATCCGGCTGCGAATCCGGTCGAACAATGCAAAGCCCAGCTCGCGCTCCAGCTCGGCGATGCAGCGGCTGATCGCCGGTTGAGTGACGCTCAGCAATTCCGCTGCGCGCGAGGCGCTGCCGCTGGTCATCACTGCGGCAAAGGCCTCGATCTGCCGATGCTGCATAAGTATCAGCTTTCGTTATTGGATTGAGCCATTCGGACATTGGACGCATGGAACGGGCTTGCCTAGCCTCATCGAACAAGAATGGAGGGGCGAATGGTCCAAGATTTCCTCAAAACGACGGTACTGGCGGCCAGTTTGCTGCTGTCATCGCTTCCGCCGGCGGCGGCTGGGCCGCATCTCGACGCATTGAGGCAGCGTGGCGTCCTCAAATGCGGCACCTCCGAGGGGACGCCGGGCATCACCATGCCGGATCGCGAGGGCAATTGGACCGGCATCTACGCCGACCTTTGCCGGGCCGTCGCGGCGGCCGTCCTGGGCGATGCGACCAAGGTCGATTTCGTTCCGACGACGACAGTCACGCGCTTCACCGCCTTGCAGAGCGGCGAGATCGACGTGCTCTCACGGACGGCGACGGTGACATTGACTCGCGAGGCCCAGCTTGGCCTGCGCTTCGCGCCGATCTGGTTTTACGACGGGCAAGCGATCATCGTCCCCCGCAAGCTCGGCGTCACCAGCGCCAAGCAGCTCAGCGGCGCAACTGTCTGCATCCAGCAGGGCAGCACCTCCGAGCTCAACCTCTCCGAATATTTTCGCACCCACGGCATGACCTTCTCGCCGGTGACGGTCGCAACGCTCGATGCGGTTGAAGATGCCTTCTTCTCAGGCCGCTGCGACGCCTACAGCAACGACTCGACGCCGTTGATCGGGATGCGGCTAAAGGCGGAGCGGCCCGACGACTACGCCCTGCTGCCTGAACGTCTCTCCAAGGAGCCGACCGCGCTCGCGATCCGCAAGGGCGACGAGCAATTCTATGATGTCGTCCGCTGGGTCGTATTCGCTCTGATGGAGGCCGAGGAGATGGGCGTCACCTCTGCCAACGCTGCCGAGCTTGCCATCAACGGGCCGCCCGCACTCAAGCGTCTCCTCGGCAGCGAACCCGGCCTCGGCAAGGCGCTGGGCCTCGATGAGCGCTGGGTCGCGCGGATGATTGCTGCAGTCGGCAACTATGGCGAGATCTTCGAGCGCAATCTCGGCAAGGGCTCCCGCATCGGTCTCGATCGCGGCCAGAACGACCTCTGGACCCGCGGCGGCCAAATCTACGCCTTGCCGCTGCGCTGAGGCGAGCATGAGCGCTTTTGCCGACCACCGGCCTGTCACGGGTTCCGACCCAGCACGCCAGATGGTCTTACCTGCGTGGGTCGGCACGTCGCCCTCGCTGGCCACCAGCCTGATTTCGATGTTCGACGGCGAACGACAGCCGCTTTATCCGCAAACCGTGCCGTTCATCGCCCATGCCGGTAGCCTCGCCGGTGAGGCATTCCACTATCCATACGAGGTCGGCTACGCTTATGAGCGGCTTCCGGGCGATCTGTTCGCGCCGCGCTTCGGCTCCGGTCTCGAACGCTGGTCGCCGCTGCTGCCACCTCTTCTGCCCGGGCTGAGCTGTGGCGAGGGGGCGACGCCGCTGGTCAAGGCACCGCAGGCCGCAGCCTGGGCCGGCGTACCGGAGCTTGTCATCAAGGACGAGAGCGCCAACCCTACCTGGAGCCACAAGGATCGCCTGAGCCTGTGCACCGTCAGCGCTGCTGCGGCGGCAGGCGCAATGGGTACGATCATCTCATCGTCCGGTAATCACGGTGCCTCCGCCGCAGCTTACTCCGCCCGGGCCGGCTTGAAATGCATCGTGCTCTGCGACGACGGTGTCTCGGGGGCGCATGCCAGGCAAATGCGCGCTTATGGCGCCGCAGTGGTCGCTATGCCGCGGGCCGCGCGGTGGCCGCTCCTCGACGTCCTGTCGCACCAGCCCGGTTGGTATCTGATCGGCAACACGGCACCGACCCATACCGGCCATCCGTTCGGCCCGGAGGGCTACAAGACGATCGCTTATGAGCTCTTTCTGGAGTCGGGGCGAGTACCCGCCGCAGTGTCGATTCCGACCAGCTATGGCGAGCTGCTGTTTGGGATCGGCAAAGGTTTCGCCGAACTCAAGGCATTGGGCCTCACCAAGGATGAGCCCATGTTGATCGCTGCCGAGCCGGAGGGCTCTGCAGCGATCGGGCGGCTTTATGGCGGCGGTTCACCCTGCACACTCGAACCAGGGGAGACCATTGCCCACGGGATCGGATCTGCCTGCGGCAGTTTCCGCGGCATCACCGCGCTGCGTCGGTCGCGAGGACTCGCGATCGCGGTCAGCGATCAAGACATTGCAGATGCACAGGCAGCCCTTGGGCTCGACGGCTTATGGAGCGAGCCCGCTTCAGCCGCGGGCCTGGCAGCATTGCGCATCGCGGCCCGACAGGCGCTACTGCCTGCGGGTCCCGTCGTTCATATCTCCACATCGACAGGTCTGAAGGAGCCTCACCGTGCAGCCTGCGAGATTCCACGTATTTCACACGCCGATTGGCCCGAACTGCGCTCCATCCTGACAATGAGCTATCATCTGCCTCTCGACTAGCGATGGTATGCCTCTCGGAATGTCCGCTTCCAGGCGGTCATCCAACGTCCGGTATTGGCGCTAGTTGCTGGATGCGGTCGGCGCTCTGGGCCTCATTTTCGCCCCGGCAGCATGAACCTTCGGCGATCGAGCCGCAAGGCTGACAGGAGCGCCCCACGAACACCGCTACTGATGCCGCGAAGCGCTTTTGTCTCTTCAGATGAGGCCGGCGGTATTCAGAAACTCACGCGAGACGTCCGGGATCGAGGCCTTGTCGACATCGACCTTGGCGTTGAGCCCTTGCAGGACCTCGTCGTCGAGCTTGGCCGAGAGGGCTTCGAGCGTCTCCTGGAGCTTCGGATTGGCCTTGAGCACCTCGGTTCGGACGACCGGAACGGCGGCGTAGTTGGGGAAGAAGCCCTTGTCGTCGGTCAGGATGCGAAACTTGAACCCCTTGATCCGCCCGTCGGTGGCGAAGACCAGAGCGACATCGACCTGCCCATCCTTGAGGGCCTGGTAGGTCAGCCCGGAATCCATCGAGCGCAGATTGGCGCGACTCGTCTTGAAGCCGTAGGTCGACTGCAGGCCCGGCAGCCCATCCGGGCGGCCCGGGAACTCGGCATTGACCGCGATCACCGGCTTGTCCTTGCCGGCGTTGAAGACGGTGGCGAGATCCGACAGCGTCTTGATCGCGTCCGTCTTCGGGTTCTCCTGGCGGACGGCGAGCGCATAGGTGTTGTTCGCGGCCGAGGGCTTGAGCCAGGTGAGGCCGAGCTTGGCGTCGAGCGCCTTGACCCGCTCATAGGTGTCCTTGGCGTCCAGCCGCTCATTGACCTTGTTGTAGGTCACGAGCGAGGTGCCGGTGTACTCCCAGTACACATCGACCTGGCCGTTCACCTGCGCGTCGCGCAGGACCTGCGAGCCCAGCCCGTCGCGCTTCTCGACCTCGAAGCCCTTCTTCGCGAGAAGCTGCGCCGTGATTTCGGTGAGCAGAAGCTGTTCGGTGAAGTTCTTGCCTCCGACGACGATCGGCTTGGCCTGCACCGGCATCGCCCAGGCGGCTGCGATCGCGGCCACGGCAAGAATCCGGGATGGAAGCTTCATGGGAATCTCCTTGCATTCGTTGCTGAAAGGCCCGGCGGCGGTCAGCGCAACGGATTGACGCCGCGGGGGATGGTCCAGAACTGGAGCTGGGCCACGATGAAATCGATCAGGACGGCAAGAAGGGCGGTCGGAATCGCGCCGGCGAGCATGGTTCCGAACTCGTTCAGGGCGATGCCGGTGAAGATCAGCTCGCCGAGGCCGCCGCCGCCGATCAGGAAGGCCAGGGGAACGGTGCCGACATTGATCGCGAGCGCCGTGCGGATGCCGGTGTAGATGACGAACAGACTGTTCGGCAGCTCGACCTGCAGCAACGTGTGGCGCGGCGACAGGCCCATGCCGCGCGCGGCTTCGAGCAGCGCGGGCGGCACGTCGCGCAAGCCCGCCATCGTGTTGCTGACGATCGGCAGAAGCGAGGCGATGAACAGCGCGAAGACGGCCGGCGTGTTGCCGAGGCCGAGCAGGCTCATCGCCAGCGCCAGCACCGCCAGCGTCGGGATGGTGGCGCCGATGTTGAGGATCTGCACCGCGGCATCGCCGACCCGGCGGAAGCGCGGCCTGGTCAGCAGGATGCCGAGCGGCACGCCGAACAGGATCGCCGCGCCGCCCGAGAGGGCGACCAGCTCCACATGCTGCTGGCCGAGATAGGCGATGTCCTCCCACCTCTCCAGCAGGCCGGGCAGGAGCCCGCTGCCCCAGGCCCAGGCCCCGAGCAGGAAGAGGCAGAGATAGGCCGCGTTCCGGCGCATCTGCGCGACCATGCCGGGCACCAGCGCGTCAGCCATCCCGATAGGTCTCTGAGAGCAGATGCGTGATGCCGCGCAGCGTGACGTAGCCGACGAACATTCCGTCGTCGTCGACGCAGGCCAGCCACTGCGTGTCGTGCCGGAACATGGTCGAGACTGCGGTGCGCAGGTCTTCATGCGGCCGGATGGTCGTGGGCAGCGCTTCGTAATTCTCCCCGACCGTTCCGTTGCCGCTGCGCGCCGTCTGCAGATTGACGTAGCCGCGCGCCCTGCCGCGCGGGCCGACCAGGACGATCGACTGGTGGCCATGCGCCTCCATCGCGGCCGCGGCCTGCTGCAGGCTGTCGGCCGCCCGGACCCGCGGCGGATCGGCGATCATCGCATCGCGGACGGTGAGCAGTTGCAGGCGCTTGAGCGTGCGGTCCCCGCCGACGAAATCGGAGACGAACTCGCTCGCCGGATGGGCCAGCATGTTGTCGGGTGTGTCGTACTGGACGAGCCTGCCATTGCGGAAGATGGCGACCCTGTCGGCCATCTTGACCGCCTCGTCGATGTCGTGGCTGACGAAGAGGATCGTCTTGCGGATCTGCGCCTGCATCTTCAGGAACTCGTCCTGGATGATGACGCGGTTGATCGGGTCGATGGCGCCGAAGGGCTCGTCCATCAGCAGGACGGGCGGGTCCGCCGCGATGGCGCGCAGAACGCCGATGCGCTGCTGCTGGCCGCCGGACAGCTCCTTCGGGTAGCGCTTGAGGAACACGCCGGGGTCGAGCGCGACCATCTCGAGCAGCTCGGCCGCGCGCTGGCGCGATTTGCGCCGGTCCCAGCCGAGGATGTCGGGGACGATGCAGATATTGTCCTCGATCGTCTTGTTCGGAAACAGGCCGATCTGCTGGATGACGTAGCCGATGCTGCGCCGCAGCTGTGTCACGTCGTAGTCGGAGGTGTTGCGGCCGTCGATGAAGATGTCGCCCGAGCTCGGCTGGATGAGGCGGTTGACCATCTTCATCGTCGTGGTCTTGCCGCAGCCGGACGGGCCGAGCAGCACGCAGATTTCGCCTTCCGCCACCTCGAGCGAGACGCGGTCGACGGCCGGCATCGTGGTGCCGGGGAAGGTCTTGCTGACTTGGTCCAGTCGGATCATCGTTTCCTGAGTCCCGGGGAGGTCAGTCGCTTCTGCAGCCCGAGCAGGGCGAGATCGGCGACGACGGCAAGGATGCTGACCGCGAGGGCGCCGGTGACGAGCTGGCGCGGGTCGGTCTGGCTGATGCCGCGTGCGATGAAGGCGCCGAGGCCGCCGGCGCCGATATAGGTCGCGATCGCCGTGACGCCGATATTCATCACCACCGCGACGCGCACGCCGGCCATGATCACGGGCAAAGCGATCGGAAGCTCGACCTCGCGCAGCCGTTGTCCCCGGGTCAGCCCCATGCCTCGGGCAGCTTCACGCAGCGCCGGGTCAATATTGCTGATCGACGCATAGGTATTCCGGATGATCGGAAGCTGCGAGTACAGCAATACCGCGATCACCGCCGGCAGGTAGCCGATGCCGTGGCCGATCAGCGAGAGCACCGGAATCATCATCCCGAACAGGGCGATCGAGGGGATGGTGATCATGATCGACGCGGCATAGAGCACCGCGTCGGCGACGCGGCGGTTCTGGGTGATGGCCACGCCGATCGGCACGCCGGTGGCGATTGCCAGAGCGACCGCAACGCCGACGATGGCAACATGTTCACCTGTCCGGGTGGCGATCAGCCCCCAGTTGTCGATAATGTAATTTAAAATGTCCATTGCCTCGCGGCGATTCCTAGAGCAGGATATCGGCTCGTGACAACCCCTTACCCACAAAAAATGAGGAAATTATGTAGTCTATTTTGACAGACAGCTATTACTTGAACTCAAGTCTTCATGACTTTGATTGGACATTTTGGGAATTCATATCAAAATTTATTGTTAAAATCGAAAGTCGAAAGACGGATTTGTTCTATAATATCTTAAAAATCTATCCTTTCGGCGCTGCCCTTCGCCCAGCGCAATTCGCCAAACAGTGAGAGAAGAACGAGACGGTCCATGTGTGGTTTTGTGTGTCTTTGGAAGGTCGATGACGTAGGCGGGAGCCTGATCGAAACGATGCTCTCGCGCCTCGGCCATCGGGGCCCGGATGCGACGCAGGTCGCCCGGCCAGTGGGGCTACCGCTTGCGATGGGGCATTGCCGGCTGGCGATCATCGGCGCCGAAGACGGCGTTCAACCTATTGCCGTTTATTCAGAGATACTTGTCGCGAATGGGGAGATCTACAATCACGACGACCTCAGGGCGATTCTGGACCCGGATATCTTTCAGACGACGAGTGATAGCGAGACTATTCTTCACCTCTTCCGCAGCGGGGCGCAGCGCTGGGTCAACCGCCTCGACGGCATGTTCGCCTTCGTGCTCGCGACGCCGGATCGGATCGTCGCGGCGCGCGACCCGCTGGGTATCAAGCCGCTCTATATGGCGCGGCGCGGGAAGGGGCTGGCTTTTGCTTCGGAGCTGAAGGCGTTCGACGGGCTCGGCTTCGACGACATCACCGCGCTTCCGCCCGGCGCGCTGTTCGACAGCGCCAATGGCTTGAGGCACTGGTACCGCGTGCCGTCCGGAGCGGCGGTGGCCGAGCCGGGATTGGACATCGGGTCGATTGCCGGCGAGTTGCGCCTCACGCTGGAGGAGGCGGTCGCAAGTGGATGGTCGCCGATGTCGAGGTCGGCTCCTTCCTGTCCGGTGGGCTCGACAGCTCGGTCATCGCCGCGATCGCACAGAAGGTCAGGCTGGCGGCCGGGCAGGCCCCGTTGAAGACCTTCGCCGTGGGCACTGCCGGCTCATCCGATCTGCGCGCCGCCAGGCGCGTCGCCGATCATATCGGCTCCGATCATCACGAATACAGCTTCTCGGCGCGGGACATCGCCGAGAACCTGCCGCATGTCATCTACCACCTCGAAAGCGCCGATGCGGATCTCGTGCGCAGTGCCGTGCCCACGCTGTTCGCGGCCCGGCTGGCACGGCGCCATGTCAAGGCGGTCCTGACCGGCGAGGGAGCGGACGAGCTCTTCGCGGGCTATGCCTATCACCATGCCTATGTGGACGATCCGCGTGCCCTCGCTGACGAGCTGACGCGTAGCCTGGGGGCCATGCACAACATCAATCTTCAGCGCGTCGACCGGATGACCATGGCGGAGTCGTTGGAGGCGCGCACGCCGTTCCTCGATCGGGACCTGATCGCCTTCGCACAGTCTGCACCGGCGGAATTGAAGCTACGCCGTACAGACCCGAACGCGCAGGAAACGACCGGGGCCACCACCGAGAAATGGCTGCTGCGGAAGGCCTGCGCCGATCTGCTTCCGGCGGATCTCGTCTGGCGCAAGAAGGCGCAGTTCGATGAGGGGTCGGGGACGGTCGAAGCCCTGCAGCAGGCGCTGCGGCTCCTCATCGGAGGCGAAGGGGCGGTCACGCGCCTGCGAGAAGAGGCGCTGTACCGTGAGACTCTTCGGGAGCGCTTCGATGATCCGGACATGATCCTGAGCCAGGCCGGACAGTGGAACGCCAATCGAGTGGCGGCCTGAAGCCAGCAAGCATTTTCGACGGGAACTTATGCCGGTGCAGGTTACTATTGGTCCTCGGCCGAGGGTGAAGGTCCGCTTTGAGGCGCTTGTTGAACATCAGGAACTGGCGCATTTCACCCGGCCGTGCGGCGGGCGTTTGTGGCCCCTTTCGGACGTTTGCTCGTCCGCTTTCTGGACCTCCTGCCGAGGAGCGGCCCGACTCCCGCATTGCGATCACTGCGAATGGGAGATGCCTCGCGGTCCGGATCAGCGCCCGATCGCGAAATCCTGCGTGCCGCGCGGATTGGCGGCTGCCCGCAGGATATCGACCGTGCCGGATCGCTCCCGGCCGACTGCACAGAGGCGCCCCAGTGACCAGTCGTCCGTCACCGTCAGATCGTGCCCTCTCCGCCGAAGGGCGTCGATCGTCGCCGGCGCGAAGCGGCCTTCGATCGAGAGCGAGCGCGGCTTGAAATCCCGCGGCCAGAACGAGGCGATCAGGTGGTTGCTGTGGAAGGCCGGGGCGTCGATCGCCTGCTGCAGCCCGTAGCCGTGATGCAGCACTCGGAGCAGGAAGGTCATCGACCATTGCTCCTGCTGGTCGCCGCCCGGCGTGCCGAAGCCGAGGAAGGGCCGGCCGTCGCGCAGGACGAGGGTCGGCGTCAGGGTCGTGCGCGGGCGTTTCCTGGGCAGGAGCGAGGATGGCAGGCCCGGCGCCAGCCAGAACATCTGCGTCCGGGTCGACAGCCCGAAGCCCAGCTCCGGAATGACGGGGCTGGCCTGGAACCAGCCGCCCGACGGCGTGGCCGCGACCATGTTGCCGAAGCGGTCGGTGACGCAGATATGGCAGGTATCGCCCTCGCGCCGCTCGATATGCGCTGCCAGGGCTGCCTCGGCGGAGCCGGGCCGGGCCGGCCCTGGCTCCTCGATCGCGGATTGGAAGGTCGGTTCTCCCGCGCCGATCGCATGGCTGGAGCGTGCCATGCCGTAGGGCGGCGTTATCGGTTCGCGCCCTCCCGGTGCACCCGGACGGAATTCGGGCGAGCTGGACGCTCCCACAAGGCGGCGGCGCTGCGCGACATAGTCCGGTACAAGCAGGGCGTCGAGCGGCGCCGCATCGTCCCCCAGCCAGGCGTCGCGATCGGCCATCGCGAGCTTGCCGGTCTCGGTGACGAGGTGGACGAATTCATCGCCCAGCGGATCAAGCTCGCCGATCGGGAAGCCTTCCAGCAAGGCGAGCCATTGCAGGAAGGCCGGCCCCTGTGTCCAGGCTCCGCATTTGAGGACGGTCACGCCGTGATAGTCCCGGCCGACAGGCGCGTCATAGCTGGCGCGCCAGCGCGCCATGTCATCGCCGGTCAGCAGGCTGGCATGGCGCCTGCCCGAGGAATCCAGCACCGGCATGCGGCCCGCACGGTCGATCGCCTCGGCGACGAAGCCCTCGTACCAGAGCTTCTCGGCGCGATCGATCTCGGCCTCGCGGGTCCCGCCGGCGCTTTCGCCGACGATCCGTTGATAGGTTGCCGCCAGCGCCGAGTTTCGGAAGAGCTCTCCCGCTTGCGGGGCGTTTCCGCCAGGGAAATAGACGGCGGCGGAATCCTGCCATTCCGTCTCGAACAGCTCCCGCATGGATTCGATCGTCCGCGCCGTCCGCAAGGTCAGGGGATACCCGTCGCGTGCCAGCTCGATCGCCGGTTCGAGGATGTCCTCAAGCCGCAGCGTTCCGTGGTTGCGCAGCAGTAGCAGCCAGGCACTGAAAGCACCGGGCACGCAGGCGGCGAGGTGGCCCGTGCCGGGGATCATATCCAGCCCCAGTTCCCGGAAGCGCTCCGGCGTCGCAGCGCCGGGCGAAACGCCCTGCCCGCAGATACCTTCGGCCTCGCCCCGGCGCGCATCGTAAAGCAGGATCGGCACTTCGCCGGCCGGGCCGTTCAGATGTGGCTCGACGACTTGCAGGGCAAAGCCCGCGGCGGCTGCGGCGTCGAAGGCGTTGCCGCCTCGTTCCAGAATCCGCATTGCCGTGGCGGCCGCCAGCCAATGCGTCGCTGCGGCGCAGCCGAAGGTGCCGCGGATCTCGGGGCGGGTCGTGAAAGGACCGTTGGAATAGATGGCAACCATGTCAGGGGCGGTAATAGTCCGGGCGTTTCAGGACGATCGACCGCGTCGTGCCGGAGAGGGGGCCGTCGGTTTCGGTCGCGGCCTTGGCGGCCGCCCATGCAGGATCGGCGCGGAACCGGGCCCAGCCGTCCGCCATCGCGTCTTCATCATCCCAGGCCATGACGTACCAGATCTCGCGGTCAGCATCCGCCGTTTCCCAATAATCCACCAGCCGAAGGCCGTGCTTGGCCAGCAAGGGGAAGACGTGGTCGGCGAAGCGCCGGGCCAGCGCGTCGGCTTTTCCGCTGGCGGCGATATAGTGGCGCAATTCGTAGATCATCAGGCGCTCTGCCGAGAGAGAACGGTGGGGTTTTCAGCCTGCATCAGCCTGGCGAAGGTCGCGGGGCCGAGAGCGGCCTTCCCGGTCTCGGCATCCGCGATGAGCCGGAGCAGCGCTTCGAGCTGCGGCGTCGCGAGGCCGTGGCGTTTGGCTGCGTCGACGACCGGCCCCAGCATCGCCGAGACCTCGGTCCGGCGATGCAGCTCGGCAAGGTCGCGCCAGATGCCGGTGCGCGTATTCACATAGCGCTGCCAGGCGGCGCGCTGCCCGGCCCAGACATCGTCGGAGCCGAAGCGCAGGCTTGCCGGGTCACGCAGCCGGAGAGGGGCCAGCCCGTCGGCCGGTTCGAGCGTCACGCCCTCGGCGAGGGCCGTCTCGACGACCTCGCGCCCCACGGCTGCCAGTGTCGCGCAGGCCGCGGGATCTTCGTAGAGGCGCGCGACATCCGCATCGGCCAGGGCAGTGGCCGAGTAGATCGCCGCCAGCACGAGCTTGCCCCAGCCATGGCCGAGGATGTTGTCGGTCAGTTCGGCCGGTTGCAGATGGTCGAGCAGCGCCGCCGCCTCGCGCGTCCGCGCGCGGTTCGGGCCGTCCAATTCCCCGACATGGGTTTCGCCATAGCCGAGCAGGGCGAGATCGCCGGGAGCCCGATAATGCGCGCCGATGGCGATGACCGCTCCGATCGCCCGGTCGCCGCCGATCGCGCGCGCGGCCTCGACCATGCCGAGCCCGTTCTGGAGCACGGCGACCCAGCCGTCATCGGCGAGGTGAGCGCGGAGGAACGCCGATGCCGTCCCGTTATCCTTGGCCTTGACGGCGAGGAACGCGCGCTTGAAGCGGCCTTCCAGCTGCTCGGGCACGCGCGCCGCGGCCCGCACATGGGCAGGCCGTATGCCGGCGACCGCCAACCCGTCGCGATTGATCGCGGCGACATGGGCGGCGTTGGCATCGCAGACCGTGACGGCGATGCCCGCCCCGGCGAGGCTTGCGGCAAGCGTGCCGCCAATGGCGCCACCGCCGACGATCAGCACGGAATCGGACGCTGCAGGCATTGTCATCACCGGAAATCCGCGTCGAAGGTGAGAGGCACATGGGTGCGTCCGCAATGGGAGCCGCCATTGACCTCCATGGTGACGCCGTTGATCCATTCCGCCGCATCGCTGGCGAGGAAGCTCACGGCCCGGGCGATGTCCTCGGGCCGGCCGGTGCGGCCGAGCGGAATGCCGCGCAGGCTCAGATTGATATAGGGGTGCTGCTCCGGGCTTTCCTTGGTGACGACCTTGTCCAGGACGACGCCCGGCGCGACGCCGTTGACCCTGATGCCCTCGCGCCCGAACTCGATGGCGAGAACCTGGGTGAGCATGTTCACCCCAGCCTTTGCGGCTGCGTAGTGAGCGCTCCCGGCCCGGGCCGAGGTGCCGGCGCCCGACGAGATGTTGACGACGGCGCCGCGGATATGCTGAGCGATCCAGCGCCGCCCGAAGGTCCGGCACATCAGCATGGTGCTGCGCAGGTTGAGCGCCATCGCGCGATCCCATTCGTCGACCGTCATCTCGACGACGGGGCGGTTGAGATATTTTCCGGCGCAATTGACCAGCACGTCGCTCGGGCCCGTCAGCCTTTCGGCCTCGGCGACCATGCGCTCGACCTCGGCCTCGTCGGTCACGTCCCCTGTCACGGTCGCGAAGGCCGGGCTGCCCGTTCCGACGGTCTCGGCAAGCCGGGCAAGGCCCACCGCATCGAGATCAGCTGCGACGACGGCGGCTCCCTCACGCCGCAGATCGGCGACGATGGCACGGCCAAGCAACCCGGCCGCCCCGGTGACGAAGACATTGTGTCCCTGTAGGCGCATCGTTCAGATCTCCGCTTTCACGCCCAGTTCCGCGAGACAGGCCGCCAAGGCGGCATTGGCGCTCTGCAGCGCATGCATCACGCGATTGACGCCGCGCCTGGCGGCTCCGAGCGTGAATCTTTCGGCATCGGAACCGGCTGTGGTGGCTGCGAGGCGGTCGAGCGCCGCCAGCGAAGGATAGGCCGGCTGGGCCAGCGCCGGGTCGTGGTCGAAGCGGTCGCCATTGGTGTAGTCCATCGGCACCAGAGCCCGCGACGCCGCCATGATCGCAGCGTTGACCCGCCCTGCGGCCGCATCGCCGAGCCGTTCGCCATCGAGCCCGGCAAGGGCGGTGGCAAGGGCTCTCAGCCTGGTCGCCTGTGCGCGCAAGGGCGCAAGATCGAAGCGCTGGCCCAGTGCGACGCCGTGCCGGTCCAGAAGCGCCAGCAGATGGTCGGCGTGGGCGGCATAGTCGATAGGCAGCAGTTTCGCGGTCAGCAGCGCAGCCACGGCATGGAGATAGACGCGCGTATCGCGAACGGCGATGGTCTCGTCCATCTTGTCGAGCGTGTCTTCCGGCGTGTGCCACCACCAGCCGGTGCCGGCGCCTTGCTTGTTGGGGCCGCCGAACAAGAAGGAGGCCGCAGGCGCGGCTCCATCGGCCGGCTGCTCGCCGAGATTGGAGAACATCGCGGGAATGCCGATGCCCCAGAAGGACTGGTCGCCGGCGCGGGTGATGCGATGCCCGAACAACTCCTGGCCGTCCTCGGCCCGGATGACCTTGCGGCCGAGCGGCACCAGTTCCGCCGCGGCCTGGACATCGGTCAGCACCGTGTTGCCGCGGGCGCAGGTCGAGTCGATGTTCACATGCGCGACCGCGCGCCGAGCCAGCTCGTCCCAATGCGTATCGGCATACCAAGTCGAGCTCGAATAGCGGCCCTGGGAATGGCCGGACCAGAAGAAGATCCGGAGCCCGCGCCGGAGGCGGTGCCGCTCCTGCGCGCAGAGGCGCGCGGCCTCGATCATGGTGGCGTTGGCGCCGCCATTGTCCATGACGCCATAGTACCAAGTGTCGTGGTGGCCGGAGAACATCACGAACGGGTCGTCGGGACCTGCCTCGTCGCGGTCGAGCGAGGCGACCAGGATCGGCGTCGGCCGCCAGCCGGTATCGACCTCGGCCTGAAGCGTGACGACGATGTCCGGCTGCCTGGCCAGGGCCTGCTTCAGGCGCTCGCCCTCTGCCTTGGCGAGGGTGATGACGACGGTTGCAGGTAACTCGCGCAGCGTCTCGTCGGTCGGGCTGCCCCAGACCGGCGAAATGCACATCTCATGCGCGTGCAGGCTCGGGCTGAGGTGAATCTGTCCGATCGCGCCGGCCCGGCTTGCGCGCTGCGTCACCGCCGGGGTCGCGATGCCCTCGACGAGCACGATCTTGCCGCGCAGATCCCGCGCGGCGAAATCCGCGATGCTTCCCGCGCCGATCGGGATGACAAGGCCCGTAAGCCCCTCCGCGCCGGAGGCACGCGAGAAGGATTGCGTGATTGCCGGCAGGGTTTCGCCGTCGATCCGGAGCGAGGCTTTTCCGGGCAGGCTGATATAGGCGTCGTGCAGGATGAGCTCGGTCGCGTAGCCGTAGCTGTCGAGCTCGGCGCGGATATAGCCGAGGCTTTCAAGTTCGCTGGGCGTGCCGGCATGCTTGGCCCAGCGCGCGAAAGCGGCGAGATGCTGCATCAGCCGCGGCCCCTCGACACGCGCGGCCAGAGCGTGAAGTTGATCGTCGGTCATGGATGAGGCTCCGCGGCAACGGGAAGAGCGGTCAGCTTGCGCCGGCGCAGGACGAAGCTCGCGAGGACGAGCAGCAGCGTGGCGAAGGCGATCAGCACCGAGGACAGGGCCGCGATGGTGGGGTCCTGCCAGCGCTGGAGATAGAGGAACATCTCGATCGGCAGCGTGCTCTCGCCCGGCCGCATCAGGAACATCGTGGTCTCGACCTGATCGAAGGAGGTCACGAAGACGAGCAGCCCCGCGATGAACATGCTCACCGAGATTTCGGGCAGCACCACCTTCAGGAAGGTCGGCAGCGGCCGCCAGCCCAGGTCGAGCGCCGCCTCCTGCAGCGTCCAGTCGAAATTGACGAGCGCGGCCGAGACGATCGCGATGACGAAGGGCACGCAGATCAGTGTGTGCGTCGCGATGAGATTGAAATAGCTGCCGGACAGGCCGAGCTTGATGACCAGCATGAAGACCGCCACGCCGAGCACCATCTTCGGCAGGACGACGGGCGACAGGAAGAAAGCCTTGAGGACGGCATGGCCGCGCGGCCGGTAGCGGACGAGCGCATAGGCCGCCATCGTCCCGATGACGAGCGAGGCCGCGGTCGCGATCAGGCCGAGCAGCAGGCTGCGCAAGGCTGCGACGTAGAATGTCGATTGCCCGGCGAGGTTGACGTACCAGCGCAGCGAATAGCCTTCCGGCGGGAAGACCGCGTAGCTCTGGGCCGAGAACGAGGTCAGCACGACGATCGCCAGCGGTGCGACGATGAAGCCGATGGCGAGCACCGTGAACAGGATCAGCGCAAGATGGCGCCAGGCCGGCGCGGTGCGCGCTTCTGTGGAGCTGGATGCCATCACGCCGTCTCGCTGTACTTGGACAGGCGGCCGAACAGGACCACCGCGATGAAGGCCATGACGAGCAGGCAGAGCCCGCCGACGGCGGCCACCGGCCAGTTGATGTCGCTCGTCGCGGTGTAGATCTGGATCGGCAGGACGAGCACCCGGCCTCCGCCGAGGATCGCCGGCGTGACGAAGGAGCCGAGCGCCAGGGTGAAGCAGATCTGGGCGCCGGCGATCGCGCCCGGGAGCGTCAGCGGCAGCGTGATGCGCCGGAAGATCGTCCACCAGCCGGCGCCGAGATCCTCGGCAGCCTCCCGCAGCGTCGGGTCGAGCCGGAGCATCGAGGCCAGGATCGGAAAGACGACGAAAGGCAGGAAGACATGGGCGAGGCTGATCACCGTGCCCGTCATGTTGTAGACCAGCGAGATCGGCTCCGTCGTCAAGCCGAGCTTCATGAGCAGGTAGTTGACCGGCCCCTGATCGGCCAGCAGCACCGTCCAGCCATAGCTGCGGACGACGACGCTGACGAGGACCGGCGCGAAAACGATCAGGGCGATGAGCTTCTGCAGCTTCGCGCTGCGGGTGCGCCACATCGCATAGGCGAGGGGGTAGCTGATCGCGACGCACAGGAGCGTCGACAGGATCGCAAGCTTCAGCGTGTCGTAGATGGTGATGAGATAAAGTTCGTCGGTCAGGAACCGCCAATAGGTGTCGAGGGTGAAGACCTCCTCGAGCCGCCCGCTGCGAAAACGGTAGAAGCTGTATTGCAGGAAGAGGCCGACCGGCAGGACGAAGGCGGCGATGACCAGGAGCAGGATCGGCGACAGCAGCACCCAGGCCGGCCACTTGACCCGCGAGCGCGTGCGCGCGCCTTCAATGAGCGAAGAGGCGGGCATCGTTCTCCCTCCAGCTCAGGGCGACCGCCGTCCCCTTCTCGAAGACCGGGACGCCCGGGGCGTGGGGATGCTCGGCGGTGATGTCGAGCGATCCGGCGTCGAGTCCGACGACATATTGGACGGTCGAGCCGCCGAAGATCATCTGGCGCACCGTGCCGGTCAGTTTCGCCGGGCCCGGTTGAGGTGACGTGACGGCTGCGGCGGCCTCGATGCGGACCCGCTCGAAACGGATCACCAGCGTGGCCGGCCCCGGCTTCGTCGGTCCTGCCGCGATGCGCAAGGCAGCCCCTTCGAGCCGCGCGACCGCATGCCCGGCTTCGACGCGCTCGACCGTGACCGGCAGCATGTTTGAATGGCCGATGAAATTGGCCACGAAGCTGGTGGAGGGCGCGTCGTAGAGTTCCTGCGGCGAGGCGATCTGCTCGACCCGGCCGCCATTCATCACCGCGACGCGATCCGACATCGCCAGCGCCTCGCCCTGGTCATGAGTGACGAAGATGAAGGTGGTGCCGACATCCTGCTGGATGCGCTTGAGCTCGATCTGCATCTGGTGGCGGAGTTTGAGATCAAGCGCGCTGAGCGGCTCGTCGAGCAGGAGCACCTTCGGCCGCTTCACCAGCGCACGGGCCAGCGCGACGCGCTGCATCTGCCCGCCCGAAAGCTGCCCCGGCTTGCGTTCGGCGAAACGCCCCAGGCCGACGAGTTCCAGCACCTCGCCGACGCGCTGGCGGATCTCGGCGGCCGGCCGCCGCTCGGCCTCCAGCCCGAAGGCGACATTGGCCGCGACCGTCATATGCGGGAACAGGGCCCAGCGCTGGAATACGATATTCGTGGGGCGCTGATAGGGCGGGACGCTCGTCATGTCCTGCCCGGCGATCCGGATGCTTCCGGCGTCGGGCTGTTCGAAGCCGCTCAGCATGCGCAGAGTGGTCGACTTTCCGCAGCCCGACGGACCGAGCAGCGAGAAGAACTCGCCGCTCCCGATCCCGAACGAAATGTCGTCCACCGCCCGGTTGGCGCCGAAACGCTTGGTGACACCGATGATCTCGACCATATCCGACACGTGACGGAACTCCCGCGGGTACCCAGGATCGAAGCGCGCCGGTGACGGCGCACACAGGCCTCAACGCATCTTGAGCTTGACCTCGCGCGCCCAGCGATCACGCCAATCGGCGGCGACCGAGGCGACATGGGCGAAGTCGATCTGGATGGCGTTGGTCGCGATGGCCGGGTTCAGGACCGGATTCTCGGCCTGCTCCTTCGACAGGATGGCGTTCTTAACCAGCGGGATCGAGGAGGTGACGAGGCCGTAGCGCCCAGCCCGATCAGGCTTCAGCAATTCGTTGAGCAGGTCCTCGCAGACGGCGCGCTGCGCCGGCGTGACGCCCTTGGCGATCGCCATGTAGATCGGGAAGGCGATGGCGCCTTCCTTGGGCACGGCGAAGCCGACCGGCGCGCCTTCCTTGATCCAGATATCCGCGACCGACGAGAACCACGGCGCGACCGGCGCGTCGCCGCTGACGACGAGGTTCTTCAGCGCATCATTCGAGTCGACCAGGGCGCGGAAGTTCTTGGCGTTCTCCGACAGGATCTTGAAGCCGGCATTCGGGTCCTTCTCGCTGCCGCCGTTGAGTTTGGCCGCAAGCGCGATCAGCCGCAGGTCATTGTCGAAAGTGACGACCTTGCCGCGATATTCCGGACTCCAGAGCACGTTCCAGGAGGTCGGCGGCTCCTTGAGGACGCGCTTGTTGTAGAGCAGTCCGATGCCCATCGCCTGATAGGGCACGCCGCGCCCGTCGGGGCGGGCATAGGCCTCCAGCGTGTTCGCCATATTGGGGATGCTCGCCTTGTTCAGCGGCTCCCACATGTCGTCGTCATCGCCGCGGTTGACCGTGTCAGCGTTGAAGAAACCGCAATGGACCAGCGGCTGATCTGGCGTCGTGCGCCGCGCCGTCACCATCTTCGGATAGATAATGGCGTTAGTCGTCTCGACGATGTCGATCGAAACCTTCGGATTGGCCTTCAGATAATCAGCGATCACCTCCTTCGGCACGACATCGGAGCCGGATCCGGCGAACATGAAGAAGGAAACCTTTGCGTTTCTTTCGCTTTGAGCGGAGGCGCCCGAGATTGTCGCGGCCGCCAGACTCGTCGCAAGCATCAAGGTCTTGAATGCCATGATCGTCTCCGCTCCCCTTTTGCCCGCCTCGCGACATGACGCATTGGCGGATCTCGTGATACGCAATGCGATATTGCTATGCCCGCAAAAATACGCAGTCAAGGAAACAAATTGCATTTTTTATCGCATCGCGTCATTTTGATAGGCATTCATTTGGTCATTGCGTAGGCAGCTATGGGGAACGCATTGAACGGCATCAAGCTCGACGGGCTCGACAAGGCCATCATCTCGGCCCTCTCCAAGAATGGGCGCCAACCCTATCGGGAGATCGGGCGCGATCTCGGCATTTCCGAAGCGACCGTGCGCCAGCGCGTCAGCCGGCTGACCGATTCGGGCCTGATCCACATCGCGGCGGTGGGCAACTTCATCGCGCTTGGCTTCGACGTCGTCGCGCATATTCTGCTGAAGGTACCGCCGGCGCATGTCGACGAGTATGCGCGCCGCCTCGCCGAGTTCCCTTCGGTGCGCTTCGTTACCATCACGTTCGGCGGCGCAGACATCATCCTGCAGACCCTGCACACGACGACGCACTCACTGCACGATTTCGTCCGCAACGAGATGCCGCGGCAGCTCCCTCACATAATGTCGGTCGAGATCTTTCCGCAGGTCGAGACCCTGAAGAGCTCCTGGTCCTGGGAAGTCTGGTTCGGCCTGGAGCAGGAGGCCGGCTTTCAGCCAACCGGCGCGCTCGACGACCCCGAATAGCGTTCTCGACCAGCATCGGCTGCTGTCAATTCACGCCTCCCCATATGGAGTCTTCCAGATCATGATCGTCGAAATGCGGACCTACACCTTCCGTTCGGGCACGATGGCGACCTATCTCGCGGCGTTCGAGCGCATCGGCTTTGCCCTGCAAGCGAAGCACCTTGGCGCCTGCATCGGCTTCTACACCTCCGAGACCGGCCCCATCGAACAGGTCGTTCAGATCTTCGGCTATGCCGATTGGCAGGAGCGCGACACACGCCGCAAGGCGCTCTACGCCGACGATGCGTTCAAGGAGATGAGCCGCGATCTGCATCCGCTCATCCAGAGCAAATCCACGCAGCTCTTCCGTTCGGTTGATACAGGCTGCGCGCGGGACGCCGCGAAAGACGGGCAAATCTCGTAGTCGTTTGGGTTGAACTGCTGGATCCGACGGGCGTTGAAGGCCGCCCTGCCCGGTTGTCAATCGCACCGCGTCGCATACAAAGCCAACGGGTTTTGAAGAGAACTTCCAGGTCCATGGCGTGCGCAAGGTGCCGCGGATGGCCAATGCGAGCTTCGTGCTCGGTGCTCTGGACGAGGCCCTGCACGAGCGACGCCCCGTTCATCGCGGCAGCCTCGTGCACCATTCGAATCTAGGTTCGCAAGGCGGATTCAACCGGTCGTCGTAACACGGACATCATACTGCTGAGCGAGGAACTGATCGAGCCGCTCGCTCGGTGTTTTCCATCCGAGCGTTTTGCGAGGTCGCGTGTTCATCGCATGAGCGACGGCGGCCAGTTCCTCGGTTGAGTGCTGGCGGAGCCTCGAGGCCGTCGAGTTCGCCAGGCTGACCTGGGTGGACCGGTTCAACAATCGCCGGCTGCTGGAGCCTATGGGCAACATCCCGCCGGCCGAGGCAGAGGAACGCCCCTACGCCATGCTGTGCGAACCAGCCATGGCGGCATGACTGAAACGAAATGGCCTCCGGGAGACGCGGCGCGGTTTACAATCCGGAGAGTTTTCACGCAGCCTCGGTCGCAAGCAGACGTTTTACGCCAGTGCCGCCAAGGTCCGCTTCCTGGCGGCGGCTCAATGTCCGGAAATGGCGCTAAACGACCTCGCGGTCGGAGAGAGCCTCGCTACCAACCAAATGCGTTTAGCTTTTCGGCGCAGCCGGCATGATCATCTTTGCCGGCCGCACCGTTCTGCGGCTCGCTATTTCCTCAGCTGCCGTGCGCTTCCTTGCTGCCGGAGAGCAATGCGATTGCCGTCGGGATCCAAGGCGGTAACCCGCACGCCCCAAGTATAGTCCTCGGGCTCCGGCTCGACGAACGCAACGCCACGCGCCTTGAGCTCGGCGAAATCCTTCCGGAGGTCGTCCGATTGCAGAAAGACCGTGCCCGTCGTATCCGTCTCGGACTCCGTGCGGCCTCCCACACCAGGCCACAACAGGATCGGCCATCCCTGACCTTTGTAGCTCATCAACAGGAAACGACCCTCTGGCCCCGGATTGTCGGCCATCTTCTCGAAGCCGAAGTTGTTGGTGTAGTAGTCGAGCGCCTTGTCCTGGTCTGACACAAACAAGGTGGCAAACATCACTTTGCTGAACATCTTCAATTCCTTCTGACCCCGGCGCTGGCACCGGCCTTGAACCCGACGACGCCACCTCCGGAATCGATCTTTGTCACATCCGCGAGGTCTCGTTCGTCATGCCCATGACGAAACGGGTGGAGGAGATGTGACGGATGGAAGCGAAAAAAATTTCGCTGGAGCAGTTCGAGGTCAATCGCCCCCATCTGCGTGCGGTGGCCTGCCGGATACTCGGTTCGTTGAGCGATGCATAGGACGCGGTCCAGGAAACCTGGCTGCGCCTTTCCAAGGTGGAAGCGGGAAAGATTGCCAATTTGGGGGGCTGGTTGACCACCACCATCGGCCGGATCTGTCTCGACATGCTGAGATCGCGCAAGGCGCGCCTTGAAGAGCCGCTCGACGGGGTCGAATTCAGCTCCGTCGTCGTCCACGAAGAAGCCCGAAGCCCAGAGGATCAAATCGGAGCTCGCCGTAGACGTCGAGGACGAGATGTCGGAAGTCGGGAAGTCCAGCAGGCTTCGAAACTCCCGCGCCGCAGATGAACAAAACCTCACCGCGCGCATGGGCCAGAAGTAAGCGTTCAGGAAGCGCAGCTAGTCCCGTTCCTAGCTAGATCACTCTGTCTTCGGGAGCGATATCAGAAGCCATGAAATATCAAAAAATGAATGCAGGAGCAGCATGCTCGCAATTCGTAAGGCTTTTGCCAACAATCACCATCGTCCGCTGTTGATTGCGATTCCGGTCGGCGTTCCGGGCCATATGGGCTCTCGTGAAGGGGATAACGGGCAAATCGCAACTGAAGGCAGTGTTTAGGTGTGTCTATCTGTAACTGCGGGCCAATGCCCAATACCGATAGCTCTTGGTCCCGCGTGTGTCGCGCCAGCCCAGCTTACCGGTCTGCCCAAAAGCGGACCTGGCCAGAGTCGGGAATGGGCCAAGTCCGCAAACGGATGATCCAAGGCAACGCCGGGCAGTTCCGGGCGGGCTAAATTACAATGCTATCTCAACTACATAAGTGTTGGCAGTTTTATCCTGAATGGCGCGCCATTTCCATACATATCTGTGAACATCGTTGACCGCGGGCGATAGCCCGGCGGCGGTCCCTTCCGGAAACACTTCATCACCAATACGCGAACGACACCGCCATCGACCTCGACGCGGTCGATAACGACGTGTCGCCGGGGTGATGTTTTCGCGCTTGGTCGACCGAAGCTTTCGCTACCGACGTGATCGAAAGCTGGGGGCGGAGCAGTCTCAAGTCCAATCCAGCGCGCCGACGATCTTGATACCGTCGACGATGCACGCGCTGCTCCTTTGAGCGAGACATCGCTTCTGGCATCGTGCTCCAGTAGCTGTTCCCCTCATGATACTGGTGGCCGAACGATCGGAGATCGTTCGGCCACCATCATTCCGAGAGACGGCCACCCGACATGGCCGATCGCCAGGCACCGGCCCGTTCCGGCATCCAGGCCAGGTTTTGCTCGTGGCGCTACAGCGCTTTGACAACCGCTTCCACGGCTCGCTGCGTTGCATCGACAACCTGATCGGCCTCCTGCTTCGTCAGGCATAGCGGTGGCGCGAAGCCGAGGATGTCGCCCTGCGGCATGGCGCGGGCGATGACGCCCTGTTCCAGCAGGGCGGCAGCGATGCGCGGACCGACCTTCTGCGAGGCGTCGAAGAAGACGCGATCATCCCGGTCGCGGACGAACTCGACCGCCGCCAGCAGGCCCTCGCCGCGAACCTCGCCGACATGGGCATGGCTGCCGACGGCCTCCTTCAGCGCCGCGTTGAAATAGGCACCGACCTCGCCGGCATTGCGCACGAGGTCGAGCTCATCGACCAGCTCGAGATTGGCGACGCCGGCTGCCGCGCAGAGCGGGTGTGAGGAATAGGTCCAGCCATGGCCGATCGGGCCGTATTCGTCCGAGCCCTGCTCCAGCACGCGCCAGAGCTTCTCCGAGACGATGACGCCGGAAAGCGGCGCATAGGCCGAGGTCAGTCCCTTGGCGATGGTGATGAGATCGGGCTCGATGCCGTAATGGTCGGAGCCGAACATGCTGCCGAGACGCCCGAAACCGGTGACGACCTCGTCCGCGATCAGCAGGATGTCGTGCTTCTTGAGCACCGCCTGGATCTTCGCCCAGTAGCCGACGGGCGGCGGCACGATGCCGCCGGTGCCGAGCACCGGCTCGCCGATGAAGGCGGCGATCGTCTCAGGTCCCTCGGCCTGGATCAGCTCCTCCAGCTTGTCGGCGCAATGCTGCGAGAACTGCTCCTCGCTCATGCTGCGATCCTCGCGACGGTAGTAGTACGGCGCTTCGGTGTGCAGGACCGGCGCCTTCGGCAGGTCGAAGAGGTTGTGGAAGGCGGCAAGACCCGTGAGGCTGCCGGTCATCACGCCCGAGCCGTGATAGCCGCGCCAGCGCGAGATGATCTTCTTCTTCTCCGGCCGCTTCAGCACGTTGTTGTAGTACCAGACCAGCTTGAGATTGGTCTCGTTGGCGTCCGAACCCGAGAGGCCGAAGAAGACCCGGCTCATGCCCTTGGGCGCGCGCTCGACCACCATTTTGGCGAGCCGGATCGAGGGTTCCGAGCCATGGCCGACATAGGCGTGGTAATAGGGCAGCTTCGCCGCCTGCTCGGCGATCGCGTCGGTGATGGATTTCCGGCCATAGCCGACATTGACGCAGTAGAGGCCTGCGAAGGCATCGAGACTGCGCTTGCCGTCACGATCGACGATATAGACGCCTTCGCCGCCGGCGATGATACGATTCGGCGTCTCGCCGCGGGCATGCTGGCCCATATGCGTCGAGGGATGAAAGAAGTGGTCGCGGTCCCAGGCGTCCAGTTCGTTGTCGGTGCGGGCGGGTTGGTCGAGCATGACGATAATCCTTCGCGAAAGCGGGAAACGACGCCTCAGTTCAGATCGAGGCAGACATATTTGAGGTCGGTAAAGGCCTCGAGGCCGTGGCGCGAGCCTTCGCGGCCGAGGCCGGACTGCTTCATTCCGCCGAAGGGGATCGGCGCGCCGGTGATCTTGACGCGGTTGACCGCGACCATGCCGTAGTCGAGCGCCCTGGCGAGGCGCGCAGCTCGCGCACCGTCGCGGGTCACGACATAGGCGACGAGGCCGTACTCGGTGTCGTTGGCGCGGGCGATGACCTCGTCCTCGCCATCGAAGGGAGCGATGGCTGCGACCGGCGCGAATGTTTCCTCGCGCATGATCAGCGCCTCTTCCGGCACATCGGCGAGCACGGTCGGCGTCAGGAATAGCGGGCCGGGCATGGCACGCTCCGGCGTCAATCGCCTTGCACCGTGCACCAGTGCATCCACGATCTGGTCTTCCGCCTTGCGCTTGGCAGCAACGTGCATCAGCGGGCCGACCTCGATGCCATCCTCCAGGCCGGAGCCAACCCGCAGCGCCATGACCTTCTTGGTGAAGGCGGTGCAGAAGCGCTCATAGAGGCCGCGCTGCACATAGATCCGGTTGGCGGCGAGGCAATCCTGGCCCGAGGTCGCGAATTTGGCGTCGATGGCGATCGCGACGGCACGGTCGAGGTCGGCGTCGTCGAAGACGATCAGCGGAGCATGGCCACCGAGCTCCATCACCACGCGCTTAACGGTCGCAGCCGCATTGCGCGCAACGATCCGGCCGATCTCGGTCGAGCCGGTGAAGCTGACGGCACGCACCCTTGTGTCAGCACAATAGGTCTCGGCGATCGGCGCGGCCTCGCCCGTGACGATGTTGAAGACCCCGGCCGGAAATCCGACACGGTCGGCGAGCTCGGCCAGCGCCAGCGCCGAGAGCGGCGTATGCGACGAAGGATGGGCGACCACGGTGCAGCCGGCAGCGAGCGCAGCCGCGGCTTTGCGCGTCAGCATGGCGGAGGGGAAGTTCCAGGGCGTGAGCAGAGCTGCGACGCCGACCGGCTCACGCGACAGCGACATCTGCGCGCCCGGCAGATGGCTGGTGACGCCCTCGGCGTTCACCCGCAGCGCTTCCTCGGCGTAGTAGGCGATGAAATCGGCGGCATAGGCGATCTCGCCGCGCGATTCCGCCAGCGGCTTGCCCTGTTCCAGCGTCATCAGCAGGGCAAGGTCCTCGGCCGTCGCCAGCATCGCCCCATGCCAGCGCCGGAGCAGCGCGGCGCGCTCCTGCGGCAGCAGCGCTTTCCAGGCCGGGAAAGCCGCCTGCGCGGCATCGATCGCCTGCGTCGCCTCAGCGGCGCCGAGCGCTGCGACCTGCGCGACAAGGGCGCCGGTCGCGGGATCGGTCACGGGGAAAGTCTCGCCGTCTCGCGCCGCCGTCCAGCGCCCGCCGATATAGGATAGCTGCCGCAGCAAGCGGCGATCGGCCAGGCGTGCCAGGCCGGGATGCTCGGCCGGCTTGGCGAGCGTAGCCTCTCGCCTTGCCGTGCTCGTCATTGCGTTCATGACCATCCTCCCTCGATTGATGACGAGGCTAGGCGGAAGAGTGGCGAGGCTGTCTTCGAAGTGCCGGCCGCGCGCCGAGACAATCTCGGAAGTTGACGGTGGTACCGATAGATCCTCGGCGCGACCTCAGCCCAGCACCGAGGCCAGGAATTCCCGGGTGCGCGGCTGCTCCGGCGCGCTGAAGATGCGTTCCGGCTCGCCTTGCTCGCAGATCCGGCCCTTGTCGAAGAAACAGACCCGATCGGAGACCTCGCGGGCGAAGCGCATCTCGTGGGTGACGAGCAGCATGGTGAGGTCGTGCTCGCTGGCGAGGCCACGAATGACCGAGAGCACCTCGCCGACGAGCTGCGGGTCGAGTGCCGAGGTCGGCTCGTCGAAGAGCAGCACGCGCGGGCGCATGGCGAGCGCGCGGGCGATGGCGACGCGCTGCTGCTGGCCGCCGGAGAGCTGAGCCGGGTAATGGTCCTTCTTGTCGGCGAGCCCGACCATGGCGAGCAGGTCGACGGCCCGACATTCGGCCTCGCCGCGCGGCAGGCCGAGCACGCGCAACGGTGCCTCGACGACATTGCGCAGCACGGTCATGTGCGGGAACAGGTTGAAGCTCTGGAAGACCATGCCGACATGGCTGCGGATCTGGCGCAGATGCCCGTCCGAAGCCTTGAACGGTCCGCCGGAATTCGGCTCGTGATAGGGCATGCCGGCGAGCGTCAGCCGGCCCTCCTGGAACGGCTCCAGCGTCATCAGGATGCGCAGCACCGTCGACTTGCCCGAGCCCGACGGGCCGATCAGCGTGACCTTCTCGCCGCGGGCGACGCTGAAGTTGAAATCGTCGAGCACGGTCAGCGCGCCGAAACGCTTTGTGACGTCGGCGAACTCGATGATGGGCGGCTGTGGGTCGATGGCAACCTTGGAGGTCTCGGTCATCGCAGCGGGATCCCTGCTTTCGGCAGCGCCTTCTGCAGCCGGTGCAGGCCGGCCGAGCAGATCAGCGTGAGGAGGAGGAAGATCAGGCCGACCAGCGTCAGCGGCACGAGGTACTCGAAGGTGCGCTCGCCGATCATGTTGGCGAGCCCCATCATCTCGAGCACGGTGACGATCGAGAGCACCGGCGTCTCCTTGATCATCGCGACAAGATAATTGCCCATCGCCGGCAGGATGCGCGGCACGATCTGCGGAACGACGATGTCGCGATAGGTCTGCAGCCGGGTGAGGTTCAGCGCGGTCGCCGCCTCCCACTGCCCGCGCGGCACCGCCTCGATGCCGCCGCGATAGACCTCGGAGGTATAGGCAGAATATTGCAGCCCGAGCGCGAGCGCCCCGGTGAGGAAGGCCGGCAGCGTGATGCCGTATTCCGGGAGCACGTAATACAGGAAGAAGAGCTGCACCAGCAGCGGGGTATCGCGCAGGAACTCGACGACGATGGCCGTCGTCCAGGACACCGCCGTGTACCGGCTGCGGCGCAGCAGCGCGAAGACGAGGCCGAGCACCAGCGCGATCGCAAAGCCCGCCGCGGCAGCCTGCAGCGTCACGGTGAGCCCGATCAGGATGATCGGCAGGATCGAGGACGCGTAACTCAGCGGCGTCGTCGTATCCCATTCGAAGCCGTACATCATCTCGGTTGCCTCACGAATGCGCCGCGCGCGGGAAGGCCGCGCCGCGCCGGACGAGCCGTTCGATCAGCCGCATGATCAGCATCAGCACCAAGGACATCGCGAAATAGCCGACCAGCGTCAGGCTGTAGACGCCGGCACTGTCGAGGGTGAGGTTGCGGATCGACTGCGCCCGGAAGGTCAGGTCGGCGATCGAGATCAGCGAGACCAGCGAGGACAGCTTCAGCGTCTCGATGGCGAGGTTCCCGAAGGCCGGCATCATCTCGACCAGGGCCTGCGGCAACGTGATGTGGATCAGCGTCTGGGTCCGGCCGAAATTCAGCGCCCGCGCCGCCTCGTGCTGCTGGACGGAGACCGATTGCAGCGCACCGCGAACGATCTCGGAGCCGTAGGCACCGACATGGAGCGAGAGCACCAGGATGCCGGTGGCGACCGGCTCGAAGCTGATTCCGACCAGCGGCAGGGCGTAATAGAACCAGAACAGCTGGACGAGCAGCGACGTCCCGCGGAAGAGCTCGGTGTAGCAGAGCGCGACCATCGACAGCACGCGCCCGCCCTCGACGCGGGCAATCCCGGCCGCGAAGGCCGCGACCGCGCCGATCGCGATCGCCGACACGGTGATCCCGGCGGTGATCAGGGCACCGCGCGACAATGCAGGCAGATAGGACAACCACTCCATCCGGCAGGCTCCGCGACAACGTTGAACAGGCGTGGAGTTCCGCCCGCCATCGGGCGGGCGGAATGATGTCGGCTAACGCCTCACTTGCCGGCGCAGAGGTCCGCGACCTTGCGATCCGCCGCCGCCTTGATGCTGGCTTCCGACAGTCCGTAGGTGCCCAGGATCTTCTTGTAGTCGTCGGTCTTGCGGAACTCGACCAGCGCGGCGTTGAAGGCGTCGCGCAGCTCCTTGTCCTCAGGCCGGAAGGCGAAGCCGCCGAAATTGCGGACAGGCTTGCCGTTCACCACCGGGTCGGTGAAGGGCGCGACCTGCTCGACATTGGCCTGGCCCTTGGCGAGCGAGGCGACAGTGAGTTCGGTCGCGGCATAGGCGTCGGCGCGGCTCTGGACGGTGGCGAGCGCGTCGGCATTGGCCGTGATGAAGATCACCTGGCTGTCCTTGACGCCGACGGCGCGTAGGAAGTCGATATTGTTGGCGCCGGAGACGACCGCGACCTTCAGCGAGGGGTCCTTGGCAATGTCGGCATAGGTCGTCAGCTTCTTCGGGTTGCCCTTCTTCACCAGCAGGCCCTCGCCATAGGACGAGTTCGGCTCGGTGAAGGAGACCTGCTTGCAGCGCTCCGGCGAGATATTCTGCTCGGCCGCGACGAAGTCGAAGCGCTTGGCCTTGAGGCCGGGGATCAGCGTGCCGAACGGCGTGACCGACCAGTTGGCCTCGGCGATGCCGAGCTTCTTCAGCACGGCATTGGCGACGTCCGGACCGATGCCGGCCGAGGTGCCGTCATCCTTCATGTAGGAATAGGGCACCTCATTGGCGGTCGCGACGCGGATATAGCCCTGGTCCTTGACGTCCTTGAGCGTGGTGGCGCCGGCGGCGGCGAGGCCGGTGGCGAGAGCAATGGCGGAGAGACCCGCGATCTTCAGAAACGGCATGTGCAATTCTCCTCTGGTTGATGTTTCTCCGCGTGCCGATTGCTTCGGCTTGGCTGGCGTCTTCGCGCCGGCGGATTGGCTTGGACCGGTCGCCCGGCCGAACGGGTCAGGGCACCTCCCTCAGCACGGCGAGGACGGAGAGGCAGTCGCCGGCCTTGATCAGCCCGGGGACGTGACGCGCGGCGAGCACGCCGTCCATGGCGGCCCGGTACTCGGCCGGCGCGAGCCCGGTCTTCCCGACGGGGTAGACCCGGGCGATGACGTCGCCGGCGCGCACCGACGCGCCGAGGTCGTGCTCGAAAACGATCAGCCCATCATCCCCGGCGAAGGTGAAGCAATCGGCCGAAGGCATGTCGAGCCAGCGGGTCGGCGCCGTCTCGGGCGTTCCGGCAAGGATGCCTGCGTGCCTGAGCAGGTTGCCCGCGCCGCGCCGGGCGATGCCGATGCTCGTCGCGCTCGCCGTCCCGGCGCCGCCGAGCTCGGTCGTGACGAAGACCTTGCCCATCTCCTCAACGGTAGTGTCGAGCATGCCGACGGCGTCGATCTCCAGCATCTTCATCGAGTAGGGCGCGGAGAAGGCCGCGACCGCCGCAAAGCAGCGTGCCTCCTGCGCCTTGTCCGGCAGCTCGTGCGCGGCGGCGTAAGGCAGGAAGTCGAGCGTCTTTCCGCCGGAGTGGAAGTCGAGGACGATATCGGCGAGCGGCACGAGATGGCGCGTGACGTAGTCCGCGATCTTCTCGGTGACATTGCCATCCGGGCGACCCGGAAAGCTGCGATTCATATTGCCCTTGTCGATCGGCGAGGTCCGCGTGCCCGCGCGGAAGGCCGGGTAGTTCAACGCTGGCAAGATAATCACCCGGCCCGAGACCTCGGCTGGATCGAGCGAGCGTGCCAGCTCGAACAGCGCTGCCGGCCCCTCATATTCGTCGCCATGGTTCGCCCCGGTCAGCAGCGCGGTCGGCCCCTCCCCGTTCGCGACGACGCAGATCGGGATCATCACCGAGCCCCAGGCGCTGTCGTCGCGGCTATAGGGCAGGCGCAAGTGGCCATGCTGCACACCCGGCGCCGAGAGGTCGATCGTCGGCGTCACCGGCGAGGGGCGGGGCGAAGCGGTCAGCATCGCATCACTCCTTGACGAAGAGCTGGCGCGGCACGTTCGACAGGCATTCGACGCCGCGCTCCGTGATCGCGATGCTTTCGGTGATCTCGAGGCCCATATCCTCGAGCCAGAGGCCGGTCATGAAATGAAAGGTCATGCCGGGCCTGAGCTCGGTCCGGTCGCCGGGCCTCAGGCTCATGGTGCGCTCGCCCCAATCCGGCGGATAGGACAGGCCGATCGGATAACCGGTACGGTTGTCCTTGATGATCCCGTACCGCTTCAGCACGGCGAAGAAGGCGTTGGCGATGTCCTCGCAGGTATTGCCGGGCTTTGCCGCGGTGAGGCCGGCTTCCATGCCTTCGAGCGTCGCTTTCTCGGCGTCGAGAAAAGCCTGCGTCGGCTTGCCAAGGAAGACGGTGCGCGAGAGCGGGCAGTGGTAACGCTTGTAGGCGCCGGCGATCTCGAAGAAGGTGCCCTCCCCCAGGCGCATCGGCTTGTCGTCCCAGGTCAGATGCGGGGCCGAGGCATCGGCGCCCGAGGGCAACAGCGGCACGATCGCGGGATAATCGCCGCCGAATTCGGCCGTGCCGCGAATGCCGGCATCGTAGATCTCGGCGACGAGATCACATTTGCGCATGCCGGGTTCGACGACCTCGACGATGCGCTGGTGCATCAATTCGACGATGCGGCCGGCCTTGCGCATGTAGTCGAGTTCGGTCGCGCTCTTGACCGCACGCTGCCAGTTCACCAGCCCGCCGGCATCCTTGAAGCGCGCGTTCGGCAAGTGCTTCTGCAGGGAGGCGAAAGCCGCCGCCGAGAAATAGTAATTGTCCATCTCGACCGCGACCCGGAGCCCGCCCCAGCCACGCTCGGCGATGATCTGCGCGAGCAGATCCATCGGGTGACGCTCGGTCGACTGCACATAGTGGTCGGGATAGCCGATGATGCTGTCATGGCCGATATAGGCGGTGCGCTTGGCGCCGTTCGCATCCTGCTTGCGGCCATACCAGATCGGCTCGCCCGTCGGCGGCACCAGCACGCATTGATGGACGTAGAACGACCAGCCGTCATAGCCGGTGAGCCAATGCATGTTGGAGGGGTCGGTGACGATCAGCAGCTCGACCCCGGCGCGCTCCATCGCAGCGCGGGTCTTGGCGAGGCGCTCGGCATATTCCTCGCGGGTGAAGTTCAGGGTCACGGTCACGCGGCGTCTCCCGCTTCGGCTTTGGTGTCGATGGTCTGCCCGGCGCCGGCAGTGCGGGCGCGGGCGGCGGCGAGATTGGCGATTGCGGTGTCCTGCACGCCGGTGCCGGTCAGGTCCGCCAGGATGATTTCGTCGGTGCGTGTCCGGCCGGGGCGTTGGCCGGCGATGACCTCGCCGAGTTCGGCGAAAGCCTGATCGGCGCTGGCGGAACCGGCGCGGATCGCATGGGCAAGCTCGCCGAGCCGCCGGGTCTGGTCGAGTCGGTCGGCGACATAGGTGGCGCGGGCGAGAACGGCGGGGTCGATCTCGTTCTTGTGCTCGCTGTCGGAGCCCATTGCCGTGATGTGCTGGCCGGGCTCGATCCAGTCCGCCATCAGGATCGGTCGCTCGGCCGGCGTCGTGGTGACGATGATATCGGCGCCTCGCACCGCGGCCCGGGGATCGGCCACGGCAGCGACCATGAAGCCGAGCTTGCGGGAGAGCTCGGCCGCGGCCTTGTTCGCCTTCTGCGCATCGCGGGCCCAAATCCGCGCCTCGCGGATCGGCCGCACCAGCGCCAGCGCTTCGATCTGGAGTCTTGCCTGCATGCCGGCACCGAAGATCGCAGCGACCGCGGCATCCGGCCGGGCAAGGTGGCGCGCCGCGACGGCCCCGGCCGCGGCCGTCCTGACATCGGTGAGATAGCCATTGTCCAGAAGGAGCGCCTCGACCAACCCGGTGCGGGCGCTGAACAGAATCATCAGCCCGTTGAGGCTGGGCAGGCCGAGCCTGGGATTGTCGAAGAAGCCGGGGCTGACCTTGATCGCGAAGCCGTCGAGGCCCGGCACATAGGCCGTCTTTACATCGACCTCGCCGCGGTGCTCGGGAATGTCGAGCCGCAGGATCGGCGGCATCGCGACCGGCTTGGTCGCGAGCGCTGCGAAGGCCGCCTCGACACAGTCGACGGTGCTCGGATCGAGCCCGACGATGCGGCGCAGCTCCGCTTCGGTGAGGACGAGCATACGGCTCATGCGGCGGCTCCGGAGACGATGCGCCGGTGCACCGCCTCGTCAATGTTGCGGCCGGAAACGATGAGTGCCGTCGGCCCCTGCGGTTTGACCTTGCCGGCGAGCAAAGCGGCGATGCCGACAGCGCCGGCGCCCTCGACGATCTCGCCCTCCACGAGCGCGGCATGGCGGATGCCGGCGGCGATCTCGGCCTCGCTCAGCAGCACGACCTCGTCGACGAGGTCACGGCACAAGGCGAAGGTGACGCGGTTGGACAGGCCGATGCCGCCCCCGAGCGAATCCGCCAGCGTTGGCTCTTCGACGACCTCGACGGGCCGGCCGGCCGCAATCGCCGCAGCCATCGCGGCGCCACGCTCCATCGAGATGCCGACGATCCTGACGGAAGGCTGCAACGCCTTGACCGCGACGGCGATGCCAGCCGCCAGCCCGCCGCCCGAGAGCGGGATCAGCACGCAGGCGAGCTCCGGCAGGTCCTCGATCAGTTCGAGCCCAATCGTGCCCTGCCCGGCGACGACGTCAGGATGGTCGAAGGGCGGGATCTGGGTGAGCCCGTGCTCGGCGACCAGCCGCTCGACCTCGGCCTGCGCATCGTCCTGCGAGCGGCCGACGATACGGATTTCGGCGCCCAGCGAGCGGATCGCCTCGATCTTGTTCGCGGGCACGAGCGCCGACATGCAGATCGTGGCGGCAAGGCCAAGTTCGCGGGCGGTATAGGCGACGGCGCGGCCATGATTGCCGGTCGACGCGGTCACCAGCCCGCGCTGGCGCTGGTCTTCGGTCAGCGCCAGCACTGCATTCATCGCACCGCGCAGCTTGAAGGCGCCGATCGGCTGGCGGGTTTCGAGCTTGAGATGGACGGGCTGGCCGCAGAGACGACTGAGGGAAGGCGAAGTTACAAGCGGTGTGCGCTCGACCCGGCCAGCGATCCGCGCCTTGGCGGCTTCGACCTCGGGCAGCGCGAGTGCGGCCGGCGGCGTTGCCAGTCGATCTGCCTCGGCAGTGAAAAGACGCGGTTTTGTCACCGGCATGTCTCCCTCGCTTGTCATGCTGCGAGGGAGAAAATTTCATGTCAATTATTATATTGTCATGATCCAATTATGCCAAACCTGCACCGCAGGCCGCAATGACATGGACAGAGCCCTCGGGCGCCGCTCTCAGCCGATAGCGCCGATATCGAAGACCGGCGGCAGCTGCTCGAAGGTCTGGCGCACCGTCGTCAGCGTCCGCGCCAGCAATTCATGGCTCATCCGCCCGCCCAGGCAGATGCGAAGGCCGCCGCCATGGCCCGCGCCAGCCACGAACGGATCGGACGGCGTCACGGCGATGCGCCGGTCGGCGAGCGAGCGCACCAGGCTGTCCTCGGTCCAGTGCGCGGGAACCTTGAGCCAGGAGCAGAGCGAGAGCGGATGGCTCGAGGCGACATGGCTTCCGAGCGTCTCCGCGACGATGCGCTGGCGTGCCGTCGCTTCCTCGCGCTGGACGGTGAGCAGCCTTTGCGCGGTACCGTCCTGGACCCAGCGCGTCGCGATCTCGGCCGGCAGATAAGTGCCGCTCCAGCTGGTCACGCGCAGGATCGAGGCGGCACGGATCGAGTATTGAGGCGGCACGACCAGGTAGCCGACGCGCAGTCCGGTCAGCACCGTCTTGGTAAAGCTGGTGAGGAAGAAGCCGAGATCCGGCAACATCGCGGTGATCGACGGCAGCGGCTCGGCGATCAGCGGCTTGTAGACCTCGTCCTCGACGACGAAGACGCCATGGCGCTGCGCGATTTCGGCGATGGCACGGCGTCGCTCGGGGCCGGCAACATGGCTGGTCGGATTGTTGAGCGTCGGGATGAGCACGAGCGCCCGCACACCGCCAGCGCGGCACGCCGCCTCGAACGCATCGGGGCGGATGCCTTCCTCGTCGGTCGGCAGGCCCTTGAGGCTGAAGCCGAGGACGTTGGCGAGGCCGATGACACCGTGATCGGTCAGGTTCTCGGTCAGCACCAGGTCGCCGGCACGGACCACACAGGCGAGCGCGAGGAAGAGCGCATGGGCGGCGCCATTGGTGATCAGGATGCGCTCGACCGAGGTCTCGACGCCGAGCGGCCCGAGCCAGAGGCGCGCCGCTTCACGATGGTGGTCGAGCCCCGCGATCGGCCGGCACGGCCGCATGAAGGCGCTGCTGTCGCCCTCGGCCAAGGCTGACAGCGCCTGGCGCGAGGCCACCTCATGGGCATCGAGATAAACCCCGCGCACGATCGAGAGGTCGACGACCTCGGTGGGGCTGCGGTCGAGCATCAGCCGGCCCGCCTGTTCGGTGACGCGGCTCTTGACGAAGGTTCCGCGCCCGACCTCGCCGCTGAGATAGCCGAGGCGCTCGGCCTCCTTGTAGCTGAGGCTGACGGTCTGGACGGAGATGCCGAGCGCATGGGCGAGGTCGCGATGCGTCGGCATCCGGTCCATCGGCTTCAGGATGCCGGCGTCGATATCGGCGATAATGCGCTCGGTCAGCGCAGCATGCTTGGTCGCGCCCTTCTGCTTCGTCAGGACCGGGCGCCATTCGACGGCCTTCTCGACGATGGGAGAAAGCCTGTTGCCGGAAGGCCGTTCGGCTTGACGGAACATGATATTGTCTCGTTCTTATAAAGAGGCATTCATGACATTATGCACCCGCGGTCCCAGAAGATGAAGCTCGATCCCATCGATCTCAAGATCGTCGCGGCCCTGCAGCGCGACGGCCGCATGACCAAGCTCAAGCTCGCCGAAACGGTGGCGTTGTCGCCGGCTGCCTGCTGGGAGCGGCTGCGCCGGATGGAGGAGGCCGGCGTGATCAAGGGCTATTCCGCAATCGTCGATCTGAAGCCCGATGCCCCGCGAACCACGGTGATCGTCGAGATCAGCCTGAAGAGCCATCAGCAGGCGGATTTCCGCCGCTTCGAAGAGGCCGTGGCGAGGGAACCAGCCATTGTCGCCTGCGACGCGACCGGCGGCGGCATCGACTACATCATGCGGGTGGTCACACCTGATATCGACGCCTATCAGCGCCTGATCGACCGGCTGCTCGAGCCGGCGATCGGGATCGAGCGCTATTACACATATGTCGTGACCAAGAGCGTCCCCTTGGCCGAAATGCACGCGATCCCGAGAGATCAGCCTTGAGCCACGCGATATGAAACAGGCACAAATCCCGGCTTGTGAGTGAGAGCGTCCAAAAAAGCCCAGGACTGTTCAGCCGGAAGCCCATCGCGCCTGCACGGCCGCGACCGTTGGATGCCGCGCCAGGCGGTCTTCGATATGAGCCAGCTGGATATCCGAAGGGGCCGACACAGCCAGCTTGAACTCGGCAGTGTCTGCCGACGAAGCGGAAGCCGCAATCTCGTTCAACGCCCAGCCGAAGCGCTGAACGTCCGCGAGCACGCGGCTTACGGAATCTCCGAGATCCGACGTGACGACGTTGATGACGACGCGGTTCGATGAGGATCCAGGCACGGTGCGAGGAACCTAGGGCAACAGGATGGTGGAGCCGACGGTGCGCCGGCCTTCCAGCCTGGCATGCGCCTCGGCGGCTTCCGCCAGTGGGAGGCGCAAGCCGATATCCGCCTTGAGAATGCCTTCGCCGATCAGCGCAAAGACTTCGGCCGCCATCTCCCTCAACGCGGATGGGTTGCGCAGGTGATGAAAGATGATCGGCCGGGATAGTGAATTCGAGCGCGCGGCGAGTTGCGAAACCTCGAACGGCGGCACCGGGCCGGAACTCTGCCCGAAATTCACCAGCTTCCCGAAATATGACAACGCGGACAGCGAGGACTGGAAACTGTCGCGCCCGACCGAGTCGTAGGCCACGGCGACGCCCTCGCCCTTGGTGATGTCCATCACCTTGCCGACCAGCTCCTGATCGGAGCTCGAGAACACATGCGCAGCCCCCGCCGCACGCGCGACCGCTTCCTTGCGCGGATCTCCGACCGTTCCGATGACGACGGCACCAAGGTGATCGGCCCAGCGGCAAAGCAGCTGGCCAACGCCCCCGGCAGCAGCATGCACGAGAATATGATCCCCCGGACCGACCGCATACTCCCTGCGAAGCAACATGCAGGCAGTCAGCCCCTTCAGGATCGTCGCGGCAGCGATCTCATCATCGATGGTGTCAGGCAGCTTGAGCGCAAGGTTCTCGGGCAGGTTTCGATGCGCGGCATAAGCTCCGTAACTGCCCGTGACATAGCAAATCCTGTCGCCTGGACGAAAATCCCGGACCCCTGAGCCGGTTTTTTCGACGATGCCGCTGGCCTCAATGCCCGGAATGCCGGGTAGCGCGAGCGTGCGATACAGACCCGAGCGAACATACACGTCGTGAAAATTGACGCCTATGGCGCTCTGTCTGATCCGCAATTCGCCAGGGCCGGGATTCGGCAGGTCGACCTGCTCCAGCTTCAGCTGGTCCGGCCCTCCATGGCTTCTGAGGATGATTGCCAGCGTCATCGTGAAGTTCCGTTGAGGGCTCGATCAAAGTGCATGTGCCGCGCTTCAGGTGACGATCTTCAGGCCGGTGCGCTGGCTGATCGAGCGAAACCTTGCATTTTCCGCCATGACGATCTCGCGGGTGCTTTCGGGAGTGTTGGGGCCGTCCCACGCCTGCATCCCGGCTTTGAGGAACCGTTCCCGCGTGACCGGCTGGTTCAGCGAGGCGGCCCCGGCCTTGTTCAGCTTGGCCAGCACCTCGGGCGGCAGGCGCGCCGGCCCCTGGATCAGGTAGTAGATGTTCAACTCCATCTCCGGCATCCCGAGCTCCCTGAAAGTCGGGATGTCCGGGAACAGCGGAAACCGGTTAGGGCTCGTCACGGCAAGCCCCCTCAGGGCACCGCCGTTCAGAAGTCCCGTTGCCGACCCCAGCGAGGCCACGCCCCAGGCCGTCTCGCCGGTCGACACGCTCAGCACCGCCGGCGCACCACCACGATACGGTACATGGCGCGACTGGTTGGCGGGGCCGGCAAGGGTTCGCAGCAATTCGGCGCCGATATGAGGGATCGAGCCGACGCCCGAGCTGGAATAATTCAGCTCCGCGGATGCCGGCGTACGGAGAAGCTCGATGGCCTCTTTCACTGTCTTCGCCGGAAAGTTCGGCGAAACGATCAGGACCATGGGAGCCGTACAGACGGTCGCAATCCAGTCGAAATCCTGGACCGGATCATATTTGACGCCGGTCTCATGCATCGCCGGCCAGATCGCGAACGAGGATGACTCCGACAGAAGCAGGCTATAGCCGTCCGGCTGCTGGCGCGTCAGCCATGTCGCGGCGACGGTTCCGCTGGCGCCCGGCCGGTTTTCGACGACCATTCGATATCCGTCCAGCTCCTTTGCCATACCCTCGATGATCAATCGCGAGGCGACATCCGTCGAGCCGCCGGCAGGATAGCCATTGGACAGGATCGGGGACCGGGTCGGAAACGTGCTCCCGAAGGCCTGCGTCGCGGAGAGGCCGACGGCGGCAAGCCCGATGATGCATTCGCGACGATCCATCGCATTCTCCTCCCCGGATTTCTCAGGCGTCATCGCCATTCATCATTTTATTCGAATGATAGTGCGGAGCTTCCGGACGTCAACCCGAAAGCGGCGAACCCGCAACGATTTCCCGACGGCGGCCAGAGGAAGCGCACCGGCATCTCCGGGCACCTGGAATGCCTTCGACTTTCGATCGGCGCTGCCTTGCCGTGGCCGGCTGCGCGGCCGGCGGGCATAGCCCCTGCCATTTCATTCGAAGAACAGTGTGCAGTTCGCTCCGGGGGCTATGATTCGGCGCCGGAGCAAGCTATTTCACGGAGCGAGCGGGGATTTTGCGTGCGAGAAGAAGCAGGACATGTCTGAGGGCACCAGGACCACCGGCGGACATGCGGTCCTTGCGGATCTACTGCGCGACGAAATCGGCGGGGGGACCTACCCTGTAGGCAGCCGCTTCCCGACGGAGCCCGAACTGCAGGAGCGGTTCGGCGTGGGTCGCCACACCATCCGTGAAGCTCTGAAGCTGCTCGCGGAGCAGGGCATCCTCGGGCGCCGGCGCAAGACGGGCACGACGGTGCTGGCCCAGCGACCGGTCGCGCCCTATGTGCATTCGCTGCGCGACCTCAAAGGGCTGTTCGATTTCGCCCAGAGCACCCAGCTCGACGTGCGCCATTACGGCTTCGCCTCCAGCGTGGCGAAATCGTTCGAATCCTTCTCCGGACTTCGGGAAGGCAGATGGTTGCGGGTTGCGGGCGTGCGATCGACACGCAACGACCAGCAGCCCCTATGCTGGTCGGAGGTTTTCGTGCCCGAGAAGCTGGCCCCGGCCCTCGAAGCCATCCAGCAGGGAGACAGGGCGATCTACGAAGTCATCATGGATGAGCAGGGCCTCAAGCTCGACTATGTCGAGCAGGAGGTATCGGCGACGACCATGCCGGCGGCGATGGCCGATCTGTTGCACGCCGGTACCGAAACCGCAGCTCTGGCCGTGAAGCGGCGCTACGTCGCCAATAACGGGCAGACATTCGAATTGTCCTACAATCTCTATCCGGCGACGCGCTACTCGGTCAGGAGCGTCATCCGCCAGCGGATCTGAAGGCGGTTCGGCGCGGTCTCATCGACCGGTAAAATTCGGTTTTCGTCTTTCGAGGAAAGCGGTTCGCCCTTCCGCGTGGTCGGCCGTTTGCAGCAAGGCCGCCTGGGTGTCGCGCTCCCAGTCCAGCACCTGGTCGAGCCCCCGGGCCAGGGCAGCCCGGGTCTGCGCTGTCGCCAGGGGAGCCAGTTGGCTGAAACGGCCGGCAAGCGCCAACGCCCGTTCGAGCAGCTCGCCCGAAGCCACCGTTTCGTCGGTCAATCCGATGCGGCCGGCGCGCTCGGCATCGACCACCTCGTCATACAGCAAGAACTGGCGCGCCCTTGCGGGCCCGATGCGGGCCGGCAGGGTATGCAGCAGGCCGAAATCCGCGATCAGTCCGATCTGCGGAAACCCCGCCCGGAAGCGTGCGCCCGGCGTGGCGATCACCGTGTCCGCCGCGAGCGCGAGACCCAGCCCGGCCCCGACCGCCCAGCCCTCCACCGCTGCAATCACCGGCTTCGAGCCCCGGATCATCAGCCGCGTCAGCTCGTGCACGCCGCGAAAGCGCTCGCGACCGGCGGCCAGGTCCGTCGATTGATTCATCGAGTCGATGTCTCCGCCCGAGCAGAAATTCCCGCCGGCGCCGATGATGACCGCCGCACGCAGATCGCGATCCCTCTCGAGCCTGAGAAAAGCTTCCAGCAGTCCTTCCCGCAGCGGTGCGGAGAGGGCGTTTCGCTTTGCGGGGTTGTTCAGGGTCAGGACCATGGTCGTGCCGTCGCGGGCAGTTTCCAACATCAGCCTCTTCCTTTTGATAATAAGTTCGAATTTAATAGCGAGTGAGATCGCCCCCGGCTAGAGGCCGCGCGACGATGTGCTCGAATCGAGATGGGAGAGGCGAATGTTCAGGGACGACGTCTTGAAGGGCCAGCACATCCTCGTGACGGGAGGCGGCACCGGACTCGGCCGGGAAATGGCGCATCGCTTCGCCGGCTACGGCGCGCGCGTGGCGATCTGCGGGCGCAGGGAGGCGGTCGTCCGGGAGACGGCCGAGGCGATCGCCCGCGAAACCGGCGCTGCGGTCGATGCCTATGAGTGCGATATCCGCTCGCCTGAATCCGTGCGGGGGATGGTCGACCGGGCCTGGCTCGACCACGGTCCGCTGACCGGGCTGGTCAACAACGCGGCCGGCAACTTCATCAGCCGCACGGAGGACCTGACGGCGAACGGCTTCAACGCGATCTCCGATATCGTCCTGCGCGGCACCTTCTACGTCACCAATGCGATCGGGCAGCGCTGGATAGCCGAACAGCGAAAGGGCTCGGTGCTCTCGATCCTGGCGACGTTCACGCGGACCGGCGCGCCCTTCGTCGTGCCCTCGGCCATGTCGAAGGCCGGCATCGAGGCGATGACGCGGTCGCTCGCCATCGAATGGGGGCGCTACGGCATCAGGCTCAATGCCATCTCGCCGGGTATCTTTCCGACGGAGGGCGCCTCGGCCCGCCTGCGTCCAACCGACAACCCGCATGACTATGAACGGTCAATCAATCCGATGGGCCGCCTTGGACAGAAGCCCGAGCTCACCACGCTGGCCACCTTCCTGATGGCGCCGGGCTGCGAATGGCTCAGCGGCGAGACGATTGCCGTCGATGGTGCGCATGGCCTCGCGAACGGCGCCTATTTCACGAACTACCTGCCCTGGACCGACGCGCAATGGCAGCAGGCGCGCGACCGTATCCGGGGCCGTGATCGCAACGACAAGGCTGCGAGCGCCGCAGGCTGACGAGGGGCATCCCAAGCCCCTTCGATGCGGGGGGCGCCATCGCCACGTGGAGCGCCTGATTGCGCTCCGCCAATGTCAGGCTGCGGGAGAAAAGCCTTTCGGCAGGCCGGCGCGGGCGAGCGCGCCGGTGAAGCGTTCTTCCGGAAGCCAGGTTTCGACGCGTTCCCGCAAGCGCAGCAACGCAGCCAGGTCGATGCCGGTGGCGAAGCCCATCGCCTCGAGCATGAAGGCGCAGTCTTCCGTGTTGATGTTGCCGGTCGCGCCGGGGGCGAAGGGGCAGCCGCCCAGCCCCCCGAGCGAAGCATCGAAGCGGCGGACCCCGGCCGAAAGCGCGGCGCCGACATTGGCCAGCCCGAAGCCGCGCGTGTCATGGAAATGCGCGGCGAGCGGCAGCGACCCGACAAGACCCGTGGCCGCCTCGAACAGGCGGCTGACGCGCGCCGGATCGCCATAGCCGACGGTATCCGCCAGCATGATCTCGTCCGCTCCGGCGCGCGCCAGTCGCCCGACGATCGCGAGCACGCGCGCCTCGGCGACTTCGCCTTGCAGCGTGCAGCCGAAACTGGTCGCCACGCCGCAGCCCAATGCGACCCGATCGGACAACCCTTGAGCCGCGCGCTCGGCGACGATGAGATCGAACTCATCCAGCGCCGCATCGGTCGAGCGGCGCGCATTGGCAAGGCTGTGGGCCTCGCTGGCGGAAACCACATAGTTGACCTTGGTCAGCCCGGCGGCGAAGGCGCGCCTTGCTCCCTTCAGGTTCACGACGAGGGCGGAGACCTGCGCGCCCCGGATCCCGGCAATCCCCGCTGCGACGGCATCGGCATCCGCGAATTGCGGGATGACATGCGCCGGCACGAAGGACGTGGCCTCGATCTCGGCAAGACCGGCCGCGGCTGCACTGCCGCACCAGTCGAGCTTCTTCTCCGTGTCGAGAACGGTCGAGACGAGTTGCAGCCCGTCGCGCAGCCCGACCTCCCTCAACAGCACGCGTTCCGCCATCATCCACCTATTTCCCGATGAAGCGCGGCGGCCGCTTCTCGTTGAACGCCGTCACGCCCTCGTGGCGGTCCTGCGTCGGGACCATCCGGGCATAGGCTTCGATCTCGAAGGTGAGGCCGTCGCGCAGGGCCATCTGCAGGCCCCGGTGGATCGACTGCTTCGCCTGCCGCACGGAGATCGGCGCGTTATTGGCGATGGTGGTCGCGGTCGCGAGCGCCGCCGGAAGGAGCTCGCCCTGGGGCAGGACTGCATTGACCAGGCCCCATTGCGCCGCTTCGCTCGCCGAGAAGGGCTGGCCCGTCAGGATGAGTTCCTTCGCCCGCCGCTCGCCGACTGCGCGGGCAATCGTCTGGGTTCCTCCGCCGCCGGGCATGATGCCGAGCGTCACCTCGCTCTGGGCGAAACGGGCGTGTTCGGCGGCGTAGAGAAAGTCGCAGCAGGCGGCGATCTCGCAGCCGCCGCCATAGGCCGCCCCGTTGACCGCGCCGATCACGGGGACCGGGCAATCGAGCAGGGCACGCACCATCCGCTCGAACACGACATGCTGGCGCTGCCACGCCTCATCGCTCATACCGCGCCGTTCCTTCAGGTCACCGCCGGCACAGAAGGCGCGCTCCCCCTCGCCGGTCAGCACGATGCAGCGCAACCCCGCGGCATCCAGCGCGACCGCCTCGAAGAAGGTCACCAGATCGCGACCCATCTGCGTATTCAGCGCATTCATGGCCTGCGGACGCGCAAGCGTCACCAGGGCGATATGCTCGGCCGGCGCGGAAATCCGGAGCGTCTCAAAGGCTGGAGGCGCGACGGAGGCGTTCATGCCGCGCTCCTGCCGAGCGCCAGGCGCAACCGCGTGATCCAGGCGCCGACATCCGGCGACGTGCCGATAGCCAGCCCCTCCCCGAACAAGTTGAGCGTCGTATCGGCGCCGAGCCCCGGCTGCACGCGTCGCAAGCAATCCGTCCATTTGGCCGCGAGTTGCTGCTCCGTCATCGGGTCCTCCGGCGAACCCGGCGCGCGCGTCACCGTCCTCGCGACGGAACCGCCATCCTTCAGGGTCACAGTCACTGTGACGGGCGTGCTGCCGACCTCGCTGCCCCGGCTCGATTCGCCCGACGCCTCGACCAGCTGGATATCGGCGAGCCGTGCCTGCAGGTCCGGCCGAAGAACAGCCTCGTCGGTGAAGCTCGCCAGATCGATCCGGCCGTCGGCCAGGCTGGCGGCAACCGCATAGGGGCCGCTGAAGAGAGCGTTCAGCCCGGTGCGGGGGAACGGGTGGATCAGGGGTTTGGTGCCGCCTGCCGGCATATCGACGCGAACATGCTTCACCGCCGCGAGATCGATGCCTGTGTCGCTGCGTAGACTGAGAGTGCCCTCGATCATCCGGTGCAGCATGTAGCAGCATGGATAGCGCTTCTGTTCGAAGCCGGGCTCACTCAGTGCGAACGGCGCGCCAAGCACGACACCCGGCGGCCAGCGATCGGTCTCGCCGCCGGAGAAGGCCTTGAGATAGCCGTCGACCTCGAAGACCTCGGAAGCCGCATCGATACCGCCCTGCGCGAGCCGTACGGCCTTGAGCCCATTCGAGGCCGCCAGCCCGACATGAAGCGACTTCACCATCGAGCCGAAATTCTTTCGCAAGCCACAGGCCATGCTGGCCGCGATGGCGAGCGCCCGCCGGGTGGTGTCGAGATCGAGATGCAGGAGTCGCGCGACCGCGGCGGCGGCACCGACCGCTCCCAGCGTGCCCGTTGCGTGGAAGCCGAGCGCATAATGCCGAAAGCCCATGCTCTGCCCGAGACGGATCAGCACCTCGGTGCCGATCGCCACTGCGCCGAGCAGTTCCGCCCCTGTGACCTTGCGCTTGTCGAGCAGGGGCAGCAAGGCCGACAGCACGGGCGCCGTCGGATGGCAGACGCTCAGCATCGAGACGTCGTCATAATCGAGTACATGGCTCGCCATGCCGGTCAGAAGCGCGGCATCGTCGCTGCGGAAGGCTTCCGGCCCCCAGAAGCTGGGTACCGCACCCGGCCAGGGCTCGAGAGAAGCGGCCAGCCGCCGCACCGGTTCCTCGGCACCACCCGCCACGGTCACGGCGAGCGTATCGACGACCACGCGCGTGGCCAGGCTCAGGACCTCGTCCGGCACCCGGGCCTCGACGATGAACGCCGCGAGGCGTTCCGTGGGACCCGGAGCCGGCGAAAGGCTTTTCAGAGGCTGCAAGGCTGTCATCCTGTCCTCGTTTCGGCTCAGTAGGAACGGGGCATGCCGAGCGCGTGCTGGGCAACCTGGGCAAGGATCAAATTGTTGGAGAGCGGCGCCGTGCGGAACAGCCGCGCCTCCTTCCATTTGCGCTCGACGTGATATTCGCTCGCGACGCCATAGCCGCCGAACGTCGTCATGCACGCCTCAGCCGCCTCCCAGGCGGCTTCGCTGGCGAGGAACTTGGCCATGCTCGTCTCGTTCGCGCAAGGCAGCTTGCGGTCGAACAGGGCGGCGGCCCGGTTGCGCATCAGCTCGGCCGCCTCGATATTCATATGCGCCCGCGAGATCGGGAACTGGATGCCCTGGTTCTGGCCGATCGGCCGATCGAAGACCTGCCGGTCGCTGGCGTATCGCGAGGCCTCGGCGGTGAACCAGCGGCCGTCCCCGATCGACTCGCTCGCGACCAGGAGGCGTTCGGAGTTCAGCGAGTCCACGAGATAATGGAAGCCGCGGCCTTCCTCGCCGATCCGATCCTCCTCCCCCACCTCGAGATTGTCGATGAAGACCTCGTTGGTGTGGTGGTTCAGCATGGTCCGGATCGGCCGGGCGTGCAGGGCCTTGCCCGCCTTCTCGATGTCGATGAGGAAGAGCGAGAGGCCGTCCGTCTTGCGGCTCACCTCCTCGAACGGCGTCGTCCGGACGATCAGCAGATACATGTGCGACTGCATGTAGCGCGAGGTCCAGATTTTCTGGCCGTTGATCACATAGCCGCCGCCCGGGCGGCGCTTCGCGAAGGTCTTGATCCTGAGCGTATTGGAACCGGCATCCGGCTCGGTGACGCCGAAGGCCTGCAGCCGCAATGAACCGTCGGCAATGCGCGGGAGATAGCGGCGCTTCTGCTCCTCGCTGCCATGATTCAGCACCGAGGCCATCGTGTACATCTGCGCGTGGCAGGCGGCACCGTTGCCCCCCGAGCGATTGATTTCCTCGAGGATGATGCAGCCTTCCATCAGGCCGAGCCCGGAGCCGCCATACTCCTCCGGGATCAGGGCCGAGAGCCAGCCTGCTCTGGTCATCGCCTGAACGAAGTCCTCGGGGTATTCGCCGGCCTCGTCGCATTTGCGCCAATAGTCGACGCCGAACTCGGCGCAGAGCTTGCGGACCGCCGCCCGGATCTGTTGCTGGGTTTCCGTATAGTCGAAATCCATGGTGCTCTGTCCTGGAAGAGGCTGCTTTACCCAACCGCCCCGGCGAGGCGAAGGCGGTCGATTTCGTCGGATGCGTAGCCAAGGCCCGAGAGCAGGGACGCCGTGTCGGCGCCAAGCGCGGGCGGCGGCTCGAGCCTGGCCGAACGGCTTCCTGCCAGCTTGAGGGGCAAGGCGACGATGCGATGGCTCTCGCGCTCAGCCGCCGGCAGATCGGCGATGATCCCCGCCGCCTCGACCTGCGGATGCGCGAGCATCTGCGCCACCGAATTGAGTTCGCTGCATGGAGCCCCCGCCGCGCGCAGCCGCGAGACGATATCGGCCGCCGGCAATTGCTGCGTGACCGCGCTGATCGCGGCGACGAGCGCTTCGCGGTTTGCGACACGCGCGGTGTTGGTGGCGAAACGCCTATCCGCCACGAGTTCGCGGCAATCCAGCCCGCCGCAGACGCGCTCGAACAGCCCGTCGTTTCCCGCCGCGATGAACACATGGCCGTCGCGCGCCGGGAAGAGCTGATAGGGAGCGGCCATCGCCATGCCGGAGCCGAGCTTTTGCGGCAGCGTTCCGGTCGCGAGATAGGTCGCGACGAATACGCTCATCCAGCCGATGCCGGTGTCGAGCAGGCTCGCTTCCACGAGCATCCCGCGCCCGCTCCGGCCGCGCTCGATGACGCCGGCCAGAACACCCAGCGCGGCCCACATCCCGGTGCCGAGATCGATCAGCGAGACGGCCACGCGCACCGGCGCGTCGCCCTCGTTGCCGGTCGTGCTCATGATGCCCGTGAAGGCCTGCATCAGCGGATCGTAACCCGGCAGAGCAGCCAGCGGCCCGGCTTGCCCGAAGGCACTGATGGCACAGTAGATCAGGCGCGGATTGCCTGCAGCGAGATCGGCGTGGCCCAATCCGCGGCTTTCGGCGCTGCCGGGCTTCATCGAGTGGATGATGACATCGGCATCGGCGGCGAGGCGCTTGAGCACGGCCAACCCCTCGGGATGGTCCAGGTCCAGGCAGATGCTGCTCTTGTTCCGGTTGAGGGCCAGGAACGTCGCCGACTGGTCCCCATGTCGCGGCGGCCAGTCACGCGTGTCGTCGCCGCGTCCGGGACGCTCCACCTTGATCACCGTCGCGCCCATGTCGCCGAGCACCTGGGTGCAGAACGGCCCGGCCACATTTTGCGTGAGGTCGACGACCTTCAGCCCCGACAGAATTGCTCCAAGCATTCCCGCTTTCCATTTTTATTCATTCGATTGATATAGCGCGCCCGCAGGCGAGGCAACTGCCCGCGCTGAGATTTCGATATAAAATTCGGATGAATAAGTCCCGCGCCGCTTCACCCCTTCAGGGCTGCCTCCGCCATCGTGCGCAGCACGTTGCGCTGGACCTTCGGCCCGTTCGGCCCGTCCGTCGCCGGAAACGTGTCGATGGCCAGGATGCGTGTGGGTTGCTTGAACTTGGCGAGTCGTCCCCGGCAATGCTCCTGCACCGCGGCTTCGGCAAAGCCGCCTTCCGCCGCAATGACGAAGGCGACTGCCCTGTATCCGTCCGGACCATGGGCTCCGACGACCTGGCACTCGCTCACCATCGGATGGGACGCAACCATCTCGGCGATCTCCGCCGGACTGACGAGGAACCCTCCCAGGCGCAGGGCATCGTTCATGCGCGCATGAAACTCGAAGCTCCCATCCGCGCGCAGGCAGCCGGCATCGCCCGTCCGCAGGAAACCATCGTCGGTGAATGCGGCCGCGGTCGCCTCCGGGTCGCCGAAATAGCCGAGCATCATGCTCGGAGCCGCGACCTCGAGCTCCCCGCTCTCGTCGACTGCGAGAAGGCGGCCGGTGTCCGGATCGCGGACGCGGACGATCGCCGCAGCGGAGACCGGATGGCCGCCGCCGCGCGCACGGCGCTCCGGCCCCGCCTCCCTGGGCTGGAGAGAGAACAGCCCCTGAAATTCGGACATCCCGTAGGCGCCCACCGCAAGCAGCCCGCGCTGATCGGCCGCTCGGACGAAGTCGTCGGGCGAATTGTTGAAGGAACCGAATACGACGAAGCGCAATTCCGGAAAGGGCACGGCGTCGTCGCTCGTCTGGAGCAGGCGATAGAAGACGTCGTCGACGCCGGCCATATTGGTGACGCCGCGCTGACGGATCGCGGCCGCGGCGACCTCCGGATCGAAGCTGCGCATCAGAACCGTGGGAGCGCCGCCGGCCAGCGCGCCGATCGTCTGGGTGAGGCCGAATGCGCCGCATAGCGGCATGATCGACATGCCGGCGCTGCCTGCTTCACCATAGAATCCCGGCGCGGCGGCAACGTCGAAGGCGTGCGTGACCAGGCCTTGCTGGGAGTGCAGCACGAATTTCGGTTTCTTCGTGGTGCCTGACGTGGTGAGGATCAGGCACCCTGTCGCTGGCGATACCGCCGGCCCGTCCCATTCGCCGCATTCCAGCAGCGAGGCATAGCTAGCCTGGCGGCGGCCCTCCAGAACGGGCATCGCCTCTTTCGTCAAGGTCACGATCGTCGTCACCGCGGCCAATTCTGCGGGCGGGACGTTCGCCAGGATCTCGCGATAGGCGATCGGCGTGAAGTCGGGAGACATGACGAGAGCACGCGCGCCCGAGCGGCCGAGGATGTCGCCGATCTCCGCCGCGCGGAAGCGGGTGTTGAGCGACACCACGATCGCCCCCAGGCGACCACAGCCGAGCAGGGTCTCGATCCAGGCCGAGCAGTTCGGCAGCCAGACCGCGACACGGTCTCCCTGCCCGATGCCGAGCCGGGCAAGACCGGCGGCGAGGCGCCGGCTGCGCCGCGCGAGCTGCGCGTAGGAAACCGGACGGTCCTCGTCGAACAGCGCCGGCGCTTCGCCATGCTGTAGCGCCAGATTGTCGATCCAGCCACCCAGCGTCACCGGGCGTATGCCCTTCCGCTCCACCGCCATCGCGAGGTTACTTCTTGACCAGCGGGCAGCGCGAGCGGGACAGCGGCTGGAAGGCTTCGTCACCGGGAATCGTAGCCAGGACGTTGTAGAGGTCCCATGGCTCCTTCACCTCGGACGGCTTCTTGACCTCGACCAGATACATGTCGTGGACCATCCGGCCGTCCTCGCGGATCCTGCCGTTGGTGGCGAAGATGTCGTTGATCGGCCGCTCGCGCATCTGCTTCATCACAGCACCTGTTTCGTCGGTGCCCGCCTGCCTGACCGCGCCAAGGTAGTGCAATGTGGTCGAATACACCGCCGCCTGCTCGGCATTCGGCATCCGCTTCATCGTCTCGTAGAATCGCCGCGACCAGGCGCGGGTCTGCTCGTTGCGGTTCCAGTAGAAGGCCTCAGTGAAGATCAGCCCCTGCGCGCCCTCGACACCGATCGCGTTGATGTCGTTGATCAGCGTGTAGAGCGACGCCATCCGCTGCTTGCCGCCAACACCGATGCCGAACTCGCGTGCCGTCTTCAGCGCGTTGGCCGTGTCATTTCCGGCATTGGCGAGCGCGATGACCTTCGCGCCTGAGCTTTGCGCAGCGACCAGGAAAGACGAGAAATCGGTCGTCGCCAACGGGTGACGCGTCGTGCCCACGAGCTTTCCGCCGGTATCCGCGAGAGCCGCCCCGGCATCCTGGATCAGGTCCGCGCCGAAGACGCTGTCGAGGGCGAGGATATGCCAGCTGTCGAGGCCCCGTTCCGTCAGCGCCTTCACGGTCGCACGGGTCAGGGCATAGCTGTCCAGCGCGTAGTGGATCGAGATCGGCGAGCAGCTCTCGTTGGTGAGCCGCACCGCGCCCGGCCCGCTGAAGGCGACGATCTTGTTCTTCTGCTTGGCGATTTCCAGCACCGCCAGCGCCGGGCCGGTCGCGACGGTCTCGAGGATCGCATCGACCTTCCCATTGTCGAACCATTCGCGCGCGCGGCTCGACGCGATGTCGGGTTTGTTCAGATGATCCGCTGCCAGCACCTCGATCGCCTTGCCGAGGACGGTGCCGCCGAAATCAGAGACCGCCATCCGTGCCGCTGTCGCGGCGCCTTCGCCGGAATAGTCCGAATACGGCCCCGACATGTCGAGGAGGAGGCCAATCCGGACGACATCATCGGAAATAGTGGCCTGGGCTGCAGCGCGCTGGCAGGGATGTGCCCCCATCAACAGCCCGACGATCAGAGCAAGCGTCCAACGCATGTTCATCACTCCCCTGTTCGGAGAGGTTCACCCTCCCCGCCTTGTTGTTGGAAACGTCCTGCCGGCTCATCCGGCAGCGAATTCGAATATCCCGTTGTTGAGGATCACAATGTCCCGCTCGACCGCGCGGCAGCGGAAAGCGGCCGAACCCGGCTTCAAGGACCAGATCTCGGTCCTGATCGTCTCGCCGGGATAGACAGGGGCGGAGAAGCGACAGTCGAAACGCTGGAACCGCGCTGGCGATCCCCCGCACAGGGCGCGCAGCAACGCATAGGCTGCGATGCCCCAGGTCGCCGCTCCATGCAGGATCGGGCGCGGGAAGCCCGCAGTGCGAGCCACCGCGGGATCGGCATGAAGCGGGTTGTAGTCGCCCGACAGCCGGTAGATCAGCGCCGCCTGCGGAACGGTCGGATGGTCGACGACGTGATCGGGCTGCGTCTCCGGCGGCGGCGGAAGAACCCGGATGCCGGACGTGGCAGGGCCGCCGAAGCCGCCATCTCCCCGCGCGAAGATGGAGTTCGTGACCGTCGCGATGAGGTCGCCCGTCACGGCATCGACCACGTCGCGCACGGTATAGATGACAGCCCCCTTGTCGGCGCCCTTGTCGACGACCTCCTCGACCCGCGTGCGCCCGATGACATGTCCCTCCGGAGGAAGCGGCCGGTGCAGGATCAGTCCCTGCTCGCCGTTCAGGATGCGCTTCCAGTCGATCCCGGTCGCAGGGTCCTGCAACCAGAAGCCGGGGTAACCGAGAACGCCCGCGAAGCTGGGCAAGGCCTGCAAGCCGCGCTCGTAGACGAAGCTCAGATCCTCGGGCCGGCTCTCGTCGCCGCCCAGGCCGAGGCCGAGCGCGTAAAGCATGGTGTCGCGCGCGGTGAAGCTGTGGTCCTTCGGCTCGATCCGCCAGGATTTGATGGCATCGTAGTCGATCGGCATCAGCGTCATCCGGATTATCGTGAGTGGGGAGCGCGCTCCTGCCTTATCATTCAATATTCATTCGACTGAAATGACAACGCCCCTTCCTATTAAAGTCGAATTTTTTCTTGCGCGCGCGCCGGCCGGGTGGGAGAAGGCTAGCGCCTTCGTGCGTCCGCGCGAGAGGCGCGAGAGGACAGCGACGGGGATGGACAATGAGTGATTCTTTGCAGGGTAAGGTCGTCCTGGTCACGGGCGCCGGCCGCGGGATCGGCCGCGAAATCGCCCTTCTGGCGGCAGCGGAAGGGGCCGCGGTCGTGGTCAACGATCTCGGCGGGGACGCGGAAGGCGGAGGACGCAGTGCCGGCCCCGCAGAGGACGTCGTCGCCGAGATCAAGGCGGCCGGCGGGCGTGCCGTCGCGAACGGGGACAGCATCACCGATCCGGCCGCAGCGGAACGCATGGTTCAGCAGGCGGTCGACAGCTTCGGCAGGATCGATGCCGTGATCAACAATGCCGGCATCCTGCGCGACCGCATCTTCCACCGCATGTCGCATGACGACTGGTCGTCAGTGATCAACGTGCATCTCAACGGCTATTTCAACGTCTCGAAGGCGGCCTGCCCCTTCTTCAAGGAGCAGCAGAGCGGCGCCTTCGTGCACTTCACCTCGACATCGGGCCTCGTCGGCAATCTCGGCCAAGCGAACTACATGGCCGCCAAGCTCGGCGTCATCGGCCTCTCCAAGGCGATCGCCCTGGACATGCAGCGCTTCAATGTCCGCTCCAACTGCGTCTCGCCTTTCGCCTGGAGCCGGCTCGTCGGCACGATCCCGACCGAAACGGAGGCCGAGAAGCTGCGCGTCGAGCGGATCAAGGCGATGACCGCGGCCAAGATCGCGCCGCTCACCGTGTTTCTCGCCAGCGATCTCGCCAAGGACGTCAACGGGCAGATCTTCGGCTCGCGCAAGAACGAGCTGTTCCTGTTCAGCCAGCCACGCCCGATCAGGGCGGCGCAGCGGAGCGACGGCTGGACGCCGCAGACGATCGCCGAGCACATGCTGCCGGCCTTCAAATCGTCCTTCTATCCGCTCGAGCGCTCGGCGGACGTCTTCTCCTGGGACCCGATCTGAGACGGGCCATATGCCGGCCGCGGGCGCTGCCCGCGGCCGATAGTGGCGTTTACGCCCGGGCGGGCCGCAGCAAGTCGCGGCCGATGATCAGCTTCAGGATATGGTTGCTTCCTGCCGAGATCCGGTCGACGCGGGCATCCGCATAGGCCCGCGCGATCGGGTATTCCCACATATAGCCCCAGCCGCCGAAGAGCTGCAGGCACTGGTCGATCACCCGGCCTTCCAGCTCGCTGGCCCTCAGCTTGGCCGCTGCGGCATCGACCGCCGACAATTCGCCGCGCAAATGCCGCGCGATGCAGTCGTCGACGAAGACCCGGTGCACCATGGTTTCCGACCAGAGATCCGCCAGCAGGAACTGGGTGTTCTGGAAATCGGCGATCTTGCGGCCGAACGCCTCGCGCTCGCTGACATAGTCCACGGTCGATTGCAGAGCACGCTCCGTCGCGGCCATCGCCCGCACGGCCGAACTCAGCCGCTCCTGCGCCAGCAGGTTCATCATCATCCCGAATCCGGCGCCTTCCTGGCCAAGCAGGTTGGAGACCGGGACCCGCAGATCCGCGAAGAACAATTCCGAGGTATCCTGCGCCTTGCGGCCGATCTTTTCGAGCATCCGGCCGCGCGTGAAGCCGGGCCGGTCCGTCTCGACCAGGACCATGCTGATGCCCTTGCCGCGTGCGGTCGGGTCGGTCTTGCAGGCCAGCAGCAGCAGATGCGCCTGATGGCCGTTGCTGATGAAGACCTTCTGGCCGTTGATGACGTAATCGTCGCCATCGCGGACCGCGCTCGTCCGCATCGCCTGCAGGTCGCTCCCGGCCGACGGCTCTGTCATGCCGATCGCGGTGATCACCTCGCCGCGCGCCATCGCAGGCAGCCAGCGCTCCTTCTGCTCGGGCGTCCCGTACACGCTGAGATAGGGCACGACGATATCGGAATGGCCGCTGAAGGCCGGGCCGGATCCGCCCGCAGCGGTCATCTCCTCGTTGACGATGACGTTGTGGAGGAAGTCACCGCCGCCACCGCCATGCTCGATGGGCTGGTCGCAGCAGAGCAGGCCGGCCTCGCCCGCCTTGCGCCACACCTCCGGCGGCACCGTCCCCGCCTTCTCCCACGCGACCCGGTGGGGCAGGATCTCGGCCTCGACGAAGCGGCGCACGGTCCGCCGGAACTGGTCGTGTTCTTCCTGAAAGATCGATCGTTTCGACATGCGTCTCTCCCTATTGTTCAGATGGCGTCAGGCGAGGCCCAGCTCCGCCAGGATTGCCGTGCGGTCCTGATCGAGATCCGGCGCGACGCGGCGCGTCGGCGGATCCTCGAAAGTCGAGAATTTGAGCGGCGTCCCCGCGATCCGGACCGGGCCGAGAACCGGGTCGGTGACCGAGATCAGCATGTTGCGTGCTGCCACCTGGGGGTGGCTCAGCGCCTCGTCGATGGAATTGATCGGCCCGGCGGGAACGCCAGCAGCGTCGAAATGCGCGAGCCAGTTCGCCGTGCGGTCTCCCCGTAGGCGCTCCTCGATCAGCTCGTGGAGGATTTCCCGGTTCGCGACGCGCAGCTCGTTGCGGCGGAAGCGCCCGTCCTCGATCAGCTCCGGCAGGCCGAGCGCCCGGGCGAGCAGCCCGAACATCTTGTCATTCCCGCAGGCCAGCACGATGTGCCCATCCGCCGTTGCGAAGGCCTCGAACGGCATGATCGCTGGATGGCGGGAGCCCATGCGTCCGCCGACCTCGCCAGCCATGGTGTAGCGCGAGATCGTGCTTTCCAGCATCGCCAGCAGGCAGTCATACATCGCGATATCGACGCGCGAGGCCTCGCCGGTGCGCTCGCGATGCAGCAGCGCGGCGTTGACGGCGGCAGCGGTGAAGATGCCCGAGCCGACATCCGCGATCGAGATACCGACGCGGCAGGGTTCGCCCTCGCTCGGGCCGGTCACGCTCATCATCCCGGACATGCCCTGGATGACCATGTCGTAGGATGGGCGGTCGCGCGCCGGGCCGGCATGGCCGAACCCGGATGTGGACGCATAGATCAGGCGCGGATAGCGCTCGTGAAGATGCTCCCAGCCGTAGCCCAGCCTTTCGAGCACGCCGGGCCGGAAATTCTCGGTCAGGATATCGGCGCGCTCCAGCAGCTTCTCGAACACCGCCCGGTCCGCCTCGGACTTGAGATCGAGCGCGATCGATTCCTTGCCGCGGTTGACCGAGCCGAAATAGCAGGGCCGGCCCTGGATGAAGGGCCCGAACTGGCGTGAATCGTCCCCGAGCCCCGGCGGTTCGACCTTGATCACCCGAGCGCCCATGTCGGCGAGCATCATCGTGCAGTATGGCCCGGCCAGCACGCGGGTCAGGTCAACGACGGTTATGCCCGAAAGGGGCCCCTTTGCGGTCATCGCGCATTTCCTCCGGTCTTATGCGTCGGCGGCGGCATCGAGGCCGCGCGCTCCGCCCCTTCAAAACACAGATTTTTAGGATGGACAATATTTGTTCGTATTAATAGACAAGTCGCCGGCGCGGCGATGCCACGCCCCGTGCGTCGACAGGTGACGGGAGGCACGATTGGGACCGCTGTCGGGGATTAAAGTCGTAGAATTCGCCGGGATCGGGCCAGGGCCCATGTGTGCCATGCTGCTTGCCGATCTGGGGGCAGATGTCGTCCGCATCGAGCGGCAGGGCAGCGAACTCGGCGTACCGAAATCACCGGCCCATGACGTGCTGCGCCGCAATCGGCAATGCGTGACGCTGGACCTCAAGACTGAAGCCGGCCTTATGGCCGCCCGGACGCTCGTCGCCCGCGCCGACGCCCTGATCGAGGGCTCGCGCCCCGGCGTCATGGAACGCCTCGGCCTCGGGCCTGAAGCCTGCCTGGCCGCCAATCCTCGCCTGGTCTACGGCCGGATGACGGGCTGGGGCCAGGACGGGCCGCTCGCCCAGGCTGCGGGCCATGACCTCAACTACATCGCGATCACGGGTGCCCTCCATGCGATGGGCCGGCAGGGCCAGCCGCCGACACCGCCGCTCAATCTCGTCGGCGATTTCGGCGGTGGCGCGCTCTATCTGGCATTCGGTCTGGCCTGCGCGCTTCTCGAGGCGCAGCGTTCCGGCGCAGGGCAGGTCGTCGATGCGGCCATGACCGAAGGCGCGAGTTCGATGATGGCCGTGTTCCACGGCCTTTACGCCGCCGGACGCTGGGAGCTCGATCGCGGTGCCAACATTCTCGATTCCGGCGCCTTCTTCTACGATTGCTACGAATGCAGCGACGGCAAATGGGTCAGCGTCGCCGCGCTCGAACCGAAATTCTACGCGCTCCTGATCGATGCGCTGGAGATCGAGGCCGAGACGCTACCGCCCCAGCATGACAAGGCGCGCTGGCCGGAAGGGCGCGCGATCCTGGCGGCGCGCTTCGCCGAAAAGACCCAGGCCGAATGGTGCGCGCTTCTCGAAGGCACCGACGCCTGCTTCGCGCCGGTGCTGTCGCTCGCCGAAGCCCCGCACCACCCTCACATGCAGGCCCGCGGTGCCTTTGTCGCCGTCGACGGCATCACGCAGCCGGCGCCAGCGCCGCGCTTCAGCCGGACCCGCCCAGCGGCCCCGCTACCGCCCGTCGTGCTGGACGACGTCTCGACCATTCTGTCGCGATGGGAGAGGCGTGCCTGATCCGGCCTGCGCGGCTGGACATTCATTCGAATAAATGTCATCGATCATAAATTCGCACGAATGAGCATCCCGACATGGCGACACCATCCGAACGACCGCGGCCGAAGCCGACCCCCGAGACCCGGCACTTCTGGGAGGGGACGCGTGAAGGAGAGCTCCGACTGCAGCGCTGCAACGCCTGCGAGCGCTCCTATTTTCCGCCACGCCCGTTCTGTCCGCATTGCAACGCCGATGACGTCACGGTCTATGCGGCCTCCGGCCGGGGCACGCTCTACAGCTACGTCATCAGCCACCGCCCGGCGCCCGGCTTCACGCCGCCCTATGCGATCGCCGTGGTAGAAACGCAGGAAGGGCCGCGGCTGATGTCCAACATCATCGACTGCCCGCAGACGCCTGAGGCGCTGCAGCTCGACATGGCCGTGGAGGTCGTTTTCCAGAAGCTGGACGACGAGATCACGCTGCCGCTCTTCCGCCCGGTGGGGGGGCGCGGATGAGACCCGGATCGATCGCCATCGTCGGCGCCGCCGAGACGACGCGGATGGGACATATCCCCAACGCCTCGCAAATCCAGCTCCATGCCGATGCCGCGCGCAACGCCATACGCGATGCCGGGCTGAAGCCCTCCGACATCGACGGCTATGCCTGTGCCGGGGAAATCCCGACCAATGTGGCGCATTATCTCGGCCTGACGCCCAAATGGGTGGACGGCACCTATGTCGGCGGCTGCTCCTTCATGCTGCATGTGCGCCATGCCGCGGCGGCGATCACGGCCGGGCTGTGCTCGACGGTGCTGATCACCCATGGCGAAAGCGGGCGTTCCCGGATCGGATTGGTGCGGCCGACGACGCAGCCCGAGGGCTATGCCGGGCAGTTCGAACTGCCCTATGGCCCCAGCGGGCCGCCGACGCTCTTCACCATTCCCGTACTGCGCTACATGAAGAAATACGGCCTGACGCATGAGCAGCTGGCCATGGTCGCGGTCGTGCAGCGCGAATGGGCAGCCCGCAACCCGCGCGCCAGCTTCAGGGACCCGATCACCGTCGACGACGTCCTGAACTCGAAGATGATCGCCTACCCGTTCCGGATCCTGCAGTGCTGCCTGGTCACCGATGGCGGCGGCGCCCTGATCCTGACTTCGGCCGATCGCGCGAAGGACTTCCCGCAGAAGCCCGTCTACATCCTCGGAACCGGCGAAAGCACGGAAACGCCGATGATCAGCCAGATGGCCGACTTCACCTCGTCGCGCGCCTTCCGTGTCGCCGGCGCCACCGCCTTCGCCGAGGCCGGCATCACCCATGCGGATGTCGACCATGCCATGTTCTACGACGCCTTCGCGCATCTTCCGATCTTCGGCCTGGAAGATCTCGGCTTCGTGCCCCGCGGCGAGGCAGCGCGCTTCATCTGGGAGCGGAACACGGCGCCCGGCGGCAAGCTGCCCGTCAACACCAATGGCGGCGGCCTCAGCTACATGCATTCCGGCATGTACGGCATGTACGCGCTGCAGGAGAGCGTCCGGCAGATGCGCGGCATCGCCCCTGCACAGGTCGAGGGCGCGAAGGTCTCGGTCTGCCACGGCGTCGGCGGCATGTTCGCGGCCAGTGGAACGGTGATCATGTCGAACCAGCAGCCTTAGGGACCGTCCCCCCGAGAAGCATCAAAGATGCCCGGGGTCTTACGCACAGGGAGGAAACAATGCGTGGACTTACAGCAGCGGCAGCCATTGTGCTGGCGCTATTCAGCCAATCCGCCACCGCGCAGGAACCGGTCCGGGGCGGCACGCTGCGCCAGGCCGTCCTTGCCGAGCCCTATACGCTCGATTGCCATGCCGCGACGACGGTCTATGTGACCAGCGCGCTCGCGCCGCACTATTCCACTCTGGTGCGCTACGACCCGCAGAATTACCCGAAGGTGATCGGCGACCTGGCCGAGAACTGGACCGTCTCGGAAGACGGCCTGACCTATACCTTCAAGCTGGTCCCGGGCGTGAAATTCCACGACGGCTCGCCGCTCACGGCACGGGACGTCGCGGTTTCGCTGGAGCGAATCCGCAAGCCGCCGAAGGGCATCGTCTCGGCACGGGGACCGCTCTTCCAGCGCATCGCCTCGATCGAGGCGGTCGACGACCTGACGGTGGTCCTGCGCCTCTCGCAGCCGGAAGTGGCGCTGCTCGAGCTCCTGGCCAACCCGCTGAACTGCGTCTACAGCGCCGCCAAGCTGGAGACGGACCCGCACTTTCCCGAGAAGCAGGTTCTCGGCTCGGGCCCCTTCAAGTTCAAGGAGCGCGTCTCCGGCTCGACCTGGGAAGGGGAGCGCTACGCGGATTTCCATCGCAAGGGGCAGCCCTATCTCGACGGCTTCAAGCTGTTCTTCATGAGCGGCCCGGCGATCCTCAACGCCCTGCAATCGGACCAGGTCGACACCGAGTTCCGCTCCCTGACGCCGCAGCAGCGCGATCGGCTGGTGGCCGCCCGCAAGGATACCGTCTCCGTGCAGAGCGGCACGATGACGACCATGATCAAGATCGCCTTCAACACGCAGCGCAAGCCGTTCGACGATGTGCGGGTGCGCCGCGCGCTCAACCTCGCGATCGACCGGACCGGCGGCTCCGAGGTGATTTCGCGCGTCACCTTCATGGGCGGCGTCGGCGCCCTGCAGCGCCCCGGCTACGATCTGGCCGAGACCCCCGCCGAACTGGCGAAGCTCCCTGGCTACGGCGGCGATATCGAAGCGCGGCGGGCCGAGGCGCGGCGGCTCCTGAAGGAAGCCGGCGTGGCCAATCTCTCCTTCGCCTTCGGCAACCGCAATGTCGGCGAACCCTATGTGACCATCGGCACCTGGGTCATCGACCAGTGGCGGCGCATCGGCGTCAATGCGCGCCAGGACATGCTCGAGAATCCGGTCTGGGTCGCTTCGCGGGCCAACGGCCAGTTCGACGTGCTGATGGACGCGATCGCCGAGGCGACCGACGAACCGACGGTGATCTTCTCCAAATATCAGTCACGCGACAAGACGCCGTTCAATACGGCGAAATACGAGGATCGCGAGATCGACGCGCTCTACGAGAAGCAGCGCGCCGAGCTCGACCCGGCGAAGCGCAAGGAAATCCTCGCCCAGATCTCCCGCCGCGTCCTGGATCAGGCTTATTACGCGCCGCTCTTCTGGGCGAACCGCATCATCGTCAGCAACGCCAAGCTCAAGAACTGGAAGCTCGCGCCCAGCCAGTTCCTGAACCTGGATCTGGCCGACATCTGGCTCGACAAATAGGGGCCGGATGGAGATCGGGACGAGAGACGCGCGATGACGGGTTTTCTTTTGCGGCGGATCGCCCTGATGATCCCCACCTTGCTGGGCGTTGCCGTCCTGATCTTTCTGATGCTGCGCGTCCTGCCGGGGGACATCGTCGAGGCGAAGCTGCGCGGCGACGGCGCGGCGGTGAGCGCGGAACTCATCGCCACCGAGCGCGCACGGCTCGGGCTCGACCGCTCCCTCCCGATCCAGTTCGTCGAATGGGTCTCCCGCGCGGCAAGGGGCGATCTCGGCGTCTCGATGTGGACCGGGCAGCCGGTGACCAGCGAGATCGGCCTGAGGATCGGGCTGTCGCTGCAGGTGGCGGTGATGGCGGCGCTGATCGCCACGCTGATCGCGCTGCCGCTCGGCACGCTCTCCGCGATCTATCCGGGAACGCCGCTGGATTACGTGATCCGTCTCGTCGCGGCCTCGGGCATGGCCGTCCCGTCCTTCTGGTTCGGCATGATGCTTATCCTCATGCTGCTCTATCTGTTCAACTGGGCGCCACCGATCACCTACACGCCGTTCTGGCAGGACCCGCTCGCCAACCTCAACCAGCTGATCTGGCCAGCTCTGGCGGTGGGCTACCGCTATGCGGCGGTCGCGGCCCGCATGGTCCGCTCCTCGCTGCTCGAAGTCCTGCAGGAGGACTATATCCGCACCGCGCGGGCGAAGGGCACGCCGGAGCGCGACCTGATCTGGCGCCACGCCATCCGCAATGGCTTGCTGCCGACCATCACCATCGTCGGGCTCGAATTCGCGTTCCTGGTGGGCGGCCTCGTCGTGACCGAGCAGGTCTTCAACCTCAACGGCATCGGCAAGCTTCTGGTGCAATCCGTCGCCCATTACGACTACGTCATGATCCAGGGCATCGTGATGGTGCTCGCCTTGGTCTTCGTGCTGACCAATCTGGTGCTCGATATTCTCTATGTCTGGCTCGACCCGCGCATCGAGTGGTCGCGATGAGCGGGGGCGACGAGCTTTCGATCCCGCCGCAGCGCCGGGGCGCGGTGCGGCGCTTCCTGGCCTCGCAGCCGGTCGGCACGATCGGCCTGTGCGTGGTCGTCCTGATGGCTGCCGCGGCTGCCTTCGCGGATTGGCTGGCGCCTTACGATCCGCTCGCCCTGGGGTTCGACACAGCGCTTCAGCCGCCGTCCATCGAGCATCTCTTCGGCACGGATTCGCTGGGGCGAGACATCTTCTCCCGCGTGATCTTCGGCGCCCGGACGGCGTTGACGATCGGCGTTTCCGCCTCGCTGGTCGGCTGCTCGATCGGCGCGCTGATCGGCATCGCATCCGCCTATTACGGCGGGCTGGTCGATCTGATCATCCAGCGCCTGACCGACCTCATGCTGGCCCTGCCCATCATCGTGCTGGCGATCGTCATCGTCGCAATTTTCGGTCGCAGCACCAGCGAAGGCATCGATCTGAACGTCATCTTCGCGATCGCCATCGCGATCATCCCGAACGCCGCGCGCGTGATCCGCTCCTCGGCGCTCACCATCGTGACGATGCCCTATGTCGAGGCTGCGCGCGCCTCCGGGCTGCGCAGTGCCCGGATCATCCTTCGCCATATCGCGCCCAACGTCGCCGCACCCTTCCTGATCCTCGTCAGCGCCTATATCGCGCAGTCGATCCTGCTCGAGGCGGCCCTCTCCTTTCTGGGACTGGGCGTAACGGAACCCCAGCCCTCGTGGGGGCTGATGCTGTCCGGGAATACCTCGGACTTCTATCGCGAGGCGCCCTGGATGATCGTTTTCCCGGGGCTTTCAATCACGGTCACCGTGCTCGCCTTCAGCCTCGTCGGCGACAGCCTGCGGGATTGGTTCGATCCGAAATTCCGGGTGCGGTGAAAGGCGGGAGGAGTTCCGGCATGTCAGAGAAGGTCGCGATACCCGCAGATGAAGCTCATCCGGTCCTGCATGATCTCCAGGATGGCGTCGGCATCATCACCCTGAACCGTCCCCGCCTGCACAACGCGCTCAACGACGCCGCACGCGCTGCGCTGAAGGAAGCGCTGATCTGGGCGCGGGATGACGACGCAGTGCGCGCCGTGCTGCTGCAGGGCGCCGGGCGTTCCTTCTGTTCCGGACGGGACCGCAATGGCTTTCTCGAAACCGGGAAGCATGCCTCGCATCGCGAGCTCATCCTCGCGGCACAGGAATTGCGGCTGCTGCAATGCGAGTTGGGAAAGCCCTCGATCTGCGCGCTGCACGGCCACGCGATCGGCGCCGGGGCGGAGCTGGCGCTGGGATGCGACTTCCGCATCGCCGGTGCCGACCTGAAATACAGCTTTCCCGAAGTCGGCTTCGGCGTCGTCTCCGACACCGGATCATCCGCGCTGCTGACGCGGCTCCTGGGCCCCGCCCGCGCGAAATGGCTCCTGGCAAGCGGCGAAATCATGGACGCGCGGCAGGCCGCGGATTGGCATCTCGTCGAATGGGTCGTCGAAACCACGGAGCTCGCCGACGCTGCGTTCGAGAAAGCTGCCAGATTGGCGCGCCGGCCGCCGGCAGCGCTCCGGAAGCAATCGGAGCTGATCGACGCGGCAGCGCCTGTCCTCCTCCGCCAGGCGTTGGGCCGGGAGATGGAAGCCCAACTGGAACTGTTCACCGGTTCGGAGTTCGCGCTCATCCGCGAACAGGGCTTCCGGGCCCATGGATAGGCAGGTACCGTCCTCGCTATATCCCGGCATTCGCCCCGGCTGCGTGCTGACAGCGGCTCTTGACCGATCTGTCGGCTCGACATCATCAGCGTGATCGACAAGACCGTCCCGCGCGTTGCGTCGGGGCGAGAGCCCTGAACTTGCCCCGGAAGGACTGAAGATTGGCTTTTCTCGAGGAACCTGAGCCTCAGCGGGGCGTCGCCCTGCCCGTTCTGCCAGGCGTCAGACGCATCGTCGCGAATAATCCGAGCCTGATGACCTACCACGGCACGAACACGTACCTCATCGAGTCGGATCAAGGGTTCATCGTGCTCGATCCTGGCCCGGAGGATGCCGGCCACCTCGACGACATCATCGCGGCAACGGGAGGCAAGGTCTGCGCCATCCTTCTCAGCCACACCCATTCGGATCATCTGGGCGCCACCTCTTCCCTCAAGGCCAGGACGGGAGCGCCGACCTTCGCCTTTCATCGGGTGGCCGATCCATCCTTCGAGCCGGATGTCCTCGTCCACGACCGCGACATGGTGGCCGGCATGCTCGCGATCCACACGCCGGGGCACGCCAGCGACCATCTCTGCTTCGCAGCCCGGGACGGGGTCGTCTTTAGCGCCGATCACGTGATGTCGTGGTCGAGCAGCATCGTCTCCCCGCCCGATGGCAACATGGCCGCTTACTGCGCGAGCCTCCGCCTGATGCTGTCACGCAACGACAGTCTTTACCTGCCGGGCCACGGCCCTCCGCTACCCAATCCCACACCCTATGTCGCAGACCTGCTCAATCGGCGGGTCGAGCGGGAGGAGGCGATTTTCGAAGCGTTGCGCTCCGGGCCATCCAACGCCTGGGACCTGATGGATCGGCTCTACTCCAAGACCGATCCCTGGCTTCGGCGGGCGGCTGAACGCAATGTGATAGCCCATCTTGAGAAACTGCATGCGGAGGGACGTGTCGCACAGGCCGGCGAGATCTGGAGCGTGCAGCGCTGATCAGGCTGAATTGGCGAGGTGCCAGACGACGTCTGCAAGGACCTGCGCGCCCGCGGTCAGGTGCTCCGGTTCAGCCCATTCGTCGGGGTTGTGGGACACCCCGCCCCGGCATGGCACGAAGATCATCCCGGCAGGGCAGATATAGTGCAGTTGGCGCGCGTCATGGCCGGCTGCCGAATAGACGTCCATGGCGGGAATGCCGCGCGCCGCAGCCGCTTCGGCAATGGCGCTGCGAATCGCGGGCGCGAAGTTCAGCGAGGGCGAATGCTGGATCTGCTTCAGCTCGACGCTGCAATTCCCCTTCATCTCCTCGACAATGCGGCGGATCGCGGCATCGACCCGGTCGACCACGGCATTGTCCGGGTGCCGGAGATCGATGGAGAAGAAGACCTCCGCCGGCACGACGGACGGAGCGTTCGGCGTCACCTGCAACATGCCGACCGTCAGCAGCGTATCGGCCGGCTCCATCGCCGCTTCGTCGATGGCGCGGATCATGCGGACAGCCGCCATCAGCGCATCGCGCCGATCCTTGCGCAAGGCAGTTCCGGCATGGGCGGCCTCGCCCATCACGCGGACCCGATAACGCCGCGTCCCCTGAATACCCGTCACGACGCCGATCGGGATGCCCGCCTCTTCGAGCACGGAGGCCTGCTCGATATGGGGCTCGACATAGGCGGCGATCGGCAGGCCGAACGCCCGAAGCGGCACCTTGTCGTCGGCCGCCAGGATCGACGCCACCGCTTCGCCGATGCTGATGCCGTCCGCGTCGCGGATGGGCAGCACGGCCTCGAGAGCCTTGGTTCCGGTGAAGAGGTCGGAGCCCGTCATGCCCGGCGCGAAACGCGAGCCTTCCTCGTTGGTCCAGGCCACGATTTCGAATGGGCGAAGCGGCCGCTCGCCGCGCGCCACGATGGCCGTCGCGGTTTCCAGGGCCGCGAGCACACCGAAAACCCCATCGAACTTGCCACCGGTCGGCTGCGAGTCGATATGCGATCCCGCCACGACCGGCGCGAGCGAAGGATCGCGCCCCTCGAGGCGCAGGAACAGGTTCGCCGCCTTGTCGGTGAAGGGCTCCAGGCCGATCGCACGCCCCCAGGCGATCACCTGCGCGCGGGCCTGCGCCTCCTGCGGCGACAGGGTCGGGCGATCGACGCCGCCATCGGCGCGAGCGCCGAACGCGGCCAGCGCCATGTGGCGGGCCCAGAGACGCTCGCCATCGACGAAATCGGAGAGGCGCTGCGGGGCCGCCATGCTCAATCGACCCGCATGATCTGCGCCGGGTTGGCGCGGGGGTCGCGCTCGCCCCAGCGCCCGGCCTCGACCTGTGCGATGAACTCGGCGAGCAGGCGATTGAACAGCTCGGGCTCCTCGAGATTCAGCGTATGGCCGGATTTCGGAAAGACGGCGAGGCCGCAGCGCGGCACCACCCGCTTCAGATAGAGCCCCGGTTCGATGCAATGATCATCCTCGTCGCCGGTCATGACCAGCAGAGGCGCCTGCATGGCGCGGAACCCGGCCTCGAGATCATAGAGCGAGGGCCGGCGCATCTGCACGCCGCGCATGGTGTTCGCCGCGCCAAGCGAATCGTGCTGGCCGAGCCGCTCCGCGAACAGCGCCCAGCCGCGCGGGTCCTTGTCCTGGAACTGCACGCGCGAGGCGCCCTCGGCATAGGTCGGCGCGAAGTCTTTGGCTCCGCGCTCCTGAAAATTCCGGGCCACCTGCTCGGAAATGCCCTTGAAATAGTCCTCATGGGCCTTCTCGGCGCCGTAGCCGGCGCCAGCCGCAACGATCGACAGCACGCGGCCGGGATGGCGCAGCCCCGCATGCAGTGCCGCAAAGCCGCCCATCGAGAGCCCGACGACATGGGCCTTCTCGATGCCGGCCGCGCTCAGCACGTCGACGATGTCGTCGGCCGCGCGCGCCTGGGAATAGCTTTCCGCGCTCTCCGGCACGTCGGAGGGCCGGTAGCCGCGCGCCGCGAAGGTGATGCAGCGGTGCCGGCGTGCGAAGAAATTGAGCTGCGGCTCCCAGCTCCAGTGGCTGCCGCCGAACTCGTGCACGAAGATGATCGGCGTGCCGGTGCCGGCCTCCTCGTAGAACAGCTTCACGCCGTCGCTGGCCGTGGCAAAAGCCATGTCGCGGCTCCCCTCAGATCACGGAACGGCGCGAGGCGATGCCGCCATCGACGGTGAAGATCGCGCCGGACGTGTAGCCGGACCGGTAGGAGGCGAGGAACACGATCAGGTCGGTGACCTCGTGGATATGGGCCGGGCGCTTCAGCGGATAGCGCTGCTGCAACTCCTCGTAGCGGCCGGCATCGCCGAGCCAGTCGGCCGCGCGCTTCTTCAGCATGTTGTAGATGCGGTCCGTATCGACCGGCCCCGGGTTGACGCCCACCACCCGGATATTGTCGTCGAGCGAGTGGCCGCCGATGGCGCGGGTGAAGGCCATGAGGCTGGCATTGCCGGTCGTGCCCGCGACATAGGCGGGGTCGAAAACCTCGCCGCCATTGCCGATATTGTTGATGATGACGCCGCCGCCGCGCGCCTTCATCAGCGGATAGAGCGCACGCGTGAGGTTGATATAGCCGAAAACCTTGAGCTCCCAGCCGGCACGCCATTTCGCCTCGTCGACGTCCCACAATGTACCGCTGGGGATGACGCCGGCATTGTTGACGAGAATATCGATATCGCCGACGGCCGCGACGAGGCGTTCCACCGCGCCCGCAATCGTCAGGTCGACCGCATGCGCCGTCACCGTCACGCCATGGCCGGCCTCCAGCTCGCGCTTGAGCGCCTCGAGCCTGTCGCCGGAGCGCGCCACGACATGAAGATTGCAGCCCTCCTCGGCGAATGAGCGCGCCAGCCCCTCGCCGATGCCCTGGGACGCACCGGTGATCAGGACCGTCTTGCCCTTCAGCTTAAGATCCATTGTCGCTTTCTCCCTTTGATGAGCGCTGCGGTGCGGCAGACCGGCTCAGAACAGTTTGACGTCTTCGTTTTGGCCACGAACCTGCTCGACCATGGTCGGCAGCAGCTCGACGAACTCCTCGACCCAGGCGGTCGGGACCGTGGTGCTGATCTTGACGAACCGGTCGCCGAAATTGGGCGTGTGATAGGCGCCCTGGCGGATCATGATGTCGTGCTTCTGAAAGGCTGCGACGAGCGCCTCCGGCTTCACCCCGGCGCGCTCGCATTCGAGCACGACGAAATTGCCGTTCGACGGGAAGACCGGCAGGGACAGGCCTGGAATCCTGTCGGCAGCGTCCTTGATCAGTTTCTGGTTGGCGCGCTGCTGCGACAGGACGCCGGGAAACCACTCGGCCTTGATGCCGAGGCCGGCGAGCGCCGCACGCTGGGACAGGATGTTCGAGCCGAGATTGTTCGGTGGCGCCGCCGAGAGCTTCTCGATGATATCGGGATGGGCGACGACCGCGCCCACCCGCATGCCGGCCAGGCCGAGCCATTTCGAGAAGCTGTAGATGGTCAGCGTCCGCTCGGGATAGCGCGTCGCCGCCAGCGTGTGCTCATGCGCGAAATGGCGATAGGTGCAGTCGTGGATCAGGTAGGCACCGACCTCGCGCGCGGCTGCCACGATGCCGTCGATCTCGGCCGCCGTGCAGGCCGAGCCCAGCGGATTGTTCGGATCGACGATGTAGATGACCTTTGTCTTCGGCGTGATCGCCGCTTTCAGCCGCTCCGGCGCAAGGCGATAGCCGTATTCCTCGCCATAGATCGGAATTTGCGTGACTTTCGCGCCGACGGCGCGCGCGAAGGCCATCGGCCAGTTCCAGGTCGGATCGGTGGTGATGAACTCGTCGCCCGGCCCGAGCAGGCTGTGGCAGACATGGTAGAGCGAGGCGACAGCCCCGTCGGAAACCAGCGCCGCCTGCCCCTCCAGGCCGAGATCGGCGACGATGCCGTGGCGCAGCTCCTCGAGCCCTGCCGGCGGCGCGTAGATGTGGAACTCCTCGTCGCGGATGCATTTCTCCATCGCCGCCAGCACGGCAGAATGCGGCGTCGCGTGATTGGTGTTCTGCCCCATCCAGCGCAGGCCGGCCGTGTTCACCAGCCGGTCGAAATGGGCATTGCGAACCTCGAAGGTTTTCATGACATCTCCGCGGCGTATCGCCATTTTGGTATAATGAAAGCGACCTAAAGCTCTTTCGTGGCGAGTGTTTGCACAGAACCCGCATACCAAACAACCTAAAAACGCAGCTCGCCGGCAAAAAATTATGCAGGAATTGATTTTGTGCATAATGACACTTGCGCGCGGCGGAGATCACGGTGATGCTGGTGTCAGCGTCGCCACAGGCAGGCAGGCGACAATAAAAGGGGAGATATCGGATGCGTGTTTCACGTCGCACTGCTCTCAAGGGCTTCGGTGCCGCTGCAGCGGCAGCCATGACGAGTGCCATCGCCATGCCCGCGCTCGCGCAGGGGCTGAAGAAGGTCTCGTTCACGACCTCCTGGATTCCCGAAGGACCGAACCTTTTCGCCTATGTCGCGCGCGACAAGGGTTTCTGGAAGCGCCATGGGCTCGACGTCTCGGTGGCGCGCGGTTCAGGCTCGGGAGCGGCGGCGCAAGCGGTCAGCGCCGGCACCTTCGATTTCGGCATGGCGGCCACCCCGACGGTGATCGTGCAGGCGGCGAAGAAGCTGCCGATCACCTGCATCGGCCAGATCAACTACGACGCGCTGATGGGCATCGGCGTCCTGTCGGGTTCGCCGATCAAGGGCCCCAAGGACCTCGAAGGCAAGAAGCTCGGCGCCAGCGTGACCTCCGGCGAATACCCGTTCCTGCCGCTCTATGCCGAGAAGGTGGGCCTCGACCTCTCGAAGCTCCAGATCCTGCAGATCGACGGCAAGGTGCGCGAGCGCACGCTGGTCGAGAAACAGGTCGATGCGGTCTCGGCCTTCGCCACCAGCACGGTTCCGTCTCTGGCGCCGCTCGGCACCGATGTCCGGTTCATGCTGTTTTCCGCGGCCGGCATCGAGTTCTACGGCCAGTCCCTGACGACCCAACCGGCCCGACTAAAGCAGGACAAGGCGCTGTGCGAGGCTTTCGTCCAGGGGGCCATGGACGCGATCAAGTTCACGATGACGAATTTCGACGAGTCCGTGGACATCTTCCTGAAGGCCAATAGCGAGGTCGCCATTTCCTCGACCGGCAAGGAATACGCCCGGATCGGGCTCGGGCTGACGAACCTCACCAATCTCGTGCCTGAGGTGAAGCAGAACGGCTTTGGCTGGGCCGATCCGGCCAAGGTCGCCATGATGGCCGATCTCGTGATGAAATATGCAGCCGGCGAGGGAGCAGTGAAACCGGATGTCGGCACGCTGTTCACCAATGACTTCATCGGCAAGCTCAAGCTGACGCCGGAAGAGCTCGCCGCAGCCGAAAAGAGCGCTGCGCCGTTCCGCAAATATGTCGGCTCCTGACCGGCCCATCGCACGAGGCGACAACCTGATGCTGAGTTTGGCACCCAAGGTGGAGCGTCCCGCGGCCGAGGCACCTCTCGTCTCGGCCACGGATGTCCAGAAGACCTATTTCACGCGGCAGTCGCCGATCCATGCGGTCGCCTCCGCGTCGCTCGACGTCGCCAGGGGCGAATTCGTGTCGCTGCTCGGCCCGTCGGGCTGCGGAAAGTCGACGCTGCTGATGATGATCGCCGGGCTGGAACGGCCGACATCGGGCACGATCACGTTGGCGGGCGAGCCCGTCGCATCGCCACGCCGCGACATCGGCATCATCTTCCAGGATGCGACGCTGCTGCCGTGGAAGAGCACGCTCGAGAACGTGCTCTTCCCGATCCGCATCCTGAAATTGCCGATGGAGACCTATCGCGACAGGGCCCATGGCCTGCTCAAGATGGTCGGCCTCGCCGGCTTCGAGCACAAGAAGCCGGGCGAGCTCTCGGGCGGCATGCGCCAGCGCGTCGCGATCTGCCGGGCGCTGATCCACGATCCGGAAATCCTGCTGATGGACGAGCCATTCAGCGCGCTCGACGCGATCACCCGCGACCAGATGAATGTCGCCCTCTCGGAGATCCTCGAGACCTACCGCAAGACCGTGATCTTCGTGACGCATTCGATCCGCGAAGCCGCCTTCCTGTCCGATCGGGTGGTGGTGATGGGCGGGCGGCCCTCGACGATCATCCTGGACAAGAAGATGCCGTTCCCCCGGCCGCGCCGCTTCGAGATCGAGGAAACGCAGGAATTTGCCCAGGTCTGCCGGGAGCTGCGCCTGACCATCGAAGCCGCGCATGGGCATGGGCAGGAAGGGCATGAGCAGGATGCGCCCAGGCCCGCTTCGATCCCGGCCGCCGTCAGCGTCATCGAGTGAGGTCCAGCATGGCAAAGCTCACCATCGGCACCGAGACCGGCGCCGTCCTTCCGGCGTCCGATACCGGCCGCTTCCGGGGTTCCGCCGGCATCAGCAGCGTCGTCCTGCCGCTCGGCCTGGCCTTTTTCGTGCTGGCGGCCTGGCAGCTCTACGTCACGATCTTCCAGGTCCCCTCGGTCATCCTGCCCTCGCCGATCTCGATCGCGCGCTATATCGTCGACCGCTACGACATCCTGCTGATGCATGCGGTGCCGACCACTTTGGAATCCGCCGTCGGCTTTCTGCTTGCGGTCCTGCTCGGCGTCGCGATCGCCGTCCTCATCACCTATTCGGACATGGCGCGCGAGGCGCTTTACCCCAACCTGATCTTCTTCCAGCTCATCCCGAAGATCGCGCTTGCCCCGCTCTTCATCATCTGGCTCGGAGTCGGCTCGCAATCGCGCATCGCGTTCTCGATATTCATCGCCTTCTTCCCGATGGTCATCGCGACCACCGCCGGCTTCCTGAGCGTCGACCGCGGCATCCTGAGGCTGTGCCGCTCGCTGACGGCCACGGAATGGCAGATCTTCACCAGCGTGCGCTTTCCGACCGCGCTGCCGCATATCTTCAGCGGCATGAAGATCGCGATCACGCTGGCGATCATCGGCGTGATCATCGGTGAGTTCATCACGGCACAGGCCGGCCTCGGCTATCTCATCATCTTCGCGACGGCACGCGCCGATACCGAGGTGTCGATGGCGGCCATCGTGGTGCTTTGCATCTGCGGCCTGCTCCTCTATGGGCTTGTGGCGCTCGCGGAGATGGTCGCGAACAGATTTTATTCGGCAGACAGCCGGTGAGGCGCTGACCTGATGGCGCGAATGAACGGATCGATGACGCCAGAAGAGCCTGAATCGCTGTCGGCCGGAGTGGTCAACCGCCTCGAGGAGGAAATCCTCAAGGGCATCCGGAGGCCGGGCGACAAACTGGACGAGCGCCAGCTCGCCGAGCAGTTCGGCATGTCGCGCACGCCCGTGCGCGAGGCGTTGCAGCGCCTCGCCGCCAGCGGTCTCGTCGTGTCGCGCGGCCGTCAGGGGCTGCAGGTCGCGCAGATGTCGCTCGCCGACCTCCTGGACGCGTTCGGGGTCGTCGCCGAACTGGAGGCCTTCGCCTCCTCCCAGGCCGCGCGCCGCATCCAGCCGGAGCAGCGGGCACTTCTCCAGGCGGCGCACCGCTCCTGTGCCGAAGCCGCGGCGGCCGAGGATGCGGAGGCCTTCTATGCGGCCAATCTCGTTTTCCACGAGCTGATCGCCGCCGCCAGCCACAACCGCATCCTGCAGGACGAGTTGCGGCGGCTAACGCTGAAGATCTCACCCTATCGCCGCACCATCACCTATCAGCCTGGACGGATGTATTCCTCGATCCCCGAGCACGAGCGCGTGATGGATGCGATCCTGCGGGGCGACGGCGTCCAGGCTGCGCAGATGATGCGCTCGCATGTGACCCTGCTGGGCGAAGGGCTGTCGGACCTGCTGCATTTCCTGCGCTCCTCCGGCGGGCACGGGCTGCTGGCGGAGATGTCCTAAGCCCGCGCTTCCGTTCGCCGCGCAGGCCGATTTCAGCGTCTCCGAAACGCCGGGCCGCCGAACATCGCATCCCCCGCTCCGCCCTCGACGATCTGCGGCAGCAGCGCTTTCCAGGCCTCGATCATATCGGCGAAATAGCTGGGGTCCTGGCGCAGCACGGTCTGCACGCCCATGCCGCGCACCAGGCAGACCGTCAGGTTGAGGATGATGCGAGCCTCCCGGGCCGTGCGCTTCTCCGGATTGCAGAACTCCACCCAGGTCGAATCGAGCGCCTCGTGGAAGCGCTTGACGACGGGGATCATCCGCTCGCGCAGATCGGCATCGTTGCGCGCCTCGGTGATCATCTCCAGCGAGAGATAGAAGAAGCGGCCGGAAAACAGCTCCCAGAGAAAGCCGACGAAACCTTCGAGCGACAATTCGCCGTTCTGGACACGCCGGGCGACGGCGCGGATCTCCGCGGTGCCGTCGTCGAGCAGTCGTTCCATCGCCGCCAGGATGATGTCGGCCCGCGCCGGGAAATGGTAGAGCAGCGCCCCGCGGGACACTTGCGCCCGCTCGGCGATCTCCTGCGTCGTCGCCGCGTGGTAGCCGACATCGTGGATCACATCGAGCGTCGCCCCGATCAGTCGCTCATAAGTCGCGACGCTGCGCGCCTGCTGCTGGCGCTCGGAACGCGAAGCCTGCTTCATCTCTGCGCCCACCTGTCCGCTCCCCTCTGTGCTGCCTCGCCCGGCCGGCGCGTCGATGCCATAAAAAACAATCTTGCCTGATTTTTTCAAGGGGATACCGTGCCCGGATCGCGACACGAATGCGCGCAGGGAGGGAAGAAGCCATGACGAGTGACGACTATCAGAACCGGAGCTACGGCGAGATTCCGGTCGGCTTTGGCAAGAAGCCGGGCATCGTTGTCGTCGATTTCCAGACAGGCTTCACCGACGCCCAATATCCGCTCGGCGGCGCCCCGCTCGTCATGCGCGCCGTGGAGAACACGGCCAGGCTGCTGGAGGTGGCGCGCCGCTACAACGTGCCGGTCGCGAACTGCAACACGGCCTATATGAACGAGCGCGAGATGCCCTACTGGAAGATCACCGCCGTGCGCGAGACCTTCCGGCACGACCATCCGAGCGCCGCCTTCGACCCCCGCATCCACGATCCCGCCTACGATCTCACGGTCTGCAAGAAGGCACCCTCGATCTTCTTCAACACCGGCGTCAGCGACTACTTCAACAAGGAGCGGGTCGATACGGTGATCGTCACCGGCTGCAACACCTCGGGCTGCATCCGCGCCACCTCGATTGACAGCTTCAGCTATCGCTACCGGACCATCGTTCCCGAGGATTGCGTCGGCGATATCGAGGAACAGCCCCATCGCGACAACCTCCGCGATCTCGGCCGCCGCTATGTCGATATCTCCGATCTCAAGACTGTGCTGGCCTATCTCGAAGACTGGCACAAGCAGAACGCCGCCTGAAGCAGCTCAGCACGAGCGATGCCCGCCGGCTCAGGCTGATCGGCGGGCCACATCGTGCTCTATGACTGAAGCGCCGAGGCCAGCACCCGCACGACATGCAAGGCCTCGCGCTGCGCGCCGTCATGGATCTGGTGGCGGCAGCTCGTGCCGTCGGCGACCACGAGATCGTCGGCGCCGGACTTGCGCACAGCCGGCAAGAGCGAAAGCTCGCCCATCGCCAGCGAGACATCGATCGTCGCCGCACCATAGCCGAAGGCGCCGGACATGCCGCAGCAGCTCGATTCGATCGGCCGCACATCGAGCCCCGGCACCGCCCGCAAGGTCTTCTCGACCGCTCCCATGGCGTCGAAGGCCTTCTGGTGGCAGTGCCCGTGCAGATGCGCGACGCGCCCGCCCTGATCGCTGAGCGGGAGCTTCGTCCTGCCCGCCGCCATGTCGGCCGCCAGCAATTCCTCGATCAGCAGCGCGGCTTTCGCCAGGGGCTCGACCTCGGCCTTGGGCAGCAGCGCCGCGAATTCGTCGCGGAAGCTCATCAGGCAGGAGGGTTCGAGGCCGACGATGCGCGCGCCCTTCGCCACGAAGGGTGCAAGCGCATCGAGCGTCCGGCGCGCCTCGGCCCGTGCCTCCTCGACCAGCCCGGCCGACAGGAAGGTGCGCCCGCAGCAAAGCGGCCGGCCTCCGCCGGCGGCTTCGACGCGATGCAGCCGATAGCCGCCGACCTTGAGCACGCGCTCGGCCGCCTCCAGGTTCTCGCGCTCGAAATAGCGGTTGAAGGTGTCGCCGAAGAGCACGATGTCGCGGCCATCGCCTTTGACCGCCGAGGCATCCGATGCGGCAGCCGCCTCGCGCCAGGGCTTGCGCCAGACCGGGAGCGAGCGCCGCGCCGAGAAGCCGAGCCAGCGTTCGCTCAGCTTCGCCAGGAGCGGGATGCGATCACGCAGGTTCATCAAGGGCGCCAGCGCGGCAGCGACAGGCGCATAGCGCGGCAGGAAGGCGATCAGGCGCTCCTTCAGCGGCAGGCCGTGCTTCGCGTGGTAGTGATGCAGGAACTCGACCTTCATCCGGGCCATGTCCACACCGGTCGGGCAATCACGCTTGCAGCCCTTGCAGGAGACGCAGAGATCGAGCGTCTCCTTCATCTCCGGCGAGGTGAAGGCATCGGGGCCGAGCTGGCCGGAAATCGCGAGCCGGAGCGTGTTGGCCCGGCCGCGCGTCACATGCTGCTCGTCCTGCGTCGCGCGCCAGGACGGGCACATCGTGCCACCGGTCATCTTCCGGCAGGTGCCATTATTGTTGCACATCTCGACCGCGCCGCCGAGCCCGCCCCAGTCGGACCAGTCGAGCGCCGTTTGTGCGGAAACCGGCGTGGCATAGCCCGGCGCGAAGCGCATCAGGCTGCGGTCGTCCATATGATAGGGGCGGACGATCTTGCCGGGGTTCAGCTTGTTGTCGGGATCGAACCCGTCCTTCACCGCCTCGAAGGCGCGGGTCAGCGGCACCCCGAACATCGGCTCGACGAAATCCGAGCGCGAGATGCCATCGCCATGCTCGCCGGAGAACGAGCCCTTGAAGCGGCGGACGAGCTCGCAGGCCTCCTCGGCGATGCCGCGCATCGCCTTCACGCCCGTTTCCGTCTTCATGTTCAGGATCGGGCGCACATGCAGGCAGCCGACCGAGGCATGCGCATACCAGGTGCCGCGCGTGCCGTGCTTCTCGAACAGGGCCGTCACCGCATTGGTATAATCGGCGAGATGCTCGAGGGGCACCGCGCAATCCTCGATGAAGGAGACCGGCTTCCCGTCGCCCTTCATCGACATCATGATGTTGAGGCAGGCCTCGCGCACGTCCCAGACCGGCTTCTGCCGGGCAGGCTCGACCACCTCCACCACCGCATCGGGGAAGCCGAAATCGGCCATGCACTGGTCGAGCCGCTTCAGGTCCCGCTTGAGATCGGCGAGATCGTCGCCGGCGAACTCGACCAGCAGCAGGCAGTTCGGCCGGCCCCTGGTGATGTCGGCAAGCGTGCGCACGAAGAGCGGGATGTCGGCGCCGAGCACCAGCACATTGTTGTCGACGAGCTCGACCGCGACCGGACCGAGCGCGACGATATGCTGCGTCGTCTCCATCGCCGCGCGGAAATTCGGGAAATGGCAGACGCCCATGACCCGGTGCTGCGGCAGCGGCGAGAGTTTGAGCGTCGCTTCCGTGGTGATCGCAAGCGTGCCTTCCGAGCCCACAAGCAGATGCGACAGGTTCGGCCGCGGCACGATCAGCTCGTCGAGATTATAGCCGCCGACACGACGCTGCACCTTCGGGAAAATCGCCTCGATCGCCTCGCGGTGCTGCCCGGCCAGCGCCAGCATCCCCGTCATCAGGTCGCGGGCCCGCGGGGATGCGTTGTCGCGCACAGCGCCCTCGCCGAGCGCGAAGGGCTCGCCGTCATGGAACATCGCCTTGAGCGCGATCACGTTGTCGACCATCTTGCCGTAGCGCAGCGAGCGCGCGCCCGACGAGTTGTTGCCGGCCATGCCGCCGATCGTGCAGCGGCTCGCCGTCGAGGGCTCGACCGGGAAGAACAGACCGTCCTTGCGCAGCCGCGTATTCAGCGCCTCGAGCACGAGGCCGGGCGCGACCGAGATCGTGCGCTGCTGCGGATCATAGTCGCGGATCGCGTTGAAGTGCCGGCTCATGTCGAGGATCAGCGCATCGCCGATCGGCTGGCCGTTTTGCGAGGTGCCGCCGCCGCGCGCGATCACCGGCACGCCGTGCTCGGCCGCGATCGTCAGCGCCGCCGCGATATCGGCCTCTCTCTTCGGGAAGGCCACGCCCTGCGGCACGATCTGGTAGATCGAGGCATCGGTGGCGTAGCGCCCACGGGTGAAGGCGTCGAAGCGGACCTCCCCTTCCAGTGCCTGCGACAATTTGCGTTCGAAGCCGAGATTGCGGCTATGCGGGCGCGGCAGCGCAGCCTGCGTCATCGTGTGGCCTCGGCGGTCTCGGGATCGGTCCGGCCGCGGCCGCGCAGTGCGGCGATGGCATCGCTGGCCGGTCCCCAGCAGAGCAGCAGCAAGGCGAGGATGACGAGCGTCGTGACCAGCCCGTTCGCCCAGAAGATACCGAGCGAGCCACCCGAGCCGAGCAGCGCCTGACGGAAGGCGTCCTCGGCGCGATCACCCAGCACCAGGGCCAGGATCATCGGAGCGAGCGGATAGTCGAGCTTCTTGAAGAGATAGCCGACGACGCCGAAGATCAGCATCAGCCAGATGTCGAAGATCGAGTTCGAGATCGTGTAGGCGCCGATCGCACAGACGATCAGGATCACCGGCGCGACGAAGGAGAACGGAATCCGCATGATCGCTGCGAAGAGCGGCACCGTGGCGAGCACGATGACGAGTCCGGCGATATTGCCGAGATACATCGAGGCGATCAGGCCCCAGACGAATTCCTTCTGCTCGACGAACAGCATCGGCCCGGGCTGCAGCCCCCAGACCAGCAGGCCCCCGAGCAGGACGGCAGCCGTCGCCGAGCCGGGAATGCCGAGCGCCAGCATCGGCAGCAGCGCGCTGGTGCCGGCGGCATGCGCGGCGGTCTCGGGGGCCAGCACGCCCTCGATCTCGCCCTTGCCGAAATTCTTGCCGCGCTTCGAGAAGCGCTTGGCCAGGCCATAGCCCATGAAGGAGGCGGCGATGGCGCCGCCCGGCGTCACGCCCATCCACATGCCGACGACCGCGGAGCGCAGCAGCGTCGCCCAATAGCGTGGCAGGCCGGCCCAGGTCCGCAGCACCACCATCAGGTCGATCTTGGCCTGCTTGCCCTTGAACACCAGCCCGTCCTCGACCGTCAGCAGGATCTCGCTGACGCCGAACAGGCCGATCACGACGATCAGGAAGTCGAAGCCACGCATCAGCTCGGTCGAGCCGAAGGTCATGCGCAGGTCGCCCGAGATCGAATCGAGGCCGACCGCCGCCAGCAGGAAGCCGATGCAGAGCGAGGCGATGATCTTGGCGCGGTTCTCCCGGCCCATGCCGATGAACGAGCAGAAGGTCAGAAGGAAGACAGCGAAGAACTCGGCCGGGCCGAATCTGAGCGCGAACTGGGCGACCAGCGGCGCGACGAAGGTGATCAGCACCACGCCGGAAAGCGCCCCGATGAACGAGGCGGTGAAGGCTGCCGTCAGCGCTTCCGCAGCCTTGCCCTGCACCGCCATCGGGTAGCCGTCGAAGGTGGTCGCGACCGACCAGGCCTCGCCCGGGATGTTGAACAGGATCGAGGTGATCGCCCCACCGAACAGAGCGCCCCAGTAGATCGACGACAAGAGGATGATTGCCGAGGTCGGGTCCATGCCGAAGGTCAGCGGCAAGAGAATCGCCACGCCGTTCGGCCCACCGAGGCCAGGCAGCACCCCGACGATGATGCCGAGGATGACGCCGACCGCCATGAAACCGATATTGTGCCAGGAGAGCGCGACCTGGAAGCCGGCGATGAGCGAGGAGAGATCGTCCATCGGTGACCCTTCAATAGCCGAGCATGGCTTCCAGCGGGCCCTTTGGCAGGGGCACGCGGAACTGCAGTTCGAAAATCCAGAAGCAGGCGATCGGTACGAGCAGCGCCGTCAGCCCGATCGACCACCAGCGCGACGTCCCGACCACCGCCATGAAAGTGACGATGAAGACAGCCGAGGCGACATAGATTCCAAGCGGCTGGATCAGCGCCACGAACAGAACGAGCGGTCCCAGCACCCTGACGACCTGGCGCAGCTGCCCATAGGTGACGAAGACCGCATCCGGCTGGCGGAAGGACTGCCAGAGGATGAAGAGCGAGGCGGCGAGGAAGATCCAGCCGACGCGGGCCGGGAAGAAGCCGTTCTGCGGGCCGCCATCCCAGCCGGCGCCACGGCCATGCGAGTCGTAGAGCACGATGCCGGCGAGGCCGATCAGCAGCAGCGCCGTGGCGATTTCGACCGGCCGGCGCGAGATGCCGGGCTCTTGGGCTTCAGCTTCAACTGGCTGCGTCATTCACCGTTCCTCGCGCGTCATCCCGGACAAGCCGCCCTCGGGTCCGACCTTCGGTCGGCCCAAGGACAGGCTCTGCGGCGCCAATCCGGGATCCATTCCTGAAGCGTTCCGGAATGGATCCCGGGTCTTCCCTTTGCTCGCCCGGGATGACGAGGCACCCCGGCAACGGTCACCCGTTCACTTCGCCATGAAGCCGGCTTCGGTCATCAGCTTCTCGTGCTTCGCCTCATCCGCCTTCAGGAAGGAGACGAAGGCATCGCCATCGCGGTAATCCGCCGCCAGCGCGTTGCGGGCGAGGTACTCTTTCCATTCCGGCGTCTCGGAGACCTTCTTGAACATGTCGACATAGAAGGCCTGCTGTTCCTTCGTGACCTTGCCGGGCATGAACATGCCGCGCAGCATCTGGTAGCTGACATTCAGCCCCTGCGAAGCGCAGGTCGGGATGTCGGCCCAGGACTGCCCGTCCGCGACCTTCTCGCTATAGACCATCTTCTGCTCGGCGAAGACGCAGAGCGGGCGGGTGGCACCGCCGCGCCAGTTGGCGAGGTCCTCGGCCGGATTATTGGTGGTGGCCTCGACATGCCCGCCCGACAACTGCGTCGAGGCCTGGCCGCCGGAGGTGTAGGGGATATAGGCGAACTTGGTGCCGCCCTGCTTCTCCATGGCGAAGACGAGAAGGTTGTCCTCACGCTTGGAGGAGGTACCGCCGATCTTCATCGGTGGGCTCGCCGCTTTGGCAGCCGCCATCAGGTCGCCGGCGTTCTTGTAGGGCGATTTGGCATTGACCCAGAGCAGGAAGGAATCCTGCGCCAGCATCGCGACCGGAGTGTAGTCGGTCCAGTTCAGCGCCAGCTTGGTCGCCATCGGCGTCATGAAGATGCCGCTCGAAGTGGTGATCAGCTTGTGCGGGTCGCCGGCCGACTTCTGGATGTCGAGCATGCCTTCGGCGCCGCCGGCGGCCGGCTTGTTGACAACGATGATCGGCTGCTTGGTGAGCTGATGCTTCTGGATGATGCCCTGGATCGTCCGCGCCATCTGGTCGGAGGCGCCGCCTGCCGAGAACGGCACGACGATCTCGACCGGTTTCGTCGGCTCCCAGGCGGAGGCGGGCGCGATGGCGCCGAGCGACAGGGTAGCGGCGAGCCAATGCTGCTTCATGGTCTTTCTCTCCCTTCATCGCGCTCTGACGGCGCCATGGGAGCGACCCTAGACCAAAAAATTTTGCATTCAATCTAAAAGATGGAACCCGTAGAATTGAGAACGAAACATTCCCTGCTCCGCCCTCAGCCTCGCGATCGCAGGCATCATCAATTCCGAGGCCGCCTGCGCTCAGGCCGCCGGCTGGGCCGCCTTCAGCTTGTTCCTGAGATGCAGGAACAGGATGTCGCTCAACTCGCTGCCCGCACGGCGGCGCAGCGCATCCAGGATCGCCTCATGCTCGCGCATCGCCTCGCTCAGCCTGTCGCGGTCCTTCGCCAGGTTGGCGGCGTACCGGACGCGCCGGATGCGACCGGCCAAGCCGGCATAGGTCGACGCCAGCAGCGTGTTGCCCGCGGCCGCCACGATCATCTGGTGGATGGCCTGGTTGCAGCGGAAATAGCCGTGCACGTCCCGACGCAGGTAGAAATGGTACATTTCATGATGAACCCGCTCGATCTCGGCGATTTCAGCGTCGGTTATGCGCTCGCAGGCCAGGCGCCCGGCCAGCGATTCCAGTCCGCCCATGACATCGAAAAGCTCGCGCAGATCGGCGGCGCTCAGCTCGCGCACGCGCGCGCCGCGGTTGGGAAGAAGCTCGATCAAGCCCTCCGCAGCGAGAACCTTCAGCGCCTCGCGCAATGGCGTCCGCGAGATGCTGAAGCGCTCGCACAGCGCGCGCTCGGGGATACGCACACCATCCTCAAGATGCCCCTCGACGATAAAATCGCGCAGCGCCGCCAGCAATTCGCCATGAAGCGTCCCAGACGATCTGGCAGCCTCCACCGCCTCCCGACTCCGGCCCTCATCTGCATTCATGGATGTCTCGCTCATGATCTCCAGCTAAGCTGACGCAGACCCACTGTCGAGCCCTGCTATCTGCCCATATGAATTACATGACAAGCTTGATCTTCTAAAGAATGAATGCAAAATGACGTGAGGTGACGGCGCACCGCGCGCCGAAGGGAGGATAACAACGTCATGCAGGGTCGTCATTTCCTACATATTCCCGGCCCGAGCCCGATCCCTGACCGCATCCTGCGTGCGATCGCGATGCCGATCATCGACCATCGCAGCGCCGAGTTCGGCGCGCTCGGCAAGGAGGTCCTCGAAGGCTCCAAGGCCGTCTTCAAGACCAGCCAGCCGGTTGTGATCTACCCCTCCTCCGGCACAGGTGCCTGGGAGGCGGCGATCACCAACACCCTCTCCCCCGGCGATACCGTGCTGATGGCCGAGACCGGGCATTTCGCGACACTCTGGAAGCAGATCGCCACGCGCTTCGGCATCACGGTCGAGTTCATCCCGGGCGACTGGCGTCATGGCGCCGATCCGGCCGCGATCGAGGCCAGGCTCGCCGAGGACAAGGCCCACGCGATCAAGGCGGTGATGGTCGTCCATAACGAGACCTCGACCGGCGCGACCAGTCGTGTCGCCGAGATCCGCAAGGCCATCGACGCCGCCGGCCACCCCGCCCTGTTCATGGTCGATACGATCTCGTCGCTTGCCTCGGTCGACTACCGCCACGACGAATGGCGGGTCGACGTCACCGTCTCCGGCTCGCAGAAGGGTTTGATGCTGCCGCCCGGGCTGAGCTTTAACGCGATCTCCGAAAAGGCCCTCGCGGCGTCGAAGACCAACAAGCTGCCGCGTTCCTACTGGGACTGGCAGGAGATGGTGAAGATCAACGCCAGCGGATTCTTCCCCTACACGCCCGCGACGAACCTGCTCTACGGCCTGAAGGAAGCGCTCGCGATGCTGCAGGAGGAAGGGCTCGACAACGTCTTCACCCGCCACCAGCGCCTGGCCGCGGCCTGCCGCGCCGCCGTCAAGGCGTGGGGGCTCGAAGTGCTCTGCCAGAACCCGGACGAATATTCGCCGGTCCTGACCGCCGTGCTCATGCCGCCGAGCCATGACGCCGACCGCTTCCGCAAGATCGCGCTGGAGAAATACAACATCTCGCTCGGCTCTGGCCTCGGCAAGGTCGCCGGCAAGGTCTTCCGCATCGGCCATCTCGGCGAATGCAACGAACTCAGCCTGCTCGGCGCGCTGTCGGGCGTCGAGCTCGGCCTGTCGGCCGCCGGCGTGCCGCATCGCAGCGGCGGCGTCGCCGCGGCGATGGCAAGCTTCGAAGGGCAGGACAAGGCCAATGAAACAGCGGTCGCGGCCGTCGCCTAGAGGCTGCTGATTTTATATGGAACCACGTCGTCATCCCGGGACTTGTCCGGGATGACGACCCGCTTCCGTGAAAATCAAGCAAGCACTGGGTCATCGCGCGTCCTGTCGGACGGCCCGGCCCTACGGCGCTTTCAGGCCGAAGACGGCCTCCGCCGTCTCTCCGGCCGTCAGGGCCGCCTCCCATTTCGCCTCCAGCACCAGCCGGGCTTCGGCATCGGCGATGCGGGCGCGGATCGATGCCGGCGTCAGCGCAACCAGCCCGTCATCGTCGCCGATCAGGAGATCGTCGGGCGAGACGATCGCACCCCGATCGTCACCGGCCGGTTGATCTCGCCGCGCTCGGCCGAAGACGGGCCGCGCAGCCGCTTGCGCCGCGCCAGGCTCATCGTGACGCCGGTCGGATTGTGCCCATGGCCCTATCGGCGGATCACGCCTTCAGGTGAAGCGTCACCAGCACGGTGATCTCGGCGCCATCGGGCAGCGACGCGGCGACGCGCAGGAAATTGCCGAAATGGCTGACCCGTTGGAACGTGACGGCGTCCCTCGCGGCCGGCAGGTCGAATTCCGAGCCCTCGGCGCACCAGTGCAGGCCATCGGCCGAGATCTCGATCCGCGCCTTCGGCAACGGGCCTGTCGGCGCCTTCAGCGCGCGCACGAAGACGATCGCCTCCTTCGCCCAGCCGGCCTCGTAAGGCTCGGTCGCGCTTTCAGCCGTCCAGCTTTCGTTGCGGGCAACGACGGCGGTGAGGTTCTCGGGCAGCATCAGAAATCCCCCGACAGGCAGACGGAGTCGAGATAGGCGAAGGCGCGCTTGTCGGTATCCGTCTCCGCGAAGAAGGCGAGGTTCAGCATGCACCACAGATTCTTCATCGCGGGGATGCGGATGCAGTCATAGCCATCCATGGCGAAGACCCGGTCATTGACCTGAAACCGTGTCGCCTGCATCGCGGCGAGGTCGAAATCGAAGCGCAGATAGTGCCAGTTCACCTTGGTCGGGATCTCGTTGTAGCAGAGCCTTTGCTCGCCGCCCGGCAGATCCTCCCAGTCATCGGGCGCGAGGTGGTAATGCGTGATCGTCTTGCCGGCGGTGCCGATCGGCTTGATCGGCGTCGTCTTGCGCTTGAACTGCCATTTCTGGATGTGCTGGCCGTCCTGCGCATTGAGGAAGCGCAGATGCGGCATCACCCGGTCGCCCGGCCCCGAGGTATCGCCGATCTGGAGATCGTAGAGGAAGCCGAAGGAGCGGATATCGGTCTCCGAGAGCGCGAGCTCCGTCGCCTCCGGCTTGAAGGTGAAATAGGCCTCCAGCCGGATCGGTCCGGCCTTGCGGAAGGTCAGGCGCTTGATCGCGACATTCTGCGCGCCTTTCTTCGGCCGGGTCGCGATCTTCAGCGCATAGGAGCCGTCGACGCCGCCATGCGAGCCGAAATCCCAGTTCGGCAGGGTCGAGAGCATGGCATGGCTGTGCTGGGCATAGCCCGGCAGCATCGCGTCCAGCGTATCCTCGTAATTGCCGACGAGCTGGGTCCAGCCGCACATGCCGCGGTCGAAATCGTCGAGGCAGATGATGCGCGGCAGCGGGTCGAAGCGGCTTAAGGCAGGGTCGCTCTCGCGGATCGCGCGCCTGAGGTCGTCGAGCTGGGTCATGGCTTATCCCTTCACCGCGCCGGCGGTGAGGCCCGCCACGAGATGCTTCTGCATGAGGATGACGAAGGCGAGCACCGGCACGAGCTGCACGGTGGAGGCTGCGAAAAGCACGCCCCATTCGACGCCCTCGACGGCGCCGATCATCTCGGAGATCACCAGCGGCGCTGTCTTGGCCTTGGTCGTGGTGAAGATGAAGGCGAAGAGGAACTCGTTCCAGGCATAGACGATGACGAAGACTGAGACCGCGAGCATGCCCTGCGCCGCCATCGGCAGGATCACGCGCATGATGATCTGGAACTGCGAGGCACCGTCCATCATCGCGGCCTCGTCGAGCTCGCGCGGGATCTGGTCGATGAAGGTTCGCATCACCACCGTGCCCAGCGAGACGAAGAAGGTGGCGTAGAGCACGATCAGCACGAAATGCGTGTCGTTCAAGCCCAGCCAGTTCACCACCGGGAAGAGCGGCAGCGTGATCACGATCGGCGGGATCAGGCGGATGAAGATCAGGAAGAAGGCCGAGGCCTGCAGGCCCTTCGAGGCGAAGCGCGAATAGGCGAAGCCGGCGAGCAGCGAGACGCCGACGGCCAGCACCGTCGCCCCGACCGTGACGAGGAAGCTGTTCCACAGGCCGAAGAAGAAGTCGCCCCAGCGGCTCCATAGCGCCTGGTAGTTCGCCAGCGTTGGCGCGAAGGAGAAGGTGCCGGTGGTCGAGAAGATGTCGCGGTCGGCCTTGAAGGAGGACATCGCGATCAGCCCGATCGGCACCAGTGACCAGGCGACGACCGCCAGCACACCGACGAGCTTCAGAAGATGGCGGAGCAGCTTAGGCACGCGCGAACATCTCCTTGTAGAGCCGGCGCAGGTAGAACAGCGCGAGCAGGAGCGAGGCGAGCACCAGCAGCCAGCCGGTAGCGGCGGCAGAGCCGAAGGCGTTGTAGCGGAAAGCCTCGAGATAGAGATAGACCGCCATCACCTCGGTCGAGCGCGCCGGCCCGCCGCCAGTCATCAGCCAGACCTCCGAGAACAGCCGGAAGGCGAAGATGTAGCGGAACAGGGCGGCGATCAGCAGCGCCGGCATCAGCAGCGGCAGCGTGATCCGGCGGAACGAAGTCCAGGCCGAGGCACCGTCGATCGAGGCGGCCTCATAGAGATCGCTGGGGATCGAAAGCCGCGCCGCGTAGAGGATGATGAACGAGAACGGCAGGTGCAGCCAGATCGAGAGCAGGCTGACCATGGCGAGGCCATGGCTGGGGTTCACCGCCCATTCGATCGGCGGCAGGCCCAGCGTCATCAGCAGCCGGCTCATCATCCCGACATCGGGCTCGAACAGGTAGCGCCACATAACCACCGCCGAGACTTCGCTGACGGCATAGGGCGCGAGCACGATCGCGAGCAGCAGCGCGCGCAACGGCACGCCGGAGGCGAAGAACAGGGCCATGCCGAGCCCGATCAGCAGTTCGACATGCACCACGACGGCGACGACGATGACGGTGTTGAGCAGCGCCTTCCAGAAATACGGATCGCTCAGCACCTTCGCGTAATTGGCGAGGCCGACGAACGTCGCCGCCTGTCCGAAGGAGGACTGGTTGAGGCTCAGCCAGAAGACATAGAGCGCCGGCACGAAGATGATGCCGCCGATCATGAGCTGAACCGGGGTGACGAGCGCGATCGCCGAGAAAGGCGTACGGGCGCTCATCAGGCGATCCTGAAGCGCTTCAGCGCCTCGCGGTCGATCTCGATGCCAAGGCCCGGCCCCTGTGGGATCGCGAGCTTGCCGTCGACGAGCTGCGAGCCCTCGCCGACGAGCGGCTGCGTGAAGGCGTCGCGCAGCGGGTTCTCGTAGACCATGCATTCGAAGGTACGGAAGCTCTCCGCCGCTGCGGCGAGCTGCAGGCTCGCGGCAACGCAGATCGCGCCCGACCAGCCGACATGCGGCGCATAGGCCGTGTTGAAGGCCGCAGCGAGCTCGGCGATGCGCCAGGTCTCGGTGATGCCGCCGGAGCGTGTCACGTCCGGCTGGATCAGCCCGAGCGAGCGGTCCTGCAGCATGGTCAGCGCCTCGCCCGCGACGAAATCGCTCTCGCCGGCCGCAAGCCGTATCGGCAGATGCTGCGCAAGACGGCGATAGCCTTCACGGTCATGCGGCGCGATCGGCTCCTCGAAGAAGCCGTAGCCGAGATCAGCCAGCGCGCGGCCGACGATCATCGCGTCGTCGACGTCATAGGCCCAGTTCGCATCGACATAGAGCGCGATCTCGTCACCGGCGAGCCGGCGGATCAGCTTCGCGCGGGCGATGGCATCACGCAGGGGATGGCCGAGCTTGACCTTGATTTCGCGGAAGCCGGCCTTCAGCGCCGCCGCCACCTCGGCCTCGACCGTGGCGTCGTCGAGCCAGTTGATCGAGGAGGCATAGGCCGCGACCTCCGTGCGCCCCATGCCGCCGAGCAGCTTGTGGACCGGCTGCCCCGCCTGTTTCCCCGCGATGTCCCAGAGCGCGATGTCGACGGCCGCGATGGCTTCAACGACCTGCCCGCCGGGCCGGCCCGAGAGCGCCGCCCGCATCGCCTTCCAGAGCGCGCGCCGGTCGGCGGCATCGCGCCCGATCAGCCGGGACACCAGCGCTTCCTCGATGAAGCGCGCATAGCCGGCCGCGCCGCGCCGGCACAATCCCTCGCCGAAACCGATCGTGCCGTCCTCGGTCTCGACCTCCACGACGACGATCTCGATCGCCGGGTAGTCGCCCTGCGAGGTCCGCTGGACCTTGGGCAGCGTCGCCCGCAGCGGATGAACATCTATTTTGGCGATGCGGCTGGCCGACATGCGGCATGGCCCTCCCGAGGCGCGTGGCTGAACGACACTTGCTTATCTGATAGGTTGAACAGTTGCCAAGGAACGCGGCATCTGTCAATGATCCCCGCCGGAGGAAATTGATGAGCGATATCGCCCGTTCCGTGCTGGATGCCGACGACCCGTTCGCGGGCGGCGATGTCGTGCCGATGCGCCTCGGCGATGCCGTGATCCAGCGCATCACGCAGGCGATCCATGAGGGGCGTTTGAAGCCGGGCGATTTCCTGCCGTCGGAAGCGCGCATCGCCGCCTCCTTCGGCGTCAGCAAGCCGATCGCGCGCGAGGCCATCCGCCAGCTCGCGGCCATGGGCGTCGTCCATATCCAGCAGGGCAAGCCGACGCGGGTGCAGGCGCTCGATGCCGCGCCGCTCGACCGGTTCTATCGTTTCGCCGTGCGCGGCCGTGCCAACGGCCTGACCGAAGCCGTCGAACTGCGCCGCATCCTGGAGCCGCCGATCGCGGCGCATAGCGCCGAACGGCGTACGGACGAGGATATCGAGAAGCTCGATCTCATCCTCGCCCGGATGGAGGATGCGCTGGGTCATGTGCCGCTCTGGATCGAGGCCGATCTCGATTTTCACGAAGCGGTCGCAGCCTCCTCTGGCAACCGCCTGCTCGATTTCCAGCTCCGCGGCCTGCGCCCCGTCATCCGCGAGGTGATGGAGATTTTCAACTCGCGCGAGGCGCGCGGTCCCGAGGACTGGCAGCGCACGTTCAAGCGCCATGTCCTTGTCGTGGACGCCATCCGCGCGGGCGATGCCGCCGCGGCTTCCGCCGCCATGAACAAGCATTTCGAAGCGGCAGAAGCCGCCATCGCGGAACTCGCGAGCCATAGGGAGGATCATCATGAGTCAAGGGGCGACACTCGACCGTAGGCAGTTCGGCGCCGGCATCCTCGGACTGAGCTTCGCCGGGCTGGGCCACACGGCGCAGGCGCAGAGCGGGCCTTTCAACGTCTTCACCCATCGCGTCATGCAGACGGTCGCGACCGGCGCGCAGGGCGGCGACATCACCAAGGACTGGGCGCAGAAGAACGGCGTCACCGTCCAGTGGACGACGTTCGACACCGGGCCGCTGCAGGAGCGCCTGTTCCGCGAGGCGAGCCTCGGCGAGACCTCCGTCGATGTCGGTTTCGTCGTCAACACGCAGGTCGTGCCGCGCGCCGCGACCCTGTTCGAGGCGCTCGACGACTATCTGAAGAAGGATCCGGTCGAGGACATCGCCGATATCTTCCCCGGCCTGATCGAGGGCATGAAGGTCGGTGGCAAGCAGCTCGCGATCCCGTTCCGCCACGCCTCCTCCGGCCTGCACTACAACGAGGAGATTCTGGCCGAGAAGGGCTTCTCCAAGCCGCCCGCGACGATCGAGGAGATGATCGAGATCGCCAAGGCCTGCAGCTATCGCCGCGCCGATGGCACACAGGTCGTCGGGTTGTGCACGCCGGGCGCGACCTATCCCAACGTGATCGACCTCGCCCGCGCCTGGGACGGCGATTTCATCACGCCGGACTTCAAATGCGTCGCCGACCAGCCGCCGATGCTGAACGCGATCCGCACCTTGCGCGAGCTTTTCCAGGCCAATGCCTTCCCGCGCAACTTCGCGACGCTCTCGCCCGAAGACGTCAATGTCTGGATGCAGCAGGGCCGCGCCGCGATGAGCCTGCAGAGCATGGGCCGCAACCGCATCTACAACGACCCGCAGAAGTCGAAATTCCCCGGCAAGATCAAGACGATCGCGGTGCCCGCCTCGAAGACGCTCGCCGGCAAATACGCTGCAGCCCCGGCCAAGGTCGAGTTCTGGGGCATGGTCATCCCGAAGAATGCCAAGCGCAAGGACCTCGCCTGGAGCTTCATCAAGGCGATGACCTCCAAGGAGGCGACGCTGAAGGCCGCCCTCAACGGCAACGGCCCGGTCCGCGTCTCGACCTATGCCGATCAGGGCTTCGCCGGGTCCGTGCCTTACGCCGCCGAGGAATTGAAGGTGCTCAAGGTCGCGCGCGTCCCGATGCCGGCCTTCGACGAGGCCGCCCGCGCCGGCGATCTGTTCAAGGAAGAAGCCGAAGCCGCCGTGCTCGGCATGAAGACGCCGGAAGAGGCGATGGCCTCGCTGGTCAAGCGCGTACAGCCGCTGCTGCCGGCCTGACGATCGAGAAAGCGGCGCACCACGCCCGAAAACGAGCACCGGAGGACAATCGATGACATCCCGCATCTCGCGCCGCCGGTTCGGTGCGCTCGCCGGCACCGCAGCCGCCGCGGCGCTTCTCCCGCGCGCCGCCTTCGCCCAGGCGAAGACGCTGACCGCGCTCGGTCACCGCGTCCACCAGAGTGCCGCGACGACCGGTCCCGGCGGCGACGCCACCGAAGCCTTCCGCAAGGCGAACGACGCCAATGTGAACTGGGTCACGTTCGGCGATGTCAACGCGGTTCATGAGCGGCTGCTGCGCGAGGCTTCGCTGTCGGAGACCTCGATCGACGTCGCCTATCTCGTCAATGGCCGCGCGGTGCCGCGCAATCTCCAGCTCTTCGAGCCGCTCGACGCGCTGATGAAGCAGGCGCCGATCGAGGCCTTCGACGATTTCGCGCCGGGCCTGCTCGCCCCGCTCAAGGTCGGCGATGCCCTGCACGGTATCCCGGTTCGCCACGCGACCAATGCCCTGATCTATAACGAGGCCCTGCTGGAAGAGCGCGGCGTCACCAAGCTGCCGACGACGTTCGAGGAGCTGGCGGAACTCGCCCGCAAGCTTACCTTCAAGCGCGAGGACGGCACGCAGGTCTACGGCCTCGCCTTCACCGCCGTCTTCGCCTCGAACTTCCTGACGCTCGCCCGCTGCCTCGGCGGCGACTACATGACGACCGACGGCAAGATCGTCGCGGCCGAGCCGCCGATGGTGAAGACGCTCGCCCTGCTCGCCGATTTCTACAAGGCCGGCGTGCTGCCGCGGAATTTCGCAACGGTGAACAACGAGGAGATTACCACCTGGATGCAGCAGGGCCGGGCGGCGATGACGATCAACCCCTTCGCCAGGCTCGTCACCTATAACGACCCGTCCAAGGGCAAGTATGGCGGGCGGTTCAAATCGCTGCTGCCGCCGATGGCCGCCGATCTCGTGGGTAAGGTCGCCTTCGCCCCGACGACCGAGTTCTGGGCGCTGATGATCCCGAAGAACGCCAGGCAGAAGCCGCTGAGCTGGGAGTTCATCCGCGCGCTGTCCTCGAAGGCCGGCACGACCGCCATGGCGCTGAACGGCAACGGTCCGGTGCGCATCTCGACCTATGCCGACGAGAAGCTGAAGGCGGCGATGCCCTATGCCGCCGACGAGGCGGCCGCGCTCAAGGCTTCGCGCATCCATCTGCCGGCCTTCGACGAGCAGGCCCGCGCCCATGACATCTTCATCGAGGAAACGCAGGCCGCCGTGCTCGGCCGCAAGCCGGCGCAGCAGGCGATGGACGATGCGACGGCGCGCGTGAAACCACTGCTCGGCTGATGACAAGCCCGCTTTCGGGGCGCGTCGCGCTCGTCACCGGCGCGGCGCGCGGCATTGGGCTGGCGATCGCGGCGCGCCTCGCGGATGCCGGCGCGCATGCCATCATCCATGACCGGGACGCCGCCGCCGCCGACGCGGCGGTCGCCGACCTGCGGGCGCAAAACCACGCGGCCACGGCCCTGATCGCCGACCTCGCCGAGCCGGCCGCCCCCGCGACGATGGCAGGGCAGCTCATGGCAAAGGGCACCGAGCCCGATATCCTCGTGCTCTGCGCCTCAGTCGAGATGCTGGAAACCTGGGACGCGGTCTCGGAAGCAGCGATGGCCGCCCAGACGCAGATCAATCTCCACGCCACCGTCAGGCTGTTGCAGGCTTTCCTGCCGGGGATGCTGTCGCGCGGCTTCGGCCGGGTGATCGCGATCGGCAGCGTGCAGGAAGCACGCCCCAATCCGACGCATCTCTATTACGCCGCCACCAAGGCCGCGCAGACCAACATGATCCTGAACCTCGCCCGCACCACGCAGGCGCCGGACGTCACCTTCAATATCGTCAAGCCCGGCGCGATCCTGACCGAGCGCAACCGCGCCGTGCTGGCCCAGCCCGGACGGGAGCAGCAGGTCCTCGCCCGCATCCCCTTGGGCCGGATCGGCAGCCCCGAGGATTGTGCGGGCATCGCGCTGCTGCTCTGCTCGCCCGAAGGCAGCTATATCAACGGCGCCGAAATCGCGGTGGATGGCGGCTTGCGGCTCTGACCGGACTCAGGGGCCGACGAGCTGCCCGCCATCGACGACGATGCTCTGACCGGTGACCCAGCTCGCCTTGGCCGAAGCCAGGAAGAGCACGACCTCGGCGATCTCCTCAGGCCTGCCCATTCGCCCGAAGGGAATGTTCACCAGCGTCGCATTGTAGAGCTCGGGATTGGAGGTCTTCCGGTTTTCCCATGAGCCGCCGGGAAACTCGATCGAGCCCGGCGCGACGCAGTTCACGCGGATGCCCTTGCGCGCCAGCATCTTGGCCTGGCTGCCGGTGTAATGCATCACCGCAGCCTTGATCGCGCCATAGGGCGCCGAGCGCGAGGACGCGCGCAGGGCCGAGATCGACGAGATGTTCACGATCGACGAACCCGGCTGGAGATGCGGGATGGCCGCATGGCTGCCGCGCACCACGGCCATCATGTCGACGCTGAGCGAGGCCGCCCAGCCGTCCTCGTCATCGCTCTGGCCGAAGCCCGACGCATTGTTGACGAGGATGTCGAGCCCGCCCAGCGCCTTCACGGCCTCAGGCACATAGGCCTCGATCTGGCCGGCATCGGCGAGATCGACGCTTCCCGCATGGGCGGTGACGCCGTGCGCCTCGATCTCCTGGCGCGTCGCTTCAAGCGGCCCGGCACTGCGTGCGCAGATCGAGACGGCCGCCCCGCCCGCGGCGAAGCCGAGTGCGATCGAACGGCCGATGCCGCGGCTGCCGCCCATCACGATCACGCGCTTGCCGGTGAATTCCTTGGCCATGCGGGCCTCCCCTTCCTGATTGATTCCCGGTCTGTATTGCCGGCGGAAAGGCACGCGCTTCAAGGCAGGCGGCACGCATGCCGCCCCTGCAATTCAGGGAGGAATGATTGGTCTATCGGTCCCGCGCGACGCGAAAACCATTGGTGTAGAAGCGCACGTCGGCTTCGTATTTGAAGCGCGCGGCGGACCGCAGATAGCGCGGATCGTTGTTGAACGAGCCGCCGCGCAACACCCGCTCGCGGCAACCCCCGACCGTATAGGCGCTGCCGTCGCGGGGCGCGCTGCGATAATTCTCGCTCCAGCAATCGGCGACCCATTCGGCGGCATTGCCGGCCATGTCGTAGAGCCCGAAGGCATTGGCGGGGAACTGGCCGGCCGCAACGGCGCTGCCGCGCTTCTGGTCGTTGCAGCCGAGGCAGTTCGCGCGGTCCTTCACCAGGGCCTGGCCCCAGGGATAGGTCGTCGTGGTACCGGCGCGCGCGGCGTATTCCCATTCGCTCTCGGTCGGCAGGCGATAGGGTTTTCCGCTCCGGGCCGAGAGCCAGGCGAGATAGGCATTGGCATCGTTCCAGTGGATATCGGTGACCGGTCGCTTGCCGCGGCCGAGCCCGCGATCGTCAGGCCGGTAGTTGCAGCCGCCCTGGTCGATGCAGAGATCCCATTCCTCGAACGTCACCTCCCGCACCCCGAGCAGGAAGCCGCGGATAGTCACCGGATGCACCGGCTTCTCGAATTCGTAGAGATCGTTCGAGCCCATCTGGAAGCTACCTGCGGGGATCGCGACCAGTTCGGGACAGCCCGCGCAATCGCGCTGCGGTGCGCCGGCGACCGGCTGGGAAGCGGCGGGCGGCGTCGCCACTGCAGCAACGGCGGGAGGGGCAGCAGGCGCAGTCGGGCCGGCCCGATATTCCTGCTCGCGCGTGCGGGCGAGCGAGGCGAACCGCCCGTTCGGATAGGCATCGAGATAGGCACGGTACTCGGCTGCGCTGCGGCTGTTGCGGATCGATTCCCAGAAAGCGAGATCATAGGCCGAGTCCTGGGTCGCGCCCGGTGTCTGGGGCGGCGGAATGACGGCACGGCTGCCCTGCGCGACGGCGACCGGCCGGGTGACCGGCGTGACCACGAGCCCTTTGGATGGCTCCGCCGAGAGCCAGACCTGCTGGCTTCGCCGGGTTTCGCGCGAAACCGTGTCCCGCACCTGCTTCAGCGCCTGCGTCATGTCCAGCCCCGGCGTCCGGATCGCCTTCAGCCAGGCGGCGACCGCGCGGTCGGGGCCGCCCGGCAGCGTCTTGCCCGGCGCCGTCGGGAACAGCACGGCGATGCCTTCCATCGGCTCGAGCGGGAGCAGACCCTTCGCCTTACCCTGCCAGGGATTGTCGCCGCCAGCATTCAGAAACACCAGGGCGCTCGCCGGCCGGGCGACGATCAGTGGATCGATGATCTCGTCGAGATCGACCGCCCCCTCAGCGCCGTTCTGCGTCGAGACCAGGAAATTGCGGTTCCGCTGCTGGATCGCGTGGCCGCTGTAGAAGACGACGACCTGCGCCCCGCGCCGGAGCTTGCTGGCAAAGCCGGCGATCGCCTGCCGCAAGGCATTGCGGTCGGCATTCTCGACCGCGACGACATCGAAGCCGCCGGCGCTCAAGGTCTCGGCGACGGCGCGGCCCAGTTGGGCGGTGCCGGCGATCGGCGCCTCCGGATAGGCTTCGTTGGCAATGACGAGGGCGACGCGCGCAGGCTCGCCCGGCTGCTGGGCAAAGCCGGGCAGACCCGACAATCCCTGCAGCACGATCGCAGTGACCAGAACGCGCAACCAAGCCATCGGCAGACGGTATCCTTCAGCTAGCGGACACTGACCGTGATCTTCGGCGACATCACGGGCGGATTATGCGGCGTATGATTGTAGTCGCCGAGCAGCAATTGCAGCGTGTGCCGGCCCTTGGGCAGCGTCACCACCACTTCCGTCTGCCCGTTGCCGAGATGGATGTTGTTGTAGTCGGACGGGATCGGCTGGTCCGGCGGGCCGGGATCGGTATCGATCAGCAGATGATGATGCCCGGTCCGGGCGTGATTGACGCCTGCCGGCGCGACGCCCATGCCGCGCAGGCCGATCCGCACGGTGAAGCGCTCGGGAACGCTCAAGCCATCGATCGGATAGTGGAAATAGACTTGCGCGCCCGGCGGAGCCGGCTGGCGCGTGGCGGTCTGCGCCGCGACTTCTGAAACGAGCCCCTGCCAGGCCATCAGCGCAACAAGGCCGGCGGCTGCGATGCGGATTCCCGACATCACCTGCGCCTCCTCGCGTTCGGGCCGCCCGGTACCACGGTCACCGTGATGCGCTCCGAGATCACCGGCGGGTCGTGCGGCAGATGGTTCTCGTCGGCGAGCAGGAGCTGCAGCGTGTGCCGCCCGTTCGGCAGCGTCAGCTTGTATTCGGTCTGGCCGCCGCCGAGATGGATATGGTTGAGATCGGCCGGGATCGGCTCGTCGAACGAGGGCGGCCCGGCATCGACCAGCAGATGGTGATGGCCGGTATTCGGCTTGGCGACGCCGGCCGGCGCCACGCCCATGTTGCGCAGGCCGAAGCGGATCGTCGACGTCGGGTAGATCCGGTCGCCATCCCGCGGATAGACGAAATAGACCGCGGCATCGTTGGGCGACGCCGTGCGGGCGCGGTCGGGGCCATGGGCATGCGGCGGTGGAGGCGCAGCGACCGAAGCCTGCGCGTCCCCGACGACGCGGACCCGGATGCGCGGGGACACCACCGGCGGATCATGTGGCACATGCTCGTGATCGCCCATCAGCAATTGCAGCGTGTGATCGCCGGGCGGCAGCGAGAGTTCGACCTCGGTTTGCCCGCGCCCGAAATGCAGATGGTTGAAGTCGCTGGGAATCTCGCGGTCCAGCGCCGGCAGTTCGGTATCGACGAGGAGATGATGGTGCCCGCCGTTCGCGCTGGTGGTTCCGGCCGGCGTCACCGATATGCCCTCCGCCCCGAAGCGGATCTTGGCGCGGCTGGGGATCGTCGCCCCGTCCTGCAGATCGATGAAGAAGACACGGGCGCCGGGCGCGGCGACTGAGCGTGGTTTCTCAGGCGCCGTCGAGACCTCGACCGTGATGCGCTCCGACACCACCGGCGGATCATGCGGCACATGGTTGTGGTCGGCGAAGAGCAGTTGCAGCGTGTGCTTGCCAGGCGTGAGTGCAATCTCGGCCTCGGTCTGGCCACCCCCGAAATGGATATGGTTGAAATCGCTGGGGATCGGCTGGTCGAGCGGCGGCAATTCGGTATCGATCAGCAGGTGGTGATGCCCGGCATTGCGCATCGCCTGCCCGGCCGGCACGACCTCCATGCCTGAGATCGCGAACCGCACCGTGAGCTTGGCTGGAACCTGCGCCTTGTCGGCGAGACCGACGAAGGAGAGACGGGCGGCTGCAGGGGCCGGGCTGCGCTGCCGGGCGCGATCCTGCGCCGATGCGCCCGCGAATGGGAGCGCCACGGCCAACCCCAACAGCAGAAGCGCCGGCGCGAGGCGAAGCATCAGCGTCTTCCTTTCGCGAGAAGATAGGCCGAAGGCTATCAGCGACGATTGCAGCCTTCAAGCAAAACGCCGTCCCTTTTCGATGAGGACTATGCTTTGTTCTGGAGATGGCCGGGATCATGCATTAGCATGACGTAGAGGCTGCGAGCAGCCTCCAGGATGCACCCATGACCCTCGTCGCCAGACTCTGCGGCCTGCTCCTCATGCTCTGGTCCGGCCTTGCCCTGGCCGAGACGCCGCCCGATCGCCGCGTGGCGCTCGTCATCGGCAATTCCAGCTATCGCAATGCGCCGGCGCTGCCGAACACCGTGAACGACGCGCGCGACATGGTCACCGCCCTGCGCAAGGTCGGCTTCGAGGTGGTCGACGGCATCGATCTCGACAAGCGCGGCATGGATGCGGCGCTGACGCGCTTCGCCCGGCTGGCGCAGGATGCCGACGCCGCGATGTTCTATTTCGCCGGCCACGGCTTCCAGTTCAACGGCGAGAACTATCTCGTGCCCGTAGAGGCCAAGATCGAGGACGAGGTCGGCGTCCAGTACGAGACGACGCGGCTCAACGATGTCGTCACCGCCCTGAACTATGCCAAGGGCGTCAAGATCATGGTGCTCGACGCCTGCCGCAACAACCCGTTCGTCGGCTTGCTCGCCAAGCGGCAGGCGACCCGCGGCTTCTCCGTCGGCTCAGGCCTCGCCCCGGTCCAGCGCGCGCAGGGCATGGTCATCGCCTATGCCACGCAGGCGAACGATGTCGCCGCCGACGGGGCCGGCCGCAACAGCCCCTTCACCGCCGCTTTGGTGCGCGAGATCGACCAGCCCGGCCTGGAAGTGGCGGCGCTGTTCCGCCGCGTGCAGAAGAGCGTCTACGACACGACCGCCGGCAAGCAGACGCCGGAACTCTCGCTCTCCCTGCTCGGCGATTTCTATCTCAACCGCGAGGAGACCGACGCCGATGTCTGGCGCCGGATCCGCGCCAGCGACGACACCACCGCCTTGCAGGCCTTCATCAAGCGCTATCCCCAGAGCTTCTTCGTCATCGATGCCCGCACGCGGCTCGATCTGCTCGAACGCCGCTCCTTGGTCTCGAGCGATCGTGAGAAACTCATACGCGAATTCGCCGAGCGCGAACGTGCGCTGCTCCAGCGCCTGGAGCGGGCGGAACAGGGGCGCCGGCAGGCCGCCGACGATCTCGCCCGCAAGGATATCGGCGATGCGGTCGGCATCCCGCCGCCCGCGCCGGCTCCGGGCTCAGCGCCTGTCGCCATCGCCCCTGCCCCACCCCCGTCGCGCACGCAGGACAAGGCGGAGCGCGCGCGTCTCGCCGACGAACTCGCCCGCCGGGAATCGGAGCTCGCTGCGATCGAGACGGAAAAGCAGCGCCTCGCCGAGGAACGCAGGAATGTCGAGCAGGCCATGGCGGCGCGGCTCGGTGTATCCGGCTCGCTGTCGCCGAACCGATCGACGCAGCCCGTCGCCCTGCCGGGTGCCACACTGCGCCCGCCGGACGCCGCACCGCGCGGGCGAGCCTCCGGCGAATGCGCCGAACTCTTGATGCGCGCGCAGCTTGGCGATCTCACGCCGGCGGGGCGCGAACAATTGCGGCAATGCCGCTGATGCAGGGTGGCCGCGGCGGGAAAGCCCGGCCGAAGCCGGAGAGGTGAGGCATGGCAGGCTTTGTCCGCTTCAAGACCGTCATGATCGCCCTGGCTTTACTGGGGGGCACCATATCGGCCGGCGCCCAGACCGCGCCGCCACCGCCAACCCCTACGCCCTTCGCCGAGGCGCTGCGCAAGGCGGCCGACGATCTCTTCACCAAGGCGGCCGTCTCCGGCGACAGGATCGAGCTGGTGATCGACCCGCTGATCGACGCGGCCTCGGGCGCGCAATCGACCGCGACGCGCTCGATGCAGGCGACCCTGATGGAGCTCGTGCGGACGAACTACCCGCGTTTCACCGTCCTGCCCTTCGACAGCGAAGCCCTGGCGAGCAAGCCGGTGGTGCTGGTCGGGACCTTCACCGCCGTGAACAACCAGGGCGTGGCGGACGGCCCGCGCGACGCCTACCGGATCTGCCTGACGCTGGCCGATCTCAAATCCAACAGCATCGTCTCCAAGGGCGTCACGCGCGCCCGCACCGAAGGCGTCGATACGACGCCGACGCCCTATTATCGGGACTCGCCGCTCTGGGCGAAGGATCAGGCGACGGACGCCTATATCAAGACCTGCCAGGGCACGAAGCTCGGGGACCCGATCGATCCCGGCTATGTCGAGAAGCTCACCGCCAATGCGCTGATCAATGACGGCATCCTCGCCTATGAGACCCAGCATTTCCGCGAGGCGCTCGCCTTCTACCGGACGGCGCGCAGGCTGCCGGGCGGCGAGCAGCACCGCGTCAGGATCGGGACCTATCTCGCCGCCAGCAAGCTCGCCCGGCGCGAGGACATGGTCGATGCCTTCGGCGACCTGATCGATTATGGCCTCGGCACGGACCGATTGATGGTGAAGCTGCTGTTCAAGCCCGGCACGACGCAGTTCATCGACGATCGCCAGATCACCGAGCCCTATCCGATGTGGCTGAGCCAGATCGCGACGCGCTCGCGCCAGAAGGGCGCCTGCCTGGAGATCGTCGGCCATACCTCGCACACCGGCCTGCCACAGGTGAACGACCGGCTCTCGGCGCTGAGAGCGCAGTTCGTCATGGATCTGCTGCTGACCGGCGCACCCGACAATCGCGGCCGTATGATCGCCACCGGTCGTGGTTTCAGGGAAAACCTCGTCGGGACCGGCAAGGACGATGCCAGCGATGCGCTCGACCGGCGGGTCGAGTTCAAGGTGATCGGCTGCTGACGCGGAGCGCGACGGCACTGCCCTCTCGCCCCTTTCGATTCGGCGGGCCGCTGTTGCGGTGGCGCGCGGAAAAGCGGAAGCTGCAAGCCTTCGCGCAAGCTTTCCTGCGATCGACAAGGCTATCGACACCGTGCTGACCCGCCCTACATCGCGCCCCTCCGATTTCGGCCACAAGACCGGCACGACGCGCTTCAGCGCGCAGACTCTGCGGACGGCCTGACGATGACCGAGGAAGCCAAGCGGATCGGCGCGATCATCGGGGCGCCACCCGAAGCTGTTCGCCAGGCGCTCTCGCGCCACGGCGTGCTGCGGGCGGGCATCAACCTGTCGAACTTCCTGCTGGTTTCCAGCCGCACAGCCGATGGCGGCCCGGCCGGCGTCTCGCCGGACATGGCGGCGATCCTGGCCGAATGCCTCGGCCTGCCACTCCAATACGTCACCTATCCATCGCCGGGCCCGCTCGCGGATGCAGCCGAGCGCGACGAATGGGATGTCGCGCTGGTCGGGGCCGAGCCGCAGCGCGCCGCAGTCATCGACTTCACCCCTGCCTATACCGAGATCGAAGCGACCTATCTGGTACCGGCAGGCTCGCCCCTGCAATCCGTGGCGGAGGTCGACCGGAAGGGGCGGCGCATCGCAGTCGCCGCGCGCACGGCCTATGGCCTCTGGCTCGAACGGAACATCCGAGAGGCCGAGCTCATCACCGGAGAAGGTTTCGACGGCGCATACCAGCATTTCGTCGACCAGAAGCTCGATGCTCTCGCCGGTCTGAGGCCGAAGCTGATCGAGGACGAGAAGACGCTGCCGGGCTCGCGCATGCTCCCCGGCCGCTTCATGGCGGTCCAGCAGGCGCTGGGCACCCCCAAGGCCTCCGGCATCGCCCTCGACTATCTCAGGAGCTTCGTCATGGCCGCCATCGAGAGCGGGGTCGTCAGGCGGCTGATCGCGAAGCATGGCGTCACCGGCCTCTCTGTCGCGGAGCCGCCTCCCGGCAGCTAGACCGGCTGCTCACCGGCCTTGTCGAGGTGACGGAGGTTCGCGACGCCACCCCGTTCAACCCGAATTGAGCGGAGGGCAGCCCCGGGAAAGTGCCGGGCTCCGATTGATCGATCGCCGTACAATCCGTATCCCTCTTGTCGACAAGAGGGTTTTCCATGACCGCCACCAAGACCAAGGCAATCCCTACCCCCGAGCGCAAACGCGGCTCCGGCGTGAAATTCGTCTACGATCTGCTGCGCGATGAAATCCTCGATCTGGTCCTGCCGCCCGGCAGCCCGATCGACGAGGTCCAGCTCGCCGAACGTTTCCAGATGTCGCGCACGCCGATCCGCGAGGCGCTGGTACGGCTGGCCGGTGAAGGACTGATCGACACGCTGCCGAACCGCTCGACCATGGTGGCCAATCTCGACTTCTTGAACATGTCGCCGTTCTTCGACGCGCTGACTCTGATGTACCGGGTGACGACCCAACTCGCCGCCCAGAACCGCCGGCCGGAGGATCTGGAAGCAATCCGCGCCCGGCAGGCGGAGTTCGCCGCCGCAGTGAAGGCGCAGGATGCGCTGGCGATGATCGCGACCAACGCGGCCTTCCATGCCGCGATCGCGGAAGCCGGGCGCAACCCCTATTTCAACAGCCTGTTCAGCCGCCTCCTCGACGAGGGCCGGCGCTTCCTGCGGCTCTACTACCAGTCCTATGACGACCGGCTGCCGCAGCAATTCGTCGACGAGCACGAGACCATCGTCGCCGCGATCGTGGCCCGCGACACGGCTCTGGCGGAGCGCCTGGGGAAGGCTCATGCGGAACAGATCGTCCGCCAGATTCAGAAGCTCATGATCGGCGAGGACAGGCTCGACATCGCACTTTGAGTTTCTTGCGTAATCATTGTCGACAAAGAATATGCAAAACCCTATAATGAGCCCGAGAAGAGCGCGCCGCCGGGGTGTCGGGCTCTCCGCAAGAACGGCAGCCAGAAGGAGAGCGAGATGAAGGCCCAGATTTTCTCCGGCGTGATCCCCGCGCTGATGACCCCCTGCAAGGCGGACCGCACGCCCGATTTCGACGGGCTGGTGCGCAAGGCCAAGGAGCTGGTCGCCGGCGGCATGTCCGCCGTGGTCTATTGCGGCTCGATGGGCGACTGGCCCCTGCTGACCGATGCCCAGCGCATGGAAGGCGTCGAGCGTCTGGTGAAGGCCGGCATCCCGGTCATCGTCGGCACCGGCGCGGTCAACACCGCCTCGGCCGTCGCCCATGCCGCCCATGCCCAGAAGGTCGGCGCCAAGGGCCTGATGGTGATCCCGCGCGTCCTCTCGCGTGGCTCGGTCATCGCCGCCCAGAAGGCGCATTTCAAGGCGATCCTGACCGCCGCTCCGGACCTGCCCGCGGTGATCTACAACAGCCCCTATTACGGCTTCGCCACCCGCGCCGACCTGTTCTTTGCGCTGCGCGCCGAGCATCCGAACCTCGTCGGCTTCAAGGAATTCGGCGGCGCCGACGACATGCGCTATGCGGCCGAGAACATCACCAGCCGCGATGACGGCGTCTCGCTGATGATCGGCATCGACACCACCGTCGTCCATGGCTACGTCAATTGCGGCGCGACCGGCGCGATCACCGGCATCGGCAACGTCCTGCCGCAGGAAGTGCTGCATCTCTGCCAGCTCTCGGTGGCGGCGGCCGCCGGCGATGCCACGGCCCGCCGCCAGGCACAGGAACTGGAGCAGGCGCTGGCCGTGCTCTCATCCTTCGATGCGGGCCCGGACCTCGTCCTGTTCTTCAAGCACATGATGGTTCTGAAGGGCGACAAGGAATACGCCCTGCACTTCAACGAGACCGATGCGCTCAGCGAGAGCCAACGCGGCTATGCCGAGGCCCAGCTCAAGCTATTCGACGCCTGGTATGCCGACTGGTCTAAGGCGAACGTCGCCCGCAAGCAGGCGGCCTGATCATGCGCACCGCGCGGCGGAAGCCCTTCCGCCGCGCGGTGGCCAACTCCATGCTGATATCCCCGGCCGGTCATCGGCCCGGGTCAAAACCGCAAGACGCATTCGCGAAACGCACCCGCTGATGGCCAATCCCGATGTCATCGTCATAGGCGCCGGCGTGGTCGGCCTCTCCGCCGCGATTGCGGCGCAGGGGCGCGGCCTGTCGGTCACCGTGCTGGACAAGACCGGGCCGGCGGCGGGTGCCTCCGCCGGCAATGCCGGTGCCTTTGCCTTCACCGATATCCTGCCGCTCGCTTCGCCGGGCATCCTGCGCAAGGCGCCGAAATGGCTCCTGGATCCGCTCGGACCTCTCTCGGTGCCGCCAGCTTATGCGCTCAAGATCGCGCCCTGGATGTTCCGCTTCTGGCGGGCCTGCTCGCCCGCCCGCGTCGCCCATTCCACCACGGCGCAAACCGCCCTGATGGATCTGTCCAAGGCGGAGCTGGAGCCTTTCCTGCAGGAGACCGGCACCTTCGCCATGCTGCGCAAGGACGGCAACCTCCAGGTCTATGAGAGCGAGGCCGAACTGAAGGCATCCCTGCCGGGCTGGCAGGCCCGCGAGGAGCACGGCATCGAATTCCGCCATCTCGACGCCGCCGGCATGGCCAAGATCCAGCCTGGCCTCGCCCCGCGCTTCACCCACGGCACTTTCACCCCCGGCTGGTATTCGATCGCCGATCCGCAGGGCTATACGGTCGCGCTCGCCGACCACTTCCGCGCCCGCGGCGGCACGATCGAGCGGCTGGAGGTCGAGAGCCTCGCGCCTTCCGACGGCGGCGTCACGATCGTGGCCCGCGGCGGCCAGACGCGGCAGGCGAAGCAGGTCGTGCTCGCGGCCGGCGCCTTCTCCCACCGGATCGCCAAGAGCCTGGGCGAGCGCATCCCGCTTGAAACCGAGCGCGGCTACAACACCACGCTGCCGCCCGATGCCTTCGACCTGCGCACGCAGGTGACCTTCGGCGGCCATGGCTTCGTCGTCAGCCGCCTGTCGATCGGCATCCGCGTCGGTGGCGCCGTCGAGCTCGGCGGGCTCGACTTAGCCCCGAATTTCCGCCGCTCGGAGGCGATGCTGGCCAAGGCCCGCACCTTCCTGCCCGGACTCAAGCCCGATGACGGCGTGCAATGGATGGGCTTCCGCCCCTCCCTGCCGGACAGCCTGCCGGCGATCGGCCGGGCCCGCGTCACGCCACGCGTCGTCTACGCTTTCGGCCATGGCCATCTCGGCCTGACGCAATCGGCCGGCACCGCGCGGCTGGTCGCCGACCTCTTGACGGCTCGGCCGCCAGCCATCGACATCGCTCCCTTCTCACCGCAGCGCTTCTGAGAGTCGGACCATGGCCAGCCACACCTTCTCCTGCATCGACGGCCACACCTGCGGCAATCCAGTGCGGCTCGTCTCCGGCGGCGGCCCGCGGCTCGAAGGCAACACCATGCTGGAGAAGCGCGCCCATTTCCTGCGCGAGTTCGACTGGATTCGCACCGGCCTGATGTTCGAGCCGCGCGGCCACGACATGATGTCGGGCTCGATCCTCTATCCGCCGACCCGCCCCGATTGCGACGTAGCCGTGCTCTTCATCGAGACCTCGGGCTGCCTGCCGATGTGCGGCCACGGCACCATCGGCACGATCACCATGGGCATCGAGAACGGGCTGATCACCCCGCGCGAGCCGGGCAAGCTCTCGATCGAGGCGCCCGCCGGCAAGGTCGATATCGTCTACCGCCAGGAGGGCCGCTTCGTCGAGGAGGTCCGCCTGACCAATGTGCCGGGCTTCCTCTATGCGGAAGGCCTGACGGCGGAGGTCGAGGGCCTCGGCGAGATCGTCGTCGATGTCGCCTATGGTGGCAATTTCTACGCGATCGTCGAGCCGCAGAAGAACTTCCGCGACATGGCCGACCATACCGCCGGCGAACTGGTCGGCTGGTCGCCCAAGTTGCGCGCCGCGCTTAACAAGAAATACGAGTTCGTCCATCCCGAACACCCGGAGATCCAGGGGCTCAGCCATATCCAGTGGACCGGCAAGGCGACGAAGCCCGAGGCTCATGCCCGCAATGCCGTGTTCTATGGCGACAAGGCGATCGACCGCTCGCCCTGCGGCACCGGTACCTCGGCCCGCATGGCGCAGCTCGCTGCCAAGGGCAAGCTCGCGGTCGGCGACGAGTTCATCCATGAATCGATCATCGGCTCGCTGTTCAAGGGCCGCGTCGAGGCCGCAGTAACCGTGGCGAACCGCCCGGCGATCATCCCCTCCATCGCAGGCTGGGCCCGGATGACCGGCTACAACACGATCTTCATCGACGACCGCGACCCCTTCGCCCACGGCTTCGTCGTCACCTGAGGCCGCTTCAGCTTGCGGACGGCTCGTCCGATCCCCGGCGGATCAGGAAGATCGCGGCCCCGCCGCTCATCAGCGCAAGGCAGAACCAGGTCAGCGCGTAGATCAGATGCGTGTTGCGGAAACTGACCTGGGTCATGCCGCCCTGCGGCAACGGGCCGGGTTCGGTGGCCGCATCGGCATCGACGAAATAGGGCGCGACCTCTCCTAGCCCTCGCGTAGAGGCGATCGCGGCGACATCGCGCGAATACCAGCGGCCGGCCGCAGGATCGTTGCTGCGCAGGAAGCCACCCCCAGGCTCGCTCAGGCGCAGCAGGCCGACGACCTTCGTGTCCCCGCTCCCCGCCGCACGACGCTCATTCGCCCCGCGCCGATCCTCCGGCACGAAGCCGCGATTGATCAGCACGGTGAAGCCGGTATCGCTGCGGAACGGCGCCATGACCCAGAAGCCCGGCCCGCGCTCGGTCACCGCCATGGTCAGGGTCTCCGGCGCATCGAGATAGCGGCCCTGCAGGACGACGCGACGATACTCGTCGGAGGCCGCATCGATCTCGCTCCACGCCGCCGGCCCCGGCGCTGCGACCGGAGCCGCGTGGATTCGCGTCTCGACGCGGGCGATCAGGTCGAGCTTCCAGCTTCGGCGCTCGACCTGCCAGATCCCGAGCCCGGCGAAGACCAGCGTGAAGAGACAGAGCGCGGCGGCAAAGGCGAATCGAGCAAACCCACCGCGCGTGTGCCCGCCCGCATCCACCGACATCGGCCCTGCCTTACATTCTGTGCATGTCCGGCATCATGTTGCTGTTGAGGTGGAACATCACCCAGAGCGAGCCCGCGAGCACGATCGCCACGATGACGAGGGTGAAGATCAGCCCCATCATGTTCCAGCCTCCCTCCGAGCGGCCGTTCATGTGCAGGAAATAGACCATGTGGACGACGATCTGCGCGGCTGCGAAAGCCATGATCACGATCGCCGTCAGCGTCGCATTCCCGAGCATGTCGTTCATGACGAGCCAGAACGGGATCGCGGTCAGGACGACCGAGAGCAGGAAGCCGGTGACATAGCCGCGCAAGCTGCCATGCGGGGCATGGTCGTCGCCATGGACGCCATGCGGTTCGGCTTGGTCGTGGCTACCGCTCATTTCAGCACGCCCATCAGGTAGACGAAGGTGAAGACGCCGATCCAGATGACGTCGAGGAAGTGCCAGAACATCGAGAGGCACAGCAGGCGCCGGCGGTTCGCCTCGATCAGCCCGCGCTTCGAGACCTGCACCATCAGCACCGTCAACCAGATCAGGCCGAAGGTGACGTGCAGGCCGTGCGTGCCCACCAGCGTGAAGAAGGAGGACAGGAAGGCGCTGCGCATCGGCGTCGCGCCCTCGCGGATGAGATGCGCGAACTCGTAGAGCTCGATCGCCAGGAAGGCGAGGCCGAACAGCCCGGTGACGACGAGCCAGCGCTGCATCAGCGCCTGCTTGCCCTTGTCCATCGCCAGCATGGCAAAGCCATAGGTGATCGAGGAGAACAGCAGCATGGCGGTGTTGACCGCGACCAGCCTCAGGTCGAACAGATCGGCGCCGGAAGGCCCGGCCGCGTAGTTCCGGCCCAGCACGCCATAGGTCGCAAAGAGGACTGCGAAGATCAGGCAGTCGCTCATCAGATAGAGCCAGAAGCCGAGCATGGTCGAGCCGCCGGAATGGGCGTGATCGTCCCCGGTGACGTAGAATGCCGGCACGCTCGCGGCTTGAGCCTGTGCTTTCGCCTTGGCCATCATCGCCCCTCAGGCCCGTCCGAGCTGTCGGCTTCGCGCGTCCTCTTCCCGCACGACATCGTCGGCGGGGATATGGAAGTCGCGGTCGTAGTTGAAGCTGTGGATGATCGCGGTCGCGACCACGCCGATAAAGGTCAGCGCCGCCAGCCACCAGATGTACCAGATCAAGGCGAATCCGCAGACCGTCGCGAGCCCGGCGATGATCACGCCCGCACCCGTGTTCCGTGGCATGTGGATCGGCTTGAAGCCGCCGAGCGGACGGCTATAGCCGCGCTTCTTCATATCGGCCCAGGCATCGAGATCATGCACGATCGGCGTGAACGCGAAATTGTAGGCCGGCGGCGGCGAGGAGGTCGACCATTCCAGCGTGCGCCCGTCCCACGGATCGCCGGTCACGTCGCGCAGTTGCTCACGGCGCATGATGCTGACGGCGATCTGGATGATGAAGCAGAGGATGCCCAGTGCGATCAGCACCGCGCCCATCGCGGCGACGACGAACCAGATCTGCAGCGACGGGTCCTCGAAGCGGCTGAGCCGCCGCGTCACGCCCATCAGGCCGAGCACATAGAGCGGCATGAAGGCGACGTAGAAGCCGATCACCCAGAACCAGAACGAGAGCAGGCCCCAGAACCGGTCGAGCTTGAAACCGAAGGCCTTGGGGAACCAGTAGGCGATGCCGGCGAAGACGCCGAAGACCACGCCGCCGATGATGACGTTGTGGAAATGGGCGATCAGGAACAGGCTGTTATGCAGCACGAAATCGGCCGGCGGCACCGCCAGCATCACGCCGGTCATGCCGCCGATGACGAAGGTCAGCATGAAGGCGAGGAGCCACATCATCGGCAGCTCGAAGCGGATGCGGCCGCGATACATCGTGAACAGCCAGTTGAAGATCTTCGCCCCCGTCGGGATCGAGATGATCATCGTCGTGATGCCGAAGAACGAGTTCACGCTGGCGCCCGAGCCCATCGTGAAGAAATGGTGCAGCCAGACGAGATAGGACAGGATGGTGATGACCACCGTCGCATAGACCATCGAGGCATAGCCGAAGAGGCGCTTGCCGCAGAAGGTCGAGGCCACCTCGGAATAGACGCCGAAGATCGGCAGGATGAGGATGTAGACCTCCGGGTGGCCCCAGATCCAGATCAGGTTCACGTACATCATCGGGTTACCGCCGAGATCGTTCGTGAAGAAATTGGTGCCGACATAGCGGTCGAGGGTGAGCAGCGCGAGCGTCGCCGCCAGGATCGGGAAGGTCGCGACGATCAGGACGTTGGTGCACAGCGCGGTCCAGGTGAAGACCGGCATCCGCATCATCTCCATGCCGGGCGCCCGCATCTTCACGATGGTCGCGATCAGATTGACGCCGGACAACGTCGTGCCCACGCCTGCGATCTGCAGGGCCCATAGGTAGTAGTCCATGCCCACCCCGGGCGAGTAGGCGGCCCCCGAAAGCGGCGGATAGGCGAGCCAGCCGACCTTGGCGAATTCGCCGATGAACAGCGACATCATCACCAGCACGGCGCCGCTCACCGTCATCCAGAAGGAGAAATTGTTGAGGAAGGGGAAGGCGACGTCGCGCGCGCCGATCTGCAGCGGCACGACATAGTTCATCAGGCCGGTGACGAAGGGCATCGCCACGAAGAAGATCATGATCACGCCATGCGCCGTGAAGATCTGGTCGTAATGATGCGGCGGCAGGTAACCCTCGTTGCCGGCAAACGCGATCGCCTGCTGGCCGCGCATCATCAGCGCGTCGGCGAAGCCGCGCAGCAGCATGATCACGCCGAGGATCATGTACATGATCCCGATCTTCTTGTGGTCCACGCTGGTGAACCACTCATGCCAGAGATAGCCCCAGAGCTTATAGCGGGTAACCAGCGCGATGAGCGCGAGGCCGCCGAGCGCGACCGCGGCGAAGGTCCCGATCAGGATCGGCTCGTGATAGGGGATCGCCTCAAAGGTGAAGCGCCCGAAGATCAGCTTCCACCAGTCGGGATAGGAGGTCATCGTTCCCAGCCTCAGTTGGCGACGCGCGCGGTGACGCCCGCGGTGCCGTAGACATCGGTCGGCGTGCAGATCGCCGTCACGAAGGGTCGCGGCGGCATCGGCTGCCCACCCCGGCGCACGCTCTTGTCGTATTCGAGCTGCGCGACGATATGGATGCCTTCCTTGCCGCCGCCGCCCTTGGCATCCAGCGCCATCATGTCGCGCGTGCACATCTTGGCCCGGTCGACGCACATGTTGAGGATGGCGCTGAAGAGATCGGACGGGATGTCGCGGAAATAGCGGACCTGCTCGCGCTCGCTCGGCTTCTCCAGCACGAGATACTCCTCGCGCCCCAGCGGGCTGCCGGTGCGGATCGCGCCTTGCACCCAGTCGCCGAAACCCTTGTCGTCGACGCCGCGGAAGCGGAAGCGCATGTCGGAGAAGCCGGCGCCGCTGTAATTGGCCGAGAAGCCTTCGAACTCGCCGGCATGGTTGATCACGGCGTTGAGCTTCGTCTGCATGCCCGGCATCGCGTAGATCTGGCCGGCCAGCGCGGGAATGAAGAGCGAGTTCATCACCGAGGACGAGGTGATGCGGAACTCGATCGGCTGGTCGACCGGCGCCACCACCTCGTTGAGCGAGGCGATGCCTTGCGCCGGGTAGAGGAACAGCCATTTCCAGTCGAGCGCGACGACCTCGATGACGAGCGGCTCCTTCCGGGCCCCGTTTCCGCCGGCCTTCGCCTCGACTGCCGGCTTGCCGGCGCTGATGCGGTCGAGCGGGCGATAGGGGTCGAGCAGATGCGTGCCCATCCAGGTCATGGCGCCGATCACGATGATGATCAGCAGTGGCACCGACCAGATCACCACCTCCAGCGGCAGCGAATGGTTCCAGTCCGGATCGTAACTGGCCTTGGCCGAGGCGCGGTAGCGCCAGGCGAAGAAGATCGTCAGCGCCATCACCGGCACGATGATCAGCAGCATCAGCCCGGTTGAGGCGAGCAACAGGTTGCGTTGCTGCAACGCAACATCGCCGGACGGGCCGAGCAGCACCATCTGGCAGCCGCCGAGCAGCGCGAAGAGCGGCAGGACCGCTAAAAAACGAAAGATCCGCAAGAGACTCGAGACCTCCCTCATCCGGGACTGCCGTTCTCTATTCCCATTCTTTCGCACCGCACATAAGACAATCTGTCTCATTGCGATGGTTTGACGGGTGGCTTCTATCCACCGTATCCATTTGTACGAGGTGCGGGCAAGTCCGGTTCGGCCGGCTCGCCTCCCAACGAGGAATTCGCGGTCATGAGCGCTGACGCGGCGAACCATTCAACGAGGCATCCGGCGGACGAGCATGGCCGCGACCACGTGTCGCCGGCCGATATCGCGCTCGGCGTCATTATCGGCCGGACCTCGGAATATTTCGATTTCTTCGTCTTCGGCCTCGGCTGCGTGCTGGTTTTCCCCGAGCTGGTCTTCCCCTTCGCCGACCGCCTGACAGGCACGATCTATTCCTTCGGCATCTTCGCGCTGGCTTTCGTCACCCGCCCGATCGGCTCGGTGCTGTTCTTCGCCATCGACCGCCGTTACGGCCGCGCGACCAAGCTCACCGCCGCCCTCTTCCTGCTCGGCGGCTCGACGGCGGGCGTGGCCTTCCTGCCGGGCTATGCGACGCTCGGCATCTGGTCGATCGTCATCCTCGCGGGCTTCCGACTCCTGCAGGGCATCGCGCTCGGCGGCGCCTGGGACGGGCTGTCCTCCCTGCTTGCGCTCAATGCCCCGCCCAACCGCCGTGGCTGGTATGCGATGCTGCCGCAGCTCGGGGCGCCTTTCGGCTTCATCCTCGCGGCCGGGCTCTTCGCCTATTTCGAGGGTGCGCTCTCGAAGCAGGATTTCCTCGGCTGGGGCTGGCGCTATCCCTTCTTCGTCGCGCTGACGATCAACGTCGTCGCGCTCTTCGCCCGGTTGCGCATGGTCGCGACCCAGGAATTCGCCCAGCTGATGGAAACCCGCGAGCTGATGCCGGTCCCGGTGTTCGAGCTCATCCGCGTCCACGGCCGCACCCTCATCGTCGGCGCCTTCGTGCCGCTGGCGAGCTTCGCGCTCTTCCACCTCGTCACGATCTTCCCGGTGAGCTGGATCAATCTCTTCACCGACCGCTCGGTTTCCGAGTTCCTGCTGGTGCAGGCCGCCGGCGGCGTGGTCGGCGCAGGCGCGATCGTCACCTCCGGCCTGATCGCTGACCAGATCGGGCGCCGCAACACGCTGCTGCTCTCGGGCGGGATGATCGCGCTGTTCAGCCTGTCGAGCATCGTCGCGCCCCTGCTCTTCGGCGACAGCCTTGCCGGCCAGACGATCTACGTGATCATCGGCTTCGGCCTGCTCGGCCTCGCCTATGGCCAGACCGCCGGCGCGGTCGCTTCCAGCTTCAAGGCGCAATACCGCTATACCGGCGCGGCCCTGACCTCCGACTTCGCCTGGCTGATCGGCGCCGGCTTCGCCCCGCTGGTCGCGCTGACCCTGTCGAGCAGCTTCGGCCTCGCCTGGGTCGGCCTCTACCTGCTCTCCGGCGCGCTCTGCACGCTGGCGGCCCTGTGGATCGACCGGCGGCTGGAAGGGCGCTACGGCTAAGGCATTCTCCGCCTCGACGAAGAGGCCTCGCCCGCACGCGCTTCAGGGCCGCTTCCGGCAGAGCGCGGCTTCGGCCTTCGTCGCCTCGCGGACGATGCGCGTGGCGGCGACAGGCGGCTTGCGGCCCTCATCGATCTCGCCGGCGAAGACGATCGTGCCGTAATAGGTGCCGCTGACCTCCGCCATGCGCTTGCGCTCGGCTTCCGTCAGTTGCGTCAGCGACGCGTCCGTGCGCGACAGGCGCCGGTTGGAGGGCAGGAGCAGGACGTCGCGGGCCGGGCATGGCGCCCGGAAGCAGCGCCGGCCGTTATCGCAAGCGACGAACAGGGTTTCAGCCTGAACGGGTTGCCAGAGTAGGAAGCACAGGGCCGATGCGGCGACGATCCTCATGATGTCCTGTCCTCCCATACCGCGCGGGGGGCGTCGTCCATACGGATGACGCCCCCCGCTTTTCAGAAACAAGCGCGAAACCGCATCGAGCCGTCAGGCGGCCTGGGGCTGCTCCGCCGGCGCCAGATAGGCGCTCTGGAAGGTCGACATCACATGCGCGACCATGTCGCGGGCAATGTGGAGCTGATCGTCCTGGAAGGCGAGCGCGCGCGGCGAGTTCAACACGATCTCGTAGCTCGGGAAGTAGTCGACGAAGTCGTGGCGCCGGAACAATTCCTCCGCCACCGCCCGCAGCAGCGATTTCGAGGCGCTGTTGGCGACGATGACATCGGCGTCCTTGAAGGTCGCGCCGAACGGCACCGGCGAGACCGTGACGACGAAGCGCATCTCCGGATGGCAATGCTCGCGGATCAGCCCGATGATCTCCTCCATGTCGGCGAGCGTCGCGTCGTAGCCGTAATCGACGAAGCGGAAGCGCTCCGGCATCCGCTGCAGCCAGGTCGGGCCGGGATGGGCGTTCATGGCGATGCCGGTCTCGGCGTCCTGCCAGGTCTCGGTCAGGCCGAGCGTGAAGAAGCAGATGCGCGCCTGCTTGATCTGCGCGGTCGCCTCGGTCAGGCGCCTGCGATTGGCGAAGGCGCTCTCGCGATCCAGCAATCGCAATCCGCTGGCCTGCGGATCGAACCATTGCCCCGGCGCGAGCTCGATCAGCCCCTCGTCGGGATAGCTCTCGCCGAGCAGCACACGCTTCAGCTCATGAGTCATCGAGCGCACCGAATATTTGTTGAGCGCGCCCCGGCTGAGCTGGCCGCGATCGGCCCCGCCGCCGCGGCCGGTTTCCTCGCTCCAGCTCTCGAAATGCTCGGCCGGCACGCCATGGCCTGCGAGCAGCAGCGGCAGGCCGCGCAGCATCAGGATGTTCTCGACCTCGCGCGCGAAGCAGGAGCCCATGGTGAAGATCGGCCAGGACGGGTCGATCCTGAATTTCGGCTTGTGCGCCACGGCGAGATAGTCACCGGTCGTCAGGCGCTCCCTGGCCATCTTCTCGGGCTTGCCGGAGGTCCAGCCGCGCACCGGGTTGCCGCGCATGATCGAAAGCGCCGTGCCTGCATCGTATTCGATCTTCATGATCGTCTCCTGGTTCGTGGAAGCCGATAGGCCGGAAAGCCTTCGCGCCCCGCCAGGCTTGGCGAAGCCGTTCATGCCCCCGGATCGGCCTTCACATCCGGTGGGGAATGCCGTTCCGGTCGAGGAAGCCGCGCATCCGGTCGTAGGAGCCGGCATAGCTCTTCGCGAGGCCGTTCAGCGCCGCCTCCTGATAGACCGCGCGCCAGCCGCCCTCGGCCAAGGCCGCCTCGGGCACGACCGGGATCTTCAGCGTCTCGGCCAGCTCCTGGCTGCGCGTGTCATAGGCGACGAGCACGCCGGGCACGCCATGCGCGACGGCCGGCAGCACGCCATGGACGCGATAGCCGACCGCAAGATCCTGCGAGCGGGCAAAGGCGTCGTAATGCTCGACATCGAAGAACGAGAACAATTGCTTCTCGTAGATCCGGCGCATCGCGGCGTCGTCCGATCCGCTCCACCAGCCGGTGCGGGTGAATTCGGCGACAGCCTTCTCCTTGGCTACGGGGTCGCGCAGGAAGAACGCCTTCTCCTCCTGCTCGCCATGCGAGGACATCACCATCTCGCTCTGGCTGTCGACCTTGAGCAGGGCAGCCTTCTGGTTGCGCAGATAGGCTTCCGGGTCGGCGGTATAGCTCTTGTCGGCCTCGCGGCGCAGGCTGAACGCGACCTTGCGGATATCGCGCTGGTCTGGGATGCGGATCTTGAGGTCGCGATTGCGGGTGCGGAAGATCGAGGGACAGCCGACCACCTCGACATTGCGGATGCCGTTCTGCCGGAGCGTCTCGGCACTGAAGGCACCGCGCACGCCGATCGCCGCCGAGCGCTCGGCCACGATCGACCAGAAGCGCTTCGAAGCCTCGGGCAGTTCGATCTTGCGGTTCTGGCTCGCCTGCGCGCCGACGCCGATGGCGTAGACCGGCAGCTTGACCTTCTCCAGCACCTCGACGGCGCGGAACCATTCCATGCTCTCATGGATGAAATTCGAGCCGCGCACGAAGACGAAATCGAACTCGCTGGCATAGCGCGCGATGTCGGCATCCGTGGGCGACATGATCTTCATCGGCTCCAGATGCGCGTAATCGAGGAGCTTCAGCGTGGAATCGTAGACGATCATGTCGCCGATGTTGAAATAGTCGCTGAGCAGCTTCTCCATCGGCGCGCGATACCAGCGCACCTTGTCATGGTCGTAGACCTCGCCCGCCGGATAGATCACCAGCGCCCGCAGGGCCTTGGTCTTCGACACCGGGCGCAGTTCCGAGCCGGGCGCCAACGCGCCGGTGCGGGCATCCGCGACCGCGATGGAGCGCAGCCGTGTCTCGGGCAGGGCCGGCAGCGGAATGGCGATCTCCGCCACCGTCGCATCGCCGGTGACGAGCGCGCCCGGATGGATCGTGGCGTATTCCTGCCCATCGAGCAGCAGGCGCAGCGGCGCCCACGCTCCGCCGGGCTCGCGCGCCACGAGGACCACGACCTCCTGCGTGGTCGCGCGCAGGATCTTCATGGGCAGCACGGCCTGGCTGGCCGGAACAGGGTGCGCGGGCGCGTTCATGAGCCCTCCTTGACGAAGCGAAGTTTCAGGCGGACCAGATCGCGGTCGGGGCCGAGCTTGCAGCCGGCGACATGCATCCTGGTCATGAACAGATAGGGCTGATCGCCCGTGGTCTCGAAGTTGCGCGAGGTCGAGGCCGGATCGGCGATGGCCCCGTAGCCATAGCGCTCACGGTCGCTGCAATCCTTGCTCCACATGGTCGGGTGCGTGACCAGCGTCTGCAGCGGCGACCAGGTCACGAGGTCCTTCGACCAGCTATAGGCGACGCGCCCGCCGACAATGCCCTGACGGGGATCGGGGCCGAGATGGAAGATCGCGAGCCATTGCCCGCTCGCCTCGTGCCGGGTGACCGAGCCGACCGTGGTCGGCAGGTGCTTCAGCGGCTGGCACGGCCGCGCCTGGCTGAGATCGTCGCGATAGGGATCGACCGCCGGAATCGTGAAATCCTGCCCGTCGAAGGCGCGCCAGGTCGTCGGATCCTTGAGGTCGGTCGACCGGAACAGGCAGACGCCGTTCTTCTGGCCCTCTCCGCCGGTCGTCGCGATCAGCGAATACCAGGCGCCGTCCTTCTGGACGATATTCGACGGGTTGAAGAAGCCGCGATGCCGGCCCTGCCCGACTTCCTGCTTGTAGGGCGGTGCCGCCACCAATGGGCGCGGCTCGTCGGTCCTGAAGCTGCGCCCGCCATCATCGGACCGGGCGGCGGTGACGACATTGTACCAGCAGCTCATCGCCTCCTTGAAGCGGCAGGCGCCGGGATGCTTGTCGGCGTGGTATTCGGCATGGATCAGCGCCTGGACATGGCGGCCATCATCGGTCCAGGTCGCGGCAATCCAGCTCTTGTCGCTGAACTGGCTCGGATCAGCGCTGTTCTTCGCCTGGAAGGAGACCGCGCAGCTCTTGCGGAGCGACGTGAGGTCACGGCCGATCAGCGGGCGACTGCGGTAATGGCTGGCGAAGGCGACGACCTCGCCCTTATCGTCGCGGAAGGCGCGCAGTGGCGCGTCCGGCAGGTCCCATTCCTCGCAGCGCTCGCGCGCCCAGGAGACCACCGTCTCCTCCTGCGCGCCGGGCGCGAGCTCGAGCCGGTAGCCCTGCGCGACCGCGGGCAGCGCCAGCAGCAGCAGGCATGCGGCCGACAGGGCCGCCTGCAGGGCGCGAGCGCCCCTCATGCCACCTTCCTTTCCGGCGCGGGCGCCTGTTGGGCAGCCGCAGCCGGCTTGACCATCTTGTGGTCGACCTTGTTCTCGCTGAGGAATGCGCTCATCGCGCGGTAGACCTGCCCATAGGCGGCGTTGAAGCGATCGAAGCGCGCCTGGTCCCAGTGTTCCTCCAGCTTGAAATCCTGGCCGGCGAAGACGTCGATGCTCGGGATCTTGAAGGTGTCCGCGAACTCGACAGTGCGGCTGTCATAGGTGAAGTAGATCGAGGGCGTGCCGTTCGCGAGCGCCATCAAGTTGCCGTGCAGACGGTAGCCGAGCACGAGGTCGAGCCCACGCACCAATCGCTCGTATTCCGCGACCACGTCGGAATAGAACATCCGGGTCTGGTAGAGACGCTCGACCTGCTCGTCGAGATACCAGCTATTGGCCCATTCATTGGCGCGCAGTGCCGTCATCGCCTGCGCCTGCTGGTCGATGGTGCCGAGCGCGAGCTTCTTCTCCTCGACCTCGCCCTGCGACATCAGCGTGACCTCGAAACGATCCGCCATCGCCTTCACCAGCGAGCGGTGGAAGGTGAGGTAGCGCTTGATATCCTGCGCGTAGGTCTTGGAGACCTCGCGCCTGAGCGTCACGCCGGCGGTCTTGACCTGCTCCAGCGGCGGCAGCCGGATGGCGAGATTGGGATCGTTGTTCCGGAACGCCGTCGGGCAGCCGATGATGCGGACATTCTTGATGCCGAGATCGTTCAGCACCTCCGCCGAATAGGTGCCGCGCACGCCGAGCGAGGCCGTCGAATCCGAAATGAGCTTGAGCACCGTTTTGGTGTCCTCGCTCAGTTGCAGCTTGCCGCTGACCGGCGCCTGCGCGCCGATGCCGAAGGCAATCACCGGGATCTTCAGCCGGCGCAGCACCTCGGGCGCCTGCGCCCAGTTCATCTGCGCATGGACATAGTTGGAGCCGCGCAGGAAGACGTAATCGTATTCGGCATTGAGCCGGTCGATCATCGCGGGATCGACGCGGTCGATCGGCAATTCGTCGAGCTTCTCGAAATTGAGCAGTTTCAGCGAGGAATCGAAGACGAAGGCGTCGCCGATATTGTGATAGTGCTCGATATGGCTCTGCAGATCGGCATGGCGATACCAGCGGACATTGTCGTGGTCATAGACCTCCCCGGAGGGGCTGATGACGAGGATGCGGGCCATGGTCGGGTCTCCCCTGTTCTTTCGTTATGGTTTCAGGCGATCATCGCGGCAGGGTCCTGCCGCACGGGCGCAGGCTTGCTGCGTTCCGCCAGCAGGCGGCGGTAGAGATCGAGATGCGTCCCGGCGCATTCGACATGACTCATCGGCTGCTTGATGCCGCCGCGCAGTCGGTCCCAGAGGCCGGGCTCGGTCAGCGCGCGCGTCATGCAATCGACGAGATCCTCCGGGCTGCCGGGCCGGAAATGCAGGCCATCGACCTCGTCGGTGATCTTCTCGGCCATGCCGCCGAGATTGCTCGCCAGGATCGGGCGGCCGTGGAAGAACGCCTCCTGGATCACGATCGGCGAGTTCTCCCACCAGACCGAGGGCATCACCATCCAGTCGACCGAACGCATCAGGTTCGGCATTTCGCGGTTCTGGAAGGCGCCGCAGAAGCGCACCCGCCGTCCGGCCGCCTCGACGAGTTTGGCGAACTTGTCCTGATAGGCCTGCGGCTGCCGTTCCAGGTTGCCGCCATAGACCAGCAGGATCGAATCCTCGCCCCAGACGTCCTCGGGAATGCGCGTCACCGCATCGATCAGCACGTCGGCGCCCTTGTAGGGCGTGAGCTGGCCGAAATAGGCGAAGCGCGAACGCCGCCCCTTGCCCTCCGGGAGTGGCCGGGGTGGCGCGGCGCCGGCGACGTCGATGCCGTTCTCGATCACCGAAAAACGATCCTCGGCGAGGCCCCAGTCGACATAGCGGTCGACGAGGAAGCGGCTCGGCGAGACGAAATGGTCGGCGAGCCCCAGCATGCCCTTGATGAAGGTCTCGCGCGCCAGGAATCGCGCCGGCGAGATGTCGGGGAAGCAGGCGTTGCAGTCGGTCGGCGACGCCTGGTAGCAGAGCTTGAAGGCCCCGGTCTTCACCATCTGGCCATGGTGGTGGCAGATCGAGAGATATTCGTGGAAGGTCACCACGATCAGCGCGTCCGGCAGCGCATCGCGCACCGCGAACAGGCATTCGAGGCCGAGCCCGATGAAATGGTGGAAATGCACCACATCCGGCTTCAGGTCGTTCAGCACGCGGACGAAATCGCGCTCGATCTCCTCGGTTGCCCGGTTCGAGATCAGGAAGTGGTCGTAATCCTCGGCGTAGTAGAGCAATTCGCCGCCGCGCTGGCGCAGGCTCATCAGCGCCGTGCCGGCATGGCGCGGCGTCGGCGCGCCGACGCGGGCGAGGAAATGGGAATCGACGCCTTCGCCGGCCTGCAACCCCTTGTGCAGGTTGTAGGAGGCCACCTCCGCGCCACCCAGGGACATCGAAGGATGGCCGTGCGATATCACGAGAACCCGCATCCTCAGCCTTTCATGTTGGAGATGGCGAGCGCCCAGCGCCGGTCGAAGCTGGTGCGGTCGGCAAGCTGCGCGAGCACACCCGCATGCGGCGCGGCGGTCTCGCCGTCATCGACCGCGTAGACCTCGACATCGGGCACCCAGAGCGAGGGCGAGCCCGCCATCCGGAGCTTGAGGCAGAGATCGAGCCCCTTCTCCGCCGTGGTGAAATAGTTGCGCGCGAAGCCGCCGACCTCGATGAAGGCGGCGCGCGACAGGACGCAGCATTCGCTGGCGCCGGCCGCGACCTCCATCGGGCCGAGATTGCCGACGGCCTCCAGCGGATAGCCGACGAAACGGTTGGCGATGCGCCGGCTCGCGCCCTCGCCTTCCAGCCAGGCGCCGGCCCAGCGGATCGAATCGTCCTCGAAGAGCAGCGTCGGGCTCGCCACGCATTGGCCGCCACGTGCCCGATAGGCCCGCTCCAGCCGGCCGAGCCAGCCGGGCATGCGGATTTGGGCGGCACCGGACAACAGAGCGACAGTGTTGAAGCGGCAGGCGCGAACGCCAGCCTCCAGCGCGTCGCAGGCATCCTCGACGCCCTCGACCGCAACGAGCCGCACCGACAATCCATAGAAGCGTGCCAGCCGGCGCGCTTCCGCTCCGACGCGGTCGAAGCTCTCCGAGGGTGCCGCGAGCACGATCGGCAAGGGCCGCGCTTCCGGGTCCATCGCGAGCAAGGCGAACAGCGCCGACAATTCGCGATGGCGATGATCGAGCCCGATGACGAGGCCAAGCGCAGCTTCCGGGTCGAAAGCACCGACATCGAGCGTCTCAGCAGCGCGCGGCGGCGCGATCTCGGCCGCCTGCAGCGCCGGCGCGATCTGCCGTTCGACCACGGCATTGGCCGTCGAGGAACGGGCATCGAGCAGGCCGAGCACACGCTCGAGCGCCCGCCGCGCGGGGGCGCGATTGGGTTCGAGCGGCAGGAAGGCGGGACCGGTTCCCTGCACCTCGAAGGCGAGATGCAACGGCTGGCCGACCTCCGGCAGGAGTTTGGGCGCAAAGACGATGAAGCCGTGATTGTTGCGCCGGGATGCCAGCGCCGGGCCGAAGCGCGGGTCTTCCATGAAGGCTGCCGTCACGTCGGCGCGCTGCACGCGGGTCCACAAGCGGTCGACGGCGCAGGACTGGTTGCCGCTGCGCAGCGTGACGCCGCCGACCCGGCGCTCGGGATCGAACAGCCAGCCGATGATGAGCACGCCAGTACCCTCGACCACGGTCACCGAGTCGATGCCGGCCCGCACCGGCTCCTCCAGCAGGCAGACCGTGTCGCGGCCGTCGAAGCGCTGCGAGGCGCGCTTGAGCTTGTCGGCGGTCGCCTGGGGCGCGGTGCCGCGCTGCAGGCCGTCGCGCAGATGGCCGGGCACGGTGATCGGTTCGAGCAGGACGTAACGCTCATAGACCTCGAGCGCACGCCAGCCGTCATTGCCGCGGAAATAGAGCCGTTCGATCTCACCGGGATGCTGGACGTGACAATCCTCCAGCAGGCCGAAGAAGCCGCGCGCGCCCTCGCCGAGATCGTCGCGCTCGAAGGTCCCGGTTTCGAGATGGGCCGGCGACAGGCCTCCATGCGAGATCAGCAGCTTCACCCGCCCGGCGGCGAAATGAGAGGTCCAGCCCTGCAGGAAGATACTGCGTTCCGCCCCCGCGATATCGTCGAGCCTGCCCATCACCTCGACGAAGCCGCCCGGCCGCGCGACCGTCTGCAGCAGCATCGCCACGGCCCTGAGACGCCGCGGATTGGGCGCGCCGGTCAGCAGCACTTCGAGCAATCCGTCGACCACGCTCGGGAAAGCCTGCCCGGCATCATCCGCGAGTTCGGAGAGGAAAGCCTGCAGGGGCTGCGGCTTCGGCGCCAGGATCAGGCGCAGCGGCCGGCCGGGCCTGCCGATCAGCAGCGCGCCGGTGCCGCTGCCGTCGACGCTGGGCGCCGGCGCGAGACACAGGAAACCGGTGGCCGCCGAAGGTTCGGCGCCGGGCCGGCGCCAGCTCAGCACCATGGTCTGCGCGCGGTTGCGCGGATTGCCGTCGACCGCGACCGGCACCTTGGCCGGAATGGCGTCGCAGATGCTGCGGACGAGGATCGCGTTCTCGCCGAGCGGCGTCCAGGCCACGGTCGGTGCCTGCGCGACCGCCATCCTGTCGGGAACGATGACCTCGCTCATCGCCTCAGCCTCCCCACAAGGTGACGGCGAGCGTGACGAAGGACATCACCGCCGCGAGTGTTGACAGGAAGCCGAGGATGACGGTGACCTGCCTGAGCGGCGCCCGCGCCTCCTTGCGGATCGCATCGAGCCGCTCGTCGAAGCCGCGCAGCGTGCCGTCGAAACGCAACTGGAAGACGTCGAGCTCGCCGAGTCTCCGCACGATCTCGGTCTGGCTCTCGGTCTCGGCCTTGGTCGCCTCGGCCAGCGCATGGTTTTCTTCGAGCCGCGCCGCGATGCGGTCGAGCTTCTCGTTGAGCTCCTTCTGCGCGAGCTGGGCACGCCGGTTGAGCACGATCAGCATTTCGACCTTGTCGAAGAAGCGTGCCAGCGGCACGGCGATCGCCGCTTCCGCCGCGAGCTCGTCCGCCGCCGGCAGGCGCAGTTCCAGCTCCACGCCCGTCGCCGCGGAGACGCCGACGACCGTCAGGCGCGCACGCGCTGCAACCAGCGTCTCGTCGAGATCGATCGAGAAGGCGTGCTTGCCGTCGCCGATGCCGTTGCGGCGCAGGTCGATGCGGCTCTGGTCGGCCTTTGCTTCCGCGACGACCTTGCCGTCCAGGGAAACCCTGACCGTGATCGCCTCGTCGGGGCGGGCCTCGTCCCAGATCCAGCCATGCAGGCGGCTGCCGTCGAGGGCATCGACCCGTCCGTTCAGGCGCGAGGGGTTGATATTGGGAAGGCGGACCTCCTGGTCCTGTTCGGGAAGGCGGACTTCGTTGTCCTGGTACTGAGCCGTTGTCATGCGGCCTCCGCGAGCTTGAGGTCATCGAAGAGGGCGAGGTAGCGGCCGGCGCAGCCGGCTAGCGTTGGCTGCTCGGCGATGCCGTGGACGAGGCGCTGCCAGAGGCCAGCCTCATCCATCGCCCGGCGAAGGGTGCGAGCCAGTGCGGCCGGATCGCCCGGCCGGACATGCAGCCCGTCGATCTCGTCACGCACCATCTCGGCCATGCCGCCGATGGCGCTGACGATCGGCGGCCGGCGGTGCTGGAACGCTTCCTGGATGACGAGCGGCGCGTTCTCCCACCAGATCGAGGGCATCACCACCCAGTCGACCTCGGCCATCAGGCCCGGCACTTCGTCACGGGAATAGGCCCCGCAATGCGTGACGACACCCTCCGCGCCAGCGAGCGCGGTATCGAGCGCGGTCGTGAAGGCCTCGCTCTGGAACGGCGCGCCGCCATGGATGCGCAGCGAGAACTCGGTAGCGCCGGAAGCGTGCAGCAATTGCGCCGCCTGCAGCAGCGGCAGCACGCCCTTCCAGGGGTTGAGGTTGCCGAAATAGCCGAAGCTGGTGCGCCGACCTTTCGCCTGCCGATGCGGCGCGGCCTCCTGCGCCGGGCGGGCATTGGCGATCACCTCGATCCGCTCGCCGGGCAGGCCCCAGTCGACATAGCGCTGGCGCAGGAAGCGGCTGGGCGCGACGAAACGGTCGACCGCCGCCAGATGCGTCTTGATGAAGCGCTCGCGCAGCAGGAAGCGATCGGAGCCGATCTCGGGGAAGCAGCCATGGCAGGCCGAGGGCGAGGAGCCGTTGCAGCGCTGGCGGTCGCCCGGCCGGACCATCAGACCGTCATGGTGGCAGATCGGATAGTAGTCGTGCAGCGTCATCACGATCGACGCCTGCGGCAGCAGCCGGCGGGCCAGCGTCAGGAACTCCGCGCCGATCAGCACGAGATGATGGACGTGGATCACGTCCGGCCGGAACTCCTCCAGCAGCGTGGCAAGGTCCTGCAACGTGCCGTAATGGTCGATCTGGCTCATGTGGAAGCGATCGTAATGCGCACTCCACAGCACCACATCCTCGCCGATCGCCTGCAGCGCCGTGCCGGGGTGAGGCTCGCGATGCATCGCATTGGTCGCTCCGAGGAACAGCACCTCGCAGCCCTGCTCGCGATAGGCCTGCGTCAGGTCATGCGCGAAGATCTCGGTGCCGCCCGGATGCAGCGAGGGGTGGTTATGCGCGACGACGAGGATGCGCCGGCTCATACCGTGCCTCCCGGTGCCTTGCCCCCCGGTTTCGTCGCGATCAGCAGGTCCTGGTAATGCGCCGCGCTGATGCCGCGCCAATGCCCGGGCCGCAGCGCCTCCACAGTGAGCCCGGCCTGCGTCACCTGCTCCAGCAGGAAACGGCTATCGATGCCGGCAGCGGCAAGCGGCGCCTCGTCGATGGCGTACCAGCCTGGCCCGTCCTGCCAGCGTTTGAACGAGAGGCGCTCCTGCCCCGTCGAGGTGCCGTCGATCGCGAAGGCAGTCAGGAAGAGGCGCCCGCCCGGAGCCAGCAGGCGCGCCGCCTCCTGCAGGTAGACCACCAGTTCCTCCGGCGGCAGATGCGTCGCGACGGAGGTCATCGTCACGAAATCGAAGCTGCCATTGGCAAAGCCGAAGCGGACCTCCAGGCCCGGCAGAGACCCTTGCGGATTGTAGAGCGGATGGGCGATGTCGAGCCGCTGGAAGCGGAAGCGCGGATAGGCCGGCGTGATCGTCTGGGCGCACCAGAGGATGCCCTCCATCACCGGATCGACGCCGTCATAGCTGCCGCGCTCAAGATCGAGATACTGCGTCAATGGCACCGCCATGCGGCCGATGCCGCAGCCGATATCGAAGACGCGCTCATGCGGTTTCAGCCGGCCGATCCGGATGAAATGGCCGAGGAATTCCGCGCCGATCGCGCGATAGTCGCCGTCGCCGACGAAGATCGAGTCCGGGGGCGGATGCGGCATGAAGCGGTTGCTCTGCAGCGACGCCATCAGCCAGTCGAGCTCCGGCCCGGCGGAAACCTCCGCGGGAACGGGCTCTGGTGCGATCTGTCTCAGGGCGGTCATGCTGCGGTCGCTCTCCTGAAGCCGAAGCGGGGAACAAGGTCGGGTTCGCTGGGAGCGACGGGCGCCGGCAAGGCGAGCTCCGGCGCGGATGTCTCGAAGGCCTGCATCAGCGCATCGATCTGCGCGCCCCAGCGCTGGCTTTGCAGCCAGGCATTGTGCTGGGAGGCGGCGCCGCGCGTATAATCGACGCTGCGCGCGATCGACTGCCGTTCGAGATGGTAGAGCGCGACATCCGGCACGTAGAGGATGCCGAAGCCGGCGCGGCGGATCTTGAGGCAGAGGTCGCTGTCCTCGTAATCGCCGATCACATAGCTCTCGTCGAAGCCGCCGAGCTCCTCGTAGAGATCGCGCGCCATGACGATGCAGGCCCCGGTGACGCCGGGCACCGGCCGCTCGACATTGGCCGGCGCATAGCTTCCGGGCATGCCCTTGAAGTAATGATGGTTGAGCCAGGTGCCTTTGCTGTCGCGCTTGAAGAACAGCCCCGCATGTTGCAGCGAGCCGTCATCGTAGAGCAGCTTCGGGCCGACGGCGCCGACCCGTGCTCCACGGTCGAGCCTGGCGATCAATGCCGGCAGCCAGTCATTGGCGGTGGGGATCACGTCGGAGTTGACGAGAGCGAGAACCTCGCCGCGTGCCTGGTTCGCGCCCGCATTGCAGGCGGCCGAGAACCCGCCATTGCGCCGCATCGCCACGAGCTGCATCGGCAGGCCGTAGGCAAGATGCAATCCGCCGAGGAGGTGAGCGACCTCCGCCTCGTGCTCGGGTGAATCGAGCACATAGATCAGTTCGGCATTCTCGGCGAACCAGCGGTCGCCGGCGAAAGCCGCGACCTGCACGCGCAGGAAATCATAGACACGGTAGAGCGGAATCACGACCGAGGCCTTCGGCCGCGCCAGCGGCTGGCCGAACGTCCTGACAGTCGGTTCGGGCCGGCTGTCGCGCAAGTCCTCCTGGCAGGCGGCGAGCACCGGCGCGAGCGTCGTCTCCAGCATATCGGCAGTCAGATATTGCGGCGGGATCGCCGCGAGCGCCCTCGCCCGGATCGTCACGGCATCGGCCGGCTGCACCGGTGGTCGCAGCGTCAGCGTCGTGCCGGATTTCAGCTTGATCTCGCAGCGCGGCTGCAGCACCGGCGCCCCGGTGGCATAATCCGAGGCGAAACCGGCAAAGCCCGTGGCGGCGCGCGTCTCGCCATCCGCTCCGGCCGGCAGGCGGACGGGGAAGCGTTGCAAATGCGCGAGCATCGCGATCGGCTCGCCATTGCCGCGATGCAGCAGCACCTCCTCCAGGAGATCGTCGGGATCGCGCAGCCAGCCGCCGATCAGGAGCCCCGCCCGGTTGCAGACAGCGAGATCGAGCTCGGCAGCGGGCAGATCGTCGCTGCGGCGAACATGCTGGACGGCGAGCGGCACGCGCCGCTGCATCTCGATGGCGAGCAGGCGGCCCTGCTCGGACAACCCCGCAAGCTGCTCGACGACCCAGTTGCGCAATCCGTCCCGGCTGGCGGCCTTGCCCGCCCACCAGCGGCCGAGCGAAGCCGCCGCCTGCCGGCCGGGCAAGGCGCGCAGCACGAGCGAGCGCTCGCCCTGCAGAATGAGGAGCCCGCCGCCACGGCTGGGCGGCGCGTCCAGCACGAGATGAAGTTCGCGCTTGCCGCTGCGATCGGTGGCACCCAGCCGAGCCTTGAGATCGAGGCGCGAAAGCCCGGCGCCATCAAGGCGCGCGACGCCCTGCAAGGCACCGAAATCGGCCGGCACGGCCGTCTCGAACAGCCACTGGCCTTCGACCAGGGCCGCGGTCGGCTGCATTGCCGCCGGCTTGGGAAACAGGGTCAGCAGAAGCTGACGCAGAAAGGACAGGTAGTTCGGGATCGCAGCGAGACCGAACAGCGGCGGCCAGGACCGGACCAGCGCATTGGCGAGCGTCAGGCGCGCCTGCGGGGCAAGCTCCTTCAGAAGCTCGGCCGGGTCGGCGAGGCCATGAACCAGCGTCGGGTCGAAACCGGCCGTCACATCGCCCTGCGGCCCGTGATCGGTGAGGGTCGCGACGACATTGTCATGGCCCGACGAGCGGAAGGCGACGACGAGCCGCTCGCGTCCATCGCGCAGGCCGAGCGAAATCGAGGCCGCAGGCAGGCGCCGGCCACCGCCCGTGAGCGCGATCGCGGGCTTGCCGAACGGCGAGGCCTCGAGCGTCCAGCAGAGCAGGAAGACCGAACCGCCGAGGCGGTGGAGTTCGAGCTGGGCCGGCGGTGTCGTCGCCATCGCGACGGGCGCAAGTGAAAGCATTGGGGCGTTCCTGCGGCACGGAGAATCCCGGAGCGCTTGCGGAAAGCGGGGGGACACTTTCCGGGGGCATGCGCGCTCCGGGGCAGCAAACCCTTGCCCAGCCATCGGCCGGGCAAGGGGTCGCATCAGGGTCAGGCGACCGTGAAGTAGGAGTTCGGATCGGCCTGGACGTCGTCGGCGGAGACACCGACCAGGGTCAGGCTGTCGCCATTGCCAAGATCGATGATGGTATTGCCGCCGACGGTCGTGGCACGCGCAGCCACGTCTTCCGCGGAGTGGACACCCGTGCCGTTGATGTCGGACGCGATCTGCAGCATGTCCGTGCCGGCATGGAAGTCGAGGACGACGTCGTTCCCGCCGCCGCCGGCGAACACGAAGGTGTCGCTGCCGCCGCCGCCATGCAGGATATCGTTGCCGGCACCGCCGAACAGCATGTCGTCGCCCGCGCCGCCCTGCAGGATGTCGTCGCCGGCGCCGCCATTGAGGATATCGGCTCCCGCGCCACCCTGGAGGATGTCGTTGCCGGCGCCACCTTGGAGGATGTCGTTGCCCGGGCCGCCTTGCAGGACGTCATTGCCCTCGCCGCCGATCAGGACATCGTCGCCGGCATTGCCGCGCATGATGTCGTCACCGGCGCCTCCGATGAGCGTATCGTCGCCCTCGCCGCCGAACAGGGCGTCATTGCCCTCGTCGCCGGACAGGACATCGTCGCCGAGTCCGCCGAAGAGGGTGTCATTGCCCTCGCCGCCGAACAGGGCATCGTTGCCACCGTCGCCGAACAGCGTGTCATCACCCTCTTCGCCGAACAGGGAATCGACCTGATCCCCACCCTTGACGATGTCATCGCCGGCGCCGGCGAGGATCACGTCGCTGAAACGACTTCCAATCAAAAAGTCGTCGAATGCACTTCCTTCGATCGTTGCCATACGGCACCTCCTCAGCGATCTGATGAACCTGGAACGTTCGACGGCCGCACCGCGGAACGAAAAGACCAGGAATGGGTACGACAGCCTTCCGATAGATCAGGCCATCATTCGACCGGGGGAAGATTGCTCAATAGCTGCGACGCAGCAAGAGTTTTATTATGATCATTTTGCGACGCAACATAATTTGGTCTTTATTTTACAACAGATATTCTATCGATATTCCAAGAGATATACTTTCAAAATCGAAATATAGGAGAAACCGGCAGAAGCCGCCGGCCACCACGTCGATGGCGCCCCTCAATCCTCCCGGAAGGCCCGGTTGAAGCTGTCGGTGACCGGCGAGAGCAGATAGTCGATCGCCCGGCGGGCACCGTTGACGATCATCACCTCCGCGGTCATGCCGGCATGCAGCGCGATCTTGTGGTCCCGCAGGCTCTCGGGATCGATCTCCGCCCTGACGACGAAATAGGGAATGCCCGTCTTCTCGTCGACGAGCTGGTCGGGCGCGACATAGCTGACCTTGGCCTCCAATGGCGGCAGCAGGCGCGAGTTGAAGGCGGTCAGGCGCACGCGGGTGCTGGACCCGATGCGCACCGAATCGATATCGCGCGGATCGACCTTCGCCTCGACGATCAGCGGTTCGTTCTCCGGCACGATGTCGAGGATCGCCTCGCCTGCCGCGATCGCGCTGCCGGCGGTCCGCATCCGGATATTGGCGACGATGCCCTCCTGTGGCGAGGTCACCACCAGCCGGCGCAGCACGTCCTCGGCCTGGATGATGCGCTCGGTCACCTCGGAGAGCATCAGCTGGGATTCCTGGATCTCGCCGCCGATATCGTTCTGCTGTTCGAGGCTGATCGAAAGGATTTCGAGATTGGCGCCGGCGACCGCCTGCTCGGCCTTGGCCTTGCGGGCGGCATATTCGCCGGCCTTGCCGGACAATTCGCTCTGCTTGGTCTGCAATTCGACGAGCTGGCTGCGCTTGGCGTAACGCTTCTCGTAGAGCTCGGCCATGATCCTGACCTCCTCGTCGATCAGCGAGCGTTGCTGCGTGGTGGCGTCGATCTGGGCCTTCAGCGCATCGGCCTCGGCCTGATGCTGCTCGATGACGCGCTGCTGGATATGGATCTTGCCGCCCTGGACCTGGGCGCGGGATTTGAACAAGCCCTGCTCGGCCCGCAGAACCTCGCGCGCGATCGGCGAATCCATCTGCGTGAGATCCTCGGGAAAGGCGATGGCCGCCGCGCCGGTCTGCTCGGCCCGCAAGCGCGCGAGCTTGGCCTCCAGCCCGATGCGCTTGGCCTGCAATTGCTGCAACTCGGCGCGCTGGCGCGCGTCCTCCAGCCGCAGCAACGGCTCGCCCCGCGTGACGCGCTCGCCCTCCGCCTTGAGCAAGGTCTTGAGGATGCCGCCTTCGAGATGGCTGACGGTCTTGCGCTTGCTGTCGACCGCGACGATGCCGGTGGCGACGGCGGCATTGTCGAGCCGCGCCGTCACCGCCCAGGCGCCGAAACCGCCGAAGCCGACGCCGATCGCGGCGACGCCGGCCAGCACGAGATTGCGCAGGCTCGGCGTGCGCTCCTCATGGACCTCCGCCTCGATCTGGAGGGTGAGCGAATGCTCGGGGCGCTTGATCAGGGACCGTCCGGTCATGCCTTCACCTCGCGAACCTGTGGGGGAGCAGCCGGAGCCTTGACGGCAGGATCGACCTCGACCCGGCCGCCGGGCGTGATCATGCCGGCAATCTCGCCACGCGGACCGAATTGCTGGACGCGGCCCTCGCGCAGGACGAGCAGCTTGTCGACGACCTGCATCACCGAGGGGCGGTGCGCGATCAGCACGACGATGGCGCCGCTCTCGCGGGCCGCCGCGATGGCACGGATCAGGCTCTGCTCGCCTTCCGCGTCGAGATTGGCGTTGGGCTCGTCGAGCACGATCAGGCGCGGCGAACCGTAGAGCGCCCGGGCCAGGCCGATGCGCTGGCGCTGGCCGCCGGAGAGATTGAAGTCGCTGTCAGCGACATTGGTGTCGTAGCCGAGCGGCAGGCGGCCGATGAGCTCGTGCACGCCGGCGACGCGCGCCGCCTCCAGGATCGCATGCGGATCGGGATCGCGCATGCGGGCGATGTTCTCGGCGATCGTGCCGTTCAGGAGCGAGACCGATTGCGGGAGATAACCGACCATCGCGCCGAAGGAGCCGCGCTCCCACAGATAGGTGCTGTGCCCGTCGAGATAGACGCCGCCGACATTGGGCCGGAGCACGCCGACGAGCAGCCGCGCCAGCGTCGACTTGCCGGCGCCGGAAGGGCCGACCACGCCGAGAACCTCGCCCGGCTCCAGGGTGAAGGAGACGCTCTTGATCACCGTCTGCTCCTGGCCGGGGGGCGCGTAGATGACCCGGTCGATCACGAGATCGCCCTGGCAGGGCGGCGTCGGCACGGTCTGGCGCTGCGAGCTGCGACTCAGCACGAGCTCGCGCACGCGCTTCCAGGCCGCGGCAGCGAGAACCCATTGCCGCCAGTCGGTGATCATCGAATCGAACGGCGCCAGCAAGCGGCCGAGCAGGATGCTGGCGGCCATCAGCGTGCCCGCCGTGACCTCGTTGCGGATGATCAGGATGGCGCCGGTCGCATAGACCGCGAGCTGCATCGTCATCCGGCTGGAGCGCGTCACGGCCGCGATGAACTTGCCGCGCCTTGTGCCCATGTCGAGCTGCTCGATCATCGCGAGCTGCTGACCGCGCCAGCGCCGGGCCAGCGCCGGCAGCATGCCCATCGCCTCGATCGTCTCGGCATGGCGCAGGCTGGCCCCGACCTCGTTGATGCTGGCGACGCCGGCCTCGTTCGCCTCCTTGAGGATGCGGCGGGTCAGCATGTCCGAGAGCACGCCGAGCAATAGCAGGATGATCAGCGACGCCAGGCCGACGAGCCCGTAGACCGGATGCAGCGCGAAGAGCACGGCGAGGAAGATCGGCGACCAGATGGCCTCCAGAGGCGTGGCGATCGCCGAGCTCGCGATGAAGAAGCGGATGTCGTTGAGATCGCGAATCGCCTGCGTCGCCTGCCCCGAGCCCTGTTCGAGCGAGGAACTCACAGCAGCCTGCAGGGCCGGCAGATTGAGTTTGCGCGCGAAGATGCTCGCCATCGCCTGGAAGGTCAGCGAGCGGATGAACTCGATCGTGCCGTAGAGCGCCAGCGCCCCGACCGCGATGACGAGGAGCATGGTCAGCGTGTCGTAGCTACGGCTGACGGTCACCCGGTCCTGGACCTGCATCATGAACAGCGGGACGGTCAGCAGCAGCAGATTCACGCAGAGGCTGAGGAAAGCCGCGTAGCTCAGGCCACCGACGAACGAGCGCTGGAGATTCCGGATCAGTGCGTCCGGCGCAGGCTTCATCGCCTTCATGCATGGCTCCGAGAGTGAGGGTGTGTGGATCCGAGAAAGCTGCGGGAAAAACCCGTCATCGGTCCGAGCAACGAGACATGGAGGGAGTGTCAAGATTATGACAGATTAGAAGCGTAGCTCACCGACTCAGAGCGAAGCAAATAAGGCTGAAACGTGAGAAATTTTGAATTTCGAAACAGTTTCGGCACATCTGAAGGTGATTACAATCTTATTTATTGGCTCACCTAGATGGCATGTGCTTTGCTAATAGGCTTGTTGAGACGCGTGGAGGCAAAACGGATGGTCTATTTAGTTTTTGATCAGGTGGGGTAAGGGATGCACTTCAAATTGCACGGCGGCGAGCAATTCACAGGCGGTTCCTTGAACGGCCACCATCCAGCGAATGGTTCCGGGGTCCTCGAAGAGGTCCCCGATCGCCGAATTTCTCCTTTTGACCTGGCCCGGGTGATCGAACGTGTCAGCCGGCGCTTTCTCGACTACCTCAGGCTCGAACTGTCCAAGCTCGGCGTCGACGACATCTCGCCATCGCAAGTGATGGTCCTGATGACGATCGGACAAGGCGAGATCGCGGTCCGCGATCTCTTGGATCGCGGCCATTATGGCGGCTCGAACGCCTCCTATAATCTCAAGCAATTGGTCGAGAACGGCTATCTCGACCGCGGCGCCTCGCCGCGCGACCGCCGCCAGGCTCGCATCTCCCTCTCGCTGAAGGGGCAGATGCTGTGCGAGCGGCTGCGCTTGCTCGACGAGGCCAGTCAGGTCGGCCAGCGGCTCGAAAGCAATCGCGAGACCGACGTCAACACGACCCACGAGACCCTGCGCCAACTCGAACAGTGGTGGAACGATGCGCTCCGCTACAGCGGAGTGCTGCTCGCATCATGCATGTCCTATTCGTTCATCGCACAGGATCTGGTCAATTCGCTGCTTTGATCGGCAGCCTCGTCGCCGAAGGCGTCGAGGTTACGCTGATCACCGAACGTCCGGCGCAGGAGGCGCCGGGCGTTCGCCAGCTCGTCTATTCCGTCGACGAGACCGCGACCCAGCATCCGGCGCTCGCCGCCACCGAATATCACCTGCGCACGGGCGAGGCGGTGGCGCGGCTGATGGAGCGCCTGAACCGCAGCGACCCGCCCGATGTCGTGCTCGGCCATATCGGCTGGGGCGGCATGCTCTTCGCCCGCGACGCGCTGCCCGATGCGGGACTGATCGGCTATTGCGAATATTATTACCGCAGCACCGGCTCGGACCTCGATTTCGGTATCGACGAGCCGGTTCCCGCGGCCGACCGCCAGCGCGTACGCATGCGCAACGCAGCCCAGCTTCTCGCGCTCGACACGCTCGATGCCGCCTATGCCCCGACGCAATGGCAGCGCCGGCAATATCCGGCTGCCTATCGCCAGGGCATCGCCGTCTGCCATGACGGCATCGACACGCAAACCTGCCGGCCCGATTCGGAGGCCTCCTTCGTCCTGCCCGACGGCCGCGTGCTGACGCCCGCCATGCCGGTCGTGACCTTCGTCGCCCGCGATCTCGATCCCTATCGCGGCTATCCCGAATTCATGCGCGCGGCAGCGACCCTGGCGGCCCGTCATCCCGACGCGCTCTTCGTCGTGGTTGGCGGCGACGGCTCGGGCTATGGCCGCCCGCGCTCCGACGGCAATAGCTGGCGCGAGGCGATGTGCGCCGAGACCGAGCTCGGAGACCGGATCGTCCATATCCCCTGGCTGCCCTATGAGAACCTGATCCGGCTGTTCCAGGTCTCGGCCGTCCATGTCTATCTCACCGTCCCCTTCGTCCTGTCCTGGTCGCTGCTCGAAGCGATGGCCTGCGGCTGCCTCGTCGTCGGCTCCGATACCGAGCCCGTGAGGGAAGTGATCCGCGACGGCGTTAACGGCCTGCTCTCCCCCTTCCATGATGCGCAAGCGCTGGCGGAGCGCATCGAGGAAGCACTGTCGAGCCCGGCGCTGATGCGACCTTTGCGCCGCGCCGCGCGCGAAACCGTGATCGCCGCTTACGAACGCGAGCGCTGCCTCGCGCGCCAGACCGGCTGGGTCCATCAGTTCGGCGATTAGGGCATCGGCCCGGAAAGCGGCGCGCGGTCCTCGGGAAAAGTCGATGCTGGATCAAATGCCTTTCAACCGGCAACCGACCCCGCGAACGCCAGGGCCGCCGCCCGGACCGTTTCCGCGAAATCCAGCGCGATGGCGGAGCGGAAGCGGCCGGCGCCCCAGATAATGGCGATGTCGTAGGTCACCGCCGGCCTGAGCGGCCGTACTTCGACGCCCCGGCCGCGATATTCGGCCGCCGTGAACGGATCGACCACCGACAAGCCCGCGCCGGCCGCGACCAGCCCGCAGGCGATCATCGACAGCGGCGTCTCGACACGGGTCTGGCGCGCGACGCGATGGGCCGAGAACAGGGCATCAATGCGGTAACGCAGCTGCGTCGACTGTTCGAGCGAGATGAAGGGCTCGTCGACGAAATCCTCCGGCGTCAGTTCGGCCTTGGCCGCGAGCCTGTGCCCGGTCGGCAGCACGGCGACCGGCGCCATCGCCGGCAGGATCTCGATATCGATCCCCGGGAAATCCAACGGGAGCTGCGCAAAGCCCAGTTCGCAAAAGCCCGAGGTGACCCAGTCCACGACCTGCGAGGAGATGCTGCCATAGAGCGCGATCTCCAGGTCCGGCTTCTGCTTGAGATAGCCGCCGACGACCCGCGGCAGGAAGCCGACATTGAAGGCCGGCAGCGCCGCAACACGCAGCGAGCCGGCCCGCCCGTCGCGCAGGTTGCGGGCGGCGTTCTCGATGCGCTCCAGCCCGACGAACTGGCGCTCTACCTCGCGATAGAGCGACAGCGCCTCATTGGTCGGCACGAGTCGTGCGCCCCGCTTCACGAAGAGCGGCAGCCCGAGCGCATATTGCAGGTCTTGGATCAGGCGCGTCACCGCCGGCTGCGTGATGTTGAGCGCCTGCGCCGCCGCGGTTATGCCGCCGGTCACGATCACCGTGCGGAAAGCCTCGATCTGGCGCGGATTCAGCATGCTCAGGTCCCCAAAACCAGACATAACATTTCGGCATGGCTTGCACGAAACATTCGATTTGACCAGTTTGAGATCAGCCCCGAACCTGACGGCATCACTCGAAAACGAGGAGGGGATACCGTGAAACTCGCCATCACATTCGCGCTCGCTGCCGGCACCGCACTCGCTGGCTCCGCCGCCTTCGCCCAGCAGAAGACCATCTATGTCGCCGGCTATGGCGGCTCCTACGAACAGACCATGCGCAAGGAGGTCATCCCGGCCTTCGAGAAGCAGGCCAACGTCAAGGTGGAATATGTCGCCGGCAATTCGACCGACACGCTCGCCAAATTGCAGGCGCAAAAAGGCAACCAGCAGATCGATGTCGCGATCGTCGACGATGGCCCGGCCTATCAGGCCGTGGCGCTCGGCTTCTGCGGCACGCTGACCGACGGCGCGGTCTACAAGGACGTGGCGCCGGTGATGAAGTTCAAGTCGAACAAGGGCGTCGGCCTCGGCTTGGTCGGCACCGGCCTGTTCTACAACAAGAAGGTCTTCGACGAGAACAAGTGGCCGGCCCCGACCTCGTGGAACGACCTGAAATCGAAGACCTACGGCAAGAAGATCGTCGTGCCGCCGATCAACAACACCTATGGCCTGCACGCCCTGATCGCCTTCGCCCAGATGGCTGGCGGCGGCGAGAACAATATCGAGCCGGGCTTCGAGGCGTTCAAGAAGGACATCAACCCGAACATCGTCGCCTACGAGCCCTCGCCGGCGAAGATGACCGAGCTGTTCCAGAACGGCCAGGCCGTGCTCGGGGTCTGGGGTTCGGGTCGCGTCAAGGCCTTCGCCGATACCGGCTTCCCGGTCGAATTTGTGTATCCCAAAGAGGGTGGCTACGCGCTGGGCTCCGCCGCCTGCCCGATCGAGGGCTCCAAGAACGCGGCCGAGGCCAACGCCTTCATCCAGTTCATGCTCTCGCCCGCGATCCAGAAGATCATGGCGACCGGCGCCGGCTTCGGCCCCGCCAACATGACGGTGACGCTGACGCCGGAGGAGCGGAAGGGCTTGCCCTATGGCGACGAGGTCAAGACCCTCAAGGCGGTCGACTGGGACGTCGCCAACGCCAAGCGCGAGGAATGGACCAAGCGCTGGAACCGCGAGGTCGAGCGGTAACATAGTCCGCCTTCGAACCTCGCCGTCATCCCGGACGTAGCGAAGCGACGATCCGGGATCCATCGTAGAGCGCGACGCCCTTCGATGGATCCCGGGTCAAGCCCGGGATGACGAAGGAGTTTCCGCGCCCTCAAACGAGGCCAGCAATTAACCCATGTCCCATCTCGTTCTCGAAGGCCTCGGCAAGTCTTACGGCAGCGCGGTTGCGGTCGAGGGGCTCGACCTCTCGGTCGCGCGCGGCGAGTTCATCTCGCTGCTCGGCCCCTCCGGCTGCGGCAAGACCACGACGCTGCAGATGATCGCCGGCTTCGTGCCGGTCGACCGCGGCCGCATCCTGCTCGACAGCCGCGATCTCGGCGGCGTCGCCCCCAACAAGCGCGGCCTCGGCATCGTCTTCCAGAGCTATGCGCTCTTTCCCCATATGACCGTGGCGCAGAACATCGCCTTCGGACTGGAAATGCGCGGCGTCGAGAAGGCGGAGCGCGAGAAGCGCACGCTGGAGGCGATGGCGCTGGTCGGACTGAAGGGCTTCGAGGAGCGCTATCCCCGCCGCATGTCGGGCGGCCAGCAGCAGCGCGTCGCGTTGGCTCGCGCGCTGGTGATCAGGCCCTCGCTGCTCCTGCTCGACGAACCCCTCTCCAATCTCGACGCCAAATTGCGCGAGGAAATGCAGGGCGAACTGCGCCAGATCCAGCGCTCGATCGGCACGACCACGATCCTCGTCACCCATGACCAGCACGAGGCGATGGCGCTCTCCGACCAGATCGTCGTGATGAATCGCGGCCGCGTCGAGCAGATCGGCGCGCCCGATGCCGTCTATGGCGCACCCGACAGCGCCTTCGTCGCGAATTTCCTCGGCAAGACCAACGTGCTGAAGGCGACCGGCGACGGCCGCGGCCATGTCACGATCGAGGGTCTTTCGGTGCCGCTCCCCGATGCTGGCTCCGGTTCCCTGCGCATCGCGGTCCGCCCGGAGCGTCTCGGCTTCGCGGCCGAGGGCGCCCCGGGCTTTACGGCCCGCATCACGTCGCGCATCTTTCAGGGCGCGCATTGGCTGCTGAGCGCCGAGAGCGTCGCCGGCACGGTCACCCTGATCCGGCACAATGACGGCGCGCCCGTTCCTCGCGAAGGCGAGACGGTGAAACTCCGTTTTGGCCCCGGCGACGCCGCGCTGCTGGCAGAGGGCCCAAGCTCATGAGCCCGGACGTTTCCGCCCGCGCAACGCCCTATTGGATGACGGGCCCGGCGCTCGCCGTCTTCCTCGCCCTCGTCATCATCCCGCTCGGCATGACCGTGCTGCTCGCCTTCTACGACTGGGGCCAGTACAAGGGCATCGTCGCCGAGTTCACGCTGAAGAATTTTCGCGAGATCTTCAGCGACAGCTATTTCCTCGAAGTCTTCCTGCGCACCTTGCGCATCGCCGTGCTGGTCACGCTCTTCGCCATCCTGATCGGCGTGCCCGAGGCCTATATCCTCAATCGCATGTCGCCGGCCTGGCGCGGCATCTGCCTGCTCGCGATCATCGGCCCGCTGCTGGTCTCGGTCGTCGCACGCACGCTCGGCTGGGCGCTGCTGCTGGGCTCGACCGGCCTCGTCAACCGTGGGCTGATGGCGCTCGGCCTGATCGGCCAGCCGCTCGAATTCATGTTCACCGAGACCGGCGTGGTGATCGCGCTCGTCCACGTGCTGATCCCCTTCATGATCCTCGCGGTCTGGGCCTCGCTGCAGCGGCTCGACCCGCAGATCGAGAACGCCGCGCTCTCGCTCGGCGCCTCGCGCTTGACCATCTGGCGGCGCGTGATCCTGCCGCAGATCGTGCCGGGCATCCTCTCGGGCTCGATCATCGTCTTCGCGCTGGCGGCGAGTGCCTTCGCCTCGCCGGCGATCATCGGCGGCCGGCGGCTCAAGGTCGCGGCGACGCTGGCCTATGACGAGTTCCTGAACACGCTGAACTGGCCGCTCGGCGCTGCCGTCGCCGTGCTCCTGCTCGCAGCCCTGGTCATCCTCACCGTCGGCGCCAACCGGCTGGTCGAGCGCCGCTATTCACAGGTGTTCGAATGAGCCGCAACGGTCCCTTCGCCGTCCTGTTCCACACCCTTTTCGTCGTCTTCATGCTGGCGCCGCTGGTGGTGGTCTGCCTCGTCGCCTTCACGCCGGAGGGCTATCTCTCCCTGCCCGGCCGGGTCTGGAGCCTGCGCTGGTTCAAGGCGATCCTCGACTATCCCGAATTCCTGCGCGCCTTCCGCGACTCGCTCTGGCTGGCGGCGCTCTCCTCCACCGTCGCGATCGGGCTGGCCGTCCCCGCAGCGCTTGCCATCGCCCGTTGCCGCTTTCCCGGCCGCGAGGCGATGACGGCCCTGTTCATGTCGCCATTGATGGTCCCCCATGTCGTGCTGGGCATCGCCTTCCTGCGCTTCTTCACGCAGATCGGCCTCTCCGGGACCTTCCTCGGGCTGGTGCTGAGCCATATCATCGTGATCATTCCCTTTGCGCTGCGCCTCGTTCTCGCCGCCTCCTACGGGATCGACCGGCGCATCGAGCATGCCGCGATCTCGCTCGGCGCAAGCCCGGCCGTGGTCTTCCGCCGGGTGACGCTGCCGCTGATCCTGCCGGGCGTCGTCTCGGGCTGGCTGCTCGCCGCGATCAACTCCTTCGACGAGGTGACGATGACCGTCTTCATCGCCTCGCCCGCCACCACCACGCTCCCCGTCCGGATGTTCCTCTACATCCAGGACAATATCGACCCGCTCATCGCAGCCGTCTCCGCCTGCCTGATCGCCCTGACCGCCATCCTGCTGCTGGCACTGGACAGGCTCTTCGGGCTCGACCGGCTGTTCGTCGGAACCGGAAAAGGCTGAACCCGTGTCCACTCTCCCCACAGAACCCGATGTCGCTGTAATCGGCGGCGGCGTGGTCGGCGGCGCCATCGCGCTCGGCCTCGCCCGCAACGGCGCCAAGGTCGCGATCCTCGACGAAGGCGATACCGCCTTCCGGGCTTCGCGCGGCAATTTCGCACTGGTCTGGGTCCAGTCCAAGGGTTTTGGCATGCCCGACTACGCGCTCTGGTCGCGCCGCTCCGCCGATGCCTGGCATGAATTGGCCGCCTCGCTTGCCGGCGAGACCGGAATCGACGTCGCCCATAGCCAGCCCGGCGGCTTCATGCTCTGCCTCTCGGAGGCCGAGCTCGACAAGCGTGTCGAAGCGATGCGCCGCCTCCACAACAGCCGGCCGCTGACCGACTTTCCCTATGAAGTGCTCGACCATGCCGAGACGAAGCGGCGCCTGCCCGCGATCGGCAAGGACGTGGTCGGCTCGCTCTATTCGCCGCTCGACGGCCATGTGAATTCGCTGAAGCTCTTCCGTGCGCTGCGCGAGGCGACGGTCCGGCGCGGCGTCGACTATCGCCCGAACAGCCCGGTCGAGAGCATCGTGCCCCGGGATGGCGGCTTCGCCATCACCGGTCCCTGGGGCGAGATGCGCACTGGGAAGGTCGTGCTCTGCGCCGGCCTCGGCAATGCCCGCCTCGCCCCGATGGTCGGGCTCGATGCGCCGGTGAAGCCGAGCAAGGGCCAGATCATCGTCACCGAGAAGACCGAGCCCTTTCTGCACAATCCGATGGTCACGGTCCGCCAGACCGACGAGGGCGGCGTGATGATCGGCGACAGCCAGGAGGATCGCGGCTTCGACACCGTCGTCGGCCAGCCGATCCTCTCGACCATGGCGGAACGGGCCGTGAAGATGTTCCCGCGCCTCGCCGGCCTCAATGTCGTCCGCACCTGGTCGGCCTTGCGCGTGATGAGCCCCGACGGCTTCCCGATCTACGACCAGTCCGAAACCCATCCCGGCGCCTTCGTCGTCACCTGCCATTCCGGCGTGACGCTCGCCGCCAATCATGCCCTGACGCTCGCTCCCGCGATCCTCGCCGGCACCTTGCCGGAGAGCGTCGCGAGCTTCACTGCACGGAGGTTCCATGTTCCGGCCCATAGCTGACCTTGCTGCGAGCGGAGAGCTCAGCTTCACTTTCGACGGCCGGCCGATGACGGCGCGTGCGGGCGACACGGTCGCCGCAGCCCTGCTCGTCAACGGCATCACCGCCTGCCGCGAGACCCCGGTCTCCGACACACCGCGCGCGCCCTATTGCCTGATGGGCGTCTGCTTCGACTGCCTCGTCGTCATCGACGGCATCGGCAACCGGCAGGGCTGCCTCGTCCCTCTTGCAGAGGGCATGCGCATCGAAACCCAGCATGGCCGCCGCCATCTCACGGAGGCCGTGGAATGACCCCGATCGCCAACATCGAACAGCTCGCCGAGAGCTATGACCTCGTCGTGGTCGGCGCCGGTCCCGCCGGTCTCTCCGCTGCGGCGCGTGCCGCCGAGCTCGGCCTCTCCGTCCTGCTCGCCGACGAGAACCCGGCGCCGGGTGGCCAGATCTATCGCGCCGTCACCACGACACCGGTGAAGAACCGCGCCGTCCTCGGCGAGGATTACTGGCGCGGCGCCGACATCGTCGCGCGCTTCGAGCGCTCGAAAGCCGCTTACGCCCCGCGTTGCACCGTCTGGTCGATCGGCCCGGACGAGACCGCGCCCGGCACATTCGAGCTCGGCCTCTCGCTCGACGGCAAGGCCCGCATCATCGGTGCGCGGCAAGTGATCCTCGCCACAGGCGCACAGGAACGTCCCTTCCCGATCCCCGGCTGGACCTTGCCCGGCGTGATGACGGCGGGCGCCGCCCAGATTGCGCTCAAATCCGCCGGCGCCATTCCGTCGGGGCGCACGGTCATCGCCGGCTGCGGCCCCTTGCTCTACCTGCTGGCGGGGCAGCTCGCGGCCGCCGGTTGCCAGATCGCCGCCGTGCTCGACACGACGCCCTCGGCCAATTGGTCGAAGGCGCTCGGCGCCATCCCGGATTTCCTGCGCTCGCCCTATCTTGCCAAGGGCCTCAAGCTGATGCTCGCCGCACGGCGCAAGCTGCGCTTCGTCTCCGGCGTGACCAGCCTGACGGCGACGGGCAGCGGAAAGCTGGCGACGGTCCAGTTCGAGCAGAACGGCCGCACGGGCACCATCGCCTGCGACACCCTTCTGCTGCATCAGGGCGTGATCCCGAGCGTCAACTTCTCCAATGCCGCCGGCTGCGCCCATGATTTCGACACCGAGCAGCACGCCTGGGTGCCGCGCGTCGATGCCTGGTTCGCCTCGACCGTGCCCGGTATCGCCATCGCCGGGGACGGCGCCGGCATCGGCGGGGCGGAAAGTGCCGCGCTGCGCGGCGAAATCGCGGCCATCGGTGCAGCATCGCGGCTAGGCAAGCTCAACGAAGCCGAACGCGATCGGCAGGCCGCCCCGATCCGCGCCGAACTGGGCAAGAAGCTGCACGGCCGGCGCTTCCTCGACCTGCTCTACAAGCCGGCACCGCAATTCCTGGCGCCGCCCAAGGACGAGACAATCGTCTGCCGCTGCGAGGAGGTCACGGCCGGCCAGATCCGCGACGCCGCGAAGCGCCTCGGCGTCACCGGCCCCAACCAGATGAAAGCCTTCCTGCGCTGCGGCATGGGCCCCTGCCAGGGCCGTCTCTGCGGCCCGACCGTGGTCGAGCTGATCGCCGAGACGCGCGGCACGACCCCGGCCGAGACCGGCTATTACCGCCTGCGCCCGCCGATCAAGCCGGTCACGCTGGCCGAGCTGGCCGCCCTGCCGCAGACCGAGGCCTCGGTGAAGGCGGTCGTGCGGTGAGTGCGGAGCGTCGCAATGCCGATGTCATCGTCATCGGCGGCGGCATCCATGGCTGCTCGACCGCTATGCATTGTGCCATGCGCGGGCTCTCGGTCATCCTGATCGAGAAGGACCATGTTGGCCGCCACGCTTCCGGCGTCAATGCCGGCGGCGTGCGTCAGCTCGCGCGTCATGTTGCGGAGATCCCACTCTCCAACACCTCGATGGCGCTTTGGCACAACATCGCCGAATTGGTCGACGACGATTGCGGCTTCACCAGCGACGGGCAGGTTCTGGTCGCCGAGGACGAGGCCGATCTGGAAGGCTGTCGCGCCCGCGTCGCCGACCTGACGCTGCGCGGCTTCCATCATGAGGAGATGATCGACGCGAAGGAATTGCGCGCCATCGTTCCCGCCGTTTCCGAGACCTGCCCGGGCGGCGTGATCTCGCGCCGCGACGGTGCCGCGATCCCCTTGCGCGCGACGCAGGCCTTCAAGCGCAAGGCCGAGAGCCTCGGCGTCTCCATCCGCGAAGGCGTGCGTGTCACCAAGGTCGAGCAGGACGGTGAGAACTGGCGCGTCGTCACCGATGCCGGCGATTTTCTCGCCCCCCGCATCGTCAACGCCGCCGGTGCCTGGGCTGACCGCATCGCCAACGATCTCGGCGAGCCCGTGCCGCTCTCGGTCATCGCGCCGATGCTGATGATCACCGCGCCGCTGCCGGCCTTCATCAAGCCCGTGGTGATCCTGCGCGGGCGAAAACTCTCGTTCAAGCAGTTCGACAACGGCACGGTGCTGATCGGTGGCGGCCATCTCGGGACGCCCTTGCGCGACGAGAACGTCACGCTGCTCGACTGGCGCAAGCTCGCGATCAGCGCCGGCACGGTCTGGGACCTCTTCCCGATCATGCGCGGCGCGCCCGTCGTGCGGGCTTGGGCCGGCATCGAGGCGCGCATGCCGGACGACCTGCCAGTCTTCGGCAAGAGTGCCAAACACGAGGGCGTCTATCACCAGTTCGGCTTCTCGGCCCATGGCTTCCAGCTCGGCCCCGGCGCCGGCGCCGTGATGGCCGAGATCATCGCGACCGGCCAATCGAACGTGCCGATCGACGGCCTCGACATCGCCCGTTTCAACACCATCCACTGAGCTTCAAAGGAGAAGACCCATGGCCATCAAGCGCTCCATCCGCACGCCCATCCAGAACCGCGTCGTCGAGACCGGAAACCTCGCCTTCGTCGGCGGCGTTGTCGCCGACGACACCAAGCAGGGGATGGGCCCGCAGACCCAGAACATCCTCGGCAAGATCGAGGGCTATCTCGGCGAGGTCGGGCTCGATCGCAAGGCGATCGTCGCCGCCCAGATCTTCGTCACTGATCTCACTCTAAAGAGGGAGATGGACGCTGTCTGGACCAGCTTCTTCGGCGAGGACATGCCGACCCGCGCGACCGTCGGCGTCGCCGATCTCGGCGGCCCGTTGATCGAGATCGTGGTCACCGCCTCGCGCTGAGCGGTTCCAGCGAACACAAGGCTACAGGCGCGATGCCGCGCCTGTAGTCCTTCCTCCGAAAGCATGAACGGGGGTGCCCAACCTTCCGGCGCTGGCATAGGGTCGCATCTGACGACAGCCTAGAGACCAGCATGCAGCACGCTTCCGACCATTCCGAAATCCGCGATGCCGTCGCCAGGCTCTGCGCCGATTTCCCAGGCGAATACTGGCGCAAGCTCGATCGCGAGATGGCCTATCCGACGGAGTTCGTGACGGCGCTGACCGAAAGCGGCTTCCTCTCGGCCTTGATCCCCGAGGACTATGGCGGAGCCGGGCTCACGCTCTCGGCCGCGGCTGTCATCATGGAGGAAATCCAGCGCCAGGGCTGCAACGGTGCCGCCTGCCACGCCCAGATGTATGTGATGGGTACCGTGCTGCGTCATGGCAGCGAGGACCAGAAGCAGCGTTACCTCTCCAAGATCGCCTCCGGCGAATTGCGCCTCCAGGCCTTCGGCGTCACCGAGCCGACCAGCGGCACCGACACGACCGCGCTCAGGACGACCGCCCGCCGCGAGGGCGACCACTACATCGTCAACGGCCAGAAGATCTGGACGAGCCGCGCCGCGCAATCCGACCTGATGCTGTTGCTCGCCCGCACGACGCCGCGCGATCAGGTTCAGAAGCGCACCGACGGGCTCTCGGTCTTCATCCTCGACATGCGCGAGGCGCTGAAGGACGGCCTGACCATCCGGCCGATCCGCACGATGATGAACCACGCCACCACCGAGGTCTTCTTCGACAATGTGAAGGTCCCGGCCGAAAACCTCGTCGGCGAGGAGGGCAAGGGCTTCCGCTACATCCTCTCCGGCATGAATGCCGAGCGTATCCTGATCGCCGCCGAATGCGTCGGCGATGCCAAATGGTTCATCGACAAGGCCTCGGCCTATGCCAGGGAGCGCCATGTCTTCGGCCGGCCGATCGGCCAGAACCAGGGCATCCAGTTCCCGATCGCCAAGGCCTACGCCAATATGCGTGCCGCCGAGCTGATGGTGCGCGAGGCGATCCGGCTCTACGAGGCCGGCGCCAATCCGGGCGCCGAGGCGAACATGGCCAAGATGCTGGCGGCTGATGCCTCCTTCGAGGCGGCCAATGCCTGCGTCCAGACCCATGGCGGCTTCGGCTTCGCCGAGGAATACGATGTCGAGCGCAAGTTCAGGGAGACGCGGCTCTATCAGGTCGCGCCGATCTCGACGAACCTGATCCTGTCCTATCTGGCCGAGCATGTACTGGGCATGCCGCGCTCGTACTGACCGAAGGCCTGGGGGCCTCAGGCCGAGGCTGGCACGTCGGGCACCAGGCTGACGCGGTCGAGCTTCGGCGTCATCGTGTCGAGCAGCGGCAGCGCTGCGGCTCCGAGCGCTGCCGTCAATCGTCCGGTCGCGCCGCGCTGGACGCGCGGGATCGTCCGCCCCGAACGGTTCGCCACCGAAACGGCCAAGGGAGACATCGCCGCGATCAGCGCATCGATCACCGTATCCGGCATCTCGCCGCCGAGGATCACGGTCTCCGGATCGAAAAGATTCTCCAGCATGGTCACGACCGGCGCGAGCAGCCCGGCCGCCTCCACGATCCAGCCGGACAGCGCCGGATTTCCGTCACGGTGCAGGCGCGCGATCTCCTCCGGCCCGACGCCCGAGATGCCGGCCTCCCGCAATGTCTCCGCCAGCGCATGGAAGGAGGCATAGCGTTCGAGGCAGCCATACCCGCCGCAGGCACAGGCGCGCCCGTAGCGCACCACAGGAATATGGCCGATCTCGCCGGCATTGCCGAAGGCCCCGCGATAGGGCTGACCGGCGACGATGACGCCGAGCCCGAGGCCGGCGCCGAAATAGATCTGGCAGAAATGGCGTAGATTCCGGCCGAGCCCGTGGAGGTGCTCGCCCACCGCCGCTGCATTGGCATCGTTCTCGATGACCACGGGCGTGTTCAGTGCATCCTGCAGAAGCTGCGCCGCATCCTGCCCGGCCCAGCCCGGCAAGGGCGAGGTGCCGACCGAACTCATGCCCTCGATCTCGAAGGGGCCTGGCATCACCACTCCGCAGCCGAGCAGGCGCTCGGGCAGGCCGGCCTCGCGCCGCACGGCCGCCAGCTCCGCCGCGGCCGTCTTCTGGACGCCCGCAACGGTCGTATCCGCGAGAGGCGCGATGCGCTGCGCCCTAATCCGCCCGGCGAGGTCGACGAGGACCGTGGTGACGTGATCCGCCGCGATCTCCATCCCCGCCGTCATTCCGCCTTCGGGGTTCACCGCGAATTCCACAGGCGGCTGGCCTCGCGCCGTCCGGCGCCGGCCGAGCTCGATCAGGAATCCCTCCTCGACCAGCTCGGCGACGATGTTGGAGACCGCCTGGGCCGTGAGCCTGGTCAAGACCGCGATGTCGGAACGGCCGAGCTGCCCGTGCTGGCGCACGGTTTCCAGCACGACCCGGCGGTTATGACTGCGCGTCCGCTCGGGATTGGTGCCGACGGCGACGCTGCGGGAGGGTGGAACGGGACGGTTCGGCATAGGCGGTCGCAAGGGAACGGGCGGACAGCCTGCGTCGGCAATTAATCCAACTCAAGTGAATTAATGGATTGACAGCTGCGGGCCGGCGAGATGACGATGCGTGCAAGCCTCCCGAATGCCGTCCACCGGCAGGGATGGAGGACAACGAAATCAGGGGAGAGGGTCATGCGCGGCTTACGCGGGATGCTGTTGGGTCTGATGGTCTCGGTCGGCGCGGTCGCCGGCGCGAAGGCGCAGACCGTCGAGATCGAGTACTGGCAGTATGTCTTCGACGCGCGCGTCAAGGCGATGACCGAGCTGATCAAGCGCTTCGAGGCCGCCAACCCGAATATCAAGGTCAAGCAGACGACCTTCCCCTATGCCGACTACCAGACCAAGATCGCGGCGGCGATGCCGGCCGGTCAGGGCCCGGATGTCGTGCAGCTCTTCTATGGCTGGCTCGACAATTTCGTCGGCGCCAAGTTCATCCAGCCGCTGCCGCGCGACGCCTTCCCGCCCGCCGCGATCGAGAAGGAATTCTATCCGATCGTCTCGGCGATGAAGCGCGACGGCGAGTATTACGCCCTGCCGACGGCGGTGCGCTCGCTCGCGCTGTTCTATAACAAGAAGCTCTTCCAGGAGGCCGGGCTCGACCCGAACACACCGCCCAAGACCGTCGACGAGCTGCTCGACTTCGCCAAGAAGACGACCAAGCGCGACGGCGCCGGCAACATGCTCTCCGCCGGCATCACGCTCGACTTCCCCGGCCAGGATTACCATTGGTGGCGCGAGACGCTGCTGCGCCAGAACGGCGGCGCCCCCTATAGCGACGACAACAAGACCGTGACCTACAACAGCGAGGCCGGCGCCAAGTCGCTGAACTGGTATGCCGATCTCCAGCGCGTGCACAAGGTCGGCCTGGTCGGCTTCATGGACGAGGGCCAGGCTGCCTTCCGCGCCGGCCGCGCCGCGATGACCATCGACGGCTCCTTCCGCCTCGGCGCCTTCGGCGGCATCAAGGCCTTCGAATGGGGCGTTGCCGAACTCCCTGCCTCGGCCGACGGCAAGAAGGCGAATTTCGCCAGCTACTGGGTCAACGCCATCACCACCAAGCCGACCGGCCCGAAGCTGGAAGCGGCCAAGAAGTTCCTCGCCTTCGTCACCACGCCCGAGGCGATGCAGCTCTGGCTCGAGACCGTCGGCGAACTGCCGGCGCGCAAGGAAGCGGCCGAGACCGAGAAGAACCTGAACCACCCAGTCTACGGGCCGTTCCTCAAGGCGCTCAGCTATTCGCACGCCACGGTCTTCGTCGACGAGATGGCCCAGCGCCAGGTCGCGCTCGACATGATCAACCGCGTGCTGCTGCAGAACCAGGACGCCAAGGCTGCGCTCACTGATGCCGCCAAGGCCGAGCAGGCCATCCTCGACCGCTTCTACAAGAAGTGATGCGGACCGGGCACCGGATCGGATTGTCGCGATGAACGCTTCTTCGTCTCGTGTCGATGCACGGTCCGGCGCCCGTCTCTCCTCGGGCCTCGGCATGCGCCAGAAGCAGGTTCTCTGGGCCTGGTCCTTCCTGGCCGTGCCGGTGCTGTTCTATGCGGTGGTGCGCTTCTATCCGACGCTGGAAGCGTTCTGGATCGCCACCACCAACTGGAACCTGCTGACCAAGCCCTCCTTCATCGGGCTGGCCAATTTCAAGCGGCTGATGGCCGATCCGGTGTTCTGGCAGGTCTTCCGCAACACCGCGCTCTACCTGCTGCTGGGCACGCCGATCAGCCTGCTCCTCGCCTTCACCATCGCCTATCATCTCGACCGCGTGCGCTTCCTTCACGGCTTCATCCGGGCGCTGTATTTCCTGCCCTTCCTGACGACCGCAGCGGCGATGGCCTGGGTCTGGCGCTGGTTCTACCAGCCGGTCCCGATCGGCCTGTTCAACAACCTGCTCGCCGGGCTCGGCATCGCCCAGCAGCCCTTCCTGCGCTCGACCACCCAATCGTTGCCGGCGGTGCTGGCACCCGCGATCTGGGCCGGGCTCGGCTTCCAGGTCGTGATCTTCATGGCGGGCCTGCGCGCCATCCCGACGACCTATTACGAGGCCGCCCGCATCGACGGCGTCTCGAACGGGACGATCCTGCGACGGATCACCCTGCCGCTGCTCAAGCCGACGATCGTCTTCCTCGTCGTCTTCTCCTCGATCGGGTTCCTGCGGATCTTCGATCAGGTCTACAATATGACCAGCCAGACGAGCAGCGACCCCGGCGGGCCGCTGAACGCGACCAAGCCGCTCGTGCTGATGATCTACCAGACGGCCTTCTCGTCCTTCGACATGGGCTATGCCGCGGCCCAGACCGTCGTGCTCTTCCTCGTGCTGCTCGTGGTCTCGCTGCTGCAGCTTAGGCTGCTGAAGGACCGCTGATGAGCGCCGTCGCTCCCCCAATGGCCCTGCGCATCGAGCCCGGCCGCATCATCACCTGGCTGCTGCTCTTCGGTGGCGGCCTCTTGATGGTGACGCCGCTCGTCTTCATGTTCGCGACCTCGCTGAAGGATTCCTCCGAGATCTACGATCTCGCCTTCTTCCCTGCCCATCCGACGCTCGGCAACTACGTGACCGTGCTCTCGGACGGCCGCTTCCTGCGCTGGTTCGCCAATTCCTTCGGCATCGCCACGGCGGTCACGCTCTCGAACGTCTTCTTCGACAGCCTCGTCGGCTACACCCTCGCGAAATTCCAGTTCCGCGGCCGCTATCTCGTCTTCATCGCCATCCTCTCGACGCTGATGATCCCGACCGAGATGCTGGTCATTCCCTGGTACGTCATGGCCAAGAACTTCGGCTGGCTCGACAGCTACTGGGGCATCATGTTCCCGGGGATGATGACGGCCTTCGGCACCTTCCTGATGAAGCAGTTCTTCGAGACCGTGCCGAACGACTTCCTCGAAGCCGCCCGCATCGACGGCCTCAACGAATTCGCGATCTTCTGGCGCATCGCCATGCCGCTGGTGACGCCCGCCCTCTCGGCGCTGGCGATCTTCACCTTCCTCAGCAACTGGACCGCCTTCATCTGGCCGCTGATCGTGACGACATCAAAGGAACTCTACACCTTGCCGGTCGGCCTCACGAGCTTCGCCGTGGAATCGCAGGTCCAGTGGGAATTGATCATGACGGGCGCCGCGCTCGCCACCCTGCCGACGCTGACCGTCTTCCTGCTGCTTCAGCGCTATATCGTGCGCGGCGTGGTCCTCGCCGGCCTCAAGGGCTGATTGCCATGACGAAAACCGATCCACGGACGAGCGACACCTCCGTTTTCCCCGATCCCGTCTACAAGGAAACGGTGCTGCGCCCGCTCTTCGACGGGGCGAAGACGCATCATGTCGAGAGCTTCCGCGCCATCGACCGCGCCCATCTCGTCATGCTCGCCGAGACCGGCATCCTGCCGCGCGCCACCGCCGGCCGCATCGCCCGCGCGCTCGTCGAAATCGACACCGAAATCGACCCGGCCGGGCTAAGCTATGACGGCACGGTCGAGGATTACTTCTTCCTGATCGAGGCCGAGCTGAAGAAGCGCCTGCCGGCGGACGATGCCGGGCGCCTCCATACCGGCCGCTCGCGCAACGATATCGACCACACGCTGTTCAAGCTCGCGCTCAAGCCGCGGCTCGACCATATGGCCGGCCTGCTGCGTGCGCTCATCACCGCGACCCTCGACCTCGCCGAGCGCGAGAAGGCGACATTGATCGTCGCCTATACCCATGGCCAGCCGGCCCAGCCGACCACCTTCGGCCATTACCTCTCAGCCGCGACCGAGGTGATGCTGCGCGACCATGAGCGGCTGGTGCAGGCACGCGCCCTGCTCGATCTCTCGCCGATGGGCGCGGCCGCGATCACCACCTCGGGCTTCCCGCTGGACCGCGCCCGCGTCGCGCATCTGCTCGGCTTCGCCGCTCCGCTGCAGAATTCCTATGGCTGCATCGCCGCGATCGACTACCTGACCGCGACCTATAGCGCGGTCGAGCTCGTCTTCCTGCATCTCGGTCGCCTGATCCAGGATTTGCAGGTCTGGACCGCCTTCGAGGTCGGCCAGCTCTACGTGCCCAATGCCTTCGTGCAGATCTCCTCGATCATGCCGCAGAAGCGCAATCCCGTCCCGATCGAGCATCTGCGCCATCTCGCCTCACAGACCGTGGCTCGCGCCCGCATGGTCAGGGACATCGTCCACAACACGCCCTTCACCGACATGAACGATGCCGAGGGCGAAACCAACGAAGCCGGCTATCAGGCCTTCGCGACGGGCGAGCGCGTGCTGAGCCTCCTCGCCGCGTTGCTGCCGGCGCTTCAGGTCGACGGGCGTCGCGTCGCCGAGAACATCCGCCGCTCATGCATCACCATCACCGAGCTTGCCGATACGCTCGTCCGGTCGGAGGGCCTCTCCTTCCGCACCGCTCATGAGATCGCGGCCGATGTCGCCCGGGCCGTGGTCGCGGCCGACGGCGACCTGCCGCGCGACGGCTACGCGCCCTTCCAGAAGGCCTTCCGCGAGCATGCCGGCCGCGAACCGCAACTGGACGAGGCCGCCTTCGCCGAGGCCGTCTCGCCCGAACATTTCGTCGCGGTGCGCGAGCGCTTCGGCGGGCCGGGGCCGCAGGCGCTGGCCGCCGCCTTCGCCGGCTATCGCGGTGTCCTCGTGGCCGCCGGTCTGGCCGCAACCGCGACCGCCGCGCGCGAGGCCTCCGCGCGCCATGAACTCGACGCCGCCTTCGCGGATCTGATGGGAGCAGCCTGATGGCGGGTATCGAGCTTCAGGGGCTGGTCAAACGCTACGGCAAGACGCAAGTCGTCCACGGCATCGACCTCGCCATCGAGGACGGCGAATTCGTCGTCTTCGTCGGCCCCTCCGGCTGCGGCAAGTCGACGACTCTCCGCATGATCGCCGGCCTCGAGGAAATCGACGGCGGCACCATCACGATCGCTGACCGCCCTGTGAACCGGCTGGAGCCGAAAGAGCGGAACATCGCCATGGTGTTCCAGAATTATGCGATCTATCCGCATATGAGCGTCGCCGAGAATATCGGCTTCGGCCTCTATACGGCGAAGCTCGACAAGGCCGAGAAGCGCCGCCGCATCGAGGAGACCGCCCGCATCCTCGGCCTCGAACCGCTGCTCGAACGCAAGCCTTCGGCGCTCTCCGGCGGCCAGCGCCAGCGTGTCGCCATCGGCCGCGCCATGGTGCGCGACCCCTCCGCCTTCCTCTTCGACGAGCCGCTCTCCAATCTCGACGCGCAGTTGCGCGCCCAGATGCGTCTGGAGATCAAGCGCCTGCACCAGCGGCTCGGCCGCACCATCGTCTTCGTCACCCACGATCAGGTCGAGGCGATGACGCTGGCCGACCGCATCGTGGTGATGCGCGACGGCCGCATCCTTCAGGTCGGCGCACCGATGGAGCTCTACGAGAAGCCGGCCGATGTCTTCACCGCCCGCTTCATCGGCTCTCCGACGATGAACATCCTTCCCGGCAGGACGAGCAACGCCGACGGAAAGCCGAAGCTGGAGCTGGCCGGCAACACCATCGCCCTGCCCCTGCGCCCGACAGCACTCCCCTCCGAGGTCCTGGTCGGCGTCCGTCCGCAGGAACTGCGCGTGGTCGCGTCCGGCGAAAGCGCCGATCTCGTCCTCACCGGCAAGGTCGCAGTCGTCGAGCCGCTCGGCTCGGAAACCTTCGTCCATGTCGAGCATGGCGACGGGCTGATCCTCGCCTCGGCTTCGGCCAAGGCGCCGCCGGTCGTCGGTCACGAGGTTCGCCTCGGCGCCGGCATCGACGCCTTGCGCCTGTTCGACGCGGCGACCGAGCGCGCCCTATGAGCGCCGGGCGCAACCTCGTCCTCAGCATCGGCCGGCTCTACTGCGACATCGTCTTCCGCGGGCTCGACGCGATGCCGCGCCTCGGCGAGGAACGTTTCGCCGAGACGGTCGCGATCGTGCCGGGCGGCGGCGGCTTCATCACGGCTGCCCATCTCGCCGCGCTCGGAACGCGCACGGGCCTGCTCGCCCGCATCGGCACGGATCCACTTTCGGGCACGCTGGCGCCGGCACTGGCCGCGAGCGGTGTCGACCTCCGCTGGCTCGAACGCACGCCCGAGGCCGGCCCGCAGCCGACAGTCGTCATGGTGCAGGATGGCGAGCGCGCCTTCCTGTCCCGGCGCGCCGGCAGCGCCCGTCCGGCGACGCTGAATGCAGCTCTTGCCGACCCTGCCGCCCGGCATCTCCACATCGCCGAATTCGCGACGCTCGCCGAAATCCCCGACCTGATCGGCACCGCGAAGCGCGCCGGCCTCACCGTCTCGCTCGATCCGAGCTGGGACGATGACTGGATCCGCCGGCCCGACCTGATCGCACGGGCCGCCGGCGCCGATATCTTCCTGCCCAACGCGGCCGAGGCGCGTGCGATCGCCGCCTGCGAGGACCTCGACCAAGCTGGTCAACGCCTCGCTCAGCATTTCCCGATCGTCGTCATCAAGGACGGGGCCAATGGTGCACGGCTGTTCCGGCGCGGCAGCGCCTTCGCCGTGCCAGCGCCCGAGGGCGGACCGGTGCTCGACACGACGGGAGCGGGCGACGCGTTCAATGCCGGCTTCCTCGCAGCCTGGCTCGCTAGACGCTCGCCCGAACAGGCTTTGGCGGAAGGGGTCTCCTGCGGCACCCTGTCGGTGCGCTCGGTCGGTGGAGCCGGGACCCGGCTCGAGCCCGCCGATGTCGATGCCATGAGCCGGGACCTGCTGCACAGCCATGACCGGATCGATGCCTGAAGCGCTCCTCACCCGCGAGGCGGCGGAAGCCGCCGAGGTCGCCGCCCGCCAGATTTCGGCCAATGCCAGCGCCATGGTGCGGCTCGGCGAACGTTTGCGCCGGCGCAAGCCCGCCTTCATCGCGACCTGTGCCCGCGGCTCCTCCGACCATGCCATGACCTATGGCAAGTACCTGCTGGAGCGGACGCTGGGCCTGCCCGTCGCCTCGCTGGGCCCCAGTCTCGCCTCGGTCTATCGCGAAGAGCTCGATTTGTCCGGGGCCGTGTTCATCGCCGCCTCGCAATCCGGCCGCAGCCCGGACACGCTCCAGTTGACCGAGACCGCCAGGCGCGGCGGCGCGCTGACGATCGGGCTGATCAACGACATGGCCTCGCCGCTCGCCGGGCTGGTCGACGTCGCCTTGCCCCTCGGCGCCGGTCCCGAGACCAGCGTCGCCGCAACCAAGAGCTTCCTCGCCACCGGCATTGCCCTCCTGCATCTCGCCGCGGCCTGGAGCTGCGAGCGGAGCCTGGCCGACGCGCTCGTCAGGTCGCCGGAGCTGCTCAGGCAGGCCGGGCTCTGCGACTGGTCACCCTTCTTCCGGCGCCTTGAGCACGCAACCAGCCTCTATGTCATCGGCCGCGGGCTCGGGCTTGGAATCGCCCAGGAAATGGCGCTGAAATTCAAGGAAACCTGCCGCATCCATGCCGAGGCGTTCAGCGCGGCAGAAGTGCTGCACGGGCCGCTGGCGCTGGTGGGACCGGGCTTTCCGGCGCTGGTGCTCGACCCCGCCGACGAAGGCAGCGACAGCACGCTCTCGGTTGCCCGCAGCTTGGCCGCTCTGGGCGCCGAGATCGCCTATGCCGGCTCCGAAGCGGCGCCGGGCCTCGCCCTGCCCGTGCCGCCGGAGCCGCCGGCCGTGCTCATGCCGCTCCTGCAGGCGCGCGCCTTCTACGGCGGCATCGCGGCGCTCGCAGCCGCACGCGGGCTCGATCCTGACCGCCCGCCGCATCTGCGCAAGGTCACGCAGACGCTTTGAGCCGCGACCGGGCACTGGGCCCGGTTCCGTCGATGCGCAGCTTGCTCTAGACCTGATGCGACCCTGCGCCTCCGGATCATCAGCTCATGAAACAGCCGCTCACGCCCGCTTCGCTTGCCCCGCCCTTCGGGCAGTATTCACATGGCATGAAGGCCGACGCGCGCGGCGTCCTCCTGACCTCCGGCCAGCTCGGCATCAACAGCGACGGCAGCGTCCCCGACGATGCCGGCGAGCAGGCCCGCATCTGCTTCGAGAGCATCGCTGCGATCCTGCGCGAGGGCGGGCTCTCGATGGCGAATATCGTGCGCCTCAACGCCTTCGTCACCGACCGCCGGTACATGCCGGCCTATATGAAGGCGCGCGACGAGGCCCTGGCGGATTGCCCGGTGAAGCCGGCCTCGACACTGGTGATCGTCTCAGGCTTCAGCCGCCCGGAATTCGTGGTCGAGGTCGAGGCGACGGCCGTCTACTGAGCCGGCGGGCCTCTATCCCCGGACGCTCAGTGAGCGCCCGCCTTGACGAAATTCGCCAGTTCCGGCGTCTGCGGATTGGCGAAGAGTTCCTTCGACGGCCCGCTCTCCCAGATCAGCCCCTGGTGCATGAAGACGGTGGTGTCGGCCACCGTGCGCGCAAAATTCATCTCGTGCGTCACCAGCAGCATGGTCATGCCGCCCTTGGCGAGCTTCTCCATGACGATCAGCACCTCGCCGGTGAGTTCGGGATCGAGCGCCGAGGTGACCTCGTCGAACAGCATCACCTTGGGCTGCATCGCCAGCGAACGGGCGATCGCGACGCGCTGCTGCTGGCCGCCCGAGAGATTATCCGGATAGCTGTCGAATTTCTCGGAGAGCCCGACCTGCGCCAGCACGTCCTTGGCGAGCGCCAGGGCCTGCGCCTGCGGCACGTTCTTGGTGATGCGCGGCGAGAGCATGATGTTCTGCCCCACCGTCAGATGCGGGAACAGGTTGTAGCTCTGGAAGACGATGCCGACATCCTTGCGCAATTCGCGCAGCTTCGTCGGGTCTTGCGTCATCACATGGCCGGCGACCTCGATCTTGCCGGCGTGGAAGGTCTCGAGCCCGTTGATGCAACGCAGGAGCGTCGACTTGCCCGAGCCCGACCGGCCGATGATCGCGACCACCTGGCCCGTATCGACGCTGAGCGAGACGCCTTTCAGCACCTCCAGCGAGCCGAAGCGCTTATGGATGTCTTCAATGAGAACGGCTGGCATTCATCACCTTTTCGAGATGGCGGCTGAGCCGGGAGAGCGGGAAGCAGATCGCGAAATAGATCGCTGCGACCACGGTGAAGATCTGAAAGGCCTGATAGGTCGCGTTGTTGACCAGCATGCCTGCGCGCATCAGGTCGACGAAGCCGACGACCTGCACGATCGAGGTGTTTTTCACGAGCTGCACGAGGAAGCCGACCGTCGGCGGCAGCGAGATGCGGACTGCCTGCGGCAGGATCACGTGGCGGTAGGTCTGCGCCGGCGAATGCGCCAGCGACATCGAGGCTTCCCATTGCTGGCGCGGCACGGATTCGATCGAGCCGCGCCAGATCTCGGCGAGATAGGCCGAGACATAGATCGACAGCGAGGCCGAGGCCGCAAGGAAGGGCGGCAATTCGATGCCGAGGGCCGAGAGCCCGTAATAGCTCATGAACAGCACCATGAGCACCGGGATCGACTGGATCACCAGGATGTAGCCGCCCGCGAAGCGTCGCAGCCAGCGGATGCGCGACAGGCGCATGAGCGCGAAGGCGCCGCCGATGATGCTCCCGATGAAGAAAGCGATGACGGTGAGTGCCAGCGTCCAGCCGGCGGAGCGCAGGATGAAGAGGATTTCCGGCCAACCGAAGGTCTGCATCAGGCGGCCTCCCCATGCGCTTCGGCGAGGCGGGCAAGGCCCGACACCTGCGGGAAGAGCCTCCGACCGAGCCAGTTGAGGAAGAGCTTCAGCGAGAGCGCCAGCACGAGATAGATCACGGTGACGACGATATAGGTCTCGAACGAGCGGAACGTGTCCTGCTCGATGATCGCCGCCGTACCCGACAATTCCTGCACCGAGACGAAGGAGCAGATGCTGGACGCCAGCATCATCAGCACGAACTGGCTCGACAGCGCCGGCCAGACGCGGGCGAAGGCGGGCTGCAGCACGACATGCTTCAGGACCTGCCATTTGCTCATCGCCAGGGCCAGGCCCGCCTCGATCTGCGACTTGTGGATCGAGTCGACGCCGGCGCGGATGATCTCGGTGGCGTAGGCGGCCAGGTTGAGCGTCATCGCCAGGACGGAGGCTTCCAGGCCATCGAGACGGATGCCGATCTGCGGGAGCCCGAAGAAGATCATGAAGAGCTGCACCAGGAACGGCGTGTTGCGCATCAGCTCGACATAGGCGTCAACGATATAGCCGGCCCAGCTCCCCGCGAGGCTGCGCAGCGCGGTCATCGCCGTCGCCAGCACGAGGCCCAGCGTGATCGCGACGAAGGACAGCGCGATCGTGAGCCAGACCCCGTGGAGGATCATGGGCCATTTGGAAAAGACGTCTTGGAAGAGCAACGGCCCGCTCCTTCGTCCGGGAAGGTCGATGGTGGTCGCCGGCGCGTTCTGGACGCGCCGGGACATTGGTGTATCCGATCGGAAGTCCGATCAGGACGTCGGATCAGAAGGTCGGCAGCGGCGGCAGCGGGCTGCCGACCCACTTCTGCGCGATCGCGTCGAGCTCGCCGTTCTGCTTGACGTAGTAGATGAAGTTGTTGAGCCACTGGCGCAGCTCCCAGGCGTCCTTGCGCATGGTCATCGAGTTCGGCTGCACGCCGAAGACGAACTTGAGCTCGGTATCGGTCTCGCCGCGCGCCTTCATGGCCGCGTTGGCCTGGGCGTCGGGGCCGGCAATGGCCTCGACCTGGCCGGAGAACAGCGCCTGCATGGTGGTGGCGTCGTCCTCGAAGCGCAGGATCGTGAGGTTCAGCTCCTTCTCGCGGCTGGTGAATTCACGCTCGACGCTGGAGCCGCGATTGACCCCGACCTTCTTCCCCTTGAGGTCGGCCCAGGTTTTGATGGCGACGCCCTTCTTGGCATAGATGCCGGTCTGGAAGGCGCTGTAGGGGATCGAGAACATCACGGCCTTGGCGCGCTCCGGCGTCGGCGCCAGCGTGGCGACGAGGAAGTCGACCTTGTTGGCCTCCAACGCCGGGATGCGGGCGGGCGGCGTCAACTGCACCAGCTCGACCTTCACGCCGAGATATTTGCCGATCAGCGCGATGACATCCGCATCGTAGCCGATGGCGTTGCCCTGGGAATCGACCGAGCCATAGGGCGGGGCGCCGATCAGCACGCCGACCTTCACCGAACCGCGCTTGATGATGTCGGTGATCGTCTGGGCCGAGGCCTGGCTGGCGGCGAGCATGCCCGCGCCGAGCGCGAGAGCCAGGCCGGCAATCTTGAGATGCTTGAACATTTTCACGTGGTGTCTCCTCTGCTGCGGCGGCGCCGCCTGTCTTGGCCCGGCTTCTTGTGGCCGGCTGTGGAAGAACTTGGTTCGACGCATCGAATTCCCCGAAAGGTGCTGCCACCTCTCGGTCCGATGCCGGAGCGTCAGGCGCTGGCGCGCACGACGTTGACGAGCGGCTCGCCGGCGAAGCGACGCCTGATGTTGTCGGCGATGATCCCCTGCCTGCGGCTGATGGTGCCGCTCGTCCATCCGGACATGTGCGGCGTCATTAAAACGTTTGAAAGCTCATGGAAAGGCAGATTCGCAGGCAACGGATGGCTGTCCCCAGCGCTGGGATAGCGGTACCAGGTATCGATGATCGCCCCGCCGATCCGGCCGCCTTTCAGGGCGTCGAACAGCGCCTGCTCGTCGATGGTCGGGCCGCGCCCGACATTGACGACGACCGCGCCCGGCCGCATCGCGGCAAAGGCGGCGGCACTGAGGATGCCCCTGGTCTCCTCGGTGAACGGCACGGAGACGACGACGACATCGACCGAACCGCAGAATTCTGCGAGCGCATCGAGCGTGAAGGAGCGATCGACCAGGGCTGAGGCCGGCACGGCACTGCGGTTGGCGACATGGACCTTCATCTCGAAGGCCTTGGCTCGCGCCGCGATCGCCTTGCCGATATGGCCGAAGCCGAGGAGACCGATGGTCTGGCCGGCGATCTCGCCATGGACGCGCTCCGGCGCGCCGGCCCAGTAGGCCCAGTCGCCCTGGCGCAAGCGCCGGTCGGCATCGGCGAGCGGGATATTCCGCGCCAGCAGCGCCGCCATCACGTATTCGGCGATCGCCTGCTCATGGCCGAAGCAGTTGCAGACGGCAGCCGATACCGGCAGCGCGCCGAGGTCGACCATGTCGTAGCCGGCGCCCGGCACATGGAACAGCTTGAGCCCGGCAGGCTGCGGCAGGCCGGCATCGAACTTCACGCCGACGATGACCTCGGCCTCGGCATAGGCTTTCTGGTCGGCACCCGCTTCGAGATGGTCGGGCAAGAGCCGGATCTCGGCCTTGTCGCCGACCAGCTCGGCAAAGCCGTGGCTGAATGAAGCGGCATTCTCGCCGTGGAAGACAACGCGCATGGTCCGGTAATTCCTTCCGTCAGGTCTTCAGCAGCGGCTCGACCCTGCAATCCAGCAGGGACGGGTCGATCGCCGCTTCCATCTCGTCGAACATGCCGTCCACGAAGCCGATCAGCGCATCGGAGGCGGCGACAGCCTCATCCGCCCGGCGCGCTGCGATGGCGTTCAAAACCGCGATATGGTGGTCGACCGAGACCGCGAGGCCGACCCTCTGCGGCATCGCGCTGTGATAGATGAAGCCGATGCGCCGGAAGATCGTGTGCAGCGGGCGCAGGGTATGTTCGAGGAACGGCTCTGCGGCGGCCGACAGCACCGTCTCGTCGATACGGCGATCCAGCGCGTTGAACTCCGCCAGGCTAAACCGGTCCCGGCGCTCGCGCAGCAGGCGCTCGATATGCAGCAGCTGGTTGCGATGGGACGGGCCGGCCCTCTCGGCCGCCAGCCCGATGACGAAGCGTTCGAGATCGCGGCGCAGGCGCAGCAGCACGCGCTCCCGCGCCAGATCGACCGGCGCGATCTGGAGGCCGTGACGCGGGCGGATGACGATCAGCGTATCCGCCGCCAGCCGGTTGACGGCATGATGGACCGGCGTGCGGCCATAGCCGGTCATATCCTGTAGATCCTGGAGCGACAGGAAACGGCCCGGCGGAAGCTCGCAGGTGATCAGCATCGCCTCGAGGCGCTCATAGGCGAGCTCGAACAGGTTGACGCGGTTGCGCCGCTTGGGCGCAGGCGCATCTTCTGCCTGTCGGGGTTGGATCGCGCTGCGCGCCATTCCCGGGTTTCCTCCGCGAGGGCGCTCTTGGTCGGCGCCTGTTGAGGAGGAGCCTAAACATGTTGTGAAATTTTACAAGAGGATGATTTGCCCGAGAGAGCATTCGCCGGTCTGCGCGACCGCGCCTGCATCGCCCTCCCGAAACCGGATTTCGGATCGAAGCCGATCGTTTCGACCGACCCCGATGGTCTCATCACAATGGGCAATCCCGAAAGGGCCCCGCTCGAATCAGCCCCAGGTGAACCAGGACAGCCCGTAGCGCGGCTGAAGGCCCTCGCGAGCAAATAGCCGCCGGCAGCTCTCGGGATCGACCTTGCCGTCCTTGCTCCAGTCCAGATCGCCACGATGGATACCGCCCGCGATGAAGGCCGCGTCGATCCCGGCCTGCGCTGCGCCCGCGACATCGTGCTCCAGCGAATCCCCGATGGCGAGCAGGCGCTCGGCCGGACGATCGAGATAGTGCAGGCAGCTCCGGTAGATCCGCGGATGCGGCTTGCCATGATAATGCACCGAGCCGCCCATCTCCTCGTAGATCAGCGCAGCCAGCCCCGGCGCCTCGTGCAAGGTGCCGTCGGCATGGACCCGGTAACGATCGGGGTTGCCGCAGACCATCGGCAGGCCGCGTCGCAGCGCCTGTTCCAGAACCGGTTTCCAGCCGGCCACCGACTGGCTGTCGGGGTCCATGCTCATCACGAACAGGAAATCGGCCGCCTCCGGCGTTTCCACCAGCGTCAGGCCCAGTCCGCTCGCCAGGCGATCCTCGCCCGGCCGCGCCAGCAGCAGGCAGCGGGAGCCGAGATCGCGATAGGCCGGCTCGGAGCGTTCCAGCAGCGCTTCGCGCGCATCGTCCCCGGCCGAGGCCACGCGGTCGTAGAGATCGCGGGGGAACCCCATGCTGGCAAGCACGGCCTCGTTGTCGCGCCCGCTCCGACCCGAATTCGAGAGGATGATCACCGCCTTGCCCGCCGCCCGCAGGCGTTCGAGGCAGGCGACAGCCCCGGGATAGGGCCGCGTGCCGTCATGCAGCACGCCCCACTGGTCGAGCAGGAAGCCGTCATAGCGGTCGACCAGCGCCGACAGGCCACCGGGGAAGCCGATCTCGACTTGCGGCTCAGACAATGCGGGAGCGGACATAGGCCGAAAGCGCCTCGCTGATGATGACGATGCCGAGGATGGCGATCAGGATCACGATCGCCTGCGACCAGGCGAACTGGTTGATCGAGGCGTAGAGCAGGAGCCCGATGCCGCCGGCGCCGACGAAACCGAGCACGCTCGACTCCCGCACATTGATGTCCCAGCGGTAGATCGAGGTGCCGATCAACACGGGCAGTATCTGCGGGAGGATGGCGACTCCATAGACCTGCAAGGTGCTGGCTCCGGTCGATTCCACCGCTTCGATCTGGCCGGCATCGACCTCCTCGATCGCCTCGGCGACGAGCTTGGCGATGAAGCCGATCGAGCGGGCCGCAACCGCGCAGATGCCGGCGACGGGGCCCGGCCCGAAGATCGCAACGAAGAGCAGCCCCCAGATCACTGTATTGATCGAGCGCGACATCACCAGCATGGCCCGGCCGAGAAGCCAGGTCGCCTGGTTGTAGGTAGTGTTGCGCGCAGCGAGGAAGGCGACCGGCAGCGCGAAGACGATGGCGATCATCGTGCCGAGCGTCGCGATATGCAGCGTCTCGATCAGCGGCTGGACGATGCGCGGCAGATAGGACCAGCGCGGCGGCCACATCCGCGAGATCAGGTCGGCCGCCTGTTCGTGGGCATCGGCGAAGAAGGCCCACTCGATGTCGAGCGCCGAGACGGACCAGGCCGCGGCAAACGCGATGCCGCCGAGCCAGAGCCAGTGCACGACGCGCTCGCGCAGCGAATAGCGTTCCCAATGGTCGGGATAGCGAGGCTTCGGCGCGCTGCCTTGCGGGAGATGATGCGCCGTCATCTCAGCCTCCGCCGGGCCCAGTCGCTGAACCATTCGCCGAAGGCGACCATCGCGGCGATCGTCAGCAGGATCGCGCTGGCGAAGTCGAAATCATAGCGCGAGAACGAGGCCGAGAGCGTCTGCCCGATGCCGCCGGCCCCGACGATGCCGATCACGGTCGAGTGCCGGAGGTTGGAATCGAGCCGGTAGATCAGCACGCCCAGCGTCTTGACCAGAACCTGGGGCACCACCGCGTAGAAGAAGGTCTGGCCGAAGCTCGCGCCCGTCGCACGGATCGCCTCGACCGGGCCGGGCTTCATGTTCTCGATATCCTCGGCCAGCATCTTGCCGAGGAAGATCGCCGACGAGAAGGCGAGCGTCAGCAGGCCCGCGACCGGACCGAAGCCGAACAGCTTCACGAAGAAGATCGCGATGATGACTTCGTGGAAGGTCCGGCCGGTGACGATGAAGGCGCGCGCCAGCAGGTAGAGCGGCCGCGGCGAGAGATTGGCCGAAGCCGCGATGCCGATCGGGATCGACAGCACCGCACCGATGATCGTCGCGGCGATGGCAATCTGCACGCTCTCGACCATGCCAGTGAGCAGAAGCTCCCAGCGGCCGAAATCCGGCGGCACCATCCGCGCCAGGATCGTCCAGGCCCGCGGCAGGCCGGCCAGGATGCGGGCCGTGTCGACATTGAGCGTCGAGAGCGACCAGACCAGATAGGCGGCAACTAACGCCCAGAAGGCAAGCCGCCGGCCGGGGCTGCCGAAGATGCTCGGCGCGCGCCAGCGGCTGGGATAGGAAGCGGCAGCCGTGGTCATGACAGCGCGCCGACCGGCGCCATCGTTGCCGTCGGAGCGGGCGCCTCGTCGTCCTCGTCCTGCGGGGTCGACCAGTCCTCCTCGCCATAGATCCGGGTCAGCGCCGCATCGGTCAGGGCCGAAGCCTCGGCATCGAAGACGATCAGCCCATCCTTCATGCCGATGATGCGGTCGGCATGGGCGCGGGCGAGCGCGACGTCGTGGATATTGATGATCGCCGGCGTCTGGCGTTCGGCCACGAGCTCGCGCACGAGCCGCATGATCTGGCGCGAGGTCTTGGGGTCCAGGCTCGCGGTCGGCTCGTCGAGCAGCAGGAGGTCCGGCCGCTGCATCAGGGCGCGCGCGATACCGACGCGCTGGCGCTGGCCGCCGGAGAGCGCGTCCGCCCGCTGGTTGTGGTAGCCGTCGAGCCCGACGCGGTCGAGCAGCGCGAAGGCCGCTTGGATATCCTCGGGCGGGAAGCGGTAGCGCAGCGAGGCGAGAAGGCCGGTATAGCCGAGCCGCCCGGACAGCACGTTCTGCATCACGCTGAGCCGCTCGACCAGGTTGTATTCCTGGAAGATCATGCCGATCCGGCGCCGCGCCGCGCGCAGGCCCTTGCGGTCGAGCGCGACGATCTCCTCGCCATTGAGCCTGACACTGCCGGCGGTCGGCTCGACCAGCCGGTTGATGCAGCGGATGAAGGTGCTCTTGCCGGCGCCGGACGAGCCGATCACCGCGACGAGCTGCGGCCGGTCGATCACGACATCGACACCGCCCAATGCCTTCTTGCCGGTCGGATAGACCTTGGCCAGCCCCGCGACGGCCAGCAGCGGAGCGCCGCCGGCCGCAGCTCCGGAAACAGCCGACATCAATCGCCCTTCAGCTTCGAGAGGCCGTCCTGGGTATAGGTGATGCCGCTATTGCCCTGGATCAGGATGATGTCGCCCCAGGCATCCTTGTAGCTCAGCTCCTTGAAGCCCTTGGTGTCCTTGAACTCCTTGGCGAGCGCCGAATTCAGGAAGTCGAAGCTGAGGAAGGCCTGCTTGATCTTGGCCTGCAGCTCGGGCTTGAGGTCATGCGCGAGACCGAAGGCCGTGCGCGGGAACGGGCTCGATTCATAGACGATGCGGATGTCGTCGCGCTTGAACATGCCGCGATCGGCCATGCGCTCGACCACGCTGGAGGCGACGGGCGCGGCATCATAGTCCTTGTTGACCACGCCCATGATCGAGTTGTCGTGCTTGCCGGAATAGAGGACCTCGTAGTCCTTGCCGGGCACGACGCCCTTCTCCTTGAACAGGATGCGCGGCGCGGTATCGCCCGAGTTCGAGGACGGCGCGACATGGGCGACGCGCTTGCCCTTGAGATCGGCGATGGTCTTGATCGGCGAGTCCTTCGGCACGATCAGCTGGAGCGTATAGCCGATCGAATCGTCCTTCTTGGCCATCGCGACGATCGGCACGAAGCCGGCGAGGTTGACCGCGAAGGGCGTCGGGCCGCTGGCGACGCCGGCGATATGGAGGCGGCCGGAGCGCATCGCCTCGACCTGCGCGGCGTAAGACTCGGCGCCGAACCACTTGATCTTCTTGCCGGTGACCTTGCTGAGATGGGCGAGGAAATCGGCAAAGACGTTCTCGTAGACCGACGGGTCCTCCACCGGCGTGTACGAGAAGATCAGCGTGTCCGGGTCCTTCTGCTTCGCTGGATCGGTCGGGGTATCGGCCAGCAGGTCGCGATTGGCGTCGCAATAGCGGGCATCGAGCGTCCCGCGATTGGCGCAATCCTGCGCCTTCACCGGGCCGGCGAGCCCGATCCCGAAAGCGAGCAGGCAAAGGGACGCGATCTTGGCGCGCAGCATGGCAACCTCCCTGGAAGCGGCGGCGCCCTGACGGCGCTCGTGTAAGATTTCTTCCATCCTGATCAAAAGCGATCACGGGCGCAAGAGTGCCGGCTAAGAATTGAAGGCGAAAAGCCGCTTCAGGCCACGAGCCAGCGCGCGCCGCTGCGCTCCCAGCTTTCGCGCAGGCGCGGGCCGGGCTCGGCATCGACGACGATGAGGCTCAGCGCCTCTGCCGGCGCGACGCGGGCCGTGCCGATCTGCTCGAACTTGCTGTGGTCGGCCAGCGCCAGGCTCTGCCGGGCGCGGCCCATCGCAGCTTGCCGCACCGCGATCTTCTCGAGGTCGAAATCCATCGGCGCGCCGTCATCATCGAAGCCGCCGAGGCCGATGATCGCATAGTCGAAGCGGAAGCCCATGATGCTGGCGATCGCGGCCTGCCCGACGAGGGAACCGTTGGCGCCGCGCGTCGTGCCGCCGGTCACCACCACGTCGAAGACGCCGTGATTGCAGAATATCTGGGCGACTGAGACGCTCGCGGTCACCACCCGCAGGCCGGGCTTGTTGATCAGCGCGCGCGCGGCCGCCTCGACCGTCGTACCGACATCGAGGAAGACCGAGGCGCCGGGCGGCACGATCCGCGCCACCGCCGCGCCGATCCGCTCCTTGCCGCGCGGCGAGACGGTGAGCTTCTGGGCATAGGCCGAGCGGATGCCGCCGGAGGCAAGCCCCGCCCCGCCATGGAAACGCTGCAGGAAATTGCCGGCCTGCAGGCGGATGATCTCACGCCGGACCGTCTGGGCCGAAACCCCGAAGCGCTCGGCCAGGGTCTCGATCGTGGTGAAGCCGAGCTCCTGCACGAGGTCGAGGATCTGCCGCTGGCGCGAGGTCAGGGTCTCGGTATCGGGAGCGGAAGGGCTCATCGCATGTCCGTGCCAGACGTGCCGGGCACGGGAAGGCCGCCCGGCCACGCGCGTATGATAGCCGCCCGACGCGAAATGCAAGCGGCGGCGCGAAGCGTTCAGCTGCCGCTCATCCACAGCGCATGGAGCGATTGCGCGATGGCGAAGCCGCTGACCGCGAGCAGGATCACGATCGCGACGATGCGATAATGGCGCTGCAGGGCGGAGCGGAACAGGCGCGTCCCGATCACCTGTCCAAGGAACAACGCGGGAACCGTCACCGCCGCCAGCAGCGCCGTCGAGGTCCCCAGAAGTCCGGACGCCCCCGCGAAACCGATCGCGACCGTGTCGGAGAGCAGGAAATACAGCACGATCGAGGCGCGCCCGACATGCATCGCCGTCTGGGCGTTGAGATAGAACAGCACGACGGGCGGGCCGCTCATCGCGGCGGCGCCATTGAGCAGGCCGGAGAGGATGCCGACGCCGAAGGTCGCAGGCGCGCCCGGCTCGCGGCTTGCTTTCAACCCGGCGGCGAGGGCGCAGGTCGTCGCGAGCACCACGAGCGCGATGACGAGACGCATCACATCGGCCGGCAGAGCCGCGAGGCCATAGAGCCCGATCGGCGTCGCCAGCAAGGCGCCGCCGACGAGCAGCAGGACCGAGCGCAGATGCGCCGAGCGCCACAAGCCCGGCAGCAATTGCAGACTGCCGACCACCTCCAGCAAAAGCACCATCGGCACGGCCGTGACGGGATCGGCGATCACGGCGAGCAGCGGCACGGCCACCAGCGCAAAACCGAAGCCGGTATAGCCGCGCATGATCGCCGTCAGGAAGACGACGAGGATGCAGGCGCAAACCTGCCCCGTGCTGAACGGCTGCAACAACGCGGCAATCGTCATGAAGCCCCCGTCGAATCGGCCGCTGCCGCATTGGCGTGGCCGAATCCTCTGCCCGCGACGGGCGAGGCTGTATAGCAGGCTGTCAGAGAACCGGTGCCGCCTGCTTGCCGAGCTCTTCGGCCGGCGGAATCCGGCCGTCCTCGAACCAGTAGGACGCGGCCGCGCGCGACATCGCCGCCCCGTCATGGCCGATGCCGCCGACCGTGATCAATTGCCAGTTGCAGGGCATGCCGAGGCGTGCCGCTTCGGCTCGGCCGAATTCCAGCATGTTATGGGCGCGGCCATAGCGATGCGGCCCCTGCGCCAGGGCTTCCGGCTGCGACGGCAGGTTCGGGTCGTCGGTGACGATGTCGCGGTCACCCGCGAAGAGGATCATCGGATAGGCGAGCCAGCGCACGAGCGCCGTCTTGTCGAGCCCGAGCCCGCCGAGTCCTTCCGGGAAATTGCGCTCCGGCGTCGGCAAGGTGTACCAGCCGGGATTGGACGCCATCGCCGCTTCGAACAGCGCGCCGCCCTCCGTCGCCAGCATGCGATGCACGAACTGGCCGCCGGCCGAATGGCCGAAGATGCGGATGACAGGTTGGTCGATCACGCCGGCAGCGCGCAATGCGTCGAGCACGCGGCCGGGCACCGCATAGAGCCATTCAGCGCGCGGCGCCACGGCGCCATCCGTCGTGATGACCAGGCCATTATTATAGCCCTCGGCCTTCGGGAAGGGCTCGTTCGGGAAGGTCGGCGCGACGATCAGCAAATTGTGCTTCTCGGCCGCATCGATCCAGAAGTCGCGATAGTCGTCGCCATTGCGCAGCATGCCATGCTGCACGACGATGACCGGATCATTCGGCTGATGCCGTGCCGGGCGGTAGAAATTGACCTCCAGCGGCTTGTCCGGATGGCTCGCATCGATGAAGGGCAGCGCGCTGCGCCCGACCGGCGGGTTGAGGGTCTTGGTGGTCATGCGGCCTCCGGAGCCTTGTGCAGATGGCAGGCGGCGCTGCGGCCGGGCGCGATCTCTGTCAGGACCGGCCGGACCTCGCGGCAGACCGGCATCGCCTGCTCGCAGCGCGGATGAAACGGGCAGCCGGGCGGCGGCGCCAATGGGGAGGGCAACTCGCCCTTGAGCGGCTGGAAGGCGCGCTTGCGCCGCGCCGCCGAGGGAATCGCCGCGATCAGCGCCGCACTATAGGGATGCGCCGGCTCGGCGAAGATCTCCGCCGCCGTGCCGATCTCGACGATGCGGCCGAGATACATGATCGCGACGCGATCGCTGATATGCCGGACGAGGCCGAGATCATGGCTGACGAAGAGATAGGTCAGGCCGTGGCGCTCCCGCACATCCATGAACAGGTTGATGACCTGCGCCTGGATCGAGACGTCGAGCGCCGAGACCGGCTCGTCGCAGACCAGGAAATCCGGCTTCACCGCAAGCGCCCGCGCGATGCCGATGCGCTGGCGCTGGCCGCCGGAGAACTGGTGCGGATAGCGCTCGCGATAGGCGAGATCGAGCCCGACCTCGCTCAGCGCCTGGTCGACGGCTCCATCGATCTCCGCCTTCGGCAACAGCTTGTGGACGCTCAAGGCCTCGCCGACGATGCGACTGACCTTCATGCGCGGATCGAGCGAGGCATAGGGGTCCTGGAAAATCATCTGGACCTTGAGCAGGAAATCGAGGCGCTCCTTGCCCTTCAGGCCCGCCACAGGCTGCTGTTCGTAGACCACCTCGCCGGTCGTCGGCTTCAGGATGCCGGTGACGACACGCGCCAGCGTGGACTTGCCGCAGCCGGATTCGCCGACGAGGCCGAGCACCTCGCCGCGCTTGACGCTGAGATCGATGCCGTCGACGGCGCGCAGGACCGGCGGCGCCTTGCCACGTCCGGTCGCCATCAGGATGCGTTCGGCCAGCGTCGGCTTGCGGCGGAAATGCTTGGTGATGCCCTTGAGCTCGATGATCGGGGCGCTGGTCTGGGCACTTGTCGAAGCACTCATGCCGCTTCTCCCACCGGCACCGGATTATGGCAGCGGAAGCGATGCGCGCCATCGCCTGTCGTTTCGGGGTCGTGCTCGGCGCAGATCGGCTGGACGCGCGGGCAGCGCGGCCGGAACGGGCAGCCGCTCGGACGCGCGTCGATGCGCGGCGCCACGCCGTCAATCTGGTTCAGGCGTGCGCCGGGCGCGACATTGGCGGCCGAGGAGTTGAGCAGGCCGAGCGTATAGGGATGGCGCGGAGCGTCGAGCACCGCGTCGACAGGCCCGATCTCGACGACGCGGCCGGCATACATCACGGCGACCCGGTCGGCGAGTTCGGCCACCACGGCGAGATCATGCGTGATCCAGAGCACGGCCGTCCCGGTCTCGCGCGCAAGCTTCTGCACCTCGAACAGGATCTGGCTCTGGATGGTGACGTCGAGCGCCGTCGTCGGCTCGTCGGCGATGATCAGGTCGGGCGCGTTGAGCAGCGCCGTCGCGATCGCGACGCGCTGGCGCATGCCGCCGGAGAACTCGTGCGGGAACTGCTTGAGCCGCGCTTCCGGCGAGGAGATGCCGACGCGAGCCAGCGCCTTCGCCGCTTCGCCGAGCGCCTCATCGCGGCTGCAATCGCGATGCTCCAGGATCGCCTCGCTCATCTGCTCGCCGATGCTGAGCACCGGGTTCAGCGTCATCAGCGGATCCTGGAAGATCATGGCGATGCGGTCGCCGCGAAGATCGCGCAGGCGCTCCTCGCTGGCAGCACGCAGATCCTCGCCGCCGAAGCTGATCGTGCCGGCGACGATCTCACCTGGCGGATCGATCAGGCGCACCAGCGAGAAGCCGGTCACCGACTTGCCGGACCCGGACTCCCCGACGAGCCCCAAAACCTCACCGCGCGAGACGCTGAGATCGACGCCGTCGACGGCAGGCCAGGCGCCGTCGACCGCATGGAAAACGGTTCGGAGGCCGCGGACCTCGAGCAAGGGGTCGGTCGTGAGATCGGTCATGAGCGCACGTTGAAGCTGCGGCGCAGCCGGTCGCCGACGAGGTTGAGCGAGCCGATCAGCAGCACCAGCGCGATGCCGGGAAAGACCGCGATCCAGTATTCGCCGGAGAGCAGGAACTCGAAGCCATTGGCGATCAGCAGGCCGAGCGAGGGCTGCGTCACCGGCACGCCGACGCCGAGGAAGGAGAGCGTCGCCTCCAGCGTGATCGCGCCGGCAATGCTGATCGAGGCGACGACCAGAACCGAGCCGACCGAGTTCGGCAAGAGATGCGCGATCATGATGTGCCGGGTCGGCAGGCCGAAATTCAGCGCCGCCTCGATATATTCCTTGCGCCGTTCGACCAGCGCCGACGCGCGCATCAACCGAGCGTACTGCGCCCATTGCACGAGGATGATGGCGAGGATGACCTTGTCGACCCCGCGTCCGATCGAGGCGAGCAGCACGAGCGCGATCAGGATCGAGGGGAAGCCGAGCATGAAGTCGACGACGCGCATGATCACCGCATCGACCACGCCGCCGAACTGCGCGGCGACAAGCCCGGCCGAGATGCCGATGAAGAGCGCGCCCAGCGTCGCGGTGAGCCCGACCATCAGACTGGTGCGCAGGCCGTAGAGGATGGCGCTCAACATGTCGCGCCCTTGCGAATCCGTGCCGAGCCAGTAGGTCATGCCGTTCATGCCGGCCTCGCCCGGCGGCAGGCGGTTATCCATCACGCTGAGCGAAGCGAGATCATGCGGATTCTGCGGCGCGATGACCGGCGCGAGCAGCGCCAGCGCCACCATGATCCCGAGCAGGATCGCCGCGCCGCGCGTCGTCGGCCGGTTGCGGATGCGCCGCAGCACCTTTTCGCGGAGCGGCGTGTCGGCATAATCGGGGACGGCCGGAGCCTTGGCCTCGGCGCTCATGCCATCTCTCCCGTCAGCTTCACGCGCGGGTCGAGCGCGGCATAGAGGATGTCGACGAGGAAGTTCACGGTGACGAAGAGCAGCGTCGCCAGCAGGACATAGGCGACGACGACGGGCCGATCGAGCTGGTAGACCGAGTCGATCAAAAGCTTGCCCATGCCCGGCCAGGCGAAGACCGTTTCGGTGATCGTCGAGAAGGCGACGAGGCTGCCGAACTCGATGCCGATTACGGTGACGACCGGGATCAGGATGTTGCGCAGCACATGCCGGCCGACGACGCGGCGCGGCCTGACGCCCTTGGCGCGGGCATATTTGACGTAATCCTGCGTCATCGCCTCGGTCGTGCCGGCGGCGACAAGACGGATCATCAGAGCGATCTGGGGTATGGCGAGGTTGATCGCCGGCAGCGCGAGATGGGTGAGGCCGTCCCGGGTCAGAAGGCTGGTCTGGATGCCCAGGACGGAGACCGTCTCGCCGCGGCCTGCCGTCGGCAGCCAGCCCAGCACCACCGCGAAGAGCAGGATCAACATCATGCCCTTCCAGAAGCTCGGCAGCGAGAAGCCCAGCACCGTACCGCCCATGATGATGCGCGAAGGCCGGCTGTCCGGGTCGAGCCCGGCATAGAGGCCGACCGGAACGCCGGTGACGATGGCGAGCGTCATCGAGAGCAGCACGAGTTCGAAGGTCGCCGGCAGGCGGCCGAGGATCAGCTCGATCGCCGGCACGCCATGCACGAAGGAGCGGCCGAGATCGCCCTTCAGCGCATTGCCCATGAAGACGAAATATTGCTGCCAGACCGGCAGGTCGAGACCGAGGCGGCGGACCAGCGCCTCGCGTTCGGCCGCACTGGCCGATGGCGAGACGAGCAATTCGACGGGGTCGCCGATGCCGTAGACGGCGAAGAACACCACGACCGAAACCGCGAGCAGCACGAGCACGCTCTGGATCAATCGCTGCAGGACATAGGCGGTCATGACGCTCGACCGGCTCCACTGAATGGTTCGCGGGCCGCCCTTGGCGGGCGGCCCGGCTTGTCGATGGGTTGTCGGCCGACGGTTACTTGGCTTTCGGCTTGACCGACATCGCCAGCATGTACTGGTCGGCGCGGCCCTTGACGTCGAGCTCGGACTTGAAGGCCCAGATGCCGCTCTCGAAGTGCAGCGGGATGAAGGCGTAGTCCTCGACGACGATCTTGCCGGCCTCCTGCAGGAGCTGCGAGCGCTTGTTGTCGTCGAGCGTCGAGATCGCCTCGCGGATCAGCTTGTCGAACTGGTCGTTCTTGTAGCCGCCATAGTTCGATCCGCCGATCGTCTTGGCCTCGTTCGGGGTCGGCGGCCACTGGCGCAGGAAGGAGGCCGCCTCGCCGGTTCCGGAGCCCCAGCCGCCGATCGCGACGGAGAATTCCTTCTTGGCGCGGCGCGGGAAATAGATCGCGCGGGTCATCGCGTCGACCTCGGTCTTGATGCCGATCTGGGTCAGGTACTGCGCGACGGCCTGGGTGATCTGGCTGTCGTTGATGTAGCGGTCGTTGGTGGTCGAGAGCGTGAGCTGGAAGCCCTTGGCATAGCCGGCCTCGGCGAGCAGCTTCTTCGCCTGCGCCGGGTCATAGGCCAGCTTCGGCGGGTTCGGCCGCGTGCCGGACATGCCGGTCGGCAGGTACTGGTAGGCCGGCTCCGCCGCACCGTCCATGATGCGCTTGACGATGGCATCGCGGTCGATGGCGAGCGACATCGCCTTGCGGACGCGCAGGTCCTTCAGCGGATTCTTGCCGTCCTCGGACTTGACGAAGGGGCTCTGGTCGCGGGCGACGTCGAGCTGGAAATAGACCACGCGGGTCGAGGGCGTGATGACATGGCCGAAGCGCTTGTCGCCCTTGATCCGGCCGAGATCGCGCGCCGCCGGGTTCTCGATCACGTCATAGTCGCCGGCAAGGAGACCCGCGAGACGCGGGCCGGCATTGGTCACCGGGAGCAGGCGCACGGTCGCCCAAGGCTCGGCCTTGCCCCAATAGGTCGGGTTGCGCTCGAGCTCGATCGCCGATCCCCTCACATAGGACTTGAGCTTGTAGGGGCCGGTACCGATGGCGAGCGTGCCGTCGTTGAAGCCGGTCACCGTCGGCCAGGGGCCGGTGACGCCGCAATTCTTGGCGATGTCGTAGCTGATCGGGCCGTGCTCGACGATCGAGGCCGAGAGGATGCTGAGGCCCGAAAGCAGGTTGGGCAGCAGCGGCTCGGGCTCCTTCGTGTTGATCACCAGCGTCTGCGCGTCGGGCATTTCGACCGAGGCGAAATTACCGGTGATATCGGCGAATGAATCCGAGACCTTGGTCTCGTTCTTCAGCGTGCGGCAGAAGGTGAAAACCACGTCCTCGGCGGTGAAGGGCTTGCCGTTGGTGAACTTCACGCCGTCGCGCAGCTTGAAGGTCCAGCGGTTCTTGCCGTCGTTCTGCCAGGAGGTCGCGAGGTTCGGATGCAGCTTCTGCTGTTCGTCCTGGCGCACCAGCGAATCGAAGATGTGCTGGGCCAGCGCATTGTTGGGAGAGAGATCATGGTAGTGCGGATCGACCGCCGTCGGCTCCGACGACAACGCGATGCGCAGCGTCTGCGCCGAAACCGCCGTACCGGCGAGACAGGCGGCCGCGAAAGCCGCGAGGAAAAGGGGTTTACGCATGGTGTGGTCCGCTCCCGATTGAGAACCGCTTTTGACAGCTTTATTTTCGTCCAGTAGCAAACATGAAAATTTTCGAACGTCAATCGGGTAGCCGCGCATGTCACAGGGCCTGAAGCCGACGACGGATCTCTCGAACCGGATCGCCCGGATCTACCCCTCGCTGAGCAACGGCCACCGCCGTGCCGCGGACTTCGTGCTGCAGCATCCGCTCGACGTCGCGACCATGACGATCGAGGGGCTGGCCGAGGGCAGCGGCACCTCCAACGCGACCGTGACGCGCTTCGTCCGGGCGCTCGGCTATGGCGGCTATGGCGAGTTCCGCGGCGCGCTCTCGGCTGCTCTGAAATTCGCCCATGACCCGGTCGACAATTTCGCCGGCGCTCGCTCCGCCGCCGGCTCGATCTTCGCAACCTTCACCGCCGCGCTCGCCGACCAGAACGCCAATCTCCAGGCCGCCCGCGACGGGCTCGACGAGGCGTCCGTGACAAAGGCCGTCGAGCTGCTGCTGAAGGCGCCGCGCGTCTTCATCGCCGCCTCGGGCGCGAGCCATCATGTCGCCTCCTTCCTGGAGGACGGGCTGGCGCTCTATCTCGATGCCGACGTGACCTTCGCCTCCTCGCGCACCGGGCCGGAGCGCGCCATCCGACACATGATGTCGGCACGCCCGGACGACCTCGTCGTCGCGATCGCGGTGCCGCGCTATTCACGCGCCACGCTCGATCTCGCGACCTTCGCCAAGAAGCGCGGCGCCGCGCTGCTGGCCCTGACCGACAGCCCGACCTCGCCGCTCGCTCCCGTCGCGGACGTCACCCTGTTCGCACCCGCCCGCAGCAGGCTGCTGCCGAATTCGCCGACCGCGGTCTTCGCATTGGTGGATGCGCTCATCGCCGCCATCGCGCGGGAGCGCCCGGACGCGGTCGAAGCCCTGAAGGAGCTGAGCGAAAATCTGCTCTGGACGTTCCACCAGTAGCGGACAGGAGGCTCAGGCGGCTCCGATGCGCGCTGCCGCGAAGCGCTCGCGCAGCCAGCGCGCTGCCGGGCCGCAGGGACGCTGCTTGTGCCAGACCATTTCCAGTGCGACCGGCAGGTCGAAATTGTCGAACTGAAGATCGGGCGTGACGAGATCGGCCGTCACCGGCGAATTCTCGATGACGTAGCTGGAGACGAAGGCCCAGCCGATACCCTGCTTGACCAGTTGCAGGATCACCCAATGGCTTTCGACCCACCAGACCTCGGCCGCGACGCGCAGGCGCTGCTTTTCCGGCCCGTCGCCACGCGCCGCGACGAGGATCTGGCGATGCCGCTTCAGTTCTTCCCAGTCGACGCGGGTGCCGGCGAGCGGATGGCCCTTGCCGCAGACCAGCTTGATCGGTACCCAGCCGACCGTCTGGAAGCCGAGCTCCGGCGGCAGCACCTCCTGGCGCCACATCACGCCGATATCGGCCTGGCCCGCGAGGACGAGCTGGCTGACATCCTCCATCAGGGGGAACAGCAGCTCCAGTTCGACATGCGGGAAATGCCGCGCGAAATCGGCGAAGAGCGCGCCCAGCAGATGCTCCGGATAAAGCTCGTCGATGGCGACGACGAGCCGCGTCTCGACATGGCTCTCGAAGCTGCTGGCGACGCCGATCAGGTGTTCGCGGCGGTCCAGGATGACCCTGGCCTCGCGCAACAGGCGCTCGCCTGCCGCCGTGAGCACGGGATTGCGACCGGCGCGACTGAACAATGCGACGCCCAGATCCTCTTCCAGATTGGCGACCTGCGTGCTCACCGCCGACTGCGCCTTGCGCAAAGCCCGCCCCGCTGCCGAGAAGGAACCCTGCTCGGCGGCCGCGACAAAGGCTTCCAGCTGCTCGAAGGAGAGATTCATCTATCTGACAATCAGATATAACCTAACTTGAGAAAGCCAGATTTGACGATAGAAGGCTGCGCGTCAACGAGAACAACAGGTGTTTCGGATGTCCATGCGTTCTTTCCCCGACCGGGTTCGCCATACGGCGCTGTTCGAGGTGCTCGGGCTTGCGCTGGTGATCCCCGGCGGCGCCATGCTCTTCAACCTGCCGGCAACGCATATGGGCGTGATCGGCGTCGGCTCGGCCACCGTCGCGACGCTCTGGAACTTCGTCTACAATCTCGGCTTCGACCACGCGATGCTTCGCTTCATCGGACACACCCGCAAGAGCCTGGCGTTGCGCGTGCTGCATGCGCTGCTGTTCGAAGGCGGTCTGCTGGTCCTGCTGCTGCCGCCTATGGCCTGGTATCTCGGCATGGGCCTGTGGGAGACCTTCCTGATGGACCTCGCCATCGTGGTTTTCTACGTGGTCTACGCCTTCCTCTTCAATCTGGCCTATGACCGGGTCTTCCCGATCCCCACGGTGCCGCAAATGGCCGCAGCCTGAGCCTCTTTGCCGCTCTGACCGGCGAAACTCTCCGGTTTCCCCTCTGCGTGCCGGCAGCCTATGCCACGGCAGCCATGGACATTCGCCGGCGATCGTATTTTGATCGAAGCGGAACCACCGGGACGGCCTGCTCCGTCCCGGCCGGGATTGCGTGACGCGGCATCAGGCCGCGCCGGGGAGAAGCGATGACAGGTAAGATCTATGACGGCCCGGGCGCGGCGCTCGAAGGGCTGCTTTTCGATGGCATGACGATCATGTCCGGGGGCTTCGGCCTGTCGGGCAACCCCGAGAGCCTGATCCCGCAGATTCGCGATTCCGGCGTGAAGAACATCACCGTGATCTCGAACAATGCCGGCGCCGACGGCTTCGGCCTGTGGATGCTGCTGCAGACCCGCCAGATCAGGAAGATGATCGCGTCCTATGTCGGCGAGAACAAGCTGTTCGAGCAGCAGTACCTCGCCGGCGAACTGGAGCTGGAGCTGAACCCGCAGGGCACGCTGGCCGAGCGCATCCGCGCCGGCGGCGCTGGCATCCCGGCCTTCTACACCAAGACCGGCGTCGGCACGGTCGTCGCCGAGGGCAAGCCGGTCGAGGAATTCGAAGGGCAGCTCTATGTCCGCGAAACCTGGCTGCGCGCCGACCTCGCCATCGTCAAGGCCTGGAAGGCCGATACCGCCGGCAATCTCGTCTATCGGAAGACCGCGCGGAACTTCAATCCGAACATGGCGACCGCCGGCAAGGTGACGGTGGCCGAGGTCGAGGAGATCGTGCCGGTCGGCTCGCTCGATCCGGAGGCGATCCACACGCCCGGCATCTATGTCGACCGCGTCATCAAGAGCACGATCAACGAGAAGAAGATCGAGAAGCTGACCGAGCGCAAGAGGGAGGCCGCCTGATGTCCTGGACCCGCGAAGAGATCGCAGCCCGCGCCGCCAAGGAGTTGAAGGACGGCTTCTACGTCAATCTCGGCATCGGCATCCCGACGCTGGTGGCGAACTACATTCCCGACGGCGTCAACGTCACCTTGCAGTCCGAGAACGGCCTGCTCGGCATCGGCCCCTTCCCCTATGAGGGCGAGGCCGATCCCGACCTGATCAATGCCGGCAAGCAGACCATCACCACCCTCCCGAGCTCGAGCTTCTTCTCCTCGGCCGACTCGTTCGCGATGATCCGCGGCGGTCATATCGACCTGACCATCCTCGGCGCCATGGAAGTGGCTGCGAATGGCGACATCGCCAACTGGACCATCCCCGGCAAGATGGTGAAGGGCATGGGCGGCGCGATGGATCTCGTCGCCGGCGTGAAGAAGGTCATCGTCGTGATGGAGCACGCCAACAAGGCGGGCGAATCCAAGGTGCTGGAGCGCTGCACCTTGCCGCTGACCGGTGCGGGCGTGGTCGACCTCATCGTCACCGATCTCTGCGTGATGAGCTGCGCCAAGGAAAACGGCGGCGGGCTGACCCTGGTCGAGCTCGCGCCAGGCGTCACGCTCGACGAGGTCAAGGCCAGGACCGGCGCACCCTTCACCGTCGCGCCAAGCCTCGCAAAGGCCGCGTGAGCGGGTTCCTTCGCTCCAGGCCGGCGACGACCCCAGCCATGCTGGCCGCGTTCTCGGACGCGGCCACGTTGAGTTCTGCGCTCGCGTTCGAGGCCGAACTCGCACGCGCCGAGGCAGCCGAGGGTCTGATCGGCACCGAGACTGCCGAAACGATCGCGGCGCTCTGCGCCACGATCGCCATCGATCCCGCCGAGCTGGCGGAAGAAGCGGCGCTCGCCGGCACGCTGGCGATTCCCTTGGTCGCGCGCCTGCGTGCCGCCCTGACCGGCGAGGCGGCCAAGGTCCTCCACAAGGGCGCGACCAGCCAGGATGTCGCGGATACCGTTCTGGCCTGCCAGATCCGTGCTGCGAGCAGCCTGCTCGACCGCGACCTGACGCGCATCACAGCAGCGCTGGCCACCCACGCACGGCGCCATGCCGAGACCCCCGCCATCGGCCGAACGCTGTTGCAGGACGCATTGCCGATCGGCTTCGGCCTGCGCATCGCGCATTGGCAGGCCGGTGTGGCGGAAGCTGCGAACCGCCTCCGCAGCGAAGTGGAAACAGGGGCGACCTTGCAATTCGGCGGGGCCGCCGGCTCGCGTGCCGGTCTCGCCGGCAAGAGCGCGGCCGTCTCCGCCCGCCTCGCCGCGGCGCTTAACCTGCCCGATGCACCGCCCTGGCACGCGCGCCGCGGGGGCATCGCCGGGATCGCGACGGCGCTCGCCATTGCGATCGGCGCGCTCGGCAAGATGGCGCGCGACGTCTCGCTTCTCGCGCAGAACGGTATCGGTGAGGCCCACGAGCCGGCGATCCCCGGCCGCGGCGGCTCATCCGCCATGGCCCATAAGCGCAACCCGACCGGCTGCCAGATCGCGCTCTCCGCCAGCCTGCGCGCACCCGGCCTCGCTGCCGGCATCCTCGCAGGCCTCCCCGCCGAGCAGGAACGCGGCCTCGGCGGCTGGCAGGCGGAAGGCCCGGCGCTGGCCGAGCTCTTCCTGCTCGCCGCCGGCGCAACTGACGCCATGGCGGCGGTCGCGGAAGGGCTGGAGATCGACGAGGCCGCCATCGCCCGCAATCTCGCGGCAGCCGGCCTTGGCAGCGACATCGGCGAGAGCGCAGGCTTGGTCGCCGCTCTGCTCGCGCAGGACGATTGAGGAACGGACGATGCCTTTCGCAGCGAGCAATGACGCCCGCATCTACTGGAAGCTCGAGGGCACGGACGACAAGCCCGCCCTCGTCCTGCTCAACTCGATCGGCACCGATCTCGGTTTGTGGGATGCCGCGATGCCCGCCCTGCTGACCACATTCCGGGTGTTGCGGCTCGACACGCGAGGCCATGGCGCCTCCGATGCCCCGGGGGGCGACTATTCCCTCGCCCTTCTGGCCGACGATGTCGCCGCGGTCATGGACAGAGCCGGCATTCCGCAGGCCGCGATCGCCGGCGTCTCGCTCGGCGGCATGATCGCGATGGAGCTGGCGCTGTCCCGGCCCGAGCGCGTCTCGGCGCTGGCGCTGATCTGCACCTCCGCGACCATGGACAAGACAGCCTGGCAGGACCGGATCACCAAGGTCCGCACCGGGGGCACTGCGGCGATCGCCGATCTCGCCATGCAGCGCTTCCTCTCGCCCGCCTTCTCCGCCGGCCAGCCGGCCATCACGGAGAGCGTCCGGCGCAACCTCGTCGCCATGAACGGCGAGGGCTATGCCGGAGCCGGCGCCGCGATTCGCGACATGGAGCTGATCGGCCGTATCCCCAGCCTCACCTGTCCGACTCTCGTGATCGTCGGCGAGCGCGATGCTTCCACACCCTTCGCCGGCCATGGCGTGAACCTTCTCGCCGCCATCCCTGGCGCGACGCTTGAGCGGCTCGATTGCGGACATCTCGCGCCGCTCGAAGCCCCCGCCGCGCTCGCCGGCGCCCTGCGCGCCTTCCTCTCGCCCGGCCCTGGCACCGCGGATGCGGCGGAAGCCCTGTTCGAAGCCGGCCTCAAGAACCGCCGCCGCGTGCTCGGCGACGACTGGGTCGACCGATCGCTCGCTAACCGCACGCCGTTCAATGCCGATTTCCAGGCGATGATCACCCGCATCGCCTGGCAGGAGATCTGGAGCCGGCCCGGCCTCGACGACCGCACGCGCCGCCTGCTCGTCCTGGCGATCACCGCAAGCCTCGGCCGTTGGGAGGAATTCCGCCTCCATGTCCGCGCCGGCCTGACGCGCGGCGGCTTTACCCGCGACGACCTCAAGGAGGTGCTGATGCAGACGGCGATCTATGCCGGCGTCCCCGCCGGCAACACCGCCTTCGCCGAGGCCGCCGCGGTAATGAAGGAGATCGAGGCGGCCGGGTAAATCGTCTCAGGCCTTCGCTCGGTAATCCGAAGGCGACACGCCCGCCCGCTTGGCGAAGAACCGCGAGAAATAGGCGGGATCGGTGAAGCCGAGCCGGAACGAGATCTGCGAGATCGACATCGCGGTATAGACGAGGTCGCGCCGCGCCTCGATCATCAACCGGTCCTGGATGACCCGCGCGGCGGAACGGCCGAGCAGCTCCCGGCAGGAACGCGACAGATGCGGCACGGAGACGCCGAGCTCGCGCGCGTGATCGTCGAGTGAATCATGGTGCTGGAACCGCCTCTCGACGCGCTCGACGAAACGGCGCACGAGCCCGGCGCGCGGGTCCTTGGCCGGCTCGCCACTGGCCTTCGCGCCGCGCATCGCCCGCACGAACCAGGAAGCGATGAGATCGGCATAGGCCCCGAGCGAAAACTCGCGCGCCGGCAGGTTGGCGGCAAACTCGCGCATGGCAAGCTGCATCAGGGCTTCGAGCATTGTCGCCTGCGCGCCTGACGCAGCCACCGACAGCACGGCCGGCGCCCCGAGCAGCGAACGCGCCTCCGGCTCGCTCTCGAACAGCCGCCTCAGCGAGGTCGCGGCCGCGCTGGCGACGAAACCGTCCGTATCTTCCAGAAACGCGAATTCATGGATGGTCGAGGGTGGCAGCAGGAGGGCCGCGCCCGGCGCAAGCCGATGGTCGCGCCCGTCCACGCGCGTCCGCCCCCCGCCCTGCGTGACCAGGAAGAACTGGAAGAGGTCGTGATGCAGATGCGGCTGGATCGTCCAGCCATGGAGCGAGCTGCGCGCCACGATCGGCTCGATATGGAGCGCGTCAGGAAAGCGTTCCGCCAGACGCTCGCCATAGAGCCAATAAGCAGGGACGATGGTCGCGGGCATGCCGACCTCAGGATCGATTTGTCCAAGACACTGCGCGTTTCCTCCATTCCGTCAACTGCCCGTCAGGGCTTAGCCTCTTCACGCGGATCGAACGGTGCAAGCCGATCGCTTCGCGGGAGGAAAAAAGAACAATGCGGACGCAGGTCGCCATCATCGGCGCGGGGCCCGCGGGACTGCTGCTCGGGCAGCTCCTGTCGCGCGCCGGCATCGACAACGTCATCCTCGAACGGCGCAGCGCCGACTATGTGCTCTCGCGCATCCGCGCCGGCGTGCTCGAACAAGGCATGGTCGATCTCCTGCACGAGGCCGGCGTCGGCGCACGGCTGGATCAGGAGGGCCTGGTCCATGACGGCTTCTCGCTCGCCTTCGGCGGCACGCTCCATAGGCTGGATCTGAAAGACCTGAGCGGCGGCAGAACGGTCACCGTCTACGGCCAGACCGAAGTGACGCGCGACCTGATCGAGGCTCGTCAGGCGCTCGGCCGCCCCACTGTCTACGAGGCCGAGAACGTCGCGCTCCATGATTTCGACGGCGCCGCGCCGCGCCTGACCTTCCAGGCGAACGGGGAGCAGCAGGAGCTGCACTGCGATTTCATCGCCGGCTGCGACGGCTATCACGGCGTCTCCCGCGCCTCCGTCCCGGCGCGCTCCCTGCAAACCTTCGAGCGCGTCTATCCCTTCGGCTGGCTCGGCCTGCTGGTCGACAGACCTCCGGCTGCTCATGAGCTGGTCTACGCCAATCACGAACGCGGCTTCGCGCTTTGCTCGATGCGCTCGGCCGAGCGCAGCCGCTACTATGTCCAGGTCCCGCTCGAAGAGAAGGCGAGCAACTGGTCCGACGACGCGTTCTTCGACGAACTGCGCCGCCGCCTGCCGGCCGAGGTCGCCGAAGCGGTGATAACCGGCCCCTCGTTGGAGAAGAGCATCGCGCCGTTGCGCAGTTTCGTCGCCGAGCCGATGCGTTTCGGCCGGCTCTTCCTGGCGGGCGACGCCGCCCATATCGTGCCGCCGACCGGCGCCAAGGGCCTCAATCTCGCCGCCAGCGACATCCGCTATCTCTTCGACGCCTTTCGCGAGCATTATCGCGACGGCTCGGATGCCGGGCTCGACGGCTACTCGGCCCGCGCACTCGCCCGCGTCTGGAAGGCGGAGCGCTTCTCCTGGTGGATGACCGGCCTGCTGCATCGCTTCCCGGAGCGCGACGGCTTCGACCAGCGCATCCAGCAGGCCGAGTTCGATTATCTCGTGCATTCGCGCGCGGCAGCGACGGCCGTCGCCGAGAACTATGTCGGCCTGCCGTACTGAAGGCCGTCTTGCCCTTGCGGCAGAAAATTGCGTTGGTGACGACAAGAGGCTTGGCGCCATGGCGGCGACCGGCCCGAAGAGCTAAAGCAGTGCCGAGTCAGGCAGGATCGGGAGGAGATGAAATGACCAAGGGTTTCCTGAACAGATTGCTGCCCGCGAGCGCGCTGGCACTGGCCGGAGCGCTCGCGCTCGGTGCTTCCGCCTGGGCCGATACGATCAAGGTCGGCATCATCGGGCCGTTCTCCGGCCCCTTCGCCCTGCAGGGCAAGAACTTCCAGGCCGGCGCCGAAGCCTGGCTGGCCCAGAACGGCAAGACCGTTGCCGGCCACGATATCGAGCTGGTCTATCGCGACCTGCCGACCGCCAATCCGCAGCAGGCCCGCGCGCTGGCGCAGGAGCTGATCGTCCGCGACAAGGTGCAGTATCTCGGCGGCGTCTATTTCACGCCGGATGCGATGGCGATCACCCCGCTGCTGAAGCAGGGCAATGTCCCGCTGGTGATCTTCAACGCCGCGACCTCGGCGATCATGAATTCCTCGCCGCTGGTCGTACGTACCTCCTTCACCCTGGGGCAGACCACGACGCCGCTCGGCAAGGCGGCAGTGGAGCGCGGCGTCAAGAAATTCGTCTCGATCGTCAGCGATTACGGTCCGGGCGTCGATGCTGAGGGCGCCTTCAAGAAGGCGATCGAGGCGGCTGGCGGCGAGGTCAAGGAAGCGATCCGCATTCCCCTCAACACCACCGAGTTCAGCCCGATCATGCAGCGCATCCGCGATGCCGGGGCCGAGGGCGTCTTCGCCTTCCTGCCGTCGGGCCCGCCGACGCTCGGCTTCGTCAAGGCTTTCAGCGACACCGGCCTGAAGAAGGCGGGCGTCAAGCTCTTCGCGCCGGGCGACCTGACCCAGGAATCGGACCTGCCGGCCCTGGGCGAGGCGGCAGCCGGCCTGATCACCTCGTTCCACTATGCGGTCTCGCATGAATCGGAGATCAACAAGCGCTTCGTCGCCGCAGCCGAGAAGGCGATCGGTGCGCCCGATCTGCTCTCCTTCCCCGCGGTCGGCGCCTATGACGGGATGTTCGTGATCTCCAAGATGATCGCGGCCACAGCCGGCAAGCAGGATGCCGAGAAGGCGGTCGAGGCGGTGAAGGGGCTCGGCTGGGAAAGCCCGCGCGGCCCGGTCAAGATCGATCCGGAGACCCGCCACATCACCCAGACGATCTATCTGCGCGAAGTCGCGAAGGATGCGCAGGGCCGCTGGATCAACAAGGAGATCGCCAGCGTGCCGGAGCAGAAGGACCCCGGCCTGGCGAAGTAATACCCTCAGCCTGAAACGCGGCGGGAGCATGCGAGCTCCCGCCCCCCGCTCCCGTTCGACGAGGCCCGCAGCATGCAGACCGCGCTGAGCATCGCCATGGACGCGCTGGCCTATGGCATGGCGCTGTTCATCATCTGCATCGGCCTGTCGCTGACCATGGGCCTGATGCGGGTGGTGAACCTCGCCCATGGCGCCTTCGCCATGATCGGTGGCTATATCGCGTCCTATGCGGCGCGCGATCTCGGCCTCGGCTATGCCTTCGCGATCGTGCTCGCCATGATCGGCACGGTCATCATCGCCGTGCCGCTGGAGCGGTTGCTCTATCGCCGCATCTATGATCGCAGCGAGCTCTCGCAGGTGCTGATGACGATCGGCATCACCTTCTGCGTGATCGGCATCACCAACTATTTCTTCGGCCCGACGCTGAAGACCATTCCCCTGCCGGCAGAGCTCGCCCGCTCGGTCGACCTCGGCTTCCGCAGCATCGCCGGCCACCGGCTCTTCGTCATCGCGAGCGGCCTCGTCGTCGCCGGGGGCCTGTGGTTCCTGATCGAGCGCACCGGCTTCGGCATCCATCTGCGCGCCGCCGTCGAGAACGCGCCGATGGCACGGACGCTCGGCATCCGCACCGAGATCATCTATGCAGCGAGCTTCGCGCTGGCCATCGGGCTTGCGGCCTTCGGCGGCGTGGTCGGCGCCGAGTTCCTGCCGATCGAGCCCTATTACGCGCTGCGCTACATGGTGACCTTCCTCGTCGTCGTCTCGGTCGGCGGCGCGGGCTCGATTGCCGGCGCGCTGGCGGCCTGCCTGCTGCTCGGCGCCATCGATGTCACCGCGCGCTACCTCGTGCCGGATTTCGGCAATTTCTTCTTCTATCTCGCGGTGATCCTGGTGGTCTGCGCCTTCCCACGCGGCCTGATGGGACGGGCGCAGTAGCATGGCGAGCGCAACGCCCATGCCCGCTGCCGCATCCGCAGGACGTACGCTCGGCCGCGATCTCCTCGGCATCGCCCTGATCACGCTCGTCGGCCTCGCCGGCTACTGGCTCTTTCCCGACAACCTCGCCTTCCTGACCCGCGTGATCTCGATCGCGCTGCTCGTGCTCTCGCTCGACCTGATCGTCGGCTATTGCGGCATCGCCTCGCTCGGCCAGGGCGCGCTCTATGGCGCCGGCGCCTATGCAGCCGGCATCGCCTGTGTCCATGGCGTCACCGACCCTGTCCTGCTCATCCTGATCGGCGCGGCAGCGGGCGGGGTCATGGGGCTCCTGATGGGCGCGATCATGCTGCGCGCCCACGGCCTGCCGCAGCTCGTGCTCTCGATCGCCATCGTCCAGCTTCTGCACGAGGCCGCGAACAAGGCCTCCTCGATCACCGGCGGCAGCGACGGCCTCTCCGGCATGAGCCCGGCCCCGCTCTTCGGCATCTTCGAATTCGACCTCTGGGGCCGCAGCGCCTATCTCTTCGGGCTCGGCCTGCTGCTCATCGTCTTCGCCGTGCTGCGTTTCGTCACGCGTTCGCCCTTCGGCATGGTCTGCCGCGGCCTGAAGGAGGACCCGCTCAGGATCAGCGCGCTCGGCATCTATGCCTTCCCGGTGCTGCTCAAGATGTTCGTCATCTCCGGCGCGGTCGCCGGCATGGGCGGCGCGCTCGCGGCTATCGCGACGCAGGTCGTCGGCCTCGACAGCGTGAGCTTCGAGGTTTCCGCCAATGCGCTCGTCATGCTCGTGCTCGGCGGCATCGGCCACCTTTATGGCGCGCTGATCGGCACGGTGATCTTCATGGCGCTCGAACATATCGTCGCGGCGATCAACCCGTTCCACTGGATGACGCTGGTCGGCGCCGTGCTCATCGCCATCGTGCTCTTCGCCCCGCGCGGGCTTTCCGGCACGCTCGATGAGCTCGCCCGGCTGCTGACGCGCGACCGCTGGAGGGCCGGCCGATGAGCGCGGTCTTCGAAGTCTCGCATCTCTCCAAGGCGTTCGGCGGGCTGAAGGTCAACAGCGACATCTCGCTGGCGATGAACGAGGGCGAGCGCCTCGCCTTGATCGGCCCGAACGGCGCCGGCAAGACCACCTTCGTCAATCTCGTCACCGGCCGCATCCCGCCGAGCGCAGGCAGCGTCACCCTCGCCGGTGAGGACATCACGGGGCTTGGTGCTGTGAAGCGTGTCAGGCGCGGCCTCGTCCGCACCTTCCAGGTCACGCGCCTCTTCTTGGACATGACGCCGGAAGAGCATGTCGTCATGACGATCCTGCAGCGGCTCGGCCGCGCGACGCGCATCCTCGCCCGCTTCCACGGCGATTCCGAAGCTCAGGACGAAGCCGCCGAGATCCTCGCCACGCTGGGCCTGACCGAGGTCGCCCGCCGCAAGGTCGGAGCCATCGCCTATGGCCAGCAGCGCCTGCTGGAGATCGCCATCGCCCTGGCGCAGCGCCCCAAGGTGCTCCTGCTCGACGAGCCCGCCGCCGGCGTCCCCTCAAGCGATACCCCGCGCATCGAGGAAGCCTTGGCCCGCCTGCCGGAATCGCTCGCCGTGCTGATGATCGAACACGACATGGACCTCGTCTTCCGTTTTGCGAAGCGTGTCGTCGTGCTGGCCGCGGGCGAGCTCATCTTCCAGGGCCTGCCGGCCGAGGTCGCCAGGGACCCCAAGGTCCGCGAAGCCTATCTCGGGAGCTATGCCCATGCCGGCGGCTGATCTAGACGTCCGGAACCTGAGCGCCGGCTACGGCCAGACCCATGTGCTGGAGGATGTCTCCTTTGCGGTGCCGGCGGGCGGGCGCCTCTCCATTCTCGGCCGCAACGGCATGGGCAAGACCACGCTGATGGCGAGCCTGATGGGGCTGACCCGCCGCTATGCCGGCAGCATCAGCCTCGATGGGCAGGACGTCACCGCGCTCGGCACCGCGGCGCGCGCCCATGGCGGCATCGGTCTCGTCCCGCAGACCCGCGAGATCTTCAAGGGCCTGACGGTCGAGGAAAACCTCTTCGCCGGATTGAAGGGCCGCCCGCGCAGCGCGATCGAAGAAGCCTATGCGCTCTTCCCGCGCCTCGGCGAGCGTCGCCGCAATCTCGGGTCACAGCTCTCCGGCGGCGAGCAGCAGATGCTGGCGACGGCGCGAACCATCCTCGGCCAGCCCTCCGTTCTGCTGCTCGACGAGCCGTTGGAAGGTCTGGCACCGGTCATCTGCGACATGCTGATGGAGGCTTTCGGCCGCCTCGCCGCCAGCGGCGCGATGACCATCCTCTTCGTCGAGCAGCGATTGGAAAGCGCCCTCGCCTTCGCCGATGACGTCATCATCCTCGAACGCGGCCGGATCGTCTGGTCAGGCAAGCCAGACGCGTTGCGGGCGGATGCCGACGTGCTCGAACGCTATATCGGCGTCGGCGGGCTGCACTGAGCCGCCGACGCCGGAACGACCTCACACCACCAGATCGAGCGGCGGCACCGGCTCGCCGCGCGAGACATGCTGCATGTTCGCGAACATCCGCTTCACCACCGGCGCGAAATTGTCGGACGCCATGGCGGCGAGATGCGGGGTCGTCACAAGGTTGTCCAGCGTGAGCAACTGGCTATCCGCCGGCAGCGGCTCGATCTCGTAGACATCCATCGCCGCCCCCGCGATCTCCTTCGCGCGAAGCGCCGTGACAAGATCGGTCTCGTTGACGACGCCGCCACGCGCGCAATTGATCAGCACCGCGGTCTTCTTCATCTTCCTGAGCGCCGCGAGGTCGATCAGGTCCTTGGTTTCCGGTGTCAGCGGGCAATGCAGCGAGACGACGTCGGCCTGGGTCAGGATGTCGTCGATCGAGGCATGCTTCACCCCGAGCGCCGCTTCCTCGGCGGCATCGAGCGGGGTGCGCTTGCTGTAGAGGATGGTGCAGCCGAAGCCCTTCAGAAGCTTGGCGAAATTCTTGCCGATCGCGCCAAAACCGACGACGCCGACCGTCTTGCCCGAGAGCGTATAGGTGTCGGACGGCAATTGGCCGGTGCGCCAGTTGCCCTTCTTCAGCTCGGCATTGCCATAGGCGATCAGGCGGAGCGTCGAGATCGTCAGGCCGAGCGCGAATTCGGAGACGGCGACCGCATTGGACCCGGTGGTGCGGGCGACCTTGATGCCGAGCTCCTTGGCCGTCTCGATATCGATATTGTCGTAGCCGACGCCCCATTTATGCAGGAGCTTCAGCTTCTTCGCGGCCCGCAGCACATCGCCGGAGACCCCGACCTGGCCGGAGATCGCATAATCGGCCTCGGCGATGATCTCCTTCATGTGCTCGTCGCCGCGGGCCGTGCCATGGGTCAGCACGAAGCCATCGGGCAGGAATTCGCGCAGGCGGTCGGCCCGCTCGGGCGTGGTCATGTCGAGGAGGCAGATGGTCTCGGGCATGGGATGGTCCAGTCGAAAAGATCAGGTCAGATGGTGAAACGGGCACCGGCGCGGGCGAGCCCGCCGGAGATGGCGACGGGCGTGCCGTCGGCGCGCCAGCAGGCGGCGCCGGTCAAGGTGCCGTCCGGGTTGAAGGCGATGGCGTTCATGCCGCCGGCGACGCGCGGCGAGCGCACCACCTTGTGGCCGCGCGCGATCAATGCCTGCGCCACGGCCTCGGGGATGGCTTCCTCAAGTTCGAGCACGCCGCCCTCGGTCCAGACGCGCGGCGCCTCGACCGCCTCCTGCAGGCTCATGCGGTGGTCGATCAGGTTGACGATCGCCTGCAGCGCCGAGGGGAAGATGCGCAATGCGCCGGGCAGGCCCAGCGCAAAGGCGAGCCGGCCGTCCTTCACGGCCATCATCGGCGCCATCGAGGTGAAGACCCGCTTGCCCGGCGCGATCGAGAGCGCGCGGCCGGGATGCGGATCGAAGTTGTACATGTAGTTGTTGGCGATCATGCCGGTGCCGGGGATCTGCACGCAGGCGCCGAACAGCCCGTTGATCGTCTGCGTCGCGCTGACGACATTGCCCATGGCATCCGCGACGGTGACATGGGTGGTATCGGCGGATTCGCCGCCGGAAAGCCCGGCCGTCCAGCTCTTCGCCTGCTCCATCTCGATGAGCGCACGGCGCTCGTCGGCATAGGCCTTGTCGATCAGCCTGTTGACCGGGACCTTGACGAAGGCGGGGTCGGCGGTCGCCACGGCGCGGTCGGCGAAGGCGATCTTCAGGGCCTCGGCCAGCAGATGCACAGCATCCGTCGAGCCGAAGCCGAGCGAGCCGATATCGTAGCCTTCGAGGATGTTGAGCATCTGCGTGATGTGCACGCCCGAGGACGAGGGCGGCGGCGGGCCGATGATCTCGTAGCCGCGATAGGAGCCCCGGATCGGCTCGCGGGTCTCGATCCGGTAATTCGCGAGATCGGCCTGGTCGATCAGCCCGCCATTTTTCGCCATGTAATCGGTCAGCGCCCGCCCGAGCTTCCCACCATAGAGCGCCTCAGGCCCCTCCGCCGCGATCAGCTTCAGGCTCGCGGCATAGTCGGATTGGACAAGCCGCATGCCCGGCTGGAGCGGCTTTCCGTCCGGCAACAACATCGCCGCAAGGCCGGGATCACGAGCGAGATCGGCCGCATTGTCGGTGATGCAGTTCGAGAGATAGGGCGTCACCACGAAGCCGCGCTCCGCCAGCCCGATCGCCGGCTGGAGAACATCGGCGAGCGTCAGCGTGCCGAAGCGGGCGAGCGCCTCGCACCAGCCCTTGAGCGCACCGGGAACCGCGACCGCCTTGGCGCCGACCACGTTCTCGCGGTCGCGCGTGTCGCGCTGCTTGCCGATCTCGTCGGACAGGCATTCGTACATGTCGGCCGTCGCCTTGCCCGGCGCGGTCGAGAGATTGTCGATCACGACATGGCGCCCGTCGGCGAGCCGGATATGGCTCAGGCCCCCGCCGAGAATGCCGACCATCATCGGCTCCGCGACCGTCAGCGCGAATAGCGAGGCGACGGCCGCGTCGATGGCGTTGCCGCCGGCGAGCAGGATCTGCGCGCCGGCTGCCGAAGCGAGCGGATGGTTGGTGACGACCATGCCGCGCGAGCCGCTCGCCGGCTTCTTCTCGCAGGTGAAGTCAGCGACGCGCGGGACCGGGACGGGAGCGTTCATGATCGGCCTCTTCAGCCCTTCGCCGCCGCGATGGCGTCGAGCACCATCTTGGTCGCGCCGGAGATGTCGCCGAGCTTTTCGCCCGCCTTGACCCGGCCCTGGCTGCGCTCGCCGCGCTCCTGCCGCGCAATCGCTGCGTCGGCGATCGCCTCGGCCTCGGCGCGCGGGAGCACCAGCACGCCGGATTCATCGGCGAGGATCACGTCGCCGGCCTTGACCGGGACATTGCCGCAGGAGATCGGCAGGTTGAGCGTGCCGCCGAGATTGTAGAGCCGGGTCGTGATCGGCGACATGCCGCGGCACCACATCGGAAAATCGGAATCCTCGATCTCGGCCAGATCGGTGCAGGGCCCGTCGACGATGCCGCCGACCGCGCCGGCCGCCTTCGCCGCGACGGTGACGCCGCCGCCCCAACAGGCATGCTTGTCGTCGCCGAGCCGGTCGACCACGAGGATGTCGCCGGGGCGCAGCAGGCCGAGCGTGTGATGCAGCAGGGTCGAATCCTGGCCGGGGATCGCCAGCGTCACCGCCGCCGCGGCGATGCGCTTGCCGCGCAGCAGCGGCTGGATGCGGCGATCCATGAAGCCCCAGTGCTGGGAATGGCCGATGGTCGCGGTCTCGACCTTCTGCAGTTTCTCGACCAGCGCCGCCGGGAGCTGCTCGGGCATGGCTTCGATGCGATAATCGGGCATTTAAATCTCCTACTTCCCTACGGCACGGGCGACGCCGACCAGGCGTTCGACCACGAGAACGACGGCGAGCGTCGCGACGATGAGCACCACGGACAAGGCCGCGATGAGCGGGTCGGTTCGCCCCTCGACATAGCGCACCATCTCGACCGGCAGGGTCGAGGCGCGCGGACCGGCGATGAACAGCGAAATCACCGTCTCGTCGAAGGAGAGCAGGAAAGACAGGCAGGCGCAGGCGATCAGGCCCGGCGTCGCCAGAGGCAGCGTCACCCGTCGCACCACCCGCCAGGGCGTGGCGCCAAGCGTCGCGGCCGCCGCCTCGATATCATCAGGGAGGTTGGCGAGCGCCGTCGTCATCATCCGGATCACGAAGGGCACAGTCACCGTCATATGGCCGAGCACGAGGCCGGGCAGCGTCGCGGTCAGTTTCAGCGGCGAGAAGAACAGCAGCAGTGCGAGGCCGGTGATCAATGTCGGCAGCAGCAGCGGCGCCAGGAAGAAGCTCGTCAGCGCCGCCTTGCCCGAGAACTGCCCCTTCGCCAGGGCAAGCGCGGCAGGCACGCCGACCACCAGCGACAGCAAGGTCACCACCGCCGCGATCCGCACGCTGAGCCAGAGCGCCGTCAGCAGCGGCCCGTTGCTCGCGAGCTGGTTGAACCAGCGTAGCGAATAGCCGGATGGCGGGAACAGGATGAAATTATCCGCCGAGAAGGCCAGCATGACCACGACGACGATCGGCGCCAGGATCAGCACATAGACCAGCGCCGCGAAGCTGGAGAGAACGCGCCCCGCCCCGGTCATCGCTGCAGCCTCCGCGCCACCACATTGGAGACCACAAGCAGGGCGAGCAGCAGGACGAGGGTGTAGATCGCCAACACGGCCGCAACGGGCCAGTTCGTGTTGGTCGTCGCCTGCTCGAAGATCTCGGTCGCCAGCACGAAGACGCGCCCGCCGCCCAAAAGCTTGGGCGTGATATAGGCCGACATCGACAGCACGAAGCCCAAACCCGCCGCGAGCGCGATCGCCGGCAGGCTGAGCGGCAAGGTAACGCGCCGGAAGGTGCGGAACGGCGAAGCGCCGAGCGAGCGCGCGGCTTCCTCCAGCGTGCGGTCGAGCCGGCCGAAGCCGGCGAGCAGCGCCAGGATCATATAGGGCATGATGCTCTCGGCGAGGCCGATGGTGACGCCGGTCCAGTTGAAGACGAGCTTCAAGGGCGTCGAGATCAGGCCGAGCGATTGTAGCGTCGTATTGACCAGTCCGCGATCGCCGAGAATGGCGAGCCAGCCGAAGACGCGCACCACACCGGAGACCAGCATCGGCATGATCGCGACGACGGCGAGCAGCCCACGGAAACGGGAATCGGTACGGAACAGAAAGAGCGAGACGGGATAGGCGAGGCAGAGCGCGATCAGCGTCGAGACCGACGAGAGCCAGAGCGAATTCAGCGTCAGTTCGAAGGTAAAGCTGTCATGGAAGGTCGCGCGCCAGGTCTCCAGCGACCAGGCCTCGACCATCGCGCCGGTCGGCCCGACCTCGTTGAAGGCGTTGCGGAACAGCCCCAGAGACGGCCAGACATAGATGACGAGCAGGAACAGCGTCGCCGGGATCAGCAGCAGCGGCAAGCGGCGCGAGGCGGTCATGACGCCTCGCGCGCGAAGACACGGCTCTCAGTCCGCGGCCAGACGACCGCGACCTCGGTGCCCTCGGTCGGCGCGGCCGAGCCCGACGGCATCTCGACCGTAAGCTGCCCGCCTGCACCCTCGACCAGCACCTCGACATGGTCGCCGACGAAGACGCTGCGCAGGACGCGGCCTGTCAGTCGCGCCGCATCGCCGCTGGCCGGCTCGGAAACCGGCACGATGCGCATGCGCTGCGGCCGAACGAACAGATCGGCATCGACAGCCGCCTCCACAGGCACGACCTGTCCCCAGACGGTCGCACGGCCCTGCGCGTCGCGCGCCAACGGCAGCACATTGGCGCGCCCGACGAACTCGGCCACGAAGCGCGTCGCCGGCCGGTCGTAGATATCCTCGGCGCTGCCGATCTGGGCGATGCGGCCGCGATGCATCACCGCGATCCGGTCGCACATCGTCAGCGCCTCGACCTGATCATGCGTGACGAAGAGCGTGGTGATGCCGAGCGTGCGCTGGATCGAGCGGATCTCGTGGCGCATCGCGTCGCGCAGCTTGGCGTCGAGATTGGACAGGGATTCGTCGAGCAGCAGCACGGAAGGCTGGATCACCAGCGCACGGGCCAGGGCGACGCGCTGCTGCTGGCCGCCCGAGAGTTCCTTCGGGCGGCGCTGCTCTAGGCCGCTGAGCCGAACCAGTGCCAGTCCCTCCTGAACGCGCTTGTCGATCTCGGCGCGGGAGACGCCACGCTCCTCCAGGCCGAAAGCGATGTTGCGGCCGACCGAAAGATGCGGGAACAGCGCATAGGACTGGAAGACATAGCCCATGTTGCGCTTATGAGCCGGCAGCCTGGTGATCTCGCTGCCGTCGAGCGTCATCGTGCCGCGGTTCGGTTCGATCAACCCGGCGAGCATGCGCAGGGTCGTGGTCTTGCCGCAGCCTGAGGGGCCGAGCAGCGCGACGGATTCGCCCTGCTCCACCGAGAGCGAAACGTCGTCGACCGCGACCGAGTTGCCGTAGCGCTTCTGCAACCCGGCGAGTTCGAGATAGCTCATCGCCTGCCGCTCAGCGTGCCGCCGCGATGACCTCGCGCCGCCAGCGGTTGTTCCACTGGTCGCGCACCTTCAGGACCTCGTTCCAGTCGACCGGGATCATACGGGCGCGGTTCTCCGGCGAGGCTGCGGTGCGCGCCAGTGCCTTGGCATCGATATCGGCCTTGGCATTGGTCGGCGCATAGAACATCCGCTCGGTGAAGGCCTTCTGCGGGCCCTGCGACAGCGCATGCGCGACGAAAGCCGCCGCTGCAGCGCGGTTCTTCGAGCCGGCCGTCAGGTTGATGGTGTTGACCTGGAAGACCGAGCCCTCGGGCGGCAGCAGCGCATTGATCTTGCCGCCGGTCTGGTCGGAATAGAGCTGGGCCCGCGCATTCCAGCCGGTCGCGACCTTCGCCACGCCGTTCAGGATCAGCGAATAACCGTCCGGGTTGGGGTCGAAGGTCTTCACGCCCGGCGCGAGCTCCTTCAGCTTCTTCATCGCGGCGTCGATCGACTTGCGGTAGTCGCCGCCCTCCATCTTCTCGGTCATTGCCGTCAGCGCCAGGCCCTGGATGTTCGGCGGCGCGGCGAGCGCGATATGGCCCTTGAGATCCGGGCGCCAGAGATCGGCCAGCTTGGCGATCTGGGGGGAGAGCGCCGCATCCTGGACGATCACGAGATGGTCGAAGGTCACCGCCGGGCCGAATTCGCCGCCGGCCGCGCGCGCCTCCGGCAGGAGCTCGTTCAGCACCGGGAATTCGGAGGGATTGAGCTTCTCGAACAACCCCTCGAGATTGCCGATGCTGGAGGTGGTGACGTCCATGATCACCACGTCGGTCTGCGGATCGGCCTTCTGCGCTCGCACGCTGCCGACCATCTGGGCCGAGGAGCCGCCGGGCACGAAGTTCACCTTCACGCCCGGATGCGCCTGCTGGAACGGCTCGATCACCGCCTTGGTGTAGTTGTCCTGGAAGATGCCCGCATAGGACATCAGCGTGATCTGCCCCGAGAGCGTCTGCGCCCGGAGAACGGCCGGCATCGCGATCGTGGCGAGGCCGGACTGGATGACGAGGCGGCGGGTGAGCATGGGATAACTCCTGCTGTGACGCCGCCTCGGGCGGCTGGTTAGCGAGCTGTCAGCTCAGGCCGGAATCTTGGCGGCGAAATGAGCCACGAAGCGCGCGACGACATCGCTCAGCTTCTCCGCCAGCTTCGCCCCCGTCTCGGCCGAGCAGAGCGTCGGATCGCCCTTGCCGACGCCGTCATGATAGACCTCGTCGTATTCGTGCGGCACCCCCACTTCGGCGCCGTCGAAGCTCGCGGTGCCCAGGCCCGTGAAGGGCAGGTCGAGGATGGGATCGCGCTTCATCGGCTTGCCGGCCGGGATGAGGTCCTTGCGGATCAACTCGGGGAAGAGGTGCAGGCCGAGGCTGGTCAGCGGGTCGGCGCCATGGCCGGAGACCTTCGCCGACGTCTCGGCGCCGACGATGCCCGGCAGCATGCCGTAGGCGATGCGCCAGAGATAGAGGCTCGGCAGCACGATGCGCTCGCGCTGATAGAGCTCGCGCGCGACCTCGGAAATCGGACCGACATTGCCGCCATGGCCATTGATCACGATGATCCGGGTCAGGCCGTTGCGATGCAGCGAGTCGACCATCTCGGCGATCACGGCCGTCAGCGTGCTCTGCGAGATGGCGATGCCGCCGATCATCGGGCCGAACCAGTCCGCCCCGCCATAGGGCAGCACCGGCGCGACAAGCGTGCGCGTGCCGGCCTTGCTCGCCTGCAGCGCGGCAAGCTCGGCGATCTTTTCGGCCAGCAGGTAGTCGCCCATCGGCGCATGCGGACCCTGGTCCTCGTGGCTGCCCATCGGCAGCAGGATCACCGGGTTGGACTGGAGCAGCTCGCGCGCCTCCCCGCCCGTGATGGTGCCCATATGGACGAGAGGGTCTGTCTTGGTAGCCATGGCGTGGTCCTTCCTTGGGAAATACTTGGTTCGTCAGCGCTCGCTGGTGCGCGGGTCGAGGATGTCGCGCAGCGCGTCGCAGAGCAGGTTCATGGCGAGGATCGTCAGGGTCAGCACGGCACAGGGCCAGAGCAGCAGCAGCGGCGCCTGCTCCATGGTCGAGCGCGCCCCGCGGATCATCAGCCCCCAGGACGGTGCCGGTGGCACAACGCCCAAGCCCAGGAAGGACAGGCCGCTCTCGATCACCACCGCGGCAGCGACCGCGAGCGAGAACTGCACGAGCAGCGGCCCGGCGATATTGGGCAGCACGGTGCGGAACAGCAGATGCGACTGCGTGGCGCCGAGCGCTCGCGTCGCCTCGACATAGTCGCGTCCCTTCACCGCGATCACCTCGGCATAGGTCACCCGCGCAAAACCGGGCAAATAGAGCACCGAGAGCACGAGGATCAGCGTTCCGGCGCCGGGGCCGAGCAGCGTCACCACCAGCAGCGCCAGCAGCACCGGCGGGAAGCACATGATGATCTCGACGCTGCGCACCGTGAGAAAAGCGCCCCAGCTCCGCGCCCAGCCGCCGATCAGCCCGAGCGTGATGCCAACGAGCCCGGCAAACAGCGCCGAGACGAAGGCGACGGACAAGCTGGTGCGGGCGCCCCAGACCAGTCGCGAGAGCACGTCGCGGCCGAATTCGTCGCGCCCGAGCCAGGACCCCGCCATCGGCCCGGCCAGGCGCTGCGCCACGTCCTGCTTGACGGGATCGGGCAGCGGCAGAAGCGGTGCCGTCAGAGCCATCAGCAGGATCACGGCGACCACGCCGCCGGGCACCAGAAGCCGTGTGAACCTGCGCCGCCTCATGCGTGCTGCACCCGTGGGTCGATCGCCGCGTGCAGCAATTCGACGAGGAGATTGATCAGCAGGAACAGCACCGAGATCGTCAGGATGATGCCGACCACCATCGGGTAGTCGCGCCCCTCGACGGCGCGCAGCAGCGGCGTCGACAGGCCCGGCCAGTTGAAGACGTATTCGACCAGAACGGTCCCGCCGAGCAAGGTTCCCATCTGGAGACCCAGCACGGTGACGACCGGGTTCAGCGCATTGCGCAGCACATGCACGACGAGGACCCGTCGCGGCGAAAGCCCCTTGGCCTGCGCGGTCCTGACATAATCATGGGCGAGCGCGTCGAGTGTCGCGGCGCGCGTCATCCGGAACAGCACGGCCGCCAGCCCCTTGGCGATCGCCACCGCCGGCAGCGTCAGGAGCTTGAAGTGCTGGGCCGGGTCCTGCGTGAGCGGAACGAAGCCGCCCGCTGGCATCAATCGTAGCGTCTGTGCCAGCAGCAGCACCAGCAGGGTGCCGACGACGAAGACCGGCACCGCCAGCAACAGCGCGGTGATCCAGGAGGCGACGCGGTCGAAGGCGCCCCCCCGATGAACCGCGGCATAGACGCCCGATGGCACGCCGATCACGAGCGCGATCAGGGTTCCCGTCAGGATCAGCTCCAGCGTGCGCGGCAGCCGGAGCCCGATCTCCTGGATCACGGGATAATCGTCGATCAGTGACGTGCCGAGATCGCCGCGCGCCAGCCCCGCCAGGAAATGGCCGTACTGGACCAGGAGCGGCTGATCGAGCCCGAGCTTCTCGCGCAGTTCCTGCACGGTCGCCGGATCAGGCATGGCGCCCGATGTCGACAGGAGCAGCTCGGCCGGGTCTCCGGGCACCATATGCAGCGCCAGGAACACGATCGTCGCCACGACCCAGGCCATCGCCAGGGTCAGAGCCAGCCGCCGTCCGAGCCAGGCCGCGCTCATCCGAAATAGGTCTCCTCGAGCTGGTTGCCGGAGGATGTCGAGAGCGCACCGGGCAGGTTGGTGAAGCCTTGGATGCCCTTGTCCATGCCATAGCCCTGCTGGCGCCAGGCGAGGCCGACGAGCGGCACCTCCTCGAGCGCGGCGCGCTGCATCTCCTTGTAGATCTCGACGCGCTTATCCTGGTCGAACTCGGCCCGGCCCTTGGCGAGTGCGGCGATGGTGCGCGGCGCATCGACTTTGAAGGAGCGGCCATGCGTCGGCGAGAGCGAGGTGTCGAGCACCACGGTCAATCCGTCCGGATCGTTGTTGTCCGAGGACACCCCGTGGATCGCCATGTCGTACTGGCCGCGCGAGCCGCGGCTCACCCGCGTCGACCAGTCCGGCAATTGCAGCTCCGCCTGGATGCCGATCGCCGCGAGATATTGCTGGACGATCTCGGCGGTGTCCTTGTGCATGCCGAACTGGGCGGTGGCGAGCAGCGTCGTCTGGAAGCCGTTGGCATGGCCGGCTTCCGCCAGCAGCGCCTTGGCCCGGGCCGGATCGTAGTTCCAGCCATGCGCCAGCTCCTTGTCGTACCAGGGCGTGCCCTCGACGATCGGCACGCCTTCGAGCGGCTTGCCGCGCCCGAAGAAGGCGACCTTGACGATGTCCTCGCGCTTCACCGCATGCGCGACGGCCCGGCGCACCCGCGGATCATTGAAAGGTGGTTTCGTGCCGTTGAAGAGCACGTCCATGAACGGCCCCTCCTGGTTGTCGAGCTTGAGGCGCGGATCGGCTTCGACCGTCGCCATCGACTGCCAGGGCACGTATTCGATCATGTCGACATCGCCCGAGATCAGCGCGGCGTTGCGCAGGTTCTCGTCGGCATAGACGATGAACTTGATGCCCTTCGCCTTCGGGATGCCCGGCTTGTAGAACTTGTCGAAGGCCGCAAGCTCCACCGAGGTGCCGCGCTCCTGCCCGACGAGGCGGAAGGGACCTGCGCCGATCGGCTCGTTCGGGCTCGATTTCCGCCAGATGACGAAGGTGTTGTAGTTGGCGAACCAGCTCGGCAGCGTCGCCTGCGGCCCCTTGGTGATGAGGCGGACCGTCTGCGGATCGGGAATCTCGACCTTCTCGATCAGCTGGAATTGCGTGCGCATATAAGCGGTCGATTTTTCGCCGGCGATCTGCTCGATCGACCATTTCACGTCATCGGCGGTGACCGGCTCGCCATTGTGGAAGACGCAGCCCTTGCGCAGCTTGAAGACCCAGGCGCCCTCGGGATCGCGCGACCAGGATTCAGCGAGTTCGCCGCGCAGCTCACCCTTGGAATCGTAGGAGACGAGGCTGCGGTTGATCAGCATCTTGACGGTGCCGGCCGACGCCCCCGTCGAGACCCATGGCTGGAGGTTCGGCGGAAAGGCCGACAGGCCGTAGCGGATGATGCCGGCAGCGCGCTGTGCGCTCGCGGGGCGGATCAGGAAAGGCGAGGCCAGCAGCGGGCCGGCAAGGCCGGCACCAAGGACGGAACGGCGAGAGATGGTCATGGGCTGATCCTCTGCTGCTGGGTCCGGCTGTCCGCGGGCTTAAGCCCTGTCGGTTCCCGTCGATGGCGGGAAGGGCGGAGCCGGGCTGATGCGAGCAATAACCGCGCCAGCGATCCGACAAAGCCGCCTGCGCCGGGCCGATCGGCCCGGTCTGCAGCTTCCTGTCGCGAAGGTGGCGTGCACGGTCATGCGGTTCCCCGGCACGGCTTCGCTATAGACGAATAGGCGAGCCGCGCTCTTGATGCGCCATGTATACGTGGCGGATTTTTTGCTGTCTACTCTCGACAGCCCTAGAAAAGACCGAAGGGGGCGCGTTGTCGATGGCCATGATCGAACAGGACGAGATGGCTGCCTTGCGGGGCAAGCCAACCCGGGAACGGGTCTATCTCTATGTGCGCGAGCAGATCCTGCGCGGCCGCTTCCTCGGCGGCTGCTTCATCGAGGAGGAGGAAATCTCCTCGGCGCTCGGGGTGTCACGAACGCCCGTCCGGGAGGCTTTCCATCGCCTGGAGGCGGAACGTTTCATCGATTTGCTGCCGCGCCGCGGCGCCCTCGTCCGGCAGGTCACGGCGCAGGAGCTGCTCGACCTCTACGAGGCCCGGCGCATGATCGAAAGCCATGCGATCCGCCGCATCTGCCGAGAGGAATTGCCGCTTCCGGCCGACATGCATGCGATCCTCGCAGAGCTGGAGCACCTGCCGCAGGGCGACTATTTCAATCGGGTCGAGCTGAACCGCGAGTTTCACTTCGTCATGATCGCCGCGGTCGGCAATGTCGTCTTGTCGGACCTCTACCAGTCGCTGGGCGCCCGCCAGCAGCGCGTCGCGATGACGGCGATCAGCACCGACCCGACCCGCGTCGCGCGGATCAGCAGGGAACATCACGCCCTGATCGCCGCCCTCTCCGAATGGGATGAGGAGAAGGCGCTGGCGATCCTCGAGCAGCACCTGCGCCCGATCGTCGGCGTGATCTCGCGGCTGCCGGAGCAGGCAGCCGAAGCCTGACGCGCCAACCAGGTCGGCAGGCCCGGATCGCGCCGCAGCGGTCCCCGCCCGGCCATGGGGCCGGGCGTCCTTGCATCACGGTGATCGACAAGCCGCTTCAGAACATGTGGAAGGGCGGCTTGGCATTATCGGGCAGGAGCGGCTTGTAGGGCGTTCGGGTCAGGCGCTCCGCAAAATCGGCCTTGGCCTGTTCCAGCAAGCCCGGCTCGACGAGCACGTCCGCAGCGACGCCCGCCATGATCTTGGCGACGTGAACCATGCCCTTGTGGGCCAGCGGCGACTGCCCATGCGCCGTCAATTGCCAGGAATGGCCGGGCGTGCCGATCGTATAGGTCGCACCCCGTGCCTGGACCGTCGGAACGGCCCATGAGACGTCGCCGACATCGGTCGAGCCCATCATCCGCGGTCCCGGTGCTTCCTTGGGCGCGATCGCGTTGCACAGCGGGAAATCCGTCGCCGGCAATCCCGAACGGCGGAAGGCGCTTTCGATATGCGCGGGCGTCACCGTCTTCTGCATGCGCCTGGCGAAGGCGACGTCCTCCGCATCGAAGGGCGGCGGGCCGAGCCGGTCGAAATTGCGCTGCATGGCGTCTTCCAGCGGCGTGTTCGCCAGCAGGCTGCTCATCGCGCTGACGACTTCGCTGGTGACGGTGGTCTCCGTCATCAACGCGGCGCCATCGGCGATCTTCCGGACGCGGGCGAGGAGCTCGTGGACCTGTGAGACCATCGTCGCGCGCACGACATAGCGCAGCCTGGCCTTGGCCTGCACGACGTTCGGCGCGATGCCGCCGGCGTCCAGATAGGCGTAATGGATACGCGCATCGCTCGGCATGTGCTCGCGCATGTAGTTGACGCCGACATTCATCAACTCGGCCGCATCGAGCGCCGACCGGCCGAGATGCGGCGCGGCGGCGGCATGCGAGGCGCGGCCGGTGAACTCGAAATCGATCGTCGTGTTGGCGAGCGAGATCGCCGCCGTCACCGCCGCGAAATCCGCCGGATGCCAGGAAATCGCGATGTCGACATCCTTGAAGGCGCCCTCCTTGACCATGAACGCCTTGCCGGCGCCGCCTTCCTCGGCCGGGCAGCCATAATAGCGGACGCGGCCCTTGAGCCCGCGTTCCGCGAGGAAATCCTTGACCGCGGCAGCCGCCAGCATGGCGCCGGCGCCGAGCAGGTTATGGCCGCAGCCATGGCCGGCCGGCTGGTTCGGCAGCGGCTGATGCTCGGACACGCCCGGCGTCTGCGACAGCTCCGGCAACGCATCGTATTCGCCGAGGATGGCGATCACCGGGCCGTCTTCCCCCGCCTCGCCCATGACCGCGGTCGGCAATCCGGCGATGCCCGTCTCCACGCGAAACCCCTCGCGCCGAAGCTGCTCGGCATGGGCCGCGGCCGACTTGACCTCGCGATAGTTGAGCTCGGGCATTTCGAAGACGCGATCGCTCAGTTCGATGTAATCAGCCTGCTTTGCATCGACGATCGTCCAAATCTTGTCGGTATTCTGCACTGCCTTCTCCCGCGATGCATGGCGCCCACATGGGCCACTGAAGGCCGCCATCATCGCAACGGTTCGGCGGTCAGCGGCCCCAACCAGGCGAGGCTACTACAGGGCCGGCGACAGAACGGCTGAATTTTACGCCAAAGAATCGGCGATTGTTGCGGGCAAGGGCGTGCCGTTCGCGAAGGAGGTGATGGGCTGGTGCGGTCTTCGAAGCAGCGGCCGTACGAGATGCTGACCTTCTCTGCTTGAATTGCCGAACTCGGCCAAGCAGCCTCGCCTGCGCTGCTGCGGAATTGGAGGTGGCCAGCGATGTCGGGGACGGAATCGATAAGCTTGCGGGCATAATCGCTCGTCGGATCAGTCAGCACGGGCCGGCGCATCGATGCACTTGCCTGCGACGATGCCCATTGGGCCGTCGAGGTCGATCGTAACCGGGATGCCTTCGGCGGCTGGGTCATGGTCAAGGCTGAGGCCAACGAGCCGCAGGCGCTGGTCGATGCGCTGAAGCAGGGCCGCCACTATTCCAGCCAGGGCCCGCTCATCGAGAACGTCACCGTCGACGGGGATTTCATCGAGATCGCGTGCTCGCCGGCCTTCCAGATCTTGTTGGTCGGGCGTGCTTCCAAGAACGAGAAGATCTCGGGGCTCGGCACGACCTCTGCGCGCCTGCCCTGCCGTAAATTCGAGGGCGACTGGTGCCGCCTCGTCGTCATCGACGAAGCAGGCAAAATCGCCTGGTCGAACCCGATTTACCTTTAGACTTACTGGGCGATAGGGCGAGGCATCGCGGCGACCAGCTTGCGCGTATAAGCCTCGATCGGGTGCGTGACGAGCGCTCCGGCCTCGCCCTGCTCGACGACCTTGCCGCGATGCATCACTGCAATCCGGTCGGAGACCCAGCGCACGATCTCGATGTCGTGGCCGATGAACAACATGGCGAAGCCGCGTTTCTGCTGTAGCGCCTTGAGTGTGCGCAACACCTGCATCTGCACGGTCGCGTCGAGCGCGGAAACGATCTCGTCGCAGATCAAAAGGCTCGGCTCGGAAAGAAGCGCGCGGGCGATGCAGACGCGCTGGCGCTGCCCGCCCGAAAGCTGGTGCGGATAGCGTCCGAGATAGTCGGGCGTCAGGTTCACATCGGCGAGTGCGCTGCCGAGCTTGGCACGATCGTCGGGACCGCTGAGGCCGAGCAGTTCGAGCGGCTCGCGCATCGCCTTCTCGATGGTGAGCCGCGGGTTGAGCGCACCATACGGATTCTGGAAGATGATCTGGCAGCGCTTGCGCATGGCAGGTGTCAGGCGGAAGTTCCGCGCCGCCAGCGATTCACCGAACAAGGCGATGTCGCCGCCGCCCGGCCGGGCCAGCCCGATGATCAGCTTGGCCAGGGTTGACTTGCCCGAACCGGATTCTCCGAGAATGCCGAGCGTTTCGCCCGGCGCGATCGCGATCGAAATATCGTCCACCGCCCGGAACGGCTTCGAGAACAGACGCTTGGCCGGATATTCGTATTGGAGGCCGCTGATCGCGAGCAGGGGTTCGGCGCTCGAACGCGGCGCGGCTACAGGCAATTCGGCGAGCATGGTGCGCGTGGAGACCAGCATCCGCGTATACGGGTCCTTCGGTGAGCGCAGCACCTCGGCCGTGGGACCCTGCTCGACGCAGCGCCCCTTGTGCATGACCACGATCTGGTCGGCGAGTTGGCTTGCCGCGGCGAGATCATGGGTGATGAACAGCATCGCGTTGCCGAGCCGGTCCTGCAGGCGCCTGAGCAGGGCCAGGATCTCCGCCTGCACGGTGGCGTCGAGTGCGCTGGTCGGCTCGTCGGCGATCAGCAGTTTCGGTTCGGCAGCAAGCGCCATCGCCGTCATCACGCGCTGCTGCTGGCCGCCGGACAATTCATGCGGATAGCGGCTGGCGATCGTGGCCGGATCCGACATCTCGACGAGCTGAAGCAATTCGAGGATCCGCACGCGGCGCTTGGTGCCGTCGCCGTGCCCGAGCCGACGCAATGCCTCGTCGATTTGCGCGCCTGCCGTCATGAAGGGATTGAGGCAGCTCATCGGGTCCTGAAAGACGACCGAGATGTCGCGACCGCGCAACGGCCGCATCGCGGCCTCGTCCGCCGGATCGAGGAGCTTGCCGTCGAATACGATCGCAGAGCGCGCTGCCAGCGTGATCCCGGGCGGCAGCAGACCCATGATCGCTGAGGCCGTCATCGATTTTCCGGAGCCGGATTCGCCGATCAGCGCCACAGTCTCGCCCGGCGCCAGCGCAAAGGAGATCGAGTCGACCAGTTTTCGGCCGTGGATGATGACGTCGAGGTCGCGGATTTCGAGCAGTTTGCCGATCATGCAAGCCTCGGATCGATCAGGCGGTGGAGGATGTCGATCACAGTGTTGATCAGCACCAGAGCCACTGCGATGACGGTTACGGCAGCGAGGATGATCGGATAGTCGCGGCCGTGAATGGCGTTCAGCGTCAGGCTGCCGATGCCGGGCAGCGCAAACAGCACCTCCATGGTCAGCGACCCCGCGACGAGCCCGCCAAGCGCGAGACCCGACAGCGCCAGCATGATCGGCGCGGCCGCCGGCAGGACATGGGCGATGGCGATGCGCCAGGGCGAGAGCCCCTTGGCGCGCGCCGTGCGGACATGGGGCAGCATGACCGCCTCCTTCAACTCCTCGCGCAGCGACTTGACGATCTGCCCGGCGTTGTCGAGCCCGATGATGATCACCGGCATCAGCAGGCCGCCGATCACCGGCAGCCAGCCGAGCCAGATCGAAAAGATCAGGATCGCGGCGAAACCGGCGCAGAAGGTCGGCACCGCGATCGACCAGATGTTGATGCCGTCGATCAGCCCGTCGAGCCAGCGCGAGCGGAAAGCCGTGGCAGCGATCGCCAGCAGCAGCGCCAGCCCGACCCCGAAGGCAAAGCTGAGGAAGGCGAATCTCAGCGTCACCGGCAGCGCGTTCGCCAGCATGTCCGAAACAGGCTGATCGAAGCGCAGCGACCGACCAAAATCGCCCTGCAGCGCGTGCGAGACCCAGGTCACGAACTGTGACAGCAGCGGCTGGTCGAGGCCGAGCGCGCGGCGCATCTCGACCTGCTGGTCGGCGGTCAGCCCGCCCTCGAGACCGAGCACGTCGACGACGTCGCCGGGCATCACGCGGCAGAGGAAGAAGGTCAGTGCGACGATGCAGGCGGCCTGGACGAGCCCGCGCAGCACGGCGAAGAGGACGGAAGCGAGACGATCCATGCTTGTGCCTCCTCAGCGCGGCATTGCGAGTTGCGGGTCGATCTCCGCCGGCTCGGCCGCCTCCCCGGCGTTCTCGCGGACCGGGTCGAGCCAGCGTCGCAGATCGTTGCCAAGCACCGAGAGGCTGAGCGTCAGAACCACCAGCGCCAGGACCGGTATGACGATGGCGTGCGGCGCGCGCTCGATGAAGCGGCTGGAATCGGCGATCATCCGCCCCCAGGTCGGAGCATCGGGCGAGGAGCCGACTCCGAGAAAGCTCAAGACCGATTCCGTCACGATGCAGCGCGGCAAAATGATCGCGGCCTGGGTGACCAGCGCTCCGACGATGTTGGGCAGGATGTGCCGCACCAGGACGTGGATGCGCCCGCCGCTGAAACTGGTGGCGGCATGCACGTAGTCCCGCACCGCCTCGCGATGGAACGCGGCGCGCGCGACATAGGCCACGAGCGGGGCGAACGAGATGCCGAGCGCCACGATCAGGGGGCCGGTGCCGCTGCCGAGGCCGACGATCAGCAGCAGCGCCAGCAACGTTCCCGGCAGCGCGCGGATCAGGTCGATGCCGGCGTAGAGGATCGCTTCGCTCCAGCGCCCGAGCGCCAGCGCGAAGAGACCGAGACCGGCGCCGATCGCAAAGGCGATGGCCGTGCCGGCGATCGAGATACCGAAGGTGAAGCGTGCGCCATAGAGCAGGCGCGCCCAGATATCGCGGCCGAGATGGTCGGTCCCGAGCCAGTAATCCGCGCTCGGCCCCTTGTTGATCGCGAGCAGATCCTGGTCCAGCGGCGAATTGGCTGTCAGCCACGGCGCCACGAGGCCGGCCAGCGCGACGATGGCCACGGCAACAGTCGCAAGCAGCACGCCGACAGGCCAGCGCCGGCCAGCACTGCGCGGCGCGCTCATGGCGATGGGTGGAGCGGACATGGCGCGAATCCTTCCATCCGCGCTCAGCTGTCGATCGTCGTGTGGGCGACGCCGCCGCTCGCCCAGTGACACGCCCAGGTGAAGCCGGACTCGTAGCCTTTGACGCCCTTTTTAACCGCGATCAGGCTCGGCGAATGGCCGATGACATAGAAATAGGCCTTGTCGTCGATGTGCTTGGACGCGGTCAGATAGTTCGCCTTGCGCTTGGCCTGGTCCGGCTCCTGCACGCCGGCATTGATCATCCTGTCGAGCTCGGGATCCTGGATGCCACCCCACAGCGTCGGGTTGGGGCCGTCGCTCATCAGCCGGACATAGCGCAGGAAGATGTCGGCGCGCGGCCCCGACGACATCACATTCATGTCCCAGTCGTATTGGCCAAGCCGCTTCTGCGCGCCGACATCATCGAGCGCGACATGGTTGACCTTGAAGCCGAGCTTCCGGACCATCTGCACCACGACCTGTGCATATGATTCCTGCCAGGACACGAACTCGATCGTGTGGTCGGCCGGCTTCACGCCGGCATCGGCCAGCAGCTTTTTGGCCTTGTCGAGATCGGGCTTCCGAAACGGATCGGCATCGTGCCAGGCCTTGTCGAAATAGGCATTGCCCGGGGCCACGATCTGGTTGGTGACGATGCCCTGCTCGCCGCCCATGAAGTTCATGAAAGCCGGCTTGTCGACGGCGAGTGCCAGCGCCTGGCGCACGCGGATGTCGTCGAACGGCTTGCGCGGCTTGCGGTTGTTGAAGGCGATCGAAAACCAGCTGGTGTCCTTGAGACCGAGAATGTCGGCGGCGCCCACCTTCTTCAGCGTTTCGGCCGGCTCGCGGTCGAGCTGGATGATGTGCAGGTCGCCGGCCCGCAGCGCGAGGCTCTTGTCGACACCGTCGCGCAGGTCGAACTCGACCCGCTCGACCTTCGGCAAGCCGCTCTTCCAGTAGCCGGGGAAGGCAGGCGCGACGAGCTTCACCTTGGGTTGCCAGGTGCCGAACGTGAAGGGGCCGGTGCCGATCGGCGTCTTGATCGTCTCGTCCCAGCCTTCCGATTTCGGCGACAGGATCCACAATTCGGAGAGCAGGTTGAGGAAGGGCGAATAGGGCGCGTCGAGCGTGACCACGAGCGTGTTGTCGTCGGGCGTCTCGAGCTTGCTGACGAGCTTGATCGCGGTGACGAGCCAGCCGCCCTTCACCTTGTTCTTCACCCGCTCGAGATTGGCCGCGACATCGGCGCTCTTCAGCGTATCGCCATTGTGGAACTTGACGTTCTGGCGGAGCTTGAAGGTGTAGGTCTTGCCATCCGGCGAGACCTGAAAACTCTCGGCCAGGAACGGCTCGACGGCGCCGTCCGACGCGATCGAGGTCAGCGTCTCGACATAGGCCTGCTGCACCGCGATCGAACCGGTGTGGCGGTGCGGATCGGCGGTGTCGAGGCCGAGCGTGGCGTATTTCAGCACGCCTTTGCGGGCGGCCTGAGCCTGCGGCAGGCCGGGAACGCCGAGGACGCCGGCCGTCATGGCGGCCGTACCCGCCAGCAGGGCGCGGCGGCTGATCGCGAGATCGGTTATGCGGTCTGTCATGCGAGCCTCCTTTGAGGGGTTCAGGCGAATTGCCGATTCTGCAGGGCCCGTCCGTCGAGCCCGTCTGCCGGCTGGTCGAGAAAGGTCAGAATGCTGGGCGCGATATCGATCGCCGAGGTCTCGGCCGAGATCTCGTGGCCCCTTGCGAAACCCGGGCCGTCGAGGATCAGAAAGGGCGATTGCTCGTAACGGCCGAGACCGCCATGCTGGCCGCAGCCGAGCCGGTCGGCCTTGCCCTCGACGGGCTTGGCCGCAAGGCTGAGGCCGGGAACGCCGAACTCATTGACGCCTTCGTCATCGGCCTTCAGCGCCACAGCGAACGCCAGGCCACCGCCTTCGGGAATGCCGGCGGCGGCGAAGGCATCCGGTCCCATCACGCGTCCCGCCCAGCCTTGCTCGGCGAGGAAACGGCCAAGCGCGGGGATGCGGTCGGCATTGCGGCGGTCGACATAGATCAAGGCGGCGGTACCGTTGGGAGCGACGACGACGTCGCCGGACTGGGCTGAATCCTTCAGCCCGGCGGCGACAAGTTCGCCGGCTATATCGACGATCCCCGTGACAGTCTGGTGACCATGGTCGGAGCCGATCAGCAGGAGGATGTCCTCGCCTGCAGCGCGCGCCGCATCGACCGCTTCGATCAAGAGCTTGGCATGGCCGTCGACGATCCTGAGGGCTTCCAGATGACGCGGCGAGCCGAGCGCGACCTCATGCTGGGTCGTGTCGGGGTGGCCGAGCCAGGCCAGCGCGAAGGCAGGCTTCCGCGTGTTCACGACCTCGGCGATGAAGCGGTCGAGCACCGCCCTGTCTCCGCCGATGTCACCGGCGACGCTCAGCGCGTCGCTCCCTTCGATCGGTTTGCGGCCAGGGCCATAAGAGCCGGCGCGATGATAGACATGGCCGTGGCCGCGCGGGTCGTGCATGTAGGCGGCACCCGGCGAGACATTGTTGAAAATCACAGCGCCGCCGGTCTCGGCGAGCCGCTCGGTCAGGGTCGGCTGACGCAGGACATGCCCTGTCAGGCGCTCCTTGTGGCCAAGGAATTCGGGCTTGCCGACATCATAGAGCTCGAGATCGTCGCCGTTCAGCAACGCAACAGTATTGCCGGCCAGGCCATGTCCCGAGGGCCGGTATCCGGTGGCGAAGGACGAGGAGACGACGCGCGTCACCGACGGGAACACCGAACGGTGGCTGTCGCACCAGGTGGCCCGCGCCTTCAGGGCGACGAGGTTCGGCGTATGCTCCGGCGTCACGAAATCGCGCCGCAGACCATCGAGGATCAGCGCGACCGCGCGACGGCCGCTGTTGATCTGCGAACCGGCGGCCATCACCGAGCCTCCTGCGTGCCGTTGAGGACATAGTCGAAGATATCGTAATTGTAGAGTTGGCCGCTCCGTGCCTTCTGCCGGTACTCGGCGTTCAGCGGACTGGAGACCGCAAAGGGCACGTCGCGCTCGGCGAGGCTGCCATGCGAGCGCAATCTGGCGCCGGCGAGCTCTTCGAGCTTGTGGGCGCCCTTGCTGGTCCCGAGCGCGACGCCCTTGCTGGCCACCACCGTGACATCGCCCTCCCGCTCCATCGGCAGCTCGAACATGCGGCAGGCGTCCTCGCGGATCAGGGCGTGCTGGATGCCCGGCAGCCCGGCGATGAAATCGCGAACCTCGGCATGGTCGGCTTCGCCGACGACATGGACGCGCACGAAGCCGCCAAGGGCCCCGTGATGGCGCACGAAAGGATCGGTGATCGGACAGATCACTTTGAGGCAGCCCGGACCGAAGCGGGCATCGAGCACGTCGCCGAGATAGAGGATGTTTGGCGTTCCGTCGGCAAGCGACAGGTCGGTCATGCCATGGTCGGCCACGACGCCGACAACGGCGCCGAGATCGAGGAGGGCCCCGATGCGGTCGTCGACCGCCTTCATGAATGCATCGGATTGCGGTGCGCCCGGCGCGTAAGCGTGCTGCACGAAATCCGACAGCGAGAGATAAAGCAGCTCGGCGCGGGCGGCCTTGAGCAGGCGCACGCCGGCGTCGAGCACAAACAGCGAAAGCTCCGGCGAGTATTGGTCGGGCACGGGCGCATCGCCTTGCGCCTCGGCGCTGTCGATACCGTGCTCCTCCACGGTGCAGCTCCTGGCCTTCTCGGCCGAGAAGGCGATGCCGCTCGCGCCGGGACCGGCCAAACCCACTGCCAGCGCCTTGCGCAATTTGTCCTTTGCGGTCACCGCCGCCACCTTGACGCCGGCCTGGGACAGGCTGGCCAGCACCGTTGGGGCGCTCAGCGGCCCTGCGTCGGTCATCATCACTTCGGTTTTCGTGGCGCGGTCATACCAGTAATTGCCCGAGATGCCGTGAACCCTCGGCGGCGCGCCGCAAATGATCGAGACATTGTTGGGGTTGGTGAAACTCGGCATCGCCGACAGGGCATTGGCGTAGAACCCGTCCGCCAGCATCTGTTTCAAACGCGGCGAGACACCGCGGATGACCGCATCTGCCACATAGGCCGGATCACAACCGTCATAACAGATCACGACGCTCGGGCGCGCAGGGCAAGCGTAAACACGCCCATTCACTTCGATAGACATTGTGCACCGCACCATTTTACTTTTGGACAACTCGGGCAGTTCTTGAGACTTCTTCACTTTACGGATTTACGAAAGCGAATTATGGTCATGCCAATGTGAGGTTTTCTCAAATTCACATCGATATGCACCTCCCGTCCTTGCGCGCGTTGTCCGTTCTGGAAGCCGTCGTTCGCACCGGCAACGTCGTGGCGGCCGCCGATGACCTTCGTGTGACACCAGGCGCGGTGAGCAAGCAGCTCGTTCAGCTGCAGCATGAGATCGAGGCGCCGCTGTTCGAAAGCGGCCACCGGCTGAAGCCGACCCCCTTGGCAACCGAGCTGGCCCAGGCGGTCGGTACCGCATTGCGGCATATCGAGGAGGCGTGGATGTCGGCGACCCGGGTGTCGGACACGCGGGTCATCACCATCGCCGCCAACGCCACCCTGTCGATGCACTGGATCCTGCCCCGGCTCGTCGACGCGGAAGCGAAAATGGGCGGACGCCCGGTCCGGGTCAGCCAGATGCACACGACCGACGAATGGCGGCGCCTGCCTTTCGACATCGCAATCGTACGGCAGGCCGACGATACCGGCGGGTTGGAACGGCGGCCGATCGGAATCGAGCGCCTGACGGTGCTGGCCACGCCGGAACGCGCGCAACGCCTCCGGCAAGAGGGCGTTGCGGCGATTGCCCAGGAGACTTTTTTGGTCGCCCGGACGCGGGCCGGCGAGCTTGAGGGTTGGCTGGCTGTAGCCGGCATCGACGCGCCAGTTGCGACGCGCTCGACGCCGCATTTCTATATTGCCGTCGAGGCTGCCGTCGCGGATCAGGGGTGCGTGATCGGGCCGCCTGGCGTGCTGGCCGACCTGATCCGGCAGAAGCGCCTGGAGCTGCCGTTCCCACATCTCAAATCAGACGGGTCTCTCCTCACGGCGGTGTTCGACCCCCAGGTTTGCCGGCGCAAAACGGCAGATCGCTTGCTGACTTTCCTGTTCGCCGATTTCGGCTAGAGCCACGCGCAAGCACCTTGCAGTCGTTGCGGAACGGCACTCAAGCCTGAGACGAGGGCGCTCCACGAGCCGTCCGCGTGAGCAACGCGTCCGGTCATGGTCACGGTATCGGCGAATGATGGCACCCGCGTCGACGTTATCGCGCTGCGAGAAGATCGCGAGGACTGCTTACGCGGTCCAGGGCATCGACCACGTCTTGACGTTTGTGAAGGATTTCATGGCCTCGACGACGCCCTCCTTGTAACCGAGGCCGGAATCCTTGATGCCGCCGAAGGGGGACATCTCGATCCGGTAGCCCGGCACCTCCCAGAGATTGACCGTGCCGACCTCGAGGTCAGCGACGAAACGCTGGATGTAATCGTAGCGGTTCGTGCAGATGCCGGAAGAGAGACCATAGGCGGTGGAGTTCGAGATCCGGATCACCTCGGCGATGTCGTCGGGCACGCGGATGATCGGGATCACCGGGCCGAAGGTCTCCTCATGCACCAGCTCGCAGGTGTAAGGGATCTTGTCGACCACGGTCGGGTGGAACAGCGCCCCTTCCGCCCGCTTGCCGTAGAGCACCTCGGCGCCCTTGCTCACGGCATCGTCGACGCGAGCCTGGAAGAGCGCGGCCGAGCGGGCATTGATGACGCAGCCGACATCGGTGGCGGGGTCCATCGGATCACCACATTTCAGCTTCTTCGCCTTCTCGACGACGAGCCTGGAGAAGGCGTCGGCGACGCTCTCGACCACCAGGATGCGCTTCACCGCCGTGCAGCGCTGGCCCGAGTTCTTGGTCGCGCCGGTGACGGCGAGCTCGGCCGCCTTGTCGAGATCGGCATCCTCCATGACGATCAGCGGGTCGTTGCCGCCCAGTTCCAGCACGATGCGCTTGTAGCCGGCGGTCGCGGCGATGTGCTTGCCGACGCGGACCGAGCCGGTGAAGGTCACCAGATCCGCGTCCGGGTCGGTGATCATCGCATCGCCCATGGTCGAGGGATTGCCGGTGACGACCGAGAGCATCTCCGGCGGCAGGCCGGCCTCGTAGAGCACGTCGGCGAGCGCCAGCGCGGTCAATGGCGTCAGCTCGGTCGGCTTCAGCACGAGGCGGTTGTTGGTCGCGATCGCCGGGGCCAGCTTGTGGCTGACCATGTTGAGCGGGTGGTTGAACGGGGTGATCGCCGAGATCACGCCGAGCAGCGGCTGGCGCGTCGTGAAGATCTTGCGCGCCTTGCCGTTCGGCGAGATGTCGCAGGAGAACATCTCGCCATCGTCCTTGATGGTGAGCTGCGCCGCGAAGGACCAGACGTCATAGGCGCGGCTGGCCTCATAGAGCGAGTCCTTCCAGCACAGGCCGGCTTCCGCCGTGATCAGCTTGGCGAAGAGTTCCTTGCGGTCCCGCAGCAGCTCGGCCGTCTTCTGCAGGATCTGCTGGCGCTCGTAGCGCGAGAGCGTCGGCTTGAACGCCTTCGCCTTGGCGAAGGCCTCGCGGACATGCTCGGGCCGGGCGGCCGGGATCAGGCCGACGATGCTGTCATCATAGGGGTTCCTGACCTCGACCATGTCGTCGGTCGTGACCAGCTTGCCGGCGATGCGCATCGCCTCGCGCCGCACCGGCGGCTTCACCGCAGCGTTCATCTCAGTTCACCAGGTTCAGGGCGACGTCGAAGACGTCGAAATTGCGAAGCGTGCGACCCATCGGCACCGTGATCGGCCGGTTGGCGATCATCGGCACGCGCTGCTCGGTGATGCCGCCATGCGAGCGCAAAGGCTCGGTCAGGCCGGAGAGATCATGCCTGTCCGGCGAGGTGCCGATCACCTTCTGGCGGGTCGAGACGACCACGACATCGCCGATCCGGTCGGCCGGCAATTCGAAGCGCTCGCAGGCTTCCGCCGAGGTCACCGCCAGCGCGATGCCGTCCAAACCGGAGATGCGGGCCGCAACCTCTTCCTGGCTCACGCCATCGGGCAGATAGACCGTGGCGAAGGAGCCGAGCGCGCCGTGATGGACCACGTAAGGGTCGGTGATCGGCAGGATCACGCGCATCGTGCCCTTGCCGTACCATTCATCCATCAGGCTCTGGAGATAGACGACATCCGGCTCGCCATTGGCGAGGTGCTTGTCGTTCATGCCGTGATCTGCGGTGATGACCAGCGTGCAGCCGAGCGCGTCGAGCTTGCCGACGTAACCGTCGAACATGGCGTAGAACGAGTCCGCCATCTCCGAACCGGGCGCCGCCTTGTGCTGCACATAGTCGGTGGTCGAGAGATACATCAGGTCGGGCTTGAAGGTCTCCAGCAGCTTGACGCCGGCGGCGAAGACGAATTCCGACAGATCGGCCGAATAGACCGACGGCACGGGCATGCCGACGAAATCGAGCACGTCCGCAATGCCGTTCTCAGGCCTATTGGCCTTGTCGGCCTTCTCCGAGGAGAAAGCGATGGCGCTGCCGGAGGCGAAGTCGAGCCCCTTGCCGAGCAAAGTGCGCAACTTGTCCTTGGCGGTGACCATCGCGACCTTGAAGCCGGCCTTCTGGAACTCGGCCAGGATGGTCGGCGCGCGCAGGAAGCGGGCGTCGTTCATCATCACCTCTTCCTTGGCCTCGCGGTCATAGAAGAAGTTGCCGGCGATGCCGTGCACGGCCGGCGGGCGGCCGGTGATGATCGAGAGGTTGTTCGGGTTGGTGAAGCTCGGGATCACCGAATAGGCGTGCGTGCTGGCGCCGGTCTTCATGATCCGGTCGAGGTTCGGCGTCAGGCCTTTGGCGCTGGCCGCCTCGATATAGGCCGGCTCCGAGCCGTCCATGCAGATCACCACCGTCGGGCGCTGCGGGCGGGCATAGTTGCGACCGTTCGCAACAACATCCGAGCCGATCTTGGAATGTGCGTTCATGACCAACTCCTTGCGCCGGCGCCGCTCAGCGGATCAGCGCCCTGACGCGGGACGAGACGAGGTCGGCCACCAAGACCATCGCGAGGATGACGAGGATGCAGGTGGCGGTGTCCTGGTACTTGAAGAGCTTCATCGATGAGACCAGCTCGAAGCCGATGCCGCCTGCGCCGACCATGCCGAGCACCGTCGACTGCCGGACATTGGTCTCCAGCCGGTAGAAGATCGTCCCGAGCCAGGTCGGCAGGACCTGCGGCAGCACGCCGAAGAAGAAGGTCTTGAACGGACCGACGCCGGCCGAACGGAAGGCCTCCAGCGGCCCTTCGTCGATATCCTCCATCGCCTCGGCGAAGAATTTGCCGAGCATGCCGGCGCCGTGGATGGCGAGCGCCAGCACGCCGGCGAAGGGGCCGAGACCGATCGCGGCGACGAAGATCAGCGCCAGGATGATCTCGTTGATGCCGCGCATGCAGTTGAGCAATTGCCGCGTCGCATGGAAGACGGCCGGGCTCGGGCTGAGATTGCGCGCCGCGAAGAAGCAGATCGGCAGGGAGATGACGACGCCGAGCAGGGTGCCCCAGACCGCTACCTGCAAGCTCTCCAGCGCGGGCTTCCACAGACGTTCGAGGAATTCCGGGTTGGGCGGCACCATCCGGACGAGGAAATCCCACATATAGGGGATGCCGTTCCAGAGATTGCCGGCGTTGATCTGGGCGCCGAGCGCGGCCCACCACAAGAAGACGAGGATGGCGAGCGCGATCGTGCCGACGCCCCACCAGCCGAAGCGGTTCTGCGGCGGACGGATGACGAGTTGCAGCGTTCCGAAGGACATGGGGTTGCCTCCCGTCAGGCGATTGCAGGGGCGATCAGCGGCGCCAGCGCGGGCTGGCTCACTGGCCGGGGCTTGAGAACGCGGCTGATGCCGGGGTCCTCGAGGCCTGGATAGATCTGGTGGACGACCTCGGAGGTCAGGTGATCGGGGGTATCGTCGAAGATCACCCGGCCGCCGCTCAGGCCGACGATGCGCTCGCCGAATTCGACGGCGTAATCGACCTGATGGAGGTTGCAGATCACCGCGATCCCCTCCGCCTTGCAGATCGCCTTGAGGTAGCCGAGTACCACGCGCGAGGTCTTGGGATCGAGGCTCGCCACCGGCTCGTCGCAGAGGATCACCGCCGGCTGCTGCGCCAGCGCGCGGGCAATACCGACGCGTTGCTGCTCGCCGCCTGAGAGCTGGTCGCCGCGCGAATTCGCCTTGTGGGCGAGTTCGACCCGCGCCAGGCAATCCATGGCGATGGCGACGTCCTGCCGCGGGAAGAGCTGCAGCATGCTCAGGAACGAGGACAGGCCGGCCATCCGGCCGACGAGCACGTTCTTCAGCACCGAGAGGCGCTTCACCAGGTTGTGGTGCTGGAAGATCATCGCGACCGGCCGCTTTCCGGCGGCCGCACGTTTCGTGTCGAACACGGTGCCATCGATGACGGTCCGCCCGGCATCGGGCTGGGCCAGCCCGTTGATGCAGCGCAGCAGCGTCGACTTGCCGGCGCCGCTGGGGCCGAGCACCACGAGGAACTCGCCGGCTTTGACGCTGAGGTCGATGCCCTGCAGGACAGGGCGACCGGCATAGGATTTCTTCAGGCCTTCGATCGTGATCATGTCGCTTCCTCCGCCGGTCGCGTGTCGCGACTACTTCATCTTGGTCAGATCGAGATTCAGCACCTTCGCCGTCTCGCGGATGATGTCGTAGGCCTGGTCGTTGGTCTCGACGAAGCGGTTGAGCTTGCCCTGGTCGGCCCAGGTGATGTCCCGGATGTTCAGGAAGGCCGACTTGATCTGCTTCTTCAGGTCGTCGGGCAGGTTCTTGCGCCAGCAGGTCGGCGATTCCGGGATCGGATCCGACTCCCAGACGACGTGGATGTCGGCCCGGTCGACCAGTTTCTTCTGCACGGCGGCATCGAAGATGCGATCGGCGATCGTCGCGGCGTCGACGCGCTTGTTGGCGACCGCGAGCGCGTTGGCGTCATGCGAGCCGGTGAACAGGACGCGACCGAAATCCTTCTCCGGGTCGAAGCCGAGCTTTATCAGCCCGGCCTTAGGGAAGAGGTGGCCCGAGGTCGAAGACGGGTCGACGAAAGCGAAGGTGCGCCCTTTCAGGTCCTTCCAATCGCGGATGCCGCTATCCTTCCGCGCGATGATCTGGCTGCGATAGAAGCTGCGGCTCGACTTGGCGGTCTCCGCCGTCGCGAAGGCCTCGATCGGCGCCACCGTCGTGCCGAGCACATAGGAGAACGGGCCGAGATAGGCGACATCGACATGGCTCGAGCGCATCGCCTCGATCACGCCGTTATAATCCGAGGCGACGAAGCCCTGGACCTTGATGCCGAGATTCTTCTCCAGCGCATCGAGGAGCTGCTGGCTCGATTCCAGCATCGCCCGCGAATCCTCGGACGGGATCAGCCCGACGCGGATCTGTTTCGGCTGGGCCTGGACCAGCGCCGGCATCGCCAGCACCGTTCCCGCAGCCAGTGAGTTCTTCAGAATCGTCCGACGCGTGATGGTCATGTCATCCTCCCAAGATGATCCGGCGATCGTTGTAATCTGCCGGCGGAACCGTTGCGGGCGTCGTTGCCCGTTGCTTGATCTCAGGCGGCCATGGCCGCCTGCCTTCCAATGAAGTTGCGGCCGCGTTCGCCTTCGAGCGCCTTGCCGACGAGGCGGTTCCACTCGACGCCCGAGACGCCGTAGGCGGTGGGGTCGGTCGAGACGCCGAGATTGCGCAGGAAGGCGCCGAGGCGTTCCGCTCCTGCTTCGAGGTCCGGGCCGAAGACGCGCCGCAGCGCCGCATCGCATTGCGGCTGCGCGCCCATCGCCCAGCGCATCACGATCGGCAGCGAGAAGGAGCAGGCGATGCCGTGGATCGTGCCGCTCTTCAGCGTGATGTCGTAGGAGATGTTATGGGCGAGCGCGGTCTTGGTGTTGGAGAAGGCCATGCCGGCGAGCAGGCTCGCGCGCATCTGCCGGGCGCGGAGCTCGACGTCGTCAAGGCGCTCCAGCAGGCGGGGCAAGGTGTCGATGATCTCTTTGGCGGCCTCGACCGCATAGTTCGCCGAGACCGGATTGCCGTTGACGTTCCAGATGCTTTCCAGCGCATGGGACAGGGCATCGAGCCCGGTCGCCAGCGTGAGGCCGCGCGGCGCGCCGACCGTCAGCGCGGGGTCGAGCACCGAAGTTTCCGGATAGAGCCGGGGGTGGGCGAGCGAGTATTTGCTGCCATTGGCGGCGTCCCAGACCGTGGCCCAGGAGGTGACTTCGCTGCCGGTGCCGGCCGTGGTCGGCACCGCGATGATCGGGATGATCGCGGCCTCATCCAGCGGCTTCTTCTCGACGAGATGGCGCCGCACATTCTCGAAATCGCCGCCGCTGGCCGCCAGCACCTTGGCGGCATCGATCATCGAGCCGCCGCCGAGCGCGACGATGACTTCGGCCGGCTCGGCCGCGCCGAACTGGCGGCAGGACAAGGCGAGATCGGCGCAGTCCGGATTGGTCTCGATATTGGTGATCGACACGACCGGTGCCCCGGCGACCGCCGTCAGCCGGGCGGAGAGTTCGCGGAAGATCGGCTGGTCATAGGTGACGAGCGCCCAGCGGCGGTTGCCGATCAATCCCGCGACCTCGTCGAGCAGGCCGGCCCCGAAGCGGATCCTGACGGGATTCCAATACGCCCAGTTCATGCGGTTCATCCTCGCAATGCGCCTTGCCGGCCTGTTGCGAGGATGCTCACTGAAGCTGCATATTATAACAAATTGATTTTTTGATGTGATTAGATAGATTTTTGCTATGCGTTATACCCAGATCAGATCGTTCCATCTCGTGGCGGGCTCTGGCGGCTTCAACGCCGCCGCCGATGCCTTCAACATCAGCCAGCCGACCCTGACGGCGCAGGTCGGGGCGCTGGAGGAAGAGTTCGGCGTCGAGCTCTTCGTCAAGCGCGGCCGACGACGCGAGCTCAGCGACACCGGGCGCCAGCTTCTCGCCATCACCACCCGTCTCTTCGCCGAGGAAGCCGAGGTGCTCGCCTTCCTGTCGGAAACGCGGGAATTGCGTACCGGCCGCTTGTCGATCAGCGCCGTGGGGCCGTTCCACGTCACGGAAATGCTGGCCGCCTTCAACCAGGCCTATCCGGAGATCGAGCTCGCCGTGAAGCTCGGAAACTCCGCCGAAGTCCTCGACGATCTCGCCAGCTACCGGTGCGACGTCGCCGTGCTCGCCTATATCGACGAGGATGACCGGTTGCTGACCATCCCTTACAGGCGTCATCCGGTCGCCGTGTTCGTGCGACGCGACCACCGCTTCGCCGCACGCGACAGCATCCGGCTGGCGGAGCTGGAAGGCGAGCCGATGATCGTGCGCGAGCAGGGCTCAACCACGCGGCGCGCTTTCGAGAATGCGCTGGCCAGGACCGGAACGAAGCCGCGCCTGGTGATGGAGATCGGCAGCCGCGAGGCCATTCGCGAGGCGGTGATCCATGGCCTCGGCATCAGCTATGTCTCCGATGCCGAATTCGTGCCGGACGAGAATCTCAAGCTGGTCCGGATCGAGGGGGCCGAGGTTTACACCTATGCCCATGTCGTCGTGCTGAAGCAGCGCGAGTCGAGCCGGATCATCAAGGCGTTTCTCGATGTTGTTCACGGGACACGCGATGCTTTCGACGACCGAGCCGGCAGATCGTAGTGGCTTGGCTTCCCGGGCCTTCTCCGCAAGAGAGAGTTCTCTTCGGAAGCGGCTACAGAAGCAGAATCTGAGCGGAACCCGTTCGCGACGCACCGCGCTTCCCTTATGCCAATTCCTGCGCCGCACGCTTGAGGGTCAGGTGTTGGCTCCGGGGAAGCGCGGTGTCGATGTCAGCGTCAATGGTTCTTCGAGACGTTCCAGTAGACCGGGACGCCAGGGGAGAGCAGGCCCTGGAGGCTGGCCTGCTGACCGCGCACGAGCCAGAATTGGCCGACGGGAACATAGGGCACCGTCTCGACGGCGCGCTCCTGGATCTTGCGGGCGATCGTCTTGCGGGTGTCGAGATCAGGCGCCATCGTGAACTCGGCGCGCAGCTTCTCGATGGCCTCGTCGCAGGGCCAGCCGAACCACGAATTCTCGCAGTTGGAGCGCAGGGCCAGATGGCCTACGGGCTCGGTCATGTCGGGCGCGGCGGGGCCGGAAGCGAAGGTTGACCAGCCGCCCTGGTCGACCGGATTCTTGCTGGTGCGCCGGCTCGACAGCGTGCCCCAATCCATCGCCTGATAGTCGACGTTGAGACCAGCATCACGCATCAGCTGCGAGACGACGAGGGTTTGCGGGCTGAGCGCGGTCTCCGTGGCATCGAGCACGACGATCTTCTCGCCCTTGTAGCCGCTTTCAGCGATCAGCTTCTTGGCTGCCGCCACATCCGGCTTTGGCCAGGCCGCATCGGTGAAATAGGGCGAGTCGCACATGTAGAAGGACGAGCAAACGGTGTAGAGCGCCTTGTCGTCGACATAGGCGCGGACCGCCAGCTCCTGGTCGACGAGACGCAGGATCGCCTGGCGCAGCTTGGGGTTGTTGAAGGGCGGCTGCGACTGGTTCATCCGGAAGACGCCCTGCAGCGCTGCGAGCTTCGAGACCGTGATCTTCGCGTTACCCTTCACGAGCGGGATCATGTCCGGCGGCATCTCCTCGAAGATGTCGATTTCACCCGCCTGCAGCGCGTTCAAAGCGGTCTGGGCATCGGGCATGATCTGCCATTCGACGCGGTCGACATTTGCCACCTTGCCGCCGGAGAGCCCGTCCGGCGCTTCCTTTCGCGGCTGATAGGTCGGCGCCTTGGCGTAGACGATCTTCGAACCCGGGGACCACTGCTCCTTGACCAGCATGAAGGGGCCGGAGCCGGTCGCGTCGGTAATGTTCTGGTTCGAGGGCGTGGCGGCGATGCGCGCCGGCATGATCACCGGCAGCATCGAGCTTGGTTTGCCGAGTGCGTCGAGCACGAGGCCCCAGCGATCCTTGAGCACGAGCGTGACCGTCTTGGGATCGGTCGCCGTCAGCGAGGCGGTATGCGCCATGAGCTGCTGGCCGAGACCGTCGCGCTCTCCCCAGCGTTTCAGCGAGGCGACGACGTCGGTGCTCGTGACCGATGTGTTGTCATGGAATTTCAATCCGTCGCGGAGAACGAAGGTCCAGGTCAGGCCGTCGGGGGAGGTCGTGAAGTTCTCCACCATCTGCGGCTTGATCAGGCCCTTGGCGTCCTGTGCGAAGAGCGTGTCGTAGACCATGTAGGCGTGGTTGCGGACCATGTAGTCCGAGGTCGTCATCGGATCGAGCGTGCGCAGATCACCGAAAGGGCGCACTTTCAATACGGTCTGCGCGGCAGCAGGCAGTGCCGCCAGTGACAGGGCGAGGCTGCCGGCCAACGCCATTCGTCTCGTCAGGCTTTTCATCGCTTTCCTCCCAATGGATTGTCCCGGTTTCTTGTTCTTATGGCCGGCCTCAAACCCTGAGTTTGCGGGCGAGGCGAGGATCGATGGCGTCGCGCAGGGCGTCGCCGAGCACGTTGACCGTCAGCACGAGCAGCGCCAGAGCCACCCCCGGAAAGGCGATCATCCAGGGCGCGCGCTGCATGAAGGGGCGGGCCTCGGCCAGCATGTTGCCCCAGCTCGGGATCGTCGGCGGCGTGCCGGCGCCAAGGAAGGACAGGACCGACTCCACGATCATCGCCGAGGCGAAGACATAGGTCGCCTGCACGATCACGGGCGCAGCCGCATTGGGCAGGATATGCCGCAACAGCATGCGCGGCAGGCCCGTGCCGTTGGTGATCGCGGCCTCGACATAGGTCTGCTCGCGCAACACCAGCACGGAGGAGCGGATGACGCGGGCCATCCGCGGGATTTCGGCGATGCTGATCGCGATCACCACGTTCTGGACGCTGGATCCGAACAGCGACATCAGCGCGATGGCCAGGAGGATGCCGGGGATGGCCATGAGGCCGTCCATGATCCGCATCAAGATCCCGTCCAGCCATCGGACGAAGCCTGCGACAAGCCCGATCAAGAGGCCCAGGGTCACCGTCAGCACTGTGACGAACGCGCCGATCGTCAAGGATATCCGGGTGCCGTTCAGCGTGCGCGACAGGGTGGAGCGCCCGAGTTGGTCGGTGCCGAACCAATGATCGGCGCCGGGCAGTCGCAAACGCTGGATCGGATTCACCCGTACAGGGTCAGGCAGGATATAAGGCGCGATCAGCGCGACGCAGGTGAAGGCCGCCAGAACCGCGAGGCCGATCAGGATCGTGGGGTTGGTGCGCAGGAAGCCGCCGAGGTTCTGAAAGTGGCCAGGTGCCTTCCGCACGACGGTGCCGGTCACGGTCATCGTCACGGCGCCCTCAATAGCGGATGCGCGGATCGAAAAGCACGTAGCTTAGATCGACCAGCAGGTTGACGGTAACGTAGACCAGCGAGAAGACGAGGATGAGACCCTGCACCACGGGATAGTCCCGCCGCAGGATCGCATCTGTCGTCAATCTTCCCAGGCCCGGGATGTTGAACACGGTCTCGGTCACCACCACGCCGCCGAGCAAGGCGGCGATGCCCACGCCGACGACGGTCACGACCGGGATCGCGGCGTTCTTCAAGGCATGGCGCAGCACGACGCGGCGGGGCTTCATGCCCTTGGCATGGGCGGTACGAACATAGTCCTCCGACAGCACCTCGAGCAGGCTCGCGCGCATGACGCGAGCGAGTAGCGCCGCATAGAGCATGGCGAGCGCCAGCCCCGGCAGGACAAGGCTGTTCAGGCAGGGCAGCAGCCCTTGCGACAGCGGCACATAGCCCTGCGTCGGGAACCAGCCGAGCGACAGCGCGAAGACATAGACCAGCAGGAAAGCGACGACGAAGACCGGCGAGGAGAAGCCGACCATCGCGAAGGCCATGACCGCCCGGTCCGTCCGGCTGCCGGCCTTGAGCGCGCTCAGGATCCCGAGCGGAAGCGCGATCGCTAGTGCCATCAGGATCGCAACGAGCGTCAGCATTGCCGTCGGCTCGATCCGCATCCCGATCAGCCGTGTAACTGCCATGTCGGAGAAGACGGAGCGGCCGAGATTGCCCTGCGCAAGCTGGGTCGCCCAGGCGAGGAGCTGTTCTGTCAGCGGCTTGTCGAGGCCGAGCTGGGCTCTGATCGAAGCGATCTGCTGGGTCGTGGCCTGATCGCCGGCGATGAGGATCGCCGGATCGCCCGGCGTCAACCGCAGCAGGAAGAAGACGAAGAGGCCGACGAAGGCGAGGACAGGAACGGTCGCGGCGATCCGGCGCAGGACATAGGACATCATGGCCCCGCCGAGCCTTCTGTTACGGACAATCGCTCCCCCACGACCCGGCTCCTCATGATTTTTGTAACGTTTCAATCAAGCTCTCACAGAGCAAGCTTCCCCGCAAGAGGCGTTGAATTGAGGTTTTGCGCTTGCGGAATGCATTTCGATCCGCAAATCTGAAAGCAGGTTTGAACCGTTTCATTGGGGACTGAATGGCGACGATTCGGGATGTGGCGCGGCTCGCCGATGTGTCGGTGGCTACCGTATCGAACGTGCTCAATAGTGCAGATCGCGTCAGCCCCGAGCTCTCGGCGCGGGTACGTGCCGCCATGGAGAAGCTGAGCTACACGCCCCATGCAGGCGCGCGCTCGCTGCGCAAGCGATCGAGCGGGCTGATTGGTCTCGTCGTCGGCGACATCACCAATCCGTTCTTCTCCGATCTGTTCGAGGCGGTGGAGGATGCCGCCGCTGCCTGCGGCTATCTGGTGCTGCTGTGCAATTCGAACGAGCGCAGCGAGCGCGAGGAGGCGCATCTGCGCATGCTTCGCACGCAACGGATCGACGGGCTCATCCTGGCGCCGACCGGAGCCGTCTCGATGAACAGAGCCTCGCTGCTGGCGCAGCTCGAGGTCCCGGTCGTGCTCGTCGACCGGGCGATGGAAGGGCTAGGCTACGACGCGGTCGTCCTCGACAACCGGTGCGCGGGCTTCGAGGCGACGCAGCATCTGATCGCCTGCGGCCACAGGCGGATCGGCCTCGTCAACGGGCCTGAAGTGTTCCGCACGGCTGCGGAGCGCCTCGCCGGCTATCGCGAAGCCTTGTTGGCGGCAGGCCTTTCCTTCGATCCGGCTCTCGTCCGCGATGCAGGGTTCCGCAAGCAGCCTGCCGAGCAGGCAATGGCCGAGCTCATGGCGCTGGCGGAGCCGCCGAGCGCCGTCTTCGCCACCAATAACCTGATGACGATCGGGGTCATAAAGGCGCTGGCGGACCGCGGTCTTTCCTCGCCGCAGGATGTTTCCGTCATCGGCATCGATGACCTTCCCTGGGCCGATGCGGTCTCGCCCCGGCTCAGCGCCATTGCCCAGCCCGTCCGCGCCATGGGCGAAGCCGCGCTCGAGCTCCTGATCCGGCGGCTTGCCGGCACGCTGAATGGCCCGGGCACGACCACGGTGATGGCGCCACGCCTCGTCATTCGCCGCTCATGCGGTGCACCTGCCTCCGGAAAGCCTGCCCATGTCGACTGAATTGACGAAGCTCAGCGCACTTGCCGCCCGCGATCTCCTCGCGGCCGGGGAGATCAGTTCCGTCGAGCTGGTCGAGGCGGCCGCGGCGCGCCTTGCCGTTGTCGAGCCGCAGATGAATGCCGTGCCGACGCTCTGCCTGGACCGGGCGCGGGAGCAGGCTCGCGCAGCCGATGTCGCGCGTCGAGCCGGGCGCTCAAGCCTCCTCGGCGGGCTTCCCATCGTCGTCAAGGATAACAGCGACGTCGAAGGAGTCCGCAATACCGGAGGGACCTCGATCTTCCGTGATCGCATATCGACCGAGTCCGACCGGACCGTGGCGCTGATGGAAGCAAACGGTGCGATCACGCTCGGCAAGTCGAACCTGTCCGAACTCGGCGGTGCACAGACCACCAATAGCGTCCATGGCGCGACACGGAACCCTTATGATAGGCGCCTGACCTGTGGCGGCTCCTCCGGCGGCGCAGCAGTCGCGCTTGCGACCGGCGAGGCCTGGCTCGCCCACGGCAACGACTATGGCGGCAGCCTGCGCATTCCCGCAGCATTCTGCAATGTGACGGGCCTGCGGCCGACGCCGGGCCGGGTGCCGCGCAAGCGATTGGCCGATCCGTTCGACACGATTGCCGTGGAGGGGCCAATGGCGCGCGACGTTGTGGACCTCGCCCTCTTCTTCGATGCGATGACCGGCTATGATTCCGGGGATATCCTGACCGCGCCAACCAGCGAACCGCCGTTCCTCGAAGCAGCACTGACGCCGCGCAAGCCCGCGCGGGTCGCAGTCTCGGCAGATCTTGGCATGCTGCCGATCGAAGAGCCGATCCGGTCTGCCCTCGATCGGCTCGCTGAGATGCTGAACCGGGCAGGCGTCGCAGTCGCTCACAACTCGCCGGATGTTGCCGGGGCGATGGACGCATTCCGCGTGCTGCGCGGCGAGGGGTTCTACGCGACGTTCGAGCCTCTCTTCGAGACGCACCGCCACGCGTTTCCGGCACCTGTCCTCGCCGATCTCCTGCGTGGTCGCGACCAGCCGGGCCATGCCATCGTCTCCGCCAATCGGATCCGAAGCGAACTGTACCGTCGGACTGTGGATGTCCTCGACGAGCACGATTTCCTGATCTGCCCGGCAACCCAGGTCATGCCCTTTTCCGTCGAAACATTATTCCCCGAGACGGTCGCGGGGCAGCCGATGCAGGACTATCTCGACTGGATCTCGATCACCGCGATCTGGTCGCTCACAGGCTTGCCAGCCATCGCCATTCCCATCGGTTTCTCGCGGGAAGGCCTGCCGGTCGGCGTCCAGATCCTGTCGCACGCCCGGCGGGAGGCTGACCTCTTCCGGTTGGCGGCTTGGATCGAGCGTGAATTGGCCTTGCCGATTGGGCCTATCGATCCCCGGTAGGCATGCGAGCGAAACTGGCGGCTCGCTCTTGCTCCTGCCGTAGGGTTGGCGACCGCGTCGGCTCAGCCGGCGCTGAGCCGGTCCATGACGCGCGCAAGCGCCCGCCGCCCTTGGGCGCTTCAGAGCGAAGGGCCTGGCACACCTGCCACCCTTCGAACCGGACGTCAGGACCGTGATCGCCCGGAAAGACATCGAGCGGCTGCGCCGAACGGGGCAAAGGCATCACGACCGCGCCCCCCAATAGGCCACGAGCTTCCTTCCATCATCGGCGAAACAGCCCAGCGCATCCGCTTGAGCCCGGAGGGAACGCACGGCCGCACGCTCCGCGGCTACCCAGAGGTAGCCGGGATCCGCCCCAATGGGCATGTCGGCCAGGAGCGAGCCCAGCCGGCTTTCGCCGACCCCGTTCCCGCTGCCGGTGAGCCAGGTGACATCCGCTCCGGGATGCTCCGGCAAGGGCTGCTGCTCGCCTGCGTCGCGAACCTCGATGACGACACGGCTTTCCATGTCGGGAGGCGCGTTCTCGAGAATGCGGGCGATGGCCGGAAGGCCGGTCGCGTCGCCGAGGAGGATCTGCCGGCGGCAATCCGCCGGCGGCTTGTAGAGCCCGCGCGGATTGTTGATGACGACCCGGTCGCCCTCGCTGGTGGCGCAGGCCCAGTCGCTGGCGCGGCCACCGGCATGAACGACCATGTCGATGTCGAGCTCGCAGGAAGCGGCATCGTGGCGGCGCACCGTATAGGTCGAATAGCGGACGCGGTGGCGATCCTCGGGAAATGTCCAGCGCCCGTCCGCGCCGATCTCCGGCAGGACGAGTTCGCCTGTGTCGGGATCGGGGAAGAACAGGCGGATATATTCGTCGGCGATCCCGGTCGAGCGGAAGCCGGCGATGCCGCCTCCGCCGAGTGTCAGCCGGATCATTCCGGGCGTGAGATAGCGGCGCCTCACGACGGCGGCTTCATGAAACGGGTTGGGGCTGGCTTCCATCGTGCCGATCGACCTCGTCTAGCGCCGCGCTTGTTTCACGCGAACGGCGTCGAGGCAACAGCCTTAGTCTTTGATTTACTTAGAGTATTTCTAAAACATCGCGATTGAGCGGTCGGAATGCGGCTGCTATGGCGTTGGGCCTTGGGATATCCGGAGCCAGCGGAACCATGTCGAGCAGCCTCGACGATGTCGGCACACTCTACGCGCGGGAACATCGCCGGCTGGAACGGCGGGCTGCGCGTCGCGTCGGCGTCGCCAACGCCGCCGACGTCGTGCAGGACGTCTTCGTCGCCTTCTGGTCGCGCGCCCGGGACCATATCGGCTGCCAGGCATCCTACCTGAGCCGCGCGATCGACTATGCCGCGATCAGCCATCAGCGTGCCGAACGCCGGCGCGCCAGCCTGCCGCTGCGCATCACCGAGGAACAGTACGCAGCCCCGGTCGCGCTACCCGATCAGGTCGCGGCAGCCCGGCAGGACCTGGAGCGGGTGGTGCGGACCGTCGCGGCCTTGCCCGAACGCACGCGCCAGATCTTCCTGCTGAACCGCGTGCATGCCTGCAGCTACGACGAGATCGCAGCCGCGTTCGGCCTCTCCTACAGCACGGTCGAGCGCGAGATCGCCCGTGCCCTGCTGGCATGCCGGGACACATTGCGATAACGCCAAGCGCACAATCTCCAGGCCCAAGCCGTAACTCAGGCGCCATGGACACCGACAACAGCCACCGAACCGATGAGCTCCTGCTGGAAAAGCAGGCGATCGCGTGGTTCACCCGCATGAACGGCCGCCCCTCGCCTGCGGATCGCGGTGATTTCGAGGCCTGGCTGGCGGCTTCGAGCGATCATGCCCGTCACTATGACAAGGTCGCGGCACTCTGGTCCGACATGGGCACGCTGTCCGCCGTTCTCGGTGCCTCCGAGAGCGAAGCGCTGGCCGCGCCGCTGGAGCGCATCCGGGCGCTACGCCGCGAGCGTGGTCGCGGACGAGCGGCTGCGGGGGCCGTGCTCGGCCTCGTGCTCGCCCTGTGCCTCGGCTGGATCTGGCTCGACCGGCCGCATCTGTTCGAGAACTGGCGCGCCGATCAGGTCACGACGCGCGGCGAACAGCGCATGATCGTGCTGGCGGATGGCTCGACGGCGCAGCTCGATTCGGACAGCGCGCTCGCCGTCGATTTTTCCGCGGGGTTGCGTCGCGTTCGCCTGCTCAGGGGAACGGCCTTCTTCGAGGTCAAGCGCTCCGAAGCGCCTTTCGTGGTCAGCGCCGGCCAGGGCGAGGCCCGCGTGCTCGGTACGAGCTTCGAGGTCGCTGCAAACGATGAGGGAGGCGTGACCGTCACGCTCGCCAGCGGTAGCGTCTCGGTCGAGCTGCCGCAATCGCGCGAGGCCGTGGTCCTCAACCCAGGCGAGCGGGTCGCATATGGCGGGCATGGGCTCGGCAAGGCCGAGGCCGTGGATGTCGCGGAGGTCACGGCCTGGCGCGCCGGGCGCTTCATCTTCGACGATATGCCGCTGGCGCAGGTCCTGACCCGGATCGAGCGTCACCATCGCGGCCGCATCGTCCTGCTCGACTCCACGCTCGGCAGGCGGCATGTCACCGGCAATGTCACCTTGCGCGACAGCGCAGCCGCGCTGGCGGCCCTGCAATCCTCGGTCGGCTTCTCGGTCACCACCGTCGGGCCGGTCACCTTCGTCTCGCCCTGACGCGACTGCCGGATCGGCAACTCCAAAAAAATCACGCGATGCGTGAGGGTCACCGGCCGGCCCGTTCGACAAGGAGATAGAGGGCGAGGCTGAAAGCCTCGCACCATCCTGTACGAAAAGGGTCGGTGGATGCGTTCGATGCGGTTGACGGCGAAGGAAGTTCTCCTCGCAGCGACATTTCTCAGCTCGCTGGGTGCCAGCCTCGCCATTCCCGTTGCGACGGCGCAGGCGCAGACGCTGCACAGTTTCGACATTCCGGCGAAACCCGTCCGCGCCGCGATGAACGATATCGTCCGCGTCACCGGCGTCGACGTGGTCTTCGCCGAGACGCCCGCCGCCTCGCGTCGCGGCAATGCGGTGAAGGGCTCGCTGAGCACGGCACAGGCCGTCGCAGCCCTGCTCAACGGCACAGGCCTCGCCTTCCGCTTCAGCAACGCGACCACCGTCCAGATTTACGATCCGGCCCGCCCCGTCGCGGCTGGCGGCGCCGTCGAAGGCGCGATCGCCCTCGATACCATCGAGGTCGTCGGCAGCGGCGTGCCCGGGCTGCCCCCGGCCTATGCCGGCGGTCAGGTCGCGGTCGGCGGCGGCCTCGGCGTGCTCGGGCAGCGCTCCGTGATGGATACGCCCTTCTCGGTCACGAACTACACGTCGAAGCTGATCGAAGATCAGCGCGCCCAATCCGTCGCCGATGTCGTCAAGAACGATTCCTCGATCCGCAATGTCGAGCCGACCAATGTCGGCAATGCCAATTACTTCGTCATCCGCGGCATCCAGGTCGGCAACGCCGCCGTCGCCTTCGGCGGCCTGTTCGGCATCGCGCCCAACGCGCAGTCGACGCTGGCCGGCATCGAGCGCGTCGAGGTCCTGAAGGGCCCCGGCGCCTTCCTCGGCGGCCTCTCGCCAAGCGGCGTCGGCGGCGTCATCAACCTCGTGCCAAAGCGTGCCACGGACGAGCCGCTGACCCGGTTCACCGCGACCTGGATCAGCAACTCCCAGCTCGGCGGCCATCTCGATCTCGGCCGCCGCTTCGGCGATCAGAAGCAGTTCGGCGTGCGCGCCAACCTGCTCTATCGCGATGGCGGCACCCCCATCAGCCAGCAGTCGCAGAATCTGGTCAACGGCACGATCGGGCTCGACTATCGCAGCGACGCGTTCCGCATCTCGCTCGATGCCGGCTATCAGGTCCTGAACACCGACCGGATGAACAACACGGTGACGCCATTGGCGACCGAGCTGGTCCCGCGGCCGATCAAGCCGAACAAGACCTATGTCTCGCCCTGGAACTACAGCAAGTTCGCGGACAGCTACGGCATGGTCCAGGCCGAGTACGATGTGACCTCCAACATCACCGTCTACGGCAAGGCCGGCGTCAGCCATATGGACTGGGACCAGGCGGTGGAAGCCGGCTCCGGCCTCAGGCGCAACGGCAACTTCACCAGCACGGGCTCCCGCTATCAGATCGACATCAACCGCTATTCGGGCGAAGCGGGCGTGCGCGGACGCTTCCAGACCGGCCCGCTCGACCATGAGGTCGTCATTTCCGCCAACAGCTTCTATCAGGCGCGCGCCTCCGGCCTGCCGGCGACACTCTCGGTGACGCCGTCGAATATCTACAACCCGACCTTCTCGCCCAATCCGGTGATGCCGGCCGCCCGGCGCTACCGCCAGAACGACAACAGCTTCACCAGCTATTCGATCTCGGACACAATCTCGGCCTTCGACAAGCGCCTGCAACTGACGCTCGGCGTGCGCAAGCAGTTCGTCGACATCAACAACTACACGCTGCAGACCGGCGTGATCTCCTCCAAGAACAAGAGCGATGCGGTGACGCCGGTCATCGGTCTCGTCGTGAAGCCCCTTGAGAACGTTTCGCTTTATGCGAGCTATATCGAGGGTCTGACTGCGGGCTCGGTCGTCGGCAACACCTTCGTCAATGCCGGCCAGGTCCTGCCGCCCTTCGTCACCAAGCAGTACGAAGCCGGTGCCAAGGTCGATTGGGGCAGGCTGATGACCTCGGTCGCCGTCTTCCAGTCGGAACAGGCCTCCGGCATCGCGAACACCGTCACCAACACCTTCAGCGACAATGGCGAGACCCGCTATCGCGGCGTAGAGCTGAGCGTCGCCGGCGAGATCGTGGAAGGCGTCCGGGCGCTGGGCGGCATCACCTTCCTCGATTCCAAGCTCGTGCGCACAGCCAACGGCACCTTCGACGGCAACGAGGCGCAGGGCACCCCGCGCGTGCAGGCCAATCTCGGCCTCGAATGGGACCCGGGCTTCGTCCGCAACCTCACCCTCTTCGGCCGGATGATCTATACCGGCTCGAGCTATGCCGATGCCGCCAATCTGCAGAAGCTGAAGGCCTGGACGACCTTCGACATCGGCGCCCGCTACAAGATCGAGCGGGCCGGCGCCAAGCCGGTCATCCTGCAGGCGAACGTCACCAACCTGTTCAACAAGGCCTATTGGACGACCTATCCGGGCTTCAACTTGCTCTATCCGAGCGAGGCGCGGATGGTTTCGCTGTCCTCGACCTTCGAGTTCTAGGGCCGAAGGCAGGGAACCGCGTGGCGACATTCCTGTCTCGACGCAGCTTCGCGGCAGGCGGGGCGGCCATCCTGGCCGGCTCCGCCTTTGCCGCATCCGGACGCCGGGTGGTGAACACGCCACTCGGTCCCGTCGAGCTGCCGTCCGAGCCACGCAGGGTGGTCGCGATCGACTCGCGCATCAGCCTCGAGATGGCGCTGGCGCTCAATCTGCCTCTGATCGGCTACAGCCACAGCCGCGCCAGGCCATGGGTGCCCGTACCGTCCTCCGTGCCGTTCCTGGCGGCTCCGCCCGATCTCGAACAGATCCTGATGTTGCAACCCGATCTGATCCTTTGCCCGGACACCTCCGCTCACTCGGAATGGTGGCCCCTCGCCCGGCTGAGCCGGATCGCGCCGGTCCTGCCGAGCAACCACCGCACGCATTGGCGTGGCAATCTCGATAGCCTGGCCGGCTGGCTTCAGCGCACCGAGCTCGCAGAGCGCGCCACCACGGCCTATGCCGAGCAGATTGCCGGGCTGCGCCAGCGCCATGACGGCGTGCTGCGGCGGAGCCTGCTGGCGGCAGCGACCTACGAGCCGCTCAAGCGGCGGCTGATGGTGCGCAGCGACGGCACGGGCTACGGCTTCGTGATGCCGGCCCAGGTCCTTGCCGATCTCGGCGGCCGGGCCGTGGAAGCCGGGCGGCTCGGCCCTTATGGCGAGGTCGCGCTGGAATCCCTCGGGGATGTCCTCGGGCAGGTCGACGGCGTCCTGCTGATCGATCTGGGAGATCGCGCCCCGGCTGCGCTCGCCCGTGAGCCGCTCTGGCAACGGCTGCCGGCCGTCCGTGCTGGACAGGTACATGTTTCGCCGGGCAACAGCATCTTCGGGTCGGTCTACACCGCACACCATCTCGCGGGCGCCTGGGATGCGTTGCTGACCCGGATGACCTCGTGACACGGACCCCATTGGCTATCGTCATCGGCGCATTGGTGCTGCTGGCAGCTTCGCTCATCGCATTGACGCTAGGCGCGCGTCCGATCGCGGCCGGCGAATGGCTCGCCATTTTGCACGAAGGCCGCGGCAGCGAAGCCGCCGAGATCGTGCTGGGCCTGCGTCTGCCGCGTGTCCTGCTCGGGGCGATGGCCGGCGCGGCGCTCGGGCTTGCCGGCGCGGTCATCCAGATGGCGACGCGAAACCCGCTGGGCGATCCGGGATTGCTGGGGATCAATGCGGGAGCGAGCCTCGCACTGATCCTCGGCACCGATCTTATCGGCCTCGCCGGCCCGCAGGCCGCGACCTGGCTTGCCGCCTGCGGCGCCCTCGGCGCGGTGCTCGCGGTCCAGGCACTCGCGGGCGCCCGCAGCAGCTCGAACCCGATCCGTCTCACCCTTGCCGGCGTCGCGGTCACGGCGCTGTGCATCGGTATCGGCCAGGCGGTCGCGTTGTCAGATCCCGAGCGCTTCGATCTGGTCAGGAACTGGCGCGTCGGCGCGCTCTCGGGAGCCACTGGGGCGATCCTTCCAAGCGTGACGCTGGCATGGCTTGTCGGAACGCTGCTGACGCTCGCGCTCGCTCCACGCCTCGACCTGCTCGCGCTCGGGGACGACCGCGCGGCCTCGCTCGGCGTCGCGGTCCGACCGGTGCGACTTGGCTCGCTCATCGCCGTCGTCCTGCTCGCCGGCAGCGCCGTCGCAGCGGCCGGCCCGATCGCTTTCATCGGACTCGCCAGCCCGCATATCGCCCGCCGCCTCGGCGGTATCGGCGCGGCGGCGCATCTGCCTCTCTCCGGCCTGATCGGCGCCGCTCTCGTCGTGATCGCCGACACGCTCGGCCGCATCGCCATGCCGCCCGCCGAGGTGCCGATCGGCATCGTTGCCGGGCTCCTCGGCGCGCCCATCCTGATCCTGCTCGCCCGCCGCAGGAACGCTGCCGCATGAAGGGTCTCACCGCACAGAGCGGAACCATCATGAACGGCGCGATGAGCCGTCCGGCACTATGCCATCTCGGGCTGTGGCTCGGCGGTCTGGCGCTCGTGCTGACGTCCCTGACGCTGGGCACGGTCAGGCTCACGCCGGTGCAGGTGTTTCACGCACTTGCTGGCCACGAGAGTCCGGCGCTGCAACTGCTCGTCGAGTGGCGCCTGCCTCGCGTTGGCGCGGCGCTCGCAGCCGGCGCCGCGCTGGGCCTATCGGGCGCCTTGTTCCAGACGCTGCTGCGCAATCCGCTCGGAAGCCCCGACATCATCGGCTTCGACGCCGGTGCGTTCGGCGGGGCCTTGCTGGCGCTTCTTGCCGGCCTGACGCCCGCGCTGGTCGCGCTGGCAGCCTTCGGCGGCGGGCTTGGCGCGGGCCTGCTAGTCTATCTCGCAGCCGGCGGCCTGCGCGCCGATCGCGCGCGGCTGATCCTCATCGGCATCGCGGTCGGGGCCGCCTTCACGGCCTTCGGCGACTGGATGATCTTCGTCGCGCCCCTCGATATCGCGCTGGTCGCCGCGAACTGGAAGCAGGGAGCGCTCGCCGGGGTCGATATGCAGCGGCTGGCGATCGGCGCGGGGATGCTCGGCCTGCTGCTGCCCCTCGGCCTAGCCTGCGCCCGCTCCGTGCAGGCTCTCGAACTCGGAGACGACAAGGCGCAATCCCTCGGCCTTCCCGCCGCGAGCACCCGGCTCCGGCTCGGCCTCATAGGGCTTGGCCTGACAGCGACAGCGACCTTCATCGCCGGGCCGATCGGATTCGTCGCGCTCCTCGCGCCGCAGGCGGCGCGCAAGCTCACGGGCTCGGCCGGTTTGCCGCTGGCGACCTCCGCCCTGTTCGGCGCGGTTTTCCTGCTGGCCAGCGATGCGGTCGCGCGCATCGCGCTGGCGCCGCGCGCGCTGCCCGTCGGCGCCGTGACGGCCTGTCTGGGCGGAGCCTATCTCATTTTGCTGTTCGGCTCCTGGGTCCGCCGCAGGGAGCCTGTCCGATGAGCATCAAAACAAGGCTGGAAGCACAGGCCCTGCGCGCGCATCACGGCCCGCACGAGGTTCTCAAGGGGATCGACATCGCGCTGCCGGTCGGCAGTTTCACCGTGATCGTCGGCCCCAATGCCTGCGGCAAGTCGACCTTGCTGAGAAGCCTCGCGCAGCTGCACCCGTCTTCCGGCGGCAGCGTCCTGCTCGATGGACACCCGATCGCACACTATCGCCCACGCGATCGCGCCCGGCTGCTTGCTGTCCTGCCCCAGGGAGCGGAGGCGCCGGAGGGGATCATCGTCGCGGATCTCGTTGCACGGGGGCGGCATCCTCACCGCAGCCTGTTTCAACCCTGGACCGCTGCCGATCAGAGCGCCATGGAGGCCGCCATGGAAGCAGCGGGCGTTTCCCAGCTCGCCGAGCGCACGCTCGAAAGCCTCTCCGGAGGCCAGCGTCAGAAGGTTTGGATCGCGATGGCACTGGCACAGGGCGCGGATATCCTGCTGCTGGACGAGCCCACGACATTCCTCGACCTCTCCCATCAGATCGATGTGCTCGAACTCTGCTCCGCCCTGAACCGTGCCGGGAAGACGATCGTCGCGGTGCTGCACGATCTCAACCAGGCTGCCCGCTATGCATCCCGGCTGGTGGTGATGCGCGCGGGAGAGATCCTGGCGCAAGGTCTGCCGGAAGATCTTCTGACGCCCGGCTTCATCGACGAGGTCTTTCACGTCCCATGCATCGTCATCGCCGATCCGTTGACCGGAAAGCCGTTGATCGTACCGAAGCGGGCGGCTCTCGCGAACTGACGCAAAGCCGGGGCCGGTCCGGAAAGCCGCCGCTTACGTCAATTCTCGGCCGCCGGCACCGATGAAGCCTCGCCATATCTGGGCCACCTGCGCCGCATGGGCGCCGGGCTTGCACCAACGCTGCTCCAACGGAGGTTCAGCAACGTGCACCTGCATAATGGCTGGGGGAAGACCCAGGATCCCCATTCCTTTGCATCGGCATAGGCAGCGAATGGCCGGGTAACGGGCACGAATCTCTACGGGGATTCGGACTTGGACCTTGTCGCGATGCTTGCGGATGGAGCCATGATTTCCCTCAGTGGCGCCAGCGTGGGACCAAGCAGCGGGAATCACCGGGTTTTAGGAAGGTGATTGAGGGCTAAGATATTAGCATTCTCAATGACTTAAGCCTTGGTGGAGCTGAGGGGATTCGAACCCCTGACCTCTGCAGTGCGATTGCAGCGCTCTCCCATCTGAGCTACAGCCCCAAGGCGCTGGCCTTCTAGGCTGTGCGTCGCGTGGATGTCAATCACTTCCGCCATCTGATTTGGCGCGAGCCGGGATATTCCGCGTCACCTTTCCAGACAGGCCTAAAAGGAAGCCCGATGCGTGCCGTTCTCGACGTGATCATGATCGCGCTGAACCTCTATATCTGGGTTCTGATCGCCTCGGCAGTGCTCAGCTGGCTGATCGCCTTCAACGTCATCAACACCCGCAACCAGTTCGTCTCCACGGTCTGGGACATGCTCTACCGCATCACCGAACCCGTATTGCGGCCGATTCGCGAGCGCCTGCCCAATCTCGGCGGGCTCGACATCTCGCCGATCATCCTGCTGCTGATCATCTACTTCATCCAGAGCGTGATCACCCGCTACATCTACCCCAACGTGTTCTGATCCTGGCATCGGATCTTTCCGAAAAGTGGAATGCACTTTTCGGAAAGATCCGATGCCAAAGCCAAGGGATGGATCGCCGCTTTGCGCGCGATAGGGCGCACGGTGATCCATTCGCGCCCTGCGCCGGGCGCGGCTCGCAATCCGCCACGACGCATTCGACGTCGTGGCGACCGGCATGCAGTATGGCCGCCTCGCCAACGCTTCGAGGTTTCCGCATGGCCGCTGCCGCTCTTCCCTATCGCAGCCAGAATTGGGCTCTGACCAAACCTGCCGCGCGCGGCAGGCACGGCATCGTCGTCTCGCAGAGCCGCGAGGCGGCGGAGGCTGGAGCAGCGATCCTCGAACAGGGCGGCAATGCCGCCGACGCCGCCGTCGCCGCCTGCTTCGCGCTTGCGGCAGTCGAACCCTGGAACAGCGGGCTCGGCGGCATCGGCTTCGCCGTCGTGCTCAAGGCGGGCGAGACCCGCGCGCAGGTCGTCGATTTCGGGCCGGTCGCGCCGCGCCGTGCCGATCCTGCCGATTATCCCCTGACCGGCGAGATGAAGAAGGACCTCTTCACCTGGCCGGAGGTGGTGGACGACCGCAACATCCACGGCCCCCTCTCCTTCGTCACGCCCTCCTCCGTCGCCGGTTATGCCAAGCTCAAGGAGACCTTCGGCTCGAAGCTCCCGCTCGCCGACATTCTCGCGCCGGCCATCGCGCTCGCCCGGCGCGGCCTGCCGGCCGACTGGTACACGACGCTGAAGATCGCCTCCTCGGCTTCGGTGCTCAGGCTCTACGAGGAAAGTGCCCGCATCTATCTGCCTGGCGGCTTGCCGCCGGTGCCGCCCTATCAGGGCATTCCGGGCTTCATGAAGCTGGGCAAGCTCGGCGACACGATCGAGCGGCTGGCGCAGGCGGGGCTCGACGATTTCTACCGCGGCGATGTCGCGAACCAGCTCGTGGCGGATATCGCTGCGGCCGGCGGCGTCGTCGATGCCCAGGATCTGGCCGGCTGCAAGGCCGGATTGCGGGAGGCGCCGACCATCGACTGGCGCGGCACTCACCTCCTCCACACCGCCGGCGGCCTCACCGCCGCGCCGACGCTGGAACGCGTCGTCGCCGGGATGGCCGACACTCCGATCGAAGGCGACGGCCCCTCCGCCGCCTGGTTCGCGCAGCTCTCCAGCGTGATGCGCCAGGCCTATCGGGAGAGACTGGCCGGCCTCGGCGCCGCGGTTGCCGCCAAGGAGCCGGGCGACACCTGCACGACCCATCTCACCGTGGTCGATGGCGAGGGCAATCTCGTCACGGTCACCACGACGCTGCTCTCCTCGATGGGCAGCCGCGTCGTGCTGCCCGCGACCGGCGTGCTGATGAACAACGGCATGATGTGGTTCGATCCGCGCCCCGGCAGCGCCAATGCGATCGCGCCGGGCGCCCGCCCGCTCTGCAACATGTGCCCGGTCGTGGTCACGCCGAAGGATGGCGGCTGGCCGCGCCAGGCAATGGGCTCCTCCGGCGGACGGCGCATCCTCGCCAGCATCTACCAGACGCTAGCCTGGCAGCTCGATTTCGGCATGGGCACCGAGGAGACAGCGCATCAGCCGCGCATCGACGTCTCCGGCCCGGATTCGGCCAGCGCCGATCTGCGCCTGCCGGCCGAGACGCTTGCTGCACTCGAAGCAGCGGGGCCGACCGCGATCGTCGAGCACAGCGTGCTGCCGATCAACTTCGCCTGCCCGAACTTCGTCCGCGTCGACAAGGACGGTGCGGAAGGATCGAGCGACGCCGCCTCGCCCTGGTCGGCGGCGGTCGCGGCAACGCGCTGAAATGAAAAAGGGCGGCCGTTACGGCCGCCCTTCTGCATGAGCACGACGATCAACCTCTTTTGAGACCCCACGGATAGGGCGCCGAGCCGGCGAGCATCCCGGTCATGTCGTTGCGATAGGCCGTGCGGCTGACGAACTGGCCGAGCGGGATGGTCGCGACCTCCTCCAGCGCCAATCGGGCCAGCGCCTTGGCGCTCTTCTTCTGCGCGGCTTCGTCGGGGGCATAGAGCCATTCCTCGGCCAGAGCCTCGGCCGCATCGCTCTTCCACCAGCCGAACCAGCCCTTCTCGCCCTGCCCGCGGACCAGCGAGGACATCGCCGGGTTGCCCCAGCTCGTCGCCGATCCCGTGGTGTGGAAGATGCTCCAGCCGCCCTTCTCGGTCGACTCGCGGCTGCCGCGGCGCTGCACGACGGTGCCCCAGTCGCTCGCCGCCATCTCGACATTCATGCCGAGCTGCTTGAGCAATTCGAAGGTCACCTCGCCGAGCGGCCCGATATCCGGGAAGTCGGTCGGGTTGATGATCACGACCTTCTCGCCGTTGTAGCCGGATTCCTTGAGGGCCGCCTTCGCCTTCTCCAGGCTCTGCGGCATCAGGTCTTCCTGCTCGCCGTCGTAATAGGGCGTGCCGCGCCACCACAGGCTGCGGCAGGTCTGCCAGAGCGTGGTGTCGTCGCCCTGGGCGGCGCGCATATAGTCTTCCTGCTTCACCGCCATGCGCACGGCGGCGCGCACCTTCGGATTGTTGAACGGCGCCTGCAGATGATTGAGACGGATAATCGCGCCGCGCCCGGCCTTGTCGATGATCTCCTGCTTGATGTCCTTGTTGCCAGCCAGCATCGGCTGGAGATCGGTGAGCGGACGCTCCCACCAGTCGACCTCGCCGGTGGTCAGCGCCGCGGCCGATGTCGCGGGATCGGGCAGGATGTTCCACTCGATCCGCTTGAAATGCGCGACCTTGCCGCCGGCATTGCGGCTGGGCGGCTCAGCTCGCGGCTTGTAGCCCTCGAACTTCTCGTAGACGACCTTGCTGCCCGAGACATAGCCCGAAGCGACGAACTTGTAGGGCCCCGAACCCGTCATCTCGGTGACCTGCGTGTTCGCATCGATCTTGGCCAGGCGCTCCGGCATGATGATCGGCGGCTGGTCGGATTTCGACAGGCAGTCCAGCATCATCGGGAAGGGGCGCTTGAGCTTGATCTCGACGATGCGATCGTCGGGCGCACCCCATTCCTCGACCGCCCGGCCGAGCAACTGGCCGTAGGGGTCGCGCTGCGTCCAGCGCTTGAGGCTCGCGGCGCAGTCGACGGCCTTGACCGGCGTCCCGTCATGGAAGCTCAGGCCTTCGCGCAGCTTGATGCGCCAGGTCTTGCCGTCGGCCGAAACCTCGTGCCCCTCCGCCATCTGTGGCTGCGGCTTCAGGTTCTCGTCCGCCCCGTAGAGCATGTCGAAGACATAATAGCCGTGATTGTTGGTCACGGTCGCGGTGGTCCAGACCGGGTCCAGCGCCGAGAGATTGGCCTGCGGCACGAACTTCATCAGCGTTGCGCTGCCTTGCGCTGCGGCCGGCCGCGGCAGAGCCGGGCCGGCGAGGCCGAGAGCGGCCGTCCCCATCAGAAAATCACGACGCTTCATTCATACTCTCCCCGTTTATGATTGTATGGAACGCGAATCAGGCCTCAGGCGAACCCGATGAAATTCGGGCTTTCGCTGATCGGCCGCGCCTTGGCGAGCTTGGCGAGGTCCGGAACCGGACGGGCCGTCAGCGGATCGCCCGCGAGCGCCGCTTCCAGCGCCGCCGCCACTGCCAGCACCTTGGCGTCGCCGCCGCGCGGCCCGACGATCTGCAGGCCGAAGGGCATGCCGTTGCGGTCGAGCCCGACCGGCAGCGAAATCGCGGGATGGCCGACGATGGTGACGGCATAGGCTGCCGCGAGCCAGTGGAAATAGGTTCGGGTCGCTTTGCCGTCGATCTCGGAGGGGAAGAGCTCGGTCCAGGGCCGCGGGCTCAGCGTCACCGCCGGCGACAGGATGACGTCGTAATCCTCGAAGAAGCGCTGCCAGCGCTGGTAGATCACCGTCTGCTGCTTCATCGCGCGGGTGACGTCGAGCGCCGAATAACGCAGGCCCTCCTCGACATTGGCGCGGACGTTCGGCCCGACCATGTCGGGCGTATCGCGGACCTTGTCGAGATGCGCCGCGAGGAAATTGCTGGCACGCAGGATCTCGAAGACCTCGTCCGTGCCCTCGCAATCCGGCGTCGCTTCCTCCGCCGCCCTGAAGAGATGGCTGAAGGCCGTGGTCTTGTCGGAGAAGGTATCGCGGATCAGGCGTTCGGTCGGCGCAAAACCGAAATCCGGGGTCAGAGCCACCTTGAGCGAGGCGAGATCGATCGCGTCGGGGCGGGCGAAATCCTCCGGCCGCCGCACGGTCTTGCCATGGATCGTCGTCGCGAGCGGATCGGCAGCGGCATCGGAGACCATGGTCGAGAGCAGCAGGCAGAGATCCGGCAGGTTGCGCGCCATCGGGCCGAGCACCGGCAGCGGAGACCAGCCGAGCTGGCGTTTCTCGCTCGGCACGAGCCCGGGCGTCGGCCGGAAGCCGACGATGCCGTTGAAGGCGGCGGGATTGCGCAGCGAGCCGCCGGTATCGGAGCCCGTCGCCAGCGGCACCATGTTCGTCGCCAGCACGACGCCCGAGCCGCCCGACGAGCCGGCCGCGCTCTTCGAGGGGTCGAACGGGTTGCCGGTCGCGCCATAGACGGCGTTGCGGGTATTGGCGCCGGCACCCCATTCCGGCGTGTTGGTCTTGCCGGCGATGATCGCACCGGCCTTGCGAACCGATGAGACGATGAGCTGGTCTTCCTTCGGCACGAAATCGCGATAGAGCGCGCTGCCATAGGTGGTGCGCAGGCCGGCAACGTTCTCCAGGTCCTTGATACCGATCGGCAGGCCGTGCAGCGGACCGAGCGCATCGCCCCGCGCGGTCGCCTCATCCGCCTTTGCCGCATCCTTGCGGGCCTTGTCGTCGTCGCGCGCGACCATCGCGTTCACGGCGGGGTCGATCGCATCCATGCGGCGGATGCAGCTGTCGAGCAGTTCGCGGGCCGAGAGTTTCTTGGCGCCGATCAGGGCACGCGCGGCAACGGCGCTGAGGTCGCAGGGTTCGGTCAAGGCAGGTGTCTCCGTTGCGCTCAGCCCCGCGCAAGCGCTGTGCCGCGCGGGGCAGTCCGAGCAGACTAGGCGACGAGGCCGAGATGTCCATGTCCGGATCGCGCATGCAGCCCCCTCCCTCCGCGCGGGTTCCATGCCGTCTACAGTTGGCCCGGAAGGGCGATTGAGCGAAGGCCGGCAGGCGGGCTGGGCGATACCGCACCGCAACATATGCTTGACGAAGCCGTCCGTTTCCTGTTCGACAGGATCCATGGAAAAGCCTGCAGAGCCATTCCCGCAGCGCCTGACGGAAGGCTATCGCTCCTTCCTCGACGATCGTTTCATCCGCGAGCAGAGCCGCTATGAAGAGCTCGGCGAACACGGCCAGACGCCGGAGATCATGCTCATCGGCTGCTGCGACTCGCGCGTTTCGCCGGAAGTCATCTTCGATGCGCGCCCCGGCGAGATGTTCGTCGCGCGCAACATCGCCAATCTGATCCCGCCCTTCCAGCCGGACGACCAGCTCCACGGCACCTCGGCGGCGCTCGAATACGCCATCCAGGCGCTCAAGGTGCAGCACATCGTCGTGCTCGGCCATGGCCGCTGCGGCGGCATCCGCGCCTTCGCCGATGACAGCCAGCAGGCGCTCTCGCCGGGCGACTTCATCGGGAAATGGATCACCCTGATCGGCCCGGCGGCCGAGCGCACCGGCGGACGTGGTCGCCATGAGAGCTTCGACGACTATCTGCAGCGGCTGGAGCTGGCCTCTGTCCAGCAATCGCTCGCCAATCTCCGCACCTTCCCTTGCGTGCAGATCCTCGAGAGCAAGGGCCGACTGCACCTGCACGGCGCTTATTTCGCCGTCGCCACCGGTGTGCTGATGATCCTCGACAACGCGACCGGCCAGTTCATCCCAGCCGTCGGCGAGATGCCCAAGCGCGTCCAGCAGATCCGCTGTTCCGAGGCCTGAGGCGCCTCATTCTCCATCCGCGAGGGGATGGAGATCGCGGACCATGCTCTTCAGCCGCTCGTCCAGGACATGGGTGTAGATCTGTGTCGTCGCGATGTCGGCATGCCCCAGCAATTCCTGCACGACCCTGAGATCGGCGCCGTTCTGCAGGAGATGGCTGGCAAAGGCGTGGCGCAGCACATGCGGGCTTAAGCTCGCAACTGAGAGCCCCGCCGCCCCGGCCAGCGATTTGAGATCCCTGGCGAAGACCTGACGGGTCAGATGCCCGCTCTCGCCGTCCGAGGGGAAGAGCCAGCGCCCATCCGCCTCTCCGGCCTCTTTCAAGGCAGCCAGCCAGTCACGCGCAGCCTGTCGCGCCGCGTCGTTCAGCGGCACCAGACGCTCCTTGTCGCCCTTGCCGCGCACGATCAGGAAGCGCTCACGCGTCGTCGCAGCCGACAAGGGCAGCGCAATCAGTTCCGAGACGCGCAAGCCCGTGGCATAAAGCATCTCGACCAGGCAGCGCATGCGCAGGGCCTTGAGCCGCGCGGCCTTCGTTATCCCCTCCCGCTCGCATTGGGCCCGCGCCGCTTCCAGCAGGCGGTCGACATCCGCGACCGTCACCACTTTGGGCAGCGGGCGGCCGAGCCGCGGCCCGGCGATCGCGGCCGAAGGGTCGGTGCCGGCCAGCCCCTCTGTATAGAGGAAGCGATGGAACTGACGCACGGCCGAAAGCCGGCGTGCCGCGGAGGAAGCCTTGAGGCCCCGCGCCGCGAGATCGGCAAGCCAGCCGCGGATATCCCCAGGCAGAGCGTCGCCCGGCGCCTTGCCGCCGAGGAATTCGAGATAATCGGTAATGTCGCGCTCATAGGCGTCGAGCGTGTTGCGCGCCGCGCCGCGCTCGGCCGCCAGCATGTCGAGGAAGGCATTCAGCCGCTGGCGCCCCAACCGGCTCATTTCGGCTGCAGTTTGGCAGGCGGTACGATCTCGACCATCTCGCGCTGAACCGGCTGAACGAAGGTGACGAGCGCGACCATGCCCCCGAAGATCAGCCCGGCGATGATCGCGATGAAAGCCAGGAAACGGAACAGCGTCGGCACGTCGGGCGGACTCTCGCAATCGCTTGGGGCGCGCGCGATCCCGGCACCCGATTTGATTATCCCCGATCGCAACCGCGCCGCGCAAGGGCCGGCGGGCCACAGCCTCGTGCAAAGCGCGTGACAGGGGCATGACGCAGCGGCCGGCCGGTGCTACAGCCGTGCCGAGGATTGAAAGGTATCATGACCGCCGCCGCTTCCATCGCTGCCTCCGAAACGACCGATCTCCGCGCCATTCTCGGCGCGCGGGCCATCGTGCTCGTCGGCATGATGGGGTCCGGCAAGAGCTCCGTCGGCCGCCGGCTGGCGGCGCGCCTCGGCCTGCCCTTCGTCGATGCCGATACCGAGATCGAGACGGCCGCGCATATGACGATCCCGGAGATCTTCGCGCAGCGCGGCGAGGCCGAGTTCCGCGAGGGCGAACGCCGGGTCATCAGCCGCGTCCTGACCACCCGCGCCCCGCTCGTGCTGGCGACCGGCGGCGGCGCCTTCATGAATGCCGAGACGCGCGAGCGCGTGAAGGAACTCGGCATCTCGGTCTGGCTCAAGGCCGAGCCCGACGTGCTGATGCGCCGTGTCCGCAAGCGCTCGAACCGGCCCTTGCTCCAGACCGCCGACCCGGAAGCGACCTTGCGCCGGATGCTGGCCGAGCGCGAGCCGGTCTATGCGCTCGCCGACATCACCATCCTGTCGAGCGACGAGCCTCACGAAGTCGTGGTCGGCGAAACCATCGCCGCATTGGGCGACTATCTCGGGCCGGCAGCCGGAGCGACAGCATCATGAACGCCACCATGTCCGACCAGACCGGTGCCCGCATCGTCGTCCCCGTCGCGCTCGAAGGCCGTGGCTACGATATCCATATCGGTCGCCACCAGCTCTGCGAGGCGGCCGCCCTGATCGCGGCCTTCGCGCCCGGCGCCAAGGCCGCCATCGTCACCGACGAGAGCGTCGCCGCCCTGCATGGCGCGGCTTTCGAAACCTGCCTTCAGCAGGAAGGCATCGCCGCGACCCGCATCACCATCCCGCCGGGAGAGGCGTCGAAATCCTATCCCCAGTTCGTTGCACTCTGCGATGCGCTGCTGGCGGCGAAGATCGAGCGCAACGACCTCGTCATCGCCTTCGGCGGTGGCGTCGTCGGCGACCTCACCGGCTTCGCCGCGGCGGTTCTGCGGCGCGGCGTGCGCTTCGTGCAGGTGCCCACCACCCTGCTCTCCCAGGTCGATTCCTCGGTCGGCGGCAAGACCGGCATCAACTCGCCGCACGGCAAGAACCTGATCGGTGCCTTCCATCAGCCGGCTTTGGTCATCGCCGATACCGCCCTGCTGGACACGCTGAGCGAGCGCGAGTTCAAGGCCGGCTATGCCGAGGTGGTGAAATACGGGCTGATCGACGATCCCACCTTCTTCGACTGGTGCGAGGTGAACTGGAGCCGCGTCATCGCCGGCGGCCCGGAACGCGATCACGCCGTCGCCGTCTCCTGCCGCGCCAAGGCCGCCATCGTCGCCCGCGACGAACGCGAGGAAGGCGACCGCGCCCTGCTCAATCTCGGCCACACCTTCGCCCATGCGCTGGAGCGGCTGACGCATTACGATTCCGCGCGCCTCGTCCATGGCGAGGCCGTCGCCATCGGCCTGGCATTGGCTTTCCGCTTCTCGCAGCGTCTCGGCCTGTGCTCGGGACAGGATTCCGGCCGCGTCTCACGCCATCTCGACCATGTCGGCCTGCCCAGCCGGTTGCAGCAGGTGCCGGGCGGCGCCGGCAGCGCCGAGGAGATCGTCAACGCCATGGCGCAGGACAAGAAGGTCAAGCGCGGCGTGCTGACCTTCATCCTCGCCCGCGGCATCGGCAAGAGCTTCATCGCGCCGGGCGTCGCGGCCGATGAGGTGCGCGCCTTCGTCGAAGCAGAACTCGCCGCCTGAGCCGGTTCAGGCAACACCGATCTTCGCCAGGAAGTCGGCGGCGCGATAACCGGGCTCTACGCCCTTCACGAGCATCGTCACGCCGCGCGAATTTTCCGTCCGCAGCGGCAGGATCGCGCGATAGGCCGGCGAATCGTACCAGGCGCGCGCCCGCTCCATGTCGGGGAAGGCGATGATCACGAGATCGCCGGGCCACGGTCCCTCGACGATCTCCGGCGTCGCCCCATGGATCAGGAAGTGCCCGTCATAGGGTGCGAGCGTCCCGTCGATGCGCGCGATGTAGTCGATGATCTCGGCGCCGAGGCGGACATCCTGGAGATGGGCGATGGCATAGGCGGTCATGGTTCTCTCCTGCATCTGGCGGCCGGGAGGCCGTTCGTTGCGGAGGACCATGGCGGCTCCGGCGCATGAGGTCGATTACCACCGGGGTAATCGTGCAGCTCCGGGGACTTGCCGCGACAGCCCCCCTCGGTTGCGGCGATCGCCCCCCGATCGCGCCCTATTTTTTCTCGTACTGGTCGAGCAGGGCCGCCCCGTCCGGGCCGGCCCGGTGCCGCCAGTCCTCCACGGCACCGCGCCCGGCCTTGGCCAGTGCCTGGGCCACGTCCGGCGGCACCTCGGCGCGGATCGCGACCTTGTTTGCCCGCATCCGTGCGTAATTTTCATCGAGCCGCGTGCGGATCGCCGTCCATTGCCGCGCTTCCGTCTCCTTCGCCGCCCCATCCACGATCTGTCGGAGATCGACTGGCAGCGCCTCGTAAGCCGCGAGATTGACCGTCGCGAGCGAGATCGGCATCGCGTAGTTCACCTCGGTGAAATTCGGCAGAAAATCCCAGAGATTGCGCCCTGCCCCGCCATCGCCGGAGGAGAGCACGGCGACGACCGAGCCATCCTTCACCTTGGGCATGGCATCGGCGAAGGAGAGGTTGGCCGCCTTGGCACCGGCCGCGTTCATCACGGCGGTCGAAGTCGCGTCATAGGTCCGGATCGACAGGCCCGTCAGGGCGGCGGCCGAATCGAGGGGCGCCTTCGACCAGATGCCCGAGGCCGGCCAGGGCGTCGTGTAGAGGATCTTCTGCCCGAAGCCTGCAAGCTTCTTCGCGTAGGCGGGCCGCGCCAGATCGGTCAGGCGGCGCGCGTCGGCGATCGAGGTCGCGAGGAAGGGCAGCGAGGACAGGCCGAACAGCGGATCGACCGCGCCGAGCGCACCGGCGAAGGCATCGCCGGCTGCAACCTCGCCCTTCTGCACGGCTGCGATCATCTGCGCCGACTTGATGCCGCGCTTGGCATCGAAGCTCGGCTTGATCGTCAGGCGCCCGCCAGCCCGTTCATTGACCAGCCTGGCGAAACTCGCGACCCCTTCTCCGGGGATCGCGGTCTCCGGGTATTCGGTCGGCATCTCCCAGCTGGTCTGCGCCAGCGCCGCCCCTGCGCCGAAGACGAGACTCGTAACGAGGAAACCGGCGGCCAGCCATCGCATGACAATTCCCCTCTGGTGCTTTGCCGGAGCATTCCAGCAAGAAGGGCGGGGGCCCGTCAATCCGCCCGCAATTTCTGCGCCAGCGGGCTCGGGACTTCGGCGGTCGACTCGGAGGCCGGCTTGTCCGCCACCAGATACTGCGCCCGCGCCAGCGCCGCGAAGCGCCCGCCCTTGGCGACGAGCTCGTCGAAGGTGCCCATTTCCTCGACCTGCCCCTGCTCGAAGACGAGGATGCGGTCGGCATTGCGGATCGTCGCGAGGCGATGCGCGATGACGAAGGTCGTGCGGTCCTTCATCACCTCCTCCAGCGCCTTCTGCAGCTTGACCTCGGTCGCCGCGTCGAGCGCGGAGGTGGCTTCGTCGAGGATCAGCACCGGCGGGTTCTTGAGCAGCGCGCGGGCGATCGAGAAGCGTTGGCGCTCGCCGCCGGAGAGCGTGCGGCCGCGCTCGCCGACCAGCGTGTCGAGCCCGTCGACCTGGCGCGCCATCACTTCGGCCGCCTGGGCACGTTCCAGCGCCTGCATCATCTCGGCATCGGTCGCATCCGGCTTTCCGACCAGCAGGTTCTCGCGGATCGAGCGGGCGAACAGCATCGGCTCCTGGAAGACGACGCCGATATTGCGCCTAAGCGAGAGCAGCGAGATCTCGCGGATATCCATACCGTCGACGGTGATCCGCCCTGATTGCGGATCAAAGGCGCGGTGCAGCAGGCCCAGCGTCGTCGACTTGCCCGAGCCGGTTGAGCCGACGACGGCGATCGTCTCGCCGGGCTTCACGATGAAGGAGACGTCGCGCACCGCGGCGCGCTTGCCGTCATAAGAGAACGAGACGTCCTCGAAGGCGACGGCGCCCTCGAGCCGGCCGGGGTCCTTGGCATTGGGCAGGTCGCGCACGCTCGGCAGCGTGTCGAGCACCTCGAAGAACTCCCGCATCTTCGGCGCCTGCATGAAGATGAAGTTCACGAAGCCGACGATCTGTTCGAGGCGCCCGACCAGCATCGTGGCGAAGCCCATGAAGGTGACGATCTCGCCGACCGTGGTCTGGCCGTGCATCAGGAGCCAGGTGCCGACGATGAAGATCAGGAGCACGGTCAGCGTCGCCGAGGCGCGCGTCGCGACATTGGCCACCGCCCACCAGGACAGCACCGGCAATTGCGCGGCCAGCACATTGGCGATGGTCGAGCGCAGGCCGCGCACCTCCGCCTCGATGCGGGTGAAGCTCTGGATCACCGGTACGTTGCCGAGCGCGTCCGAGGCCCGTTCCGCCAGATTCGAATGATAGGCCTCGACATTGCTCTGCAAGCGATCGGTCTTGCGCAGCACGAAGGCGGTGAGCGAACCGAACAGCACGACGAGCGCGACCAGCAGCAGCCCGAGCTGCCAGTTCTTCCAGATCGTGAAGGGCAGGAGCACGAACAGTGCGACGGCCGAGGCGCAATGCTCGCGGAAGAAGGACAGCCACAGCCCCCACATCGCATTGGTGCCGTCGAGCATCACCTTGAGCACGCGGCCGGAATGGGTCTGGGTGTGGTAGGCAAGCGGCAGGGTCAGTGCATGCTCGAAATATTCGGCCATCACCGTCAGGCGCGCGCGGTGGGCGAGCCTGTCGGCATGCAGCGCGACGAAGACGCCGAGCGCGATATTGGCGAGGCCAAAACCGACCCAGGCGACGATCAGCAGGTTGATGCTGGCCCATGTCAGGGTCCCGCCCGAAACCTGGATCGTGGTCAACCGGTCGATCAGCGCGCCGAACAGCATCGGCTCGGCGAAGGCGACCGCCGCCAGCACGATATTGGCGAGTGCCAGGATGATACCCAGCCGTTTTTCCGGGCCGAGCTCGCCGAGGACGCGGGCATAGAGCGAGAGCAGAGACATCGCGCCGAGCTTTAGCGAAACCGGCGCGCCGGGCAAGCGGTCAACCTTAACGCTTCGTTCAACCCACACCTCTTATGGTTTACGCACTGCGAAAGCCCGGCCCGCGCTCCGGAGCATCGCGTGGATCAGGATGTTGTCATGGATCTCGCCACCGGCGCAGGTATTCTGGGTGGCATCGCGACGATCGTCGCGCTGATCATGATCGATGGCGGCAATTTTGCCGCCTATTGGGACAAGCACGCGGCGATCATCATCTTCGGCGGCGCGAGCGCGGCCACGATGCTGCGTTTTCCCTTCTCGGTGATCGCGCATGGCCTGCCGATGGGTGTCCGCTTCGCCTTCACGATGCGTTCGATCCATCCGCGCGAGCTGATCGACGAGATCACCCGCGTCGCCGAGATCGCCCGCAAGAGCGGCCCCGTCGCCCTCGAGAGCGTAGAGGTCTCCGACCCTTTCCTGGCCCAGGGCCTGCGCTATATCGCTGACGGCTACGACAAGGATTTCATCCGCGACACGATGGAGCGCGACCGCGACAATTTCCTGCAGCGGCTCGACGAAGGCTCCAAGGTCTATCGCGCCATCGGCGACTGCGCCCCGGCCTGGGGCATGATCGGCACGATCCTTGGCATGGTGACGATGTTCGCCAACATGTCGGACCCATCGAGGCTCGGCCCGGCCATGGCGACAGCCCTGCTGGCGACGCTCTACGGCGCGATGGTCGCCAACATGTTCACGCTGCCGATCGCCGACAAGCTGCATATCAAGCTCGAGGAGGAGGAAATCTCCCGCACCTTGATCATCGACGGCGTATTGCAGATGCGCGACGCCAAGAGCCCGACGCTGGTTCGTGAGATGCTGCTCGCCTATCTGCCCGACCATCACCGCGCCGAAATGGTCGAAGCGGCATGATCGGGGCCTAGGGCCATGGCCAAGAAAAAACGCGGGGGACACGGCGGTCACGGCTGGTTCGTGACCTTCGCCGACCTGATGGCGCTGCTGATGGCGTTCTTCGTCATGGTCGCCGCCTATTCGAGCCAGGACAAGCAGAAGCTCCAGATCGTCGCCGGCTCGATGCGCGAAGCCTTCGGTACGCAGACGGACGTCCGCCTCGCCGGCATCGTCGAGCGCGACGGCATCCCGACCAAGAGCCACATCAAGAACGCCCATATCCGCCCGCTGGAGGACGCGACCGACACGCCCGGCCCGAGCCAGCACAACCAGAAGGACGACGGGCTGATGTCGGCGACCTTCGACCGCGGCTTCGCGCTCGCCGCCGCCTCGCTCAGGCAGGCCCTGCGCGACATGCCGGAGATTGCCGAGATCTCGCGCAACGTGCTGGTCGAAGTCTCGGAAGCCGGCATCGACATCCAGCTCGTCGACCAGGAAGGCCGCTCGATGTTCGCGGAGGGCTCGGCCCAGCCGAACGAGCGCATGCGCAAGGTGCTGGCCGCCGTCGCCCCGACGCTGCGCCAGATGCCCAACAAGATCGCCATCTCCGGCCACAGCGCCACGCCGAGACCGGGAGAAGCACCCGAGGGCGACCTCTGGGGCCTCTCCATCGCCCGCGCCAGTGCCGTGCGCGAGATCCTCGCCAATGCCGGCGTCCCGAACGAGCGCTTCCTCTCCGTTACCGGCCGCGGCGACACCGAGCCGCTGATCAAGGACAATCCCTATCTGCCCTATAATCGCCGGGTCGGGATCGTGCTCAAGGCCGAGGCGCCCGCTCTGCCGAACGGCTTCAGGCCTTAAGCACGCAAAGCGTCGGCCAGCGCCTCCGCCGTGACCTCGGCCATCGCCATCTGCAATTTGTAGGCGCGGGTCTTTTCGCCAGGCTTCATCACCAGGATCACCGTCTCGCTGCCCGGGCAGGCAGGATCGGCGCAGATGATCTCGTTGACGGCGATCGCCGCCGTCTCGGGCAGGCCGAGATGCTCCCTGACCTGCACCTTCAATCGTTCGGCCGCGCGCTTCGCCTCGGCCTTCGCGTCGCCGCTCTCAGCCTTGCCGAAGAGACCGAAGCGCATCGCCGCTCAGTTCGGCAGCGTCAGCACGCCGGCCGCGCCATCCTCGGCGCCGAAGGCGAGCCGCTTGCCGGCCTTGTCCCAGGCGAAAGCGCTGATGCCGCTGTCGCGCAGCGCCGGCCGCACCAGCAATTCGGAACCGTCGGTCAAGCGGACCATCAGGATGCAGCCGTCATCATAGCCGATCGCCAGCACCAGCGCGCCTGGATGGAAGGCGACGCGGGTGACGCGGGCATGGCGCACGCCGCATTCGCGCGGCGCCTTGCCCTGCGGCCCGTCGCCCTGGAACGGCCAGACGATCGCGCCGTCCGCCCCGCTGGACGCAAGCCACAGCCCGTCATGCGACCAGGACAGCGAGCGCGGCTTGGCCGGATAGCCGGTCATCCGCATATGGCCGGGCTTGTCGCCGAGCTTCCAGCCATGCAGCGCGTTCTCCTGCATCGAGGAAACCACGAAACGCCCGTCGGGCGACCAGACGACGTCGATATGCGAGCCCTTCCATTCCAGGAATTCCGGCTTCGCCTCGGTGTTCGGATACCAGAGCGAGACGCCGTTCATCTGGGCGATGGCGAGGCGATAGCCCTTCGGCGCGAAGACGAGGCCCTGCGGCGTGCTCGCGGCGTCCAGCGTGCGGATGCGGCCCTTCTCGTCGCGGGCCTGCACGGTCTTGCCGGTATTCCAGGCGAGGTTGCCCGAGGGCGACAGCGTGATCGCATCGATCCAGCGGCGCTTCTGGTCCTTGGCCAACTCCTCCGGCTCACCCTCGAAACGGGTAGCGACGACGCGCCCGTCATCGCCGCCGGTGATCAGGCGCTCGCCGTCTCCGGTCGCGCAGAGGATGCCGCCGGCATGGGCCTCGACGCCGTCCACGACGGCGCCGTCGCGCCAGCGCAGCACGCGCCCGTCGGCCAGCGCCAACACGAGCCCTTGCTTCAGCCAGCGGACCGCGACGACATGCGTCTCCGCGGCAATCGGGGTGACATGCTCGCGCAGCGAGACGGGTGGGGTCATCGTTGTCATGACGCGGCTTTAGCTCACGCCGCGCAGGCTTCAAACCCCTTGCGCAATTCGTTCTCGTTGAGATCGCGCCCGATGAAGACGAGACGGCTCTCGCGGGTCTCGCCATCCTTCCAGTCGCGCTGCAGGTCGCCGTCCAGGATCATGTGCACGCCCTGGAAGACGAAGCGGCGTGGCTCGTTCTTGAAGGCCAGGATGCCCTTGGAACGCAGGATGTTCGGCCCCTGGATCTGGGTGAGGTCGTTGATCCATGGCATGAACTTCTCGGGATCGACATCGCCCGGCACGGTCAGCGAGATCGAGCGCACATCCTCGGCATGGTGATGGTGATGCCCGGCCTCGAGGAAATCCGGCTCGATATCGAGGATGCGGTCGAGATCGAAGGCGTTGCGGTCGAGCAGGGCTGCGATATCGACATTGGCGCGCTCGGCCTTGTGCAGCTTGGCATAGGGGTTGATGGCGCGGATCGCGGCCTCGACATCGGCCAGCTCTTCCGCCGTCACCAGATCGGTCTTGTTGAGCACGATGACGTCGGCGAAGGCGATCTGGTTCTTCGCCTCCGGCGCATCCTTCAGCCGGTCCTTCAGCCACTTGGCGTCGGTCACGGTCACGACCGCGTCGAGACGGGTGGCATCGCCGACATCCTGGTCGACGAAGAAGGTCTGGGCGACCGGCGCAGGATCGGCGAGACCGGTGGTCTCGACGATGATCGCGTCGAACTTGCCCTTGCGCTTCATCAGGCCGTCGAGGATGCGGATCAGGTCGCCGCGTACGGTGCAGCAGATGCAGCCGTTGTTCATCTCGAAGATTTCCTCGTCGGCGCCGACGATGAGGTCGCCATCGATGCCGGCCTCGCCGAACTCGTTGACGATCACGGCGAATTTCTTGCCGTGGTCCTCGGTCAGGATGCGGTTGAGGAGCGTGGTCTTGCCGGCGCCCAGATAGCCGGTGAGCACCGTGACGGGGATTTTCTCGGACATGGCTTGACCTGAATGACTGCGACGCGACGAGGATGACACCGCCCGGTCAGGCCGGGCCGGCGGCGAGCGCCTTTTCGATTTCGCTTATATTGTGCTTCATCATCCGGATGTAAGTCCCCGCCGGCCCGCTCTCGGCCGAGAGCGCATCCGAATAGAGCCGGCCGCCGACCTTGGCGCCGCTCTCACGCGCGATCTGCTCGACAAGGCGCGGATTGGTGACGTTCTCGAGAAAGACCGCCGGAATCTTCTGCGCCTTCACCTGCCGGATGATGCGGGCGACATCCCTGGCGGAAGCCTCGGCCTCGGTCGAAACGCCCTGCGGCGCGACGAAGGCGATGCCATACGCCTTCACGAAATAGCCGAAGGCGTCATGGGTGGTGATCGCCTTGCGTCGCTCGGCCGGGATGCGGGCGATGGCGGCTTTCACCTCGCCTTCGAGCTTGTCGAGCTCGGCGAGATAGGCCGTGGCATTGGCCTCATAGCTCGCCTTGCCCGCCGGATCGGCTGCGCTCAGCGCATCCCTGATGTTGGCGACATAGAGTTTTGCATTGGCGACGCTCTGCCAGGCATGCGGATCGTCATGGCCATGGGCATGCGCATGGCCGCCCTTGCCCTTGTCGTCATGGTCGTCATCGGCTTCGAGCGGGGTGATGCCCTTCGTCGCCTCGGCCATCGTCGCCTTGGTGCCCGAGGATTTCACAAGACGCGGCAACCAGCCCTCGAAATGCAGGCCGTTGACGAGAACGAGCTTGGCGGCAGCCATCGCCTTCGCATCGGCCGGCGTCGGCGAATAGACATGCGCATCGCCGTCGGGGCCGACCAGCGTGGTCACGCTGACGCGATCACCGCCAATTTGCCGGGCGAAATCGCCGAGGATCGAGAAGCTCGCGACGACCGGCAGCTTCTCCTGCGCAAAAGCGCCGAACGGCGTGGCGACTGCGGCAAGCCCGAAAGCGAGGCCAGCGACGAAAGCGCGACGGTTGGGCATGGGCGACTCCAAGATATGTAACGATATAACGTTTCTATCTCTGGAGATGGGCGCGAGGCAAGAGGCGTCGTGCAAGTCCGTCCTGCGAGCCGAACAGGAGCGAGCCGATATAGATCGCCCCCGCGGCGAGGATGATCGACGGCCCCGCCGGCAGGCTCGACCCTGCCGCGTAGGAAACCACCAGCCCGGCATAGCCGGACACCATGCCGAAACCGGCCGCGAGCAAGAGGAGCCGCGTGATATCGGCGGTCCAGAAGCGTGCGGCGGCCGCCGGCAGCATCATCATGCCAACGGCCAGCAAGGTCCCCAGTGCATGGAAACCGGCGACGAGATTGAGCACGACGAGCGCGAGGAAGGCGAGATGCACGACGCCGCCCGAACGGCTGACCGAACGCAGGAAGCCGGGATCGACGCATTCCAGCACCAATGGCCGATAGAGCGCCGCCAGCGATAACAGCGACACGGTCGCGACGCCGGCGAGCAGGATCAGCACCTGGTCGTCGAGCGCCAGCACATTGCCGAACAGCACATGCAGCAGGTCGATCGCCGAGCCCCGGAGCGAGACGATGGTGACGCCGAGCGCCAGCGAGATCAGGTAGAAGGCGGCGAGCGAGGCGTCTTCCTTGAGGACGGTCGCGCGCGCCACCGCGCCTGCCGCCAGCGCCACCGCAAAGCCGGCCGCGAGCCCGCCGATCGTCATCGCCGGCAGCGAGAATCCCGCAACGAGATAGCCCAGAGCCGCGCCGGGCAGAATGGCATGCGCCATGGCATCGCCGGTCAGGCTCATTCGCCGGAGCATCAGGAAGACGCCGATCGGCGCGCCCGAGACGGAAAGCGCAACCACGCCGACGAGCGCGCGGCGCATGAAGTCGAATTCGGCGAAGGGGCCGATGAGGAGATCGTAGAACATCGGCTTGGCCTGTTTGGGCGGATCAGGCGGCGTCGCGCTGGCAGGGAACGGCGTGGCTGTCGAAGGCCTCGACCATACGCCGCGCCTTCAGCAGGTTCTCGGGCGTCAGCACAGTCGCGGTCTCGCCCCAGGCCACGGCCTCGCGCGCCAGCAGCAGCGTCTGCGGGAAGGCCTGCCTGACGGTCTCGATATCGTGCAGCACGGCCACGACCGTGCGGCTCTCGCCATGCCAGCGCCGCACCAGCTCCAGCAGATCGGCAGTGGTGCGGGCATCGATCGCGGTGAAGGGCTCGTCGAGCAGGATCACGTCGGCATCCTGCAGCAGAAGCCGCGCGAACAGCGCCCGCTGCATCTGTCCACCGGAGAGCGTGCCGATCGGCCGGCGCTCGAAGCCTGTGAGTCCCACGGCCGCAATGGCATGCTCGATCTTGTGGACAGCCCCGGCCCCGATGCGGCCGAAGATGCCGGCGCGGTTCCACAGGCCCATGGCGACGAGATCGTAGACATGGATCGGGAAGGAGCGGTCGAGATCGGCCGATTGCGGGAGATAGGCGAGCCGCTTGCCCCTGGCGAGCGCAACGCCGCCCGAGAGTGGCGCGAGCGCCCCGGCAATGCCCTTGAGCAAGGTCGACTTGCCGGCGCCGTTCGGCCCGACGATGGCGGTCAAACTGCCGGTCTCGATCTCGCCGGAGAGATGATGCACCGCCGGATGGCGGTCATAGCCCAGCGTCAGGTCGGTCAGGCGGATGGCGGACATGATGCTACTCGATCACAGGATCACGGCCAGGGTCGCCAGCCAGAGCAAGGCGACGATGACAGCGGCCAATCCCACGCGCGTTCCCGCCGACAGACGCAGCAGCGACCACCCCGGAGCTTCCGAGGCGGCGCGATGCGTGTGAGGAGCGTGCGCGTGAGCCATAAGAAATGATATAATGTTACGCTCACGCCGGGGCAAGCGCGATTCCGCGCCCGTCCCCGCTCAGAACGGCAGGTACTGGTAGAGCCAGGTCTCGGTCAGCACCGTATCGCCCGCCTTGAGATAGCAGCGCATCTCGACCGGTTCGCTGCCGGCGACGGTGAGGTCGAACTGGGCGCGCCAATGGCCGGAGACGTCGTCCGGAACCGCTTCGGTGAAGACATAGGAGAAGCTGCCGCGCGAGGTCGAGAGCACCACCTCCGGCTTCGTGCCGAAGGGGATCGCCTCCAGCGTCGGGCCGAGGAACTCGACCATGAACTTGCGCACGCCCCGCGGCCGCGCCGTTCCCGGCTGGCCGCCATTGCCGAGCCGCATCGCGACGACCCGCCCGAGCTTCGTCGGGAAGGGCTCGTCGGAGAGCCAATGCAGCGTGTAGCGGAAATTATAGGCGTTGCCGGCTTTGGCTGGCGCCTCCGGCACCCACATCGCGACGATATTGTCGTGGATCTCATCGTCGGTCGGGATCTCGATGAGTTGCACCGAGCCCCTGCCCCACTGCCCGTCCGTCTCGACCCAGAGGCTCGGACGGCGCTCGTAATGCACGCCGTCGAGATAATGCCCGGTCTCGCGGTCGCGCTGCATCAGCCCGAAACCGCGCGGGTCGCTGTCGACGAAGGACGAGGCCATGGTGTGCGGAGGATTGTTCAGGGAGCGCCAGGCGCGCTCGCCCGAACCGGTCCAGAGCCCGAGCCCGTCGGAATCATGCACCTCGGGGCGCCAGTCGACCGCCGTCTGCTTGACCGTCTCGGAATACCAGAACATCGAGGTCAGCGGCGCGATACCGAGCCGCGAGACGTCCTTGCGCAGATGCAGCGCGGTCTCGATCTCCATGGTGACGCCCTTGCCGCGATGCATGCGGAAGCGATAGGCGCCGGCCAGGCTCGGCCCTGAAAGCAGCGCATGGACCACGACATGTTCGGCGCCCGCCGGGGGAGTTTCCAGCCAGATATGGGTGAAATCGGGGAATTCCTCGGCCTTGCCGGAGACCGCCGGGTCGATCGCGACGCCGCGCGCCGACAGGCCGTACTGATAGAGTTCGCCGATGGCACGGAAATAGGAGGCGCCGAGAAAGGCGACCCAGTCGTTCGTCTTCCAGTCGAGCGCCTCGCCGTTGCGTCCGGGATGGCCGCTGCGGCTTTCCTGGAGGCGGAAGCCGGCGAAGCCCGCTCCGGCGGGGAGTTCGCGCGCCGGCGAGCTGACGGGCATCTCGAAATAGCTGGCGTCGTAGACGATCTCGCGCGCCTTGCCGTCATCGACGACATGCATCCTGACCGGCTTCTGGAAGAAGCGGCCGAGATGGAAGAAGGTCACCGGCCAGGGCGAGGGACCATTCGCCCAGAGCGCCGCTTCCGGCTTGAACCGGATCTTGCCATGGGCCTCGTAATCGATCCGCCGCATCACCTCGGGCCGCGGATTCGGCGGTGCCTCATAGGGCTTGGCCGCCATCTCCTTCGCCCGCGCCTTCAGAGCTTCGAAGCTGAATTCCCTGGCTTCGCCGAGCTTGAGCCCCTGCTGCGCCAGGGCTTCCGGCGCAAAGCCGAGCGCGGCAAGCGTCGCTGTCGCGCCCGCGCCGGCGAGAAGAGTCCGTCGGTCGAGGCGAAGCCCCTGGCTGCTACCCTGCTCGGCGCGGTCCTGCATGTCGTTCCTGGTCATTCGTTGCTCGGAAGCGCAGCCAGCCCGCCCATGGCGAAGTGACCGTGCGAAACCGGAGATAGGCAGCCGATCATGGCGAAACCAGTCCGGCCCTTGGGCTAAAGGCGGACTGCCACCTGTTGTCGAACGCTTTCCCTTTCCGGTTCAGCATGCTCTAAAAACGCGACAACTGGCCGCATGAGCCGGAGCGACCCTCAGGGAGATGTCATGAAAGCACAGTTCCGCAGCCGTCTTGCCGGCTTTGCCGCCGCCATTGCGCTGGTCGCCGCGCCGGTCACCGCCAGCGCCCAGGAGTTCATCAACATCCTGACCGGCGGCACCTCCGGCGTTTATTATCCGATGGGCGTCGCGCTCTCGAAGATTTATGGCGAGAAGATCCAGAACGTCCGGCCGACCGTGCAGGCGACCAAGGCCTCGGTCGAGAATCTCGTGCTGCTGCAGCAGGGCCGCGGCGAGATCGCCTTCACGCTGGGCGATTCGCTCGACGCCGCCTGGAAGGGCGACGAGGAGGCCGGCTTCAAGGCGCCGCTGAAGAAGCTGCGCGGCGTCACTGCGATCTATCCGAACTACGTCCAGATCGTCGCCTCCAAGGAGAGCGGCATCAAGACGCTGGCCGATCTCAAGGGCAAGCGCCTCTCGGTCGGCGCGCCGAAATCCGGCACCGAGCTCAACGCCCGCGCGATCCTCGCCGCCGCCGGCATCACCTACAAGGACCTCGGCAAGATCGAGTACCTGCCCTTCGCCGAATCGGTCGAGCTGATGAAGAACCGCCAGCTCGATGCGACCCTGCAATCGGCCGGCCTCGGCGTCGCCTCGCTGCGCGATCTCTCGACCTCGGTCGAGATCAATGTCGTCGAGGTGCCGAAGGCCGTCATCGACAAGGCCGGCCCGCCCTTCATCAGCGCCCCGATCCCGGCCAATACCTATACCGGCCAGAGCGCGGCGGTGAACACGGCTGCCGTGGTCAACTACCTCGTCACCCATGAGGGCGTGAAGGAGGAGCTGGTCTACCAGATGACGAAGACGATCTTCGAGAATCTCGGCGAGCTCGCCGCCTCGCACGCGGCCGGCAAGGAGATCAAACTGGAGAAGGCGCTCGACGGCATGCCGGTCCCGCTGCATCCGGGCGCCGCGCGCTATCTCAAGGAAAAGGGCCTGAAGGTCGGTTCCTGACGCCTGCATGAAGCGTGTCATCCCGTGCGCGCCGCAGCGTGAAATGCTGCTGCGCAGACACGGGACCTCACGACGAGAAGGCGCCTTCTCCTGAGAACGATCCCGCATCTGCGCAGCGGCATTCCATGCCGCGGCGCGTGCGGGATGACATATGAGCACCGGCAGGATCTGGACGATGACCACCACCGCCGCCGAAACCGACCAGTTGGAAACCCTCTCCGGTGCGAAGCCGGGCGAGGTCGAGCACGCCGATCTGGACAATTTCGAGCATGGCTTCCCGCCCGGCTTCGGCCCCGGCGGCTGGGGCCTGTTCGCCTATGGGCTGGCGCTCGCCTTCGCCGCCTTCCAGATTGCGGTCTCCGCCTGGAACTTCCTGCCGAGCCAGGCGGCGCGCGGCGTCCATGTCGGCTTCCTGCTGCTGCTCTCCTTCGGCCTCATCGCCAATTTCAGGGCCAAGGACACGCCCGGCCGCCTGCTCGGCTGGGCGCTCGGCATCCTCGGCTTCGGCATCGGCCTCTATCAGTGGATTTTCTATGCCGACCTGATCCTGCGCGACGGCGATCCCTCGACGCTCGATCTCGTCGTCGGGACGCTCCTGATCGTGCTGATCTTCGAGGCGGCCCGCCGTTTGATGGGCAACGCCCTGCCGATCATGTGCGGCGTCTGCCTGCTCTACTGGTTCTTCGGCCAGTATCTGCCCGCGCCCTTCAACCATCGCGGCTACGGCTTCGACCAGATCATCGGCCACCTCTCCTTCGGCACGGAAGGCTTCTACGGCACGCCGATCTACGTCTCCGCGACCTATATCTTCCTGTTCATCGTCTTCGGCTCCTTCCTCGAAAAGGCGGGGATGATCCACCTCTTCAACGATGTCTCGCTCGGCCTCTTCGGCGGCGCGCGCGGCGGCCCGGCCAAGGTCGCCGTGGTCTCGTCGGGCATGATGGGCATGATCTCCGGCTCCGGCGTCGCCAATGTCGTGACCGTCGGCCAGTTCACCATTCCGCTGATGATCAAGTTCGGCTATCGGCGCGCCTTCGCCGCCGGCGTCGAGGCCACGGCCTCGATGGGTGGCCAGATCATGCCGCCGGTGATGGGCGCCGTCGCCTTCATCATGGCCGAGACGCTGGGTGTGCCCTATGCCGAGATCGTCAAGGCCGCGGCGATCCCTGCCGTGCTCTATTTCGCCTCGGCCTTCTGGATGGTGCATCTCGAAGCCGGCAAATACGGCCTCAAGGGCATCGAGCGCTCCATGCTGCCAAGCCCGCTCAAGGCCTTGCGCGAGCGCTGGTATCTGGCGCTGCCGCTCGCGGTGCTGGTCTTCATGCTGTTCCACGGCTTCACACCGCTCTTCGCCGGCACGATGGGCCTGGCATTGACCGTCGGGCTCCTGCTTGGCGCCGGCATCACGGCCGGCTTCAGCACGCACACGCTGCGCATCATCTTCTGGGTCGGGCTCGGGCTCATCGCCGCCGCGCTCTTCCGCGAGGGCATGGATATCCGCATCGTCGCCGGGTTGATCGCCGTCCTGGTCCTCGCCAACGCCTTCACGCTCGGCGGGCGCACGACGCTGGCGATCAGCCGCGACGCGCTGGCCGACAGCGCCAAGACGGCGCTTCCGGTCGGCATCGCCTGCGCCATCGTCGGCACCATTATCGGCCTGATGACGCAGACCGGCATCGGCACCACCTTCGGCGCCTGGATCATCGGGCTCGGCCAGCACAGCCTGTTCCTGGCCCTGATCCTGACGATGATCCTGTCGATCCTGCTCGGCACCGGCATCCCGACGATCCCGACCTATATCATCGTCGCCGCGCTCGCCGCCCCGGCACTGGAAAAGCTCGGCGTGCCGCTGATCGTCAGCCACATGTTCGCCTTCTACTACGGCATCATGGCCGACCTCTCGCCGCCAGTGGCGCTGGCAGCGCTCGCCGCCGCACCGATCGCCAAGGAAAACCCCGACAAGATCGGCTGGGAGGCGATGCGCGTCGCGCTCGCGGGCTATGTCATCCCCTTTATCGCCGTCTATTCGCCGGCGCTGATGCTGCAGCCGGGCGATCCGATGGCGAACGTCATCGGCTTCTGGCCGGCCGTGGTCTACGCCACCTTCAAGGCGACGATCGCCATCGGCCTCTTCGGCATGGTCGCGATCGGCTGGCTGTTCGGCCGCCTGACCGTGGTCGAGCGCGTGCTCTGCTTCGGCGCCGCCGTGCTGCTCTTCGGCGAGTTCGCCTATAGCGACCCGCTCGGCTATGCGCTGGCTATCGCCATCGTCGGGCGGCACTGGCTGGCCGCGCGCAAGGCAGAGACGGCCGTCGCATGAGCCTCTGCCTCGCGGCCGGAGCGCTCGTGGTAGCGCTCGGCACGGGCGAGATCACGCTGGGCTGGCGCCATTCGGTGCAGAAGACGCTGTGGGAGGAGGTCTGGCGGGAAACGCCCGCCGGCCTGGAGATCGTCGAGGCCCGGATCGAAGGCTCCGGCGCCGGCATGGACCCGCCCGATGGCGCAAAGCTCGTGGGTGGCTTCTGGCGCTGGCATCCGGCGCTGCCACCGCTGAAGGACGTGGTGATGCGCCGCTCGGGCGCAACGGCCGACTGGCGCATCTGCATGGCATCAGGCTGCCGCCCCATGGGAGACTATCTCCCGGCGGATGCCGATCCGGTCACGCTGAAGATCTGCGATTGATAGGAAAGGCCGAAGGCCTCAATCGACCTCGGTCAGATGCTCGATCTTGAGCATGCGGCGCATCAGGTTGACGATGCCGTAGGCCGCGAAGACCGAGAAGATCGCCATCATGATGTATTCGAAGATGGTGCCGAGCTCGAACAGGCCCGCCAGCGCCCAGCCAGCCGCCAGCGCCACGCCGAGGAGCTCGACCGCGATCAGAATCCCGAACGAGGTGACCATGATCAGGTTGCGCCAGTTGGTATGCCGTCCGGCCATGCTGTCCTTCCTTCGCGCGAGCACCTCAAGCGGTCATGCGCCCCACGCACCTAGCGGAGCTTGCCGCCCCATGCAACAAATTCGCGCCCCTTGCCCAGATGGGCACGATCTGCGCGCTTGAAAAGTCCTGATGCTGGATACGCCTGTCTTCGCTTCCGCCGCCGTGGCGGCCCCTCACCGCCTCGCCTCCGAAGCGGGCCGGGCTGTTCTGGCCGAAGGCGGCAACGCCATCGAGGCCATGGTCGCGATGGCCGCGACGATCGCCGTGGTCTATCCGCATATGAACGCCATCGGCGGCGACGGCTTCTGGCTGGTGCATGAGCCCGGCGGGAAGATGCACGGCATCGAGGCCTGCGGCCCGGCCGGCTCGCTCGCCACGATCGAGCGCTATCGCGGCAAGGGCTACGACGTCCTGCCTGCGCGCGGGCCGGAAGCGGCCCTGACCGTCGCCGGCGCCGTCGGCGGCTGGCAGCTCGCCCTCGATCTCTCCCGCGCGCTCGGCGGCCGCATGCCGCTACGGGAATTGCTGATCGATGCGATCGCGCATTGCCGCGAGGGCTATGCGGTCTCAGATTCCGAATTGGGCAACAAGCCGAACGAGCTGGAAGCCCTGAAGGCCGCCCCCGGCTTCGTCTCCAGCTTCTGGATCGATGGCGCCCCGCCCAGGCCCGGCGCCCGCCGCAAGCCGGAGGCGCTCGGCGCCGCCCTGCAGCAGCTCGCCGATGCCGGCCTCGACGATTTCTACCGCGGCGATGTCGGCCGCGAGATTGCCGCCGATCTGGAGCGCATCGGCGCCCCCGTTACCCGCACCGACCTCGAACGGTATCACGCACGCTCCGTCGCACCCCTCTCGCTGAAGCTGTCCGGTCTGACCGTCGCCAACCTGCCGCCGCCGACGCAAGGGTTGGCCTCGCTGATGATCCTCGGCATCTTCGAGCGGCTCGGCCCCTGGAAGCTCGACTCGTTCGAGCATCATCACGGCCTGATCGAGGCGACGAAGCGCGCCTTCGCGATCCGCGACCGCTACGTCACCGACCCGGCCGAGCTCGACCACGCGCCCGCCGAGTTCCTGACCGAGGCCGCGCTGGCCCGAGAGGCTGCCGCCATCGATATGAAGCGGGCTGCAAAGCTGCCGCTGCGCCATGGCGACGGCGACACGGTCTGGATGGGCGCCATCGACGGCAAGGGCCTCGCGGTCTCCTATATCCAGTCGATCTACTGGGAATACGGCTCCGGCTGCGTGCTGCCGGCGACCGGCATCCACTGGCAGAATCGCGGCGTCTCCTTCTCGCTCGACAAGAACGCCACCAATCCGCTGGTTCCGGGCCGCAAACCCTTCCACACGCTGAACCCGGCGCTTGCCCGCTTCGATGACGGGCGCGTCCTGCCCTATGGTTCGATGGGCGGCGACGGCCAGCCGCAGTTCCAGGCACAGATCCTGACGCGCTACCGCGCCGGCCAGAACCTCGCCACGGCCGTCGATGCGCCGCGCTGGCTCTTCGGCAAGACCTGGGGTGCGGGCTCGGCCAGCCTCAAGTTCGAGGATCGATTCGACCCGTCGCTGCTGGAACGGCTCGATGCCGCCGGCCATCCGATCGAGGAAAGCGGCCTCGCCTATTCCGAGGGCTTCGGCCATGCCGGCATGCTGGTGAAGCACGCCAGGGGCCAGGTCGAAGCCGTGCATGATCCGCGTTCCGATGGCGATGCGAGGGGGCTCTGACGCATGACTTTCGACGATCCGTTCCGCTGCTTCCTTCCCTATCCCGACGCCGAGGTGAAGCATGCCGTTGCCGGCCCGCTCGCCGGGCTGACGCTGGCGGTGAAGGATCTCTTCGACATCAAGGGCTACCCGACCGGGGCGGGCTCGCCGCTGGTGCTGGCGCAGTCCGGCATCAAGGCCAAGACGGCCCCGATCGTGAAGGACCTGCTCAAGGCCGGCGCCCGCTTCGTCGGCAAGACCCATACCGACGAACTCGCCTTCTCGCTCAACGGCCAGAACGCCCATTTCGGCTCGCCGATCAATCCGGCGGCGCCCGATCGTATCACCGGCGGCTCCTCCTGCGGCTCGATGGCGGCGGTCGCCGGGCGCCTCGCGGATATCGCTCTCGGATCGGACACCGGCGGCTCGGTCCGCGCGCCGGCGAGCTATGGCGGCCTCTTCGGCATCCGGCCGAGCCATGGCCGGCTCTCGCTGAAGCGCACCTGGCCGCTCGCGGCAAGCCTCGACACGCCCGGCTGGTTCGCCCGCGACGGCGAGACCTTCGCCCGCGTCGCCAATGTCCTGTTCGGCCCCGACAAGACGGAACTCCCGGAGGCGCCGCGCCTCCTGATGGCCGACGACATGTTCGCCCAGGCCGTGCCCGAGGCGGAGACGATCCTGCGCAATGTCGTGCAGCGCACGGTTCCGGCGCTCGGCCAACCCGAGGGCATCAAGCTCGTCCGCGATCTCGACCCGCTCTACTGGGCCTTCCGCTGGATCCAGGGCCGCGAGGCCTGGGCTTCGGACGGCCCGATGATCGAACGCTTCAGCCCCCCGCTCGGGCCCGGCGTGAAGGAGCGCTTCGCCTTCTCGAAGGCGGTGACCGATGCCGAATATGCCAAGGGCGAATCCACCCGGAAATCCGTCCGCACCAGGCTTTCGCGCCTGCTCGGCCAGGACGGCGTGCTGATCCTGCCGACCATGCCGGATATCGCGCCGCTGATCGCGGCGAAGGAGCCCGAGCTGGAGGATTTCCGCAACCGGGCGCTGCGGCTGCTCTGTCTTGCGGGCTTGTCCGGCTTCCCGCAGATCACGATTCCCGTGGCGCAGCGCGAGGGCGCCCCGCTCGGCCTGTCGCTGATCGGACCGAAGGGCTCCGACCGCTCGCTCGTCGCCTTCGCGGTGCGCTACGAGCGCGCCGCCCGCATCCGGATCGCCTGAGAGGAGACCGCCATGAGCGGACATCACCACCACGATCACGACCACGACAACCACTTCACCGCCATCGAGGCACGGGTGAAGGCGCTGGAAACGCTGATGGTCCAGAAGGGCTATGTCGACCCGGCCGCTCTCGACGCGATCATCGACACCTACGAGACCAGGATCGGTCCCCGCGATGGCGCCCGCATCGTCGCAAAAGCCTGGACCGATCCGGCCTTCGCCGAACGTCTCAAGGCGGACGGCACCGCGGCGGTCGGCGAACTCGGCTATGGCGGGCGGGGCGGCGAGCATATCGTCGCTTGCTTCAACACGCCCGAGCAGCACAACCTGATCGTCTGCACCCTCTGCTCCTGCTATCCGTGGCCGGTGCTCGGACTGCCGCCGGTCTGGTACAAATCGCCGCCCTATCGCGCCAAGGCGGTGCTCGACCCGCGCGGCACCATCGCCGATTTCGGTGTGACGCTTCCGGAGAACCAGCGCATCCGCGTCTGGGACTCGACCGCCGAGACCCGCTTCATCGTCATCCCGATGCGGCCGGCCGGCACCGAGGGCTGGAGCGAAGAGAAGCTGGCAAGCATCGTCTCCCGCGATTCCATGATCGGCACCGGCCTTCCTCGCGTGGAGGACGCCGCATGAACAGCGCCCATGATCTCGGCGGCCAGATGGGTTTCGGCCCTGTCGTGCCCGAGCCGAACGAGCCCGTCTTCCATGGCGGCTGGGAAAAGCGCGTGCTGGCGATCAACGTCGCGGCCGGCGCCATGGGCGCCTGGTCGATCGACGAGATCCGCCATGCCCGCGAGAGCCTGCCGCCGGCGCAGTATCTCTCCTCGACCTATTACGAGATCTGGCTCGCCGCCCTCGACAAGGTTCTGGTCAAGCACGGCTTCCTGAGCACGGACGAACTCGCCAGCGGCAGGCCCGCGCCCGAGCGCCGCGAGCCTAAGCGCGTGCTCAAGGGCGAGGAGGTCGCGGGCGTCCTGCGCCGCGGCTTCCCCTATGAGCGCGAGAGCAAGGCCCCGGCGCGCTTCACTGTAGGCGACAAGGTCCGCACCATCGTGATGCATCCGCAGCACCATACCCGCCTGCCGCGCTATGCCCGCGGCAAGACCGGCGTGGTCGAGCGCATCACCGGCTGCCATGTCTTCCCCGACACGGGTGCGCAGGGGCAGCCCGAGACGGCGCAATGGCTCTACACGGTGGTCTTCGACGGTCGCGAGCTCTGGGGCCGCGATGCCGACCCGACATCAACCGTCAGCATCGAGGCCTGGGAGAGCTATCTTGAGCCGGCCTGAGACCGATCTGGCGGCGGCATTGGCCGCCGACACGCCGATCCCGCGCGATGCGGAGGGACCGATCTTCGCCGAACCCTGGCAGGCCCAGGCCTTCGCGCTGGTCGTCGAACTCCAGAACAAGGGCGTCTTCACCGCCGATGAATGGGCGCAGGCGCTCGGTGCCGAAATCCGCGAGGCACTGGCTGCCGGCGGCTGCAAGGACGGCTCGGATTACTACGAGCGCTGGTGCGAGGCGCTGGAGCACCTGCTGATCGCCAAGGGGCTGACCTCCCATGACGGCGTCGACGCGCTCGCCGCCTCATGGGCTCGCGCCGCCGAGGCGACGCCGCATGGCAAGCCGATCCTGCTGGAGAACGACCCGCTGCGGAGCTGAGTCTCAGCTCCCTGCCCCGCCGATCCAGAGACCGGTGAACAGCGCCGCGCCGAGCACGGCGACGAAGGCGGCTGCCAGCAATTCGAGCCCGGCGATCAGGCGCGCCGAGCGCAGGCTGCCGCCGCCGGCGAATTTCAGTGCCGCGAACTTGAAGAAGACGGCGAAGGCCGCCAGCGCCCCGGTGGTGATCGCCGTGCCCAAGGCCATGGCGAAGGTCGCGGCGATGCCGGCCCAGAACAGCCCCTGCGCATTGGCGAAGACGAGGATGATCAGCGCCCCCGCGCAGGGCCGTGCACCGGCCGCGACCACGACGCCGGCCATGTCGCGCCAGCCGACGAGCCGCGAGACCTGCTCGGCATCGGGCATATGGACATGGTCGCAGGCCGCAGGATCATGCGCCCCGCCGCCCTCCAGCCGGACCAGAGCGCCCGACTTTCGCCAGAGCATCAAGAGCCCGACCAGCGCGACCAGCAGGAAGCTGCCCTGCTCGATCACGGTGGTCGCGGCATTCATCTGCATCGCAGTCACACGCAGCAGCAGCGTCGCGACCGTCACGATCGCGATCGCGACCAGCGCCTGCAGGAGTGCGGCGGCGAAGCTCAGTCCCAGGCCGCGCTTCAGGCTGCGGTTGTCGGCGACGATATAGCCGGAGATCACCGCCTTGCCGTGGCCGGGCCCGGCCGCATGGAAGACGCCATAGCCGAAGGAAAGTCCGAGCAGGCCCCAGAGCGCAGCCGGCGCCGTCGCGATCGCCTTCAGCGTCGCCGTCAATTCACGATAGAAGCTCGACTGCCAGGCGATCAGCACCGCCCCGAAGCCGGTGGTGGACGGCAGCGCCTCGCGCGGCAAAGCCGTGCCGAAGGGATTGCGCGGCGGAGGCGGCGGAGGTGGGCTCACGCTCGCGAGCAGCAGGGCGAGCAGCGCAACCACGCCCCCGACCAGCAACAGCGCCAGCGCACAGGCGATCAGACGCCGCGACAGCGTCGCAGCGGCCGGACGCGCTGTCTCGGCCGATGTCACGGACATGCCACCAGCGCCCGTGTCGTCACCTCGAGCCCACTGACATCGGGCGTCGCGGTGATATCGGCCTCGGCGAGGCGCTTCTGGGTGGCGTCGTCGAGCTTCGGCGGGCGATTGACGCGCACGACGCAGCCCTGCGGCGCACCCTTGGTCACGACCGCATCGGGCGCGTCGACGATGTCGAAGGCGACGAAATAGGTGGGGTCGCCGATCTCGATGCCGAAGGAGCGCGCCTTCGCCGGGGTCTTCAGCGGCAGCGTGAAGACCAACGTCAGCACCTTGTCGGCGTAGGACATGACCTGCTCGCCGGGCGTGCCGAATTCCTGCTTGCGGCCGTTGAGCTTGGCGGCGGTGAAGAACTCGACATCGGGCAGTGATTCGACATTGATCTTGGCGAGTTCGGCCAGCTCGTCCGAGGTCAGCTTGCCGTCGCCGTTCTTGTCGAGGCCTTGGGTGATATAGGCCGAATAGGCCTCATCGAAGCTCCAATGGTGCCGGATCGCCTGCACCGATCCGTCGGCCGTGAAGACGATTTCCGCCTTGGCATTGACGAAGACATGCGGATGCGCTGCCGCCGGCCCGGCCGCGATGGCTGCCAGCAGGAGCCCGAAAAGGGCCGTAAGATGCGCGCGTCGCGTCAAAGGCGAACCCTCCGTGATCCCCGTGGGTCTGCGTGGATCATGGTTAAGCGATCGTCAACGGGCGCTTCGTCACGCCTGATCGCTGCGACAGCCATCCCTGCCAAACGGGGCCAAATCGCGGCGCTCCTCCCGTGGCGCACAGCGGCCGTTCCCGCAAACCGCTGGACCCCGCCTCGAAAACTGGAATGATACCAGATCAATTGACCGCCTCCGGTCGATATGTCAGCCTTGCTGACATATTCGCCGCGGAGACGGCAAAGCATGAGGCCGGGACTACCGGCCCGTCGGCGGGAACGACGATCCGGGAGGCCGAACATGGCCGAGACACCACGGAAATCCGACACCGAGGCGGGCGCGCTGCGCCAAGCCGGACTGCGCGAGGTCGCGCTCGACGACAAATACGATCTCGGCAAGCGCGAGGTCTTTCTCACCGGCACACAGGCCGTCGCTCGCATGCTGCTGATGCAGCGCGAGCGCGACCGGCAGGCCGGGCTCGATACGGCGGGCTTCGTCTCCGGCTATCGCGGCTCCCCGCTCGGCGGGCTCGACCAGCAATTGATGCGAGCGTCCAAGCCCCTCAAGACCGCGAACATCGTCTTCCAGCCGGGCCTCAACGAGGACCTCGCCGCGACCGCGATCTGGGGCACGCAGCAAGCGGGCCTGAGCGGCGAGGGCAAGCATGATGGCGTCTTCGCGCTCTGGTACGGCAAGGGGCCGGGCGTCGACCGCTCCGGCGACGTCTTCCGCCACGGCAACATGGCCGGCACCGATCCCAAGGGCGGTGTGATCTGCCTGATGGGCGACGACCATACAGCGGAATCCTCGACCAACGCCCACCAGACCGAATTCGTGCTGGTCGACCGGATGATGCCGATCCTCAACCCGGCCGGCGTGCAGGAGATCATCGATTACGGCCTGCACGGCATCGCGCTCTCGCGCTTCGCCTCGGTCTGGGTCGGCATCAAATGCGTCAAGGACAACATCGAGTCGACCGCCTCTATCGATGGCTCGCTCGACCGCGTCGCCATCGTCACGCCCGCTGATTACACCCCGCCACCCGGCGGCCTCGCAATCCGCCGCGAGCTCGATTTCGTCGAGCAGGAACGCCGGATGCATCTCTACAAGCGCGATGCGATGCTGGCCTATCTGCGCGCCAACAAACTGAACCGCACCGTGACCCAGGGCGGCAAGACGCCGCGCATCGGCATCGCGACCGTCGGCAAATCCTATCTCGACGTGCAGCAGGCACTGGCAGATCTCGGCATCGACGAGGTCCGCGCCAACGATCTGGGCATCCGCCTGTTCAAGCTCGCCTGCCCCTGGCCGATCGACCCGGCCGAGTTGAAGGCCTTCGCCAAAGGACTCGACCTGATCATGGTGGTCGAGGAGAAACGCTCGCTGATCGAGGTCCAGGTCCGCGAGGAGCTTTACGGCGCCAAACACCAGCCGATGGTGATCGGCAAGAAGGATGAGAAAGGCGAGTGGCTCTTCCCCGTCCATGGCGCGCTCGACCCCAACGATATCGCCATCGCGCTCGCCGGCCGCCTGCTGCAATACCGCGACGACCCTGCCTTGCGTGCCCGGCTGGAGGAGATCGCCGCGGCGCAGGGACGCCTCGCCGAGGCGCAGGAAATCGCCAGGCGCACGCCCTATTTCTGCTCGGGCTGCCCGCATAATTCCTCGACAATCGTGCCCGAGGGCTCGCGCGCCTATGCCGGCATCGGCTGCCATTACATGGTGCAGTGGATGGACCGCGACACCGCCGGCTTCACCCAGATGGGTGGCGAAGGTGCGAACTGGGTCGGCGAAGCCCCGTTCTCGAAGCGCGGCCATGTCTTCCAGAATCTCGGCGACGGCACCTATACCCATTCCGGCTCGCTCGCGATTCGCTGGGCCGTCGCGAGTGGCGTCACCCTGACCTACAAGCTGCTCTACAACGACGCCGTCGCCATGACCGGCGGCCAGCAGGCCGAGGGCCATCTCTCGCCCGACCAGATGGCAAGGCAGGTCGCGGCCGAGGGCGTGCAGCGCATCGCCGTCGTCAGCGACGATCCCGGCAAATATCCGCCGGGCACACAATGGCCGGCCGGCACGACGCTGCACCATCGCGACGAGCTCGACGCCGTCCAGCGCGAACTCGCCGGAACCTCCGGCGTCTCGCTCCTGCTCTACGACCAGACCTGTGCCACCGAGAAGCGCCGCCGGCGCAAGCGCGGGGCCTATCCCGATCCGGACAAGCGCGTGATCGTCAACGAGCTGGTCTGCGAGGGCTGCGGCGATTGCGGCGTGCAGTCGAACTGCGTCTCGGTCCAGCCGCTGGAGACCGAATTCGGCCGCAAGCGCCAGATCGACCAGTCGAACTGCAACAAGGACTTTTCCTGCGTGAAGGGCTTCTGCCCGTCCTTCGTCACCGTGCATGGAGCGAAGCCGAAGAAGGCCGATCCACTCCGGCTCGATGCCTCGGCACTCGGCGAAGCCGAACTGCCCGAGCCCATCGTTCCGGCGCTCGACCGCAGCTTCGCGGTGATCGTCACCGGCGTCGGCGGCACCGGCGTCGTCACCATCGGTGCGATCCTCGGCATGGCCGCGCATCTCGAAGGCAAGGGCTGCGGCATGATCGACATGGCCGGCCTCGCCCAGAAGGGCGGCGCCGTCTTCAGCCATGTCAAGCTCGCGCCGCATCCGGACGACATCCACGCCATCCGCGTTACCGCCGGGCAGGCCGATCTCGTGCTCGGCTGCGATCTCACCGTCACCGGCTCGAAGAAGGTGCTCGGCGCGATCCGGCCCGAGCACGGCACCGTCATCGTCAACACGGCCGAGAGCCTGCCCGGCGATTTCACCCGCAATGCCGATTTCTCCCTGCCGACCGAGCGCCTGAAACGCGCGATCCTGTCGGCCGCCGGCCGCGAGCAGACGCATTTCCTAGACGCGACGGCAGCAGCGGTCGCCTTCCTCGGCAATGCCATCGCGGCCAACATGTTCATGCTCGGCCATGCCTGGCAGCTCGGCGCCGTCCCGCTTTCGCGCGAGGCCCTGCTCAAGGCGATCGAGCTCAACGGCGAAGCCGTCGCCATGAACCGGCAGGCCTTCGAACTCGGCCGCCGCGCCGCGCATGATCCGGAGGGGCTCGCCGGGCTGCTCTCGCAGAGCAAGGCGGCGACGCCGGCCCGCCAGATCTCGCAGACGCTGGAGGAGATCATCGAGCGCCGCGTCGCCTTCCTCACCGCCTATCAGAATGCGGCCTATGCGGCGCGCTACCGTCATCTCGTTGCCCGCGCCCAAACGCGGGAGGCGGCAGTGATGCCGGGCCAGACCTCGCTCAGCGAGGCCGTCGCCCGCAACCTCTTCAAGCTGATGGCCTACAAGGACGAGTACGAGGTTGCCCGGCTCTACAGCGACGGCGCCTTCCGCAAGCAGGTCGCCGCGACCTTCGAGGTCGAGGGCAGCGAGGAGAAGCCGCTGCGCTACGAATTCCATCTCGCCCCGCCACTGCTGGCCCGGCGCGATCCGAACACCGGCCTGCCGCGCAAGATCAGCTTCGGCCCCTGGATGATGGGCGCCTTCTCGGTGCTGGCGAAGCTCAAGGGCCTGCGTGGGACGGCTTTCGACCTCTTCGGCTATACCGAAGAGCGCCGTACCGAGCGCCGGCTGATCGCGGATTACGACGTGCTGCTGAACGAATTGCTGACCCGGCTCACGCCCGAGAACCATGCGCTTTGCGTGGCATTGGCCGCGATTCCGGAGAAAATCCGCGGCTTCGGCCACGTCAAGGAGCGGCATCTCAAGGCGGCGAAGGCTGAGGAGGCGATGCTGCTTGGGCAGTTGCGCGAGGGTGGCTCTGACGCCGCGTTGCCGCAGGCTGCCGAATGAGGCAAGGAGCTTTCAGCGCCTCTTTGGTTCAACTTGAGTCCGATTGCCACCGCACGCCATATTGAGCCGACAGCCGGCTTCAAGGATTGCTTGTGATCACCCCCGAGGAACTGCGCGCCATCGCCTCTTGGTCCCATGATCTTTCCGAGGCGGAATTCGAGGAGGCGCGGCGCGGCATCTCCTTCAAGAGCTATGGCAAGGGCGCCTCGATCTGCCATGTCGGCGACCGGCTGGAATCCTGGACCGGCGTCGCGGACGGACTGGTCAAGATGGCAACCACCTCGAAATCCGGCAAGACGGCGACCCTCGCCGGGCTGCGCGCCGGCGCCTGGTTCGGCGAGGGCACCGTGATCAAGGCCGAGGCGCGCCGCTACGAGCTGGTGGCGCTGCGCGAGTCGCGGATTGCTTTGATGCGGCGCTCGACCTTTCTCTGGCTGTTCGAGCATTCGGCCGCCTTCAACCGCTTCCTTGTCCACCAGTTCAACGAGCGCCTCGCCCAGTTCATCTCGCTGGCCGAGACCGAGCGCACGCTCGATTCCACCGGGCGCCTCGCCCGCAATCTCGCCTGGCTGTTCAATCCGATCCTCTATCCCGATCTCGGCCGCACGCTGGCGATCTCGCAGGAGGAGCTCGGCATGCTCGCCGGCATCTCGCGCCAGATGGCCAATCAGGGACTGGCGAAGCTCGCCGATCTCGGCCTGATCGAGCTCGGCCATGGCAGCGTCACCATCCGCGACCTCGACCGGCTCGCCCGCTACGAAGGGTGAAAAGCCGCCAACGGCACCAAATCGCCTTTCGCGCGTTGCTTATTCCGAACAGCCAATGGCTGAGAAAGGAACCGCTGCGATGTTTGGCCTCCTCGACCTGTTCTCGAAACGGGTCACCGACCAGCTCACCGAATATGCCGCCGTCCAGTCGGATATCGCCCGTCGCCTCTGGGGCAATTGGCTCGATCCGTTCCAGGCATGCCAGCCGGTGAAAATCCGCAATGACCGGCGAAGCACCGATCCGCGAGCTGGTGGGCGCCGCTAGTTTCGGATGACCGCCATCGCATCTCGAACAGCCCGCCATTCCCCGGATGGCGGGCTTTCGCCATGACGATTCTCGCCGTCAGGGCGTATTACGCAGGCTCGTTGAACACCGCCTCGATCGCGTAGCCGTCGGGATCGATCACGAAGGCGGCGTAGTAATGCGGCCCGTAGTGAGGACGCAGTCCGGGTGCGCCATTGTCGCGCCCGCCATGCCGAAGCGCTGCCTCATGGAATCTGTCGACCGCTGCGCGATCGGGCGCGGCAAAGGCGAGGTGGAAGCCCGGCCCCGGCGGCCGCTGCCCCTCCGGCTTGAGCTTCAGCGCCAGCTTGTCGCCTCCGCCCGGCCAGCCGTAGCCGACCGCCTGCCCGGTCTCGCCGGGCCGCAGGTCCGACCAGACCCGGACATAGCCGAGCGGCGCCAGCACCGCGTCGTAGAAGGCGCAGGCACGCTCGATACCGGCAACGCCGAAAGACAGATGATGAAGCATGAGTCTGTCCGCCACCGTCGCAGGCACGGTTCCGCCCGCCGATTCAATCGGCCGAATTCGTGAGGAAAATCAGGGCCGAAGCAAAAGCGGACGCAACACATCTGCGTGAGAAGCAAACTTCGGCGGGACGATAATCACCAAAAGGCGAATTGTCTGTCAAGCGGGTCCTTGCGAAGATGATGGCCGCCTGCAAGTCTTGCATGAGAACGAGGCCGGAAACCGGCCCGCGGAAGTCGCCACGACGCATGGCGGCTCGACAGGGAGAACGCAATCGTGGCAAGCGGCACCGCCGGCGAGGCGGATACCTTTCCGAAATTGCTGTTGCGCAATGCAAGGGAGCGCGCCTCGCGCGTCGCCTTCCGCCACAAGGACCTGGGCATCTGGCAGTCCTGGAACTGGGCCGAGGTCGCGACCCATGTCCGCGATTTCGCCGAGGGCTTGCGGCAGCTCGGCCTGAAGCGCGGCGAGAAGGTCGCGATCATCGGCCAGAACCGGCCGAAGCTCTACTGGTCGATGTGCGCGGCGCAGTGGCTCGGCGCGATTCCCGTGCCTGTCTATGCCGACGGCGTGGCCGAGGAGATGGCCTATGTCCTCGACCATGCCGAGGCGGTCATCGCCGTGGTGCAGGACCAGGAGCAGGTCGACAAGCTGCTCTCGATCACCGAGCGCCTGCCGCATCTCAGGCACATGCTCTATGACGAGCCCCGGGGCCTGCGCGACTACGACCACAGCAAGCTCCACGCCATCGAGACGGTGATCGAGGCCGGCGCCAAGGCGCTGAAGGACCCGCAGATCGAGGCCGCGCTGGCCCGCGAGATGGAACAGGGGCAAGGCTCCGATCTCGGCATCATCCTCTATACCTCCGGCACGACCGGACGGCCCAAGGGCGTGATGCTCAGCCATTTCAACGTCCTGATCGCCGCCGAGATCGGCTGCGGCTTCGACGGGCTGAACGAGACCGACGAGGTCATAGCCTATCTGCCGATCGCCTGGGTCGGCGACCATGTGTTTTCCTATGCGCAGGCGATGCTGGCGGGCTTCTGCGTCAATTGCCCGGAAAGCCCGGACACGGTGATCGACGACCGCCGCGAGGTCGGCACCACCTATGCCTTCGCCCCGCCGCGCGTCTTCGAGAACATGCTGACCGTGACCATGGTGCGCATGGAGGATGCCGGCGCGCTCAAGCGGAAGATGTTCCACTATTTCCTCGACGTCGCGAAGCGCTATGGCGAGCAGATCCTGAACGGCGAGAGCGTGCCGCTGAAAGGCCGCCTGCTCTACAAGCTCGGCGACATGCTGGTCTACGGACCCCTGCGCAACCGCTTCGGCCTGACCAATATCAAGGTCGGCTACACCGCCGGCGAGGCGATCGGCCCCGAGCTCTTCCGCTTCTACCGCTCGATCGGCATCAACCTGAAGCAGCTCTACGGCCAGACCGAGGCCGGGGTCTACATCACCATGCAGCCCAACGGCGAGATCAAGGCCGACACCGTCGGCAAGCCCGCGCCGATGGTCGATATCCGCATCGACGACAATGGCGAGGTGCTCTACCGCTCGCCCTCGATCTTCGGCGGCTATTACAAGGACCCCGACAAGACCGCGGAGACGATGACCGCCGACGGCTATGTCCGCTCCGGCGATGCCGGCTTCTTCGACGACGGCGGCCACCTCAAGATCATCGACCGCGCCAAGGATGTCGGGAAGCTCAACAGCGGCGACCTCTTCCCGCCGAAATACATCGAGAACAAGCTCAAGTTCTATCCCAACATCAAGGAGGTCGTGGCTTTCGGCCAGGGCCGCGACTATGCCACCGTCGCGCTCAATATCGACCTCATCGCCGTCGGCAACTGGGCCGAGCGCAACAATGTGGTCTACGCCTCCTATCAGGAGCTCGCCGGCCACGATCTCGTCTACGACATGATCGCCAAGCATGTCGACGAGGTGAACCGCTCGCTCGCCTCCGAGCCGATGATGGGCGGCGCCCAGATCAAGCGCTTCCTGATCCTGCACAAGGAGCTCGACGCCGACGACGGCGAGCTCACCCGCACCCAGAAGGTTCGCCGCGGCTTCATCGCCGAGCGCTACGCCCCGCTGGTCACCGCACTCTATGACGGCTCGGACGCCGCCGACATCTCGACGGAAGTCACCTTCGAGGATGGCCGCAAGGGCGTGATCTCGGCCCGCGTCAAGGTGCGCGACGCCAGGATCTATCCCGTCACGGTCGAGGGGGCGCCGTCCGCGGCGAAGGCGGCATGAACGCGGAACCGATCAACGTGACCGGCGTGCCCGTCCGCGACAAGGGCGAGGTCCTGCTCTCGGTCGAGAACATCTCGCTGCGCTTCGGCGGCGTGAAGGCGATCACCGACGTCTCCTTCGACATCCGCAAGGGCGAGATCCGCGCTATCATCGGCCCCAACGGTGCCGGCAAGACCTCGATGCTGAACTGCATCAACGGCTTCTACCAGCCGCAGGAAGGCCAGATCGTCTTCAAGGGCGAGCGCCGCGCCAAGATGCGCCCGCATCGCGCCGCCGCCGGCGGCATCGCCCGCACCTTCCAGAACGTCGCGCTGTTCAAGGGCATGTCGACGCTCGACAACATCATGACCGGCCGCACGCTCAAGATGAAGAAGGGCTTCTTCTGGCAGGCCCTGCGCCACGGCCCGGCGATGCAGGAGGAGATCGCGCATCGCCGCGTCGTCGAGGACATCATCGACTTCCTGCAGATCGAGCACATCCGCAAATTGCCTGTCGGCAAGCTGCCCTACGGCCTGCAGAAGCGCGTCGAGCTTGGCCGCGCGCTCGCCATGGAGCCGGAGCTGCTGCTGCTCGACGAGCCGATGGCCGGCATGAACCTCGAGGAGAAGGAAGACATGTGCCGCTTCATCCTCGACGTGAACAACCAGTTCGGCACCACCATTGCGTTGATCGAGCACGACATGGGCGTGGTGATGGACCTCTCCGACCGGGTCGTCGTGCTCGAATACGGCCGCAAGATCGCCGACGGCACGCCTGACGAGGTCAAGGCGAACCAGAAGGTCATCGACGCCTATCTCGGCGTGGCGCATTGAGGAGCGTGGAGACATGAGCGACATCGCCACCCGCCCCGCCCCGAACCTCCTCGCCAACCCGCTGGTCAAGGCCGGCCTGATCTTCGCCGCCGTCATAGCGGCGCTCGCGATCGGAGTCCGGCTCGACCCGACCAACACGCTCTATGCGATCTTCGTCGACCCGTTCCAGCAGATGGCGCAGGCGCCGGACCTGCTGGTGCAGACCGTCTGGGAGGGGCTCGTCTCCGGCGTGCTCTATGCGCTCATCGCGCTCGGCTTCGTGCTGATCTTCAAGGCCTCGGGCGTGTTCAACTTCGCCCAGGGCATCATGGTGGTGTTCGCGGCGCTGACCCTGGTCGGCCTCTACGAGAAGGGCGTACCGGCCTTCCTCGCGGTCATCCTGACGCTCGGCGTGATGTTCGCGCTCGCCGTCACCATCGAGCGCGTGGTGCTGCGCCCGCTGGTCAACCAGCCCGACATCATCCTGTTCATGGCGACCTTCGGCATCACCTATTTCCTGATCGGCTTCGGCGAAGCCCTCTTCGGCGGCAATCCCAAGCAGATGATCGCCGAGCAGCTGTACCTGCCGAAAGGCGCGGTCGACCTGCAGATCCTGGGTGGGCTGGTCTCGCTCCAGAAGATCGATATCGCCGCCGCCCTCATCGCCTCGCTGATGATTGCCGCGCTCGCCGCCTTCTTCCAGTACACCCGCATCGGCCGCGCGCTCCGAGCCGTCGCCGACAGCCACAAGGCGGCGCTCTCGGTCGGCATCTCGCTCAACCAGATCTGGGTGATCGTCTGGTTCACCGCCGGCATCGTCGCGCTGATCACCGGCATCATGTGGGGCGCCCGCTCGGACGTGTCCTTCGCGCTGGAGATCGTGGCGCTCAAGGCCCTGCCGGTGCTGATCCTCGGCGGCTTCACCTCGATCCCCGGCGCCATCGTCGGCGGCCTGATCATCGGCATCGGCGAGAAGCTCGGTGAGTTCTACTGGGGCCCGCTGATCGGCGGCGGCATCGAGAGCTGGCTCGCCTATTTCATCGCCCTCGGCTTCCTGCTGTTCCGGCCGCAGGGCCTGTTCGGCGACAAGATCATCGAACGTATCTGAGGAGCCGGACGACATGCTCTACCGCGAGGCCGGCCAATACAAATCCACCTATTCCGCCGACATGGCGGTCTTCCCCCTCAGGGAAGACCGGATCGGCATCGCCGTCATCTTAGGCATCGCGCTGGTCGCCATCCCCTTCCTGGGCAGCGACTTCTTCATCGCCTCGGTGATGATCCCGTTCCTGATCTTCTCGCTGGCGGCGGTCGGGCTCAACATCCTCACCGGCTATACCGGGCTGATCTCGCTCGGCACCGCCGCCTTCATGGGTGTCGGCGCCTATAGCTGCTACAAGCTCACCACGATCTTCCCGGGCGTGAACATCATCGTGCTGATCCTGGTCTCGGGCCTGTTCTCGGCCGGCATCGGCGTGCTTTTCGGCCTGCCCTCGCTGCGCATCAAGGGCTTCTACCTGGCAGTCGCGACGCTCGCCGCGCAGTTCTTCCTGCAATGGGCTTTCGTGCGCGTGCCCTGGCTGTTCAACTACAACGCCTCGGGCGCGATCGAGGTGCCGCAGCGCACGCTCTTCGACATCCCCCTGACGGGTGCGTCCGCGACCCCGGAGACCCGCTATTTCGTCTGCCTCGGCCTCGTCGTGGTGCTGACCTGGTTCGCCTCCAACATCGTCCACGGCAAGCTCGGCCGCTCCTGGATGGCGGTGCGCGACATGGATATCGCCGCCGAGCTGATGGGTATCAAGCTGCTCAATGCCAAGCTCGCCGCCTTCGCCGTCTCCTCCTATTTCTGCGGCGTCGCCGGCGCGATGATGATCTTCCTCTGGTACGGCGGCGGCGAGGCTGCGGACGTGTTCTCGATCCGCCTCTCCTTCAACATCCTGTTCATGGTCATCATCGGAGGGCTGGGCTCGCTGATCGGCTCCTTCTTCGGCGCGGCCTTCCTCTCGATCCTGCCGACGGCGCTGAAATTCGGCCTGCCGGCGCTCGGCATCCCGATCCAGGGTGCGGCGGCCGAACATGTCACCTTCATGCTGGTCGGCGCACTGATCATCATCTTCCTGATCGTCGAGCCGCACGGCCTCGCCAGGCTCTGGCAGATCGGGAAGCAGAAATTGCGGACGTGGCCCTTCCCGTACTGACGCGGGAGAGAGCCCAAGAAACGACCGGCACGACAGAAGCGCCGGCGAAAACAAGACGGGACCGGCTGGAACCGGCCCGGAGGAAACGAACGGAGGAAGTCCATGAAGACCAGCAATCTGTTGAAGGGTGCAGCCCTCGGGGCCCTGTTCGCCGCCGGTGCGCTCGCCCCGGCCCTGGCGCAGGACAGCGTCTATTTCGCCAACAACGCCTATCGCACCGGCCCGTTCTCGGGCTCGGGCATCCCGATCGGCGACGGCATGCGCGACTACATCACGATGATCAACGAGCGCGACGGCGGCGTGAACGGCGTCAAGGTCATCTATGAGGAATGCGAGACCGGCTACGACACCAAGAAGTCGATCGAGTGCTACGAGCAGGCCAAGTCGAAGAACACCATCGTCTACTCGCCCTGGTCGACCGGCGCGACGCTGGCCGCGATCCCGCGCGCTCATGTCGACAAGATCCCGATCCTGTCGATGGCCTACGGCCTGTCCTCCTCGGCCGACGGCACGAATTTCCCGTGGGTCTTCATCCCGCCCTTCACCTATTGGGACGGCGCCTCCGTCATGGTGAAGCACATGGCGGCCGAGCTCGGCGGCATGGACAAGCTCAAGGGCAAGAAGCTCGGCCTGATCCATCTCGACGCGCCCTTCGGCAAGGAGCCGATCCCGGTCCTCGAGAACCTCGCCAAGAAATACGGCTTCGAGCTCAAGCTCTATCCGGTGGCCGCCGCCGACATGCAGAACCAGGGCTCGCTCTGGCTCTCGATCCGCCGCGACCGGCCGGACTTCCTCTACAACCAGGGCTGGGGTGCGATGAACCCGACCGCGGTCAAGGAAGCGGCCAAGAACAACTTCCCGATGAACAAGCTGGTCGGCGTCTGGTGGGCCGGTGGCGATGACGACGCCCGCGCCGGCGGCGAGCAGGCCAAGGGCTACAAGTCGCTGAGTTGGACGCTCGCCGGCACCGAGGCGCCCGCCATGCAGGACATCCTCAAATACGTGGTCGACAAGGGCAAGAGCACGACGCCGAAGGAGAAGGTCGGCGAAGCGCTCTACAACCGCGGCGTCTACAACGCGATGCTCGTCGTCGAGGCCGTGCGCAACGCGCAGAAGCTGACCGGCAAGAAGGTGATCACCGCCGAGGACATGCGCCGCGGCCTGGAATCCCTCAATCTCACCGAGGCGCGCCTCAAGGAGATCGGGCTTGGCGGCTTCGTCACGCCGACCACGATCTCCTGCACCGACCATTCCGGCCACAGCAAGATGTTCGTCTCGGAATGGGACGGCACCAAGTGGACCAAGAAGGGCGACTGGGTCGAGCCTCTGAAGGACGAGGTCCGGCCGCTGATCGAGGCCAACGCCAAGGACTATATCGAGAAGGCCGGCAATTGGCCGAAGCGCACCGAGCCCTGCGAAAAGTCGTCCTGATCTGACGGCAGCCGGCGGCGGCTCCCCCGCCGCCGGCACCCCATCGATACCGATTGTCCGGGAGAGGCCGATGTCGACCGCCACCCTCGAAAAGCAGGCCGCCGCGACCGCGAGCGACACCATCCTGTCGCTCAACAATATCGAGGTCATCTACGACCATGTCGTGCTGGTGCTGAAGGGCGTCTCGCTCACCGTGCCGCGCCAGGGCATCGTCGCGATCCTCGGTGCCAACGGCGCCGGCAAGACCACGACGCTGAAGGCGATCTCCAACCTGCTCAAGGCCGAGCGCGGCGAGGTCACCAAGGGCTCGATCGTCTTCGACGGCGAGCGTGTCGACAAGATGTCCCCGAACGAGCTGGTCCGGCGCGGCTGCATTCAGGTCATGGAAGGCCGGCACTGCTTCGGCCATCTCTCGATCGAGGAAAACCTGCTGACCGGCGCCTTCACCCGCCGCGACGGCAATGCCGCGATCAAGCGCGACCTCGAGAAGATCTACACCCTGTTTCCGCGCCTGAAACAGCGTCGCTCATCGCAAGCCGGCTACACCTCCGGCGGCGAGCAGCAGATGTGCGCCATCGGCCGGGCGATGATGTCGAACCCCAAGATGATCCTGCTCGACGAGCCCTCGATGGGCCTCGCCCCGCAGATCGTCGAGGAGATCTTCGAGATCGTCCGGGGGCTCAACGCCGACGAGGGTGTCTCCTTCCTCGTCGCCGAGCAGAACACCAATATGGCGCTGCGTTACGCCACCTATGGCTACATCATGGAGACCGGCCGCGTCGTCATGGACGGCGAGGCCAAGATGCTGCGCGAGAATGAGGACGTGAAGGAATTCTATCTCGGCGTCGCCGAGGGCAACAAGAAGTCCTTTCGCGAAGTGAAAAGCTACAAGCGCCGCAAGCGCTGGCTGTCGTGAACGCACGATCCGGCACCGCACCCGACAGACGAGACCCCGCCATGACAGAGCACCACGACGCGCTCGAAACCCGTTCGCCTGCCGCGCGCGAGGCCGACCTCTTCGCAAGGCTGCCGGCGGTGCTGGCAGCAGCCCTGAAAGCGCCGGCCTATGCCGAACGGCTCGCCGGCATCGACCCCGATGCAATCACTGACCGCAAGGCACTGACCGGCCTGCCCATCCTGCGCAAGGCGGAACTCCCGGCCCTTCAGAAGGCGGCCCTGCCCTTCGGCGGCTTCGTCTCGGAGGCAGCTAACTCCTTCGGTCGGCTCTTTACGTCTCCCGGTCCGATCTTCGAGCCTGAAGGCACCGCTACCGACGCCTGGGGCGCCGCACGCGGCCTCTACGCCGCCGGCTTCCGGCCGGGCGATATCGTATTGAACACGCTGAGCTATCACCTGACGCCTGGCGGCTTCATCATGGATTCCGCCGCACGCGCGGTGGGCTGCACCGTGATCCCGGCAGGTCCCGGCAATACCGAGCAGCAGATGGAGGTGATCTCCGCCTACCGCCCGAGCGCCTATGCCGGCACGCCCGACTTCCTGAAGATCCTGATCGAGGCGGCCGAGACGCGCGGCGTCGACATCTCCTCGATCAAGCGCGCGGTGGTCTCCGGCGCCGCCTTCCCGCCCTCGCTGCAGGCCTGGGTCAGGGAGCGCGGCATCGATGCCTACCAGCTCTATGCCACCGCCGATGTCGGCGTCATCGCCTATGAGACGGCGGCTCGCGAAGGCATGGTGCTGAATGAGAACCTGATCGTCGAGATCGTCCGGCCTGGCACCGGCGACCCCGTTCCCGAGGGCGAGGTCGGCGAGGTCGTGATCACCAATCTAGACCCGCATCATCCCCAGATCAGGCTCGCGGTCGGCGACCTCACCGCCATCCTGCCGGGCGCGAGCGCCTGCGGTCGCAGCAACACCCGGATCAGGGGCTGGATGGGCCGCGCCGACCAGACTGCCAAGATCAAGGGCATGTTCGTGCGGCCCGAGCAGGTCGCCGAGATCGCCAGGCGCCATGCCGAGATCGCAAAACTCCGCCTCGTCGTCGGCCGTGCCAACGAGACCGACACGATGACGCTGAAGGCCGAGATCTACGCCGAGGCCGCCGGCCTGATCGACGCGGTGTCCTCGACCTTGCAGCAAGTGACGAAGCTGAAGGGTGCGGTCGAAATCCTCCCGCTCGGCGCGCTGCCGAACGACGGCAAGGTCATCGCCGACGAACGCCCCGTGGGGTGACGCCGCGCGTCACCACGCGATCGGCTTCTCCCCCTGCTCGCCCAGCCACGCATTCGCTCGGCTGAACGGCTTCGAGCCGAAGAACCCTCGCCGCGCCGACAGCGGCGAGGGATGCGCGCTGGCGATGACCAGATGCCGGCTCTCGTCGATCAGGGGCCGCTTCGTCTGCGCTGGATTGCCCCAGAGCAGAAAGACGACATGCGACCGCTGGCGCGAGACCGCCGCGATCACCGCATCGGTCACCGCTCCCCAGCCGAGCGAGAGATGCGAACCGGCCTTGCTCGCGCCTTCCCGCACCGTCAGCGCCGTGTTGAGCAGCAAGACGCCCTGCTTCGCCCAGCGCGTCAGGTCGCCGTCCGCGGGTGTGGGCTCTCCTAGGTCTTCAGCTCGCTCCTTGTAGATATTGACGAGCGAGCGCGGCAGCGGCGGCGGGCCGACATAGGAAAAGGCGAGCCCATTGGCATGGCCCGGCGTCGGATAGGGGTCTTGGCCCAGGATGACGGCCCGGACCGCATCGAGCGGCGTCAGCGCCAGCGCGGCAAAGACCCGCTCCGGCACCGGGGCCACCACATGCCCGGCCGCCCGCTCGGCATCGACCGCCGCGCAGGCACGAGCGGCAGCCCCATCGGCAGCGAAGACCGGCAGCTCGCGCCAGCCGGCCGAATTCCCGCTCGCCAGGAAGGCTGCGAGCGCTTCAGCACATTTCACTTCAGGACCGCCCGGCCTTCGACCCTGGCATCGACCGTGCCGAGCTTGCGGACATAGACCATCACCTCATTGGCCATCAGCTTGCCGTCGGTGAGGCCGATCAGCGTCCTGCCGCGGCTCAGCGCCGTGTAGCCGTCGCCGCCCTCCAGCATGAAGTTATTGGAGGCGACGGTGTATTTGCCAGCCGGATCGATCGGCTTGCCGTCGACAGTGACGGCACCCACGCGCGAACCCTGCGGCTGCTTGAGATCGGCCTCGAATGTCAGGCCGGACACCACCGGGAAGCGCCCGGCGCCCTGCGGCGCATCGCGCAATCCGTTCTCGATCGCGTCCTTCACGTCCTTGCCGGTGATCTCGACCATCACGGTCGCATTGCCGAAGGGCAGTTCGCTCAGCACGTCACGGCGCGTCAGCTTCTGCCCGGCCGCGTATTGCTTGTTGGCGCGGATGCCGCCGGCATTGGTAATGGCGAGCTGGGCTCCGGTCGCGGAGCGGATCGCATCGGCGATCAGGTTGCCGATCGCGGTCTCCTGCGTGCGGATGACGCCGGTGCGGGAATCGAGCGGCGCGGCCAGCGTCGCGATGTCGACGTCGAGCTCCTTGGACAGCTCGCCCTCATAGCCCTTGATGATGGCGGCGACATCCGCGTCCGGCGTCGCGGCACGGGAATCATTGACACGGAAGGTCGGCGTCCACGAGACCTGCCGCGCCGCCCCCTCGCCCTTGACGCTGACGGCGATGTCGATCGCTGTGACGTAATTGCCCTCCTCGTTCGACTCGACCATCACCACCTTGCCGTCATAGGCGATGGCGAGATCGTGGTCGTGGCCGGTGAGCACGATATCGACCACGCGCGAGCGCACGATCTCGTAATCCGTCTTCCGGTCGGCATGGACGACGGCGACGAGAATATCGGCGCCCTCGCCCTTCAAAACCTTGGCCTCGCGGCGCAGCGCCTCCATGGTCGAGGAGAATTTCAGGTCGCCGGGGAAGGAAACCTGCGGGGTCGGGTCGAAGGCGGCGCCGATGACGCCGACCTTGATGCCGCCGAGCTCGAAGATCTGCGAATCCCTGTGATGCGGCAGGATGCTGCCGGCAGCATCGCGCAGGTTCGCAGCGAAGGTCGGGTAGCTCTGCGCCGCCGTCAGCTTGAGATAGTTCTCCTTGCCGAAATCGAATTCGTGGTTGCCGGGCACGAAGACGTCGATGCCCATCTTGTTCTGCATCGCAACGATATGGGCGCCCTGGTCGAAGCCCGACATCAGCGAGGGCGAGTAGCAGTCGCCGGCATGGCAGAACAGCACCGGCACGCCCTTGGCGCGCTCGGCCTTGGCGATGCCGGCCGCGCGCGCGAAACCGCCGCGGCCCTTGTCGTCGCTCATCTTGTAGATGTCGTTGAGCAGCAGCAGCGTGAAGCTCGGTGCTGGCTGCTGGGCCATCGCCACGGGCGCGGTCGCAGCGAGCGTCACTGGCGCCGCCAGGACACCGAGAGCCTTGCGGCGGGTGAGCTTCGTCATGGCAAGCGCCCCTATGTCCTGAGAACCGCTCCAGACTAGCAAGAGGAGCGAGGCGCTGACCAGAGGGGTTTCGGGCCGCCCGACGGCGGGAAGCAGTGTCGCACCCCTGCCATTCGAGGAGCTTCAAGGCTGGACGAAAGCGCGAACTCGTCTAAATCACGACGCCAAGGAGTGCACGCGTTCATGACCGCTGACATCGCCGCAGTGCCGGCCCGCGAGGCCGCTTCCCTGCCACCCGACCATCCGAAGGTACAGTACGGCCGCATCGGCGTGCTCTTGATGAATCTCGGCACGCCCGAGGGCACCGGCTATTGGCCGATGCGCGCCTATCTCAAGGAGTTCCTCTCCGACCGCCGCGTCATCGAGGAGCCCCGCTGGAAATGGTGGCCGATCCTCAACCTGATCATCCTGTCGACGCGGCCGGGCCGGAAGGGCAAGGACTACGCCTCGATCTGGAACAAGGAGCGTGACGAGGGCCCGCTCAAGACCATCACCCGCTCGCAGACCGAACAGCTCGCTGAGCGTTTGAAGCCGTTGGCCGGAGAGCGCGTCGTCTTCGACTGGGCCATGCGCTACGGCTTTCCCGATGTGCAGAGCCGCCTGAAGGCACTGCTCGATCAGGGCTGCGATCGCATCCTGCTGGTGCCGCTCTATCCGCAATATGCCGCGCCGACTTCGGCGACCGCCTGCGACCAGGCTTTTCGCGCGCTGATGCAGATGCGCTGGCAGCCTTCGGTGCGCGTCGCCCCGCCCTATCACGACGACCCCGTCTATATCGGCGCGCTCGCCCGCTCGATGCGTGCCTCGCTGGCGAAGCTCGATTTCGCGCCGGAGGTCATCCTCTGCTCCTTCCACGGCATGCCCAAGGAATACCTGCTGAAGGGCGACCCCTATTACTGCCAGTGCGTGAAGACCTGGCGCCTGCTGCGCGCCGAGCTTGGGCTCACCGAAGAGCAGTTCCCGCTGACCTTCCAGTCGCGATTCGGGCCGGACGAGTGGCTCCAGCCCTATACCGACGAGACGGTGAAGGCGCTGGCCCAGGCCGGCAGGAAATCGATGGCGATCGTCGCGCCGGGCTTCTCGGCCGATTGCCTGGAGACGCTGGAAGAACTCGACGGCGAGAACCGCGAGATCTTCCTGCACAATGGCGGCGAGAAATTCGCCTATCTGCCTTGCCTCAACGATTCTCCCGAAGGCATCGACACCATCGCCGAAGTCGTCCAGCGCGAATTGATGGGCTGGCTCTGAGCTAGCCCTCGCCTGCAACGAAGCGCGCCACGCTCTCGGCCACCGGCCGCGCCTTCAGGATGCGGCGATGGCCGAGCCCGTCGGTCGCTTCCAGCCGGACGAACGGGCCGGCCTGCTCCAACGCCTCGGCATGCGCGAAGCCCAGTTCGCGATCCTGCCGATCATGGATCACCAGCGTCTGCAACCCGATCGCCTTGAGCTGGAGCGGCCCTTCGAAAGCCTCGACCGGATTGCCGGCGACAATGTGGATGCGCCGCTCCAGCGCCGCCTGCCCGCGCCGGCCGAGACCGATCGCATGGCCGAATTGCCGGGTGATCCGGGTGATCGAGGACGGCGCCGAGATCAGCACGAGCCGATCCGCGCTGACCACCGGCTGTCCCCTGACCGAGCCCGCCAGTGCGGCCAGCGTGATCGCGCCGCCGAAGGAATGGGTGACGATCGCGTGGAATGGCCCGAACACCCGCGCGACCGCCGCAAGGCTCGCGACGCCGAGCGGAATATTGAGCTCCCGCCCCGTCGAGGCGCCATGGCCGGGCAGGTCGAAGGCGACCACTCGGAAACCCGCCGTCAGGAGCGGCTCGACGAAGCCCGTCATCGAGGCCGCATCGCCGGTCCAGCCATGGACCAGCAGCACCGTCCGGATCGGCGCCCGCTCCTCAGGCTCGAAGACATAGGCCTGCACGCTCCCGCACGGAAACGGTATCGCGCGCAAGCTCGCTTGCCGCAGCCGCGGCGGCTGCCCCATCGTGCCGTTTCCGTTTCGCGTCGACGGCCTCGGCGGGGTACAGAAGAGGCGGAAAGCCAGCCGGCCGGCTGTGCGCGGAGCTATGAAGCTCGCGGCCCGGACCAGCGGGCGCATGTAGCGAAGGGTGGCAGTGGTCATGGCGAAGACCCGATCTTGTTCAGCGCTGAACCATTATGTTCAGTCATGAACAAAATACAAGCCCCTTCTGCTTCGCCTGAAGCGCAGGTCCTGCCCTGGGAATTGCCGCGTTTCCGGAATTGGATCGCCGTCGCCCGCGCGCACAGCCTCTGGGAGAAGGTCTTCACCGAGGCCCTGGCGCCGCTCGACATCCAGCTCGCGCATTACGACGTGCTCGCCAATATCTTCCATGTCCCCGGCCTCTCCCAGCAGGCGCTTGCCGAGAAGCTCCTGGTCGGGCGCAGCGCGATGAGCATGCTGCTGCCCGTGCTGGAGAAGCGTGGCCTGATCGAGCGCCGCAATGACGAGACCGATCGGCGCCTGCGCCGCCTCTGGCTCACGCCTGCCGGAGAAGCGCTGACCCGCAAGGCGATGGCGGTCCATGTCGCCGAGATCGAGGCGATGATGCAGGTCTTGAGTGACGAGGAATGCAATGCCGCCGGCGAGGCGATGCGCCGCGTCGGCAAGGCGCTCGAAGCGCGTGGCGGCGCGGCAACGAGCCGCCCCGAAAAGCCGTAAAATCCGGCGCGCTCAGAGCGCCAGGATCACTCCCGCCACCGCGTCGAGCGCGGCGTCCGCATCAGTGCAGGCCTGCGCACCATCCACCGCGGGAGCGCCTTCCAGCAGGAAGACCGGGCGCTTGAACTGCAAGGCGAAAGCGATCTCGGACAAGGTGCCGTAGCCGCCGCCGATCGCGACGAGGCAGCAGGCGGCCCGAGCGATCAGCGCGTTGCGGGCGACGCCGATGCCGGTCGCGAGCGGGACGGTGACGTAGGGATTGGCCGCCTCCGGCTCGTCATCCGGCAGAAGGCCGATCGACAGGCCGCCGGCTTCCGCCACACCGCGGCAGACCTCTTCCATCACCCCGGCACGGCCGCCGCACAAAACGGTGACGCCACGCTCCGCAAGCCGTCGCCCCATCGCAAAGGCGGCGGCTTCCTGCGCAGCGGTCGGCGTGCGCGTCCCGATCACCGCGACGGGCGTCCGCAGCGGCATCCCGCTGTCGCGCTGGAGCCAATGCACGGCGCCGGCCAGAGAGACGGGTTCTCCCCGCCCCGCCGTTGCCGTCGCCTCGCTCCAACGCCGGGTCGCCGGATCGAAGATCCGGCCGCGCCCGTCGAGCAATTGCCCGTTCTCGCGATCGAGGCGCAGTTGCAGCTCGTGAGCCACGGCTCAGGCCGGCTTCTTCTCCTCGCCGAAAGCGGAGATGCCGCCATGCTTGGCAGACCAGCTCGCCGGGTCGTTCAGGAAGCTCTCGACCTCGGCCAGGATCTTCGGCTCGAAATGACCGCTCTCCTTGGCCACGGCCAGCACGTCCCACCAGGTGGTGAGATAGTGCAGGTTGACGCCGATCTCGGCCATCAGCTCGCGGCTCTTCGGGAAGATGTCGTAGTAGAACAGCACGAAGCAGTGCTGCACGTCGGCGCCGGCATTGCGCAGCGCCTCGGCGAAATTGACCTTGCTGCGGCCGTCGGTGGCGAGATCCTCGACCAGCAGGGTGCGCGCGCCCTCGACGACCGAGCCCTCGATCTGGGCATTGCGCCCGAAGCCCTTCGGCTTCTTGCGAACATACTGCATCGGCAGCGACAGCCGATCGGAAATCCAGGCGGCGAAGGGAATGCCCGCGGTTTCGCCGCCGGCGATGATGTCGAGCGACTCGTAGCCGATATCGCGCACGATCGTCGTCGCCGCGAAATCGATCAGCGTCGAGCGCAGGCGCGGATAGGAGATGATCTTGCGGCAGTCGATATAGACCGGGCTGGCCCACCCCGAGGTGAAGAAGAAGGGCTTGTCGCTGTAGAAGTGCACAGCCTTGATTTCGAGCAGCATCTTGGCCGCTTCGCGCGCGATCACGGTCCTGTCGGTGGGGGTGAACAGGTGGGACATGGCGCGGTCTCTCCGGGCTGAGCGACGCCGCTCGCCGGGAACGGCAAGGGCGCAAGGGCTGGTCGAATTGGCAAACGGTCTCTTCTGATCGCCTCGGCCCGGCAGGTCAATCCCTCTAACCGGCGATTTTCACCGCGATCTGCAACCCTGTTCCGCTGCATCACCCTCCAGCCGCCAGCCGGACCGCAGGATGACCCCGGCGTTCCCGAAAAACGCTCATGACAGGGTTTCCCACGACATCCACAGGCTGGGACGCGGACGCTCATTGCGCCGACCCAGGCCGCATGAGATGCCAAACGATCTGAATATGGGCGACGCCATGCCGCATCGCCGCTCCGCTGGGCTTGGCCGGAGCAGACAAGGGGCTTTCATCATGAGCGATCTTCAAGCGGCAGCCGCCGCACCAACGGAAGTGGACGGCAAGGCGCGGAAGGCCTTGTGGGGTGCGGCGATCGGCTATGCGATGGACGGGTTCGACCTGCTGATCCTGGGCTTCATGCTGCGGGCGATCTCGGCCGACCTCCAGCTCAGCCAGGCCCAGGCCGCCTCGCTGGTCACCGCGACGCTGGTCGGCGCCGTGCTCGGCGGCATCGGCTTCGGCATGCTGTCGGACCGCATCGGCCGGGTCCGGGTGCTGACCTGGACGATCGTCCTCTTCGCCGTCTTCACCGGCATGTGCGCCTTGGCGCAGGGCTACTGGGACCTGCTGATCTACCGCACCATCGCCGGCCTCGGGCTCGGCGGCGAGTTCGGCATCGGCATGGCGCTGGTCGCCGAGGCCTGGCCGGCCTCGAAGCGGGCGCGCGCCTCCTCCTATGTCGGCCTCGGCTGGCAGGTCGGCGTGCTCGCCGCAGCCATCGCCACCCCGATCCTGCTGCCCACGATCGGCTGGCGCGGCATGTTCGCGATCGGCATCCTGCCGGCGGTCGCGGCCTATTTCATCCGCCACTCCCTGCACGAGCCCGAGGTCTTCGTCGCCCGCTCCAAGGACCGGCCGAAGGAATCGGCCCTGCGCCTCTTGGTCAAGGACCGCGAAACCACCAAGCTCAGCCTCGGCATGGTCATCCTCTGCTCGGTCCAGAACTTCGGCTATTACGGCGTGATGATCTGGCTGCCGAACTATCTCGCCACCCGGTTCGGCTTCGCGCTCACCCAGTCGGCGGTGTGGACCGCGGTGACCATCGGCGGCATGGCGCTCGGCATCTTCGCCTTCGGCCATATCGCCGACCGCATCGGCCGGCGCCCCGCCTTCTTCGGCTACATGATCGGCGCCGCCGTGATGGTCGTGGTCTATTCGCGGTTGACCGATCCGATGCAATTGCTGGTCGCCGGCGCGGTGATGGGCTTCTTCGTCAACGGCATGCTCGGCGGTTATGGCGCACTGATCAGCGAGCTCTTCCCGACGGCGGCCCGCGCCACCGCCCAGAACGTGCTGTTCAACATCGGCCGCGGCGTCGGCGGCTTCGGCCCGGTCGTGGTCGGCGCCATCGCGGCGGCTTACGGCTTCCAGACCGCCATCGCGCTGCTCGCCGCCCTCTACATCCTCGACCTCCTCGCCATGTGGCTCCTCATCCCCGAGAAGCGCGGCGCCGAGTTGACGTGAACGCGTAGAGCTTCGAAAACACCTGCAGAGGGCGCCAGACGGCGCCCTCTTGCGTTTGAAGCCTTGCGGTTTCCGGCAAATCGAAGAATTACAGCCCAAAAAGCAAAAAGCGCCGGAAGATCCGACGCTTGCATGCTTCTCAAGCCTTGAGATTGTCTGGAGCGGGCGAAGGGATTCGAACCCTCGACCCCAACCTTGGCAAGGTTGTGCTCTACCCCTGAGCTACACCCGCATCCGAGACAGTCGCGCCGTGTTGGCGGCGCGGCCGGGTTATTGCCCCAAAGCGCCGCGAAGCGCAAGCACCCGGCGAAAGTTTTTTTGCCGCCTTCCCCGAAATCCGGGATTATCCCCTCCCGCCTTGCTGCCGGCGCCCTGCAAGGCTAGGCATCCAGGAGCCGTGCCAGCCACCCCGGCAAGCCTTACGCTTTTATCCCGAACCCTGCCGATCGCCCAGCCATGACCGCGCCCGTCACGCCCGACCAGCTCTGCGCCTATCTCACCGAGAAAGGCATTGCCTTCCACCGCACGGACCACCCGGCTGTGTTCACCGTCGCCGAGACCGCGCCGCATCGCGACGCGATGACCGGTCATCACACCAAGAACCTGTTCCTCAAGGACAAGAAGGGGCGGATCTTCCTCGTCTCGGCCGAAGCGCATGCGCGCATCGACCTCAAGCGCCTGCACGAGCGGATCGGCGCCAGTGGGCGGCTCTCCTTCGGCTCGGCCGAGCTCCTGATGGAGAAGCTCGGCGTCACGCCGGGCTCCGTCACCGCCTTCGCCGTGATCAATGATCGCGCGGGCGAGGTGACCATGGTGCTGGACGCCGTTCTGACGACCGGCGAGGACGTCAATTTCCATCCGCTGATCAACACGGCGACGCTGCGGGTCAGCAAGGACGATCTGCTGGCCTTCTTCCGGAGCACGGGCCACGAGCCGCTGATCGTCGATTTGCCCGTCCCGCCTGATGGACAGAACGGCTGAAGCACCCCATCTATGAGGCAACCGCGCGGACGGCCGCATCGGCACGCCTGCGCCTCTACGAAACATCACGAAGGACGACCCATGCTGGTCAATGGCGAGGCGGCCGGGCAACCCGGCCTGATCAAGGACACCACGACCCAGGGCTTCCGCGAGGACGTCATCGCCGAATCGATGAACCAGCCGGTTCTGATCGATTTCTGGGCGCCCTGGTGCGGGCCTTGCAAGCAGCTCACGCCCGTCATCGAGAAGGTGGTCAAGGCCGCCGGCGGCAAGGTCAAGCTCGTCAAGATGAATATCGACGAGCACCCGCAGATCCCCGGCCAGCTCGGCATCCAGTCGATTCCCGCCGTCATCGCCTTCAAACAGGGCCAGCCCATCGACGGCTTCATGGGCGCCCAGCCCGAGAGCCAGATCAAGGTCTTCATCGAGCGCCTGGTCGGCCCGATGGGTCCGGGCGAGACCGCCGAGCTGATCGAGGCCGCCGTGGCCGCCATCGCGGCCGGCGACCCCGCCGGTGCGAGTGAGCTCTATGCCGGCGTGCTCGAGATCGAGCCCGACAACCTCGCCGCCATCGCAGGACTGGCGCGGCTGCATCTCGACAGCGGCGATATCGAGGGCGCCAAGGGCATCCTCGGCACGGCGCCGCAGGACAAGGCGGCCGATCCGGCGATCACGGCCGTGCGCGCCGCGATCGAGCTCGCCGAACAGGCCGCCTCGCTCGGCGACATCGCCGAGCTCGAAGCGAAGGTTGCGGCCAACCCGAAAGATCACCAGGCTCGCTTCGATCTCGCGCTGGCGCTCAGCGCCCGTGACAAGCGGGAGGAGGCGGTCGACCATCTCGTCGCCATCATCAGGGCCGACAGGAAGTGGAACGATGACGGCGCGCGCAAGCAGCTCCTTCAGTTCTTCGAGGCCTGGGGCCCGATGGACGAGGCGAGCGTCACCGGGCGCCGCAAGCTTTCGACCCTGCTGTTCTCCTGACCGGCGATAAGGACAAGGCGCGCATGGGCATGAACGCCGTCTATGAGGGAGCCAAGGATTGCCCGACGGCGATCCCGCTTTTTCCCCTGGGTGGCGCCCTGCTCCTGCCGCGCGGCCAGATGCCGCTCAACATCTTCGAGCCGCGCTACCTCGCCATGATCGACGATGCGCTGAGGGGCGAGCGCGTCATCGGCATCATCCAGCCCGAGCCGGAAACCGGGCGGCAGCCCGAGATCCCGCCGCTGCTGAAGGTCGGCTGCCTCGGCCGCATCACTCAGTTCTCCGAGACCGGCGACGGCCGCTACATCATCACCCTGACCGGCATCAGCCGCTTCCGGCTGCTCGACGAATTGTCGGTCACCACGCCCTATCGCCAGGGCCGCGTCGGCTATGACGCCTTCGCCTCCGATTTCGTCGCCCGCTCGGGCGAGGAGGAGGTGGACCGCAAGGGCCTGCTCAAGGCGCTCAGGGACTTCGCCAAGGCCAACGACCTCAAGATCGACTGGAAGGGCGTCAACGAGGCGCCCAACGAGGCCCTGGTCAACGCGCTCTCGATGATGTGCCCGTTCGGGCCGCGCGAGAAGCAGGCCTTGCTGGAGGCGCAGACGCTGAAGGACCGCGCCGAGGTGCTGGTCGCGATCACCGAGATCGAGCTCGCCCGCGGCGGCGGCGATCCGGACACGACCCTGCAGTGACGCCAGCGACGCCGCCTGCCGAAGCACCGCCCACCGTCTGGCCGCCGCGCCGCGCGGTCACCGCCTGGCTGTTCTTTGACTGGTCGGCGCAGCCCTTCTTCACGCTGATCACCACCTTCGTCTTCGCGCCCTTCTTCGCCTCGGCGCTGGCCAGGGACGCCGCCGACGGCCAGGCGCTCTGGGGCTATGCGACGGGCTTCGCCGGGCTGTGCATCGCCCTGCTCTCGCCCCTGCTCGGCGGCATCGCGGACCGGACCGGGCCGCGCAAACCCTGGATCGCTGCCTTCGGCGCGCTCCTGGTCATCGGCGCGGGAATGCTCTGGTTCGCCGTGCCGGGGGCACCGACCGCGGTGCCGATCGCGCTCGCCGGCTTCGTCATCGCGACTGTGGGGGCCGAATTCGCCACCACCTTCAACAATGCGATGATGACGCGGCTGGTGCCCCCGGAGCGCCTCGGCTGGCTTTCGGGCACCGGCTGGGCGATCGGCTATCTCGGCGGGCTGCTCTCGCTCGCGATCACGCTCGGCCTGCTCGCCGCCGATCCGCAGACCGGCAAGACGCTCATCGGCATCGCGCCGATCCTCGGGCTCGATGCCGCCGCCCGCGAGGGCGATCGCTTCTCCGGCCCGCTCACCGCGCTTTGGTTCATCGTCTTCGTCACGCCGATGTTCCTGCTCACGCCGGATTCCAGCAAGACGGGTCTGAGCCTCTCAGAGGCCGCCAAGGGCGGCGTCGGCCGGCTCAGAGATACGCTCGCCGAATTGCCGAAACTGCCTTCGCTCGGCCGTTTCCTGCTCGCCAACATGATCTACCAGGACGCGCTGGTCGCGCTCTTCGCCTTCGGCGGCATCTATGCGGCCGGCGTCTTCGGCTGGCAGACGATCGAGCTCGGCATCTTCGGCATCCTGCTCACCGTCACCGGCACGCTCGGAGCCTGGCTCGGCGGCAAGCTCGACGATGCGATCGGCGGCAAGCCGGTCGTGCTTGGTTCGATCGCCTGCCTGCTCTTCGCCTGTATCGGCATCCTCTCGCTGAGTGCCGACCATATCCTGTTCGTGATTCCGGCTGCGCCGCCAGTGGCCGACGACGGCCTGTTCGCCTCGCTGCCGGAGCGGGTCTATCTCGGCCTCGGCCTGCTGATCGGCCTCGTCGCCGGGCCGATGCAGGCAGCCTCGCGCAGCCTGATGGCGCGGCTCGCGCCCGAGGGGCGCATCGGCGAGTTCTTCGGGCTCTTCGCCCTCTCGGGAAAGGTCACATCCTTCATGGGGCCGACGCTGGTCGCGCTCGCGACGACGATCTTCGCCAGTCAGCGGGCGGGATTGGCCGTGCTGATCGTGTTCTTTCTGGCGGGCGCAGCGCTGCTGGCGGGCGTGAAGGTCGTCCGCAAGTCATAGGGTGTCATCCCACAGCGCACGGGATGACACCCTTCAAATGGCGCCTGTCACCGAACCAGGATGTTCCGGAACTGCCAGGGATCGCTGGTGTCGATATCCTCCGGGAACAGCCCTGGACGGCCATCGAGCGGTGTCCAGTCGGTGTAGTAGCCCTTCACCGGCCCGAGATAGGGCCGCTGAATCTCGAGGCAGCGATTGAAATCGAGCTCCTCGACCTCGACGATCCCCGCACGCGGATTCTCCAGCGCCCAGACCATGCCGGCGAGCACCGAGGAGGTCACCTGCAGGCCGGTCGCGGTCTGGTAGGGCGCGAGCGAGCGCGCCTCCTCGGTCGAGAGCTGCGAGCCGAACCAGTAGGCGCCCTTCTCGTGGCCGTAGAGCAGCACGCCGAGCTCGTCGATGCCGTCGACGACCTCCTTCTCCTCGAGGATATGGTGCTCCTCCTGCGGGCGGCCGGCATTGCCGAACATCTCGTGCAGCGAGAGCACGGCATCGTTCGCCGGATGATAGGCGTAGTGGCAGGTCGGCCGGAAGACGGCCTTGCCGGCCTCGTCGCGCACTGTGAAATAGTCCGCGATCGAGATCGACTCGTTATGCGTCACGAGGAAGCCGTACTGCGCGCCCGGCGTCGGGCACCAGCTCCGGACCTTGGTCTCGGCGCCAGCCTGCATCAGGTAGATCGCCGCCTGCGAGCCGGTCTCGTGGCCATGGGCGTTCGCCGGCATCCACTTCTCATGGGTGCCCCAGCCGAGTTCGGCCGGCTGCACGGCTTCCGCGATGAAGCCTTCGACCGACCAGGTGTTGACGAAGACGCCCGGCGGCTTGGGGTTCTTCGAACGCTGCGTGTCGCGCTCGGCGATATGGATGCCCTTGACGCCGACGCGCTGCATCAGCGCCGCCCATTCCTCGCGGGTGTTCGGCTGCGTCGCGTTGAGACGCATATCGGCGGCGAGGTTGGTCAGCGCCCGCTTCACCAGCGAGGAGACCATGCCGGGATTGGCGCCGCAGCAGGAGACGGCCGTCGGCGTGCCGGTCGGGCGCGCCCGCTTGGCAGCGAGCGTCATCTCGCGCAGCGCATAGTTCGAGCGCTCGGCCGGGCCCTTGCTCTCGTCGAAATAGAAGCCGAGCCAAGGCTCGTTGACCGTGTCGATATAAAGCGCGCCGAGACTGGAGCAGAACTCCATGATGTCGCGCGAGCCGGTGTCGCAGGAGAGATTGACGCAAAAACCCTGTCCGCCGCCGGCGGTCAGCAGCGGCTCCAGCATCGTCTTGTAGTTCTCGATGGTGACGGCTTCCTGGATGAAGCGGATGCCGCGCTCGTCGAGGAGGTGGCGATTGGAATCATCGGGAGCAATGACGACGAAGCGGCTCTTGTCGAACTTGAAGTGCCGTTCGAGCAGCGGCAGCGTACCGCGGCCGATCGAGCCGAAACCGATCATCACGATCGGGCCGGTGATCTCGCCGTAGACGGGCCAATTCGTCATTCTCTGTAACTCCTGGGTTCTGGGGGTAAAAAAGCTCAAAAGGGTCGTATGGGCGCAAAATCGCGCCGTCAATCGCCGGGGACGCCTCCCATGCGGGTGAAACGCATGGAAAGCGCCGGGCGATGACGGCGCGATGACGATGGGTCGGAAGGGTCAGGCGGCCCGCGCCACCTCGTCCGCTTCGAAGGCTGCGGGGATGGCAACGCCGGTGGCGACTAGCACGCCGCGCGCGTGATCAAGTGCGCCCTCGCGCAGTTCGATCGCGAGAAAACGCTCGCGCTCGACCGGGCCAGGCATGGCGAGATCGCGCGTCAGCGCCGGATCGAAGCCGAAGCGGGCGTAGTAGGGCGCATCGCCGACGAGGATGACGGCGCCATGCCCACGGCAGGCCGCCCGCCAGAGCGCCTCGCGCATCATCGCCTTGCCGAGCCCCTCACCCTGCAGCTCCGGCTTGACCGCGAGCGGGCCGAGCAGCAGCGCCGGCACGCCATTGGCTTCCACATGCCAAAGGCGGACCGTCGCGAGCAGTTCGCCGGCACGCTCGGCCGTCAGGGCCAGGCCCTGCGCCGGCAGGCGGCCCTCGCGCAGGCGCTCGCTCGACTTGGCGGTGCGGCGCTCGCCCAGGCAACGGTCGAGCAGCGCCTCGCGGGCGGGAATGTCGTTGGCGACCTCGTCGCGGATCGTGATCATGACGCACCTCCGGCCGGAGCGCCCATCCTCATGGGCCTACCCGGCGCCACGCTCGCGCGCGGCCACAATGGAACGATGTGGGGAAGAGGGGTCCGGCGGGAGCCACGCCCATACCTCCGTTCTGGAGATACGAACGCTCCACCCGACTTAGCGTCGGACAGCCTGCCTTGCGGCAGGGCGCTTCGCCGGACCCGATTGGATCAGGAGGGAACTCGCGTTCCCTCCGACGTCAGATGACGTACTGCTTCAGCGGCGGGAAGCCGTTGAAGGCGACCGCCGAATAGGTCGTCGTATAGGCGCCCGTGCCCTCGATCAGCACCTTGTCGCCGATCTCCAGCGAGAAGGGCAGCATGTACGGGGTCTTCTCGTACATGACGTCGACCGAGTCGCAGGTCGGGCCGGCGAGCACGCACGGGACGGTCGCATCGCCATCGCGCACGGTGCGGATGGGGTAGCGGATCGCCTCGTCCATGGTCTCGGCGAGACCGTTGAACTTGCCGATATCGAGATAGACCCAGCGGACTTCATCCGACTCGGCCTTCTTCGAGATCAGCACGACCTCGGCCTCGATCAGGCCGGCTTCGCCGACCATGCCGCGGCCCGGCTCGATGATCGTCTCGGGCAGCTGGTTGCCGAAATGCTTCGACAGCGCCCGGAAGATCGCATCGCCATAGGACGGCACGCCCGGAATCGGCTTCAGGTAACGCGCCGGGAAACCGCCGCCGAGATTGACCATCGACAGGCCGATGCCGCGGGTGGCGCATTCCTTGAAGATCGCCGAGGCCGAGGCCAGGGCCGAATCCCAGGCGTTCACGTTCGCCTGCTGCGAGCCGACATGGAACGAAATGCCATAGGCCAGGAGGCCCATGCGATGGCCGTGCTCGAGCACGTCCGCGGCCATTTCGGGCACGCAGCCGAACTTGCGCGAGAGCGGCCAGTCGGCGCCGGCACCGTCGCAGAGGATGCGGCAGAAGATGCGCGCGCCCTTGGTGCCGGTCTTCTCGGCGGAACGGGCGACCTTCTCGACCTCGGCCGTGCAGTCGACGGCGAACAGGCGCACGCCGAGCTCCATGGCGCGCACGACGTCGCGCTCCTTCTTGATGGTGTTGCCGAAGGAGATGCGGTCAGCCGTGGCGCCGGCGGCGAGCGCGAGCTCGATCTCGACGACCGAAGCGCAGTCGAAGCAGGAGCCGAGACGGGCCAGCAGCGCGAGCACCTCCGGCGCCGGGTTGGCCTTCACCGCGTAGAAGACGCGGGTGTCGGGCAGCGCACGGGCGAAGGCATGATAGTTCTCGCGCACGACATCGGTGTCGATGACGACGCAGGGCCCGTCCTCACGTCGGGTACGAAGAAACTCACGGATGCGGTCGGTCATGAGACGCGACTCCCCTACGACGCAAGCGGCGTCGATGCGATGTATCGCCGGAGTGAATCGTCGCTGTCGCGCGGCGCTGTGGAGACGCCTGCTACAACGGACGAGCCGTCCGGACCCGAAACACCGTTCGATTGGGGAAGACCCCGCACGGCCGGCAATGAAGGACAAGCCTCTTCGGTGCCGGCCTGTGGAAAGCCGGCGAGACCAAAAAAGCCCGCTCCGTCGTTGCTTTAAGCTGCGTCCCCCGTGGAGATTCGGGGTTCGCCGGTTTTGCCTCCGGCTGCCGGTCTGTGTCGGGGAACAATCTCCTTGCGGAGACTGGGAGGCGTGATTTGAGGGATGTCCATCCCCTCCATCCGTCCTCCAACCCCTGGCGGCTGTCCGGCCTCTTGTCCGGATGCCCACCGACCAGCACGCGGCCACAGGCACGTGCGAATTGGGTGAACGCGATATACGGACGCTCGCCCCCGACCACAAGTGTTTTATGCGCCCGGAGCCGCATTTTTTTGCAAGGCCGATCCGCGTCCGTTCGGGGACGGGTTAACCGGAAAAAGCCCTTCGCCGGCTATGAGTTAGTCGCGCTTCTCGCAGAAGCGGACTCTGTTGCCGAACGGGTCGGGCACTTCGAGCGTCCGGCCGCCCGGTCCCTCCTCCTGGATACCGGGCTTGGAATAGGTGTAGCGCTTCCCGATCAGCTCGGCGCGATAGGCATCGACGCCCTCCATCCAGACGAAGACGGTCGAGCCCGGGCTGGCATCGCCATGATGCTCGGAGAGATGGAGCTGCAGGCCGGAGCGCGACACCTGCATATAGAGCGGCATGTTCGGCCCGAAGCGATGGTCCCAGTCCATCGCGAAGCCAAGGAAGCCGAGATAGAACTCCTTCGCCTTGGCCTCGTCGAAGATCCGGAGGATCGGAATCCCCATCTGGAGGCGAACCGCCTCCGCCGGCTTCTCTGGCGGCGCCGCGGGCGCGCCCTCGCCAATCTTCGCCGCGAGCACGTTCCAGTCGTCATAGCCGAACTGGCGCGCCACGATCTCGAGGGTCTCGGCGTGGGAAAGCGGCACCTGCCGGGCGGCCATGGTGTCGCGCAGGCTCCTGGCCATCAGCTTCGCATCGCGAAAGCTACGCATCGTCGTGATCCTTTTCGCTGCGGACGGTCGTGATCGGGGCTCGCCTTGCCGATATCCGTCCACGAGTCGATCGGGATCAGGATGGGCCTCATCTGGATGCGTTCACCTTGCCCTTTCGGGGCGCGAGCGGCTGGCCGCATCCGGCCGGCCGCAAAGGTTGCGGGATGTTCATCTCCTGTCAATGGCGGATGCCCTAGACCGGCCCCATTTGATGGCCTTAAGTCTCGGCTGCCGCAGATGTTTCGCGAGCCGCGCGAGGGAACACGGACCACTTATGACCACGACAGATCGCCGCCGCGTCCTGGGCGGACTTTCAGCCGCGCTCTGCCTCTCGGTGGCGCCCTCCGTCCTCATGGCCCAGCAGCCCCAGCCTCAGCAGCAGGGCCCGCAGCCACCGCCGGCTCCGCAGAACGCCGCGCCGCAGCCCCGCTTCGGCTTCGAGGACGTGCAGCGCCGCGCCCGCGAGATCTCCGCGGTCCCCTACGAGCCGATCGCTCCCTTGCCGGAGGCGCTGGCGAAGCTCGACTACGATTCCTGGCGCGACATCCGCTTCCGGCCGGAACGGGCCCTGCTGGCGCAGAACGGCTCGCCCTTCCGCATGCAGATGTTCCATCCGGGCTTCCTCTTCACCCGGCCGGTCACGGTCAACGTCGTGCGCGACGGCGTGCCGATGCCGGTGCCCTATGCGGCAAACCTGTTCGACTACGGCCGGGTCAAGTTCGACAAGCCGCTGCCGGTCAATCTCGGCTTCGCCGGCTTCCGCCTGCATTATCCGCTCAACGACCCCCGCGTTTTCGACGAATTGATCTCCTTCATCGGCGCGAGCTATTTCCGGGTGCTCGGCCGCGGCCAGCGTTACGGCCTCTCGGCGCGCGGCCTGGCGATCGGCGCCGGCACGACAGCCGAGGAATTCCCGGTTTTTCGCGAGTTCTGGATCGAGCAGCCGGCAGCCAATGCCGAGCGCATCATCATCCACACCCTGCTCGATTCGCCGGCCGTGACCGGCGCCTATCGCTTCACCATCTATCCCGATCTCGATACCGTCATGGAGGTCGCCGCGACCCTCTATCCGCGCGCACCCATCGAGAAGCTCGGCCTCGCGCCGCTGACCTCGATGTTCTTCACCGGCGAGAACGACCGCCGTTTCTTCGACGATTTCCGCAGCGAGCTGCATGATTCCGACGGGCTGATGATCCATTCCAGCAGCGGCGAATGGATCTGGCGCCCGCTGCGCAATCCGAAGCAGCAGGCCGTCTCCTCCTTCGTCGAGCGCAACCTGCGCGGCTTCGGCCTGATGCAGCGCGACCGCACCTTCGAACACTACCAGGACCTCGACCTCTCCTATGAGTTGAGGCCGTCCTACTGGATCGAGCCTCAGGGTGACTGGGGCGAGGGCGTCGTCGAACTGATCGAGATGCCGACGACCGACGAGACCAACGACAATATCGTCGCGCTCTGGGCGCCGAAGACGCCGCTGGAGCCCGGCAAGGAGTTCTCCTTCGGCTACAAGCTGATCTCGATGCTCGATTCCAGTGACCTGCATCCGGGCGGGCGTGTCGTCAACACCTACCAGGCCAAGCCCAAGGCGCTGGGCTCCGGCGAGCCGGTCACCGACGGCTCGCGCCGCTTCATCATCGACTTCGCCGGCGGCGATCTCGACTACCATCTCAAGCAGCCCGAGAAGGTCGAGATCGTGCCCTCGATCGCCTATGGCCGGATCGACCGCGCCTTCATCGTGCCGAACCGCAAGACCGAGGGCTTCCGCGCTTTCATCGACGTCGTGGTCGAGCCCGGCCAGCTCGCCGAGATGCGCGCCTTCCTGCGCAGCGGTGGCAAGGCGCTCACCGAAACCTGGAGCTATCCCTGGCGCGCTGAAGCGCAAGGGTAACTCCACAAGGCTGACCTGAAGGAGCGATCTCATGGACGTGGTCGAGAACGCCGAACAAAGCCGTTTCGAACTATCGCTCGACGGCGGCACTGCGCTCGTCGCCTATCGCCGCGACGGCGAGCGACTTGTGCTGATCCACACCGAAGTGCCCGCTGAACTCTCAGGGCAGGGTGTCGGCTCGAAGCTGGCGAAGGGCGTCTTCGAACTGCTGCGGGCGAGCAAGCGCAAGGCCGTGGTCCGCTGCGAATTCCTCAAGGGCTGGATCGCGAAGCACCCCGAATATAACGACGTCGTCGACGGCTGAGCCGACGGATCAAGAAGCCTTGCGGCCGCCTCGGCGTGCCGGCTGCTTCTTGCGTCCGTAGAGCTCCAGCCGATGGCGCACGAGCTCATAGCCGAGCTCGGCCGCGATCCGCCGCTGCAATTCCTCGATCGCATCCGAGGAGAACTCGATGACCTCGCCCGAATCGACATCGATCAGGTGGTCATGATGCTCCTGGTCGGCATGCTCGTAGCGCGAGATGCCGTCCTCGAAGGCATGGCGCTCGATCGCGCCCTGCGATTCCAGCACCTTCATCGTCCGATAGACGGTCGAGAGCGACAGGGTCGGGTCATGCGCGAAAGCGCGGGTGAATATCCCCTTCGCATCGGGATGGTCGTCGGCTTCCGCCAGCACGCGCAGGATCAGCCGCCGCTGCTGCGTCATGCGCAGCCCGGCCCCCTTCAACTGGCTCTCGAAAACGGCAATGCGCCGGTCGGTTTCGCTCATGCCTTGCCATAGCAATGCCGACCGCCAATTGCAAAACCGACAAGAAGAAAATCATTCTCATTTGCATTAATCATGCAAATGAGTTTCAATAGTAATAGACTCGCTTGCTGCCGACCGTTCCACTCCCTCACGCAGTTGGTGGGCAGCAGTCCCCGCTACCTCTTCAGGTCGGCTGCAATCTCCGCGACGAGCTCATAGGAGCGCTTGCGCTTCTCGTGATCGAAGATCGGCGCCGTGATCATGATTTCATCGGCTCTGGTCTCGCGCACGAAGGCCCCGAGCGAACGCTTCAGCGTTTCCGGCGAGCCGATGAAGGCATAGCGCAGCATCCCGGAGACATGCGCCTTCTCGGCCGGCGACCAGTACTGCTCGATATCCTCGATCGGCGGCTGGAGCTTGCCGCGCGCGCCCCGGACCATGCCAACGAAGCGCTGCTGCAGCGAGGTCGCGAGATGGCGTGCCTCCTCGTCCGTCTCCGCCGCCACGACATTGATGCCCGGCATCGCATGGGGCGTCGCGAGCTGCTCGGACGGCTTGAAACGCTCGCGATAGACCGCGAGCGCCTGCATCAGCGCATCCGGTGCGAAATGGGAGGCGAAGCTGTAGGGCAGCCCGAGCTCGGCGGCGAGCTGCGCCCCGAACAGGCTCGATCCGAGAATCCAGAGCGGGACCTCAAGCCCTTCGCCCGGCACGGCGCGGATCGCCTGGTTAGGCCCTGCCGGCGCGAACAGCGCCTGCAATTCGAGCACGTCCTGCGGGAAGCTGTCCGATGACATCGGGCTCCGACGCAGGGCCCTCAGCGTGAGCTGATCGGTGCCGGGCGCGCGGCCGAGACCAAGATCGATGCGCCCCGGAAACAGAGCCTCCAGCGTGCCGAACTGCTCGGCGATGACGAGCGGGGAATGGTTCGGCAGCATGATGCCGCCGGCGCCGACCCGGATTGTGCTGCTCGCGGCCGCGAGCTGGCCGATGACGACCGAGGTCGCGGCGCTGGCGATGCCGACCATGTTGTGATGCTCGGCCACCCAGTAGCGGGTGTAGCCGAGCCGCTCGGCATGGCGGATCAGGTCGATGGATTTCTTGAGCGCCTCGCGCGGCCCCTCCCCTTCGACGACGGGAACGAGATCGAGGACGGAGATCGCGACCATGACGGCCCCTGCTGGCTGGCGCCGGAAGGAGGCCGGCGGGGAAGGCTTGGGCTTCACCAGATGGGAAGGCTGGGTCGCCCGGTCCAGAGGGCGGCCCGCTTCGTCATGGCGCGCCTGCGCTGACGTTCTGGCGGAACGGGCTCGGCCCTGCCGCGTTGATCGCAGGAACCAGCCATGCCGAAGGGAACGACCATGACCGCCACCGCCAACCCTGCCAAGGAAAGCCTGCGCAAGGAGCAGAAGGAGCAGCGCCGGGCCGCGCGCGAGCACGGCAAGGACGCCGAGCTCAATCGCGCGCTGAAGGACACCTTCCCGGCCAGCGACCCCGTCGCGGCCCAGACGCCAATCAAGCCCGGCGCCAAGGCGAAGAAACCGGCCTGAGGCTCAATCGCGCTGGTGGAGCAGGCGGGCGCGAATCGTGCCGTCGAGCGCGCGAATATCCTTGAGGATGTCCCGCGCCACGGCGCTCGAGACGCCGTCCGCCTCCATCACGACATAGCCAACCTCGCCGTCGGTCTGGTAGTTCTGGGCGGCGATGTTGACCTGCCGGCTGGCGAAGACGTCGTTGAGCCGCCGCAGCATGCCCGGCACGTTGCGCTGGACATGGATGAAGCGCGTGCCGATGGCGCGGGCCGGCAACTGGACCTGCGGGAAATTGACCGCGCCCACCGTCGAGCCGACATCGGAGTAATCGACGAGCTTGCGCGCGACCTCGGCGCCGATGCGCTCCTGCGCTTCCTCGGTCGAGCCGCCGATATGCGGGGTGAGGATCACGTTCGAGAGCCCCTGCAGCGGCGTGACGAAACGCTCGGCATTGGAAGCTGGCTCGACCGGGAAGACGTCGACCGCAGCGCCTGCCAGATGGCCGCTCTTCAGCGCCGCCGCGACCGCATCCAGATCGACGACGGTACCGCGCGAATTGTTGATGAGATAGGCGCCCTTCTTCATCTTGGCGACCTGCGCCACGCCGATCATGCCCGCGGTCTGCGGCGTCTCCGGCACGTGCAGCGAGACGATGTCGGCCGCGCCGAGCAGGGCGTTCAGGCTCTTCGTCGGCTCGGTGTTGCCGTGCCGCAGCCGGTCGGTGTGATCATGATAGATCACACGCATGCCCATCGCCTCGGCCAGCGTCGAAAGCTGGCTGCCGATATTGCCGTAGCCGATGATGCCGAGCGTCTTGCCGCGCACCTCGAAGGAGCCGTTGGCCGACTTGTCCCAGCCGCCGTCATGGGCGGAGCGGGAGCGGTCGGGAATCCGGCGCAACAGCATGACGATCTCGCCGATGGTGAGTTCGGCAACGCTGCGCGTGTTCGAGAAGGGCGCATTGAAGACCGGCACGCCGCGCAACCGCGCCGCGTCGAGATGGACCTGGTTCGTCCCCACCGAGAAGCAGCCGACGGCGAAGAGCCGGTCGGCTCCGGCGAAGATCTCCGGCGTGAGCTGGGTGCGCGAGCGGATACCGAGGACGTGGACGCCCTGGATCGCCTTGAGCAGGCCCTCGCGGTCGAGCGCCTTCGGCAGCCGTTCCAGATTGCTGTAGCCGGCTTGCTGCAGCAGTTCGACGGCGGAATCGTTGATACCTTCCAGCAGCAGGACCTTGATGCGGTCCTTCGGAAGGGAAAGGCGTTCGCTGGGGCTGGTCATGACGGCGCGCTCTTGGAGGAGCGGTTGCTATAGTCCCCGCAGCGTCAGAGGCCAACGCCCTGGACGCAACGCTATCGCGAAAAACGTCGCGACGGATGCAAAAACCTCATGGCGCGCGTCAAGCCTTCTCGACGACGAGCGTCGAGCCCTCGACCCGCACCACCTTGATCTCGGTTCCCGCCAGCAATTCCGGACCGACGATCCGCCAGGACGAATCGCCGACACGCACCCGTCCCTCGCCGCCGGTCATCGTGGCCTCAAGCCGGAAAACCCGGCCGATCAGCTGGCGGCCGCGGTCGTTGAGCCCGGTCGCCGCGTCCGGCTCCTCGCCCTTCCGGCGCGTCAGCAGGCGCCCCGCAAGCACGCTTGCCGCGGCGAGCACGGCGAAGGCCAGCATCGCCGCCTGCCAGCCGATACCGAACAGTCCGACGATCACGCCGGTGAGAAGGGCGGCAAGACCCAGCCAGATCAGGAAGATGCCGGGCGCCAGCATCTCTCCGCCGACCAGCACGAGCCCGAGAATGGCCCAGCTCCAGCCGCCCAGATTCACGAACCAGTCGAGCATGGCAGCCTCCGGTCAGGCGCCCGGACGGCCGGAGGATGGCACCGAGCCAGCTCCATTACGGCGCTGCGCAGCCGCATCCTCGCCGAACACCGCCTTGGTGAGCTGTGCGATGCCGCCGACCGTGCCGGCCAGCGAGGCGGCCTCGATCGGCACGATCACGACCTTGCTGTTATGGCTCGACGCGATCGCCTTCAAAGCGTCGGTATAGCGTTCGGCGATCAGGAAGTTGGCGGCCTGGATATCGCCGCGGCTGATCGCCTCCGAGACCATGGCGGTCGCGGTTGCTTCGGCCTGCGCCAGCCTTTCGCGCGCCTCGGCGTCGCGCAGCGCCGATTCCTTGCGGCCCTCAGCGGCGAGGATCTGCGACTGCTTCTGACCCTCGGCCTTGAGGATCTCGGCCTGGCGCAGGCCTTCCGCTTCGAGGATCGCGGCGCGCTTCTCGCGCTCGGCTTTCATCTGCCGGTTCATCGCGCCGGCGATATCGGCCGGCGGCAGGATGTCCCGGATCTCGATGCGCGTGACCTTGACGCCCCAGGGCGAGGCGGCGGCATCCATCACCCGCAGCAGCCGCTCGTTGATCTCGTCGCGATGCGACAGCAACTGGTCGAGGTCCATCGAGCCGACGACGGTGCGGATATTGGTCATGGTCAGGACCATCAGCGCGTCGTTGAGCGACGACACCTCGTAGCAGGCCTTGGCGGCGTCGAGCACCTGGTAGAAGGCGGCCGCGTCGATGCGCACGCCGGCATTGTCCTTGGTGATCGCCTCCTGCGAGGGAATGTCGAGCACCTGCTCCATGACATTCACCTTGTGGCCGATGCGATCGATATAGGGCACGATCAGCCCGAGGCCCGCGCTCAGCGTCCGCGAATAGCGCCCGAAACGCTCGACGGTGTAGTTGTAGCCTTGCGGAACGGTGCGGACGCCGCGCGCGATCGTCAGGATGACCAGCGCCACGATGACGATCACGGCGATGTTGAAGCCCGACAGTTCCATCTCGTCCCCCAGCGACGCCGATGCGCCATCCTGCTATGCAGGCGTCAAACTGGCGGTTGCGGCGGCCGGATGCAAGCCGCGCCGGCAACGGTGAGTCGCCCATGGCGCCTCACCGTCGAAATCGGCGTCAGCTCTGTGTCGCGTCGGTATCGCAGCGCGCCAGCATGCGCGAGGCCGCGGTCACGCCCGCGAGCGAGAAGGTATAGCTGGTGACGTTGCCGCGCAGCGAGCGCGCTTCGAGCGTCATGCTGCTCCCGCCCCGCATCGCCGCGAGCAGCGCCGGCTCGCGCTCCAGCCGTTCGAGCCAGGCATTGCTGCCCTCGGTCAGCATGCGGAAGCTGTCATCGCCGATCGTGACCGTGACCACCGAGTTCCGGGCGAAGTCGTAACCCGTCTGGAAGCTCGATTCCGTATCGGTAGCCTTTTCGCCGGTCTGCACGAAGAAGAAAACGTCGCCGTGACGCAAATTGGATGGCTCTTCGGACGAAGGCTTGCTCATGATGAAGCAGCGCGCCAGATCGCCCTTCGCGTAAGTGGCTGCGTTCCAGTCGCCGAACTGGCCCAAGGATTTCGGGCTCGCCGCCTCTACGCCCGTGCTCGCCAGAATGGCGAGGCAGGCGGCCGAAAGCGCTGTCTTGAACATGGTCTCATCTCCTCTCATCGCGACCCAATTGGAAAGAAGAGTGTTACCGAGGCGTAAACATGACCCTAACAATCCGTGCGTCGATCCGGCGCAGGACGATTGCCATTCCGGGCTTCGCGTAGCGAAGAAACCGGAATCTGCGACCGGGTGAGGCATTCGACGCCTCGTTGCGAACCCCAAAACGACGATGCCCGGCGCGGGGCCGGGCATCGGGAGGTATCAGGGCGGTAATGCCTCAGGCGAACTGGCCGTGGCAGTGCTTGAACTTCTTGCCCGAGCCGCAGGGACAGGGCTCGTTGCGGCCGACCTTGCCCCAGCTTTCGGGATCATCCGGGTTGCGGTCGAGCACCGCGACATCGGCATCCGTCGCGGCAAACTGCACGCCGCCGCCACTATAATCCCCGAAGCCCGAGCCGGCGCCGTCCTGCACCTGGCCCGGCGCCTGATCCTCGGGCTGGTCGAAACGCACCTCGATGCGCGAGAGATGGCCGGTGACCTGCTGGCGCAGATGCCCGATCAGCCCGTCGAACAGCTCGAAGGCCTCCTGCTTGTATTCCTGCAGCGGGTCGCGCTGGGCAAGACCACGCCAGCCGATCACCTGGCGCAGGTGGTCGAGCGTGACCAGATGCTCACGCCAGAGATGGTCGAGCGACTGCAGCAGCACCTGCTTCTCGACATAGGTCATGACCTCTTCGGTGTTGCGCTCGATGCGACCGGCATAATCCTCGTCGGCGAGCTTGCGGATGCGCTCGCGGATCTCGCTGTCGGCGATGCCTTCTTCCTTGGTCCACTCCTCGATCGGGAGATCGAGGTTGAGGTGCTGGATCACCTCCTGCTTGAGGCCGGCGCTGTCCCACTGCTCGGGATAGGCCTCCTCCGGGATATGGCGGGCGACGACATCCTCGACCACGCCATGGCGCATGTCGTCGATCGTCTCGCGCACGCTCGCCTGGCGCATGAAGTCGCGACGCTGCTCGAACACGACCTTGCGCTGGTCGTTCATGACGTCGTCGTATTTCAGGATGTTCTTGCGGATGTCGAAGTTGCGCGCCTCGACCTTGCCCTGGGCCTTCTCGACCGCCTTGTTGATCCAGGGGTGGACGATCGCCTCGTCCTCCTTGAGGCCGAGCTTGGTCAGCATGCCGTCCATCCGGTCGGAACCGAAGATGCGCATCAGATCGTCCTGCAGCGACAGGAAGAATTTCGAACGGCCGGGGTCGCCCTGGCGGCCGGCGCGGCCGCGCAGCTGGTTGTCGATGCGCCGGCTCTCGTGGCGCTCGGTGCCGACGATGTAGAGCCCGCCCGACTTGAGCACGCGCTGCTTGAATTCGGCGACCTCGGCGCGGATGGCGGCGGCCTTCGCGTCGCGCTCCGGACCTTCCTCCAGGCCGGCGAGATCATGGGAGATCCGCATCTCGGCATTGCCGCCGAGCTGGATGTCGGTGCCGCGGCCGGCCATGTTGGTGGCGATGGTGATCGCGCCGGGCACGCCGGCCTGCGCGACGATATAGGCTTCCTGCTCGTGGAAGCGGGCGTTCAGCACGGCGAAGGCCTTGACCGTCTTGCCTTCGCGAGCCGCGGCATAGACCGGCTCCAGCGCCGTCGGATCGGTGAAGTCGAGAAGTTTGTAGCCCTCCTTCTCCAGCATCTCGGCGATGAGCTCCGAGCGCTCGATCGAGGTCGTGCCGACCAGCAGCGGCTGGCCGTTGGCCTGCGCGGCCTGGATCTCGCGGATGACGCCGCGCACCTTCTCCTCGAAGGTGCGGTAGACCTCGTCGTCCTCGTCCTTGCGGGAGATCGGGACGTTGGTCGGGATCTCGACAACCTCGAGCTTGTAGATCTGGAAGAATTCGTCGGCCTCGGTCGCCGCCGTGCCGGTCATGCCGGCAAGCTTGGCGTAGAGGCGAAAATAGTTCTGGAAGGTGATCGAGGCCAGCGTCGCGTTCTCGGGCTGGACGGTGACGTGCTCCTTGGCTTCCAGCGCCTGGTGCAGGCCTTCCGAATAGCGCCGGCCCGGCATCATGCGGCCGGTGAACTCGTCGATGATCACGACCTCGTCGTTGCGGACGATATAGTCCTTGTCGCGCGTGAACAGCGAATGGGCGCGCAATGCCTGGTTGACGTGATGGACCAGCGTGACGTTATGCGCGTCGTAGAGATCGCCCTCGGTCAGGATGCCGACCTCGCGCAGCAGCTCCTCGATATGATCGTTGCCGGCCTCGGTCAGCGCCACCGTGCGCTGCTTCTCGTCGACCTCGTAGTCGGCCGGGACGAGACTCGGCAGGACCTTGTCGATCGAGACGTAGAGGTCCGACTTGTCGTCGAGCGGGCCGGAGATGATCAGCGGCGTGCGGGCTTCGTCGACCAGGATCGAATCGACCTCGTCGACGATCGCGAAATGGTGGCCGCGCTGGCTCATCTGCGCGACGTCGTATTTCATGTTGTCGCGCAGGTAGTCGAAGCCGAACTCGTTGTTCGTGCCGTAGGTGATGTCGCAGGCATAGGCGCGCTGACGCTCCTCGTCATCGAGGCCGTGCACGATGATGCCGACGGTCAGGCCGAGGAAGTTGTAGAGCTTCGCCATCCACTCGGCGTCGCGCCGGGCGAGGTAGTCGTTGACGGTGACGACGTGGACGCCCTTGCCTTCGAGCGCGTTGAGATAGGTCGGCAGCGTCGCGACCAGCGTCTTGCCTTCGCCGGTCTTCATCTCGGCGATGGCGCCCTCGTGCAGCACCATGCCGCCGACGAGCTGGACGTCGTAGGGCCGCTGGCCGAGCACGCGCTTGGCCGCCTCGCGCACCGTGGCGAAGGCGGGCACCAGCAGATCATCGAGCTTCTTGCCGGCGGCGATCTGCTGCTTGAACTCCTCGGTACGCGCCTTGAGCGCCTCGTCGCTCAGCGCGGCGACCTCTGTCTCCAGCGCGTTGATCGCGGCGACGCGGGGCTGGTAGCCCTTGACGCGGCGGTCGTTCGACGAGCCGAAGAGTTTCTTTGCGAGCGCGCCAAGCATGTTGGGCCTTTCAGGTGATGCTTCAAGCTTCCGCTCGGCGCGTAGCGTTGTCGCGCGCGAACCGAAAGCTCGGGTATTCTCGAATTGCGACCGCGTGTTTAGACGCGAGCGCGGGCAGGGTCCAGCGTGCGTTTCGTCCTATTGGCAGCGAAACGGCAAGTGAATTCGGCTCCGGATGTGGGGTTTTTTCGCTCCGCTTCCAAGAGCCTGCACTTCAGATCATCCGCCGCTGCGGCATCGGGGGCAGCGCAAAGCTGCGTGATCGGCCGGCGCAATCGCTTGAACCGCCTTGCCTTTGCCGCGTTCATCGGGCAGTGCAGCCGCCAAACCGCCTCGGTTTCCGACGAAAGGCCGTCATTCATGAACTCAGCCCGTTTCATCGCCGTCCTCGGTTTCACGCTGCTGGCGGCACCGGCCTTCGCCCAGGCGGACAAGGTCGTCGCCAAGGTCGATGGCATCGCCATTACCGAAAAGGACGTCCAGCTCGCGACCGAGGATCTCGGCGAGCGGCTCGCCCAGCTCCCCGAGGAGCGCAAGCGCGACGAGGTCGTGAACTATCTCGTCGACCTCAAGCTCGGCGCCAGGGCCGCGGCCGAGGCCAAGATCGGCGATACCCCCGATTTCGCCGCCCGCCTCGCCTATTACCGCGAGAAGGTGCTGCTCGACGAATACCTGACGCGCGAAGGCAAGAAGGCCGTCACGGCCGATGCCGCGAAGAAGCTCTTCGACGACACCACCAAGGCGATGACCCCCGAGGAGGAGGCCCATGCCCGCCACATCCTCGTCGAGGACGAGGCGCAGGCCAAGGCTGCGGTCGAGCGGCTGAAGAAGGGCGAGGATTTCGCCAAGGTCGCGGCCGAGCTCTCCAAGGACCCGGGCTCCGGCAAGGAGGGCGGCGATCTCGGCTGGTTCACCAAGGATCGCATGGTGCCGGAATTCGCCGAAGCCGCCTTCAAGCTGAAGAAGGGCGAGATTTCCGAGCCGGTGAAGAGCCAGTTCGGCTGGCACGTCATCAAGCTCGAGGACAAGCGCTCGAAGCCGCTGCCGGATTTCGCCGCCGTGAAGCCGCAGATCGACCAGTATCTCGAGCGCAAGGCCCAGCAGGATCTCGTCCTCGCCATGCGCGAGAAGGCCAAGGTCGAGCGCCTCGACAAGCCGGCGGCGCCGGCGACCCCTGCTCCGGACGCCGCCAAGCCGGCCGAGCCGAAGAAGAACTGATTTGCCCATGCCGGCCGCTACGCGGCCGGCATGGTCTTTAAGCATTCAGCCGCATTTGATGCCGCATTTGACCACGGGCCTGCCATCTGGCCCGATTTCGACCCAGCATTGCCAGGTGCACCCCTTCGGCAGAACGTCCTTGTTCTCTTTGCCGAGAACGCCGACGGCGTGGCCTATGGCTTCTTCCAGTTTCTTCTGTGCTCGTGCGATCTCGGGCGTCAGCAAAGTATCCGACATGTCGCCTCCCTAAGCATGCCTTTCATGCAACTTAAAGTTGCAATATTAATAAGAAGGTTGCAACTGCTATTTGATTCGCCTGCCGCTCTTGTTTTCTGACGATCTCTACGGCAGATCAGCCTCCTCATTTGGAGGAAGCCCGATGGCCGGCAAGGATGTCCCCGTTTCCCCGCTCGCGCCGAAGCGCCAGCCCAAGGTTCCAGCCGTGCCGGGCGTGCGCTTCGCCACCGCCGAGGCCGGCATCCGCTACAAGGGTCGCCAGGACGTCTGGTTCGCGCTGCTCGACCAGGGCACGCAGGTCGCCGGCGTCTTCACCCGCTCGAAATGCCCCTCCGCCCCGGTCGACTGGTGCCGCGAGAACCTGAAACAGGGCTCGGCACGCGCCGTCGTCGTCAATTCCGGCAATGCCAACGCCTTCACCGGGTTGAAAGGCCGTGATGCCGTCAAGCTCACCGCCGAGATCGCCGCCAAGGCCGCCGGCTGCAAGCCTGAAGAAGTCTTCATCGCCTCCACCGGCGTGATCGGTGAGCCGCTCGACGCGACCAAATTCAAGGGCGTGCTCGACGACTGCGCCAAACGTGCCACCGACGGGCCTTGGATCGACGCCGCCCGCGCGATCATGACCACCGACACTTTCCCGAAGGCGCTGACCCGCAAGGCCAAGATCGACGGCAAGGACGTGGTCATCGCCGGCATCGCCAAGGGCGCCGGGATGATCGCGCCGGACATGGCGACGATGCTCTCCTTCGTCTTCACCGACGCGCCGATCGCCGCACCCGTGCTGCAGGCCCTGCTCTCCAAGGGCGTGAAGGGCTCGTTCAACGCGGTCACCGTCGACAGCGATACCTCGACATCGGACACGCTCATGCTGTTCGCCACCGGCAAGGCGGCCGCGCGCGGCGTGCCGGCGATCACCGAGATCAACGACAACAGGCTCTCCGGCTTCAAGCGCGCGCTGAATTCGATCCTGCTCGAACTCTCCCATCTCGTCTGCAAGGACGGTGAAGGTGCGCGGAAATTCGTCGAGGTGCGCGTCACCGGCGCGGCCTCCGCCCGCTCGGCCAAGCGCGTCGCGCTCTCGATCGCCAATTCGCCGCTGGTCAAGACCGCCATCGCCGGCGAGGACGCCAATTGGGGCCGCGTCGTCATGGCCGTCGGCAAGGCCGGCGAACCGGCCGACCGTGACAGGCTCGATATCGGCTTCGGCGATATCGTCGTGGCCAGGCAGGGGGCGCGTGCTGCTTCTTATGATGAGCACGCGGTATCCGAGTATATGAAGGGCGACACGATCGTCATCACCGCCGATCTCGGCATCGGGCGCGGCAAGGCCACGGTCTGGACCTGCGACCTCACCAAGGCCTATGTCGAGATCAATGGCGACTACCGCTCCTGAGGCTGCGCCGGCTCAGGAGCCCGGGCGCGGCTTCATCGCCTTCAACCTGCTGACCTGCTCCCTGCTGTGGGGGTCGAGCTATCTGTTCATCAAGCTGATGAGCGGGGACGTCTCGGCTCTCACCATCGCAGCCAGCCGCGGCATCCTCGGCGCGGTCTCGCTGTCGCTCTGGAGCCTGTGGCGCGGGCGCAATCCGCTGCCGCGCAAGGCGGAGATCCTGCCCTGGATCTTCCTCGGCACCACCAATGGCTGGCTGCCGAACGTGCTGGTCGCCTATGCGCTGACGCAGCTCGCCAGCGGTCCGGCAGCGATGATCCAGGCGGCGGGACCTCTCGTCGTCGCACTCATCGCTCATTTCGCCTTCTCGGAGGAGAGGCTGATCCGGCGTCGGCTCGGCGGCATCCTGCTCGGCATGGCCGGCGTCGCTCTGCTGATCGGGCCGCGCCTGTTCGAGGGCGGCGGCACCGCGCTCAGCGTCTTGGCGATGATCGGGGCGACGCTGAGCTATGCATCCGCCAACATCTATGTCCGGACGGTTCCCTCCGCGACCGGCGACCCGGCCCGGCTGGCGCTGGGCCAGCAGATGCTCTCCGGCGCGATCGCGACGACGCTGACGCTCGCGATCCTCGGACCGGCGGCCTTTCTGCCGCTCGGCAACCACCTGCCGGCGATGCTGATGCTCGGGGTCGTCGCCACGGCCATTCCGGTGACGGTGTTCATGCGGCTGATCCGGGCCGCGGGCCCGACCCGGGCGGCGATGACCGGCTATCTCGTCCCGACCGTGGCGGTGATCCTCGGCGTCGTCGTCCTGCACGAGGCGCTGGAGTTGCGGCAGGTCCTCGGCGGCGGCATCATCCTGGCCGGCGTCTTCCTCGTCACGACGGCGCCACGCAGGGTGGGGACGTCATGAAGATCGGGATTTTCGCGGCGGCCGCCCTGGCCGGCGCCGTCATGGCAGGCTGCCAGGCCACGCGCCAACCGGCGACGATGGCCTTTTCGGCAGAGGAAGCGGCCTTCATCAACAAGCCGGGCAACGGCGTCATCACCGGTCACGCCTTCCGCACCAAGCCGAGCGGGGCAGTGGTCAATGCGGCCGGCGAAGTCGTCCGCCTGATCCCGGCCACGGCTTTCACGCGCGAGCGCTTCGCCAATCTCTACGGCAAGCGGAAATACATCCCTCACAGCGCCTATCCGCGCGACGACGAGGTCGACCCGGCCTATGCGCGGTACACCCGCACGACCAAGGCGGAGTCCAACGGCCGCTTCGTCTTCGAGAAGGTCGCGCCGGGAACCTACTTCCTCACCACGCAGGTGATCTGGGGAGACGAGGCCGCCTTTTCGCGCGAGGGCGGCTCGGTCTATGACAGCGTCACGCTGACGGGCAAGGAAACCGAGCCCGTCCAGGTCATCCTCTCCGGCAACTGAGTTCTCCTGTGAAGCTGCTCCTCGTCGTCGCCTGCGCTCTGATCGATGCCGATAACCGTGTGCTCGTCACCCAGCGGCCCGAAGGCAAGGCGCTGGCGGGCCTGTGGGAGTTTCCCGGCGGCAAGCTGGAGCCCGGCGAGCGGCCGGAACCGGCCCTGATCCGCGAGCTCTCCGAGGAACTCGGCATCACCGTGAAGGAGAACTGCCTCGCACCGCTGACCTTCGCGAGCTATGCCTATCCCGAATTCCATCTGCTGATGCCGCTCTATATCTGCCGGCGCTGGGAGGGTACGGCCATGTCCCGCGAAGGCCAGGCTCTGAAATGGGTCCGGCCCGGCAAGTTGCGCGATCTGGCCATGCCGCCGGCCGACGAGCCATTGATCCCGCCGCTGATCGACCTGCTCGGCGCCTGAAGCTCAATGCACGGCCGGCAGGCCGAGCGCCTCCCAGCTTTCCCTCGGGATCGGCTCGCCGACATGGAAGGCGAAGGCCGTGACGCGCTTCAGATCGGCCGAGACGGTGCAGGCGAAGCGCAGGCCGTACCAGCTCCGCTTGCTGCGAAAGGCCGCGCCCTCCGCCGTCAGGACCCGGCCTGAGAGCTTCGTGCCCGCCTGCGCATAGGCGGTGACCCGGTCCGGCTCGAAGCTGCGCTGCCAGTCATGGATCTGGCCCATCGCTTCCAGGCCGCAGAGCTGTTCGACGCGCTCGTCCGGTGCGAGCCGCGGCAGCAGCGCGACGGTCTCGCGGCTGCGCGGATCGGCCAGAACCCGCTGCGACAGCATGCGCGGCGGATGGATCATGCCGTCTGCTTCGACCGGAGCAGGCGAGGCATTTGGAGCAGGCTCATCCGGCTTCGGGAGAGCGTCCGGCAGCACCGGTGCTGCCGGGGCGGGAATGGCAACGATCGGCGGCCGCCTGGGTCGGGTCAGCGCTTCGAACTCCTCGGGAGTCTGCAACTCGACCTCGATGCTTTGCTCGGTGACCGGCGCCAGATCGAAGCTCTGAACCGCGAAAGCAGCCAGCCACGCGAGGAGCCCCGCATGCAGGATCACGGCGACCGGCAGGCCGGGAGCGGGCATCGAGGGCCGTGCCGGGAGCGCGACCTCCATGGCTCAGACCGCGGCCCTGTCGCGGGCAGACACCGCCGATCGCGCTATTCTCGTCATCCGGCCTTGTGCCCCTGCTCCCCTGTCGGGCAACAGCGACGATCAAGCCGGCATTTCTGTGATCTCGGGCAATGGCTCGGCCACGGCCTCATTCTGCCCGAGCTGGAAGCGCTCGAAACGCTGCAGTTCTTCCTCGATCGCCATCTTCAGCGCCGGCGCCTCGCAGCCTTCGAGCCAGGTCCATTGCTGCATCAGGAGCTTGCCGGCTGCCCGATCGGTCTTCAGATCGAGCACCGCGACGACCCGTTCCCCCGCCAGCACCGGCAGGCCGAAATAGCCATAGGCGCGCTTCTCCTTCGGCAGATAGGCCTCGAAGACATGGGCATAGTCGAGGAGGAGCTTCGCCCGCTTGCGCTGGATCATCAGCGGATCGAAGGGCGAGAGGATATGGATCAGCGTTTCGTCCGGCGCAGCAAGCGGTTCCAGCGCGGCCGGAGCGGCCCAGTGCTGCGTCTTGCCGGCACCTTCCACGGCGACCGGAACGAGGTCCCGGCGCTTGACGCGGGCGGCGATCAGTTCGGCCACGACCTTCTTCGAGGGCGCATCGAGATGGCAGATCGAATCGAGGCTGACCAGCCCCTGCGCCCGGAGCGCCCGGTCGAGCAGATAGGCCGTGATCTGCCGCTCGCTCGCCGGAGTCGGCTTCTTCTCCCACTGGAAATGCCGGTCGAACAGTTCATAGGTCTTGACCATGCCGGCTCGCGCCGAAATCGCGAGCTCGCCATCGTAGAAAGCCCGTTCCAGCAGCCCCTTGGACGGCTTCTTGCTGGCCCAGAGATGCGCCTTCTCGATCAGGTCCTCCTCGATATCGCGGATCGACAGCGCGCCGTCCTTGCGGATGCGGCGGAGCAGCTTGCGCGTCTCCTCGCGGGCGCCGACCGCCGACCAGCGCTTCGGCTCCTCGCGATGCGCCTTCATCGCCGGCAGGAAATAACGGATGTCACGGGTGGGCACGTAGGCCAGCGCATGCGTCCAGTACTCGAAGACGCTCTTCCCGACCGATTGCAGATGGGCGAGATCGGCCCGGCGATAGGCGGGGATGCGGGCATAGAGGATGTGATGGTGGCAGCGCTCGATCACGTTGATCGTGTCGATCTGGACATAGCCGAGATGCTCGATCGCGGCGCACGCGGCGTCCGGCCCGGCCCCGAAAGGGTCGCGCCGGTCGAGCCGCTGGGCATGAAGCCAGAGGCGGCGGGCCTGTTCGACAGGAAGGGAGATCGGCTTGCGGGATCGCGGAGGCATGGGAAGCAGGCTAGCTGCACCCGCACCATTCGGTAAGAGCCCGAGGGCTTGGCAGCTGACAGCCACTGGCGGGAGCGTCGCGGATGAAGCTGCGGGCTGGATAGGCGCTCAGTCCATAGGCTTGCTGCTCAGGCAAAGGCGGACGCCACCAGAGCTGTTGCCGGCTATGGCGCGACGATCAGCGCCCAGTAGACCTGATATTTCGAGCCGGGCGCATAGGCCGTGGCGATGCCCATGCGCTTGGCCTTCGCGTCCTTCATGACGCGATCATGCTGGGGCGAATCCCGCCAGCCCGAGAAGGCCTCGGCGAGACGGCGGTAGCCGGCCGAGAGATTGGCTTCGGCTCCGGCCTGGCCTTCCCGCGCGAGGCGCGCCTTGACCGCATCGGCCTGTGCCGGCTTGTCCGATCCGGCCATGACGGTCGCTTCGCGCTGGGCGGCCTCGACGAGGGCCGGGTCGAGCGTCAGCGCGCCGAGGCCCGCATTGAGGCGGTAGGCCGAGATCATCGCCCGCGCCTGCTCGGTATCGACACGGGCCGAGGCCGAGCCGAGATCGCGATAGAAGGCCGGTTGGCCCTGGCGCTGCGGCTCGGCGCAGCCGGCGACGCCGAGGAGAGCAAGCGCGCCGGCAAGCGCCGCCGGGCAGGTCATCGCGCGCGAAGTCGCGATGTGGCGCAGAAAGCTGGGCATCCGATCATTCCTTGCTGTCGTCCTTGGCGGGCTCGGGCGCGGGAGCAGGCGTGGCAGCCTCGGCCTCCTCGTCCTCGGGCTCCTCCGCCACTACCGGCTTGCGCGAGCGGCGCACCGGAGCGGGCGCTTCCCGTTTCGCGCGGCTGCGCGGACCATCTCCCCGGCCGACCGCCGCGGCGATGCTGCCAAGCGAGTGCTCGACGCCCTCGAGACCGCGCACCATCAATTCGGGCACGGAGGCGGCCGGCTCCATCTCGGCAAGGCGCTTGTGGATCGCGAAGTTCAGGTCGCTGTTGACCCGGCCGGTGATCTCGACATCGCCGACCACGCAGACGAGCTCGAAATCCATCGTCGTGGTGCCCAACTTCTTGAACATCACGGCCGGCGGCGGCTTCTGCATGACATCGCCATGGTTCGACGCAACCTCGGACAGCATCGCCCGCACCTGGCCGGCATCCAGCGAGCGCGGCACGGTGAGCGCGATCAGCACGCGCCCGGTCCGGTCGTTGCGGACGCGGTTGCGCACCACGCCGGAGATCAGGTTCGAGTTCGGGACGATCACGGTCGCCCGGTCGAAGGTCGCGATCTCCGTCGAGCGGACATTGATGCGCTTGACGATGCCCTCGACGTCGCCGACCAGCACCTGATCGCCGACCCGGATCGGCCGCTCCCAGAGCAGGATCAGGCCCGAAACGAAATTCGACACCACCGATTGCAGGCCGAAACCGATACCGACCGAAAGCGCCGACGCCACCAGCGTCAAGCGCTCCAGACTGAGGCCGACAGCCGTGACGGTGATCGCCGCAGCCGCGATATAGCCGATATAGCCGGACGCCGTGGTGATCGAGTTGCGCAGGCCCGGATCGAGCGTGGTCGTCGGCAGGAACTGGTTCTCGAGCCAGCGCTGCATCGCCCGCGTCGCACCGATGCCCATCGCGAACACGATCGCGCCGACGACGATCGTCGAAAGCGAGACCGTGACGCCGCCGACCTGGAAGCCGAAGAAGGCGGCGCGCAACGAAACGAGGAAATCGCTCGATTCCAACCCCCAGGGCGCCAGGACGAGCAGCACCGTCACCGCGATCAGCAGCAGCTTCAGCACGCCGACGCTGACGACCGAGATCTTGTCGAGCGTGGCGGCGCGCAGGCCCATGCCCGCCTTCAGCGTCAGGGCGAAGCGGCCCTTGCCGCTGAGTAGGCGCGGAATGCCGAGGTCGATGAACTGGAAGACCAGCAGGAACAGGCAGGCGACGATGCCGACCCAGAGCGCCTGCTCGGCCAGGAAGGCGGCGAAGATGACATAGCCGCCGAGCGCTGCCGCGATGATGCCGAAGCCGATGATCCAGCCGAGAATGCGTACCGGCCCCAGGCTCGCGCCATCGACGGGGACGTAAGGACCGAGGCAGGCTTCCTGCTCGACGTCGTCATCGTCGCGAATCCGGTAGAGCCCGGCAATCAGGGCGAGCGCGAACAGGATGGCGAAGAACGCCTTGACGATGATCGAGACGGCCAGACCGGCGGCGATGGCCTGCAGCCAGGCCTCGAAGACCTTGCCGATGGACATGACGGCCGCAAGCGAACCGGCGATCCAGACGACGCTGCGCGCCGTCGTATCCATCACCTTGACGAGGCGCCGCTGCGGGCTCGACGGCGCGAACAGCGCGTCGGCCAGCGCCTGCACGAAAGCGAAGAAGGCCAGGCCCACGACGACCGCCCAGATCACCGGCTGGATGCGGGGCGGCAAAAGCCCGGTCGTGTTCAGGGCCTTGTAGATCAGCCAGCTCGCCAGCACCGGGGGCGCCGCGCCGGCGATGATATGAGCGAGCGCGATATAGAGGCAGTGCAGGTTGCCGGTGTCCTGCGTGTTGCTGAAGCGCGCCTTGAAGCGCGGCAGATAGCGCGCCCGCGCCAGATAGAGCAGGAGAGCGCCCATCAGGGCGAGCGCGACCACGGTGCCGCGCGTGCCGGAAAAGGCATCGCTCACGCCCTCCAGCCAGCCGCCGAAGATATAGCCGGAGGCGCGCAGGTCTTCCGGCGCCGTCGCGATCGCGTTGCCCCAGACCTCGGGGTTCGCCACGGAAGGGCCGGCGGCGAACAGCTGCTTTGCGAAGATGTCCCGGCGCTTGTCGCCGATGCTGCTCTGCAATTGCTCGGCCTGGAGCAGCGAGGCCCTGGCGATCTTCAGCGTCTCGTCGGCGTCGGCATAGGCCTTGGCGCGCGCCTCGCGGTCCCGGACGATCTCGGCGCTCTCGGCCGGGGCACTCGCCTCCGGCTTGGGGCCGAGCTGGTCGAGCCTGAGCTTGGCCTGGTCGACCTTCGGCGTCTGCTCGTCGACGATCAGGCGCAGCTGGTCGAGCGAGGGTTGCAGCCGCAGGCGCTGCCGCTGCAATTCGGCGTCGCTCGGATCGGGCGAGGCCAGCGTCGCCTCGATCTGGGCGAGATCCGCGCGAACGATGTCCAGCCGGGCGCGAAGGCTGCCCGGCTCCGCCGGCGCCTGCGCGAAGGACGGGCCCGCCACAGAGAGCGTCAAGACCAGAAGAACGAGGCAAGTCGTCAGCAGGCCTTGCAGAGCCCTGAACGATGCGTGCGCCATCTGCGCTGCCATGGTGGTGAGGCCCTGTCCGGCCGAATGATTCGGCTCCGACTCGACCCTCGGCACAGCCATACGCGCAAGGCAAGATGAAGAGCGGAATTCGACCGGCACGAAGGGCTTCCGAGCTTGCGGATGGAACGGGGTGAGGAGACGGACTCCGCCGCCTCATCGCCGCAAAACACGACCTGAAGATGGCGAGAGCAGCGCTTTTGTCGGCTTGCCCTCAGTCGCGTCCCTTGCCCTTCGCCTTGACGCGATTGTGGTAGCTCGCATTGCCGAGGCCGGTGCCGATCGTCAGCACGGCCCAGTTCTCGACATCCTGCATCGCCGGCATCTCGCTCAGTCCCTGGATCACCGCGTCGTTGTGCATGACGACCTCGGTCTCATGCTCGCCGATCTCCGGAACAAGCGCGCGGATGCTGTCGACGAGATTGAAGCGGCTGCTTTCCCAGTTGCCGGGCAGGTTCTGCGCACCGCGATCGATCGCGCCGTCCGGCTGGATCAGGCCGGGGCAGCCGACGCCGATGAACGGTGCGACCCGCAACCCCTCCTTCTCGGCGTTGCCGATCTGCTCGCGCAGCATCTCGCCCAGCCGCTCGATCGCCTCGTCGCGGCTCGGTTCCTCGTCGGCATGGCGCCAGAGGTCCGATTTCCAGACCCGCGCCTTGCTCAGGTCGGGCGCCTTCTTCTGCCTGAGCTCGACGATCCCGGCGCGGATGTTCGAACCGCCGATATCGACGGCGACGAGGCTGTCATAGGCCTCGAATATCCATTTCGGCGCGAGATGGGCGCTGCCGACCAGCCCGGCCTCGTCGGGATGATGGCTGACCGGGACGAGATCGAGATCGCGCCCATCGGTCCGCAGGATGATGGCGGCACGCGCGATGGCGAGCTCGCCGACGCGGCTCTCGCGGAAACCTCCGCCCACCACGATACGCTCGATATCCGCCCAGCTCTTCAGCCGCGCGAAGCGGCGAATGACAAAGGCGAGCGACTGGGCAAAGCCTTCGACGGCACTGAGCACCAGTGCAGCCTCTTTCGCGTCGCCCTCCTTGATCAGGGCGTCGAGTTCCTTCTTGCTGATCTCGGCCGTCTTGCCCTGGAGCGGATCGTCGCCGTTGCGCTTGAGATGACTGCGCAGCGCGTCGAGATGCTCGATGAAGGCGCCGCGGCTCGCCTTGTCGCCGACGAAGCCGTCATCGTCGCGCACCTCCAGATTATAGCTGGTGACCACCACCGAAGGCAGCTCGCTCGCGCCATGCGGCCCTGTGGCGGCCTTGGCCGCATTGCGTGACGTCTCGGCGGTCGCCGTGGCCATGTCTTTCCCCCCTCGGTCGATGCGGATCAGCGGAGGCAACCCGCCGGAGCCTGCCGGGGTTCCCCCGACGGGGCGATGCGCCGCATGCAGCCCGCCTGCGCGCAGCCGGCTCGCCCCGGCGGTTGACCGCCGCCGCGAACGCCGCTCCAACAGGAGGGAAGCTGCCTCGATGCGGCCTGGGGGATGGAACGTGTCGGATCTGATTTTACGGATGGTGATCATCGGCATCGGCGCGACCGCGCTCACCGATATCTGGGCTCAATTCCTGCGCCTCTTCGGTTTCCCCAAGCCGAACTGGGCGATGCCCGGCCGCTGGTTCGCGCATCTGCCGCGCGGCCGCATCCGGCACGACGACATCGCCAGGTCGGAGCCCGTTGCCAGCGAGCTCGCGATCGGCTGGATCTGCCATTACCTCGTCGGCATCGCCTTCGCCGGCATCGTATTGGCAATCGCCGGTGCCGATTGGGCTCGCAACCCGACCCTGCTGCCGGCGCTGATCGTCGGCTGGGTCACGATCGGCTGCGGCTGGTTCATCCTGCAGCCGGGAATGGGCATGGGCGTCGCCGCCTCGAAGAAGCCGAATGCCGGCCAGATCCGGCTGCTGAACTTCGTCAGCCACACCATCTTCGGCCTCGGGCTCTACGGCACGGCGCTGCTGACGCGTTGAAGCGCTTCAATCGAGAATGCGCGTCTCATACTGGTAGAGTGTGCGGAAGCCGAGACTGCCATAGAGGCTGATCGCGACCGCATTGCTCTGTTCGACTTGCAGATAGGCGCTGTGGCAGCCCATCGCCCCGGCCCAGCCCATCAGCCCCTGCACGATCCTGCGGCCATAGCCATGGCCGCGATGCTCGGGATGGACGCAGATCAGCCCGACCTCGGCCATGCCGCGCTCGGCGACGCTCATGCCGAAGGCGACCGCCTCGCCCTCGACCAGCCAGGTCGCGAAGGCGGCCGGCATCTTCACCCGCTCGATGACGGCCGCGAGATTGCCGGCATGGGTCTTGTTGCCGCTCTGCAGGGCAGCAGCGCCGGCCGTCCATTCCTGGCTCGGCCGCGCCTCGATCTGCAATTCCGCCTCCTCCGAAGCCGTAAAGCCGGCGAGCGGCGCGATCTGGCCGAAGGACTTGTCCTTGACCCGGTAGCCGCGCTCCAGCACCGCCGCGCGCGTCGCCTCCGCCACGAGCGGCGTCAGGCGGATGGCCGGGGTCAGCCCGTCCGCACGATAAAGCTCCTCGATCAGATCGAGCATCGTGGCGTCGAGTTCCGCGCCATAACTCAGGGGCGTCGCCGAATTGGCCCGGCCCGAATAGCCATTGGCGAAGCGCAGCACCCAGTCCCCGACGACGAGCGTCGACAGCGCCGGCCAGGCATTGATGATGCGCCGCTCGCAGCCGAGCACGAATTCGCTGTTGTCCGTCTTGGTCAGCATCTCACCCCCCGGATGGCTTGCGCGGTGTCGGCCGCCAGCCCGGCGGCGCCATCTCGAAACCCTTGAATTCAAAGCCCGGCGCAACCGTGCAGCCGACCAGCGTCCAGGCGCCGAGCGAGGTCGCGCTCTGCCACCAGCCGGCCGGCACCACGAATTGCGGGCGCTGGCCGGCAGCAAGCTCGGTACCGAGATGATGGGCCGAAGCGTCATGGCCGTTGGGCGAGACCGTGATCACCAGAGGCGCCCCGGCATAATGGTGCCAGATCTCGGCGGCATCGACGCGATGCCATTCCGAGGTCTCGCCCGTATCAAGCAGATAGTAGATCGCGGTCGAGAAGCCCCGCCCCTCCGGCCCGGCCGGATCGCGAAAGGTCTCGCGATAATGCCCGCCTTCGGGATGGGGCTTGAGGTCGAGCAGTCGAATGACCTCCGCCGCCGTCAGTCCGTCGAGCTGCATCGCCATGATCAGAACCGGTTCTTGGCGTCACGCAGCGCCGCGAAGACCGCGCCCGGCGCAGCACCGGCCAACCCGACGGCTGCGGCCAGCGCCGGCTCGCCGGCCCGGAAGAACGGATTGGTCGCCTTTTCCTCGGCGACCGTGGTCAACGCCCAGAAGCGGCCTTCGGCCTTGGCCTTCTCAGCCTCGGCGAAGCGCGCCTTGAGCGCCTCGTTCTCCGAATCGACCGAGCGGGCGAAGCGGGCGTTCGCAAGGGTGTAGTCATGCCCGCCGAGCAGGCGGGTATCGCCGGGCAGAGCCATCAGGCGCGAGAGCGAAGTCCACATCCGCTCCATCTGGCCGGGCTGGACCCGCCCGCAGCCCATCACGAAGACGACGTCGCCGACCAGCGCCAGTTTCGCGCCACGCCCGACGAAGCTGAGATGCCCGTCTGAATGGCCCGGCGTGTGCCAGATCTCGAAATTTTCGCCGCCGAAGGCCACGGTATCGCCTTCGCCGACGACCCGGTCGAGCGGCGCGCTGGTCCGCGCATCCGCCGGGCCGACGACATTCGCGCCGGTCGCTTGCTTCACCTCGGCGACACCTTGCGTGTGATCGTGATGGGCATGGGTGATGAAGATGTCGCTGATCGTCCAGCCCTTCGCCTTCGCGGCGGCAAGCGTCTCGCCGGCATCGGGCACGTCGATGGCGGCGCAGGCACCGCTGGCGGGGTCATGAAGCAGCGCGCCCGCATTGTCGCTGAGCGTGCGGAAGACGTGAAGGTCGAGCGGCATGGCTTCCTCCGGCAGGGTCGGCCCACCGGAACGGCGAGCGGTCATGCGCCCTGCATGGGCCATGCCCGGCCGCCGATCAACCCGGCATCGTCTCGGGGCAGCCCTTGCGCTCGGGCCTCATGCGTTCCATGTCAGGCGCCATGCCTCTCGACGTCGTCGACCTGCGCGCCTTCTATGCGAGCCCGCTTGGCCACGTGGCCCGGCGCTTCATCGGCCGGGCGATGCTGCGATTCTGGCCGGATTGCGCGCGCCAGCGTCTGCTCGGCCTCGGCTATTCGACGCCTTATCTCTCCGTGCTCGGCATGCAGGCCGAGCGGACCATCGCCTTCATGCCGGCAGCCCAGGGCGTGGTGAACTGGCCCTCGCCCGGCCTTTCAGCCTCCGCGCTGGTCGAGCCGACACTCCTGCCCTTGCCGACCGCCTCGATCGACCGGGTCGTGCTGGTCCATGCGCTGGAGGAGACCGAAAGCCCCGACGACCTGCTGGAAGAGGTCTCGCGCGTGCTCAATCCCGGCGGGCGGATGATTCTCGTCGTGCCCAACCGGCGCGGGCTCTGGGCCCGCATGGACGGCACGCCCTTCGGCCAGGGTCGCCCCTTCAGCCGCAGGCAGCTCTCCGCCCTGATGCGCGGCGCCGAATTCTCGCCGGAGCATTGGACCGAGGCGCTCTATGTCCCGCCACTGCAAAAGCGGCTGCTGATGCGATCGGCCCGGGCCTGGGAGCAGATCGGTGCGGGCTTGTCGCTGCCCTTCGCCGGCGTCCATATCATCGACGCCACCAAGCAGTTCTACCGGCGCGCACCCCTGCGCGCGACGCGGCGCAGTTTCGCGCTGAGACCCGTCCTCCTGCCGCAGGCCTCGCCGACACCGCGTGCGGCAAACCCGCCTGCGAGGCCAGGAACGGGTTGACAATTTCGCCGGGTCGCGGCCAAGGTCCGCCGCTTTTCAAGCCCGGTTTGCTGTAAAACCGCCGCTCCGCCCGCTTTTGGCGCGGAATCTGAACTGGATCACGATGCGTAGCTATCTGGATTTCGAGAAACCGGTCGCCGAGCTGGAGGCGAAGGCGGACGAGCTGCGGGCCTTGGAGGCACGCGGCGACGGCATCTCCCTGTCGGAGGAGATCGGCAAGCTCGACGCCCGCGCCAACCAGGTGCTCAAGGACCTCTACGCCGCGCTGACGCCCTGGCAGAAGACGCTGGTCGCGCGCCATCCGCAGCGCCCGCATTTCAAGGATTACTGCGCCGGGCTGATCACCGAATTCACCCCGCTGGCCGGTGACCGCGCCTTCGGCGAGGACGAGGCCATCGTCGGCGGCTTCGGCCGCTTCCGGGGGGAGCCGGTCTGCGTCATCGGCCAGGAGAAGGGCGATTCGACCGAGACCCGCATCCGGCACAATTTCGGCATGCCCAAGCCCGAGGGCTATCGCAAGGCCGTGCGCCTGACCGAGCTGGCGGACCGCTTCGGCCTGCCGGTCCTGAGCTTCGTCGACACGGCCGGCGCCTATCCCGGCATCGAGGCGGAGGAGCGCGGCCAGGCCGAGGCCATCGCCCGCTCGACCGAGGCCTGGCTCGGCCTGCGGACGCCCAGCGTCGCGCTGGTCATCGGCGAGGGCGGCTCGGGCGGAGCGATCGCGATCGCCGCCGCCAGCCGCGTCATGATGATGGAGCATGCGATCTATTCGGTGATCTCGCCGGAAGGCGCGGCCTCGATCCTCTGGCGTGACACCGCCCGCGCCCAGGACGCCGCCACCGGCATGAAGATCACGGCGCAGGACCTGCTGAAATTCGGCATCATCGACAGGATCGTCCAGGAACCGACCGGCGGCGCCCATCGTGACGGGCAGGCCGCGATCAACCGCGCGGGCGACGCGATCGCCGCCGCGCTCGGCGATCTCGCCGGCCTTTCCGGCGAGGACGTCGTCGCGCAGCGCGCCGACAAGTTCCTGGCGATCGGCCGCAATCTCTGAGCGCTCTCGGGAGCGAGCATCTCGCGCCCGCGAAAGCCAGGGTTCTTTACCCCGCGTTGACCATGTGGCCAGACTCGGTGAGCCTATGGTAAGGAACCCTCAAGGCTAACGCATCTAAAACGAGTCGACGGGCACAATTTGGCCGTCATGCGAAGTCACAGGTCGCGCCCCGGCCTGCCGTTCGATGGGATTGACGACGTGGCAATCAAGCAACTCGCGCTCGTGGCTTTTGTTGCATTGACGCTGGCTGCCTGTGAGGAAGACCGCTATCGCGGCTCCGCACGCCATAACATTCCGATTCCGAGCGCGACCTATGCGCTGATGTCCGAGAAGGGCATGAGCAAGGACCAGCCGATCATCATCCGCTCCTTCAAGAAGGAATCGGAGCTCGAAGTCTGGAAGCGCAAGGCCGACGGGCAATACGCCCTGCTGAAGACCTATCCGATGTGCCGCTGGTCCGGCCAGCTCGGCCCGAAGGTCCGCGAGGGCGATCGCATGGCGCCGGAGGGTTTCTATGCCATCGCGCCCCAGCAGATGAACCCGAATTCTTCCTATTACGTCTCGTTCAACATGGGCTATCCCAACGCCTATGACCGCTCCTATGGCCGCACCGGCGCGCATCTGATGGTGCACGGCGCCTGCTCCTCGGCCGGCTGCTATTCGATGACGGACGACCAGATCGGCGAGATTTATGCGCTGGTCCGCGAGGCCCAGAATGCCGGCCAGCGCGCCGTGCAGATGCAGGCCTATCCCTTCCGGATGACGGCGCAGAACCTGGCCAAGCACCGGCTCGACCCCAACATCGCCTTCTGGAGGAACCTGAAGGAAGGCTCCGACTATTTCGAGGTCACGAAGGACGAGCCGGCCGTGTCCGTCGCCGGTGGCCGCTATGTCTTCAATGGCGGCCAGGCCCCGGCTGCCGTCGCCGAGAAGCGCCGCGAGGACGAGGTTCAGGTCGCCTCGCTCGTCGCCAAGGGCACGCCTGCGATCAAGCTGATCTATGACGATGGCGACCAGCACGCCTCCTTCAAGCGCGCGCTCGCCTCCAATGGCGCCGACGCCCTGAACCGCTCGGCCTCCTGGGGGTCGAAGGATGTCGGCATCAGCCGCGAGGATGCGCTCGCCTCCGGCCCGCGCGTCGTCGTGCTCGACAACAGCGGCAAGGCCAAGGCGACCGTGCGCGCCGCCTCAGCCGAGAACGACGCGATCCTCGCCGCCGTCGCGTCCGCGCCGGTCGAGGAGCCCGCCAAGCCCGTTGAAGCCAAGCCCGCCCTGGCCCCGCGCCCGGCTGCGGCCACCGCCGCCACGCAGCTCGCCAGGGTCGTTCCGGGCAATCCCCAGCAGGGGCCGGTGCTGGCGAGCGCCTCGTCCACCCCGGTCGTCCCCGCCGCTCCGGCTGAGGACAAGCCGTTCCTGCAGCGCGCGCTCAGCTTCATGCCGGTCTTCGGCGGCACGGCCGACCAGGGCGTCGCCACCGCCTCCGCGCCGGTCGTGTCGGTGGTTCCGGCATCGCCGACCACCACCAGCGCCCCGCTGCCGCCGCGTCGCGCCAATGGCCTCAGGACGTCCAGTCTGGATCGGTCGACAGCGGCTTACGCCAGCCAGCCGGCGCAGCGCTGAAGCCGCGGCAAGCAGGCCTGAAATCGTGACGCAATTGCCGCAGGGCCGCGGATAAATACGAACAGCCTTTTCGCAAACGCGAAGGCCCCCGTTTCGGGGGCCTTTGTTTTTTGGCCGCGTGCAGCCGGCAGAGCCACGCCAATCTTGCTTGCGTCAGGCGATCTCGGAGACCAGTTTGGCGATCAGGCTGTTGGAGAGGATGACCGGCAGCCCGGCCTCAGCCGCCTCGCGGCGATGCCGCTCGACGAAGCCCATGCAGTCCATCAGCAGGACCTGCGCGCCGCGCCCCGCGAGATCGCGCGCGGCCTCCGCGACCGACGCACCTTCCCCGCCATAGGGCGAGGCGGCGGCATAGAGCGGCGCGCGGCCGAGCGGCACCCACTTCCCGGCCTCGGACGCGATCTGCTCTGCCAGCGGCACGATGATGCCGAGCTGCGCTCCCTGCACCAGCGCCGCCACGGTCGGCGGCAGGACGCGGTCCGGCTCGATCAGGCGCGCCGCCTGCGTCCTCAGGCTCGCGAAATGGCCTGTGCAGAGCATCAGGATCGTCGAGCAGCCCTCGGCCTCCAGCATCGCGAGCTTGTCCTGCGCCGCCGCCTCCGTGCGGGCCCGGTCGATGACGACCGCGCTGCCGTCCAGCAGTTTCGTGATCAGCACCGGCTTGCCGGCTTCCGCCGCAAAACCCTGGGCAATTTCTGCACGGCTGAGCCCGTCGAGCACGCCGGCATGGCACCGTGCCAGCCGCGCATCCAGCACCTCGTCGAGGATCGGCGTGATGTCGGCGCGCGGCGCCTGGCCGATCGTCAGGGTTCCCAGCTTGCTCATGGCGATGCCTTCTCAGGAATGGAAAGGCCCCGGGCGCGGTCGCCTCGGGGCCTGTCTCGTTCAGCGCTTCCAGAAGTTCTTCGCGACCGAGTCGAAGAAGGAGAAGATCGCATCGCCCGCGATCACGCCCGCCGCGAAGACCTCCATGTCGCCCTCGCCGCTCGCGCCGCGCCGCTTCTCCCAGATCAACCGGCAGAGGATGCCGGCCAGCACCGCCCAGCCCGCCATCGGGAAGTTGATCAGAAGGCCGGTGGCGAAGAGCACGCCGATCTGCCGCTTCGGCCCGCCGATGAACTGCAGGATCGCGCCGGGGATCGCCCAGAGGAAGAGCTGCCAGGCGACGCCATCAGCCACGCCGGCCTTGATCGTCGCAGCATAGACCTTGTTCACGGGGGCGACGAGGTTCTGGTCGAAGAAGGACTGGTAGGAGACCAGCACGACTGCGCCCGCCACGACGAAGGCGAACATCGCGGCGAAGAGCTGCTGGCGGCGGCCTTCCAGCTCGAAGGCCGGGTCGGCGCCGTTGCCGCGCAGCAGGTAGCCGGCCTTGAGGTCATAGCCCATATCGGCGAAGGCCGGGCCGGTCGCGGCCGAGAAGCCGACGAGCAGCGCCAGAGCGGGCATCGGGAAGCCGATGAGCATGCCGATGATCAGCGTGATCAGCGCCACCGCGAAGGCCGGGAACCAGCCGGAATGCATCGCGGCGAGGCCGACGATCAGCTCATGCACATAGGCCGCGAAGGCGGCGTAGAGCACGAACAGGATCAGCATGCCCATCGACATGTCGCTCATCAACCCACCGACCACGGCGATGAACACGGCGATGACGAGATAGCCGACCGTGCCGAGGCCGAGCGCGCGCTTCACCTCGGTATCCGAGACACCCGCGGTCGCTTCGCCCGCCTTGGCCTCGCTGCGGCGGAACAGCAGCATCGCGACCTGAAACAGCGCCACGAGGCCGGCTCCGATCATGAAGCCGTGCGGGATGTAAGCCGCCATCAGGTCGCCCTTGGGGATCAGGGTCTCGAACAGCGGCCCGCCGAAGATCTGGCCGGAATAGCCGCGCAGCAAGAGGCCGATGCCGAACATCGTGAGCGCCCAGACGTTGCCGATGAAGGCGACGCCGAAAGCCGACATCGGAATCCCCGAAACCGCGGTCGAGCCGGCGAAGCCGATCCAGGCCAGCGGGATCTTGATGAAGGAGGCGGCAACGCCGGTGCCGAAGCCGATGCCCATCAGCACCGCCTTGCGGCCGCCCTCGTCGCCGGCCTTGATCGCCTCGGCAGCGGCGACGCCCGGAGGCCAGGCACCCTGCGCCGGGAAGACGCGGGAATCGAACATCCGGTAGAGCAGATAGGCGTCGAGCAGCATGGCGAAGAAGGCGCCCGCCAGCATCGGCAGGACGAGGTCCGGCCGGCCGAGCAGCCAGGGAATGCCGACCGGCAGGAGCAGGCTGTTCGCCGCGCCGAACGTGGCCGAGGAGATCGCGCTCTGGGCCAGGTTCTGGACATGGATCGAGCGGTAGCGGGCGAACATGGCGAGCGGCACGCGCGCCAGCGCCATGGCGGCGAGCGCGCCGATCAGCGAGGTGTTGGCGGTGATGCCGAGCGACACCAGAAGCTGCATGCCGATGATCGCGCCGAAGACGCAGAGCACAGCGATGAGCAGCAGCGTCGCCGGCTCGAACAGGCTGGGGTGCCGCCGAGGCACCCCTTCAGTCGGATTGGTCATGCCTCGGTCCCCATGTGATGCCCTTGTCGGGCTGTTGGCGTTTCGTCCCTGGATATCAAGCAATCAGGATGCCGGCCTTGGCCTCGCCGACATCCTGCGTGGCATGCGCGCCCTGCACGCCGTAATCGCGCTTGGCCGCATCCGGAGAGACCAACCCGAGCGCGATGTCGCGGGCGATAGCCTCGCGCGAGCGCTCGGAGGCCGGGCCGTAACCGGCGCCACCGGCGAGCACGAGCTCGACGATCTCGTGCGGCTGCCGCACCTGGACCAATTCGCCGGTGCCGACATCCCTGAGGACATGGCCCTGCTCGTCGATCACCCGGCCGGAGGCTCCGCCGCCGGCCTTGCCGCCGAACAGGCCCGGGATCGGGTTGTTGACGCCTTCTGGATAAAGCGAGACCAGCGTCGGCAAACCATCATCGGCGAGCTTGCGCAGCCGCACGCGCTGGCCAAGGCCGCCGCGATGCTGGCCAGCACCGCCCGAGTCGGCGAGATAGGTCTTCTCGACCACCAGCACCGGCACCCGCGATTCGAAGGTCTCGATCGAGGTGTTCGCCGCCGAGGTCGGGTAGAGCAGGCCGGACTTGCCGTCGCCCTGGGCCGAGCCGCCCTGGCCGCCGCCGCAGAAGAGCATGTCGGAATAGGTGTCGCCGGCCGCGTCGCGGCCATAGACGCTCGCCGCCACCGGCAGGCCGGTGAAGGCCTGGACCTGCTTCGGCGCCGCTTCCGACAAGGCGCGGAAGATGTTCGGTGCCAGGTACCAGCCGGTGCGGGTGCGCAGGTTGACCGCCAGCGGCTTGTCGCAGTTCAGGATCGAGCCCTTGGGCGCATCGACCGAGAAGGCGCGGTAGCAGCCGGCATTGCCGCGGACCGACGGCGTCAGCATGCATTTCAGCGGGTAGGTCGCATGCGCCATCGTGTAGTTGAGCGTGCAGTTCAGCCCGCCCTGCGGCAATTGCGGCGGGGCGCCGGCGAAGTCGAGATGGATGGTGTCGCCCTTCACCGTCAGCGCCAACGGATAGGTCATCGGCGTGCCCAGCGGGTTGTTCGAGACCGTGCCGTGATAGGTTCCATCAGGCAGCGCGCGGATCGCCTCGCGCATCGCCTTCTCGGAGCGGCTCTGCACGACATGGGCAAGCGCGCGCAGGTCCTGCATGCCGTAATCGGTGAGGAAGGACTGCAGCCGCTCGGCGCCGATCGCATTCGCGGCGACGAAGGAGTGCAGATCGCCGAGAACCTGCTCGGAATTGCGCACGTTCTCGCCGAGCAGGCGGACCAGCGTCTCGTTGATCCGGCCAGCCTCGTAGAGCTTCATCGGCGGGATTTGGAAGCCTTCCTCGTAGATCTCGCGGGCCCGCAGGCTGTCCTTGGTGCCGCCGATATCGGAGACATGGCCGACCGTGCCCATCAGGCCGACGACGCGATTGCCGAGGAAGACCGGCGTGACGATCGCGATGTCGAAGAGATGGCCGGCGCAGAGCCAGGGATCGTTGGTGATGAGCACGTCGCCGGGCTTCAGCGTCTCGGCCGGATAGCGCTCCAGCAGCGCCTTGACCGCGCGCGGCAACGTCAGGTTGAACACCGGCATGGCGCGGGGCGAATGCGCCAGCGTCTCGCCTTCGGGGTCGAGCAATTCGCAGGCAAAGTCCTGCGCTTCCGAGATCACCAGCGAGAAGGCGGTGCGGCAGACGGTGAGCCACATCTCCTCGACGACGTTGATCATCCGGCTCCACATGATCTCCAGCGAGATCGGATCGGCCTCGATCCGGCGCGCGGCTTCGGCCAGCGGCATGTCGGCGGTGATCGTCGTCTCGGCGGCGTTGGCCTGGCCGACATGGATGATCAGGTTCAGGACATCGTCGATGGCGACGCTGTCGCCGGGCGGCACGATCGTGGTCGCCTCGCGCTCCTCGATGATCGCCGGGCCCTTGACTGTGTCGCCGGAGCGCAGCGCGTAGCGGTCATAGACCGTCGCCTCGCTCCAGCCGCCCTCGAACCAGGCCTTGCGGGTGCCCTTGATCTTGTTCGCGGCATCGCCGCCGCCGGCCGCGCCGGACAGCGAGAGCGTCGGGACCGGGCCGGCGCAGCGGACGCGGAAGTTGATCGCTTCCAGCCGCGCGCCCTCATAGACCGAGGTGTAGCGGGCGGAATAGGCCTTGCTGAAGGCGGCGCGGATCGCTTCGAGGCTCGCCGCATCGATGGTGCCCGATGGCAGCGGCACGGAGATGTCGTGCATCTGGCCGACGAGGCGCATATCGGCCGTACGCTCGACCGTGACGTCGCCGGGCTTCACGCCCGCCTCGGTCAGGTGCTTGCGGCCCTCGACTTCGAGATCGCGGAGCACGGCATTGACGGAAGTCGCATCGAAGCCTTCGGAGAATTCGACCGGCAGCGAGCGCACCATGTCGAAGGAGAGCGGCGCGGCGAGGAAGCCGAGCGCGGAGGCCGCGCCCGAGGCCGGCGGGATGATGACCTGCTTGACGCCGAGCACGCGGGCGACGTCGACGGCATGCGCCGGGCCTGCGCCGCCGAAGCCGACCATGGCGTAATGGCGGGGGTCCTTGCCCTTCTCGACGAGATGGACGCGGGCGGCGGCGCCCATGCTCTCGACCACGACCTTGTGGATGCCCCAGGCGGCTTCCTCGACCGAGAGGCCGAGCGGCGCCGCCACCGTCGAGACGGCCTTGCGCGCTGCCTCCAGGTCGAGCGCCATGCGCCCGCCCAAGAAGAAGCCGGGATCATAGTAGCCGAGCACGAGATTGGCGTCGGTCACGGTCGGCTTGGTGCCGCCCATGCCGTAGCAGGCCGGGCCCGGATCGGAACCGGCCGAATGCGGGCCGACCTTGAGCAGACCGACCTCGTCGATCGCCGCGATCGAGCCGCCGCCGGCGCCGATCTCGATCATATCGATGACGGGCGCCTTGATCGGCAGGCCGGAGCCCTTGGCGAAGCGGTTGACGCGGCCGGCCTCCAGCATCGGCGCGATCTCGGCGCGGCCGTCCTCGATCATGCAGGCCTTGGCCGTGGTGCCGCCCATGTCGAAGGAGATCACGTCCTTATGGCCGGCGAGCTCGCCGAATAGGGCCGTGGCGAGGCCGCCACCGGCCGGGCCGCTTTCGAGCAGGCGGATCGGGAAGGTGCGCGCCGTCTCGGGCGAGACGAGGCCGCCGGCCGAATGCATCAGCGTCAGGGAACCGCGGAAGGAGCGGGCCGCGAGCTCGCGCTCAAGCCGCTGCAGATAGCGGCGCATCAGCGGCTGCACATAGGCATTGGCCGCCGTGGTGACGAAGCGCTGGTATTCCCAGATCTCGGCGACGACTTCGCTCGACAGCGAAACGGTTAGTTCCGGGCAAGCCTCGCGGACGATGCGGCCAGCCTCCTGCTCATGCGCCGGGTTGCGGTAGCTGTTGAGGAAGCAGACCGCGATCGCCTCGCAGCCGGCGGCTTCCAGCTCACGGGCGGCCTTACGCACGGCGTCCGCATCGAGCGTGGTGACGACCTGACCATCGCGGTCGATGCGCTCGGCCACTTCGAGGCGGTGTTCCCGCGAGACCAGCGGATCGGGGAAGGTCAGGAACAGGTCGTAGATGTCGTAGCGCTGCTCCGTCCCCATTTCGAGGATGTCGCGAAAACCCCTGGTGGTGATCAGGCCAAGCTTCGAGCCTTTGCGCTCGATCACGGCATTGGTGACCAGCGTCGTGCCATGGACGATGTCGCCGACATCGGCGAGCGTGATGCCGGCCATCTCGGTGAGCTCGCCGAGGCCGATCAGCGCCGCTTCAGACGGGTCATGCGGGGTAGTCAGGCGCTTGTGCAGTCGGACCGAACGCTCCTGCGAATCGTACAGGATGAAGTCGGTGAAGGTGCCGCCGATATCGAAGCCGATACGCCAACGATTGCTCATGGAGCGGTCTCCGCGATTGAGAGGTTCAGGGGTATGAAACGCTTGTCCTGGATCAGGGCCGCGATCTCGGCGGCGCCCTGACCCAGCGAACGGATGATGGCGAGGCGCTCGGCCGGCTCGACCGTGGCGGCCGGGAAGGACAGGCAGAGCGCGACCTCGTCGCCGGTGGTGGGATCACCGACGGCAACCGAGATGGCGCGCACGCCGTGCACCGCCTCGTCATGGGATTCGGCGAAGCCGGCGCGACGCACGATGGCGAGACGCGCCAGTAGCTCGTCCATATCCTGCGGCGCGGTCGCCGAGGGCGGCGTGAAGCCGGCGGGATAGAGCGCGCGAACCTCTTCGTCGGAGAGGCGGGCCAGCAGGGCACGGCCGGTGCTCGAGGCGAAGGCCGGGATGCGGTCGCCGATCGAGGTGACGACCCTGAGCGCATGACGGCCGGGATGGGCGGTGACGCCGACGATCTCGTTGCCGCGGCGCACGCTGATGTAGCCGGTATGGCCGATCTGGTCGGAAACCCGCCCCACGATCGCATCGGCCCGGTCGATCAGCGACGCGGCGAAACGATAGAGATGGCCGACCTGGTTGAGCAGGAGCGAGGGCCGGTAACGTTTGCTCTCCCCGACCGTCTCCAGCAGCCCCTCGTCGCGCATCGCCCGAAGCAGGCGCGAGGCATTGCTCTTCGGCATGCCCAGGAGCGTGACGAGATCCGTCACCGTGACGTCGTGGCGCGTGCTGGAAAAACAGCGAAGCACATCCACGGCCGACGACAGGATGGACATCGCGCTAACCCTTTAAGTTCCATTAAATGGAACTGAAGTTGCAATAATAGGAAAAATACGTGAGTTAGGGAAGATGTCAATCCTGTGACCGCCGCTTTCCTTCCGCAGCGGGATTCGGGCGCCTCGACGCCGATCCGGCTTGGCTGTATCCCGGCCTCCTGACCGCCTCGGGCATCGGAGCCTGCCGTCATGGAGATCAGCGGATGAGCGACAACCTGCTCTATCTCTCGCGCGACGATGTCCGCGCGCTGGCGATCTCGCCCGATGAAGCGCGCGAGGCCGTGCTGCAGGGTTTTCGCGACTATGCCGCCGGTCTGAACCGGAGCCTGCCGAAGACGGCGCTGACGCTCGGGCCGGGCCACGGCTTCCAGGCGATGACGGCAGCCTCGTCGGCCCAGCAGATCGCCACGGTGAAATGGGTGGCGATGGCGCCGGTCGCGGCGGGCTCGCCCCTGCCCGCCGTCAGCGCGCTGATCTGCGTGAACGACTATGCGACGGGCATGCCGCGCGCGATCCTCGACGGCGACGAGATCACCCTGATCCGCACTGCGGCGATCACCGCAGCCGCCGCCTCGCGCCTCGCCCCAGCGACGCCGCGCACCATCGGCTTCGTCGGCTGCGGTCTTCAGGCCCATGCCCATCTCGCCGCCTTCCGCGCGCTCTACCCGGGCCTGACGACGGCGCTGGCCATGAGTCGTAGCCGCGCCTCAGCCGAGCGCCTCATGGAAGCCGCACGCGCGAGCGGTCTCGCGACGCGGGTGCTGGACGACGCCGACGCGCTGCTGGGCGAGAGCGACATCGTGATCTCGATGGTGCCCGGCGGCCCCGGCATGACGCCCTTCCTCGATGCGCGGCGCTTGAAGCCCGTCGCCTTCGCCGCGGCGGTCGATACCGGCCGGAGCTGGCTGCCGGAGACGCTGCCGGCCTTCGACGTGCTCGCCACCGACAGCCTCGAACAGTCGCGCGCGCCTTATGATGCCGCCGGCAATCCGGTGACGACCGTCAGCTTCGGCCATGACATGGCGGAGCTTGCGGGCGCTCCGCATCCGACGGCATCGGCAGGCCGCTCCTTCTTCTGCTTCCGCGGCGTCGCGCTGGCCGATCTCGCGCTCGCCCATCTCGTCGTCGAGAAGGCCCGCGCGCAGGGGCGCGGCACCACCCTGCCGCGCTGATCCCGCCCAACTTCACCGGACCACGCCATGACCCAGCGCCTTCGCGATTTCGGCCTCACCTGCGGCATCATGGAGCCGGGCCCGCTCAACGCGATCACCGACGTGCCCGGCGTCAAACTCGGTCATTTCACTCTGAACGAAGGCGATCTCCGCACCGGTTTCACGGCCCTGCTGCCGCATGACGGCAACCTGTTTCGCCGGAAGGTGCGCGCCGCGGTCGATGTCATCAACGGTTTCGGCAAGAGCGCCGGGCTGATGCAGCTCGCCGAGCTCGGCCAGATCGAGACGCCGCTGCTGCTCGGCAACACGCTCGCCGTTGGCGCCGGCTTCGACGCGCTGGTGACGCGTGCGCTCGCCGACAATCCCGACATCGGCCGGCAGACCGGGACGGTCAATCCGGTCGTGCTCGAATGCAATGACGGCTATCTCTCCGACATCCGCGCCCGCGCGCTGACGCAGGAACATGCCTTCGCCGCGCTCGACGCCGCCGCCTCCGGCCCCGTCGCGGAAGGCGCGGTCGGCGCCGGCACTGGCATGAGCGCCTTCGGCTTCAAGGGCGGCATCGGCACGGCATCGCGCCGCTTTGTCCTCGACGGTGTCGAGCACAGGCTCGGGCTGCTGGCCCTCGCCAATTTCGGCAATGCCGGCGACCTCGTCCTGCCCGACGGCCGCCGCCCGGTTCCGCCGGAGACGAAACCGCAGGCCGAGCGCGGCTCGGTCATCCTGGTCATCGCAACCGACGTGCCACTGGAATCGCGGCAGTTGCATCGTGTCGCGCGGCGCGGCGGCGCCGGCCTCGCCCGGCTCGGCGCCTTCTGGGGCAATGGCAGCGGCGACATCGCCGTCGCCTTCACCACCGCCGACCCGATCGACCACGATCAGCCCAACGACCTCATGCCGCTGCGCGCGCTCAACGAGAACCGCATCGACACGCTCTTCCGCGCTGCCGCGGAGGCGACGCAGGAAGCCGTGCTCAACGCGATGGTCACCGCGCCCGCCACGACCGGGCGCGACGGGCACCGCCGCCCGTCGCTGGGAGATTGGATCAGGGCGGACCGGGGCTGAAGAGGAAGCACGCCGTCATGCTCGCCCTTGTGGCGAGCATCCACGTCTTGAACACCGCACTGCACGAACAAAGACGTGGATGGTCGGGACAGGCCCGACCATGACGGAGAGGCTCGTCGCTTGAGATTATCCTCAGGCCCACTCGCCCTTGCGGAACACCGGCACGCGGCGGCCGTCTTCGTGGACGCCGTCGATATCGACTTCGCCGGAGCCGATCATCCAGTCGATATGGATCAGGCTCTTGTTGCCGCCCTGCGCCGCGATCTGCTCCGGCGTCAGGTTCGCGCCGTCGACGAAGCATTTCGAATAGCACTGCCCGAGCGCGATATGGCAGGACGCATTCTCGTCGAAGAGCGTGTTGTAGAACAGGATGCCGCTCTTCGAGATCGGCGAGGAATTCGGCACCAGCGCGACTTCGCCGAGCCGGCGCGAGCCGTCATCGGTGTCGAGAACCTTGTTCAGTACGGCCTCGCCGCGCGAGGCCTTGGCCTCGACGATCCGCCCGCCCTCGAAGCGCACCTGGATCTCGTCGATTAGCGAGCCCTGATAGGACAGCGGCTTGGTGCTCGAGACATGGCCATCCACACGGCGCGCATGCGGCGTGGTGAAGACCTCCTCGGTCGGGATGTTCGGGTTGCAGACGATGCCGTTCTTGGCCGGCGAGGCCCCGCCCTGCCAGTCATGGCCGTCGGCGAGCCCCACGGTCAGATCGGAGCCCGGCCCGGTGAAGTGCAGCGAGGCGAAGCGCTGGCCATTGAGCCAGTCTCGCCGCGTCCGCAGCGCCGCGTTATGCGCAGCCCAGGCCGCGACCGGATCAGCCTGATCGATGCGCGAGGCCGAGAAGATCGCCTCCGCCAACTTGCCGACCGCGACCTCCTCGGCATCATCCGGGAAGACCTGCTTCGCCCAGGCCGCACTGGGATAGGCCAGGATGTTCCAGTTGATGTCGAAGCCGGCGATCTTCTCCAGCGCCGGCTGATAGGCGAGCGAATTCGCCTTGCTGGCGCGCCCGACCTTGGCCGGATCCTCGTTCGCCAGCAGCATCGGGTTGTCGCCGACGATGGCAAGCCGGGCGGTATTGGCGGAAAAGGCCTCGGCGACGCCCTTGTAGAGCCAGGCCGGCGCCTTGTCGAAGCTCGCATCCGGCGCAAAGCGATAGCGCGCGAGCGTGACCTCCTCGTCGGCCAGCATCGGCGTGACGATGCCGGCGCCGGCCTTGTACGCGTGCGCGGCGATCAGCCGGACCAGCGGCAGCGCCGCGACCGGCGCGGTCAGGAACAGGTCCTGCCCCGGCTGGAGATTGAGGCCGACGCGGATGGCGACCTCGGCCAGCTTGTCGAGCTTGGCGGGATCGATGGCAGAGGGGCGCTGATCTTGCGGGCGCTGGTGAACAGTCATGGCACTCGACCTGTCGGATTCGGGGTTGCCGCCATTGCTGGCCCAAATCGTCGCCGGGTCAACCACCGCGGCGGCAAGGCCGCCATCTGCTGACCGTGCGATGGTCTTTCAGCCCTCGGCGTCGTCCACCCGGAGCATCCGCCTGAGCTTGCTCGCGCGCAGCAGATGGCTGCGCATCAGCGCCGAGGCGACCTCGTTCTCGCCCGCCTCCAGATGGTCGAGCATGGCCATGTGCTCGGCGCAGTTCACCCGCACGCGCTCCATGCCCTGGTCCCAGTCGTAATTCGACAGGCGCCGGAGCTGGTTCTGGCGCCGCATCGCCGAATGGAAGAAGCGGTTGCCGGTGGCGGCGGCCAGCCCCTCGTGGAAATCGGCATTCATTTCATAGAAGGCGATGCTCGACGATTCCCGCCAGGGCCGCTTGAGCGACTCGACATGCCGCGCCCGCATCTCGGCGATCCAGCCGGGATCGAGCTGGAAATCGGGCTCCAGCATCGCCATCGGCTCGATCAGCAGGCGGAACCGGTAGCTCTCGTCGCGCAGGCGCTGGTCGCGCGGCTCGTGCAGGAAGCGCCAGCCATAGCCCGGCTTGCGCTCGACCATGTCGAGATCGGCGAGACGCGCGAGCAGCTTCTGCGCCTCGGGCCGGCCGAGCTCGTAGCGCCGCATCACCTCAAGCTCCGAAACCTCGTCCGGCAGCAAGCCGTTCTCACGCTCATGTGCCAGCTTGACCATGGCGAGATCGACCGTCTCCGGCGCTCGGGCGCTCTCGCTCGCGGCCGGCAGGCTGATGAGCTCGATGCCCTTGTTGAGATGCCGGCGCACCACGCCCTGCTCGGCGAGGTGGTCCAGCGCGGCACGTACGGGCGTGCGTGACACCCCGAGCCGCTTCGCTGTCGCGTTCTCGTTGAGCCAGGCACCGGCTGCCAGCGCATCGTCACGCACGAGCTGCAGGATGCGGTCGGCGATCTCCTGTTGCAGCCGGGTCGGCGCCGCCATCGGAAAAGACCTTGATTGTTTTAGTTCGGGATGAAATACACTACAGCACGATTTCTCGCCAGCATACCGGAAAGATGAGCGCCATGGTCCAGCCCTGCCCCTTCGTCGACGTGTCGGGCACGCCCTATGAGCGCGGCCGCCAGCATGGTGCAGCCGTCCCGCAGCGCGTCAAGCGCTCGATCGAGCTCTATGGCGGCCAGCTCGGCGAGCTCGGTTACGACACTGCGGCGAAATCGGCGCTGATCGCCGAATTCGCCAGGGAGATCGAGCATTTCGGCGCGCATTACATCGAGGAGATGCGCGGCATCGCCGACGGTGCCGGCGTCGCGCTCGAAGACATCGTCATGGTCAATGCCCGCACCGAGGTCATCGCCAAGGCCCGCCTCGTCAAGAACAAGCCGATCGAGGCCCAGGAAGAGCTCGACGATGGCTGCACCGGCGCGATCATCCTGCCGGAGCGCAGCGCCTCGGGCGAATTGATCCACGGCCAGAACTGGGACTGGAAGGCGGAATGCGCGGAGACCGCGATCGTGCTGCGCGTGCGCCGCGACGACGGGCCGGACTTCCTGACCTTCGTCGAAGCCGGCGGCCTCGCCCGCTGCGGTATGAACGCGGCCGGCATCTCGATCACCGCCAACTATCTCGAATCCGAGCGTGACTTCACCCAGGCCGGCGTGCCGCTCGCCCTGATCCGCCGCAAGGTGCTGGAGCAGGAGCATCTCGCCTTCGCGATCAAGGCCGTGGCGACGACGCCGAAGGCCTGCTCGAACAACATGATGCTCTCGACCGTGAAGGGTTTTGGCATCGATTTCGAATGCGCCCCGGACGAGGCCTTCCCGCTCTATCCGCAGGACGGCATGATCGTTCACGCCAACCACTGGGTCGGCCAGATCGCGCTGACCAAGATCAAGGACACCGGCATCCCGCGCGTGCCGGAGAGCTTCTATCGCGACTGGCGCGTCCGCAAGCTGCTCGACGAGGCCGGCCGCAAGCTGACCGTCGACGACCTCAAGCAGGCCTTCTTCGACGATTTCCTGGCGCCTCATTCGGTCTGCCGCCCGGTGCGTCCGAACGAGGCCGGCAATCTCTCGGCCACCGTCGCCATGGTGATCATGCAGCCGGCGAAGGGGATCATGGAGGTCGCGCCGCTGCCGGCCCAGAACCGCGTCTTCACGCGCTACAGCCTGACCGAGGAGCCCGTGCTGCTCGCCGAAGCGGCGGAATAAGCCGGCAACACCGCGTCACAACCGAAAAACAACAGGGGAATAGGATGCGCCGAACCACCAAGACCGTCCTCGCCGCTGCACTTTTGTGTGGCGGCCTCGTCCCGGCCGCCGGGGCGAGTACGCTCAAGATCCAGTTGCGTGCCGACATCCGCTCGATCAATCCGGGCGTCAATCGCGACGCCAATACCGACGGCGTCGTCGTACAGATGGTCGAGGGCCTCGTCGCCTATGGCGAGGACGCCCTGCCGAAGCCATTGCTGGCCGAGAAGGTCGGCATCTCCCCGGACGGGAAGACTTATACCTTCACGCTGCGCCAGGGTGTGAAATTCCATAACGGAGCCGCCCTGACCTCGGCCGACGTGCTATGGAGCTGGAACCGCTACATGGATCCGAAGACCGACTGGCGCTGCCTCTCGGAATTCGACGGCCGCGGCCAGGTCAAGGTCGAGAAGATCTCGGCACCTGATGACAAGACCGTCGTCTTCGACCTGGACAAGCCGAGCGCGCTCTTCCTTGCCGCGCTTGCCCGCACCGACTGCGCCATGACCGGCATCCTCCACAAGGATTCGCTCAAGGCCGACGGCTCCTTCGATAAGCCGATCGGCACCGGCCCGTTCAAGTTCGCCGAGTGGAAGCGCGGCGAGTACATCCGGCTCGAGCGCTTCGCCGATTACGCCTCGCTGCCCGGCAAGATCGACGGCTTGACCGGCGCCAAGAAGCCGCTGGTCGACGAGGTCCGCTTCCTCGTCATTCCCGACAACTCAACCGCCAAGGCCGCGCTGCTGAAGGGCGATATCGATATCGTTCCGGACATCGCCAATACCGATATCGCCGAGCTCAAGAAGAACGACAAGGTCAAGACCTCCGTCGTCTCCAGCATGGGCCTCGTCGGTCTGATCATCCAGACGCGCGATCCGCTGCTGCAGAACGTCAAGCTGCGCCAGGCCATGGCCGCTGCGATCGACTCCAAGGAGCTGGTTGGTGCCGTCACCGACGGCATCGGCTCGCCCAACAACTCGATCGTGCCGGCGCTGTCCGCCTATTACGGACCGGTCCAGAAGCAGGGCTGGAAATACGACCCTGCCGCCGCGAAGAAGCTCCTGAGCGAAGCGGGCTACAAGGGCGAGAAGATCGTGATGCTCGCCAACAAGCGCTATCCCGAGAGCTTCGACGCCGCCGTCGTCGCCCAGCAGATGCTGCAGGCCGTCGGCTTCAACATCGAGATCGAGGTGCTGGAATGGGCGACGCAGCTCGACCGCTACAGCAAGGGCAACTACACGATCCAGGCCTTCCCCTATTCGGGTCGCATGGACCCCGCCCTGAGCTACGAGTCGATGACCGGCCCGAAGGACAAGCAGCCGCGCAAGCTCTGGGACAATCCGGAGGTGCAGGCCCTGCTCGACAAGTCCATGGTCGTCAACGATAAGGCCGAGCGCCAGAAGATCTTCGACGAATTGCACAAGCGCTTCATCAACGATGTCCCGATGGTGATGCTCTATAACGGCATCGTCGGCGGCGCGATCAGCAGCAAGACCAAGGGCTATGTCTCGACGCTGAGCTCGCTGCCCCGCGCCTGGGAAGTCAGCACCGGCCAGTAAGCCGCCACCTCGCCTTCGCGACCTCCGACAGCACGGCATGCCTCACGGGGCATGCCCGACGACAAGACAACGAGGGAACGGGAATGATCCGCTTTTCGGCCTCTGCGCTGGCGCTCGCGCTGCTTGGCGGCGCAGTTCAGGCGCAGACCATCAATGTCGCGCTCAATGCCGACATCCGCTCGACAAATCCGGGCGTCAATCGCGACGACAACACCGATGCCGTGGTGCTGCACATGGTCGAGGGCCTCGTCGGCTATCGCGAAAACGGTGCGGTCGCGCCCCTGCTCGCGGAAAAGATCGACATCTCGCCGGACGGGCTGACCTACACCTTCCACCTGCGCAAGGGCGTGAAGTTCCATAACGGCGCCGAGATGAGCTCGGCCGACGTGTTGTGGAGCTGGAACCGCTACATGGACGCGAAGACCGACTGGCGCTGCAAGCCGGAATTCGACGGCCGCATCGGGCTGAAGGTCACGGAAGCGACCGCTCCCGACGCATCGACCTTCGTGATGAAGCTGGAGAAGCCGAGCGCGCTCTTCCTGGACACCATGGCCCGCACCGACTGCGCGATGGTCGCGATCCTGCACAAGGACTCGCTCAAGCCCGACGGTAGCTGGGACAAGCCGGTCGGCACCGGTCCGTTCCAGCTCGCCGACTGGCGCCGCGGCGAATTCGTCCTGCTCAAGCGCTTCGATGGCTATGTCTCGCCACCCGGTGACAAGCGCGACGGCTATGTAGGCTCGAAGCGCCCGCTTGCGGCCGAGGTCAAGTTCCTCGCCATCGCCGATGGCGCGACCGTCAAGGCCGGTCTGATCTCGGGCGCGCTCGACGTCGCCGACGTGCCGGACGAGGACGTGCCGGAAATGAAGAAGAGCGGCCTGCAGGTGCTGACCGCACCCAGCGCCACCAAGCACGGCATCCTGCTGCAGAGCCGCGACCCGCTGCTCAGCGATGTCCGCATGCGCCAGGCGATCATGGCGGCGCTCGACCATGACGAAATCGTCGGCGCCGTCTCGAACGGTCTCGGCAAGACCAACAACTCGGCGGTCTACGTCACCTCGCCCTACTATGACGAGGTCCAGAAGAAGCGCTACACGCACGACCCCGCTCGCGTGAAGAAGCTGCTTGCCGAAGCCGGCTACAAGGGCGAGACGATCAAGCTGGTCGCCAACAAGCGCTCGACCGTGCCGAGCTATCCCATCGCGATCATGGCGCAGGCGATGCTGCAGGCCGCCGGCATCAAGGCCGATATCGAGATCCTGGAATGGGCGACCCAGCTCGACCGCTTCTCGAAGGGCAACTACCAGATGATGTCCTTCAGCTACTCCGCCCGCATCGACCCCGCCCAGAGCTACAATCAGTTCTCCGGCCCGAAGGACAAATTGCCTTCCAAGGTCTGGGACAACCGCGAGGCCGACGCCCTGATCGAGAAGGCGACGCTCGTCAGTGACGAGGCCGAGCGCCGGAAGATCTTCGACCAGCTCCATGTGATGATGCTGGCCGATGCGCCGCTGATCTTCCTCTACAACCAGGTCGATACCGCCGTGGTCTCGAAGCGCCTGCAGGGCTTCGCGCCCTGGGTCGCCTCGAAGCCGCGCCTCTGGGAAGTCGCCGTCGCCAAGTAAGGGTGGCGGTCGTTCAGCCCGGCTCGATCGGGGCCGGGCCGACGGGCGCGCCCTTGACGATATGGGTCGCGATCAGGGCCGCCAGCCGCCCCGCATCGCGCGCCTTCAGGGCCGCCATCATCTCGTAATGCTCGCGGTCGCTCTTCTGGAGCAGTTCATGCGAGCTCCAGACCGTGATCTGCGAGCCGCGTCCGCGGTCCCGCAGGGCCCAGATCATCTCCTCCAGCACGGCATTGCCGCAAAAGGAGTACATGAATTGATGAAAGGCGCGGTTGATCTCGCTCTGCTCGGTGCGGCTCCCGGTCAGGACCGCGGCGGAGAATTGCGCCGCGAGCGCGTCCAGCCGCGCGATCGCGGCGGCGTCGATCCGCGCGACGATGCCGTCCGCCGTCGCTTTCTCCAGGATGATCCGCGCCGCGAGGATCTCCTCATAGGTCTTCAGGTCGACCTCGGCGACGCGATAGCCCCGGTTCGGGACATGCTCGATCGTCTTGCGCACCGCGAGCTCGTCCAGCGCACTGCGCACGTCGAAGCGCGTCGCCTCGAAGCGCTCCTCGAGATCGATCTGACGCAGCCATTCGCCCGGCCTGAACGCGCGCAAGCGGATCGCCTGCGCGATTTCGTTGGCGAGCATCGCCCGCCGCGTGCTGGTGTTCTTGCGTTTCCGCTCGGACGTCATGGCAGGCTCTCTAAAGCATTTTCGAGCGGAGTGGACATCGGTTCGCGTGGAAAACCGAAGGCCCGCGTCAGCGAATATGCGACAAAACAATGCTCTAGCAGGATTCGCGCAGGCTGGAAGAAGTTGGTTGCGAAGCGGACCATACCATGCAACATAATTGGCGCCAATAATTTCGCCAGAGGAGAAACGCCGTGAACGCCGTGGCTGAACAGACCGCCAAACCCGATGTCGAGGCGGCCGCGCGCGCGAAGGCGCTCTACGATTACGGCCCGACCCCGATCTATGCCTCGAAGCACGATCCGCGCTTCGCCTATTGCCTCTATGTCCCGCCGACGCTGGGCCAGGGTGGTGAGAAGCCCGAGCTGATCGTGGCGATGCACGGCACCGGCCGCGGCTTCACCGGCTATCGCGACGCCTTCTCGGCCTTCGCCCGCTGGAACAACTGCATCATCCTGGCGCCGCTCTTCCCGATCGGCGTGATGGGCGACGACAACAAGGACGGCTTCAAGTACATGCGCGAGGGCAACCTCCGCTATGATCATGTGCTGCTCGCCATCGTCGAGGAGGTCTCTCGGCGTTATGGCGTCGCCTTCGATCGTTTCGGCCTGTTCGGCTATTCCGGCGGCGGCCATTTCGCCCATCGCTTCCTGATGCTGCAGCCAAACAAGCTCTGGGGCGTCTCGATCGGCGCGCCGGGCTCGGTCACCCTGCTCGATCCCAGCCGCGACTGGTGGGTCGGCACGCGCAACTTCGCCGCGCTCTTCGGCCAGGAGCTCGACATCCCCGCGATGAAGCAGGTCGCAGTGCAGATGATCGTCGGCGCCGCCGATCTCGAGACCTGGGAGATCACCCACAAGCCGGGCGGCCGCAACTGGATGCCGGACGCCAACCATGCCGGCACCAACCGGCCGGAGCGGCTGGCCACCCTGCGCGACAACTTCGCCGAGAACGGCATCAAGGCCCGCTTCGACCTCGTGCCGAACACGCCGCATGACGGCGTCAAGGTCGTGCCGATGGTCGAGGACTTCTTCGCCGGCGAGCTTCGCCGGATCCGCACCGCCCGCAAGGCCGGCTGAACGATCATAAGAACAACAGGGGAAACATCATGAAGCGCTTCCTTGTCTCCGCCGCCGCGCTCGCCCTCTCGGCCGGCGCCCTCCAGGCCCAGACGCTGACGGCCGTGCTCAACGCCGATATCCGCTCGACCAATCCCGGCGTGAACCGCGACGGCAATACCGATTCCGTCGTGCTTCACATGGTCGAGGGCCTCGTCGGCTATGCCGAGGACGGCTCGGTCGGCCCGCTGCTCGCCGAGAAGGTCGAGATCTCGCCTGATGGCAAGACCTACACCTTCCGCCTGCGCAAGGGCGTGAAGTTCCATAACGGCGCGACCATGACCTCGGCCGACGTGCTGTGGAGCTGGAACCGCTACATGGACCCGAAGACCGACTGGCGCTGCCTCTCGGATTTCGACGGGCGCAACGGCCTCAAGGTCGAGAAGATCTCGGCTCCGGATGCCGACACCGTCGTGATGGAGATCAACGAGCCGAACGGCCTCTTCCTCGACTCGCTCGCCCGCGCCGATTGCGGCGGCACCGCCGTGATCCACAAGGATTCGGTCAAGGCCGATGGCAGCTGGGACAAGCCGATCGGCACCGGCCCGTTCATGCTAGGCGACTGGAAGCGCGGCCAATCGGTCCAGCTTCTCGCCTTCGACCAGTATGTCTCGCCCAAGGGCGACAAGCGCGACGGCTATATCGGCTCGAAGCGCCCGCTGGTGAAGGAAGCCCGCTTCATGGTCATTCCCGACGCGGCGACGGTGAAGGCGGGCCTGCTCTCAGGCTCGCTCGACATGGCGCTGATGCCGGAATCGGACGTTCCCGATCTCAAGAACGCGCCGAACCTCACCCTCGCGATCGCGCCGAACCCGGTGCGCCACAGCCTGATCATCCAGACGCGCGATCCCGTCATGAAGAACCAGGCCCTGCGCCAGGCGATCGCCGCCGCGATCGATTTCCCTGAACTCGTCGCCAATGTCTCGAACGGCCTCGGCAAGCCCAACAATTCGCCGGTCTACACGACCTCGAAATACTATGGCGATGTCGAGAAGCAGGGTTTCAAATACGATCCCGCCGCCGCCAAGGCCCTGCTGCAGAAGGCCGGCTACAAGGGCGAGAAGATCACGATCCTCGCCAACAAGCGCTCCTCGGTGCCGAGCTTCAACACCGCCGTCATCGCCCAGGCGATGATGCAGGCGGTCGGCATCAATGCCGAGATCGAGGTGCTGGAATGGGCGACGCAGCTCGATCGCTACAACAAGGGCAACTACCAGATGCAGTCCTTCTCCTATTCGAGCCGCTTCGACCCCGCGCTCGGATTCGAGCAGATCGCCGGCCCGAAGGACAAGCAGCCGCGCAAGATCTGGGAGGAGCCGGAGGCGCTCGCCCTGATCCAGAAGTCGATGGTGGTGACCGATACCGCCGAGCGTCAGAAGATCTTCGACGACCTGCACAAGCGCTTCATCGACGAGGTCCCGACCATCTTCACCCATAACGACCTCGACATCATCGCCCATTCCAAGAAGGTGAGCGGCGTGACGCCCTGGGCGTCCCAGTTGCGCCTCTGGGAAGTCAGCGTCGCGAAGTGAGGCGATTGCCGGCTCCGCCATCCGGTGGAGCCGGCCTTGAGCATTTTCGAGCGAAGCGAGCCCCGATTCGCATAGAAGAAGATGCGGGAATGCTCTGAGGCTTGGGAGGGCCTTTGATGTTTCGATTTGCGCTGACACGGATAGGGATGGCTTTGCCGACGCTGCTGATCGTGGCGGTGTCGGTCTTCGTGCTGATCCGTCTGATCCCGGGCGATCCGGCCCAGTTGATGCTGGGTGATCTCGCGACGCCGGCGAGTCTGGCCGATCTCAGAGCCCGGCTCGGGCTCGACCAGTCTTTGCCGGTGCAGTTCGGCATCTGGATCGGCAATGTCCTGACCGGCGATTTCGGCCAGTCGATCTCGTCGCAGCAGGCGGTGCTGCCGCTGATCCTGCAGCGCTTCTGGATCTCGGCCCAGATCGTGCTCGTCGCGGTCTTGCTGGCGAGCTGCGTCGCGGTGCCCGCCGGCGTCATCGCCGCCTGGAAGCAGGATACCGCGCTCGATCTCGGCCTCGTCGCGACCGCGACGCTGCTGCTCTCGATTCCGACCTTCTGGCTGGGTCTCCTGCTCTTGCTGTTCTTCGGGCTCAAGCTCGAATGGCTGCCGGTGGTCGGCTATGTCTCGATCGCCGAGAACCCGTGGGCCGGCATCCTCTATCTGGTCATGCCGATCCTGACGCTGTTCCTGCACGAGATCGGCGTGATCCTGCGCATGGCGCGGGCCTCGACGCTGGAAGTGCTCCGGCTCGACTACATCACCCATGCCCGCGCCAAGGGCCTTTCGGAGCGCGCCGTGCTCTGGCGCCACGCCTTCAAGAACGCCTTCGGCCCGACCTGGACCTTGATCGGCCTCGTGCTCGGCAACCTGCTCGGCGGCATCGCCGTGGTCGAGACGGTCTTCACCATCCCCGGCCTCGGGCGCCTGCTGGTCGATGCGATCTTCGCCCGCGACTATCCGGTGATCCAAGGCTGCATGCTCTTCGTCGCCTTCACCTATGTGCTGGTGAACCTCGTCATCGACCTCTGCTACCCGGTCTTCGATCCAAGGGTGACGGCGCAATGAGCATCGACAGCACAACGACGGGTGGCGCCTCCATGAAGAAGCCCCGCCGCATGAAGCTCCCCGCTCCCAATGCGATCGTCGGCGGCACGCTGATCGGCATCCTGCTGCTCGCCGCCGGTACCGGCGCGCTCTGGACGCCCTATGATCCGCTCAAGCTCTCCTTCCGCGAGAAGCTGGCCGCGCCGAGCGCGCTGCACTGGCTCGGTACCGACGAGTTCGGCCGCGACGTGCTCTCGCGCCTGATGGCGGGGGCTGCGACCTCGGTCTGGATCTCGATCCTGACCGTGACTCTGGCCGTCGTCTTCGGCACGCTGATCGGCCTGTTCTCCGGCTATATGCGCGGCTGGACCGACCGCATCATCATGGCCTTCAACGACGCCTTGCTCGCCTTCCCCGGCATCCTGCTGGCGCTCGGCCTGCTCGCGGTGGTCGGCGCCAACAAATACGGCATCATCGTCGCGCTCGGCATCGCCTATACGCCGTCGGTCGCCCGCGTCGTGCGCGGCACCGTGCTCTCGCTGCGGGAGCGCGAGTTCATCGCGGCCTCGCGCGTGATGGGCAATGCCGAGGCCTTCACCATGGCCCGCCACATCCTGCCGAACTGCATCGCGCCGCTCACCGTACTGGCGACCTCGATGTTCGGCTATGTCCTGCTGGCCGAGAGCGCGCTCTCCTTCCTGGGGCTGGGCGTACCGCCGCCGGCCCCGACCTGGGGCAACATGCTCGCCGGTTCCAGGCCTTATATCGGCCAGGCCGTCTGGCTCGGCATCTTCCCGGGCCTCGCGATCTCGCTGACCCTGCTCGGCATCAACCTGCTCGGCGACGCCGTGCGCGACCGTCTTGACCCGCGGATGAGGGGCTCGCGATGAACACGGCTTCTGCTCCACTCCTCGACGTCGCCGGCCTCACCTTGAAGATCGGCGGCTCCGGCCGGACCGTCGTCAACGACGTCTCCTTCCAGGTCTTCCCCGGCGAGATCGTCGGCATCGTCGGCGAATCCGGTTCGGGCAAGACGCTCGCCGCTCGCGCGGTGATGGGCTTCATCCCGCCGGCGGTGCGGCTCGAAGGCGGCATGATCCGCTTCGACGGCCAGGACGTCATGGCGATGAGCCCGAAGGACCTGCGCGCCATGCGCGGCTCCAAGGTCGGCATGGTCTTCCAGGAGCCGATGACCTCGCTCAACCCCTCGATGCTGATCGGGCGCCAGCTCGACGAGGGGCTGGCCCTGCACCGCAAGCTCGACGCCCCCGCCCGCCGGGCGCTGATCCTGGACATGCTCAGGAGCGTCGGCCTGCGCGATCCGGAAGGCGCGCTCACCGCCTATCCGCATCAGTTCTCCGGCGGCATGCGCCAGCGCATCATGCTGGCCTCGGTGATGCTCTTGAAGCCCGCGCTGCTGCTGGCCGACGAGCCGACCACCGCGCTCGACGCCGTCGTCCAGCGCGACGTGATGGAGCTGATGGTCGAGCTGACCAAGGCCAACCACACCGCCGTGCTGCTGATCTCGCATGATCTCGGCATGGTCGCGCGCTATTGCAGCCGCATCGTCGTGATGTCCCAGGGCGACGTGGTCGAACAGGGCAAGGCCGAGGACATCCTGGCCCGGCCGCAGCACCCCTATACCCGCAAGCTGCTCTCGGCGATGCCGCACCGCTCGCCGGCGCGCCCGCTGCCGGAGGCCAGGACGCCGATCGTCGCGGTCCGCGACCTCGTCGTCGAATATCCCGGCCGGCAGGGCTTCTTCCGCAAGAGTGAGGCCAAGCGCGCGCTGCACGGCATCAGCATCGACGTGCAGCCGGGCGAGGTCGTCGCGGTGGTCGGCGGCTCGGGCTCGGGCAAGACCACGCTCGGCCAATCGATCGCCGGCCTGGTCAGGCCGGCCGGCGGCGAGATCCGCTTCAACGGCAAGCCGATCGAGAAGAGCGACGCCGCCTACTGGGATTATCGCCTCAACTGCCAGATGGTCTTCCAGGACCCCTACTCCTCGCTCGATCCGCGCATGACGATCCGGCAGCTCGTCGCCGAGCCGCTCAGGCTCGTCCCCGACATGAGCCCGGCCGACCGCAAGGCCCGCGTCGCGGAGGTGCTGACCGAGGTCGGCCTGGGCAACGGCTTCGCCGAGCGCTATCCGCACGAGCTCTCCGGCGGCCAGCGCCAGCGCATCGCGATCGCCCGCGCGATCGTGCGCCGACCGAGTTTCGTCATCGCCGACGAGCCGGTCTCGGCGCTCGACGTCACGGTCCGCGCGCAGGTGCTGGAGCTCTTCGACGAACTCCAGAAGAAGCACGGTTTCTCCTGCCTGTTCATCAGCCACGATCTCGGCGTGGTCGAGCAGGTCGCTGACCGCGTCATCGTCATGCAGGACGGACGCATCGTCGAGGAAGGCCCCCGCGACGACATCTTCGACAATCCGACACACCCCTATACCCAGAAGCTCCTCGCAGCCGTCCCGGGCCTCGAAGCCACATCGGAAGGCGGCGTCAGGCTCTTCTGGAGGCGGGCGGAGAACGACCAGGAAATCGTCGGGTGAACGCCCCTCGCCTGAAAGAAACGCGCCGTCATTCCGGGTCAAGCCCGGAATGACGGCGTAAAATCGGGACGATCCAAACCCGAAACAAAGGCGGCCGGAGCGGCGGCCTTCGCGACATTACGCGCCGCGCTTGTCCAGAGGCACGATGAAGAAGCAGATCACGCCCGACAGCGCACAGGCGAACAAGCCGAGGTCGAAGCGGCCGGTGAAGCTCAGCACCATCGCAAAGGCCGATGGGGCCACGACGTAACCGAGGAAGATGACGAGCGTCGCGGCGGCAGACGCCTCCCGAACCAGGCTTGGCGGGCAAGCACGCGCAATTTCGGACAATTGGACGCCGTTCCAGCTGGATACGGTAACGCCGGCGATCGCTGCGATGACGCAGTATATGGGGAAGGACCACTCCGGCGTCGCCAGGGCTAAAGTCAGTGACGTCGCGCCCGACGCCAATCCGATCAGGCGCAACAGGAGCCGCGGAGCTCCCAGGTGATCGGATAGCCAACCGAGAAAGACACGGCCCGCGACGCTCGTAGCTTGCATCAACGCGTAGAGCGCGCCGGCGGTCTCGAGGCTGTAGCCGAGCTGCGAGACCGCATAGGTCATGAGATAGGCGAACCAGATCCCCTGCCCTATGGCCAGGCAGGCACCGGCTGCCGCCAGGCGAAACAACATCGAGGACGCTGCCAGCGTCCTGATCGGCGTCACCAGATTGGAGAGGGAGAGGATGGCGCCGAGCCCGAATTTCAGGCCCCTCTCCCGATCACGATCGAGCGCCTCTCGCATCGGCTGGACACTGGCGATGATGGCAAGCACGAAGACCGCCGATGCCAGGAGGGCGACGCGCCAGCCGTAGGCTGCTGCGAGAGGTGGCAGGGCGAGCCCCGCGATGACCCCGCCGAGGGGCACTCCAGCCTGCTTGATCGAGAAGATCATGCTGCGACGGCCATGAGGTGCCGTCCGATGAAGCACATCGTTACCCGCGGGCGAGGACGGCCCGTAGCCAACTCCGATGAGGAGCGAGGCCATACATGCTGCGATCGTCCAGCTCGGAAGAAAAAGCGCCAGCCCCAGGATTCCGATCATCAGCCCGGCCTGGAGCGCCCGCACGGAGCCCAGAGCTCTCAGATAGGGCGCACCCAGGGCGAGGAAGAGAATCGACCCCAGCGTGTTCAGGCTGGCGAGATAACCCACCACTGAATCCGACCAGCCGCGCTCGGCAGCAAGGATCGGCGCGATCGTGGGAGGGATGCGGCTGAGGAAGGCCGTAGCCATCTGTACCGCAACCATGGTGGCGAGAGCGAGCTGCCATGATGGAGCGGACCCGGTCTCCAAATGCCCAGGTTTCACACGCTCAACTCGCGCCAGCGCAAACAGGCAACGCCGTGACCGTCTTCATCATCCAGCTCCGGGTCGATGTCGGCGCATTCCGATGTCGCGTATTGGCAGCGCGTACGGAAGCGACACCCACTCGGAACATTGGACGGATCGGGCGGCTCACCTTGCAGGGAAAAGTTTTCAGCGACGCGGGGCCCGCCGATCACAGGGGCAGCCGACAGCAAAGCCTGCGTGTAGGGGTGGCGTGGTGCGGCAAAAACCTCGGCGGTCCGCCCGATCTCGACGATCCTCCCGAGATACATGACGATCACACGGTCGCAGATCGACTGCACGACGGCGAGGTCATGGCTGATGAAGAGGTAGGTCAGATCGAACTCCGACTTGAGGTCGCGGAACAGCCTCAGCACGGTCGCCTGGACGGAAACGTCGAGCCCCGACGTGGGTTCGTCGAAAATGACCAGTTCCGGCCCGAGAACCAGGATCCGGGCCAAACCGACCCGTCGCTGCTGGCCGCCGCTGATCTCGTGGGGGTAGAGATCGAGGTGCTCGACGGGCAATCCTACCGCCTTCACGATCTCCCTGACCTTTTCCTCCCGCTTCTCTTTCGGCCAGTCCGTGTGGATGATCAGCGGCTCGTGGAGCGAACGACGCAGCGTCCAGCGCGGGTCGAGGGAAGCCCCAGGATCCTGGTAGACATATTGCAGCCGCGCCCGGATTCGCGCAGCGCGCTTCTGGCCCGGCGAGGCGATCCTCTCGCCGAGCATCCGGACTTCGCCCTCGCTGGGTTCGTGAATGCCCATGAGCGTCTTGCCGAGTGTGGACTTGCCACAGCCGGATTCCCCGACAATGCCTAGGATCTCGCCCGGCTCGACCGCGAAGGAGACATTGTCCAGCGCGCGCAGGCTGCCGACCTGCCGGTTGAGGAAACCCCGGACCGGAAAGTGCCGGGCCAGGTTGTCCACTTCCAGGATCGCGGGATTATCGCGCTCAGACATGCGCACCCTCCGCCTTGGCCAGCCAGGGATGATGACACGCAACGGCGTGGCCATCGGAACCTGTCGTCAGCGCCGGCCTGCTCTCGTGACAGATGTCCGTTGCGCGGGGGCAGCGGGGATTGAAGCGGCAACCGCCGGGAGCCTTGAGCGGGCTTGGGACACCGCCGGGAATTCCGACGGGATCGCGCCCCGGGGAGGGCAGGCTGTCGAGCAGCATGCGGGTATAAGGGTGGCGGGGATCGCCGAAGAACTGTTCGCGCGGAGCGATCTCCGCTGTCTGCCCGGCATACATCACCACGATCCGGTCGCAGATTTCCCAGGCGGCACCGAGGTCATGGGTCGTGAACAGGACGGATACGCCGCGTTCGACGGCCAGCCGGCGCAACAGCCCGAGGATCTGCGCCTGAACCGTCACATCCAAAGCCGTCGTCGGCTCGTCGGCGATGATCATCCGGGGCTGGGGGAGCAGTGCCATGGCGATCATCACGCGCTGACGCTGGCCGCCCGAGAGCTGATGAGGATATTTCGCCAGGATCGCTTTCGGCTGCGGCAGCTGGACCGCATCGAGCATGGCGATCGCGCTGGCCTCGTCGGCCTTCCGCGAGCGGCCAAAACTGCCCGCTCCATCCCGCGGGGCCTTGAAGCGCATCAGGTCCTGGATCTGGGTACCGATCCGGAACAGCGGATTGAAGCTCGCGAAGGGGTCCTGCGGGACGAAGGTCACGACGCGGCCGCGCAGATGTTCGGCCGCCTTGCCCCCCGAGAGCATATCGACACCATCGAGTCGGATATGTCCGCTGTTGATCTCCGTCTGGCCTTCGGGAAGCGTTCCCAGAATCGCACGGGCAAGCGTTGACTTGCCGCAGCCGGATTCTCCGACCAGGCCGACAATCTCTCCCGGCTTCACGCTGATATCGATCCGGTCGAGCACCTTGGCGATGCCCTTTTCGGTTCGGAAGCCCAGGGACAGGGCCTGGATATCGAGAAGATTGCTCATGATCAGACGCTGCGCCGCGTGCGCGGATCGAGAATGTCGCGCAGACCGTCGCCAAAGAGATTGAAGCCCAGCACCGTCAGGAAGATCGCGATGCCCGGAGCGAGTGCGTACCACCAGGCTTCGGGAAGGAACTCGCGGCTCTCGGCAATCATCCGGCCCCATTCGGGCGTGGGCGGCGGCGCTCCAAGCCCGAGAAAGCCCAGCGTTGCCGCGGTGAGAATCGTCGCGCCCATGCCGATCGACGTCCGGACGATGATCGGCGAGGCGATGTTCGGCAGGATATGCAGGACGATGACGCGCCAGGGCGATGCCCCGAGCGCAACGGCGGACTCCACGAAGACCTCGTTTCGCATCGACCGCGTCTCGGCATAGACCAGCCGCGCCCAGAATGGCCAGTAGGTCAGCGAGAGCGCCAGGATGACGTTCTCGATCGATGGCCCGAGCGTCTGCGCGATGGCGATGGCCAGGACGATCTGGGGCACGGCCAGGAAGATCTCGGCAATCCGCATCAGCGCGTCGCTGACCCAGTTCTGGTAGTAGCCGGCGATGAGGCCGATCGGCACGCCGATGACCAGTGCCGAGCCGATAGCGATCCCGGCCAGCATCAACGTGATCCTGGCGCCGAACAGCATGCGGCTGAAGATGTCGCTGCCCATACGGTCGGTGCCGAAAAGAGCGGTGGCCGAGGGCGGTTGAAGTCGGTTTCCGATGTGGAAATCGAAGACATCGTTGGGAAAGGGAGCCAGCAGCGGCGCAAACAGCGCAGCCAGCACCAGAAGGCTCAACAAGCTCAACCCGATGAAAGCGGCCTTGTCCCTGGTGAGGCGCTTGAGGAGATCCATCATGCCGCCCCCCGCGGATCGATCGCGGCCTGCAGCATGTCCACCAGCAGGTTGATGAGGACGAACAAGGCCCCCGTGCAGAGGGTAAAACCCATCACCGCGTTGTAGTCGGACTGCAGGATCGAGCGCACGGCATAGGCGCCGAGACCCGGCCAGTCGAAGACGGTCTCGACCACGACCGCGCCCGCCAGGAGGATGCCGAAGATGAGGCCGAGCTGCGTGACGGTGGCGGTCAATGCCATGCGCAGCACGTATTTCCAGACGATCAGGCGGCGCGGCAGCCCCATCGCCGTCTGGTAGGCTACGGAGGGCGAGCCGATCACGCCGATGACGCCGTTTCGGGTAAAGCGGACGACCGTGGCCGCCGCAGGCAGGGCCAGGGTGAGCGTCGGCAGGACGATGTGCCGGAATGCGGAGCCAATCATCTCGCGATCGCCCTCGATCATCGCATCGACCAGCATGAGCCCCGTCACCGTCTCAGGCGGAAATCCCTCGATGCGACCGGACAGCGGCAGCCACCCGAGCTTCATCGAGAACAGGAACTGGAACTGCATCGCCAGCCAGAAGGACGCCACCGCCAGGCCGGACACCGTCACGACCCGAAGCACGTGGTCGATCCACGAGTTGCGGTGCAGGCCGCAAAGGACCCCGAGGGGGATGCCGATGAAGCCGGCTATCAGGACCGCGAAGATGGTCAGCTCCAGCGTGGCGGGCAGACGCGATTTCAGGTCGTCGATGATGGGCTGCTGGGTGAAGAGGCTGACACCGAGATTGCCCTGCGCGATGTCGCGCAGGTAATTCACGAACTGCACCGGCAATGGCTTGTCGAACCCGAACCGCTCGCGCACCTGTTGCACTTGCTCGGGCGAGGAATTCTCCCCCGCGGCCAGAACCGCGGGGTCGACGGGGATCACGCGCGACAGCACGAACACGATCGCGAGCAGCCCCACGAGCGTCGGCACGAACCAAAGCAATCGGTTCGCCACCATTGACAGCCAGTTCATGGCGATGCCTTCGGTTGGAGAAGTCGAGGACCGCTCAGCGCTTCAGGGATGCCCAGCGAATATCCTGGCCATTGCTGACCGGTGAGAAGCGGATGCCCTCGACCTTGCTCGAATAGGGTCCGTACCAGCGGGTGTTGTAGACGAAGATGCCGGCGGCATCGTCGTTCACCATCTGGGTCATCTCCTCGTAGAGCTTGCGCCGTTCATCCTGGTCTGCCGAGACGAGCGCACGATCGAGCCGTTTGTCGAATTCGGGATTGCTGTAATACGAGAAGGTGCGGGTGCCGTGATAACGCGTGCCATAGAGCTCGCCGACCCAGTTATTCGGATCGACGTAGTAGGTGCTCTTCCATAGCGGCACGATATCCGCCTGCGTGTCGGCCTTGCGCATGCGGGTGGAGACGAGCGACCAGGGCGAGACCTCGACCACGACCTCGACCCCGATCTGGCGCAGGGTGCTCTGGAAGAGCGTGGCCGCCTGCTCCGACTCGCTGAAGCCGGCAAGGGCATTGATGGTGATCGGCCGCAGCGGTTCCGTCACCTTCTTCAGCTCCTCGCGGGCCTTGTCGAGGTTGTAGCTGTAGCCTTTGAGGCCGGGCGGCGTGCCCCAGATGTTGTTCGGGTTCGGCCCCGGATTGCGCGAAACCGAATCCTTCATGATGCTCTTGATGAAGCCGTCATAGTCGAAGGCGTAGGCCAGCGCGCGGCGGAAGTTCGGGTTGTTCATCGGCGGCTTGGTGCAGTTCAGCGCCAGGATGAACACCCGCATCGATTCCTGCTCGATGATCTGCACGTTGCTCGACTGCCGGAGTCGCTGGATCTGATCGTAGGGAAGGTAGCCATCGGCGCCCTGGAAATCACCGCGGATCAGGCCGAGCACGCGCGTGTTCGTCTCGAGAACCGTGCGGAATTCCAGATCGTCGAAAGGCTGACCGGTCCAGCCCGCGAAATGGTCGGCGAAGCGACGTGCGGTGAAGCCCACGGCCGGATCATGCCGGCGCAGGGCATAGGATCCCGAGCCCGCCTCATTCCTGGCGAGCCAGGCCTCGCCCCAGTCGCCATCCTTCTCATTGGCCTTCACCAGCGCGCTGTTGACCACGAGGATGTCGGGCACGGTCGTGAGAAAGATCGCCGATGGGGCATTCAGGTTGAAGACGACGGTGTGCGGGTCGGGCGCCTGTGTTGATCCGGGCTTGATGCTGGCGAGGTAGAGACTGGCCGGGCCCTTCTTGAGGGCGAGGATGCGCTCGATCGAATAGACGACGTCGGCCGATGTCAGCGGCTTGCCATCGTGGAACTTGGCATTCTGCCGCAGCTTGAACGTGTAGACCTTGCCGTCATCCGAGACGGTATGGCTTTCCGCGAGCCATGGGATCATCTTGGGAGGATTGTCGACCCAGCGGTAGAGCCCGTCATAGAGATTGAAGCGCGAGGCGGCGCGGGCCGTGTCGAAAATGGTGTGCGGGTCGAGATTGTCGTACGGGCTGTTGTTCGCGTAGACGAACTTGCCGCCGGCCTGTGCGAGAACTCCCTCGATCGAGAGCGATGCCAGGGCGACCGATCCCGCAACCGCTTTAAGTGCGTCTCTCCGTGTCGTCGTCATGCCGTCCCTCCATTGTTATCGTGTTTCAAGGACTGCCGGTCACCGAAACGACCTGGCCTGTGATGAAGTCCGCATAGTCGGAAGCAAGGAACATCACCGTGTAGGCAATGTCCTGCGGTGTCCCCGGACGGCGGCGTGCCGTGTTGGCGATCATGTTTTCCTGCCGCTCGGCCGAGTATGATTGCCACTGCCGCTCATAGTCCGGGCTCGTGCGCTGGAACCCGGGAGCAACGGCGTTGACCGTGATCCCGAATGGCCCGAGCTCCTGCCCGAGCTGGCGCGCCAGCCCGATCTCGCCCGCCTTGGCGGAGGCGTAAGCCTGGATGCCGGTCAGCGAGGTGCGCAGCCCCGCGCCGCTGGCGATCAGCACGATCCGCCCCTTGCCGCGGGCCTTCATGCCGGGGCAAACCGCCTGGGACGACAGGAAGGCGCCGGTCAGATTGACGTCGAGCACGGCGCGCCAGTCAGCCTCTTCGACGTCCTCGAGCGGCTTCGCGCTTTGCCCGAGAACCCCGCCGGCCACATAGACAAGGACGTCAGGCGCTCGCCCGCTGATCCTCTCGGCCTCCGCAACCCAACCGTTGACCGCCGCCTTATCGAGCAGGTCGAGCTGCGTCGGGTGCGCAGGCAGGCCAGCCATCTCTTCCTTGAGCCGGTCGGCCGCGAAAACCTGGGCGCCCCTCGCTGCGAATTCCTCGACGATGCCGCGGCCGATCCCGCGGGCAGCGCCGGCCACGAGCACCGTCTGATTGGCGAACTCGATATTCACGCCGCATCCTCCAGCTGACGAGGCAGGATCTGCGGGTACTGCGCCAGAACATTGACGAAGGCCCGTTCCAAAGCCGCGACCGGATCCCTGTCAGCGGCGCCATCCGCATTCACCGCCGCAAAGAGCTCGTGTTTGACGAAGAAGCGCCACTCGACCGGCAGGGCGAACAACTGCTGCGACAGCCGGTCCCAAACCGCATCCGACCAGATACGCTCGAAGCTCAGCCTCTCGGGGTCGAAGGTCATGCCTTTGATGCGTTCCCGCGGAGCCGACCGCAGGGCCTCGGTGGCGGCCTCGTCGACGACACCGTCCTTGACCACTACGCCATAGGCCCTGGCGCCACCCTCGGTGACCTTGCCCCCGAGGACATCGCCCAGGACGTCCTGAACCGGGCGCTCGAACGGGTCGCCCCAGCCGCCTGCTCCCGCAGCCGAAATGGTCAGCACGTCGCCCGGACCGCAGCGAACCACGTCGGTATTCCCCAGGTCTTCCGGCTTCGTGTTGCCGTTGGCGCGCTGGAATCTGCAGGTCGAGCCTGGCAGTCCGCCTTCGAGCCCCCAGCAGGAGAAACGCACACGGTCGCGGTTCCGGGCGGTCACGACCGAGTTCGGCGTGAACATCTGGAAGGTCATTTGAGCCGCGAGGCCACCGCGATAGCGACCAGGACCACCGGAATCCGGCACGAGCTCATAGCTCCTGACGCGGATCGGCACCTCTGCCTCGGTGATCTCGACCGGTGTGTTCTTCAGGAAGGAGTTCGAACCATCCTGGCCATCCTCGAACGAACTCCCGCCACCGCCGCCGGTGATGGGATTGATCGAGGCCATGGCCAGGCGACCCGTGCGACTGTCCGTGGTGCGCACGTTCAGGATGCCGCCGCCGCCCGCGGGACCGGCAGGCAGGCGATCGGGCATCGCACGCGAGAAGGCACCGATGACCATGCCTTGAATGCGTGCGCAGGTCAGGCTGCGCATGCCCGTGGCCGCCGGGTAGACCGGATTGACGACGGACCCTTCCGGCAGAATGCACTGGACCGGTCGCAGAAGCCCCATGTTGAGGGCGACCGTTCGATCGAGCGAGTAGACGACGTAATTGTAGCCGACGAGCGGCAGGATATGGCGCGGCAGACCGCCGGTCGGCATGTTCAGCGCCGATTGGAGCTGCGGGTCGCTGCCCGTGAAGTCGAAGACCGCTTCGTCGCCTCGCACCTTGACGGACAGTTTCAGGCGGCAGGGAATGCCGCCGGGGCTGTCCTCGTCGATATAGTCGGTGAAATCGTAATCCCCGTCCTGCATCGACGCGAAGAGCTGACGCGCCTGTTTCTCCGCCAGGTCGAGCACGCCATAGGTCGCGGCGCAGACGGTATCGACGCCGAAGCGTGCGACGGCATCGCGGATCTTGCGTTCACCGGTCTTGAGCGAGGCGATCTGGGCTTTCAGGTCGCCCCAGTTCTGATCCGGCATGCGGACGTTGCGCAGCATGATGCGCAACACGCTTTCATTCATCACCCCGGCTTCAACCAGCTTCATGGGTGGAATCCGGATCCCTTCCTGCTGCACCTCCGTGAGCGCGCGGGACAGCGAGGCCGGCACGGCGCCGCCCATATCGGTATTGTGGATATGGCCGACCGCGAAGCAGATCAGCCTGTCTTCATGGAAGACGGGCATCCACAGGTGGATGTCGGGGGCGTGAGTGCAGACGTAGCCGGAATACGGGTCGTTGGTGATGCAGATGTCGCCAGGCTTGTAATCCGCGATGGCGTCGATCGCGCCCTTGTAGTCGAGCCCGATGAACCAGGTCGCGCCGAGGTCCTTCGGGCTGGCGAAGGTTTGCCCGCACGGCGTCGTCAATCCGCTGGTGAAATCCTCCGTCTCCTTGACGAAAGCGGAATGGGCCGTGCGCAGAAGCGTGAACGCCATGCTCTCGGCCGCAGCCTCGAAATGGCTCTTCAGGATCTGCAGCGTTACCGGATCCAGCGCCGCCATCAGATCGCACTCCGCTTCAAGATCAGATTGCCGAAGCCATCGACATGGCCCTCGAAACCGGGCGGAGCCCAGGTCGTCGTATCGTCCTGCAAGATCACGGCCGGACCGGCGAAGGACGAGCCCGGGGACAGGTCGTTCCGATCGAAGAGTCCGGCCTCGACGATGGAGCCCTGATGGGCGATCGGGATCAGCTTCCTGGGCTGGACCTGCTGCTGCGTCACGCGCTGTTCCGCGAAGTGAGGCTTGGGCGTGACGCCAGCAATGACGACGCGGATTGCAACGATCTGCACATCCGCCGCGTCGTCCGAGTGGTCGTAGATTTCGGCGTGGCGCTTGTGGAAGGCAGCGGCGATGGCGCCATGATCGCCATCGACGACCCAGGACTGTTCCAGGGGCGTCTCGATCTCGTAGGACTGGCCGCGGTAGCGCATGTCTGCCGTGATCGACAGCGCGGCCTCGCCTGCATAGCCCTGGCCTTCGAACAGCCAGGCGCGCGCTTCCTTGGTGAGATCGTCCATCGCCCGGCGCAAGCCGTCGGCTGAGTTCGGACCGACATCGAGGAAGACGACGCGCACGAAGTCCGATCGCAGATCGGCCAGAAGGCCTCCCAGCGCGGCCAGAACACCGGGAGTCTGGGGGATGATGACCGACTGCATCCCCATGGCATCGGCCAGCAGGCAGCCGAGCATCGGGCCAGCACCACCGAAGGCCAGCAGCGCGTAGCCGCTCGGCTCTTCGCCAACCTGGGAGAACAGCCGGCTCGTTTCGCGATACATGTTGGCGACGGCCAGCTGGATGATGGCTTCGGCGGCGAGCGCCGACGAGCGGTCGAGGCCCCTGGCGATCGGCTCAAGTGCAGCAAGTGCCTGGGAGCGGTCGACATTGACGGCTCCGTATCCGAGCCCGCCGGCCCCCAGAACGCCGATCGTCGCGAAGGCATCGGTGATCGTCGCTCGTTCGCCGCCTCGGCCGTAACAGGCCGGCCCCGGTGTCGAGCCGGCGCTTTCGGGCCCGACGCGCAGCACCCCCAACGCGTCCACCGACGCAATCGAGCCCCCGCCGGCGCCGATCGAGGACACCGAGACCGTCGGAAGATAGATCGGATACGCCCCGACGAGCTCGCCGGAGCGGAAGTCGGGCATACCGTCCTTCAGGAGGGCGACGTCGGCGCTCGTGCCGCCGATGTCGAGGCTCATGACCCTCGAGAAGCCGGCCAGCTTGGCCGTGAAGCCTGCACCGATCACGCCGGCAGCCGTGCCGGATAGCAGCATCTCGATGCTGCGCACCTTGCCGGCCGCTGCGGTCATGACGCCGCCATTCGACTTGGTGATCATCGGAGCCGGAACGACGCCCCGCTCGATCAGAGCGTCCTCGAGGCGGCCGATATAATGGGACACACGCGGCTGTACCGAGCCGTGGATACAGGCTGTGATGGTCCGCTCGTACTCCCTGACGATCGGCCAGACGTCTGCGGAGCAGAAAACCGGCAGGTCGGGGCGCAGGCGATTGATCTCCGCTTTGACCAATCGCTCGTGAGCCGGGTTCTTGTAGCTGTGAAGCAAGGCGATGACGATCGCTTCGGCGCCTCTTGCTTCTGCCTGCTCGAGCGCCGCGGCGATCGCTGCCGGATCCGGAACGATTTCCGCTACGCCATCGGCGTTGATGCGTTCCAGCAAGGGAACCACCCGGTCTCGCGGAACGAGCGGAACCGGCCGGCGCGAGAACAGGTCGTAGGGATCGGGTATCTTGAGGCGAGCCAATTCGAGCACGTCACGGAAACCCGCGGTGACGATGAGCCCGAGCTTGGCGCCCTTGCCCTGGATGATGCTGTTCACGCCGACAGTCGAACCGTGGGTGAAGTAGCTGACCTGCGAAGGCGCGATGCCGAAGCGCTTCTCGATCTCGTCCAGCCCCTGAAGCACCTCGGCTCCAGGCGCATCGGGGCGAGACAGAACCTTGAGTGTCCGCAGATTCAGCGTCGCCTCGTCCAGCACGCTGAAATCGGTGAAGGTGCCGCCGATATCGACGCCGATGCGATAGCCCATCGCTCAGCTCCGGCTGCTGTCGACTGACGGGGCCGGCGCGCTAAGGCCCGCTTCGGAGGCGCAATACCGGCAGATCTCCTCATGCGTGGCGAACCAGACGGAGCCCTTCGCTTTCGCCGCCCTGATCACCTCGTCCAGAATGAAGATCCGCGAGCGGTGCCCGGTGATGTGCGGATGCATCGTCAGCTGGAAGAGACCGCCTTCCTCCGCGGCGACGTCCAGCTCCCGCAGGAAGATATCGAGCACCATCGGAGGGCCGCTGTGAGGCCTCAGCCCCTTGAAGCGATCCATGCCGAAATAGACGGCATCGTCGCGGATCCACTCGACAGGCAGCTCGACGATCCCGGTCGGCTGCCCCTCGTCGAGAAGCTCGTAGGGCTCGTCGTCCGCCATCAGGGAGGAATCGTAAAGCAACCCCATTTCGCGCACGATCTTCAACGTCCACGGGCTGAAATCCCATGATGCGGTGCGCATCCCTTTCGGCTCGCGCCCGGTCAGCTTCGTCAGGGTGTCGCGGGCACGAAGCGCCAGATCGCGCTCGGTGTCGTAGTCGAGAACCGAGTTCAGCTCGTGGATCCAGCTATGGATCGCGACCTCGTGCCCGGCATCCGCAACCGAACGCGCCTCCCGGTCATGCAGAAGCGCCGCAACGGCCGGCATGAAGAAGCTGGCTGGGACGGAATGCCGGGCGAGCGTCGCCAGGATGCGCGGAATGCCCGATCGATTGCCGTATTGCCCCTGGCTGAGCTTCGAGTAGGAGCGCCCGCCCTCCCGGAGCTCGTTCGTCTCGTGATCGGAGTCGAAGGACAGGGCGACTGCGAAGCGGGCGCCATCCTTCCAGACTCCAGGCTTGAGCGAACGCCCCGCCCGGACATGACTGACGACCTGTCGCCAGGTCTCCTCACTCCATGTCCAGGGCTTGGTATCAGGGGGGAGCGTGACGTTCATGGGGATCACTCAGCGATTGAACTGGAACCCGTCCACCACGATGTCTTGGCCCGTGATGAAGCAAGGGGTCGAAGTTGCGAGGAACGTGACGAGCTCAGCCACATCGTCGGGCTTGCCCATTCGCTTCAGAGCGATGCCGGCATCGGCGATCGCGGGGCCGCGAGCCCGGGTCAGCGTGTTGCCGACTTCCGTCTCGATGATGCCCGGGCACACGGCATTGATCAGGATCTCGGGGCCGAGTTCCTTGGCGAGAGCCCGGGTCATCCCGATGATCCCCGCCTTTGCGGCAGCGTAGGCGAACCGGCTGACGGCAGCCGTCACGCCACCCGAATGCGCGTTCAGCGACGACATCGAGACGATGCGGCCATGACCCTGACGCTGCATGATGGGCGCGACAGCCTGGATGTAATTGAAGCAGCTCTTCAGATTGAGAGCGATCGTGTGGTCGAACTCGGCTTCGGTGATCTCGAAGATGCCCTTCGGCATCCCCTTCCCGGCATTGTTCACAAGGACGTCGACGCGCCCCCATTGGCCGGCGACTTCCGTGACAATACGGTTCGCCTCTTCTTTGAAGATGACGTCCGACTGGAAAGTCAATGCGCGGCGTCCAAGCGCTTTTATCTCTTCAGCAGTGCGAGACAGCTCGTCAGACAGCAGATCAACGAGCGCAATATCCAGCCCAGCTTTTGCAAGAGACAGGGCGCAAGCGCGTCCGATACCTCGCGCGCCACCCGTGACAATCGCCACGGACGCAGCGTTGCTTGAAATCATGGCATGCCCTCTTTCAAGAGTGTTGATTTCCTCTTGATTAAGAGTGAGCCTATCGCCGGCAAATTGGTTCGCCAAGAGAGATTCGGTTCACGTCCATGAACACTGAGGTCAAATCCGCAGCCCGTGTGCTGGACCTGCTGGAGTATCTCGCCGGCTGCTCGGAGCCCGTGAAGCTCAAGGAGATCGTCGCCGCGCTAGGATTTCCGAAGAGCAGCGCTCATGCGCTGGCGCAGACCCTGGTCTCACGCGGGTATGCGATTCAGGACGCAACCGAGCGCTACGTACTCGTCCATGCAAGTCGGCATCAATCGGCATCGCGGGCCCTCGAAGCCCGTCTGCTATCGGCGGCCCATCCGATCATGGAACAGCTTCGCGACGAAACAGGCGAGACCGTCATGCTGGCGGTTTTGACCGTGCGGGGCGACTGTCGACGAATCGCCAAATGCGTGAGCCGGCAGGCTGTGCGCTACGATATCGAACTGGATGGCCTGTCCGATTCCTATTGCTCGGCAACCGGCCGCGTCCTGCTTGCGCATTGGGACCCGGCTCTCACTGACGGGTACTTTGCGAGAGCGCATCTCGTACCCAGGACACCCAAGACAGTGACCGACCCCGGCACGATACGGGGAATGTTCGAGACGATCCGCGCGGAAGGCATTGCCGTCAGCGACGAGGAACACGTCACCGGCTCAACGGGACTTGCCGCGCCGATCTGGGGGAGAGAGGGCAAGGTGATAGCCGCTCTCAACCTTGGTGTTGTGACGCTGCGATACCATGCCCGCGCGAACGAGCTTGCAGAACTTCTCAGGAATGGCGCGCGTCGCATAAGCGAACGGCTCGGCCACAAAAGCGGCCCGAATCCGGCCGTCCTAACGACAGCACCGAGGCCGCCGCGAGCCTTGAGCGACGGTTAGGCTGGGCTGCCAGCGTAGAAACGAGCGGCCCTTCATCCTTGGCTGCCGGAGATGGCGTTCGGCACAGCCGTCTCGCACGTTCCTGGGCCGGGACGTGTTCTCTGCACGCGCATGCGAGCATCTCGCGCCAGCCCGGGCGCGTAAAAAGAAATGCACATTTGCGCTCAGAAAAACAATTTGTTAGTTGAGGCGAAGCCGTGCCGCTGCAGCGCCGGGCTGGCAGGCGGACAGATCCGAAGCCGTCAGCGCCTGGTGCGGTGACGGATTCCGTTCACGGACTTCGAACGCAAGAAGGCTTCCGATGAAGATCATCATACTGCCCGGGGACGGCATCGGGCCCGAGATCATCGAGGCCACGCTGCGGGTTCTGGAGGCGGCCGACCGGGCTTTGTCGCTGGGGCTGGAATTCGAGCCGCACGAGATCGGTCTCGCCAGCCTGAAGGCACAGGGCAGCACCCTGCCCGACGCAGTGATGCAGCGCATCCCGCAGGTCGATGGCGTGATCCTGGGGCCGGTTTCCCACTACGAATACCCCTCGCGGGACCAGGGCGGGATCAATCCGTCGGGCGAGCTTCGCGTCAAGTTCGAGCTCTATTCGAATGTTCGGCCCTGCCGGTCGCGTCCGGAGATGAGCATCCTGCGCAGGCCCATGGATCTCGTCATCATCCGCGAGGCGACGGAAGGCTTCTACTCGGACCGCAATATGTTCGCGGGCTCGGGGGAATTCATGCCCGATCCGGACATGGCGCTCTCGGTCCGCAAGATCACCGCCAGGGCCTGCGAGCGCGTCGCCCGCACTGCGTTTGAGCTGGCGAGCCTCCGCAGAAAGAAGGTCACCGCCGTTCACAAGGCGAATGTGCTCAAGCTCTCGGACGGCCTGTTCCTGCGAGAAGTCCGCAAGGTCGCAGCCGAATATCCCGACATCGAGCTCGAAGAGCTGATCGTCGATGCGACGGCCGCGCTCCTCATCCGGACACCCGATCGTTTCGACGTCATGGTCACCACCAACATGTTCGGAGACATTCTCTCCGACGAGGCATCCGAACTGTCGGGCAGCCTTGGCCTCGGTGGCTCGATCAATGCCGGCGACACGATCTGCGTCGCCCAGGCCCAGCATGGTTCGGCCCCTGACATCGCCGGCCAGGATATCGCCAACCCGACATCGCTCATCCTGTCGGCCGCAATGCTGCTGCAGTGGCGCGGTCAGCGCGACGGAAACCGGAGGCTTCTGGATGCCGCTCGCCTGATCGAGGCGGCGGTCGAACACGCCCTCGACAATCCGGCGACGCGTACGCGGGACATTGGCGGGGCGCTTGGCACAAAGGCCTTCGCCGGCGCCGTGATCGCGGCGATCCCGTCCATGGCCACCCGCGTCGCGGCCCTCTGAGTTCAAACGCGAAAGGAAGAGGCATGCCGACACTAGCCAAGCCGGCCGTTCTGCGGCCGTCCGAAATCCCGGCCCGCCAGCGCGGCGGCGGTGCCAGGACCATTCCCCTGGTCACGCGGCGGACCGGATCCACCAGCTTCATCAACGGCATCACGATCTTCGAGCCGGGTGCCGCGATCCCGATGCACAGGCACAATTGCGAGGAAAGCGTCATGCTCCTCGAAGGCACGGCAATCGCGGAGATCGACGGTGTCGAATATCCGATCCAGGCCGGCGACATCACCTTCATCCCGGCGAATCTTCCGCATCGCTTCCGCAACGTCTCCGACAGCGAAGGCATGAAGATCCTCTGGATCTACGCGTCGATCGATGCGACCCGCACGCTGATCGAAACGGGAGACACCCGCTCCATCGACGAAGAGCACAAGGCCCCGGTCGCGAACTGAGGATGCCGCTCCCACTCGCGGTTCAGCCAAGCCCGGTATTGGCCATTTCATGATAGAAAGCCAAATATACGCCGGAGCGACCCCGCGCGATTTGCCATCGCCGCCATGACCTGCGATCACTCGCGCGTTTCAATGGCGCCGGACATGCCCCATAGCCCTCTCGCTCTTCGCATCGCCAACGACATCATCGCGCGCATCGGCATGGGCGAATTCGGCACGGGCTCGCATCTGGCGACGGAGGTGCTGGCGAAGCGCTTCGAGGTCTCGCGTTCGCCGGTGCGCGAGGCGCTGGCCATCCTCTGCGACCGGGGCGTCATCGAAAACCGCCGGAACCGCGGCTTCTTCGTGCTGCCGACCGCGGGGCGAACAGCCGGAGAGACGGGGCTGGAGCCTGTCGGCCCTTGCGAAAGCGATCCCTATTACGAACTGGCGGAAGACTGGCTCAAGGACCGGATTGGCGCCGATCAGACCGAGCAGGCCATCCGGGATCGCTACAGCCTGACGCGCGCGCAGGCGCAGGACCTCCTGTCTCGCGCCTCTCGCGAAGGCTGGGCCGAGCCGAAGCCCGGCTATGGCTGGAAATTGCGCCAGGTCGCCAAGACGGCCGAGGCTTTCGAAGAAATCTACCGTTTTCGCGCAGTCATCGAACCTGCCGCCCTGCTCGAGCCGAGCTTCCGGTTCGACCGTACAGTCGCCGCATCCCTGCGCCGGACGCAGGAGCTGCTGGCCTCGGGCGACCTCGACGGGCTGGCGCCTGCGGCGATGACGGCGGCCGGCGCCGCGTTCCACGAGGGCATCATCAGGATGTCCGGCAATCCGATGTTCTTCTACGCGCTGGAGCGTGCCAACCAGCTGCGGCGGCTGGCGGAATACCGGCTCAAGGTGGACCCGCAGCGCATTGCCGTGCAGAGCCGCGAGCATCTGGAGATGCTCGATCTCCTCGCCAGGGGCGACAATCTGGAGGCGGCCCATCTGATGCGCCGGCATCTCAGCGGGGCGCTCGCCTCCAAATCGCCGGTCGTGCATCCGCGCTCCAACGACACAGGGCGGACGGCCTAGCCGCATCGACAAGTCCACCGGCATTCCAGGGAAAATCGGTCACGCCAATATTGGTTTTATATATTGATAAAGCCAATATATGCCATTAGGCTCCGCCATGGCGTTCCGGTCTTCTTTCGACCCGGCATTTCAACAAGGCGGGCTCAGGCCCGAACGAGATCGTGACGTTGAACGACAAAGCCCGGTGGGCGGGTTTCGAAGCGGCGGGCGAACGGTTCTACCGCCTCGATGTCGCGTCGTTGCTGGGTGCGGATTTCCGGCGCCTGCCGCATGTCCTGCGGATTCTGTTCGAGAATGCGATGCGCTCGGCCCCCGCGGAAGAGACAGCGCATCTGCCTCAGGCCTTTCGTGACTGGCTCGCTCAGGGTTCAAGTCTCGTCGAGATTCCGTTCCTGCCGAACCGGATCATGATGCATGACACGACCTGCGGCCCGGCGCTGGTCGATATCGCGGCGATGCGCGACGTGCTCGCCGAGAACGGTCGCGATCCCGACCTGCTGATGCCGCGTATTCCCGTCGACGTCTCGACGGACCATTCCTCCGGAGTCGATGTCTTCGCCCGGCCCGATGCCTTCCAGCGCAACCTGGAGAAGGAATTCGCGCGCAATGCCGAACGCTATCGCCTGATGAAATGGGCGGCGGCGGCCATGCCGGGCGTCCGGGTGCACCCGCCGGGATCGGGTATCATGCACACGATCAATCTGGAGCGGCTTTCCAGAGTGGTCGTCAGCGAGACGCATCGCGGCGAACGCCGGGCCTTCCCGGATGCCCTGCTCGGAACCGACAGTCATACGCCGACCGTCAATGGGCTCGGCGTGCTCGGCTGGGGCGTCGGCGGGTTGGAGGCGGAAGGCGCCTTGTTCGGCGTGCCTGTCGTGCTGCGGATTCCCGACGTCATTGGCGTGAAGCTCACCGGCCGGTTGCGCGACGGCGTGCTCGCGACCGACCTTGCGCTGGAAGTGGCCCGTGCGCTGCGCGCCATCGGCGTCACCGGCGATTTCGTCGAGTTCTTCGGGCCGGGCGTGCGGAGCTTGTCGGTCGGCGAACGCGCCGCGATCGCCAATATGGCGCCGGAATACGGGGCATCGACCGGGTATTTCCCGATTGACGACAAGGCGCTGGCCTATCTCGCCCGGATCGGCCGCTCGCCTGAAGACTGCGCGCTGGTCGAGGCCTATGCCAGGGCGAGCGGGCTCTGGTTCGATGCCGGGGCCGAGCCGCGTTTCACGCGGACCATCGCCATCGATCTCGACGCGATCGAAGCCAGCGTCGCCGGGCCGCGGCGCCCGCAGGATCGACTCGCCGCGGGCTCGACCCGTTCAGCCTTCACCCCGGCTCTGCGTCCCGCGCGTAAAGGCGCTTTGCCCGATGGGGCGGTCGTGATCGCGGCGATCACGAGCTGCACCAACACATCCGATGCGAGCATGCTCGCGGCTGCGGGCATCCTCGCCGGCAAGGCCCGGGCACGCGGGTTGTTGCCGCCGGCCCATGTCAAGACCTCGCTGGCACCGGGATCGCCCACCGCCGAACGGTTCCTGCGGCGCGCCGGCCTGCTCGGTGATCTCGAAGGGCTCGGCTTCGGCATCGTCGGCTATGGCTGCACGACCTGCATCGGCAATTCCGGCGCCTTGCTCGATGTCGTCAGGAACGAGCTGGGCCGCGAGGGCTTCCGCCCGGTCGCGGTCCTGTCCGGCAACCGCAATTTCCCGGGTCGTGTCCATCCCGATCTCGAGAACGGTTTTCTGGCCTCGCCCCCGCTGGTCATCGCCTTCGCGCTCGCCGGTACGGTCAACATCGACATCGCGCGGGAGCCGCTCGGCTTCGACCGGGCCGGCAAGCCCGTGATGCTCGGCGAGATCTGGCCGACCGGCGCCGAGATCGACGAGGCCGTCGCTTCCGGCTGGGACGTGGCCGATTTCGACGCGGCCTATCAGGAGGCCGCGACTCGGCCGCTCTGGATCGAGCTCGATGCGCCGAGTGGACCGCAATTCCCGTGGAACCCGGCCTCGACCTATCTGCGCAAGCCGCCCTTCGTCCGCCCGCAAGGGTTGCCGGCGCCGGAAGGGCATGCCCGGCCGCTGATCGTGCTGGGCGACGACGTCACCACCGACCATATTTCGCCGGCCAACCAGATCCGCCCGGACAGCCCCGCCGGGCAGCACATCATCGCCGGCGGTGGCGATCCCGCCGATCTCAACGTCTTCGCCTCGCGGCGCGGTAATTTCGAAGTCATGGTCCGGGGCGCATTCACCAACCGGATGGCGGTCAACCGCCTGCTGCCGGCGGATGCACCGGCCGGCTTCACGCGGCACGAGCCGTCCGGGGAGATCGTGCCGCTGACCGAAGCGGCCGAACGTTATGCAGGCGAGAGCACCCCGCTCGTGCTTGTGGCGGGCGAGCGCTACGGCATGGGCTCCTCGCGGGACTGGGCTGCGAAAGCCGTCGCGCTGCTCGGCGTTCGCGCCGTGATCGCTGCGAGCATCGAGCGCATCCACCGCACCAACCTGATCGGGATGGGCATCCTGCCGCTCTTGCTGCCTGAAGGCGTCGATCCGGGTACCCTCGCCATCGGCTCGGCCGATCTTTTTGCGGTCGATCTTCGCCCGGATCACCTGAGGCCGCGATGTGCGGTCCCGCTGACGCTCATTCGCCCCTCCGGCGAAACCGTCGCAATCGCCCTGCGGGCCGCGATCGAGACCTCGCTCGAGATCACCCTCCTGAAATCGGGCGGGCTGATCCCGCATGTTCTCGGCGGCCTTCTGGAGGGCGCCGGGCTGGCGCGAACCAATATCCGGTGATCCTTCCTGGAGCCCGCGATGCGCGGGAACGCGGTGGCAGAGCTCCCGGCACCCGCCGGACCGCGGCGCTGATGACGATCAGCGCGCCAGCATGGCCGCGACGAGCGGAGTCAGGGCCGTCCCGATCGCCCGGGTATTGACGGCATCCAGATGCACGCCGTCGACCTTCGAGGCCACGGAAACGGACGCGGCATCGAAGAAGGAGCAATCCGCGCGCTCGGCGACAGCCTTATAGAGCGGTGCCAGCTTTTGCGATTCCGCGATGCTGCGGCCGCCGCCGGGCTGTCCGTCCGGCGCCCGGCTTGCGCCGAAATGGGGCGGGCTCATCAACAGGATCGCTGGCGGCTGGCGGCCATGCGGATAGGTCCGCACGATTTCCACAAGACGCGCCATGCCGAACGAGGCCCCGAGCGCGCTGCCGCAGACATGCGGCTTCAGATCGTTGGTGCCCAGCATGATGATCACGAGATCGAGCGGAGCATGGCTGCCGATGAGAACAGGGAGCACGCGCGTGCCGTTGCGGTCGGCCGGCCCGGCGTGATCGTCGAAGCAGGTCGTGCGACCGCTTAGCCCTTCGGCGATGACCCGCACATCGGCAAGTTCGGCCTCGACGACGCTGGTCCAGCGATCCGCGTGACGATGCCTGGCTTTGGCCTCCGGGTCTCGGCCCCAGGTCAAGCTGTCGCCGAATGCCAGAACCTGCTTCTTCTCGATCATGTCGACCCCGACAACTGCCTATGTGACGGAACAGGCTGGGCCGGCCAGCGCACTGGCTTCGAGCTGCCGGCCCCGTCGAGCGAACCGTGCGCTGGCCGATCTAGGAGGCGGCCGGACTGAACCTCCGGGACGTCGATTCCCATGCGATCCGCAGATGGTCTCGCATCAGGTCCGAGGCCTCGTCGAGACGACCCCGTTCGATCGCATCCAGGATCGCCATATGCTCGGTGAAGTTCTTTTCAACGCGCACACGCCCGCTTCTCCAGTTGTACATCGCGAACCGGCGCAGTCTGCTCTGGAGGCGAACGGCTTCTCGATAGAAGCGATTTCCGGAAGCGGCTGCGAGATCCTCATGGAAAGCGGCATTCGTCTCGAACAGCGCCACGCTCATGTCTTCCGTCCAGGCCTTCTTGAGAAAGATCTCATGCGCGGCGCGCGTGTCGTCGAGCCACTTGCGAGACACGCTGAAGCCGGGCTCCAGCAAGGCCGCGGGCTCGATCACCATCCTGAACCGATAGCTTTCATCGACGATGGTCAGGTTCCAGTCCGTCAGGAAGCGCCAGCCATAGCCCGGCTTCTTTTCGATCATGCCGAGCCCCGCCAGACGTTCCAGGATCGGGACGAGGGCGGCCCGGGCCACGCCGTATCGCTCAGCCAGTTCGACGACGGAAAACTCGTCGCCCAGCTCCTGCCGATCCCTCTCGGTTGCGATCCGGAGAACCAGCGCCTCCTCCCGGGCGGCTGAAGGCGCCAGCTCGCGGGTCTCGCTTCCGGTGCCGCTGTCATCGGGCAGGTTGACCAGCACAACGCCGGTGCCCGGGCGCCGCAGCACCACGCCATCGTCCTGGAGAAGCGCGAGAGCCGTCCTGATCGGCGTGCGGGACACCCCCAGCCGCAAGGCGATCTGCTGCTCGTTGATGCGGTCGCCGGGACGCAACCCTTCGTGCCGGACGAATTCGAGAATCCGGTCGATCAGCCTGCGCTGCAGATTGGTCAGGGCGCGGTCAGTGTTCATTTGATTCCAGAAAAACATTCTGTTACATGATTGTCGACGACCACTAGTGCAATCGCACCGGCGAAGGAATCGAACATGGCCGCTCCCGTTGAATGTCCGACGATCGAGGTTTCCGGCGCGCCGCGCGAGCAGGGTCGCCAGTACGGTGAGCAGGCCGCCGCCCGCATCAGGCTGGGCGTGCAGCATTATACCGATCAGATCCGCAAGAAGAACGTCAGCCAGGCAGTCATCGAGGAGACCGCGCTCGGCTTCGAAAGCAACGTGGCGGCTTTCGACGCGAACTATGTCGAGGAGATGCATGGGATCGCTGAAGGCGCCGGTGTGAATTTCGCCTCGGTCATGTTGCTGAACGCCAGGACGGAACTGCTCAAGCTCGCTGGCAGGACCGAGGCAAGCCGCGAGCTTCATGATGAGTGCACCGGTCTGGTTGTGCTGCCCAAGGCCTCCAAGGAGGGCGCCTTGATTCATGCCCAGAACTGGGACTGGAAGACGGAGTGCGTCGACACGGCCGTTGTCCTGAAAATCAGGAACGAGGATGGGCCGGACATCATCACCTTCACGGAAGCCGGCGTGCTCGCGCGCTTCGGGTTCAACACCGCCGGCATCAGCATTACCGGCAACTATCTCGAATGCGAGCGCGACTACCGTCGTCTCGGCGTTCCGCTGGCGCTGATCCGCAGGAAGGTTCTCGAGCAGGACCTGCTCGGCCGGGCGATGCACGCGGTCTATACGACGCCCAAATCGGCCTCGAACAACATCATCGTGACGCAGAGCGAGGGAATTGCGATCGATTTCGAATGCGTGCCGGACGAGACCTTCATGATCCAGCCGCAGGATGGCCTGATCGTGCACGCCAATCACTTCCAGAGCCCCGTCGCCCTGTCGAAGCTGACCGATACCGGCATCGCCAACATGCCGGATTCGCTCTATCGCGACACCCGCGTGCGCGAAAGCCTGGAGCCGCATGTCGGGCAGATCACGGTCGATCACGTCAAGACGGCGCTGTTCGACGACTATCAGTCGCCCTGGTCGGTCTGCCGGCCGCCGCGTCCCAGCTTCTCCGGCAACAACCAGTCCGTGACCGTGGCGATGATCGTCATGCAGCCGGCGAAGGCGATCATGGACGTGGCCCTGCTCCCCGCGCTCCATCGCAATTTCACGCGCTACACCCTCGCGCCCAAGAACGTGGCGGGCAGCACCAGGTCGGCGGCCTGATCGACCGCGCCTGCCGCGGCAATCGGCAGGTCCAGTGAATCTGAATCAAAAACAATGAGGGGCGTCATGAAGAAGCTTGTCATCGTCCTGGGCCTGCTGGGCGCTGCGCTTCCCGCGGCAGCTCAACAGCCGGCGCTGCGGATTCGGCTGGGCGCCGATGCGCGCACGCTCGATCCCGGCACCAATCGCGACGCGATCACCGATGCCATCCAGACCAACCTGTTCGAAGGGCTGGTCGCCTTCAGGGACGACAGCTCGGTCGGGCCGGTGCTCGCGAAATCCGTCGCCGTCTCGGAGGATGGCAAGACCTACACCTTCGTGCTGCGCGACGGCGTCAAGTTCAGCAACGGCGCACCCCTGACGACCAAGGACGTCCTCTTCGCCTGGCAGCGCTATACCGACCCGAAGACGGGCTGGCGTTGCCTGAGCGAGGTCGACGGGCGCGGCGCGGTCAAGGTCACTGGCGTCACGGCGCCGGACGACAGAACAGTCGTCTTCACGCTTGAAAAACCCTCGGCGCTGTTCCTCGCCACCCTGGCCCGGCCCGATTGCGGCGGGACGGGCATCTTCCATTCGAGTTCGCTCAACCCGGACGGGAGCTGGCGCGAGCCGGTGACGACCGGGCCCTACAAGCTGGGCGAGTGGAAGCGCGGCCAGTTCATCCGCCTCCTCGCCAACGAGCATTATACCGCCGGCCCCGGCCCGCGAGACGGCCTCACCGGCAACAAGACCCCTCTCGTCGCGCAGGTCGATTATCTCGTCATCCCCGACGAGGCCACGGCGAAGGCCGCGCTGCTGTCGAACGGGATCGACATCAACTGGGATATCGCCGCGAGCGATCTCCAGGAATACCGCGCGCGCAAGGACATCGTCATCGAAAGCGTCCCGACGATGAGCATCAGCGACCTTCTGATCCAGACGAAGGACCCGTTGCTGTCGGACGTCCGGATGCGCTAGGCCATCCTTCTCTCGCTGGACCTGGAAACCATCGCCGACGAGGTGACCGGTTCGCAATCCAGGGCGAGCCATTCGCCGATCCCGCGCTCGAGCGCCTATCACAAGGCAAAGCAGGCCGCTCCGATTCACCGGGATATCCCGGCGGCGAAAAAGCTGCTGGCGGAGGCGGGATATCGCGGGCAGGTCATCAAGCTGCTGGCGAACAAGCGCTATCCGGAGATGTTCGACCAGGCGATCCTCGTCCAGGCGATGGCCAGGGAAGCGGGCATCAATATCGAGGTCGAAGTCGTCGACTGGGGCGTCCAGCAGGATCGCTACCTGGCCGGCAACTACCAGATGATGTCGCACTCCTTCTCCGCGCGCCTCGACCCGTCGCTGTCCTTCGAGATGTTCACCGGCGAAAAGGCCACCCAGCCCCGCAAGGCCTGGGACAGCAAGGCGGCGGCGGATCTCGTCACGCGCAGCATGGCGATCGCCGATCCGGCGCAGCGCCAGGCGATCTTCGACAAGCTCGAGGACATGTACCGCGCCGAAATTCCGATGATCACGCTGTTCTCCGGCACGCGCCTCAGCGCCTCCAGGAGCAATATCGAAGGTTACAGGAGCTGGGCACTCGGCACGCCCCGCCCTTGGGGCGTATCGATCAAGCGGTAAGGCTCACGGCCTCGTCATGCAGGACGGCCGCCCCGGGTCTCGAAGCCACATCGGAAGGCGGCGTCAGATTGTTCTGGAGGAGAGCCGAAAACGACAAGGAAATCGCCTACTGATTTCGAAACGGAAAAGGCCCGGAACCCATCGGCGATGGCTTCCGGGCCTTTCCTTTCGCCCCACCGCAAGGGCAGGGCGAAAAGATGGCGGTATGGATCAGCGCTTGCGCTTGGCGCCGACCAGTTCGTCCCACTTGCGGAAGGCGACGACCATCTTGTCGGGCTTCAGCGGCAGTTCGATCGGGTTATTGGCGATCAAGTCGGCATATTCGGGCCGGCCGAACTCCGCGATCACCTCCTGGCTGCGCTGCGGCGCGAGCGACAGCGGCACATTCTTCACCGCCGGGCCGGGATAGAGATAGCCCTCGTCATAGGAATAGGCCTGCATCTTCGGCGTCAGCACATGCGCCATGATGTCGAGCACGACGGCGAGGCGATCGTTCGGGATGCCCTTCGGCACGCACATGAAGAAGGCGTCCGAGACCCAGTGGAAGCCCTTCAGCGTCTGGATCTTCGCTTCCTTCGGCACGATGCCGAGCGCGCGCGGATTGATGTCCCAGCCCGTGGTCGAGATGATGATGTCGCGCGAACCGTCGCCGAACTCCTTCATCGTGGCGCCGGTGCCGGCCGGATAATACTCGATATATTCGCCGATCGCCTGCAGATAGGCCCAGGTCTTGTCCCAGCCATTGACCGGGTCCTGCGGGTCCTTGTCGCCGAGGAGATAGGGCAGGCCCATCATGAAGGTACGGCCCGGCCCCGAATTGGTCGGGCGCGCATACATGAACTTGTTGGGGTTGGCCTTGGCCCAGGCGAGCAGCTCCTCGGCCGTGGTCGGCACCTGCTTGACGCGCGCCGGCATGTATTCGAGCAGCGGCCCGGACGGATAGTAGTTCACCACCGTGCCGAAGCCTGCGCCCTGCGCCTTGTGCAGGTTGAGCGCAGCCGGCTCGTAGTTCTGCTCGATATTGGGGAACTTCTCGGCGAAATCCGGGAAGATCTTGAGCCAGAGATTCTGTTCGAGGCCGGCCGCGAGCCCGTCCGAGCCGGTCAGGATGAGGTCGAGATCGGAGCGGCCCGCATCCTGCTGCGCCTTGATCTTGCTCGCCAGTTCCGGCGCCGGCGCCTTCACATAGGTGATGCGCGAGACCAGCTTCGGATTGTTCGTGCGATAGTCGTCGAAGGCCTGCTGCATCAGCGCCAGCGCGCCGCCGACATCGATGATGTTGATGCCGACCGGCGCGGAAGGCAGTGCCGGCACGGCGGCCAGCGCACTGCCTCCGCCCAGGGTCAGCGCGCTCAGCCCGCCCAGGACGGTACGGCGATCCACGCCTTTCGGAAATTCGCTCATGATTCTCCCCTTCTTGCTTTGGTTGGTGACGTCTTCAGGCGGCAAAATCGCGGCGCTCGCCGCCGATGCGAGCGTTGCGGACATGGAGATCCGGCGACCAGTCGATCGCACTCTCCGGCAAGCTGATACCGGCCCCGGCCAATGCGCCGGCGATGCAGGCGAGCGCATGGGTCGAGGCCATCGCGACCGCTTCGTCGGGCGTCGCGATACCCCAGGCGACGACGTTGCGGACGGCATCGTCGAGCTTCAGTGCCGAACCCGCCAGCGAGGTGCCCCCGGGCTGGCGCACCGAGCCGTCGGCGGCGAGATCGACCGGCATGCCGGCGAAGCTGTAGCGGCCGGGCACCGCGCCCGCCGCGACCACGGCATCGGTGACGAGGATCGAACGTTCGAAGCCCTTGGCCCGGATCAGGCTCTTCAGCGCCTTCGGATGGATATGGATGCCATCCGCGATGAAGCCGGCCATCAAACGATCCTCGGCGAGCTGCGCAAAGAGCGGATTGACCAGCTTGTGCATCTGCTGCGGCAGGCCGTTTCCGAGATGGGTCGAGAGCGTTGCTCCCGCGGCAGCGGCGGCCTCGACAGCCTCGAAATCGGCGGCCGAATGGCCGATCGCGACGATCTTGCCCATCCCTGCCAGCTGGCCGGCGAGCGCGACACCGCCCTCGACCTCCGGCGCCAGCGTCACCATCAGGATCGGCCGCGACAGCAATGTTTCGAGATGTGCGACAAGGTCGGCGGTCGCCGCCGTCATCGCGTCGGGCGGATGGCAGCCGGCATAGCCGGCCGACGGGTTCAGGAACGGGCCTTCAAGATGATAGCCCGGGCACATCAACGGCCCGAGCCTGCTTCCTGTCACGGCCGCGTCGAGCGCCCGGAAGCGCTGTTCAAGCTCATGCGGATGCGCCGTGATGATCGTCGGCAGGCAGATCGTGACGCCCGTCGCCAGCATCGCCTCCAGCGCCCGGTCGAGTTCGGCCGCAGTGATCGTGCCGGAGTTGAAATCCACCCCGGCAAAGCCGTTCACCTGCAGGTCGACGAGGCCGGGCGTGCGCATCCTCAGCCTTTCCGGCTCAGCAACGAGGCAGCCGGCGGATCGATGAACAGCACGGTCCGCTTGTGCGTCTGCAGGATCGAGGCCGGGCTGAGATTGCTGACCGGGCCTTCCAGCGCCGCCTTCGTGGCCGCGGCCTTGCGCGTGTCCGAGACCGAAAGGACGATCAATTCGCTCTTCAGGATCTGGCGGATGCTCATCGAGATCGCCTGTTGCGGCACGGCGTCGAAGCTCGGGAACCAGCCTTCGCCGAATTGCTGCTGCCGGCAGGCATCGTCGAGATTGACGACCAGATACGGCTCTTCCGTGTCGAAATCGGCCGGCGGATCGTTGAAGGCGAGATGGCAGTTCTCGCCGAACCCGGCGAAGCAGACCGCAATGCGCTTGCCGGCGATCCGCTGGTTGAGCTGCTTCACCGCCGCCGCGGGATCACCCTCGCCTTCGACCGGGATGAAGGTCGGTGCGTTCTTCAGCGGGGCCATGAAGCGCTCGCGCAGATAGCGCCGGAAGCTCGCCGGATGGCTCTCGGGCAGGCCGACATATTCGTCGAGATGGAAGGCCGTGACCTTCGACCAGTCGATGCCCTCCGCCGCGACGAGATGGTTCAGCATTTCGAACTGGCTGGCGCCGGTCGCCACGATGATCGTCGCCTCGCCATGGCGGGCAAGCTCGTCGCGGATCGCCTGCGCACCAGCCGCCGCCGCCTGCCGGCCGAGCTCTTCCTTGTCGGAAGCGACATGCATCTCGATCATCGAATTTTGAACCTTTTGCGTCAGAAAATTTCCGATATTCTGAAAGCGAGCTTATGAAGCTTCGGCCGAAACGCAATGATTAATTTTGAACGCAACCGTTCCGAATAGAGCCCGCCTTGTCCCTGCTGACGCTCGACGAAACCCGCCTCGCGCTCGCCCATGACCGGGATTGCGCCCGGATCTACCGGCTGATCCTCAATGGCGAGGCCCATTCCCGCGCCGATATCGGACGTATCCTGCAATTGCGCTCGACCAGCGTCTCGCGCGTTGTCGGAGATCTCATCGCGCGCCGCCTCGTCATCGAGGCCACCGGCGAGACGAGCGGGCGCGGGCGGCCACCGGCGATCCTCGTCGCCCATACCCGCCGCATCGGCGCCTCCGTGATCTATGTCTCCAGCCAGTCGCTGTCGGGCGCGCTGGTCGATCTCAACGGCCATCTCGTCGCCGAGCGCCGCCGCCCCATCGCCGCCGATGCCGACAACGCCGCCATCGCCGAGGCCATGGCCAGGCTGGCAAGGGACCTCCTCGACGCGATGCCGCCGGGCATGAGCCATGCCGGCACCGCCGTCTCGCTCTCCGGCCTGATCGACCTGAAGCAGGGGCAATGGCTCTTGGCTTCGCGCTGGCCGCGCATGCGCGGGCTCGACATCGCCGCGGTGCTCGAACCCGTGGCTGGCCCGGTCACGATCTGCCGCAATCTCGATGCCGAACTGCGCGCCCGCGCCGCCCGCGAGCCCGAGAATTTCGCGGGCGGGACGATCCTGCTGCACTGGGGTTGGGGCGTCGGTCTCGCCTACGCGGTCGACGGCGAGCCCTTCGCACCGACCGGCTCCTTCGGCGAGATCGGCCATTGGCGCCTCGCCGCTCTGGGGCAGCGCCGCTGCGGCTGCGGCAACACCGCCTGCCTCGAAACCGGCGCCGCGCTCTGGTCGCTGCTGCCGGCGCTGCGCCGGCATTGGCCCGATCTCGACCAGGACGAGGTGCGTCTCGCCCGCCAGCTCGCCGGGCTCGACCTGCTGGCCCTGCCCGAACTGGAGATGGCGGCAGCGCTGCTCGCCCGCGCGCTCGCCAATGCCTGCCGCCTGCTCTTCCCGGCCCGGATCGCGGTCAGCGGCCCCTTCTCCGCCAACCCGCAGCTCTGGGCCCGGTTCAACACCCTGTTCCGGGCAGAGGGTACAATGGACGGCTTCGCCGTGCCCGATCTCGCCGGCGTGCCCGCCAGCCATCTCTACGAGATCCACGGCGCCGCCGCCCCCCTGCTCAGCCGCGCGGCCGAGGCGCTGCTGCTCGAACAGGCCTGATCGACCCGCTTCGCCATGTCCCGGCGCGGTGCCAGCCATGCCGCCGAATCCGCTGGCGCCCCCCAAAGTGGTGCACTAGTATCCCAGTCAAATGCTCCGGATGCCGCTGATGGCATCGCAAAAGAGAGCCGCAACCCAGGGAGAGATCATGAACCATCCGACACGCCGCACCGTCATGGCCGGAGCTGCCGGCCTCGCTGCGCTGAAAGCCGGCGGAGCACTGGCGCAGAGCGCGCCCGTCTCGCTCAACATCATCGATGTCGCCGGCAATCTTCAGCTCACGCAGGCGGCCATCGAGAAATTCGGCAAGGACAATCCGAAGCTGATCTCGCGCCTGAATTTCTCGCGCGCGCCCTCTCCGGAACTGCCGGCGAAGCTCAAGGCGCAGCAGGCTGCCAACCGGGTCGATATCGACCTCGTGCTCACCGGCCCCGGCGCCATGTCCGACGGCATCCAGCAGGGGCTCTGGGTTGATGTCTGGAAGTCCCATGCCAAGGACCTGCCGAAGCCCGAGGAGGTCTATCACGAGCAAGCGCTGATGATGCAGCGCAATTTCGGCCAGAACGAGGGCGTCGCCGTCGTCTATTCGCCCTCCGGCCCGCTCTTCGAATACGCGCCCGATCGCCTCAAGACCGTGCCGAAGACGGCGGAAGAGCTGCTTGCCTATGTCAAGCAGAACCCGAAGCGATTCACCTATGCCCGCCCCATCAATTCCGGCCCCGGCTGGACCTGGCTCATGGGCCTGCCCTACATCCTCGGCGATGCTGACCCGACCGACCCGATCAAGGGCTGGGACAAGAGCTGGGCCTATCTCAAGGAGCTCGGCACCGGCATCGACTACTATCCGGGCGGCACCGCCGCGACGATGAAGGAGCTGGGCGAAGGCACCCGCGACGTCATCGTCTCGACACTGGGCTGGGACATCAACCCGCGCGTGCTCGGCATCGTGCCGAAGGAGGCGAAGGTCTTCGTCCTCGCCAACACGCACTGGATTCCCGACACCCAGTTCATGTGCATCCCCAAGGGCGTCCCGGCCGACAAGATGCCGGCGCTGGTCGCGCTCATGGCCTACATGCTCAAGCCGGAAGCGCAGGCCGTGACCTACGACAAGGGCTATTTCTACCCCGGTCCGGCGGTCAAGGGCGTGACGCTCGCCATGGCGCCGCAGGAGAGCCGCGATATCCTCGCCGAGTACGGCCGGACGGAATATGACGGGCTGATCACCAGCCTGCCGACCCGCCCGCCCTTGACGCCCGAGCGTCTCGTCGCCGCCTTCCGGCGCTGGGACCAGGAGGTCGGCGTCGGCCACGGCGCGCCGCAATAGCGATGAAGTTCGCCGCCATCGGCCTCGACCACCGCCATATCTACCATATGGTCGGTGGTCTCCTCGAAGCCGGCGCGACCTGCGTCGGCTTCGATCCCGCGACCAGCGACGAGCGCGTCCTCACAGGCTTCCGCGAGCGCTTCCCCGACCTGCCCGAGAGCACGGCCGCCCGGCTGATCGACGACCCGTCGATCGACCTGATCGTCTGCGCCGGCATCCCGGCGGAGCGCGCCGCGCTGGCCGTCCGCGCCATGCGGGCCGGCAAGGACGTGATGGTCGACAAGCCCGGCGTCACCGATTTCGACCAACTCGCCGCCGTCGAGCAGGCGGTCGCGGAGACCGGCCGCATCTTCTCGATCTGCTTCTCCGAGCGCTTCACCGTTCCAGCCACGCTCATCGCCGGCAAATTGATCGCGGACGGCGCGATCGGCCGCGTCGTGCAGACGCTCGGCATGGGCCCGCACCGGCTCAACCGCGCGATCCGGCCGGGCTGGTTCTTCGACAAGCGCCATTATGGCGGCATCCTCACCGACATCGCCTCGCACCAGATCGATCAGTTCCTGCATTTCACCGGCTCGGACGATGCGGAGATCGTTGCTTCCGGCACCGGCCATTTCGGCGTGCCCGACCTGCCCGATTTCGAGGATTTCGGCGAAGTCCTGCTGCGCAGCGACCGGGCCGGCGGCTATATCCGCGTCGACTGGTTCACGGCCGACGGCCTGCCGACCTGGGGCGACGGCCGCCTCACCATCCTCGGCAGCGAAGGCACGATCGAGCTGCGCAAATATGTCGACATCGCCGGCCGCCCGGGCACCGACCATGTCTTCCTCGTCGACAAGGCCGGCACCCGCCATATCGACGCCTCCAGCGAACCGCTGACCTACTTCCACAACCTGATTGCCGATATCGGCGCGCGCAGCGAAACCGCGATGAGCCAGCGCCACGTCTTCACCGTCTGCCGGCTCGCGCTGGAGGCGCAGGCCAAGGCGGTATGGCTGCCGGCGAAGCCCCGCGATTGAGGAAGCACCTGACATGACACGCAAGCTCGGCATCGCCGTGATCGGGCTCGGCCCTGCCTCCCTGCCGCATTCGAAAAGCCTGCTCGACCTCGCTGATCGCGCCGACACGCGCTGGGCCGTGAGCCGTACGCCCGATCGAGCCAAGGCCTATGCCGGGCAATTCCCGTTCCCGACCACGACCGATCTCGACGCCGTGCTGGCCGACCCGGCGGTCGATGCCTGCATCGTGCTGACACCCCCGTCGAGCCATCTCGACGTCTCCGCGCTCTGCCTCGAAGCCGGCAAACATGTTCTCGTCGAGAAGCCGCTGGAGCTGACCAGCGAACGCGGCCAGCGCCTCGTCGACACCGCCCGCCGGACGGGCAGGACCTTCGGCGTGACCCTCCAGCACCGCTTCCGCCCGGCCAGCCTGCGCCTGAAGGCCGCCCTGCAATCGGGCGAGCTCGGCACGATCGAAGCCGCCTTCCTCTCCGTGCCCTGGTGGCGCCCACAGAGCTACTATGACGAGCCCGGCCGCGGCACGCTCGGCCGTGACGGCGGCGGCGTGCTGCTGACCCAGGCGATCCACTCGCTCGACCTGTTCCGCTCGCTTGTCGGCGTATCGAAAGTGGTCGCGGCGCAGGCCCGCACGACCGCCCTCCACCGCATGGAGACCGAGGATTACGTCTCCGCACTGCTGGAGACCGGCAACGGCGCCCCCGCCACGCTGGTGACGACCACGGCCGCCTATCCGGGCTATCCCGAGCGCATCGAGATCACCGGCACCAAGGGTTTTGCCGCCCTCATCGGCGGGCGCCTGCGCCTCGCTTTTCTCGACGGGCGCGAGGAGATCGTCGAGGCCGAGGGCTCGACCGGCAGCGGCGCCAACATCATGGATTTCCCCCATGACGCGCACCGCGCCGTCATCGCCGATTTCCTCGATGCGATCGAACAGGGCCGCGACCCCGTCGTCACCGGCGAGGAAGCGCTCGCTTCACAGCGCCTGGTCGACGACATCCTGAAGACCGCCAGGCGCAGTGCCTGACCCCATCGGTTTCTTGACTTCCCGATGATTTGGGGTGTCTTGCCGGTGATGAAACGCCGTCATTCCGGGCTTGACCCGGAATCCATCGTAGAGCGCGGAGCCCCATGATGGATTCCGGATCGGCGCCGCTTCGCGGCTTGTCCGGAATGACGCCTATGTTGCTGTCCAGATGCCCCCGATGAATGTCGTCCTCGCCTGCGATCTCGGCGGCAGCAGCTTTCGCGCCGCGCTGATCGATGAGCATGGTGTGACGAGAGCGGACCATGCCGTTCCCGGCCCCGCTTTGAACGACCATCTCGACCACTCGGAGGTCTGGGCTACGGCCTGGTGGGCACAGTTGCTCGAGGCTGCCGCCAAGCTCGCCGAACAAGCACCAGATCTGTTCGCAAGCGTCCAGGGCATCGCGATTTGCGGCGTGACCCGGACGCAGGTCTTCCTCGGCCATCAAGGGCAGGAATTGCGCCCGGCCATGACCTGGAAGGACGCGCGCTCCGACCACATCGCCGCTCGCCTGCGCGAGAGGCTGCCCGATCATCCTGAAGCCGGACGGATCAACGCCTTTCACCCGCTCGCGCGCCTCGCCTGGCTGATCGAGAACGAGCCTGAGCACGCCCGCGCGCTCGCCAGCGTGCTGGAACCCAAGGACTACCTGAATTTCCGACTGACCGGCCAGAAGGCGAGCGACCCGGTTTCGCTGGCGCGGTTGATCGCTTGCACTGAAAGCGTCGATGGCCACTCGGCATTTGAAGCAGTGGGTCTCTCGCCAAGCGTCATTCCGGCGATCCTCGAACCCATCGATATCGTCGGCTCCATTTGTGCCGGCCTGCCCGCCCCCTTCGACCGCCTCGTCGGCATCCCGGTCTTCTGCGGCTGCAACGATACCTGGGCGGCTGTCGCAGGGCTCGGCGCCTTGCGGCCGGGCTATGCCTACAATATCTCCGGCACCACCGAAGTGCTCGGCGTGCTCGGTCCCGATCAGGCGGAGGCCGAGGGGCTCATCTCCGTCGACTGGCGTGGCCTCTGGCATCTCGGCGGCCCGAGCCAGAACGGCGCCGACACCGCCGCCTGGCTCGCCGGCCTGCTCGGTGGGCAAGGCCCTGTCGGCGAGACCATCGAGCGCCTTCTCGCAGGTCCGCGCCACTCGCAGCCGCTCATCTTCCTGCCCTATCTGCAGGGCGAGCGCGTGCCTTACTGGGACCCGAACCTGCGCGGCGCTTTCATCGGGCTTGGCCGCCGGCACGGCCCGACCGACCTCGCCTATGCCGTGCTCGAAGGCGTCGCCTGCCTGAACCGGCTCGTGCTGGAACGGGCCGAAGGTGCACTCGGCACCCGCGTCGACGAGATCCGCTTCGGCGGCGGCGCGGCCGCCAATCCGGTCTGGGCGCAGGTCAAGGCCGATATCTGCGGCCGCCCGATTGCGGTCGGCACGGCGAGAGAGCCTGGCCTGCTCGGTGCGGCGATCATCGCCTGGACCGGCCTCGGCCGCTTCGCCTCGCTGGAGGCCGCGCAGGATGCCCTCGTGACCATCGCCCGCTGCTATGCGCCCGACCCGGCCCGCCGCCCGGCCTATAACGCGCTCTATGCGCTCTATCGGCAGAGCGAAGCGGCGCTGGCCCCGATCTCGGCCGATCTCGTAGCGCTGGCGCAGAACACGGCCGCGCTGCCCGGCCTCGCCAACGCGGCAAGCGCCACGTAAAGGACGCTTCATGCTGGCGATTCGAAGCCGGGCGCCGGCGCGAATGATCGCGAAGAAGGGAAGCTGAGCTTGGGCCGCATCGACCCGCGCGAATTGATCGGACGCTATGGCACGGCGCTCGCCGGCCTCGCGCTGATCCTGTTCTTCCTGATCTTCGCGCCGAACTTCGCCAGCACGATGAACATCATCAACGTGCTGAAGGATACGAGCTTCCTCGCCATCCTCGCGCTTGGCTTCGCGCTGGCCTTCACCGTGGCCGAACTCGATCTCTCCGTCGCGGAAATGGCGAGCCTCGCGGCGGTCGTCTGCGGCTGGCTGGTCCATGCGCAATATCCGCCGGCTGTCGCGGTGAGCGCCGCAATTGGCGTCGGCATCGTGCTGGGTTCGCTCAATGGCTACGGCGTTACCGTGCTGCGCATCCCCTCGCTGATCATGACGCTCGGCACCGCCGCGATCGCCAAGGGCTTCGCCTTCATGATCACGCAAGGCGTCGCCTTCGTCGGGCGCTGGCCGGTCGGCTTCACCGGGCTCGCCCGCGGCTACTCGTTCGGCATTCCCAATCTCGTGCTCTGGATGGCGGGAGCGACGCTCTTCGCTTACGGCCTCGTCAAATGGACGCGGACCGGCGCGCATATGGTCGCGACCGGCGAGGCGGACGAGGCCGCACGGCTCGCCGGCATCGCCACCGCCCGGATGAAGCGTATCGGCCTGCTGTTGTCTGGTGTCTTTGCCGGCCTGATGGCCATGCTGCTCGCCGCCAACCTGTCCTCGGCCGCGCCGAACATGGCGGGCGACTACCTGCTCTACGCCATCGCCGCCGTGCTGCTCGGCATGACCATGTTCGAGCCCGGCAAGCCCAACATCCCCGGCACGGTCTTTGCGGCGCTGGTGCTCAAGGTGCTCGGCAACGGCTTGGTGCTGATGGGCGCGCCCTATTACATCCAGGACATCGTGCTCGGTGCGATCATCATCGGCTCGGTCGCCTTCTCGGCCAGCGCGATGAAGAAGGCGGCGTTCAAGGTTTGATGCGGCGACAACAACGATCGGAATGAGGGGAGTGGGTTTGATGTTCGGTTTCAGGAAATTGCTGGTCGCCGCCGCGGCGCTCGTCGCGCTCGGCCAGTCCGCGAGCGCCTTCGAGCTCGGCATCATCGGCTTCCAGTTCACCTCGGAAACGCATGCCCGCGTCGCCAATGCGGCTGCCGCCGCCGCCAAGGCCAGGGGCTGGAACGTCACGCTGCTGAACTCGGAAGGCGCGCTGCCGAAGCATGCCGAGCAGTTCGACGCGCTGATCGCCAAGAAGGTCGACGCCATCATCATCGCTATGGGCAAGCCGGTCGAGGCCGATGCCCAGTTCAAAGCGGCGAAGGACGCCAAGATCCCGGTCATCACCGTGCAGTCGGGCTCAAGCCCGCATGCGCTCTTCGACATCCAGACCAACGAGTACAAGGTCGGTGCCGATGCCGCGCTCTACCTGCTCGGCCAGCTCGGCTACCAGGGTAATATCGTCTCGGCCCGCTTCGATCTCAACGTCGCCTCGCGCATCCGCGGGCGTCTGCTCGACGCCGTGCTCGCCGAGAACCAGGCGGTGAAGGAGCTCGGCAAGTTCTCGATGGCCCGCACCCAGAGCTGGCGCGACGATGTCCGCGCCGGCATGCAGGCGCTGTTGCTGCAGAACCAGGGCAAGATCAACGGCATCTGGGCCTCCTTCGACGGCCAAGCCTACATCATCGACGACCTGCTGCAGGCTCAAGGGGTGAAGAAGGGCCAAATCCCGCTCGTCTCGGTCGATGGCGGCCAGGAAAGCTACGAGCGCATCGCCGATCCGAACTCGACCTTCATGGCGACCGTGGCCGTTCCGTTCGACGAGATGGGCAAGCAGGCGGTCGATGCGATCCAGGCGATCGTCGTCGAGAAGAAGCCGAAGGAGAGCATCACCTCGGGTCCCTATCTCTTCACGGAAGCCGTGCTGGTCGACAAGAACAACGTCCAGCAGTTTCTGAAGAAGTGAGCGTGCAGGCCGTCATGCTCGGGCTCGACCCGAGTATCTCGGAAACCAGTGTCTTCTGGTTATGAGATTCCCGGGTCTTCGCTACGCTTCGCCCGAGAATGACGGCAAATCGCTTTGCAATCGCCTGGATAACCCATGACCCACCCCACCCCCCTCCTCTCGCTGCGCGGCATCGGCAAGGCCTATGGCCCGGTCGTCGCCGTCCGCGATGTCGATCTCGACATCTTCAAGGGCGAGGTCGTGGCGCTCTGCGGCGACAACGGCGCCGGCAAGTCGAGCCTGATCAAGGTGATCTCCGGCGCCGAGGAGGCGACGAGCGGCACGATCAGCCTGCGCGGCAGGCCGGTCAGCTTCGCCTCGCCGCATGACGCGCTGGAGAACGGCGTCGCGACGATCTACCAGGACCTCGCGCTGGCGCCACGCCTCTCCATCGCCCAGAACGTCTTCATGGGCTCGGAATTGACCAAACCGGTCCTGCTGCCCTTCCTGCGCATTCTCGACAAGAAGCGGATGATCGCGGAATCGCAGCGCTATCTCGCGCAGCTCTCCGCCGCTGTCACCGATATGACCCGGCCGGTCGAGCGGCTTTCGGGCGGCCAGCGCCAGGCGGTCGCGATCTCCCGCGCGCTGCGCTGGAACGCCGAGATCATCATCATGGACGAACCCACCGCCGCGCTCGGCGTCAAGGAAAGTGCGCTCGTCCTAGACCTCATCCGCAAGCTCAAGGCCGACGGGCGCACCGTCATCCTGATCAGCCACAACATGCGCGACGTGGTCGCGCTGGCCGACCGCGTCGTCATCATGGGCGCCGGCCGCAAATATGTCGACCGGCCGCTCGGCGATCTCACTGCCGACGACATCGCCCACATGATCATGGCCGGTAACGCCAAGGCGGCCTGAGATGCGCGAAGCCATCATTATCGACACCGATCCCGGCCAGGACGACGCCGTCGCCCTCTTGCTCGCCTTCGCCAGCAGCGGGCGGGTCGATCTCAAGGCAATCACCACCGTCGCCGGCAATGTCCCGGTCGCGCAGACCACCGCGAATGCCCTGCGCATCTGCGATCTCGCCGGCCGGGGCGATATCCCCGTCTATCGTGGCGCCGAGGGCCCGCTGGTCTTCGCGCTGGAAACCGCTGAGTTCGTCTGCGGCCCGGACGGGCTGGAGGGCGCCGACCTGCCTCAGCCAAAGAGCGACGCCGCGCCCGGCCATGCCGTACAGGCGATCATCGACATCTGCCGCGCCGCTCCTGACGCTGGCATCACGCTTTGCCCGCTCGGGCCGCTGACCAATCTGGCGCTGGCCTTCCGGCTGGCGCCCGATATCCTGCCGAAAGTCAGGCGCATCGTGCTGATGGGCGGAGCTATCGGCCTCGGCAACATCACGCCCGCCGCCGAGTTCAACACCTATGTCGACCCGCATGCGGCTGCGGTCGTGTTCGACTGCGGCCGGCCGATCGTGATGTTCGGCCTCGGCGTCACGCTCCAGGCCATCGCCAAGCATGAACAGATCGCCCGCATCGGCGCGCTCGGCAACGCCACAGGCAAGGCCGTTCACCGCATGCTGACCCGCCCGCGCCCCGGCGGGCTCGGCTCGAACGGCCACCCGATGCACGACCCCTGCGTCATCGCCTACCTGCTCTGGCCGGAACTGTTCGACGGGCGCGACTGCTTCGTCACGGTCGAGACCGGCGACGGCCCCTTGCGCGGTCGCACCACGATCGACTGGAACGGCCGCCTCAAGCGCGAGCCAAACGCCCATGTCGTCTCGGCCGTGAAGGCCCATGACCTGTTCGAGCGGATGATCGAACGCCTCGCCACGCTGCCTTGAGAGACCGGACCATGCCGCATTTCGTCGAAGCGCTGCAGCAGGAAGCGGCGGAAGCCATCGCGCAGATGCAGGAGGCGGCCCTGCGCGCCCGCCATGCCCATGCCCGCGCCGAACTGATGCGCCACATGCTGACCACGGCCCGCAAGGTCAAGGACAAGCCGAAGGCCGAAGCCGTCGAAACGGTCGTGCGCGAATGGATGGATGCCTGGAATCTCGGCCGCAGCGACTGGCCGCATATCGCCCGCGAGATGGAGGCCTTCACCGAGGCCTTCCATGACTATGCCAATGATCCGAGCGATGCCCATGACACGCGCCTGCGCGAAACCTGCGCAGCGCTCGACAAGGTTCTGGAGCAGGAGAGCACCTCGATCTCCGACCAGATGGCCTTCCGCTCGCAATGCGCCCATGGCTGGTGGGAACAGGTGAAGCCGGTCCCGGCCGACCTGCCCGGCCGCAAGCCGCGCCCCTCCGTGCCGGCGCTTGAATCCGGCAAAGCATTTTGGGAAGCCGGCTGCGCCGATTTTTGCCGCTGACGCGGCTTACGGCAGCTGCTGGTTCTCGAAGAACCCGTCCAGCGGGATTTGGGTCGTCTTCTCGAAATCGTCCATCGCGTCGAGCAGGCGCTGGCGATAGTTCAACAGCGCCAGCAGCAACTGCGCCGCATCGCGCGACAGCCCGTAGCGCGCCCAGCTTTCGGAAGTCCGCCGCTCCAGCCCGATCTGGTCGCCGAAAGCCTCGACGGTCGTGAAACCGAGGCCCTGCACGACCTCCAGCAATTCCTCAGCGGACATGCGCGGCTTCACGACATGGGAATGCACCCGCTCCAGCATGAGGCGGATGTCGGAGGGCCGGAACTGCAGGGAGTTGCGCGCGAACTGCTCGAAATTATTGGCCATGGCGTGTCTCCCGTTCGGCTCCCTCTGCCGCTTGTTTCGCGCCGCCGGCCAGCAGGGCCTCGGCAGCGCCTTCATCCGTGATCAGCACCTTCGCCGCGCTCGCCCGCAAGGCCGCGCGGATCGCATGTTCCTTGTGGGCGCCGCCGGCCGCGATCGCGACGAGGCCGATGCCCCTGAGATCGGCCGGGCTCACCGCCATGATACGCCGGTTCACGGGATGGTCCACCAATTCGCCCTCGGCATCGATGAAATGGCAGACGAGATCGCCGACCGCCCCGGCCTTCTTCAGGCCGGCCAGATCCGATTGCGGCAAGAGCCCTTCACGGAACAGCGTCGAATCCGGCACGAGATCGCCGACGCTGACCAGCGCGACATCGGCCGCTCGCGCCCGGTCGAGCAGGTCCCGCAAGGTCGGTTCGCGCCAGAGCGCATCGCGGATCTCGGCATTCGAGACGAAGACCGGCGCCGTCAATTGAAAGCAATCGGCCCCGAACATGTCGGCGACGCGGCGCGCCACCGCCGACGGATTGATGCTGCGCGAATGGGTGAGCCCGCCCAGAAGCGAGACGACCGACATCGCCTCGACCTGACGCGGCTGCATGCCCCGCAGCGCCAAGTGCAGGGTCTGCCCCCAGCCAACGGCCAATGACATGTTGTCGGTCAGCTTGTCGGAGAGCCACAAGCCCGCGGCATAGCCGACGAGCGCCGAGACGCTCGCCGCATCGCGCGCCGCCGGCACCACCACCGCCTCCTTCAGCCCGAAGGCGGTGACGAGCCCGCGCTCCAGCCCCGCCTGCCGGGCCGAGCGCGCATCGATCCTGATCTTGACCAGCCCTTCGGAGCGCGCCGCCGCCAGCATGCGGATGACCTTGATCCGGCTCAGGCCCAGCGCCTCGGCGATCTGCTCCTGGGTCAGGCCCTCGACATAGTAGAGCCATGCCGCCCGGACTTTCGCCTCCGCGACCGGCACATCGCCCTGGATCTGTCCTGCTCCGAATGCGTCTTCCACGAGCGCTCCCTGCCGCGCCACCGCGAGCACGTGCGACAGCATCACCGCATCGCGTGGTCCAAGGCAACCCGTTCGAACATCTGTGCGCTTGACAGGACGAAAGACATGTTCTTTTGTTCCTGCATAAGAACATATGTCCTAGGGAGAGTATCGACGATGGCCGCGATCCAGCCGCAGCCGCCTTTGGGCGCGCCCGTCGTCGGCCTGTCCCTGGCCGAGGCCCTCGAATTGCGCGCCAAGGCCGGCAAGCCGGTCCGCGTCGGCCTGATCGGCGCCGGCCAGATGGGCACCGATATCGTCGTCCAGATCTCCCAGATGACCGGCATCGAGATCGCCGCCGTCGCCGATATCGCGCCGGATCGCGTTTCGGAGGCCGCCGCGCTCGCCGGGCGCAAGGGCGAGGTCGACAATGTCACCGATGAGGCCGGGCTCGACGCCAGCAGACGCAAGGGCCGCATCGCCGCCACGACCTCGCTCGACCTGATCTGCCGTTCGCCCAACGTCGACGTCATCATCGACGCCACCGGCAATCCCGAAGCCGGCTCGCGCGTCGCGCTGACTGCCATCGCCGCGCGCAAGCATATCGTGATGATGAATGTCGAGGCCGACATCACCATCGGCTCCTATCTCGCGGTCGAGGCCGCCAAGGCGGGCGTCGTTTACACGCTTGGCGCCGGCGACGAGCCCGCTGCCGCGATGGAGCTGATCAATTTCGTCCGCGCCATGGGCTATCCGGTGGTCGCCGCCGGCAAGGGCAAGAACAATCCGTTCCGCATCGACGCGGTGCCGGCCGATTATGTCGAGGAAGCCACGCGCCGGAACATGAATCCGCGCATGCTCGTGGAGTTCGTCGACGGCTCGAAGACGATGGTCGAGATGGTCGCCATCGCCAATGCCTGCGGCTTCGTGCCGGATATCCCCGGCATGCACGGCCCGGCCGCGCCGAAGGATGAACTCCAGAATTATTTCTGCCCGAAGGAAGAGGGCGGCCTGCTCTCGCAGAAGGGCGTCGTCGACTTCTCCGTTGCCAAGGGCGTCGCCCCCGGCGTCTTCGCGGTCGCCGAGATGCGCCATCCCCGCGTCCGCGAGCGGATGAGCGACCTGCATCTCGGCCCCGGCCCGTACTACTCCTTCTTCCGGCCCTATCACCTGACGAGCCTGGAAGTGCCGCTTTCGGCCGCCGCCGCCACGATCTTCAACCAAAGCCATATGCGCCCGCTGCCGGTGCCGACCTCCGAGGTCGGCTGCGTTGCCAAGCGTGACCTCGCGGTCGGCGAGACGCTCGATGCCATCGGCGAATACGGCTATCGCGGCTTCGCACTCTCCCGCGCCGACGCGCAGGCCCGCAAGGCGCTGCCGATCGGGCTTGCCCAGGGCGCGACCATGACGCGCCCCGTCCGCAAGGGCGAACTCATCACGCTGGCCGACGCCACGCCCGACGAACGGCTGAAGATCGTCGAGGTGCGCCGCGCCCAGGACGCGATGATCGCCGCGCTGACCTCCGGAGCCCATTCATGAGCGCTGACCAGAAGCCGAACCAGCGGCCGGAACTCGCCGCGCTCGACGACGCGACGGTGGCGCAGGCGCTGACCCGCATGCACCTGATCCGCAAGTTCGAGGAGGCCGCCGAGGCGAGCTATATGCGCGGCCTGATCCACGGCACGATGCATCTCTCGATCGGCCAGGAGGCGAGCGCCGTCGGCACGACACTGCCGCTCGAGGCCCATGACTACATCCTCTCGACTCATCGCGGCCATGGCCACTGCATCGCCCGCGGGGCCGAGCCGAAGCTGATGTTCGCCGAATTCTTCGGCAAGGAAACCGGCTACTGCAAGGGTCGCGGCGGCTCGATGCATATCGCCGATGTCGAGGGCGGCAATCTCGGCGCCAACGGCATCGTCGGCGGCGGCCTGCCGATCGCCGTCGGGGTCGGCATGAGCATCAAGGCGCAGAAGAACGGCCGGGTCTGCATGGTCTTCTTCGGCGACGGCGCCTCGAACGAGGGCGCCTTCCACGAGGCGCTCAACATGGCCTCGATCTGGAAGCTGCCGGTCGTCTTCGTCTGCGAGAACAACAAATACGGCATGTCGATGGATATCGGCCGCGCCATGGCGGTGGCGAACGTCGCTGACCGCGCGAGCGCCTACGGCATGCCCGGCCACTGCCTGGATGGTAACGACCTCGCCGGCGTCGCGGCTGCCGCGAAAGTGGCGATCGCGCGCGCCCGTTCCGGCGAAGGTCCCTCGCTGATCGAGTGCAAGACCTATCGCTGGCGCGGCCATTCCAAGAGCGACCGCAATCTCTACCGCTCCAAGGAAGAGATCGAGGAATGGCGCAACCAGGACCCGATCCGGCGGCTGGAGGACGAGCTCAAGGCGCATGACCGCTTCGATACGGCCGCGCTGATGAAGCTGGAAGAGGATGCCCAGCGCGACATCGACGCCGCCGTGGAATTCGCCCGCGCCTGCCCGGACCCCGATCCGAAAGACCTGACCCGTGACGTCTATGCCCTCTGACACGCTCGAAGCCGTGAGCGAGATCCGCGAGCTCTCCTATGCCGAGGCCGTGCGCGAGGCGCTCGGTCAGGCGATGGAGGCTGACGAGCGCGTCTTCCTCTTCGGCGAGGATGTCGGCGTCTATGGCGGCGCCTTCGGCGTCTCCGGCGATCTCGTCCACCGCTTCGGCAAGGACCGCGTGATCGATACCCCGATCAGCGAGCTCGGCATCGCCGGCGCGGCGGTCGGCGCCGCGATCACCGGCATGCGCCCGGTGCTGGAGATCCAGTTCTCGGATTTCGTCACGCTCGCCATGGAGCAGCTCGTCAACCAGGCGGCAAAAATCCGCTTCATGTTCGGCGGCAAGGCGAGCGTGCCGATGGTGGTGCGCCTGCCCGGTGGCTCAGGCACGGGTGCCGCGGCGCAGCACAGCCAGAGCCTGGAAGCCTGGTTTGCCCATGTACCGGGCCTGAAAGTCCTCCAGCCAAGCACGCCTCATGACGCCAAGGGCCTGCTGCTCGCCGCGATCGACGATCCCAATCCCGTCCTGATCTTCGAGCACAAGCTGCTCTACAAGACCAAGGGCCATGTCCCGGCCGAGGCCTATCGCGTGCCGATCGGCAAGGCTGCGATCCGCCGCGAGGGCACGGACCTCACCATCGTCGGCTCCTCGATCATGGCCCGCAAGGCGGAAGCCGCGGCCGAGCGTCTCGCTGCGGACGGCATCTCGGCGGAGGTGATCGACCTGCGCTCGATCCGGCCGATCGACTTCACCACCATCGCCGAGAGCGTGCGCAAGACGCATCGCCTGCTGGTCGTCTACGAGGGCGTGAAGACCATGGGCATCGGCGCCGAGATCTCGGCCATGATCGCCGAGAGCGAGGTCTTCGATTTCTTGGATGCGCCGATCATCCGGTTGGGCGGCGCGGATGCGCCGATCCCCTACAATCCGGTTCTGGAGAAGGCAGCCGTCCCGCAGGAGGACGACATCGTCACCGCCGCCAGCAATCTCGTCCGCCGCGGGGAAGCCTGATGCCCATCGAGGTCATCCTTCCCAAGGTCGACATGGACATGGAGACGGGCACGATCGAGGCCTGGCATGTCAAGGAAGGCGACCTTGTCCGCCAGGGCGACACGATCTTCGAGATCGGCACCAACAAGGCCGTGATGGAGGTCGAGGCCCCCGCCACCGGCGCGATCCGGAACATCAAGACGGAGACCGGCGTGCCGATCTCGGTCGGAACCCCCGTTGCGTGGATCTACCTCGACGGTGAGGCCGCCACCACACCGTCCGAGCCGGCAGCCGCTGCGGCTACCGTGGCGGCTGCCACATCCGTTTCGAAAGCAGAGGCGCCGGCCGCTCCGGTGATTACGGTTGCACCGACCTCGTCAGGCCTGCGCGCGACCCCGCTCGCCCGCCGCATCGCCCGCCAGAACGCGCTCGACCTCAAGACCGTGACCGGCACCGGCCCGCGCGGCCGCATCGGCGAAGCGGATGTCACGCGCCATCTGGAGCAGCGGCCGCGCTGCGCTTCGGCACAGGAGGCGCGTCCAGCAGCATCTGTGTCCACGAATGCTTCCGAGGGCCGCCTGCAGCCCTTCTCCGCCATTCGTCGGATCGTCGCGAACCGGCTTTCCGAGAGCATGCGCACGGCCCCGCATTTCTATCTGACGTCCGAGATCGAGATGAGCGCCGCGCGCGACCTGCTCGGCCGCCTCGCCAGACGTCACGAGCGCATCGGCGCCCCCAAGCCCAGCCTCACCGTGCTGATCGGCCGCGTCGCCGCCCGCATCCTGCGCGACCACCCGGTGATCAATGCGTCCGTCGAGGGTGAGGCGACCCGCTTCCACGAGCGCATCGATATCGGCATCGCCATGGAGCGTGACGGCGACCTCGTCGTACCTGTGCTGCGCGATGCCGGCGGCATGGACATGCCCGCCATGACCCGCGAGTTCGCGAGACTGCGCGAGAGCATGGCCAAGCGCACGCTGACCCCGGCCGAGCTCGGCGGCGGCACCTTCACCATCTCCAATCTCGGCATGTACCGCGTCGACTCGTTCACCGCGATCATCAACCCGCCGCAGGGCGCGATCCTCGCCGTCGGCCGCACCGTCGACAAGCCGGTCGGGCGCGAGGGCCAGATCGTGCTCCGGCCGATGGCGAACTTCACGCTGTCCTCGGATCATCGCATCGTCGACGGCGTCGCGGCAGCCCGTTTCATGGCCGATCTGCGCGAGGCCCTTGAAAACCCCGAGCTGCTCCTGTGAAGGATAATGCCGCCGGCTGCGTCGCATTGCGGATGGCCGGCGAGAGACGACCTGACATGACGACCAGACACGAAGATCGGCCGGCGCATTTGGCGTAAAGGTCGGCATCGCGACAACGGAGGAGATGAAACCATGACCCTGACACGACGCCACTTTACCCGCCACGGCCTGATGATGACGGCTGCCGCTGCCCTGCTCGCCGCCGCGCCCGCCTTCGCACAGGCGCCCTCGGGCAAGCTCGTGCTCTACACCTCGCAGCCCGAGAAGGACGCGGCCCAGACCGTCGCCGCCTTCAAGAAGGCCTATCCCAATGTCGAGGTCGATATCTTCCGCTCCGGCACGACCGAGGTGATGGGCAAGCTCGCCGCCGAGATCTCGGCCGGCCAGCCCGGCGCCGACGTCCTCCTGATCGCGGATGCCGCGAGCATGGAAATCCTGAAAGGCCAGAAGCAGCTCCTCGCCTATCCCGGTGCCAAGACGGACGGGCTCCAGCCCGGCTCGTTCGACGCCGACAAGACCTATTTCGGCTCGAAGCTGATCACCACCGGCATCGCCTACAACACCGCCGCCAAGGAGAAGCCGACCTCCTGGACCGATCTCGACAAGCCCGCCTACAAGGGCCAGATCTCGATGCCGAGCCCGCTCTATTCCGGCGCCGCCGCCATCATGCTCTCGACCATGACGGCCCGTCCCGATCTCGGCTGGAAGCTGTTCGAGGGTCTGAAGGCCAACGAGGCCGTCGCCGTGCGCGGCAACGGCGCCGTGCTCAAGGCCGTCGCCACCGGGGAGAAGTCCTATGGCGTGCTGGTCGATTTCATGGCCTTCAACGCCAAGAAGCAGGGCTCGCCGGTCGACTTCGTCTTCCCCAAGGAAGGCGCCCCGGCCGTGACCGAGCCCGTCGCCATCGTGAAGACGACCAAGAACGAGGCCGCCGCCAAGGCCTTCGTCGACTTCATCCTCTCCGATGACGGGCAGAAGCTCGCTCTGGCCATGGGCTACATCCCGGCCAAGCCCAGCATCGGCTCGCCCGCCTGGCTGCCGGAAGGCACCAAGATCAACGTCATGGCCTCCGATATCGCCGCCGTGGTCAAGGCGACGGAGGCCGACAAGGCCCGCTTCGCCACGATGTTCGGCAACTGAGCCCGGAAGCGTTGCGCATGTCCATCGCCGACCCCGCGACGCTGCGCACGCGCGTCGAGGAGACGGGCCTCCTCTTGGGGCTCGTCGGCCTCGTCGCGCTGCTCTCGCTGCTGCCGATCGGGCGCCTGATCGTCGAGGGCCTCGCCCCCGGCGGCCAGCTCTCGGCGACGGCGCTGGGCAAGGTGATGGCGAGCCCGGCGACCTGGACGGCGACCTGGAACAGCCTCACCACGGCCATCGCCGGCACCATCCTCGCCACGCTGATCGGCGGCACCGTCGCGCTGCTGGCAACGCTGACCGACATCCGCGCCCGCAACGCCTTCACTTTCTGCTTCGTCCTGCCGCTGATGATCGCGCCGCAGGTCACGGCGCTGGCCTGGCTGCAGATCTTCGGGCCATCGAGCACGCTGCTGAAGCTGATCGGCATGGCGCCGCCGCTCGGCAGCCGCAACCCGCTCTATTCGCGCGAGGGCATCATCCTGCTGCTCGGCCTGCAATATGCGCCATTGGTCTTCCTGACCCTGCGCGCCGGCCTGCGCGCCCTGCCGAAGGAGCTGATCGAGGCCGGCCTTGCCGCCGGTGCACACCCCCTCACAGTGCTGCGCACCGTCGTGCTGCCGCTGATGACGCCGCCGCTCGTCGCCGGCATCGCGCTGTGTTTCGTCTCCTGCCTCGGGAATTTCGGCATTCCCGCCTTTCTCGGCATTCCCGGCAATTTCCTCGTCCTGCCGACGCTGATCTACCAGCGCCTCGCCGGCCTTGGCCCGGGGGTGCTTTCGGAGGTCGCGATCCTCTCCCTGCTGATCGGCCTGATCGCGATGATCGGCATCCTCATGCAGGATTTCATGCTGCGCCGCCGCGACTTCCGGATCACCACGACCTCGAGCGCGGCCCGCCCCTTCGAGCTTGGCCGCTGGCGCCGACCCGTCGAGATCGGGCTCTGGAGCTTCGCCATTCTCGTGCTGGCGCTGCCCTTTCTCGGCCTGCTCACCACCTCGCTGATCCCCGCCTTCGGCGTGCCGCTCAACGCCGGGACCGCGACGCTCGCCAACTACGCCTATGTCCTGTTCGAGCACGCCGCCTCGAAGCGCGCCTTCGTCAACTCCTTCCTGATGTCGGCGGGTGCGGCGACCCTGATCGTCCTGATCTGCGTGCCGCTCGGCTATTTCATCGTCTGGAAGAAGTCCCGCGCCCTGCGCCTGCTCAATCTGGCAGCGGAACTGCCCTACGCCATGCCCGGCGTCGTGCTGGCCATCGCTGCGATCCTGCTCTTCCTCAAGCCGCTGCCGGTGCTGAACGTCTCGCTCTACAACACCGTCTGGATCATCGTATTCGCCTATCTCGCCCGTTTTCTGGTGCTGGGCCTGCGGCCCGTCATCAGCGGCTATCTCCAGATCGACCGCACGCTGGAGGAGGCAGCGCAGATCGCCGGCGCCAGCCTGCCGCGCCGGCTCGTCACCATCATCTTCCCGCTGGTCGCCCCGGCTGCAGTGGCCGGCGCGCTGCTGGTCTTCCTGACCGCCTTCAACGAGCTCACCGTCTCGGCCTTGCTCTGGTCCTCGGGCGCCGAGACGCTCGGCGTCGTCGTCTTCTCCTTCGAGCAGGGCGGCGATTCCACCTATGCCTCGGCGCTGGCTGCCGTGACCGTGCTCGTCACCATCAGCCTGATGGCCTCCACCACCCTCTTCGCCCATAAACTGCCCCAGGGAGTCCTGCCGTGGCGCGACTGACCATCGACCGGGCGCAGAAGCGTTTCGGTTCCTATCTCGCGCTCGACGACGTCTCGATCGCGGTCGAGGATGGGGAGTTCCTCGCCGTGCTCGGACCCTCCGGCTGCGGCAAGACCACGCTGCTGCGACAGATCGCCGGGTTCGACAAGCTCGACGGCGGCCAGATCCGCATCGGCGACCGGCTCGTCTCTTCGGCGCAGACCCATATCCCGCCGGAGCATCGCAAGCTTGGCATCGTCTTCCAGTCCTATGCGCTCTGGCCGCATATGACCGTGGCGGAAAACGTCGCCTATGGGCTCACCGTCGCCGGCGTGCGCGATCCCGAGCGAGCCAAGCGCGTCGCGGCCGCTCTCGATCTCGTCGGACTGAACGGTTTCGCCGAGCGCAGGCCGGGCCTGCTCTCCGGCGGCCAGCGCCAGCGCGTCGCGCTCGCCCGCTGCCTCGTCACCGAGCCCTCGCTGGTGCTGCTCGACGAGCCGCTCGCCAATCTCGACGTGCACCTGCGCGCCTCAATGGAAGAGGAGTTCTCCCGCTTCCACGAGCGCACCGGCACGACCATGGTCTACATCACCCATGATCAGGCCGAGGCGATGGCGCTGGCCGATCGCATCGCCGTGATGGATCGCGGCCGCCTGCTCCAGCTCGCCACGCCCTCGCTGCTGTTCCGCGAGCCCGCCAACGTGACCGTCGCCGGCTTCATCGGCGAAGGCATGGTGCTGCCAGCAACCGTCCTCTCCGCGCCGCAGGCCGGCCGCTGCAAGGTCGGCGTGCTCGGCGTCGAGGCTATCGTGCGCTGCCGGCCCGATCAGGCGATCTCCGGCCAGGCGAAACTCTGCCTGCGCGCCCGCGACATCGGCATCGCCTCGGCCGGCGAAGGCGGCCTCCCCGCCACGGTCGAGCGCCTGTCCTACCAGGGCGGCTTCTTCCGGATGGAGGTACGACCTGCCGCCAGCCGGGACATCGTCCTGCATCTCGACGCGAACGAGCCCGCCCCGGCCCAGGCCGGCGAGGCCATCCGCATCGCCATCACCGACGGCTGGATCATCCCGGAGAGCGCCTCCCTGGACAAGGCTGCGTGAGACCGGCGCCATGAAACTGACAGTCCATGGCGGGATCGGCGAAAAAGGCCGGACCTGCGTCGGCATCGAACATGGTGGAACGCGTCTTCTGCTCGATGTCGGCGTCGACACCAGCACACAGGGCATCGCCTATCACCCGGCGATCACGCGCGCCGAGCTCGAACGCATCGACGCGATAATCGTCACCCACGCCCATGAGGATCATGTCGCGGCGCTCGGCTGGTGTCTCGCCAACGGCTTTTCCGGCCGCATCCTGATGACCACGGAATCGGTCGCCGAGACGGACGCCACACTTGCCGCCTACGCCACGCCGCACGAGAGGGCGCTTGCCCAAGCTGCTACCGCAGAGATCATCGCGCCCGGCACCGATTTCGCGCTCGGCCCGATCGCCATCCGGACTGGCCGCAGCGGCCATGTCGTCGGCGGCATCTGGTGTCATCTGAGCGCAGGCGGCCGCAGCCTCGGCTATTGCGGCGACGTCGTGCCGGATAGCCCGGTCTTCGCCATGGACGCCCTCCCGCCCAGCGATCTCTTGCTGATCGATGCGTCTTACGGCGCCGATCGCATCCCCGCCATCGAACGCGGCGCAGCCATCAAAGGCTGGCTCGCGGCCCATCCGCAGGGCGCCGTGCTGCCGACCCCCCTTTCCGGCCGCTCCGTCGAGTTGATCGGCCTGATCGAGGGCCCGATCGCGATCCATCCCTCGATGCGCGAGGCTCTAGCCCAGCAGATCGCCGCTTCGACATGGCTGAAGCCCGGTGTCGCCGATGTCCTCTCGACGCGCTTCGCCGAGGCGCTGCTCTGGGAAGAGGGGCAGGCTCTGCCGCACGCTGCCCTGCTCGTCGATGACGGCATGGGGCTCGCCGGTCCCTCCCGGGTCGCGCTCGCACAGGCCCGCCGTGAACGTCATCCGGTCCTGCTGACCGGCGGCATTCCCAAGGGCAGCCCGGCCGATCTCATGCTGACTGCGGGCGAAGCCGACTGGCTGCGCTTCCCGACACATCCGACACTGCCCGAGAACATCGCGATCGCGGCGGCAAGTGGCGCCAGCCGGATCCTCGCCCATTCCTGCGATGCCGCGACCGCTGCCACGCTGGCTGCCGGCATCCCCAAGCTCGTCACCGGCCTCAAGCCCGGCGATACCATCGAGATCTGATCATGCGCATCCTCATCGCCAATGACGACGGCATCGATGCTCCCGGCATCGCTTTGCTGCGAAAAGCCGCCGTACGCGTCGCAGCCGATATCTGGGTCGTCGCGCCCGAGCGGAAATGGACGGCAGCGAGCCACCATCTCTCCTTCGACAAGGAATTGACGCTCACCCGCCGCGAGCCGCAGATTTATGCGTTGAACGGCACACCGGCCGATTGCGTCGTCGCGGCCATGACCGTGCTGTTCCGCGACGGCGGCATGCCCGATCTGGTGCTCTCCGGCGTCAATGATGGCCGCAACGCCGCCGAGGATGCCGCCTATTCCGGCACGCTCTCGATCGCCCGCGAAGCGAGCTTCTGGAACCTCCCCGCCATCGGCTTCTCCCGCACCAAGGGCGGCACGTCCGAAGAGCGCGACGTCGCCGCGCTCGCGGCCCTGATCGAAAACCTCTGGCGGACGCGTGCGCAATGGACCCGCGAGGGCACATTCCTGAGCGTAAACCTGCCGAAAGAATTGCCGGCCGAGATCGGCCTTGCCGGCATCGGTCGCGACAAGATCGCGAGCGCTGCGGATATCGTCTCGGAAGAGGCCGACCGGATCACCTGGCGCATCCGGCGCGGCCGGCCGCATACCAGCCGTCCGGGCGACGAGAACAGCCTGATCGATTCAGGCCGCATCGCCATCGTCCGCCATTGCTGGAGCGACGGCGCTCCGCTCGATGCAGCCTTTGCCGGCGAGCTCAACAAGGCGTTGAAGCAGTCGGCGAGCTGAGCGCGAACGTCCCCGCCGTCATGCTCGGGCTTGACCCGAGCATCTCTGGCCGACGGAGGCTCCTGCGCCCACCTTTCCAGAGATTCTCGGGCCAAGCCCGAGAATGACGCCCTGCCATGGCCCCGGAATGCTCCGCAGGCTCACCCCTCCAGGAACTGCATCCGGTGCAAACGGGCATAGGCGCCGTCGCGCGCCAACAGCTCATCATGGCTGCCGGTCTCGACGACCTTGCCCTCGTCCATCACCACGATCATGTCGGCCTCGCGAATGGTCGAGAGCCGATGCGCGATGACGATGGTGGTGCGCCCCTTCATGAGCGCCGCCAGCGCCTGCTGGACGAGCCGTTCGGATTCGGTGTCGAGCGCGCTCGTCGCCTCGTCGAGCAGCAGGATCGGCGCATTCTTCAGGATGGCGCGGGCGATCGCGATCCGCTGGCGCTCGCCGCCCGAGAGCTTGTGGCCCCGCTCGCCGACCGAAGCATCGTAGCCGCCCGGCATCGCCATGATGAAATCATGCGCGGCGGCGCCCTTCGCCGCGGCGACGATCTCGTCCAGCGAGGCATCCGGTCGTCCGAAAGCGATATTCGCCCGCACGCTGTCGTCGAACAGCACGACATCCTGGCTGACGACACCGACTTGCCGGCGCAGGCTCCTCAGCGTGACATTGCGCAGATCCTGCCCGTCGATCTCGATCCGGCCTTCGCTCGGATCGTAGAGCCGCGGCACCAGCGCCAGCAGCGTCGACTTGCCCGAGCCCGAACGGCCGACCAGCGCCATCGTCCGCCCGCCCTGCGCGACGAGGTCGATGCCCTCCAGCGCACGCTGGTCCTCGCGATAGCGGAAGCGCAGCTGGCGGAAGGCTACCTCGCCGGCAGTGACCGTCAGCGGCTTCGCTTCCGAACGGTCGAGAACCTGCGGCTTCTCGTCCATCAGCGCGTAGTAGCGCTTCAACGAGGCCCCGGCCTCCTGGACGATGGCGTTGAGATTGCCGAGCGAGCGCATCGGCTGGGCCGCGAGCAGGAGCGCCGAGACATAGCCGGTGAAATCGCCGACCGTCGAATTGCCGGCGGTGATGCGCACCCCGATGGCGGCGAGCACGCCGGCGACCGCGAGACCACCGCCGACCTCGAGCAAGGGGTCGAGGCGCCCGCGCGCATTGGCCGCCTTCATCTTCAGCGCCCGGATCGTCTCGAAGGCATTGGCCGCCCGCGTCTTCAGATAGGGCTCGAGCCGATCGGTTTTGGCGACGCGCGCGCCCTGCAGGCTCTCGGTGACGAGGTTGGCCATCAGCCCGGTCTGTTCCTGCTGGGAGCTGGCCATCCGCCTGAGCTTGCGCCCGATCCGGCCGATCGGATGGGCGATGACCGGCGCGATCAGCAACACCACCAGCGTCATCTGCCAGTCGATCCAGATCAGCGCGCCGACCAGCGCGATCGCGGTGACAACGTCGCGGATGGCGATGTTGACGATGCGCGTCAGCGCTTCCTTGACGAAGGTGAAATCGGTGGTGAAGCGCTGCGTGAGGGAGGCCGGATTTTCCCGCTGCAACTGCGCCAGGTCGGCATCGATCAGATGGCCGTAGAGGGCCGTCTGCATGTCCGCCTCGATGCGGCTGACGACATTGTTTGTCATCACCGTCTGGGCGAGCAGCGAGAAACCCTTGATGGCGGTGACGATCACGACGACGGTCGCGACCGCGTTGATGACGCCGATCTCGTAGCCGATCGACTTCGAGACCAATCGCTCCATGCGCCGGACGAAGCCGGTCGATTCGGCCATCAATGGATCGGCGAAGGCGTCGAACGCCGCCTTGATCAGGAGCGGATAGAAGCTCGTCGTCGCCGCGATGATCACGACGAGGCCGAGAATCATCAGCATCTGCGGGAGGTAGGACCTGATCTGCTCACGCCAGACACGGGCAAAGAGCGCAAGGGTGTCGTCGGTGACGCGGCCGATCTTCATGGCCGGGGCCTATCATGACAGCCCGACAAGCGCCACTGGTGCATGGCTGGCTGCGACAGGGGGGCCTTGCTACGGACACGAAGCTGTCTTCCCATGGCCATAACCGATTCAGGAGACTTCATGCCGCTATCCCCGCCGGCCCAGCCCGGCCAGAGCTTCGCCGAGATCGAAACCCCCGCCCTCGTGCTCGATCTCGATGCGTTCGAGCGCAATCTCGTCGCCATGGCCGCTTTCACCCAGGCCCATGGCATCAGGCTCAGGCCCCATGCCAAGTCGCACAAGAGCCCGGAGATCGCGCTGCGGCAGATCGCCCATGGCGCGGTCGGGCAGTGCTGCCAGAAGGCCGGCGAAGCCGAAGTGCTGGTTGCAGGCGGCGTCGGCGACGTGCTGGTCACCAACGAGATCGTCGGCGCGGCCAAGCTCGACCGTCTGGCCCGCCTCGCCCGCAGCGCGAAGATCGGCCTCTGCGTCGATCACCCCGACGGCGTGCGCGAGGCGGCGGAAGCGGCGGCCCGCAACGATGTGACCCTCGACGTCTATGTCGAGATCGATGTCGGTGGCCGGCGCTGCGGCGTCGCGCCCGGAGAGGGCGCCGTCCGGCTGGCCGAGGCGATCGCACGCTCCAACACCCTGCGCTTCGCCGGCATCCACGCCTATCACGGCTCCGCCCAGCACATGCGTTCGATCGACGAGCGCCGCGAGGCGATCGAACGGGCTGGCTTCGCCGCCCGCAACACGGTCGAACGGCTCAGCCATGCCGGCCTGAAATGCGAGATCGTCACCGGCGCCGGCACCGGCACCCATGAATTGGAGACCCAGTCCGGCATCTGGAACGAGATCCAGGCCGGCTCCTATATCTTCATGGACGCCGACTACGCCCGCAATCGCCAGGCCGACGGCACGCCCTTCCGCACCTTTGAACACTCTCTCTTCGTCCTCGCCGGGGTGATGAGCAAGCCGGTGCCGGACCGCGCCATCGTCGATGCCGGCCACAAGTCGGCGGCGGTCGATTCGGGCATGCCCGTGCCCTTCCGCCGCGAGGGCGTGATCTACACCAAGCCCTCCGACGAGCACGGCGTCCTCACCGGCGACCCGATCGCGATGCCGCATCGCGGCGACAGTTTGCTGCTGATCCCCGGTCATTGCGACCCGACGGTCAACCTGCACGACTGGTATGTCTGCGTCCGCGGCCTGCACGGGCCCGACGCCCATGTCGAGGCCCTCTGGCCGGTCGCTGCGCGTGGTGCCCTGATCTGAGCGGGCGATGCTCGCGGAGCTCATCCTGCGGTTGACGACACCAGCCGCGCGGATGACCCGCCGGCTGGGTCTCGTCGGAGAAAGCGTCGCGCTCTGGTCGCGTGGCAACCGCCAGCGCCGGGCCTGGGCTCCGCATCACGAACGCTGCCGCAGCGTGGTTGCTGAGGCTGTCACGGAGCTGTCGCAGCGCCGCAAGGTGGCGGTTCTCGGCTCGGGCCTGCTGCGCGACATCCCGCTCGACCTGCTGTGCCGCCAATTCGAGCAGGTTCTGCTGGTCGATGCCGTCCACCTGCCGCAGATCCGGCTGCGCATGTGCTTCAGGCCCAAGGTCATGCTCCGGACCCGCGACCTCACCGGCGTCATGGGCTGGCTGGCCGAGGAGAACGACGGGCGCATCGATCCGCTGGCCGATCTGGCCGCCGACTCAAGCCTCGATCTCGTCATATCCGCCAATCTGATGTCGCAGCTCGCCTGGCCCGTCGAGGATTGGCTGGACGATCACCACGACCGTGCTGGACAGCTACCGGTCGACCTGCCGGCGCGCTGCATCGCCTGGCATCTCGCCGATCTCCGCCGCTTCAACGGCCGTGTCGTCCTGCTCAGCGATGTCGAGATGGTCGAGCGCGACCGTGCGGGCGCGATCACCGATCGCCTCGATCTCACGCGCGGCGTCGAGCTACCGCTCCTGGATGAAAGCTGGGACTGGCCGGTCGCGCCCTTCGGCGAAGCGGAACGCGACCGCGAAAGCACCCACCGCGTCGGCGCCTGGCGGGATTTCCGCTAGAGCGCCGGCCCAGCCTCAGGGCCGCCAGCCGGTGTCCTCGACCGGTGCGTTCTCGCGCTCTTCCACGCGACGGGCTTCCTCGACCACGGCGAAGAGTGCCCTGAGCGCGGCATCGACGCCCTCGCCCGAAGCGGCCGAGAGGATGATCGGCATGCGCTTGGCCGCCCGCTTCAGGCGCGCGACCTGCTCCTTGAGCACTTCCGGCGTCAGCGCGTCGACCTTGGAGAGCGCAACGATCTCCGGCTTGTCGGCCAGCCCCTCGCCATAAGCCTCGAGCTCCTCGCGCACGGTCTTGTAGGCCTTGCCGGCATGCTCGCTGGTGCCTTCGACCAGATGCAGCAGCACGCGGCAGCGTTCGATATGGCCGAGGAAGCGGTCGCCGAGGCCATGGCCTTCATGCGCGCCCTCGATCAGGCCGGGGATATCGGCGAGCACCATCTCGCGCCCGTCGACACGCACGACGCCGAGGCCGGGATGCAGCGTGGTGAAGGGATAATCGGCGATCTTCGGCTTCGCCGCGGTGACGGTGGCGAGGAAGGTCGACTTGCCGGCATTGGGCAGGCCGACGAGGCCGGCATCGGCGATCAGTTTCAGGCGCAGCCAGACCCAGCGTTCCTCGCCCGGCAGGCCCGGATTGGCATGGCGCGGCGCCTGGTTGGTCGCCGTCTTGAAATAGGCGTTGCCGAAGCCGCCATTACCGCCCTTGCACAGAACGAAGCGCTGGCCGGGCTCGGTCAGGTCGGCGATCTTGGTCTCGCCGTCTTCCTCGAGAATCTCGGTGCCCGGCGGCACCTTCAGCACGATCGCCTGCGAATTCGCGCCATGGCGATCCTTGCCCATGCCGTGCTCGCCGGTGCGGGCCTTGAAATGCTGCTGGAAGCGGAAATCGATCAGGGTGTTCAGCCCCTGCACGCATTCGATGACGATGTCGCCGCCGCGCCCGCCGTCGCCGCCATTGGGCCCGCCGAACTCGATGAACTTTTCGCGGCGGAAGGAGACGCAGCCGGCGCCGCCGTCACCCGCCTTCACATAGATCTTGGCCTGGTCGAGGAATTTCATGCTGTTTCACTAGTGATGAGCGGAGGAAAGGGCAATGGACCGGATCACGCCGCCTGCCGGAAAGCGCTCATCTCCTCGCGCAGGGCATCGGCGAAGCGCTGAGCCGCGAGCCCCGGGCGCGGCGCCATGAGCAAGCCGACCGTCAGTTCGAACAGCGGCGGCAGCCCTTCCGCCGCCCCGAGGCGGCGCAGCGAGGGCGGCACAGCGCTTTCCGTGATCGCGGTGACGCAGAAGCCGCCCTCCACCGCCGAGAGCACGCCTGAGGTATGCGAGCAGGAAAAGACCAGCCGATACGCCTTGCCGGCGCTGCTCAGCGCCCCGAGGACGCGCGCGCGCGCCCGGCAACCCTCGGAGAACAGGGCGAGCGGCAATGGCTCCTGCAGTTCCGGGCGATGGCCGCGCGCCGCGACCCAGATCATCGGCTCACGCCTGAGCACCTCGCCCATCGGCCGGCTCGGATCCTGCGAGACCACCGCGAGATCGAGATCGCCGGCCTTGAGCGCAGGTTCGATCCGCTTCGAGAGATCGCAATGCACCTCAAGCTCCACCTTGGGATGCTCCGCCGCGAAGCGCGCGATCAATGGCCTGAGATAGGCGTCCATATAATCGTCGGGCACGCCGATGCGCAGCCGGCCGGTCGGTGTCTCGCCGGCAAGGTCGGCCAGGGCCTCGCGCTCCACCGCGAGCAGGCGCCGCGCATGGGCGAGCAGGCGCTCACCGGCATCGGTCGGGGTGACGCCGCGGCGCGAGCGCTCCAGCAGCTTGTGGCCGAGCTGGCTTTCCAGATCCTGGATGCGCACGGAGATCGCCGACTGCGTCCGGCCGAGCCGAGCGCTGGCCGCAGTGAAGCCACCGGTCTCCGCCACCGCCACCAGCATGCCGAGCGCGGCGAGGTCGAAATGGGCGGTCATGACGTGCCTCCTTGGGACGCGCGAGATCCATCGGTTTTAAGAATGGTTAAATCAGAATAATCCGTTTTTCCGATCGATGGAAGCGCACTATATCCTCGGCTGAACGAGGCTGAGCCGGCCGCGCCGTCGCGACCGAAGCTGGCCTCACGATCCATCAGAAGACACCATGTCCGCTCCCGCGATCCCCGTCCGGCCCGCATCGCCCGCGCTGGCGATGTTCCTCGCGCTGCTAGCCGGCGCCACCTGCATCGGCTTTTCCGGCATCTTCGTGCGCCTTGCCGATGTCGGCCCGGCCGCCGCCGGTTTCTGGCGGATGCTCTTCGCGCTGCCGGTGCTGGTCGCCTGGACGGCGCTGGAGCAGCGCAGGCCTGCGAGCGAGAAGATCGGCCGCGGCGCCTTTATCGCGGTTGCGTTGGCCGGCCTGACCTTCGGCATCGACGTCACGCTCTACAACGCGGCGCTCGGCCATACCACGATCGCCAATGCCTCGCTGCTCGGCAATCTCTCCCCGGTCGGTGTCGTGCTCGGCGGCTGGCTGCTGCTTGGCGACAAGCCCTCGCGGCGCATCCTCGGCGCGCTGATGCTGGCGGTCGCCGGCGCGATCCTGCTGGTGCTGCCGAAATTCACTGGCGCGGAGCAGGTCACCGGCAATCTCTTCGGCGACAGCCTCGCCGTCGGCGCCGCCTTCTCCTATGCCGCCTATATCCTCGCGGTGCGCCGCGCCCGCGACCGGGCCGGGGCCGGCTATGTCAGCCTCGTCTCCAGTGCGATCTGCGCCATGTTCTGCCTTGTGGCCGCACTGATGCTGGGCGAGCAGGTCATTCCGGCGAGCCTCCAGGGCTGGCTGGCGGTGGCCGCGCTCGGCCTCGTCTCGCATGCACTGGGCCAGGGCCTGATCACGCTCTCGCTCGGCAGCTACGGCGCCGGCGCCGCCTCGCTCGTGATGGTCTGGCCGGCGCTGGTCAGCGTGCTCGCCGCCTGGGCGCTGTTCGGCGAGCAGCCGACGCCGGTCCAGGCCTTCGGCGGCGTCGCCATCCTTGCCGCCGTGCTGATGGTCCGCCGCGGCTGACGTAGGCGGATCAGGCCGCCGGCTTGACGCCGTAATGCAGGATCACGGCGCCGTTCTTGAGCGGTCGGGCCGCGAGCAGCGCGTAGTGCCGCTTCTCCGCATTCGGCTTGAACAGGGGCGTGCCCTGCCCGATCGTGACGGGAGCGACCGCGATCATGATCTCGTCGACGAGGCCGGCCGCCAGCAGCGATTCCGTTAGCTCCGCGCTACTGAAGACATAGATGTCCTTCCCCGGCAGGGCCTTCCGGCGCGTGATCTCCCCGACGATATCCGCCGTCACCGTCGTGTTGTTCCAGTCCGAACCGGTCAGATTGCGTGACGCCACGAGCTTCGGCAGGGCGTTCATGAAGGCCTTGGTCTCGCCCTCCTCTTCCGTCGAGGTCCAATAGGCCTTCATCCCCTCATAGGTGACGCGGCCGAAGACGAGCAGCCCGGCCATGCGCCCGAACTCGCTGCTGAGCGCGGCAAGCTCGTCGCCCCAGGCATCCTGGTGGAAGCCGAGATCCCACTTCTCCCTGCCCTCGAAGAACCCTTCCAGCGTCATCAGATTCCAGACGATCACCTTGGCCATCGCATCCTCCTGCTGTGCTCGATTAAAACCAGTTTCTATTTGCAACCAGTTGATGGATAGCGAAACCGATCCTATATTGCAAGCGGTTCTGGAGACGAACATGCGCGAGACCGGCCGTTCGGGCTGTCCGATCAATCTGACGTTGGAAATCCTGGGCGATCGCTGGAGCCTGATCGTGCTGCGCGACATCATGTTCGGCAACCGCCGGCATTTTCGCGAGATGCTGGCGAAATCGGACGAGGGCATCGCCTCGAACATTCTCGCCGACCGCCTGAAGCGCCTCGTCGAAAAGGGCCTGCTCTCGCGCCGCGACGACGCCAGCCACAAGCAGAAGGCGATCTACAGCCTGACCGAGATGGGCATCGCGCTCGTCCCCGTCTTCGCGGCGATGGGCGAATGGGGTCGAAACTTCTTAGCCGTGACCGAGGAACTCTCGATCCGCGCCGAACTCCTGAGCGAAGGCGGCCCGGCCCTCTGGGAGCGCTTCATGCAGGAGCTGAGGCATCTCCATCTCGACGCAGCCCCGCCGGAGCAGTCAGTGCTCGCCGAGCTGACGCAAGCCTATCGGGATGCGCTGGCGCGGCGTCAGGCGGCCGGGATCTCTGCGACCCCGGCTTGACTCACTCCGCCGCCAGCCTTGGCGTGGCCGGCTTCGACATCGCTTCCGCCGTCGCGATCGCCGGCGCCGCATGCTCCTCGATCGGCTCCCACTGGCTTTCGTCCTCGGCCTTGCCGAAGAAGCGCCCGAAGAGCCAGCCCGTCGCCCGCGAGAGATCGTCCATCACCATGTAGAAGGACGGCACGAAGACGAGCGAGAGCACGGTCGAGACGATCAGGCCGCCGATCACCGCGATCGCCATCGGCGCGCGGAACTCGCCGCCGTCGCCGACGCCATAGGCCGAGGGCAACATGCCCGCCGCCATCGCGATGGTGGTCATCAGGATCGGCCTCGCGCGCTTGCGGCCGGCCTCGATCAGCGCCGTGAAGCGGTCCTTGCCGCGCCCGACCTCCTCGACCGCGAAATCGACCAGCATGATCGCGTTCTTGGTGACGATGCCCATCAGCATCAGCAGGCCGATATAGACCGGCATCGAGACGGCGTTGTTGGTCGCGAGCAGCGCGATCACCACGCCGCCGAAGGAGAGCGGCAGCGAGAGCAGGATCGTGATCGGCTGGAAGACCGAGCCGAACAGCAGGATCAGCACCGCCAGCACCAGCATCAGGCCGGTCGTCATCGCGGTGACGAAGCCCTGCACGACCTCGCCCTGGATTTCGGCATCGCCGGTCGCAGCGATCCAAACGCCATCCGGCAGGCCGACCTCCTTGACGATCTCGTTGAACTTGTCCTGGGCGGTGCCAAGCTCGAAGCCGCGCTTCAGGTCGGCACCGATCTGAGCGCGGCGAACGCGGTCATAGCGGTCGATCGAGCTCGGCCCTTCCCCGAAGCCGATCGTGGCCACCGCCGTCAGCGGGATCGAGACGCCGGTCGCATTGGTCACGCGCAACGCCGCGATATTGCGCATGTCGGTGCGGGCGGCCTCGTCGAGCTGGACACGGATCGGCACCAGCCGGTCGCCCGCATTGAACTTCGCGAGGTTGGGCCCGACATCGCCGATCGTGGCGACGCGCACGGCTTCCGAGATCGCTTCCGGCGTGACGCCGAGCGTGGCGGCCTCCTCGAGCTTCGGCGTGACGCGCAGTTCCGGGCGGCTCAGCGAGCCGGCGGTCGCGACGTTGAGATAGCCGTCGACCTGGCGCATCCGCGCCTCGATCTTGGCGACGGCTGCATCAAGCGCCTCGCCGTCCTTCGACAGGATCGAGAAGGCCATCTCACGCTCGCCGCGCTCGTTGACATACCAGGCGCGCACGTCCGGCACGCTGGCGAGCTTCTCGGCGATGGTGACCTTGAGCTCCTTCTGGGCGATATCGCGCTCGGCCTTGGGCTTGAGCAGGATGAAGACGGCGGCCCGGCGCACCTCGCGCTGGCCGGTCGGCGAGGCCCCGCCAAGCACGAAGACGTCGCGCACCTCGGGGATGGTCTTCAGCGCATCGACCAGTTTGTCGCTGGTGACGCGGGTATCCTCCAGCGTCGAGCCGGGCGGCAATTCGACCGAGGCGACGACGCGCGAGGTATCCTCGTCCGGGATGAAGCCGGTCGGCAGCATCTGCGTTGCCTGGATCGAGCCGATCAGGAACATGAAGCCGATCACCAGCGTCGCATAGGCGGTGTTGAACGGGAGGGTGCGCCAGCGCCCGGTGCCGTCGAAGCGCGGGAAGAACGGCATGCGGCGCTTCTTCAGCGTGCCCTTGAGCAGGCCGACATAGCCGCGCATGACGAACCCGTCCCTGGGATCGGCATGGTGGACCGGCTTCATCAGATAGGCCGCCATCATCGGCGTGATCAGGCGCGCGACGAGCAAAGAGAACAGCACGGCGACCGCCACCGTCAGGCCGAACTGCCGGAAATACTGCCCGGCGACGCCGCCCATGAAGGAGACCGGTGCGAAGATCGCGACGATGGTCAGCGTGATCGCGATGACCGCGAGCCCGATCTCGTCAGCCGCCTCCATCGCTGCGCGATAGGGCGACTTGCCCATCTTCATGTGCCGGACGATGTTCTCGATCTCGACGATGGCGTCATCGACCAGGATGCCGGTCACCAGCGTGATGCCGAGCAGGCTGACGAGGTTGAGCGAGAAGCCCATCAGCTCCATCGCCCAGAAGGTGGGAATGGCCGAGAGCGGCAGCGCCACCGCCGTGATCAGCGTCGCGCGCCAGTTGCGCAGGAACAGGAAGACGACGAGGACGGCGAGCCCCGCACCTTCCAGCAGCGTTTCCATCGCCGCCTTGTAGTTGCCATGGGTATAGGCGACGGCGTCGTCGATCGGCGTGATCTTGATGTCGGGGAAGCGCTTGTTCAGCTCCTCGACGCGCTGCGCCACGATGTCCTTGACCGAAAGCTCGCTCGATCCCTTCGAGCGGAACACCGCGAAGGTGACGACCGGGCTCTTGTTGAGGCGGCCGAAGGCGCGCGGCTCGGAATTCGAATCCTCGACGCGGCCGAGTTCCTTCAGGCGCACCTCGCGCCCGCCGGAGAGCGTGATCTTGGTCTCGGCCAGCTCCGCGACGGTGCGTGCGCCGGCCAGCGTGCGGATCGCCTGCTCCTGCCCACCGACCTCGCCGCGCCCGCCCGCCAGGTCGACATTGGTGGCGCGGACCTGGCGGTTGACCTCGCCGGCGGTGATGCCGAGCGCGAGCAGCCGGTCGGGATCGAGCGAGATGCGGATTTCCCGGTCGACGCCGCCATAGCGCTCGACCCGGCCGACGCCCTTCAGCCCCTGCAATTCGCGCGCGACAACATCGTCGACATGCCAGGAGAGCTGCTCCAGCGTCATGCCGGTCGAGGCTGCGCCATAGGTCAGGATCGACTGCCCCTCGACATCGATGCGCTGGATGATCGGCTCGTCGATGGTGCGCGGCAGGTCGGCGCGGATCTTGGCGACCGCATCCTTGACGTCGTTGACGGCCCGGTCGGTATTGGTTTCCAGCCGGAACTCGATCAGTGTCAGCACCTGGCCGTCGGTCAGCGTCGAGGTGACATGCTTCACCCCGGTGATGTTGGCGACCGTGTCCTCGACGCGCTTGCTGACCTGGCTTTCGAGCTCGGCCGGCGCCGCGCCCGACTGTGTGATGGTGATCGAAACCAGCGGGATGTCGATATTCGGAAAGCGCGTCACCGGCAGCTTCGAGAAGGCGAGCAGCCCGAGGACGCAGAGCACGACGAAGATCAGGATGGCCGGAACCGGTTTCCGGATCGACCAGGCGGAGAAATTGACGTTCATGCGCTTGCCCGTCAGTTCGTCGCGACCGGCGTGACGATGTCGCCATCGCGCACGAAGGTGCCGGCGCGCGCCACTACGGTCTCGCCCTCGGTGATGCCGCTGGCGATCTCGGCGCGGCCATGGCCGACCAGCCCGAGCGTCACCGGCTTGGTCGTGACCTTGCCGTCCTTGACGGACTGAACGGTCGCGCCCGACCCGTTATAGGTGATGGCCGAAAGCGGCAGGGTCAGGGCACGCTTGCGGCCGGTCTCGATGATCCCGCGCGCGAACGAACCGATGGCGACCGGCGGATTGCCGTCGAGCGCGACGAGCACGCGGCCGAGCCGCGACGCCTTGTCGACCTCCGGCGCGATCAACCGGATGCGGCCCGCCAGCGCCTCCCTGGCGCCGGCCGGCAGGACCGCCACGCCCTGATCGAGCTTGAGCTTGGGAAGCTCGACTTCGGCGACCTGCGCCTCGAGCTCGACCGCGCCGTCGGCGATGATCCGGAACAGCGGCTCGCTCTGCGGCAGCATGCTCGCCATCGCGCCGAGCCGCGCCGTCCGGCGGCTGACGATGCCGGCGCGCCGCGCCTTGATCTCGGTACGCTCCAGCTTGACGGCGATGTCCTTGCCCTGCGCCTGGGCCAGAGCGAGATCGGCACTGGCGATCGCCAGTGCCTGCCGGGCGGAATTCGCGCGTGCCTGACCGGATCGTGCGGCGGCGGCGCGCTGGTCGAACGTCTCGACGCTGGTATTGCCGCTCTCGCGCAGGGCCTTGGTCCGGTCGAAGGCATTGTTGGCCTGGACGAGATTGGCGTCGGCCTCGGCGATCTGGGCCTTGGCCTGAGCGATCAGCGCCTCCGCGCGCGCGATCTGGGCGTCGTTTTGCGCCTTCTGGACCTCGAGTGTCGTCCGGTCCAGCCGCGCGAGGACCTGCCCGCGCGCGACCTTGTCCCCCTCCTGCGCCAGCAATTCGACGATCGACAGCCCGTCGACTTCCGGCGCGACCAGGATTTCGTCGCGCGCGACGATCGAACCGGAGACGACCACGCTCTGGACGATCTCGGTGCTCTGCGCCTGCGTCACCGTGACGGAGGGTCCGGCGGCCGCGGCTGCGGCCTGCCCGGCGGTCTGCGCCTGCAGCGGCAGCGGCGCGGCCAGCAGGGCCAGCGCGATCATCGCGTTCAGCGGAACGATCGAACGAAGGGACATCGGAAACGATCCTGTTGCGGCCATGCGGCCGGTCGGAAACGGGGCAAGCCCGGCGGGAGCAGAGATCACGGCTGCGTCTCCGTTTCGGGCAGGAGCATCGTCTGGGAAAGCTGGCGCATGCCGGTGAAGAGCGTGTCGGCGGCAGCAGCAATGTCGAAATCCGGGTCCATCGCGCGCCGGCAGAAGAATCCGTCCGCCATCATCGAGATCGCCATCAGGAAGCGGCCCTCGTCGAGCCGTGGCGGCAATTCGCCATTGGCCTTGGCCTCGCGGATCGCCGCGGCAAGCCCCTCGATCACGGTACCCTCGATATCCGCGCACATCCGCGCCATCCCGGGATTGCGCGCGGCCTCCGCCCAGATCTGCACGGCGATGACGGCCTTCTCGCGCGGCTGATGCACGAGATGCTTGCGGCCAAGCTCCTCGAGCTGGTCGAGCAGCGAGCCGTTCCGCGGACAGAGCTTGCCGAAATCCTCCGCGATCAGACTGCGGTCGCGCTCGGTCATCCCCTCGATGATCGCGTCCTTCGACGAGAAATAGCGATAGAGATTGCCCGGGCTCATGCTGGCTTCGGCCGCGACATCCTGCATCGTCGCGGCATGGAAACCGGCGCGCGCGAAGACGCGCTCGGCCGCATCGAGGATGCGGATATGGCGCTCGGTCAGGGCGGCAACGGGCTGCGATGCGGAAACCAGGGGCGGCATCAGGACTCGGCATGAATGAGAATGAATGTTCATTCTCATCTCAGATAAGACGGCGCCCGTCAAGCGAATCACCCTTGCGGTCGCCAGTGTCGCGACAGGGCCATGCAGGAATGGCCGGATCATTGCCGCATTCCCGCGTATAAATTGCTTGCTTCGTTCCGTCTGGAACCGCATGTTTGAAAACGACCTGGCATGGCTCCGCGCGCCGTCCCTTCCGATGTCGACGCGCGAGCGACCTCGAAGTTCGTGATGAACGACCACGCCTTCCCCTTGCGTCCGGCTCGCCGCACCCGCTCCCCCCTCACCGCCCGCAGGCCGAGGCCCGCACCGAAGCCGGTGCTGGTCGTGCTGCATCAGGAGCACTCGACGCCCGGCCGCGTCGGCCGCCTGCTGCAGGCGCGCGGCCACGCGCTCGACATCCGCAAGCCGCGCTTCGGCGATCCCCTGCCGCAGACGATGCGCGAGCATGCCGGCGCCGTGATCTTCGGCGGCCCGATGGGCGCCAACGATCCCGAGGATTTCGTCAAGGCCGAGATCGACTGGATCGGCACCTGCCTGAAGGAGGACGCCGCCTTCCTCGGCATCTGCCTGGGTGCGCAGATGCTGGCGAAGCATATGGGCGCGCGGGTCTATACCCATGGCGAGGGCCGCGCCGAGGTCGGCTATTACCCGCTCGCGATCACCGAAAACGGCCACAGCCATGCTGCGGCGGCCGGTTTCACCTGGCCCGGCACGGTCTATCAATGGCACCGCGACGGCTTCGACTGCCCGAACGGGGCGGAATGCCTCGCCACCGGTGGGGATTTCCCCGTGCAGGCCATCCGCGCCGGCAGCAAGGCCTACGGCCTCCAGTTCCACCCCGAGGTGACGCCGGCGATGATGTATCGCTGGTCGGTGCGCGGCTATGAGCGCACGCTGATGCCCGGCGCACAGCTTGGCCATACCCATGTGCCCGGCTGGTTCCAGCACGATCCGGCGATCCGGCTCTGGCTCGACGCCTTCCTCGACCATTGGCTGAAGGAGCCGGCGGCAGCCGGAACGACATCGCCTTGACCCGCAAAGCTCTCGTTCTCGGCGCCGGCATGGTCGGCGTCTCCTGCGCGCTCGCGCTCCAGAAGCGCGGTATCACGGTGACGCTGATCGACCGCAAGGCGCCAGGGCGCGAAACCTCCTACGGCAATGCCGGCGTGCTCGCTGCCTCCTCGATCGCTCCACTCAACAACCCCTCGCTCTACGCCAAGATCGCCGGCTATCTCGGCAACCGCCATCCGGCGCTTAATTTGAGTTGGCGCCGCGCCTTCAGCCGGCCGGGCTGGCTGCTGCGCTTCCTCTGGGAGGCCCGCCCCTCGCAGGGGGCAGCTCGCATCGCCGCCCTGCAGGCGCTGACGGCGAGTACGGTCGAGCGCCACCGCGCCCTGATGACCGAGGCCGGCGTGTCGCACCGCCTGCGCGAGACCGGCACGCTCAAGCTCTGGCGCACCGAGGCCGGCCATGAGGCCGCCCGGGCCGAGCATGATTTCCTGAAAAGCCACGGCATCGAATCGCAGGTTCTCGACCGGCAAGGCATTTCCGGCATCGAGCCCAGCCTGAACCCGATCTTCCCGGCCGGGCTCCTGATCCCCTGCGTCGGCTCGGTCGATTCCCCCGGCGCCGTCACCGAGGCCTATGCGGCGCTCTTCGCCGAGCGGGGCGGCCGGATCGAGCAGGCTGCGATCACCGGGCTCGCCCACCACGGCACTGGCTGGCGCGCGAGCACCGCTTCGGGCTCGTTCGAAGCCGATCTCGTGGTCGTCGCACTTGGCCCCTGGAGCGGCGACCTGCTGAAGCCGCTCGGGATCGATCCCAAGCTCGATGTCGAGCGTGGCTATCACCGCCATCTCAAGCCGGAAGCCGGCACTGGCCTGTCGCGGCCGATCTACGATGTCGACGGCGCCTATTACATGGCGCCGATGGAGCAGGGTTTTCGCGTCACCAGCGGTGTCGATCTCTCCTTCCGCGACGCACCGGACCAGCACCGCCAGATCGACGGCGCGACGGCAGCGGCGCGTGAAGCCTTCCCGCTCGGCGAGGTCGTCGGCGAAACCTGGCGCGGCGCGCGGCCGACCTTGCCGGATTCCCTGCCGATGATCGGCGAGGCGCCCCGCAATCCCGGGCTCTGGCTCGCCTTCGGCAACCAGCATATCGGCTTCTCGACCGGTCCGATCACCGGGGAGATGATCGCCGCCATGATCTGCGGCGAGAAGCCGCCGATCGACCCGACACCGTTCCGGCCGGGGCGCTATATCCGCTGATAACGGGTGTCTTCCCGCACGCAGTGCTGCTGCGTAGATGCGGGAGCGTCTTCAGGAAAAGGCACCCCTCAACGAAAAAGCGCGCTCCCTCACGAGAACGCGCCCTTATCGCAGAACGATCCCGTGTCTGCGCCGCAGCGCGCACGGGATGACACGCTGGCTGAGCCGAGCGCGAATGCGCTGGCGTGAGTCGGCTGGCGTGGCGGCCGAGAACCGGAGCGGAGCGTACATCAGTACGTGAGCACCGGAAGCGCAGGCCGTCGCGTCAGACGGCCGCGCCAGTAGCGTTCGTGCCGGCTCAGACCTGACGCGCCACCATCATCTTCTTGACCTCCGCGATCGCCTTGGCCGGGTTCAGGCCCTTCGGGCAGGCATTCGCGCAGTTCATGATGGTATGGCAGCGATAGAGCCGGAAGGGGTCTTCCAGATTGTCGAGCCGCTCGCCTGTCGCCTCGTCACGCGAGTCGATCAGCCAGCGATAGGCCTGCAGCAGCGCGGCCGGGCCGAGATAGCGGTCGCCGTTCCACCAGTAGCTCGGGCAGGAGGTCGAGCAGCAGGCACAGAGGATGCACTCATAGAGACCGTCGAGCTTCTCGCGGTCGTCCTTGGCCTGGCGCCACTCCTTCTCGGGCGCTGGCGTTGTGGTCTTCAGCCAGGGCTCGATCGAGGCGTGCTGGGCGTAGAAGCGCGTCAGGTCAGGCACCAGGTCCTTGACGACGGGCATATGCGGCAGCGGGTAGATCGCGACCTTGCCCTTGGCCCCGCACTCGTCGATGCCGGTGGTGCAGGCGAGCCCGTTCTTGCCGTCCATGTTCATGGCGCAGGAGCCGCAGATGCCCTCGCGGCAGGAGCGGCGGAAGGTCAGCGTCGGGTCGACCTTGTTCTTGATCCAGATCAGCGCGTCGAGAACCATCGGCCCGCAATCGTCGCGGTCGACATAATAGGTGTCGGTGCGCGGATTCTCGGTGTCGTCCGGGCTCCAGCGATAGACCTTGAACTCGGTCAGTTTCTTGGCCCCGGCCGGCTTTGGCCAGGCCTTGCCCTCGACGAGGCGGGAGTTCTTCGGAAGAGTGAATTCAGCCATCGGAGTTCCTCAGTACACCCGCGCCTTGGGCTTGATGTACTCGATGTCGTTGGACATCGTGTAAGTGTGCACCGGCCGGTCATCGAGCGTGATCGTCCGCTTCTCGTCGTCGATCCAGGCGAGCGTGTGCTTCATCCAGTCCTTGTCGTCGCGATTCGGATAATCCTCGCGGGCATGGGCGCCGCGGCTTTCCGGACGGTTCAGCGCCGAGTCCATGGTCACGACCGCCTGGGTGATCAGGTTGTCGAATTCCAGGGTCTCGATCAGGTCGGAATTCCAGATCAGCGAGCGGTCCGTGGTGCCGATATCGGCGATGCCGTTCCAGACCTCGTGGATCAGCTTGTGGCCTTCTTCCAGCGTGTCGCCCTCGCGATAGACGGCGCAGTTGTTCTGCATCGTCCGCTGCATCCGGTCGCGCAGCACCGCGGTCGGCGTGCCGCCCGAAGCGTTGCGGTACTTGTCGAGACGTGTGAGCGCGAGGTCCGAAGAGCCCTTCGGAAGCTCAGGCTGCTTCTCGCCCGCGGTCACCGTCTCGGCGCAGCGCAGGCCGGCCGCGCGGCCGAAGACCACGAGGTCGATCAGCGAGTTCGAGCCGAGGCGGTTGGCGCCGTGCACGGAGACGCAGGCCGCCTCGCCGATCGCCATCAGGCCGGGCACCACCGTATCCGGATCACCGCCGACCTTGGTCAGAACCTCGCCGTGGAAGTTCGTGGGGATGCCGCCCATGTTGTAGTGCACGGTCGGCAGGACCGGGATCGGCTCGCGCGTCACGTCGACGCCGGCGAAGATCTTGGCGCTCTCCGAGATGCCCGGCAGGCGCTCGTGCAGGATCTTCGGATCGAGATGGTCGAGATGGAGGTAGATGTGGTCCTTGTCCTTGCCGACGCCGCGGCCGGCCCGGATCTCCATCGTCATCGAGCGCGAGACGACGTCGCGCGAGGCGAGGTCCTTCGCTGACGGGGCATAGCGCTCCATGAAGCGCTCGCCCTCGGAATTGGTGAGGTAACCGCCCTCACCGCGTGCGCCCTCGGTGATCAGGCAGCCCGAGCCGTAGATGCCGGTCGGGTGGAACTGCACGAACTCCATGTCCTGCATCGGCAGGCCGGCACGCAGCACCATGCCGCCGCCGTCGCCGGTGCAGGTATGGGCCGAGGTGGCGGAGAAATAGGCGCGGCCATAGCCGCCGGTCGCCAGGATCGTCTGCTGCGAACGGAAGCGGTGCAGCGTGCCGTCATCGAGCTTGAGCGCGATCACGCCGCGGCAATGGCCGTCCTCGTCCATGATCAGGTCGATGGCGAAATACTCGATGAAGAACTCGGTATTGTAGCGCAGCGCCTGGCCGTAGAGCGTGTGCAGCATGGCGTGGCCGGTGCGATCGGCCGCGGCGCAGGTGCGCTGGGCCGGCGGGCCCTCGCCGAATTCGGTGGTCATGCCGCCGAAGGGGCGCTGATAGATCTTGCCGTCCTCGGTGCGCGAGAAGGGCACGCCCCAATGCTCGAGCTCGTAGACGGCGGCCGGCGCGTTGCGCACGAGATATTCGATGGCGTCCTGGTCGCCGAGCCAGTCCGACCCCTTCACGGTGTCGTACATGTGCCACTGCCAAGTGTCCTTGCCCATGTTGCCGAGCGAGGCGGCGACGCCGCCCTGGGCCGCGACGGTGTGCGAGCGGGTCGGGAACACCTTTGAGATGCAGGCAGTGCGCAGGCCCGCCTGCGAGCAGCCGACCGTGGCGCGCAGACCCGCGCCGCCGGCACCAACGACGACGACGTCGAAGGTGTGGTCGGTGATCGGATAGGCGGTGCCGGTATAGGCCGGGACCGGGCGGGATTTTGTGATCGCCATCGGATCAGCCTCCAAAAGACAGCTTCAGCACCGCGTAGACGCTGGCGGCGCCGACGGCGATGGCGAAGAAGGTGTTGGCCATGACGGCGAGGACCTTGGCCCCCTCGCCATGGATGTAATCCTCGATGACGACCTGCATGCCGATCCGCATATGGATGCAGGCCGAGAGGATGAAGAGCAGCATCAGGATCGCGACGCAGGGGTTCGACAGAAGCGCGATCGCCGCCGGATAGGGCCGGCCGACCAGCGCGATGACGACGCCGATGAAGATCACCGTCAGGATCAGGTTCGAGACGGCGGTGACGCGCTGCAGCCAGAAATGGCCGGTACCGGACTTGGCGGAACCGAGGCCGCGGACGCGGCCGAGCGGGGTGCGCATCGAGGAATTGGACAGCATGGCGGGGCTCCTCAGCGCAGGACCAGGGCGACGATCCAGATCAGGACCGTCAGGCTCACCGAGGCGACCAGCGAGAACTTCGCCATGTTCATCCGGGTCTCGGGCTCGTAGCCCTTGCCCATGTCCCAGACGAAGTGACGGAGACCCCCGACCATGTGGTGGATCAGCGAGAAGCTGTAGAGGAAGAGCACGACCCGGCCGAGGAAGGAACCGGCGATCCCCTGCGCCATGTCGAAGGCGGCGGGGCCGGACGCGGCAGCGACCAGCCAGGCAGCGATCAGCACCGTGCCGAGATAAAGCCCCGTGCCGGTGACGCGGTGGGCGATGGACATCGCCATCGTCCAGGACCAGCGATAGATCTGCAGGTGGGGCGAAAGCGGGCGGGCTGCGGGCTTGACCTCGGCCAATATCGTTCTCCGATCAAGCGGTCCGTCGATAGGGACGGACCCATTTGGGATCATTCTAGAGTGACTGGTTGTCTAACGAAACCGTCCCGGCGCTGCAATGCGGCATGCGCATAACGAAGTTACAGATTCTGAAAATCGTCATTTTCTTACGAAAAGCTTACCGCGGCAGCAGCGCCCAATAGTCGAAATCGAGAATCACGCTCGGATCATACTGATCTCCGGCCTTCAGCGGGAAATCCGCGCAAGCGCGGTTCTTGGTCGCGACCAGCCGAAGCCGGAGCGCCCCGACATCGCCGCGCCCCGGAATCTCGGCGCTGCCCAGCACCTCGCTCCAGGCATAGACCGTGTCGCCGGCGAAGAGCGGCGCGACATGGCGCCCGCCATTGATCGCCGCGATATGGAAGGCGTTGCCGAGCCCGTTGAAGGACAGCGCCCGCGCCAGGCTGATGACATGGCCGCCATAGATCAGGCGCTTGCCGAAACGGCTGCCCAGCGCCGCGTGGGCATCGAAATGCACCCGTGCCGTATTCTGGTAGAGCCGCGTCGCAAGCTGATGCTCGGCCTCCTCGACGGTCATGCCGTCGACATGGTCGATCCGCTCGCCGACGGCATAATCGCCCCAGCGGAAGCGCGAGCCGGCCAGCGCATCGTCGTAAGCAGCGAGCTCGATCCGGGGGCAACCCTCGCCGAGCTGCTCCGGCAGCACGGCCTTGGCCAGCTCCGGCACCTGCTCGGCATGAGCGGGCGTGCCCGGCTCGCGCTTGCGCACCAGCACCCAGCGCGCATAGCTCAGCACGATCTCATTGCGCTGGTTGCGGCCGATCGAGCGGACATAGACGATGCCGGCATCCCCGGCGGAGGTCTGCTTCAGCCCGATCACCTCAGAGGTCGTCGAGAGCGTATCGCCGGGATAGACCGGCCTCAGGAAGCGTCCATCGGCATAGCCGAGATTGGCGACCGCATTGAGCGAGACATCCGGCACCGTCTTGCCGAAGACGATGTGGAAGACCAGCAGGTCGTCGATCGGCGCCGTCGAATAGCCGATCGCGCCAGCGAAGGCGTCCGAGGACTGCACCGCGAAGCGCGAGCCGTAGAGCGCCGTATAGAGCGCCGCGTCGCCGGCCCGCACCGTGCGCGGCGTGGCATGGACGATGCTGTCGCCGAGGTGGAAATCCTCGAAGAAACGGCCGGAACTGGTCTTTGGCGTCGAGCCGGGCATGCATCGCCTCCTGATCGCGGGCAAGTGTGCGTTGCAACGAAGCTCCGCGTCCAGCCCCGACGAAAGGCCAAACGTCAGCCGACGATCGTAGCCAGCTTCGCCAGATCGACATTGGCGCCGCAGACGAGCACGCCGAGCCGCTCGCCCTGCGCAGGCTTGTAAGCGCCGCAGAGCAACGCCCCCAGCGCCGCCGCCCCGCCGGGCTCGACCGCAAGGCGGAAATCGCGCCAGAGCACGCCTTGCGCCTCGGTGATCGCCGCATCCGGCACGAGCGCGACATGGTCAACGCTGACCCTGGTCACGTCATAGACGAGCTGGCCGACATTGCGGGCGCCGAGCGAATCCGCCGCCACCGAAGCGACCTTGACCTCGACCGGCCCCTTCGCATCGAACGCAGCCTGCAAGGCACGCGAGCCTTCCGGCTCGACGCCGACGACCTTGACCTTGCTCCCAGTGAACCAGCTCGCGATGCCCGAGATCAGCCCGCCGCCGCCGACAGCCACGAGCACGGTGTCGAGATCCGGTTCCTGCAAATCCCATTCACGGCCGAGCGTGCCCTGGCCGGTGATGGTCTCCGCCGCAGCGAAGGGATGGATCTTGAGCGCTCCGGTCTCGCCGACGAAGCGGTCGCAGGCCGCCTGTGCGTCGTCATACTGGGCACCGCCGACCACGACATCGGCGCCGAAGCGCTTGATCGCCTCGATCTTGGCGGCGGGCGAGATTTCCGGAACGAAGATCGTCGCCTTCACGCCGCGCTTCATCGCGGCGTAGGCTACCGCGGCGCCATGATTGCCGCCCGACGCAGCCGAGACACCGGCGGCCGGCACCGGCAGCGAGAGCAGGTTGTTGAAGGCGCCGCGCGTCTTGAACGAGCCGGCATGCTGCAGGCATTCGAGCTTGAGCGAGACATCCGCCACGGAGCCGAAAGCCCCTGTGCCCAATCGCATCACGGGCGTGATCCGGGCATGGCCGGCGATGCGCGCCGCCGCTTCCTCGATCATCGGGCGGGTGACGGGGCGTGCGCTCATGACGATATCCTGACGAGGCTCGGAAGCTGGACGAAAAGTCCAGATCGCAATCGGAAGACCGTGGCTATCGCGTCCCGGCGGATCGGGAAAGGGGTACCCACGCCCGGCGGCAATGTGCCGGGTGACGACCAGCGCCGCCAGCGCATCGAGAAGGTCGTCGGCTGCAGCCCCGCGCGGCGGACGGGAGTTCGCCGTCTCGGCCGGAATGCCGGCCGCCATCAGCAGGCTGCGCCGCTCGGCCATGCCCTTCGGATTGACCACGCCCTTGATCTTCTTGGGATGGACCAGCGGTGCGCCTCGCATCGTGCGGAAGGCGAGTTCGGGATGAACCTCGTAGACGCGTTCGCGCAATGCGGGCTCGGAACGCAGCAGGCCATCGATTTCGCGGATTTTCGGGAACAGGTGAAAGCCCTGCTTCGAGACCTTGCGCGGCGGATCGGAGGCTGCGAGCGCCAGTGCACAAGCCTCCCAATAATCGGTTGCCTCGACCGCTCGACGCGCCGGAATCGAAAACACCGAGGATTGCCTGTCGCCCAGCAGCGCGCGCACCGCCTGTTCGGGTCCGCGCCCGGAGCCCTTCACCCGATCGGGGAGGCCGACCGGCATGTCGACCGCGACGAGATCGGGCACGATCTCGCTCGTGAAGAGATCGGTGAAGTGCGGCACAACACGGATCACCGGCGCACCCCGCCCTTCGCTGAACGCGATCGCCGCGATCCAGCCGCCCTTGCAGCCATCCACCCCGACAAGCCACGCCATCTCGTTCCCTCCGCCTTTCGCAGCGCTGGCATTGCATCTGCGTTGCTCTACTGTGCAGCGCAGCACAAGCCGGCCCGTGTCAGGAGAGACGATGACCACGATACGCCCCCGCCGCAGCGCCCTCTATATGCCGGGCTCCAACGCCCGCGCGCTTGAGAAGGCCCGCGAGATCGCGGCCGACGTCCTGATCCTCGACCTCGAGGACGCCGTCGCTCCCGACGCCAAGGCGACAGCGCGAGAACAGGTCTGCGCCGCCGTGAAGGCCGGCGGCTATGGCCGGCGGGAGCTGGTGATCCGCGTCAACGGCACCGGCACGCCGTGGTTCACTGAGGATCTCGCCGCCGCCACGGAGGCGAAGCCGCAGGCGATCCTGATCCCGAAGGTTTCGGCGCCGGAAACCCTGCACGAGGTCGGCGGCCTGCTGAACGGCCTCTGGGCGGACCCTGCCATCGCGATCTGGGCGATGATCGAGACCCCACTCGCCATTCTCGATGTCGAGCGCATCGCCCGTGCCGCCCGCGATCCCGTGACGCGGCTTTCCTGCTTCGTGATGGGCACCAACGACCTCGCCAAGGAGACGCGCGCCCGCTTCGTGCCCGGCCGCGCCCCGATGCTGCCCTGGCTGACGAGCGCGCTGCTCGCCGCCCGCGCCCATGGCATCGACATCCTCGACGGCGTCTATAACGACATCAAGGACGAGGCCGGTTTCCTGGCCGAATGCGAGCAGGGCCGCGATCTCGGCTTCGACGGCCGCACTCTGATCCATCCCTCGCAGGTCGCGGTGGCCAACGCGGTCTTCGCGCCCGACGAGGCCGAGCTGGCGAAGGCCCGCGCCGTCATCGCCGCCTTCGACCTGCCGGAGAACGCCGGCAAGGGCGCGATCCAGCTCGACGGCCGCATGGTCGAACTGCTGCATGCCGAGATGGCGCGCCGCACGGTCGCGCTGGCGGACGCGATCGCGGCCTGAAATAAAAAAGGCCGCGCTCAGCGCGGCCCTTTCAAAGCGTCTGGACGAACGGACTCAGCCCTTCGCAGCCTTCGCCCGCTCGATCGCCTCGGTGATCAGCTTCTTGGCCATGGCGGCATCACCCCAGCCCTTGAGCTTGACCCATTTTCCGGGCTCGAGATCCTTGTAGTGCTCGAAAAAGTGCTGGATCTGGTCGAGCGTGATCTGCGGCAGGTCGGTGTAGTTGTGCACGTTCTCGTAGCGCTTGGTCAGCTTCGGCACGGGCACGGCGATGATCTTCTCGTCGCCGCCGGCCTCGTCCTCCATCAGCATCACGCCGATCGGCCGCACCGCGATATACGAGCCCGGCACCAGCGGGCGCGTATTGGCGACGAGCACGTCGCAGGGGTCGCCATCTTCCGAGAGCGTATGCGGGATGAAGCCGTAGTTCCCGGGATAGCGCATCGGCGTGTAGAGGAAGCGGTCGACGAAGAGCGTGCCGGCTTCCTTGTCCATCTCGTACTTGATCGGCTCGCCCCCGATCGCCACTTCGATCAGGACATTGACTTCTTCGGGCGGGTTCTTGCCGATGGAGATGGCGTCGATGCGCATGCTGGAACCTGTCGCTTGGAAATTTTCGCTTGGGAATTTTGCCGGGCCTTATGCAAGTTCGCGGCGAAAACGCCAAGCCCTTCCGTGATCGCTCATTGCCTGATGATTTGCGCAGGCGCGCCCGCGCTGCTATCCGGCGCCTCATGAACAGCCCCGAGATCAGGCCGTGCTGAGCCGCCTGCGCCCCGACGAAGAGCGCTATGCCCGCCGCATGGCCCGCATCGCCCGCTGGGACCGGCCGATCGAGGGCCGCGGCCAGCGCCTGCGCGCCTGGGCCAACATGCTGCTGGTCGACCACGGCATCTTCCGGCTCGCCTATCTCAATGCGCACCGGGTCACGCCGCGGCTCTGGCGCGCGGCCCAGCCTGCGCCCGGCCAGATCGCCACCTTCGCGCGCAAGGGCGTCAGGACCATCGTCAACCTGCGCGGCGGGCGCGAGCACGGCTCCTGGCCGCTCCAGAAGGAGGCGTGCGAGCGCCACGGCATCAAGCTGGTCGATTTCGTGCTGCGCTCACGTGGCGCCCCGGAGCGCGAGACCATTCTCGGTGCCAAGGCATTCTTCGAGAGTCTCAACGAGCCGGCACTGGTGCATTGCAAATCGGGCGCCGACCGGGCCGGCTTCTTCTCGGCGCTCTACCTGCTGATCCATGAAGGGCGCCCGCTCGACGAAGCGATGCGCCAGCTCTCGCTGCGCTACGGCCATTTCCGCTTCGCCAAGACCGGCATCCTCGACGCCTTCTTCGAGGCCTATCGCCGCGAGGGCGAGGCGAAGGGCATCGCCTTCTTGGACTGGGTCGCCACGATCTACGACCCGGAGCGGCTGGAGCGCGAGTTCAAGCCGGGTCTTCTCTCCTCGCTGGTCGCCGACAAGCTGATCCGCAGAGAATAACCTTCAGCGGGCAGCCCCCGAAGCGGCCAGGCCATCGGTCGGTGCTTCAGCGGAATCGTCGAGATGTAGCCAGATGAAGACGGTGTGCGTCAGCGTCCGCAGGATCGAGATGGCGCCGATCGTCAACAGCAGCTCCGGCGACAATGCGCGGAACCACGCCATCGCCGCCACGATAGCGATCAGCGCGACGCCGTTGATCACAACCTGCCAGAATGGCTGGCGCGAAAGTGTCGCCACTTCCTGCAGCGGCCCGAGCACGGCAATGCCGATATAGAACGCCGCCAGCAATGCGATGACCTCACCGAGATTCTGCCACTGCGTCCCGTCCAGCCAATGATCCGCCACGAGCGAGACCAAGGCGATGACGCCGAACAGGACCGTCGCGCCGACGATCAGGCCGAGCGCCATGATGCGTGCCCAGAAACGCCGCCGCCGGCCGGCATGGGCGCGCAGGCGGTTCAGCACGAGCGGGATCGACACGGTGCCGAACATCTGGGTGGGCATGTCCAGAAGCCGCATCGACAGGGCGATCTGCGCGGCCAGCACGGTGTTGCTGGCATAGGGCAGCGCCATCAGCGGCGCGATCGCGAAGCCATAGGCCAGCAGCGCCGACGGCAGCAGCGCGCGCGGCGCATCCCGCCAGCGGATGGCTGCCTCGGCGAGGCTGCGCCATGACCACAGACCCGGCTGGACAAGCTCCGCGACCGAATCCCGTCGGCGCCGCAGAAGATAGGTCGCCGCCAGCACATGCCCGAGCGCATCGGCCATGAACAGGGTCAGCGCCTTCGGCCCGAAGATCGCGATCAGGATCAGCATGATCGCCGGCTGGACCACCGCCTGCACGACATTGCTGTTGCCGATGGCGCGGAAATCCCCTTCCGCCGTCGCCTCGGACCAGAGCAAACGCAGGACCGAACGCGCCGCCAGCGAAACCAGGAAGAAGAAGGCGACGGCAGGCGCGACCCAGCCAGTCGCGGCGAGCCCGATCAGGACCAGGGTGGTGATCGCCAGGAAGGCCACCCCGACGGCAGCGGCAAGCCGGAAGGCAAGGCCAAGCCGGAAGCGATCGCTGCTCCGGAAAAACACCGCCTCCAATCGCAGGAGCGAGGCGATCGAGATGAAGTTCGCAGCCGATGAAAAGACGGCGAAGGCGGCGAAGACGAAAGGCGGGCACAGGGCGGCCGCAATGATCAGGCCCCAGACCGAGATCAGCCGGGCCTGAATGAAGCGCAGGCCGAGCAGGAGCGCCGAACCCAGATTCGAGCGCAGAGCCGGAACCCGCCTCGCCACGAACCTCCGCCCGGCCGCAATGGTCAGCTCGGGGCGGCCATGCGGCAGATGGGCCCGATCCATGGTGACATGCGCGGCCATATCGCCCCCCATCGTCGAACCGTCGGACAGCCTTTCGTCGGGCGTGGCCGCCGCGTCGCCCGAGAGCTCGCGGTCGCGCGATGCGGTCATGCCCGACGGGCCTTCTGCCGCGAAGGCTGCGTCAACATGGTTAACGATTGGTTAATTTCGCTCATGTCCGTCACTGATGCCGCTTCGCGCAGCTTGTACCGCGCGAAGCATAAACCGCACCATGGCGTTTTTTTCGCGGCTCAGGCGAATTTTGTCTTGAGCGCCTCGAACCGCGCCAGCTGGTCCGGCAGCAGTTCCCGCGCGGCATCGCGCCGCACGAAGACCTTGAACATCACCTCGCCGGAACCGTTGAAGAACTGCACCGAGCAGGCGCGCCGGCCCTGCGCGGTGGAGCGGTCGACCAGATAGATCGCCCGGCAGTTCTCGGCCTTGATATGTCCGCCGATCGGGCTGTCGCCATGGATGTTGTAGTAGCCATGGCCGAAGCTGCCGACCGGCAGCGAGCCCTCGCATTCCAGCACGATGTCGGGCGTGTGCATCAGGAAGAGCACCGTCCCCCAGCTCGCCAGCTCCTTCCAGACATCCTCGAAGCGCTCGGGTGCCACGAGCTGACGCTGCCCGGCGGGCAGGAGTTCGAGGACTGCGCGCGTCGAGACCTTGGCCTCGCGCGCGACGGCCTCGATCAGGCCGTCCGGCTTGGCCGCGAGCAGGGCGCGCGCATGCTCCATCGGGTCCTGCGCGGTGATGTCGGCGGTCGTCATCGGGTAAGCCTCACTCGGCCGCCTGGCGGGGCAGGTGCGGGTTGCTCTCGCTCAGCACGGTCTCGAAGCCCTCGAATTCGGGATGGCCGAGATACATCGGCTTCGGGCGCGGCTGGCCGGCATTGCGATGCGATTCGCGAAACTGCTCGGACTTGGTCCAGGCCGTGAAATCCTCCTTCGAGGCCCAGCTCGTATGCGAGGAATAGAGCGTGTGATCTTCCTTCTCCGGCCCCTTCAGCAGATGGAAGGAGAGGAAGCCCGGCATCTCGTCGAGCCGGGTCTTGCGCGAGGACCAGACCGTCTCGAAGGCGGCCTCCTCGCCCTTGACGACCTTGAAGCGATTCATGGCGATGAACATCGGTAAACCCTGCATCTGACGCGCCGGAGCCGGCGGAAACGAACGATGCCGCGATCGCGGCAGGGCAACCGCCATCCGTTCGAGCGCCTCCGGAAGGAGGGCTCGACCCGGAAATGCACATGGCCGGCAGGCGACTATCCGGCGAGATCGCCCGACGAAGCCGGCCGCGCATCGGCGTTGCCCTTGACCCCTTGTAGTAAAGCCTCATATCAGCGTCAATAATACTGCAAAGAAGATCTTGTTTTGAATAATTAAAAACAGGATCTACTTTGTATTGAATGATTTTAAACTGGCTACAACCTTCTTGCCTGGCGCCCGCGTCGGTAGAATCCACCGTCTGGGCCCGAACGGAGTTGCGATATGTCTGGCTCGCGCATCACCAAAGCCCATGGCGGCCTGCGGCAGCCGAACCGTCGCGAGATGACCGCAGCGCTCGCCTTGAGCGCGCTCGGCCTCGGTGGGCTCGCACTCCCCGCCGCCTTGCCGGGCGTGGCACTTGCCCAGACGCCGGATCGCATCGTCGTCGCCGGCGGCGTCATCACCGAGGTGATCTATGCGCTGGGCCTGCAGGACCGCATCGTCGGTGTCGATTCGACCAGCCAGTTCCCGGCGGAGGCGCTGAAGCAGAAGGCGAATGTCGGCTATGTCCGCGCGCTCTCGGCCGAGGGCGTGCTTTCGCTGAAGCCTTCCCTGATCATGGCGATCGATGGCGCAGGCCCTCCCGATGCCGTCTCGCTGCTGACCGAATCCGGCGTGAAGATCGCCCGCATCCATGACGGACTGACTCCGGACGGGGTCACCAGCAAGATCGCCGCGATCGGCGCCGCGATCGGCGCAGCCGCTCCGGCCGAGCGCCTGGCGGCACAGACCAAGGCGCGCTTCGACGAGCTCGCCACGCTGCGCTCCGGCATCGCCAAGAAGAAGCGCGTCCTCTTCCTGCTCTCGCTCCAGAACGGCCGCGCCATGGTCGGCGGCCGCAACAGCTCGGCCGATGGCATCATCTCGCTCGCCGGCGGCATCAACGTCGCCGATGCGATCGAGGGCTACAAGCCGATGACGGACGAGGCGATCGCCGCCGCCGCGCCGGACATGGTGCTGATGATGCGCAACAGCAGCGCTCATAACACCACGCCCGACGAGCTCTTCGCGATGCCCGCCTTCTCCCAGACCCCGGCAGCGACCGGCAAGCGGCTGGTCCATATGGACGGGCTCTATCTGCTCGGCTTCGGGCCGCGCACGCCGATGGCGGCGCGCGACCTGATGGCCGCGATCTACCCGGAAGCCGCCATTCCGCCGCTCAAGACCGCAGCCGCCCCGTGACCCTCGCGGCACCGTCCCCAGCCATGGCCTCCTCGCCTCTGACGACGCTGATCGCCGGCCGGCGCCGCACCGGCCTGCTCGCGGTGGCGGGGCTCGCCCTGGCCTGCCTGCTCCTGACCGTGGTCGCCATCGGCCAGGGTGCGATCTCGATCGCACCCGGCCGCGTCGCCGAGATTTTGATGGCGCGGCTTTCCGGGGACACCACCTTGCTCGAGGGCCGCGATGTCCTCGTCGTCCTCAATATCCGCCTGCCGCGCGTGCTTCTCGGCCTGCTCGTCGGCGCCGGCCTCGCCGTCTCCGGCGCCCTGATGCAGGGGCTGTTCCGCAACCCGCTTGCCGACCCCGGCCTCGTCGGCGTCTCCAGCGGCGCGGCACTGGCGGCAGCCACCACCATCGTGCTGGGCGACCGCTTGCTCGCCGGCACGATGATGAAGCTGCCCTTCGCCGCCCTGCCGGCCGGCGCCTTCTGCGGCGGCCTGATCTCGACGCTGGCGCTCTATCTCATCGCCACCCGCGGCGGTCGCACCTCGGTCGCCACGATGCTGCTGGCCGGCGTCGCGCTCGGTGCGCTCGCGGGCGCACTGACCGGCCTGCTCGCCTTCATGTCGGACGACCGGCAATTGCGCGACCTGACCTTCTGGTCGCTCGGCAGCCTCGGCGGCGCGAGCTGGACGAAGCTGACGGTGGTCGCGCCGATCATCCTGCCGCTGCTTCTCCTGATGCCGTTGCTGGCCCGCGGCCTGAACGGGCTGATGCTCGGCGAGGCCGAGGCCTACCATCTCGGCATCCCCGTCCAGCGCATCAAGGCGCTGGCGATTCTGCTGGTCGCGCTCGCCGTCGGCGCCAGCGTCGCCACGGCCGGCCTGATCGGCTTCGTCGGCATCGTCGTGCCGCATCTGATCCGGCTCTGCGTCGGCCCGGACCATCGCCTGCTGCTGCCGCTCTCGGCCTTGGGCGGTGCGATGCTGCTGGTCGGCGCCGATATCGTCGCGCGCCTGATCGTCGTCCCCGCCGAACTGCCGATCGGCATCGTCACCGCCACGATCGGCGCACCCTTCTTCCTCTGGCTGCTCCTGCGCCGCACGAGCCTGATCGATGTCTGAAGCGAACCCGATCCTCTCCGGCCATGGCGTCAGCTTCCTCGCCAGCGGGCGCAAGCTCGTCAGCGATGCCAGCCTCGAGCTCACCGGGGGCACGACGACCATCCTGATCGGCCCCAACGGCGCCGGCAAATCGACCCTGCTCAAGCTGCTGACCGGCGAGATCAAGCCGGCCGGCGGCGATATCCGCATCGCCGACGAACCGCTCGCGGCAGTGCCGGCCTGGCGTCTCGCCTGCCTGCGTTCGGTGATGGCCCAGCATGCCCGCCTCGCCTTTCCCTTCAGCGTCTACGAGGTCGCGAGCCTCGGCGTCGACGGCATCGGCCGGGCCCTGACCCGCCAGCGGCGCGAGGCGATCGTCGCCGAGAGCCTCACTGCCGCCGGCGTGATCGATCTCGCCGGGCGGCGTTATCAGACGCTCTCCGGCGGCGAGCAGCAGCGCGTGCAGTTCGCCCGCGTGCTCTGCCAGCTCGAAGCCGGCCGCAGCGTCGCGCAGCGGCAGGTCCTGTTCCTCGACGAACCGATCGCCAGCCTCGACCTCTGCCATCAGCTCGCTTTGCTCGACATGGCCCGCGCCATCGCAGCCCGCGGTGTTGCCGTCCTGATCGTGCTGCACGACCTCAATCTCTCCGTGACCTATGCCGACCATCTCGTCGTGATGGATCAGGGCCGGATCATCGCGCAGGGCCCGCCGGCCAAGACGCTGGACGACGCACTGCTGCGCCAGGTCTTCAAGGTCGACCTGACGCTGAGCCGCGCGCCCGCGCCCGGCCTGCCCTTCCTGCTGCCGCAGCAGCACCGGGCTAGGCCGGCGGCCTAAAGCGCTGATTCACCGGTGATTCATCCTGAATCATCGCTTCACCATATCGCTCAACCCGCGCTTCACGGCTGCGGCGGCACAACTCCCGCAGTTTCCAGGGAGTTCCAGACATGTTCCGGCATATCGCTGTCGCGACCCTTGCCCTGTCGGCCGCCATTGCGGCTGCGCTACCTGCGCAGGCCCGCGAGGTCGTCGGAATGCGCGACGGGCGCTTCGACCCCGGCACCATCGTGATCCGCACCGGTGAGCGGAAGCTCTACTACGTCGTCTCGCCCGGCGAGGCGATCCGCTACACCATCGCCGTCGGCAAGGCCGGCAAGCAGTGGCGCGGCGTCAAATATGTCGAGGAACTGCAGATCGATCCGGCCTGGGCGCCGCCGGCCGAGGTCAAGCGCGACAATCCCCGCCTGCCCGACGTCATTCCCGGCGGCTCGCCGCGCAACCCGATGGGCGCGCGCGTCATCGGCCTCGGTCCCGGCGGACAATACGCGATCCACGGCACCAACATGCCGAATACCGTCGGCAAGGCCGCATCCTATGGCTGCTTCCGCATGCACAACCAGGACGTGATCGACCTTTACGCACGCGTCCAGATGGGAACCCCGGTCGTCGTCCTGCCCTGATCCTTCAGAGGGTGACCGGCGAAAGGATCGGCCGTCCCGCGAAGAACGCCTCCAGATTGCCGAGCAGCATCCGCAACTGCTCTTTCTTGGCATCCTGCGAACTCGCCGCGATATGCGGCGTCAGCACGACATTGTCGAGCGCGCGGAGCCGCCCCGGCACATGCGGCTCCGCAGCGAAGACATCGAGCGCCGCGCCGGCGATCCGCTTCTGTTCAAGCGCGGCGCAGAGCGCGTCCTCATCGATGACGAGGCCACGCGCGATATTGACGACATAACCCGCGGGCCCAAGCGCGTTCAGCACGGCATCGTCGATGGCGTTGCGGGTCTCGGCACTGGCCCGGACAGCGACCACCAGCACGTCGGCCCATGCGGCAAGGCCAGGCAGGCTGTCATGGAAGCGGTAAGGCAGATCCGGCTTGGGCGAGCGGCTGTGATAGCCCACCTCCATCTCGAAGGCTGCGGCGCGGCTCGCGATCCGGCTGCCGATGGCGCCGAGCCCATAGATGCCGATCTTGCGGCCGGCGAGGTCCGGCGTGTTGGCGACCGGATAGTGCCCCGGCTTGCCCCAGAGGCCGTCGCGCAGGAAGCGCTCCCCCTGCCCGATGCCGCGCATGGCGCAGAGCATCAGGCCCATCGCGAATTCGGCGACGCTGCGCGCATTGGCGTCGGCGGCATTGCAGAGCCTGATGCCGCGCGCCTTGGCCGCGGCGGCATCGACCCCCTCGACGCCGGAGCCATAGCAGGCGATCAGCTCGAGCTTCGGCAAGGCGTCCATCAGTTCGGCGCTGGTCCGGCGCCCGCCATAGGTCACCAGAACGCGCGCGTCCCTCGCCTCCGCCGGGATCGCGGCCGCAGCGTCGCCATCGACCGGTCCGATCACGGTGTAGCTCTGCTTCAGGCGGGCGATCGCTTCGGCGGCGATACGCGGCATCATCAGGATCGTCGGCTTCATCGTCATGCTCCGGGGGATGCTGCATCGCAGCACCGGATCGGCGCCGGCTCAACCCATGCTGGCGTTGGCCCCGTCATCCGCGCCACGCAATCCCGGCCTTCGACCAAAGGCTGGTCCGGGCCGTTCCGAAATCTCGCAATCTGCTCCTTTGCCCCCTCGCCCCCTGCAAAGAACCGCGTTAACCTCCGCCCGCGACACGTAACCACCCGTACTCCCGTACGGGCCAGGAAGGGGCTACCAGATGGACCATCTCGCCGACGTGAAGAAGTTTGCCAAGAAGGCGCTCAACGAAGCGGCCTTCGCCGGCATGTCGAAATCCTATGCACTGGTGATGAGCAAACCCGATACCCGCTACGTCGCCTGCTCCGATCCGGCCGAACTCGATCGCGTCCGCGAAAACTTCCTGAAGAAGAAGCTCGGCCTGAAGTCCGGCGATCTCGACGGCTCCGTCAAGGCGATCTGCGAGCACATGAAGGCCGACAAGACCAAGTCCCGCCTGACCTTCTATTACCTGCTGGCCGAGCATCACGGAAAGCTCGACCTCTTCGTCAAGAAGTAAGACCTCGGCCCGGCCGCGCGCCGGGCGACCTTCCCGACATCGGAGAAGACGGGAGGCCGGCATCAAGCCGGCCGAAGTGCCGTTCAGGCGCGATAGAGGTCTGCGCGCGTCAGCGGCAGGCCGGACGGCCCCTTGCGCCGCTTCGTGACCAGCGTCTGGTTGACCAGCGCCCCGCCGCGCTCGAAGGCCAGCGAACAGCCGGCGAGATAGAGCAGCCACATCCGCGTCCGCTCCGGACCGATCTCGGCCTCGGCCTTGTCCTTGTTGGCTTCGAGCCTTTCCCACCACAGCCGCGTCGTACGCTGGTAATGCTCGCGCCAGCCCTCGACGTCATGGACCTCGAAGCCGTGGCGCTCGAGATTGGCGATCGACATGCCCAGATGATCGAGCTCGCCGCCGGGAAAGATGTAGCGCACCAGCGCGCGATACTCGGCCGGCATCTTGTTGAAGGCCTTCTCGGTCTTCTTGGCGCGGCGCGAGATGCAGTGATGCAGATAGAGCCCGCGCGGCCTGAGCAGCCGGTTCACCGCCTGGAAATAGGACGGATGGTTGCGGATGCCGACATGCTCGAACATGCCGATCGAGGAGATCTTGTCGAACTCCCCCTCCATCTGGGTGAAATCCTTGAGGTGGAGCGTGACCTTGCCCTGAAGCCCGAGCCTCTCGACCTTCTCGCGCGCCAGGGCGAGCTGCTCCTCCGCCAGCGTCACGCCATGAGCCTCGACCCCGTAATGGCGGGCGGCGTGACAGACCAGCGCGCCCCAGCCGCAGCCGATATCGAGGAAGCGGTCGCCGGGCTGCAGGCGCAGCTTCCGGCAGATCATGTCGAGCTTGTCGCGCTGGGCGCGCTCGAGATCGCCGTGATCCTCGCTGAAATAGGCGCAGGTATAGACCATCTCCTCGTCGAGGAAGAGCCGGTAGAAATCGTTCGAGACGTCGTAATGGTAGGCGATGTTGGCCTTGTTGGTGGCCGGCGCGCCGTCCCGCGCGATCTCGTCGCCCTTGCGGTGATCGACGGCGGCCTCGGCCGTGCCCGGCGCGAAGATGAAGCGCCTGATGACATCGAAGACCGCGCCCTTAGGGATGTTGCGCGCGAGTTTGCCGACCTTCCCTTCCGGCCGCGCCGCGGCAAGATCGAAGAGCGAGCCGTTCACGATCGCGAGCCGGTCGGCGATATGCAGGTTGAGCAACGTATCGAGCTTGGGCTTGCGGATCAGCGCGGCCAGAACGCCGGGGTCGGCGATGGCGATTGCGAGTCCGTCCGCCGGCCAGGAAGCTGGAACCATGCTCCCGTCCCAGAGCCGGAAACCGAGCTTCAGGCCGAGCTTGTCATGCGCCTCGGCAAGAAGGCGGCGCAGGGCCGCGAGGCGCTTGTCGTTGCTATCCATGAGGCACATCCGCTGCTATCCGGCGCCTGTTTGGACGCAGAGCCGCGGATTGGCAATGTTTCGGGGCCATACGCAGCCCCGTCCATCAGAAATCGCTGGCGATGCCCTTCACTTCCCAGTCGTCGTAACGCACCGGCTCCAGCCCGCCGCGGCCATTGACCTCGCGTTGCCTGGCGACCTCCGCGGCATGGGTATCGATTGCAGCGCGGCGCGCGGCCGCTTCCGCCAGAGCACGCTGCGCGGCGGGGGACAGTACCTTGGCTTCCGGCGCATCCATCGGCCTGTCCTGATCGGTCTTATCGGGCATTTCAGCGCGTTTCCTTGCAGGATTCTCTTGCAGGATCGGGATTGCCCTCACCACATAGGGCACGATGCTCGCAGATGCGAGGGCCGACGCCAGATGGCGCCAGAGAAGGGATTTCGATGAACTACGTGCGCACCGGTATGTTGATGGCGGGCCTGACGGCGCTTTTCGGCGCGGTCGGCTACCTGCTCGGCGGCGGCGGCGGCATGCTGATGGCGCTCGGCTTTGCCGTCGTGACCAATCTCTTCAGCTACTGGAATTCCGACCGGCTGGCGCTGGCCGCCCACAATGCCCAGGAGGTCGATGCTGCGACCGCGCCCGAGCTCTACGGCATGGTGCGAGATCTCGCGGCCCGCGCGAACATGCCGATGCCGCGCGTCTACCTGATCCACGAAGACCAGCCCAACGCCTTCGCCACCGGCCGCAACCCGCAGAACGCCGCTGTCGCGGCGACCACCGGCATCCTGCGCACGCTGACCTATGAGGAGCTGGCCGGCGTGATGGCGCACGAGCTCGCGCATATCAAGAATCACGACACGCTGACCATGACGATCACCGCGACCTTCGCCGGCGCGATCTCATCGCTCGTCACCTTCGGCATGTTCTTCGGCTCGCGCGACAACCGCCCGAACTTCATCGTCCAGATCCTGCTCTCGATCCTCGCGCCGATGGCCGCCGCCTTGATCCAGATGGCGATCTCGCGTTCGCGCGAATACGAGGCCGACAAGCTCGGCGGCCAGATCTGCGGCAATCCGGTCTGGCTCGCCGACGCACTCGCCAAGATCGCGGCCGGCGTTCAGCACATCCCCAGCGAGACAGCCGAGGCCAAGCCTGCTACGGCGCACATGTTCATCATCAATCCCTTGACCGGCGGCGGCATGGATAATCTGTTTTCGACACACCCCGACACCGGCAACCGCATTGCCGCCCTGATGGAGCAGGCGCGTGCGCTCGGCATCGGCCGCAGTGCTGGCGGAGCCGGCTTCACCGCCCAGGCCGACAGCAATCCCTGGGGCAATGCCCCGCGCCAGCCGGGCCCGTGGGGCTGAGATGGCAGATCAATCCTCCTCTCGCCGCCCCGCTCGGCCGGAAACGCCGCCCAAGCTCGACGATGCCCCGGGCCTGCCGGCGCGCCGGCTTGCGGCCACGGTCATCGACGAGGTCCTGCGCGCCCGCACCGCCCTCGACGAGACCCTGGAGCGGATGTTGCCGGAATCCGGGCTCGACGCCGCCGATGCGAGCCTCGCCCGCGCCATCGCTGTCACGGCCTTCCGCCGCCTCGGCACGATCCAGCACGCCATCGACGCGCGCCTCGAGCGCGGCAGCCCGCGCAAATCCGGCCCGTTCGAGCCGATCCTGACGGCCGCCGCCGCCCAGATCCTGTTCCTCGACGTGCCCGACCACGCGGCGGTCGACCTCGCCATCCGCCACCTGCACGAGGACGCGCGCTCGGCCCGCTATGCCGCACTCGGCAATGCGGTGCTGCGCCGCCTCGCCCGCGAGCGCGATGCGGTCCTCGCCGAGGCCCAGGCGGAGGTCTTCGGCGATACGCCCGACTGGCTGGTCGAAAGCTGGTGCACGGCCTATGGCGAGGATGCCGCCGCCGCGATGGCGCAGAGCCATCGCGAGGAGCCGCCCCTCGACCTCACCGTCAAGGCCGACCCCGCCGGCTGGGCCGAAAAACTCGACGGCATCGCCCTGCCGATCGGCTCGGTGCGCTTGCGCGAGCGCCAGGCCATCGCCGGCCTGCCGGGCTTCGATGAGGGCGCGTGGTGGGTGCAGGACGCCGCCGCGGCCCTGCCGGTCAAGCTCCTCGCCCCAAAACCCGGCGAGCGCATCGCCGATCTCTGCGCCGCGCCCGGCGGCAAGACCGCCCAGATCGCCGCGGCCGGCGCGAGCGTCACCGCGCTCGATCGCTCCGGCCCGCGCCTGCGCCGGCTCAAGGCCAATCTGGCGCGGCTCGGCCTCTCCGCCGAGGTGGTCACGGCCGATGCCGTGACCTGGAAGGCCGATCCCTTCGACGCCGTCCTGCTCGATGCGCCTTGCAGCGCGACTGGCACGATCCGCCGCCATCCCGACGTCGCCTGGACGAAATTGCCCGAGGATCGCGACCGGCTGGCTGCCCTTCAGGCGCGCCTGTTCGATGCCGCCGCCGCGTTGACGAAGCCCGGCGGACGCCTCGTCTACTGCACCTGTTCGCTCGAACCGCAGGAAGGCGAAGAACAGACCGCGGCCTTTCTCGCCCGCAATCCCCAGTTTAGTCGCGAACCCGTCCGCCCGGAGGAAATCGGCGGTTTGGCTGATGCGATCGACTCGAATGGGGATATCCGGACCCTGCCGCACCAATTGCAGGGCGAAACTCCGCGCCTTTCGGGATGGGCGGGATTTTACGCAACCCGCCTGATCAGGCTATGACGGAGCCAGGATTCGCGCGGCGCACCGCCGCGCCCGGGCACGGAGTCGACAGGGGATTTGAGCGGGTGGGCTGAGCGACGGGGGTTGGCCCAGGCCGCGATCGGACGGGCGGCGCGGCGGACCCGCGGCCAGTTCGTCGGCGCCACCCGCAGGCTCTGGCCCTTCGGCCGCAGCAATGCCACGCGCCTGCTCTTCGCCCCGCATGACCTGCGCACCGCCGACCCGACGACGGCCGGCGATTTCTATGCAGGCTATTACGCCTTCGCCGGGCGCACCCTGCGCAGCCACGGAGAATCGCCGTTCGACGCGACGCCGCCGAGCGATGCCTGGGCCGAGGCGCTCTACGGCTTCGGCTGGCTGCGCCATATGCGCGCCGCCGACACCGCGATTGCCCGCGCCAATGCCCGCAGCCTGGTCGAGGATTTCATCGCCAGGCGTCGCGACCGCCATGACATCGCGCGGCGCCCTGCGGTCGCTGCACGTCGGCTGATCGCCTTCCTGTCGCATTCCCCGCTGCTGCTGGAAGGCGCCGACCATGCCTTCTACGAGCGCTATCTGCGCCATGTCTCGCGCCTGACGGACCGGCTGAGCCTGGCGCTGTCCGGAGCCGTCGAAGGGGCCGACCGGCTGAACGGCCTGATCGCCATCGCCTTTGCCGCGATCTGCCTCGACGGGCAGGATGGTCACCGGCGCCGGATCGAGATCCTGCTGTCCGAGGAGCTCGACGAGCAGATCCTGCCCGATGGCGGCCATCTCTCGCGCAATCCACGCCTGTTGATCGAATTCCTGCTCGACCTCCTGCCCCTGCGCGAGACCTTCGCCGCTCGCGGGCTCGAGCCACCGCGTGGGGTGATGACCGCGATCGAGCGGATGATGCCGCACTTACGCCTGTTCCGGCACGGCGACGGCGCGCTTGCCCTGTTCAACGGCATGGGTACGACGCCTCCCGACCTGATGGCGACGCTCGCGGCCTATGACGATGCCCGCGGTCGGCCGACCGAACATGCCGCCTATTCCGGCTACAGCCGCCTCGCGGCCGAGCGCAGCATCGTGGTCACCGATGCCGGCGCGCCGCCGCGCGGCGCCTATTCGGTCGAGGCCCATGCCGGCTGCCTCGCCTTCGAATTCTCCAGCGGCCCGCAGCGCATCATCGTCAATTGCGGCGCCAGCCGCTTCGGCCCCCCGGAATTGAAGCTCGCCGCGCGCAGCACCGCCGCTCATTCGACGCTCGTCCTCGACGATCGCTCCAGCGCAAATTTCGGCATGGTTCTCGGCGAAATGCGCGTCGTCTCCGGCCCTCGCGACGTCCGCGTCGCCCGCCAGGACGGCGCTGATGGCGCCGAATGGGTCGCAAGCCATGACGGTTATCGCCGCAGCCTCGGTGCGACCCATACCCGCCGCCTGACGCTCGCCCGCGACGGCGCCGCACTGGCCGGCGAGGACGAGGTCGCCCTGACCGGGACGCGCACCGCGCTCGCGTCCGCCTTGCGCTTCCACTTGCACCCGAATGTCCGCGCCAGCCTCGTTCGGGACGGCAGCGGCGCGCTTCTGGCGCTGGCCTCGGGCGAGGTCTGGAGCTTCGAGGCCGGCGGCCTGACCATCGCCATCGAGGAGAGCATCTTCCTTGCCTCCTCGGACGGGCGGCGGCGCACCGAACAGTTCGTCGTCGCCTTCGATGCCGTGGCGACGCCGCGCGTGACCTGGCGCTTTAGCCGGATCAGCACCGCCAATCCCCGTGCCGGCAAGACGGTCGCTGCTGCGATCGCCGAGCGCGAAGCCGCGGAACCCGCTCCCGACGCGTGACGGTTCTGCGACGGCGGCTTTTGCCTTTTGCAGCGCAGCATGATAGCCCGCGCGCGTCTGCCGAAACTGCCTTTCCGCAATCCAAGCCGGACCTGATCCCGATGCCGAATGAGCTTCGCCGCGTCGAACGCGCGCTTCTTTCCGTTTCCGACAAGACGGGGCTGATCGATTTCGCGCGCGCCCTCCACAAGCTCGGCATCGCGCTGGTCTCGACCGGCGGCACCGCCAAGGCGATCGCCGAAGCCGGCCTCCCTGTCAGCGACGTCTCCGATCTCACGGGCTTCCCCGAGATGATGGACGGCCGGGTCAAGACGCTCCACCCAAAGGTCCATGGCGGCCTGCTCGCGATCCGCTCCCATCCCGAGCACCAGGCCTCGATGCTCGGCCACGGCATCCAGCCGATCGACCTGCTCGTCGTGAACCTCTACCCGTTCGAAGCCACCGTCGCGGCTGGCAAGGCCTATGACGACTGCATCGAGAACATCGATATCGGCGGCCCGGCGATGATCCGCGCCGCCGCCAAGAACCATCATGACGTCGCCGTCGTCGTCGAGCCGGCGGATTATCCGTCCGTCCTCGCCGATCTCGAGGCCCAGAAGGGCGCGACCACGCTGACTTTGCGTCGCAAGCTCGCCCAGAAGGCCTATGCCCGCACCGCGGCCTATGACGCGGCGATCTCGAACTGGTTCGCGAACGAGCTCGGCGACACCGCCCCGCATTTCCGCGCGCTCGGCGGCGCGCTCGCCGAAACCATGCGCTATGGCGAGAACCCGCATCAATGGGCCGCCTTCTACCGCACCCCGGAGAACCGGCCGGGCGTCTCGACCGCGCGTCAGGTCCAGGGCAAGCAGCTCTCCTACAACAACATCAACGACACCGACGCCGCCTTCGAATGCGTCGCCGAGTTCGTCCCCGAGGCCTCGGCCGCCTGCGTCATCGTCAAGCACGCCAACCCTTGCGGCGTCGCCGCCGGCGGCTCGCTGCTCGAAGCCTATGAGCGCGCGCTGGCCTGCGACCCCGTCTCGGCCTTCGGCGGCATCGTCGCGCTGAACCGCAAGCTCGACGCGACCGCAGCGAAGAAGATCGTCGAGGTCTTCACCGAGGTCATCATCGCGCCGGATGCCGACGAGGAGGCGATCGCCATGATCGCCGCCAAGAAGAACCTGCGCCTGCTGCTGACCGGCGGCCTGCCCGATGTCCGCTCGCCCGGCCTGTCGCTGCGCACCGTCTCCGGCGGCTTCCTCGCCCAGTCGCGCGACAACGCCGTCGTCGACGACATGGAGCTGAAGGTCGTGACGAAGCGCCAACCGAGCGAGCGTGAGCTCGCCGATCTGCGCTTCGCCTTCCGCGTCGCCAAGCACGTCAAGTCGAACGCGATCGTCTACGCGAAGGACCTCGCCACGGTCGGCATCGGCGCCGGCCAGATGAGCCGCGTCGATTCCTCGCGCATCGCCGCCTGGAAGGCCGCCGAAGCGGCGAAGGCTGCGGGCGTTGCGGAGAGCCTGGCCAAGGGTTCGGTCGTCGCCTCCGACGCCTTCTTCCCCTTCGCCGACGGCCTGCTCGCAGCGGCCGAGGCCGGTGCGACCGCGGTGATCCAGCCCGGCGGCTCGATGCGCGACGACGAGGTCATCAAGGCCGCCGACGAAGCCGGCCTCGCCATGGTCTTCACCGGGCACCGCCACTTCCGCCATTGACGGCGATACGGGCTGCGGGACACCCTCGCTGACGGGCTGCGCGCGAAAGCGCGCAGCAGGGGATAGGGGTCTGCATGGCCAAAGCTCACAAACCCGGCGCGCTGCTCAGGGAACGCGTCGAACACCAGCATGCGAGGGTCTCCTACGTCGAGCTGTTCTTCGACCTGGTCTTCGTCTTCGCGATCACCCAGATTTCGCACACGCTGCTGGAGCATTTCAGCCCGCTCGGCGTCGCGCAGGCCGCCTTTCTGCTCGGCGCCGTCTGGTGGATCTGGGTCTATACGAGCTGGGTCACGAACTGGCTCGATCCCGAGCGCCCCCCGGTCAGGATCCTGCTCTTCGTCCTGATGTTTCTCGGCCTGGTGATGTCCTGCGCCTTGCCCGAGGCCTTCGGTGCGAACGGCCTCGCCTTTGCAGGCGCCTATGTCACCGCCCAGCTCGTCCGCTCGATCTTCACGATGGTGAGCCTCAAGGACGCCTCGCCCGCCAATTACCGCAACTTCCAGCGCATCACGATCTGGCTCGTCTGCTCCGGTGCATTCTGGATCGCCGGTGGCTTGAGCGAAGGCCCTCTGCGCTTCGGCCTCTGGCTGGTCGCGCTCGGCATCGAATATGTCGGCCCGGCCGCCGGCTTCCGCGTTCCAGGCCTTGGGCACTCGCGCACCAGCGACTGGAATGTCGAAGGCGGTCATCTCTCCGAGCGCTGTGCCCTCTTCATCATCATCGCGCTCGGTGAATCCGTTCTGATGACGGGCGCGACCGCCGCGAAGCTGCCGGTGACGGCCGTCAACCTGACAGCCTTCCTCAATTCCTTCCTGAGCTCGGTCGCGATGTGGTGGATTTATTTCCATATCGGTGCCGAACGGGCGAGCCATCACATCGCACGCTCCGACGACCCCGGCCGGATCGCACGCATCGCCTATACCTATCTGCACGTGCTGCTGGTCGCCGGCATCATCCTGGTCGCCGTCGGCGACGAACTGGTCATCGCCCATCCCACCGGCCATACCGATGGCAGAACGGCAATCGCCGTCCTGGCCGGCCCCGCCTTCTATCTGCTCGGCAACCTGCTGTTCAAACGCATCACGGCCGGCTGGTATCCGCTCTCCCATCTCGTCGGCCTCGGCTTGCTCGCCGTGCTGGCACCGGCCTGGACGGTGTTGCCACCGTTGGGCTTCAGCCTGGCCGCAACCGCGATCCTGATCCTGGTCGCCGCCTGGGAAGCGGTCTCGCTGCGGGCCAAGGAGGCCTGATCCATGCACACCATCAATTTCATTGGATAATCGGAAAGAGCCCTTTAGAGCACATGAATGGGAAACGCCTCATGGCCGCCTCGTCACAACAATCATGGCCGGGTTCGCAGAGTTCGAGCGCTCGTTGATTTTGGCGCGAACCAGCGAGGGCCTTAGCCGCGCTAAGGCCCGAGGCGTGAAACTCGGCCGGCCGTTCGGAATGACCCGCCATCAGCGGCAAGAGGCCCTGGCTAGGAAAGCTGCCGGCGAACCTGTTCGAGAGATCGCACGTAGCTACAATGTAAGCCCGAGCACGATATCGCGGCTTCTCTAACGCCGCGCGACGTGGGATCGCAATCGACAGGCCGCATGGGAGGCTGCGCTGGGTAATCTAACCGATGTAGGCGACACCGATAGGAACTCTTCGACAATCAGGAAGGGGCCGAAGGATCGAAGGCGTAAGAGATCGCCTAGCCACGCTGCGATTACTCGATTTTGACGATGACATTGCCAATCGTTCCGCCCTCAACTGCTTCGTGCGCGGCGGCGGTTTCGCTGAGCGGGAATGTCGGTCCGATACGGGCAACCGCTTCGCCCTGAGCAAGAGCGCGCGTGACGCCAGCCACTGCACGTTCTCGCTGCTGCGCGTCCAATTGATAGATCAGGAAGAAGTTCAACTGGATCGAATTGGCGAGGAAGGCAAAGGCAGGAATCGTCGCTTCGGCTCCCGTGCCGTAAACAATGACCTTTCCCTTTGGTTGGAGTACCGCCGGAATCAGACCGGCGTTGGCCGATAGGTCCATCTCGGTGATAGCGTCGACGCCGCGTCTCCCCGTGATATCAGCAATACGGTCGCCCACATTTTCACGCTTATAGTCGATGCAATGGTCGGCGCCGGCTTCGCGCGCTGCCATCGCCTTGTCCGGCGATGAGATCGTGCTGATCACGGTCGCGCCCCGAGCCTTGGCGAATTGAATGGCGAACTGGCTCACCGCCCCTGCGCCGCCGGATACGAGCAAGGTTGTGCCCTGACCGACCCCGGCAAGCTCGACAGCATGGTAGGCCGTCAGCGCAGGGATGCCGAGAGCGGCGCCCTCCTCGAAGCTAAGTGCAGCTGGCAAGGGAACGGCCTGCGCGGCCGGCAGTGCAATGAACTCGGCGGCTGTTCCAAATGGGCGCTGCCACTGCCCGTTCCAGATCCAGACCCGCTCGCCGAGGCGTGACTTCGCAACGCCAGGACCAATAGATTCGATTTCTCCAGCACCGTCGCTATGTGGGATGATCAGCGGGAACGGCGACTTTCGGTGTCCGCGGCTTTTGACATCGGATGGATTGACCCCCGACGCGTACAAGCGCACGCGAACCTCCCCAACTCCCGGGCTTGGAGTTTCAACGTCTCCGATGCGCAGCACATCGCGCGCTGGCCCGTTGGTCTCATAGAATACTGCACGCATCGATCAGTATCCCTCAGCAATGTGAGAGCCTGGAAGAACGATAGCTCTGTGCGGCCCGGCCAAGCGCTAGCGACAGCCGGACGGACCATAGCGACAATGGTGCTCGCTGTGCCGCGCCGGCTACCACAGAGCAGCTTTTTGCTCGGCCTCAACCAGTGCCCACACCGGGTCGAGAGCGACACGCACGATCACTCCCGTGTCGAAGACCTCGTTGAATTCAAGCCGCCGGTCGGCTGTCATCACCACCTCGCGCTCGCTGTTTGGACCACTGTAGCGAAAGGAATCGCCGAGGACGCGGGCCTTAAAATGGGTCGCGCCAGCCGGCTTGACGACAAGGCTCAGGGCCCGAGGAGGCCCTCGAACTGTAAAGCCCGTCACGATGCCGGAAGGTTCGGCTCCGGTGATGACCAGCATGAATTGGCGGTTCGAATTAACGAACCCGGTGCTGCTGACCCAGATGCCGACGAAGCGGCGATGTTCAGGGAGAACACCACGCCCGATCCGGCTGATCTGGAATGGCGGAAGCGGAAGCTCCTTCTCTGCTGCAATTGCCGTAATCCGCCGCGCGTCGTCTTCTGTGAAGAGAGCGTTGGCTGACGATGGCAACGACAGGTGGGCTGTAAGATATCCAGCTGCAGCCAGGCAGCAGATGGTGATCGCGGCCGTCGCCAGAGACGCCCGTTTGCGCTGTACAGGCGACCATAAAACGAGGCGACGACCAACTGACCCGACAATCGGGGTTTGAGATCGCTCGGGTGGCGGCAGCGAGTCGTGCTCTTTGGCCGCGTGGGAGTGGCCGGCGTTCAGCAGGTATCCGCGACGGGGTACGGTTTCGATCAGGAGATGATCGGTGTCACCCAGCTTGTCTCGCAGCTCGCGAATGCACTGAACGAGCGAGTCATCCGTGACAGCGACATTTGGCCATACGACCTCAAACAGTTCCCGCTTCGACACCAGCCGTCCAGCATTCTCGGCAAGGTGACGGAGAACCTCGAACGCCTTGGGCCGTAGTGCAATCTCCTGATCGCCCGCTCTTAGGCGTTCGCGCGTCAAATCCAGCGCAAATCGGTCGAACTGTAGAAGTTTCGGAAGCGCCGGGTCCATGGTGCTTAGCTCCCACCCTAGCCCGCTCGATGAACTGCGTCCGCCGACTATAGGCGAAATATCGGCATTCCGTCACCCATTGACCGTGACCAAACGGAATGCTCTTCGCTATTAACGACTTCGGAGGTTGGCGGCGGGGCGCCTCGTCATCCTTGGGGTGATGAACTGGTCGCCGGAATGGTATCGCCCCAGCAAGCACGCGATCGACGATCTGGCGCGGCAGTTCGCTGCATTTTTAAGCAGACACGGCGATATTTCGCCGAGCAGAGCCTCGAGTTGATTGGAATCCGGGCAATGAAGGCGGCTTGATCACAACGGCTACGCGGCCGGCAGGCGACGATGAGCACCGCCAAATTCATCACGGCGGCGCTCACGCTCTGCAGTGCGGTCCGGGCCTTCGCCTGTCTGTCGCGGATTTTGCGCATTGCCGGGCATCAGGATGGAACGCCAACCGTCTCCTGTGCGATCTGAGGCCTGCTCGGCACTTTGTTCAAAGCCGGGCCCCGGACGAGGAGTTCCCTGCGGCTCGCCATGATGACCTTGCTGTGATCGGCATGACGATGCCCCTGTCGCAGCCCGCAGGACCGATCTGGTTGACGAACTCACCACGGCGTGAATTCTGCGGAGCAGTTCGAGAGGACAGATCGACGCATTTCGCCGGGGCAGCCTGCGTCAAGACAGGGCGGGAAATCTCTCCGAGTGCAGGAAAGAAGCCAGCGACGATCACGATCAACTCCAGCATTTCAAAAACTCCAGTTACATTAACATTCTTATTCGTCGGATTTGAGCTGGTTAAGCTTGAGGCGGAGCCGTAGGGCGGGAGATGCTAACGCTGCGTCACCCATATGTGCTAAGTTTGCTGCGGTGGGGAACGACGCTTTCAACTACGCTCCAAGTGCGCCGCCGAATTTGTCGGACCGTTGCCGAATTTGTCTAAAATTGCTTGCGTCACAGTAAGAAAGCTGGACGGAGACGCCTATGGCCGCGGGCACGAGCACCCCTGTGCTGACAATGTTCGACGTTGTCCGAGCCGAAGCTCTGGAGGATTCGAGCGGCAAGATTCGCGTGATTGAACGGGCCGCACAGTCAAACCGCACCTACACCTACCAATTGCAGGATCGTGCTCTTTGGCACCCACGCTTCGAGCCGCCGATTTTTACCCTTGCGACACGTGGCGCCGGCTCTCTTCTGACGAGTTTTGTCGCGAGCAGTTTTAGCACCGAGGTCACCGTCGATGGCGATGAAGGGAGCCTGTATTGTTTCACGACGATGCTCGCGGGCCATATAACCTTGGAACAGAAGGGAAGATCCACGACAGCCACACAACAAACCGGTCTCACTTGGAGGCCCGGTCCCGGCGGTCGCCTTTTAATCAGCGACGATAACGCGCGCACCAATGTTTTCTTGAAGGCTGCGGATATCGAGAGCACGCTTGAACACATGCTGGATGAGCGGTTGCGTCGGCCGCTCATTTTCGAGCCCAGCCTCGATTGGGGCACCGGGCTTACAGCCAGCCTGAAAAGCCAACTCGATTTCGTTACACAGGAATTTCAACGGCGGGACGGTGTTGCCAATAACCCAGTCGCACTTGCGTCGCTGACGGACCTACTCGTCTCGCTGATTTTGCGTGGCACCACTCATAATTACTCTGATCGACTCGCAAATGCAGCCGGAAATCCAATTCCGGCCTATGTTCGACGCGCGGAAGACTTCATGCGCGCCCACGGCGCGGAGCCTATCCGTATGTCACATATCGCTGGGGCCGCAGGCTGCAGCTTGCGAACCTTGACGGCTGTGTTCAGGCATTTTCGCGGCAGCACCCCTTTGGCTGCATTGCATGCTGTCCGGCTTGATCTAGCGCATGCCGATCTGGCTCGGGGTATACGCGACGCCTCGGTCGCTACCGTCGCCCGCCGATACGGCTTCACTAACACGGCACGCTTTAGAATCGCCTTTCATCGCCGATTCGGTGAGACTCCTATTGAAATCGCCCGATATGCGTCCATACGGACGGCGCCGGCCTCCGCCGATCCTGCAAAAGACGAATGACCGGTTGCGGTTTGATCGATCCTGGCAGCGCGCAAGGGCTGGCGGCCAGCCATTCGCCGGCCGGCAAAGCTCTCAAAGAAATAATCGAGACAAGCGCCTCTTTAAGGATCCAGCTTACTATCCGGCGGAGTCCTCAGAATCTCCGTCCACATCTCCCACGTCCCGCTCGCTAACGATACCCAAATATCTTTAGCGAGGAGCTTCTCCGGTCAGCTTCGACTGCAAGATTTCGCGCGACATGGACAAATTCGGCAGCGGTTCGACAAATTCGGCGACGAACCTTCGCTCATTACCGAAAGAAGTTCTCCCCTGTCGCCCAGCATGACACAGCTATCGGCGAAATATCGGCATTCGATCGCTCCTCCATCATGACCTAACGAAAATTTCGTTGCTACGAAGGCTAACCGGCAACGGACGGGACAAACCCGGCCCCACTCAATCCAAACGCCTGCACTCAAAGAGGCGCAAATGGGACGGTCTTCAGTGTTCGCTATATGCGCCTGCATCCTATGGGGCGGCCTCGCGGAGGGCGCACAATTGACGACGCGTCAGGCTCGGGCCTGCGTTGCCTGGGACAGGGAACTCGCGCGGATGCTTGAGCGGAGCGAGTTATTCGGCCTCAACACCGCAGAGCTGCGTGACGGCATTCGCGTTGAAGCCTTCAAGCTGCGGGAGCGATGTGCTCGTGACATTAGCATGGCGTCCCTCAATCGCTATGTCATGCTCACGAAGCTTCTCTATGACGACGAAGCTGATGAGGTCGAATCATTCAGTAAAAATCAAGTACATGGAGATTGATGTACGCTGAATCCAATATAATCTGAGGATTCTATAGATTCTGCCGTTATCTGCAGCTTATGCAGGAGGGCTCCATGAGAACATTCGGTCGATACCTATTCTTTGGAGCAACCTTACTTACGGTGACCATGAATTTCGAAGCGCCTGCGCGTGACGAGACAATAGAGCGCCTGCGTCTCGGCTCCGGCTTCGAAATCGTCATAGGGGAGAGCCACCCTGATCCGGGAGGGCGGTTACTGGAGGCCCTCGCTATGTGGGTCGGAGCGAAGCTGGGACAGTCGATACCCACGTCCTTGCCGAAACTCGTATTCAAGCCGGTTGGCCAAGTTTCCGCTTTACGGCTCAAGCAATACACGTCCGAAATCATACAGCAACACGGTCGGCCAGATATCCTGTCGATCTACGATTCCCACGAGAAGATCATTTATCTGGCGGACACATGGACCGGCGCAACGGCAGCCGATTTGTCGGTTCTCGTGCACGAGCTAGTTCATCATTTTCAGGAGGCACATCAATTCAAATTTGAATGTGACGCGGCACGCGAAGCCAAGGCTTTCGAATTGCAGGAAACGTGGCTGAAATTATTTGGGGGGTCGCTTGAGGAAGAGTTCCAGATCGACCCATTCACGCTCCTGGTAAGAACATCCTGCGGAATGTAAGAGCTTTCAGCTCGTTAACGCCTCTCGGGAATTAGGGGGCTGCGGTGCAAGTCACATACGATTTCTCACAACAGACCGTCATTGTGACGGGTGGTGCCCGTGGGATCGGCAGAGCCATCGCGGCCAGCTTCGTGGCAAGTGGAGCCGACGTCTGGATCTGGGACGTCGAGCCCGTCGAACTTGCCGGAGCGCAGTCCGTTACCGTCGATGTGACCAAACGTGATAAGATCGCCAGCGGGCTGGCGCTTCTGGAAGGCAGAAGCGTCGACGTTCTCGTGAATGATGCGGGGCATCTCGGGCGTTATCAGCCATTCGAGAGCTCAGAACCGGCTGAGTGGCAGCAAATCCTGCATGTGAACCTCGTTGGGATGCTAGAAGTCACACACCAGATTCTGCCGTTGATGCGGGCTGCGGGCAAAGGGCGGATCGTCAACATGGGCTCGCTTGCGGGCAAGGAAGGATTGCCGAACCTCGCCGTCTATTCCGCCGCGAGTGCGGGCGTCATCGCCTTTACGAAAGCGCTTTCCCGCGAAGTCAATGATACCGGCATCCGCGTCAACTGCGTGGCGCCGGGACCCATCGACACGCGAATGATCCGGGATTTGGGCAATGAGACAGTCGACGCCATGGTTGCCGCCAGCCCGCTCAGCCGGCTGGGCGACCCAGTGGAGGTGGCGGCTCTAGTATTGTGGCTTTGCTCCGATGCAAGCGCGTTCAATACGGGCGCCGTCTTCGATATGTCCGGCGGGCGGGCCAGATACTAGGACTGCCTTGGCTGCCCGGAACCGGACGCGTCGAAAGTCAGCTATGGGTCGAGTTGGACGGTCGACGGTGGTTCAAGTCAGCTCGGTTTTTCAATTCCGTGCGAACGGCCCCCTCCCGCAATTCGCGAGGGTGCCCCCTGGTTCTAGGCCAGTCATTGATCCCCGAATTCCCTGATTAGGCAGTTGGCCGCTATCGCGAAGAGCATCAGGAAAAGCCCCAGCGCCGCCAAAAGCTCATTGGGCGTGATCAGAAGTACGATCAAATCGAAGCCCTCTCTAATCCTGAGGCGGTGTCGGGATCAGATCCGGCGTGATGCCGGCAGGCGTCATGTGACCGCGAGCAGTCCTCTGCACTTCAGCCATGAGCGAAAAGCTGTAGCTGCTTTGTAGATTTAGGTCGATTATGTCGGATTGATTCAACTGTAATCAATTGATTATAAATCGCTTTCTGAGAGATTGAGGTTTAGTCCATGCATACCATCAAGGTCATCGGCATCGGCTTCGCCTTGCTCGGCATCCTGCTCGTGCTGGCGCCGCGCCTCTCGATCTCTGCTGGGCGGCCGATCCCCTTCGCGGTGAAACTCTTCCTGCCGCTCTGGTTCGCCGGCGCGCTGATCAATCTCTGGATCGGCGTCATCAGCGCAGGCTATACCGTGATGGAGGAAGCACCGATCTTCCTCGTCGTCTTCGGCGTGCCGGCGGTCGCCAGCCTGCTGATCCTGTGGCTGACCTCCCGAATTGCCCGATGAGCCTCGAATCCGTCCGCACCTTCTTCGCCCAGCACGCTCCCGACATCGCCGTCATCGTCACCGATGATAGCAGCGCGACCGTGCCGCTCGCCGCCGCCGCCCATGGCGTGGAGCCCGGCCAGATCGCCAAGACGCTCTCCTTGCGTATCGGCGACGAAGTCGTGCTCGTCGTCACCCGCGGCGATGCCCGGCTCGACAACAGGAAGGCCAAGGCCGCGCTCGGCGGCAAGCCGCGCATGCTAGGCCAGGAAGAGGTCGAGGCCCTGACCGGCCACCCCGTGGGCGGTGTCTGCCCGTTCGGGCTCGCGACGCCGCTCAAGGTCTATTGCGATGTCTCGCTGAAGTCCTTCGACATCGTCGTGCCGGCCGCAGGCTCGACCCATAGCGCGCTGCGGATCGCGCCGCAGCGCATGGCCGAACTGACACAGGCCGAATGGGTCGATACCTGCCAGGAGGCCGTGCAAGCGGCCGCAGCAGCAGAGTGAAGCTCAGCCCTGGGTCCGGGCGATCAATTCCATCGCCGCGGCGGGATTGCGCACCTTGTCCCCGCTGATCACATAGAGGAAGACGTCGCGTTCCTCGGCCTTGGCAGCCGGACCGACCGTCTCCAAGCCGTCCGGCACGCCGCCCTGGGCCCAGACCTGCGCGGCCTTGACCCAGCGATCGAGCCCGGCCTCGGAATAGCCCTTCGGCTCGGCCTCCTTGGTTCCCATGATCCGCGCATAAACGAAGGGCGCGGTCACATCGGCGATCTGGGTGTAGTCCGCATCGGCCGAGGTGATGACGGCGACGTCATAGCCGCGCAGCAACGCGATGAAATCCGGCGAGCGGAAACTGTCATGTCGGACCTCGACGGCATGGCGCAGCTTGATCCCGTCCAGCTCCTTCGGCAGGAGCTTAAGGAAGGCCTCGAAATCGGCGGGATCGAACTGCTTCGTCGGCATGAACTGCCAATTGATCGGCCCGAGCTTGTGCTTGAGCTCGGTCAGACCGCTGGTCAGGAATTTCTCGACCGAAGGTCCC
>NZ_VFMG01000001.1:2352500-2932500 GCF_006714945.1 Allobosea sp. AK1
ATCCTCGTGGCGATGCGCGGCGACACCAGCTATCCCGAGCAGCCCGAGACGGTCGCCATCCGCGCATCCTCGGCCGCGGGCGATGGCGGCGGGGCCCGCAAGGCCGACAAGCTGGTCACCGACCAGCCGGTCATGTCGGCGCGCCATGCCATGCGGGCGCCGATGTCCCAGCGGACCGGCGACCGCGAGGTCATCCGCGTCCGGCCCTTCGTCCGCCTCGCTTCCAATCTATCGCTCACGACCGGCGTCTACGCTTCCAATATCCCGCCCTTCAACCCGCTGCGCCTCTTCGCCGAGGGCGGGCAGCCCGAGGAGCGCTATGCCGAGCCGGCCCAGGACATGCCGGATGCCGACGTCACCATCGTCAAGCGCGACCTCGACGATCTGACCCTGCCCTCCGGCAAGCCACAGCTCAGCGATGCCGAAGTGATCTCCCAGATCGAGGAAGAGCGCGCCAACATGGCGAATTCCGGTCGCCAGCGTGCGCTGCCGATCCCGCCGCAATTGATGCTCAGCAGGACGCTGACCGGTGCGGCGGCGCCGGGCACCGACCTCCTGGCTTATGCTCCGGCGACCGATACCCGATTCTCGGGGATCGAGGTCCGCGTCGTCCCGGAGAACCTGACCAACGCACCGAAGACGCCGATCCCGGCCTCGCGCGAGCCCCTCGTCGAGGACAAGCTGCTGATGGCCAAGCGCGGCGAGAATTTCGAACAGGTCATGCGCGGCGCCGGCGTCGCCCCCGAGCAGATCCGCGCGATGATCACCGCCTTCGGCGGCAAGGTCCGCACCTCGGCCCTGCCCGATGGCCAGGTCTTGCAGGTGCTCTACGCGCCGGGCCCTCGCCCCGGCGATTCCCGCCAGATCATGCGCATCTCGCTGCTCAGCAACGGCCAGCCCGACAGCACGATCGCGATGAACGACAAGGGCGCCTTCGTGCCGGTCGACCTGCCGCGCCAGGATGTGGTCGGTCCGCAGAAGCCGCAGCGGCGCAATACCGAGGACGGCGACGAGGACGAGGGTTCCGGCGGCGCTCGCCTCTATGAGAGCCTCTACGAGACCGGCGCGCGCCACGACCTGCCGCGGCCGCTGGTCGACGAGCTCGTCCGCATCTTCTCCTACGATCTCGATTTCCAGCAGCGCGTCCATGGCGGCGATAATCTGGAGGTGATCTTCACCGAGGAGGATGAAGGCGAGCGTGCCGAGATCCTGTCCGCGACCCTGACCGTCAATGGCGAGGCGCGCCGGGTCTTCCGCTACCAGGCGCCCGATGACGGGCTGATCGAGTATTTCGACGACGAGGGCAAATCGCTCAAGAAGTTCCTGCTGCGCAAGCCGGTCGCCGATGGCGAGCTGCGCTCCGGCTTCGGCATGCGCTACCACCCGATCATGCGCTATTCGAAGATGCATACCGGCATCGACTGGGCGAACCGGATCGGCACGCCGATTCTTGCCGCCGGCAACGGCACCGTGCTCAAGGCCGGCTGGTCCTCCGGCTACGGCAAGCATACCGAGATCCAGCACGCCAACGGCTATGTCACCACCTATTCGCATCAATCGAACTTCGCGGCCGGCATCGTGCCGGGCGCCAAGGTCCGCCAGGGCCAGGTCATCGGCTATATCGGCACCACCGGCCTCTCCACCGGTCCGCACCTGCATTACGAGGTCCTGGTCAACGGCAACTTCGTCAACCCGATGAAGATCCGCGTGCCGCGCGGGCGCGAATTGCAGGGTACGACGCTGGCCGAATTCAAGCGCCAGCGCGATGAGATCCGCAGCCTGATCGAGAAAGCCGGCGGCACGCTCGCTCAATTGCGTTGAGCGCATGACGGCAGGGCGTTCCGCCGCCCGCTGCGCTTCGGTAGCTTGACAGTAAGCGCGCAAGCGGACACCGCGGAAGCAGGCATTCCTCTATCGCGCGAGTTCCGAAGCCATGGTCGCTTCCCTCCTCGTCGTCCTGCCCGTCTTCGGGCTGATCGGCCTCGGCTATCTCGCGCGCTGGACGAAGCTCCTCCGCGAGACCACGGGTGAGGGCCTGTCGGATTTCGTCTTCGTCCTCGCCGTGCCCTGCCTGCTGTTCCGCACGCTCGCCAAGGCCGACATTCCCCTGACCCAGCCATGGGGCTACTGGGTCGCCTATTTCGCCGGCCTCGCCGTGGTCTGGGCGCTGGCCATGGTCATCGCCTCCCGGTTTTTTGCCCGCAAAGGGCCTGAGCTTGTCGTTTCCGGCTTTGCCGCCGCGCAGTCGAACACCGTCTTCGTCGGCGTGCCGATGATCCTGAAGGCTTATGGCGATGCTGGCGCCGTGCCGCTCGGCCTGCTGCTCGCCGTCCATCTGCCGGTCACGATGACGGCAGCGACCTTGCTGGCGGAGGGACGCTCGGCTTCGATCCCGTTGCTGATCAAGCGCCTCTTCACCCATCCGATCATCATCGGCATCATCCTGGGCTCGGCGGTGCGCCCGATCGTCGCCTTCATTCCCACGCCGGTCTGGACGCTGGTCGATCTGCTCGCCGGCGCCGCCGTACCCTGCGCGCTCATCAGCCTGGGTATCGCCATGCGCCGCTACGGTCTCGAATCGGGGCTCGCCCTGCCGACGGTGCTGAGCGGGCTGAAGCTCGGCCTGCATCCGCTCCTGGTCTATTGGCTGGCAACGTGGGTCTTCGAGATGCCGGTCCACTGGTCCGGGGTGGCGGTGCTGTTCGCCGCCTGCCCCTGCGGGATCAACGCCTATCTCTTCGCCGAGCGCTACCGGCAGGGCGTGGCCGATGCATCGAGCGCGATCACGCTCTCGACCCTGCTCTCGCTGTTCACCACCGCGGCCTGGCTGACTTTCCTCGGCGTCGGCTGAGTTCTTCAGGCGAAGCCGAGCTGCCGGCGGATTTCCACCGCGGTGACGCCATCGTCTCGGAGCGCCGCGAGGCTTTGCGAATCCCGGCTCTTGGCGAGCTTCTGCCCGTCATCGTCGAGCAGCAGGCGATGGAAGTGATAGAGCGGCGTCGGCAGGCCGAGCAGATGCTGCAGCAGGACGTGGACATCCGTCGCCGCTTCCAGATCGCGGCCACGCACGACATGGGTCACGCCCTGCAAGGCATCATCGACGGTGACGGCCAGATGATAGCTTGTCGGTACGTCCTTGCGGGCGAGCACCACGTCGCCCCAGCGTTCCGGCGCGATCTGGACAACGTGCCGGACGTCATCCGCATCGAACACCGTGTAGCCCAATGATCTCCCCGCCGCGGCGATTGCCGTCGCCATGTCGAGGCGCAACACATGCGGCTCCCCGGCCGCGATACGCCGCGCGGCCTCGTCCGGACCGAGCACCTTGCAGAGATCGGGGTAGAGCGGTGCGCCATCGGGATCGACCGGCCAGGGCCGTCCGGTGACCGCTTCCCGGGCCACGACCGCGTTGCGGATCTCCTGCCGGGAGCAGAAGCACGGGTAGATCAGTCCGCGCTGGCGCAGACTGGCCAGCGCTCCGGCATAATCGTCGAAATGCGCGGATTGCCTGCGGAAGCCGGGCTCGAACCGGATGCCGAGCCATTCCAGGTCCGTCTCGATCCCCTCGACGAATTCCGGCCGGCACCGCGTCAGGTCGATATCCTCGATCCGCAACAGCAGGCGCCCGCAGAAGCGATGGGCCATCGCCTCGTTGGTCAGGGCCGACAGCGCATGGCCGAGATGGAGGCGCCCGTTCGGGCTCGGGGCGAAGCGGAAAACCGGCCGGCTGGAATCGGGTGGAGCGGACGCCATCTCTCCTGTCTAGGGATTGCGCGCGCCTGCGCCAAGCTGCTCCCTGCTGACGAAACCCGTCGCCTCTGCCATCGATACCGGGACCATGATCGAGAGAATCACATCCAATGCCGATCTCGAGGAGGGGATGGCAGCGCTGGTCGCCCTCCACCCGGACTGGCAGCCGATCGTCGCGCGCACCGGCTTGCCGCCGCTGAGACTGCGCGAAGGCGGCTTTGCCGGCCTCGCCGCGATCATCGTCTCGCAGCAATTGTCGGTCGCTAGCGCACGGGCCGTCTGGAACCGCTTTGCCGCGGTCTTCGTGCCGCTGACGCCGGAGCGCGTGCTGGCCGCGACCGATGACGACATGCGCCTGTCCGGCCTGTCGCGGCCAAAACAGCGCACCTTGCTCGCGCTCGCGACTGCCCTGGTCGAGCGCCGCTTCGCCTTCGAGGCGCTCGACCACGCCTCTCCGGAGGAGATCCATGCGCAGATGACGGCGATCTCGGGCATCGGTCCCTGGACGGCCGATGTCTATCTGCTGTTCTGCCTGGGTCATCGCGACGGCTTCGCCGCCGGCGATCTCGCCATCCAGGAAGCCGCCCGCCATGCCTTCGGCCTCGCAGCCCGCCCGAAACCGGCCGAGCTTCAGGCGATGGCGGAGGCCTGGCGGCCCTGGCGCGGCGTCGCGGCGCGGCTGCTCTGGGCGGATTATGCCCTGCTGAAGCGCCGCGAGGGCATCAATGCCTGAGCGTCACGCCCTGACACACGGCCTTCACGCGGAAATGCGGGTCATCCCGGACGGAGCGAAGCGGAGATCCGGGATCAGCTCCGCGTGATCTTCAGCGCCGTCTGTGCGGCGGCGCGCAGCATCGACGAATCGCTCATCACCGTGACCATGCGCGCGCCCATGGCGAGCCCCTGCTTGGCGCGCTCCGCCGTCGCGCAATAGAACGCGACCGGCTTGTTCACCGCCGAGGCGCGGGCGACGACATGCTTGAGCGCTTCATCGACCTCGCGCGCAGTGGCATCGACCTTCGCCCCGCCGGACAGCGCAATCGACAGATCCGACGGCCCGACGAACAGCGCATCGATCCCGTCAAGCGCCAGGATGTCGTCGACGATCGCCATCGCCTCGCGGGTCTCGATCATCGCGAAGGTCAGCGAGAAGCGATTCGCTTCCTTCAGATAGCTGTTCTGGTCGAGGCCGGAGGCGCTCAGGCCCCCGTAGCTGCCCCAGCTCCGCTCGCCCATCGGCGGATACTTGGCATAGGCGGCGAAGCGGCGGGCATCCTCCATCGTGTTGATCATCGGTGCGATGACGCCGGAGACGCCGCTGTCGAACAGCTTCGAGACGTTCTGGAACTCGCCGACCGGGATGCGGGCCACCACCGGCTTGCCGGCAGCGTTGATCAGCGGAATCGCCCGGATGACCTCGGCCAGCGTGATCGGCCCGTGCTGCATGTCGAGCGTGATCGTATCGAAATCCTCCTGCGCGAGCGTCGCCGAGACGGAGGGGTCCGGCAGGCCGCACCAGGCCGAGACGATGCTGTCCCCTTTGGCGAAGCGATCGGCAAGGGAGGACAGGACGGTGGGCTTGGCCATGGTGCGTTCATCCGGTTCGAAGCCGCGCTTCGGACGTCGCGGCCATCGACGCAAGGTTGATCAGCGCGGAGCCGGAAAAGCAAACGGGCGCCCATGCGCCCGTTTCAGAGACGTCCTGCGTCAACCGGGATGCGCGCCCGGATATGTAACTTACCGGCCGGCCTGGATGTCGTCGGCCGCCTTGATCAAGAGCTCGGTCATCACGGTGCGGATCTCGGTATCCGCGACGGTGATCCCGGCGAGCGCGAAGTCGTTCTTGACCTTGCGCACCACGTCCTCATCGCCGGCCTCCTCGAAATCGGCCACGACGACCGACTTGGCATAGGCTTCGGCATCCGCCCCGCTCTTGGCGAGCTTCTCGGCAGCCCAGAGCCCGAGCAGCTTGTTGCGCCGGGCGGTCGCCTTGAAGCGCAGCTCCTCGTCATGGGCGAACTTGTTCTCGTAGGCGTCCTTGCGCTGGTCGAAGGTCGTCATGCGGCGTCCATGTCCTCGTCTGGGGAAATACCGTTCAATCATATAGGTCGCCGGTCGAGCGAGGGCCAGCCTCGATCCGTGTCTTCAGCGGTCTTTAAGCGTCCGCAGGCACCCAAATGCCGGTTTGTTGCGTTTGCGGCGCGGAGGCTCCATATAGCAGGCGCGGGGCCACCTCCGGTGTTTCCGCACGCAACCGGCACCGTTGCCGCCGCTGGATTCGCACCCGACGAGTCCGACAGGCCGACGGCGCCGGCAAGAACAGAACAGGGGCCAGATCCCGCCGCGACCCCATCGCGTCCAGAGAAGGGCCGACCTTTGGATTTCCTCAAGCCACGGTACATACCCATGAATCGCCGCCGTCGCATTTACGAAGGCAAGGCGAAGGTCCTCTATGAAGGACCCGAGCCCGGTACGCTGATCCAGCATTTCAAGGATGACGCCACCGCCTTCAATGCCAAGAAGCATGAAGTGATCGACGGCAAGGGCGTGCTCAACAACCGCATCTCCGAGCACATCTTCTCGAATCTCAACGATATCGGCGTGCCCACGCATTTCATCCGCCGGCTGAACATGCGCGAGCAGCTCATCCGCGAGGTCGAGATCATCCCGCTCGAGGTCGTCGTGCGCAACATCGCCGCCGGTTCGCTGGCGACGCGCCTCGGACTCGAGGAAGGCACGCAGCTGCCGCGCTCGATCATCGAGTTCTACTACAAGAACGACGCGCTCAGCGACCCGATGGTCTCGGAAGAGCACATCACCGCCTTCGGCTGGGCGACGCCGCAGGAGATCGACGACATCATGGCGCTCGCCATCCGCGTCAACGACTTCCTCTCCGGCCTGTTCCTGGGCGCCGGCATCCGCCTCGTCGACTTCAAGATGGAAACGGGCCGCCTCTGGGAAGGCGAGATGATGCGCATCGTCGTCGCCGACGAGATCAGCCCCGATTCCTGCCGTCTCTGGGACATCAAGTCCAAGGACAAGATGGACAAGGACCGCTTCCGCCGCGACATGGGCGGCCTGATCGAGGCCTATTCCGAGGTGGCCCGCCGCCTCGGCATTCTCGGCGAGAACGAGAACCCCGGCCCGGCCGGCCCGCGACTGGTGCAGTGAGCGCCATCGCGGCGCCATTATCGCCGATGAAACGGGAGCGCATGCGCTCCCGTTTTCATGTCGTGGCTCTGACCCTCGCCGGCAGCCTCCTGCTTGGCGCCTGCTCGCACCATTTCGGGCCGGGCATCGCTGGCCTGCCAGCCTCGCAGGGCTGGGAGCCCCTGCCGATCGGTTCCTGGGTGCTGAACGACGGGCTCGAAGCCCGCTCGATGGTGTTCTGCCCGCGCGAGAGTTGCACGCGGCAGGGCTTCGCCGCGGTGATCGCCCTCGAAGGCGATCAGGCCCGCGACATGGAACAGGCCCTCTCGGAAAGCCCGGCAAGCCTCGGGCAGGCCTTCGCCCGCTTGGCGGCAGCGAAGGCGGCCGAGCGCCGCAAGGCGCAGCGCAAGCAGAAGAAGAAGCCGGATGTGAAACCGGAAGCCCGCAGCGCGACCGATGTCATCCGCATCGATTCGACCGAAGCCAAGGGCGTTCTCGTCACGATCCGCTCGCTCGACAGGACGGGTCGCCAGGCTGTGACCGCGATCATCTATGGGCGCGAAAGCGACCGTCTCGTTCTGGCCCTCGCCGTGAGCGAGACGGCCGAGGCCGCTCGCCGCGATGCCCAGGCCGCCTGGCGCAGCCGCTGATTCACGTGAAACCGCGGGAAACGGTTGAGCCCGCCCCGATTCGCCTCTAAAGCACCCCGATAAAGCCCGCGCTCGGAGAACCTCATGAAAGCCCGCGTCACCGTCACCCTGAAGAACGGCGTGCTCGATCCGCAGGGCAAGGCGATCGAGGGCGCGCTGAAGTCGCTCGACATCGCCGGCGTCGAGTCGGTGCGCCAGGGCAAGGTCTTCGACATCGAGCTCTCGGGCTCGGACAAAGCCGCCGCCGAGGCCGCCCTCAAGGCCGCCTGCGAAAAACTCCTCGCCAACACCGTGATCGAGAACTACCGCGTCGAGATCGGAGCCTGAGCGATGAAAGCCGCCGTCATCACCTTCCCCGGCTCCAACCGTGACGGCGACGTCGCCAAGGCGCTGAAGCAGGCCGGCGCCGAGGTCAATCATGTCTGGCACGGCGATACCGAACTGCCTGATGGGACCGATCTCGTCGTGCTGCCGGGCGGCTTCTCCTATGGCGACTATCTGCGCACCGGCGCCATCGCCGGCCGCGCCCATATCATGGACGCGACCCGCGCCCACGCCGCCCGCGGCGGCTATGTGCTGGGGATCTGCAACGGCTTCCAGATCGCCTGCGAGGCGGGGCTCCTGCCCGGCATCCTCGTGCGCAACGCCCATCTGAAATTCGTCTGCAAGCGCCAGCACCTCAAGGTCGAGCGCAACGACACGCCCTATACGAGCACCTATGCCAAGGGCCAGGCGATCGATGTCTGCATCGCCCATGGCGAAGGCAACTACATCGCCGATGCCGAGACGCTCGCGCGCCTCGAAGGCGAGGGCCTCGTCGCCTTCCGCTATGCGGATGAGCAGGGCAACGTCACCCCGGCAGCGAACCCGAACGGCTCGCTCAACAACATCGCCGGCATCTACTCGCCCGGCTTCAACGTGCTCGGCCTGATGCCGCACCCGGAGAACCTGATCGATTCGCTGGTCGGCGGCACCGATGGGCGCGGCCTGTTCCAGAGCCTCGTCGGCAGCCGCAAAGCGGCCTGAAGAAGGCGGCGTGCGGGAACACGCACGTCATTCTCGGGCGAAGCGAAGCGCAGACCCGAGAATCTCTGTCAGGATAAATCGCCCTTTTCGGCATGAGATGCCCGGGCCAAGCCCGAGCTTGACGCACTGATCAGCGCGCCTTCAGCGCCCGCTGCAACAGCCGGCTCGCCGCCGCCTGGTCGAGCGGGCCGACATGCTTTTCCAGGATATGGCCGTCCGGCCCGATGACGAAGGTCTCGGGCACGCCGTAGACGCCCCATTCGATCGCGCCGCGCCCGGCCCGGTCTGCGCCGACCGCCGAGAACGGATTGCCGAGCGCGCCGAGGAATCGGCGGGCATTCTCGGCCTCGTCCTTATAGTTCATCCCTACCAGCGCGACCTTGCCCTGCTTCACCGCATCGGTTTCGGCGAGGCCCATCAGTACGGGATGCTCGACCCGGCAGGGCGCGCACCAGCTCGCCCAGACATTGACCAGCGTCGCCCTTCCCTTCGCGAGATCGGCATTGCCGAAGGTCGGCACGGGCTTCCCGTCCCGCTGCAGCCCCTCCAACGGCGCGAGCGCGATCGTCGGTGCGACGCGGCCGATCAGGGCGGAGGGCACCTTGCTCTTGTCGCCGCTGAACAGCCCGATGCCAAAGACGATCGCGAGCCCGCCGAAAATGATCAGCGGCGCAAGGAAAACCAGCGGCGAGCGCCGTTGCGGTGCGGCCTCAGTCTGGCTCATGCCGCCTCCCGGCCCGAACGGCGGCCGGCGCCGCGACGCTCCAGCGCATCGAGCGCCCGCTTCTGGGCAGCGTGGTCGCGCAGGATCGCCAGCGTCAGCCCGGCGAGAACGAGCGCCGCCGCGCCATAGGAGGCCAGGATGAAGCCGGCATGCGGCCCAATTCCGTCGAGAAAACCGCTCATGCCGGCACTCCCTGCGCCGCCAGCCGGTCGAGCCGCTCGGCCTCAAGGATCGTCAGCGTCCGCACGCGCCGGCGCATGATTTCGGCGCGCATCGCGACCATGTGCAGCGACAGCGCCATCAGCGTGAAGCCGACCGCCAGGATCAGGAGCGGCCAGAGCATCGCGGGATGGATCGTCGGCCCGCCCATGCGCAGCACCGAGGCCGGCTGGTGCAGCGTGTTCCACCAGTCGACGGAGAACTTGATGATCGGCACGTTGACGAAGCCGATCAGCGTCAGGATGGCGACGGCCCGCGCCGCCCGCGAAGGCTCGTCCAGCACCCGCCAGAGCGCGATCAGGCCGAGATAGATCAGCAACAGCACGAGCATCGATGTCAGCCGCGCATCCCAGACCCAGTAGGTGCCCCACATCGGCTTGCCCCAGAGCGCGCCGGTAACCAGGCAGACCAGCGCGAAGCAGGCCCCGATCGGGGCCGCCGCCTTCTGCGCGACATCGGCGAGGGGATGGCGCCAGACCAGCGTACCGAGCGCCGAGAGCGCCATCATCGAATAGAACATCATCGCGAGCCAGGCGGCCGGCACATGGATGAACATGATGCGGATGGTCTCGCCCTGCTGGTAATCGGCAGGCGCCTTGAACCAGGCGAGATAGAGCCCGACGACGATCAGCAGTGTTGCAATGGCGGCAAGCCACGGCAGCACTACGGCCGAGAAACGCATGAAGCGCGTCGGATTGGCGAGGTCGATCAGGCTGGCCATGATGCCGGCGATGTCAATTGCGGGGGCTTGAGCGCCATGAGCGCAGCTTTAGCAATCTCGACGGGTTCCAAGCAATGCATGCTTGAGGGATGCGACAATCACGCTTCGGCTAGGCATCCTCGTCTGCCGAGGCATCCGCGCCGCCCTTGTCGACGATACCGAACTGCTTGGACCGGATGCCTTCGCCGGCCAGATCGAACCCCTCGGCCGCCAGACCCCGCCGCAGAAGCTCGCGCACCGCCGCCGCCCGACTCGGCATGCGCTTGTCGAATCGCCAGTTTTCCAGGGCCCGCAACTCGTCCTGGTTGAGCATGATCTGGAGGCGTTCGCCCCGTTCTTCGGATGGCATTTTGTTGCAACCACATCAAAATGAGTAAGTGACGATAACAGCGCCTGGGACTGGGATGCAAGAGCCTGCGCCGGTGCCGTCATCAGCGGCAGTTCCTGCAATTTATTATCTTGCTAAACTATTGAATTAATTCGTTTATTTATCGAATCCGCATTGCTTTCGGCAGCACGCCGCGCTAGCTTGCCTGCAGGAGGATCGACCATGTTGATCAAGCTGTCGGAGGACATGCAGCGCGCCGTCGAGACGAAGGTGCGCAGCAAAATCGACGAGGTGCTCGTCCTTGACGTCAACGCCACCGCCGAGGAAATCCGCCGCGCGTTTGTCGAGCGGAACGTCGCACTTGAGGATATCGCGGTATCCGTCGCCAAGTTCGCGACCCAATGCGGCTACCCGATCGAGTTTGCGCCGCAGGCACCCCAGCGCGACTGAGCCGCCTATTCGGCCGATCTCAGGGCTGCCGCCGCAGCCACCGTGCCCACCACGATCGCCCCCAGCGAGATCGCGCACAGGATCAGGAACGGCGTCAGGAAGGGCACGGTGCCCCCCACAGCCGCATTGGCAGCGGAAACACCGAAGATCAGGACCGGCACCGTCAAGGGCGCGACCAGCACAGGCACGATCAGCCCGCCTCGCCTGAGGCTTGCGGCAAGTGCCGCTCCGCCCGCCCCGATGAAACTCAAGGCCGGCGTGCCGACCAGCAGTGTTGCGACGAGCGGCAACACACCCTCGCCCGGCAACGCCACCAACAGACCGAGCAATGGTGAGACCAGCGCCAGAGGCAGGCCCGTCGTCAGCCAATGCGCCAGCCCCTTGGCCAGCACCGCGAGTTCGAGCGGCAGGGCGGAAGCCCGGATCAGGTCGAGCGAACCGTCCTCCTCGTCGCTCTGGAACAGCCGATCGAGCCCGATGAGGACAGACAAAAGCGCCCCCAGCCAAAGGATCGCCGGGCCGATCCGCGAGAGCAGGTTGAGATCGGGCCCGAGCGCGAAGGGCACGAGCACGACCATTGTCAGGAAGAAGACGAGCGCGAGCTCGCCACCACCGCCGGCCCGGCTCGCAACGGCAAGATCGCGCTTCAGGATCGCCAGGAAAGCGCGCCTCATGGCCCGATCCTGACTTCGCGCGCGCCCTCGATCCCGAGCGGACCATGGGTGGCCGCCAGGATCGCACCGCCCTCGGCGAGATGATCGCGCATCAGCCCGGCGACCATCGCCTGCGAAGCCGTGTCGAGCGCCGAAAGCGGCTCGTCGAGCAACCAATAGGGCCGGCGCGAGACCAGAAGCCGCGCCAGCGCGACGCGCCGCCGCTGCCCGGCCGAGAGATAGCCGGCCGGCAATTCCGCCGCATGGCCCAGCCCAACCACCGCCAAGGCTTCGTCCGGCGTCGCCGCGGCGTCGCCGAGCACATCCTGTGCGAAGGCGAGATTCTCGCGCGCCGTCAGCGCCGTCTTGAGCCCGTCGCGATGGCCGACGAGATGCGAAAGCTCGGCGAGATCGGCCTCATCCTCCGAGCCGGTCAATCGGATACGGCCGCCATCAGGCCTCAGCCGCCCGCAAAGCATGGCGATCAGGCTCGACTTGCCGGCGCCGTTGCGGCCGGTCAGCGCGATCGCCTCGCCGGGGCGAAGCACAAAGCTCAAGCCTTCGAAGATCAATCGGCCGCCGCGGCGGCAGGCGAGATCTTCGGCGTGAAGGCTGGTCAGTGGGAAGGAGGCGGGTTTCAAGCCAGCGCTGCCGCAGATGCGTTCGAGCTCATTTCGTTCATCTAGCGCGCTTCTTGGAATTGCTCTATAGAACCCGCGGCTACGCCGCACGCCGATCCGGCGCGGGGCTCGGGCACTCCCGAGGCGGCGCGCGCGTCATGCGCATTAGGCCTTCGAACGGCATCGTCCGCAAGGGCAGTATCCCTTGAAGACATGTCGGTCGCGACCGCAACCCCTTGATCAGGATCAAGCCCGAATGGCCTCGCTCGACTCATTCAAAGCCCGCAAGACGCTCACCGCCGGCGGCAAGACCTACACCTATTACTCCCTGCCCGATGCCGAGAAGAACGGCCTCGCCGGCATCTCGAAGCTGCCCTTCTCGATGAAGGTGCTGCTCGAGAACCTGCTGCGCTTCGAGGACGGCCGCTCGGTCACCAAGGCCGATATCGAGGGCTTCGTCGCCTGGCTCGACGACAAGGGCACCGCCGGCAAGGAAATCGGCTTCCGCCCGGCCCGCGTGCTGATGCAGGACTTCACCGGCGTTCCCGCCGTGGTCGACCTCGCCGCGATGCGCGACGGCGTCAAGGCGCTCGGCGGCGACGCCCAGAAGATCAACCCGCTCGTTCCCGTCGATCTCGTCATCGACCACTCGGTCATCGTCGACGAGTTCGGCACGCCAAAGGCCCTCGCCCAGAACGTCGAGCTCGAATACGAGCGCAACGCGGAGCGCTACAAGTTCCTCAAGTGGGGCCAGGGCGCCTTCGACAATTTCCGCGTCGTCCCGCCCGGCACCGGCATCTGCCACCAGGTCAATCTCGAATACCTCGCCCAGACCGTCTGGACCCGCAACGAGACGATCGACGGCGCCGAGGTCGAGGTCGCCTATCCTGACACGGTCGTCGGCACCGACTCGCACACCACCATGGTCAACGGCCTCGCCGTTCTCGGCTGGGGCGTCGGCGGCATCGAGGCCGAGGCCGCCATGCTCGGCCAGCCGCAGTCGATGCTGCTGCCGGAAGTCATCGGCTTCAAGCTGACCGGCTCGCTCAAGGAAGGCATCACCGCGACCGACCTCGTGCTCACCGTCACGCAGATGCTGCGCAAGAAGGGCGTCGTCGGCAAGTTCGTCGAGTTCTTCGGCCCCGGCCTCTACAACCTGACGCTGGCCGACCGCGCGACGATCGCCAACATGGGCCCTGAATACGGCGCGACCTGCGGCTTCTTCCCGGTCGATGCCGAGACGCTGGATTATCTCACCACCACCGGCCGCAAGTCCGACCGCATTGCACTGGTCGAGGCCTACAGCAAGGCGCAAGGCCTTTTCGCCACCCGCGAGACGCCGGATCCGGTCTTCACCGACACGCTGGAGCTCGATCTCTCGACGGTCCAGCCCTCGATGGCCGGCCCGAAGCGTCCGGAAGGCCGCGTCGATCTCTCCGGCGTCAAGGCCGGCTTCGCCGCCGCGATGGACACCGAGTACAAGAAGGGCGCCGAGCTTTCGCGCCGCGTCGAGGTCGAGGGCGAGGATTTCGATCTCGGCCATGGTGACGTCGTCATCGCGGCGATCACCTCCTGCACCAACACCTCGAACCCATCGGTGCTGATGGCGGCGGGCCTGCTCGCCCGCAACGCGGTCGCCAAGGGCCTCAAGGTCAAGCCCTGGGTGAAGACCTCGCTGGCGCCCGGTTCGCAGGTCGTCGCCGAATATCTCGCCAAATCGGGCCTGCAGAGCGATCTCGACAAGCTCGGCTTCAACCTGGTCGGCTTCGGCTGCACCACCTGCATCGGCAATTCCGGCCCGCTGCCGGCACCGATCTCGAAGACGATCAACGAGAAGGGCCTGATCGCGGGCGCCGTCATTTCCGGCAACCGCAACTTCGAAGGCCGCGTCTCGCCGGACGTGCAGGCGAACTACCTGGCCTCGCCGCCGCTGGTCGTCGCCTATGCGCTCGCCGGCTCGGTCCAGATGGACCTGACGACGCAGCCGATCGGCACGGGCTCGGACGGCAAGGACGTCTACCTGAAGGACATCTGGCCCTCCAACAAGGAGATCCAGAGCTTCATCCAGCAGAACGTCACCCGCGCCATCTTCGAGGCCAAGTATGCCGACGTCTTCAAGGGCGATCAGCACTGGCAGGCGGTGAATGCGCCGACTTCGGAGACCTATGCCTGGGACGACGATTCGACCTATGTGCAGAACCCGCCCTATTTCCAGGGGATGCACCGGAAGCCCGATGCGATCACCGATATCAAGGGCGCGCGCATCCTCGGCCTCTTCGGCGACAAGATCACCACCGACCACATCTCGCCGGCCGGTTCGATCAAGGCGGCCTCGCCGGCCGGCGCCTATCTCACCGAGCATGGCGTTGCGGTCGCCGACTTCAACCAGTACGGCACGCGCCGCGGCAACCATGAAGTCATGATGCGGGGCACCTTCGCCAATATCCGCATCCGAAACCACATGCTCGGCCCGAACGGCCGTGAGGGCGGCTACACCATCCACTACCCCAGCAAGGAAGAGCTGCCGATCTACGACGCGGCGATGAAGTACCAGGCGGAGAAGGTGCCGCTGGTGATCTTCGCCGGCGTCGAATACGGCAACGGCTCCTCGCGCGACTGGGCGGCCAAGGGCACCAACCTGCTCGGCGTCAAGGCGGTGATCGCCCAGAGCTTCGAGCGCATCCATCGCTCGAACCTGGTCGGCATGGGCGTCGTTCCCTTCACCCTGCAGGAGGGCACGAGCTGGGCTTCGCTCGACCTGAAGGGCGACGAGATGGTCACCATCCACGGCCTCGCCAACGTCAAGCCGCGCCAGATGATGGAAGCCGAGATCACCTATGCCGACGGCTCGGTGAAGAAGGTGCCGATCCTCTGCCGCATCGATACGCTGGACGAGATCGACTACTACAAGAATGCCGGCATCCTGCATTACGTGCTGCGCGGCCTCGCCGCGTAAGCCGCAAACGCAGCAACGAGACAGGTCATGGCCGGCGCAAGCCGGCCATGATGCATGAGGGACGCCTCCCGGTTGTCCTCGCGCCCGCCGCAGTGTAAGGGGGCGGTTCAGTCATCCTCGGTGGCGACTTGGGGCAGGCGCAGGGCGATATCCCGCGCTCGGATGTCGTCCGCCATCACCGATACCAGACGGGAGCACCCGCAGCATGTCCGCCACGTTCGAGACGGTCGCCGGCATCATTTCCGAAACCTGCGATATTCCGCGGGAGAAGATCACGCCGCAGAGCCATGCGATCGAAGATCTCGGCATCGATTCGCTGGCCTTCCTCGACATCGCCTTCGCGATCGACAAGGCCTTCGGCATCAAGCTGCCGCTCGAGCAGTGGACGCAGGAAGTCAACGAGGGCAAGGCTCCGGCCGAGCAATATTTCGTGCTCGAGAATCTCTGCAAGCGCATCGACGACCTCGTCGCCGCCAAGAAGGCGTGACGCCTGCGCCGAACCGCCGGACTTGAGCCGGCGCTTCGCTCCCGATAGAGCATAGGGGCCGTCGCGCGGATCACCCGATCCGTGCCGCGGCCTTGCGCCGTTCTGGCGCTCATCAGGCCAAGGATCGCATGCGCCTCGAATATTTCGACATGATCGACAGGGTCGTGACCTTCGATCCGTCGCAGAAGCGCATCGTGACGCGCTCCACCGTCCCCGCCGAAAGCCCGGTCTTCGAGGGTCATTTCCCCGGTCACCCGCTGGTGCCCGGCGTACTCTTGACCGAGACCATGGCGCAGGCCTCGGGCTATCTCCTGCTCGGCCTCAACGGCCTCTCGCAGATGCCGTTCCTGATGACGGTCGACAAGGCGCGCTTCCGCACCTTCGTCGAGCCCCGTACTGAGCTGGAGACCAGCGCCGAGCTGGTGATCGAAGGTTCCGGCTACGCCGCGACCAAGGTGAAGCTGACCAGCGCAGGCAAGCCGATCTGCGATGCCGAGCTGCGCTTCCGCCTGATGCCTTTCCCCGCCGATATGCGCGCGCTGATGTTCAGCCGCATCGAGACAATCGGCCTGACGCCGGAGCCTGCCCCATGAACCGCCGCGACGTGGTGATCACCGGCATCGGCATCGTCTCCAGCCTCGGCGAGGGCATCGAGACGCATGCCGCCGCGCTCGCGGCAGGCGGCCCGCCGGTCGTCGATACCGAAGGCTTCAAGCCCTATCCGGTCCATCCGCTTGCTGCACTGGAGCTGGACAGGCAGATCCCGAAGAAATCCGACCAGCGCCAGATGGAGCCCTGGCAGCGGCTCGGCGTCTACGCGGCCGGCCTCGCCCTCGATTCCGCCGGACTGAAGGATGACACCGAGGCGAAGAGTGCCCTGCAGGTCATCGTCGCCGCCGGCGGCGGCGAGCGCGACCATGCCGTCGATGCGACCATCCTGGAAGGGTTGCGCGGTGCGGGCGAGCCGGGCGCCTTCCTCAACGAACGCCTGATGAGCGATCTCCGGCCGACGCTCTTCCTGGCCCAGCTCTCCAACCTGCTCGCCGGCAATATCGGCATCGTCCACGGCATCACCGGTCCGTCCCGCACCTTCATGGGCGAGGAGCAGGCCGGCGTCGACGCGATCCGCACCGCCCATGCCCGCATCGCGTCGGGCCAGTCCGACCTGATGCTGGTCGGCGGCGCCTACAATGCCGAGCGCCGCGACATGCTGCTGCTCTTCGAGCTCGGCGGTTATCTGCACCGCGACGATTTCGCCCCCGTCTTCGAACGCGAGAAGGCGCCCGGCCTGATAACCGGCAGCGCCGGCGCCTTCCTCGTGCTGGAATCGGCCGAGCGCGCCGCCGCCCGCGGAGCGAAAGTCCATGCGAAGCTCAGCCGGACCGGCGCCGCCCGCAGCCGCCGCGCACCAGGCACGGTCGGGTCCGCGCTGACGACACTGCTCGGCGGCTTCGGGCCGATCGCCACTGAGGCGCTCGCCATCTCCGCCGCCACCGGCTGCGCCGGCATCACGGCCGAGGAAGCGGCGGCCATCGCAGCCACGGCTCCTTCTGCAAAGCGCATCGCGGCCGGCGATCTGGTCGGGCACGGCGTCGAGGCCGCCTTCCCGGTTTCGGTGGCGCTCGCCGCGATCGCGCTGTCAGTCGGGCAGGCCAGGGAGGCGATCGTCACCGGCGCCGGCCATTGGCGCGGCGAAGGCGCCGCGCATCTCGTTCAAGCGTGAGGGTTGAAGCCATGACCACGCATCGCGACGCCAAGGGCCGTCCGCTCGTCGCCGTCACCGGGCTGGGTGTCGTCACCTCGCTCGGGCAGGGCAAGGACGTCAACTGGCAGGCCCTGACATCAGGAAAATCCGGCATTCACCGCATCGACCGCTTCCCGACCGAGGGACTGAAGACCAGCATTGGCGGCACCGTCGACTTCCTGTTCGACGGCCCGTTCACGGCCCCCCAGCTCTCGGAGAAGCTCGCGACGCTGGCGGCCGAGGAAGCCGTCGGCCAGAGCGGCATCGGCACGGAAGGCGACTTCCCCGGCGAGCTCTTCATGGCGGTACCGCCGGTCGAGATGGAATGGCCGCAGAAGCAGGAGATGGCCCGGGCCACCTCGGGCGAAGCCGATTACGACGGCCTGCTGCGCACCGCCGCAACCGGCCAGTTCCGGGCGATGCACGAGCTCTTCGTCTTCGGCGGCGTCGCCGACCATATCGCCGACCGCTTCGGCACCAGGGGCTCGCCGATCTCGCTCTCGACCGCCTGCTCCTCGGGCGCGACCGCGATCCAGATGGGCGTCGAGGCGATCCGCCGGGGCGATACCCAGGCCGCCCTCTGCATCGGCACCGACGGCTCGATCCATGCCGAGGCGCTGATCCGCTTCTCGCTGCTCTCGGCGCTGTCGACCCAGAACGACCCGCCGGAAGGCGCTGCCAAGCCCTTCTCCAAGGGCCGCGACGGCTTCGTCATGGGCGAGGGCGCAGGTGCCCTCGTGCTGGAGGATTACGACCATGCGCTGGCGCGTGGCGCGACCATTCTCGGCATCGTCGCCGGCTGCGGCGAGCGTGGCGACGGCTTCCACCGCACCCGCTCGAGCCCGGACGGCAAGCCTGCGATCCTCGCCATGCAGGACGCGCTGGCCGATGCCGGGCTGACGCCCGACGATGTCGACTATATCAACGCCCACGGCACCTCGACGCCCGAGAACGACAAGATGGAGGCGATGAGCTGCGCCGCCGTCTTCGGCGAGCGCATGGCGAGCCTGCCGATCTCCTCGAACAAGTCGATGATCGGCCATACGCTGACGGCGGCCGGTGCCGTCGAGGCGGTGATCTCCTTCATGACCATCGCCAACGGCACGATCCCGCCGACGATCAACTACGTGAACCCGGACCCGGCCATCGCGCTCGACGTCGTGCCGAACGAGGCCCGCAAGGCGAAGGTGAGGACGATCATCTCGAACTCCTTCGGCTTCGGCGGCCAGAACACCTGCCTCGTGCTGACGGCGCCTCCGGAGGCTGCATGACAAAAATCCTCGTCACCGGCGGCGCCAAGGGCGTCGGCGCGGCGATCGTGCGTGCGCTGGCCGCGGCCGGCCATGATGTCGACTTCACCTTCCGCTCCTCCGCCGACCAGGCGAAGGCGCTGGCGGAGGAGATTGCCGCGAGTCATCCCGGCCGCAGCATCGTCGCGCTGCCGCTCGACCTCTCCGACAAGGAAGCGCTCGACGCCTTCTGCGAAGCCCGCGAAGGCGAGAGCTATTTCGGCCTCGTCCACAATGCCGGCCAGCCCTATGATTCGCTTGCCGCGATGATGGTGCAGGACAAGGCCGAAGCCGCGATGCAGGTCAATTTCTGGGCCTTCACCCGCCTCGCCAAGAGCCTGATGCGCACCATGATCCGCGCCCGCGCCGGCCGTATCGTCGCGATCGGCTCGGTCGCGGCCTTGCGCGGCAATCCCGGCAACGCCGCCTATGCGGCCTCCAAGGGCGCGCTGATCTCCTATGCCAAGACGCTCGCGGTCGAGACCGGGAAGCGCGGCGTCACCGTCAACGTGATCGCGCCGGGCTTCGTCGATACCGACATGATGGCGCCCTACGCCGCCTATCGCGACAAGATGCAGGCGCAGATCCCGGCCGGCCGCTTCGCCAAACCCGAAGAAGTCGCCGGCCTCGCCGCCTTCCTGATGAGCGAGCCCGCCGCCTATATCACCGGCACCGTGCTGCCGATCGACGGCGGCGTGACGGCGCAGCTCGGCGTACACCGCTGACAAGATTGTTCCGAAAGGTCGAAAACCGATGCGTTCCCTCCAGCTCCACGGCGACCGCGACCTGCGCCTGGAAGAGATCGAGCCGCCGCCGCCGCCCGCTCCGGGCGAGGTGCAGATCCGCGTCAAGGCGGTGGGCCTGAACTATCTCGACCTCTGGGGCTTCCGCGGCATGGCCTTCGCCAAGCGCAAGATGCCGCAGGCGGCGGGCGTCGAGGCCGCCGGCGAGATCGTCTGCGTCGGCGAGGGCGTGACCGGCTTCGCGCCCGGTGACACCGTGACGGCCTATGGCGCCGATACCTGCGGCCAGTGCAAGGCCTGCCGCGAAGGCCGCGACAATCTCTGCGAGAACGTCGCCGGCATCATGGGCTTCCATATCGACGGCTTCGCCCGCGAATTGCTGAACCGCCCGGCGCGGCTGACGATCAAGGCGCCGAAGGGCGTCTCCTTCGAGGACGCGGCCTGCGCGCCGATCGGCTTCGGCACGGTCCAGCACATGTTGTTCGACAATGCGAAGCTGGAGCCCGGCGAATCCGTGCTCGTCCATGCCGGCGGCTCCGGCATCGGCACGGCCGCGATCCTGATGGCCAAGGCGATCGGCTGCACCGTCTACACCACGGTCGGCGACGACGAGAAGGGCGCCAAGGCCAAGGCGCTCGGCGCCGACCACGTCATCAACTACCGCGAGGACCGCTTCGAGGGCGTCGTCCGCAAGCTGACCGGCCGCAAGGGCGTCGATGTCGTGTTCGAGCACGTTGGAGCCGACACCTGGAACGGCTCGCTGCTCTGCCTGAAGCGCGGCGGCCGGCTCGTCACCTGCGGTGCGACCTCCGGCCCCTCGGCATCGATCAACCTGATGCAGCTCTTCCAGCAGCAATACCGCATCACCGGCTCCTTCGGCTGCCGCATCGAGAACATCGCCCAGTCGCTGGAGAAGATGGCCGGCGGCATGAAGCCGGTGATCGACTCGGTCTTCCCGCTCGCCGAATTCGAGAAGGGCCTTGCCCGCATCGAGGGCCGCAAGGTCTTCGGCAAGGTCGTCATCGCCTTCTGACCGGGACCTGTTTCCCGCCAAGGACTTGACGCGGGCGGCTTCCTGCCCCAGATCGCCTTTTTAGGCCCGGTCTTGCTCTCGGCACGGGCGTTTCACGCAGGACCGACCTTGAGACGATTGAAGGCTATCGCCGCGCGCGCCGGCGCCGCGGTGATGATCGGCGTGATCCGCGCCCTGTTCGGCTTCCTGCGCCTGCTCGGGCCCGAGCGCGCCAGCGATCTCGGCGGCTGGCTTCTGCGCAGCGCAAGCCCGCTGATCCCGGTCAACCGCGTCGCACTCGCCAATATCCGCGCAGCCTTCCCCGAGAAGGACGAGGCCGAGGTCAGGCGCATCGCGCGCGGCGCCTGGGAGAATCTCGGCCGCGTCGCCGGCGAATACGCCCATCTGAAGACGCTCTTCGATTACGACTACCACAACCCCGACAAGCCCTCGCGCGTCGAGGTCAAGGGCATCGAGCACTTCATCACGCTCAAGGACGACGAGAAGCCGGGCCTGATCTTCTCGACCCATCTCGCCAACTGGGAGCTGCCGGCGATCTGCGCCCAGGCCTACGACCTCGAAACCACCGCCGTCTTCCGGGCCCCCAACGACCCGGCGATCGCCGCCGTCGTCCACGAGATCCGTTCGGGCGCGATGGGTGGGCTCGCCGCGGCGAAGCAAGGCGCCGCCTTCGCCATGCAGGGCGTGCTGGAGAATGGCGGCCATCTGGGCATGCTGATCGACCAGCATTTCACCCGTGGCGTCGTCGTGCCGTTCTTCGGTCGCCCGGCCCTGACCAACCCGATCATGGGCAAATTCGCCAAGCGCTTCGAATGCCCGGTCCATGGCGTGCGCGTCATCCGCCTGCCGAACCACCGTTTCCGGCTGGAGCTGACCCCGCCGCTCGACCTGCCGCGCGACGCCAATGGCGAGATCGACGTGCAGGGCGCGATGGCGATGATGACGGCCGTCGTCGAGGGCTGGGTCCGCGAATATCCCGAGCAATGGCTCTGGATGCATCGCCGCTGGCGGCCCAACATGATCTCCGCTGCCGCGCGCGAGGCCTTCGATCACGCTCACGCGACCGTGCCGGTTTTCAAGGCAACGTGATTTCCCTCGTGACGGGATTGCGGGCTTTGGTAACCTCCGGAAAAGAAGTCGTCCGCAGAGTCCTGATCATGTCCCCTCGCCCGCGCCATCTCGCAGCGACCGTTGCAGCCCTTGCCCTCGGCATGGCGGCGGCCCAGGCGCAGACGCCCGCGAAGCCTCCCAAGGCGGTGATCGAGCTCTTCACCAGCCAGGGCTGCTCATCCTGCCCGCCGGCCGATGCGCTCGTCGTCGAGCTGGCCAAGGACCCCGAGCTGATCGCGCTGACCCTGCCGGTGACCTATTGGGACTATCTCGGCTGGAAGGACACGCTCGGCAAGGATTCCTTCGCCAAGCGCCAGAAATTCTACGCCAAGGCCCGTGGCGACGGGCAGGTCTACACCCCCCAGGTCGTCATCAACGGCGCCGCCCATGCCATCGGCTCGGAGCGGGCCGAGATCGAAAAGGCGGTGAGCCAGTTCGCGACGACAGGGTTCGCTGCCCGGATCGCCCTGAAGGAAGAGAACGGCGCGCTCCAGATCCAGGTCGCTCCGACCGGAGGCGAGAGCGAGGCAACAGCCGGTATCTGGGTATTGCCGACCACGCATCAGGCTGCCGTGCCGATTGCGCGCGGCGAGAACCAGGGCCGCACGCTGTCCTACGCCAATGTCGTGCGCGGCATGGTGCGCGTCGGCGACTGGACCGGCAAGGAGACGACCGTCACAGCGCCGCTCTCGGCGACCCAGGCGCCTGAGGCCGACGGCTATGTCGTCATTGTCCAGGCCGAGCGCCCCAGCAAGTACGGCCATATGATGCCCGGCGCGATCCTCGGCGCCGCCAAGGGGCCGGCGAAGCGCTGAGCTTCTGCGCGCTGCGATCTAAAGCAGGATCACCTTGTTCGAGAGCTCGTCGGTATCGCCGGGCACGGGTGGCACATGCTGCCCCAGTACCGTCCCGACCGAGCCGACAGCCGCGATCAGCCCTTCGGTCAATCGATCCTCCCGCGCCGCCGCGAGCAGGGGTTCGATGATGCCGCGCCAGGTATCCTTCTCGACCAGCCCGTCGATGCCGGTATCGGCGAGGATCTCCGCATAGCGCTCCTGCAAGGCGATATAGAGCAGCACGCCGGTGCGCCCCTTCGTCCGCGTCAGGCCACGCGCCGTGAACTCGCGTAGCGCCACATCATGCGCGCGCCCGCGCTTGACGAAGCCGGGCACGAAGCGCCCGCCGCGGCCATACCAGAGCAGGCTCGCCAGCAGGCCGACGGCGCAGAGCAACTGGATCAGGAAGATCCGCTGCGCGCTCATCACCGTCAGCGACAGGAGCGGCCACGGCACGACCAGCGCCAGCGTCAACGCCAGCATCACCGGGATATTGCGATAGCTGGACGCCGCCCGGTCGATCACCACGACGATCTCGCCGGCCGTCTGCAACTCGGCCCGGCGCACGGCCTCCGCGATCGCGTCCCTGTCGGCTGCGTCCATCACCAGTCTCCCGAAGCCCCGCCGCCGCCAGACGAGCCGCCGCCACCTGAAAACCCACCGCCGCCCGAGCTCCAGCCGCCTCCGCCGCCGCTCCAGCCCGAGCTGGACCCCGAACCGGTGCTCCAGCCCGTGCTCTGTGGCAGCGTCACCCACTGCCCGTTGCGCAGACGGTGCCGGCGCGCGCCGCCCTGCCGGCTCAGGCCACGCAGGAAGGCGACGATGAACAGGAAGATCAGGATCATCGCGATGACCACCGCGATATCCTCGCCCAGCGTGCTCTCGTCCGAGCGCACCTCGGCGCGGCGCTGCCATTCCTCGGCATCTCCAGCGAGAATGGTCAGGATGGCGTCGACCCCGGCCTCGATTCCCCCGGCGAAATCGCCGGTCTTGAATTTCGGCGCGATCGCCGTGGTGATGATGACCTTCGAGAGCGCATCGGTCAGCGCCCCTTCCAGCCCGTAGCCGACCTCGATGCGGACCTTGCGTTCCTTCGGCGCGACGATCAGCAGCGCGCCGTTGTTCTTCGCCTTTTCACCGAGCTGCCAGTGCCGGAAGAGGCCGTTGGCGAAATCCTCGATGGTGATGTCCTGCAGCGAGGGCACGGTCGCGACGACGACCTGGTCGGAGGTCTTGTCCTCATGCGCCGTGAGCTTGTCCTCGATCCGCTGCCGGACGTCCGGTGCCAGCAGGTTCGCGCCGTCGACGACCCGCTCCGTCAGAGCGGGATAGGTCGGCTCAGCGGCGAGCGCGAAGCTGCTCCAGAGCAGAAGCAGCAGGGCTGCAACGGCGCGCGCCGCCGTCATTCCCGGGCCGACCCGAGAATCTCTGGCAGGAGATGCCCGGGTCAGGCCCGAGCATGACGGCCTTGTCGACATCACGCCGGCCCGATCACCGCTCTCAGAACTTCACCGCGGGCGGCCGCTCCGCTCCAGCGGTCGCCGTGAAGGTCTCCATCGGCTTGGCGCCCCAGAACAGCTTTGCCCAGATCACGCCCGGGAAGGTGCGGATTTCGGTGTTGAAGGCCTGCACCGCCTGGATGTAGTCGCGCCGTGCCACCGCGACGCGGTTCTCGGTGCCTTCGAGCTGCGACTGCAAGGCCAGGAAGTTCTGGTTGGACTTCAGCTCGGGATAGCGCTCGACCGTGACGAGCAGCCGCCCGAGCGCGCCGGTGAGCTGGTTCTGCGCGTCCTGGTATTCCTTGAACTTCACGGGGTCGTTGATGGTCGAGGCATCGACCTTGACCTGGCTCGCCTTGGCGCGGGCTTCGACCACGGCGGTCAGCACCTCGCGCTCCTGCGCGGCATAACCCTTTACCGTCTCGACGAGATTGGGGATCAGGTCGGCGCGGCGCTGATACTGGTTCTGCACCTCCGACCAGGCGGCTTTCGCCTTTTCCTCCAGCGTCGGCACGTTGTTGTAGCCGCAGCCGGCGAGCACGAGGCCGAACATGCCGAGGACAAGCCAGGCGAGCGGGCGGCGAAGATGGGTCGCGAAAGACATGCCGAAAACCCCTTTTGGCAACGTCAGAACAATCGATTCGGACCTTACCCGCCAGCGCCCGCCCATCCAAGCTGTCAGGTCGCGGCGAATGGCCTATCCTGCGATTCCTCACCGGAGCTTCGCCATGCGCCTGTCTCTTTTCCTCTCCCTGCCCCCCGCCTTGCTGGCCGCCCAGATCGCCTTCGCCCAGCCACAGGCGCCCGCTCCCGAAGCCGCGACCGGGCGCACCGTCAAGACGTTGGGAACGGCCCAGCGCTTCATGGCCGCCGCCGCCAATCCGCTGGCCGCGACGGCCGGGCGCGACATCCTGCGCGCCGGCGGCAGCGCCACCGATGCCGCCATTGCCATCCAGCTCGTCCTCAATCTGGTCGAGCCGCAGAGCTCCGGCATCGGCGGCGGTGCCTTCTTCGTCCATTGGGACGAGGCCGGCCGCAAGGTGACGACGCTGGACGGCCGCGAGACCGCGCCGGCCGCCGCCAAGCCTGATCGCTTCATGAAGGACGGCAAGCCGATGCCGTTCCGCGAGGCCGTGGTCGGTGGCCGCTCGGTCGGCGTGCCCGGAACGCTGAAGCTGCTGGAAGAAGCCCATCGCCGCTGGGGCAAGCTGCCCTGGGCCGACGTCGTCGCGCCCGCGCTGAAGCTGGCGGAGGAGGGGTTCGCGATCTCACCGCGCCTGAATGGGCTGCTGGCCGGAGAAAAGGATCTGCCGAAGAACGTGCTCGCAGCCGCTTATTTTTACGAGCCGGACGGAAAGCCCAAGGCGGTCGGCACCGTCCTGAAGAATCCCGCCTTCGCCGCGACGCTGCGTGCCGTGGCGGCGCAAGGTGCAGAGACCTTCTACAAGGGGGCGATCGCCGCGGACATCGTCGCGACGGTCACCGACCATCCGACCAATCCCGGCGACATGACGCTGGCCGATCTCGCTGGCTACAAGGTCGAGGAACGCGAGCCGGTCTGTGGTGCCTACCGGATCTGGCGCCTCTGCGGCATGGGCCCGCCCAGCTCCGGCGCCGTCGCGCTCCAGCAGATGCTCGGGGTGCTCGAAGGGCAGGACCTGCGCCGGATGGGGCCGGGCACTGACGCCGCGCACTGGTTCAGCGAGGCCGGGCGCCTCGCCTTCGCCGATCGCGCGCTCTATCTCGCCGACCCCGCCTTCATCAGCGTGCCCGTGCGCGGCCTGATCGACCGCGACTATATCCGCTCGCGCGCCGGTCTCGTCAGCCCGGATCGCTCCATGGGCCGCGCCAAGCCCGGCGATCCCCCGAACAAGCGCGCGCAATTGCTCGCCCCTTCCGACGGGATCGAGAACGGCACCAGCCATATCTCGGTCGTCGACGCCGACGGCAACGCCGTCGCCATGACCACCACGATCGAGGACGGTTTCGGCTCGCGCCTGATGACCAAGGGCGGCTTCCTGCTCAACAACGAATTGACCGATTTCAATTTCGCGCCGGAGGAGGACGGCAAGCCGGTCGCCAACCGCGTCGAGCCCGGCAAACGCCCGCGTTCGTCGATGGCGCCGACATTGGTCTTCGATGCCTTCGGCCGGCTCTATGCCGTGGTCGGCTCGCCCGGCGGCAGCCAGATCATCGGCTATGTCGGAAAAACGCTGGTTGCCCTGCTCGACTGGAAAATGGATCCGCAGCAAGCCGTCGATTTCGGCAATTTCGGCAGCCGCAACGGCCCGACCGAGTTGGAGAAAGGCACCGAAGCGGAAGCCTGGAAGACCGCACTGGAGGCCAAGGGCCACGAGGTCCGCCTGCTCGAGATGACCTCAGGCACGCAGGCCATCGTCAAGACACCGGAAGGCTTTCTGGGCGGCGCCGATGGCCGCCGCGAAGGCGTCGCGATCGGGGATTGAGCAGAGCTAGGCTTGCGCCGGGCGCTCGCCACCAGCGCCGCGCCCGGCGATCAGCCAGTAGACGAAGCCCGTCGCCGCACCGACCAGGAAGAGCCCGGAGATGATCTGGATCTCGGCCGTGCTCGGCGCGCGCGACAGCCTGAGCATGGCAAGCGGCAGCAGCGCGGCGAGCAGACCGGTGAAGCCGCTTTGGAGCAACCCGCTGCGCAGGCGAAACAGTTCCGAACCGACGGCGACCAGCACGACCGGCGCGACGATGATCGCAAGCCCCAGCCGGGCGATCAGGGCAAAGGCCGCCTGCGCGGCCGGCCCCGGATCGACGCCGCTTTCGGCGAGCCCGAACAGGATGTCGACGAGCCGCTCGATACCGCCGCCGATCAGCATCGCCACGGCCGGCGAAGCGAAGCTCGCCACGCCCAGGAAGAACACGCCTGCCCCCATTGCAACGAGGCAGGCGAACGGAATCAGAACAATCCAGCGCAGCAAGGCTTATTCCGCCGCCACGGCCGGCGCGTCGGCCTGCGCCTCGTCCAGCATCAATCGGGCGCGGGCGGAGAGCTTCTCGGTCTCGCTCTTGAGCTGGCCGCAGGCGGCGAGGATGTCGCGCCCGCGCGGCGTGCGCACCGGCGAGGCATAGCCGGCACGGAAGACGATCTCGGAGAAGCGCTCGATCCGGTCCCAGTCGGAGCACTCGTATTTCGTGCCGGGCCAGGGATTGAACGGGATCAGGTTGATCTTGGCCGGAATGCCCTTGAGCAGGCGGACGAGCTCACGCGCCTCGGCGTCGGAATCGTTCACGCCCTTCAGCATGACGTACTCGAAGGTGATACGCTTCGCGTTCGAGAGGCCGGGATAATTCCGGCAGGCCTCGAGCAGGTCCTTGATCGGATATTTCTTGTTGAGCGGCACCAGCTCGTTGCGCAGCTCGTCGCGCACCGCATGCAGCGAGATCGCCAGCATCGTGCCCATCTCCTCGCCGAGCGGGCCGATCTGCGGCACCACGCCCGAGGTCGAGACGGTGATGCGCCGGCGCCCGATCGACAGGCCCTGATCGTCGGTGATCACGCCGATCGCATCGCGCACGCCGTCGAAATTATAGAGCGGCTCGCCCATGCCCATGAAGACGATGTTCGAGACGAAGCGCCCGCCATCATTCGGCACGAAGGCGCCGTCCGGTGCTGTCCGGTTCGGGAAATCGCCGAGCCGGTCGCGCGCCACCATCACCTGCGCGACGATCTCCTCGGTGGTGAGGTTGCGCACCAGGCGCTGGGTGCCGGTATGGCAGAAGGTGCAGGTCAGCGTGCAGCCGACCTGGCTGGAGACGCAGAGCGTGCCGCGATCGACCTCCGGGATATAGACGCATTCGATCTCGGCGCCGCGGTCATGCGGGCCGGTCGAGGGCATCCGCATCAGCCATTTGCGGGTGCCGTCGGTCGAGACCTGCTCGGCCGTGACGCTCGGCAGATCGAGCGAGAAATGTTCGGCGAGCTGCCCGCGTAAGCCCTTGCCGATCGTCGTCATCGCGTCGAAGTCGCGTACGCCGTAATGGTAGATCCAGTTCCAGAGCTGGCCGACGCGCATGCGCCGCTCCTTCTCGGGCACGCCGATCTCAGCCAGCGCCTCGGTCAGGCCGGCGCGGGTGCGCCCCACCAGCGAGGGGCGTCGCAAAACGGGTTCGGCCGCCGGAGCGGCGGTAGCGGGAACGGATGCGGTCATCGGAGCTCTGTCGTCGCCCATCGGGGAAGGCGCGGGATTTCGCGGCTCCCTAGCACAAATCACAGAAAATCGGAAATTGCGCGATTCGAAGGCGGTATCCGCCTAATTCGCATGCCCCTCGAACTGCGGGAGGTCGTCGGTGATCTCGTACCAGGGCGCCTTCGAGCCGACGAAGATGTGATGGTCGGGCCGAATACCCGGCGCATCGTCGAGCGTGCCCAGGGCGACATGGACATACGCCCCGTCGCGAACCACCGAAAACAACAGCGAGCCGCAGCGGCTGCAATGCGCGTTGTGATTGTCGGCTTCCCCGACGATCAGCAGGGCATCGGCCCCTGCGGTGACAGCGAGCTTGGCACGCTCGATCCCGGCGAAGGGCTTGAAGGCCGATCCGGTCGTGCGCCGGCATTGCGCGCAATGGCAATTGGCGGCGTAGCGGAAGGCATCTGCAACCTCGAATCGAGCCTGCCCGCAATAGCAGCGGCCCTTCAGCCGGCGTTCCGGTGCAGGAGCGGCCGAGGCCATGGCCCGAAGCGCCTTACTTGCAGGCGTCCTCGGCCCGCTTCACGATCTGGCTGATGCCGGCGAGCGAATACTTGTCGCTGGTCGGGTTGCCGCGCTTGGAGGTGCCCTTGACCTCGAGTCCGGCGCCGCGGCGCAGCGCATCGAGCATGCGCGGCTCTTCGGCCGGGTTCTTCAGCCACATGTTCTGGCCCTTGGCGACCAGCGCGAAGCGCTCGCTGCCGATGATCGCCTGATGCTCGACCCCTTCCTTGAGGTCGAAATTCATGACGAAGCTGATCTCGTTGCGCACGCCCTCGCCCGGCCGGCTCGAAACGAAAAGCAGGCCTTCGACATCCTTGAGATTGGCAGGCATGCGGGCCTCGGCCTTGGACAGGGCGTAGCAGACCTTGGAGCGGCCCTGCTGGGACGAGAACGCCTGCCATTTACCCGCGGTCTCGAGCAGCATGGCCTGGCCCTGGCCCGAGCTGGCCGCGGCAGCGGCAGGCTTCGGTTTGGCAGGCGCGGCCTGCGCCGGAAGGGCGGCAGCGCCGAAGACGCCAGCCATCAGGCAGAGCGCGAGGGCGGAGCGGGAAGGAGCGGCGTCGCGGATGCGGAGGAACGAGCTGATCATGGACCGCCATCAGTCACTAAAAATCTTAATACCGCGTTTACCACCTGTTGATCGGGCGGATCGCGCGGACGGCGGCATAGAGTGTCACGATCCTGGCGAAAATACGAATGGCGGCAGGCCGGTTCCGTGCCGCTTGCAGTCATGCCAGAATCGGGACCGGTAACGGCGAATGGCGGATCGACGATGAAAGCCCTGCTTTGCGAACATCACGGCCCTGCCGAGGACCTGGCGATCCGCGATCTGCCCGATCCGGAACCAGGCCCCGGCGAGGTCGTCGTCGCCGTGAAGGCCGCCGCCCTCAACTTCTTCGACACGCTGATCATCCAGGGCCGCTACCAGACCAGGCCGGCCTTCCCCTTCTCGCCAGCGGCCGAATGCGCTGGCACCATCAGCGCCGTCGGCGAAGGCGTGACCGGCTGGCAAATTGGCGAACGCGTCGCGGCCTGGCTCGGCTACGGCGCTGCACGCGAAAAGGTCGCGGTCTCCGCCGATCAGATCATCCGCATTCCCGAGCGGCTCGACGATGCGCAGGCGGCCGGCCTCTTTGTCACCTATGGCACCGCGATGCACGGCCTGATCCAGCGCGCCGGCCTCAAGCCCGGCGAGCGGCTCGCCGTCCTCGGAGCTTCCGGTGGAGCGGGGCTCGCCGCGGTCGAGATCGGCGCTTTGCTCGGCGCCCATGTCATCGCCTGCGCCTCCTTGCCCGACAAGCTTGCGCTCGCCCGCGAGCACGGCGCGCAGGAGGAGATCGACTATGCGCAGGGCGACATTCGGGCCGAACTGAAGAGGCTCACCGAAGGCCGCGGCGTCGACGTGCTCTACGACACCGTCGGTGGCGAGCTGGCTGAGCCGGCCTTGCGTTCGATGGCCTGGGAAGGGCGCTATCTCGTCGTCGGCTTCGCCGGTGGCGAGATCCCGAAGATTCCGCTCAACCTGCTTTTGCTGAAAGGCTGCGACCTGCGCGGCGTATTCTGGGGGCAGTTCGTCGCACGCGAGTCGGCCGCCCATCGCCGTAACATGGAACGCCTGCTGGACTGGGCGGCGAACGGCCATATCCGCGCCCATGTCCATGCCAGGATCCCGCTCGAACGCTGGACCGAGGCCTATGCGCTGATCGCCGACCGCAAGGCGAAGGGCAAGATCGTGCTGACGCTGTGACGGAGCCTCAGAGCTCCGCCAGCGCCTGCTTCGCCCGCTCGCGATGCTCGGGTGTGATCGAGCCGGCGACGGCCGCGATGGCAGCCGCGATCACCGCTGCGTCATCGGTGAAGCCGAGCAGTGGCATGATGTCGGGAATGGCATCGACCGGCAGCACGAAATAGCCGAGCGCGGCGAGCAGCGTCATCCGCACGCGTCGCGGCGTCGCCGGATCGCGCGCGCAGAACCACGCCGCCAGCAGATCCCCGGCAAACGGAATGCGCTTCGCGACGCGCTTCAGCCGGGCCATGAAATCGGACCCGAACTTCGCCTCGTCGCGCAGGCTCTTGCGGATCGCCTCGATCTCCTCGCGGCTGAAGCTTGCGCTGAACCCCTCGCTCATCCCTGTCTCGCTCCTTTGCGTCCGATGACGCTCATCATCGCGCGCTCCCTCGTGAGCCGCCATGTCGAAAGATGGCCCCGCCGCAATCCTGCACAAGAGGCCACCCGTAAAACCCGCTTGGAGCGGCACGAAACGCCCTCTAAACCGTCTTCAGAACACGATTGACGGGAAACGCGCCATGAAACTCGACTCCTCCCTTGCTGCCGTCGTCACCGGCGGCGCCTCCGGCCTCGGCGAGGCGACCGCGCGCATGCTGGCGAGCGAGGGCGTCAAGGTCGCGCTGCTCGACCTCAACGCCGAGCGCGGCGAAGCGACCGCCAAGGAGATCGGCGGCGTCTTCGCCCATTGTGACGTCACCAGCGAGGCTTCGGTCGACGAGGCGCTCGCCAAGGCCCGCGCCGCCCATGGCGTCGCCCGCATCATCGTCAACTGCGCCGGCATCGCGCCCGGCCGCCGCGTCGTCTCGAAGAAGCGCGACACCGGCGAACTGATCGCGCATGACCTCGCAACCTTCGAGAAGGCGGTCGCGATCAATCTGACCGGCACCTTCCGGATCATCGCCAAATCGGCGGTCGCGCTGGCCGGGCTCGATCCGGTCACGGCCGATGGCGGCCGCGGCGTCATCATCTGCACGGCTTCGGTCGCGGCCGAGGACGGCCAGATCGGCCAGGCCGCCTACGGCGCCTCCAAGGCCGGCGTCGTCGGCCTGACGCTGCCGGTCGCGCGCGATCTCGCCGGCGTCGGCATCCGCATCGTCACGATCATGCCCGGCCTGTTCGAGACCCCGATGTTTGCCGGCCTCCCCGACGACGCCAAGGCCTCGCTCGCGGTTTCCGTGCCGCATCCCTCGCGCCTCGGCCGCCCGGCGGAATATGCGGCGCTCGCCCGCAGCATCATCGAGAACGACATGCTGAACGGCACCGCGATCCGCCTGGACGGCGCGATCCGGCTGGCACCGAAATAGGCTTTAGACGATCCGGAAAACCTCGCCGGCACTGCGGTCCCGGTAGAGGTCCACCCGCTCGCCGTTCCAGTGATAGTCGAGATGCCGCCCCTGCACCGGGTGGCCCGCCCCGTCGGGATAGAACAATCCGACGCACTCACCGCCGGGGCAGCGCACGCTGGGATAGACGATGCCGGCCGAGCCGATCGCCCGCAGAGCGATGCCGAGCACCTGGCTCGCGGTATAGTCGGCGGGATCGAGCACCGCAGCGGCTTCGGCCTCGAGCGGCCTGATATCGTGAAGCTCCGCGTCGACCTCAAGCACGATCTCGCGGAATTGCGAGGTCCAGCCCGGGGGTTGCGTCGTCGCCAGCATGAAGCGGGCATGGTGGTGGATCGTCTCCAGCAGCGCCACCTCGAAGCGGTCGCCGACATAGAGCACGCCGAAGCTGCCATCGCTGAAACGGCTCGGCCGGTCCGGGCTGACATGGGTGAAGGGCGCCATCAGCCAGCTCGCGCCCGGCCCCGAGACGCGCCGGTCGGCCGGTACGAGGTCGAGATTGCCGATCGTCTCCATCAGGCGCGGATTGGTCTTCTGCTCGGCCGCGATGAGGAGCGGCCAGTCGGCGGGGTCGGCGATATCCTCGAACAGGTCGATCGGCGGGAAGATGCTGCGGATGATCCGGACCGCCCCGCGCCATTCGATCTCCGCGATCGGCAGGCTCACCGGATCGATCACCAGGCGCCCCGCTCGGCATCGAGCAGGCGGCGCACCCGCATCAGGTCGGTCAGTTCGCCGCCGAGCATGACGTCAACAGCCGATTTGCCGCCGAAATCCGCATTGGCCCGTTTGATCCAGTCATAGCCGCGCTGCGGCTCGGTGAAGATCAGGCGCAGCGCCTTGTGGATGCCCATCAGGTTCGAGAGCCGAGCCTTGCCGTCGCGCGAGATACGGCCGATCTCGCCGGCTTTCCAGCGCCGGTAGCTCCTGACCGGCAGGTCGATCAGGACCGCCGCTTCCTCGTCGGTGATCCGCCAGAGCCGGAACAGGTTGACTGCGGCGCGGAACATCGCCGCCGCCTCGTCATCCGTGATGGGATCGGGGACGAAATCGCGCTGGGCCGTCTCGATGCGCAGCAGGCCAGTCATGGCATTACTCTCCATTTGGCATAAAATGGAGATAATATTGCCAATTGGCAAGAGCAGCTAGAAACCCGCTATTCCTCGGTCTTCGCCGGCTTGATCTCGTGCTTCAGAATCAACGGCGTCTGCGCCAGGGCGAAGATCATGGTCAGCGGCATCACGCCCCAGACCTTGAAAGCCACCCAGAAATCCTGCGTCTGCGTGCGCCAGACCACCTCATTGATGGCCGCCAGCACGAAGAAGAACAGGCCCCAGCGGAAGGTCAGCTTGCGCCAGCCCTCGGCATCGAGCTGCAGCACCGTCTCCAGTACCAGCGAGAGCAGCGAGCGCCCGAAGAACAGCCCGCCGAGCAGCACCGAGCCGAACAGGGCGTTAACGATGGTCGGCTTGACCTTGATGAAGAAGGCGTCGTCCAGCGCCAGCGTCAAACCGCCGAAGACGGTGACGACGATCGCGTTCACGATCGCCATGCGCGGCAGATAGCCCATCAGCACCCGCGACAGCACCAGCGCCACAAGCGAAGCGGCGATGAAGATGCCGGTTGCGACGAAGATGCGCCGATCCTCAGCCACGTGGAACAGCCGATCACCGTAGGAATTGGCGAAGAAGAAGATCGCCAGCGGTCCGAATTCCAGCGCCAGCTTGAGCAACGGGTTGACCGCCTTGCCCTTACCCGCCGCCTCGACTGGAACCTGCTGAGTCGTTTCGCTCACGCCGCTTCTCCCAATCCCGCCACGGCCCGCGCGAAATCGCGCGCCGAGAACGGCTCCAGGTCATCGACGCTTTCGCCGACGCCGATGAAATGCACGGGCAGGCCGAACTGCGCCGCCAGCGCCACCAGGATGCCGCCGCGCGCCGTGCCGTCGAGCTTGGTCATGACCAGCCCGGTCACGCCCGCCGTCTCGCGGAAGGCCTCGACCTGGCTGATCGCGTTCTGGCCGACGGTGGCGTCGAGCACGAGCAGGGCCGCATGCGGGGCGTTCGGGTCCTGTTTACGAATGACGCGCACGACCTTGGCAAGCTCGTCCATCAGCCCTTGCTTGTTCTGCAACCGGCCGGCCGTGTCGATCAGCAGCACATCGGTGCCATTGGCCTTGGCCTTCTGCAGCGCCTCGAAGGCGAGGCCCGAGGCATCGGCGCCCTGCTGGCCGTAGACGACCTCGGCCCCGGTGCGCTCGCCCCAGACCCGCAACTGCTCGATCGCCGCGGCGCGGAAGGTGTCGCCGGCCGCGAGCATCACGGATTTGCCCTCAGTGCGGAATTTCGCGGCGAGCTTGCCGATCGTCGTGGTCTTGCCGGAGCCATTGACCCCGACCATCAGCAGCACGAACGGCTTTTTCGTGGCGTCGATCACCAGGGGCTGGGCGACGGGCAGAAGGATCGTCTCGACCTCGCGCGCCAGGATCGCCTTCACCTCGGACGGCTCGATCTGCTTGTCGTAGCGCCCGTCGCCGACCGCTTTGGCGATCTTCGCCGAGGTGGCGAGACCGAGATCGGCCTGGATCAGGATGTCTTCCAGGTCCTCCAGCGTGCCGGCATCGAGCTTTCGCTTGGTGAAGAGCTCGGTGATCCCCGTCGTCAGTGCCGAGGAGGTCCGCGACAGCCCCTCGGTCAATCGCCGCCACCAGCTCCGCTTCGGCTGCGGCGCAGGGACGGGAGCGGGCTCGGGAGCAACGATCGGCTCGGGCTGCGGAGCGACGGCAACGACAGGTTCCGGCTCGGGCTCCGCCGGAGGTGCAGCCTCCTCAACCGGAGCAGGCGGCGCAACGGGTTCAGGGGTCACCGCCTCGACGACAACCGCTTCCGTCTCGACAGCCGGGGCAGGAGCGATCTCTTCGGCTTCCGGCTTCAGCTCCTCAACCGTCTCAACAACCTGCTCGGTCGCCGTCTCGGGCGCGGGCGCCGGTGTGGCCGCTTCCTCGTCGCGTCCGAACAGCCTCGAAAAGAAGCCGCGTTTCTTCGGTTCGGTCTCGCTCATCGTCGTCCTGTCTTCGGTTCGGCAGGCATCTTCGGTTGCGCCGCCGGGCCGGGTTGGGTAGCGCAATGCCATGGCAGCGCCGGACCGACCAGAAAATTCGCAATCACCCGGGCAGATCGACGACGAGCTGCCGGTGCCGTTGCTCTATCGCGACGCCATGATGCTCGTCATCGACAAGCCTGCCGGCCTGCCCTCGCATCGCGGCCCGCAGGCCAAGCGCCGCGTCATCCCGGTCCTGACCGATTATCTCGATGCCCTGCGCTTCGGCCTGCCACGCAAGCCTGAAGCCGCGCATCGGCTCGACAAGGACACCTCCGGCTGCCTCGTGCTCGGCCGCCATCCCCGCGCCATGGCCGAGCTCAACCAGATGTTTCGCGACGGGCGCATCGACAAGACCTATTGGGCGATCGTGCAGGGCAACCCTGCGCAGGACGAAGGATTGATCGACCTTCCGCTCGCCAAGCGCTCGCCCGAGCGCGGCTGGTGGATGAAGGTCGATCCCGCCGGCCTGCCCTCCCAGACCCGCTATCGCGTGCTCGGCCGCGGCGAGAGCGAGCACGGCCCGCTCGCCTGGCTCGCGCTGGAACCATTGACCGGCCGCACGCACCAGTTGCGCGTCCATTGCCAGGCCTCGGGCTGGCCGATGCTCGGCGACGAGATTTATGGCGATGCCCCACGCGAAGGCGGGCCGGGCCTCCAGCTTCATGCCCGCGCGATCACCGTGCCACTCTACAAGAAGCGCGATCCGATCACGGTCGAGGCGCCGCCGCCGCCGCATATGCTGGCGGCGCTCACGACTTGCGGCTGGAACAGGGTTTAGAACGCGTCAACGCAGCGCTGGCGACATGCCGGCAGCGATCAATCCTTCGCTAATCCGGGGCTGCTATGCCACGGCTGCACCTTCTCCCGTCATGCAGCCATGACCGATAGCGCCAGCGCCGATCCGCAGCTCCTGACCTTGCCCGAAACCCGCGCCCGCTGCGCGGACGGCGCCGCACCGCCGCTGGCCGTACTCGTCGGCTGGGTCGAGACTTACCTGATGAGCAGCCATGCCGATCTCGGCCGGACAGGCGCGGTCTGCCCCTTCACCCGCCAGGCTGCGAAGCTCGACATGGTGCGCCTCGGCGTCTCCACCGCGACGGCAACCGATGAGAATGCAGCCTTCGCGGCCGTGAACCGCAGCTTCGCCGATCTCGACGCGATTCCCGCGCAAGCGACCCTCCAGCATTTCCGCACCGTGATCCTCGGCTTCCCAGGCTGCGCCGATGCAGCCGGCACGGCGATGCTGCAACGGGTCCAGAAGCGGCTGAAATTCGCATCCCTGCGCCGCTTCCGCATGATCGGCCTGATGCACCCGGACTCGGAAGCGCCGGGCCTGTGGAACCCGCAGTTCCGCCCCTTGCGCGCGCCCTTCCCCGTCGTCGCCGTCCGCCATATGGTCGAGCAGGACGCGCCCTTCGCGGCGCGCCATCCGCTCCTGATGCTGCCCTATCTCACCCGCTTCCGCTTGGCGGGCGCGAAACGCCTCATCGCGCATCTCCGCACGGGGCCATGAACGCGGCGTTGCCCTTGGCCACCCGGCCGGACGACGCCGTGACGCTCGATCTGGTCGAGGATGTCGCGGGCTTCCTGGCGCTGCGCCGCGATTGGGAAGCACTGTTCGAACGCTCGGCTGCACCGTCGCAGCTCTTCCAGAGCCATGTCTTCCTGCGCCATTGGGCGACGCATTACCTCAGCCCTGATACCCGGCTCAGCATCGTCATAGCCCGCCGGGCCGGTGAACTGGTGATGGTCTGGCCGCTGATCCGCCAGAGGCGCTACGGTCTCGACACCTTGCGCTTCATGGGCGTGCCGGTCGCCCAGTTCGGCGACGTGCTCGTCGGCGATGGCGAGGACGCCCTGCTGAAAGCCGGCTGGACCTTCGTTCAAACCCTGCGCGCCGATCTCTTCGAAGCCCGCAAGCTGCGCGCCGATTCGCGCCTTGCGCTGAGCGGCCTGCTCGATGGCGCGGCCCATGGCGATCGGCAGGAGGCGCCCTTCGCGGACCTCACCCGCCGCGTCGGCGAATCCGGCCCCAGTCTCGCCTATCCCGCACGGGAACGCTCGAACCACCGCCGGCGCCTGCGCCGCCTGGAGGAACGCGGCCCGCTCGCCTACGCCATGCCGCCACCGGGCCCCGACGCGGCCCGGCTCGCCGCCGCCGCCATCGGGATGAAGCGCGCGACGCTCGCCCGGCGCGGCATCGTCGCGCCAGTCGTCAACGACCCCCGCTTCGGCGCCTTCTTCACCGACCTGGCCGGGGACGCCTCCGGCGAGGCCACGCTGCGGATCATGTCTATCCTCAGCGGAGGCGCGCCGATCGGCATCGACCTCTCCTTCGACTGCAAGGGCCACAGCTTCGCCCATGTCCTCGCGACCGATCCGGATCATGAGCACGACGGCATCGGCAAGATCCTGATCCACCACAGCTTCGCCGGCGCCCGCGCCCGTGGCAGCACGGTCTTCGACCTCCTGGCTCCGGCCGAGCCCTACAAGCGCGAACACGCCGATGGCTGCGTCGCGATCAGCGACCGGCTCCGGCCGCTGTCATTGAAAGGGCGGCTGGCCTGCCATCTCGGCATCCAGCATTGGCGACCGATGTTGAAGAGCGTGGTGAAGCGCCTGCCGGCAGGCCTCTCGCGCCATGTCATGCCCGCACCGCGGCAAGGCAGCTAGCGCAGCGACCTAATCCGAGATCGCGTCGATGGCGCGGGCCAGCTTGACGTCGAGCTCGGTCAGGCCGCCGGCATCATGGGTTGCGAGCGTGATATCCACGGTCCGGTAGACATTCGCCCATTCCGGATGATGGTTCATCGCCTCGGCCAGCAGCGCGACGCGCGTCATCCAGCCGAAAGCCTCGCTGAAATCGCGGAAGACGAAGCGCTTGGCGATGGCCTCGCGCCCCTGCACCAGCTTCCAGCCGGTCAAGGTCGCCAGCGCTTCGGCCTGCGCCTCGGGGCTCAATCGTTTCGGCCGCGTCATCGGCGCATCTCCCGCGGCAGGCGATTCGGGTAGGACGGACCGAGCGGATAGGCCGCCTCCAGCACATAGGGCCCGCCACCGATCGAATCGCGCGATGACATCAGCGCCACCCGGCGCGCGGTGAAGACGAAGGGCCTGACGATCGGATGCTGGCCGAGATGATGCGCGACCTCGCCGGGCGAGGTGTCGCGCAGCCGTGCCAGCGTGACATGGGGCACGAACTTGCGCGCCTCCGCCGGCAGGCCGAGGCGGCGCATCTGCCGTTCGAGATCGCCCTGGAGGTCGCTCAGCGCCTTGCTCGGCTGCACCCGCGCGAACAGCGCGCGCGGCTTGTCGCCGCCGAAGCTGCCGAGCGCATCGAGCGTGATCTCGAAGGGATAGGCCGTGAGATCGGAGAGCATGTAGTCGACATCATTCGCCATGCGCCGGTCGACATCGCCCAGGAAGCGCAGGGTGATGTGATAATCGGCCGGCTCGATCCAGCGCGCACCCGACAATCCGCCGCGATGCAATGTCAGGCCGGTCGCGACTTCGGCGGGAATTTCCAGAGCGATGAACAGCCTCGGCATGAGCGAATCCCTGCCAAGCGATTGTGACTCTGGCGAGACGGTAGAGCAGGAAGCCGGCTTAGGGGAATTATTTTTGCGCCCTCATCCCCACTCCCGCGCGGTCATCCCGGACAAGCCGCGATAGCGGCGCCGACCCGGGATGACCGTGCCTGGACTGGAAACGAAACCTACGGGCAGGGATTGCCGACGAGCTGATGGATCGCGTCGATCTTTGCCTCAACCTCCGGCGAGAGCTTCACGTCGATCGAGGCGATGTCGGTCCTGAGCTGCTCCATCGAGGTCGCGCCGATGATGTTGGCGGTTACGAAGGAACGGCTGTTGACGAAGGCGAGCGCCATCTGCGCCGGGTCGAGCCCGGCTTCGCGGGCGAGCGCGATATAGCGCTTGATTGCCTCCTCCGCTCCGGCCGTCTGGTAGCGCTGGCCGCGGTCGAACAGCGTCGTGCGGGTTCCCGCCGGGCGGGCGCCGTCGAGATATTTGCCGGTGAGAAAGCCCTGCGCCAGCGGCGAATAGGCGAGCAAGCCGACATCCTCGCGCAGCGCCACTTCGGCGAGCGCCGTCTCGAAGGTGCGGTTGAGCAGGCTGTAGGCGTTCTGGATGGACTGCACCCGCGGCGTGCCCCGGATTTCCGAATCGCCAACGAAGCGCATCGTGCCCCAGGCGCTCTCGTTGGAGAGGCCAAGATGACGGATCTTGCCGGCCTTGATCACCTCCGCGAAGGCATCGAGCTGCTCGGCGATCGGCGTTTCGTCGGCCGGCTGCTCGAAGGCTGCCTTGGAGAATCGCGTCGGATTCGAGCCCCAGGGCATCGGCCGCTCCGGGAAATGGATCTGGTAGAGGTCGATATAATCCGTCTGCAGCCGCTGCAGGCTCTTGTCGACCGCTTCGAAGATCTGCTTGCGCGTCACCCGCGTCGGGCTCTTGTCGTCGCGGAACCAGGTATTGCCGCCGCGCCCGCAGATTTTCGACGCCAGGATGATCTTGTCGCGCTTGCCGCGCGCCTTGAACCAGCTGCCGACGATCCGCTCGGTCGAGCCTTGCGTCTCCGGCTTCGGCGGGATCGAGTACAGCTCGGCGGTGTCGAAGAAATTGATGCCCTGCTCGACGGCATAGTCCATCTGGGCGTGGCCCTCAGCCTCGGTGTTCTGCTCTCCCCAGGTCATGGTTCCCAGGCAGATCACCGAGACCTTGAGATCGGTGCGTCCAAGGCGGCGGTATTCCATGGCGAAGCAACTCCGGGAGCGGGGCCGGCGGGCGGCGATGCGGAAACGGAAATACGCCGCGCGGAGAACCCGCGGGCGGATCAGGACCTGGGCGGCAGGCTGGCGATGAAACGCTCGACCGTCGGCAGGATGGTCCGGACGATGACGGCGACGCCCTCGGCCGTGGGATGCAGCCCATCCGCCTGGTTCAAAGCGCGGTCTCCCGCGATGCCTTCCAGGAAGAACGGGTAAAGCACCAGCCCGTGCGTCTTCGCAAGCTCGGGATAGATCGCATCGAAGCGTTTCGCATAATCTTCGCCGAGATTGCGCGGCGCATACATGCCGGCGAGCAGCACCGGGATCTTCCGCTCGGTCAGGCGCACGATCATCGCCTCGAGGTTTTTCCGGGTGAGCGCAGGGTCGACGCCGCGCAAGGCATCGTTGGCGCCGAGTTCGAGGATGACGCCGTCGGTGCCGTCGGGCACCGACCAGTCGAGCCGTTCGAGCCCGCCCTGCGTCGTGTCGCCGGAGACGCCGGCGTTCACGATTTCGACAGCGAGACCCTTCTGGCGCAACGCCTGCTCCAGAACGGTGGGGAAGGCTGCGCTGCCCGGCAGGTTGTACCCCGCCGACAGCGAATCGCCGAAGGCGACGAGCTTCAGCGATCGCGCCGCGCTCGCGTTGGAGGGAGGAGTCTGAGCGCCGGCCATGTCAGGGGACCCGATGAAAAGCAGCAGGAACGCGACCAAAAACGTCGCAGCCGATTGGACAAGCGCGAAGCTGAGCCCATATGGCCGCAGACCGTACCGTGCCGAGAACCCGCCCCGTTCGGGGCGCGATTCCGTGCGAACGGGGATGGCGATGGGTCGTGAAATCAGGATCATGGCGTGATGAGCGAGAAGGCCGCTTCGGCAATCGAGTTGCAGGATGTCCACCTGAGTTTGGGGCGCGGCGCCGCCCGCGTCCATATTCTCAAGGGCGTCTCGGTGTCGCTGGCGGATGGTGAGGCGACCGGTCTCGTCGGCCCCTCGGGCTCCGGCAAGTCGACGCTGCTGATGACCATGGCCGGGCTGGAGCGCCCCGATTCCGGGCTCGTCGAGGTCGCCGGCCAGGATCTCGGCGCCCTCGACGAGGACGGACTCGCGATCTTCCGCGGCCGGCATATCGGCATCGTCTTCCAGTCCTTCCACCTCGTCCCGACCATGACGGCGCGCGAGAACGTCGCCCTGCCGCTGGAGCTCGCCGGCCATACGGACGCCTTCTCCCGCGCCGAAGCGGAACTGCGCAATGTGGGCCTGAGCCATCGCATGGACCATTATCCAGCCCAGTTGTCCGGCGGCGAGCAGCAGCGCGTCGCGATCGCACGCGCCGTCGCGCCCGACCCGGCGATCCTCGTCGCCGATGAGCCCACCGGCAATCTCGACGAATCGACCGGCCGTGCGATCGTCGACCTTATCTTTGCCCTGAAGCGCGAGCGCGGCGCGACGCTGGTGCTCGTCACCCACGATCTCTCACTCGCCGCGCTCTGCGAGCGCACGGTCCGCCTGCGTTCCGGCGTGATCGAGGCCGAGCCCGAGACGGTGGTCGCCTGACGATGCACGCTCCCGTCAAGCCGCCGCAAAGCCCGGCCTATCGAACCCCAGGCATCGGCCTCGTCCTGCGCCTCGCTATCCGCGACCTGCGCGCTGGCCTGCGCGGCTTCGGCATCTTCATCGCCTGCCTTGCGCTCGGCGTCATGACCATCGCTGCCGTCGCCTCCGCCTCGCGCGGCCTGACTGAGGGCCTCGCCCGCGAAGGCCGGCGCATCCTCGGCGGCGATGCCGCCTTCAGCCTGATCCACCGCGAGGCGACGCCGCCCGAACTCGCTTTCCTGACTGCGCGCGGCACCGTTTCCAGCATCGCCACCATGCGCGGCATGGCCAATGCAGGCGAGAAGGGCGCGGCTCTCGTCGAGATCAAGGCGGTCGACGCCGCCTATCCCAGCATCGGTACGGTCGAGACCGACCCACAGACGCCGCTGTCCGGCCTGCTCGACCAGCGCGGCGGCGTCTACGGCGCGGTCGCCGACCCCGTCCTGTTCGGCCGACTCGACCTCAAGCCCGGCGACATCGTCACGGTCGGCGGCGCGAAAATCCAGCTGCGTGCCAATCTCGTTTCCGAGCCCGACAAGATCGCGGCCGGCGTCGGCTTCGGCCCGCGTCTCATGATCTCGCAGGAGGCGCTGAAGGCGACCGGCCTGATCCAGCCCGGCAGCCTGATTCGCTGGACCTATCGCCTCCAGCTTCCGCAAACCGCCACGAGCGATGCCGATCTCGAGAAGCTGATCGCGGATACCGGCACGCAGCAGCGCGATGCCGGCTGGGAAATCCGTTCCCGCGCCAATGCCGCGCCGAGCTTCCAGCGCAATCTGGAGCGCTTCACCCAGTTCCTGACGCTGGTCGGCCTCACTGCCCTGCTGGTCGGCGGCGTCGGCGTCGCCAATGCCGTACGCCGCTTCGTCGAGGCCAAGAAGCTCGATTTCGCCACGATGAAGGCCGTCGGCGCCACGGGCGGACGCGTCGTCGCGATCCACCTGACCGAGGTCATGCTCGTCGCCGCGATCGGCACAGCGATCGGCCTCCTGCTCGGCGCCGCCGCGCCCTTCGGCCTCGGCGCCGTCGTCCAGAGCATCCTGCCGGTGCCGTTCGAGCCGACGCTGGCACCGGGCGAACTCGCCATCGCCGCGCTGTACGGCCTGCTGACCGCCTTCGTCTTCGCGATCATCCCGCTCGGCCGCGCCCATGACATTTCCGTCTCGGCCCTGTTCCGCGACAAGGTCGAGCCCGATCCGCGCCGCCCCCGCGCGATCTATCTGGTGCTCTGCGCGCTTGCGCTGGCCGGTCTCGCCGGCGTCGCCATCGGCTTCGCCTATGATCGCCGGATCGCGCTGATCTATATCGGCGTGATGTTCGGCGTCTTCCTGCTGCTGCGTGCCGTCTCGTTCGGCCTGATGGCATTGGCGCGCCGCATCCCGCGCCCGCGCCGCCCGGCGCTCCGCATGGCCCTCGCCAACAGCCACCGGCCGGGCGCTCTGACGCCCGCGCTCGTGCTCTCGCTCGGCCTCGGCGTCGCGCTGCTCTCGGCGCTCTCTTTCATCGATGTCAGCCTGACCCGGCAGCTCACCGGCGCCCTGCCCGACAAGGCGCCGAGCTTCTTCTTCCTCGACGTGCCCAGCCGCGATTCCGAGCGCTTCGACGCCTTCCTCGCGGCGGAACGGCCGGGAGCGAAGACCGAGCGCGTGCCGATGATGCGCGGCCGCATCGTCTCCGTGAACGAGACCCGCGCCGAAGACATCAAGGCGAGCGAGCAATCCGCCTGGGTGCTCGATGGCGACCGCGGCATCACCTATGCCGCCACCCTTCCTGAAGGCTCGCGCGTCTCCGCCGGTGAATGGTGGCCGGCCGATTATCGCGGCGAGCCATTGGTCTCCTTCGACGCCCAGAACGCTGCCGGCATCGGCCTGAAGATCGGCGACAAGCTCACCGTCAACGTGCTCGGCCGCAACATCACCGCCCGCGTCGCCAATTTCCGCACGGTCGACTGGCGCTCCTTCGGCATCAATTTCGTCATGGTGTTCTCGCCCAATACCTTCGCGGGCGCACCGCACACCAATCTCGCCACCGTCGCGTCGAGCCCCGACGGCAAGGGCGCGACCGACGCCGTGCTGATGCGCCGCCTCGCGCTCGATTTCCCGGCGGTGACGGCGGTGCGGGTCAAGGACGCGCTCGAAGCGGTCAACACCATTGTCGCCCAGCTCGCCATGGCGATCCGCGGCGCCTCCGGACTCGCCATCGCCGCCAGCCTGCTGGTTCTGGGTGGCGCGCTCGCCGCCGGGCAGCGGGCGCGGCTCTATGACGCGATGATCCTGAAAACGCTGGGCGCCACCCGCCGCTTCATACTTTCGTCGTACGCCCTTGAATACGCCGCCATCGGCCTCGTCGCGGCCGTCTTCGGCGTTGTCGCGGGTACTGCGGCGGGCTGGGGCATCGTCACGCAAGTGATGCGGATCGAATTCGTCAGTGACCCGACCGGTGCAATACTCTCTGCGACTGCTGCTGTCGGGGTTACCGTCCTGTTCGGTCTGGTCGGTACGATAAAAATACTGACGAAAGCGCCGGCTTCTCATCTCAGAAATTTATGATGACTATCTGAGGTCGGGCCTCGATAGACATTAAAATCCTGTAATTCTGCATGGCAGCAGCACCGAACTTCTATCACCCGCCGGGCCTTAACCATGGCGGGGTCTTGTAAGGAAGGCGAAAGCCCCTCATATTCCCGTCATCGCGACGATCGATCGCGAGGACGGCTGGTGCCTGCGCGCTTGCCGTCGTCCGAAACACCGTCAGGGGAAACTCGCTTAATGAGCAACTTCGACCGCAATGCTCCAGTCTGGGGTGCCGGCCGCGCACAGCAGACCAGCGCCGTCGAGATGGATCAGGGCCTGCGCTCGTTCATGCTCGGCGTCTACAACAACATGGTGATCGGCCTTGCGATCTCGGCGCTGTTCGCGCTGGGCATCAACAAGATGGCCGTGACCGATCAGGCCAACGCCGTCGCCAAGATCGGCAACACCTACCTCACCTCCTTCGGCCAGCTGCTTTATGGCACGCCGTTGATGTGGGTGGTCGCGCTGGCGCCGCTGGCCTTCATCTTCTTCTTCTCGTTCCGCGCCGACAAGATGTCGGCCTCGTCCGCCCGGACGATGTTCTTCGCCTTCGCGGCGGTGATGGGCGTCTCGCTCTCGACGATCCTGATCCGCTACACCGGCGCGTCGGTGGTGCAGGTCTTCTTCATCACCGCGGCGGCCTTCGGTGGCCTCAGCCTCTACGGCTACACCACCTCGAAGTCGCTCTCCGGCATGGGCTCGTTCCTGGTCATGGGCCTGATCGGCCTGATCCTGGCTTCGATCGTGAACATCTTCCTGGCTTCGGGCGCTCTGGGCTTCGTCATCTCGCTGGTCGGCGTCGGCATCTTCGCCGGCCTGACCGCCTGGGACACCCAGCGCCTGAAGGAGATGTATCTCTACTCCGAGCTCAGCCCGGAGGAAGCTGCGAAGCTCTCGGTGAACGGCGCGCTGTCGCTCTACCTGAACTTCATCAACATGTTCCAGTTCCTGCTCGCGCTGATCGGCAACCGCGAGTGAGAATGACAGGCTCCTGAACAGGAGCGCACGAGCCCCGGCCTCACGGCCGGGGCTTTTTCTTTGAGCGGGCCTTCCCTTCTGGCACGCAGATTGCTCATGCTTTGGGCATGACGCCGCCTTCGATCCGCCCGGCCGCAACGGCCGACATCCCCGCCATCGCCGCGATCTACACCCATGCGGTGCTGCACGGCACCGCCTCCTGGGAGCTGGAGCCGCCGGGCGAGGCCGAGATGCAGCGGCGCTACGAGGCGATCCTGGCCGGCGGCTACCCCTATCTCGTCGCGGAGCGGGAGGGTGCCATCCTCGGCTATGCCTATGCCGGCGCCTACCGGCCGCGCCCGGCCTATCGCGCCACCGTCGAGAACTCGATTTATCTCGCGCCCACCGCGCAGGGCCTTGGCATCGGCAGCCTGCTGCTCGACGCCCTGATGCAGGCCTGCACGGAACGCGGCTTCCGCCAGATGATCGCGGTGATCGGGGACGGCACCGGCGCCTCGATCGGCTCGCGCCGCCTGCATGAGCGCGCCGGCTTTCGCCTGATCGGCGTTGCCGAGAAGGTCGGCTTCAAGCACGGCCGCTGGCTCGACCAGATGCTGATGCAGAAGGAACTGGGCGAGGGCGGCCGCACGCCGCCGGGCATCTGAACCCGGCGCGGGCAGACCTGTCAGCTCACCACGCTGAGCTTGTTGTCGAGCACCTTGAGCACGCGCGAGAGTTCCGAGCCGCGCTTCAGGATCAGCCCGGTCGCCGCGACAACCGAATAGGCGCCCTGCCGCCGCGCCAGCGCCGGATCCTTGACGATCCGGTAGAGCGGCATCTCCGACGAGCGCCGGAACACCGAGAACTGTGCCTTGTCCTTCAGGAAATCGATGGCGTAGTCGCGCCATTCGCCGGCCGCGACCATGCGGCCATAGAGGTTGAGCAATTCGCTGAGTTCGCGCCGGTCGAAGGTCACGGGCGCCGGACGCGCCGGCACCGGGAAATTGACGACCGCACCGGCGGCTTGCGATTGCGGCGTTTCGCTTTCGCTCATGGCGCCTCCCTGTCCGGGGCCTCACCAAATCATTCCGGGATGATGCGCCCGCAGTCCTGCGCTGGCAAGGGATGCCGGCGCAGCAATCACATTCGCGCGCGAGTCGAGCCCTCACGGCGATTGCCCCATTTTCGCCGCGAACGCGTCAAGCGAGCGCCAAGTTGCGCCGTTCAACTCTCCTCGTTGCCTCGACGGCCCGGTTTCGCTGATCACCGGTTTGTCAGCCCCCCAGCCCCCCGGAGTTCGGGCGGAGCCGGGCCACCGAGTCGGGGCCAACTAGCGGCTGGCATTGCGCCGGCCGTTTTTCTTTTGTGGCAATGCTCGCGGCCGGCGCGCCGGAACCCGGCTCACCGCACCTGCCGGTGATACTCGGCGTTGGGCCGCATATCGACCGCCGAGGCCATCCGGTTCGACATGTTGTAGAAGGACGCGACGGCGCCGATATCCCAGATGTCGCGCGCGTTGAAACCTGCCTTGCGCAGGCCTTCGCGATCCTCTTCCCCGACGAGATGCGGGGTTTCCGTCAGCTTGACCGAGAAATCGAGCATGGCGCGGTGCCGCACCGAGAGATCCGCTGCCCGATAGTTCATCACCAGCAATTCGCCCAGCACGGGATCGCCCGAGAGCTGGCGCACCGCCGCACCATGGGCGGTGAGGCAATAATAGCAACGGTTCACGCTGGAGACCGCCACCGCGATCATCTCCCGCTCCAGCTTCGACAGGCCGGAAGGCGCCAGCATCAGGTCGTTGTAGAAGGCGGCGAAGGCCGTGAGCTTGGCATCGTCATGCGCATAGGAGGTCAGCACATTCGGCACGAAACCGAGCTTCTCCTGGCATTTCGCGAAATAGGCCTGGTTCTCGGCCGAGAGCGCACCGGGCTTCAGATCCAGAGCCATCACGCTCGGGGGCGAATCCTGCCGCGCCGGCTCTTCTCCCACCTTGGGTTTGTCATGCTTTGTTGCCATGGTGTGTCCTGTCGAGTCGGGGGAGCGTCAGTTTGCCGCTTTTTCAGGCACGGCAAGTTGAAAGGCTCCGCAGCCTATGTCATCGCTGCGGCAAAACAACTGGGGTTGGGATATGGGCAAACGGGTGACGAACGCGACTGCGAGTGCAATCGCAGCGATCGAGGCCGCAGCCACCGGACTGAAGAGTTCGATGCCCGCCGAGTTCCCCCGCCTGCTCTTTGGCCGTTCCGTCGCCGAGGATCTCGAGGCCCTGCCGGCCGAAATGCTGGCTCACACCGCGGCCGCGGCCTTCGAGCACCTCGCCCAGCCGCGCAAGCCCGAGACGATCAACCTGCGTTTCCGTGACGAGGAATTCGGCGAGGGCGAGCGCAGGAACCAACTCACCGTTCTCGAGGTCGTCAACGACAACAAGCCGTTCCTGCTCGATTCGACGCTGGCCGAACTGCAGGAACAGGGTCACGAGCCGCGCCTCGTTGCCCATCCGATCCTCGCGGTCGCCCGCGACGCCAAGGGCAAGTTCGCCTCGCTCGCCGGCGAAGCCGCCGGCCGCGCGCCCGAAGGCACGCGCCGGGAGAGCCTGCTCCATATCCACGTCCCGCGCATCGACACGCCGGAGGCGCGCGAAAAGCTGCGCATCGGGCTCGAGCGCGTCTATGCTGATGTCGCGCTGGCGGTCGACGATTGGGCCGCGATGCGCGGCCGCATCACCGAGGTGATCCAGGCCTACCGCGCCAATCCGCCGCCGCTGCCGGAGGACGAGATCAACGAGGCGCTGCAATTCCTCGAATGGATCGCCGGCGACAATTTCACCCTGCTTGGCATTCGCGCCTACCGCTTCCCCGGCGGCGATGTCGCGGCCGACCCGATCGAGGGTTCGGGCCTCGGCATTCTCCGCGACCCGACGGTCAAGGTCCTGCGCAAGGGCCGCGAACTGGTCACGGTGACACCCGAGCTGCGCTCCTTCCTGGCCAAGCCGCAGGCGCTGATCATCACCAAGGCCAACGTCAAGAGCCTGGTCCATCGCCGCGTTCATCTCGACTATGTCGGCGTCAAGCTGTTCACGCCGGATGGAAGGCTCGACGGCGAGTTGCGCATCGTCGGCCTGCTGACCTCGAACGCCTATACCGGCTCGGCCCGGGCCATTCCTTATCTGCGGCTGAAGGTCGCGCGCGTCGCCAAGAATATCGGCTTCGACCCGGCGAGCTATTCCGGCCGGGCGCTGATGAATGTGCTCGACGCCTATCCGCGCGACGAGCTCTTCCAGATCGACGTGGCGACGCTGGAGCAGTTCGCCCTCGACATCCTGCAGCTCACCGAGCGGCCGCGCATCCGCGCGCTCGCCCGTGTCGACGAGTTCGACCGCTTCGTCTCGATCCTCGTCTTCATCCCGAAGGACCGCTACGACACCACCGTGCGCCAGCGCGTCGGCGATTTCCTGGCGCGGGTCTATGGTGGGCGCCTCTCCGCCGCCTATCCCGCCTATCCCGAGGGGCCGCTCTCGCGCACCCACTACATCATCGGCCGGGACGAGGGCAAAACCCCGCGCGTCGAACGCGCCACGCTGGAATCCGGCATCAGCGCCATCGTCCGCACCTGGGGCGATGGGCTGAAGGACGTGCTCGACCAGGAGAAGGCCGGCCCGGCCGCCCGTGCGCTGGCCGAGCGCTATGCCGCGGCCTTCGGCGCCGCCTATCGCGAGCGCTTCTCGGCGGCTGACGCGCTCGTCGATATCGAGATGCTCCAGCAGCTCACGCCGGAGCGGAGTCGTGCCGTCAATCTCTACCGGCGCGAGGGCGACGACGCCAAGCGCGCCAATCTCAAGGTGTTCTCGCGCGGCGCGCCGATCTCGCTCTCCGCCCGTGTTCCGGTACTGGAGAACATGGGCTTCCGCGTCGTCAACGAGCGGACCTACAACGTCATGCCGCAAGGCAATGGCGACACTGTCCGCATCTGGCTGCACGACATGACGCTGGAGCGCGCCGACGACGGCGAGATCGATATCGAGCATCTCGATCCGACCATCGAGGCGGCGCTGATGGCGCAGTTCCGCGGCCTCGCCGAATCCGATCGCTTCGACCAGCTCGTGCTCGCCGCTGGCCTCGCCTGGCGGGAAGCGGCCCTGCTGCGCGCCTTCGGCCGCTATCTGCGCCAGGCCGGCGCGCCCTATGCTCAGGGTTATATCGCCGACGCCCTGACCAGCCATCCCGATATCGCCTCGGGGCTCGTCGCCTATTTCGCCGCAAAGTTCGACCCGCGCATCGCGGCGAGCGAGCGCGAGCAGCGCATGGCCCAGAAGCATGCCGAGATCGAGGAGGCACTCGACGCCGTCACCAGCCTCGACGACGACCGCATCCTGCGCCGCCTCGTCAACCTGGTCGATGCTGCGCTACGCACCAACTTCTTCCAGATCGGCCCCGACGGCCAGCCGCGCCAGACCATCACCTTCAAGTTCGACTGCGCCAGGGTCGACGGCCTGCCTCTGCCGCGCCCGCTCTACGAGATCTTCGTCTATTCGCCACGCGTCGAGGGCATCCATATGCGCTTCGGCAAGGTCGCCCGCGGCGGCCTGCGTTGGTCGGACCGGCCGCAGGATTTCCGCACCGAGGTGCTCGGCCTGGTCAAGGCGCAGCAGGTCAAGAACGCGGTGATCGTGCCGGTCGGCGCCAAGGGCGGCTTCTTCCCGAAGCAGCTTCCGCCGGCCTCCGACCGCGCCGCCTGGCTCGCCGAGGGCACCGAGAGCTACCGCATCTTCATCCGCAACCTGCTCGAGCTCACCGACAATCTCGACGGCGAGACCATCGTCCCGCCGCCGGATACGGTGCGTCATGACGGCGACGATCCTTACCTCGTCGTCGCCGCCGACAAGGGCACGGCGACCTTCTCCGACACCGCCAACGCGATCTCGCTGGAGAAGCATCACTGGCTCGGCGACGCCTTCGCCTCCGGCGGCTCGCAAGGCTATGACCACAAGGGCATGGGCATCACGGCCCGCGGCGGCTGGGAAGCGGTAAAGCGCCATTTCCGCGAGGTCGATATCGACATCCAGACAACGCCCTTCACCGTCGCCGGCGTCGGCGACATGTCGGGCGACGTCTTCGGCAACGGCATGCTGCTCTCGCCGGCGATCAAGCTGGTCGCGGCCTTTGACCACCGCGACATCTTCCTCGATCCCGACCCGGACACGGCGAAGTCCCTGGCTGAGCGCCAGCGCCTGTTCAAGCTGCCGCGCTCGTCCTGGTCCGATTACGACAAGAGCCTGATCTCGAAGGGCGGCGGCGTGTTCTCGCGCCAGGCCAAGAGCATCCCGCTTTCCCCGGAAGTTCGGGCGCTGCTCGATCTCGACAAGAAGGAGGTTTCGCCGCCCGAGCTGATGACGGCGATCCTTAAAAGCCGCGTCGACCTGCTCTGGTTCGGTGGCATCGGCACCTATATCCGCGCCTCCGACGAGACCGACGCCCAGGTCGGCGACCGCGCCAATGATCCGATCCGCATCACCGGCAACGATCTCAGGACGCGGGTCGTCGGCGAGGGCGCCAATCTCGGCGTCACCCAGCGTGGCCGCATCGAGGCGGCCCGCAAGGGCATCAGGATCAACACCGACGCGATCGACAACTCCGCCGGCGTCAACACCTCCGACGTCGAGGTCAACATCAAGATCGCGCTCGCCGGCCCGGTGAAGGACGGTCGCCTGAAGGAAGACAAGCGTAACGAATTGCTGGCCGCGATGACCGACGAGGTCGGCGACCTCGTCCTGCGCAACAACTACCTGCAGACGCTGGCGCTTTCGCTGACGGAGGCGCAAGGATCGGCCGCAACGCCGGGCCTGCGCTTCCTGATGCAGACGCTGGAGAAGGATGGCCGGCTCGACCGCGCGGTCGAGTACCTGCCGAGCGATGCCCAGCTCGCCGAACGCGAGAAGCGCAGCGAAGGCCTGACCCGGCCGGAGCTCGCGGTGCTGCTCGCCTATGCCAAGCTTTCAGTGCACGACGCGCTGCTCGAATCCTCGGTGCCGGACGATCCCTATCTCGCGACCGAACTCGTGCGCTATTTTCCGAAGGCGCTGCGCGAGGCCTATCCGGATGCGATCGCCAGCCACAAGCTGCGCCGCGAGATCGTGGCGACGCAGCTCGCCAACGCCATCGTCAACCGTGGCGGCCCGGCGCTCGTGCCGGTGCTGGCAGCACTGACCCGCTCGGACGCGCCGGCCATCGCCGCGGCCTACGCGATCGCGCGCGATTCCTTCGACCTCATCGCGCTCAACGGCGAAATCGATGCGCTCGACGCGAAGATCCCGGGCAAGACCCAGCTCGGCCTCTACGGCGCCGCGCAGGAACTCGTCACCAACCGGATGGGCTGGTTCCTGCGGCGCGGCGTCGCCAAGCCCGGCACGATCGAGCAGACCATCGCGCATTACGCCAAGGGCGTGAGGGAACTGTCGGAGGAACTCGGCAGCCTGCTGCCGGAGGCCGCTTCGCAGGCAAGGCTCGCGCGCATCGCCGTGCTCTCCTCGGAAGGGGTGCCGGAAGCGTTGGCCGCTCGCGTTGCCAGCCTGCCGGCGCTGGCCGAGGCGACCGACATCGTCGATATCGCCGAGCGCAGCAAGCGCAGGATCGGCGAGGTCGCCCGCATCCATTTCGGCATCGATGCGCAATTCGGCTTGTCGAGTCTCAAGGCGGCGGCCGCCGCCGTGCCGGCGACGGACGATTACGAGCGCCTTGCTCGCGAACGGGCGATCGAGACGCTGGACGACGCCCATTCCAGCCTGACGCAGGAGGTTTCGGCCTCGGCCAAGGGCCAGGGCACGCTGGAAAGCTGGCTGGCGGAGCGCGGCGAGGATGCGGAACGCACCCGCACCACGATCAACGCGATCACCAGCTCCGGTCTCACCTTGCCGAAACTGATGGTAGCAGCCGGCATGCTGGCCGACCTGCCGCGCAAGCACTAGATTGTCGAGTGCGCTACGCGCGAAGCGATCTAGGCTGAGTGTGATGACATCGGACCGGAAGGCGGCATCCGCTTTTCGGTCCGATGCACTTTTTGAACGGAAAGACCGATGACCGGCGAAGCCGACACGACCACCCGCATCGACCCGAAGCTGCTCGAAATCCTGGTCTGCCCGCTGACCAAGGCGACGCTGGAATACGATGCTGCGAAGCAGGAGCTGATCAGCCGCCCTGCCAAGCTGGCCTATCCGATCCGCGACGGCATCCCGATCATGCTGCCGGAAGAAGCACGCCAGCTGGAAGATTGAGGCTCACGCCGTTCCCCGGCAGCACATGACAGTCAAAGCGCCTCGCCCCGCAGCAGCCGTGGCGTCGCGCCGGCGACGCCCGCCGCCTCGCGGATGAAGAAGCGCTTCAGCCCCGGCATTCGGTCGACCAGACCGAGCCCGAGATCGCGTGCCAGCCTGACCGGCGTCGCATCGTTCGAGAACAGACGATTCAACCCGTCAGTCACCGCGCCCATCGCCGCGGTGTCGAAGCGGCGCGCCTTCTCGTAATCTTCCAGCACGTCGGCCGAGCCGGGGTCGAGACCCAGCCGGGCCGCGTCGACGATGGCCTCGGCCAAAGCCGCGACGTCCTTCAGGCCCAGATTGAGCCCCTGTCCGGCGATCGGGTGGATCAGATGCGCGGCATCGCCCAGCAGGGCCAGACGCTCGCCGACGAAACGCCGGGCCACGCCGAAGCCGAGTGGATGCGCGCTCACCGCGCTTTCAAGGGCGATCTCGCCGAGTTCAAGCCCGAAACGCCGCTCGATCTCGGCCAGCATGTCCTGGGCGTCGAGCGAAAGCAGCGGTCCGACATTCTCCTTCCGCTCGGTCCAGACGATCGAGGAGCGATGCCCGAGCCTGCCGCCATCGGCCAGCGGCAGGATCGCGAAAGGCCCCGACGGCAGAAAATGCTCGACGGCCCGTGCCTGATGAGGCCGCTCGTGGCCGATCGTCGCGGCAATGCCGGACTGGCCGTAATCCCAGCCGACCCAGCCGATGCCAGCCTGTTCGCGCAGCTTGGAGCGGGCGCCATCGGCCGCGACGAGCAAGGCTGCCTCGCAGCTGGTTTTGTCTCCGAAAGCGATCTCGACCGCCGTATCATCAGCGGTGAAGCGGCGCACGCCAGCACTGCGGAGTTCGACACCGGCCTCCTCGCAAGCTGCCTTCAAGGCCGCGACCAGCGCTGCATTCTCGACCATATGGGCAAAGGGTTGGCCGGGCTCGACCTCGCCATCGAAGGTGAGGAAGACCGGTCGGACGGCGTCCTCGGTCCGGCTGTCCGAGACGATCATCTCCAGCATCGGCTGGGCGGTATGGGCGATCGTCTCCCAGATGCCGAGCGTCTCCAGCATCGCCCGCCCGCCGGCCGCGACCGCATAGGCGCGGTTATCGGCGCGCGGTGCAGCCGCCAGCGCCGGATCGGCCAGGATCACCGCGAAATCCTCGCCCAACCCCTGCTTCAGCGCCAGAGCCAGCGCCAGCCCGGCGATGCCGCCGCCCGCGATGACGATGCGCATGGCGCTGTTGCCCTGTTCGATAGCCATGCCGTCCTTCTCTCCGCGTCGACTTGACGCCACGGGATGCCTCGGTGCTGATGCCAGGCGAAACCGGCTGTCCCTGTGCGGGCCGCCGGCCGCTCCGTCAACCTGACCGCGATGCCGCCGACCATGTCCCAGATCAGCGCCTCCCTGACGGCGATTCTCGACCTCGAACCGCTCGAGCGCAACCTGTTCCGCGGTCGCAGCCCGAAATCGACCTGGCCGCGCGTCTTCGGCGGGCAGGTGATCGCACAATCGCTCTATGCCGCCTGCAAGACGGTCGAGGATCGGCAGCCGCATTCGCTGCATGCCTATTTCCTGCTGGCGGGCGACCCCGAAGTGCCGATCGTCTACGAGGTCGACCGCCTGCGCGACGGCCGCTCCTTCACCACGCGGCGCGTGCTCGCCATCCAGAAGGGCGAGGCGATCTTTGCGATGTCGGCCTCCTTCCATGTCGATGAGCCCGGCTACGAGCACCAGATGCCGATGCCGAAGGTACCGATGCCGGAAGAGCTGCCGGATCGCGAGGAGATGGCGAAACTGTTCAATTCGCCGCAGCCCAATCCGCTCCAGACCTTCTACCAGCGCAAGCGGCCGATCGAGATCCGCCCGGTCGAGCTCGAACGCTATCGCGGCAGCGTCAACCTGGAGCCGAAGTTCAACGTCTGGATCCGGGCGATCGAGCCACTGCCCGACGAGCCGGCCTTCCACCAGAGCGTGCTCGCCTACGCCTCCGACCTGCTCCTGCTCGATTCCAGCCTGATCGCCCATGGCGCGACGGTCTTCGACCAGAAGATCCAGGCCGCGAGTCTCGACCACGCCCTGTGGTTCCATCGCCCGTTCCGGGCCGACGACTGGCTGCTCTATTCGCAGGACAGCCCCTCGACCTCCGGTGCGCGCGGCTTCTCGCGCGGTCTCATCTTCGATCGGCAGGGCCGCCTGGTGGCGTCAGTGGCGCAGGAAGGCCTCGTCCGACCTCGGCCTGATCTCGGCTGACCCGATTTCAGGCAGCTGCGCAGAAACCAGACGATTGCCTTATTATTAGGCAGACTCGACGGTTCTTCCCGCTTCTCCTGCATGATTTCGCCTCTGGATGCGGCTTTGCCGCTCCGGGAGCGCGTTGGCACGTCCCTTGAATTGCATGTTGCGACGCAACTGCGGTCCCGCAGGCGCGAGAGGTGCAACGAGATCGCCGGGGCTGACGACCGGGCGGCGCAAACGGGAAGCCCAGCACATGAAAATCGTGATGGCGATCATCAAGCCGTTCAAGCTGGAGGAGGTGCGCGATGGGCTCACCGCCGTCGGCGTTCACGGCCTGACCGTGACCGAGGTGAAGGGCTACGGCCGCCAGAAGGGCCACACCGAAATCTACCGCGGCGCCGAATACGCGGTGAGCTTCCTGCCGAAGATCAAGATCGAGGTCGCCGTCTCCGACGATCTCGTCGAGCGGGTGATCGAGACGATCACAGCCGCCGCCCGCACCGGCCAGATCGGTGACGGCAAGATCTTCGTCTCCTCGATCGAGAAGGCCGTGCGCATCCGCACCGGAGAGACCGATGCCGACGCGCTCTGAGCCCCGCCCCCTCCAGGAGTTTTCGACGATGATTCTCAGGACCTCGCTGCGGGCCGGATCGGCCGGCCTCGCTCTCGCCGCACTCTCGGTCAGCACCGCGCTGGCACAGGCGCCGGCTGCCGCTGCCGTTCCCAACAAGGGCGACACCGCCTGGATGCTGGTCTCGACGCTGCTCGTGCTGTTCATGACGCTGCCCGGCCTGGCGCTGTTCTATGGCGGCCTCGCCCGCTCGAAGAACATGCTCTCGGTGATGAGTCAGGTCACGGCCACCGCCGCCGTGATGTGCATCGTCTGGGTCGTCTATGGCTACAGCCTCGCCTTCACCGGCGGCGGCTCGCTGACCAGCTTCATCGGCTCCTTCTCCAAGGCCTTCCTGGCCGGCGTCACCAATGAGACGACCTCGGACACCTTCACCAAGGGCGTGGTGATCCCCGAATATGTCTTCATCTGCTTCCAGATGACCTTCGCCATGATCACGCCTGCGCTGATCGTCGGCGGCTTCGTCGAGCGCATGAAGTTCTCGGCGCTGCTGCTCTTCGTCGTGCTGTGGGCGACCTTCGTCTATTTTCCGATGGCGCACATGGTCTGGTTCTCGGAAGGCTATCTCTTCACCCTCGGCGCGCTCGACTTCGCCGGCGGCACGGTCGTCCACATCAATGCCGGCATCGCCGCGCTCGTCGGCGCGCTGGTGATCGGCAAGCGCATCGGCTACGGCAAGGAACTGATGTCGCCGCACTCGCTGACGATGACCTTCATCGGCACCGCCGTGCTCTGGGTCGGCTGGTTCGGCTTCAATGCCGGCTCGAACCTCGAGGCCACCGCCGGCGCGGCGCTTGCCATGATCAATACCTTCACGGCGACCGCCGCAGCGGCGCTGGGCTGGCTCTTCATCGAATGGATCGTCAAGGGCAAGCCCTCGCTGCTCGGCATGCTCTCAGGGATCGTCGCCGGCCTGGTCGCGGTCACCCCGGCTGCCGGCCTCGTCGGCCCGATGGGCGCGATCGTGCTCGGCGCGATCGCAGGCGTGGTCTGCTTCTTCTTCTGCACCACGGTGAAGAACGCGCTCGGCTACGATGATTCGCTCGATGTCTTCGGCGTCCACGGCGTCGGCGGCATCATCGGCTCGATCGGCACCGGCATCTTCGTCGCCCCGGCGCTGGGTGGCGTCGGCGTCGCCGATTACGCGATGGGCGCCCAGGTCTGGAAGCAGTTCGTCGCGGTCGCCGTCGCCGTCATCTGGTGCGGCGTCGGCTCCTTCGTCCTGTTCAAGATCATCGATGCGGTGGTCGGCCTGCGCGTCACCTCGGACCAGGAGCGCGAGGGCCTCGACATCGCCGAGCATGGCGAGCGCGCCTACAACATGTGATCCTCCCACCGCTTCGGCGGTACCTCGACCCCGGCGGGCAACTGCCGGGGTTTTTCTTGGCGTCAACCCGGCTCGTTCACGACGATCTCGAGGACCCGTACGCCGTCGGGCAGCTCGATCAGGAATTCGGCATCACGCGCCAGGTGATGAATGCGGCGTGGATCGGGGCCGGCGAAGCGCGACATCGCCTCGATGCTCTCCCAATAGGAGATCGTGACGAATTCGCTCTCGGTCTCGCGATCCTCCCGGAACATCTGCGCGCCCAGTGCCTTTTCCAGCAAGGGCGCCACGCCCTCGCTCCTCAGATAGACCGCGTAGGCATCGGCCTTGACGCGCGTCGTGCGGCCGCGCCAAATCCGGGCGATCCGGGCTTGAACGGTCTTCGATACGGTCATGGAACACCTCCTTTCCGTCTCGAACTCAAAGGCGGCGCACCGCGATCCGTTCCATCCGCTCCCGACAATCGGCGGCAGGAACCGGCGAGCGCGGTTCAAGGTTAAGCGGGTCTTAACCTCGGCTTCCTAACCTTCCGCTGATGGCCGAATGGTGCGGCCCGACAGTCCGGACAAGACCCGAAACCGCATGCGCACGATCCGCCGCTCCCAATCGCTCATGGACCGCCTGCCTGACCCGGTGCGCGAGTTCCTGTCGCGCCGCGCCTCGGAGCTGACCGGAATGGGCGTTCTCGCCCTGATGATCGCCATCTCCACGGCGCTGGCGAGCTGGTCGGTCGACGACCCCAGTCTCAACAACGCCACCAGCGGCGCCATCCGCAACTGGCTCGGCCGCCCCGGCGCCATGGTCGCCGATCTCCTGATGCAGCTCATCGGCCTCGGCGTCATCGCCCTGCTGTTTCCGCCGGTGATCTGGGCGCTCCGGCTCGTCCGCTTCCACATCTTCGATCGTGGCGCGCTGAAGCTCGGCCTCTGGGTCATCGGCGTCGCTGCGACTGCCGCCGTCGCCAGCGCCCTGCCCGCGACCCCGCGCTGGCCGCTGCCCACCGGCATGGGCGGCGTGATCGGCGACGGCCTGCTCTTCGGCACGCGCAATATTGCGGGCATCGCCGGCGGAGCCGTCGGCAGCCTTGTCGGCTTCCTCTATGCCGGCATCGCCATTCTCGCCGTCACCGCCGCCGCCGGCTTCGGCTTCGTCACCGACGAGGACCCGGTTCTCGACAGCGACGAGGCCGAGGACAACTGGTCCGACAGCGACGAGCGCCGCGACGACGAGCCCGGCATCGCCGTCATCCTGATCGGCTGGCTCGCCCATGGCGCGATGGCGCTGCGGGCCGCGATCCTGCGCCGCCTGCCGCAGCCGCCCGAGCCGGCCGTCGATACCGGCCTGGTTCCGACCCGTGACAACGGCCGCGTTCGCCGCGAGCCGCAATTCGGCGAGGCGCCGGCCGGGCGCCGCGGCCTGCCCGATTTCGATCCCGAGCCCCTGCCCGGTGCCCGCCCCACCACGCCCGGCCGGGCGACCGACGATTACGACGCACCTTTCGATCTCGACGACGAGCCGCAGGATCTGCGCGATCTCAACGCTCCGCGCGTGGCCATGCCGCGCGCCGCGCCGAAGCCCGGCAAGCGCATGCAGCGCGAGGCCCAGCCCTCCCTGCTCGACCGCGACTCGTTCGAATTGCCGCCGCTGACCTATCTGGCCGAGCCGAAGAAGGTCGCAGCGAACGCGGTCTCGACCGATGCGCTGGAGCAGAACGCCACGCTGCTCGAAGGCGTGCTCGAGGATTTCGGCGTGCGCGGCGAAATCTCGCAGGTGCGCCCTGGTCCGGTCGTGACCTTGTACGAGCTTGAGCCTGCGCCGGGCACGAAATCCTCCCGGGTGATCTCTCTCGCCGACGACATCGCGCGTTCGATGAGCGCGGTATCGGCGCGCGTCGCGGTGGTGCAGGGCAAGAACGCGATCGGCATCGAACTGCCCAACACCCGCCGCGAGACCGTCTTCCTGCGCGAGTTGCTGGCCAGCCAGGATTTCGAGGCGACCAAGCACAAGCTCGCGCTCTGCCTCGGCAAGACCATCGGCGGCGAACCGGTGATCGCCGATCTCGCCCGCATGCCGCATCTGCTCGTCGCCGGCACCACCGGCTCGGGCAAGTCCGTCGCGATCAACACCATGATCCTCTCGATCCTCTACCGGCTGAAGCCGGAGGAGTGCCGCCTGATCATGGTCGATCCCAAGATGCTGGAGCTCTCCGTCTATGACGGCATCCCGCATCTGCTCACCCCCGTCGTCACCGATCCCAAAAAGGCGGTCGTCGCCCTCAAATGGGCGGTGCGCGAGATGGAAGAGCGCTACAAGAAGATGTCGAAGCTCTCGGTGCGCAACATCGACGGCTTCAATGCCCGGGTCGGCGAGGCCAAGGCCGCCGGCGAGGTGATCACCCGGACCGTCCAGACCGGCTTCGACAAGCATTCCGGCGAGGCGATCTACGAGGAGGAGGTCATGGACCTCGAGCCTCTGCCCTATATCGTCGTCATCGTCGACGAGATGGCCGACCTGATGATGGTCGCCGGCAAGGAGATCGAGGGCACGATCCAGCGTCTCGCCCAGATGGCGCGTGCCGCCGGCATCCATGTCGTGCTCGCGACCCAGCGCCCCTCGGTCGACGTCATCACCGGCACGATCAAGGCGAACTTCCCGACCCGCATCTCCTTCCAGGTCACGAGCAAGATCGACTCGCGCACGATCCTCGGCGAGATGGGCGCCGAGCAGCTGCTCGGCCAAGGCGACATGCTCTACATGGCCGGTGGCGGGCGCATCACCCGCGTCCACGGCCCCTTCGTCTCGGACAGCGAGGTCGAGAAGGTCGTGGCCCATCTCAAGACGCAAGGCCGGCCGCAATATCTCGATGCCGTCACCTCCGAGGAGGAGGAAGCCGGCGAGGACGAGGATGGTGCCGTCTTCGACAAGACCGGCATGGGCTCGGTCGAGAGCGACGACCCCTACGAGCAGGCTGTGGCGGTCGTGCTGCGCGACAAGAAGGCCTCGACCTCCTATATCCAGCGCCGCCTCCAGATCGGCTACAACCGCGCCGCCTCGATCATGGAGCGCATGGAGAACGAGGGCATCGTCGGACCCGCTAACCACGCAGGGAAACGCGAAATTCTCGTCGAGAGCCAGAATCAGCACGACGAATGAGGCTTGCGAGGGCCGCCCGCCCTTGCAGGCACCGGCGCCAGTCCTCAAATTGCCATGACGATGCTGCAACCTCCGCAGTAGACCAGACGTTGGAATAGGCAGATGAGGTCGGGAACGGCCTCGACTCCCGCACCAGCGATCGTTCAGGCTTTCGGCAGGGATGGCCGCGGCACAAGGAATGGAGCAGCCTTGCTCGACAGATTGACCCCGACCGTTCGGGCTTCGGTCCTGCTGACGACGATCGTCGGCTGCGCGCTGGCGGCTGCCCCGCTGGCGGCCCAGCCGCTTCAGCTTCAGCCGCCGAAGCCCGCGGCCGCGAAACCGGCCGCACCGCGCCTCGTTCTACCGCCACCCCGGCCGCCGGGGCTCGGCCAGGCGCGCGGCGCCGCCACGGAAGCCCCTGCGGTTCAGGCTGCCGCCTCGAACGCCCCTGCCGTGGCAGCCCCGACGGCTGAGGCGGCGAAGTCCGCTGCTGCTCCCGTCAAAGGCAGGCAAGTCGCCCCCGCGACGCAGGAAGAGGCCGTCGAGCGGCTGAATGCCTATCTCAACAGCTTCACCACCTTGCAGGGCAACTTCATCCAGCACGCCTCCAACGGGCGGCGCCTGGAGGGGCGCATCTATATCCAGCGCCCCGGCAAGATGCGCTTCGAATACGAGCCGCCGACGACCACGGAGGTGATCGCGGACGGCACCTCCGTCGCCATCCGCGACAAGCGCCTCGCGACGCAGGACATCTACTCGATCGGCCAGACGCCGTTGAAGTTCCTCGTGCGCGAGAAGATGGACCTGGCGCGCGAAGGTACGCTCAAGGGCGCCAGCGTCGATGGCGACCTGCTCACGGTCCGGCTGGAGGACCGTTCGACGCTGGGCGGCACCTCCAAGATCACGCTGAAATTCGACCTCGTCGCCAACGAGCTCAGGCAATGGGTCGTCGTCGACCCGCAGGGCTACGAGACGTCGATCTCGCTTTACAATCTTGACACTCGCCGCCGGCCCGATCCGCAGAATTTCGTGATCGACTACCAGCGCAAGCTCTGACGGCGCCCGGCAGGCCGAAAACGGCTTGCCTTTTGGGCCCGGGCGACCCAGTTTCCGGCCTCCTCACCGCCGGAATCCTCGCGTGCAACTCACCGTCACCAGCTGGAACATCAATTCCGTCCGCCTGCGCATCGGCATGGTCGGCGAGTACCTCGCCACCTACGCCCCCGACGTGCTCTGCCTGCAAGAGACCAAGACGCCGGACGAGCAGTTCCCGGCCAAGGCCTTCCACCAGTTCGGCTATGTCCACCAGGCCTTCATCGGCCAGAAGGGCTATAACGGCGTCGCCATCGTCTCGAAATTGCCCTTCAGCGAAAAGGAGGCGATGTCGATGTGCGGCCGCAACGATGCCCGGCATATGACGGTGACGCTCGACAAGGCGGCCGGCCCCGCCGCCGGCATCGCCATCCATAATTTCTACATCCCCGCCGGCGGCGACATCCCCGACCCCGCGAAGAACGACAAATTCGCCCACAAGCTCGCCTTCCTCGACGAGATCGGCACCTGGGGCGTGACGAAGAAGCCGACCGACCGGCCCGCGATCCTCGTCGGCGACCTCAACATCGCGCCCTATGAGCACGATGTCTGGAGCCACAAGCAGCTGCTCGACGTGGTCAGCCACACTCCGATCGAGACGACGACGCTGGAGAAGCTGCGCAGCGAGCTCGGCTGGACCGACGCGGCGCGCACGCTGCGCCCCGAGCCTGAAAAGCTCTATTCCTGGTGGAGCTACCGCGCGCAGGACTGGGCAGCCTCCAACAAAGGCCGCCGGCTCGACCATATCTGGCTCTCGGACGCGCTGAAGCCGGCTTTGCGCGACCTCACCTTCCTGCGCGAGGCCCGCGGCTGGGAGCGCCCCTCCGACCATGTCCCGGTCACGGTGACGCTGGAACTCTGAGGGGCTCCGACCGCGGCTTTCCATGTCGCGCGGGCCCCTCAGCCATGCCGGCCCGCCCTAACGACGGGGTCGTTCCGCATGTTACTGGCCTTCGCGAAACGTCAGGCGAAGCCAGTCCCGTGCAGCCAGCTCTCCCCACGACACTCTCATTCCGAGACGCGCTGCTCACGCTGGCGGTGATGGTCGTCTGGGGCACGAATTTCGTCGTCATCCATATCGGCGTCGAGCATTTCCCGCCGCTGCTCTTCGCCGCCTTGCGCTTCACCTTTGCGCTGCTGCCAGCGGTGTTCTTCCTCAAGCGGCCGGACGCGCCCTGGAGCAAGCTCGCCGCCTATGGCGTGCTGATCGGCGCCGGCCAGTTCGGCCTGCTCTTCTTCGCGATCAAGGGTTCTATCGCGCCGGGCCTTGCCTCGCTCGTGGTGCAATCGCAGCCCTTCTTCACGATCCTGCTGGCAGCCGCGATCACGCATGAGCGCGTGCAGCCCTTCCAGATCGCTGGCCTCCTCCTCGCCGGTGTCGGAATCGGCGTCATCCTCTGGCACACCGACGGCTCGACCACGCCGCTCGGCATCATCCTGGTACTCGGCGCGGCCGTTTGCTGGGCTGCCGGCAACATCGTCGCGCGCAGCACGCCCAAGGTCGACATGCTCGCCTATGTCGTCTGGACCAGCCTGTTCGCGATCCCGCCGCTGGTCGCGCTGTCCTTGATGATCGAGGGCTGGCCGGCGATCCGCGACGGTCTCACCCATGCTCCCGCCGTCGCCTGGGCCGCGGCGATCTGGCAGGCGGTCGGCAACGTCATGTTCGGCTATGCGGTCTGGGGCTGGCTGCTCTCGCGCTATGCCGCCGCAACCGTCGCGCCGACGGCTTTGCTTGTGCCAATCTTCGGCATGGGTGCCGCGGCGATCTGGCTCGGGGAGCCTCTGCCGGGCTGGAAGTTCGCCGCAGCCGCGCTCGTCATGTCCGGGCTGTGCATCAACATCCTCTGGCCGCGCTTCGCCGCGATCCGTGCTGCCCGGCATCCGCCATCGTCCTGAGCGGACAGCTTACTTCCGATCGATCGCGCTCAGCGCTTCCTGGACGGCGGAGAGCTCACCGACGAAGCCCCGCAGCCGATCCCCGATCGCAGCAGCGATCGCCTCGGCCGAATCCGGCGATTCGCCGAGAACGCGGCGCATCACGCTGCGCGGCAGCCGCATCACCTGCGTCGGCTCGCGCGCGATCGCCGTGACCTGCCGTGGGACGGAGGTGAAAAGCGCAAGCTCGCCGATCAACGCTCCGGGCCCGACGATCTCGCTCGCCGGCTTCCCATCGTCCTGCATCGTCAGCGCGACGGCACCGGACACCACCAGCACGGCGCCATCCGATGGTTCGCCGGCGCGGAACAAAACGTCGCCGGCACGCAGGATGCGGCTTTCGGCCGCGAAGGCGAGCAGTCTCAGCGCATCGCGATCCATCAGGCTCAGCAGCGGCTGCCGGGCCAGTAGGGCCATGTCCTCGTCGAGCGCCATTCGTCAGGGATTCAGCCGGTAACCGCCGGCATCGGTGACCAGCAGCCGGGCATTGCCGGGATCCGGTTCGATCTTCTGGCGCAGCCGGTAGATATGGGTTTCGAGCGTATGGGTCGTCACCTGGCTGTTATAACCCCAGACTTCCTGCAGAAGAACCTCTCGCGCGATCGGCTTGCGGCCGGCGCGGTAGAGGAAGCGCAGGATCGCCGTTTCCTTCTCGGTCAGCTTGGTCTTGGAGCCCTTCTCGCTGACGAGCAGCTTCGATCCCGGGTGAAACGTGTAGGGGCCAACCTGAAAAATGGCGTCCTCGCTCGCCTCGTGCTGGCGCAGATGCGCGCGGATGCGCGCCAGCAGCACCGCGAACTTGAACGGCTTGACCACATAGTCGTTGGCGCCGGCCTCGAGTCCGAGCACGGTATCGGCATCCGAGCCCTGTGCCGTCAGCATCACGACCGGGCTCTTGAAGCCGTTCTTGCGCATCACCTTGACGGCCTCGCGCCCATCCATGTCGGGCAGGCCGACATCCATCACGGCAAGGTCCACGCGCTCGCCCTGCACGGCCTTGATGGCCGCCGTCGCGTTCTCGGCCGTCGACAGCCGGAACTCCTCGTAGAGGGCCAGTTGCTCGGACAAAGTGTCGCGCAGGGTCTGGTCGTCATCAACGAGCAGGATATGATGGACGGCGGACATGGACGGATCGCTCGGACGGAAGGGTTGCGGCAACATGAGCCTGCTGAGTCGTCATCGCAAGTGAGGCCGCCTGGAATTCCCGTGAGAAACCGCTCGAACCATACAGCCGCGCCGCATGGCGGACCGCGCAACCTGACCTCGCTGCGCGTCTTCGCCTCGGTCCATGACCGGCGCAAGGGCTTCCTCGTTGCCGGCGGCGCAGTCTTCCCCTGCGCGCTCGGCCGCTCGGGCATCGGTACCGTGAAGCGCGAGGGCGATGGCCGCACGCCGCGCACGAATCTGCCGCTGCGCGGCGTTTTCTACCGGGCCGACCGCCTTTCCCGCCCCCGCACGCTCCTGCCGCTGAAGCGGATCGGGCCGCGCGACGCCTGGTGCGACGATCAGAAAGATCGCCGTTACAACCGCCTGATCGACCGCCCGCCCGGCGAGGCCGAGGAGCGCCTGCAGCGCGAGGATCATCTCTATGATGTGATCGTCGAGCTCGGCTGGAACGACCGGCCCGTGCAGCGCGGACGCGGCAGCGCGATCTTCTGGCATCTCGCCCGCGCCGGCTTCACCCCGACCGCCGGCTGCGTCGCCGTCGAGGGCCATGTCTTCGCCAAACTGCTGCCGCGGCTGGCGCGCCATTGCCGGATCCTGGTGAGGTGAGCTAGGAGAGACGCGGGCACCGTCTCGATCATATCTTCGGATCAGGCAGCTGCGCTCCCGGGCACCGTCCCGCGACGCGGCGCCATCCCAGCCAGAGATTAGCGATGACTGATTCGGTTTCCTCGTTCCGCTTCGGGCGGATTGCCGCCATGCTGCCCGTCGCCGACATGGCCCGCGCCTGCGACTTCTACATCGGCGCCCTGGGCTTCCGGAAAACCTTCGAGAACGGCGATCCCGTCGGCTTCATGATCCTGAAGCGCGACGCCGCCGAACTGCACCTGACGCTCCAGCCCGGGCACAAGGCCGCGCCCTTCAACGTCGCGCATATGATGGTCGAGGATATCGACGCCGTGCACGCCGTGATCCGCGCGCGCGGCCTGCGCATCGTCAAGGGCCTGCGCGACAAGGATTACGGCCTGCGGGCCTTCGTCTTCGAAGACCCGGACGGCAACCGCATCGATGTCGGCGAGCCGATGAAGACCTAGCCCCGCGCCCCGAAAATCGCGCTGCCGACGCGCACATAGGTCGCGCCGAGCTGGATCGCCGCCTCGTAATCGGCGCTCATGCCCATCGACAGGCCCTCGAGCCCGTTGCGAGCGGCGATCTTGGCGAGCAGCCCAAAATGCGGCGAGGGCGGCTCGTCCGCCGGCGGAATGCACATCAATCCCTCGATCGCGAGGCCATGAACCTCGCGGCAGCGAGCGATGAAGGCATCCGTCTCAGCGGGCATGACGCCGCCCTTCTGCGCTTCCTCACCTGTGTTGACCTGGACGAAGAGCCGCGGGGTCTTGCCCACCCGGGCGATCTCGCGTGCGATCTCCTTCGCCAGGCTCTCGCGGTCGAGCGACTGGATGACGTCGAAGAGCTCGACCGCCTCGCGTGCCTTGTTCGACTGCAGCGGGCCGATCATGTGCAATTCGGCGTCCGGGAAGCGCTCCTTCAGCGCCGGCCACTTCGCCTTGGCTTCCTGGACATAGTTTTCGCCGAAGATGCGCTGGCCTGCTTCGAGCACCTCGATGATCTGCTCGGCCGGCTTGGTCTTGGAGACCGCGACCAGCGCGGCCGAGCCAGCTTCACGCCCGAAATCGCGCTCGGCGCGGCCGATCGCCGCCCGAATTTCTGCCAAACGCGTAACCGTATCGCTCATCTGCCAGCCTCTCATGCCGTGGGCGCCGTTGACCGCGTGCGCGCAATGGTGTCCTAGAGCAGGTTGCAAGATTCCGACATCCGGTTTTTGCATTCAGCCCCTGCGCCGGCCTGCCTCCGGGAGCCGGCAAACCCGCAAGAATTGCCCGCTGACATGGCCGTCGAACGCTACAATCCGAAAGAGTCCGAGCCGAAATGGCGCACCGTCTGGGAGGAGCGCAAGCTTTTCGAGACGAAGAACGACGATACGCGGCCGAGCTACTACGTCCTCGAGATGTTTCCCTATCCGTCGGGCCGCATCCATATGGGCCATGTCCGCAACTACGCGATGGGCGACGTGGTCGCGCGCTACAAGCGCGCCAAGGGTTTTTCGGTGCTGCATCCGATGGGCTGGGACGCTTTCGGCCTGCCGGCCGAGAACGCCGCCAAGCAGAAGAGGGTTCATCCGCGCGAGTGGACCTATGAGAACATCGCGACGATGCGCAAGCAGCTCAAATCGATGGGCCTGTCGCTCGACTGGAGTCGCGAGCTCGCGACCTGCGACCCCAGCTATTATCGCCACCAGCAGAAGATGTTCCTGGACTTCCTGAAGGCCGGGCTGGTCGACCGCAAGACGGCCAAGGTCAACTGGGACCCGGTCGACGAGACCGTGCTGGCGAACGAGCAGGTCATCGACGGCCGCGGCTGGCGCTCGGGCGCATTGGTCGAGATCCGCGAACTGACCCAGTGGTTCTTCAAGATCACCGAATACGGCCAGGAACTGAACGACGCGCTCGACGGCCTGAGCCGCTGGCCCGAAAAGGTCCGGCTGATGCAGAAGAACTGGATCGGCCGCTCGGAAGGTCTGCTGGTTCGTTTCGCTCTCGAATCGAACGGGGCCGGGCAGGACGAGGTCGAAGTCTACACGACCCGCCCGGACACGCTGTTCGGCGCCAAATTCGTCGCCATCGCGCCCGATCACCCGATCGCCAGGTCGATCGCAGCGAAGAGCCCGTCGCTGCAGGCCTTCATCGACGAGTGCAAGCGCACCGGCACGGCGCAGGAAGCGATCGACAAGGCCGAGAAGCTCGGCTTCGACACCGGCCTGCGCGCTGTCCATCCGCTCGATCCGAACTGGACGCTGCCGGTCTATGTCGCGAACTTCGTCCTGATGGAATACGGCACCGGCGCCATCTTCGGCTGCCCGGCGCATGACCAGCGCGACCTCGACTTCGTCAACAAATACGGTCTCGGCAATATTCCGGTTGTCGCGCCCGAGGGCACCGATCCCGCGAGCTTCGTCATCACCGACACCGCCTATGACGGCGACGGCCGCATGATCAATTCCCGCTTCCTCGACGGTCTGACCATCGCGGAAGCCAAGGAAGAGATCGCCCGCCGGCTTGAAGGCGAAACCCGCGGCAACCGTCCGGTCGGCCAGCGCAAGGTCAATTTCCGCCTGCGCGACTGGGGCATCTCGCGCCAGCGCTACTGGGGCTGCCCGATCCCGGTCATCCACTGTTCCGCCTGCGGAACGGTGCCGGTACCGGATGCCGAGCTACCGGTCACGCTGCCGGACGATGTTTCCTTCGAGAAGCCCGGCAACCCGCTCGACCATCATCCGAGCTGGAAGCATGTCGCCTGTCCGCAATGCGGCAAGGATGCCCGCCGCGAGACGGACACGATGGACACCTTCGTCGATTCGTCCTGGTATTTTGCCCGCTTCACCGATCCGTGGCGCACCGAGAGCCCGACCGACCGCAAGGCAGTGGATCGCTTCCTGCCGGTCGACCAGTATATCGGCGGCGTCGAGCACGCGATCCTGCACCTGCTCTATTCGCGCTTCTTCACCCGCGCGATGAAGAAGACCGGCCATGCCGGCCTGGACGAGCCCTTCGCCGGCCTGTTCACGCAAGGCATGGTCGTGCACGAGACCTATCGCGCCGCCAATGGCGACTGGGTCGAGCCGGGCAATGTCCGCATCGAGGTTTCCGGCACCGACCGGCGCGGCTTCGACGTCGACACCGGCGCGCCGATCGAAATCGGCTCGATCGAGAAGATGTCGAAGTCCAAGAAGAACGTCGTGGACCCCGACGACATCATCGCCTCCTACGGCGCCGATACCGCCCGCTGGTTCATGCTCTCGGATTCGCCGCCGGATCGCGATGTGATCTGGACGGACGAGGGCGTGCAGGGCGCCGCCCGCTTCGTCCAGCGTCTCTGGCGCATGGTTGCGGAGATCGCGGAGCGCACCGGCGGCAAGGCCGGCAAGCCCGCCGCGATCGGCGACGGCGCGCTGGCGCTGCGCAAGGCAAGCCACCGCGCGCTCGACGCGGTCGGCGCCGATATCGAGCGGCTCGGCTTCAATCGCTGCGTCGCGCATATCTACACGCTGACCAACGCCATCGGTAAGGCGTTGGACGGTGCGGCCGAGAAGCCCGAGCTCGATGCCGATATCGCCTTCGCGCTCCTTGAGGCTGCCACGATCATCACCCAGCTTGTGGCGCCGATGATGCCGCATCTGGCCGAGGAATGCTGGCATGTGCTGGGCCTGCAGGGCCTTGCCGGCGAGGCTTCCTGGCCAGAGGTCGATCCGGCGCTGTTGAAGGACAATCAGCTTACCCTGCCGGTCCAGATCAACGGCAAGAAGCGTGCGGAAGTGACCGTGGCCGCCGATGCCGATACAGTGGCCGTGGAAGCGGCCGTGCGCGCCAGCGAGGCCGTTCAGCGGGCCCTCGAGGGACGTGCGACCCGCAAGATCATCGTGGTTCCCGGGAGAATCGTGAATGTCGTCGTCTGAAGCCGCTCTCTCCCGCCGCTTCCTGCTCGCGGCCGTGCTGACGGTCGCGGGCCTTGCCGGCGGCTGTTTCCAGCCGCTCTATTCCGACTACACCACCAGTACGATGGGCGGCAGCGTCAAGACGGCGCTGCGCGGCATCGAAATCCCCGAGATCAAAGGCCTGATCGGCCATTATTTCCGCAACGAGCTGGTCTTCGAGCTCGACGGCAGCGGCGAGCCGGATGCGCAGAAGACCGCGAAGCTCGAGGCCGCGATATCCGAATCGGTCCAGGTCGTCACGGTCGACTACGCCAATGGCCGCGCCGATTCGGCCGTGCTGGTGGCGACCGCGACCTGGAAGCTCACCCGAAACGGCACCGCCGAGGTCCTCGCCTCCGGCACGAACTCCGTCCGCGTTCCCTATGAGCGGTCCTCGCAGCGCTTCGCCACCGTGCGCGCGGCGCGCGATGCACAGGTTCGCGCGGCGAAGAACCTCGCCACCATCGTCCGGGGCCAGATCGCCGCCGACCTCACTTCCTGACGCGCCATGGTTGCGATCAAGGCGCACGAGGCCGAGCGCAGCCTCGCACGACTCGATCCCGCCTGGCGGCTGATCCTGATCTACGGCCCCGATGCCGGCCTCGTCTCGGAACGTGCGGCAGGCCTCGCCCGGGCCAGCGTCGATGACCCTCAGGACGCTTTCCAGCTCGTCAGGATGGACGGCGACGCTGTCGCTTCCGATCCGCTGAAGCTCGCCGACGAGGCCAACACGATCGGCCTTTTCGGCGGCCGTCGCGCCATCCGCGTCTCGCCGACCTCGAAGCCATTGCTGCCCGCCCTGGCGCCGCTGCTGGCCACGCCCTCGCAGGATGCGCTGGTCATCGTCGAAGCCGGCGATCTGCAGCGCAACAACCCCGTCCGCACGGCCTGCGAGAAGGCAAAGACGGCACTCGCCGTGCCCTGTTATGGCGATGCAGCGCGCGACCTCGGCTCGATCATCGACGACATGGTCCGCGGGGCCGGCAAGTCGATCGACCGGACGACGCGCGACCACCTGACGGGACTGCTCGGCGGCGACCGCCAGACCTCGCGCCGCGAGATCGAGAAGCTGCTGCTCTATGTCGGCATGGACCCGGCCGTTCAGGTCGAGCATGTCGATGCCATCGTCGGCGACACCGCGCAACGGGAGCAGGCGATGCTGGTCGATGCGGTTTTCGCGGGAAAGCTGCCGGTGCTCGACCTCGCCCAGGCCAAGCTCAGCAGCGAGGGGCTAGACCCCGGCGTGATGCTCGGCGCCGTCCTGCGGCAGGCCATCACGCTGCTGAAGGCCCGCCAGAGCATCGATGCCGGGCGCGGCGTCCGGGATGTCGTCGCGACGATGCGCCTGCCCTATCCGCGTATCGCGACCACGGAAGCCGCGTTGAACGCCTGGTCCAGCGCAAAACTGGGCGAGGCCATCGGCCTTCTGGGCAATGCGGTGCTGGCGACACGACAGAATGCCGAGATGGGTCGGGCCATTGCGACCCGCGCCCTCTGGACACTGGCCCGGCTCGGGCGTGCCGCTAGAGCGGAGTAGCTCAGGACTTCAGGCGATGGCAGAGCGCGTCGAGCTGTTCGAGCGTCTTGTAGCCGATCTTGACCTCGCCCGCGCCGTTCGCCCGATGCCCGATCGAGACGGATAGGCCGAGCGCCTCCTCCAGCGCCTTCTCGAGGGCCCGCGTATCCGGGTCCTTCACAGCCTTCGGCTTGCTCGGCACGGCACTCTTGGTCTCGCCGCGCGCCTCTTCCTGCACGATACGCTCGATATCGCGAACGCTCAGACCATCGTCGATGATCTTCTGCGCCATGAATTCCGGGTCCGAAACGGACAGGAGCGCACGAGCATGGCCGGCCGACACCGCGCCCTCGCTGACCAGCTTGCGCACCGGCTCGGGCAGTTTCGACAGGCGCAGGGTGTTGGCGACATGGCTGCGGCTCTTGCCGATGACGCGCGCCAGGTCGTTCTGCGTATAGTTGAATTCGGCGATCAGCCTCTCATAGCCGGCCGCTTCCTCGATCGCGTTGAGATCCGTGCGCTGCACATTCTCGACGATGGCGATCTCCAGCGCCTCGCGATCATCGGCTTCGACCAGAATAACCGGAACGTCGTGCAATTCGGCCCGCTGCGCCGCACGCCAGCGGCGCTCGCCGGCGATTATCTCGTAAGCGTCCATCATTCCGGGAATGGAACGAACGATGATGGGCTGCAGAATGCCGCGCTCGCGGATCGAGGCCGTCAGGTCGTCGAGATCCACTTCCACGAAATTGCGGCGCGGATTGCGGGCGCTCGGCCGCAGGAATTCGACGGGAACGCGGCGCTGCCCGCGCGCCCGCTCGATCGCCCCGATCTCGTCGCCGACATCGCCGATCAGCGCCGCCAGACCGCGGCCAAGGCGGGAACGCCCCTGTTCTTCGGCCATCGCCATCCTCATCAATCTCTAACTTGTAAACTCAGGCCGCGGCCCGCAAAGCGCGCTCGCGCTTGATCACTTCCGAAGCCAGTCGCAGATAGGCCTGCGATCCCGAGCAGCGCAGATCGTAGAGCAGCGCCGGCTTGCCATAGGACGGCGCCTCGGAGATCCGCACATTACGGGGGATCACGGTCTCATAGACCTTGTCGCCCAGGAAGCTCTTCACATCCGCCATAACCTGACCCGACAGGTTGTTGCGGGGGTCGAACATCGTCAGCACGACGCCCTGGATGATCAGGCGCGGATTGAGGCCGGCCTTGACCTGCTCGACCGTCTTGAGCAGCTGGCTCAGGCCTTCCAGCGCGAAGAACTCGCATTGCAGCGGCACCAGCACCGCATCCGAAGCCGTCATCGCGTTGATGGTGATCAAGCTGAGCGAGGGCGGGCAATCGATCAGGATATAGGTCAGGTCCTGGCAACGCTGGTCGTAGACCAGCTCGTCGATCGCATTCTTGAGGCGATGCGCCCGGTCCTTGGAGGAGGCGATCTCGAGTTCGACGCCGAGCAGATCGAGCGTCGAGGGCGCCAGTGACAGGCCGGGAACCGCCGTCGGCTGCAAAGCCTGCCCGAGCCCGACATCGCCGCAGAGCACGTCATAGGTCGAGGATTTGCGGTTGCGGCGGTCGACGCCAAGCCCCGTTGAAGCGTTTCCCTGCGGATCGAGGTCGACGATCAGCACCTTCTCGCCGATAGCCGCCAGGGCCGTGCCGAGATTGATCGCGGTCGTCGTCTTGCCGACCCCGCCCTTCTGATTCGCGAGCGCGATCACGCGCGGGCGGCGCGGTGTCGTCACGGATGTGAGCTCAGTCATCGATCGGCTCGTCTCTCGGCCGAGCGCACCACCAGGATTCGCGCGGCATCATCAGTCACGGAGGAAACCGTTGTCGCCTGAATCTTCCAATATCTGGCTGAGTCGGTCAATTCCGCATCTAGATGTTGTCCCTTGGGAAAGAGACCGAGCGTGCCGGTTCTCAACAGCTCTTCGCACCAGCCGAGCAATTGGGGCAGGGGCGCCAGCGCGCGGGCCGTCACCACATCGACCTTGCCGGTGAAATCGCCGATCACATCTTCGATACGGGCCGCATGGACCTTGACCGGAGCGCCGGTGATGCGGGCGGCATGGCGCAGAAACGCACATTTCCGGGCATTGCTCTCGACCAGGTCGATCTGGCCCTTGCCCTGCTCGGCCAGGCAGATGCCGATCACCAGCCCCGGAAAACCGCCGCCGGAGCCGAGATCCAGCCAGCGCTCGCGCCCCTCGGCCAATCCGAAGATCTGCAGCGAATCCGCGATATGCCGCGTCCAGACCTCGGCGAGCGTCGCCGAGGAGACGAGGTTTTTCGCGGCCTGCCAGCGCCCGAGCTCTGCCACCAGAAGCGCCAGGCGCTCCTCTGTTTCACGTGAAACAGGCGTCAAGCGCAAAGCGCGTTGCCTGTCGCCCTTATCAACAGTCACGTCGAACCTGTGGAAAACGCAGCGGCACGGCCCTTCCGGGCATGGACCGCCAGCAGGGTCAGGGCGGCCGGCGTCATCCCCTCGATCCGGCCCGCCTGGGCTAGGTCGGCGGGGCGCTGGGCCGCCAGCTTGAGTTTCAGTTCGTTCGACAGACCCGAAATCGCGTCAAGATCGAGATCGGCCGGAACCTTCAGGGACTGGTCGCGGCGATAGGCCTGGATCTCGGCCGCCTGCCGGTCGAGATAGACGGAATAGACCGCATCCGCCGTTACCCGCGCCACGACCGGAGCGGCATAGTCGGTCAGCTCCGGCCAGACCGAAGACAGCTGCTCGAACGTGACATCCGGATAGGACAAGATCTGGTAGGCGCTGCGCCGCGACCCATCGTGATTGAGCTGCAGACCGACAGCTTGCGCCTGCTGCGGCGTCAGCGAGAAGCCTTTCAGCATCTCGCGCAGCGCCGAGATGTCCCGATTGCGCGCTTCAAAAGCCGACTGCCGGGCCGACCCGACGATGCCAAGCTGCAAGCCTAGCGGCGTCAATCGTTCATCGGCATTGTCGACGCGCAAAGACAGGCGGAATTCCGCCCGCGAGGTAAACATTCGATACGGCTCCGTAACGCCATGTGTCACGAGGTCGTCTACGAGCACGCCGATATAGGACTGCGTCCGATCGAGCACAGCTGGCTCCGCCCCGCCAGCCATGCGCGCGGCATTGAGGCCGGCCAGCAAGCCCTGCGCACCAGCCTCCTCATAGCCCGTCGTGCCGTTGATCTGGCCGGCGAGGAACAGCCCCGCGATCGCTCGCGTCTCGAGCGTATTCTTCAAGGCGCGCGGATCGACGAAATCATACTCGATCGCGTATCCCGGCCGCAGCATCGCGGCTCGATCCAGGCCAGGAATCGTCTTCAGCAGGTCGAGCTGGACGTCTTCGGGAAGCGAAGTCGAAATGCCGTTCGGATAGACCGTGTCGTCGTCGAGCCCCTCGGGTTCGAGGAAGATCTGATGGCCGTCGCGATCTCCGAAGCGCCCGACCTTGTCCTCGATCGACGGACAATAGCGCGGCCCCCGCCCCTCGATCTGACCGGAGAACATCGGTGCGCGATGCAGATTGGCCCGGATGAGATCGTGGCTCGCCAGCGTCGTCCGCGTGATCCCGCATGAAATCTGCGGATTGGTGATCGCGGTCGTCAGCGCCGAAAAAGGCTCGGGCGGCTCATCGCCGGGCTGCATCTCGAGCGCGGCCCAATCGATGCTGCGCCCGTCAAGGCGGGGCGGCGTCCCGGTCTTCAGGCGCCCAAGCGGAAAGCCATGGCGCTCCAGCGTTGCGGAAAGGCCGAGCGAGGGCGCCTCGTCAACGCGCCCGGCCGGAATTCGCTTCTCGCCGATATGGATGAGGCCGCGGAGGAAGGTGCCGGTCGTCAGCACGACCGTTCCGGTTGCGAATCGACGACCATCCGCCAGGATCACGCCGACAACGCGGCCAGCTTCCACCTCCAGGTCGAAAACCTCGCCGGCGAGGATATCGAGATTGGATTGCGCCGCCAGCAGGTCCTGAACGGCCTGCCGATAGAGCTTGCGATCCGCCTGGGCGCGGGGACCCCGAACAGCCGGGCCCTTCCGGCGATTGAGCATGCGGAACTGGATACCGCCCAGATCGGCGGCCCGCGCCATGATGCCGTCGAGCGCGTCGATCTCGCGAACGAGATGTCCCTTGCCGAGCCCGCCGATGGCGGGGTTGCAGGACATGACGCCGATCGTTTCCGGCTTGTGCGTCACCAGGGCCGTGCGCGCACCGTAGCGCGCCGCAGAGGCGGCGGCTTCGGCTCCGGCATGACCGCCGCCGACGACGATCACGTCGTAATGCTGCCGATGAATTGACATGCGATTTCGCTAGCGAAGCCCGGCGGGCGGGTCAACGACAATCGCGGAGAGCGCGGGCCGATCCCGGCCGCCGCCTCACTTTCCGATGCAAAATCCCGCGAAAAGCCTGTCGAGCACGTCCTCCATGTCGATCCGGCCTACAAGCCGCTCGAGCGCGACGACGGCCACACGGATATCCTCGGCCAGCAATTCTCCCTGTCCGTGGCCCGCCATCACCGCCCGCTCGAGCGCGGCAACTGCATCGGCAACAGCAATGCGATGGCGTTCGCGGGTCAGGAGAGCCGGCTCGCCCGATCCAAGCTGCTGAAGACGTGTGACGATCTCGGCAAGCAGATCGGTCAAACCCGCACCGGTCTTGACGGAAATCGCCCGTTCCCCGGGCAGGACCAGCCCCGGAAGGTCAGCTTTCGTAGCGATCTGAAGCAATTCGGCCGTGCTCTCGACTCGATACGGCTCCGAATCGACTCCACGCAGCGCGACAACGAGATCCGCTCGCGCGACCAGCGCCCGGGCGCGCCGGACGCCTTCAGCCTCGATCGGATCGACGCTGTCGCGCAAGCCCGCGGTATCGATCAGAATGACCGGCAGCCCCGCCAGATCCAGCCGCACCTCCAGGATGTCGCGCGTCGTCCCCGCAATCGGCGAGACAATCGCGACGTCGCGCCGGGCCAATGCATTGAGGAGGCTGGACTTGCCGGCATTGGGCGGTCCGGCCAGCACCACTACGAAGCCTTCGCGGACGCGCTCGCCCATGGCAAAGCTACCCAGCGCCACGCGCAGCGAGGCCAGCACCTCTCCCGCCAGCGCCTGCGCCTGCTGTTGTAGCGGGCCGGAGACGTCGCCCTCGTCGGAGAAATCCAATTCGGCCGCAAGCAAGCTCATGGCATCGATCAGCGCATTGCGCCAGCTCGTGGCGAAGCCGCTCAAGGCCCCGTCCATCTGGCGCAGCGCCTGCTGGCGCTGCCATTCCGTTTCCGAATCGATCAGGTCCGCCAGTCCCTCGACCGCGGCCAGATCAAGCTTTCCCGCTTCAAAGGCCCGCCGCGTGAACTCTCCGGCTTCGGCCAGCCTCACGCCGGGCAAGGCGGTCAGAATGGCAAGGAGGCGGGCCAGAACGGCACGCGAGCCATGGACGTGGAACTCGGCAACGTCCTCTCCGGTGAAGCTGGCAGGGGCGGCGAAGAACAGGACGAGCGCGCTATCGATCGTCTCGCCTCCGGCATCGACCAGCCTTCGCAGGGTCGCGACACGGGGCTCGGGTATGATTCCTGCAATCGTTTCGAGAACGAATCGAGTCCGGCTTCCAGAAACGCGGATCACCGCCACTCCGGCTTTGCCCGGCGCCGATGACAGGGCCACGATGGTGGGATGGATGTCCGAGCCCGTCATTGTTTGTCGAGTTCCTCCGCGAGCCCTGCGACCGCAGCCGTCATGAACGAGGCCTTCGCCAACATCAAGTCAGCCGCAAAGCAGACAGGACCTCGCCTTCCGCTCCCGCAATCGGTCTCGCCAGAACCTGAACCCGCCAACACGCGGCGCTCTCGAAGCTGCGTCCGCCCCGATCCCCATATGCCCGAGATTACGGCACTACCCGGCACTACCGGCATTTCCAGCCATCTGGCACTACCGCGGCAGCAAGCGTTTCCCGTCGAGAAAATTCAATATCTTCAATGGGCTGAACAAGATCGGCGGATCGACAATCGGCGGGGCGGTCGCCGCAGGTAGTACTGCTTCGCACCGATAGCGTTCCATCGCGCAAGTGGCCGGAGAGCCCGGTCAGCCGGGCGTGCGCTGCTTGCTGCGCGAGACATGGCAGGCCGCCGTTTCGCTGCCGAATCGATGACGGAGCCGGGCTGTGTCCTGCACGAGGCTCGATGCCGCCGGTCGAGACGGCAGCCGGGCGGCGGAGTCTTAGGTCAAACCTCGGACGGCTTCGCGATGCGGCCGGACATCCGGGCGTCGGGTTTGCGGGTAGGCTGAAACAATTTCGCCGCCGCACGACCCTGGTCGGGTCGATACGGCGGCGAATCGAACGCCGAAACCGGTCGTGCGGACGGTCAGGTATTCATCGAATCGAAGAATTCCGAGTTCTGCTTGGTCTGGCGCAGCTTATCCAACAGGAACTCGATCGCGTCCTGCGGGCCCATCGGATTGAGGATGCGGCGCAGCACATAGGTCTTCTGCAGATCCGAGCGCGGCGTGATGAGCTCTTCCTTACGGGTGCCGGACTTGATGATGTCGATCGCCGGGAAGATCCGCTTGTCGGCCACCTTGCGGTCGAGAATGATCTCGGAATTGCCGGTGCCCTTGAACTCCTCGAAGATCACTTCGTCCATGCGCGATCCCGTATCGATCAGCGCGGTCGCCACGATCGTCAGCGAGCCGCCTTCCTCGATATTGCGGGCCGCACCGAAGAAGCGCTTGGGACGCTGCAGGGCGTTGGCATCGACACCACCGGTCAGGACCTTGCCGGAAGACGGCACCACGGTGTTGTAGGCGCGGCCGAGCCGGGTAATCGAGTCCAGCAGGATGACGACGTCACGACCATGCTCGACCAGGCGCTTGGCCTTCTCGATCACCATCTCCGCGACCTGGACGTGACGGGAGGCCGGCTCGTCGAAGGTCGAGGAGACGACCTCGCCCTTCACCGAGCGCTGCATGTCCGTGACTTCCTCAGGCCGCTCGTCGATCAGCAGCACGATCAGATAGCACTCGGGATGATTGGTGGTGATCGACTGGGCGATGTTCTGAAGCAGAACCGTCTTGCCGGTGCGCGGCGGCGCGACGATCAGCGCACGCTGGCCTTTGCCGATCGGCGCGACGATATCGATGACCCGCGGCGAGAAGTCCTTCTTGGTCGGGTCCTGCACTTCGAGCTTCAGGCGCTCGTCCGGATAGAGCGGCGTCAGGTTGTCGAAATGGATCTTGTGCTTGATCTTCTCCGGGTCCTCGAAATTGACCGAGTTGACCTTGAGCAGGGCGAAATAGCGCTCGCCATCCTTCGGCCCGCGGATCGGCCCTTCGACGGTGTCGCCGGTGCGCAGGCCGAATTTGCGGAGCTGCGACGGCGAAACGTAGATGTCGTCCGGCCCTGGCAGGTAGTTCGAATCGGAGGAGCGCAGGAAGCCGAAACCATCCTGCAGGACCTCGACGACGCCCTCGCCCAGGATCTCGGTCTCGCGCGCCGCAAGCTGCTTCAGGATGGCGAACATCAGCTCCTGCTTGCGCATGGTGCTGGCGTTCTCGACCTCGACTTCCTCGGCGAAGGCCAGGAGTTCGGTCGGCGACTTGCTCTTGAGCTCTTGAAGCTTGATTTCCCGCATGGGGCACCCGGATCATGAACGCCCTGCGAACCGGCAGGGGTTGGGATGGTACTGGATTGATCGACTTATCGGTCCTGGCCGGACCTGCGCTTGGGTTGCGCGACATGAGCTGCTGCTAAGGCAGGCGGCTCATGAACAGTCGACAACAAGGGAGGACGCTGGAGAAGCGCAGCGTCCTGATAGCGGGAATCGGCCCGGGGCTCAAGCAGGAAAGCGCAGAAGGCCTCAGAACGGCTTCACGATGACGAGAATGACGATGCCGACCATCAGCAGCGCCGGGATCTCGTTGAGAATGCGGAAATAGCGCGGCGACTTCACATTGCTGTCGTTCGCGAAGTTACGCACGTGCTTCACCAGCACGCCATGGATGCCGGAGAGGATGAAGACGAGCAGCAGCTTGCCGTGCAGCCAGCCACCCTTGAAGCCGAAGGCGGACCAGGCGAGGTAGAGGCCCAGCACCCAGGTGGCGATCATCGCCGGGTTGATGATGCCCTTGAGCAGCCGGCGCTCCATGATCTTGAAGGTCTCGGACTGGATCGAACCGGTCTGCGCCTCCGCGTGATAGACCATCAGCCTTGGCAGATAGAGCATGCCGGCCATCCAGGAGATGACGGCCATGACATGGAAAGCCTTGATCCACTCGTACATTGCCTGAGCCCTCAGCCCCGTACCCGTTTCAGCAAGCGCTCGACATGCGCGATCGGCGTATCCGGCAGAATGCCGTGGCCGAGATTGAAGATGAAGGGCCGATCGCCGAAGGCTGTCAGGATGGCATCCACCTCCCGCTCCAGCGCGTCACCGCCGGCGCGTAGCACCAGCGGATCGAGATGGCCCTGCACCGGGACCCTGGACTGGATCTCGTTCCGCGCGAAGGTCCGGTCGATATCGGTTTCGAGGCCGACGGCGTCGACGCCCGTGCCTGCGATATAGTCCGGGATCAGGTGCCCGGCCCCGCGCGGAAAACCGATGATCCGCGCCTGCGGATGTGACGAGCGCACGCCCTCGACGATCCGTCGCGTCGGCGCGATGCACCAGCGCTTGAAATCCTCCGGCCCGAGCGCACCCGCCCAGCTGTCGAAGATCTGGACGGCATCGACGCCCGCCGCGATTTGCGCGTTCAGATAAGCGATGGACGAGGTCACGATCCGGTCGATGATCGCCTGAAACAGGGCTGGGTCGCGTTCGAAAAGCTCCTTCGCCGGCGCTTGATCCGGTGTTCCCCGACCGGCGACCATATAGGTCGCCACGGTCCAGGGCGCGCCGCAGAAGCCGATGAAGCCGGTCTCGCGGGGCAGGGCAGCCCGGACCCGGCGAACGGTCTCCGGGATCGAATCCAGCTTGGCCTGATCCGCGACGCGATCGATCTCCGCCAGGCGGGTCGCGTCGGCCACGGGTTCAAGCCGCGGTCCTTCGCCCTCGGCAAACCAGAGCTTCTGGCCGAGCGCCTGCGGCACGAGAAGGATATCCGCGAACAGGATCGCGGCATCGAAGCCGAAGCGCCGGATCGGCTGGAGCGTCACCTCGGCGGCCAGCTCGGGATCGTAGCAAAGCGAGAGAAAGCTGCCGGCCTTGGCCCTGAGCTCGCGGTACTCCGGCAGATAGCGACCGGCCTGGCGCATCAGCCAGACCGGAGGGGTCGGCAGGCTTTCACCGCCGAGCACACGGATCAGGGCAGGGGTCTCGCGTGTCGTCATGCCTGACGGGCCATCCATCCCGCTATTTCTTAAATAAGATTCCTAGAGAGAATCTTTTGTTTTGACTCTTGGAGGCAGGGAGATAGCCCGCCGCAATTCTGTCCACAACCGATCCACAGCCACTGGGACAGCGAGTCGCGGGCCGCGCGGGGCCTCGGTCACCGGTTAAGGCTTTATTAACGAATTGAATTCGGCGGGCAGCTCGCCGTCTTCCAAAATGATTCACGTGAAACACTTTGTTTACCATTCACAGCTGGGCGGCTGTTGATGGTTCGGGCGGGTTATACAGAGCCGCCACTCGGCCTGCGTTTCCTGTTCGGTTGTCCACACTGCTCCCCACGGCCCGGGATAACCCGGTCGTTCCGAAACCGCGGGAGGGAAACGCCAGCTGCGTCAATTCTCGTCGCGGTGATTCCGGTCGCGCTCAAAGCGCGCTAGAGGATAAACACGCTTCAGGCCGGGGGATGCCGTGGTCCGCAATTATTTCCATCTGCATCTGGTCTCGGATGCGACCGGCGAGACGCTGATCGCCGTCAGCCGGGCCGCTGCCGCGCAATATGAAACCGTCTCGGCGATCGAGCATGTCTATCCGCTGGTTCGCTCCGAGGCGCAGCTTGCCCGCGTCCTCGCCGAGATCGAGGCCTCGCCCGGTGTCGTGCTCTACACGCTGGTCGAGCCGGAATGGCAGGAGAAACTGGAGAATTTCTGCCGCGAGCTCGGCTGTCCCTGCCTGTCGGTGCTGCAGCCCGTGCTCTCGCTGTTCCAGTCCTATCTCGGCCAGGCATCGGCGCCGAAGCCGGGCGCGCAGCATGTGCTCAACACCGAATATTTCCGCCGCATCGACGCGATGAACTACACGCTGCTGCATGATGACGGGCAGATGGGCGGCGATCTCGACAATGCCGACGTCATCCTGGTCGGCATCAGCCGGACCTCCAAGACGCCGACGAGCATCTATCTCGCCAATCGCGGTATCAAGACCGCCAATATCCCGCTGGTGCCGAATATCCCGCTGCCGCCGGAACTGGAAAGTGCGCGCAAGCCTCTGATCGTCGGCCTCATCGCTAGCGCCGATCGCATCGTCCAGATCCGCCAGAACCGCCTCCTCTCGCTGCGCGCCGATGACGATACCTCCTATGTCGATCCCACGGCCGTCGCCGATGAGGTCACGCAATCGCGCCGTCTCTGCGCCCGCAAGGGCTGGCCGGTGATCGACGTGACGCGCCGTTCGATCGAGGAAACCGCGGCCTCGATTCTCGACCTGCTTCGCGACCACCGCATGAAGTTCATCGCGACATGAGCGCATCAACCAGCCTTTGGCTCGATCCCGAGCCGTTGATTCTCGCCTCCGGCAGCGCGACCCGGCGCGACATGCTCCTGGCCGTCGGTATCCCGGTCGAAGTGGTGAAGCCGGAGATCGACGAGCGCGCCGTCGAGAAGCCCCTGGTCGATCGCGGCGTGCCGGCGGATCAGGTTGCGGCCGCTCTGGCCTGTGCGAAGGCGCTGGCTGTCTCCCGCGACTGCCCCGGCCGCCTCGTGCTGGCCGCCGACCAGACCCTGACCTGCGGTGGCATCGCCTTTCACAAGCCGGCGGATCTCGCCGGGGCGGCACGCCAGATCGCAGCGCTCGCTGGCCGGAGCCATGAGCTCCATTCAGCCTTCGTCATCGCGCGAGACGGCGCGCCGCTGGCCGAAGGCCTCGAGGCCGCACGCCTGACCATGCGCACACTCCAGCCTGATTTCATCGCGCGCTATCTGACCGGCGCCGGTCCGGCCGCCCTGTCCAGCGTCGGCGGCTATCAGCTCGAAGGGCCCGGCGCCCAGCTCTTCGACAAGGTCGAGGGCGACCATTTCACCATTCTCGGCCTGCCGCTGCTTGCGGTGCTCGCGTCCCTGCGCGATCTCGATTGCCTCGCCGGTTAACGGACTCCCTTCATGCCGCCTCGCTGCTTCGTCATCGGACATCCCATCGCCCATTCGCGCTCGCCCCTGATCCATGGCGAATGGCTGCGCGAGCATCGGCTTCCCGGTACCTATGAGCGGATCGATGTCGCGCCGGTCGATCTTCCGGCCTTCATCTCCCGCCTGCGCGAGGGCGAATTCACCGGCGGCAATGTCACCGTGCCCCACAAGGAAGCAGTGATGGCCCTGGTCGACGAGGTCAGCGATGCCGGCCGAGCGGTCGGCGCGGTCAACACGCTCTGGCGCGAAGGCGGCCGGATCATCGCCGACAACAGCGATGTCGGCGGCTTCCTCGCCCATCTCGATGCGACGGTGCCGGGCTGGCAGGGGCGGGTCGGCACGGCGCTCGTCCTTGGCGCCGGCGGCGCGGCACGCGGTATCTGCTACGGCCTGAAAGCACGCGGGGTCGCGCGCATTCTTGTCGTCAACCGCAGCCCCGAACGCGTGGCCGAACTGGTCGCCGCTCTTGGTGATCCTCTGGAGGCGGGCGATTGGGCGAAGCGCGACTGCCTCGTCGGCGAGGCCGATCTCATCGTCAACACGACGGCCCTCGGCATGCAGGGCAAACCATCGCTGGAAATCGATCTCGCCGCTTTACGGCCGGGAACCATCGTCGACGATATCGTCTATGTCCCCTTGAAGACCGCGTTGCTGGCCGAGGCGGAACGGCGTGGCGGCGTTCCCGTTGATGGGCTTGGCATGCTGCTGCATCAGGCTTCGCCCGGCTTCGCCCGCTGGTTCGGCGTGACGCCGCAGGTGACGCCGGCGCTTCGTGCGCTCATCGAAGCCGATATCCTGAAGGCCTGATTCGCCGGAGCAGCCATGACCTTCGTGCTGGGCCTGACAGGCTCGATCGGGATGGGAAAATCGACGACCGCGCAGCTCTTCGTGCAGCGCGGCGTGCCCCTGCACGATGCCGATGCGGCCGTGCATCGTCTGCATCGCGGCCGGGCCGCAGCGCCGATCGAAGCCGCATTCCCGGGTACGGTGATCGATGGAGCGGTCGATCGCGCAAAGCTGGGCGCGGCCGTACTCGGCAAGCCCGATGCCTTGCGTCGGCTCGAAGCGATCATCCATCCGCTGGTGCGTGAGGAGGAGGAGGCCTTCCTCACCCGCTGCCGCCGGGAGGGCGCGGAACTCGCCATCATCGACGTGCCGCTCCTGCTGGAAACCGGAGGCGAGGCGCGCTGCGACGCCGTCCTCGTGGTGACGGCGCCCGCCGAAGTCCAGCGTCAGCGCGTCCTGGCCCGCCCCGGCATGACCGCGGAAAAGCTCGACGCGATCCTGTCGCGCCAGATGCCGGACGCGGAGAAACGCCGCCGTGCCCATTTCCTTGTGGACACGTCGCACGGTCTGATGGCCGCCGAGCGGCAGGTCGGTTCTATCCTGATGGCGCTCGCCGGCCGTCCCGGGCGCGGTGCGCAAGCGAGGTCCTGAAGCGATGCGCGAGATCGTTCTCGATACCGAAACCACCGGCGTGGAAGCCAATAACGGCGACCGCATCGTCGAGATCGGCTGCGTCGAACTGCTCAATCACTGCCCGAGCGGCAGGACCTTCCACGTCTACATCAATCCCGAACGCTCGATGCCGATCGAAGCGTTCAACGTCCATGGCCTCTCGGAAGAGTTCCTCTCGGACAAGCCGGTCTTTGCCGCGGTGGCCGATGAATTCGCCGACTTCATCGCTGGCGCCAAGCTGGTGATCCATAACGCGGCCTTCGACGTCGGCTTCATCAACATGGAGTTCAAGCGGCTCGGCCTGCCGCCGATCGAGCAGGGCTTCGTGGTCGACACCCTGTCGATGGCGCGTCGCAAGCATCCGGGCGCCTCGAACAGCCTCGACGCGCTCTGCTCGCGCTATGGCATCGACAACGGCCGCCGCACCAAGCACGGCGCCCTGCTCGATTCCGAGATCCTGGCCGAGGTCTATATCGAGCTGATCGGCGGCAAGCAGGCCTCGCTTGGTCTCGGCGTCGAGGCCTCGGCCGGCCGCCCCGGCCTCGCCATGGCGGCGGTCGAGAAGCCGCAGCGTCAGCGCCCGCTGGCCCCGCGCCTCAGCGAAGAGGCGCTCAAGGCGCATGAGGCCTTCATCCTCGGCTCGCTGAAGGCGCCGCTCTGGAAGGGCTATCTCGGCATCACGGACGACGCGGCCCAGTAAGCCGCGTCGCCTTTCGTGCAGGGCGGCTTATCGTGCCCTGCGGCGCGACAGCATGTTGAGCGCCTCGATCAAGGCCGAGAAGGCCATCGCGGCGTAGATATAGCCCTTCGGCACATGCACGCCGAAGCCCTCGGCGATCAGCGTGCCGCCGATCATCAGCAGGAAGCCCAGCGCCAGCATCACGATCGTCGGGTTCCTGTCGATGAAGCGCGCCAGCGGATCGGCGGCGAGCAGCATCGTCAAAACCGCGACGATGACGGCGATCACCATGACCGGAACATGTTCGGTCATGCCGACGGCGGTGATGATCGAGTCGATCGAGAACACCAGGTCGAGGATCAGGATCTGGAAGATCGCCGCGCCGAAGCCCAGCGTGGCGGCGCGCGTGCCGCCTTCTGCGAGGACAGATTCCGGATCGGGATCGACCTTGTGATGGATTTCCTTCGTCGCCTTCCAGACCAGGAAGAGGCCGCCGGCGATCAGGATGAGATCGCGCCAGGAGAAGGCCTGGCCGAAGACCGTGAAGATCGGCGCGGTGAGTTTGACGATGAAGGCGACGGTGCCGAGCAGACCGAGACGCATGATCAGCGCCAGTCCGATGCCGATCCTGCGGCCCTTCGAACGCTGATGCTCCGGCAGCTTGTTGGTCAGGATCGAGATGAAGATCAGGTTGTCGATGCCGAGCACGACCTCCATGGCGATCAGTGCCCCGAGCGCGGCCCATACGGCGGGGTCGGCGGCAAGCGTCAGAAGGGCGTCCATCAGGTCTCCATCGGATACGGAAAAGGCGGGCGTCCCGGTTGGGGCGTCCGCCGTCGATCCCACGCACATGGAGAGAGGGGCGTTGTCCTGCAAGGACAACAATCATCGGCAATAAACGAAGAAAGGGCCCGTGAGGGCCCTTCCGTCAGGTCTTTCGGTACCGTGACCGATCAGTTGGTCGCGGTGCCCTGCTGGCCCTCGAGCTCCTGCAGGCGCTGCTGGAAGAGCTGCGCGAAGTCGATCGGCGGCACGTAGAAGGGCGGGAAGCCGCCGTTCTGCACGGCCTCGGCGATGATCTGCCGGGCGAAGGGGAAGAGCAGGCGGGCGCAGTCGATCACCAGAACGGGGTGGATGTGCTCCTGCGGGATGTTCTGCAGGCGGAACACGCCGGCATAGCTCAGGTCGAAGGCGAACAGCGTCTCGCCCTTGAGCTCGGCCTTGCCTTCGAGGCGCAGCACGGTCTCGTAATCGTCGTCGGCGAGAGCGGTCGAGCCGACATTGACCTGCAGCGACATCTGGGGGCCCTGCTGGGCTTCCTGCTGGGCGAGCGAGCGCGGCGCCTTCGGGTTCTCGAAGGAAAAGTCCTTGGTGTACTGGATCAGGGCGTTCAGGCTCGGAGCCGCTTCGGCGCCGGCGCCATTGCCGTTGGGGAGTTCGTTGGCCATCGGTCCCATCTTGTTCTGGCAGGCTGTCTCGGGAAATCCCGCGCCTCTGCCGGCACTCGGGACTGCGCTCCATGCTATGGAGCGGCGCGCGCGTCGGCTATCATGGACGCCGTGCCGGCACAAGAAGTCGCCTTCACAAGCGGAGGGGTGGATGTTACGAGCCAGTCTCACCATATGAAGGTGAAGGCCCGGCGCGGACGCGGATGGGCCGGGTAACAACGGGGAGCCGCGGGTCAGCTTTCGATGCAAAATTCCTTCGACATGCAGACTCTGGTCTTCCTGGTCCTGGCCGTCTTCGTGGCCTGGAAGCTGCGCTCCGTGCTCGGCCAGAAGACCGGCAACGAGCAGCCCAAGGACCCTTTCGCCCGCCGCGAGACGCCGCCGATGCGGCCCGATCAGGCGCAAGCACCGGACAAGCGCGACAATGTGATCCGCCTGCCGGGCGCCGCCAACGACCCGGTCGCACCGGAGTTGCCGGCGGCCGAGCGCTGGAAGGATCTGGCCGCGCCGGATTCGCCCGTCAGCGCCGGCATCGAGGCGGTGATCCGCCAGGAGCCCGGTTTCGATCCGCATGAATTCGTCGGCGGTGCCAAGGCCGCCTATGAGGCGATCGTCACCGCCTTCGCCCGCGGCGACCGCAAGATGCTGAAGGGTCTCCTCGCCAAGGAGGTCTATGACGGCTTCGAGCAGGCCATCTCCGAGCGCGAGAAGCGCGGCGAGAAGGCGGAATCGAATTTCGTCTCGATCGACAAGGCCGATCTCGCTGCCGTGGACGTCAAGGGCAAGACCGCCCAGGTCACGATCGCCTTTGTCTCGCAACTGATCAGCGTCACCCGCGACGCGCAGGGTGCGGTCGTCGATGGCAGCGCCGAACAGGTCTCGGAGGTCAACGACATCTGGACCTTCTCGCGCCAGCTCGGCAGCCGCGACCCCAACTGGCTGCTCGTGGCCACCGAATCCGCGGCGTGAAGCGTGGCGGCGCCGGTGTCGCACTGGCGTTTTCCGCGATCCTGGCCCTTGCACCCGTGACCGCCATGGCCTCGTCGCCCCCGCTGCCTCCAGGAGCCCGCGCCGAGGCGCTCTTGCCAGCAGATCTCGCTGGCTGGGCGCAGGACGATCACGCCAGGGCCTTCGCCATCTTCGCGGAGGGATGCATGGCCGATCCGCCGTTGCGCCAGGGCGTGCCGCTTCCCGAGCGGCTCACCGCCGTCTGCGACAAGGCGAAGGCGCTGGTTGCCGCCGGGAATGTCGATCGCGAGCAGGCCAGGACTTTCTTCGAGCAGAACTTTTCGTTCTGGCGTATCCGGCCGGAAGGCGGCGAAACCGGCTTTACGACCGGCTATTTCGAGCCGGAATTCGAAGGCTCTCTGACCCGCTCCGACGCCTTCCCGACGCCGCTCTATGACCGGCCGAAGGATCTGGTGACGCGTTTCTCCGAGAATGACTGGCCAGGCCTCGACAAGGCGCTTTCGGCCGCGCGTCGCACGGAAAAGGGCTTCGAGCCCTTCCCGGACCGCACCGCGATCGAGACCGGCGCGCTCGACGGGCAAGGCCTCGAAATCCTCTGGCTGCGCGACCCCGTCGATCGCTTCGTCCTGCAGGTTCAGGGTTCGGGCCGCGTCCGGCTGCCTGATGGATCGGTCACGCGCCTGACCTATTCCGGTCGCAACGGCCATCCCTACACCTCGCTCGGGCGCGTGCTCAGCCAGCGCGAGTCGATCCCGCCCGAGCAGATGACCATGGACCGGCTGATCGCCCGGCTGAAAGCCGATGCCGGCTTTGCCCGCGACCTGATCCGCCTGAACAAATCCTTCGTCTTCTTCGCCCGCCGCGACGATCTTTCCGCCGAAAGCGGGCCGATCGGCGGCGCCGGCCTGCCGCTCACGCCGATGCGCAGCATAGCGGTCGATCGTACGGCCTGGCCCTATGGCGTGCCGGTCTGGATCGACGCCACGATCCCGGATGGGGTCGGCGGCGACGAGCATCTCGCGCGCCTGATGATCGCGCAGGATACCGGCTCTGCTATCCTCGGCCCGGCCCGCATGGATCTCTTCGTCGGCTCGGGGGCAGCGGCGGGCCATCGCGCCGGCCTGATTCGCCATCCCGTCGCCTTCACCGTGCTCTGGCCGCGCTGAGATGCGCGCGCGTCGCGGAAAGACCCTGACGGAGGCCGATATCGCGCTCTGGCGCCAGGTCGCGCGCTCGGTCAAGCCCTTGCCCGGCCGCGCGCCGGTCGAGCCCGAGCCGGTTCCCGAACAGGCAGTCCCCCTAGCGACAGACGCCGCCATGCGCGCCGTTGCGACGGCGTTGCCGGTGAAAGCTGCACCGTCCGCAGCCCCGCCGCTGGCGCCGATCGAGCGGCGTTTGCGCACGCAACTGCGCCGCGGCCAGCAGAGCGTCGACGCCTCCATCGACCTGCACGGCATGCGGCAGGACGAGGCGCATCTGGCGCTCCACGCCTTCCTTCGCCGCGAGCAGCGACGCGGTTGCCGCATCGCCTTGGTTGTGACCGGCAAGGGCGCGCCGGCGCTGGCGTTGTTCGGCGACGAGCGTGGCGTGCTGCGTCGGATGGTGCCGCATTGGCTGCGCCTGCCCGAGCTGCGCACGTTGGTCCTGGGCTTCGAGGAGGCCGAGCAGCGTCATGGCGGCTCTGGCGCGCTCTATGTCCGCCTGCGCCGCCTGCGGGAACACGGGCCGTGACGCCCTTCGGCCAGCGCGTGCGCGAATTGCGGGAAGCGCGTGGCATGACCCTCGCTCAGATGGCAGAGGGTCTCGGTGTCTCGCCGGCCTATCTCTCGGCGCTGGAACACGGCAAGCGCGGCCGCCCGACCTTCACGCTGATCCAGGGCGCGATCCATCTCCTCGGCGTGATCTGGGACGAGGCCGACGAGCTCGTCCGCCTCGCCGACCTCTCGCATCCGCGCGTGACCATCGACACAGCCGGCCTCGATCCCGAAGCGACGCTCTTCGCCAACCGGCTGGCGCGCGAGATCGGCTTGCTGGAGAGCGACGATCTGCGCCGCCTCGCCGGCATGCTCGACGAGGCCGCCGCCCGGCGCGATCCGGCCTGAGCGCCCGGCTTGACCGCACGGCATGCGGATGCGACAGGGCCAGCATCTTCCCAATCGGCCGACGGGCCGCGCCCTCCGGACAGAGCTAGAGCCATGACCCAGACCCGCACGGACGTCCTCGCCCTCGGCAACGCCATCGTCGACGTCCTCGCTTCGGCCGAGGAGGATTTCCTCGCCGCGCAGAAGCTGACCAAGGGCGCGATGATGCTGATCGACGAGCCGCGTGCCGAGTCGCTCTATGCCGCGATGGGCCCGGCCCGGATCATCTCGGGCGGCTCGGCCGCGAACACCATCGCCGGCCTCGCCTCCTTCGGCGGCAAGGGCGCCTTCATCGGCAAGGTCCGCGGCGACGAGCTCGGCAAGCTCTATCGCCATGACCTGACTTCGCTCGGCGTCGCCTTCGGCACGGCCGATGCGACGGAAGGCCCGGCGACCGCGCGTTCCTTCATCATCGTCACGCCCGATGGCGAGCGCACGATGAACACCTATCTCGGCGCCTGCCAGGGCCTCTCCGTCGCCGACGTCGACGCCAGGGCCGTCGAGAACGCCGATATCGTCTATCTCGAGGGCTATCTCTGGGATCCGCCGGCGGCCAAGGAAGCCTTCCGCAAGGCCTCGGAGATCGCCCACAAGGCCGGTGGCCGCGTCGCCATCACCCTGTCAGACTCGTTCTGCGTCGACCGCTATCGCGACGAGTTCGTCGGGCTGATCCGCAACCGCATGGTCGATCTCGTCTTCGCCAACGAGCACGAGCTCAAGAGCCTCTACGAGACCGCGGATTTCGACACCGCGCTGGCAGCGCTGCGTGCCGAGAACATCCTTGCCGTCGTCACCCGCTCGGAGAAGGGCGCGCTGGCGGTGACGCCGGACGGCATCGTCGAGGAGCCGGTCTTCCCGATCGAGCGCGTGGTCGACGCGACCGGCGCCGGCGATCTCTTCGCCGCGGGCTTCCTCTACGGCCTGACCTCGAACCGCGAGACCCGCGATTCGCTTCGTCTCGGCGCGCTGGCGGCGGCCGAGATCATCTCGCATGTCGGCGCCCGGCCGGATATCAGCCTGAAGACGCTGGCCGGGAACGAAGGGCTGCTGTGAGTTCTTCCTTCCCCCATCAAAGTCGGCTGTTGCCGACTTTGACACCTTCTCAATACAGCGTCGCCTTGACCCGGCCCGGCAGCGCCTCGTCATAGGCCCGGCCGTCGAAGGTCTCGACCGCGACGTTGCGCGCGGTAATGTCGCGCAGAATCGTGCCGGGCGAGGGCAGGTTGCGCCGGTCGACCTGCCGCTCCGAGTTCCAAAGCTCTGCCCGCACCACCGCGCGGGAGCACTGAAAGTAGACGGCCTCGACATGGACGACCATGACGCTCGCCGGCAGCTTCCCGGCCATCTCGAACTGCGATAACAACTCAGGGTCGCAGGAAATCTTCGCGCGTCCGTTCACGCGCAGCGTCTCGCCGCAACCGGGGATCAGGAAGAGCATTCCGATTCGATCGTCGGACAGGATATTCTTCAAGGAATCCAGACGGTTATTGCCTTTTCGGTCGGGAATCAGGAGCGTTTTCGCGTCCCGGACCGTAACGAAGCCCGGCAAATCCCCGCGCGGCGAACAATCCAGCCCCTCCGGACCGACCGTCGCGAGCACGAAAAACGGCGAGGCGGCGATCAGTGCTGCGTAGTTCGCGTCGACATGATCGATCTCTTTGAAGAGCGACGCTGGGGCCATCGGGTTGGGATAGGCGTGGGCGAGGTCGTCGAGCGAGGCGATGCGGTGGTCGGACATGCCAGTCTCCATGGGTCGGCATATGTCTAGACTATTGTAAGTGACGCGTCATCACCTCCCGGCACGTTGCGCCAGAGACAAGCCAGCCGCGATGGCGGCAGCGAGACCGGCCGGGTTGTCCCACGGGATGGAATGCCCGGCCCCCGGCACGATAGCGATCTCGACTCCTGCCTCGGGCAGTCCCGCCGCATCATCATAGGGCAGTGACAGCTCGCCGATGATCAGCGTGCGCGGCACGGGCAGTGACACGAGGGTGCTCCGCCATGTCGGGTCGCTGCCCTCGACCAGCGAACGCGCTGTCCGCTGCACCGCATAGGCAGCGCTGCGGGCGAGCGAGGCTGCCCAGATATCGTTGCCCTCGGCTTGGGCTGCGTGCACGATCGCATCCTGGCCACTGGCGCAATACTCCGCTTCCGGGATCGCCGCGATGCCGCGGCTGAACTGGCCCCCGCCCGGATCGAGATTGGGTTCGCCGACGACGAGCCTGCCAAGGCGCGGCCCCAGTATCGCAGCTGCGGCAATGGCGACGGCGCCGCCCATGCTGTGTCCGAAGAGATCGACCCGGGGGAGTTCCAGCGCATCGACCAGCGCGACGATGCAGCGGGCGTGATCCACGATCGTATAGCCGAACGCTTCCGGCCGATCGCTGAAGCCGGAGCCCAGCAGGTCGATCAGCAGCATGCGACGGCCCCGCAAGGCCGGATCGGCTGCGACGGTCGGATAATCGCAGGAGGAGGCGCAGCCAAGCCCATGGATCATGAGCAGGGCCGGGCCGTCGCCGGCGATGTCATGGTAGCGCAACGAAGCGCCAATGGCGGGAACGACGAAGGATTTCATGGGCAGGCACTCCGGCTTTCACGGAAGACTAGCAAGGACGCTGCCCGGACATGGCGGGACATGCCGCGCGAACGAAAAACGCCCCGCATCATCCGATGCGGGGCGTCCTGTTTTACACAAGCTGGCGGGCAGCGATTACTCGGCCGCGCCCTGCTTCTCGCGGGCCTTGTCGGCCTCGCGCTGGGCCTTGAGCTTCTCGGTGAGGTCTTCGCCGGTGGCCTGGTCGACGACCTTCATCGAGAGGCGGATCTTGCCGCGCTCGTCCTGGCCGAGGAACTTGACCTTGACCTTGTCGCCTTCCTTGACGACGTCCGAGACCTTCTGGACGCGATTGGCGGCCAGCTCCGAAATATGAACCAGACCGTCCTTGGCGCCGAAGAAGTTCACGAAGGCGCCGAACTCCATGATCTTGACGACGGTGCCGTCATAGATCACGCCGACTTCGGCTTCCGAGACGATCGACTTGATCCACTTGATCGCGGCTTCGATCGACTTGCCGTCGGCCGAGGCGATCTTGATGGTGCCGTCGTCCTCGATGTTGACCTTGGCGCCGGTCTTCTCGACGATCTCGCGGATGACCTTGCCGCCGGAGCCGATGACTTCACGGATCTTGTCGACCGGGATCTTCATCGTCTCGATGCGCGGCGCGAACTCGCCGAGCTGGCTGCGCGAGGCGGAGAGCGCCTTGTTCATCTCGCCAAGGATGTGATCGCGACCGCCCTTGGCCTGGTCGAGGGCGACCTTCATGATCTCCTCGGTGATGCCGGCGATCTTGATGTCCATCTGCAGCGAGGTGATGCCCGCGGCGGTGCCGGCGACCTTGAAGTCCATGTCGCCGAGATGGTCCTCGTCACCGAGGATGTCGGAGAGCACGGCGAAGCGCTTGCCTTCCAGGATGAGGCCCATCGCGATGCCTGCGACCGGCGACTTCAGCGGCACGCCCGCATCCATCAGTGCCAGCGAGGTGCCGCAGACGGTGGCCATCGAGGAGGAGCCGTTCGACTCGGTGATCTCCGAGACGACGCGGATCGTGTAGGGGAACTCCGCCTTCGCCGGCAGCATCGGACGGATCGCGCGCCAGGCGAGCTTGCCATGGCCGATTTCGCGGCGGCCGGGCGAGCCCATGCGGCCGGTCTCGCCGACGGAGTAGGGAGGGAAGTTGTAGTGCAGCAGGAAGGTTTCCTTGTAGGTGCCTTCCAGCGAGTCGATGAACTGCTCGTCGTCGCCGGTGCCGAGCGTGGTCACGACCAGCGCCTGCGTCTCGCCGCGGGTGAACAGGGCCGAGCCGTGGGTGCGCGGCAGCATGCCGGCCTCTGCGACGATCTTGCGGACCGTCTTGAGGTCACGGCCGTCGATGCGGGTGCCGTCGTCGAGGATGGTCCAGCGCACGACCTTGGCCTGGGCCTCCTTGAACTGGCCGCCGACCTGCTCCTTGGTGAAGGTGGTCTTGCCGTCCGGCTCGGCCGAGATCAGCGAGGCGACCTTGGCCTTGGCGGCGTCCAGCGCCTTGTAGCGCTCGGCCTTGGTGGTGATCTTGTAGGCGGCGCGCAGATCGGCATCGACGAGCTTCAAGACGGCGTCCAGGACGACGGAGTTGTCGGCCGGGGTATAGTCGCGCGGCTCCTTGGCGGCCTTCTCGGCCAGGCGGATGATGGCGTCGATCACCGGCTGGAAATGCTTGTGGCCGAACATCACGGCGCCGAGCATCACGTCCTCGGGAAGCTCCTTGGCCTCCGACTCGACCATCAGGACGGCGTCCTGCGTGCCGGCGACGACGAGATCGAGAACCGAGTCCTTCATCTCCTCGATCGTCGGGTTCAGCTTGTAGGCGCCGTCGATATAGCCGACGCGGGCGCCGCCGATCGGGCCCATGAAGGGCACGCCGGAGAGGGTGAGCGCAGCCGAGGTTGCGACCATCGCGAGGATGTCGGGATCGTTCTCCAGGTCATGCTGGAGCACGGTGACGACGACCTGGGTGTCGTTCTTGTAGCCTTCGACGAAGAGCGGGCGGATCGGGCGGTCGATCAGGCGGGAGACCAGCGTCTCCTTCTCGCTCGGACGGCCCTCGCGCTTGAAGTAGCCGCCGGGGATGCGGCCGGCCGCGAAGGTCTTTTCCTGGTAGTTCACGGTCAGCGGGAAGAAGTCGAAGCCCGGCTTCGGCTCCTTGGCCGAGACGACGGTCGCGAGCAGGACGGTCTCGCCATAGGTGGCGAGCACGGCGCCATCGGCCTGGCGGGCGACCTTGCCGGTCTCGAGGACGAGCTTGCGGCCGCCCCAGATCAGTTCTTCGGTTTGGATGTCGAACATGGATTTATATCTTTCGGTCGGGTTTTGACCCGTCCGGTGCCTTCAGGCCCATGGGCAAGACGGCGGAACACCCGGATCATGCGAGATTGCGCGTCCGGGCGCTCGGCGATCCTGCCATGGACGTCTTGGGCGCCCGGCGGGTCACGCGGGAGGGCCGCCCCATGCGGCCGCCGCGGCAGTCAGGCGGCTCGCCCCATGGCGGCCTCACCTGAGAAGGAGCCGCCCGGAGCAGGTCGCACCGGGCGGAAACCGTCGGCTTTCGATCAGCGGCGGATGCCGAGCTTCTCGATCAGCGTCTTGTAGCGGGCCTCTTCCTTGCCCTTCAGGTAGTCCAGCAGGGACCGGCGCTGCGAGACCAGCTTGAGCAGGCCGCGGCGCGAGTGGTTGTCCTTGTTGTGGGACTTGAAGTGGCCGGTGAGGTTGGTGATGCGCTCCGTGAGGATCGCGATCTGCACTTCCGGCGAGCCGGTATCGTTCGGCTTGGTGGCGTGTTCCTTGATGAGCGCGGTCTTGCGCTCGGCCGTGATCGACATCGTGATATCCTCGTGTTCGGGTTGATCTGGCGGGCCAGGCCGGGATGTCGTCCAGCAAGGTCCGAAGTCCGCGAGCCGCCTCATCGCGGAGGGGTCGCGCCGCCGGCTGGTTAAGCCGGTTGCCCGGGCATATACACGAAATCGGTGGAAACGCCAGCGTTCCCGAGTCCGGGCTTAAGCCGAGGCGCCGCCGCGATCATAGCGCTGCTGCGCCGCCTCGACCTCGCCGATATGGGCCTCGGCCCAGAGGGTGAGCTGGTTGACCGTCTGCGCCAGCGTCCGCCCGAGTTCGGTCAGCGAGTACTCGACGGTCACAGGAACCGTCGCGAACACCTCGCGCCGCACCAGTCCGTCGCGCTCTAGGCTCTTCAGCGTCTGCGACAGCATCTTCTGCGAGATGTTCTCGATCCGGCGCCTGAGTTCGTTGAAACGCAAGGTGCCGTCGTCGAGCGCGATCAGGATCAGCACGGCCCAGGTATCGCCGATGCGGTCGAGCACGCGCCGGGTCGGGCAGAGCGCCTGGAAAGGGTCGGGGCGTTTCAGCATGGCGGTTTCCCGGAGGTGACCATGTCGCGTGAAAGTGCCTTCTTTACGGGGCGGCGCGGCAGGGTCAGATAGGTTCTATTGGAGTGCAGGTATCCATTGGATACCACAACTAGGAGCCCCTGTCATGAAAGTCGTATTGATCGGCGCCAGCGGATTCATCGGTTCGCGCCTGCTGGCCGAACTCTCCGCCCGCGGCCATGCCGTCACCGCCATCGTTCGCAATCCCGAAAAGATCGCCGCTCTGGCGGGCGTCACCGCCATCAAGGGCGACGTCTTCGACAAGGACGGGCTGGCCAAGCTCCTCGCCGGCCACGATGCGGTCATCAGCGCCGTGCATTTCTCCGCCAGCGACCCGCAGCTCCTGCTCGCGGCGGTGAAGCAATCCGGCGTGAAGCGCTATCTCGTGGTCGGCGGCGCCGGCAGCCTCGAGGTCGCGCCGGGCGTGAAGCTCTTCGACACCCGGGAATTTCCCGCCATCTATCTCGACGAAGCCCGGAAGGGCGGCGTCTTCCTCGATCTGCTGAAGCAGGACCAGGACCTCGACTGGACCTTCCTCTCCCCTTCGGCCCTGATCCAGCCGGGCGAGCGCACCGGACAATTCCGCCTCGGGACCGATCAGCTCCTGGTCGACGACAAGGGCAACAGTTCGATCTCGGCGGAGGACTATGCGATCGCCCTGGTCGATGAGCTGGAAAAGCCGGCTCACAGCCGCCGTCGCTTCACGGTCGGCTACTGATTTCCCGCGTCTATAAGAAAAGGCCGCGCCTCCCTTGGGAAGCGCGGCCCTTCTTTGTCGAGCGCTCGCGATTACGCCTTGCGGAAGCGCTTCTCGCCGATGCTGAGCGTACCGCGCTTCAGCTTCCCGAGCGCGACCCAGCCGGTCTCGCCCTCGAAATAGAGCTTCGAGCGATCGACCGCATAGCGGCCGACATGCTTGGCGCCGGCGGCGGGCTTGGCCTTGTGGAACTGGCCATCGGGCCGGAGGTCGATCAGGATCGACCCGTCCTCGGTCTTCCACTGGCCGATGGCGGCCTGTTCGAAGGGACCGAGGGCGTCTGCAGTGTCGAAATCGATCTCGAGCGGGCGGACGGAACGGCTAACCGGCGCGAGGCCGGAAGCGAACTGGCCGAGAGCCTGAAGAACCTGGCTGATCTGCATGGTTTTCGTCTCCCTGTTGTGGTGACGGCTGAAACCGCTTGTCGCAGACATCCCCGTCGGGACCTGTCAGCAAGCGGTGCGGTATCGATCGACTCCAGCGAGTCGGCCGAGGAACGTCACGGATTGAATGTGCGAGGGCGGCGTCGTGATGGAGCAAAGCTCCGGCGCCTGTCACGGAGATAGGCCGATCAAGCGCCTCGACAAGAGGCGGCGAGCAAAAATTTCTCCTCGAAACGCCAACGGCGCCCATTCGGGCGCCGCGCGTGTCGTGTTCGAAGATGTTCGAAGGCTTGGTGGCCTCAGAACTCCTCCCATCCGGAATCGTTGGCCCGGCCGCCATTGGCGACCTTGCGCGGGGCGGGGGCACGGGACTGGACGAAGGCGGCCTCGGCGAGCTGCCGCAGCCGCTCCGGCTCGCCGGAGGCGGCGGGGGCCGGCCTGGCGGCTCGCATCGGCGCCTTCGCGCGGGCCGGCGTGGCCGGTTGCGCATAAGCCGTCTGGCTGGCGGGCTCGCGCCCGGTCTTGAAGGTCGCGACCAGTCCGTTGAGCTGCTCGATCCGGCCGGAGAGCGCGTTGGCCGAGGCCGCGCTCTGTTCGGAGAGAGCCGCGTTCTGCTGGGTCATCTCGTCGAGATGCGCCACCGCCTGGCTCATCTCGTCGATGCCGTTGGCCTGCTCGCCCGAGGCGGCCGAGATGTCGGCGATCGTCGCCGCGACCTTCTGCGAGGCCGCCAGGATGCGGTTGAGCTGGTCGCCGGCCTGCCGCACCAGCTTGACGCCCTCGCCGACCTCGACATTGGACGAGGAGATCAGGCCGGAGATGTCCTTGGCCGCCTCGCTCGAACGCTGCGCCAGCGTGCGCACCTCCGAGGCGACGACGGCGAAGCCCTTGCCGGCATCGCCGGCGCGAGCCGCCTCGACCGCGGCGTTGAGCGCCAGCAGGTTGGTCTGGAAGGCGATGTCGTCGATCACCCGGATGATGTCGGAGATCTTCTGCGAGGCGCTCTCGATGCGGGCCATGGCATCGACCGCCTGGCCGGCGATGGCGCCGCCGTTCTCGGCCGCCTGCATCGCCTCGTCGGCGATCCGGGCGGCATCCTTCGAGGCCTGGGCCGAGGCCTTGACCGAGGCTGCGAGCTCCTCGGTCGTGGCGGCGGTCTCCTCGAGCGAGGAGGCCTGCTCCTCGGTGCGCTTCGACAGGTCGTCCGCGCCCATGTTGATCTCGCGCGCGGCCAGCCCGACATCGGCCGAGGTCGTCTGGATCGTCGCGACCGTGTCGGAGAGGCGATCCACCGTCTCGTTGATCGCGCCCTTCAGCTCGGCGAAGCGGCCGCGATAGGCCGTCTCGACCCGGTTGGTCAGGTCCCCGCCCGCGATCGCAGACAGCGCCCCGGCGAACTCCGTCGTCGCCCCGTCAACAACCGCGTTGATCTCGTTGATGCCGGCCACCAGCCGCTGCATCTGTTCGTCGGCATCCTCGATCTGCAGGCGCGCCGAGAAATCGCCGGCCGCGGCCGCGGCGACGACCTCGCCGACATCCGAGACCACCGCTTCCATCGATTGCGCCCTGGCGAGGCGCGTGGCTGCCGCGGCCCGTTCCTGCTCCTGCAGCAGGGCGACCTGCTCGGTGCTCTGGCGCAGCACGGAAACGGCGCGCGCCATCGTGCCGATCTCGTCTTCGCGCTGGGCATGAGGCACGTCGATGCGGGTATCGCCGGCGGTCAGCTTCTCCATGACCCGGCTGAGATCCAGGATCGGGCGGGTGATCGAGCGCTGAGCAAAGATGAGCGCGACACCGACCGAAACCAGCAGCGTCATCAGCAGCACGACCGGCATCAACCACTGGACCTGCCGGGTGAAGGCAGTCGCCTCGTCGCTGACCGCGATGCTGGCCTTCTCGACGCGCTGGCTGAAATTGATCAGCAGGTCGTTCAGGGCCTTCCGGTTGGTGCGGTTGGCTTCGTTGTTGCCCTGCTCGTTGGCCGCCGCAGGCGAAACCTCGCGGCCCAGCCGGGCGGTCTCGGCCCGGAAGGTGATGAACTCTTCGACCGCCTTGGCAATCTGGTCGACGACAGCGCGTTCTTCCGGCGGCGCGACTTTCTGCAGATCGGCGGAGAACTTGCGCAGCGTCGGGAAGCGATCTTCGATGCCCTTGGCGAAAGGCTCGGCCTCCTTGCTCGTCTTTGCCATGTAGACGCCGCGTGAATCCATCACCACGGCCGTGACCACGCCGTTGATGCGTTGGGTCAGCAAAGCGACATTGCCCTGGATTTCGGAGCGGGTGTTGAGGTCGTCGGCCTTGTACAGCCCGTACAGGCTGATGATCGCTGAGAGGATGGCCCCGCCGGCGACGATGGCCAGCATGGCAAGGATTTTCAGGCGGATAGATTTCATGAATGGCGCCCCGAGGCGGCTTCCCGACAATGGAAGCCGCTCTGAATTCTGACCTTTGGGCGTTAATGATAAAAAACTGCTTAAAAGCTTAAGGGGGTGAAAATTCTCTGTTTTTCTGCCGATGCTTAAACGCAGCGAAAGGACTCGCCCGTAGCAGGATCGAACTGATCCTTGGCAGGGCTTTCCAGCCATGTCGAAAGCGCTGGCTTGTCTTTGAGAGAGTGCTTTGACTCAAGGGAAGGGTCCGCCTTCCGCCAAACGGCCTATCGGGGTGGTCTAGCGGCCTGCCTCTTGATAGAGCCGCCCCGCCTGAACATGTTTGGCGTGACCCGCCGCCCCGTCTCGATCCCCGGTTAGCCATCTCATGTCCGAAAACAGCAATGTCCCCGTCATGCACGCCACCACCATCCTGATGGTGCGCAAGGGCGGGCGCGTCGTCATCGGCGGCGATGGCCAGGTCTCGCTCGGCCAGACCATCATGAAGGGCAATGCCCGCAAGGTGCGCCGCCTCGCCAAGGGCGAGGTGATCGCCGGTTTCGCCGGCGCCACCGCCGACGCCTTCACCCTGTTCGAGCGCCTGGAGAAGAAGCTCGAGCAATATCCCACCCAGTTGCTGCGCGCCTGCGTCGAACTCGCCAAGGACTGGCGCACCGACCGCTATCTGCGCCGTCTGGAGGCGATGCTTCTGGTTGCGGACAAGGAGGTTTCGCTGCTGATCTCGGGCACCGGCGACGTGCTCGAACCCGAGGCGAGCGAGCACGGCGCGGTGATGGCGATCGGTTCGGGCGGCAATTACGCCCTCTCGGCGGCCCGCGCCCTGATCGATGTCGAGCCCGATGCCGAGGCGATCGTGCGCAAGGCGATGAAGATCGCCGGCGACATCTGCGTCTACACCAACCATTCGCTCGTCATCGAGACGCTGGAGGCGGCGTGACGCAGGACGAGATCGGCTTCAGACCCGTCGAGCGGGACGATTATGCGTTGCTGGCCGATTGGCTGAGGCGCCCCCATTGGCAGGAATGGTGGGGCGAGCCGGAGACCGAACTCGGCTATATCCGCGACATGGTCGAAGGGCGCGACCTGACCTGCAGGCCGTTTCTGTTCGTCGTGGCGGGTCGCCCTGCAGGTTACATCCAGTTCTGGCACGTCGCGCCGCATCAGCGTCCCGAATGGGCGGACGACAATCCCTGGCTGATGCAGGTGCCGGCCACGGCGGTCGGCGTGGATTTGTCGTTGGCTGACGGCGACCGGCTTGGTCAGGGCATCGGCTCGGCCGTGCTGCGCCGCTTCTGCGAGCTTTTGTCCTCTCAGGGCTATCGTACCATCGTCATCGATCCCGATCCCGGCAACGGGCGCGCGGTCGCAGCCTACCGGAAGGCCGGCTTCCGGCCGATGCCGGAGGTCACTTGCAGCGCCGATACCACTCTCATCATGCAGTTTCATTCGGACAAGCCAGCATCATGACGTCATTTTCCCCTCGTGAGATCGTCTCGGAGCTCGACCGTTTCATCGTCGGCCAGAGGGACGCCAAGCGCGCCGTCGCCATCGCCCTGCGCAACCGCTGGCGCCGCCAGCAGCTCGAAGGGCCGCTGCGCGAGGAGGTCTCGCCGAAGAACATCCTGATGATCGGGCCGACCGGCTGCGGCAAAACCGAGATCGCCCGACGCCTCGCCAAGCTCGCCAACGCGCCCTTCCTCAAGGTCGAGGCGACCAAGTTCACCGAGGTCGGCTATGTCGGCCGCGACGTCGAATCGATCGTGCGCGACCTGCTGGAGGTGGCGATCGCGCTGGTGCGCGACAGCCGGCGCAAGGATGTCCAGGCCAAGGCCCATGTCGCGGCCGAGGAGCGCGTGCTCGATGCGCTGGTGGGCGCCAATGCCAGCCAGGCGACGCGCGATTCCTTCCGCCGCAAGCTGCGCGCCAACGAGCTCGACGACAAGGAGATCGAGGTCGAGGTCGCGGCCGGCGCCGGAGCTTCCGCGCCGATGTTCGAGGTCCCCGGCATGCCTGGCGCCTCGATCGGCGCGATCAACCTCTCCGACATGCTCGGCAAGGCTTTTGGCCAGAAGGGCAAGCCCAAGCGCGTCCTGGTCAAGGACGCCTACCAGCCGCTGCTCGCCGAGGAGAGCGACAAGCTGATCGACCAGGATGCGATCATCCAGGCGGCGATCCGTGAGGTCGAGGAGAACGGCATCGTCTTCCTCGACGAGATCGACAAGATCTGCGCCCGCGAGGGCAAGGGCGGCGCAGACGTCTCCCGCGAGGGCGTGCAGCGCGACCTGCTGCCGCTGATCGAGGGCACCACCGTCGCGACCAAGCACGGTGCGGTGAAGAGCGACCACATCCTTTTCATCGCATCCGGCGCCTTCCACGTCTCGCGCCCCTCTGACCTGCTGCCGGAACTGCAGGGTCGCCTGCCGATCCGCGTCGAGCTCAATCCGCTCGACATCGAGGATTTCAAGCGCATCCTGACCGACACGGAAGCTAGCCTGATCAAGCAATCCGTCGCGCTGATGGCGACCGAGGAGGTCTCCGTCACCTTCACGCCCGACGCGATCGACGCCATCGCCCGCATCGCCGTCGAGGTGAATTCCACGGTCGAGAACATTGGCGCCCGCCGGCTCCAGACTGTGATCGAGCGCATTCTGGACGAGATATCCTTCACGGCGCCGGACCGCTCCGGCGAGGCGGTGACGATCGATGCGGCCTATGTCGAGGCGCGCATCGGCGACCTCGCCAAGAATGCCGACCTGAGCCGGTTCATTCTCTGATGGAGAAACCGGCGGCATCAGCGCCGGAATCCTCCCGTCTCGCGCGCGATTCTACTGTGGTCGGTGCGGCCACGGTCGCATCGCGGTTGCTCGGCTTCGCGCGTGACGTGCTGATCGCGCGCCTGCTCGGTGGCGGACCGGTCGCGGACGCCTTCCTGGCGGCTTTGCGCCTGCCCAATCTCGTCCGGCGTGTGCTGGGCGAGGGCGGGCTCAATGCGCCCTTCGTGCCGCTCTACCTTGCGATCAAGGGCGAGCGCGGCGAGGCGGCGGCGCGCGGCTTCGCCGGCGAGGCCGCTGCGCAGATCGGGTTCTTGTTGCTGGTGCTCGTCGGGTTGGGTGAGCTTTTCGCGCCCTGGCTCGTGCTGGGCCTGGCCGGTGGCTTCGCCGAGGCGCCCGAAACCCTGGCTTTGGCGGCGTCCTACACCCGGCTGATGCTGCCCTTCCTGTTCCTGACGACGCTGGCCGCCATGCTGGCAGCACTGCTCAATGCCGAGAAGCGCTTCACCGTCGCGGCCCTGGCGCCGGCGCTGATGAACGCGATCCTGCTCGTCGTCCTGTTGCTGCTGCACGCCAGCGAGACGCAGCCGGAAGCGGGGGCGCGATGGCTCGCGCTCTGCACCAGCCTGACCGGTCTCGCCCATCTCGTCATGATCCTCGTGGCGCTACGTGGCCCCGGCCTGCCGCGCCCGAGCCTGCGCTGGTCGCCGGACATGACGCGGCTCGTTCGCACCGGCGGCGCGACCTTGCTCGCGGCTTCCGCCGCCCAGCTTGTCCTGCTGGTCGCGACGCAGATCGCCTCGACCGGGCCGGGCGCCGTCGCCGCGCTCTACTATGCCGACCGCGTCTTCCAGCTGCCGCTCGGCTTCGTCGGGGTCGCGATGGGCACCGTCGTGCTCTCCGACATGGCGCTGGCAGCGAATCGCGAGGGTCCCGACGCCATGCTCGGGCAGGCTCTGGCGCTGGGCCTCGCGCTGGCCCTGCCCGCCGCGACGGCGCTCGTCGCCTTGGCCGAGCCGATCGTCTCGACGCTGTTCGAGTATGGCCGCTTCGATGCCGGCGATCGCGCCCGGACGGCGGCGGCGCTGGCCATGTTCGGCTACGGCCTGCCCTTCGCCATCGCCGCCAAGGTCTTCGGCCAGGTCTATTTCGCGCGCCGGGCGCCGCGCCTGCCGCTGATCTCCGGCGGCGTCGCAGTGCTCGTCGCCGCCTTCGTCGGGTTCAGCCTGGCAGATCAGGGCAATGCGGCGGAAATGGCTGCGCTCGCGGCGACATGCGCCTTCGTGGCGCAGGCCTGCCTGCTCGGCGGAGCGTTGTTGCGGGACGGAATCTGGCGCCCGAGCATCGGCAGCTTGCGGCCGATCGCCGCCAGCCTCGGTGCCAGCGCTATCATGCTGGCCGTTCTGGAGCTGTTGCTCAGGCTGCTGGCGACGTTCCTGGCCTTCGATCAGCTGGCCCTGCAGCGGGTCGGGGGGCTTGGCCTGCTCTGCCTCGGGGGGGTGGCGTCCTATGGCGCGGCGGGCCTGATGCTCGGGGCTTTCGGTGCTCTCCCCTTGCGCAAGCGGCGGGGTTGAGCCAGAAGCGCCGCTTCCCTTCTCCATCGTGACGACGGAGTGCCCCATGTCGGGTTTTCATCAGCGCGTATTCTCAGGCATGCAGCCGACTTCGACGCTGCATCTCGGCAATTATCTGGGCGCGCTGACCAATTGGGTCGCGATGCAGAAGACGCATGATTGCGTGTTTTGCGTCGTCGACATGCATGCGATCACGATGTGGCAGGACCCGGCCGACCTGAAGCGCGCCATCCGCGAAGTCACGGCCGCCTATATCGCGGCCGGCATCGATCCCAAGCGCAGCATCATCTTCAACCAGAGCCAGGTGCCTGGCCATGCCGAGCTTGCCTGGATCTGCAATTGCATCGCCCGGCTCGGCTGGATGAACCGCATGACCCAGTTCAAGGAGAAGGCCGGCAAGGATCGCGAGAACGCTTCTCTCGGCCTCTACGCCTATCCGAGCCTGATGGCGGCTGACATCCTGCTCTACAAGGCGACGCATGTCCCGGTCGGTGAGGACCAGAAGCAGCATCTCGAGCTGACCCGCGACATCGCCCAGAAATTCAACAATGATTTCGGGCCGCAGATCGCGGAGCGTGGTCTTGGCACTGGCGAGCTCGGCTTTTTCCCGCTGCCCGAGCCGATGATCATGGGCCCCGCCCAGCGCGTGATGAGCCTGCGCGACGGCACCAAGAAGATGTCGAAATCGGACGCTTCCGATTATTCGCGCATCAACCTGACCGACGATGCCGAGGCGATCGCCCAGAAGATCCGCAAGGCCAAGACCGATCCGGAGGCGCTTCCCTCCGAGGAGAAGGGGATGGAAGGCCGGCCGGAGGCGGAAAACCTCGTCGGCATCTATGCCGGGCTCTCCGGCACGTCGAAGCAGGCGGTTCTTACGCAGTTCGGCGGCGGTCAGTTCTCCGGCTTCAAGGCGGCGCTGGTCGATCTCGCGGTCGAGAAGCTCGCGCCCATCGCCGGCGAGATGCGCCGCCTGCTGGCGGAGCCGAAGCATATCGACGACATCCTCGGCGCGGGCGCCGATCGGGCCGATGCGATCGCCGCGCCGATCATGCGCGAAGTCAAGGACATCGTCGGCTTCGTGCGCAGCCGGTAACGTAGGGTGCACTTGCGCCGGGGGGCCGGCGCAGGCCACCATGCTCGTCCCTGAAGCGGCGGCAGGACAGTTCATGGTCAAGAGACGGCGGTCCTACGAGACGGGCCATCGCCCGAAATTCCTCGCCGTGGTCGATGGCAGCGAGGAATGCGGCAAGGCGATTCGCTTCGCCGCGCGCCGCTGCGCCCGTGTCGGCGCGGCGATCGTCCTGCTCGGCGTCGCCACCCCGCCCGAGCACGAGACCTGGCTCGGCGTCGGTGAGGTCATGCAGGCCGAAGCCGAGGCCGAAGCCGAGAAGCGACTGGAGACGGCCGCCGCCGCCGTACGGACCCTTGCGGGACTCGAACCCGAGAAGGTCGTGCGCATCGGCAACAAGGCCGACGAACTGGTCAAGCTGATCGAGGAGGACGAGGATATCTCGTTGCTCGTGCTCGCAGCCGGCACGAGCAGCAAGGGGCCGGGCCCGCTCGTCAGCGCGCTCGCCGGCAAATCCTCGGCGAGCTTCCCTATCCCCGTCGCCATCGTGCCGGGCCATCTCGAGGACGAGGAGATCGACGCCCTCGCCTGAAGGCGTGCGACTGTGATTCCATGCCGCTGGAATGATTCCAGCCGGCGGCCTATATCGGAGCCAGGAACGGCGACCTTGAATCGCCGGTACCGGAGGTATCCATGTTCATCCAGACCGAAGCCACGCCGAATCCGGCGACCCTGAAGTTTCTCCCCGGCCGCGCCGTCATGCCCGACGGCACGCTCGATCTGCGCGATCTCACTGACGCCGAGCGTTCGCCGCTGGCGCAGCGCCTGTTTGGCGTCACCGGCGTTTCCGGCGTCTTCCTCGGCTCCGATTTCATCACCGTCACCAAGTCGGACGGCGAATGGCCGCATCTGAAGCCCGCGATCCTCGGCGCCATCATGGAGCATTTCATGTCGGGCGCCCCGGTCCTCGCAGCCGGCTCGGCAGCGGATGTGATCGAGGAGGGCGAGTTCTTCGACCCCGCCGATGCTGAGACCGTCGAGACGATCAAGGACCTGCTCGAAACCCGCATCCGCCCGGCGGTCGCCGGCGACGGCGGCGACATCACCTTCCGCGGCTATCGCGACGGCACGGTCTATCTCGCGATGAAGGGCTCCTGCTCGGGCTGCCCCTCTTCGACCGCGACGCTGAAGCACGGCATCCAGAACCTGCTGCGCCACTTCCTGCCGGATGTGCGCGAAGTCGAAGCGGTCTGAGCGGAACGGGATTGCTGGTGACGATGAGCGTGGCCTGTCGCGGAATGACATCCTGATGCGCATTCTCGCGATCGATACCGCGCTCGGCGCCTGCTCGGCCTGCGTGCTGGATACGGCCGACATGGTGAAGCCCCTGGCGATCGAGCAGATCGCGATGGAGCGTGGCCATGCCGAAGCGCTGATGCCGCTGGTCGAGCGTGTCATGAAGGATGTCGAGGGCGGCTTCGGTTCGCTTTCGCGCGTCGCCGTGACCGTCGGTCCCGGCAGCTATACCGGCCTGCGCGTCGGTGTCAGCGCGGCGCGCGCCATCGCTTTTGCGGCCGGCATTCCCGCCGTCGGCGTCACCACCGTCGCCGCTTGCGCCGCGCCCCTGATCGGGCGCGAATCGGGCCGTGTCATTGCCGCCGCGCTCGATGCCAGGCACGGGCAGGTCTGGTTCCAGGCCCTGACGGCGGAGGGCAAGCCCCTGGTCTCGCTCCGGCAGGTCAGCTATCGCGACGCGGCCCGCGCCATCGGCGCCGGGCCGGTCAGCCTCGTCGGCTCCTCGGCGCTCGCCGTCGCCAACGAAGCCTGGGCGATCGGCCTCGATGCGCTGGTCATCGACGATGCCAGGGCGCCCGACATCGCCTGGGTCGCCCGGCTCGGCTTCATCGCCGATCCCGACAGCGCGCCGCCGCGGCCCCTCTACCTGAAGGCGCCGGAGACGACGCCGCAGGACAAAGCCCGCCTGCCGCGCCGGTGAGCGCATCCCCCAAATGGTGGTTGCCGCGGCGTCAGTCTGTGCGAACAGGCGGCATGGATTGGCTACGCAGATTGCTTCACCCTGATTCGGCTCCGCTGCGCACGATGCGGCTCGATGCCGGCCGCGCCCGTGATGTCGCGACCTTGCACCATCAGGGCGGTTTCGCCCGTGGCTGGGAACCGGCCGAGTGCGCGGCGCTGATCGCCGATTCGGCGGTGTCGACTGACGGCGTCTTCAGCGGCGGCGGCAGCCATCCCGAGGGTTTCGTCATCTCGCGCAAGGCCGCCGACGAGGCGGAAATCCTCAGCATCGTGGTTGCTCCTGCACGCCGCCGCGACGGTTTCGGCCGCGCGCTGCTGGCGTCGCATCTCGCCCGGCTGGCCGAAGAGGGCGTGGCCCATGTCTTCCTCGAGGTCGAGGATGGCAATCTTCCGGCGGAACGGCTCTATCGCCATTTCGGCTTTCGCGAGGTCGGGCGGCGCAAGGGCTATTACCCCAAGCCGGACGGCTCCCGCGCCACCGCGATCGCGATGCGGCTCGATCTTGCGTGACAAGCCGGCGCAATCGCGCCATTGACGGCATCTCGACCTCCGATGGGATTGCCCGTTCCGCCGATGACCGGACCCGCCTGCGCATGAACGGTCTCCGCATCGGCGCACTCGCCCGATTGGCGATGCTGTGTACCGGCACGCTCGGGCTCGTCCTCGCCCAGCTTGTCGTCATGCGTGTCGCGCCGTCGCGACGAGGCGCTTTGCCGCTGCGCTTCCATCGCCTGACCTGCTGGTGCCTTGGCGTGCGGCGGCAGGTACGCGGCGCGCCGCCGCCGGCCGGAACCGGGGCGCTGATCGTCGCCAACCACGTCTCCTGGCTCGATATCGGCGTGATCGGTGCCGAACGGGAACTCGCCTTCGTCGCCAAGAGCGAGGTCGGGGAATGGCCGGTGGTCGGCTTCCTCGCCAATCTCCAGCGCACCCTCTACATCGACCGGCAGCGCCGTAGCGCGACCGCCGGCATGGCCGCCACGATGGGTGCGCGCATCGCCGGCGGCGAGGAGGTCGTGCTCTTTGCCGAGGGTACGACCGGCGACGGCACGCGCATCCTGCCCTTCCGCTCCTCCCTGCTCGGCGCCGCGCATCAAGCGATGGGCGATGCCACGGCGGATGTGACGGTCTACCCGTTGACCCTCACCTATACCGGCTGGCAGAATCTACCGGGCGGTCGCGTCGGCCGCGCCGCGCTCGCCTGGTACGGCGATACCGAGCTCTGGCCGCATCTGAAGCATGTGCTGGAATGCGGCGCGATCGATGTCGAGCTTGTCTGGGGCGAGCCGATCGTGATGGGCCGTGCGACCTCCCGCAAGGAGGCGACGCGACTGGCCGAAGCCTCGGTCCGCAAGGCCCGTCGCCGGGCCGTCACCGGCCGCCCGGAAGCCTGAAGCTGCTGGTCCGCTGCTTGCTTCCCATCCGTTTGCATCCTGCGGCCGTTCCCAAGGCGCCCGATCCGCAGTAAAGGATGCGCTTTGGAGACCCGATCCGCGGCGATGAAGAAAGTCCATATCAAGTCCTTCGGCTGCCAGATGAACGTCTATGACGGGCAGCGCATGGCCGATATCCTGAGCCATCAGGGCTATGAGGAGACGGCGACGCCGGAGGGCGCGGACCTGATCCTGCTCAACACCTGCCATATCCGCGACCGGGCGGTGCAGAAGGTCTATACCGAGCTCGGCAAGCTGCGCGACATCAAGAAGGCGCAAGGCACTGAGGGCCAGGAGACGAAAATCGTCGTCGCCGGCTGCGTTGCCCAGGCCGAGGGCGGCGAGATCCAGCGCCGCCAGCCCGCCGTCGATCTCGTGGTCGGGCCGCAGGCCTATCACCGCCTGCCGGAGCTTCTGGCCGAGGCCGGCAAGCGCCGCGTCGTCGACACTGATCTGCCGATCGAGGACAAGTTCGGCTTCCTCCCGGCGCCGAAGCGGCAGGCGATTCTGGCGCGCGGCGTCTCGGCCTTCGTCACCGTCCAGGAAGGTTGCGACAAGTTCTGCGCCTTCTGCGTCGTGCCCTATACGCGCGGCGCCGAGTTCTCGCGTCCCGTCGCGCAGATCATGGCCGAGGTCGAGCGCCTCGCCGAGGCCGGCGTGCGCGACGTCACCCTGATCGGCCAGAACGTCAACGCCTATCACGGCGAGGGGCCGGACGGCGCCGTCTGGAGCCTGGCGCGCCTGATGCATCGTGTCGCCGCGGTGCCGGGCATCGCCCGCATCCGTTATACAACCAGCCACCCCAGAGATATGGACAGCGATCTCATCGCCGCGCATCGCGACCTGCCGCAGGTGATGCCCTTCCTGCATCTGCCGGTGCAGGCGGGCTCGGACCGCATCCTCGCGGCGATGAACCGCAAGCATACCGGCGACGAGTATCGCCGCCTGATCGAGCGCATCCGCGAGGCCCGGCCCGACATCGCCCTGTCCTCGGATTTCATCGTCGGCTTCCCCGGCGAGACCGATGCCGATTTCGAGGAGACGATCCGCCTGGTCGACGAGATCGGCTTCGCTTCCAGCTATTCCTTCAACTATTCGCCGCGCCCCGGCACGCCGGCGGCCGAGCTCACGGCGCAGGTTCCGCGCGAACTGATGAACGAGCGGCTCTACCGCCTGCAGGCGCGCATCGAGCATCACCGGCAGGCTTTCAACGCCGCCATGGTCGGACGGACTGTGGATGTGCTCCTGGAAAGAGCGGGGCGGTATCCTGGACAGCTTGCCGGCAAGTCGCCCTATCTGCAGGCTGTGCAGATCGAGAGCGAAACGAATCAGATCGGCGATATCGTGCGCGTGATGATCGAGAGGACGAGCACCAATTCCCTGTTCGGCCGGCTGGTGGAGCCTGGCGACGCCAGTGGGAAGGGTCTGGCCGCTTGAGCGCGCCCCGCCTCGTCACCATTTGCCAGGGATGGGCGGTGGCCTGTCATCAGGCTGAAATTGTTGCGTCCGGTTATGCTGCGAGACGACCCGGCCGGGCGCTCCTGCCCGTCTGGAATAGGTACCGGGGCCGGACCATCCTCCGCTACCCCGGCCTGAAGCGAGGCGACGCATTTGGCACAGGCTGATTCGACGACGCAAAGACCCGACCGGAACCCGCGGCGCGATCTCGCGCCAGCCCGCCCCGAGGGCGGTGTGCGCGAAAGCGCGGGCCGTGATGGGCTGGCGGCGACGGAGGTCGTGCTCTCCTTCGACGACAACGGCCTGGCCAGCCTGGTCTTCGGTCAATACGACCAGAACCTCGCCCATCTCGAGCGCCGCCTCGGTGTCGTGGTCAGTCCGAACGGCAACCACGTCACCGTCAAGGGCCCCCGCGAGACGGCCGAACAGGCCGGGCGCGTGCTGAAGACGCTCTATGCCCGCGCCAAGGCCGGCGCGCCCGTCACCCTCGGCGAGGTCGACGGCGCGATCGAGGAAAGCAACGTCCAGCGCTCGCTCTTCCCGACGGCGGATGCCGGCAAGACCTCCTTCGACGCGGTCGTGACGCGCAAGCGCGGACCTGTCAGGGCGCGCAATGCCGCGCAGGATGCCTATCTGCGCCAGCTCAAGCGCCATGAGCTCGTCCTCGCCGAGGGCCCGGCCGGCACCGGCAAGACCTGGCTCGCCGTCGGCCATGCCGTCTCTCTGATCGAGCAGGGCGTGGTCGAGCGCATGATCCTGTCGCGCCCGGCGGTGGAGGCCGGCGAGCGGCTCGGCTTCCTGCCCGGCGACATGCGCGAGAAGGTCGATCCCTATCTGCGCCCGATCTACGACGCCCTCAACGACTTCATGGAGGCACGCCATGTCGAGCGCGGCCTGCAGACCGGCATGATCGAGATCGCGCCGCTGGCCTTCATGCGCGGCCGCACCCTGACCAATGCGGTCGTGCTGCTCGACGAGGCGCAGAACACCACCTCGATGCAGATGAAGATGTTCCTCACCCGCCTGGGCGAGGGCTCGCGCATGATCATCACCGGCGATCCCTCGCAGATCGACCTGCCGCCGGGCCAGCGTTCCGGCCTGAACGAAGCGGTGAAGCTGCTCAAGGATGTCGAGGGCGTCGGCTATGCCCGGTTCGAGGAGGGCGACGTCGTCCGGCATGATCTGGTGCGACGCATCGTCATGGCCTATGAGAGCGCAGCGCGCCATGAGCGCGAGGAACGGGAAGAGCGCTTGCGCAATCCCGATGTGCCCCCGGATCTCAACCGGGAAGGCGACAGCGAAGGGCTGAAGCGGATGTTGGCGCGGGAGCGGCCGCGATGAACGATCGACCTCGCGGGCGGCGCCAGGCGCCGCCACCCGAGAAGACGTCTCCGGAAATCCATCTCGACCTCAGGGCGCAGTCGCGCCGCTGGCATGAGCTGGGCAAGCTGGCGAGCCTGCGTGCATTGCTGAACGAGGCGCTCGACGCCGGCATCGCGGTGTCCCCGCGCAAGCCGATGGCTGGCGCCGAGCTCAGCCTGCTGCTCACCGACGACAGGCGCATCCGCACCGTTAACCGCGACTGGCGCGGCTTCGACAAGGCGACGAACGTGCTCTCCTTCCCGGCCGCCCCGCCGGAGCGCATCGCGCAGAGCCCGCTGCTCGGCGACATCGTCATCGCCTATGAGACCGTGCTGCGCGAAGCCGAGGCCGAATCCAAGAGCGTGAGCGACCATCTGCGCCACCTAGCCATCCACGGCCTGCTCCATCTCCTCGGCGAGGATCATGAGACCGAGGCCGAGGCGCGCCGCATGGAAGCGCTCGAAATCGCGGCGCTTGCCCGTCTCGGCGTGTCCGATCCCTATGCCGGTGCCGAACTCGTCACGGCGCTTAGCCCTTCTTCCCCGTAAGCCCCACGATCATGAGCGACGACAGTCGACAATCCCAGAACGAAACCGCCGGCCGTGGCCTCGGCCACTGGCTCGGACAATTCCTCGACCGGCTCGGCCTGCGCGGCGGCGGCACCGCCCGCGAGGAAATCGTCGAGGCCCTGGCCGAGGAGAATGGCGAGCTCGCCGATCTCTCCGCCCAGGAACGCGCGATGCTCACCAATGTGCTGAGCCTGCGCGAGCGCCGCGTCGACGACGTGATGATCCCGCGCGCCGATATCGTCGCCGTCCCGGCGGATGCGACGCTGGACGAGCTGCTCGCGCATTTCCGCACCGCCGGCCATTCGCGCCTGCCGGTCTTCGACGACACGCTCGATGATCCCCGCGGCATGGTCCATATCCGCGACTTCCTCGAATACATCGCCGAGAAGGCACGGCCCGGGGAGAACCGGCCGCCGGAAGAGAACGGCAAGCTCGCCATTCCCCATACGCTCTCGGCTGTCGACCTCTCGACGCGCCTGTCCGAGACGAAGCTGCTGCGCCCCGTCCTCTATGTTCCGCCCTCGATGCCGGCTGTCGACCTTCTCGTCCGCATGCAGTCGACCCGCACCCATATCGCGCTGGTCATCGACGAATATGGTGGCACCGACGGCCTCGTCTCGATCGAGGACCTGATCGAGATCGTCGTCGGCGATATCGAGGATGAGCATGATCTCGAGGAGACCCCGATCGTACCCGCCGGCGAGAACCGCTTCACGGCGGATGCGCGCGCGACCCTCGCCGAGCTCAAGGAAGCGACCGGCGTGGACCTCTCCGGCAACGAAGTGGCGGATGACATCGATACGCTCGGCGGGTTGATCGTCACGTTGGCAGGCCGCGTGCCGACCCTTGGAGAGATGGTGAAGGGGCCGGATGGCCTCAGCTTCGAGATCCTCGATTCGGACCAGCGCCGCGTGAAGCGCCTGACCATCCACTGTCACGGCGAGCCCGCCACGGAGGAACCGGCGATGGAGCCGGGCTGATGGGGCTGTCGGGGGCAGCGGAGGCCGTCATCCTGGGCTGGGGCTGGCGGAAGCGCCTGGTCGCGCTCATCGCCGGGGCGAGCGGCGCGCTCGCCTTGCCGCCGCTCGACCTCTGGCCACTCGTGGTCGTGCCGATGACCATCGCGGTCTGGCTGATCGACGGCGCAGTGGGCACCAGCGCCTGGCGCCGCTTCCGGGCCGCCTTCGCGGTCGGCTGGTGGTGGGGCTTCGGCTTCTTCCTCGCCGGCCTGTGGTGGCTCGGCGCCGCCTTTCTCGTCGAGGCCGACAAGTTTGCCTGGGCGATGCCGCTCGGCGTCGTTGCCCTGCCCGCTTTCCTCGCGCTCTTCCCGGCCTGCGCCTTCGGCCTGGCGCGGCTGGCCTGGCCCAGGGGCGCCGGGCGCATCCTCGTGCTCGCGGCCATGCTCGGCATCAGCGAATGGCTGCGCGGCCATGTCCTGACCGGCTTTCCCTGGAACCTCTACGGCATGATGCTGGCAGGCGAGATCCATCTCGCGCAGGCCGCCTCGCTGGTGGGGCTCTACGGCCTGACCCTGTTCGCGGTGGCGATCGGCGCGGCCCCGGCCGTGCTCGGAACGGCCCGGACGACGGCGGGGCGCAACCTGCCTCTGCTGCTGGCGGCGGTGGCCTTGGCCGGCCTCTTCGCCTTCGGATACTGGCGCGTGCCGGCCGCTCCTTCACCGCTCGTCGCCGGCGTGAAGCTCAGGCTGATGCAGCCCAACCTGCCGCAGGATGCCAAGTTCAACGGCAATAACGGCGCGGCGATCCTCGAACGCTATCTGGAGCTGAGCGATCGGGCGACCAGCCCGACCACGCCGGGCCTCCAGAGCGTCACGCACCTGATCTGGCCGGAATCGGCCTTTCCATTCCTGCTCGGCCGCACGCCCGGCGCCCTGTCGCGCATCGGCGCGGTCCTGCCGCCGGACGTGACGCTGATCACCGGTGCGGCGCGCGCCGGCGAGACGCTGCCCGGCGAGAGCCGGCCGCCGATCTACAACGCGATCCAGGTGGTCAATGACGAGGGCGTCATCGTCGCCAGCTACGACAAGGTCCATCTCGTTCCCTTCGGCGAATACCTGCCGCCGTTCCTGGAGACGCTGATCCGCCGGGTCGGTCTCTCAGAGTTCGTCTCGATTCCCGGCGGCTTCGCTTCGGGCAGCGCGCGGATGCCGCTCGCGATCAAGGGGTTGCCGACGGCGGCGCCGCTGATCTGCTACGAGGCGGTGTTTCCGGGCGACGTCGCCGCGCGCGGTCCGCGCGCCGGCTTCTTCCTGAATCTGACCAATGACGGCTGGTTCGGCCAGACCAGCGGCCCTTACCAGCATTTCGCGCAGGCGCGTCTGCGCAGCATCGAGGAAGGCCTGCCGCTGGTGCGCGTCGCCAATACTGGGATTTCCGCGGTGGTCGACCCTTACGGCCGCACCGTGGCGAGCCTGCCGCTGGGCGTCGAGGGCGTGCTGGACTCGAGCCTGCCGCGCAGCGGCCCCGTCACGCTTTACGCCAGGGCGGGGGATATCGCCTTCGCGGGATTGCTGCTGCTTTTTCTCGCTTTTTCCCGGTTTCGGGCCCGGAATTAATCCCGATTGGAACTTTTTCGCGGCAAAGGGTGGATTAGCTGCGGCGCCTATAATAAAGGACGGCTACCGCGCCGACCAGGATGGCGGCTCCTGGTCATGACACTGATGCCTAAGCAGGGTGAATCATGATCAAGAAGGTCCCCAATCCGATCGACAAGCATGTCGGCAGCCGCGTCCGCATGCGTCGGATGCTCGCGGGCGTCAGCCAGGAGAAGCTGGGCGATGCACTCGGGCTGACCTTCCAGCAGGTGCAGAAATACGAGAAGGGCTCCAATCGCATCAGCGCGAGCCGCCTCCAGCAGATCGCCAAGATGCTGGATGTGCCGGTGGCCTTCTTCTTCGATGGCGCTCCGACCGGCGACCTGCCGGAGCCCGGCTTCGCCGATTCCGCCGCGACCACCTATATTTCCGAGTTTCTGGCGACCAGCGAGGGCGTGCAGCTCACCAAGGCCTTCACGCAGATCAAGAGCGGCCGGGTTCGTCGGCGCATCATCGATCTCGTCGAGGCGCTCGCGGAGGAAGACGCCGGAAAGGCGTGATATCGTCCTCGTTTCGTTCGATGTGACGAACGATCCTCCCGATAAGCGGACTTTTCCGCTTGACGACGAACGCGTCCGCTGCAATGACGGGTCCTCGTCGGGCTGGCGCCGCTGCGCCGGCCTTTTCCATGTGCCGATTCAGGGAAGCGCCGACCGTGTCACGCCAGAATTACCTGTTCACCAGCGAGTCCGTCTCGGAGGGGCATCCCGACAAGGTCTGCGACCGCATCTCCGATGAGATCGTCGATCTGTTCTTCAAGGAAGCGGCCAAGGCCGGCATGGATGCGAGCAAGGTCCGCGTCGCCTGCGAGACGCTGGCGACCACCAACCGCGTCGTCATCGCCGGCGAGGTCCGTACCTCTCTCGACGAGAAGGCGATGAAGAGCAAGGTCAAGTCGGCCGCGCGCAAGGCGATCAAGGCGATCGGCTACGAGCAGGACGGCTTCCACTGGAAGAAGTGCAAGATCGACGTGCTGCTGCATCCGCAATCCGCGGATATCGCCGTGGGCGTCGATGAGGCCGGCAACAAGGATGTCGGCGCCGGCGACCAGGGCATCATGTTCGGCTATGCCAGCCGCGAGACGCCCGAGCTGCTGCCCGCCCCGATCTATTACGCCCACAAGATCCTCGAGACGCTGACGCTCGCCCGCAAGAAGGGCGAGGGCGCGGCCGCCAAGCTCGGCCCCGACGCCAAGAGCCAGGTCACGGTCAAGTACGAGAACGGCAAGCCGGTCGGCGTCACCCAGATCGTGCTCTCGACCCAGCATCTCGACGAGTCGCTGACCTCCGCCGACGTCCGCAAGATCGTCGAGCCCTATATCCGCCAGGCGCTGCCGGATGGCTGGATCTCCAAGGACACGGTCTGGCACATCAATCCGACCGGGAAGTTCGTGATCGGCGGCCCTGACGGCGACGCCGGCCTGACCGGCCGCAAGATCATCGTCGACACCTATGGTGGTGCTGCTCCCCACGGTGGCGGCGCCTTCTCGGGCAAGGACCCGACCAAGGTCGACCGTTCGGCGGCCTATGCGGCGCGCTATCTCGCCAAGAACGTGGTCGCGGCCAAGCTCGCCGATCGCGCCACGATTCAGCTCTCCTACGCCATCGGCGTCGCCAAGCCGCTGTCGATCTATGTCGACCTGCATGGCACTGGCAAGGTCGACGAGGCCAAGCTCGAGGAGGTCCTCGGCAAGCTGGTCGATCTCTCGCCGAACGGCATCCGCAACCATCTCGGCCTCAACAAGCCGATCTATGCCAAGACCTCGGCCTATGGCCATTTCGGCCGCAAGGCCGGCCGCGACGGCTCCTTCTCCTGGGAGAAGACCGATCTCGTCGACGCGCTGAAGAAGGCCGTCGCCTGAGACTGACCGTCGGGTCATGAATGGAAAGGCCGGGGTTCACCCGGCCTTTTTTCTTTGACTTGATGGATCAGGTCGCTGAAACACCGCCGTCGCTCCGGATCTCCACTGCGCTGCGCCCGGAATGACGACGCTCTATTGGACAAAGCGATACGAATACGATCATGACCCACGACCCCGATCATGACGACCGCGCCTTCTATGGTCGCCGCAAGGGCAAGGCCCTCCGCGACGGCCAGAGCCATCTGATCGAGCACACGCTGCCGCGCCTGCGTTTGCCGGAAGGGGAGATCGCCGATCTCAAGGCGCTGTTCCCGCAAGCTGTCGAGGCGGTCCGGCTGGAGATCGGCTTCGGTGGCGGCGAGCATCTCTTGATGCGGATGCGCGAGAGCCCGCAGATCGGCTTCATCGGCGTCGAGCCCTTCATCAACGGCATGGCCAAGTTCCTGGCCGTCGCCGAGCGCGAGGGGCTGACCAATATCCGCGTCTGGGACGACGATGCCGCCCTTCTGCTGCCGCGCTTCCCGGCCGGCAGCCTCGATGCGATCGACCTGCTCTATCCCGATCCCTGGCCGAAGCGCCGCCAGCGCAAGCGCCGTTTCGTCTCGGAGCATACGCTCGGCCTGTTCGCCCGTGCGCTTCGCCCCGGCGGGCGCTTCCGCTTCGCCAGCGATATCGACGACTATATCGGCTGGACGCTGTCGCGCCTGATGGCCTCGCCCGATTTCGACTGGACCGACGAGCGGCCGGGCGACTGGCGCACGCCCTATCCCGGCTGGATTCGCACCCGCTACGAGGCGAAGGCGGTCCGCGAGGGGCGCATCTCCAGCTATCTCACGGCTTTGCGTCGCGCATCCTGAGGAAGCCGAGCACGCGCTGGGCAGTCCCCTGGGCGAGGTTGCGGAAGCTTTCGCGGGCGCGGTCGACGGAGGCCTGTGACTTGCCGAAATCCTTGCGCAGCGAGATCAGCGCCGCTGTCGTCTCCCACGACCAGCCGAGCGCGCGCGCCACCAGCAGCACCGCTTCGCGGTCGCTGCCGAGAATGATCTGCTCGCTCGCCGGCAGGCCGAGCTGCGCCAGCACGGCGACGCCGCAGATCGCATGTTCGGCCGCGCCGTCGCGGGCGTAGTCACGGACCTTGGCCTCGTCGAGCAGGCCGGCTTCGTTCAGTTCGCGGATTTCGACGAGGGCGGCGCTGATGGCACCGAGCTCGCCGGGCATCTGGCCTCCGGCGGCGATCGCGTCCGCTCCGCGTTCGACCGCGCCGTCGACATCGCCCGCCAGGACGGGTTCGAGGCTCTCGCTGAGCCGGCGCCGGGCGGAGTTCTTGGCGGCAGTCATGAGCTGGTCGACGAGTTCCGCCGGAATGTCGCGCCTCAAGCCCAGCGTGTGCTGGAGCGCATCGTCCTGCGCCGCCCGCATCACCAGCACGCCCATGCCGTGGCGGGAGAAACGTGCGGTCTGGTTGGCCGCGACCGCATGGGTGACGACGCGCCCGCCGCGCAGGATCAGGAAATCGGTGACGGGCTCGCCGAGTTCGGGCCGTTCGGTGATCGCGAGCATATGGTCGCGCCCCTTGGCGGCGGAGATCGCCACGAGATCCTGGTCGTTCAGGCGTGGCGACTGCACCAGCACGGCGCGCGCCACGGCGATCTCGTCGAGGGCGAGCTGGCGCACGATGCCGCTCGGCGCATTCGGCACCGGCGCGAGCCGCTCCGACAGTTCGACGCGGGCGCGCAGTTCGATGGCGCGCGACAGCCGCCCGATCACGACGTCGAAGACGCCGACCTGCTCCTCATCCATATGGACGGCCGTGGCCAGGAACAGATCCGTCAGCCGCGACAGGATGTCGGCGCGCTCTTCGTTCGAGCCGCGCAGCATCGTGGATTCGAGATCTCGCAGCAGCGAGCCGACCGCACTCATACCTGATCCTCAACCGCTATCCCGTCATGCAGTCTGGCATGCGAAGGATGACCATCGGGTTAGCGCCGCCGTAACCGAGCTTGCATATCGGGGCGATGCGGACTAAATAGCGGGCAACAGCTCTGGTATCGGTTAACGCCGATGATCAAGAGCGGGCCCACCGGCCCGCTCTTTTTTATTGGCCGCGACCCGCCGGAGGCAGACGGAACGGTCCGGGCCATGAGTGAACCCACCCACGAGCCGACAACGGCACCCGATCAGGAACCCCGCCTCGTCGTCGAGGGTGGCGTCGCGGCGCGTGTCGCCGTGATCATCGAACCGGCGATCGTCGATCTCGGCTACCGGCTGGTGCGTGTGCGCGTCAGCGCCCAGAATGGCTGCACCGTGCAGATCATGGCCGAACGGCCGGACGGCACGATGAATGTGGAGGGCTGCGAGGCGATTAGCCAGGCGGTGTCGCCGGCGCTCGATGTCGACGACCCCATCCAGGCGGCCTATCATCTCGAGGTCTCGTCGCCGGGCATCGACCGGCCGCTGGTGCGCGCCAGCGATTTCGAGCGCTGGGCGGGCCATCTCGCCAAGATCGATACGAGCGAGCTGGTTGCCGGGCGCAAGCGCTTCCGTGGTATTCTGCGCGGCGTCGCCGGCCAGGACGCACTGCTGACGCGCGACGATGCCAGGAGCGAGGAAGAGCGTGACGTCGCGATTCCGATGCGGGCGATCGCCGAGGCCCGCCTCGTCCTGACCGATGCGCTCGTCACCGAATCGCTGCGCCGCGGCAAGTCCGGTCTGCCGCCGGAGATGCCGGCCGCCGAAGAGATCGCCAGCCCCAAAAAGGGCCGAGGGAAATCGCTGGGACCGCGGCCGACGAAGGCCGGCGAGACGGCCCCGCAAGACAATAACGAAGAGGAGTGAGCGTCATGGTCGTCAGCGCCAACCGGCTCGAACTGCTGCAGATCGCCGACGCGGTCGCCCGCGAGAAGTCGATCGACCGCCAGATCGTCGTCGACGCCATGCAGGACGCCATCGCCAAGGCCGCCCGCTCGCGCTACGGCGCCGAGACCGACGTCCATGCCGAGATCAACACCAAGACCGGTGAACTGCGCCTCGCCCGCCATCTCCAGGTTGTCGACCTCGTCGAGAACCCGGCGATCGAGATCACGGTCGACGAGGCCAAGCGCCATAATCCGGCTGCCCAGGCCGGCGACGTCATCGCCGATCCGCTGCCGCCCTTCGATTTCGGCCGCATCGCCGCCCAGTCGGCCAAGCAGGTCATCGTCCAGAAGGTGCGCGAGGCCGAGCGCGATCGCCAGTACGACGAGTACAAGGATCGCATCGGCGAGATCGTCAACGGCGCGGTCAAGCGCGTCGAATACGGCAATGTCTTCGTCGATCTCGGCCGTGGCGAAGCCATCATCCGCCGCGACGAGATGATCCCGCGCGAGACCTTCAAGGTCGGCGACCGGGCCCGGGCCTATGTCTACGACGTGCGCCGCGAGCCGCGTGGCCCCCAGATCTTCCTGTCGCGCACCCATCCGCAGTTCATGGCCAAGCTGTTCGGCCAGGAAGTGCCCGAGATCTATGACGGGATTGTCGAAGTCAAAGCTGTCGCCCGCGACCCTGGCTCGCGCGCCAAGATCGCCGTCATCAGCCGCGATTCCTCGATCGACCCGGTCGGCGCCTGCGTCGGCATGCGCGGCTCGCGCGTGCAGGCCGTCGTCGGCGAATTGCAGGGCGAGAAGATCGACATCATCCCGTGGTCGCCGGATGTCGCGACCTTCGTCGTGAACGCCCTGCAGCCGGCGGAAGTCGCCAAGGTCGTGCTCGACGAGGAAGCCGACAAGATCGAGGTCGTGGTTCCCGACGAGCAGCTCTCGCTCGCCATCGGCCGCCGCGGCCAGAACGTCCGCCTCGCTTCGCAGCTCACCGGCTGGGACATCGACATCCTGACCGAAGCCGAGGAATCGGAGCGCCGCCAGAAGGAATTCGTGCAGCGCACCGACCTGTTCATGAACGCGCTGAACGTCGACGAGACGGTCGGCCAGCTCCTGGCCTCGGAAGGTTTCCGCAATGTCGAGGAGGTCGCCTATGTCGACCTCTCCGAGCTCGCCTCGATCGAGGGCTTCGACGAGGACACCGCCGGCGAGATCCAGAGCCGCGCGCAGGAGCATCTCGCCGCGGTCGAGGCCGAGTTCGACGAGAAGCGCCGGGCGCTCGGCGTCGAGGACGCCTTGCGCGAGGTCGAGGGCGTCACCACATCCATGATGGTCGCGCTCGGCGAGAACGACGTGAAGAGCGTCGAGGACCTCGCGGGCTGCGCCACGGACGATCTCGTCGGCTGGACCGAGCGCAAGGATGGCGAGACCACCCGGCACGCCGGCTATCTCGATGGGTTCGACCTGTCGCGCCAGGAGGCGGAAGCGATCATCATGGCCGCGCGTATCCACGCCGGCTGGATCGAGGCGCCGGCCGAGGAGCCTGAGGCGGAAGCCGACGAGGCGGCCGAGGCCTGAGCGGAGCCCGCGTAGTGAAAGCGGCGGCGCAGAAGGAATCGGAACGGAGTTGCGTGGTCACCCGTGCGGTGAAGGCGCCTGACGATCTGATCCGCTTCGTCGCCGGGCCGGACGGCACTTTGGTGCCGGATTTGCGGCGGAAACTGCCCGGACGTGGCGTCTGGGCCAGCCTCAGCCGCAAGACGGTCACCGAGGCGATCAAGCGCAAGGCCTTCGAGCGCTCGCTCAAGGCGAAGGTCGCGGTTCCCGCCGACCTTGCGGAGATGATCGATGCGCTGATGCTGCGCGATGCGCTCCAGGCGTTGTCGATGGCCAACAAGGCGGGGCTCGTGATCGCGGGCTTCGCCAAGGTCGAGGCGCTGATCGGCTCGGGCCGTTGTATCGGCGTCATCGCGGCCAGCGATGGGGCCGATGACGGCAAGCGCAAGATCGGCCAGGCCATCAGGCGGATCGGGGTGGCCCGTGAAGCCGAAGGGCTCAAGGCCCGTGAACTGCCCGTCGTTGCTATTTTCACGGCGGCGGATTTGGAATTGGCGTTGGGGCGGGCACATGTGATACATGCCGCCCTTGCTCCGGGACCAGCGGCCGAGGGCGTCCTCTCCCGCTGGCGTCGGCTCGTCCGCTACCGGACGGACGATGCCGCCGCATCCGACCAGAACGATACCGAAGACACGACCGAACCGGCAGGACCGAACGCGGAATGACCGATACCAAGACCCCGGGCGACAAGACGCTGACCGTCAACCCGCCCAAGACCCTGTCGCTGAAGCGGCCTGTCGAGCAGAGCACTGTTCGCCAGAGCTTCTCGCATGGGCGTACGAAGCAGGTCGTCGTCGAGGTGAAGCGCCGCGCCGCCGGGCACGAGGTCAAGGAGCCGGTTGCGCCGCGTGCGCCCCAGGCCCCGGCTCCCCAGGCCGCCCCGCCCCGCCCGGCCGCTCCGCAGCCGCCCCAGCGCCCGGCCAGCAGCATGCTGCTGCGCACCCTCTCCGATGAGGAGAAGGACGCCCGTCAGCGCGCGCTCTCGGAGGCCCGCAGCAGCGAGGCCGAGGCCCGCCGCATCGCCGAGGACGAGGCGCGCCAGCGTGCCGCCGCCGCCGAACGCGAGCGCCAGGAGCGTGAAGCCGCCGCCGCGCGTCAGCGCCAGGAGGAAGAGCGCCGCCGTCAGGAAGACGACCAGAAGCGCCGGGTCGAAACCGCCGCGCGTCAGCGCGACGACCAGCCCGCCCGCCCGGCTTCGCCGCCGCCGGCCCGTGAGGATGCGCCTGCGCCCCAGGCGCCTGCGCCGCAGCCGACCCAGTATTTCGGCCGTCCGGCTCCCTCCGGCCCGCGCGAGTTCACCTCGCGTCCGCCGATGCGCGATACCGGTGCGCGCCCGCCGCGGCTCGACAGCCGCCCGCCGCGTTCCGATGCGCCGCGCACGCCCCGCATCGACACGACCGCTCCGTCCGAGCCCGCGATCGCCCGGCCGGTGCGTCAGGCGCCTTCGGCCAACACGACCCGCAACCGCTCGGATGATGTCGACGTCAAGGCTGCGTTCCGCCGCCCCGGCCTGAGCGCCGGCGCCGGCCGTGGCCCGGCTCCCGCCGCGCCCAAGACGCCGAAGACCACGAATGACAAGCCGCGCGGCCGCCTGACGCTCTCGACCGCAACCGGGAGCGAGGACGAGCGGACACGTTCGGTCGCCTCGTTCCGCCGGCGCGTGCAGCGCATGACCGGCCATCGGGCTTCCGATGTCCAGAAAGAGCGCGTGATGCGCGAGGTGATCATCCCGGAGACGATCACTATCCAGGAACTCGCGAACCGCATGACGGAGCGCGGCGTCGACGTCATCCGCCTGCTGATGAAGCAGGGCGCGATGCACAAGATCACCGACGTGATCGATGCCGACACCGCCCAGCTCATCGCCGAGGAAATGGGCCACACCGTCAAGCGCGTCGCCGAATCCGACGTCGAGGAAGGCCTGTTCGACACGCCGGATACCGACGAGACCCTGGCCTCCCGCCCGGCAGTCGTGACGATCATGGGCCATGTCGACCACGGCAAGACCTCGCTGCTCGACGCGATCCGCAAGACCAAGGTCGTCACCGGCGAGGCCGGCGGCATCACCCAGCATATCGGCGCCTATCAGGTGACGACCCCGCTCGGCACCCAGGTGACCTTCATCGACACCCCCGGCCACGCCGCCTTCACGGCGATGCGCGCCCGTGGCGCCAAGGTGACGGACGTCGTCGTGCTGGTCGTGGCGGCCGATGACGGCGTCATGCCGCAGACGGCCGAGGCGATCCATCATGCCAAGGCGGCCGGTGTGCCGCTGATCGTCGCGATCAACAAGGTCGACAAGGCCGATTCCAACCCGGATCGCGTGCGCGCCGAGTTGCTGCAATACGAGATCCAAGTCGAGACGCTCGGCGGCGAGACGCTGGAAGTCGAGGTCTCCGCCAAGACCGGTCACAACCTCGACAAGCTGCTGGAAGCGATCTCGCTTCAGGCCGAGCTGCTCGATCTCAAGGCCAATCCCGATCGCGCGGCCGAAGGTACGGTCATCGAGGCCAAGCTCGATCGTGGCCGCGGCCCGGTCGCCACCGTGCTCGTCCAGCGCGGCACGCTGCGCACCGGCGACATCATCGTGGCCGGCGCCGAATGGGGCCGCGTCCGCGCCCTGATCGCCGATACCGGCGCGCAGGTGAAGGAGGCTCCGCCCTCCATGCCGGTCGAGGTTCTCGGCTTCAACGGCACGCCCGAGGCTGGTGACCGCGTCGCGGTCGTCGAGTCCGAGGCCCGTGCCCGCGAGATCACCGATTACCGCGAGCGTCAGCGTCGCGACCGCCTCGCCGCCCGCGGCGCGGCCTCGGGCGCCGGCCGCTCGCTCGCCGAGATGATGCGCGAGCTCAAGGAAGGCGCCGGCCGCAAGGAATTCCCGCTCGTCGTCAAGGGCGACGTGCAGGGTTCCGTCGAGGCCATCGTTGGCGCTCTTGAAAAGGTCGGCAACGAAGAGGTTCGCGCCCGCGTGCTCTCGTCGGGCGTCGGTGCCATCACCGAGTCGGATGTCACGCTCGCCCAGGCTTCGGGCGCGGTGGTCGTCGGCTTCAACGTGCGCGCCCACAAGGAAGCGCGCGAGGCGGCCGACCGGGCCGGCGTCGAGATCCGCTACTACAACATCATCTATAACCTCATGGATGATGTGAAGGACGCGATGTCGGGCCTGCTGGCGCCGACGCTGCGCGAGACCATGCTCGGCAACGCGACGATCCTCGAGATCTTCAACGTCTCGAAGGTTGGCAAGATCGCCGGCTGCCGCGTCACCGACGGCACGATCGAGCGCGGCGCCAATGTCCGCCTGATCCGCGACAACGTCGTGGTTCACGAGGGCAAGCTCGGCCAGCTCAAGCGCTTCAAGGACGATGCCAAGGAAGTCGTGGCCGGCCAGGAATGCGGCATGTCCTTCGAGAACTATCAGGACATGCGTGCCGGCGACGTGATCGAGTGCTATCGCGTCGAAGAGATCAAGCGCAGCCTCTAAAGGCCGCGCTTCCTGAAACAGCGCGTCATGGCCGGGTTGCAAGCCCGGCCATCTCGTGACGAGAAGAGCGCGTCCAGCGCCTTATCTTCCTGAGACGGCGGGCTTTGTCCCGCCGTGACGTTTGATCCGGTCCGATCCCGGAGAAACGAGAACCATGGCAAAACCTGCGAAACCCACCGGTCCTTCCCAGCGGCAGTTGCGCGTCGGCGAACTGATCCGCCACGCTCTCGCCGAGATGCTGGCGCGCGGCGACATCCATGACGATGTGCTGGCAAAGCACGTCATCACCGTGCCGGAGGTGCGCCTCTCGCCGGATCTCAAGCTCGCGACGGCCTACATCATGCCGCTCGGCGGGCAGGATATTAAGCCGGTGCTCAAGGCGCTCGAAGCCAACAAGCGCTATATGCGCGGTGAGATCGCGCATCGCGTGAACCTGAAATACGCGCCGGATATCCGCTTCCGTGCCGATGAGAGCTTCGCCGAGGCCGAGCGCATCGACGCACTGCTCGATACCGACGAGGTGCGCCGCGATACGCAGGTCGAGCGCCTCAGGATCGACCAGGACCACGAAGACCAGGCTCCCGAAGAAGACCGCCGTGACGATGACCGCTGAGAATCCATCCGAAACCGTCCCGGACCAGGAAGCCACCCCGGCATCGCGCCCGAAGAAGCGTGACGTCCATGGCTGGGTCATCCTCGACAAGCCGATCGGCATGACCTCGACCCATGCGGTCAGCGTCGTGAAGCGCGCTTTCGGCGCCAAGAAGGCGGGCCATGCCGGCACGCTCGATCCGCTGGCCTCGGGCCTGCTGCCGATCGCATTGGGCGAGGCGACCAAGACGGTTCCCTTCGTCATGGACGGCCGCAAGGCCTATCAGTTCACCGTGGCCTGGGGCTCTCAGACCAATACCGACGATACCGAGGGCAGCGTCATCGCGACCTCGGACAAGCGCCCCGACGAAGCCGCGATCACAGCCCTGCTGCCCCGCTTCACCGGCACGATCCTGCAGACGCCGCCCAAGTTTTCGGCGATCAAGATCGCCGGCGAGCGCGCCTACGATCTCGCTCGCGACGGCGAGGAGGTCGAATTGCAGGCGCGGCCCGTCGAGATCGACGCGCTCACCATCGTCAGCCATGACGGCGCGACCACGACCTTCGAAGCCGAATGCGGCAAGGGCACCTATGTCCGCGCCATCGCCCGCGATCTCGGCCTCGCGCTCGGCTGCCTCGGCCATGTCGCGCATCTGCGCCGCACCCGCGTCGGGCCGTTCACGGTCGCTGAGGCGGCGAGCGTCGAGACCCTGCGCGAGAGCCCTGAGAGCGCGCTCTCGGCCCTGCAGCCGGTCAAGGCGGCTCTGACGCTGATCCCTGAGATCGTGCTCCACCGTGATGCCGCCGCCCGCCTCAAGCGCGGCCAGAGCGCCCTGCTGCGTGGCGCCGGCGCCCCGATCGAGCTTGAGGCAGCCTACGCCACCTGCGCGGGCACGCTGGTGTCGACGGGCTCGGTCCAGAACGGCGAGTTCGTCCCCCACCGCGTCTTCAATCTCTGAGGGCGGATGGGCGAAAGCCGCAGGAAGCAGCAGTTCGGGGGCCCGGCCCAGGATGGCCGGCTCCTGTTCTGGCGGATCGGCTGCGTTTTCGGCATTGTCGCCGTCATTCTCACGACGGTCTGCTACTTCATCTACAGCCACAACCAGAAGCTGCTGGCGCGTGCCGACCGCGCCGCCGGGACCGTGGTCGAACTGCGGCACGGCGGCGGGGATTCCACCTATAGGCCGGTCGTGAGCTTTCAAACGGCGCAGGGACGGTCCGTCACCTTCGTGACCTCATGGGGCACGAGCCCGCCGGCCTATAGCAGGGGCGACCGGGTGACCGTCCTCTATGACGCTGCGAGCCCGGAAAAGGCCGAGATCGAGGGCTTCCTGTCCCTGTGGATGGGAACCCTGATCCTCGGTGGACTGGCGACGGTCTTCGCGCTGCTTTCGGGGGTTCTGATGATCGTGGCGAAGCGGGGCTGAAAAGCCTCAGGCCGCCCGCTTCAGCCCGTCGCGCGCCCAGATTGCACTGAGCGCCGCCACCAGCGTGTCGATATCGGCATCGGAATGGAACGGCGACGGCGTGATCCGCAGACGCTCCGTGCCGCGCGGCACGGTCGGGTAGTTGATCGGCTGGACATAGATGTCGAAACGATCGAGCAATTCGTCGCTGATCGCCTTGCAGGCCTTCGCCTCGCCGACCATCACCGGCACGATATGGCTGGGATTGGCGAGATGCGGGATGCCGGCCCGGTCGAGCTTGCGGCGCAGCGCCGCGACGCGGTCCTGCTGGCGCTCGCGCTCCGCGGAGCTTTCCTTGAGATGCCGGATCGCCGCGATCGCGCCCGCCGCCACGGCCGGCGGCAGCGAGCTGGAGAAGATGAAGCCGGAGGCGAAGCTGCGGATGAAATCGCAGAGCGCGGCCGAGCCGGTGATGTAGCCGCCGATCACGCCATAGGATTTCGCCAGCGTGCCCTGGATCAGGGTCAGCCGGTCGGTCAGGCCCTCGCGCTCCGAAATGCCGCCGCCGCGCGCGCCGTAGAGGCCGACGGCATGGACCTCGTCGATATAGGTCATCGCGCCGAACTCGTCGGCGATGTCGCAGAACTCGCGGACCGGCGCGATGTCGCCATCCATCGAATAGACCGACTCGAAGGCGATCAGCTTCGGCCGGGCGGGATCGAGCGCCGCGAGCTTGCGGCGCAGGTCGGCCGGGTCGTTATGGGCGAAGATATGCTTCTCGGCGCGCGAATGGCGGATGCCCTCGATCATCGAGGCATGGTTCAGCCCGTCGGTCAGCACGATGCAGCCGGGGATGCGCGCGGCCAGCGTCGAGAGCGAGGCCCAGTTCGAGACATAGCCGGAATTGAAGATCAGCGCGGCTTCCTTGCCGTGCAGGTCGGCGAGCTCGCGCTCCAAGAGGACATGGTAATGGTTGGTACCGCCGATATTGCGGGTGCCGCCGGCGCCGGCGCCACTGCCGTCGAGCGCCTGATGCATCGCGGCGAGCACCTTGGGATGCTGGCCCATGCCAAGATAGTCGTTCGAGCACCAGACGGTGACCTCGCGCGGGCCGCTCTCGCCATGATAGGTCGCGATCGGGAAGCGGCCGGCCTGGCGTTCCAGGTCGGCGAAGACGCGGTAGCGGCCCTCGCCGCGCAATCCGTCGAGTTCCCGGCGGAAGAAATTCTCGAAATCCATGGCCAGCCTCCTGCGGCGCGCTTTTCCTAGGCCTTTCGGGCGGCCTTCGGAATGGTGCGCGGTGTCGCGGCTGGAATTGTTCTACTTCGCCTGTTCGGCCAGCTCCAGAATCGTTTCGATGAGGACGCGGATGGCGATGCCGGCATCGGCCTCGGTCATGTTCTCCAGGGGCGAATGGCTGATGCCCTTTTCATTGCGCACGAAGAGCATGGCGACGGGCGCGACCGCCGCGATCGCCATCGCGTCATGCCCGGCGCCGGACGGCAGCCGCCGGCCGGCGAGGTTGTTGCCGCACCGGGCGATGCCGGCGGCGAGCGCATCCTGCAGCCTGGGCTCCATCGGCACGGCCGCTGCGCGAGCATAGGGGATGATCTCCAGCCCGACACCGCGCCGCTGTGCGATCTCGCCGAAGCGTTTGCGGATCTCCGCATCCATCGCCGCAAGGGTCGCATCCTTCGGGGCGCGAAAATCGATGGTGAACTCTGCCGAGCCGGGAACGACATTGGTCGCGCCGGGGTCAGGCCTGAACACGCCGACGGTGCCGACGGCGAGCTCGTGCGCAGCCGCGATCTGCTCGAGTGCCAGCGCCATCTCGGCGGCGGCGGTCAGCGCATCCCTGCGCAGCGCCATCGGCACGGTGCCGGCATGGCCCGCCACGCCGGTGACGCGCACCTGTGCCCGGCTCTGGGCATTGATGGCGGTGACGATGCCGACCGGCTCGTTCTCCGCCTCCAGCACCGGCCCCTGCTCGATATGGACTTCGAGATAGGCCTGGATCGAGCCGGGCTTGCGCGCGAGCGCTGCGATCCCTGCCGGATTGCCGCCGAAGGCGACGAGCGCATCGCCGAGCTTGACCCCTTCGCTGTCGCGCGCTTCCAGCCAGGCCGGATTATAGGCACCCGCCAGCGCTTCCGAGGTCGAGAGATGCGTCGGAAACCTGACGTTTTCCTCGTCGCCGAAGCCGACCACCTCGAGCGGGAAGGGCAGGCTGATCCCGGCGTCGCGCAAAGCCTGCGCCGCGAGGATACCGGCGACGACGCCGAGATTGCCGTCGAAGCGTCCGCCATCCTTGACCGTGTCGATATGCGAGCCGATCAGTACGGCAGGCGCGCCCGGCACGGTGCCTTCGCGCCGTCCCTGCACCGAGCCCGCGGCATCGATGAAGGCGCTGAGACCCGCTACCTCCATCGCACCCTTGACCCATTCCGCCGCCTGCTTGTGCGCAGGCGAGAGATAGAGCCGCGTCAACTTGCCGGGCTCGTCGCTGAAGCGGTTGAGACCGGCCAGCGCCGCGAAGGCGCGGGCGCCGAGGACGGCGGCGGAGGGGAGCGTCTGCGTCATGCCGCCAAGCTAGATCAGGGTTTCGAAAACCGCGACCGGCAATTTCGCCAAGCAGCTTCTCTCCGGCGGCATGATCCGCTCCGCTCGCCCCGTCAGTACGTCGCGCGGCCGCCCGAAAGGTCGAACACGCCGGCCGTGGTGAAGCTGTTCTCGGCCGAGGCCAGGAAGGCGACCATGGAGGCCACCTCGTCCGGCAGCAGGAAGCGTCCGCGCGGAATCTTCGCCAGCATGTAGCCGATATGCTCCTCGCTCATCTGGTCGAAGATGCGGGTGCGCGCTGCCGCCGGCGTGATGCAGTTCACGGCGATGTCCTTGTCGGCGAGCTCCTTGCCGAGCGACTTCGTCAGCGCGATCACCGCCGCCTTCGAGGCCGAATAGGCGGAGGCATTGGGATTGCCTTCCTTGCCGGCGATCGAGGCGACCAGGACGATGCGCCCGTAATTGCGCTTGACCATGCCGGGGATCACCGAGCGGCAGCAATGCAGCGTGCCGTCGACATTGAGCTTCATGACCTTGGCCCAGTCCTCTAGCGGATATTCCCAGGTCTTGTGGTTCGGTCCGGCGATGCCGGCGCTGGTGACGAGGATGTCGATGCTGCCATGCTGGGCCTCCAGCGCATCGCTCGCCTTCTGGACGGCAGCCGCATCGGTCACATCCACGCCGACGCCGATCGCGCCATGGCCGATCTCGGCCGCGGCCTTGGCTGCGAGCGCGGCATCCACATCCCAGATCGCGACGGTCGCGCCGCTCTGGGCAAAACGTTCGGCGACGGCGCGGCCGATGCCCTGCGCCCCGCCGGTCACGATGGCGACGCGCTTCTTTAAATCGATTTGGTTCATGCCCAGCCCTCCCGAACGTCTTATGCGAATCACCCTAGCCGGCCGGATTGGCACCGGCCAGAGGGCATCGCCGCTTCGGTGAAATGCGCAGGGCCGCCATGCATTTCGTTAAGGATGATCGCAAAAAGATCAGAGCCGAGGGGCTTCGCCGCGTGCCGGATCGGGGCAGCCGGGCCGGGCTCTGTTTCGGGGCGGCACGGCGGCCGGAGGGGTGCGGCGGCGTGGCCCCGGTTATCGTTCCGGTTCGGTACAAGGCCTTGTTGCTGCAAGAGGATTGCCATTAACGCGCCTTCGCGGAACGCGGGAAGAAGCCGTTCACCTTTCAGCCGGCTTTGCCTTGACCCGAGGCCCGGAACGGCCAAGACATCGTGATGTTCGCAATGGGCCGCTGCGCCCCTGATCGAGAGCACCGTGTCCGCAACCGCCTCCATCACGATCGCTCGCGAAGCCGGAAGCCGAAAGCGACCGGGCTATGCCAAGCGCGATATCGGCGGGATCGGCATCGCCGTGATGGAGCGTGAGGCGGCGATCGCCGAGGTCACCGACGCGGTGCTGACGGGCGGCCACATGAAGCTCGCCTTCTGCAACGCCAATCTGGTGAATGTCGCGGCCGACAATGCCGCTCTGCAGCGCAGCCTCTCGACCTTCCTCGTGCTGGCAGACGGCATCGGCGTCGATCTCGGCAGCTGGATGCTCTACGGCAAGGCCTTCCCGGCCAATCTCAACGGCACGGATTTCTTCCCCACGCTCTTCGCCCGCTCCGAGCGGCCGATGCGGGTCGCCCTGCTCGGCGGCCGGCCGGGCGTCGCCGACCGCGCGGTCGCCAATCTGGCGCAGCGCTATCCAGCACATCGCTTCAGCGTCGTCTCGCACGGCTATTTCACCGCCGACGAGGAAATCGTGCTTCTCGGCAAGCTGAAGGTCGAGCGTCCGGACCTGCTGCTGGTGGCCATGGGCAATCCGCTGCAGGAGCGCTTCATCGCCGACAAGCTCGGGCCGCAGCATGGCTCGGTCGCGGCCGCCGTCGGGGCGCTGTTCGACTTCTTCGCCGACGAGGTGCCACGTGCGCCCGAGCTGATGCGCCGGATCAGGCTCGAATGGATCTACCGGCTCTGGCTCGAGCCGCGTCGGCTCTGGCGCCGCTACGTTCTCGGAAATCCCGCTTTCCTCCTGCGCATGGCCCGGCAATATGCCGTGGGGGGCCGACGGAGCGGGTGAGTCCAACCAATTGAATGAAACTTTTGCCCTGGCGACGCCGAGCTACAGGGGCGATATCGAGCGTTGCCGGCTGCTCTGCGCCAGCATCGATCGCTTCGTCACCGGCCATGCGGTCCATTATCTTCTGGTCGAGGACCGCGACGTCCCGCTGTTTCGGGATCTCGAAGGGCCGCGCCGCCGCATCCTGCCGGAATCGCAATTATTGCCGGGCTGGCTGCAATCGCGGCCCGATCCGCTGAGCTTCGGCACGCGCCGGCTCTGGACCGGGTTTCAGGCGCTGGCGCGCGGCATCCCGCCGCTGCGCGGCTGGCATGCCCAGCAGCTCAGGAAATTCGCGGTCGCAAAAACCTGCGCCGAGGACGTCATCCTCTTCGCCGATTCCGACATGCTGTTCGTGCGGCCCTTCGACCTGACCAGCTTGTCGGATGACGGCGCGATCCGGCTCTATCGCAAGCCGGATGCGATTACCGCCGACATGGCGCGCCACATCCCCTGGTGTGAGCATGCCAGCGCCCTGCTCGGGCTCGACGCACCATCGTTCCCGAGCCCGGACTACATCAACAATCTGGTGAGCTGGCGCCGCGACCATGTGCTGGCCCTGCTCGACCATGTCGAGAGCGTCAGCGGGCGCGACTGGGTCTCCGCCATCGCTCGCGAGCGGCAGTTCTCGGAATATGTGATCTACGGCTATTTCGTTGAACGCGTGCTCGGGCTCGAGGCTGCCGGCCACTGGCCGGATGCGCGCGAGCTCTGCAAGGTCTACTGGTTCAGCGAGGATGTCGCCGGGATGGATCGGCTCGCCTCCTTCGAGGAGGTTCTGGAACCCTGGCAGGTCGCCATCGGCATCCAGTCCTTCATCGGCGAGCCGCTCGATCGCATCCGCGCCCTGTTCGAGCGGCAGGCCTCAGCGTAGCGGCCTGCGACCCTGCGCCAGCAGCGTGTAGGTGAAGCCGGCCGAGGCGAGATAGACCACGCCGAAGACGAGGTTCATCGAGGCGGCCCAGCTTCTGGCCTCCGGGAACCGCGTCATCACCACCGAGATCAACCCGGCCTTGATCGCGGTGAGCAGGCACAACAGAGCGATGCGCGAGCCGGTGCGCTCGCGGGCGTAGAGCAGTTCGGCGTGGTACTCGACGAGATTGCGGAAGGCCGGGACCAGCAGCATCGGTGCGAACAGATAGGCGGCTTCCGAGACGTTGCGGCCGAGCAAATGCGGGAAGGGCTTGAGTGCGATGATGACGGCGACGAGCCCGGCGACCGAGACGAGCGCGATTCCCGCTTCGTAAGCCGCAAGCCGCCTGAAGCCGCCGACGCCACGCTCCTGCATGATCTTCTGCACCAGCATCTGGTTGAAGCTGCGCACCGGCATCGCGGTGAGGTCGATCACCCGGAGCGCGATGGCATAGAGGCCGGCGGTGCGCTCGCCGGCGAGGCCGAGCACCAGGAGCTTGTCGAGTTCTGACTGGACGTAGAACACGATATCGGCCGCGCCGGCGAAGACGGCGTCCGCCATGCGGCGCGGATAGAGGCTGCGCACGAAGCGCCAGCGTGCCGCCGGCAGGAAGGCGAGGAGCGCGATCAGGGCGCTCGCCATCGTCGCGCCGCAATAGGCGAAGGCCCAGATCTCGAGGCTGGCATGGCCGAAACCGGCGAAGAGCAGCGCCGCGATCGTGCGCAAGCCCGAGCCGATGATCACGAGCAGGGCCGCCTGCCGGAAGCGCCTAAGCCCGTTATTGACGATGGCGACGACCTCGACGAGGCGCCAGCCCAGGACCTCCGCGACGATGATCGCCGCGAAGGGCAGGAGTGCGAGGCGCTCCGCGAACAGCAGCAGATAGGCGGCGCCGGCAACCAGCGTGATCAGCGGCAGCGAGAATGCGGACAGGCCCGCGAAGCCGGACAGATAGGCACCGAGCAGGCGCGGCTTGACGGTGGCGACCCGGTAGAGCGGCGAGATGAAACCGAAGGCCAAGAGCCGCGACAGGATGAGCCCGGTCGAGGACGCCGTGGCGAACAGACCGAATTCGCCGAGGGTCAACGTATTCGCAACGATGAGGAAGTAGACAAGGGAGATCACGAGCCGGCCGGCGGAGCCGCTCAGGATGGTGAGGTAGGCGAAGATGGTGGCGCGATCCGGCAGCATGACCCGTTTCCGCGGCGGCTGGCCCGGCGCGTGCCTCAAGCGTTGCGATGTGACGAATCCCTCTTAGCCCAGAGGCGTTGAACGACCCTAAACGATACGGAAGCGTCCCGATTGACTGAGCAGCAACCCGAAACGGACCGGAATGAGGCGTCGCCGACGCGCCGCGACCTGCTGCGCGGAGCCGCGGCCGGCCTGATGGCGGGCAGCCTGGGAGGAACGGATTCCGCGCTTGCGGCTGCCCGGCCGATCCCGTTCGGTTCTGCGGCGGAGATCGATACCTTTCGCAAGGACGGGCGCTATCGCGAGGCTCTGAGGCGCTATTGCGACGTCATCGTGCCGATGAACGACCTGAAATGGGAGGCGCTGCGGCACGACCGGCCGCGCTTCGATTTCTCCGGCGCCGACGAACTCGTCGCCTTCGCCGAGGCGAACAGGAAGGCGCTGCGCGGCCACACGCTGCTCTGGGGCGAGGCGCTGCCCAACTGGGCCAGGGAGATGACGACGCGGGCCGAGGCCGAGCGCGAGCTCGTCAACCACATCGAGATCGTGGTCGATCGCTACAAGGGGCGGATCGCCACCTGGGATGTGGTCAACGAGGTCATCAAATACGATCCCACCGAGGGCGGTCCCTGGCGCGACACGATCTGGCAGCGCCTGCTCGGGCCGGAGCATGTCGACATCGCCTTCCGCACCGCGGCGCGGGTCGACCCGAAAGCCCGGCTCGTGCTCAACGATTTCCATTTCGAGGAGCCGGTTCCCGGCGCCGCCGCGCGCCGCAAGGTCGCGCTCGATATCTGCCGGCGCCTGAAGGACAAGGGCATCCCGGTGCATGGCGTCGGCATGCAGGCGCATCTCTATGCCGACAAGGGCATCGACGTGGACGGCCTGCAGCGCTTCATGCGCGATCTCGACGAGCTCGGCCTCGATGTCGAGATCACCGAGCTCGACGTCATCGACTGGAAGCTGCCGGCCGATGCCGCGAAGCGCGACAAGACCGCCGCCACCCTGGTCTCGACCTTCCTCGACGCTGTCGTCTCGGCCAAGCGGCCGAAGGCGATCGTCACCTGGGGACTGACCGACCGCTATTCATGGGTTCACGAAACTTTCCCGCGCAAGGACAGCGCCCGCGCCCGGCCCCTGCCGCTTGATGCCGATTATCGGCAGAAGCCGATGATGGCCGTGCTCGAACGCTACCGGCGTGGCACAGTGTGATGCGGGACAGTGAAGCGTAGCGTCATGTTCACAACCGAGCCGGCAGCGAGCGAAGCACAGGACAGGCAGGATCGCCACGGGCAAGACCGCCACGAGCGGCCGGCTCCTGCCATGCCTGCCCAGCTTGCCCGTCTCGCCGATCCCGTCTGGATTATCGGGACGCTCTGGGCGCGGCGCGGGCTGATCCTGCTGATGGCCGTGCTCGGTCTTGCCCTGGCGATCCTCGCCGGCCTGCTGATGACGCCGAAATACGTCTCGACCGCGCAGCTCTTCATCGATCCGCGCGATCTGCGCGTGCTCCAGAACGACGTCTCGCCCAACACCGTCGGCAGCGACCCGACCTCGATCACCGGCTATCTCGAAAGCCAGGCGCGGGTGATCGCCTCCGACAGCATCAAGTCGCGGGTTGTCGAGCGGCTGAACCTCGATCGTGATCCCGATTTCGGCGGAGCCTCGGCCGGCTTCCTCTCCCGCCTGCTGGGTACTGACACCGGCCCGTCGCCGAAAGCGACGCTCTACGCGCTGGCGGCGCTCGACCGAACGGTCGGCGTCCGGCGCGGCGAGCGCACCTTCGTCATCGACATTTCCGCGACGGCGCAGGACCCGGACAAGGCGGCGAAGATCGCCAATGCGCTGGCCGAGGCCTATCTGGACGATCAGGCCGCGGTCCGATCCGAGGCGGCGCAGCGCGCGACCACGGCCCTGACCGGGCGGCTGGAGGAACTGCGCAACCGTCTGCGCATCGCCGAGGAAAAGGCGGAAAAATACAAGGAAGCCAACAACATCGTCGGTGTCGGCACTCGCTCGCTGAGCGAGGAGCAGTTGTCGCTCAACAACACGCAGCTCGTCGCGGCCCGGACCCGCGCGACCGAGGCCAAGGCCAAGTACGACCAGATCACGGCGACGCGTGCGACCAATATCGAGGCCGGCGCGATTCCCGAAGCCGTCGCCTCCAACACGATGACCGCGCTGCGCGCCCAGCTCGGCGCGGCGCTGGCGCGCGAGGCGGATCTCGTCTCCTCGCTCGGCGCACGTCACCCGGCACTGGCCGCGTCGCAGTCGCAGGTGCGCGATGCCCGCCGCCAGATCGCCGACGAACTCTCCCGCATCGCCCGCGCCGCCAAGGCGGAATATGACCGCGCGGTCGAGGCCGAGCGCCAGCTCGCCCGCCGTGTCGACCAGCTCACGGCCGGGCAATACGCCGCCGGCCGCGCCTCGGTGCAGCTGCGCGAGCTCGAACGCGAGGTCGAATCCTCGCGCGCCATCTATGACGCCTTCCTCAAGCGTGCCCGCGAGACCGGCGAGCTCGGCGGCATCGATACCACCAATGCCCGCATCATCAGCCCGGCCATGCCGCCGCTCGAAAAGAGCGGCATGAGCCGGCGGACGCTCGCCATGCTCGGCGCCTTCGGCGGCGGCGGCGCAGGCGCCATGCTGGCGCTCGGCCTCGCCCTGTTCGCCGTGCCGCGGCCTCCGGCCAACAAGGAAACCCGCCCCCGCAAGCCGTTCTGGCGCCGTGCGCCGCGCCCTGCCGCGCCCGAGGCGGTTGCGAAGGAGCGGCCCCTATCCACACCTCCCGCGCCCGCGGCTCCTCCTTCCCCTCCGCGGCAAGCCAAGCCGTTCTGGCGTCGCGCCCCGCGCGCCGTCGCCACCGAAGCGGCCGAGAGCGCACGGCCAGCACCCAGGCCTGCCTCACCAGCCGCTGCCTCGCCCCAGCCCGCGGCAATGCGGCCGGAGCCACCGTCGCCGGCCGCTTCCACGGGGCTGGGGCCGGCGGGCTGGCGGCGTCTCATGGCGATTCAGGGCGGGCAGGCGGAGCACGCCGCGCGCCAACCCGCGCCGGCGGCCGAACCGGCTCCCGAGCCGATACGCCGTTCCGTTCCCGCGAGGGTGCTCGAGGCAGCTCCCGAACCTGCCTCCCAGCCCGCTGCCCTGGCGACGCTCGGCACCATCCCGTCCGTGCGCAATCGCCGCTGGCGGCGTGGCGTGGCGGAGGCGCGCTCGGTCTTCCAGGGACAGGCGCATCTGGTCGATGTCATCGACAAGCCGCAGGGCGGTTTCGCCGAGGCCGTCTCGGCCATTCGCCTCGCGCTGACCGGAGCAGCGGGGGGCGAGCAACGCCGCCGCGTCCTTGTTCTCGGCGTCGAGCCGCAGGCGGGGGCGACCACGCTCGCCCTTAATCTCGCGCTGGATGCGGCCCGGTCCGGTCTGCCGGCGCTGCTCGTCGATGCCGGCGACGGCGCTCACGGCCTGACCCCGGTTTTCGCCGCCGATGCGCCGCTTGGGCTCGGCGACGTGCTGGCCGGGCGTGCGGCCCTGGCGCGCGCGATTCTCAAGGACGAAGGCACCGGCCTGACCTTCCTGCCGTTGGCCGGAAACCCGCCGGCGGCGGGGCAGGGCTCGCTGCGGACAGGGCCGTTCGCGGCGGCGCATCGTTTCGGACCGATGATCGTCGATGGCGGCAGCCTGCCGATCGCGGGGCTGATCGGGCGCTTTGCCGAGGCGGCCGACGATATCGTGCTGGTCGCGCGCGACGCTGGCTCCACCAAGGCAGTGGCACAAGGCTGGCAGAAGGCGCTCGGGCCCCACGCGAACAAGCTGCGCGGCTTCGTGATCAACGCGGCCTGAAGCGTCTGCTGCGGCGAAAGCCGGGTCAGTTCTTCTCGGGCTTGCGGTACTGTTCGTTGGCGACGCCGAATTCCGACATCAACCGGCCGATCGCGACCTGCGCATGGTAGAGCCCGATCAGCCCCGAACCGGTGCGGATGCCGAGCGCGAGCCCCCGCGGAACCGCCGCTGCGAGCAGGGCGAGGGATTTCGCCAGCACCCGCAGCCTGCCGGCGGTTCCGGGATTTTGCCGTCGCTCGATGGCCGCCGAGATCGCGCCATTGCGCAGGCCACGCGCATGGATCCAGGCGAATTCGCTGCGCCGAGCCGGCATGGTCTCGCGCTGCGCCGCCTCCTGCACCCACCAGAAGCGGAAGCCGGCCGCCTTGGCGCGGGTGAAGAAATCGGTGTCGCCGCCGCCGGTGAAATCGAAGCTCTCGTCGAGGAAGGGGAAGCCGAGCCTCTCGAGTACGCCGCGCCGGATCAGGTAGTTCGCGCTCGAATAGAGCATCGGCACCGGCCCGGAGGCGCTGTAATGCGATCGGAACACCGGATGCGCTGACAACCAGGCGCGCGAGACGTCAGTGAAGACCGGCGTGACCGAGCCGCCGAACAGCTCTGCCGGTGCTGTCCGGGCCGCCGTGACGAAGGCATCGAGCCAGCCCGGCTCCGCCTCCTCGTCGTCATCGATGCCGAGGATCTGTTCCACGGCCGGGAAGCGCGTCAGGGCGCAGCGCCAAGCGGCGTTATAGGCCTTGCAGTTGCCCTGGCGCGGCTCGACGAGAACGAAGCCCTTGAACAGCCCCGCCGCGAGCAGGGCACTGGCGCGGGCCGCTCCGGCGCGCTCGATGCCCTCGTTCTCGACCACGATCACCGCGAAATCATGCCCGCCCTTCTGGCTGGCGAGCGAGCGCAATGTCGCTTCCAGCATGTCCGGACGCTTGAAGGTCGGGACGCAGACGACGCTCGTGATTCCCGCCAGCGCTTCTGGCGCCGAACCGGCCACAACCTCGAAGCTTTCGGGCGTGCCGAAGACCGGCCCGGCGGGGTGGTCCGGCCCGCCTCCCGGCGTGCTCTGGGCTGTCTGGCTGGCCATGGTCATCGGCCCGCAAGCTAGGCTGCGGCAGCTTAAGGTTCGGTGTCCGCCTTCGCCGAAAGAGCGGCCGATCCCGCCAAGTCCTATTGATCATAGCCGACGGCGCAGCTTGACCTGCCCGGCCAATGAGACGAGTGGAGTTACCACCTGTCGACGAGCTTTCCGCCTTGCGTCTTGCTTTCCTGACCTCGCTCATTCCCGTCGCCCGGCCGGATACCGGCTTCGAGATCGCCAATGCGGCGATCCTCTCGGCGTTGCGCGCGGCCGGGCACGAGGTCACGGCGATCGGCTTCCTGCGCCCCGGCGAGGTTCCGGCCGAGCCGGAGCAAGCGGTCGTGATCGCCGAGGCCGATATCGAGAACGCGGTGGTGCCGACGGCGCAGAAGCTGCGCTGGCTGGCGGCCGCCGTGCGGCTCGGCTTGCCGGTTGCCTGCGCGAAGCTCAGGCTCGCCGGAGCGGGCCGCCTCGTCGAAGCCGTCCGGGCTCACGGGCCTTTCGACGCGCTGATCCTGAATTCCGTCATGTTGCCGGGTGCTTTTCCGGAATTGCTGCGGCTCGCGCCCTGCATCCTCGTCGAGCACAATATCGAGCATGTTTCGGCCGGTCAGAACGCCGATCATGCCGAAAGCCTGCTGTTGCGCCGGCTCTACCGGCGCGAGGCGGGCTTGCTGGAGCGGCTGGAGCGACGGCTCTGGGACGAGGCGCGCTTCATCTGGACGCTCGCGGAAGAGGACCGGCAGGCGCTCGGTCCCGCCTATCGGGAGAAATCCTGCGCCCTGCCGCTGGTCTCCTCCCATGGGCCGGCCGCAGCTCCACCCGGCGATCTCGGCGAGGCCCCGGCCTTCGATGTCGGCCTGGTCGGCACCTGGACCTGGGGCTCGAACCTGATCGGCCTGGAATGGTTCCTCCAGGAGGTCTGCCCACTGCTGCCCGATGGAATCCGCGTCGCGATTGCCGGCCGGGTGCCGCCCGAATTGCGGACGCCGCTGAACGTGACGCTCGTCGGGCGCGTGCCCTCGGCCGAGCATTTCCTGCGCTCCTGCCGGCTGATCGCCCTGTCGAGCCGGGCCGGGACCGGCGTGCAGCTCAAGACGATCGAGGCGATGCAGCTCGGCCTGCCGGCGGTCGCGACCGCTCTGTCCTGTCGCGGCTTCACGACGCTGCCGGCCAACTTCACCCCTGCCGATACGGCGGCGGATTTCGCCCGGGCGGTGACGGAGCGCGTCGCCGCGATCCGTGCCGGCGATCGGCAGCGCATCGATGGCGCCGCCTTCATGGAGGGGCAGCGTGTGGCGCTGGCGGACGGGCTCGCGCGCGGGCTTGCCGTTGCCGCGGCGTAGGCGGCTATTCGACTGCGGCCTTGCTGTCCCGGCGGCCAATCAGGCCGAAGATCGGCCCGGCCGAGACCATCACCAGGAAGACGCGGATGATGTGATGGGCCGCGACGAAGGCGACCTCCGTATGGAGCGCCAGCGCGATCAGGCTCATCTCGGCGAGGCCGCCCGGCGAATAGGCCAGGATCAGCGGGACATGGCCGTGCACGGATAGCAGCGCGACGAGCCAGGCGAAGCCCAGCGTCAGCGCCAGCAGGATCATGGTCGAGCCGACCGAGAGCAGCAGCACGCGCAGGATGATGCGCGGCGCCGTGCCGACGAAGCGGCAGCCGATCGTCACGCCCAGCACGAGCTGCGCCGCATTGACGATCTCGGACGGTGGCATCGCGGCGCTGAGGCCGGTGACGTGCACGATCGCGCTGACCAGCATCGGGCCGAGCAGGTATTTCGCGGGCATCCGGAGCCAGTGGCCGACGATGACGCCGGCGATGCCGCAGCCGATCAGCCAGAGCTCGGAACCGAGCGGCGTCTGCGTGATGGAAGGGCCGGCGACGCGCCCGCCGCTCAGCGTCACCCCGCCGATCCACTGCACGATGAAGGGCAGCGTCATCACCACGAGCAGGATGCGGGCCGAATGGATCAGCGCGATGATGCGGGCATCGCCACCTTTTTCCTCGCCGACCGTGACCATCTCGATCAGGCCGCCGGGCATGCCCGAGAAGAAGGCGGTGACCGGGTCGAACCCGGCGACGCGGCGGAAATAGCTGACGCAGCAGAGCCCGCAGGCGACCATGAACAGCACGAGCCCGGCGAGCGTCGGCAGCCAGTTCGGCATCTGCGAGACCACCTCCGGCTTGAACGAGGCGCCGAGCATCACCCCGATCACCGCCGTCATCGGCGGGCGGATCACCGCTGGCGCGGCGACCGGCAGGTTGACCAGCGCGGTGACGGTGCAGAACACCATCGAGCCCAGCATCCAGGGCAGGGGCAGCTTGGCCTGCACGAAAAGCCAGCCGCCGAGCCCGCCGAGCGCGAGCGCCAGCGCGAAACGGCGATAGGGGAAGCGGTTGGGGGCGAACGCCTTGAGGCCGCCCAGGAAATCGTCGAACAGGGCCTTCATCGGCCGGTGCCGCCGTGCCGGATTGGCCGGTCGGTTTCCAAGGCCGCCCGGAGGCGGGAAGAGGGGCGGTCTCGAAGCGTCAAGCGGCAGGTCCCTTTGAGGTTCCTCCTAGAGGCTGTTCGCCGCCTTGCACAGTCCGCGCCGGGTATGTCGCCCCTGCGCGCCGCGCGGCCGGAACAACGCGGCCATGTCGCATTGTCATTGGCCGAATTGCCGCGTTTCCTCAATGATTTGCGGCAAGGGATGAAATTCCGCGCCGGCCATCGGCCGCCGACCACTGGTTGAGGGTGATGAGCGAGGAACGGCAGTCCGGCCGGCAGGGTCGGCCGGGGTTCGAGGGCGATGCCCCCTGGCACGAGCCGGCCGCGTCCGCGCCTCCGGCGCCCGGGTCTTCCGCCTCCGTTCCGATCGTCGAGGCCGAGCCATCGGGTGGCGTGAAGGCAGGCCGGTTCGGCTGGCTGGAAACCCGCAGGCAGCGCCTGCGCTACTGGTGGCGCGGCGCGAGCCCGAATCTGCGCGGTTCGGTCTTCATGCTCGCCGCCTTGCTTGTCTATGCGGTGATGGTCGCCGGCATCAAGCATGTCGGACAAGCCATCCCGCTCGCGCAGATCCTGCTGATCCGGCAGGTGATCATGACGGCGATCCTGCTGCTCTTCGCCGCCGGCAGTCTGCGGCGGGCGCTCCATACCGACCGGCTCGGCCTGCAGGTCTTCCGCAGCGTGGTCACGCTCCTGTCCATGCTGTGCGGCTTCACGGCGGTCGTCAAAATCCCGCTTGCCCAGGCGACCGCCATCGGTTTCAGCCAGGTGCTGTTCGTCACCATCGCGGCGGTCCTCGTCCTCAAGGAGGTCGTCGATATCAGGCGTTGGGCGGCGACGGCGATCGGGTTCGTCGGCGTGCTGATCATGCTGCGGCCGAGCTCGGAGGGGCTGGATATCTATGCCATGCTCGCTGTCGCCGGAGCGATCTGCGGCGCCGCCATCACGGTCAGCGTCCGCAAGCTCGCCGCGAGCGAGCGCACCGATACGATCCTGCTCTATCAGGGCATCGTGCTGATCGTGCTGCTGGCGGTCCCGACCTGGGCGTGGTGGCAGATGCCGACGCCCAATCAATGGTTCTGGCTGATCACGCTGAGCGTCTTCGGCACCGCCGGGCAATGGCTGATCACCCGCGCCTATCAGGTCGGCGAGGCGGCGGCGCTGGCGCCGCTCGATTTCAGCCGTCTGCTGCTGGCGAGCTTCACCGGCTTCGTCTTCTTCGCCGAGATTCCGGCGCTCACCACCTGGCTCGGCGCCGCTATCGTCATCGGCGCGACGCTCTATACGATCCGCAAGAACGCCCGCACGACGGCACCGCCGCCAGCCGCGGCCTGAGCGTCGGGATTGCGCCGCTCCCGCCCCAGGGGCTATGAATCGGCGCACGCCTCTCCGCGTGCGGCCGCCGGGCCTCGGCCCCGCGACAGCGAGATCCAGAGGCCCGATCATGCGCATCGAAAACGATCCGAAGCTCGATTTCCGCGACGTGCTGATCCGCCCGAAGCGCTCGACGCTGGGCAGCCGCGCCGAGGTCGATGTCGAGCGCTCGTTCCGCTTCGCCCATACCGGCAAGGAGTGGAAGGGTTTTCCGCTGATCGCCGCCAACATGGACGTCGTCGGCACCATGGCGATGGCCCGCGCGCTCCTGAAGCACGGCGCCATGGTCGCCCTGCACAAGCATTACAGCGCCGAGGAGCTGATCGCCTTCTTCCGCGAGCCGGGCTCGGCCAATGCCTTCTATTCGCTGGGCACCACCGATTCCGACCATGACAAGCTGAAGGCCGTCCATGCCCGCTCGCCGATCACCAAGATCTGCCTGGACGTCGCCAACGGCTACACCGAGAAATTCGTCGACACGGTCAAGGCGACGCGCGCAGACTTCCCGGATGCGGCGATCATGGCCGGCAATGTCGTCACCGGCGACATGACCGAGGCGCTGATCCTCGCCGGGGCCGATATCGTCAAGGTCGGCATCGGGCCGGGCTCGGTCTGCACCACCCGCAAGATGACCGGCGTCGGCTATCCCCAGCTCTCCGCCATCATCGAATGCGCGGACGCGGCCCATGGCCTGAAGGGCTTTGTCTGCGGCGATGGCGGGCTGACCGTGCCCGGCGACGTCGCCAAGGCCTATGGTGGCGGCTCCGATTTCGTGATGATGGGCGGCATGCTCGCCGGCCATGACGAATGCGAGGGCGAGATCCGCTACGAGGAGCGCGACGGCGAGACGGTGCCGGTCGCGATGACCTTCTACGGCATGTCCTCGGACACGGCGATGAACAAGTATTCCGGTGGCGTCGCCAAGTACCGGGCCTCCGAGGGCAAGACCGTCGAGGTGCCCTATCGCGGCCCGGTCGAGGGCACGATGCAGGAACTGATGGGCGGCGTGCGCTCGGCGATGACCTATATCGGCGCGGTGCGCCTGAAGGAGATGTCGAAGCGCACGACCTTCATCATGGTCGGCAGCCAGCTCAACACGATCTTCGGCAACTGACGCGGATTGGCATTTCCGCCGCTACCGCTTTCCTTGCTCCTGTTGCATAGTCGCTTTGCAACACAGAAGGCTGCTGACGGCCTCGGGGAGACGGATATGACGATCAGGATCTTGGGAGCGGCGTTTTTGCTGGCCGCGGGAACTTCGATGGCGCAGGCGCAGCAGCTCGCGCCGAGCCCGACGCTGGACGCCGTCAAGGCGCGCGGTAATCTCGAATGCGGCGTGCATCTCGGCCTGCCCGGCTTCTCCTTCGCCAATGACAAGGGCGAGTGGAGCGGGCTCGATGTCGACTACTGCAAGGCGCTGGCCGCTGCGGTGCTCGGCGATGCCAGCAAGGTGAAATACACGCCGACCTCGGTGCAGCAGCGCTGGCCGATCCTGCAATCGGGCCAGGTCGATGTGCTCGCGCGCAACTCGACCATCACCTTCTCGCGCAACGCGACGCTCGGCCTCAACTTCCAGGGCATCAATTTCTACGAGGGCCAGACCTTCATCGTCCGCAAATCGGCCAATGCCAAGACGGCCGCGGATCTCGACGGCGCCTCGGTCTGCGTCGCCGCCGGCTCGACCGAGGAGAAGAACGCCGCCGACTGGTTCCGCGAGCGCAACCTCAAGACCACCATCACCAATTTCCAGAAGAACGACGACGCCATCGCCGCCTATGATGCGGGCCGCTGCGACGCCTATACCGCCGGCGTCGGCGCGCTCGCCGGCCAGCGTGCCAAGCTCAAGAACCCCGAGGAGCACATCATCCTGACCCAGCCGATCTCGAACGATCCGCAGGGGCCGGTGACGCGCTGGGGCGACGAGCGCTGGCAGCTCATCGTGCGCTGGGTGCTGAACGGCACCATCGCGGCGGAGGCGCTCGGCGTCACCTCCAAGAACGTCGACGAGATGAAGGCGAACTCCAAGAATTCGGAAGTCCGCCGCCTGCTCGGTGCCGAGGGCGGCTTCGGCGCGATGATGGGGCTCTCGAACGACTGGATGTACAACGTCATCAAGCAGGTCGGTAATTACGGCGAGAGCTATGAGCGCACCGTCGGCATGGGCTCGAACCTGAAGATGGAGCGCGGCCAGAACCAGCTCTGGACCAAGGGCGGCCTGCTCTTCACCCCGCCCTTCCAGTGAGAACAGTGAAGGCTCGTCATGGCCGGGCTTGACCCGGCCATCTCGGAATTCAGCCCAAGCGTCACGAGATTCCCGGGTCAAGCCCGGGAATGACGTCCGCGAACCTCGATCGAGGTGGTCGTGAGCAGCTTCCTATCCTTCATCAACGACAAGCGCGTCCGGGACTGGTTCTACCAGATCGCCCTGATCCTGCTGCTCGTCGGCCTCGCCGTGTTCTTCGTGCGCAACGCCTCGGAGAACATGGTCAAGGCCGGCATCGCCTCGGGCTTCGACTTCCTCTGGCGCACCTCGGGCATCGAGGTGCCCTTCGTCCTGACCAACTATACGCAGGCCGACAACATCCTCGCCCTGTTCTGGGTCGGCGTCGCCAACACCATGCTGGTGACCGTGATCGCCATCGTGCTGGCGACGCTGCTCGGCTTCGCGCTCGGCATTGCTAGGCTGTCCTCGCACTGGCTGCTCTCGACCATCGCCGGCGCCTATGTCGAGTTCGTCCGCAATATCCCGCTGCTGTTCTTCGTGCTGTTCTGGTATTTCGGTGTCATCGCCGCCCTGCCGCAGCCGCGCCAGAGCATCGGCCTTTTCGGCGTCGCCTTCCTCAACAACCGCGGCATCACCATCCCGCTGCCGGATGCACCCGACAATTTCCGCTGGGCGGCGCTGGCGGTCCTGGTCTCCTGGCTCTGCTACTGGCTGGCCAGCGCCTGGGCGCGCCGCCGCAAGGAGCGCACCGGGCAGGACGCGCCGCTGCTCGCCATCGGCATCGGGCTGATCGTGGTGGTGCCAGCGCTCGCGATCGCCTGGGCCAGCCTGGCCACGCGCTGGGACATTCCGGTGCTGCGCGGCTTCAACTATCGCGGCGGCTTCGTCGTCATCCCGGAATTCGTCGCGCTGCTTGCCGCACTCGTCACCTATACCGCCGGCTTCATCGCCGAGATCGTGCGCGGCGGCATCGAATCCGTTGCGAAGGGCCAGAGCGAGGCGGCTTCGGCGCTGGGCCTGCGTCCCGGCCGGATTCTGAGCCTCGTCGTCATCCCGCAGGCACTCCGGGTGATGACCCCGCCCCTGACCAACCAGTATCTCAACGTGCTCAAGAACTCGTCCTTCGGCGCGGCGATCGCCTATCCCGACGTGGTCAGCCTGTTCATGGGCTCGGCACTCAACAATACCGGCCAGGCGATCGAGATCATCGCCATGACGCTCGCGGTCTATCTCGTCATCGGGCTCGCGGTGTCGGCGCTGATGAACTGGTACAACGCCCGCATCGCCCTGGTGACGCGATGACCCGCACCTCCTCTCTCTCCCTCTGGCGCGAGCGCCTGTTCGGCACGCCCTTCACCGGCTTCACCAGCGTGGTGCTGGTCGTGCTGATCGCCTGGATCGCGATACCGCTGATCCGCTGGGCGGTGATCGATGCGACCTGGGTCGGCTCGACCAGGGCCGATTGCGCGCCCGGCGGTGCCTGCTGGGTCTTCATCCGCGCCCGCTTCGGCCAGTTCATGTACGGGCTCTATCCCGTCGACCAGCGCTGGCGTGTCGACATCGCCGGGATCGCCTTCGTGTTGGGGATCGCGGCGGTGGTCCTGGCGCCGCAGCGTCTCAGGCTGAAGCTCGGCCTCGCCATGCTCGTTATCCTGCCGCCGCTCGGCATCTGGCTGCTCTCTGGTGGTTTCGGCTTGCGTGATATCGAGACGCGCGAATGGGGCGGCCTGATGCTGACCCTGTTCATCTCGATCTATGCGAGCCTGATCGCGATCCCGCTCGGCATCCTCTTCGCGCTCGGCCGGCAATCGGAGCTCAGGATCATCCGGCTGATCAGCGTCATCTTCATCGAGTTCTGGCGCGGCGTGCCGATCATCGCGGTGATCTTCCTGGCGTCGCTGCTGCTGCCGCTGATCCTGCCCGGCGGCATCGGCATCGACCGGCTGGCGCGCGCCGTGATCGGGTTGGGCTTCGTCATCGCCGCCTACATGGCGGAGGCGGTGCGCGGCGGCCTGCAGGCCCTGCCCAGGGGCCAGCGCGAGGCGGCGACCGCGCTCGGCCTCAACTACTGGAAGGCGACCGGCCTGATCGTGCTGCCGCAGGCTCTGCGCATCTCGCTGCCGGCGATGACCAACGAGTTCATCGCGCTGATCAAGAACACGACGCTGGTGCTGGTCGTCTCGATCCTCGACCTGCTCGGCATCGCCCAGGCTTCTCTTGCCGATCCCAACTGGGTCGGCATGAACATGGAGGCTTATGTCTTCTCGGGGGCGATCTACTGGCTGATCTGCTTCGCGCTCTCGCGCTGGAGCCGCTCGCTGGAGAAGAAACGGAGGTTGTGAGGAGTCTGGGCATGGCCCGTCATTCTCCGGCGGAGCGAAGCGCAGGTCCGAGAATCTCTTCCCGGAAATGATACCGGAGCCTCTCTCGTCTCGAGATGCTCGGGACAAGCCCGAGCATGACGTGCCCTTCCATCAGGCAATAAAAAACCGGCCTTTCGGCCGGTTTTCTTTGTTCGAAGCCCCCAAACCCGATCAGGCCCGGGCCTTGCTCCGGTCGCGCCGGCGGTCGGCGGCAGGTTGGTAGGCGATGCGGGCGTGGTGGCTGCAATAGGGCAGGCCGGTCTGCGAACGCGCGCCGCAGAAACGGAACTCCGGGGTCGTCGGGTCGCCCATCGGCCAGCGGCACATGTATTCGCGCAGGTCCATGATGGTAACGCGCTCCGAGAACGGGATCACCACGTCCTCGGAGGGCAGCGGCGACGCCTCGACCGCGCTCTCCACCTCGACGGCGAAGTCGGGCGCGAGCGCATGGGCGCCGCGCGTCGGCGCGGAGGCTACCCCGGCCATCGGATGGCTCGGCGAGCGCGCCGGGGCCTTGCGGGGTGCGTTGCTGCGCGGCGCGGCCGGCTGCGCCGCGCTCTTGGCCCGGCCCGAAAGGCCGAGGCGGTGGACCTTGCCGATCACCGCGTTGCGCGTGACGCTGCCCAGCTCGGCGGCGATCTGGCTGGCGCTCAGCCCATCGCTCCAGAGCTTCTTGAGCAGCTCGACGCGCTCTTCCGTCCATGCTCCGGCTTCGTTCATCCGCATCACCTGTCTTGTCCGGCCGATCCCTTGCGGGTCCGGCCTTTAAGGGCGCTTCGTGACGGAATCCGGGACCGGCGGCTCTGTCACAGGGACAAGGCCGTTGCTGCCGCAACAGACGGTACAGGAGGCGCCGCACGAAATGTCGTATCTGACGAAGCCGACCATACAAGCTGCGGTGACTCGCGAACAAGAGTCGGCGAATCGGAATTCGGCTTTTCCCCAGGCGATTCGCGAATGCGCGGTCAAGCGAATCCTTTCGGCAACACTGTCCCCGCCGCATTGAATTGACAGCCGCGGCCTCCTTAAGCATATTTATCCACAAGGTGACGCCGCCCCGCTCGGGCGGCGCTTATGTTTGGCGGATCAAGGTTCCGACGATGCGGATGACGGCGCGACGAGAGATCGGGAGCTGGGCGCGACGATAACGTCGCCGCCGGGTCGTATCATGGCTGCATCCTGCAGCATCCACCCCGGATCGTCGTTCTCCGTCCAGCGCCAATCCGTTTCTCACCCCGTCCCCTTCGCGAGGATCTTCGTCCCATGGCTCCCGCCCCTGTTTCCGCCAGCCAGTCCGTGCTTGTCCCGACCTATGCCCGCGCCCCCGTCGCCTTCGAGCGCGGCGAGGGTCCCTGGGCGATCACGGCCGACGGCACCCGCTATCTCGATTTCGGCGCCGGCATCGCGGTCAACGCGCTCGGCCACGCCCATCCGCATCTCGTCAAGACGCTGACCGAGCAGGCCGGCAAGATCTGGCACACCTCGAACCTCTATGGCGCGCCTGATGGCGAGCGGCTGGCCCGCCGCCTCTGCGAGGCGACCTTCGCCGAGCGTGTCTTCTTCACCAATTCAGGCGCCGAGGCGAACGAGTGCGCCATCAAGATGGCGCGGAAATACCATGCCGCGAAGGGCCATCCCGAGCGCTATCGCATCATCACCTTCGAGGGTGCCTTCCACGGCCGGACGCTGGCAACCATCGCCGCCGGCGGCCAGCAGAAATATATCGACGGCTTCGGCCCCAAGGTCGATGGCTTCGACCAGGTGCCCTTCGACGACGAGAAGGCGCTGCGCGCCGCGATCACGCCTGAGACCGCCGCGCTGATGATCGAGCCGATCCAGGGCGAGGGCGGCCTGCGCTCGGTTCCGGCCCGCTTCCTCAAGCTGCTGCGCGATCTCTGCGACGAGCAGGGCCTGATGCTGATCTTCGACGAGATCCAGACCGGCGTCGGCCGCACCGGCAAGTTCTTCGCGCATGAGACATACGGCGTCGCGCCGGACATCATGTCGATCGCCAAGGGCATCGGCGGCGGCTTCCCGATGGGCGCCTGTCTCGCGACCGAGGAAGCGGCATCCGGCATGACGCTCGGCACGCATGGCACCACCTTCGGCGGCAATCCGCTCGCCATGGCGGTCGGCAATGCCGTGCTCGACGTGGTGCTGGCGCCCGGTTTCATCGAGAATGTCGGCCAGATTTCGCTCCGGCTGAAGCAGTCGCTGGCCGAGCTCAAGGACAAGCATCCGGATGTGATCCAGGAGATCCGTGGCGAGGGCCTGATGCTCGGCCTGAAGCTGCACACGCTCAACACCGACTTCGTCAACGAAGCCCGCGCCCATGGCCTGCTCGTCGTCGGCGCCGGCGACAATGTCGTGCGCCTGCTGCCGCCGCTGATCATCACCGAGGCCGATGTCGCGGAAGCCGTCTCGCGTCTCGACAAGACGGCGGGCGCGATCGAAGCGGCGCTGAAGCGCCCGGCCGCCGAATAAGTTCACCCCCAGACCCCACCAGCGAAGCGAAGGAAGCGCCCGTGACGCGCCATTTCCTCGATCTCTCCGATTTCTCCGGCAACGAGCTGCGCGCCATCCTGCGCACGGGCGAGGAGATCAAGGCGCGACGCCGTACGCCCGCAGCCGCCGGCGACCGCCTGCTCGAAGGCAAGGTCATCGCGACCATCTTCGAGCAGCCGTCCTTACGGACCCGCGTCTCCTTCGATGTCGGCATCCGCGAGCTCGGGGGATCGCCGATGATGGTCGCCGGCCATGAGATCGAGCTCGGCGAGCGCGAGACCATCGCGGACACCGCCCGCGTGCTCTCGCGCTATGTCGATGCGATCATGATCCGCATCCTCGATCACGATTCGCTGGTCGAGATGGCGAAATACGCCACCGTCCCGGTGATCAACGGCCTGACCAAGCGCCAGCACCCCTGCCAGGTCATGGCCGATGTCATGACCTTCGAGCAGCGCAAGGGTGCGATCGAGGGCAAGCGCATCGCCTGGACCGGCGACACCAACAACGTGCTGACCTCCTGGGTCCACGCTGCCGGCCGGCTCGATTTCGAACTGTCCGTCGCGACGCCGGAGGAGCTCAGCCCCCCGCCGGCCCTGATCGCCTGGGCCAAAAAACAGGGCGCCCGCATCAAGCTGACCAATCGCCCCGAGGAAGCGGTCGAGGGCGCCGATTGCGTCATCACCGACTGCTGGGTCTCGATGGGCGATGACAACGAAGGCACCCGCCACAACCTGCTGCGACCCTATCAGGTCGACGACAGGCTGATGGAGCGCGCCGAGAAGGACGCGATCTTCATGCATTGCCTTCCCGCCTCGCGCGGCGAGGAGGTCACGGACGCGATCATGGACGGCCCGCAATCGGCCGTCTTCGACGAGGCCGAGAACCGCCTGCACGCGCAGAAGGGCATCCTCGCCTGGTGCTTCGGCGGAGCGGCGGCCTGATGGCCGTCGACGACAGCATGAGCGCTGCCGGGCTCGACGACCGGGTCATCCCCTTCGCCGTGCCCGATCTCGACGTGCGCGGCCGCGTCGTGCGGCTGGGCCCGGCGATCGATGCGATCCTCGATCGCCATGGCTATCCGGAGCCGGTCTCACGCGTGCTCGGGGAGGCGGCGGCGCTCACCGTCCTGCTCGGCACGGCGCTCAAGTTCGAGGGCCGCTTCCAGCTCCAGACCAAGAGCGACGGTGCCATCCCGATGATGGTCGTCGACTTCAACGCGCCCGACAATTTCCGGGCCGTCGCCCATATCGACGAGGCCAAGCTCGTCGAGGCGATCGCGCTCGGCAAGGTCTCGAGCGGTGAACTTCTCGGCGAGGGCCATCTCGCCATGACCGTCGACCAGGGCTCGGCCACGACCCGCTATCAGGGCATCGTCGCGCTGAAGGGCCAAAGCCTGGAAGAGGCCGCACACCAGTATTTCCGCCAGTCCGAGCAGATCCCGACGCATGTCCGGCTTGGCGTCGGCACCGTCACCACGGGCGGGCGGCCGCAATGGCGCGCCGGCGGCATCCTCGTCCAGTTCATGCCGCACTCGGCGGATCGCCTGCGCGCTGCGGACATGCACCCGGGCGATGCACCCGAGGGACACGATATCCTCGCCAAGGGCGATCCGGACGGCATCGCCGACGATGCCTGGATGGAGGCGCGCTCGCTGGTCGAGACGGTCGAGGATCACGAACTGCTCGACCCGACGCTGGAGAGTGAGCGCCTGCTCTACCGCCTCTTCCACGAGCGCGGCGCCCGCGTCTTCGAGCCGGTCCTCGTGCGCGAGGACTGCCGCTGCTCGCGCGAGCGCGTGCTCGCGATGCTGCGCGGCTTTGCGCCCGAGGATCGCAAGGCGATGATCGCGGATGACGGCAAGCTCGGCGTCACCTGCGAATTCTGCTCGCGGCGCTATTCGTTCGATCCGGTCGAGGTCGAGGACGGGCTGTCGGCGGGCGAGTAAGCCGCCCGTCATTCTCGGGCGTCGCGAAGCCACGACCCGAGAATCTCATGTCGGAAAAGCGCGGGAGGCTTCTTGTCTCGCGATGCTCGGGGCAAGCCCGAGCATGACGCGCCTCAGCCCGCCTGGCACTCCGCCATCAGCTTGCGCATGAAGGCTTCGCCGGCGGCCAATTGCTCCAGCGTGATGTACTCGTCCGGCTGATGCGCCTGGTCGATCGAGCCGGGGCCGCAGACCACGGTCGGGAGCCCCGCCTGCTGGAAATGCCCGGCCTCAGTGGCATAGGCGACCGCGATCGTGTGGTTGCGGCCCGAAAGCCGCATGGCGAGCCGCTCGGCCTCGGAGCCCGGATCAGGCGCCAGCCCCGGCACGTCCGAGGTCATCTGCGTCTCGATCGCGGAACTTGGCGCGGTCGAGCGCATCCGCGACAGCACCTTCTCGGCCGTCTTAGCGAAACGGGCCGGGCCGGCCTCGGGATCGGAGCTCGGAACCGTCCGGATCTCCCAGAGAAGCTCGCTGCGATCGGCCAGGATGTTGCGGGCGATGCCGCCATGGAACGTGCCGATATGGATGGTGTCATAGGGCGGGTCGAAACGGCCGCTCGTGTCCGGCCGCTGCCTGGCGTCCTCCGCCATCTGGTCGAGCTCGGCGGCGAGCAGGGCGCCGGCATGGACGGCGCTGGCGCCGAGCTGCGGCTTGGAGGAATGCGCTGCGAACCCCTTCACCACGGTCTGGAAGGTCCGCACGCCCTTATGCGCGTCGCAGATGTCGAGCATGGTCGGCTCGCCGACGATGACGGCGCGCGGCCGCGGCAGGCTCTTGCCCATGGCATTGATGCCGTCGACCACGCCGAGGCAGGTCACCTCCTCGTCATAGGACAGGAAGAGATGGATCGGCGTCTTGAGGTTCGCCGCCAAAAAGTCCGGCACCAGCGCCAGCCCCAGCGCGACGAAGGCCTTCATGTCGACGGCGCCGCGGCCATAGGCCTTGCCATCCTCGACATGCAGCGTGAACGGGTCGCGGCTCCAGGCCTGGCCGGCCACCGGCACCACGTCGGTATGGCCGGAGAGGACGACGCCGCCGCGATCCTGCGGGCCCACGGTCGCGAACAGCGCCGTCTTGTCGCCGGTCTCATTGGGGAAGCGCACGCTGGAGACGCCCCAGCCGGCGAGGTAATCCTCGACGAAATCGATCAGCGGCAGGTTGGGCTTGTCGCTCACCGTGTCGAAGGCGACGAGGCGGGCGAGCATTTCGAGCGGCGTGTAGCGCTGCCCGGCTTGAGCGGAGGCGGTCAATGCAGAACCTTCTTCACATAGGGGGAATCGAGCGGGAAGAGCGGCACCTCAACATCGAAGATCGTGCCGTTCTCATCCTGCATGGCGTAGAAACCGTGCATCGAACCGTCAGGCGTCGTCAGCGGGCAGCCCGAGGTGTAGTTGAAGCTTTCGCCCGGCCGCAGCACCGGCTGCTTGCCGACCACGCCTTCGCCGCGTACCTCATGGACCTCGCCGCGCCCGTCGGTGATGAACCAGTGCCGGGTCATCAACTGCACGGTTAGTGTCGAGAGGTTCACGATCTCGATCGCATAGGCCCAGAAATACCGGCCCTGCGCATGCGAGGATTCTCCATCCATGAAGCTTGGCGCCGCGCTCACACGCACGCCATGCGTCTGTGCCTGATACATGGAAAGGCTCCGCCTCGGCCGATCGCGGCTCTATCGTGTTGATGTGTTATCGGCCTGCCGGCGCCAGCGTCAATGCGGTGACGCAGCGATTCTGGCGTGGGCAACCCGCTGCCTCGCATCTGCCGCGCATCCCCCATGCTTGGCCTTTGCGGGGCGCTTCGCTAGCTATGACCGATTATCCCCAGCGGAACGCGATGCCGCTCTCCCATCGAATTTAGCTGTAGAGGCTCGAGGTCATGAGCTGGTGCATCTGCAATCAGGCCAATCGCCTTCCCACCCTTCATGATCCGAGCCCTTATCGAATCCAAGACCGTCCCCGCCGCTGCAGCGGACATAGGAAAGACACTGTGGACGACGAGGACGGTGGCGGCTTGAGCCTGCCGTTGTATGTAGATATCAGCCAGACTCTTTCGGTGTGAGAAACGATGAATTTTGGAATTTGGCCGTCGCAGTGGATCCGGCGAGCTATTGAAGCGGGCATCATCAGCTCCAGTGCGCCGATCAGCGAGGCCGCGATCCAGCCGGCAAGCCTAGATCTTCGCTTGGGGGATCGGGCTTATCGCGTTCCCACCAGCTTCCTACCGGGTAAAGGAAATTCAGTCGCTCAGCGCTTGAGCGATCTCGCAACGCATGAGGTGGACTTGACGAAGCCTCAGGTCCTCGAACGGAATTGCGTTCACATTATTCCGCTTCAGGAGAGTCTGCGCCTCGATGAACGCACCAGTGCCCGCGCTAACCCTAAAAGCTCGTCTGGCAGGCTGGATATCTTCGTTCGCCTCATCGCAGATTGCGGGACCGCTTTCGATGAAATTCCTGCTGGCTATTCTGGCGCGCTCTTCGCTGAGGTCGTGCCACGCTCCTTTCCCGTGATTGCGCGGGTCGGCGATTCACTTAACCAACTGCGGTTTCGTGAGGTCACTTCTGACCTTAAGCGCCCCAGTCGGACATTTCCTGTTTCGATCGATCTGGAAGGAGCGGCGGCTAGCGGCATCGTCGCGTATCGGGCGCGCAAAACCACCGGCCTGATCGATCTTCAGCAAATTGGAAAGTATGACAGGAACGATTTCTGGGAGGCAATCCAATGCCGTCCGGGCAGACGGGAGCTCGTCCTTGTGCCGGACGAGTTCTACATCATGGCCTCGCTTGAGGATATCGAGATCGGCGAAGACGAGGCTGCCGAAATGATAGCGTATGACACCGCCGTCGGGGAGGTGCGCGTACATTATGCTGGTTTTCTGGATCCATTTTTTGGGAAATCCAAGTTTAATACAAATAACAGCAGTAAGGTTGTTCTCGAGATCAGGAGCCATGACGTTCCGTTCATGCTCGATCACGGCCAGAGAGTTGGAACTTTAATTTTTGAAGACATGATCGAAACACCGGACAAGCTGTATGGGCAGCAGATCAAATCCAACTATCAGGGCCAGGGCCTGAAGCTATCAAAACAGTTCATTTGAACCGGCGAGTTGGCGCGCCAGGGCGACGTCATCCTGATCGATAGCCTGCTCCGTCTTCGGTGAGGCCGGCCTGGAACAACTCATCGGCCATCGCGAGAGCGCCAGCCTCACCGCTTATCGGGATGCGCTCGGGGAAGGCGGCCCGCTCAAGCGAAGGCTCCAGGCTCTTGCGGATATCCGGAGCCGGGAGGGCTACATGGGGAGCGTAGTCGAGGAGGGGCATGGCCGCTTCCTGCTCATCGAAAATCATTGCCCGATCTGTGCCGCGGCCAGCGCCTGCCAGGGCCTGTGCCGCTCGGAGCTCGCGATCTTCCGTGCGGTGTTGGGGCCCGACGTTTCCGTCGAGCGGATCGAACATATCCCGACGGGCGCACGGCGCTGCGCGTACAGAGTTCGCTCCGCTGCCTCGTAGAGCTGAGCCGATGCGGTTCGGTGGAAGCTCTCCGTGCGCCATAAGCGGAATCTAGCTCATCGCCCGAACGCGGACCTCCAGAGCGCCTTCAGTCTAACCTCTTCAGGTTCGTCTCTTGATCTTGGGCAGCTTAATTTTGCCGTCGCTCTAACTCAGCAAAACCTCGCCCAAAATCAACTCAGCTGCGCAGCATCTGCTGCTCGCAAGATGAATGGTGCCATATCGGCTGCAAGCGAGGCCGGCGGTACCGCGCCGTCCAGCAGCTCGACTAGGAGCCGCAGTCGATCGGGTAACGAAGGTGCTTCGAGCAGAGCCTGTCTTAGCGCGATAGGTATCCAATGAGGGGGAGAGTCCTGCCCCAGATATGAAAGCGCGACCCACGGCAAGGATCGGATCCCTTCGATGCGATCGGCGGGGGCGCCGGCCAGAACAAGCTTGGTCGTCACCGCAGGCAGGCCAGCGCGGCGACGCAAAGCCTCGAACCGGAGCAGAGCGCGCTCATGGAGCGGACGAAGCTCGGCTTCTCGCGCAGGTGGATCGTCCCAGGGATCGACCGACACCCGGTAAAAGCCGCCCTGCTGCAATGTGAACGTTCGCAAATGCACACGCCGCACGGCTTCGACGAAAATTCGCACGATGCCTTGTGACACTGCGGATTCAATGACGACCGCAGTCACGCCCACGCCGAAAACCGACGATGCGCCAGACATCTCGCCTTCAGGATCGCGCAACGAGGCAAAGACCAGATGGCCGCTGGCTGCCGCGGCTCCTGCCGCAGCGATCGATGCGGTGCGCCCCAGGCCGAATGCCCGCGCCATTGAAGGGGCGAGCAGAACGCCACCGCCAAGCGGAAGCAGGGGATGCTCGGTGGCCTGTGCTGTCACCTTATGCCCGCCCGCTCGCTTCTGGATTGCCCGCGGCAAATTCCGCCGAGCTCGCGTATTCGAAAGCCGCCCATGGATGGGATATTCATGACGTGTGTTATCGGCAGACGCGGTAGCGGACGTGGGTCGCCATCGGTCCATCGGTCGAGGAGACCTTCTCGAGCAAAATTGGCCCTTTGAAGTTATCGAACAGCCGAATTCCGCTGCCGATAAGGCTCGGTGCGAGATGAATCGCAATTTCGTCAACCACACCGGCGTCCAATGCCTGCTGGGAGGGTGATGCGCCGCTGATGACAACGTCCTTGTCTCCGGCCGCCGCCTGCGCCTGACGGACGGCGCTCTCGATGCCGTCGGTGACGAAGGTAAACTTGGAGTCGCCCTTCGGCACCGTTTCAGCTGCTGGCGGCTTGTGGGTGAGGATGAAGAGCGGAACGCCCTTCAGCGGATGCGAGCCGCCCCAGCCATTGGTGATATCGTAGGTTCGCCGGCCAAAAATGTAGGCGCCGGACTGGGCATACATGCGGTCAACCTCGGCCTTGTTCGCGCCGCCTTCCTCCTTAGCTCTCGAAAGCCAGCCGAAGACATGCTTGATGCCGTCCCGGCCCTTCGGAAACGCTTCTCCGTCATCTGGCCCGGCACAGAAACCGTCGAGCGACATGCTCATTTCGATGATGACTTTGGCCATGGCTCCTCTCCAGTTTTGCTTGTTTCGCCTCAGGGGGCGAACGACTATTCGTTTCGATCAGCGAGATACGGGTCGCCTGGACCTGCCGCGCGGTAGAAGATCGATACTCCCTCCAATTCCAGCCGCCGATGCGTTGGTCCATTCGTCACTCGAGCCTTCTTCTCCAACGCCGGCCAAATGCCTTTTCCGGCGGACACCGCATTCTTGCGAGTTAGGCGTCACCGTCGCCACGACGCCCAGGCGGCGAGCGAGCCGACCAGGAGCACGAGGAGCAGGACAACGTGGAATGCCGCGTCGCCGCGAGTCTGCGGTCCGACCCCGACCGCGATCGTGAACGCACCGACCAGCGTGCCGAGAAGCGCGAACCCCTGCGCGGCAAGGGCTATGATGGGGCCGCGCGCCGGCCAGATCAGAACCATCAGCAGGCCGAGGCCGAGCACCGCTCCGAAGACCCCTTCGGCAATCATGGCGTGCCGGTGCTCGAACCCGGATATCAGGACGCCCGCGTGCACCAGAGAAGCCACGGTGAAGAGGAGCGTCTCCGCCAACAGAATGAGCGCGAGTTTCGTGTGGTCAGTCATGGCTCCAGCTTCCGATTGTTGTGGCGCCGCCGTTCGCTTTCCCTGTCCGCGGCGAACCCCGCCAGGCTCGCATAACCACGCACGATCCGCTGGCGTTCCTCGTAGGAGGCCACCGCTTCAACGTCGTCGAAGCGATCGGGCGCCCGGCTTTCCACGAGATCGATCACGCCTTCCGGCCCGCCTTTGCGGTTGGCATGGACGATTTCCGCCGTGGCAGGACGGCGCTCCCCGTCATAGGCGCTGAGCGCGGCCTCCACGGATCCATGAGTCTGCAGGTGCTCCGCCAGAGAGCGGGCATCGAGGATGGCCTGGCTCGCACCGTTCGAGCCGACGGGATACATGGGATGGGCGGCGTCGCCGAGCAGGGTGACGCGCCCGAACGACCAGCGCAGCAGCGGCTCACGATCGCAGTTGGGATATTCGTGAAACGCGCCGGTGGCGCGGATGATCTTCGCCGGATCGACGTAGTCCAGGTGGAAGCGGTCGCGCACGAACGGCAAGACCTCGTCGAGGTTGCCGGGCCGGCTCCAGTCGCCAAGGGTGGGCTTCCGGTCCTCGGCCTCGTGGAGCCGGGCCATCACGGCCCAGTTGGTCAGGCGCATGCCCGGATCGTTGGGATCGCTCTCGATCGGATAAAAGATGAACTTGGCGTGGTTGCCGCCGGCAATCGCCATCGTGCGACCGTCCTGCCATGTCGGCCACCGCGTGGCGCCGCGCCAGAGCATGACGCCGTTCCAGATCGGCGGCCCTTCGCCCGGATAGAGCTTGGCGCGCACGGTGGAATGGATGCCGTCGGCGCCGATCAACAGATTCCCGCTGGCTCGCAGTGCCTTTCCGGTTTCGGACAGAAAAGCGGTGACCTTGCTCCCGTCCTGTTCGAAGCCCGTCACGCTGCAGCCGGTACGGATGACTTCCCGCCCCAACCGGTCCATGACAGCCTGATGGATCAGGCCCAGCAACCTGCCGCGATGGATGCTGAATTGCGGGACCGCATGGCCGCCCTCTATACCGCGCAGCTCCCGCCAGACGATCTGGCCGAACCTGTTCGCATAGATCAGCTCACGCGTCCGGATTCCGGCAGCATCAAGCGCGTCCATCAGCCCGAGCTCGGCCAGCAGACCGACGGCATGCGGCAGCATGTTGATGCCGACGCCGAGCTCACGCACCGCATCAGCGCGTTCGAATATCTCGACCTCGATTCCCGCCCGGTGCAGGAAGAGTGCGGTCGTCAGTCCACCGATGCCGGCGCCCACGATCAGCGCCTTCATGATCCCGCTCCGGGTCGCGGATATTCGAGCTGCATGGCGACCATATGCGCCGTGGCCTGCCCATACCGGGCCCCGATAGCCTGCAAGGCCTCGTCCAGGGCTTTTGCTGGCCGCATGTTGGCAGCAAACCGCAATCGCTCGCCGGAGCGGGCCGCGGTCACTCTATCTGGAAGGAGGCGCACGCCGCCGCGTGTCGTCACTGCCGCAGACGATGCCGCGAACAGCCCCACCCGGGAGCGATAGGTGCGCGACCACGCATCGGCGACGAGCGCAAGCGACACTTCATCCATCCCCGGTTCGAGCGCTATGACGAAACGATCCTGGCGCCAGACGGCGAGGCGATTGCCCAGCGCGATTGCGGCGAAGGGACGGGTCAGTCTGAAGGCACCGCTGTCGTGCCGGGCATCCCATCGCTCCAGCCCGAGATCGCGGGCAACCGTTTGCGCCTTGTCCCTTCCGGCGATCGCCTCGACCAAGGCCAGCATCATCGGCATCGAAGCGGTGATGCCGGTGGTGGTGGCGACACCCCGATCCACCACCATGCGCCGGTTGGCGACGTAGCGGATCGACGGGTGGTGCTTGAGCAAATCCCCGAGATAATACCAGTGGGTGGTCGCCCGCCGGTCGTCGAGAAGCCCGGCTGCGGCGGCAACCTTCGCGCCGGCACAAATTGCGATGATAACGGCCCCGTGTTCCGCCTGCTTGCGCAGCCAGGCCATGACGGCTGGATTATCGTCACGGCTCATGGCCGGAACGATCACATAGTCGGCTCCTTTCGGGTGTCGCGCATCGAAGGCTTCGATCGTCGCATCGGCTTCGACAGTCAGCGCCGGATAGAGTTTGACCGGGCCGGGCTCCGTCGACAGCATCACCACATCGGCGATATCCGCCCGGCGCAGAATTCCCGTTGGCATGAGATAGTCGGTCGTCTCCGTCGCATCGTTGAGGCCGACGACGGCGACCAGGGGCCGAGCCCGTTTCGGCGGCTTCAGCGCCGCCAGCATGGCGTCTACCTCCGTTTGCGGGACGGCTGACGACGCGACGGCGACGGGTGTGGCGGGCAAGGTGGCCAGCCACAGTCCGAGGCCCACCAGCGGCAGGGCGATCAGGGCCAGTCCAGCCCAAATGAGATAGCGTATGGACATCGAGCGCTCCGATCGAGCGTTGCTTCCATCGTCAGGGTATCGAGCGTGCGCTGGCGGAAATGAAGCAGTGTATTTTCTGCCAAAGCGAAGCGACGGTGACTACCGGGCCTCGCCGCCACGCTCGCGACGACCGCGCCGCTTCTGATCGACCTACATGGCGACACGCCACTAGGGTTGTCCTACTGCGCAATCGCAACTGACATCGACAGAAGGCCAAGCGTTGCGAAACACGCACGCAGTACGTGGGACCACTCCCAGACGTTGCGCATGTGCCGCCAATCAGAATCGGGTGACGAGAACAGGCCGAAAATGAGTTGGCTCGTACCGCCAAGCTCCGAATCTTTCAGCCAGGCGCTGTTCACCGAGTGGGTCACGAGCCAGTAGGTCGCATGAACTGCGATCAGCAGTCCCAACGCACCTGTCGTCCACCAGAAGCGCTCCGTGCCGGTCGGAGTGAAGAACAGGAGGATGGCAAGCACGACCATGCCACCGACCTCCCCCACGAGCCCGCCGATGGTGAAGCCGGGAAAATAGATCGCCTGAACTGCGCGGTAGGTGGTCTCGTCAAGACGCAGCTTTCCGGGGAATTCCAGTGCATGCGCCAGCGAGAGCCCCATCGTCACCGCTACCAGCAGCAAACCAAGGATAGAGAGAGCCAGGAACATACCGATCCTCATCGTTTCCGCCGTTAGGATAGCGAAAGAGGGGTCTGGCGGGAATGACATAAACATGGCATTTTCTGCCAATGCATCGTGTCGCCTTCGTCGTTTATCCCGGCTTCGAGCTTCTCGACATGTCCGGGCCGGTCTCGGTCTTCACCAGTGCCAATCGAGCTTTGGGGTTGAGTGAGAAGCCTGCGTTCTACGCCATCGACCTCGTATCGGTGTCGGGCGGGCCGGTGACGAGCAGCAGTGGCATCGCCGTCCACACGCAAAGCCTGGAAGACCGCGCGCACGAGGCGGTCGATACACTCCTCGTCGCCGGCGCAGAGAGCGAGAACCTGCTGCCAATCCTTGCCGATCCCGCCTGGGCAGCATGGCTTCCGAAGCTGACGGGCAAGGCGCGTCGGTTCGGCTCGGTCTGTTCCGGCGCGATCATCCTTGCAAGGCTCGGGCTGCTCGATGGGCATCGTGTCGCCACCCATTGGGATGCCTGCACACCGCTTGCTGCCGCCTTTGCGTCCGTCACCGTCGACCCCGACTCGCTTTACGTGGTCGACGGACGGCTCTGGACTTCGGCCGGGGTGACCACCGGCATCGACATGGCGCTCGCCATGGTCGCGCAGGACCTGTCGGCCGACATCGCCGGAGAGGTCGCCAAGCGGCTCGTGCTCTATGCGCGCCGCCCTGGCTACCAATCGCAGTTCAGCCCGCTGCTTCAGGCGCAGGTGAAGGCTGACAGCCCCTTCGCCGATCTGATCGCCTGGATCCTGGCAAACCTCGCCGCCCCCCTGGAAGTCCCGACCCTTGCGGATCGCGCCGGTCTCAGCGAGCGGACGTTCCATCGTCGGTTCGTCGCGGCCACCGGCGAAACGCCGGCCCGCTTCGTCGAGACGGCGCGCCTCGATGCCGCCCGCATGCTGCTATGCCGCGGGCTTTCTCTGAAGTCGGTTGCGGCCGAGGTCGGCCTGTCCCCGGCAGCCCGGTTTTCCGAAGCCTTCGAGCGCCGCTTCGGCATCGCGCCGCGACTGTTTCGCGAGATGCATGCGGCGTTCTGACCGGAAGGATCAAGCCATGCCGATGACGATTTACAAGTTCGCCGTCTTGGAAGATCAGGAATGGATTTTTCCCGTCGACGGCGCGGATTTCGAAACCTTCTTTGCGATGGATGGGCGTGCCATCCAGGATTGGGCTCCCCCTGTGATGCAGATGGTCGAGGCGGAGCAAGGGGCTGAGGAACCGAGCTACTCCGATTTCCCCTGGCTGGGCGAGCATGCGCCGATCCTGAAAAAGCCCGCCGTGGATGCTCTGGCACCGGTCTTGGCTCAATATGGACAGCTTCTGCCGCTGAAGGGCGAAAACGTCTGGCTGTTCAACGTCACCACCGTCCTCGATGCCCTCGACAGGGAGAAATCCGGCATCGTCTATTTCGATGACGGAGACATCCTCGATATCGAGCGGCATGTCTTCAAAAGGGACGTCATCGGAACCGCCGAGATCTTCAAGCTGCCGCGGCGGGCCTCAGCCGTCTATGTCACCGGTCGTTTCGTTGAGCAGGTCCGCGGCTCCGGCCTTCGCGGTGTCTCGTTCGCTCCTGTGTGGACATCCGAAGAATGAGCGGTCGCCGCGATCGGGAGACGCCGCGAAACCAGGCATCAGCGACCCCCGCTGGTGCGGATCACGGCGTCTCTTTCAACGGCCAGACTTCGACGACGCCGTACGCAACTGCGCATGGCACGAGTGAAACCTTCTCGATGGCGCCGGCCAGGTCGGTGGCCTCGATGATGGCGAATCCCGCGATCGGCAACGCTGACGACATGAAGGGTCCATCACGAGTTTCTACGTTGCGCGCCTCGGGATTGCGGACCTGAACCGGTGTGCCGGCGATCCCCATCACGGCGCCTTCGGAGCGCAGTTTTGCGTCCTGGACATGCGCGGCGTCTCTGAGCGGCTGGGGCGTGCGGTCGTAGCCGGCTCGGTCGCCATATCCGATCGTGACGAACTTGGGCATTGTCTTGCCTCCTTTCAGGGGCTGCGGCAGCGGCGATAACGGCGGCATGAGCGGCCTGCAGACGGTCCGATCCGGCCGGGGCAAACGGCCATCAAGTCATCACCGCGGACTCCGCGCCATTACGCATAATGCGGCGCGCCATCGGGCCGGTAGTCGAGCACAACAACCTCGCCATCAAGAATCCGGTGATCCTCGAGCTTGAACTTCTGGTCCGGCATCCCCTTGAAAAAGGGCTCGACGCCGGACTGCGGCAGGATCAGCGGGCAATAGATCAGGCGCAACCGGTCCAGCAGGTTCGCCGCAAGAAGCTGACGGACGATGGACAGGCTTCCCATCGTCCGGATTTCAGCATCTTGGCCGGCACGTTCTGCACGGATCGTATCGAGAAAGCCGGAACCCAGCACGATCAGCCCCGGCCAGCCCGCGCTGCCGAGCGTGGAGGAGACGACCCAACCGGGGTTTTCGGTCATCTTGCGATAATCGTCGTCCTGATAAACCTCGGGGACGCCGCTCAAGGCATCAAGGGTCTTGCGGCCGATCAGGGTGCGATTCGGCTGCGCGCTCTTCTGCGCCAGCCATGCCATGAATTCCGGCCCCGTGTATCCGTAATAGGCCGGCGACTTCTCGCCCCGCGCCGCGCCATCGATCGACAGCATGATCTCGGAAACGATCTCGGTCATCGCCTTCTCCTCATCAACATGCCGGCGGCTATCGGCCTACCGAGCCGGCAATTCGGTCCAAAGATCCTTGGCGAAGCCCCTCTGGTCGAGTTGCCGCGTGGTTCCCGTCACCTCTGTCTTCCCGTTGCGACACCGATAGGCGTGGATGCTGTCATGGCCGATCGCATAGGCCGGAACGCTCCCTGCGTCGGGATTGTCCCGGCAGAACATGTCGGCGCCGGGATTGTCGCGCTGCTCGTTCATTTTGGTGCAGGGCAGGTTCGCGCCCACGAAGCAGACCATGACCTTGCCGTTCATGCAGCGGTACTGGGCCTGCGTTTGCCAGGAATCTCCATCCGGCCCACTTTTGGCGTTGGGAAACAGCTTCCTGAATGCCGAGGCCGTGCGCGCGCGAAGTGCGGGATCGTAGTCCCGAATGCTGTCGTCATTGCCTAGACGGGCGCAGACGGCGGTAAGATCGGCTTCGGGCGCTGCGCGGACCTGATCGTCGAAGTCCAGCAGCGGCAAAGCCACGGCAGCCAACCCAAGCGCCCAGATCATCCCGATTGCGAAGCGCGGCATCATCTCCTCCTCCGGTTGCTGAGAGCGGCTCCGGTCAGCATCGCTGAAAACGCTGCGGTTTCGCTGCGATCCAGGAGAAACCCTCCAGCGTGAGGTCAATCTCTTTGGCGGCATGCCGTCGCAGAACGACTTTGCCTGGCGTGACGGGGCTACCGCCCTTGTAGCACCGCGCGTCGAACCTCAGGCTCTTTCCCGAGCGGGTCGCCTTGCCCAGCTCGCAACCGACCTCGTAAAATCCGAGATCGGCCGCTGTGATCGTCAGCACTTCGACTTCGCCACTGACCGGCTCGCATCGTCCAGAATGGCTCGACCATTTGCCCTGCCATTCCGCGGGCACCTCAGCCAAGGCTGGGGCGTGGCAGCCTAGCAACCCGAGAAGGCTGAAGAAGACGAACTGTCGGAGTTGGTAGCGGTCCCGAGGTTGCATGTGCTCTTGCCTCTCCGCGTTGGTCAGGCGCCAAAGGCCCCGTGTAACGACGACGAATGAGCTCCGCCGGATTCGACATCGGCACGCAAAAAAGCCGCTCGCCAGCTCGAGGGCTCGTTCACTTAGCCTACTGACGAGAGCGGTCGGCAGGTATGACAAAGACATGGACATTTCCGCCATTGCGTCGTGTCACTGCGGGATCTCGGATCAACGGGGCCCGCCCAAGAGGGCGGGATTGCACGCGCTACCGGTTGCCACGACGGCAGATCGTGAAGCCGAGATCTCAGCCGATCATTCCGATCAGGTCGATGAGCGGAGACCAACTAGCCCAAGCTGCGGCGGCCGCATGATTCTCGTCGAGCGCTTCGCGCCAGGCACCGTCCTCGCCGTCTTCAGGATTGATACATCATGAAGACGGCGCCACGGCGATATCCGGATTGGCCAGCGCCGTCGTCGGCCGGAGAGCGGGCGATCCCGTTCGGCCCGATCGCGGAAATGGAGATTGTGACGGGTTCGGATACGTCCCATGAGCACCCAACCGCCGGCTCCCGGGCCTTTCGGTCGGCGCATCGCGCCTCCGATCCACGCCTCGCACGATTCCGCCGACCAGGCCGCGCGGCAAGATGCCCTTTCGGGATTCGCTGCCCTTCACGGGGTCAGCTCGCGAGATTACCCTCTGCCGTCGTTCTCCTAAGCTGGTTCAACGGGCCGTTTCCGCCTTGGTGCGGTCACCACCCTCGACGAGTCCCGGCAATCCCGCTCGCGCACCACCGCAGAGAAAAGTTAGTCCTGCCCGGCGGTTGTTCGAGCCATCTGCATCTGTCGCAACATGTTCCGTGCAGCAATGAGCAGCTCAACCAGGAATGCGGCAAGGGACCCGATGAGCAAGGCTATGGCGCCACCAAAGAACCAGAAGACATTCTGCTCGCGAAGACCGAACTGCAGTGCTCCGGCAAGCAGGTTTAAGATCGCACCGCCCGTGCAGAACCCTGCCCCTACGCCCATGACCAACGCTATCTCGAGCGCGAGCACTCGCCGCCGTAGATAGGCAAGTTGAACGAGCGACATCCTGTTCTGTTCGGTCCGGTCCGCGACATCGTTCAAGCGATCCGATACCCTGCCAAGACGCATCGCGAAAATATTTACAAAACCCGCCGTGCCCGCCAATAGGAACACGGGTGCGAGAGACGTTTGTATGATCGAAGCAAAATCTCTAACAACAGTCGATGTGTCCATAAGTACCCTTTTTACCCCGAGCCTATGCCTAAGACAAAGGCGCGCAGTGCTTCCGTGCGAAATAACTTAGTCACCCTCCTTTTTGGCAACGAAGGCAACCGCCGTCGCCTTCGTCGAGCGGATCGCTCCGGCAACGGATCGGCCCTGCGAAACCAGAGTTTATCTAGCGTAGCTTCGCAACGTTCTCCTGGTTTATGGCAATTCCTCAGCGCGACCTCTCTGCCTCGAGACATAACTTCACGTTGAACCAATTCGACGAGGGGCACGCGATGTATCGTCCCTCCAAAGGTCCCGGAGCGCAGCGGTCGCCCCCTGAGCTGATATCCCCAACGCGCCGTCCGTTCGAGTGCGATCGCCCGGCGTGACCTGCAGGAAACGCTCTCGTGGTCTGCGGCGGCGCTGGCGACGTTCCGCCGTGGTGTCTGGCCATCAGTGGCCGCTGAAGACGAGTGTCCGGATCGGCAGCACCAGCGCCTGGATTCGAAGCAGAAACGCGTGGACGATCCCGACCGCATCGACCGCATGCAAGGCGATCCGCCGCGAGGCGCCGGTCTCCTTCGCCTCGATCTCCTCATGGTTGCTGGAATAGGCGTTGGCGATACAGCTACTGCCTGGCGTGACGCCCTCGAGTCCACCGGCATAGAGGGGTTCGAGGAAGGTCAGGATCGTTCCCGGCCGCGCAACCTGCCGGGGATCGATCAGGAGTTCACCACCCCGGAACTGCCCGGCCGCGATATAGTCCTGGACATTGCTCACCACCATCGGGATGACCGTCCAAGGCTTGGACATGCAGGTCACTTCGGCGACCATACCCACCTTCATGACCTGCGCCTCGATCTGCGAGAAGCCGGCCTGCAGGACCTTGCGCCCCGCCTCCTGTGGAATCAGTACTCCGGCGGGACGCATCACCGGGTTTACGAGATCTCCGACCCGCAAGACGAACTGCTCGACGCGTCCGTCCACCCCGGCGCGGATCACCCTCTTGTCGAGATCGACTTGAGCCTGGGCGAGCGCAGCCTCTGCGCTGGCGCGTTCGGCCGGAAGCAAGGTCGAGATCTTGACCTGGACGGTGTTGCGGGCGGCGACGGTCGCGTCCATGGCCGCCTGGCGTCCGGCGACAAGGTTTTCGAGCTTTTCGATCTCGCGGGTGGCGACGATATCGCCATTGCGACGCCGCAATTCCTGCTTCGTGCGCAATTCGTCGAGCGCCTGCTGATGCGCGCTCCTGGCTTCGAGGATCCTGCTCTCGCTCTGCAGGATCTCGACCCGCGCGACGACGAGGGCTGCATCGACCTCGGCGATCCTGCGCCGGGCTGTCTCGACGGCAGCCTCCTGCTTCGTGCTGTCGAGCCTGAAGATCGGCGCGCCCTTGGCGACCATGCCGCTGGTGCCGACATGGACCTCGGCGACCCGCCCGATCGTCTCGGGCATGATCGGGATCGTCCGATAATACAGCGTCGCACTGGTCGTGGACGGATGGTAGTAGAAGATCACCGTGATGAGCGCGATTGTCAGCATCACGCAGGCGGTAATGCCCCAGCGCAGCTCGAACCAGACCGAGTAGAGCGTGATCTCCTTACCGATCCGCTTTCCCTGACGAAACCGGCGATAGAGATAATCGGGGCAAACGGTCAAAAGCGCACAGAAAAGGAGCTCAAGCACGCGTCAGCTCCTCCGGAGCGTCTGCGTGATCCGCCGCGGAGTGCGAAGTGAGGTTCGGTGCCGGCTGGGGCAGCGCGACGTCTTCGTTTCGTCCGGACCTGACGCCTGCCATCTTCTCGAGCGCACCGGCCATGCGGCCGAACAGCCCGGAGAAATCGGGAAGGTCGATCAGGGCGAGCAGCAGGCCCGCGACCCAGAGGACATGAATATGCGTGAACAAGGCCAGTAGCCCTAGGACCGCGACGATCTCGAACTGGATCTTCTTCGATTTGTGCGCGATGCGCTCAGGCAAGGTGTGCAGATGTAGAAATAGCACCCCGACCAGGAGCACCGCCACCACCAGGAGCGCCGCCATCGCGACCATCGGATAGTCGGTCTCGCCCGGCGCAGTGATGAAGGCCGGCAGGTGGTGCGGAGCGGCGGGATGAAGAGACGCAGTCATGCATAGCTTTCCAACAATATGTGGGTATCGTGCCGGCGCTAACGCGGCGGACGCCGCAGCGGCTGGAGGCTCACTGGAGGACGATGGGTTTCATCCGCGGGCTGCCGTCAGGGCCGCGTGATGCGCCCGTGGCGCACCGTCGTGCCGTAGGGGCCCCGGCGAATCGCGCCGTAGCCGCACGCATTCGGTCCGCAAGTGGCGCCGCTGACCCGGCCGACCGGGGCTGGGTGCGGCCGGCCATAATAGCGATGCCAGGCGCCGTACCAGGGCTGGGCGGGATAGTGGGTCGCCCAATAGGCCCGGTTGAAGGCAACGATGGCGAGCCCGGCGCCCGCAATCACCGCTGGCGTCACCGCAACAGGGCGGCCGGCATGGAACAGCTGGATCATCGAGGCCGCCATCCAGCCCCGGTTCGGCCCCCAGGCGACATCGCACCAGCTGTAATTCGCGATGCAGCCGAAGGTGGTGATCCGGGTCCCGGCCGGAACGGTGACAATGGCCGGATAATGTGTGCCCGGACCGGCGCGCAGATTGACCGTGTTGACCGCACGCGCCGGGCTCGCGGCCTGTGCCGCAGCCGGCAACAGCGCCGTCGCCGCCAGGACAACTAAGTTCGTAATGAACCGGTTCATCGGCTTCTCGCTTCCTTGCGATGGCATATGGCATAGGGATTGGGCGGGCGCGGGGCCAAGGGGTGGTGCATGGCCCGCGCCCGCCCCACTCACCGCGGCATGGCGCCGGCAGCGGTGGCTTTCGATTGCTGGGCTGCGCCCTCTGGCAACGCCTCGCGGCAGGACGAGGACAGGCGTTGGCGATCCAGCGCGCGCAGACAGGCCAGACTTCGCCCGCCGCCGGGTCGCACGCCGGAGCAGTGCCGGACATAATCCGGAGAACAGGCTTGTATGAAGGCTTTCGCTTCCGCCGGCATCGCCGGGTTCGCGCGCTGCTGGGCGCAGGCGGTTTCGGCGGAGCCGATCGTGAGGACAAGCGCTGCCCAGGCGAGGCGGAGGTCGGCGGGATGCCGGGTCGTGATCATTGGGAGTGCTCTTGCAGCGCCGGCCGCGGGCATGAGGACATGGTCATGTCGCTCACCGCCTGTGATCGGCGAGGTTCCTTGTCAGCCGATGCGAGGAGGCCGATATGGTTGCGTCCGCCCACCTCAGCGGCGCGCATCGGCGTGATCGATGGCCCGGGCAAGCCGCCGTGCGATGGCGACGCCGACGAAGGTCAGTGTGGCGGCGCCGGCTGTGAGCATGAGGAAGTGCGTCATGTCCGTGTCTCCTGTGATCGACGAGGGCTGGTCGTCGGCCGATGCGAGGAAACTGGCGTGGCTACGTCAGCAGCGTTTGAACGGCGCGCATCGTTTTGTCGGATCGCGTCAACCGTCTGTAACGAAATGTAAAAGCCGGCCGGCGGTGCTTGCCATCGCGCTGCGTATCCTGAAGAACGTCGCCATGATCACGAATGCTGCCACGATCCTGATCGTCGAGGATGATCCCGATATCCGCCAGCTCGTCGCGGAACTGATGCGCCAGGAAGGATACGTGGTGGATGAGGCCGAGGACGCTCCGGCCATGGACGCCATCCTCGCCAGAAGTCGGCCCGATCTCATCATTCTCGACCTGATGCTGCCGGGCGAGGATGGCCTCTCGATCTGCCGACGCATCCGGGCCCGTGACGGGGTCCCGATCCTGATGCTGACGGCCAAGAGCGAGGAGATCGACCGCGTCGTCGGGCTCGAGATGGGAGCCGACGATTACCTGCCCAAGCCGTTCGGGCCGCGCGAGTTGCTGGCCCGGGTGCGTGCCGTATTGCGGCGCGGCTCTGCCGGCCCGGCTGCGCCGCCGACGCGCCGCTTCGGCTTCGAAGGCTTTGTCATCGATCTTGACGCGCGCCAGCTCACGGATGGCGGTGGCAGCATGCTGATATTGACCAGCGCGGAGTTCGATCTGCTCGCCTGCTTCGTACAGCGGCCGCGCCGGGTGCTGACCCGCGACCAGCTGCTGGATGGGATGCGCGGGCGGACGGCCGACCCGTTCGACCGGACCGTCGACATGCTGGTCTCGCGCCTGAGACGCAAGCTCGACGCCGCCAGCCCTGGCTTGAGCCTGATCAGCACGGTGCGCAATCGCGGCTACCTCTTCACAGCTCCGGTGCGGACCCTGCCATGACGCCGCGCTTCAGCATCGCGACCCGCATCACGCTGATCGTCTTCAGCGCCGTGCTGGCGGTGTGGATCGTGTCACTGGGCTTCTACTACCGCTCGCAGGATGGCGAGCGCGAGGGCATGCCGCCCGCACCTTCCCAGGTCGCGGCGATGGCGGACCTGCTCGAGCGCCTCTCTGGCCGGGAGCGCGAGCTCGCGCTCGCCGCCTTCGGCAGCGAGTACCTCGGTGTAAGGCTGGAGACGGCCGATATTCCGTCCGCACCGAACGAGAATCCGCCGGCGCGCGCCGCGATGCGGGAGGCCTACGGCGCCGCGCTCGGCGGCCGACCGGTGACCATCGTCTCGCCGGTGGTCGAGCGGCCGCGCAGCCTCCTCTCCCTGTTGATGCCCGGTGTCACCGGCCCGCCGACGCTGCGGATTACCCTCTCCACCGGGGAAACCTTGGTGATCGCCAGCCGCAGCCCGGTGCTGGTGACGAGTTTCGGCTTGCCTGTCGGCTTCGCAGCAGGGCTCGTCGGCACGCTGATCGCGCTCGTCGCGCTGTTGGTCATGCATCGCGCAACGCGCCCGCTGATGCGTCTGGCTGTGGCCTTCGATGCCATGGACCTCTCCGGCGACCCGCTGCCTCTGCCCGCCTCGCGGACACACCCGCCCGAGATCCAGGCCCTGATCAATGCCTATAACCGGCTTCAGGCCCGGCTTTCGCAGCTCCTGCGGGCCCGGATGGCCCTGCTCGGCGGCATCTCGCATGATGTGCGCACATTCGCAACGCGGCTGCGGCTGCGCGCCGACCATATTCCCGAGGGGGTCCATCGCGAGCGTGCCATTGCCGATATCGCGGCCATGATTCTGCTGCTCGACGATGCGTTGCTGGCGAGTCGCACCGGGGCAGGCGAACTCGCGCAGGAGATGGTGGAACTCGCCGAACTTCTGCGCCTGGAGGTCGATGATCGTCGGGGCGCCGGCATGCCCGTCGATTTACGCCTGAGCGGGGCGGCACGCGGCGCGACAGTGCTCGGCGACCGGCTCGCGCTGCGCCGCATCGCCGCCAATCTGATCGACAACGCGATCGCCTATGGACATGCCGCTCACCTCGTCCTGCACGCCGACGAGCCGCTGTTGACGCTGACCGTCGACGACGAAGGCACGGGCGTGGCGCCTGAATTGCGCGACCTCCTGTTCGAGCCGTTCGTCCGGGCCGAGAACTCGCGTAGCCGACGCACCGGTGGCGCCGGCTTGGGGCTGGCCATTGCACGCAGCCTCGTCGAAGGCCATGGCGGGACGATTGCGGTGGACGATGCGCCTGATGGCGGCGCGCGCTTCACGGTGAAGTTGCCGCGATTTGCGGCGGTATGAGCCTGTGCGAGACACGATGAAGGCTCCCGAACTCAGCCGCCTGGCTCTGATGTCGTCGATCATGACCATGGTCGGTATCTGGACGATGCCGACGCCCACCAGTGCGGCATGGCACAACGCGACGAGTCCCAAGCCGCAGCTGGTTGTATTTGAACTGAGGGAGCTCACGATCGAGTACGCGAGACCAAATGGAAGAGCAGGCCGTTCGGTCGCTCGCGAAACGCGGCGCCATCGCCTGTGCGATGAGGTAGCGAGAGCCCTGGAGACGCGGCAATATGCGACCCACGGAAGGTTGCCATGGCTCAGCACCGCTTCATGAGGTGTTGCTCAACTGCTCGGCTGCCCGTTTGACGAAGGTGGAGCCGGGAGCGCCGAGCACCGCGTAGCCGAGCGCGCCTGTGAACCAGAAATAGGCAACGAGATCGCCGTCACGGCGCGAAGCCAGCGCCGCCTTGCGAGGGCTGGCGAGGGTCTTCACATAGAGCGCGACCTGCCCGCCGCTGGGCTCGTCATAAACGAACATGCCGCCCGGCCCCTCGTCGCTCGCGAGCAGGCGCCCACCGCGAAACGTCAGGTCGAGCTCCGAGAGATCGGGGATGGCGACGTCCTGCCGGAGATGATGGGATATCATCCGTTTCAACGCGACGGTCTGGGCCGCCGGGACCTCGACCGCGTCGCCGGCGCCCCCGGAGAAGGCACGGAAGGCGACGACCGCATCGGTCATCTGGGGCCGTGCCGTCGGTGTTTCCGCTTCCTGTCGGGGGAGGGCCATGCCGAGCACGGCGCCAAGGGCGAAGATACAGATGCCGGCCGCTATCCGCCGATGGAACGCCAAGCTTCCTGCCGCGCGTCGGCGCCTGACCTCGCTCAGCCGTAAGGAGGCCGGAATCGGCTCGGTAGAGCGGCGCTGCGTTGCAGCCCGCAGCGCCTGGGCATCCGCCCGGAACTGCTCGACGCGGCTCCACAGGGCAGGCTCCGATGCGAGGAAGGTTTCGACCTCCCGCTGGCGGGCCGGCGCGAGCCTTCCGTCGATGAAGGCCTGGATATCGTCGTCGCCGATCGGGCGCGAGCCTTGCGTCATTTCAGCCTCCGTAGCGGAGTCACATTGCTGCCTTCGAGCTCGGAGCGCAGACGTTCGCGCGCACGGCTCAGGCGCGACATCACAGTTCCGATCGGCACTTCGGTCACCCTGGCTACTTCTTCGTAGGTCATGTCCTCCATCGCCACTAGTTCGAGCGCGATGCGCTGATCCTGCGGCAACCGCGCCAGGGCCGCGAGCGTATCGCCGAGGTGCAAAGCCTGCGTCGGATCGCCGGTCGGGTCGGGATGGTCGGCACAGTCATCGTCGGTGAAGCGGGCGAGGTCGCGCTGGCGACCGCGCCCGCTGGTGCGGTGGAGATTGAACAGGATCTGGAACAGCCAAGCTCGGATGCTCTCCGGCCTCCGTAGCTGCCTCCAGCGCGAGAGCGCCTGCAGCAGCGTGTCCTGAACCAGCTCGTCGGCATCGTCGGGATTGCGCGCCAGCGAGCGCGCGAACCGCCGTAGTGCCGGGATCTGGGCCTCGATATCGAGGTCGGACACGCAGCCGAACATGTCACGGTCCCCGGTTGCCGCTCAGCGAGGGATAGTCGTCGTCGCCACGACGCAAGGCTTCGAGGCGGCCGCGCATACCCTGCATCTCGGTCTGCTGGCCGGCGAGGATGGCCTCGGCGATCTCGCGGACGATCGGGTCACGTCCGTCGCGCAATACCAGCCTTGCCATCTCGACCGCTCCCCAGTGATGGGGGACCATCATGGCGAGGAAGTCGATGTCGGGGTCTCCGGACGGCGGGTCGGCGTGCATGTCCCGCATCATCTTCTCCATGCCGACATGCATGTCGCTGAGATAGGTATCATAGCCTTTCGGCGCCGCGGCGGCCGCAGCCGTGGTTTTGTCAGGCGAAGGCGGCATCGCCCCGCCATGATTGGAATGATCGTGCACCGGCACGGCTCCTCCGACGACCCGGGCCAACATGGTGTCCAGAGTAAATCTCATCTTGCGCTCCCGTCACGCTGTCTCGCTGCGCGCGCCGGGACGCACATAGACCAGGTTGATCGACTTCTTGTTGCGCAGCTTGCCGGATGGCAGGTCGAGCGTGCCGAGCGGAATCTGCTTGATGAAGCGCGGCTGCAGCGGGTCGCTGATATCGAACGCGCTGCAGACGGTCTGCCCGGCATGGGGCGAGCCGGGCAGCTCGTCGAGCTCATGGGCGACATAGAGCTTCGTCTTGGAGGGATCGGTCCAGATCCCGTGCGACTCGCGACCGTGGCTGAAGAAATGGCCGACGACGCGCCGCTTTCCGGCTGGCGCCGAGCGGTCGATGATCGCGATCCGGCTCGATGTCCGGCCTTCCGGGCCGTCATCGTCGACCCGCGCGAAGGTGGCGTAGGCGACGCTGCCGCGCGCGTTCTTGACGAACTCGACATGGTTGGGCCGGGCCTTTTCGCCCAGCGGCACGTGGTCGAGCAGCCGATGCTCCCCGCGGGCTTCGTAAACCGAAAGGCAATCCGCCAGCTTCTGGGAAACCCAGAACTCGTGGCCGTCCGGCGTGATCTTGACGAACGGCGCGAAGCCGAAACGGTCCTGTGCGGAGGTGTCGATCGTCATCTTGCGCTCGGTCGTCGAGAAGCCCTGCGCGTCGTATTTGACGTTGTAGACCTCGATGCGAGGCTGCTTCTGCGAGATCAGGAAGGCGGTCTCGCCGCCAGCCGAGAACCAGACCATGGCCGGGCCGGGCAGGACGGGCATGAACCGGCGGATCGCTGCGCCTCGAGGGAGCTCGCCGGCGGATTCGGCGACGGCACGCTGAACGTCGATCACCGCGATTTTGCTCTCGCCGCGCAGCGCGACCCAGACTTCCTTGCCGTTGCGGGTGAAGGTCGGCTCATGCGGCTCGCGCCCGACCAGGATGCCGGAGGTCAGGATGTCCGGCGATGTCGTCGCGCCGGCCTGCGGGTTCGGCTGATTGCCGATGACCTTGAGCTTGGTCGTGTCGACGAGATAGAGATTACTCGTGCCGCGGCCGGCCGTCGCGAACATGCTGGAATCGGGCGAAGGCACGCAGCCATGGATCGAGATCGCCCCGTGATAGAGCGGCTTCTGGACCATCTCGCCATGGGTGGGAGTGACGTTGCCCGTCACGAAGCGGAAAGGAGGGCGCGAATCCTCGTCGAAACTGGTCAGGTTGACCGTCGGCAGGAGCTCGTCCGTCACCGGATCGATCACGCTTAACGTGTTGGAATCTTCGTTGGTCAGGAAGACCCGGTCGCCTGCGCGTGGCCCCGTTTCCGTGGATCGGTTCTGCGCACTGGCGATCGCCGGTGTCAACGCGACGGACACGGCTCCCTGAAGCACTGCGCGACGGCTCGGCTCGAACGGATAACTGCTGGACATGCCCTGCTCCTGGTTGAGCAGATGAGATGCGCGGCGGCGTCAATTATTCCGCTAGCCAGACCGACCTCACGCTTCCGTGACCACGACAGTCGTCCCCCCCCTGTGGAGCGCTTCGCGTGCAGCTTTCCTTGCTGATCGTGGACCAACTCGGTGGCGCGACGTCTCCGCTTTGAAGTCCGCTTTCGGTCGGAGGGCCAATGCGCACCGTTGACGCGATCCGACGCTCAATCGGATCCACGGTGAGCGTCGGCTCTCCACCCAACCGAGGTCTTCGAGCCAACTAAGAGGCTCTTAGCTGCGTTGCGCCAAGAGCGGACCTTGGGGTAGTGCCCAGCAGCAGGCATTCACGCCGCACAAACTGAAGAGCAAAGCTTGCGCAAGCTCGCCCGTTCAAACTAAGCGCGTCTGGCGCGCAAGGCGGCGACGAACTTGATCGCACTGGCCGAGAGGGGCCGGTCTTTCAACCACGTCATGCCGATGCTGCGCTCGATGGTCGGCGCGATCAGCGGGATCACGGTCAATTCATCGGCATTGAACATGGCGAACGTCATCGTTGGGAGCGCGGTTATACCAAGCCCGGCGGCTGCGAGCGCAGCAGCGCAAGAAATCTGATCGACCTCGTAAGCCGGCGCGGTCTGCAGATTGGCGTGGATGAAACCGGCATCGGTCAGGCGCCGGACGGAGGAGGACGTGGACATGGCGATAAATTCGAAAGCCGCCAGTTCGCTCCAGCCGACTCTGTCTCGCCCGGACAAGGGATGATGGCGCGACACCACCAACTTGAGCTGATCGCTCGCGATCTCCTCGAAGACGAAGCCACCCTGCCACGCCGGTTGGCCGGCGATGACAAGATCGACGCTGCCGTCTTCGAGCATCGCCATTGCTCGATCCTGCAGGGCGTCGCGGACCGAAACCGCGATGCCCGGATAACATTTGCGAAAGCTGCGTAACGCGGGCGGCAGCAAGGTACAGACCGCTGATGGCAAAGCGGCGATAGACAAGCGGCCATGGACACCATCACCACGACGCGCAATCGCCTCGAAGGTGCCGGCCAGGCTTCGCATCGCTTCCCGAGCGCTGGCCACGACATGGTGACCTTCATAGGTCAAGGCCAGTTGCCGCGTCGTCCGGTCGACCAACTTGCAGCCCAGCTCGCCCTCGACGCGCCTCAAGGTTTCACTAACGGAAGGCTGGGAGACGCCGAGCTTCTCCGCGGCGGCGGTGAGGCTCAACGTATCGCCGATGGCGACGAGGATTTCGAGCTGGCGGAGGGTAAGATTCATCGTGGCGCCGAGGCGGGAGAAGTCCGCAATTCATAAACTAAGACTATGTATAAATTAATAGCCATTATTTGACATTTTGCCATACGGACGTTTTCTGCCTCGATCGCGTGGGACAAGGCGCAGTCGGGACGCTAACGCAGTGGTGGCACAGCAGGTTTGGATCGGAGCGGCGGCCGGTTTCGCAGGCGATCGTCCCGACTCTTCGGGTCCATTGATCGAGGCGCTTGCGCGTCACGACGGACCGCGCTTTCTGATTTTCGAGACCCTGGCGGAGCGCACGCTCGCGCTCGCGCAGCTCGACCGCCTTGCCGATCCGGCGCGCGGCGAGGTTCCGGCTTTGAAGCGCCTGCTCTGGCCGGCTCTGGCGCCCTGCGCAGCGGCGGGTATCAAGATCATCGGCAATTTCGGCGGGGCCAATCCTTTCGGCGCGGCCGCAAAGATCCAGGCTTGGGCTACTGAACTCGGCTGTGCCGATCTGAAGATTGCGATCGTCTCGGGCGACGACATGCGTGACACCTTCGCACCGGCCGATTTCGCCCGCATGGAGATCGATGGCGCCCTGTTAAGCAGTGAACCTGCGATCATTTCGGCGAATGCCTATCTGGGCGCGGATGCGATCGCCGAGGCGTTGGATCGGGGCGCTGATGTCGTCGTGACTGGGCGCGTCGCCGATCCCGCCCTCGTGCTCGGCCCGCTCAAATACAGCTTCGGCTGGGCGGATGACGATTGGGACAGGCTCGCGGCCGGTATCCTCGCGGGTCATCTCCTCGAATGCGGATCGCAGGTGACGGGCGGCTATTTCGCCGATCCCGGCGTCAAGGACGTGCCGGGGATGGATGTGCTGGGCTATCCGATCGCGGAGGTCGATCCGGATGGCATGTTCACGATCACCAAGCCGGCCGGGACGGGCGGATTGGTCGACCGCCGGACTGTCACCGAGCAGATTCTCTACGAAATCCACGATCCGGCCGCCTATCTGACGCCGGATGCGATCCTCGATCTCACGCAGGTCGAGCTGACGGAGGTCGGGCCCGATCGCATCCGCGTGACAGGCGCAAGTGGCCGTGCCCGGCCCGAGACCTTGAAGGCGACGGTCTGTTTCGACGGTGGGTTGCTGGCCGAAGCCGAGATCTCCTATGCCGGACCGAACGCGAAATCCCGCGCCGCGCTCGCCATCGAAACGGTGACGAAGCGCCTGGCCTTCCTTCATCCGTCCTTGCATGTCCGCGCGGATGTGATCGGGATCGTCAGCGTCTTCGGCGATACGTCCGGCTCGCTGCTGAGTGCCGGGATTCCGGGTGTCCGCGACGGGGATCTGCGCGTCCGGTTCGCGGCCGAGACGGCCGATCGCGCCGCGGCGGAATGCCTGCTCGACGAGGTCGAGGCCTTGTATTGCGCCGGCCCCGCCGGCGGCGGCGGCGTCCGCAAGCGCCTGACCCCGCGGCTGAGCAGCGCGTCCTGCCTGGTCGATCGCAAGCGCGTCACCCCGCAGATCTCGCTTCTGGAGACGGCATGACCTGCGCGGTTTCTCTCTACGAGCTCGCCCATGCCCGCTCCGGCGACAAGGGCAACCGGCTCAATATCGCGGTTGTCTGCCGCGAGCCGCGGTTCTTCGAGCCGCTGCGCGAGCGGTTGACGGAGACGTTCGTCGCGGCCGTGTTCCGTGATCGCAAGCCCACCGCCGTCAGGCGCTACGAGCTGCCAAAGCTCCACGCCTTCAACTTCGTCCTCGATGACGTGCTGGATGGCGGCGTCAACGGCAGCCTCGGGCTGGACGGCCACGGCAAGACGCTCTCGTTCCTGCTGCTCTCGGCCGAGATCGAGATGCCGGCGGGGCTGCTGTCTCTGACCGAAGAGCCTGCTCCCGAACTCATGAGCGGAGGCTCGAGATGAGCGCCGAATCCGTCGTCGACTACCTGCAGCGCCGCCATGACGACGTGATGGCGCGGCTCGACGCCTTCCTCAGGCTGCCGAGCGTCAGCACCGACCCCGCCTATGCGCAAGGCATGGCCGACACGCGCGCTTTTCTGCTGGATTGGCTGAAAGGCATCGGCTTGACCGACGTCCAGCTTCTCGATGGCGGCGGGCAGCCGGCCGTCTATGGCGCCTGGCTCGGCGCGCCGGGTGCGCCGACCATCATCGTCTACGGCCATTACGACGTGCAGCCGCCGGACCCGCTGGCGCTCTGGCAATCGCCGCCCTTCGAGCCGACGATCCGTGACGGGCGCCTTTATGCGCGCGGCGCCTCGGATGTGAAGGGCTCGACCACGATCGCGATCGAGACGGTGGCGGCCTTTCTCGCCGTCGAGGGCCGCTGCCCGGTCAATATCAAGCTCTTCATTGAGGGCGAGGAGGAAACCGGCAGTCCGAGCCTGCACGAGATCGTCCGCCGCTATGGCGACCTGCTCAAGGCCGATGCGATGATCTCGGCCGATGGCGGTCGGGCGAGCCCGACCGTGCCCACGATCAATGTCGGCGCGCGCGGGCTGACCAAGCTCGAGCTCGTCGTGCGCACTGCCGACAAGGAGCTGCATTCCGGCCGCTATGGCGGCTCGGTCCGCAATGCCCTGCATGAGCTCGCGGCGATCGTCGCCTCCCTCCACGACGCGGAAGGCGCCATCGCCGTTCCCGCCCTGATGGATGCCGTCCGCCCGCTCTCCGAGCGCGACCGTCGCGATACGGCGGCCTTGCCCTTCGACGAGGCCGCCTTCGTCGCGGATGTCGGTGGCATCGCCGCCGGCGAGCCCGGCTACAGCATCCGCGAGCGCTTGACGCTGCGCCCCGCGATCGACGTGAACGGCCTATGGGGTGGCTATACCGGCGCCGGCTCCAAGACCGTGATCCCGGACGAGGCGCGCGCCAAGATCACCATCCGCCTCGCGCCGGGACAGGACCCCGACCAGGCCGGCGCGGCACTGAAGGAGCATATCCTCGCGGCGGCAGGGCCGGGCGTTAAGGTCGGCTTCGAGGCGATCGGCGGCGGTTCGCCCGCGTCCACGCTGGCGGCGGAACATCCGCTGGTCCAGGCGGCGACGACCGTGTTGCGCCGGACCTCCGGGCAGGAGCCCGTCCATGTCCGGCTCGGCGCGACGGTGCCGATCACTGCGATCTTCAAGGAGACGATGGGCCTGGACACGCTGATGTTCGGCTTCAACCTGCCGGACGAGGACGTCCACGCGCCCAACGAGTTCTTCCATGTTCCTTCGGTCGCGCTCGGGCTCCGGGCCTGGCCGATGCTGCTGCAGGAACTGGCGCGATACGCCCCTGCCGCATTCCATCAGCAAGCCGGTTGAGGGGAGCGTTGCCGTGGCCGGAATGATCGTCGCCGCACAGCCTGAAGCCGTCGAGGCCGGAGCCCTGGTTCTTCGCCGGGGCGGCAATGCCGTCGACGCCGCGATCGCCTGCGCCTTCGTCCAGAGCGTGGTCGATCCGCAGATGACCGGCATCGCCGGCTACGGCTCGATGCAGGTCTACATGCCGCGGCGCGGCGTGCATGAGGTCCTGGAATTCTATGCGCGCAGCCCGCGCGCCACGCGCGCCGACATGTGGGCCGACAAGGTGCTGGGCGAGGCGCCGGACGGCTTTTCCTTCATCGTCGAGGGGCAGGTCAACGAGATCGGCTATCAGTCGATCGGTTCGCCCGGCAATCTGAAGGGCTATACGACGGCCCTGTCCGACTACGGTACGATGGATCTCGCCGACATCATGGCGCCGGCCATCGCCTATGCGCGCGACGGCTTCATGATCCGCCCCTACATGCACTATTTCATGGCGCTCGATCCATCGGCCATGGGCCGGGTGCCGAACGAGAAATTGCTGCGCTTCAGCGCGACCGGGCGCGACGTCTATTTCCGGGCGGATGGCAGCATGAAGCGGCCGGGCGACATCGTCGCCAATCCAGACCTTGCCCGCACGCTCGAACGCATCGCCGTCGCCGGCCCCGACATCTTCTATCGCGGCGAGATCGCCGAGCAGATCGCCGCCGACATGCAAGCCCATGGCGGCCTGCTCTCCTATGACGATCTCGCGCAATACGAATTGCGGCGCTCCGCGCCTGTCTGGGGTCGCTACCGGGATCACCGGATCGCCAGCGTCCAGCCCCCCGGCGGCGGCGTCTCGCTGATCCAGCTCCTGCATGTGCTGGAAGGCTTCGATATCGGCGCCCTCGAGCATAACGGCACGGAGCACCTGCGCATCCTCACCGAGGCGCTGAAGCGCGTCACCATCGACAAGGACACCCATATCGGCGACCCCGAATTCGTCGAGGTGCCGGTCGATCGGCTGTTGTCGAAGGACTATGCGGCGACGCTCGCCGACAGCATCCGGCGCGGGGAGAGAGCCTCGCTGGAGCGCATGAAGCTCAAGCAGGAGCCGAAGGACACCACGCAGGTCTGCGTCGTCGATCAGGACGGCAACGCCGTCACCCTTACGCACACGCTGAACATCCCGAGCGGCGTCATCACCGACGGGCTCGGCTTCATGTATAACGGCCTGATGAGCGCCTTCGACCCACGGCCCGGCCGGCCGGGATCGCTGGCGCCGAACAAGGGCCGCACCAGCTCGCAGATGCCGAGCATCGTCTTCCGGGACGATCGGCCCTTCATCGTCATCGGCGCCCCCGGCGGCACGGCGATCCTGCCGGCCATGGCGCAGGGCATCAGCAACGTCGTCGATTTCGGCATGCCGATCTTCGACGCCGTGGCTGCGCCGCGCATCAGCGTGACCGGCAACGCGATCGACGTCTCCAACCGCATCCCGCGCTATGTCACCGCCGAACTGGAGCGCGACGGCTACCGGGTCGCCCGCTCCTATCAGGGCTTCGCCTTCGCGGCCCTGCACGCGGTGCTGAACCGGGACGGGCGCCTGTCGGCGGGAGCCGATCCGCAGCGCGACGGGATGTGGCTGCGCGGCTGAAGCCGCAGCCGAGAGATTTCCAGAAAAGGAAGGGAACGAACCGATGAAACAACTCATGCGAGGACTGCTCGTTGCCGGTGCCGTCATGGCCGGCGCAGGCACGGGCGCGGTTCAGGCCGAGCCGCTGCGGATCGCGATCGGCGGGGCCTTCACCTCGATGGACCCGCATTTCTACAACGCGACGCCCAACCACTCCGTCGCGATGCATATCTTCGACCGTCTTGTCGATCGCGCACCGGATGTCAGCCTGAAGCCGGGCCTTGCGCTGAGCTGGAAGACCATCTCCGACACGGTCTGGGAGTTCAAATTGCGGCCGGGCGTGACCTGGCATGACGGCAAGCCGTTCACCGCCGACGACGTCGCCTTCACCTATGAGCGTGCCCGCAACGTGCCGAACAGCCCCGGCGGCTTCGGCGGCTTCCTGCGGGCGGTGAAGAAGGTCGAGGTGGTCGATCCGCTGACCTTGCGCATCGACACCGGCGAACCGGCTCCGAACCTGCCGCGCGAACTCGCCTTCGTTCCGATCATCTCGCGCCATGTCGGCGAGAAGGCGACGACCGAGGACTACAACACCGGAAAGGCCGTGATCGGCACCGGCCCCTACAAGTTCGTCAGCTACACCCCCGGCGATCGCGTCGAGCTCACGCGCAACGATGCCTGGTGGGGGCCGAAGCAGGCCTGGGACAAGGTCACGCTGCGGATGATCACCAATGCCGGTGCACGCGTCGCCTCCGTCCTGTCGGGCGATGTCGACGTGATCGACACTCCGCCGGCCGGCGACCTGGAAAAACTGAAGACCGATCAGCGCGTCGCCATCGCGACGACCGAAGGCCTGCGCGTCATCTATCTCGCCGTGAACTCGCAGGAACCGGTCGCCGCGACGGTGACCGCCAATGACGGCAAGCCGCTGCCGAAGAACCCGCTGCTGGATCTCAAGGTCAAGCAGGCGCTCTCCATCGCGATCAATCGCGAGGGGCTGGCCGACCGCATCATGCAGAAGACGGCCCGCCCGACCGGCCAGTGGCTGCCGCCGGGCACCTATTCCTATGCCAAGAGCGTGGCGGTTCCGCCCTACGACCCGAACAAGGCCAAGGCGCTGCTGGCCGAGGCCGGTTTCCCCGAAGGCTTCAAGCTGACGCTGTTCTCGCCCAATGACCGCTATCCCAACGATGCCGCGACGGCGCAGGCGATCGCGCAGATGTGGACCCGCATCGGCGTGAAGACCGCTGTCGAGACGCTGCCCTGGAGCAGCTATGTCGGCCGTGGCGGCAAGCAGGAATTCGGTGTCGGTCTCTGGGGCTGGGGCAGCCCGACCGGCGAGGCCGGCTATCTGCTGTCGAACGTGGTCGCCACCAACACGCCGGCGCGCGGCCTCGGCGTCTTCAATTACGGCCGCTACAGCGACCCGGCGCTCGACAAGCAGATCGTCGAGGCTCTCGCGACGATCGACGACGCCAAGCGCGAGAAGCTCTTCGTCGCCGCGACCGAGACCTTCGCCCGCACCCTGCCGATCATCCCGCTCTACATCCTCGACAACGCCTGGGTGACCCGCAAGGGGATCAGCATCGACGCCCGCCGCGACGAGCGCACGCTCGCGATGGATGCGCGTCCCGCAAAGTGAGTATCGCCGGCGGGCTCTCCGGAGCCCGCCGCTGACAGGAAAGTCCCATGATCAGCTGGCTTGCCAAGCGCGTGATCCAGGCGCTGGCGGTCGTCCTTGCGATGACCGTCATCGTCTTCATCGGCGTGAACGTGATCGGAGATCCGGTCGCGGTGCTGCTGCCGCCCGACGCGACGCAGGATGAGCGGCTGCGCGTCATCGCCTCCTTCGGGCTCGACCGGCCCTTGTGGGAGCAATATTTCTCGTTCCTGGCCGGTGCGCTGCGTGGCGATCTCGGGCGCAGCTTCGTCTTCAGCGAGCCGGCGCTGTCGGTCATCCTGCAGCGGATGCCGGCGACGCTGGAGCTGGCGATCGCCGCCATGCTGCTGGCCGTGATCGTCGGCGTCCCGCTCGGTCTCTATGCCGGCGTCAGGCCGAACTCCGCTGGCGCCAAGGCCGTGATGGCCGGCTCGATCCTCGGCTTCTCGCTCCCGACCTTCTGGGTCGGTCTCGTCATGATCATGCTGTTCTCGGTCCAGCTTGGCTGGCTGCCCGCCGGCGGGCGCGGCGAGACGGCCGAGTTCCTCGGCGTGCGATGGTCGTTCCTGACCCTCGATGGCCTGCGCCATCTCGCGCTGCCTGCGCTCAATCTCGCGCTGTTCAAGATCTCGCTGGTGATGCGACTCGTACGGGCCGAGACCCGGGAGGTCGTGCCGCAGGACTATATCCGGACCGCGCGCGCCAAGGGCCTGTCCGAGGGCTCGGTGATCCGCACCCATGTCCTGAAGAACACGCTCATCCCGGTCGTCACGATCGTGGGGCTCGAATTCGGCTCGGTCATCGCCTTCTCGGTCGTGACCGAGACGATCTTCTCATGGCCGGGCATGGGCAAGCTGATCATAGACAGCATCCATCTGCTCGATCGGCCGATGATCGTGGCCTACCTGATGGTGATCGTCGTGCTCTTCGTGCTGATCAACCTGATCGTCGACCTGCTCTACACCGTGCTCGATCCGCGCGTACGGCTGGAAAACTGAGATGTCCGCAATCACTTCGGCCCCAGCGACCCGCACCCCGCTCCAGCGGACGCTCCGCGCCTTTGCCAGTTCGCCCCTCGCCATGCTCGGCCTTGCCGTGCTGGCCTGCATCGTCGCGCTGGCGGTTTTCGCGCCGTGGATCGCGCCGCAGAACCCGTACGACCTGATGCAGCTCGACATCATGGACGGCCAGTTGCCGCCGGGATCGCAGGCTGCGACCGGCATGACCTATTGGCTGGGCACCGATGAGCAGGGTCGCGACATGCTCTCCGCCATCCTCTACGGGCTTCGCATCTCCCTGCTGGTCGGATTCTGCTCTGCCATCGCCGCCGCGGCCATCGGCACGACGCTCGGCCTGATCGCGGCCTATGCCGGCGGGCGGACCGACAACGCGATCATGCGCTTTGTCGACCTGCAATTATCGTTTCCAGCCATTCTCGTCGCGCTGATGATCCTAGCATTTCTCGGTAAGGGCGTGGGCAATGTCATCCTCGCGCTGGTGATTGTCGAGTGGGCGGCCTATGCGCGCACCGCCCGCGCCAGTGCGCTGGTCCAGCGGAAGAAGGAATATGTCGAGGCGGCGCTATCCTACGGATCGTCCCCGCTGCGCGTGCTGTTCCGCTATCTGCTGCCGAACTGCCTGCCGCCGCTGATGGTGATTGTCACGGTTCAAGTCGCCCGCGCCATCGCGCTTGAGGCGACGCTTTCCTTCCTGGGGCTTGGTGTGCCTGTGACGGAGCCCAGCCTGGGCCTCCTGATCTCCAACGGCTACCAGCATATGCTTTCGGGCAAGTTCTGGATCAGCTTCTATCCGGGCATCGCGCTGCTGATCACGGTCGTCGCCATCAACTTGATCGGAGACCGACTCCGGGACGTACTCAATCCGCGCAATGCGGATTGATCCAGAGGCACGCCAAGGCCGGTGCATGGCCGATACAAAGTACCGCGGAGCGCCAGCTGCAGACATTGAAAGGTGACTTCAAACCGGACTTTGAAATCGTGGCTAGGCAAGAGCGGTTTTGTTCGGTGCGCCTGTCGCACAGGTCGGACCAAAGATGTCGATGAACTGGCCATGGAACTGCCTGGGCGCGACGACGAGGCTGCGGCACCGGAGCGGATCGCCCTTGCCGTCGATCTCGGTCGCGAGGCAGCCTGCTTCCCGCGCGATAATCACGCCTGCTGCGAGATCCCAGAGATCGAGCTTGGCACCGGAGGTCCAGAAGCCATCGAAACGGCCTTCCGCGACATAGGCGATCTCCAGCGCGGCCGAGCCCGGGCTGCGGATGCCTGAGACGCGCGGCATGATCGCCGCCATCTCGCGAGCCGCCTTCTCGGTGTCACCCTTGCCATTATAGGGGAAGCAGGTTCCGACGACGGCATGCGCGAGGGACTTGCGGCTGGAGCCGTTCAGTCGCTTCTCGCCGAGATACGCGCCCTTCCCGGCCACGGCCCAGAACATCTCACCGCTCAGCGGATTGAAGGTCACGCCGGCTGTCACCTCGTCGCCCTCCATCAGGGCGAGGGAGGCCGAGAATTGTGGGATGCCATGCAGGAAATTGTTGGTGCCATCCAGCGGGTCGATGATGATCCTGAGCCCGTTGCCGGCATCGGGAGAGGCCGCCCCCTCCTCGCCGAGCACGGCGACTTCGGGCAGCTTCGCGTTGAGATGGGCGACGATCAGGCGCTCAGATTCGATATCAGCGGCGGAGACGAAGTCGGAGGGACCCTTTTCCAGGATGGGCAGCGCGGAGAGGCGCGCGAAATTCGCGGCGAGCGAGGCGCCGCCGATGCGCGCGGCCTCCTTCATGGCCTCGACGATCTCTTTGCGTGTCCGGGGCTTGATGGTCATGACGGCTAGCCTGGTTGAGTTGGTACACAGCTCGGACGGCTCACGCCGCCGACATCATTCCGGCGCGCGGAGCCGCGATCTGGGCGAGCGCCGCCCGGTGCAGATCGGAATTGGCCGCCGCGAGGCAGTGGCCACTCGAATGCAGGGTCAGCGGCGCGCCGTCCCAGTCGGAGATGACGCCGCCGGCATTAGCGATGACCGGGACATGGGCGAGCACGTCATGCGGGGTGGTGAAGCGGTCGATGGCGATATCGATCCCGCCCGAGGCGAGCCGGCCGTAGGAATAGCAACTGCCGCCATAGACGCACCAATGCACGGAGGAGCGCAGCGCCTGGAAGACCGGCAGCGACTGCGGATCGTAGAGTTCGATATTGCTGGTCGAGAGGACGGATTCCGGGAGGAGCTTCCGGTCCGAGGTCGCGACGCGGGTGTCGTTCAAGGTGGTCGGGTAGCCTTCGGCACCGATCCAGCGCTCGCGCGTCATCGGCTGGTCGATGACGCCCAGGATCGGGATGCCGCGGCGGGTGAGCGCGATCAGCGTGCCGAAAACCGGAATGCCGGCGACAAACGCCTTGGTGCCGTCGATCGGGTCGAGCACCCAGACATACTCGGCATCGGTCGCCTGCGCGCCGAATTCCTCGCCCTGAATGCCGTGATCCGGAAAGGCCGCGCCGATGTGACGGCGCAGTTCCGTCTCGACGCCGCGGTCGATCTCCGTGACCGGGCTGTCGTCGCCCTTGGAAACGAAGGCGTTGTTTCGGCTGGCGGCCTCGCGGATGATCGCGCCGCTTGCGTCGGCCAGCCCCTGGGCGAAGGCAATGAAGTTCCTGATGTCGCTAGTCGGCATGACGGACCTGTCCGGGGATCGCAGCACTGCTCTTGAGGGGGCGCTGGTGCTTGCTCAGCGCATATTCGAGGTATTTGAAGCAGCGCGTGATCACGAGCGTGATCGTGAGGTAGATCAGCGCCGCCATGATGAAGACCTCGTAGGGCTGGAAGGTGCTGGCGACGATGGTGTTGGCGACGCCGGTCAATTCCATCAGCGTGATCGTGCTGGCGAGCGAGGTGCCCTTCAGCATGCCGATCGCCTGGTTGCTGTAGGCGGGCAGCATCAGCCTGAACGCGATCGGCAGCACGATGAAGCGCTGGACCTGGAAGGCCGACATGCCGCAGGCGCGCGCCGCCTCGACCTCGCCGGCCGGCACGGCCTGGATCGCGCCGCGCAGGATGTTCGTCGTATAGGCGGTGGAATGCAGCGCGCAGGCGAGCAGGGCGCAGACGAAGGGCTGGCGCAGCCAGGGCCAGAGGACGCTCTGGCGGACGAAATCGAACTGCGCGAGCCCGTAATAGACGATGAAGATCTGCACCAAGAGCGGCGTGCCGCGGAAGAAATAGACGAAGGCGTAGATCGGCGTGCGGGCGGCACGGCTGCCGTTGGCATAGAGGATGCCGAGCGGCAGCGCGCAGATGAAGCCGATGATCTCCGTCAGCAGCAGGAGCTTGAGGGTGAGGACCGCGCCTTCCAGCAGACGCGGAAGGCTCTCGATCATGAGCGAGAGGTCCATGATCAGACCCTCCGGACGCCGCGGTTCGCGCGGGTCTCCAGCCATTCGATGATGAGGGAATTGGCGATCGTCAGCAGGAGATAGATGAGCGCCGCGAGCATGTAGAAATGGAACGGGCTGCGCGTCACCGAGGTCGCGATGTAGCTGACGCGCATCAGCTCCTCGAGGCCGACCACCGAGATCAGGGAGGTGTTCTTGATCAGCGAGATCCAGATATTGCCGAGCGCCGGCAGGGCGTAGCGCCACATCAGCGGCAGGCGGATATGGATGAACAGCGTCAGCGGCGACATGCCGAAGGCCTTGGCCGCCTCGATCTGGCCGGGCGGAATGGCGAGAAAGGCGCCGCGGAAGATCTCGGCCGCGTAGCCGCCGAAGACCAGGCTCAGCGCCAGCACGCCGGCGCCGAGCGCCGGCATCTCGAAAGAGGTGTTCGGCCCGCCGATCCAGCGCAACGCGGCCGACAAGGCGACAGTGCTGCCGAAATAGACGAGCAGGATGATCAGCAGCTCCGGCGTGCCGCGGATGCAGGTGGTGTAAAGGTCGCCCGCCGCGCGCAGAAACCGCGACGAAGAGAGTTTGGCGAGCGCGACGAGGAGCCCGATCACGAGCCCCGCCGCCAAGGCCAGGAACGCGACCTTGAGCGTGACCATCGTTCCCCAGAAGAGCTGGGTTCCCCAGCCCTGAAAGAGGTCTGCCGTCATATTGCGTTCCCGTCAGGGGAGGATGGCGCCGGGCATGGCCGGCACCTGCGGCATCGGACCAGGCCCTTGCAGCCGGGGCGGCTCAGTCGGCCCAGACGCTCGGCATGACCGTGAACTTCCAGTATTTCTGGTTGATCGCCTTGAAGGTGCCGTCGGCGAACATGCCCTTCAGCGCTTCGTCGACCTTGGCCAGCAGCTCCGGCTCGTTCTTGCGCAGCCCGACGCCGACGCCCGGCCCGAAATACTTGATGCTTTCCAGCTCGGGGCCGACAAAGGCGAAGTCCTTGCCCTGCTTGTCCTCGAAGAAGCCGGCCATCTTGATCGGTCCGGCCATGATCAGGTCGACCCGGCCCGAGATGAGGTCGAGCAGCAAGGTCTCGTAATTCTCGTAGCGCGAGATCTGCACGCCGGGGAACAGCTCGGTGAAATAGCGGTCATAGGTGCTGGCGCGGATCATGCCCACGACCTTGCCGTCAAGCGCCTTGGGATTTGGCTTCCCATCCGCGGTCACAGGCTGCAGCTTGGAACCCTTCGGGCCGACGAAGCGGCCGGTCGAGGCGCGATAGGGAATGCTGAAATCGATGCTCTTCTGGCGCGCTTCCGTGATCGAAAGGCTGGCGAGGATGAGATCGAACTTGCGGGCCGAGAGGGCCGGTATCAGTCCCTCGAATGCCTGGCAGACGAATTGCAACTCGAAGCCCGCCCGTTTGCCGATCTCGCGGGCGAGGTCGACGTCGAAGCCGGTCAGCTCTCCGCCCGCCGTACGATAGTTGAAGGGCGGGTTGGTGCATTCGGTGCCGACCTTGACCTCGCGGGCGAAGGCGGAGCCGGCCAGCAGCAGCGCTGCGCCGGTCAGTAGGGTGAGTGCCGTCTTCTTCATGGTTCTTCTCCTCACAGAACCCGCTGCAGGAAGCGCCTGCACCGCTCGGACGTCGGATTGCCGAAGATGTTCTCCGGCGTGTCGCGCTCTTCGATCTTCCCCTCGTGAAGGAAGAGCACCTCGTTCGAGACTTCGCGAGCGAAGGCCATTTCATGGGTCACGACGATCATGGTGCGTCCCTCTTCCGCGAGCTGCCGCATGACGCCCAGCACCTCGCCGACCAGTTCGGGATCGAGGGCCGAGGTCGGCTCATCGAAAAGCAGGAGCTTGGGCTCCATCGCCAGCGCACGGGCAATGGCGCAGCGCTGCTGCTGGCCGCCGGAGATATGGGCGGGGTAGTGGAAGCGCTTGTCGAACAGGCCGACCTTGGCGAGCAAGATCTCGGCTCGCTCCTTGGCCTCCGCCTTGGGCACGCCCAGAACCTTGATCGGTGCGATCGTGACATTGTCGAGGACGGTGAGGTGGCTCCAGAGGTTGAAGCTCTGGAAGACCATGCCCATCCGGCTGCGGATGCGGTTGATCTGGCGGGCGTCCAGAGCCGCAGCGCCATTGCCACGGCGCCCGAGGTTCAGCTGCTCGCCTTCGAAGTGGATCGAGCCGGCTTCGGGCGTTTCAAGGAGGTTGATGCAGCGCAGGAAGGTGCTTTTCCCCGAGCCGCTCGCCCCGATCATGCAAATGACGTCGCGTTCGCGGGCTGCCAGGCTGACGCCCTTGAGAACCGGGAAGTCGCCATAGCTCTTGTGGATGCCGTCCGCCGTGAGGACGGTCTTCGCCTCGGGTCGAGACACGTTTTCCCCTCCGCTTGCGCTGGATGACCGGCTTTGTCCGATCGCGATTGGCAGGGACGGTACCGACGGCTAAAAACAGCCTCAAGTACCAATTCTTTCGAGTCGAGCATACCAATCCGGCGACATGCTTGACCGCTCGCGCGACGCGCCGCTCAATCGCCGAGAGCTACCGACCAGACCCGCCCCGACCGCGACAGGATATGAACGCGAGCTTCAACTACCCTTTCTGGAACACGATCGCGTTGGCGCCGGACGGGCCGGAGCCGCTCTATGACCAGATCGCCGGGCAAATTCGGGCGCTGGTCGTCGACGGCGCGATCCCCCGCGGCATGCATCTGCCGCCTTCGCGCAAGCTGGCCGACGAGCTCGGCGTCTCCCGCTCGACCATCGTGCTCGCCTATAACCGCTTGAAGAACGAAGGCTACGCGCATGGGCGTACAGGCGCGGGCACCTATATCGAGAAGGATCTGCCCGAAGACATGCACCGCCGGATCGGCGAGCCGTCGCCCGCTCCGCAGCCGCCCCCGCAGCCGCGCGTGTTGGCGGCGCGCGGCTGCGCCCTGATGGGGCTGCTGCTGCCGAGCGAGCGCGAGCTCGGCTACGATCTCAGCCCCCTGCTGCCGGCGCTGGACGAGTTGCCGTTCGCGGATATCAGCCGCAGCACCGCCGAGTACTGGGGTTCGGAGCCCTGGCCCCAGTTCAATTTCAGCGAGCGCCTCGGCCTGCCCGCCTTGCGCCAGCAGATCGCGAAATATCTGGGGGAATACGAAGGCGTGCCTTGCCGGCCGGAGCAGATCGCCGTTGTCGCCAGCACGACGCAGGCCTTCATCCTGCTGGCGCAATTGCTGCTCGACCCTGGCGACGGCGTCGTCATCGAGGACCCCGGCTATCCGACGCGGACGGCAGCGATGGTGGCGAACGGCGCCCGCATCCTGCCGCAGCGCGTCGATCTGGAGGGGCTCTGCGTCGACCGCTTCGGGCCGGAAACGCATGATGCCCGCATGGTGATCGCTTCGCCGACCAACCAGTTTCCCTATGGCTCGACCATGTCGATGGAGCGCCGGCTTTCCCTGCTCGCCTGGGCGCGGGCCCGTAACGCCTGGGTGATCGAGTATGATTACAGCAGCCCGATCGGCATCAACCGCCAGCCGCTCGCCTCGCTGCTCTCGCTCGATGCCGACCAGCGCGTGATCTTCATCGGCAATATCAACCGCATCTTCTCGCCCTCGCTGGGCCTGACCTATCTGGTTCTGCCGCCGGATCTGGTCGAGCTGTTCTACCGGGCGAAGCTCGTCTTCTCCTGCTATCTGCCGCCGCCGCTGCAGCAGATGGTGGCCGACATCATGGGGCGCGGCGTGCTCGCCAAGCATGTCAGGCGCATGCGGCTGATCTATCGAGAGCGGGCAACCATCCTGGTCGACGCGCTGCGTCAGGCTCTCAGTGACCGGCTCCTCATCCCCGATGTCACCGCGGGATTGCACCTGACGGCCCACGCGCTGGGGCCGCTGGATGATGCGGCCGTCACCAATGCTGCGCGCCAGCGCGGCATCGATGCGCCTGCCTTGTCGCGCTACCGCTTGCAGGACCGCACGGCGACGGGTTTCGTCTTCGGCTTCGGCAATACCGTGCCGGAACGCATAACTCCGGCGGTGCGGCGCTTTGCCGAGATCATGGCCGCCGCCTAGGGCTTTTTGGAATCGATCGCTACCCCGGGCATCAGCAAGGCCGGGACAGGAGGACGGGATGATCGACACGGACGGATTGGCCAACAGGCTGATCGACGAGCATGAGCGGAACGAGCAGTTCCGGCCCTTCGCCGCGGCGAACGGCATCGCCTCGCTCGAGGATTCCTACGCGGTGCAGGAGCGCTATGTCTCGCTGCTGAAGCCGCGCTGCGGCGCTGCCGTCGGTTACAAGATCGGCCTGACCTCGCAGCGCATGCAGACGATGTGCGGCATTCCCCATCCGATCGCGGGCGTCGTACTGGCCGACCGGCTGCATCATTCCGGCGCATGCCTCGCCATCGCCGATTACGGCCGCATGGGTCTCGAATTCGAGATCGCGGTGCGCATGGCCAGCGATCTCCCCATCGGAGGGCCGGCCTGGACGCAGGAGAGCATCGCCGAGCATGTCGCCGGCGTCTGCGCCGCCATTGAGATCGTCGATGACCGGGCCGCCGATTATGCCGAGCTCGACGTGCTTTCGCTGGTCGCCGACAATTCCTGGAATGGCGGCGTGATCCTGTCGACATTCTGCAGCGACTGGCCGGCGCTGGACGCCGTCTCGGGCACGATCAGCCATAATGGCACGGAGATCGATCGCGGCTATGGTCGCGACGCGCTGGGCCATCCCTTCGCGCCGCTCGCCTGGCTCGCCAATGCGCTGGCGGTGAAGGGGCAGAGCCTGAAGTCCGGCGAGATCGTGATGACCGGCAGCCTCGTCACCACCCGCTTCCCCACCGAAAGCGAAACCTATCGCTTCGAGCTCGAAGGCATCGGCGCCGTCGAGCTCAACGTCACCGCCTGAGTGCCGGAAAGTACGATCATGACGTCTCGCCTCGCTGCCCGGATGAGCCGGGTCAAACCATCGGCCATCCGCGAGCTCCTGCGGCTCGGTGCCGATCCCAATGTGATCTCCTTCGGCGGCGGCTATCCCGACGCCTCGCTGTTCCCGATCGCGGGGCTCGACGAGGTCTTCCGCAAGACGCTGGCCGAGAACGGGCAGGAGGCGCTGCAATACACCGTCTCGAACGGCATGCCGCTGCTGCGCCGACAGATCGCCGAACGCATGACGCGCGACGGCGTGCCCTGCACCACCGACGAGGTGCTGATCCTCCAGGGCGGCCAGCAGGGGCTCGACCTCGTCGCCAAGATGCTGGTCGACAAGGACGACGTCATCGTCGTCGAGGACCCGACCTTCCTCGGCGCGCTGATCGCCTTCAACCCCTGCGAGCCGCGCTATGTCACGGTCGGCATGGACGAGGACGGCATGGATGTCGAGGCGCTCGACGCGGCTCTGAAGGCCAATCCGGGCGCGAAGTTCATCTACACGGTTCCGGATTTCCACAATCCGACCGGCGTCACCATGAGCCTGGCGCGGCGCAAGCGGCTGGTCGAGATCGCCAATGCCCATGACATCATCATTCTCGAGGATTCGCCCTATCGCGAGATCCGCTTCGAGGGCGAGCGCATCCCGCCTATCAAGAGCTTCGACACCGAAGGCCGGGTGATCTATCTCGGCAGCTTCTCGAAGATCCTGGCGCCGGGTCTGAGGCTCGGCTGGGCCGTGGCCTCGAGCGAGCTGATCGAGCAGCTCGGCCTGCTCAAGCTCGCGGCGGACACGCAGACGAGCACGCTCAACATGGCGGTCGCCTCGCGCTTCCTGGCGGAATACGACATCGACGCGCATATCGGCACGATCCGCAGCGCCTATCGCCACAAGAAGAACCTGATGCTGGACACGATCCGGCAGAGCTTCCCGCAGGAGATCGCCTGCACGGATGCGAGCGGCGGGCTCTTCACCTGGCTGACCTTCCCGGAAGGCTTCGACGCCGCCGCCTTCATGCTCGACTACGCCTTGCCCGAAGCCCGCGTCGCCTATGTGCCCGGCGCGACCTTCTTCGCGCTGGACCAGCGGCCGAACCATGCTCGCATGAGCTATTCGACGCAGACGGACGAGCGGCTCGTCGCTGGCATCACAGCGCTCGGCAATGTCCTGAAGGCCCGCATGGGATCGCGGCTGCGGAGCTGAAGCCGCCCCCTGTCCCCCCGACACCACCAGATCGCCACATCGCGACGATGAGGACTGCACCATGCCCGTGACCATCCATCCCGTTCCGCAAAGTGACCTGACACAGGCCGAGATCGAGCGCTGGCGGGCGATCCCCGTCGCGGTCGCAGTCGATCTCGGTCGCAATCTCAACCAGATCGACCCTGCCATCCGCCCCCTGATGCCGCCCGGTCAGCAGCCGCGCCTGTTCGGACGCGCGGTGACCGCCTTCTGCGAAGCGCCGGATTTCGGCTCCGTCGTGCGCGCGATGGACGTGATCGGCCCCGGCGACGTCCTGGTCATCGCGGCGGCGGGGCATGCGGAGAGCGCGATGATCGGTGAGATCCTGGGCGGGCATATCCGCCGCAAGGGCGCCGTCGGCCTGGTCTGCGACGGAGCAATCCGTGATGTCGGAACGCTGGCGAGCTGGACGGATTTCTCGGTCTTCACGCGTTCGGTGACGCCACGCGGGCCGTCCTCGGCCGAGCGCGGCGAGATCAACCGGCCGGTGACGATCGGCGGCGCGATCGTCTCGCCCGGCGACCTCCTGATCGGCGACGATGACGGGCTGGTTGCCCTGACGCCCGCGACGATCCGCGCCCGCATCGCCGATGCCGAAGCCCGGCTGGTGCTGGAGGCGAAATGGGAGGACGCTTTGAAAGCCGGGCAGACCGCCGAGGCCGTCTTCGGGTTGAAAGCGCCGTAGGGCACCCTCGGCCTCGTATTCGAACGCCGTTCCGCGAAATCCGCTTGGAGAATCCGGCGCCCGCGTCCATTCGGAAGGAGTGTGTCAGCCTGACGAGGGCGAATGGCCAACCAGTTCAACTATCCCGTCTGGAACCTGATCAGGCTCGAGCGCGACAGTGAGATCCCGCTCTACGAGCAGATATTCGCCCGGTTCCAGACGGGCATCACCGAAGGTGTGATTCCGCGCGGGACGCGCCTGCCCCCCAGCCGCACGCTGGCCAAGGAATTGGCTCTCGCCCGCAACACGGTGGTTCAGGCCTATGACCGCCTGGAGGCGGAAGGCTATGTCCGGCGCGCCCATGGCTCCGGCACTTTCGTCGAGAAGGTGCTTCCCGAGGATCACCAGACGCGGGCGAGGCCCAATCCGTCCGCGCTGTTGCCCGGCAAGACCGCGTTGTCGGAGCGTGCGACGCAGCTCCTCGAAGCTCGCTTGCCGCCCGAGCGCTCCGAGACGCTGGGCCTCAGTCCAGGCGTGCCTGCCCTCGACGAATTTCCCTACGAGATCTTCAGCCGGATCGCGGCCCGGCACTGGCGTTCCCGCGCGATCTCGCAGACGGGCTACGGCGTGGGCCATCCGCGCGCCGGCCTCACCCACCAGATCGCGGCCTATCTCGCGGAAGCACGCGGCCTGGCCTGCGCGCCGGAACAGGTCATCGTCATCGGCAGCACGCTCCAGGCGGCGGCGCTCGTCGCCCATGTCCTGCTCGATACCGGCGACGAGGTCGCGGTCGAGGACCCCGGCCACCTGACCGAACTCGCCACGTTCGAGCTCAGCGGCGTGCGAATCCGCCCGGTGCCGATCGACGAAATGGGGCTCGACGCGGCCGCCCTTCCGACGCAGGCGGACGGAGGAACGCTGCCGAAGCTGGTCGTCGTCTCGCCGGTCGAGCAGTTCCCGTACGGATCCTCGATGCCGCCGGCGCGACGCCAGGCTCTGCTCGCCTGGGTGCAGGCTCATGGCGGCTGGGTGCTGGAGGATGATTTCAACAGCGAGATCCGCTGGTTGGGACAGGCGCAGCCGCCGCTCTTCGCCACAGACACGCAAGAGCGCGTCATCTACACCAGCTCCTTCAACCGCGCCTTGGCGCCCGGTTTGAGACTGGCCTATCTCGTCGTGCCGCCGGGCCTTGTCGAGGCCTTCACCCAGGCGCAACGCGTCTTCTCGCTCTATGCGCCGCAGCCGGACCAGGCGCTGGTCGCGGCCTTCATGGCGGAGGGGCATCTGGCGGCGCATCTGCGGCGGATGCGGGCGATCTATCGGGAACGCTCGCTCCTGCTGGCAGACGGGCTGCAGCAGCGCATCGGCGACCGCTTCGTCATACCCTATGTGACGGCGGGACTGCACATGACGGTTCGGCCACGCATCTCGTTCGACGATGTCGCGGCCGCGACGGCGCTTCTGCACCGCGGCTTCGACTGCCCGGCCTTGTCGCGCTATTGCCGCGGGCCTGCACGGCAGGGATTGATCCTCGGCTTCGGCAACACCCTGACCGAAAAGCTGCCGGCCTGTGTCGAGGCGGTGGCCGAGGCGATCGATGCCGCCTGCGACGGGGCCTAACGCCGCGTGACGATGCAGTAGGCGCCCGCCACGGACCCAGCCTGCCGCCCTTTTGTGCGACGTCGGGAACTGGACCCTAGCGAAAGCTCCGAATTGGACCTTGGGGGGCCACGAACCGCCTCACATTCTGCCGTCAGCAGCGGAGTCCTCATGAACGTCGAACGCAGCACCGTCCTGGAGGTCAAGGGTATCCGGAAGAGCTTCGGGGACCTGGCCGTCCTCAAGGGGCTGGACCTGACGGCCCGCAGCCATGACGTCGTGACGATGATCGGCGCCAGCGGCTCGGGCAAGAGCACCTTCCTGCGCTGCATCAACTTCCTCGAACTGCCCGATGCCGGCACCATCCGCTTCGAGGGCGAGACGGTCCGGCTGGCGCAGCAAGGCGGCGGCCGTGCCCAGCTCGACCGCAAGCAGATCAACCGGATGCGCAGCCGTATCGGCATGGTGTTCCAGAGCTTCAACCTCTGGACGCACCTGACCGTGCTGGAGAACGTCGCGGTGGCGCCGATCAAGGTGCTCGGCCTCTCCCGCAAGGAGGCGACCGAGCGTGCCGAGGCCTATCTCGAAAAGGTCGGGCTGATCGAGAAGAGCGATGCCTATCCCGCCCATATCTCCGGCGGGCAGCAGCAGCGCGTCGGCATCGCCCGGGCGCTGGCGATGGAGCCGGCCCTGTTGCTTTTCGACGAGCCGACCTCGGCGCTCGATCCCGAGCTGGTCGGCGAAGTGCTCGCGGTGATGCGCACGCTCGCCGCCGAGGGACGCACGATGATCATCGTAACCCATGAGATGGGCTTCGCCCGCGAGATCTCCAGCGAGGTCCTGTTCCTGCACCAAGGCGTCGTCGAGGAGCGCGGCCCGCCCGAGCAGGTCCTCGGCAACCCGCGTTCCGAGCGCTGCCGCGCCTTCCTGCAACGCGTCCTGTGAATCGAGCCGTCAATTCAAAGGGGAGAACGACATGCTGAAGCCCATACTCGTCGCCGCCGGATTGCTCAGTGCCTTGACGACGGGAGCCGCGGCAAGAGACGTCAAGGTCGGCAGCGAATGCACCTATCCGCCGTTCAATTTCCGCGACGCCAAGGGTGAATTGCAGGGCTTCGACATCGACGTCGCCCGCGAGATCGGCAAGCGCCTGAACGTCAATCTCGTCTTCGTCTGCCAGCAATGGGACGGCATGATCCCGGCGCTGCTCGCCGGCAAGTTCGACCTGATCGTGGCGAGCATGTCGATCACCGACGAGCGCAAGAAGTCGATCGATTTCAGCGTGCCCTACCGCTCCTCCACCGCCCGCTTCGTCGGCGCCAAGACGCTGAACGTCCAGCCGATCGGGGCCGACGGCAAGCCGGACCCTAAGGCGCTCGCCGGCAAGACGGTCGGGCTCCAGCGCTCCTCGACCTATGAGCAGTTCATGACCAAGGAATTCCCCGGCGTGAAGCTCGCGCAATACGACACGGTCGACAACCTGCTGCTCGACCTGCAATCGGGCCGGATCGACCTCGCCTTCGCCGGGCCGATCAAGCTCGACGGCGATTTCCTGCAGAAGCCGCGCGGCGAGAAGTTCCATTTCGTCGGCCCGGAGATCAACAACATCGCCCTGTTCGGTCCCGGCGTCGGCGTGGCGCTGCGCAAGGAAGACAGCGCGCTCCGCGACCAGATCGACGCGGCGCTGAACGCCTCGTTCAAGGACGGCTCCTTCAAGGCCATCAACGATCGCTACTGGTCGTTCAGCGTCCTGCCCTGATCGCGCGACGAGGCAGCGGACCCGAGAGCGGCGGAGGTCGTGACGATGGATGTACTGATGGGCTGGGGCGGCCAGCTCCTGCACGGTGCGCTGACGACCCTGGAGGTCGCCTTCGCCGCGCTGGCGCTCGGGCTCGTCTGGGGCATCCTTGGCGCGCTCGCCCAGCTCTCCCGCTGGTGGCTGGTCCGGCAGCTCGGCTTCCTGTTCACGCTGATCATGCGCGGCACACCGGAACTGCTGATCATCCTGATCATCTATTTCGGCGGCTCGGTCACGCTGACCGGGCTCGCCAAGTCGATCGGGATGGCTGCGGGTTTCATCGAGATTCCCGCCTTCGCCGCCGGCGTCTTCGCGCTCAGCCTCGTCTTCGGCGGCTATGCCGCGGAGGTGCTGCGCGGCGCCTTCCTCGCCATCCCGAAAGGCCAGATCGAGGCGGCGGAGGCCTTCGGCTTCTCCTGGTGGGACGCCTTCACGACGGTGCGCCTGCCGCAGATCTGGCGCTTCGCCCTGCCCGGCCTCGGCAATAACTGGGTCTCGCTGATCAAGGACACCTCGCTCGTCTCGGTGGTCGGGCTGGAGGAGATCATGCGGGTCAGCGGCATGGCGACCGCGGTCACCGGCGAACCCTTCCGCTTCTATCTGATCGCCGCGATCATCTTCTACGCGCTGACCACCAGCAACGGGCTCATCGTCGCGAAACTGGAACGCCGCGCCAGCCGTGGCGAACGGGAGCTGGCGCGATGAACCCGAGCCTCATGATCGAGAGCCTGCCGGCGCTGCTGGAAGGCACCTGGCTCAGCCTGCAACTCCTGACCGCCGCTCTCGTGCTCGGCATGGCGCTGGCCGTGCCGATGGCGATCGCCCGGCTGGAAGCGCCCGGCCCAGTCCGCGCGGCAATCGCCTTCTACATCTCGTTCTTCAGGGGCACGCCGCTCCTGGTCCAGATCTTCCTGGTCTATTACGGGCTGTCGCAGTTCGACTTCGTCCGCGAGAGCGCGCTCTGGCCCTTCATCCGGGAGCCGTGGTTCTGCGCCGTCCTGACCTTCTCGCTGCATACCGCCGCCTATACGGCGAACATCCTGCGCGGGTCGATCCAGGCGGTGCCGGCCGGCGAGATCGAGGCCGCCCATGCCTGCGGCATGTCCGGCCCGTTGGCCTATCGCGTCATCATCCTGCCGCGCGCCTTCCGGCTCGCCCTGCCGGCCTATGCCAACGAGGTCGTCAGCATGCTCAAGGCGACATCGCTGGCGAGCACCATCACGCTCATGGAGCTGACGGGCACCGCCAATACAATCGTGGCGCGCACCTTCGCGCCCTACGAGCTCTTCGTGACAGCGGCTGCGATCTACCTCGTCATAGCCGCCATCTTGACCGCAGCCCTGCGAGCCCTCGAATACCGGCTCGCCAGACACCAGCGCGCGCCCGCCAGCACCACGGCGGTGATCGCCGGAGAAGCTCATGTCCAAGCCTGACATCCACGCCTTCGCCGGTTTCGCCGAGCGGCTCGCCGATCGCAGTGGCGCGATCATCCGCGAAGCCATCGCCAAGGGCCGCAGCTTCGACACCAAGGCCGATCACAGCCCGGTCACCGAGATCGACCGCCGAGTCGAGGACAGCCTGCGTCGCGAGATCGCCATCGCCCATCCCGATCACGGCATCCTCGGCGAGGAATACGAGTCCATCGGGCTCGACCGTGACTTCGCCTGGATCATCGATCCGATCGACGGCACCAAGGCCTTCATCACGGGCATCCCGACCTTCGGCACGCTGATCGCTCTGGCCTACAAGGGCACGCCGATCCTCGGCGTCATCGACAACCCCGTCACGGCGGAGCGCTGGATCGGCGGCGACGGCCTGCCGACGCGCCGCAATGGCGAGACGGTCCAGACCCGTAAAGGGGCATCGCTGGCCGATGCCATCCTCGGCAACGGCAATCCCGAGCCATTCGACGCCGGCGAGCGTGCCGCCTTCGAGCGCCTGCGCAGCGATACGAAGTGGTGCGTCTATGGCGGCGGCTGCCACGCCTATGGCCGGGTCTCGGACGGCGCGCTCGACATCAGCCTCGATGGCGGGCTCGATCCGTTCGACTACTGCGCGCTGACACCGATCGTGCGCAATGCCGGCGGCGCGATCACCGATTGGGAAGGCCGCGAGCTCACGATCCATTCCGGCCATAGCTGTGTCGTGGCGAGCGGCAGCCCGACACTGCATGAAGCGGTTCTCGACCGGTTGCGCCGCCATTGATGAACTGGATCGTCCGGAACCGAACTCTCCGGATGTCAGCAAGGGGTCAGCTTCGGCCGCCTGACTGCCGACCTCGCCAGACTGCCATGAAGCAGACGTTCCATACGTCGGCTATGGGTCAAGAGCGGACAGGGGGCCGGCCCGCTCGCGCGACGCCGGGCCTTTTTCGTTTCAGCTTCTTGCTGGCCTCCATCCCGCGCGTTCGGCGTCTTCGGCCGTGCAGAACCAGCGCTCGCCGTGTTGCGGGCTGATATTGGTCTCGAGATAACGGCGCTGGCCGGGGACGTGGTAGATGCGTTCCCCCGTATTGATGCTGATGTTTCCCTTGACCTGGCAGGAAGGGGAAAGCCTGGCCCAGACGGCGTCTGACGCAGTCAAGCCGCTCAGTCCGGCGAATCCCATTGCCGCCGCGATCCCGGCCATCGGAAGCATCTTCATCGGACAGCACCCCGGTTCCCACAGCATCGATCCGGACACATGCGGTTGCGCGTATCATGCCGCCACCGCGTAATTATCCAGTTTTCGGGGTACGCTGCATTTGAGCTTCCTGGCCCGGTCAGTGCTTGATTTTGGCTTGGCTCGATCGCTGACGCGGTGATGGGCACTTCGCCGCCGCTGGGCCGATCAAGTGGCCACGCGGCCTCTCGCGCATCTACTTATGATGGCAGAGCTGTATCAGGCAGCCGCCGGCAGAACCCGCCCTGTGACCGCCAGATATCGATCACTGGAGTGCATCACCGCAACGACGATAGAAGTTCCGTCATCGCAAACGATATGCAGCCGATCCTGCAGCAATGCCGGGTCGAGTGCGGATGTATCGCAGAGAAGATGGCCTGCGCGGGTATCGTCGTAGTCACTGCCAAATTGGAAGGTGAGGGGGAGCCTGCGCCCATTGCGCAGGACCAAAGAGCCTTTTCCGGTATGCATGACAGGTCTCCGCCTAGGCGGCGTCAATGCGCACCGCCAGCGGTCATTTCCAAAAGCGGATGGAGACAACTGCAGCGCCGAGCATGCTCCCTGCACATGGCTTGTCTATGTCTTTTGAGTGGCCGCCACTCATTATCGCCTCGGAACTCCGGCTAGCGGGCTTTTTCGCGAGTTGTGTCCGCAATGGGTCGGACGCGGACAGTGCGAGCTATGCCGCAATGAACCCATCTACGGTGGTGACGCACGCGCCGCCGACTTGAACTTGCCCCTGAGCATCGACCGTGACGCTGATCTTGCCGTCGCGACCGACGCGCCGACCCTGTTCAGCTTTGTAGTTTACGCCGCTCGCAGGAAGCAGCCCCCGGCTCGCGCGGAAAACGGCGACGCTGCCATTGCCGCTCCCGCACACGGGGTCTTCACTGACCCCGCATGACGGGGCAAAGGTACGGACTTCAATGTCCGGCGTGCTGTCTGATCGCCCAGCGAACACGGTGATTCCGGTCGCGCCCTTTCGTTTTTCGAACTGAGCCGAGCGGATCAAATCGGGTTCCAGGCCCAGCACGGCGTCCACGCTGGCTAGTTGCGCGATGATCCAGACGGCCCCGACATTGATAATCGCAGGCGTAGCATCGCGCATAATCGGATGTCGCAGGATCGCTTCGACCTCGTCGATCTCTTCGCCGGTCAAAGAGGTAAGTGTCGCTGGTGGCAGCGAGAGGGTCAAAATCCGGTCAGGACCATCGCCATTCACCGCAACGTCCACCAATCCAACACCGCATTCCTGAATGAGCTTTCCATCCTTCGGCGTCGCAATGCCCGCTTCAAGCACAGCATGAGCACTCCCCAATGTCGGATGCCCGGCGAAAGGCATCTCCGCGCTCGGGTTGAAAATTCGTAGCAGATAGCTCGCATTCGGATTGGTCGGCGGCAGGACGAATGTGGTTTCGGAGAGGTTCGTCCAACTGGCGATGGCCTGCATCTCAGCGTCGGTCAGCCCCGAACCATCGAGCACAACAGCCACGGGATTGCCCAAAAGCGGCTTTGCCGAAAACGCATCGACGACTTTGAAAGCGCGAGACATGTCTTTCTCCATTCCGATCCTGTCGGCTCAACTATGCGAAGCGTCGCTACGAGCAAAGCTCGTCCATCACAAGTGGGCATGCCTTGACGTCAGCTTTGGGTCGATTGCTGACGTTCGCCGAGACCCGCCGGCTCGATCTCAATGCCCAAATCCGGGCACTCCTGATCACTTACCCTACCGACCCAAACTTCAAAGCCGTCGTCGAAGGACGACGCTTACTAGCCTGTCGTCCACTGGTCATAAACTCGCCCTTAACCTTAATCGGTCAGTTCGTTGGGCTAGTTAGTGGCTTCGCGCGGGCTGTACCTGCTGCGGCGCGAGGGTGGCAGACCATGCGGCTGATCGTCGGCACAATAATCGTCTTCGTCTGCGTCTTCGGAAGCTACGCGGCGATGGGCGGCCACCTTGAGGTGCTTTGGCAGCCGTTCGAGTTTGTCATCATCCTCGGTGCAGCGATTGGTGCCTTCGTCATCGGCAACCCTGCGCCGGTGCTCAAGGCTGTGCCCGCCATGCTCGGCACGCTCATGAAGGGCCCCCAGTACAAGCAGGAATGCTATGTCGAGCTGCTCGGGATGCAGTATTCCTTGTACAAGTTTGTAAAACAGAAGGGCATGCTCGCTGTCGAAGAGCACATCGAAAATCCGAGCGAGTCGACGTTGTTCAATGCCTTCCCGACTTTTGCAGCGAACCATCATGCGGTTGAGTTCGTCTGCGACTACATGCGAATGCTGACGATGGGTGCCAACAACGTCCACGAGATCGACGCTCTCATGGACGAGGAACTGGAGACGCACCATCAGGAGCAGGAGCGTATGGTTGCGGCAATGCAGTCGCTTGCCGACGGTACACCGGCGCTCGGCATCGTCGCCGCCGTGCTCGGCGTGATCAAGACGATGGGGGCGATCACCGAGCCGCCGGAGGTGCTGGGACATCTGATCGGCGGCGCGCTCGTAGGCACTTTCTTCGGTGTCTTCGTCGCCTACGGCTTCTTCGGGCCCATGGCGCAGTCGCTCAAGGGCACGTTCGAGGCGGAATCCAAATACTTTCTTTCACTCAAGGCGGGTCTCCTCGCGCATATCGGCGGCCAGCCGCCGGTGATGGCGGTAGAATTTGCCCGCAAGGCTCTGATGAGCGACGTCCGCCCAACGTTCAACGAAGTGGAAGCGGCAACCGCCGGCCTCCCCGCCTAGATCTGATCCAATCTCCGGCAGAGACTCGATGACTAAGCCCACCCAGCCGACGATTATCGTCAAGAAGGTCAAGAAGGCCGCTCATGCGCACCACGGCGGGGCTTGGAAGATCGCCTATGCGGACTTCGTAACCGCCATGATGGCGTTCTTTCTGCTGATGTGGCTGATCAGCATGACGACGCAAGAGCAGAAGATCGGCTTGGCGGAATACTTTGCGCCGGCATCTGTGAGTCCGACGACCAGCGGCTCTGGTGGCGTCCTGATGGGCAGTGCCCTGGACAAGTCAGGCAACAGGCCCTCAGTGCCCCGCGACGCGGCGAGGGGGACTTCCGGGCAGGACGACAAAGCGCGCCCGACCAGCTCGGGCCGCGCCAGCGACCGCGAGGCCAGCCGCCCGGCCGCCGACATGCAGGCCAACTACAGCGCCGTAGCCAGCCTGCGGCAGGCGCTCCAGAAAATGCCCGAAATTTCCGAGTTGTCGCGCAACATCGTGATCGAGCCGACCAAGGAGGGCTTGAACGTTTCCCTTGTGGACGAGTACGGCCGCTCCATGTTCCCCGAGGGCTCGGTCCGGCCCTACGAGCGCACCCGTCTCGTGCTGGAGGCGCTCGCGCCCACCCTGCGCCGGCTGCCCAACCAACTGTCTGTCGCCGGCCACACGTCCGCCGCGCGCCCGGGTTCGGTGCAGGCCACCGATTCCTGGGCCCTCACCGCCGGGCGCGCACTCGCCGTGCGCGAGATCCTGTCGGGAGCCGGGCTTCCCAGCAACCGCTTCGCTTCCGTGGTGGGACACGCCGACACCGAGCCGCTCTTCATCGACGATGCTTACAGCCCGTCTAACCGACGCGTTACGATCACGCTCCTCAATGCGGAGCCACCGCTACCCCCGGGAACCTTTCCCTGACGGCAAGGCGCGTCGATCGCCTCAGTGACCGTTTGAGATTGAGTTCAGTGGCTGGCCTGCAAACGGGGACCATCGCGACGCGGATCAAGGCCTCGGAAACGTCGATGTACTGCGCGAAGCTACGGGCAGGGCGCCGCTAGCAATCATCGACGCGACGCTCGAAAAGGGCTTCGAGGTCAGTGATGCGAGCCTGAAACAGGGGGCGCTTCATGAGGCTTGCAGGCTCGCATCCATCGTTCAACGTTCAGAGCGACTTAGCCATTTTAGTCGGAAAAAATGCAATCATTAGCCGTCGTCGCCAATCACGGAGAAGATTGGCATGTTGCGCTAGGAAGCCGACACACATTCCCGGAGATGTCGGTACGAAGCTTCGCATGACGCCGTGATCACTGGGCGTTGCGCTTGGTGACATCACGGATCGCCGTCAGGCCGGACAGGGCCTCGGGCGACTTGTTGGCCTTGTACAGCGCCTCGAAGATGTGCGCGGCATCGTCGTAGCGGCCGAGATTGTAATAGGACCATCCGCGCATCAGCATCAGGTCGGTCGTCTCGGGCGCCAGGCGGCGGCGCTGCGACAGGGTGATGAGCGCGCCGTTGTAATCCTTGGCATCATACTGGGCATAGAATTGTTCGGCGAGGAGCAGCGTGGACAGCTCCTTGCGGCGCGCCGGCGGCAGGTTGGCGGCGCTGGCCGCGACGGTCGCTTCGGCCGTCAGCCCCTGCTGCATCTTGGCATAAGCCACGCCTGCGGCGGCATCGGAGGCGATCTGCGCATTGCCGCCGCGCCGTGCGGCTTCGAAAGCCTGCGCTGCTGCGACCGGCCGCTTGAGATTGAGGAGACACCAGCCGCGCTGCAAGGCGGCGGCGCCTGAGCTGCCACCTCCGCAATTGCCACCGGTCGCGCGGGAAGCGTCCGACCGTCTCGCCGGCTCCGGAGCCGCGTCGTGTGCGATCGGCTCGTCGGGGCCGGACCTGACGATGGGTGTTGGTCGGCGATGGGCCGATTCCGCCGCCGGCATCTGACGTGTTTGGCGCTCATGCTCGGCTGTCGGGGCCGAGCGCGGGCGCCGGGGATTGAGGATGTCCGCGATCCTCTGCGAGCGGCTGCCCCATTCGGCAACGAGCGTGCGCAAGCCAGCCTGGTCGCGCAGGCGTTCGCGGACAAGGGCCAGCCCGTAAGCCGCCGGCTCATTGCCACGATCCCAGGAGAGCGCCGTCTCGAACCAGGTTCCCGCCGGGCTGATCTGCCCGGCGTTGTAGGCATACCAGCCGAGCGCTCCGGCGCCGGCGGCGTATTTGTCCTGCCCCACGGTTTTCACGATGCGCTCGATCACGGCGCGGTCCAGGCGTGGCGGAGGCTCCTGGGTGAGCAGGGCGGTGATGGCATCGAGATAGGCCTTGCGATTGGCCGCGCCGGCTTCGAGCCACTGAGCGCCGAGCGTTTCGGCCTCCTGATACTTCTTGGTGTCGCCCAATGCGAGCACCGCTCCCTCGGCCGCCTTGGCCCCGCCGTTGCGCGCGAGCGCCGTCTGGAACCAAGTCGCGGCCTTGGCCGGCTCGTCATGGTGGAGCGTGTAGAAGCCTAGCAGGATGGCGTCATCGGGCGTCGAGGCCGCATTGGCTAGGGCTTCGATGCGCTGGATTTCCGCGGGCGTCGCCTTCTGCGTCGGATCGTCGGCGGCCTTGCCGATATGGCGTCGTGCCATCTCGTCGCGGATGCTCGCGAACTCGTTCTGCTGTTCCTGCGACAGCAAGGCTTCGACGAGATTTTCCGGTAGGGTGGCGAGCGCCTTCTGCATCGTGCCGGTGCGCTCGGCCGGTTTGGTGCAATTGGTCAGGACATAGGCATAGGCGTCGCGCGCACGCTCGGGCTTACCGGTCTGGACGAAGGCCTCGGCGACGCGCCAGAGCGCATCGACACTGGCGCAGGTCAGCATGGCCGGGGTCTCGGTGCCCAGACGGATGACCTGTTCCCATTGCCGGGCGTTCGACGCGTTGACGAGGCGCTGACGTGCCTCGGCGGTGTCGAGTTGGGCTGTCAGGTCGGCCGGAGCGCGCCAGTTCGGATCGGTGCTGCCCCGCTGGGCGATCGCGGCACGGACCTCGCCATATTTGCCTTCGGCGAAGAGCCGCCACATCCGCTCCAGCTCAGGATCGCCGGCCTGTCCCTTCCCTTGCGAGCTCAGGTCGGTCGGCGGCTTCCAATCCGGATAGAGCGCCTTGAGCCGCGCGAGCTCGGCCTCGTAGCGGCGGGTGTCGCCCTGCCCCGCGAAATAGCGCAGCGCGGTCTCGTCGACCTTCGGCGCAGCGGGTTGGGCGGCGGCGGGGCGGTCCGGGGCCTTGGCTTGCGCGACATCGTTCGGTGCCGGCACAGCCTCGGCCGGCGCCTGCGGAGGCTGTTGTTGCGCCAGTGCCGGCTGGATCACGGGCTGCACGGCTTCACGCGAGGCGATGTCATGGCCGTAGCGGCCCAGCGTGTAAAAGGCGAGACCCGAGACGGCGACGGCGATCAAAATGGGTTTCACAGACATTGCGGATACCTCTCGCCAAGCATCGAGAGGGAGAGGAGATGCAGCGTCGACGGGTAATAGGCGGTAGGCTGGAAGGCCTTGAGCTCGGAGGGAATCGGCGTGCCGTCGAGTGCGCAGGCGAGCGACGCGGAGAGGATGCGGTAGCCTGCGTCCGGCAAGGGCTCGACCGGCTTGCCACTGGCGACATCGACGACCGCCGTGCCGCCAGCCCAGGCCTGTCGGAACGGCGCGAGCCGCGCCTTGTCGCCCAGCCCTGCGCGCAGCAGGTAGAGCGGGATGCGGATGGCGTTGTAGCCGAACTGGGCCGGAAAGCCTTCCGCCGGCCGGGGCTCGGCCTTGACCGAGAGCCATTCCGGCGCCGGCATCTTCCGCTTGGCGAGATCGTCCAGCAGCTTCAGACCGCTGGTCTGGACCTGCATCCAGCGCGGGTCCCCGGTCAGCTTCGCCAAGGTCGGGAAGGCCTCGAATATCCAGTAGGACGGATTGATCACCGGCCCGTCGGCGCGGTCCTTCTCCGAGAAGCCGACAGCGCCTGGCATGAGCCAGGTCTGTCCGGCATGCTGGCGCAGCGCGACCTTTGCGAGGGATGTCGCGATCTGGCGTGCGGCGGTGCTGTGGGCCGGCATGTTCCAGCGCGTGCCTGCGCAAGCGAGGGCATCGGCGATCAACAGGTCGCCGTCGCTGGCATTGTTGATATCGGTGACGTGCGGGCTCGCCTTCGGGTCCCAGCGCCAGGCTGCGAGTCCGTCATCGCGGATCAGAAGCTCGGTCCGGGTGAAGGCGAAGATGCTGGCGAAGGTCGTGCGATCATCGGCCAGGCAGGCCAGCAGCAGGCCGTAGCCCTGGCTCTCGCTATGGCTGATGCCGCCGTTGAGATCGTCGACGACCCGCCCTTCCGCAGTGACGAATTTCTGTCGGTAGAGCGCCCAGGCATCCGCCGGCACGGCTGCGCGCACGCCCGGCGCCAGACCGAGGAAGGTCGCCATCATCGCTGCCAGCGTCCATCTCATGATCGCCGACCCAACCGCCCGAGCATCAGGGAGGTTCCAATGCCGAGCCCGATGCAGGCGATCAGCAGCGCCAGCGCGTAGATGCCGATATTGCTGGACATCCAGTTGGCGAAGACGAGCCGCATATTCGCGAGGCTGAAGGGCCGCGTCATGACGAAGGAGGTGCTGTCGGCGGAAATGACATGCGCGTCCTGGGCGCCGCGGAAAGCGGTGATCCGGCCGGCCATGCCCGCCCAGTTGCCCGGCGTGACGATCCGGTTGACGGCGCTCTGCAGGGTTTCATCGCGGCGGGCGATGAAAGCGGTCCAGACCTGCCGCGTCTCGGGATCGGCGGCCTGAGCCGCGATCAGCTCCGTCCCTTCCGCCGGCTCGTAGAGCGAGGCCGCGCGCGATGGCGCGCGCAATTGCGCGAAGGAGAGATCGAAGGTGTGCTGGAGCCATTGGTCGAAGCCGATGAAATAGCGCGCCAGCGGGCCGCCGAGCGAGCCGCGCCAGCGATCACGGACCGCTTCGGTGGTCGGAGCCACGCCGCCGGAGGCCTCGGGCGTGGCCTCACGGCCCTGCAGGCGGTTGATGACGGCGTCGAAGACGGCCGCACCCTCGGCATCCGGCGTCACCACCACGGCATCGGCACGCTGTGGCCAGGTGGCGCGGACACTGTCGGCGACGCCGACCCGGGGCAATAGGCCGGCCGGCATCTGGCCGGCGGCGCCGACGATCAGCGCCGGCCTGTCGCCCACGGCCGCTGTCCCGGCGAGAAGATCGATGGCAAGCGGGCGGCTGGCATTGCGGGCGATGCGCGCAAGCAGCGTCGCTGCCGCGCTGAGATTGGCATTGTCCTGACGGCCCATGACCAGCGCGACGCGGGAGGCGACCGAATACGGGAAGCCGGTGCCGGCGATGGCCCCGAGATTGGGGCTGACGCCGATCTTCGCAAAGTTCGGGATCGACAGGACGGTGGTGTCGAACAGGGCGAAGCGGCTCTTGCCGGCCAGGGTCGCGCCGGGGCCGCAGGCGAGATCGGACTTGGCCAGCGTCACCGCCTCGAACCAGATCTCGTTGATCCCCGGCCGGAAATGCCGCAGCGGGATCGTGATCGGGAACTGCTGGAGCAACCCGCCCGTCGCCGCATTGAGCGGCACGGTTGCCGCGACGTTGCCGTTGACGAAGACCTCGATATGGCTCTCGCCCGGCAGGACCTCCTGTGAATAGGCGCCGTCGAGATAGAGCGTCGCCTCGCCATAGGCATTGGCGTAGAAATCGCCGGGCATCGCGACGATGGCGCGCACGCGCATGCGCCGGCCGGTCGATTCCTGGGTGGGAATGCCGAGCTCGGAGAAGCGGATCGCCTCCTTGTCGGAGATGAAGGGCGCGTCCGGCACGTGCCAGCTCGCGGTATCCATGGTCTTGCGGTTGATATTGGCCGGCCGGGCGACAGGCGCGGTCAGGAACTTGGCGATGAGGGTTTCAAGATCGGGCCAGCCTTCGCCGGTGACGAGCAGGAGATCGGCGCCTTTCTGCGGATTCGGGACGAAGCCGACGAAGCTGCGGCCACCCGCATCGGCCGGTAATGCGCCGAGCAGCGCGCGCATCTCCTCGCTCGTGCCGAGCGCGACGGTCAGTGTGCCCGGCCGGATGCGGGCGGGCAGTTGCTCGGTTACGCTGACCGTGACCTGCCCGTAGCGGCCGCGCAATGCCAGCGCCTGGGCGACGGCAAGGATGCTGTTCGCGGCGCTCGCGCGCGCCGCGCCGGGCGCGACGATGGCGATCGTCGTCAGCCCGTTTTCATCGGCGCCGACAGCGGGCAGATCGTCGAGACTCCGCAGGGCGAAGGATCGGGTGCTCGCATTCCTGAAAGCCAGCCGCGTGCCGGAGCCATCGATACGCGTCCAGAGTTCATAGGTCGAGCCGACCGTGCAATCGATGCGATGGCGTTGCACGGCCTCGAAGCTGATCGTGTTCTGTCCGGTCCGGAGCAGGCCCTTGCGCAAGGCGATGGAGCTGCGCTTCAGGCGGTCGGAGGAGGCGATCGGCATTTCGCTGACGCGCTCGCCATTGATGCGCACCGTCAATCGCGAGGCTTCCGGCATCACCACGAGGGCGTTCTGAAAGGCAATGTCGAGGTTCAGATCGGCTGCCGCCTCGTCCTGCGTCAGGTAGAACGCCCAACTGCGGACATCGCTCTCGCCTTCCAGCGTGACGCGCCCCGCCGGCAGCAGCGGCTTGAACAGCAGCGAGGCTGGCGTCGGGCTGGTCTCATGTACCGGAACCGGAGCCGGCTTCGCGGAAGGCGCAGGGTTCGTCGGAGCCGGGGACGGCGCGGGCGGCGCGATCATGAAGGGTGCCGGGCCGGGCTGGACGGCCGGAGATTCCTGTGCCGGGAGCGGCGAGCCGACAAGGAGCGCGCAGGATGTGAGCGCGGCGAGATGGGCCTGGAACCGGAGGCGCTTCATTCCGCCGCTCCCGGCCGGGTGGTCGAGCGGGACAGGCGGTAGAGACCGAAGAGATAGGACAATCCTCGGCTCGTCTGGAAAATGGCGAGCCGCAGGAAGCGCAGCGTCCCGTAGATGACGCCGGGATTGTGGCGCCGCGCCTTCTGAAACCGGCTCCAGTTCTCGGCATCGGAAAAGGCGAGGTCGGCAATGATGCGGTTATGCACCGGCTCCGCCGGCTCGTAGCTGCAGCCCAGCAGCAATCCCTTGTCGTCGGGCGCGAGGCGGCGGACGCGCACAGGCAGGGCGCCCCGGGGCATGTCGATCGTGGTCTCGACGGTAATCTCCCCGGTCGAACCGACCGGAAGCTTATCGAATTCCTTCGACATGACGCGGACGGCGATACCGTCGACGGAGACGTTTTCGGTGACGATCCGGGCCTTGCGTCCGTCGATGGTAATCTCACCCCGACGCTTCACGGCGAAGCGCCGCGCGCCACGACCCTCCGGCCGCTCCGAGACCACGCCAAGCGCGCAGCCGGCCATCAACAGGTTCAGAATGTTCCACAGCCCGACGACCAACGTGATGTCTGCATTGTAGGGCTCGGTGAGCATGCGCCAGTAGGTGGCGACGACACCGAGCGAGAGCACCGCGAAGATGATGAAAAACGGCCGGCCAAGCTCTGACACTCGCCGGGTCTCCAGAGACTCGTTCTTGGCGGTGACCTTGAAGGTCGGCTTGGTCGGATTGATGAGCACCGAGACCACGGCCGGCAGCAGGTAGACCGACTGGATGAACTCGTAGAGCTCCGAAATCCACGGCCAGCGATAGCGACCATAGAGGTAGTTCTGCATCATCAGGTTCACCACCATGTAGCTCAGCACATAGGCGATGAATTCCGCGCCGGAGGCGGTGAAGATCTCCAGGCCGAAGAACAGGTAGAACAGGGGCGCGACCAGGAAGGTCAGCCGCGCGAAGGGGAAGAGCCAGAACAGCGCCGAAGAGGAGTAGCAGAGCCGCTGCGGCAGCGAGAGGCCGCGCTTGAACATCGGACGGTGGAACATGAGGATCTGCATCATGCCCTGCGCCCAGCGCGAACGCTGGCCGATGAAGCTGGTGAAGGTCGCCGGCTGAAGCCCGGCGATCAACGGCTTGTCGACATAGACGCTGTGCCAGCCGGTGGCGTGCAGCGTGATCGCCGTTTCCGCATCTTCGGTGATGCTGCGTCCGGAGAAGCCGTTGGTGGTTTCCAGTGCCGTGCGCCGGAGGACGGCGGCCGAGCCGCAGAAGAACGAGGCGTCCCATTTGTCGAGACCGCGCTGGATGATGCCGTAGAACATCTCGTTCTCGGACGGCATCGAGCGGAAGGTCTGGAGATTGCGCTCCAGCGGGTCCGGATTGATGAAGAAATGCGGGGTCTGGACCAGGAAAAGCTTCGGGTCCTGCCCGAAATAGCCGATCGTCTCGGTCAGGAAGCTGCGTGCAGGGGCATGGTCGGCGTCGAAGACGACAATCAGCTCGCCTTGCGAGTTGGCGATGCCGTTATTGAGATTGCCGGCCTTGGCGCTGAGATTGCGCTCGCGCGTGAGATAGGTGACGCCGAGCCCTTCGCAGAGCTTCGTCAGCGTCGCGCGGCGCTCGCGGGCGGCGCTGGCCGCGGCGAAATCGTCGGCGTTGCATTTCTCGTCGGTGCCGCCGTCGTCGAGCAGGAAGATGTTCAGGCGCCCCGCGGGATAATCCATCGCCAGCGCAGCCGCGAGCGTCGTCGCGAGCATCTCGGGCTCTTCGTTGTAGGTCGGTACGAAGACGTCGACCGTCGGTGCGTTGGCGAGGTCGATCGGCGGCGTCTTGCGCTTCGGCAGCGGCATCGCCACGACGAAGAGGCTGAGGCCCAGCATGCCGATGTTGTACATTTCGGCGAGGTAGACGATCAGCCCCGGAATGAAATCCTCGAGCTGATTGACTGGCGGCAAGGTGCTGGTTGTGCGCCAGTAGACATAGCGCAGCACGATCGCGGTGCCCAAACCGAGCGCGATCAGGCGCCAGACGCCGTAGGGCCGCAGAAACTTCAGGACCATCATCGCGCCGACCACGATCGCCCCGGCAATCAGATGCGCCTGCAGGCTGATCGGCAGGGTGATCAGCGCGATAACGACCATCGCGATGACGGCCCAGAAGATGACGTAGCTCGCTGTTCGCATCGGGCTTTCGGCAATCCGGGTGGGTTCAGGGCGCGGGCGGCGGCGGGACGGTGGGATATCCTTCGAGTGGTTTGGTCGAAATCGGTTCGGGAGCCTGAGGTTCCGCGGGAACCGCACTGCGCCGGCGCTCCGGCCGCGGGCGGACAGCTTGCGGGCGCGGCTGGGTCTCGCCGAAGGAGGACTGCGGCGCCGGCGGATAGATCGGAGCGCCGGCCTGGCCAAGCTCAGGCGCCGGCGCGGGTGCATCGCCGATCGGATTCCAGCCGTGCCGCTTCAGCTTGGCGTTGAACGCGTAGCCATAGGCCAGGCGCAGAAGCGAGGCCTCGGTCGCGGTGGGGTCGCAGACGCGCAGGCGCACCGAGATCATGCCCGATTTCGGGCGGAAGAGACTGTCCTTGCCCGCCAGTCGCTGCCAGGCGTAGAGGCAGGCCTCGCCGCCGGTACCGCGACCGAAAGCATAGCCGAATGGACCGTAACTGTTCTGGACGAAAACGGCGGAAGGGGCCATCGCGACACCGGGAAGACGTTCCTCCATCTCTTTGCCGATGGCGAAGTCGTCGATGCCGGGCTCCTTCAGCAGGTTGCCCTCGACGCCGGTGGCCTCAGGAACATCTGCCGCCGTGAAAAAGGCGACATGGATTGCGTTCTCGCCCGGCGTCCGGCCGCGGGTTGCCAGGGAGACGATCTGCGAGACGGCGTTCTCATAGGTTCTCTGGGAGACTGCGGTCACAGGCAGGCTGCCGGGCGGAGGCAGCGCCAGGGCGCGGCCCACGTCGACGGTTATCGCGCGCGAGGCCGACACGAGTTCATCGCTCGACAACCGTTGCTCACCGCAGCCTGCAAGGAGGAGAGGTAGTCCACATGCGGCGAGCATCCCTGCAAGGGGCCCAGACACATCACGGAGCCTGTCCGAAGACATCCGATCGATGAAGCTCCAAGCCCTCATAGGCACGCGTGCCGATGTCGGTACAGCATCGTCATGTCTTCACCATTGGTTAACGCCGGTTAACGAGCGGTTACTCTCGTCGAAGGGGCGCTGAGGCGCCCGCGCATGGCTGTGGCACCCAATACAAGTGATTCGCGAGGTTATTCCAACCTGCGGTTGGATAAATGCTCCCGTCATCGGGAAACGAGCTATCTTCACCACAATCAAAGGCGAGCAAGGTCCTGCCGTCCCGAGCGGCCGGTGCGGCCCAGTCCTGGGAGGCATTCACCCGCGCCAGCGGCGAAGGGCAAGGTCCGGCTGCTCACCCGCCGCCTTCATCGCACTGCCCATAAGCAGCCCTTCGCAATGTCAGCAAAGGGCCAAAGTTACGCGTTGGACCATTTCCCGCGCGCCGCCGGCCGTTTGGTCTATGAGAGCATGGCGGCCCGGCCGGAGGCGCTCTACGGCGCCGATCTGAAGTCGAACTACCAGGGCCAGGCCCTGAAGCTCTGCAAGCATTTCAAGGGCTGAGGCGCCGCCTGATGCGCTTCGCGCAATTGGAGCTGCCTGCCGCGATTCCCGGATGACACTGGGGCTCGGACCCGCTATGAACGCGGGCCTGCCGCGCGCTGCTCCGCCAGCGTGAAGGGCATGCGGGCGTAGTTCAGTGGTAGAACGTCAGCTTCCCAAGCTGAATGTCGTCGGTTCGATCCCGATCGCCCGCTCCAAAATCCCGATGGGCCAGGCTGCTTCTCGAAAATTTTCAGATGACCGCAGTTCCGGGCTGCGAGGTTTTGCCGTTCAACAGGCGGCGAAAGTGGTCGGCCTGCTGATAGAAGCGTTCTGCGGCGACCTTGTCGCCCGCCGCTTCGAACCCTCGGGCGAGGGCCGCGGCGCGGTCATGGCGTGCCTGCAGGTCGGAACCTGCCGGCTTCTCCGTTCGATTGCGCCGGCGGGGTGCCGGCAGCCGGGGATGTTCGAGGTGCATAGCTTTCTCCTCAGCCCATGATCCGCGCGACGATCCTGCGCAACTCCTCGCGGGACAGGCCGCAGGGTTCGGGTTTCCAGTTCGGGGCGGATTTCGGCAGCGAAGGTCCCCAGGCCGATGGGCCAGGGGGCTGCGTCTTGTTGTGGTCGTATCGGATTTTGCTTTTCATGTCGTTCCAGTGGCGCGCGGCGTAGCCGCGCTGCCTGCAAGGCTGCCGGGCGGAATGCCGGCGGCAGCGTGCCGCGAAGCGGCGTTCGATTGTCGAAGAGGTGGAAAGTCGGGCAACGCGCCTGTTGCGGCGGGCCAGTCGAATCACGCGATCGATCGGGCATTGTTAGCGCCTCATTGTGGCCTTTTGACGTTGCAGCCTTGACGCTCTGCCGTGACCTCGCGGAACGCAGGCCGGCGCTGCGCCGCGGTTCTCCGTCCGCGATTCCGATCCGCTGCAATCTCGCTCCCATCGCGGGATCGAATCGTCGTTTCGCGGGTTGGTGTGCCAGATCATCGAACCGAATATCGTATTTGGTCCGATGCTTTGAGCCGCCGGTTCGGCGCAAGGAGCAGGATATGATGACGATCAGGCAGACAACCACCACCCTCGCCGCCGTTCTGATGCTGGCTTCGCCGGCCATGGCGCAGCAGCGCTCGCTTGGGCCGGCGACGGGAACCGTGCGTCTCGAACAGGTTCAGGCGGGCTTCATCGCCTCTGGCGAAGCCGGCGGCGGGACGCTGCGTTTCCAGGGTCGCTCCTACCCGATCACGGTGGGCGGGCTCGGCATCGGCTCGATCGGCGCTTCGCGCTCGGTCGCCTCGGGCACGGTCTACGGGTTGCACCGCAGGTCCGACTTCGCGGGGGCCTATGTCCAGCTCAAGGAGGGCTGGGCCGTCGGCGCCGCCGGCCGTGGAACCACCTGGCTGCGCAACGACAAGGGCGTGACGCTCAAGCTCGCGACGCGTCGTCAGGGGCTGCAGCTCCAGCTTGGCGCCGACGGCGTTCTGATCGGCTTCAGGCAATAGGCCAGGTGCTGCTTCGGAGAGCCGCTTCACGCGGATAGGGCGGCGCGCCCTCTAGGCTTTTGCGCCGCCTCGACTATGGTGCGGGCACTTTGGAAAGCGTGTTTCGCCCTCTGTTGATCTGCGCCGCCGCCGCCGTCCTGGCGGCGGTCTTGTGCGTGGCCTTGCGCCCGCTTCTGCTGCGCTATGCGCTGGCGCGGCCGAATGCTAGGTCCAGCCACAAGATCCCGACCCCGCAGGGCGGCGGCATCGCCGTTCTCGCCGGCGCCTTCCTCGCACTGGGGGCGGCACTCTGGCTGGTGCCGGTCGAGGGGGAAGCAACCCGCTCGGTCTTAGTGCTGGCTGTCGCCGTGACCGGCCTCGGCATCGTCGGCGCCTGGGACGATATCCGCCCGCTGCCGGCGAGCGTCAGGCTCGTTCTGCAGGCGGTCTGCGTCGGTTTCGTGCTGCTTCGCGCCGCGCCGGAGCTGCGCCTGTTTCCCGAATTCCTGTCGCTGCCGGTCGAGCGCGCCCTTGCGCTCCTGGCAGGTGTCTGGTTCGTCAACCTTGTCAATTTCATGGACGGACTCGACTGGATCACGGTGGCCGGCATGGTGCCGTTGGCGGCGGCGCTCGCGCTCGCCGGCATGGCCGGCACGATCGATCCGGTGACCGGCTGGCTGGCCGCCGCGCTATGCGGCGGGCTGCTTGGCTTCGCGCCGTTCAACCGGCCGGTGGCGCGGCTGTTCCTCGGCGATGTCGGTTCGCTGCCGATCGGCCTGCTCACCGCCTATCTACTCTATCGGCTGGCCGGCACCGGCGCTTTCGCCGCCGCGCTGATCCTGCCGCTCTATCACATCACTGACGCCACGATCACGCTGCTGCGGCGCCTCGCCCGCGGCGAGAAGGTCTGGGAGGCGCATCGCTCGCATTTCTACCAGCAGGCGACGACGAACGGCTTCAGCGTGGCGGGCGTGGTCGGCCGGGTCGCCCTGCTCAACCTGGCGCTTGCCGCCATCGCGGGCGTTTCGCTGATCTGGCCCGCCCTCCCGGTCCAGTTCGCCTGCCTGGCCGTCGCCGCTGTGCTCACCGGCCTGCTGCTGCGTCGCTTCGCGACAGGCCCGCGGCATGGCTGACGAGCGCGTCCTCGTCACCGGCGCGAGCGGCTTCGTCGGGCCGCATGTCGTCGCGGCGCTGATTCGGGCCGGCTATCGTCCGCGCCTCGCCCAGCGCAGCCAGAAACCGGTTCCTGCGGGCGCGGAAGCCGTCGTGACCGGCGATCTGATGTCTCCGGTCGACTGGCGCACGGCCCTGGAGGGCATCGACCATGTCGTGCACATGGCCGGCCTCGCCCATGCCGGGCCGGGGCTCGACGAGGCGCTCTACCGCCGCCTCAATACCGAGGCGACGCTGGAGCTCGCCCGCGCCGCCCGGGCAGCCGGGGTGCAGCGCTTCGTCTACCTCTCCTCGATCAAGGCGCTGACCGATGCCGTCGACGGCCCGCCCCTGCGCGAGGACAGGCAGCCCGCGCCCGGCGACGCCTACGGCCGCTCCAAGCTCGCGGCGGAACAGGGACTGGCCGCGCTCGATCTGGATTGGGTCGCCCTGCGTCCGGTCCTGATCTATGGGCCGGGTGTGAAGGCCAATATGGCGGCGCTGCTCAAGCTGGCGCGCTTGCCGGTGCCGCTGCCCTTCGGTGGCTTGAAGGCGCCGCGCTCTCTGCTCGCCGTCGAGAACCTGGCCAGCGCCATCCTGTTCGCGCTGACGCCGGCCTGCCCGGCACGGCAGAGCTATGCGCTGTCCGACCCGGACCCGATCAGCGTCTCCGACATGCTGGCCGCGATGCGGGCCGGGCTCGGGCGCGGCCCGGGTCTCCTGCCCATGCCCGAAGCCTGGTTGCGCCGGCTGGCGCGTCTTGCCGGCCGCGAGGACACCTTCCTCAAGCTGGCGGGCAGCCTTGTCGCCCGGCCCGAGCGCCTGCTCAGTGCCGGCTGGCGGCCGCAGGTTGAGACGAAGGCGGCACTGGCGCATCTGGCCGCTTCGAGTCGCGCCGGCTGAAATCCGGGATCGCCTCGTCGAGCACGGCATGGGCCGCAGCCTGGTCATTGGCTTTCACGGTCGCCTGGAGCTGTGCCAGCCAGGCCTCGATCCTGGCGCGGCCGGCGAAGATCGGCTTGGCCGCCATCACGCCGTCGAGCCCGGTTTCCGCCATCGGTTCGTCGCGGGCGAACAGGATCTCGTTCAGCCGCTCGCCGGGCCTGACGCCGGAGACGATGATCTCGATATCCTCGCCCGGCTCGAAGCCGGCGAGGCGGATCATCCGCTCGGCCAGATCCATGATCCGCATCGGCTGGCCCATCTTGAGCACGTAGACGGCGGCGCGCTCCGCTTGCGTCTCTCCGGAGCGGGCATGGGAGGCGGCGGTCAGCACGAGGTCGCAGGCCTCGCGGATGGTCATGAAATAGCGGATCATCTCGGGGCTGGTGACGGTGACCGGTCCGCCCCGGGCGATCTGCGCCTTGAATTTCGGCACCACCGAGCCGGCCGAGCCCAGCACGTTGCCGAAGCGCACCGCCACCAGCCTGATTCCGGAATCCGCGGCGGTGAGCTCGGCATCACGCGACTGCGCGTAGATCTCGGCGAAGCGCTTGGTCGCGCCGAGCATCGAGACGGGCTCGATCGCCTTGTCGGTCGAGATCAGCACGAAGGTCCGGGCGCCGGCGGCGACGGTCGCGTCGGTGACGTTCACCGAGCCGAAGATATTGGTCTTGATGCCCTCGCTCCAGTCGGCCTCCAGATAGGGCACGTGCTTGAGCGCAGCGGCATGGATGACGATATCGGGCCGGAAACCGGCGAAGAGCGGCATGATCCGCTCGCGGTCGCGGACATCGGCCAGCACGCCGGAGATGGCGGTGTCGGGCGCCTGAACCGAAAGCTGTTCGGTGATCTGGAACAGCGCAGGTTCCGAGCTTTCGACGACGAGCAGTTCGGCCGCGCCGAAGGCAGCGCAGCGCAGGCAGATCTCGGAACCGATCGAGCCGCCGCCGCCGGTGACGATGACGCGCTTGCCCTTCAGGAACGAGCCCAGCCTTTCACGGTCGATCGCGACGGTCGATCGGACCAGCAGGTCCTCGATCTCCAGCGGAGCGACCTCCGTATCGCGCACGCCCTCGCCGAGGCTGTCGATACGCGAGATCGGCAGGGCGAGCTTGCGGGTCCGCGCCAGCCATTTCTCCGGCTGCGCTTCCGGCAGCAGGGCGGAAGGGGTCGCGACGATCCGGCGGTAGGCTTCGCCGTGCTCGATTGCTTCGCTTGCGACCCGCTCGATATCGCCGAGCAGCCCGAGCACCGGCACGCCGCGGATCGACTGGCCGAGATCGTCGGGGCGGGGCGACAGGATGCCGGCTGGCCGGAGGCGCCGCATCGTGCCGGCTTCCATCGCGCGGATCACCATTTCGATCTCGACGCCGCGCCCGAGCAGCAGCGCCGGCAGGCTCGCCTCGCGCACGGCTGAGGTCCGCGACCGCGCATATTTGAAATAGCGATAGGCGAGGCGCGGGCCGCCGAGCAGCGCGACCTGCACCAGCCAGTACAGCGCGATCGAGATCTTGCCGAAATAGAAGGCGCCGTAGAAATTCGGCGCGACCAGCACATAATCGACCACCAGCAGCGTCACGGTCAGGACGGAAACCGCCTTGACGATGTTCGAGAGGTCCGGCAGCGAGGCGAAGCGCCATTTCGAGCGGTAGAGCGAGAACAGCCAGTAGACCAGCCCGGCATAGGCCGCAAAGAAAGGCAGGAAGCGCGGCAGGTAGCGCAGGTGCTCGATGAGCTGCGCCCCTTCGAAGCGGACGACGAAGACGAGCCAGATCGCCAGCGCCGTGACCGCGAGGTCATGCAGGATGACGGCGAGCTTCTTGAGATTCTGTTTGGGCAGGATGGCCATGTCCGGGCGGTATCCCGCTCCCTCGGCGGCTTGTCAACGCGTTGGGGCATCGGCCCGAAAAGTGGGGCGCGGTTTTCGGGAAAGCCGATGCGAAATCAAAAACTAGACGATCCCTCAGCGGCCTTGGGGTCTCGCTTCCAGCGCGCTGAGCACGAAGGCGATCATCTCATCCGCGTTCGGGCCGGGAATGCACTCGCATTGCGTGATCAGCAATGGGTGCATGAAGCGGATCATCGCCGTGCGGATGCAGCCCGTGGCATGGGCCGGCTCCATCGGCCGGAACTCGCCGCGGGCGATGCCGTCGGCGACGACACGGCGCAGCACCACGTCGAAGCGCTCGATATGGGCGATGATCGCATCCCAGCTCTCCTCCATCGCGGCGCAGACCATTTCCTGCATCCGGGCATGGCCGGCGAAGCGGGCCGCGTTCAGGCGATAGGAGGTCGCCAGGATGTCGCGCAGGCGCTCTGCGGCGGAGCGATCCTCGGCGGCGATCGTCGCGATGGCCTCTTCCTGTTCGCGCTTGTAGCGCTCAAGCACGGCCTCGTTGATCGACTTCTTGGAGTCGAAGAAGCGATAGACGTTGGCGGGGCTCATCCGCAGGGATTTGGCGATGTCCGCCACCGTCGTCTTCTGGTACCCGATATCGCGGAAGAAGCGCTCGGCGGTGTCGACGATGATCTGCCTGGTATCGCGTTCGGGGTTACTCACGGCGTCGCCGGCTGGGTTGTTTCAAACGAAGGCGGTGAAGAATTGATCGTTATGACGAATTTCATCATTCGTCAACATAATGGCGAATAAAGACTTTTGCCTTGATGTGCATCAATCCTCCCGCGAAGCTGCGCCGGGAGAACAGGCGAAGGCAGCCGAGGTTCCCGAAATCGCTTACCCAGCGGAAATACGCGTCCGGGCGAGCTTGAGCAGGGTTTCCGTGTCGAAATGCCTGTCCAGATGCGCTGCGAGCGCATCGAGCGTCGCTTCGACCGCATCTTCATAGAGCAGCGCCGACGCACCTCGCTCCTTGTCGACGGCTGCCAGCCAGGCGCTGCGCACCGCGTCCGAAGCAAAGATGCCATGCAGGTAGCTGCCGACGACCCGCCCGTCCGCGCTCGCGGCACCCTCCGCGCGGCCCTCGACCCGGAAGGGCGCGCGGGCCGTGTCGATGCCCTCGGTCCGGCCGAGATGGATCTCGTAGGCTCGGCCATCGGTCGCGCCCGCGGCATCGACGAAATCGACTTCGCGGACGGTCTTGTCCGCGTCGAGCGTGGTCTCGACATCGAGCAGGCCGAGGCCCGGCGCTTCTCCGGGCGGCCCTTCCAGCCCGAGCGGATCGCGCACGACGCGCCCGAGCATCTGGTAACCGCCGCAGAGTCCGAGCACGCGCCCGCCGCGGCGGCGATGCGCGAGGATATCGATGTCCCAGCCTTCCCGGCGCAGCGCCGCGAGATCGCGCAGCGTGGTCTTGGAGCCCGGCAGGATGATGAGATCGGCATCTCCCGGCAAAGGCTGGCCAGGCCCGGTCATGGCGAGGTCGACATCCGCCTCCAGCTTGAGCGGGTCGAGGTCGTCGAAATTGGCGATACCCGGCAGCACCGGCACGGCGATCCTGATCCGGGCTCCGGGCTTGCGTCCCGAGCGGATGTCGAGCCCGTCCTCGGCCGGCAGCCGGGCGGCATCGGCGAACCAGGGCACGACGCCGAGGCTGGGCCAGCCCGTGGCCCGCTCGATCGTCGCGACGCCGGGTGCGAACAGTTCGACGGCGCCCCGGAAGCGGTTGATCGCAAAAGCGCGGATCATCGCCCTGTCTTCGGAATCGAGCACGGCATGGGTGCCGACAAGGCTCGCGATGACGCCGCCGCGGTCGATATCGCCGATCAGCACGGCCGGGACGTCGGCAGCGCGGGCGAAGCCGAGATTGGCGATATCGCGGGCGCGCAGGTTCGTTTCGGCCGGCGATCCCGCGCCTTCGACGATGACGAGATCGGCCCCGTCGCTCAAGCGCGCAAAACTGTCGAGCACTTGCGGCATGAAATCCCCGCGCCGCCCAAAATCGCGCGAGGAGAGGCGGCCGGCGACGCGGCCTTGCAGGATGATCTGGCTGCCCTGCTCGCCTTCCGGCTTGAGCAGAACCGGGTTCATGTCGGGATGCGGGGCGATCCGGGCAGCGCGCGCCTGCAAGGCCTGCGCCCGGCCGATCTCGCCGGCGCCGGTCGCTGCGGCATTGTTCGACATGTTCTGCGGCTTGAACGGTCGCACCTTCAGCCCGCGATTGGCGAAGAGCCGGCACAAGCCGGCGACGATCAGCGACTTCCCGACATTGGAGCCGGTGCCGAGGATCATGATCGCGGGAGCGGGGGAGCGGGCCATGCGTCTGCTTAGCGCGGTTTGCACACGTGCGGAAAGCAGCGGCGGCGAGTGCCGCGGGAGGCGCTTGCACCCTCCTGACAAGGTTCGCCGGTCTTCTGCGGCATCCTGCTGCGCCAAAGGGGCGAAGTCGCAACAGGCGTCCGCCGAAGACCGGCTGAAATCCAATAGACACTGATCACTGACGAATGTCAACATTCATCATTCGCTATTTTTCGCCGGACCTTTGAAGCCGGCTGCCGACTGGATGCACGGCCCTTTACGGCGTGCTACAGCCAAGGCTCCTGCCCTCGCCGAGCCGATCCGACCGCGATGAATCCGATCCTCTCCGCCCTTCCCACCACCGTTTTCGAGGTGATGTCGCAGCTCGCCCGCGAGACCGGCGCGGTCAATCTCGGCCAGGGCTTCCCGGACGATCCGGGCCCGCTCGATGTCCGCCAGAAGGCGGCTGAAGCAGTCGTCGACGGTTGGAACCAGTATCCGCCGATGATGGGCCTGCCCGAGCTGCGCGAGGCCGCGGCCAAGCATTACAAGCATTGGCAGGGGCTCGATCTCGATCCGAACAGCGAGATCATGGTGACCTCGGGCGCGACCGAGGCCATCGCCGGTGCGCTGATGGCCCTGATTACGCCGGGCGACGAGGTCGTGCTGTTCGAGCCGATGTACGACGCCTATCTGCCGCTGGTGCGGCGCGCCGGCGGCATCCCCAAATTCGTGACGCTGACCCCGCCGCATTTCGGCCTGACCGAGGAAGCGCTGGCCAGGGCCTTCTCGCCGAAGACGAAGGTCGTGCTGTTCAACAATCCGCTGAACCCGACGGCGACGATCTTCGGCAAGGCCGATCTCGACCTGCTCGCCGATTTCTGCGTCCGCCATGACGCGATCGCGATCTGCGACGAGGTCTGGGAGCATGTCGTCTTCGACGGACACCGCCATGCTTCGGTGCTCGGACGGGCGGACATGCGCGAGCGCACCGTCAAGATCTCCTCGGCCGGCAAGATCTTCTCGCTGACCGGCTGGAAGGTCGGGCTGGTCATGGCGGCGCCGGCGATCATGCGGGTGCTGTCCAAGGCGCATCAGTTTCTCACCTTCACGACGCCACCGAACCTGCAGGCCGCGGTCGCCTTCGGCCTCGGCAAGGAGGACGGCTATTACGAGGGCATGCGCGCCGATTTCCAGCGCTCGCGCGATCGTTTCGCCGCCGGCCTGCGCGATCTCGGCTTCGCGGTGCTGCCGAGCGCCGGTACCTATTTCCTCAATGTCGACATCGCTCCGCTCGGCGAAAGCGACGACGTCGATTTCTGCCGCCGTCTGGTGACCGAGAATGGCGTCGCCGCGATTCCGGTCAGCGCCTTCTATGCGGAGGGGGCGGTCAAGAACGTCGTCCGCTTCTGCTTTGCCAAGCGCGACGCGACGCTCGATGCCGCGCTGGAGCGGCTGGCGGCGCGCCGCCCGCGCTGAGGCAGAGGATCGGCTGAATCAGCCGGCGATCAGTTTGGTCGCGAGCGCGCCGGCGGCCCCGAGTCGCTTCTGCAGATCGGCGGCGACCACGGTGCCGTTTGCGGCCTGTCGAGCGGCTTCGGTTGCCGCCATCAACTGGGCGAGCGCCTGCTGGGCCAGGGGCTTGTCCTTGTTGCGGCGCGCGAGCTGGAGCATGGCTTCGGCCTGGTTGGCCCGTGTCTGCGCCCAGAGCAGCGGCGCGCGCTCCTGGCGATATTCCTCCAGCGCGGCGGCGAAGGCGGCGATCGCCTCCTCGATCACGACGGGCTCGCTGTAGCGCTCGCCCATCGAGGCCAGCACGCCGCCCATCTGGTTCTGGAGCTCGGCCCAGCGCATGGGATCGCGGCTGCGATCGATCGCCTGGGAGACGCGGTTGAGCCCGTTGAAGGCGCGTTCGAGCAGGGCGAGGTCGCTGCGGCGTCCGCCGAGCGTGGCGCGCGCACGCGAAATCATGTGCTCCGCTTCGAGCCAGCGGGCCTCGTCGTCGCTGCGCTTCCAGACCGCGAGCGCCGTGGCGTAGGTCGCGACCGCCTCCTCCAGCAGGTTGTCGTCCTTCTGTGAAATGCCGAGATTCACGGCGAGCCGGCCGAAACGCAGCTTCAGGGCGCGCCAGAGCGCCGGCGCCTCGTCATGGCGCAGATCCTCCAGCCCGGCCCGGCAATGGACGAGAGCCTCGTTGAGCAGCTTGCTGTCGCCGCTGAGCCCGGCGAGCCTGTCGAGCGCGGTGGCCAGCGCTTCCTGAGCTCCGGCGAAGGCGACGGTATCGCTCAGGCTGTCCAGCCCTTCGAGCAATCGGCGCAGGGTGGCTATGGCGGCGTCATAGCCCTCGCGTCCGCCGAAATCCTCGCTGATCCGGGCCATGGCTTTCGCCTGGTCCAGTGCGGTGTCGCGGCTGCGGTCGATAGCGGCGAGGCCGATCAGGGCGGAGGCCTCGCCATAGCGGGCGGCAGCTTCGCGATAGGCCTCGGCCGTCGTGCGCAGGAAGCTGAGCGCGGCCCGGTCGGCGCGGTTCTCGCCGATCAGCAGCCGGCGTTCGAGCGGCAGAGCCGACAGGTCGGTGGAGCCGCCGATAGCATGCAGTTCGGCTTCGGCGAGGCTCTTGTCGGCTTCGGCGAAGCGGCCCGCGGCGATGGCGCCTGCCGCCTCGCTCCGCAGCCGCCTGATCTCCGCGTCGCCCAGCGGCGTCGCAAGGCGCTTCACCAACGCAGCAAAGTCGGCTGCCTTGCGGTCGAGCAGGTTTTCGCTCGGCGGGCTGGAGCCGGGACGGCGCAGCCAATCCGCGATCATCGCTGCCAGAGCCATTGGCGCGATGCCGCTGCGCCCGGCGACGCGGGCGAGAAGCGGAGCGATCTGGTCGGTCTGGCTGATGGTTGCCTCCCCGCTCCGGTCCGGTGAAAGGGAACGCCGCGCGCCCGGGTGGGCGCGCGGCGTTCCGGGATGGCTTACTTGGCGGCGATGACCGCGATCTCGACCGTAAACTGCGGCGCGGCGAGCTTGGCCTCGACCGTGGCGCGGCCCGGCGTGGAGCCGGCGACGACCCACTTGTCCCAGACGGCGTTCATCTCGGCGAAGGTCGAGATGTCGGAGAGCCAGATGTTGACCATCAGCAGCTTCGTCTTGTCGGTGCCGGCCTCGGCCAGGAGGCCGTCGATGATGCCGAGGATTTCCTGGGTCTGCTCGCCGACGCTCTTGCCCGCTGCCTTGTCGCAGACCTGGCCGGCCAGATAGACGGTGTTGCCATGCACGACGGCCTTGGACATACGCGGGCCGACGCCGATACGCTGAATGCTCATAGTCAAATCTCCTTGAACGGACGTCTTCGCTGGTAGCCCGGCCCGGCTGGTTTCGCAAATGCCGGCTGTGCGCCTCCGGGATGGCGGAGCCACATGCCGGAGGCGTCGTCGAGGTGGCGCCCGGTTCAGGCGAGACTGGCCCAACCCGCCCAGAGTGCCGCGTAGCGCCCGGCCTTGCCGATCAGGACGAGGACGGCGAAACGCCAGAACGGATAGTTCAGGGTGCCCGCCGCGAAGGTCAGGGGGTCGCCGACCAGCGGCAGCCAGGCGAGCAGCAGGGACGGCCAGCCGAATCGGGCGAACAGGTCCTGCGCCTGGACGAAGCGCTTCGGATCGGGCCGCAGGCGCGCCGGCAACCTGTCGACGCCATGGCGCGCGATCAATCGGCCGAGCCACCAGTTCAGGATCGAACCGGCGGTGTTCGCGAGACTCGCGGTCAGGAACAACGCGAGCGGATCGACGCTTTTCGCCGCGAGCAGTCCGACGAAGACCGCTTCCGATTGCGCCGGCAGCAGGGTCGCGGCGACGAAGGCCGCGCCCGCCATGGCGGCGAGCGCGCCGAAGGCTTCCATCAAAGCCGTCGCAGCGCGACCTGCTGGATGCGATGGCTCGCGCCCTTGGTCAGGATCAGGCTGGCGCGCTGGCGGGTCGGCAGGATGTTGTCCTGGAGGTTCGGCAGGTTGATCCCGGTCCAGAGCTTCTCGGCGATGGCGAGCGCCTCCTCCTCGCCGATCTCTGCATATTTGCGGAAGAACGAGCGCGGGTCGCGGAAGGCCGTCTGGCGCAGCGTCATGAAGCGGTTGACATACCAGCGATGCAGGTCGTTCTCGTCGGCATCGAGATAGACCGAGAAGTCGAAATAATCGGAGACGAAGGGGATGACGGTGCCGTCCTTGGGCATCCGGCTCGGCTGCAGGACGTTCAGTCCTTCGAGGATCAGGATGTCCGGCCGCTCGACCGTCACCGTCTCGCCTGGCACGACGTCGTAGACGAGGTGCGAATAGACCGGCGCGCTCACCCGCGGCTTGCCGGCCTTGACGTCCGAGAGGAAGCGCAGGATCGCCGCGCCGTCATAGCTCTCCGGGAAGCCCTTGCGCTGCATCAGCCCGCGCCGCTCCAGCTCGGCATTGGGCAGGAGGAAACCGTCGGTGGTGACGAGTTCGACCTTGGGCGTGTTCGGCCAGCGCGAGAGCAGCGCCTTGAGCACGCGCGCCGTGGTCGACTTGCCGACCGCGACCGAGCCGGCGACGCCGATGACATAGGGTACCTTCGGCTCGGACTCGGCCATCAGGAAGCGCTGCGTCGCCTTGAACAGCCCTTGCGTCGCCGCGACATAGAGCGAGAGCAGCCGCGACAGCGGCAGGTAGATCGCGACGATCTCGTCGAGCGAGATCGGATCGTTGATCGATTGCAGCTTGGTCAGGTCGTCGACCGAGAGCGTCAGCGGCTGGTCGGCGCGCAGATGGGCCCACTCGTCGCGCGAGAACAGCCGATAGGGCGAGACCAGGTCGCGCTCCGGTGTCGGGATGAGGCGCTGGTCCATGACGCGGCCCGCAATCCAGGCTTCGAGGTTCAAGGGAGGGTCATCCTGCCAGGTCCGTCCTCACGCAACTTAAACCGGCTGATTACCGGGGTCTGGCTGCCTTTTCCGCCAGTCCGGAGCGGGCCGTGCGAGTTTCAAGCTGGCTCAAGACGTCCCGCAATGCAACATCGCGGGCCTTGAGCACGACCAAAAGATGATAGAGCACGTCGGCGCTTTCGGCGATCAGCTCGGCGCGGTCGCCCTTCACGGCGGCGATGACGGCCTCGACCGCCTCTTCGCCGAATTTCTTGGCCGCGCGCTCGGGCCCGGCGGCGAGCAGCTTCGCCGTCCAGGATTCCTCGGGGGAGGCGCTCGCGCGCTCGGCGATGCGGGCTTCGAGATCGGAGAGGGTGAAACCAGCCATCTCAGTCCTGCCTCATCCTGAGGCCGGCTTCCGCCATATGCGCCTTGGCCTGGCCGATCGTGTAGGTGCCGAAATGGAAGATCGAGGCGGCGAGCACGGCCGAGGCATGGCCTTGCGCGACGCCGGCGACGAGGTCGTCGAGGTCACCGACACCGCCCGACGCGATCACCGGGACCGGGACCGCATCCGCGATCGCCCGCGTCAGGCCGAGATCGTAGCCGACCTTGGTGCCGTCGCGGTCCATCGAGGTGACCAGCAATTCGCCGGCACCGAGCGAGACGACCTCGCGGGCGAAGGCGACGGCCTCGATGCCGGTGGCGTTGCGCCCGCCATGGGTGAATATCTCCCAGCGGCCGGGCGTGACCTGCTTGGCGTCGATCGCGACCGTGATGCACTGCGCGCCGAATTTCTCGGCCGCTTCCTTGACGAACTGGCGGTTGGTCACGGCGGCGGTGTTGATCGAGACCTTGTCGGCGCCGGCGAGGAGCAGCGCCCGGATATCCTCGACCTTGCGCACGCCACCGCCGACGGTGAGCGGCATGAAGCAGGCTTCGGCCGTGCGGGTGACCACGTCGAACAGGATGCCGCGATCCTCATGGCTCGCGGTGATGTCGAGGAAGCAGAGCTCGTCGGCGCCGGCCGCGTCATAGGCTTTGGCGGCCTCGACGGGATCGCCGGCATCGACGAGATCGAGGAACTTGACGCCCTTGACGACGCGGCCGTCCTTGACGTCGAGGCAGGGGATGATGCGGGTCTTCAGGGTCATCGGCGGCAACGCGGTCCTGCGGGCGCAGGGTGGATTGATCGCGAACCGCAACCCTGCTCTGCTGGCGGCGACTGATAGCAGTCCAAAGAGGGGAGTTCCATGGCTATTGCATCGATGATTCGCCGGGCTGGCGTCGCGGCCGGCCTGGCTTTTGCCGTTACCGCTGTCGTCGCCTCGGGCGCGCGGGCGCAAGCCGCGCCGAGCCTGCTCGACACCGTCCAGAGCCGCGGCGCGCTGCAGGTCTGCACCACCGGCGACTACAAGCCCTTCACCCTGGCGAAGGACGGCTCCTTCGAGGGCATCGACATCGAGCTGGCGAAATCGCTCGCCAAGGCGCTCGGCGTCGAGGCCAAGTTCGTCCAGACGAAATGGGCCGATCTCCTCACCGATATGGGCTCGGGCAAATGCGACGTCGCGATGGGCGGCATCTCGGTGACGCTCGACCGGCAGAAGAAGGTGTTCTTCTCCTCGCCCTATCTCGTCAACGGCAAGGCGCCGATCGTGCGCTGTGCGGACAAGGCGAAATTCCAGACGGTCGCCGATATCGACAAGCCGGAGACCCGCGTCATCGTCAATCCCGGCGGCACCAACGAGCGCTTCGTGCGCGCCAATTTCAAGCATGCCAAGATCGAGGTCTTCCCGGACAACGTCACGATCTTCAACGAGATCCTCGCGGGCAAGGCCGACCTGATGATCGCCGAGTCGATCGAGGTGAAGGTGCAGGAGAAGGCCAAGCCCGGCCTCTGCGCCGTCAATCCCGACGAGCCTCTGCAATATGGCGAGATGGGCTACATGCTTCCGCGTGGCGACGCGACCTTCAAGGGCTTCGTCGACCAGTGGCTGCACCTCGCCAAGGCCACCGGCGAATTCGCGAAGATCTAGGACCAGTTCGTGCGCTGATCGACAACCACTCCGCCCTCATCCCGGGTCTGCGCTTCGCTTGCCCGGGATGACGGCGGAGGATGAAAATTACGCCGCCAGCCGCTTCAGCGCCGCCGCCGGATCGATGCGCCCGTCATAGAGCGCCCGGCCCGTGATCGCACCTTCGAGGATCGCGGCATCATCGGCGCAGAGCCGCTCGATATCGGCCATCGAGGCCAGTCCGCCGGAGGCGATCACCGGGATCGAGACGGCCTGCGCGAGCGCGATCGTACCCTCCCAGTTGATGCCCTGCAGCATCCCGTCACGGGCGATGTCGGTGTAGACGATCGCGGCGACTCCGGCATCCTCGAAGCGCTTGCCGAGATCGGCCGCCGCCAGCGAGGAGGTCTCGGCCCAGCCTTCCACAGCGACGAAGCCGTCTCGCGCGTCGATTCCAACCGCGACCTGCCCTGGAAATGCCTTCGCCGCCTCGCGCACGAAGCCGGGATCGCGCACCGCCGCCGTACCGATGATGACGCGGCGGATGCCCTTATCGAGCCAGCCGGCGACCGTCTTCATGTCGCGGATGCCGCCGCCGAGTTGCACCGGAAAGGCCACGCGCTTGAGGATCGCCTCGACCGCGGCCGCGTTCATCGGCTTGCCGGCGAAGGCGCCGTCGAGATCGACGACATGCAGCCACTGGAAGCCCTGGGACTCGAACTCGGCGGCCTGCGCGGCGGGATCGTCGTTGAAGACCGTGGCTTGCGCCATGTCGCCCTGCTTCAGCCGGACGCAGCGGCCTTCCTTCAGGTCGATCGCGGGGAAGAGGATCATGGTGCCCAGCTCAGGAAATTCGTGATGAGCTTCAGCCCCAGCTTCTGGCTCTTCTCGGGGTGGAATTGCGTGCCGGCGACGTTGCCATGGGCGACCATCGCGGTCACCGGCCCGCCATGCTCGGTCAGAGCCAGCACGTCCTGCGGGCGTTCAGCCGCCAGCGCATAGGAATGGACGAAATAGGCGTGCAGCCCCTGCGGGCCGGTCTCGATGCCGTCCAGCAGCGGATGCTCGTCCTGCTTGTGCAGGGTGTTCCAGCCCATATGCGGGATCTTGAGGGCGTCGTCCGTCGGCTTGATCAGCGTGACGTCGCCCGGAATCCAGCCGAGGCCCTCCGTCACCGTGTATTCCAGCCCGCGCGAGGCGAGGAGCTGCATGCCCACACAGATGCCGAGAAAGGGCCGGCCCTTGCCCCGCACCACCTCCTCCAGCGTCTCGACCATGCCGGGCACGGCATCGAGCCCGCGCCGGCAATCGGCGAAGGCGCCGACGCCCGGCAGCACGATCCGGTCGGCCGCGCGCACGATGTCGGTGTCGCTGGTGACATGGATGGTCGAGGGAATCCCGGCTTCCGCCGCAGCCCGCTCGAAGGCCTTCGCGGCCGAGTGCAGGTTGCCCGAGCCGTAATCGATGATTGCAACGCTCTGGCTCATCGGCCCCGGGCCTCCGGGAACAGACCGATGATGGGCAGCGGCCCGCTTGGCCGCGCTACAGCGGCGGGAGTGGCGGCCTCGACGCGCGGCAGCGTGGTTTCGCCGGCGAGCGCCCGCTCGAAATAGCGGCGCTCGGCCTCGGCCAGGTTGCGGGCCTCGACGACATCGGTGAGCCGCCAGCCCCGGCGGGTCAGCTTGCGAAGGACGAGGTTATGGCCCTCGATGCCGAGGAACAGCGCGATCGACCAGTAGATCAGCGAGAGCGCGCTGGCATGCAGGCCGAAGCGGCTGTTCAGCCAGATCAACAGGCCCCAGACCAGCACGAATAGCAGCGTCGCCAGCCAGAGCCGCTTGCCCAGCAGCCAGAGCCCGGTGAACAGGAAGGCGCCCCAGGCGAAACGCTCGGGGACGAGCCGTGCCCGCTCGATCTCCTCGCGCCGGTCGCTTCCGTCGGGCGGCGGCGTCATGACGGTGTAGAATGCCATCGAGACCTCCTACAGCGCGCCCTTGGTCGAGGGCACGCGGTCGCCCTCGCGCGGATCGACATCGAGCGCCTGCCGCAGCGCCCGCGCCAGCCCCTTGAAGCAGCTCTCGGCGATATGGTGGGCGTTGTCGCCGTAGAGCGTCTCGACATGGAGCGTGATGCCGGCATTGATCGCGAAGGCCTGGAAGAACTCGCGCACCAGCTCGGTGTCGAAGGTGCCGATCTTCTGCGCCTTGAACTCCGTGCGGAAGACCAGGAATGGCCGGCCGGAGACGTCGACGGCGACGCGGGTCAGCGTCTCGTCCATCGGCAGATGCACGTCGGCATAGCGGCGGATGCCCTTCTTGGTGCCGAGCGCCTGTCTCAGGGCCTCGCCCATGGCGATGCCGGCATCCTCGACCGAATGGTGGTCGTCGATATGCGTGTCGCCCTTCACCTTGACCGAGAGGTCGATCAGCGAATGGCGGGCGAAGAGGTCGAGCATATGGTCGAAGAAGCCGACGCCGGTGGCGATCTCGGCCTTGCCGGTGCCGTCGATCAGGAGCGAGACCGCGATATCGGTCTCGTTGGTGCGGCGCTTCACTTCGCCCGAACGCATGCTGGCCTCTCAAGCCTTGGCGGGAAAGGCCCCGCTTTAGCAGGGGCGGGCGGGGATGGCCACTGGTGAAGGCCCGAACCAGCCCCGCGGCCGGCTCAAACCTTCGCCAGCGCCTGTTCCAGGTCAGCGATCAGGTCGTCATGGTGCTCCAGCCCGATCGAGAGGCGGATCAGCCCGTCGCTGACGCCCATCGCGGCGCGCACCTCCGGCGTGAAGCGCTGATGCGTCGTCGTCGCCGGGTGGACGATCAGGCTCTTGGCGTCGCCGAGATTGTTCGAGATGCGGATCAGCTTGCAGGCGTCGAGCAGGCGATAGGCGCCGGCCTTGCCGCCGGGAACCTCGAAGGCGATCATGGTCGAGGGGCCGCTCATCTGGCGCTTGATGATCTCGGCCTGCGGATGGCTCTTGTGGCCGGGGAAGATTACCTTGGTCGGCTTGCTCTGCGCCGCCAGCCAGTCGGCGACCTTGGTCGCGTTCTCAGCCTGCTTGCCGACGCGCAAAGGCAGCGTCTCCAGCGCCTTCAGCATCACCCAGGCATTGAAGGGCGAGAGCACCGGGCCGGTCTGGCGCAGGAAATTCTGGATATCGGCTTCGATCAATTCCTTCGAGCCGAGGATCAGCCCGCCGAGGCAGCGGCCCTGGCCGTCGATATGCTTGGTCGCGGAATAGACGACGATGTCGGCGCCGAGCTCGAGTGGGCGCTGGAAGAGCGGCGTGGCGAAGACATTGTCGACGACGAGCCTGGCGCCGGCCTCCTTCGCCACCTCTGCGATGGCCGCGATGTCGAGCACTTCGAGCGTCGGATTGGCCGGTGATTCCAGGAAGAACAGCTTGGTATTGGGCCGCACCGCCTTGCGCCAGGCCTCGATATCGGAGCCCTCGACCAGCGTCGTCTCGACGCCGTAGCGCGGCAGGTGATCCTCGATGATGTAGCGACAGGAGCCGAACAGCGCGCTTGCCGCGACCACGTGGTCGCCGGCCCGCACCGGCGCCATCATCGCCGCTGTCACGGCCGCCATGCCGGTCGCGGTGGCGCGGCAGGCCTCGGCGCCCTCGAAGGAGGCCATGCGCTCCTCCAGCATCGCCGTCGTCGGATTGCCGAGCCGGCCGTACTGAAAACCGGGATCGGTGTTCAGGAAGCGGCCTTCGGCCTGCGCGGCGTTGTCGTAGACATGGCCCTGCGTCAGGAACAGCGCTTCCGACGTCTCGCCGAACTGCGATCGCAGGATGCCGTCATGGACGAGGCGGGTCTCGGGGTGCAGCTTGGCTGCGGCTTTGTCCGGTGCCGGCATGGAACTCTCGATCCGTTCTTTATAACGGACAGGAGCAGTATCAGCTCGCAGAGGGTTCGTAAAGAAGAACGAAATTTCCTTTGGAAGGAACCTGAGCCGGAGGAAATGCCTCTCGCTCAGCCCTGTCCGTCGCCGAGGCGTCCGAGCGGCCTGAGGAAGCCGGTGAGATCGGCCGTGACATGGTGGACATGTCCGGCATCGATGGCGGCCTGCTCCCAGGCTTCCCGGAATGGATCGGGCGTCTTGGGGATGATCAGCACGGTCTTCATGCCCAATGCGCTCGGCACGATCAGGTTCTTCTCGATATCCTCGAACATCGCCGCGCGGCCGGGATCGACGGAGTGCTTGGCGAGAAAATTCTCATAGGTCGCGCGCTCGGGCTTCGGCAGGAATCCGGCATGGACGATGTCGAAGATATCCTCGAACTGGTCGAGGATGCCGAGCTTTCCGGCGACATTCTTTGCGTGGCCGACGGAACCGTTGGTCAGGATCAGCTTGCGGCCCGGCAGCGCCGCGAGCGCGGCCCCGAGGGCCGGGTCCGGCTCGAGCAGCGTCAGGTCGATATCATGGGCGAAATCGAGGAACCGGTCGGGGTCGATCTGATGCTCTTCCATCAGCCCCTTCAGGGTCGTGCCGTAGCGATGGTAATAATACTGCCGCAACGCGTGCGAGGACAGGCCGTCGAGCCCGAAAAGGTCCTGCAGGAACAGCGTGATGCGCTCGTTGACCTGCGGCCAGACGCGGCTCTCATGCGAATAGAGCGTGTTGTCGAGATCGAAGATCCAGTGATCGACATGGGCGAAGCCTTCCGCCGTCAGGGGCGGGGTCGCGGCAGGGGTATCGGCAAGAATTGTCATTGGACTCCGTGATGTGGCGAGCCGGAGTCTGCGCCGCAAGTGCTTGGCGGGGGCTTAATCGCGGGGCTGCTTCCCGCCGTCATGGTCGGGCTTGACCCGACCATCTCGGAAACCAGTGCGTGCTGGTCATGAGATTCTCGGGTCGGAGCATCGCTCCGCCCGAGAATGACGTTGCTTCTCAACGCCGGATGATCGTGCCGGCGCCGGTATCGGTGAAAAGCTCGATCAGCGCCGCATGCGGCACCTTACCGTCGAGGATGACGACCGCCTCGACGCCCTTTTCCAGCGCGTAGATGCAGGTCTCGATCTTCGGGATCATGCCGCCCGAGATCGTGCCATCCGCGATCAGGTGGCGGCATTCCTCGACCGTGAGCTCGGGGATGAGCTGCTTGTCCTTGTTCAGCACGCCCGGCACGTCGGTGAGCAGCAGCAGACGCTTGGCGTTGAGCGCCCCCGCAATGGCGCCGGCGAAGGTGTCGGCATTGACGTTGTAGGTCTGGCCGTCGGCGGCGGCGCAGACCGGCGCCAGCACCGGGATCAATTCAGCCTTCAGCACCGCGTCGAGCACGGTGGTGTTGACCTTCTCGGGCTCGCCGACGAAGCCGAGGTCGAGGATTTCCTCGATCTTGGAATCGGGATCGACGACGGTGCGGGTCACCTTGCGGGCGGTGACCATGTTGCCATCCTTGCCGCAGAGCCCGATGGCGCGCCCGCCCTCGCGGGTGATGTAGCCGACGATCTCCTTGTTGACCGAGCCGGCCAGCACCATCTCGACGACCTCGACGGTCGCCTCGTCGGTGACGCGCAGGCCCTGCTTGAACTCGGACTGGATGCCGAGCTTCTTCAGCATCGCCGCGATCTGCGGGCCGCCGCCATGGCAGACCACCGGCTTCAGGCCGGACTGCTCGAGCAGCACGATGTCCTCGGCGAAATCCTCGGCGGTCGCCGCGTCGCCCATGGCGTTGCCGCCATACTTGATGACGATGATCTCCTGGTCGTAGCGCTGCATATGCGGCAGGGCCTGGACCAGCAATTCGGCGGATTGCGACGGCGTCAGATGGGGATGGTCGGTCATTCGGGCAGGCTCCGCGCGGCCGCAAGGACAGATGCGGGGCGCTTCTAGCTCAAGATCGACCGGGGCGGAAGAACGCTGACGCCGTTCAGCTGCGCTTCGCCGTCACGGCAGCGACCGCAAGCCCGAGCCAGCCAGCGAGCATGAACCAGCCGCCCGTCGGCGCCGCGCGCGGAAACAGCGCTTCGCCGCCAAAACCGCGCCGGGCGAGATCGGCCGCGAATAGGGCTGCGCCGACCATGATCGCCGAGAGTGCGATCCGCGCCAGCAGGTCATGGAGATGCCCGCCCTTGCGCGCCGCGGTCGCGCCGATGACGACCGAGGCATGAAACAGCAGCATCTGCCCGGCCGTCTGGACATGACCGGGATCGATGGCGACATGAGCCGCGGCCGCCAGCAACGCGACGCCGGCGAAACCCATCAAGGCGGCAAGGGCCAGATGAAGGCGCGTCGCGGTCATCGCGCTCAGCCGCGCTCCGCCAGCACGCGGCCGATCGCAGCGCGGAATTCCGGCATGCCGGCGCCCGTCTCGCTGGAGGTCAGCAGCACCTCGGGGAAGGCGGCCGGGCGGCGCTTGATCTCGTCGAAGGTCGCCTCGGTCATGAAGGTCTGGTCGGCCGGCTTCAGGGCGTCGCCCTTGGTCAGCACGACCTGGTAGGACACGGCGGCCTTGTCGAGCGTCTCCAGCACGGCGCCGTCGACATCCTTGATGCCGTGGCGCGCGTCGATCAGCACATAGACGCGCATCAGGTTGGCGCGGCCGCGCAGATAGTCATGGATCAGCCGGGTCCAGGCCGCGACCTTCTCCTTGCCGACGGCGGCATAACCGTAGCCGGGCATGTCGACGATGGTCGGCGCATGCGGCGAATAAACCGGAACCGGCTTTTCGCGCGAGCGCTTGCTGCCTTGAGATCCCGCCCCGACGGGCTCCTCGTGCTCGACCTGCCGGAAGAAGTTGAGTTGCTGCGTCCGGCCGGGTGTATGCGAGGTCCGCGCCAGCGCGTTGCGCCGCGTCAGCGCGTTGATCAGGCTCGACTTGCCGACATTGGAGCGCCCGGCGAAGGCGATCTCCTGGCCGACCATCGGCGGCAGATCGTCGATCTTGGTCGAGGCCCAGACGAAATCCCACGGCCCTTCGAAGAGCTTGCGGGCGGCCTCGATCTCCTCGGCGTCATAGGGCTTGGTCGTCGATGTCGTCATGTTTCCCTGCCTACACGGCCCGGCGCAGCGCGTCGATATCGGCGCCCTGGATCGCGTCGATATGGCGCGCGATCTTGTCGGCGTCCCAGTCCCACCAGCGGATCGCCAGCAGCTCGGTCACGATCTCGGGCGGAAAGCGCATCTTCACGACGCGGCCGGGATTGCCGGCGACGACCGCATAGGGTGGCACGTCCTTGGTCACCTGCGCCCGCGTGCCGATGATCGCGCCGTCGCCGATCGTCACGCCCGGCATGATCACCGCCTCGCGCCCGATCCAGACATCGTTGCCGATCACCATGTCGCCGCGGTTGTTCGGGCCGGGCCGCTTCAGGCTCTCGGGATCGCCGAGGCCGAACATCTGGAAGGGAAAGGTCGAGAAGCCGCCGATCGGATGGTTGGCGCCGTTCATGATGAACTGTGCCGCCTGCGCGATCGCGACGAATTTCCCGATGACCAGGCGGTCGCCGATGAAGTCGAAATGGTAGCGCACGCAGCGGGCGACGAAATGCTCCGGCCCGCGCGAGTCGTCATAGTAGCTGTAGTCGCCGACCGCGATCAGCGGATGGTCGACCACCGCCTTCAGGAAGGCCGTGCCCTTCCAGCCGGGGATCGGATGGCGCGTGTTCGGATCGGGCAATGGCATCGGGGCGATGGCCTTCAAAAGCGAAGGGCGGGAAACCCCGCCCTTCGATCTCTCACTTCTTGTTGGTATTGGCGGGGCTGGGCGCGCCGCCGGCAGTCGCCGGCTTCTTCTTGCCGAACATGCCCTTGAGGTTGTCGAACAGCTCGATCTTCACCCCGTTCTTTCGCATGATGAAGCCCTGCTGGGTCACCGAGAGCAGGTTGTTCCAGCTCCAGTAGATCACCAGGCCGGCCGGGAACGAGCCGAGCAGGAAGGTGAAGAACACCGGCATCCAGGTGAACATCATCTTCTGCACCGGGTCCGGCGGCTCCGGGTTCATCTTCATCTGGATGAACATCGTGATGCCCATGATGATCGGCCACAGGCCGAGATGCAGCATGGCCGGCGGGGTGAAGGGCAAGAGCCCGAACAGGTTGAACAGGTTCGTCGGGTCCGGCGCGGCGAGATCGTGGATCCAGCCGAAGAACGGCGCGTGCCGCATCTCGATGGTGATGAACAGGATCTTGTAGAGCGCGAAGAACACCGGGATCTGCAGCAGCACCGGCCAGCAGCCGGCGACCGGGTTGATCTTCTGCGTCTTGTACAGCTCCATCAGAGCCTGCTGCTGCTTCATCTTGTCGTCGGCATAGCGCTCGCGGATCGCCGTCATTTCCGGCTGGAGCGCCTTCATCTTCGCCATCGAGGCGTAGGATTTGTTGGCGAGCGGGAAGAACAGGCCCTTGAGCAGCACCGTGACGATCAGGATCGCGACGCCGAAATTGCCGACATGCTTGTAGATCCAGTCGAGCACGAAGAAGAGCGGCTTGGTGAAGAAATAGAACCAGCCCCAGTCGATCAGCAGGTCGAAGCGCTTGATCTGCTGGCTTTCCTCATAGCCGTTGATCGCCGCGACCTCCTTGGCGCCGGCGAAGAGCCGGGCGTTGGAGGAGGCGGTGGCACCCGGCGCGACCGCAACGCTCTCGCCGAGGAAATCGGCCTGGTAGGTATGGCCGGTGCTGGTCTGGACCGAGGAATAGCGGCCTTCGTACTTGCGCTGCTGGTCGGGGACGACCGCGGCGGCCCAGTATTTGTCGGTGATCCCGACGAAGCCGCCGACCGCATCCTTCCAGGTCTTGCCTGTCGTGCCCGGGGAGAGCAGCGGTTCCTTGTCGAGCTTGTCGTAGGTGTATTCCTGCAGGCCCTGCTCGCCGAGATAGCCGACCAGGCCCTCATGCAGGACGTAGTAGCCGAGCGTATGCGGCTTGCCGTGGCGGACGATCTGGCCGTACGGGAACAGGGTCACGGCGGCGCTGCCCTTGTTCTCGACCTCGTCGCGGATCGTGAACATGGCGTTGTCGTCGACGCTGATGATGCGCTTGAAGGTCAGGCCCTGGCCATTGTCCCAGCTCAGCGTCACCGGCTTGGCCGAGTTCAGCACCTGGTTGTCGGCGGTCCAGACCGTCGTGGCGTTCGGAAGCGCCACTGTCGTCCCGGGGGGCGCGACCCAGCCGAAATCGGAATAGTAGGCGTCCGGGCCGCCGAGCGGCGAGAGCAGCACGATGTTCGCGCTCTTCGGGTCGACGGTCTCGTGATAGGCCTTGAGCGAGACGTCGTCGATGCGTGCGCCGGTCAGCGAGAGCGAGCCGGCGATCTTGGGCGTATCGATCTTGACGCGCGGGCCTGCCGCCAGCGCCTGCTCGCGGGTGCCGATCTGCTGCGGGGCAGCGGTGCCGGGCGCGGCCGAGCCAGCGGGCTGGCCGGGCGTGGAAGGAGCCGGAGTGGAGCCGGCCGCTGGCGCCTGCTGGCTCTGGGCCTGCTGGGTCTGCTGCGCGATCTGCTTCTGCTTTTCCATCTGCGGCACGCCGTAGAAGAACTGCCAGCCGAGCAGCACGACCACGGACATGACGATCGCGAGAAGCAGATTGCGGTTGTCTTCTTTCATCATGGTCGGAAACAGATCTCGCTTGGTCCGGCAGGAGCGCGGCGGGGTCAGGCTTGCGAAGGCGCCCCGCGCTTGGGAAGCGGGCGGCGCCTGTCGGCAAAGGTTGCTTCACGCGGCTTGTGAGGCTTTGCCCGGTCGATGGCAATCGAAAGATCGGCGACGAGCGTCTTAAATTGCGCGGTCAGCACGTCGGAGCGCGCGATGACCACGATGTCGCAGGGGCGTTCGGACTGGCTGGCGAGGGCCTGTTTGGCCGCTTCGCGCAGGCGCCGGCGGATGCGGTTGCGCTTCACGGCATTGCCGGTCTTGCGCGAGGCGGTCAGGCCGAGCCTCAAGGCCACGGGTCCGCCGTCCTTGCGGGGCTCATCGGGCGCGGCGTCGCGCACCTGGGCCATGAAGGCGGACGAACGAAAGCGGCGGCCGTGTTCGGCCGCCGCCAGGAATTCTTTGCGTTGTGTCAGGCGGGCGAGGCGCATGGCGATTGGCCCGTCTTCCCGAACCGGCGCGCTGTCGTCACGCGCCAGGGCTCGTCAGGCCGACAGGCGCTTGCGGCCGTGAGCGCGGCGAGCGGCGATGACCTTGCGGCCACCCTTGGTCGCCATGCGGGCGCGATAGCCGTGGCGGCGCTTGCGAACCAGCTTGCTGGGTTGATAGGTTCTTTTCACGGTCCGTCTCCGGGGCCTTTATGAGCACGACGGCCGCGGCTTTCCGGGGAAAGCATGGCCAACCGAGCCTGTCATGCGATAAGGGTCGGCGCCGCCTTTCGGCTGCGCAGGTGGCGGGCTTATGACGGATGGACGACACCAAGTCAACGCCAAACTGGCAAGCTTGGCGCCGACTGCGACGAAGCTTCGCGCCGCTGCGATGCCGGCTTGCGATTCTCGAAGACATCCCCGATATAGCGGGCGGGAGGTTGGCGAGGGACGTCTCACTCGCCAACCGGGTCAGGTCCGGAAGGAAGCAGCCCTAACGAGACCGAACGGGTCTTCGTCCAGCCTCCCACCTTATGCGCGTATGAAAGCGCCGGACCGAAGCACGGGACCGGCGCTGCGCCATTGACCCTCGCCTCCCGATTGGCGAAACCAGTTTCCATGACCGACCAGATCGACGCCGCCTCTGCTGACGAACCGGGATTCGCCGGGTTCGATCCGGTGCCTGCGCCGCAAGCCTCCGCGAATGGGGCGCCCGCACCCTATCGCGTGCTGGCGCGAAAATATCGCCCGGCGCATTTCGGCGACCTGATCGGCCAGGAAGCGATGGTGCGCACGCTGACCAACGCCTTCGCGGCCGGCCGCATCCCGCAGGCCTGGATGCTGACCGGCGTGCGCGGCGTCGGCAAGACCACGACCGCCCGCATCCTGGCGCGCGCACTGAACTTCCAGACGCCCGACGGGCAGGGCGCCCCGACCACGGACCTGCGCGATTTCGGCATCCATTGCCGCGAGATCATCGAGGGCCGCCATATCGACGTGATGGAGATCGACGCGGCCTCGAACAACAGCGTCGACAATATCCGCCAGATCAACGACGCCGTGCGCTATGCGCCGGTTTCGGCGCGCTACAAGGTCTATATCGTCGACGAGGTGCACATGCTCTCGACCGGCGCCTTCAACGCCTTCCTGAAGACGCTGGAGGAGCCGCCGCCGCATGCGAAGTTCATCTTCGCGACGACGGAGATCCGCAAGGTACCGATCACGGTGCTCTCGCGCTGCCAGCGCTTCGACCTGCGCCGTGTCGAAGCCGATATGCTGGTCGATCATCTCGCGAATATCTGCCGGGCCGAGAGCGTCGATGCCGAGCAGGAGGCGCTCGCGGCGATCGCCCGCGCCGCCGAGGGCTCGGTGCGTGACTCGCTCTCGATCCTCGATCAGGCCATCGCGCACGCGGCCGGCCGGATCACGCTCGACGATATCCGCTCGATGCTCGGCCTCGCCGACAGGGCCCGCGTCATCGATCTCTTCGAGGCCGTGATGAAGGGCGATATCGCCGCGGCGCTCGGCGAATTGCGGGCGCAATATGATGCCGGCGCCGATCCGGTCGTGGTGCTGAATGACCTCGCCGAATTCACCCATCTCGTGACGCGCCTGAAGCTCGTGCCCGAGGCGGTGAAGGATAACAGCCTCGCCCAGGCCGAGCGTGTGCGTGGCGGCGATTTCGCCCAGCGCCTCTCGGTCCGCATCCTCGCCCGGACCTGGCAGATGCTGCTCAAGGGCTTGGCCGAGGTGAAGCAGGCCGACCGGCCGGTGATGGCGGCCGAGATGGTCCTCGTTCGCCTCGCGCACGCCGCCGACCTGCCGACGCCGGACGAGGCGCTCAAGATGCTGCGCGACGGCATGGGCTCCGTCCCCGCCGGCAACGGTAATGGCGGCGGCGGCATGTCCCGCCCGCCCTCCGGCGGCGGCAATACCGCGCTCGCCGCCCGTCCGATCCTCGCCAGCGCCAATCCCGCGCCTGCGCCGGTCGCGCGTGCTGTCGCCGCACCGATGGCGATCGTCGCCACGCTGGAGGATGTCGTTGCGCTCGCCTCGCAGCATCGCGACATCACCCTCAAGATCGCGCTGGAGCGCGATATCCGACCCGTGCGCTTCGAGCCCGGCCGCATCGAATTCTCGCTGGCCGAGGGCGCCTCGCGCACCCTCGCGCAGGACCTGTCGCGCCGCCTCAAGGAATGGACCGGTCAGACCTGGATGGTCGCCGTCGTCAATGGCGAGGGCGGGGCCACCATGCGCGAGCAGGCCGCAGCCGCGAAGGACCAGCGCGAGAATGACGCGGCGGCCCATCCGTCGGTCAAGGCGGTGCTGGAGCGCTTCCCCGGCGCGCGCATCGTCGATGTCCGCGATCCCCGTGCCATCGCCGCCGCCGAAATGGCGGCCGCGACGCCGTCCGAGGACGAATACCTGCCCGATGCCGAGCCCCTGTTCGACGATTCCGAACCGGATTTCGACGGCATCGATTTCTGACGCTTTCGAGGAGGATTTCCGATGCGCGACATGATGGGCCTGATGAAGCAGGCACAGCAGATGCAGCAGAAGATGGCCGACATGCAGGCCGAGCTCGACTTGATCGAGGTCGAGGGCGCAGCCGGCGGCGGCATGGTCACGGTCACGATGACGGCCAAGGGCGCACTCAAGGGCGTGAAGATCGATCCGAGCCTGATGGTGCCGGATGAGCGCGAGATCCTCGAGGACCTGATCGTCGCCGCGGCGAACGACGCCCGCACCCGCGGCGAACGCGTCATGCAGGAGCGGATGGCCGAGGTCACCAAGGGTCTGCCGATCCCGCCCGGCATGAAGCTGTTTTGAACCCCAATCCTCACGGGTCATCCCGGGCGTAGCGAAGCGAAGACCCGGGATCCATTCCGGAACGGTTCAGGCATGGATTCCGGGTCTCCCTTCGGTCGCCCGGGATGACGTTTCACTCAATTCAGAGACATCGATGTCCCGCGCCATTGCCGGTCCCGAGATCGAAAGGCTGATCCAGCTCCTGGCCAAGCTGCCGGGGCTCGGGCCGCGCTCGGCAAGGCGCGCGGCGCTGCATCTCGTCAAGAAGCGCGAGCAGTTGCTCGGCCCGCTCTCCGAGGCGATGGCGGTGGCGCGCGAACGCATCGTCGTCTGCGCCCGCTGCGGCAATGTCGATACCAGCGACCCCTGCGGCCTCTGCACCGATCCGCGCCGCGACGATGGGCTGATCGTCGTCGTCGCCGATATCTCCGATCTCTGGGCGCTGGAGCGCTCGGGCGCGGTGTCCGGCCGCTATCATGTGCTCGGCGGCGTGCTCTCGGCGCTCGACGGCGTCCGGCCCGAGCATCTCTCGCTCGACGCGCTGGTGGAGCGCGCCTCCGATCCGGCGGTGAAGGAGCTCATCCTCGCGCTCAGCGCCACGGTCGACGGCCAGACCACGGCGCATTTCATCACCGATCTCCTGGCGCATCTGCCGGTGAAGGTGACCAGACTTGCCCATGGCGTGCCTGTTGGAGGCGAGCTCGACTATCTCGACGACGGCACGCTCGCCGCCGCCATCCGTCAGCGCACGGGGTTCTGAGCAGGCCTCAGAACTTGTAGGCGACGCTGGCTCGGGCGCTGTGGCTCGACAGTTCCTGCGATCCGCTCAGGCCAGGGAAGGCGCCGGAGCTGGCGAAGCGGTTCCGGCCGAAATCGGTGTAGCGGTATTCGGCGCCGAGGATCAGATGGTCGGTGAAGGCGAAATTGACGCCGGCGCCGACATTCCAGCCGGTGCGGGCGCTGGTCAGCCGCTCGCCGAAGCCTGCGCCGGGCGCGAAGATGCGCCGCTCGTATTCGGTGAAAGAGACACCGCCGGTGCCGTAGACCATCCAGCGGTCGAACGCGAGACCGAGACGGGCGCGGGCCGAGCCCTGCCAGTCCTGGCTGACGCGGGCGGAGAGGCCGATCCCGTCGAACCGGCTGCGGTTGTTCAGCGCTTCGACATCGCCCTCGACGCCGAGCACGATGCCGCCGAGCTGGTAGTTGAAGCCGGCATGGGCGCCGCCGAAGGCAGAATCCGCGCCGACGCGGAAGCTGACGGGTGCGAAGGCCCCTCCGGGCGCACTCATCCGCACGCGGCTGTTGCCCCAGGCATAGCCACCCTGGAGGCCCGCATAGAACCCGGTCCAGGAATAGAGCGCCGGCAGGTCCGGGGCCGGCGGCAGCGCGACCTTGCTCAGGTCAGCCGCTCCGGCCGCGCCCGACAGCAGGATCGCGAGGGCCGTCAGGCCGGTTCTGAAGAGCTTCGTCATCGGGCTTTCCGCTGGATGGAACAGCGTCGGCCGCTCGCGGCCGCGCCCCGTCATAACGAAGCATTAAGGTTAACAATCGGCTAAGCCGCCCCTTGGCCGGCCTGTTGCCGGAACGATTGCGGACGCGGCCGGTTGCCCTCAAGCTGCGATGGCAACACTGGCGGAGCGTGAATCCCGACATGGCTTTCCTCAAACGGATCACGGGTGCGGCCGGGATCGGGGTCGCGCTCGGCTATCTGTCGGGCGTGGTGGCCGACAAGCTCGGGCGTCGTCGGGAGGAAGCGGTGCGCGGCCGGCTGGCGAAGACGCCGCTGCAGATGACCTGGCTCGGCTGGAAGGACGTGCTCCTGCGCTTCATCGGGAATGTCGCCGAGAACCGCCTCTCGTCGCTTGCGGGCGCGGTCGCCTTCTTCACCCTGCTCTCGCTCGTGCCGGCCTTGTCGCTGCTGGTCACGATCTACCGCTATTTCACCGACCCCGCGACCATCGCCGAGCAGCTCGACACGGTCACGACGATGTTCCCGCAGGCCGCGCGCGAACTGATCCACGAGCAGGCGACGCGGCTCTCGACCCAGTCCGGCTTCGGTCTGTCGCTGACCTTCTATGTCAGCCTGGGCGTCGCGACCTGGTCGGCAAATGCCGCGGTGAAGGCGCTCTTCGATGCGTTGAACATCATCTATCGCGAGGCCGAGAAGCGCAGCTTCCTCAAGCTCAACGCGATCTCGCTCTTCACCACGGTCAGCGGCGTCGTCCTGCTCACGGCTGCCCTGATCGCCATCGCCAGCCTGCCGCTGGTGACCGCGCTCTTCCCGTTCCACTCCGAGCTCGAACGGCTGATCCGGCTCGTCCGCTGGCCGTCCTTCTTCGTCATGGCGACGCTCTCGATCGCGGTGCTCTACTGGATCGGCCCGAGCCGCGAGCGCATGCGCTTCATCTGGGTCATGCCCGGCGCCATCGCCGCGGCCCTGTTCTGGGGCGCAGCCTCCTACCTGTTCTCCTGGTATGTCTCGACGCTCGGCAATTACACGGCGGCCTATGGCTCGCTTGCGACCGTCGTGGTGTTCATGACCTGGCTCTGGCTCTCGGCGACGATCGTGCTGGCGGGGGCCGAGCTCAATGCCGAGCTCGAACACCAGACGGAGCATGACACCACCACGGGTCGGCCGAAGCCGCTCGGCCAGCGCGGCGCCACGATGGCCGACCGGGTCGGCCCGGCAAGGGCGGAGTGATGCTCGATCCCCAGACCACGCGCCAGGATGATCTGCGCACCGGCACGGGGCCCTGGCGCCCGCTTCTGCAACGCCCCGTGGGACGAGAGCTTGAAGCGGATACGCGCTGCGATGTTGCGATCATCGGCAGCGGCATCACGGGCGCGCTGGCCGCCGAGCACCTCACGGCGATGGGCCGCGATGTCGTGCTGATCGATCGCGAGCGCGAAGGTTTTGGCAGCACGGCGGCCTCGACCGCGATGCTGCAATGGGAGATCGATCTCAGATTGTCCGAACTCGCGGCGTTCTACGGCTTTGCCGCTGCCGCAGAGGTCTATCGCTTGAGTTTCCAGGCCGTCGAGGGCTTGCGCAATCTGGTCGGCGAACTCGCGCTGCCCTGTGGCTTCGCGCCCCGCCAGACCGTCTACCTCGCAGCAGGCGAGAGCGGTCCGCGCGAATTGCTGGATGAGATGACGGCACGCGAGCGGGCCGGCCTTCCGGGCAGCTTCCTCGAGCACGCCGCTTTGCGCGCGACCTTCGGCTTCGACCAGGCGGCGGCCATCGTCTCGCCGGGCTCGGCCGAGGCCGATCCGCTCAGCCTCTGCCACGGACTCCTCGCGACAGCCGTGCGGCGCGGGGCGAGGCTCATCCGCGACGAGGCGGTGGGCTTCGACGGCGCCGGTCGTTCGGCGGCGGTCTCCCTCGCCAGTGGGCGGGTCGTCGAGGCCGACCGGATCGTGCTCGCCACCGGCTATGTCATGCCCGATATCGTCAGCGACGACCTGCACCGCGTCGCGTCGAGCTGGGCGATCGCGACGGTGCCGCAAGCGCCGCAGGCGCTCTGGCCCGGCCCGGCGCTCGTCTGGGAGGCGTCGGAGGATTACTGCTACTGCCGCACGACCACCGATGGCCGCATCGTCTTCGGCGGCGAGGATGAGGATTTTGACGATCCCGACCGGCGGGAAGCCCTCGGCCCGGAAAAAGCGAAGGCGCTGCAGGCGCGGCTGCACGCTCTCGTTCCGCAGACTAGCCTCGATCTCGACCAGGCCTGGTCGGGAGCCTTCGGCCAGACCGAGGACGGATTGCCGTTGATCGGGCGCGTGCCGGGCCATCCGCGCCTGCTCGCCGCCTATGGCTATGGCGGGAACGGCATTACCTTCAGTTTCCTGGCCTCACGATTGATCGGGGCGCTGGTCGAGGGGCGCGAGGAAGGCTGGTTCCGCCATTTCGCCATCGATCGGCCGCGCCCTGGCTGAGCGCGCATCATTGCAGCCTTGCAATCACGGCCTTGCCGGCCGGGTGGGCGACAAGGCGGGGGAGAAGCGCCATTTTAAGGATGCGGCCGGCATGGCCGCCGCGAAAGGATTTTCCCATGGTCGCAACGATCGAGCGGACGGCCTCCGCCACCACCCTCGAAGCGCACAAGGCGCCGGTCTTCATCGGTGCGGTGACGCTGCGGGTCCGCGATCTCCCGGCTCTCACAGCCTATTACCGCGACGCGATCGGCCTCGGCCTGATCCGCCAGGACGCGACGAGCGCCGAACTGGGCACGGGCGGGCGCATGCTCGTCCGTCTGGAAGCGGGCGCGACCCGGCCGACCTCGGCCGCCGGCCTGTTCCATCTCGCTATCCTGCTGCCGTCGCGGCGCGATCTCGCCAACTGGCTGAAGCATGCCGCGGTCGCGCGCATCCCGCTCGAAGGCGCCTCCGACCATCTCGTCAGCGAGGCGCTGTATCTGTCCGATCCCGAGGGCAACGGCATCGAGATCTACCGCGACCGCAAGCGCGCGGAATGGCCGCGCAAGCCCGATGGCGGTATCGCCATGGCGACCGAGCGGCTCGATCTCGACAAGCTGCTGAGCGAGGCCGACGAGGCGGCCTATGCCGGCATGCCGGAGGGTACCGGGATGGGCCACATCCATCTGCGCGTCGGCGACACGGCTGCGGCGGAAGCCTTCTATCGCGACCTGCTCGGCTTCGACCTGATGGTGCATTATCCCGGCGCGAGCTTCCTCTCCAGCGGTGGCTATCACCATCATATCGCCGGCAATATCTGGGGCAGCCGCGGTGCCGGTCCGCGCCAGCCGGGTGAAGCGGGGCTCGATCGCTTCGAGCTGGTTGCGCCCGACGAGCGGGATTTCGCCGCGATGCGCGAGCGTATCCTGGCGGCCGGGGGCAGCGAGGCCGACGGCGTGCCGACGGTCACCGACCCCTGGAACAACCGGCTGGTTCTGGTGCGCTGAAGCGCGCCTAGCGCGTCAGCAGATGCGAGCGGCGCGTTCCGCTCGTGTCCGGCTTGAAGCCGTTCGCCTCCCAGAAGGCGTTCGCGCGCGGATCGGCGGCGCGCAGCGAAAGCCGCGGCGCGAGGTCCAGTCCCTGTTGGATCAGAGCCCCGGCCAGCACGCGCCCGATGCCGGCGCCGCGATGCAGCGGCCGGACATAGACATGCCGGACGCGCAGCAGATCGGGCGCGGGATCGTAAGGGTCGGGCGTCAGCGCGCCGATGCCGGCGAGCTCGCTTTCATGGAAGGCGGCGAAGGTGACGAAACGCTCGTCTCCGCCATCATAATGGCCGGCGAGCCATTCCTCGTGCAGCCCCTCGACGAAGCGGTAGCTTTCCGCGCTTGCTTCCTGACGCAGCGCCTCGAAATCGTCCGGCAGGCCTTCCGCCAGCCGGACGATCTGGATGGTTGTTGCAGTCACAGACCCTCGAACAGGGCGCTGGAGATATAGCGCTCGGCGAAGGAGGGGATGATCACCACGATGGTCTTGCCGGCATTCTCCGGCTTGGCGCCGATTTCGAGCGCCGCGGCGACGGCCGCGCCGGACGAAATGCCGGCCGGGATGCCCTCGCTCTTGGCGAGCGCGCGGGCCGTCTCGAAGGCGGTCTGGTTGCCGACGGTGACGACCTCGTCGATGATCCCCCGGTCGAGGATGCCCGGCACGAAGCCGGCGCCGAGGCCCTGGATCTTGTGCGGGCCGGCCTGGCCGCCCGACAGGACGGGCGAATCCTCCGGCTCGACCGCGACCATCCTGAGGCCGGGCTTGCGCGGCTTCAGCACCTGGCCGACACCGGTGATGGTGCCGCCGGTGCCGACGCCGGAGACGATGATGTCGACGCCGCCATCGGTGTCGTTCCAGATCTCCTCGGCGGTGGTCTTGCGGTGGATTTCGGGGTTGTGCGGGTTCTCGAACTGCTGCGGGATGATCGCGCCCGGGATCTCGTTCCTGAGCTCCTCGGCCTTGGCGATGGCGCCGCGCATGCCGCCGGGACCGGGCGTCAGGACGAGCTCGGCGCCGAGCAGGAGCAGCATCTTGCGCCGCTCCAGCGACATCGTCTCCGGCATGACCAGGATCAGGCGGTAGCCGCGCGCCGCGGCGACGAAGGCGAGCGCGATGCCGGTATTGCCGGAGGTCGGCTCGATCAGCGTGCCGCCGGGCTTGAGCGCGCCGGAGGCCTCCAGCGCATCGATCATGTTGACGCCGATGCGGTCCTTCACGCTCGAGATCGGGTTGAAGAACTCGAGCTTGGCCAGGATCGTCGCCTTGACACCACGCTCGGCCGGCAAGCGGTTGAGCCTGACCAGCGGCGTATCGCCGATCGTGTCGGTGATCGAGTTGTAGATGCGTCCGCGTCCGGGCGCCTTCGTCGATTTCTGTGCTTCGGCCATGACATGACTCCTCTGGACGAGAGAACGTTCGATCCGACGCTAGATCAATTCACAAAATCTGTCGATTAAAGAAATAAATAACATGATTAAATTGTGAAATCAGGTTTCTTGCCGGGCTCGCCGAAGACGGCCTTCGCCTGCGCACGCTGGCACAGTTCTTCGACCGTGACCGTGTCCAGTGCGGCCAGGAAGGCGGCCGAGGCCTGCTCCACCTCCGGCCCGATGACCTCGTCGACCAATCGCGATTGCGGCTCCGGCCCGAGCCCTTCCTCGATGGCTTCCTGCATCGCGGCCCGGGCGATGTCGCCGGCCGTGATCTTGCGCCGCTCGCGGGCGAGCTCGTAGCCGCCGCGCGGGCCGCGCACGCCCTTGAGGATGCCGACGCGCACCAGCGTCTGCAGCAGGGTTTCGAGATGGCGGGGCGGCAGCGCATGCCGGGCCGCGAGCAGCTTGGCCGCAACCGGCTGCGGCCTTGCATGCAAGGCGATATCGACCACGGCGGCGATGGCGAGCAGGCTGCGGCGCGAGAGCAGGATCACGGGCGGCCTCCCGCGTTCGCACCGCCGCTGACGCCCGTCGAGCCGTAGCCGCCGGCGCCGCGCGCGGTCTCATCGAGCGTCTCGACTTCCGAAAGCCGGGCATGGCTGACCGGAGCGATGACGAGCTGGGCGATGCGGTCGCCGCGCGTGACCGTGAAAGGCTCGCTGCCATGGTTGATCAGCACGACCGAGACCTCGCCGCGATAGTCGCTGTCGACCGTGCCGGGTGCGTTGAGGACGGTGACGCCGTGGCGCAGAGCCAGCCCCGAGCGCGGCCGCACCTGTCCCTCGAAACCCGCGGGCAGTTGCATCGCGAGCCCGGTCGGAACGAGTGTCCGCGCACCGGGCGCAAGCATGACGGGCTCGCCGATGGCGGCGCGCAGATCGAGCCCCGCCGCGCCTGCCGTCTCATAGGCGGGCAAGGGCAGGTCGGCGCCATGCGGTAGCCGCTGCAGCAGGACAGTGACCATCGTCACTCCGCCTGCCGGGCCGGCGCGAGCCCGGCGATATGGTCGATCAGCCGCGTAGCGACCTCCCCCTTCGGCAGGGTCGGCCAGGTCTCGACGCCGCTCGTCGTGACGAGATGCACGGTATTGGCGTCGCCGCCCATCACGCCGGTGCCGCCGACATCATTGGCGACGATCAGGTCGCAGCCCTTCCTGGCGAGCTTCGCGCGGGCATAGTCGATCACGTTCTGCGTCTCGGCGGCAAAACCGACGACCAGCGGCGGGCGCCCGCTCCTGCGATGCGCGACGGTGGCGAGGATGTCGGGGTTCTCGACCAGCGACAGCGGCGGCAGCGCCTTGCCGTCCTTCTTCAGCTTGTCGGAGGCGGCATCCGCCACGCGCCAGTCGGCGACAGCCGCCGCGAAGATCGCGATATCGGCCGGCAGCGCCGTCTCGACGGCGTTGAGCATCTCGCGGGCCGATTCGACATGGATGGTCTCGACCCCCGCCGGATCGGGCAGGCTGACCGGCCCGCTGATCAGCGTGACCCGCGCGCCGGCCGCGGCTGCCGCGGCAGCGATGGCATGGCCCTGCTTCCCGGAGGAACGGTTGGCGATGTAGCGCACGGGGTCGATCGGCTCATGCGTCGGCCCGGAGGTGATCAGCACATGTCGCCCGGCGAGCGCGCCGGTCGCATGCTCGCCGCCCGGCAGCCGGCCGAGGAAGCCGATGGCGCGCTGCGCATTGGGCTTTTCGCCGGCGAGCGCGAGCTCGATCGCGGCGAGGATTTCCGGCGGCTCGGCCATGCGACCCGGCCCGCTCTCGCCGCGCTCGGCCATCGCCCCGATATTCGGGCCGACGACCAGAATGCCGTCCTTTTCGAGCTGCGCCATGTTCCGCCGCGTCGCCGGGTGCTGCCACATGCGCGGGTTCATCGCCGGCGCGATCAGCACGCGCTTGTCGGTGGCGAGCAGCGCCGTCGAGGCGAGGTCGTCGGCGAGCCCGTTCGCCATCTTGGCGATCAGGTCGGCGGTCGCGGGCGCGACCACGACGAGGTCGGTCGAGCGCGAGAGCTGGATATGGCCGATATCGGCCTCGTCCGTCAGCGAGAACATGTCGGTGAAGCAGCGCTCGCCGGCCAACGAGGACACGGTGAGCGGCGTGACGAATTGCTCGCCGGCCTTGGTCACGATGCAGCGCGAGGCGATGCCGCGATCCTTCAATCGGCGGATGACCTCCAGCATCTTGTAGGCGGCGATGCCGCCGCCGATGATCAGGAGAACGGAGCGGGAAGCGGACAAAACGGCTCCTCGGGCAGCGCGAATGGCGAACTGTCCGTTACGTAGCACCAGCCGCGCCGCGCTGTCATGCGCCGCGCGATTCGCCGCCTTCCTCAGGTGCGGGGCAGATCGGGCACCTTGTAGGCCGTCGTCGCCTTGATCCGCTCCATCGCGAAGCGCGAGGTCACGTTCTTGAGCGGGATCGTCTCGATCAGCTTCTTGTAGAAGCTGTCATAGGCGGCCATGTCGGCGACGACGACGCGCAGCATGTAATCGACATCGCCCGCCATCCGGTAGAACTCCATCACCTCCGGCATCGCCGCGACCATCTGGGCGAACTTGTCCAGCCACGGGCCGGAATGATCCGCCGTCTCGATCTGGACGAAGACGGTGAGCCCGAGCCCGATCTTCTCGGGTGCCACCAGGGCGACGCGCTTCAGGATCACCCCGGCCTGTTCGAGCTTCTGAATGCGCTTCCAGCACGGGGTCTGCGAGAGCCCGACGCGGTCGGCAAGCTCCGCGATCGAGATATTCGCGTCCGCCTGGAGCACGGTGAGGATCTTGCGGTCGATGGCGTCCATTCTCTCAAGCTCGCTATCTGGAGAAATTCGTTTCGCAGATTTCGCAAGAAAGAGATAAAACATCTTTTTCAAGCTGATCTATTGCATCCAGATAGAAAATCCTTTTCTCAATCTGTCAATGGGGGCTCGTTCGGGCCTGTTTTCGAGAAGGATTTGAACGATGGATCGCCGCCAGTTCCTCATCGCCGGGTCGAGCCTCGCGGCGGCCATGCCCTTCGCCGGCCCGGCCCGTGCCCAGAGCGTCGCCGCGCGTGTCGGCTACATCCCCGTCGTCGGTACGGCGCCGTTCTTCGTCGCCAATGGCGAGGGCTGGCTCAAGCAGGGCGGCATCGATGTCGCGGTCACCGTCTTCGAATCCGGCCCGAACATGATCCAGGCGCTCGCGTCGGGCACGATCGACGTCTATGTCGCCGGCGTCGCGCCGCTCGCCGTCGCCCGTTCGCGCGGCGTCGATATCCGCGTCGTCGCCTCGACCGCGATCGGCGAGAATGTCGTCGTCAGCGCGCCCTCCCTGACCAAGTTCTTCACGGCCGGCACGAATGCGGCTGCGGCCTTCAAGGCCTTCCGCACTGCCACCGGCAAGGCGGCGCGCCTTGCCACCCAGCCGGCGGGCTCGGTGCCGAACACGACGCTGCAATACTGGCTCTGGGAGGTTGCGAAGGTCGACAAGGCCGATGTCGAGATCGTGCCGATGGGCATCGACGCGACCCAGCAGGCGATCCTGGCCGCCGCGGTCGATGGCGGCTCGGTCCGCGAGCCGGCGCTGACGATCCTCCAGACCCGCAACCCGCAGATCAAGCTGATTGCCGGCGGCGAGGAGGTCTTCCCGGGCCAGCCAGGCACGGTCGTTGCCGTCTCCGGCGCCTTCGCCACCAAGAATCCGCAGGCCGTGCAGAACCTCGTCTCCGGCCTCGTCAAGGCGGCCGCGCTGATCAAGGCCGATCCGACCAAGGCCGCGCCCCATGTCGGCGCGGCGCTTGGCAAGGGCATCGTCGATCCCGAGCTGATCCAGAAGGCGCTGGTTTCGCCGGCGAGCCGCTTCGAGATCGACCCGCGCAAGATCATCGAGCCCGCCCGCGCCATGCAGGCCTACCAGGTCAAGCTCGGCTCGCTGGAGAAGGAACTCCCCTTCGACGGGCTGTTCGAGACCCAGTACTACGAGCGTGCGGTCAAGGCGGGCGGCTGAGATCGTGACTGCGCTACGGGCTCCGGCCCTCGCCCTTCTGGGCCTCGTCGCCTTCCTCCTGCTCTGGGAGGCGATGCCCTTCTTCGGATGGGTGAATCCGGCCTTCCTGCCGGGGCCGAGCGCCCTGCCGAAGGCCTTCATGCGGGAGCTCTCCTCCGGCGCCTGGCTCTCGGCCATACTAGGTTCGCTCTGGCACTACTTCGTCGGCCTGTTTGTTGGCGCCGGACTCGGCATCGCCTTCGGCGTACTGATCGGTATGTCCCGGACCGCCGAGGAGGCGACGGCCTGGGTCGTCCGGGTTCTACGCCCGATTCCCGGCCTCGCCTGGGTGCCCTTCGCCATCATCTGGTTCGGTGTCACGCCGGGCGCGGCGGTCTTCATCATCGCGATCGGCGTGTTCTGGATCGTCTTCTTCGCGGCGCAGGGCGCGATCCGCGGCGTCGACCGCGATCTCATCGAGGTCGCCGATGCCTTCGGCTTCCGCTCCCCCTGGCAGCGCCTGTTTAAGATCCTGCTGCCGGCGGCCTTGCCGGGCATCCTCGTCGGCATCAGGACGGCGCTCGGCCAGGCCTGGATGGCGGTGGTCGCGGCCGAGATATTCGGCGTCGCCGGTGTCGGCCAGCGCATGATGCAGGCGTCGAGCCTCCTCGCGACCGATATCGTCGTGGTCTACATGCTGACGATGGCGGCGCTCTACGGCCTGCTCGACACCGGTTTCGTCGCCTTCCAGAAATGGGTGCTGCGTTGGAAAGCGTGATCGAAATCAAAGGCCTGTCGCTGACCTTCAAGCGCGACGGCGAGGACACCGAAGTCCTGCGCAAGCTCGACCTCAATGTCGGGCGCGGCGAATTCCTGGCGATCGTCGGCCCCTCCGGCGTCGGCAAGTCGACCTTGCTGCGCGTCATCGCCGGCCTCGCCAAGCCGAGCGGCGGCGAGGTCGTCATCAACGCGAAGGACAAAGCGCGCCGGCCTGTCGCGCTGGTCTTTCAGGATTCGCGGCTGCTGCCCTGGCGCAAGGTCGTCTCCAATGTCGGCTTCGGGCTCGAAGGCCGCACGCCCCGTGCCGAGCGGTTGGCCAAGGCTGCGGCGATGCTCGATCTCGTTGGGCTGGCGCCGCTGGCCCAACGCTGGCCGCACCAGCTCTCCGGCGGGCAGCGCCAGCGCGTCTCGCTGGCCCGCGCGCTCGCCGTCGAGCCGGAAATCCTGCTGATGGACGAGCCTTTCTCGGCGCTGGATGCCCTGACGCGCGAGAACCTGCAGGATGAGCTGATCCGCGTCTGGCAGCGCACCGGCAAGACCGTGCTCTTCGTCACCCATGATATCGACGAGGCCGCCTATCTCGCCGATCGCGTCGTCGTTCTGTCAGGTGCCCCCGGCCAGATCATCGCCGAGCATCGCATCGACGCGAGCCGTCCGCGCAAACGGGGTGCCGCGGCGGAAGCCGAGATCGTGCGCGCGGTCCGCCAGGGCCTCGGCGCCGATATCGTCACGGACGGCGCCGCGATCTGAACGGCCTCGCCGCCCCGTCACCGGGGGCGGCGACACCATGGCACGCTGCCTCCCGAAGGCGGATCGCCCAGAATGCCCGCGACCCCGCCTCACTGCCTTGTCATTGGCAGGCGAGGGCGGAATGAGGCATGGGGTCGGGATGTTCAGGGATGGCGACGGCATCATGCGGCGATATCTAGGCAAGCGTTTCCTGCGCGGCGCAGCGCTGGCGCTGGGTCTGCTGGTTCCCGGCCTGGCGGTTGCCGCCGAATCCGCTCCCGTCACCTCGCCGCGCGTCACCGCGACCTTGCTGTCGAGCCGGGACGCGGTCGCGCCCGGCGAGCGCTTCAAGCTCGCGCTCGTCCAGAAGCTCGCGCCGCACTGGCATACCTATTGGCTGAACCCCGGCGATTCCGGCGAGCCGACCCAGATCAAATGGGACCTGCCGACCGGCGCGACCGCGGGCGAGATCCAGTGGCCGGCACCCAAGGCGATCCGGGTCGAGCCCCTCGTCAATTTCGGCTTCGAAGGCACGGTTCTGCTGCCGCTCGAGATCACCGTGCCGGCGGATGCCAGGCCCGGCGAGACTTTCACGCTGAAGGCCGAGGCGACCTGGCTCGTCTGTGAGAAGATCTGCATTCCCGAGGAAGGCTCCTTCTCGCTGGAGCTTCCGATCAGCACCGCAAGCGCAGTCGATCAGGCGGCAGAGGCGCGCATCGATGCCGCCATCGCGGCGCTGCCCAAGCCGGCCGCCTTCCGCGGCAAGCTCCGCGACGATGCCGGCAAGCTCGTTCTCGATCTGCCCGGCCTGCCGGCAGGCGCCAACGATCTGCGTTTCTTCCCGGTTTCCGATACGCTGATCGAGCATGCGGCCGAGCAGCCTTTTGCGGCCGACGACAAGCCTGCGCTGACGTTGACCCGTTCGAGTGCCTTCAAGCTGGCGAAGCCGGAAATCTCCGGCGTCCTCACCTTTACCGAGGAAGGGATGCCGCGGGCTGTGACGCTGCTCGCCGATGCCGATCCGGCTCTGATGGCGGCAGATGTGGCAGCGGCGCCTGAAGCGCGCCCGGCCGTGGTGCGGATTCCGATGCCGACCGAGGGCGCCGACCTGACGCTCTGGGCGGCGCTGGCTTTCGCTTTTGCCGGCGGCCTGATCCTCAACCTGATGCCCTGCGTCCTGCCGGTGCTCTTCATCAAGGCGCTCGGCTTCGCGCAGCTCGCGCATCGCAGCCGTTCGGAGGTCCGGGAGCAGGGCCTGCTCTTCATGGGCGGCGTGCTCGTCACCTTCATGGTGCTGGCCGGTGCGGTGATCGCGCTGGGCAGCCTCGGCAGCAGCGTCGGCTGGGGTTTCCAGCTCCAGTCGCCGCCGCTCGTCATCGCGCTGGCGGTGGTGATGGTCCTGATCGGCCTCAACCTGCTCGGCGCCTTCGAGATCGGCACCTCCGTCACCGGGCTCGGCGATGGCCTCGCCAGCCGGGGCGGGCGGCTTGGCGCCTTCATGACCGGCGTGCTCGCGGTGGTGGTCGCGACGCCCTGCACGGCACCCTTCATGGGTGCGGCGATGGGCTATGCGGTGACGCAGCCGCCAGCCGTCGCCCTCTCCGTCTTCATGGCGTTGGCGCTGGGCTTCGCGCTGCCGGTGGTGGCGCTCTCCTTCGCGCCTAGCCTCCTGCGCCTGCTGCCGAAGCCCGGTCGCTGGATGCTGGTGCTGAAACAGGCCTTCGCCTTCCCGATGTTCGCGACCGCGATCTGGCTGATCTGGGTCGCGTCGGTGCAGAGCGGCCCGCAGGGCGTGCTCGCTGCGCTCGTCGCGGTGCTGGCGGCGGGTTTCGCCGTCTGGCTTATCGGCGTGACACGCGGATCGTTCGCGCGACGTGCCTTCGGCTCGGTTCTGGCGGCGCTGGTCGTGCTCGGCGCCGGCTGGTTCACTGTGCAGAATGCCGTTCCCGGTGCGGCGACCGAGGCGCGGGCCGGCGATGTCGAGGCCTGGTCGCCGGAGCGGGTCGCGGCCTTGCAGGCGCAGGGCAAGCCGGTCTTCGTCAATTTCACCGCGGCCTGGTGCATCACCTGCATCGCCAACGAGCGCGTCGCGCTCTCCCGGCAGGAGGTGAAGGACGCTTTCGCGAAGCTCGGCGTCGTCTATCTCAAGGCCGATTGGACCAATCGCGACAGTCGCATCGCCAAGGCGCTGGCCGAGCAGGGCCGCGCCGGCGTGCCGCTCTACCTGTTCTATCCCGCCCGCAAGGAGGCGCAGGCCGAGATCCTGCCGCAGCTCCTCACCATGGACGGATTGATCGCCGCGGCCGAGCGTGCGGCCGGGCGCAATGTGACGGCGGCGGCACTGCCATAGGTGTTCGACATCAACCCAGGGAGACAGACATGCAAAGCCTGACCAGACAGACTTTCATCGCCGGCCTCGCCCTCGCGGCTCTTGCCTGCCCGGCCCCCGGTTTCGCGCAAGGCGGGGCCAAGGTGGGCGCGCCCGCCCCCGCCTTCCAGGCGGTCGATGTCGAGGGCAAGACCCGCAATCTCTCGGAATTCGCCGGCAAGACGGTGATCCTCGAATGGACCAACCATGACTGCCCCTATGTCCGGAAGCACTACAACAGCGCGACCATGCAGAACCTGCAGAAGGACATGGCCAAGGAGGGCGTGGTCTGGCTCTCGGTGATCTCCTCGCCGCAGGGCGAGCAGGGCCATGTCGATGCCGCCAAGGCGAAGGAACTCACGGTCCAGCGCAACGCCGCGCCGGCCGGGATCCTGCTCGACCCGAACAGCAAGGTCGCGCGGGCCTATGGCGCCCAGACCACCCCGCATATGTACATCATCGATCCCAAGGGCACGCTCGCCTATATGGGCGCGATCGACGACAAGCCGACCTCGGCGGCATCGAGCCTCCAAGGCGCCAAGAGCTATGTCCGCCAGGCCGTCGCAGAGCTCAAGGCCGGCAAGCCGGTCTCGGAAGCCAGCACCAAGGCCTATGGTTGCGTGGTGAAATACGCGCCGCTGAGCTGAGGCCCGTCACCCATCGTGATGAGGAAGCGGCCGGGCCTTGCCCGGCCGTTTTCGTTGGGCGTCTTATTGCGAGCGCGGGCCGAGATCGCGCGGCGCGGCGTTGATCGTGACGATCTGGCCGTTGCGCAGTTCCAGCACGGCGAGCCCGCGCTCGACCTGCCCGTCCGGGCGGAAGCGGAAGACGCCGTCCGCCCCGGCGAAGCCGGAACCGTTGGTCAGCACGGCTTCCGAGAAGCGCTGCGAGCCTTGCGTGCGCGCCAGCGCCGCCGCCAGCGAGACCGCGTCATAGGCCAGCGTCGCGGTGCGGGTCGGCGCGCCGTTGAAGCGCTGCTGGTAGCGCCCGGCGAAGGCGTTGAAGCCGGCGGTGTCGGGCGAGGCGAACCAGCCGCCCTGGATAGCCGGCACGCGCGCGATGCCCGCATCGTTCCAGACGCCGGTGCCGAGCGGCTTGACCTTGGCGGGGTTGTAGCCGGCCTCCTGCAGGAGCTGGCCGAGCGTCGGCATGGCGTCGGCGGCGGCCGGCACGAACAGCGCATCGGCCTGGGCGAGCGAGGGCATCAGGCGCTGGATCGCGGCCTTCATCGCGGCCGGGTCGGCACTGAAGCGCTCGATCGCGGCGACGCGAGCGCCGCGATTGGCGACGGCCTGCTGGAAGGCGGCCTCGACCACCTTGCCATAGGCGGTGTCCGGCACCAGCGCCGCGAAGGACTTGCGGCCCTGCTGGGCGGCATAGCCGATCACGCGGTTGACGTCGTTCTCGGGCGGGAAGGAGAGCAGGTAGACGCCGCGCGAGGCGACGTTGGAATCGCTGGAGAAGGCGATCACCGGCTTGTTGGCGCCGCGTGCCACCTGCCCGGCCGCCTGGACCGAGGGCGCGAAGAGCGGGCCGACGATCAGTTCGGCCCCTTCCGACAGGGCTTCCTGCGCGGCGGCGCGGGCGCCGTCCGGCGTGCCGCGATCGTCCTTGACCAGCAGGGTCAGGTCGGCATTCGGGAATTCGGCCAGCGCCATCTCGGCGGCGTTCTTGAGCGAATTGCCGACGACCGCGCCCTGGCCCTCGGCGGTCAGCGGCAGGATCAGGCCGACCTTGACCTTGCCGGTGCCGATGGTCTGCCCGGTCGGCGCGCCGCCGCCGGCTGCGGGCGTGCCCGAATCGAAGCCCGGCAGGCCCGAGGTGCCGCCGCCGCAGGCGGCGAGCGCAAGCGGCAGCAGGACCGCAAAGGCCCGTGTCTTGAACCGCAGGATCGGTGCGAGGTGCCGATGATACAACACGGGCGATCTCCAGTCGTGACCGGGCCGGCGAAACGCGGCCCGGCGATGGGTCCTGTGGAACCGATATGCCCCCGGACCTCTCGTGCCAGTCCGGAAGCCTATTTTCAAGTTGTTAACTATGGGTTGCACCGGTGCGGGCGTTCCCCGCCATGGCGCCGCTGCGGCGGCTGTGGCAGCGTGATCGGATGTCGAACACTGCCGCCACCCCCCGCGCTCCCAGCTATACCGCTTTCGGCCTGAGAGCCGAGGCCGAGCCGCTGGCGCCGGGCCTCCACATCGTCGCGACGCCGATCGGCAACCTCCGCGACATCTCGTTCAGGGCGCTGGCGACGCTCGCCGCCGCCGATGCGATCCTGGCCGAGGACACCCGGACGTCGAAGACGCTGCTGGCGCATTACGGGATATCGACGCCGCTCCTGCCCTACCACGAGCACAATGCCACGCAGATGCGTCCGAAGGTGCTGGCGAAGCTGCGCGAGGGCGGCAAGCTCGCGCTGATCTCGGATGCCGGCACACCGCTGGTTTCCGATCCCGGCTACAAGCTCGTCGCCGAGCTGGTGGCGGAAGGTTTGCCCGTCACTGGCATTCCCGGCCCCTCCGCCGTGCTGGCGGCGCTGGTGCTGGCCGGCCTGCCGACCGACCGCTTCTTCTTCGAGGGTTTCCTGCCGCCGAAATCGGGCGGGCGCCGCACCCGCCTGACCGAACTCGCCGCCATTCCCGGCACGCTGGTCTTCTTCGAATCGCCCCGCCGCCTCGCCGAGATGCTGGCTGACGCCGCCGCCGTGCTTGGCGCGAGGCCCGGCGCCGTCGCGCGTGAGCTCACCAAGTTCTACGAGACGGTCCGGCGCGGCACGCTTCCCGAACTCGCCGCCCATTACGATGGCGAAGAGGAGGCGCGCGGCGAGATCGTCGTGATCATCGGTCCGCCCGGCGCCGCCGATCTCGTTCCAACCGACGAGGCGATCGACGAGCGTTTGCGCGTGGCACTGGCGAAGGTCTCGCTGAAGGAAGCCGTGGCGCAGGTCGCCGCCGAGACCGGCCAGCCGCGCCGCAAGGTCTATGCTCGCGCGCTCGAACTGACCCGCGACGATCCGTGAGCCGGGCGGGCGCCGATCCGGACGGGCGCAGCCGTAAAGCGCGGCGCTCCGGCCTGACCGGGCGCCGCGCCGAATGGCTCGCCATTCTCTGGCTGACCGCGAAGGGATACCGCCTGCTGGAGCGGCGCTTCGGTGGCAAGGGCGGTGAGATCGATCTCGTGATGAAGCGCGGCCGCACCATCGCCTTCGTCGAGGTCAAGGCGCGTAGGCACCTCGATGACGCCATGATCGCGATCACCCCGGAAAAGCAGCGCCTGGTCGAGCGGCGCATAAGGCACTGGCTTTCGCGCAATCCCTGGGCCGCCAGCCATCATCTGCGCGCCGATGCGGTGTTCCTGGCGCCCTGGTGTCGGCCGCGCCATGTGCCGGCCGCCTTCGCGCTTGTCCTCTGACGCAAGGCCACCCACTTGCAGGAACCCGGTCCGCGGTCCGATAAGAACCGCCTGCCTGCAACAGGAAGCCTGTCATGAGCCTCAACGTCGCCATCCAGATGGACCCGATCGAGCGCATCCGGATCGCCGGGGATACCGGCTTCGCGTTGATGCTGGAAGCGCAGGCGCGCGGCCACACGCTCTACACCTATACGCCCGACAAGCTCTCGATGCGCGACGGCAAGGTCACCGCCCCGATGCGTCCGGTGAAGGTGCGCGATGTCGAGGGCGACTATTTCACTGCCGGCGCCGAGGAAAAGGTCGACCTCTCCGGGCTCGACGTCGTGCTGCTCCGGCAGGACCCGCCCTTCGACATGGCCTATGTCACCACCACCCATATGCTGGAGCGCATCCATCCGAAGACGCTGGTGGTCAACGACCCGACTTCCGTGCGCAACGCGCCCGAAAAAATCCTCGTCACCCATTTCCCGGAATTGATGCCGCCGACCCTGATCACCCGCGACAAGGCGGAGATCGAGGCCTTCCGCGACGAGCATGGCGAGATCGTCATGAAGCCGCTCTACGGCCATGGCGGCGCGACCGTGTTCAAGACCAGCAAGACCGACCCGAATTTCGGCTCGCTCTTCGACCTGTTCAGCAACCTCTTCCGCGAGCCCTGGGTGGTGCAGGGCTTCATCAAGGAGGTCACCGAGGGCGACAAGCGCATCATCCTGATCGACGGCAAGGCTGCGGGCGCGGTCAACCGCGTCCCGGCGGTCGGCGACCTGCGCGCCAACATGGTGCGCGGCGGCGCGGCGCGTCCGACCGACTTGTCGAAGCAGGAGCTCGCGATCTGCGAGGCGATCGGTCCGACGCTCCGCGAGCGCGGCCTTCTGCTCGTCGGCATCGACGTGATCCATGGCAAGCTCACCGAGATCAACGTCACCGCGCCGACCGGCGTGCGCGCGATCAAGAAGCTCGGCGGCCCGGACCTTGCGGCGCAGCTCTTCGACGTGATCGAGGCGAAGCGCGGCCGCTAACTCGCTTTCACATACCCCTTCCAGCAGCGCCCGAGCGCGATCTCCCGCCGGCCCGTCAGGACCGGCGCGTAGATCTTGCGCAGGGCCTCGTTCGCGACCGTGACCGGGCAGAGCGGATAGAGCACGAGATCCGCCTCGCGGGCGAGCGTGATCTCGGCGTCGTCCGGCTTCGGCACGGCCCGGAACGGGTCGGCGCCGATGGCGATGCCGCGCGGCGCGCTGCGGCCCATCACGGCGGGGAACGGGTTGACGAAGTTGAGGCTCATGATCGTCTCGAAGCGGCGCCCGCTCGCCTGCTCATGCGCCAGGATCGCCGCGACCCCCTCGTCGACCGCCATGAGCCATGACGCCTGGAAATCGAGCTCCGAATAGAGCTGCGGTGACGGCAGCATCTCCCGTGCGGTGAATTCCCGGAAGGTCGCGGGATGAGCCGCGTAGATGTCGAGCATCGCGCTCGCGCGGTTCATGACGTCGGCATGTTGCGAGACCTGGCCGAGCCGGCCGAGATGCTGGTTCGGCAGGGCGGCATAGCCCGCCTGCGCCATCAGCGCCCGTGCGCCGCGCTGGAGCACCGTTTCGGCCGGCGGGATGGCGGTGGCGGCGACGAGGCCGCAGACAACGAGCGCGCCGCGCCGGCCGCTGCCGAGCCAGCGCGACAGGATCATCAGCAGCACCGGCCAGATGAAGATGAAGGCCTGCCCGCCGGTATTCTGGGTCTCGAAGAACAGCCCCGCGGCGAGGACGACCGCGAGCCAGGCGACGTCGCGGTCGAGCAGGCGGATGAAGCTGGCCACCGACGGTTGACGGCGCAGCGCAAGCGCGGTGTCAGCGATGTCGCGTCGGTCCAGCCAGAGCAGGGCAAGCACGAGCGCCGCCCCGGCGCCGACGATGTCGAGATGCAGCGAGGCGGCCTGGACGAAGCGCGGCAGGATGCCGCCGGCATTGATCGCGATCAGCGCGAGGATGCTGCCGAGATAGGCGCTGACGAGGCCGGTCGCGAGTTCGAAGCCGATCAACACCAACCCAGCGGCGGCTGCGACCGTCAGGGCCAGGCGCAGGCCGATCCGCCCGGCGGCGAGCGCGAAAGCCGTGACCAGGCCGCCGGCGAGGAAGCCGGTGATCTTGATCATGAACAGCGTGATCAGCGTCCAGCCGATGATGGCGGCGAGCGCCGGACCGCGGAGGAAGAGCAGACCGCAGACCAGCACGTAGAGCACGATGCTGACATGCCGGTTGTAGATGCCGAATCCGTCCGTGCCCGGAAAGAAGGAGTAGTGCTCGACATTGATCGGCAGGATCTGGAAGGCGAGATAGGGCAGGAGCAGCGCCATCGCCCTGGCGCGTGATTGCCGGCCGACCGTGTGCAGGATGACCGCCATCGCCGGAGCCGTCACCGCGAACAGGCACCATTGCGCCGTGAGCAGAGGATGTGCGCGTGGAAACAGCGCATCGAACCCGGCGAAGAGCCAATAGCCGAGCGGCCCGACCGGTGCGATGAAATCGATCAGCGGCACCTGGCCGTCGCCGATCCGGTTGGCGGCGTCGAGGTAGAGAACGAGGTCCCAGTACATCGGCCCGAGCGGCAGCGTCAGGGGCACCGTCAGCAGCAGGGCACAGATCACGACGGCAGCGCCAAGCAGGACGAGCGGCAGGCTCGGAAGCCACCGCGCCTCGGTCGCAACTTCCGCCTCGATCGTGCCGCCGGCCTGCATTGTGCCCTTCCCCGTGCTTTCGACGGGGATTGGTTAGCAGATCCGGGTTAAGATCGGCCTTCGGCCAGGATTTGCCCGTTCAGCGGATTGGCTTCGTCCCAGCCATAGCGCAGCGTCTCGAAGCGCATCGTCAGGGAATCGACCAGCAGGAGCTTTCCGACGAGCGGCTCGCCGAAGCCGGTGATGGCGCGCACGACCTCCAGCGCCATCAGCGAGCCGATCACTCCCGGCAGGGCGCCGAGCACGCCGGCCTCCGCGCAGGTCGGGATCGCGCCGGGCGGCGGCGCGTCCGGAAAGAGGCAGCGCCAGGTCGGGTTCGGCTTGCCGTCCGGCCCCATCTCATGCGCGCGGATCGTGGTCAGCGAACCGTCGAAGCGCCCGAGCGCGCCCATCACCACCGGCTTGCGCTCGTGGAAACAGGCATCGGACACGGCATAGCGCGTCGCGAAATTGTCGGAGCCTTCGGCGACGACGTCGTAGAAGGCGATCAGCGCGCGGGCATTATGCGGATCGAGCCGCGTGACATGCTCCTCGACCACGACATTCGGGTTGAGGTTGCGCACGAAGCGCGCGGCGACCACCGCCTTGTGCGCGCCGATATCCTCGTTCGTGAAGATGGTCTGGCGCTGCAGGTTCGAGAGCGAGACGATGTCGTCGTCGACGATGCCGATCTTCCCCACCCCAGCAGCCGCCAGGTACTGGAGCAGCGGCGCGCCGAGTCCGCCGGCGCCCACGACCAGCACGCGCGCGTTCTTCAGCCGCTGCTGCCCCGGCCCGCCGATCTCCGGCAGGACGATATGGCGCGCATAGCGCTCGATCTCGTCGTCGTTCAGCATCATGGGCGACAGCCTAAGGCCGGTGGCGGCTCCAGGGCAATCGCCCTGCGGCGCGGCCGCGCGGTCGTGATGAACATGACCTTTCGCCAGCTTGGCCGCGTCGCGCAGCCATGTCATCGTGCCGCGATCGAGGGCCGGACAACGGCGCCCGGCTGCAACAGGGGATCGCTTCCATGCGTTTGGGTTCTTTCGCGGCGGCGTTTGCCGGCGTCGTGCTTTCGACTGTCGCGGCACTGGCGCAGCCCCAGCCGATCAAGCCGGCGGTCGTCTACGACAAGGGCGGCAAGTTCGACAAATCCTTCAACGAGGGCGTCTTCATCGGCGCCGAGAAGTTCAAGACGGAAACCGGCGTCGAGTTCCGCGATTTCGAGCCGACCAACGACGCCCAGATCGAGCAGGCGCTGCGCCGCTTCGCCCGCGACGGCCATTCGCCGATCATCGCGGTCGGCTTCTCGCAGGCGACCGCCCTGCAGAAGGTCGCGGCCGAGTTCCCGAACCTGAAATTCACGATCATTGACATGGTCGTCGACCTCCCGAACGTGCAGTCGATCGTCTTCAAGGAGCATGAAGGCTCCTATCTCGTCGGCCTGCTCGCGGCGATGGCCTCGAAATCCGGCAAGGTCGGCTTCGTCGGCGGCATGGACATCCCGCTGATCCGCAAATTCGCCTGCGGCTATGTCCAGGGCGTCAAGGCCGGCAAGGCCGATGCCGAGATCTTCCAGAACATGACCGGCTCGACCCCGGCGGCCTGGAACGACCCGGTCAAGGGTGGCGAGCTCGCCAAGTCGCAGATCGATCGCGGCGCCGACGTGGTCTATCACGCTGCCGGCGGCACCGGCATCGGCGTGCTCCGCGCGGTAGCGGATGCCGGCAAGCTCGGCATCGGCGTCGATTCCAACCAGAATGCCCTGCATCCCGGCAAGGTGCTGACCTCGATGCTGAAGCGCGTCGACATCGCCGCCTACAACTCGTTCAAGGCGGCGCAGGACGGTTCCTGGAAGCCGGGCATCTCGGTGCTCGGCCTCAAGGAAGGCGGCATCGACTGGGCGCTGGACGACAACAACCGGAGCCTGATCACGCCCGAGATGAAGGCCGCCGCCGACAAGGCCAAGGCCGATATCATCGCCGGCACCGTCAAGGTCCACGATTACATGTCCGACCAGAAATGCACGATGTGAGGCGCGGGCCGCTCCCTTGAGGCCCGCGCCCGCCATCGCGCTCACCGGCATCTCCAAGCGCTTCGGCCCGGTTGCGGCCAACAGGGACGTGTCCCTCTCGGTCGCGGCCGGCTCGATCCACGGCATCGTCGGCGAGAACGGTGCCGGCAAGTCGACGCTGATGTCGATCCTCTACGGCTTCTACGAGGCCGATGCCGGCGAGATCAGGATCGCGGGCGCGCCGCGCCGCATCCGCTCCCCGGCCGATGCGATCGCGGCCGGGATCGGCATGGTCCATCAGCACTTCATGCTGGTGGAGACGCTGAGCGTCGTCGAGAACGTCGTGCTCGGCGCCGAAGGCGGAGCTTTTCTGAAAGGCGGCATCGGCAAGGCGCGGACCGCGCTTGCCCGGCTCTCGCGGGACTACGGTCTCGCGATCGATCCCGATGCCATCGTCGGAGAACTCTCCGTCGGCCTGCAGCAGCGCGTCGAGATCCTGAAGGCGCTCTATCGCGGCGCAGAGATCCTGATCCTCGACGAGCCGACCGCGGTGCTGACCCCGGCCGAGGCCGACCAGCTCTTCGCCCTGCTTCGCGCCTTGAAGGCGCAGGGCAAGACGGTGATCCTGATCACCCACAAGTTGCGCGAGATCATGGACGTGACCGACCGGGTCTCGGTGATGCGCCGTGGCGAGATGGTCGCCCATGTCGCGACCGCCGAAACCTCGCCGCCAGCCCTGGCCGAGGCGATGGTCGGAAGGCGCGTGCTGCTGCGCGTCGAGAAGGGGCCGCACGAGCGCGGCGCGCCGGTGCTCGAAGCGGTCGGCCTCTCCTGCCGCGACGGGCGCGGCACCGAGACCCTGAAGGACGTGAACCTCACGCTCCATGAAGGCGAGATCATCGGCATTGCCGGTGTCGCCGGCAACGGCCAGAGCGAATTGCTGGAGGTGCTGGCGGGCCTGATCCAGCCGAGCCGCGGCGTGATCCGGCTGGGCGGCCAGATTCTCGCGGCGGCGGATCGCCATCCGGCGCGGCTGCGCCAGCGCGGCCTGATGCATATTCCCGAGGATCGCCAGCGCAGCGGCCTCGTCACCGCCTTTTCCGCCGCCGAGAATGCCATTCTCGGCTACCAGCACGACCCAGCCTTCGGCTCCGGCCCCTTGCTCTCGCCGGCCCGTATCGAGGCCCATGCCCGCGAGGCCTTCGCGGCCTATGACGTGCGCCCGCCCGACCCCGCGCTGAAGACCGCGAAATTCTCCGGCGGCAACCAGCAGAAGATCGTTCTCGCCCGCGAGATCGAGCGCGGCCCGAAGGTGCTGCTCGTCGGCCAGCCGACGCGTGGCGTCGATATCGGCGCGATCGAGTTCATCCATCGCCGGCTGGTGGCGCTGCGCGATCAGGGCGTCGCGATCCTGCTCGTCTCGGTCGAGCTCGAGGAGGTGATGGCGCTCTCCGACCGGATCATCGCCCTATGCGGCGGCCGGATCACCGGCGAGCGGTCGGCGGAGAAGGCCGACGAGCGCGATCTCGGCCTGCTGATGGCCGGCGTGGCGGACGAGGCGGCATGAGCGCCGCGCCCGTCGACCTCCCGCGCTGGGCCGATGTCGCGTTGGTGCCGCTGGTCTCAGTCGCCGCGGCACTTCTCGTCGCCGGGCTCGTGGTCGTCGGCATCGGCGAGAACCCGCTGGAGGCGACGGTACTCCTCCTGCGCGGTGCGCTCGGCACCGCCGAGGGCATCGGCTTCACGCTCTATTACGCGACCAACTTCATCTTCACCGGGCTTGCGGTCGCCGTCGCCTTCCATGCCGGCCTGTTCAATATCGGCGGCGAGGGGCAGGCGACGGTGGCCGGCATCGCCATGGCGATCGCCTGCCTCGCGGTCCCCGCCTTGCCCGGTTTCCTTGCGGCGCCCTTCGCAATCCTCGCGGCGGCGGCGGGCGGCGCGGCTTACGCCTTCATTCCCGGCTGGCTCCAGGCCAAGCGCGGCAGCCATGTCGTGATCACCACGATCATGCTGAACTTCGTCGCGGCGGCGCTGATCGTCTATCTGCTGCGCGAGATCATCGGCAAGCCCGGCTCGATGCAGCCGGAAACACCGGATTTCCCGGCGGGCGCCATCCTGACGCCGATGCACCAATTGCTGGCGCCCTTCGGTTTCACTTTGCCCGCGACGCCGTTGAACAGCGCCTTCTTCCTGGCCCTGATGGCGCTCTTCGCCGTCTGGTTGCTGATCTGGCGGACGCGACTGGGCTATGCGATCCGGACTGTTGGTGCCAATCCGCGCGCCGCCGCCTATGCCGGCATCTCGCCCGCCACTGTGACCATGATCGCCATGGCGATCTCGGGCGCGCTCGCCGGTGGGCTCGCGGTCAACGAGGCGCTCGGCGTCCAGCACCGGCTCGTGCTCGATTTCACCGCCGGCTACGGCTTCGTCGGCATCGCGGTCGCCCTGATGGGCCGTGGCCATCCGGCCGGCGTCGGCCTCGCCGCCCTGCTCTTCGGCGTGCTCTACCAGGGTGGTGCCGAGCTCTCCTTCGACAAGCCGGCCATCACTCGCGACATGGTCGTGGTCATCGGCGGCGTGCTCGTGCTCTTCGCCGGTGCGCTGGACGGGCTGTTCCGCCGGGCCATTGCGACCGTGCTGCGCGTCGACCGGGGAGCGGCCTGATGGACCTGCTCCAGCTCATCGCCGTCATCCTCGATTCGACGATCCGGCTGTCGATTCCGCTGATCTGCGCGGCGATGGCGGGCTTGTGGTCGGAGCGGGCCGGCGTCGTCGATATCGGTCTGGAGGGCAAGATGCTGGTCGCCGCCTTCGCCTCGGCGGTCGCGGCCTTCGCCACCGGCTCGGCCTGGATCGGGCTTGGCGCCGGCATTCTGGCATCGCTGGCGCTGGCGCTGGTCCATGGCTTCGCCGCGATCACCTGGCGCGGCAACCAGATCGTCTCCGGCGTCGCCATCAACATGCTGGCGGCGGGGCTGACGGTCGTGCTCGGCAATGCCTGGTACGGGCAGGGCGGGCGCACCCCCTCGCTCGAAGGTACGGCCCGCTTCGGCGACCTCACCCTGCCCTTCGCCCGCTGGGCGCGCGAGCACGTCCCCGGGTTCGGCCTGATCTATGACGAGGTGGTTTCCGGTCATGCCGCCCCGGCCTATCTCGCATTCCTCTGCGTGGTCGTCACGGCCTTCGTCCTGAAGCGCACGCGCTTCGGCCTGCGCATCCGCGCCGTCGGCGAGAATCCGGCGGCGGTCGATACCGCCGGCCTTTCGGTCGCGGGCCTGCGCTATGGCGCCGTCGCGATCTGCGGCGTGCTTTGCGGCATCGGCGGCACCTATCTCGCCGTGGCGCAATCTGCCGGCTTCCTGCCCCATATGACGGCTGGACGCGGCTTCATCGCGCTTGCGGCGGTGATCTTCGCCAATTGGCGGCCAGTGCCTGCGCTCGGCGCCTGCCTGCTCTTCGGCCTGCTCGATGCGGTTGCGATCAGGCTTCAGGGCGTGACATTGCCCGGTATCGGCCTCGTACCGGTGGAAGCGATCCAGGCCTTGCCGTATCTGATGACCATCATCCTGCTCGCCGGCTTCATCGGCAGGGCGACACCGCCGAAAGCCTCTGGCCTGCCCTATGTCAAGGAACGCTGATTTGCCGGCCGATATCGATTTCGAGGCCCTGTTTGCGGCCGCCGCCGCCATCCAGCCGCGCGCCTACGCGCCCTATTCGCGCTTCAAGGTCGGCGCCGCGCTGTTGGCCGATGACGGCGCCGTCCATGTCGGTTGCAATGTCGAGAACGCCGCCTATCCCGTCGGCTCCTGTGCCGAGGCCGGCGCGATCGCGGCGATGATCGCGGCCGGCGGGAAGGCGATCCGGGCGGTGCTCGTTTTCGGCGAGGGGGCCGAGCTGGTCACGCCCTGCGGCGCCTGCCGCCAGCGCATCCGCGAATTCGCATTGCCGGAGACCCCCGTCGCCATCGCCGGGCCGGAGGGCATCCGGGTGCGCTTCACGCTGGAGGAACTGTTGCCAGCCTCCTTCGGACCGGCCAATTTGCCGCGGTGATTTGGGCTGCTCCGGCGGCCGGAAGGGAGCATGCGATGGCGGCCGATCCGGCCTGCGACGAGGTGGCATCCATCCTGGCGGACCGGGGTATCGATGCGATCGATTGCGCGATCGTGCTCGGCACCGGCCTCGGCGCCGTCGCCGAGGATGTCCAGGACGCGATCCGCATTCCCTATGCCGATCTGCCCGGCTTCCCGCGTGGCGAGGTCTCCGGCCATGCCCGCCAGCTCTGCTATGGCACGCTGCATGGCCGCAAGGTGCTGATCTACCAGGGCCGTGCCCATTACTACGAGGGCGGCGATTCCACGGTGATGCGGGTGCCCCTCGGCGTGCTCACCGCCTTCGGCTCGCCGCCGCTGGTCCTGACCAATGCGGCGGGCTCGCTCTCGGCGGAGATGCGTCCGGGCAGCCTTGCTCTCATCACCGACCATATCAACCTGAACGGCCCCAATCCGCTGATCGGCGACAGGGGCGACGGCCGCTTCGTGCCCATGGTCGATGCCTATGACCCGCATCTGCGCGGCCGCTTCAAGCGCGCGGCCGAAAAGGCGGCACTGTCGCTCGGCGAAGGCGTTTACATGTGGTTCACCGGGCCGAGCTTCGAGACGCCGGCCGAGATCCGCATGGCGAAGGTGCTGGGCGCCGATCTCGTGGGCATGTCGACTGTGCCGGAGGTCATCCTGGCGCGGCGCTGCGGTTTGCGCGTCGCCGGCCTGTCCATCGTCACCAATATGGGTGCAGGCCTTCATGGCGGCACGCCGCATCACACCGAGACGCGCGATGTCGCATCCCTTGCGGCAGGGGCGCTCAGGCGCCTGCTGCGTGCCTTTCTGTCGGAGTTGTAAGCCATGTCCGATGCCGATCTCGCCCGGCGGGCGCTCGCCTTGCTCGATCTCACCGATCTTGCCGACGATGCCACGGAGGAAGGCACCCGCGACCTCTGCCGGCGCGCCGTGTCGGGCCCGGTGCCGGTCGCTGCGATCTGCCTGTGGCCGCGCTTCGTCGCGACGGCACGCGCTGAACTGGGAGACGGCCCCGTCCGCATCGCGACCGTGGTGAATTTTCCCGATGGCGACACGCCGATCGCCCCGGCCATGCGCGAGACGGAAGAGGCACTCGCCGCCGGTGCCGACGAGATCGACCTCGTCCTGCCCTGGCGGGCGGTTCTCGCTGGCCATGTCACCTCGGCGGCCGCCATGGTCCGCAACGTCAAGGGACTTTGCGGCGAGCGGTGGCTGAAGGTGATCCTTGAGACCGGCGAATATCCCAATCTCGACAAGGTCAGGACCACCTCCGAGCTCGCCATCGCGGCCGGCGCCGATTTCATCAAGACCTCGACCGGCAAGACCGCGAATTCTGCGAGTATCCCCGCCGCGCGCGTGATGCTGAACGTCATTGCGGAGGCAGGCCGCCCCGTCGGGTTGAAGCCGTCCGGCGGGATCAGGACGCTGGCCGATGCCACGCGCTATCTCGATCTCGCCGATGCGATCATGGGTGAGGATTGGGCGACGCCCATGACCTTCCGCTTCGGCGCCAGCGGCCTCTATGGCGCGCTCGTCGAGGCCATCGATGGCGCCGCGCCCGATGCCGCGCCGCGTGGGAGCTATTGATGCGCCTGACCCAGGAGATCATCGCGGCCAAGCGCGACGGTGCGGAACTGTCCGATGCCGATATCCGCCAGCTCATCGCCGGCTTGCCGGACGGGTCGGTCAGCGAGGGGCAGGCCGCGGCCTTCGCCATGGCGGTCTATTTCAACGGCATGAACGAGCGCGAGCGCGTGGCGCTGACGCTCGCCATGCGGGATTCCGGCACGGTGCTGCGCTGGGACGATCTGCCCGGCCCGGCGCTCGACAAGCACTCGACCGGCGGCGTCGGCGATACGGTGAGCCTGCCACTCGCGGCGGCGGTCGCGGCCTGCGGCGGCCATGTCCCGATGATCTCCGGCCGCGGCCTCGGCCATACCGGCGGTACGCTCGACAAGCTCGACGCCGTGCCGGGCTATGTCACCCAGCCTGGTATCAATCTCTTCCGCAAGGTGGTGCGCGAGGCCGGTTGCGCCATCATCGGCCAGACCGCCGACCTCGCCCCAGCCGACAAGCGCCTCTATGCCATCCGCGACGTCACCGCGACGGTCGAGACCATTCCCTTGCTGGTCTCCTCGATCCTGTCGAAGAAGCTCGCCGCCGGCCTGCACGGCCTCGCCATGGACGTGAAGTTCGGCTCCGGCGCCTTCCTGCCCGACTACGGTAAGGCGCAGGCGCTGGCACAGGCGCTGGTCGGCGTCGCCAACGGCGCCGGCCTGCCGACCAACGCGCTCCTGACCGATATGAGCGAGCCGCTCGCCTCGGCCGCGGGCAATGCGCTTGAGGTCGCCTATGCGCTCGACCATTTGACGGGGCGGCGCCGCGAGCCGCGCTTCCACGAGGTCACGGTCGCGCTCGCCGCCGAGATGCTGTTGCTCGGCAAGCTCGCCCCGGATCTCGACACGGCCCGTGCGAAGATCGAGCAGGCCTTCGCTTCCGGCGCCGCGGCGGAGCGCTTCGCCCGCATGATCGTCGCGCTCGGCGGCCCGGTCGACCTGCTGGAGGCGCCGCAGAAGCATCTCGCCGCCGCGCCGGTCGTGAAGCCGGTCTATCCCGAAACGCCGGGGGCCGTCGCTTCCGTCGATACGCGCGCGATCGGGCTTGCCGTCGTGGCGCTCGGCGGCGGCCGGGTGCGGCCGCAGGACCCGATCGACCATGCCGTCGGCATCGTCGCGCTGGCAGGCATCGGCGACGGCGTCGGGCCCGACCGGCCGCTCGGCATTGTCTATGCCCGCAACGAGGACGGCTACGCTGCGGCAAGCGAGCGCTTGCGCAAGGCCTACTGGATCGGAGAGGGTGCGGCGCGCGGCCCGCTGGTCGCGGAACGGATTACGGAGAGGGTGTCGGGATGAGTTTGCTTCTGGCCATGACCGGCTGGCATATCGAGGACTGGCGGGCGCGCTTCCAGGCGCTGCTGCCGGATATGCCTGTCGTCGTCCTCGGCGAGCCCTTCGACCGTCGCGCCGTGCATTACGTCGCGAGCTGGAAGCACCCGCCCGGCAGCCTGACCGGCCTGCCCAACCTCGCCGCGATCTTCTCGCTCGGCGCCGGCGTCGATTTCCTCTTCGCCGACGACAAGCTCCCGGCGGCGCCGATCGCACGCATCGTCGATCCCGACCTGACGACCCGGATGAGCGAATATATCGTCCTGCATTGTCTGATCTACCTGCGCCAGCAGCGCCGCTACGACCGCCAGCAGCGCGAGGCGCTCTGGGACGACGACCGCAACCAGCCGGCCGCCCGCGCGGTCCGCGTCGGCGTCATGGGGCTGGGCGAACTCGGTCAGGACGCGGCGCGCAAGCTCGCCATCATCGGCTTCGACGTCGCCGGCTGGAGCCGTTCGCCAAAGACCATCGAGGGTCTCCAGACCTTCTCTGGCGAGGACGGCATGAAGGCGTTCCTCGCCCGTACCGACATCCTCGTCAGCCTGCTGCCGCTGACGCCGGATACGCGCGGCATCATCAATGCCGAGCTACTTTCGGGCCTCGCGCAGGACGGACGCCTCGGCGGGCCGTTCCTGATCAATGCCGGGCGCGGCGGCTTGCAGGTCGCGGACGACATCCTCGCCGCGCTCGATGCCGGCACGCTCAAGGGCGCGACGCTCGACGTCTTCGAGGCCGAGCCGCTGCCTGTGGACTCAGCCCTCTGGAGCCATCCGGGCGTGACGGTGACGCCGCATAACTCGGCGATGTCGGAACCCGAAGCGATCGCCACGGCGGTTGCCCAGCAGATCGGCCGGCTGGAGGCGGGCGAGCCCTTGCTCAACCTGGTCGACCCGGCGCGGGGCTACTGAGCCTCAGGCGATCCGCTTGTCCGCGGAATCGCAGAGGTCGTTCTGGATGCAGCGGACGCATTCGGGCCGCAGCGCCTTGCAGGTGTAGCGCCCGTGCAGGATGAGCCAGTGATGGGCGTGCCGGCCGAATTCCGGCGGCACCGCCTTCTCCAGCCCGAGCTCGACCTGCAGCACGTTCTTGCCCGGCGCGATGCGCAGGCGGTTGGCGATGCGGAAGACATGGGTGTCGACCGCATGGGTGATCTCGCCGAAGGCGATGTTGAGGACGACATTGGCGGTCTTGCGGCCGACGCCGGGCAGGCTCTCCAATGCCTCGCGCGTCGCCGGGACCTCGCCGCCGAATTCGACGATCAGCCGCTCGCAGAGCGCGATCACGTTCTTTGCCTTGGTGCGGTAGAGCCCGATGGTCCTGATGTAGTCGCGCACAGTTTCCTCGCCGAGCGCGAGCATCTTCTCAGGGCTGTCGGCAATGGCGAAGAGGGCGCGCGTCGCCTTGTTCACGCCGGCATCGGTCGCCTGCGCCGACAGGACGACGGCGACGAGCAGTGTGAAGGCGTTCACCGATTCCAGTTCGCCCTTGGGCTCGGGATTGGCGGCCTGGAAGCGGGTGAAGATCTCGCGGATCTCCGCCGGCTTGCGCGCGCGCGGCAACGTGATGCGCTTTGCCGGCGCAGCCGTGCGAGGGGGCCTGTTCCGCTGATCCATGACGGCGTTATAATCGTCGCATGACACCCGGCAATAGCCCCGGCAGTGATAGCTTTGGCCGCGAGATCGCGGACGCGTCGCAGCGGCCGGTCTTCGACGCGACGATCACGCCGCACCGCTCGCTCGGCCAGAACGGCTTCCGCATCGTGATGACGCTGGTCTGCCTCGCCAGCGTGATTTCCTCGCTTCCCTTCGTCCTGCTCGGTGCCTGGCCCGTCGCGGGCTTCTTCGGGCTCGACATCGTCGCGCTCTTCGTCGCCTTCCACGTCAATTTCCGGCATGCGCGCGCCTTCGAGCGCATCGTGGTGACGCCGCTGGAGGTTTTTCTGCGCAAGGTCTCGCATCACGGGCGCGAGGCGGTCTGGCGCTTCAATCCGGCCTGGACCCGGCTCGAACGCCAGACGGACGAGGATTACGGCCTGCTCGCCCTGACGCTGGTCTCGCGCGGGCAGAGCGTCGCGATCGCCTCCGCGCTCTCGCCGCAGGAGCGTTCCGGCTTCGCCGATGCGCTGGGCTCGGCCCTGTCGAGCGCCCGCCGCGGGCCGGATTACGGCACGCCTTGAGCCGCTGCGGCGAGCCAGATCGTATGGCCGCCGCAGCTTGGGTCCTCGACGATATGGTCGATGACGGCGAAACCGCTCTCCGCCAGCAGGGTCCGGTATTCCCCGGGATCGAGGCTGCCATGATAGAGCGCCTCGCCTTCGAAGCTGCCGATCGCCTCGCCATGCGCCGGGCCGCTGGTGAACAGCAGGGCCGCGCCCGGCGCGGCATGGCTCGCAAAGACCTTGAACATGCCGCGCTGGTCCTCCGGCGTCAGGTGGAAGAACGAATCCCAGGCGATCAGCCCGTCGAAGCGGCGGCCAAGGGCGAGGCGGCGCATGTCGGCGACCTGCCAGTCGCCTTCGGGAAAGCGGGTCCGGCCCAGCGCGATCATCGCCGGGGCGGAATCGACACCGGTGACGGCATGGCCGTGTTCGATGAAATGGCGGGCGATCGGCTGCCCGGTGCCGCAGCCGATATCGAGGATCGTGGCGCCGGGCGCGAGCAGGTCCCGGAAACGCGCGAGCCACGGGCCTTCCATCAGCGTCTTGCCGCGCAGGCCGTCATAGGTGGCGGCGTGGCGCTGGTAGAGATCGATGATGGCATCGGCGGGAGAGGACATGGTGCTGTTAGATGCCCGGCCGCGCTGCCGCGCAACCCCGCCCTTGCCAGCTTTCGGGTGGGAACGGCATGGTGGGCACCCTAGATTCGCATCATGACGAACGATGCGAGGTTCCCATGAACGCTCATGCTCCCATGAAAACGGCGATGACCCCGACGCGCTTCTCCAATGCGGTGCTGGCGCGCGCCACCGATGCGATGCCAAGCGAGGCCGATTTCCCGGCCGTCGCCCCCGGCTCGGACTATGACACCGTCCGGCGCATCCTCTCCTTCATCACCCATAACTGGCGCGAGCAGCCGACGATCGAGGCGATCGCCGAAGCCGCCGGCGCGACCCCGACCGATGTCCATCACCTCTTCCGCCGCTGGTGCGGCCTGACGCCGAAGGCTTTCCTGCAGGCGATCACGCTCGACCATGCCAAGGGGCTGCTGTCGTCCTCGGCCAGCATTCTCGACACGGCGCTTGAGGTCGGCCTCTCTGGCCCGGGCCGCCTGCACGATCTCTTCGTGACGCATGAGGCGATGTCGCCCGGCGAATGGAAGACCGGCGGCGAAGGTCTCAAGCTCTCCTATGGCTTCCACGCATCGCCTTTCGGCGAGGCGCTGGTGGTGATCACGGAGCGCGGCCTCGCGGGCCTCGGTTGGGTCTCGAACAGCGCCGATGGCGGCAAGGTCGTCGGCGGGCGGGCCGAAGCGCTGGCCGACATGATGCGGCGCTGGCCCCATGCCGATTATCACTACGACCCGGTCCTGACGGCGCCCTATGCCGGCCGCATCTTCGAGCCCAAGGCCTGGTCGGCGGAGACGCCTTTGCGTGTCGTCCTGATCGGCACCGATTTCGAGGTGCGGGTCTGGGAGACGCTGCTCCGGATTCCCGTCGGCTGCGCCACGACCTATGGCGAGGTCGCCAACCATATCGGCAAGCCCAGCGCGGCGCGGGCCGTCGGCATGGCGGTCGGCAAGAACCCGATCTCCTTCGTGGTTCCCTGCCACCGCGTCATCGGCAAGTCCGGCGCGCTGACCGGCTATCACTGGGGCCTGACGCGCAAGCGCGCCATCCTCGGCTGGGAAGCCGGGCAGACCGCGGCCGGCTGATCCCGGTCACTTCCGCAAATACATGTCCCAGCAGGGCGCGAGCGCGATCCGCTCGCGCCCTTCGAGCGCTGCGGCGAAATGGCTGCGGATCATCTCGCGCGGCGTCGTCACCGGGCATTTCGGCATCAGCATCGCGTCGGTCTGCCTGAGCGCCTCGATGGTGCCCGGCTGCAGGTCCGGCGTGCTGCGGCCGGGGTCGACTCCGACTGGCACGACGCGCGGCGGCGTGCGCTGCAGCAGATAGTTCAGCGGATCGACGAAATCGAAGGTGAAGAAGCCGTTGAGCTCGCGCTTGTTGGCGGCTTCCCAGGCCTTGATCGCGGTCACCGCCTGCTGGATCTCGAGCATCCAGGTCGCCTGGTAGTCGATCTCCGAATAGAGGATGTAGGACGGCAGGATGTCGCGCCGGATCAGGTCGCGATAGCCTTCGGGCTGCGTCGCGTAGTGGTCGAGCATCGCGGCGGCGCGTGCGGCGATGTCCGGCTTGACGCTGATCCGGCCGAGCGGCCCGAGATCGGGCACGTCGAGTGCGACATAGGTCGCCCCGCCCATCACCGCGCGCATCCCGCGCTCCATGCAGATGACGGCGCTCGGCAGCGAGACCGCGAGCGTCAGCACGAGGACCACCGGCCGCATCCGGTCGTCGCGCCGCTCCCACCAGTCGAGGATGAGCGGCAGGAGGATCGGCCACAGGCCGATGAATTCGAGCGAGCCGGTATTTTGCGTCTCGAACAGGGCAAGCGCGAACAGGCCTGCTGCGAACCAGCCGATCGGTGCATCCGCGAGCGCCCGCCAGCCGGCCAGCGTCGCCGGTAAACCGTCGCGCCAGGAGGCGTAGGCGAGCACGGCGAGCAGGATCAGCGACGGGCCGATCACGTTGAACTTGACCGAGGCCACTGTCAGGAAGCGCGGCAGCAGCGTACCGGTGTTGAGGCCGAGAAGGGTCAGGATATCGATGATGTAGGCGGAGCTGAGCCCGGTCGCGAGTTCCAGCACGCCCAGTGCGAGGATGACGAGCCCGGCAGCGATGGTCGCATCGCGGAAGCGCATCCGGCCGCTCAGCGTGGCGTAGCCGACGAGGAGCGTGCCGGAGACGGCGCCCGTGACCTTCGTCAGGAAGAGCGTCAGCATCAGCACGGCCACGAGCGCGATCTGCAAGCTGCGCCGCGGCACGAACAATAGGGTCGCGATCAGCAGGTAGAGCTGCAAGGCGACATGGCGGTTGTAGAAGCCGTACCCGTCGAAGCCGGGCGAGGGGTAGAGCCCGTGCAGGTTGATCGGCAGCGCCGCGAACAGCAGGAAGGGCAGCACCAGCGCCAAAGCCTGCGGGCGGGAGCGCCGGGCGACCTCGCCGGCGAGCAGCGCCAGCACCGGCAGCATGATCGGCAGTAACGCCCAGTTGATCAGCAGCATCGGCTGCGCATCGGGGAAAACGGCGTCGAGCCCGGCGGCAAAATAGAAGCCGAGTGGACCGATCGGCGCGAAGAAATCGATGGTCGGGACCTGGCCGAGGCCGATGCGCTGGATCGCGTCGAGATAGACCACCGTATCCCAGGCATTGGGCCCGAGCGGCAGGCGCAGCGGCAGGATCAGCGCCGCGACGGCCAATGCGGCGAAAGCCACGATCCAGGCGAGGGGCGAGCCGGCCAAGCGCATCGCTGCTCCCTTGCCGATGAAATCCTTGCCGTCGACTTGGGAGTTTTCTGTCCCGATTTCGCTCATCGCCACGCCGAACCCTCCTGGTCCAGCCCGCTCTGTGGCAGAAAAAACTTACCAGCTGCCTGACGGAAAGGCAGGTTCTCGCCGAATTTCGGTAAGAACCCGCGGTTCCGCTGCTGCCTTGCTGTCAGTTCGCCCGTTCCGGTGCCGGGTCAGAGCAGTCCGCGCCCAGCCAGGTAACGCATCAGATGCGAGGCGCCATAGGTCCAGGGTGCGCATTCATCGGTGCGCTTCATCCGGTTGACCAGGCTGCCGAGCTCGGGCGCGGCGATGGTGACGATGTCCCCGTATTTATGGGTGAAGCCGCCGCCGGGCGCATCGCGATCCTTGATCGGCGCGAACATGGTGCCGAGATAGAGCGCTGCCCCGTCCGGATATTGATGATGCGGGCCGATCATCTGGGCCGCGAGATCGGCAGGGTCGCGGCTGATCTTAGCGATCGAGGAGGAGCCCTCCAGCCGGAAGCCGTCCTGCCCCTCGACCGTCAGCGTCACCGTCGTCCGGCGGACATGGTCGAGCGTGAAACCGGCATCGAACAGGCGGATGAAGGGGCCGACCGCCGCGGCGGCGTTGTTGTCCTTGGCCTTGCCGAGCAGCAGGGCCGAGCGGCCCTCGACATCGCGCAGGTTGACGTCGTTGCCGAGCGTGGCGCCGATGATCCGCCCATCCGAGGCGACGATCAGCACGATCTCCGGCTCGGGATTGTTCCAGCTCGAGGCCGGATGCAGGCCGGCGTCAGCGCCGGTGCCGACCGTCGACATCGGCGGCGCCTTGGTGAAGATCTCGGCATCCGGCCCGATGCCGACCTCGAGATACTGGCTCCAGGCGCCCTGCTTGATCAGCACCTCCTTGAGATGCATCGCCTCGGGCGAGCCGGGCTTCAGCTTCGAGAGATCGTCGCCGATGAGCTTGCCGATCTCCTCGCGGATCGTCGCTGCGGCGGCCGGGTTGCCGCGCGCCTTCTCCTCGATCACGCGCTCCAGCATCGAGACCGCGAAGGTGACGCCGGCCGCCTTCACCGCCTGCAGGTCGAGCGGCGAGAGCAGCCAGGGCCGCGTCGGGTCGCGGCCGTCCACAGGCGTGTTGGCGAGGATGTCGGGGAGCGAACCGATCGCCTCGCCCTGGGCCGCGCGCAACGCAGCCGCCGGATCGGCGTTCTCGCAGAGGTCGCGGCTGGTCGCGAAGCTCTGGGTGACATCGATCACCTGCCCACCGCGCAGCGTCACCACGGCGGGCCCGCCGAGATCGGGACGCCAGACGCGGCCTGCGAGCGCGGCGGCCTCGGCATCCGCGGGCAGGGTCGTGGTCACGGCAAGGTCGAGGCTGGGCATGGTGGCATCCACAGGCGGATTCGGATCGGGGAGCGCAGATCAGCCGGTTCTGCCGGAATGTGCAAGCGAGAGGCCGTCACGGTCGATGCCGGACCTCCGACCCAGACCATAGGCTGATTGCGCTGGTCGTCATCGATTTGTCATTGAAATGTCGCCTGCGCTTCATGCTAGCTTGCGCACCAACGACAAGAACCGCGGCGGCGCCCGCCCGCGGAAGGGAGACATTCCATGAGCATCAAATCGCGCATCCTGATGTCGGTCGCGGCCTTTGCGCTGGCCGGCGCCTCGCCTGCCCTCGCGCAGACCGAGATCCAGTGGTGGCACGCGCTGACCGGCGCCAATAACGACGTCGTCGTCAAGCTCTCCGAGGATTTCAACGCCTCGCAGAAGGACTACAAGGTCGTTCCGGTCTACAAGGGCTCCTATCCCGACACGCTGAACGCCGGCATCGCCGCCTTCCGCGCCGGCCAGGCGCCGCACATCCTGCAGGTCTTCGAGGTCGGCACCGGCACGATGATGTCGGCCAAGGGCGCGATCAAGCCGGTCCACGAGATGATGAAGGAAGCCGGCGAGAAATTCGATCCGAGCGCCTATCTGCCGGCGATCAGCGGCTATTATTCGACGGCCAAGGGCGAGATGCTCTCGATGCCGTTCAACTCCTCGTCGATGGTGATGTGGTACAACAAGGACGCCTTCAAGAAGGCGGGCCTCGACCCCGAGAAGCCGCCGAAGACCTGGCCCGAGACCTTCGAGGCCGCCAAGAAGCTGAAGGCCGCCGGCTACGACAAATGCGGCGTCTCGAACGCCTGGGCGCCCTGGGCCAATATCGAGCAGTTCGGGGCCTGGCACAACATCGCGCTCTCGACCAAGGTCAACGGCATGGCCGGCGCCGACGCCGTGCTGAACTTCAACAAGAGCCCGGCCTTCCTGAAGCACTGGACCAACCTGGTCGAGCTGCAGAAGGACAAGACCTATGACTATTCCGGCCGCACCAATAATGGCGAAGGCCGCTTCACCTCGGGCGAATGCCCGATCTTCCTGACCTCCTCGGGCTTCTTCGGAAACGTCAAGGCGAACGCCAAGTTCGACTGGGCCAACGCCGCGATGCCGTACTATGCCGACGTGCAGGGCGCTCCGCAGAACTCGATCATCGGTGGCGCTTCGCTCTGGGTGATGGGCGGCAAGAAGGCGAACGAATACAAGGGTGTCGCCAAGTTCTTCACCTTCCTCTCGAATGTCGACCGCCAGGTGAAGCTGCATACCGAGTCGGGCTACCTGCCGATCACCAAGGCTGCCTATGAGAAGGTCAAGGCGTCCGGCTTCTACAAGGACAAGCCCTATCTCGAGACCCCGATCCTCGAGCTGACCAACAAGGCCCCGACCGACAACTCGAAGGGCCTGCGCTACGGCAGCCTCGTCCAGATCCGCGACATCTGGTCGGAGGAGCTGGAGGCGGCGCTGAACGGCCAGAAGTCGCCGCAGGCGGCGCTGGATGCGGCGGTCGAGCGCGGCAACCAGATGCTGCGCCAGTTCGAGCGCACTGCGGCCCGCTGAGCATTTCGCTCTTGCATAGCTGAGGCCATCCCGGGCAATTGCGCCCGGGATGGCCGTCTCGTTCCAAGGAAGCCGATGCAGAAGAACGCATATTTCAAGGGGCTGACGATCCCCTTCCTGCTGCTTCTGCCGCAGCTCGCGATCACCATCGTGTTCTTCTACTGGCCGGCGAGCCAGGCGGTCTGGCAGAGCTTCCTGCTCGAGGATGCCTTCGGCATCTCGACGCAGTTCGTCTGGTTCGAGAACTACCAGGCGCTCTTTGCCGATCCCGGCTATCTCAAGGCCTTCGTCAACACCGCGATCTTTTCCACCTTCGTCTGCGTTCTCTCGCTCTCGATCGCACTGCTCTTCGCCGTGATGGCGGACCGGCAGATCCGCGGTGCCGAGATCTACAAGACCCTGCTGATCTGGCCCTATGCGGTGGCGCCCGCCATCGCCGGCGTGCTCTGGCTGTTCATGTTCGATCCCTCGCTCGGCATGCTCGCGCGGGGCCTGCAATCGCTGGGTATCCCGTGGAATCCGCGCCTCAACGGCAACCACGCCATGCTGCTGGTCATCCTCGCCGCGACCTGGAAGCAGATCAGCTACAATTTCCTGTTCTTCCTCGCCGGCCTGCAATCGATCCCGAAGAGCGTGATCGAGGCGGCGGTGATCGACGGCGCCCGGCCGATGCGCCGGTTCTGGACCATCGTCTTCCCGCTGCTCTCGCCGACGACCTTCTTCCTGCTCGTCGTCAACATCGTCTACGTCTTCTTCGACACCTTCGGGATCATCGACACGGTGACTGGGGGCGGCCCCTCGGGCGCGACCGAGACGCTGGTCTACAAGGTCTTCTCCGACGGCAAGGGCGGCTCCAATCTCGGCGGCTCGGCGGCGCAATCGGTGCTGCTGCTGATCATGGTGATCGGACTGACCGCGGTGCAGTTCCGCTTCATCGAGCGCAAGGTGAGCTACTGATGGCCTCCGTACTCTGGCAGGACCTGACCGCCGAGGAACTGCGGGTCAAGGCGGCGGCGGACGCGATCGTCGTCCTCCCCGTCGCCTCGATCGAGCAGCACGGCCCGCATCTGCCCGTCGGCGTCGACACCATCCTGTGCGGCGGCGTCTGCAAGGCTGCGGCCGAGCGGGCCGACGATGTCGACGTCGTCGTGGCGCCGACGCTCTGGTGCGGCATGGCCGAGCACCACATGGCCTTTGGCGGCACCTTTACCTTCGACATCCCGACTTACCGTGCGGTGCTGCTGTCTTTCCTGAAGAGCATCGAGCGCCACGGCTTCCACCGCGTGCTGATCGTCAACGGCCATGGCGGCAACATTGCAGCGCTCACCGCCTTCCTGCCCGATTTCGCCCGCGAGACTCGGCTGCATGTCGAGGTGACCACCTATTTCATGCTGGCCGAACAGGCGCTCGGCCCTCTCCTGGAGGATCAGAAGGGCGTTCAGCATGCCTGCGAGGTCGAGACCTCGATGATGATGGTGCTGGCGCCGGGCTCGGTCCGCGAGCCGCGCCTGTCCGAAGCCTTCGGCGCGCTGAACCGTGCGCCCCGCCGGCAGGTCGTCTCGCGCCACCGCTCCTTCCGGGAGATGACCGAGACCGGCGTGGTCGGCGATGCCCGCCGCGCCACGCCGCAGAAGGGCCAGGCCTGTCTCGATGCCTGCGCCGATGCGCTGGCCAATCTGCTGCGCGCGATGGAGAGGGCCGCCTGATGGTCGAGGACCGCCGCCTGGGCGACCTGATCGCCTATGTCATCCTGACGATCGGCGTGCTGATCGTCGCCTTCCCGGTCTGGCTGACCTTCGTCGCCTCGACCTGGGACGCCGCGACCGTGATCAACGGCCAGATGCCGCTCTATCCCGGCCCGTACTTCTTCGAGAACTACAACCGCATCCTGTTCGTGGGCACGTCGAGCACGACGCGCGAGCCGGTCATCCACATGATGCTGAATTCCTTCATCATGGCGATGGCGATCGCGCTCGGAAAGATCTTCATCTCCGTGCTTTCGGCCTATGCGGTGGTCTATTACCGCTTCCCGTTCCGCATGGCGGCGTTCTGGATCATCTTCATCACGCTGATGCTCCCGGTCGAGGTCCGCATCTTCCCGACCTTCAAGATCGTCTCCGATCTCAACATGCTCGACACCTATCAGGGCCTCGCCATCCCGCTGATCGCTTCGGCGACGGGCACGCTGCTCTTCCGGCAGTTCTTCATGACGATCCCCGACGAGTTGCTGGAGGCCTCGAAGATCGACGGCGCCGGCCCGTTCAGGTTCTTCAAGGACACGCTGCTCCCGCTCTCGATGACGACGATCGCGGCGCTCTTCGTCATCCAGTTCATCTATGGCTGGAACCAGTATCTCTGGCCGCTGCTGGTGACGACGAAGGACTCGATGCAGACCATCGTCATCGCCATCAAGAAGATGATCGTCACCGCCGACGCCCTGACGGAATGGCAGCTCGCCATGGCCACCGCCATGCTGGCGATGCTGCCGCCCGTCCTCGTCGTCATCGCCATGCAGAGGCTCTTCGTGAAGGGCCTGGTCGAAACCGAGAAGTAACCCGCGAATGGCTCAGGTCACCCTCACCAACGTCAAGAAGGTCTATGCCGGCGGCGTCGAGGCCGTGAAGGGCGTCTCGTTCGACATCCCCGACGGCGGCTTCTGCGTGCTCGTCGGCCCCTCCGGCTGCGGCAAGTCCACGCTGCTGCGCATGGTCGCCGGACTGGAGACGATCTCGTCGGGCGAGGTGTCGATCGGCAGCCGCGTCGTCAACGAGATCGAGCCGGCCGACCGCGACATCGCCATGGTGTTCCAGAACTATGCGCTCTACCCGCATATGAACATCTACGACAACATGGCCTATGGCCTGCGCAATCGCGGCACGCCGAAGGACGAGATCGACAAGCGCGTGCGGGAAGCCGCCCGCATCCTGGCGATCGAGCCCTTCCTCGAGCGCCGGCCGCGCCAGCTCTCCGGCGGCCAGCGCCAACGCGTCGCCATGGGCCGCGCCATCGTGCGCAAGCCGCAGGTCTTCCTTTTCGACGAGCCGCTCTCGAACCTCGACGCCAAGCTGCGCGTGCAGATGCGTGTCGAGATCAAGAAGCTCCAGCGCGCGCTGGGCGTCACCGCGATCTACGTCACCCACGACCAGGTCGAGGCGATGACGCTCTCCGACAAGCTTGTGGTGATGAATGCCGGCCAGGTCGAGCAAATCGGCCTGCCCGCCGAGGTCTACCGCAAGCCGGCGAGCAAGTTCGTCGCGACCTTCATCGGCTCGCCGCCGATGAATATCCTGCCCGGCATGGTCGACGGCCCCGGCATCGTCGCGCTCGGCGACGCGATCATCGAGGTGCGCGATCTGCGCGAGGATCTCGCGGCGCAGGCCCCGGTCGAGGTGGGCTTACGCCCCGAGGATGTCGAGATCGCCTCCGAAGGCCAGGCCGGTTCGCTGCCCTTCGACGTCGAGTTCATCGAGGAGCTCGGTGCGACCCAGCTCTTCCACGGCAAGCTCGCCGGCCAGCCCTTCGTGATGCAGGCGGCGACCGGCGAGGTCGCGGCGCAGGAAGGCCGGCTCTGGATCACCGTCGATCCCGACAAGATCCACATCTTCGATCCGAAGACGGGCGTGCGGCTGGGGAAGGGCTGAGCCTGCAAGGGTGCCGTCATGCTCGGGCTTGACCCGAGCATCTTGGAAACCGGCTACTTCTCGTCATGAGATTCTCGGGTCTGCGCTTCGCTCCGCCCGAGAATGACGGCAAGCTTCAAGCCGCCAGATCGGCCACCAGCGCATCGAGCAGGAGCGCGCCATCAGGCGTTGCCGCGAGCCGCCCGCCTGCGCGTTCCATCAGCAGTTTCTGCTCGATCAGGCTACCGACGCGCTTGGCGTTGAGTGCGCGACCGGCCAGCGCCCTGAACACCTGGGGATCGATGCCCTCGACGAGGCGCAAGCCCATCAGCAGGTATTCGTCGCCCTGGGCTTCCTCGCTGAGCCGGTCGTTCTCGACCAGCGCATGGCCCTCGGCCTCGACGCGTTCCAGCCAGACTTCCGGCCGCTTCTCGGTCGAATGCGCCATGCGGCCCTCAGCCGTCACCAACCGGCCATGGGCGCCGGGGCCGATGCCGGCGTATTCGCCATAGTGCCAGTAGACCAGGTTGTGCCGGCATTCGGCGCCGGGCCGCGCATGGTTCGAGATCTCGTAGACCGGCAGGCCGTGCCTGGCGGTGATCTCCTGCGTCGTCTCGTAGAGCGCTGCACCCGCATCGTGATCGGGAATGGCGAGCTTGCCGGCGCGGAACAGCCGCTCGAAGGCGGTGCCGGGCTCGATCGTGAGCTGGTAGAGCGAGAGATGCTCGGCCGCATGGCTGATCGCCAGCTCCAGCTCGGTGCGCCACAAGGCCGGTGTCTGCAAGGGTGAGCGGGCATAGATCAGGTCGAAGGAATAGCGCTCGAAATATTGCCGCGCGATCGCGACGGCTGCCAGCGCTTCCTCGGCCGAATGCATCCGGCCCAGCGCCTTGAGATCGGTATCGTTGAGCGCCTGCACGCCGAGCGAGACGCGGTTGACGCCGGCTGCGCGGAAATCGCGGAAGCGCCCGGCCTCGACGCTGGTCGGGTTGGCCTCCAGCGAAACCTCGCAATTGGGGTCGACGGTCCAGTACTCGCCGATCGCATCGAGAATCGCGCCGACCGTGCGGCCCTCCATCAGCGAGGGCGTGCCGCCGCCGAAGAAGATCGAGGAGACCGTGCGGCCGGGTACCAGCGCGGCGCGATGCGCGATCTCGCGACGGAAGGCGGCGATATAGCGTTGCTGGTCCGGCGGCTGCAGCCGCACATGGCTGTTGAAGTCGCAATAGGGGCATTTGGCCAGGCAGAACGGCCAATGCACATAGACGGCGAAGCCCGCATCCGCGGTCGGATGCGAGGTGGAAGGCCGCGCGGCGAGGGCGGCCGGGGCGCTCACGCCGGCTTCCTCAGGCAGGCGGCGGCGAGTTCATGGAAGGCGCGCGCGCGATGCGACAGGCCGGGCGAACCATCCGCCGGAATGCCGTGCTTCTCGTTCGCGCTCATCTCGCCGAAGGTCTTGTGATGGCCATCGGGCAGGAAGATCGGATCGTAGCCGAAGCCGCCCGCGCCACGCGCCTGCTCGGTCACCGTGCCGAAGACGCGGCCTTCGAACAGCTCCTGATGCCCGTCCGGCCAGGCGATCACCAGGGCCGAGACGAAATGCGCCTTGCGCTTGTCCGGCGTGATCGCGCCGCGCTTGGCGAGTTCCATCTGCACCCGCCCGATCGCGGGGGCGAAATCCTTGCCCGGTCCGGCCCAGTTGGCCGAGAACAGGCCGGGCGCGCCGTCGAGCGCGTCGATGCAGATGCCGGAATCGTCGGAGAGCGCCGGCAACCCGCTGGCGCTCGCCGCAGCGACCGCCTTGATCGCCGCATTCTCCGAGAACATGAAGCCATCCTCGACCGGCTCCGGCAGGCCGAGCTCCCCGGCCGAGACGAGCTCGATGCCATAGGGCGCCAGCAACTCGCGCATTTCGCGCAACTTGCCCTGGTTATGGGTCGCGATCACGACCTTGCCGGTGAGGAGGCGATGCGGGCTCATGCTCAGGCCACCGCCGCCTTCTGCAGCGTGACGAGCTTGGCGACACCGCCCTTGGCGAGCTTGAGCAGCGCGAGCAGCTCTTCTTCCGAGAAGGGCGCGCCTTCGGCCGTGCCCTGAACCTCGACAATGCCTCCGGAGCCCGTGATGACGAAATTCGCGTCGGTCTGCGCGCCGGAATCCTCGACATAGTCGAGATCGATCACGGGGTTGCCGGCGACGATGCCGCAGGAGATCGCGGCGACATGGTCCTTGAGCGGGTTGGTGCCCTTGAGCAGGCCGCGCCCTTCCATCCATTTCAGCGCGTCATACAGCGCGACCCAAGCGCCGGTGATCGAAGCCGTGCGCGTGCCGCCATCAGCCTGGAGCACGTCGCAATCGACGACGATCTGGCGCTCGCCGATCGCGGTGAGATCGACGACGGCGCGCAACGAGCGGCCGATCAGGCGCTGGATTTCCTGCGTGCGGCCCGAAGGCTTGCCGGAGGTGACCTCGCGGCGCGTCCGCTCATGGGTGGCGCGCGGCAGCATCGAATATTCGGCGGTGACCCAGCCCTTGCCGGTGCCGCGCAGCCACGGCGGCCCCTTTTCCTCGACGGTCGCGGCGCAGAGCACCTTGGTCTCGCCGAACGTCACCATGCAGGACCCCTCGGCATAGCGCACCACGCCGCGTTCGAGCGTGACCTTGCGCATCTCGTCGGCGGCGCGTTTGGAGGGTCGCATGAAACTGTCCTGTCTTGCGGGGAAGTGGCGGCTTGTAGGCGCTTGCGCCGCGCACGGCAAGGCGCGGGCGGGGCTTGCCCCTTGATCCGCGCCTCCGTCGTGACGACAATAGGACGAGACCGACATTTCGCCTGAAAAAGGTTCATGAGCGCGCATACGCCCCGCCCCGAGACGATCAGCGGCCTGGTCGAGACCGACCAGCGCTCGCGCGAGATCTTTCGCCAGATCGTCGACGGCTATCTGACGACGGGCGAGCCCGTCGGCTCGCGCAACATCGCCCGCCTGCTGCCGATGGCGCTCTCGCCGGCGACGGTGCGCAATGTCATGACCGATCTGGAGCTGGCCGGGCTGATCTATGCGCCGCATACCTCGGCCGGTCGCCTGCCCACCGAGCGGGGGCTGCGCTTCTTCGTCGATGCGATGATGGAGGTCGGCAATCTCACCGCGGACGAACGCTCGCGCATCGAGGCCCAGATCAGGGTCGCTGCCAGCAATCGCAATCTCGACCAGACCCTGACGGAAGCCTCTGCGCTGCTCTCCGGCCTGTCGCGCGGCGCCGGCGTCGTCGTCACCACCAAGGCCGATGTCCGGCTGAAGCATATCGAATTCGTCCGGCTCGATCCGCTGCGCGCCCTCGTCGTGCTCGTCTCGGAGGACGGCACGGTCGAGAACCGCCTGCTGGCGCTCCCGCCCGGGCTGCCGGCCTCGGCGCTGAGCGAGGCTGCGAATTTCCTGAACGCCCGCATCCTCGGCAAGACACTCGCCGAACTGCGCGGCGAGATCGGCGGGCAGCGCGCCTTGATGGAGCGCGAGCTCGACGCACTGACGGCCCGGCTCGTCGAAAGCGGCATCGCGACCCAGGCCGGCCCCGGCAGCGACCGCCATCTCATCGTGCGCGGCCAGGCCAACCTGCTCGACGATCTCCGGGCGCAGGAGGATCTCGAGCGCATCCGCATGCTGTTCGGCGATCTGGAGACGCAGACCGATGTCATCGACCTGCTGACGCGCGCCGAGGATGGCGACGGCGTGCGCATCTTCATCGGCTCGGAGAACAAGCTGTTCTCGATGTCAGGTTCGTCGATGGTCGCCGCGCCCTTCCGCGACGCCGAGCAGCGCATCGTCGGCGTGGTCGGCATCATCGGGCCGACGCGCCTGAACTACGCCCGCATCGTTCCGATGGTCGATTATACCGCCAAGGTCGTCGGGCGGCTGCTCGACGGCAGCCGCTAAGCCAGCCTCAAGTCCCTGAGTTGGCTTTGCGGGCGGAAGCGGTTATCGAGCGGGCAAAGCAACATATTCCGCAATTCAGGTGCGAGCCATGTCCGAGCAGCTTCCCGACCGTCTTTCCGTCAATCCGGACAGCCCCTTCTACAATGAAGAGGTGCTGGCGCGTGACATCGGCATCCGCTTCAAGGGCGTCGAGAAGACCAATGTCGAGGAATATTGCGTCTCCGAGGGCTGGGTGAAGGTCTCCGCCGGCAATGCCAAGGACCGCTTCGGCCGGCCGATGACGATCACGCTCAAGGGCCCGGTCGAGCCCTACATCCGCGGCAGCGCCGAGGGCTGAGCTTCAGGCGAGGCTCTTGTAGAAAAACGTCGAGCCGCAATCGGCGCCATCCGGCATCAGCGCATAGCGCGGGATGGTGCCGGCCTCGGTCCAGCCCAGCCGGTTATAGAGCCGGCGCGCGGCGCTGTGCTCGTCGGTGTCGAGCACCAGCAGGTCGCGACCCTTCTCCCGCGCGATCGCCTCGGCGCGCTGCATCAGCGCCTCGCCGATGCCCTGCCGCCGCGCGCGCGAATGCACCAGCACCTTGGCGATCTCGGCCCGGTGCGGCTGGTTCGATTTGCCGATCAGGTGAAGCTGTGCCGTGCCGACGATGCCGTCCTCGTTTCGGGCAATCAGCAGGATGACTTGTCCGCCCGCGACGCCCGCCGCGACATCGCGCCAGAAGCGTTCGTAGTCGGCGGCGGTGTTCCACCTCATGAAGCCGACCGAAGCACCGTTGGCGACGCTGTCACGCAGGATTTCCGCGAGAGCCGGAATAGTGGCTTCGGCAGCCTTGGCGTCGAGTGTCTTGATGGCAACGGTGAAAGCGCTCGCGTTCATGCGATATGTCCCGGAAAGGCGCCGCTTCCCGCGACGAGGATGACGGCATAGCGGACGGGTACCTCGCCCGGATTGCGGTAGATGATCGGGCCGCGCAGGTGCATTTGCAGGCAGTCGCCCTCGGCCAGTTCGTGGCGGATGCCTTCAACGGTGAGGTCGAGCCGGCCGCGCAGCACCCAGATCTGCTGGTCGAGCGCCGCTGCACCGGTCGCGTTGTCGAGCCGCACTTCCGCTCCGCCGGGCAATTCGACCTCGACGATCTCGAAGCCTGATCCCGTCCCGCGTGGCGAGACGTTGCGGCGCAGATAGCCGCTCGCCGGATCGCGCCAGACCGGTTGCGCGTCGCGGCGCGCCAGCGGCCCGCTCCCTGCATCCTCTTCCAGCAGCGCCGAGAGCGAGAGGCCGAGTCCGGAGCCGAGCCGGACCAGCAGCGCCGCCGTCGGACTCGATTCGCCGCGCTCGACGCGCGAGATCATGGCGCGGCTGACGCCGCTGCGCTCGGCCAGCGCATCGAGCGTCAGGCCATGGCGCTGGCGGGCCGCCTTGAGGCGCTGTCCGAGCAGCCGGTCGATCTCGGCATCGTGGTCGATCTCCATGAACAGAGAATAATTCTTAGATATTGGAATTACAAGTGCTGCCATAGAAGGAGCCTTTTGCGGCCAGCCGCTTGGCGCCACGCAGCATCACTGCTATGGCGCGCGCATGAGCACCCGTTCCATCGACAATATCCGCAACTTCTCGATCGTTGCCCATATCGACCACGGCAAGTCGACGCTGGCCGACCGTCTGATCCAGCAGACCGGCACCGTCGCGGCCCGCGACATGAGCGACCAGATCCTCGACTCGATGGATATCGAGAAGGAGCGCGGCATCACCATCAAGGCGCAGACGGTGCGGCTGGATTACCGAGCCAAGGACGGCAAGGACTATGTCCTGAACCTGATGGACACCCCCGGCCATGTCGACTTCGCCTATGAGGTCTCGCGCTCGCTCGCGGCCTGCGAAGGCTCGCTCCTGGTCGTCGACGCCTCGCAGGGCGTCGAGGCACAGACGCTCGCCAACGTCTACCAGGCGCTCGACGCCAACCACGAGATCGTCACCGTCCTCAACAAGATCGACCTGCCGGCCGCGGAGCCGGAGCGTATCAAGCAGCAGATCGAGGACGTGATCGGGCTCGATGCCTCCGAGGCCGTGCCGATCTCGGCCAAGACCGGCCTCAATATCGAGGGCGTGCTGGAGGCGATCGTCGAGAAGCTGCCGGCGCCGAAGGGCGATCCCGATGCGCCGCTCAAGTGCCTGCTGGTCGACTCATGGTACGACGCCTATCTCGGCGTCGTCGTGCTCGTGCGCGTCATCGATGGCGTGCTCAAGAAGGGCATGACGATCCGGATGATGCGGGCCAACGCCTCCTATGGCGTCGATCGCGTCGGCGTGTTCAAGCCCAAGATGACCGAGGTCAAGCAGCTCGGCCCCGGCGAGGTCGGCTTCTTCACCGCCTCGATCAAGGAAGTCGCGGATACCGCCGTCGGCGACACCATCACCGATGAGAAGAAGCCGATCGCCGAACCGCTGCCGGGCTTCAAGCCGGTGCAGCCGGTGGTGTTCTGCGGCATCTTCCCGGTCGACGCCGCCGATTTCGAGGTGCTGCGCGCCGCGATGAGCCGACTGCGGCTGAACGATGCTTCGTTCTCCTACGAGATGGAGACCTCGGCCGCGCTCGGCTTCGGTTTCCGCTGCGGCTTCCTCGGGCTGCTGCATCTGGAGATCATCCAGGAGCGGCTGGAGCGCGAGTTCAACCTCAACCTGATCTCGACCGCGCCGTCGGTGGTCTACCATCTCAAGCTGCGCGATGGCTCGACGCTGGAGCTGCACAACCCGGCCGACATGCCGGACGTGATGAAGATCGAATTCATCGAGGAGCCCTGGATCAAGGCGACGATCTTCACGCCCGACGAGTATCTCGGTTCCGTCCTGAAGCTCTGCCAGGATCGCCGCGGCATCCAGACCGACCTGTCCTATGTCGGCTCGCGCGCCAAGGTCGTCTACGACCTGCCGCTGAACGAGGTCGTGTTCGATTTCTACGATCGGCTCAAGTCGATCTCGAAGGGCTACGCCTCCTTCGACTATGCGATCACCGATTATCGCGAAGGCGATCTCGTGCGCATGTCGATCCTGGTCAATGCCGAGCCGGTCGATGCGCTTTCGATGCTGGTCCATCGCTCGCGCGCCGATGCCCGTGGCCGTGCCATGTGCGAGAAGCTCAAGGACCTGATCCCGCCGCATATGTTCCAGATCCCGGTCCAGGCCGCGATCGGAGGCAAGATCATCGCCCGCGAGACCATCCGGGCGCTGCGCAAGGACGTGACCGCCAAGTGCTATGGCGGCGACGCGACCCGAAAGCGCAAGCTTCTGGAGAAGCAGAAGGAAGGCAAGAAGAAGATGCGGCAGTTCGGCAAGGTCGAAATCCCGCAGGAAGCCTTCATCGCCGCCCTCAAGATGGACGATTGAGCGGCGCGCCAGCACCGCTTCATTTCGCTGCCTAGAGCGCCTCGGCGCCGAGCTTCGCCTGCCAATGGGCGAGGCGCTCCTTCAGCACGCGATCCAGCACATAGGCGATGTCCTCGTCTTCCAGCCTTTCGAGCGCCTCGAAGCGGAAAGCCTCGGGGCCATTTGCGTTCCAGGCGGCCTGCAAGGAGCGCTGGCGGTGACTGCCATGCCGCAAGGTGAAGCGCAGTCGGTTCTCTATCGTCGCGAGATCGGGCGCCCGCCCGACCCATGTCAGCCCGGCGGCCTCGCAGCGGAAAGCGAAGATGCCCGCCACCGTTTTCCGCTCCTTGTAGGCGGCTGTGGCCGCCTTCCTGTCCGCCATCTGCATCGGTTCAACCCATCTCGTTCGTGATGGGTGCTCAATAATGCCCGGGTTTTAATAAGGCAAGAATTTTATCCGGGTAATTTAATGTGCCGCTTCAGCGCAGGAAATTCGGCACCTTCTCGCCCTGCGGGCCATAGAGCTTCCGCCCGAGATCGCAGGCCGCCTGCTGATCAAGGGCTGCGATCTCGCGGGCGTACTCCGCGCCCTTGGCGACGATGATGTCGCTATAAGGCGCGCGGTTCATGGCGATGCCGTGCTGGCGTGTCACCATGCCGATGATCAGGTTGTTGGGCTTGAGCGCCGGGCACTTGTTGTTGAGCGCCACGGCGCGCCCGATATGGGTCATGACGTTCTGCTGCCGCTGGGATTGGGCCGCTGCCGGAGCGAGCCCGCCCGCAAGCGTTGCGGCCAGCGAAGTCTCGATGAGGAAGCGCATGGATCATCTCCTTCGCTTCATCATCGATCGCGTCCGTTCTGCCGCGCATCCGCTGTTCTGATGAGGCGATCGGTGAACAATCGCGCCGCTGGCGCGTTGTTTTCTCGAATCCACACTCGCATGAGGAGGTCCCGATGGACTGGAACCGCGTCGAAGGAAACTGGAAGCAGCTCAAGGGCAAGGTCAAGGAGCAGTGGGGCAAGCTGACCGATGACGATCTCGACGTCATCGCCGGCAAGCGCGACCAGCTCGAAGGCAAGATCCAGGAGCGCTACGGCCTCGCCAAGGACAAGGCCCGCAGCGATGTCGATGCCTGGTACGGCCGCCAGACCTGGCAGTGACGGGGCGGCCGTCGATCGGCCATCATGAATTGGCAGAAGCCCGGCGCGATGCGTCGGGCTTTTTGCATGGCGGGCGCCTTGATCGCGGCCGACAACCGGCCGACAGTTACGGCTGTTCGAAGCGGGATGCCTGATGTTCGAGGATCTTTCGGGGAAGACGGCCCTGGTGACAGGTGCGTCCGGTGGGCTGGGGCTGCATTTCGCCAGGCTGCTCGCGCATCATGGTGTGGAGGTCACGCTGGCGGCCCGCCGGCAATCCGCCCTGGATGAGGCGGGCGCGGAGATCGCCAGGGCGGGCGGCAGCGCGAAAGGCCTTGTGCTTGACGTGGCTGACGCTGCCTCGGTCGCGGAGGCGCTCGCGGGCCGGCATTTCGACATCCTGATCAACAATGCCGGCGTCAGCGGTGCCGGGCCGGCCGCTGATCTCTCCGAAGCGGCGTGGGATGCGGTGCTCGACACCAATCTGAAGGGCGTCTTCCTCGTCGCTCAGGCGGTGGGGCGCGGCATGCGCGAGAGCGGCACCGGCGGCACAATCGTCAATATCGCCTCGATCCTCGGCCATCGCGTCGCTGGCGGCGTCAGCGCCTATGCGGCCTCGAAGGCGGGCGTGATCCAGTTGACCAAGGCGCTCGCGCTCGAATGGGCGCGCGATCGTATCCGCGTCAACGCGCTCTGCCCCGGCTATATCGAGACCGACATCAACCGCGATTTCTTCGCGACCGAAGCCGGGCTGCAGCTGATCAAGCGCATCCCGCAGCGCAGGCTCGGACAGCCGGAGGAGCTCGACGGCGCCCTGCTGCTGCTTGCGTCGAGCGCCGGCAGCTACATCACCGGCTCCACCATCGAGGTCGATGGCGGCCACCTCGTTTCGTCCCTGTGAGCACCGCCATGGATTTCGAGATTTCCCCCCGCATCGAGGATTATCGCGCGCGCATCGCGGCCTTCGTCGAGCGCGAGATCCTGCCGCTCGAAGCCGACCAGGCTTCCTACGACGCCCATGGCAACATCGCGTTGCCTTTGCTCGACACGATGCGGGCCAAGGCTCGCGCCGCAGGTTTGTGGTGCCTGCAGCTCAAGCCGGAGACCGGCGGTGCCGGCCTCGGCAAGGTGGGCATGGCGGTCGCTTACGAGGAGATGAACCGCTCGATCTTCGGTCCGGTCGTGTTCAACTCGGCCGCGCCCGATGACGGCAACATGATGGTGCTGGAAGCGCTCGGCACGCCCGAGCAGAAGGAGCGTTGGCTGAAGCCGATCGTCGAGGGCAGGGTCCGCTCTGCCTTCGCCATGACCGAGCCGCATCCGGGCGGCGGCTCCGATCCCTCGATGATCCTGACGAAGGCCGAGCGGCGCGGCGACAAGTATGTGATCAGCGGTCGCAAATGGTTCATCACCGGCGCGGAGGAAGCGAAGCACTTCATCCTCGTCGCGCGCACCTCGGACGATCCGCGCAACGGCCTCACCGCCTTCCTCTTCCATGCCGATCAGCCGGGCTGGCGCATCCTGCGCCGCATCGAGATCATGGGGCCGGAGGAGCATGGCGGCCATTGCGAGATCGAATTCGACGGGCTGGAAATCCCCGTCGAGAGCGTGCTCGCCGGCGAGGGCAAGGGCATGAAGGTGACGCAGGTTCGGCTGGGGCCGGCGCGTCTGACTCATTGCATGCGCTGGCTCGGCCTCTCCAAGCGCTGCATCGAGATCGCCCAGGCCTATGCCGCCGAGCGCTACGGCTTCGGCCAGCGCCTCGCCGATCGCGAGAGCATCCAGCTCAAGCTCGGCGACCTCGCGATGCGCATCGAGATCGGCCGCCTGTTGGTGATGAAGGCGGCGTGGGAGCTTGATCGCGGCGGCTTCGCCCGCAAGGAGGTCTCGATGGCCAAGGTCCAGGTCGCGAACGTCCTGCACGATGCCGCCGATGTCGCGATCCAGGTCAATGGCGCGCGCGGCTATTCCAAGGACACCGTGCTGGAGTGGATCTACCGCTATGCCCGTCAGGCACGATTGGTCGATGGCGCCGACGAGGTCCACAAGATGGTGTTGAACCGCTTCCTGACGCAGGAGGGCCGGGATTTCTGGCATTGGCCCGTGGCCGGTGAGGCGCAGGGCTGAGGCGATGGCAGCGCCGGCGCTTTCCACTGTCGATTTTGATCCGGCCGCCCTGGAGAACCTCCTGCGGGAGCGCTTCGGGGCTGGCGAGCTTGCCCTCGAACGCATCGGCGGCGGCCAGTCCAACCCGACCTATTTCGTCGATTGGGGGACGCGCCGCCTCGTTCTGCGCAAGCAGCCGGCCGGGCCGATCTTGCGCGGTGCCCATGCGATCGACCGCGAGTTCCGCGTGCTCGAGGCGTTGTCGAAGACGAACGTGCCGGTGCCGCGCGCCGTGCTCTTCCATGTCGATCCCGAGCCACTCGGCACGCCTTTCTACCTGATGGAGCGATTGGAAGGCCGGGTTTTCCATGATTGCGCGCTGCCGGGGCTGGAGCCGGCCGAGCGTCATGGTCTCTATCTCGGCATGGCCGAGGCGCTGGCGAAGCTGCATGCCGTCCGACCCGATGAGGTCGGCCTCGGTGATTTCGGTCGGCCGGGCAATTATTTCGAGCGCCAGATCGCGCGGTGGACCAAGCAGCTCCGGGAATCGCCGGGCGATCCGATCCCTGATCTCGACGCCGTTGCCGATTGGCTGCCGGCGCATCTGCCTGATGATGACGGCCAGGTCTCGATCGCCCATGGCGATTTCAGGCTCGGCAACCTGCTCTTCCATCCCGAGAAGCCCGAAGTGATCGGCATCCTCGATTGGGAATTGTCGACGCTCGGTCACCCGCTCGCCGATCTCGGCTATTGCGCCATGCCCTGGCACACGGCGCCCGACGAATATGGCGGCATCCTCGGGCTCGACCGTGCCGCGCTCGGCATTCCCGCCGAGGCCGAATTCCTTGCGCACTACTACGAGCATGCCGTGCCGACGGCGCCGCTCCTGCGCTTCCATCTCGTCTTCGCGCTGTTCCGCTTCGCGGTGATCTTCGTTGGCATCGCCGACCGGGTCCGCGCCGGCACGGCTTCGGCCGCCAACGCGGCCGAGGTCGCGCCGCTCGCCCGGCGTTTCGCAGTGCGGGCGCGCGAGGCGATGGAGGGCCGGAACGCCTCGGTTGAGCAAGACGATGATAGGATTCCCAAGAGCGTCGTCTTCAAAGCCCGATGTCACTCTCAATGAGTTCTAGAATAGATCTAATTTAGATCGATTCAAAACAAGCAGAATTACTTTGCCGTCCCAAGACGGGCTGTGTTAGCGCGAGGGCATCTTCCCCGGCAGGATGCTCTTCCGATGCCCGCTCCCCTTTGGCTTGCCCGTCTGTCTTCTGCCGTCCTGTTCGGCGCGTCCGTGTTGTTTGCGGGTGCCGCCGCTGCCGAAACGATCGAGGTCACCGATCTCGCCGGTCGCGTCGTCAACGTCACCCGCGATCCCCAGAAGATCGTGCTCAGCGAGGGCCGCCAGCTTTATACGCTGGCGATGCTGGACCGCGAGGACCCGTTCAAGCGCGTCGTCGGCTGGGGCAACGACCTGATCGAGAACGATCCGGGCGCTTGGGCAAAATACCTCGCCAAATTCCCGAAGGCGAAGGACATCGCCAACATGGGCAACCCCTATGCCGCCGATGTCAGCATGGAGAAGATCGCCTCGCTCGGCACCGAGGTCTACATCCTCGACCTCTCAAACTACTTCAAGGCGCAGGAGACGGGGCTGCTCGCCAAGCTCGAGAAGGCCGGCATCACCACCGTCTTCGTCGATTTCCGCCAGGACCCGACTCAGAACGTGCTGCCGAGCGTGCAGCTGCTGGGCCGCATCCTCGGCCGCGAGAAGGAGGCGAACGCCTTCGCTGATTACTATCTGCGCCAGACCCGTAGCATCTATGCCCGCGTCGGTTCGATCCCCGACAAGCAGAAGCCGATGGTCTTCGTCGAGCGCGCTGCCGGCCTGCTTCCGTGCTGCGCCACCTTCGGCCCGTTCAATTTCGGCCGCTACATCGAGGAGGCCGGCGGCCGCAACTGGGGCAGCCAGTTCTTCTCGGCCTTCCAGGCGCAGGCCGCGCAGGAAAAGGTGCTCGCCGACAATCCGGACGTCTATTTCCTCACCGGCGCCAACTGGTACGGCAGCAATCCCGGCAGCAGCGCGGTCGCTCTCGGCTATGACGCGACGCCGGAGCAGGTGCAGAAGCAACTGGTGGCGCTGATGAACCGCCCGGGCTTCCAGCAGCTCAAGGCGGTGCAGGGCAAGAAGGTGATGGCCTTCTACCATCAGTTCTACGACATGCCCTATTACTTCATCGCCGAACTCGCCATGGCGAAGGAGTTCTATCCGGACCGGTTCAAGGACGTCGATCCGGAGGCGGTCTTCAAGGAATTCCACGAAAAATTCCTGCCGATCTCCTATTCCGGCGTGTTCTGGGCCAGGCTCCAGTGACGGCGGCCTGAGCGACGATGACCGCGACCCTGCCCATGACGGCAACCGCCACCGGGGACTATCGCCGGCGCAATGCGCGCCGGCTGAAGCTCGTCCTCATCGGCGTCGTCGCGCTCGCCGTCGCGCTGGCGCTCGATGTCTCGATCGGGCCGGGCAATCTCCCGCTCGGCGATGTCCTGCGTACGCTGGTGGATCCGCAATCGGCGGCGCCGCGGCTCTCCGTCATCGTCTGGGATTTGCGCCTGCCGATCGCGCTGATGGCGATGGCGGTCGGCGCCATGCTGGGCTTAAGCGGCGCCGGCATGCAGACCATCCTCGCCAATCCGCTGGCCGATCCCTTCACGCTCGGCGTCTCCGCCGCCGCGACGGTCGGCGCCTCCGTGGCGATCGTCTTCGGCTGGAGCGTCATCCCCGGCGCCGGCCCTTATATCGTGACGGTCAATGCCTTCATCTTCGCGCTGGCCGCCTCGCTCGTGCTGTTCTTCATGACCAAGCTGCGCGGCGTCAGCCCCGAGACGATGATCCTGGTCGGCATCGCCCTGCTCTTCACCTGCAACGCCATCACCGCTTTGCTGCAATACCGCTCCAACGAGGTGCAGCTCACCCAGATCGTGTTCTGGACGCTGGGCAGCCTCGCCCGCGCGAGCTGGGAGAAGGTCGGCGTCGCCGCGCTGCTGATCGCGCTCGCCTTGCCGTTCTTCCTGATGCGCGGCTGGGCGCTGACGGCGCTGCGCCTCGGCGACGAGCGCGCCGAGAGCCTCGGCGTTCGCGTCGACCGGCTGCGGCTGGAAATCCTGATCGCGACCTCGCTGCTGGCGGCGGTCTCGGTCTCCTTCGTCGGCGGTATCGGCTTCATCGGCCTCGTCGGCCCGCATATCGCGCGGCTGCTCGTCGGCGAGGACCAGCGCTTCTTCCTGCCGACGGCGACGATCGCCAGCGCCGTGCTGCTCTCGCTCGCCTCGACCGTCTCGAAGGTGATCACGCCGGGCGTGATCTATCCGATCGGCATCATCACCGCGCTGATCGGCGTGCCCTTCTTCATCAGCCTGGTGATGTCGATCCGCGGCAGGGGAGTCTGAGCCATGGCTTTGCAGATTCGCGACCTCGATTTCCGCTATGGTGCGACACCGATCCTGCAGGGGCTGGGCACTCAGGCCTTGCCGCGCGGCGAGCTCGCTGCGCTGGTCGGCCCCAACGGCTCCGGCAAGTCGACCTTGTTCCGCTGCGCCGCCGGCCTGCTGCGGGCCGAGCGCGGCACGGTCGCGCTCGACGGCCATGACCTCTCGCAGCTCTCGCAGCGTGAGCGGGCGTGCAAGGTCTTCTATCTCGCGCAGGATACCGGCGCGCGCGTCGCGCTCTCGGTCTTCGACATCATCCTGCTGGCGCGCAAAAGCCTGCATCGCGGCTATGCGCTCGCGGCCTCGCCCGAGGATATGCGCGCCGTCGAGGCCGTGATCGAGGAGCTCGGCCTTGCGCCCTTCGCCTCGCGCGATATCGCCACGCTCTCGGGCGGCCAGCGCCAGCTCGCCGCGATCGGCCAGGCGCTGGTGCGCGAGCCCGACGTGCTCCTGCTCGATGAGCCGACCAGTGCCCTCGACGTCCGCCGCCAGCTCGACGTCATGGCGACGATCCGCGAGGCGACGCGTCGACGCGACATCGTCACGGTCGTCGCGATCCACGATCTCTCGCTCGCGGCGCGCTTCGCCGACCGGGTGCTGGTGATGAATGCCGGGCGCATCGCGCAGGCCGGCGCGCCCGCCGAGGTGCTTGCGCATGAGGCGGTCTCGGAGACATATGCCGTCGGCGTGCATCTGGAGCATTCGGCCCGGGGCACGCTTCTGGTCGAGCCCTATATCCAGGTTCACTGAGTCATGTCCGCTCCCTCAACGCACGACAATTTCACCCTGAAGGAAGAGATCCGCGCCTACTGGTCGGCGCGGGCCGAGAGCTTCGATCTCTCCTTCGGCCACGCGATCAAGTCGGACCGCGAGCTGAAGGCCTTTCAGCGCCTGATCGGCGATTCCTTCGGGTCGCAGCCGCTCGACGTGCTCGACCTCGCCTGCGGAACCGGCGAGATTACGCGTGCCCTGCTCTCGCTGAAGCACCGCGTCACCGCGCTCGATTTCTCCGAGGCGATGCTGGAGCGCGCCCGCGCCAAGCATGGCAAGGCTGCCCGCTTCCGCCTCGGCGATGCCGAGCGCCTGCTCGATGAAGACGCGAGCTATGACGCGGCGATCACCCGCCACCTCGTCTGGACCCTGACCGATCCGGAGGCGGCGCTCAGCGAATGGTTCCGTGTCCTGCGTCCCGGCGGGCGCCTGCTGATCATCGACGGCGACTGGGTCAACCGCACGCGCTGGCAGGCGCTGGTCAATCGCTTCGGCACCTGGCTGCGCGCGAAGCGCGGCGCGGCCGTCCACCAGATCGACGCCGATACCCATGCCTCGATCACCAGCCGCTTCTATTTCAAGGATGGCCTGAGCCGGCAGCAGCTCGAAGCGATGCTGACGGCAGCCGGCTTCACCGACATCGTTCCGGCCGACTACATCCAGGTCGTGCGCGAGCAGCAGCGCGCGGCGCCCTTGCATGACGCGATCAGGCTGGCTTCTTCGACCCGTTTTGCCCTTCTGGCGCGCAAGCCTGCCGACGCCGCCGTTTCGCGCTAGAAGAGACGCACAGCGCTGCTTCCTGAGTCGGCGCTGCGCGACAGGAGCGAGCGATGAACGCCAAGCCGGATTGGGACGCCGCGCAATATCTGCGCTTCGAGGACGAGCGGACGCGCCCGCCGGCCGATCTTCTTGCCCGCGTGCCGCTGAGCGAGCCCAGGCGCTGCATCGATCTCGGCTGCGGCCCCGGCAACAGCACGGAGTTGGTCGCCGCCCGCTTTCCCGGCGCCATCAATGAGGGCCTCGATTCCTCGCCGGATATGCTGGAGAAGGCGCGCAAGCGCCTGCCGAACCTCTCCTTCGTTCTCGGAGACGTGAACTCATGGTCGAATGCGGCGGGCTATGACCTGATCTTCGCCAATGCCGTGCTGCAATGGCTGCCGGATCATGCCGCGTTGTTCCCGCGTCTGGCGCGCTCGCTGGCATCAGGCGGCTGCCTGGCCGTGCAGATGCCGAACAACCTCAACGAGCCCTCCCATGTCGCGATGCGCGAGGTCGCGGCCGATGGTCCCTGGGCGGAGAAGCTCGCGAACGCCAAGGCCGAGCGCGCCACGATCGGCTCCTTCGGCGACTATCGGCGTTGGCTTGGTGAAGCGGGCTGCCGCGTCGATATCTGGCAGACGACCTATGTCCATGCGCTCGCCAATCTCGAAGCCATCGCCGAATGGTTCAAGAGCACGGGCCTGAAGCCCTATCTCGACCGCCTGTCGGCCGAGGAGCAGCAGGGCTTCATCGCGCGCTATCTCGAGCGCATCGCGCCGCATTACCCCGTCGAGAGCGACGGCAAGGTGCTGCTGCGCTTCCCGCGCCTGTTCATGGTCGCGGTGCGCGAGGGCTGATCAACCCTTCGCGGCTTCAGCCTTCTTCGCAGCGACATGCTCCTCGTCGGAAGCCCCGGCGCGCCAGTAGCTGACGACGAGGTTCTGGTCGCGCTCCGGCCTGAGCTTGCCGCGCGACGCCGCCCGGATCGCCTTGAACGTCGCATGCTCGGCGGCAGCCCAGAGATAGGTCGAGGGCCCGTCGGCCGGCCAGTCGATCGTCGCGAAGGCGTCCTGCAGCAGCGGCAGGCTGCCCGGCGCTGCCGCGCCGCGATGCAGCCAGGTCAGCGACATGCCGGCCGGATGGCGCAGGGGCTGTTCCTCGCCGGCATCGGCGACCTCGATGAAGACCTGCCCCTTGGCCTGCGCCGGCAGGTTCTCCAGCATGCGTGCGACGGCGGGCAAACCGGTCTCGTCGGCGAGGAAGACATAGCGCTCGGCCGGCTTTAGCCCGCGTCCGCCGGGACCTGCCATGCCGATCCGGTCGCCGGCCTTGGCCCGGAACGCAAAGGCCGAGCCGGGGCCGGCATCCTCGTGCAGCACGAAATCGAGCGCGAGCGTGCCGTTGGCGACGTCGATCTCGCGGATGGTGTACTTGCGCACCAGCGGGCGGATCTCGGCCGGGGAGGGCAGCAGCAAACCGTCATCGCCGACCATCGGCCAGCTCGGCTCGTTCACGCCGACCGGCGGGATGAACAGGCGCACATGCAGCGCGTCGATATGGTCGTAGCGGGCGAGGTTCTCAGCCACGAAGCGGATGCGGGCCATATGCGGCGTGATCCGTTCGACGGCGGTGACGGTCAGGATGCGGAATTCTGGCGGCAGGGCGGGGCCGGTGCCGTCGCCGGTCCAGCGTATCTCCGGCGTGGTGTCCTTCGGGGCGAATTCGATGACATGGCTGGCGATGGCGCGTTTCATGCCGAGCAGGGTGGAGAGGTCCGGCGCCTCGACATGGACATCGAGCGCGGCTGTCGTGAGTTCGATCCGCGCGTGGCTACCATCGAGCGCGATGAGCGTCGTGTCGCCCTGTTCCGTGATGACGGCCTCATGCTCGACGAGATGCTCGCAGAGCGGCTTCAGGACGCCCGCCGGGTTGGCGAGCGTGATCCGGGTCGAGGTGGCCAGCATGGTCGTCTCCGTCAGGGCTTGGGCGCCGCCGCGATCCACAGCGTCCCGTCGAGCGGGATCGCCGAGAAGCGGGCGCCCTCGGCAAGCGTCGCGGCCGGGTCGATATCGGCGAAGCGCTCCGGATGGAGCCATTTCGCGAGGACCTCGATCGCGACGACATGCAGGGGGGTATCGTTGAACAGGTGCCAGAAGCCGAAGGCGCGGCGCTTCTCGATGGCGCTGAGCATCTTGAGCGAGGGCGTGCCCAGCAGCTTGGCGAAGCTTGCGGCCGCATCGGTCTCGCTGACGCCGAGGCCGAGCACGAGCCCGCCGAGCTTGGCCAGATGCGTGCCGCCGGTCGCGATATAGATATCCGGGTCGGCGCCGATCAGCTGTTCGAGGCCGATCTGCCCGGTCGCGCCCGGCAGCATCGCGGCGGCGATGTTGCGCCCGCCCGCGGCCTGGATGAATTCGTTGAACGTGCCCTGCCCGGCCGTCATGCAGCAATCGTAGCCACCGGCATGGGCGTGGATGAAGACGGAGGGGCGCTTCGCGTCGGCGACCCGGCCCGCGATCCGTCTCATCCGCTCTTCATAGAAGGCGATCAGCTTTTCCGCCTGCTCTTGCTGCCCGGTGAGGATGCCGAGCGCCCTGAGGCTCGGCACGGTGTCGCGCAGTGGCTCCAGGAAGAAGTCGACGACCGCGACGGGAATGCCGGCGGCCTCAAGCTTCTCGACGAGATCGCCGGGGCCGCGGCGCGTTCCGGCGAGCGATTTGCTGACCACGACGAGATCGGGGCTAAGCGAAATCGCGCGTTCCAGCGAAAACCCGGCAGCCGTCCCGCCGTCGCCGACGAGCGGGAGCGCATTGATGGCCGGGAAGCGCGCCCGGTAGCGGGCGAGCCCGTCCGGGTTCTGCCGTTCGAGATCGCTGCCCCAGCCGGCGAGGATGCTGACCGGATCGGGATGGATCAGGCCGAGCGCGTTGAGCTGGCGGCCCTGCGCCAGCACGATGCGCTTCGCCGGCGCGGCGAGCTTGACGGTGCGGCCGAGGACATCGGTGGCGACGACCGGCGCGGCGGCCATGGCGGGCAGCACCGGCAGGCTCAAGCCGCCCAGGATCAGCGAGCGTCTGTCGAGCATCATGCTGCCGCCGCCTTGTCCTGGGCCGTGCCGGCGAGCGCGAAGGCCACAGTGCGCGAGAGCATCGATGGGATCACCGAGACATGGTTCTCGCCGGGGAATTCGGTGAAGCCGCAATCGACGCGGCCGGAGGCAGCCAAGCGCTCAACCATCTCGGCGGCATTGTCGCGCATCCGTGCGCGTGCGAGCCGCTCCGCCCGTTGCGGCGTGACGGCGAGGGTGGGTGCCTGCTCATGGCTGCCGACCGTGATCAGAAGCCGCCCGGCAGGGCCGGAGCCGCCACGGCGGAAGGCCTCCTCGCTCGCGAGGATGGCGCGATCCTGCCACCAGATCGAGGGACTGCCGGCGACATGGGCCTCGAACAGGGCGGGCCGGGTGAACAGCGCGTGCAGCACGAACAGCCCGCCATAGGAATGGCCGGCCAGCGCCCGCCGGGCCGGGTCGAGCGGCGCGATCCGCGCGACGGCAGGCAGGATTTCGTCGATGATCGCGCCGAGAAAGCGGTCGGCGCCGCTGGGGACGGGCAGGAGGTCGCGCTGGCGCCGCTCCGCATCGAAGGGCCGTTCATCGGGATAGCCGATGCCGATGACGACGGCGGGGCCGACGCCGGTCGCTTCCGGGCGCTGCGCCTGCAGGCGGGCGGCCGTGGCGGCCACCGGGAACAGTGCATGGCCGTCGACCAGCACGAGGCTTGGAAAACCGCGTGTCGGTGCAGGGCCTTCCGGCACGGAGATCAGCAGCCGGTAGCGCGACCCGTCACGGGCCGCGAAGTCGCGCTGCCAGGCCTGCGGCAGCGTAACGGGCGCGAGGCCGATATCGGGAGGGCTGTTCGGCTGCATCGGCGACCTCACCAGCGATAGGATAGTGTCGCGAGGACCGTGCGGCGCAGGCCGAAGGAGCACTGCGTCGTGCCGTAGCAGCCGGAGATATACTCCTTGTCGAACAGGTTCTGGGCGTTGACCTGCACCTTCCAGCCCTTGAGCGCCGGGCTGGCCGCCGCGAGATCGTAGCTGATCGCGGCATCGACCAGCGTGTAGGCCGATGTGGAGAAGGTGTTGGCGGGGTCGCTGGCGCCGGCACCGACATAGCGCACGCCCGCGCCGAGACCGAGGCCGGAGAGCAGGCCCGTCCGGAAGGTGTAATGTCCCCAGAGCGCTGCGGTATGGCGCGGCACGACGGTCGGGCGCTTGTGCAGGTCGACGCCGCTGCTCTTGGTCACCTCGGCATCGGTATAGGTATAGGCCGCGACGAGATCGAGATTGTCGAACACGGTCGCACGGGCCTCGACCTCGATGCCCCGCGCGCGGACCTCGCCGGTCTGGATCTGGAAGGTCGGATGGGCGAGGTCGGTCGTCGGAACGTTGGTCTGAGTCAATTGGTAGACCGAGGCCTGCAGGAAGGCGTTCATGCCCGGCGGCTCGTATTTGAAGCCGGCCTCGAACTGTTCGCCCTCGGTCGGCTTGAACGGCGTCCCAGTGAAGGTCGTGCCCGCCTGCGGATCGAACGAGGTCGAATAGCTGGCATAGGGCGCGAAGCCGTTGTCGAAATTGTACATCAGCGCGACGCGGCCGGTGCGCGCCGTATCGTCCTGCTTGGTCAGGACGCCGGTGCTCATCGCGCGGGTACGGGCCTCGGCCCGGTCGAAGCGACCGCCGACGACCAGCGAGAGCCGGTCGAGCTTGATCTGGTCCTGCAGGTAGATGCCGTACTGGGCCGTGGTCTGCTTCGTGCCGGCCAGCGCGGGCAGGGCGAAGGGCAGGCGCCCATAGATCGGGTTGGTGTAGTCGAGCGTCTGCACGGTGCCGCCGGCGCCCGTGAAGGCGGTGCCGTCGGTCCAGTAGCCGTCGACGCCGAAGAGCACCTTGTGCGTCAGCGGTCCCGTGCGGAAATCGGCCTGGAGCTGGTTGTCGATGCCGGCGGTGCGCGCCTTCTCGTTCGACATCGTGACGCGGCGGGTCAGCGTCTTCTGGTCGGCCGCGATGCCGCCGACAGCCACCGTCCGGAAGCGCGATTCGAGGTCGGACAGCCGGACGTTCTGGCGGAAGGTGAAGATGTCGTTGAAGCGATGCTCGAAGGCCCAGCCGAGATTGGCCTGGTTGCGGCTATAGCCCTCGAAGCGCGGCTCGCCCGGGAAGAACTCGCTGCGGATGCGGCCGTTGCGGCTCGGCAGGACGGTGCCGACCGCGGGGATGAAGCCGTAGAAGCCGGTCTCGGGGTCGCGCTGGAACGACGCCATCAGCGTGAAGGTCGTCGCGCCGTTCGGCCGATAGGTGACGGAGGGCGCGATGAAGATGCGCTGGTCCTGCGTGTAGTCGACCTGGGTATCGGCCGTCCGGCCGAGGCCGACCACGCGGTAGAGCCAGGTCTTCTGCGGATCGATCGGTCCGCCGACATCGAAGGCCATCTCGGCCCGCTGCCTTTCGCCGATGCGGAGCTGGATCTCGCCGTGCTTTTCGTCGCGCGGGCGCTTGCTGACCATGTTGACCAGGCCGCCGGGCTTGACCTGCCCGAACACCACCGAGGACGGGCCGCGCAGCACCTCGACCCGCTCCAGACCCCAGGGCTCGAAGGAGGGCACGAGGAAGTTGACGCCGCGCAGGTAGCGCAGGCCGTCGAGATTGTTGACGAAGCCGGCGCCGGTTCCGGCGCCACCGAAGCCGCGGATGAAGACGCTGTCATAGCGGCCGCCCGAGGACAGGCGCGTCTCGCCGAGCACGCCGGCGCTGTAGCGCAGGGCCTGGCTGACCGTGGTCGCGCCCTGGTCGTCCATCTGGTCGCGGGTGATGACCGTGATCGATTGCGGCGTCTCCATGATCGGCGTGTCGGTCTTCGTCGCGGTGTCGCTGCGGCGGGCGACATAGCCGTTGACCGGGCCGCTGGCGCGCTCGCCCTGGACCTCGATGGTGTCGAGGCCGATCGCCGTGCCGGCCTGGGTCGCCCCGGCGCCCTGCGCCAGCGCCGTGCCCGCCCCGCCGACGAGGAGAGCGGCCAGCGCCACACCGGCCCGCCCCATCGCGCGATTGCTGCTGTTGATCCCGGTCATGCCTGTATTCCTGCCCCTGGCGCTTCTGGCGCCGCGTCTCCGGGGTTCTTTCAGGAAGGCTGCCAGGGCGGCAACGCGCTTGGCTTTCGATCGCGGCAGTATTTCTTTCGGTCGCGTTTCGAACGCGTCCAAGCAAGAACGGGACGGCGGATTCATGGCCCGGATCAGCGCAGCGCGCTGGGCGCGATGCCGAAACGCTTGCGGAACAGCCCGGAGAAATGGGCCGGGCTGTAGCCGACCTGGAAGGCGGCGACGGCGATGCTGGTCTCTCCGCTCGCGATCATCGCATAGGCCTGCTGCAGGCGCTGCTCCTGCAGGTATTCGAAGACGCTGGCGCCGAATTCCGCCCGGAAGGCCGAGGTCAGCTTGGTCGGGTTGAGCCCGCTTTCGCGCGCCAGCTCCGCCAGGCCGGGCGGCTCGCGCAGGGCTTCGAGCAGGCGGTCGCGGGCGGCATGGACCTGCTCGCGCAGGCGCGGGTTGAGCCGGGCCGGGCGGGTGGGGCGCTCGCCGAGCATCCGATCCAGCACAAGCGCGCCGAGCTCCAGCGCCTTGCCGGCGAGATAGAGGGGGCGCAGCGCCTCGCCGACCTGGCATTCGGCCATCTGCAGCGCCAGCGACCGGATCGGAGCATCGGCCGGACGCACCCAGAAACCCGCCCCGTCGGAGCAGGCAAGGCGCGCGGCCTTTGCGACGTCGGGACCGAATTCACGCGCGACGAAGTCGAAGTCGAACTGTATCAGCGCGCAGCGCAGGGTGCCGTCTGCAAGGCCGGTGCGCTGCTGCATGTGCTCGCCGCCATTGGCGGCGATGAGGATGGCCGGTCCGTCGAGGACGACGGCCGGGCGATCGTCGAGTTCGAGCGCCTGACGGCCTTCGAGCATGACGGCGACCTTCAGCCCCGGCCGCATCGGGCCCACGATCCGCTCGCCCTCCTGGATCAGGAAGGTGCCGGCTGAGAGCGAGAGATTGCGCGAGAACAGCTCCAGGCTCGTGGCCGATCTTTGTGCGGAGCTGGAACCGATATGCATCTCGACCTCTGGAAAGAGGCGAGGCTTATCCGAATTGGGGATTAAAATCAAATAATATCAATAGTTTAAATGGATTCTAAGGTTGCTGTGGCGAGGCGGCGCAGGCTGCGTCGCGCCGCAGGTTCCTGTCGTCTCAAAGATAGGGCGGCGTGCAGGCGCTGACGACGATGCAGCGTTCCGTCCCGATATTGCGGTAGCGATGCGGAATGCGGCTGTCGAAGAGATAGGCATCGCCCGGCTTGAGCACCCTGATCTGGTCGCCGACCGTGACCTCCAGTTCGCCCGACAACACCACCCCCCCTTCATGGGAATCGTGCTTGAGCATGGCGATGCCGGTATCGGCGCCGGGATCGTAGGATTCGTGCAGGATCTGCAGGTTATGAGCCTGGGCATCCCCGACCTGGCGGAATGACATCTGTCCCCGGCTCTCGCCGCCATTGACCTGGTGCAGGCGCGAGGTCAGGTCGAGCAGGTCCGGCGCCTCGAAGAAGACTTTGTCGCGCGGCGCTCGCGCCTCGTCAAAAAAATTGACCATGGTCATCGGGATGCCGTCGAGGATCTTGCGCAGCGACGCGACCGACGGGCTGTTGCGATTCTGCTCGATCAGCGAGATCAGGCTATGGGTCACCCCGGAGCGAGCTGCGAGCTCGCGTTGGGAAAGTCCGGCTGCCAGCCTGATTTCCTTCAGCCTTCCGCCGACATCAAAGCTCATAGTCGCTCCGTTTCCCCATTCTGCGCGCCTTGTCTTTCCTGCGCGTCATGCAGGGCCCGCCTGTGCGCGGCCCTTGCCATGTTCAATATTCTGAGCAATGCTGCCGGAAAGCCATAAGAAAATAGTGTCATGGGGAACAGGCGGAGTGGCATAGTTTTAGCGTCAAAAGCACACCGTCCAGACTAAATCCCCCATTCGATACGATAGGGCCGCATGGGCGCGCATTGTCGCGTTCATGGCACGGGAGATGCTTGCCGAAGACTATCGCCTCGCCAATGCCTCGCGGCGAGAATTCAACAGGGAAAGCAAGGTAAGCCGGGTCGATGACGCAAGCCGAGACTGTTTTGTTGAATGGCCGCATCTTCTGCGGCTTGGCGGAAGGCTTCGCGGAAGCCCTGGCGATCGGCGGAGGCAAGGTGCTGGCTGCGGGTTCGGCCGCCGAGATCGCCGCACTCCAGGGACCGGACACCCAGGTCGTGGACCTCGCCGGCCGTGTCGCCATTCCCGGCCTCAACGACGCGCATATGCATCTGCTGCCGCTCGGTCTCGCCATGAGCGAGGTCAATCTGCGCCCCGAGGAGGGCGTCAACAGCATCGACGAGGTCCTGCGTCGCATCGCTGTGGCGGTCAAGGGCAAGAAGCCCGGCGAATGGGTCACCGGTCGTGGCTACGACCATAACGAACTCACTGAGGCCCGCCACCCGACGGCCGAGGAACTCGACCGCGTTTCGCCCGACAATCCCGTCTATATCAAGCGCACCTGCGGCCATGTCGGCGTCGTCAACAGCCGGGCCATGGCGGCGGCCGGCATCGGCCACAACACGCCGAGCCCCGATGGCGGGCTGATCGAGCGCCGCGACAATAAGCTTACCGGTTTGCTGGCCGAGAGCGCCATGCGCCTGATCGTCCAGGCGATGCCGCGCCCGAGCGCCGCCGAGCTCAAGGCCGCGATCGAGAAGGCCGGGCACTACATGCTCGCGCAGGGCTTCACCAGCGTGATGGATGCCGGCGTCGGCATGGGCGCCGGTATGGCCGAGATCGAGGCCTATGAGGAGGTCGCGCGCGCCGGCACGCTGCCGGTCCGCACCTGGGTCTGCATCTACGGCAACGCCGACGGCATCGGCGACGAGGCCCATACGGCGGGCTACCGCTTCGGTCGCGAGACCGGCCTTTTGCGCTATGGCGCGATGAAGGTCTTCGGTGACGGTAGTGCCGGCGGCCTGACTGCCGCGATGAGCGAGCCCTACCTCGTCGGCGACCCCGATAATCGCGGCATCTTCATCTATTCCGACGCGGCGATGCACGGCTATCTCCGGCACTACCATGAGCTCGGCTACCAGCTCGCCATCCACGCGATCGGCGATGCCGCCATCGAGCAGGTGCTCTCCGGCATGGAGAAGGCCGACAGCCCCGAGCACCCGATCAAGGGGCGCCGCCACCGCATCGAGCATTGCGGCTTCCTCACCGACGGCCAGCTCGCCCGCATGGCCGCCGCCGGCATCGACCCGGTGCCGCAGCCGGCCTTCATCTACGAATTCGGCGATCTCTATGTGATCAATCTCGGTGAGGAGCGCGCCGGCGCTTCCTATCCGATGCGCAAATGGCTCGATGGCGGCCTGCATGCGGCGGCGAGCTCGGATGCGCCGGTCTGTGCCACCGACCCGTTCAAGAACCTCTTCACCATGGTCACCCGCCAGACCAAACGCCATACCGAGATCGGCGGTGCCGAGAAGCTGAGCATGGAGGAGGCGGTGCACGCCTATACGTTGCTCGGCGCCTATACCCAGTTCGCCGAGGACAGGGTCGGCCGGCTCGTTCCGGGCCAGCTCGCCGACATCGCCGTGCTCTCGCACGACATCTTCGCGATCCCTGTCGGTGAGGTCGAGAACGACGTGCGTTGCGACCTGACCCTGCTCGGCGGTGCGGTGGTCTTCGACCGCCACGGCCAGCTCGCAGCCGCCGCGCAATAGGGAGGCGCCCTTCATGCTGCGGCATACGCTGCAAAGGCTGCTTCTCGTCCTGCCGGTGCTGTTCGGCGTGCTGCTGATCGGCTTCCTGCTGATGCAGGTGGTGCCGACGGACCCGGCCCAGGTCCGGGCCGGCCCGATGGCGACGCAGGATGTGGTCGAGGCCATTCGCCAGGAGCTTGGGCTCAACCAGCCGCTCTGGAAGCAGTTCGCCATCTATATCGGGCGCCTGGCCCAGGGCGATCTCGGCGTCTCCATCATCAACAACGTCCCGGTGACGCAGGAACTCGGCAACACCATCGGCCCGACGCTCGAATTGATGCTGGCCTCGCTGGTCTGGGCGATCCCGCTCGGCATGTTCCTCGGCACCGTCGGCGCCTATTATCGGGGCTCGCTGATCGACCGCGCGATCATGGCGGTCTCGGTCGCCGGTGTCTCGCTGCCGGTCTTCTTCCTCGGCCTCGGGCTGATCTGGCTCTTCGGCTTCTATTATCCGATCCTGCCCTTCACCGGTCGCACCGGCCCGCTCTGGACCTGGGAGGGCATCCAGGGGATCATTCTGCCGGCGATCACGCTCGGCGGCGTCTTCGTCGGCCCGGTCGCCCGCATGACCCGCACCTCGGTGCTCGACGAGCTCGGCGCCGACCATGTCCGCACCGCCCGGGCCAAGGGCCTCGGTGAGATCACGGTCGTGCTGCGCCACACCCTGCGCAATGCGCTGGTCCCGGTCGTCACGCTGATCGGCCTGCAGATCGGCTTCCTGCTCGGCGGCGCCGTCGTCACCGAGACGGTATTCTCATGGCCGGGCATCGGCCGGCTCGCGGTCGGCGCCATCCTGTCCAGCGACCTGCCGATGGCGCAGGGCACGATCATCATGCTCTCGCTCGGCTTCATCCTGGTCAATCTCGCGGTGGACGTCCTCTATGCCGTGCTCGACCCGCGCGTGAGGGGCACCTGATGGGCTCTCCCATGAAGCTCGAACGCGATGCGCTGCAGCCGGGCGCCAAGACGGTCGAGGCCGCCGTGAGCGTTGCCGCCGCCGCACCCGTCCGCCGGAAGACCGTGTTCCGGATGCTGCTCTCCGATGCAGGCTCCTGCGTCGCGCTGGCGCTCGTCGTCCTCGCCATCCTCTGCGCGGCCTTAGCGCCCTGGCTCGCGCCGACCGACCCCTTCGGCAACGACCTCGCCAACACGCTGAAGCCGCCGGGCGAGATGGGCCTGCTCGGCACCGACGGGCAGGGCCGCAACATGATCACGCGCCTGCTCTTCGGACTGCGCACGAGCTTGCTGATGGGCCTCGCCTCCGTCGTCTTCGGCTGCACGATCGGCGGCATCATCGGCTTCTCCGCCGCCTATTATCCGAAGGCTTCGGGCGTGCTGATGCGGTTCATGGACATCCTGCTGTCCTTCCCCGCGATCCTGTTCGGCCTGGCCATCGCCGCGATCTTCGGGCCGGGCCTGCCGGCGGTGATCATCGCGCTCACGATCGCGACCGTGCCGCTGATGGCGCGCGTGGTCCGCGGCTCGGCGCTGGTCGTGCTGCAGCAGGGCTATATCGAGGCGGCGCGCTCGCTCGGTCTCAGCGATCTGCGCATCATCCTGGGCTATGTCCTGCCGAACTGCCTCTCGGCGATGTTCGTCTTCATCACCCTGCGCTTTGGCCAGGTCATCCTGCTCGGTGCAGCGCTGTCCTTCCTGGGCCTGGGCGCCCAGCCGCCGACGGCGGAGCTTGGAGCCATGGCGGCGGACGGGCGCAACTTCCTGTTCTTCGCGCCGCATGTCTCGGTTCTGCCGAGCCTGGTGATCTTCGCGGTGGTGCTCGCCTTCAACGTGCTCGGCGATTCCCTGCGGGACGCCCTCGATCCGAAGCTGCGCAAATAGCAGCGGATATCAACCAAGAAGCGAAAAAAGGGGATTTGCTCGATGCTGAAACTGTCAACTCTGCTTCTCGCGGGCGCCGCCGCCGCGACCTTCGCGGCTGTGCCGGCTGTCGCCCAGCAGAAGGCGCCGCTCACGATCCTGCGCGTCATCGACGCCGACAACTACGATCCGATCCGGACCACTGCGACGGCCGCGGCCGAGGTCATGTACATGCTCGCCGACACGCTGGTGACGGTCGATTTCGACATGAAGACGATCAAGCCCGGCCTCGCCGAGAGCTGGACGATCTCGCCGGATGGCCTGACCTACACCTTCAAGATCCGCAAGGACGTGAAGTTCTGCGACGGTAGGCCGATGACGATCGACGACGTCGTCTATTCGCTGAAGCGCTGGATCGATCCGGCCAACAAGTCGCCGGTTTCCTTCCGCGCCGGCCCGGTCAAGGACATCCGTGCGGACGGCGATTCCACGCTGATCTACGAGCTGAAAGAGCCCTATAGCGACCTGATGTTCCAGCTCGCGCTCTCCTTCGCCTCGGTGGTCGACAAGGCGACCGTCGAGAAGCTCGGCCCGAATTTCGGCGTCCAGGGCTTCAACGGCACCGGCCCCTATTGCTGGTCGAAATGGACCCCGCGCCAGGAGCTCGTGCTCAAGAAGAACCCGCATTATTCCTGGGGCCCGCCGATCTACAAGGATCCGAAGCCGCAGGTTGACGACATCGTCTGGAAGGTCATTCCCGAGACCAACACGCTGATGGCCGCGATCCAGGCCAAGCAGGCCGACGTGACTTATTACATGCCCTATATCGCGCTCGACACGATGCAGCGTATCCCCGGCATGACGGTGCAGCGGCAGGACAACTACATCTACGACGTCTTCATGGGCTTCAAGGTCGACAAGCCGGTGGTAAAGGACAAGGCGATCCGCGAGGCTGCCAATATGGCGGTCGACAAGGAAGCGATCGCCAAGGCGATCTATTTCGGCAAAGGCAGGAGCCTCCCCTCTCTGCTCAATCCCGCCGTGGTCGATTACGATAAAGATTCGGCCAAGATAATGCCGAAGCACGATCCGAAAGCGGCCGCCAAGCTGCTGGAAGACGCCGGCTGGAAGATGGGCGCCGACGGCATCCGGGAGAAGGATGGCGAGAAGGCGAGCTTCACCGTCTACGGCATCCGCAACAGCGACAACCCGCGCATCTCCGAGGCGATGCAGGCCGATCTGCGAAAAGTCGGCATCGACATGAAGATCCAGCTCTGGGACGCCACCGTCGCCTGGGGCAAGCTGGCGACACAGGAATTCGACGCCTTCCTGATGTCCTATCCTTATGTGACCGCGACGGAGGCGATGAGCCTCTATTTCCGCAGCCAGCAGGCCCCGACCCCGAACCGGATGAACTGGAAGAATCCCAAGACGGACGAACTGCTCAAGGCTGCGTCGATGGCCACCGACGCCGACAAGCGCAAGCAGGCGCTGGCCGAGGTTCAGACCCAGCTCACCGAGGCGAATGTCTGGGTGCCGCTGTCTTCGCAGCCGCTCTGGGTCGTCGCGACCGATCGGGTCGAGGGCGTACGTGCCCACGGCCTGTATGGAGCCGGCCTCTACAAGGGGCTCGATCTCAAGCTGAAGCGCTGAGTTTCTTGGGCGCCGCGCGGTGTGAGCCGCGCGGCGCTTTTTCTATGCCTGTGGGAGGAAGGGAAACATCATGACGATCACGGTCATCAAGAATGCCGACATCGTTGTCGCCTGGGATGCCGAGGCCGGCCAGCACGTCTATCTGCACGATGCCGATGTCGCCTTCGAGGACGGCACGCTGCGCTTCGTCGGGCCCCGCTACGAGGGGCAGGCGGACGAGACCGTCGACGGCAGCGGGCGCATGATCATGCCCGGCCTCGTCAATATCCATTCTCACCCCTCGAGCGAGGCGCTGAACAAGGGCTTCCTCGACGAGCTCGGCTCCCCCGCGCTCTACAATTCCTCGCTCTACGAATTCATGCCGATCCTGCGGCCCGATGCCGAGGCGGTGCCGGACTGCGTGCAGGTCGCCTATTCGGAACTGCTGCTCTCCGGCGTGACCACGCTCGCCGATCTCTCGGTCGCCCATCCCGGCTGGCTCGATCTCGCCGCCAATAGCGGCCTGCGCGTCTGCGTCTCGCCGATGTTCCGCTCGGCCCGCTGGTACACCAAGAACGGCCATGTCGTCGAATACGAGTGGGACGAGAAGGCTGGCGCCGCGGCCATGGCGACCGCATTCGACGTCATCGAGCAGGCGCAGAAGCATCCGTCAGGCCGTCTCTTCGGCATGGTCTGCCCCGCGCAGATCGACACCTGCAGCGAAGGCCTGATCAAGGACAGCTTTGCCGAAGCCAAGCGCCGCAGCCTGCCCTGGCAGATCCATGCGGCCCAGTCGACGGTCGAGTTCCACGAGATCACCCGCCGTCATGGCGTGACGCCGATCCAGTGGCTGGAGAAGCTCGGCGTGCTCGGCGCGACCAGCATCGTCGGTCACGGCATCTTCCTCGACGACTACCCGCGCGTCGCCTGGCACAGCCGTCGTGATCTTGCGCTGCTGGCCGAGACCGACACGATCGTCGCCCATTGCCCGACGGTCTTCATGCGCCGGGGCATCGCGCTCGACGATTTCGGGCGCTATCGCCGCGCCGGCGTCCGGATCGGCATGGGCACCGACACCTATCCGCACAACATGCTCGAGGAGATGCGCCATGTCGGCTACGTCGCCCGGATGATGGCGGAGAATCCGCGCACGCTCACCACCACCGACATCTTCGAGGCCGCGACCACGGCCGGCGCCGCTGCGCTCGGCCGCGACGATATCGGGCGGCTGGAAGCGGGCTGCAAGGCCGACCTCGTCCTGGTCGACCTCAAGCATCCGATGATGCAGCCGCGCCGCGACCCCGTCCGCAGCATGGTCTATGCCGCCGCCGAGCGCGCCGTCGACCGCGTCTATGTCGACGGCAGGCTCGTGGTCCGTGACGGCACCGTCCTGACCATGGACTATCCGGCGGCCGCGCTGCGCCTCCACGAAGGCCAGAAGCGGACGGAAGCCGCGGCGCCCGGCAATGACTGGATCAAGCGCCCGGTCACGGATTATTCGCCGCTGACCTTCCCGGTGAAGTGAGCCTGGGGCACCGGCCAATTCCGTGATGTGCCCAACCCGGGGCGCATCGCTGCATCGTGAGACCCTGCGTCACGGCGCCCGCTTCCGGGCGGCGTGATCTGGCGATAGGTTGGCCTCATGTCGCAGGCAGACGAGACAACGCAGAAGGAGGCCGGCTCTTCGAGCCGTCTCGGCCTCATGCTGATCGGCGGAGGCTTCTTCGCCCTGTTCCTCACCGGCCTGCTGCTCTGGTGGCGCGAGGGAGACCGGCTCTTCACCGACGGTCTGATCGCCGCCATCGTCGCTTGCTTCTAGCGGCTGCGGCCGCCTGCCCGGGAAGTCTTTCGTGAACCGCCGACTCGTTCTCCCCCTCGTCGTCTTCCTCGTCGGCGCGCTCGCGCTGGCTGCGGCCGCGATCCTGACCTTCTCGCCTGGCCGCCAGGGCGGTGGCAGCGGCACGGCCAGCGTCGGCGGCCCGTTCACGCTGACGACGCAGGAGGGCAAGCCGCTCTCCGACACCGATCTGAAGGGCTCGCCCTTCCTGGTCTTCTTCGGTTTCACCCATTGCCCGGATATCTGCCCGACCAAGCTCTTCGAGATATCGGAAGCACTGCGCGCGGCCGGTGACGGCGCCAAGGCGAAGGGGCTCAAGGCCCTGTTCATCACGGTCGATCCGGAGCGCGACACGCCGGACGCGATGAAGAGCTATCTCGGCTCCTTCGATCCCCGCATCGTCGGCCTGAGCGGCGATCGTCCCGCCATCGATGCCGTGATCAAGGCTTATCGCGCCTATGCCAAGAAGGTGCCGCTCAAGGATGGCGACTACACGATGGACCATACCGCCCTGGTCTATCTGATGGGCAAGGACGGCAGTTTCGTCGGTGCCTTCAATATCGAGCAGCCTCCGGCGCAGGCGGCGGCGGAATGGCTGCGTCACTCCTGATTGGCTTCGATGGGCGCCGGTCGGTGCGCCAGCCCGTGCTCCGTCTTGTTCCAGGCGAAACGTTGGTTGAAATACTCGTAGAGCGCCATCCAGGCCGCCGCCGAGACCAGCGCGTAATAGAGCGGCAGCAGCGGCACGAGCAGCAATAGGCCCGGAGCGCCCCGGCGCAGGGCGCCGACGATCGGCGGCATGAACAGCGCGACGCTGCCCAGAATCCAGATGCCGAGCGCGATGGTCGAGGTCAGGGTGGCGACGGTGCCCACCGGCTCGAACAGGGAGCCGTCCCAATAGGCGATCAGCGCGGCGACGGCGAAGGCGGGATAGCCGAGCGCCGTGGCGACGGTGCCGAAGACCAGCGACAGAAAGGCGAAGGTCGCAGCCATCCCGGCTTCGCGCATCAGGCGCAAAGGGGCGCGGGAATGCGTCACCAGCGTCTGGATATAGCCCTTGATCCAGCGCGAGCGCTGCTTGAGCCAGGCCGGGATGGTGATGGGCGCCTCCTCGCGGGTGTTCGAGGGCAGGTCGCCGATGCGATAGCCGGCGCGCACCAGCCTGAAGCCGAGATCGGCATCCTCCGTCACGTTCCAGGCATCCCAGCCGCCGACCGCACGCAGCGCCTCGGTGCGGAAATGGTTCGAGGTTCCGCCCAGCATGATCGGCAACCGGAATTGCAGCAGGCCGGGATTGAGCACATCGAACAACCCCGCATATTCCAGCGCGAACAGGGCGGGAAGCACGCCTTCCTCGGCATGGTCGATCACGAGTCTGGCCTGCAGGCAGCCGAGCTCCTGCGGGCCACCGAGAAAGCGCGCCGCCGCCATGCGCAGTTGCTGCGGATCGGGAATGTCTTCGGCGTCGAAGATCGTGAAGAACGTGCCGCGTGCCTCGAGCAGCGCCAGGTTGAGCGCACGCGGTTTGGTGCGCGGAAAGCCCGGCGGAACGACCGTCACGGAAAAATGCGGCGGCAGCGCCATCCGCGCCAGCGTGCTGCGCATCCCGATATCGTCGGCTTCGATCAGCAGGCGGATATCGAGCTTGGCCGGGGGATAGTCGAGGGCGCCGAGCGCATCCGTCAATTGCCGAAGCACAGGGAGCTCGCGGTAGAGCGGCACCGCGACGGTGTAGGCGGGCAGGCGGGATTCGTCGATCCGCCAGCGATGGCTGCGCCAGAGATCGGGCGCCGTGCGTTCGATCGCCGCCGCAAGACGCAGCAGGATGAGGCCGAGGAAGAACGGGCCGAGCAGGAGCGCAAGCGCGAAGAAGGTTTGGAGCGGGGCGAAGACGCCGCCGAGTGCGGCAGCGGCGACACCGCCGCCGGCTGCGATCACCTGCCCGCGGCTGGCGCCGGTGCGGGCGCTCGCGCGCGCGAGACCGGCAGGGTCGAGCCCGGCCGTATGCTCCGCCAGGGTCTCGGCATTGCTGTGGCGCAGGGCCCCGGCGAAGCGGCGCGGTGTCGTCACCGCGATATCGCCGCGATGGCGCGGCCCGGCCTCGAGCATCCGCCGCAGCGCCGGGCCCTCGGGCGCGAGGATGAAGCGAAAGCGCCTGTCGTCGACGGTCGGCGCGATGCCCTGGCGCAGGATCGCATCATGCCCGCCGCCGGGTCGCAGGGGCGGCGGCTGCGGCAGGAAGGCGAGGCCTAGCTCGGCCGCGAGCGCGCGATAAAGCTCGGCTTCGCCGATCAGACCGAGCGCGATCGCTTCGCGGGCGGGCTCGCTGCGGTTGCGGCGGGATGTTTCGGCTGCACGCGCGAGAAGCGAGGGCGCCAGGCCATGCCGCGTCAGGAAGGCGAGTTCGATCGGCAGGCCGGCTGAGGCAGGCCCGCGCCCGATCGGACGGTCGTCGTTACCGCTGCCCCCCACTGGCCCCGGTCCCGCTCCACGCGACGATGCCCGGCGCGGATGCGCCGGGAGCAACCCATGGTTGCTGCTATGGAGCAGAGAGTCGAGAGCCGCGTGCCTGGAACTTTAGGTGTCCATGCGAGCGTCAGCGCGCCGCCAGGATCTCCGCGACCTGCGGGATGTCCTTGTCGCCGCGGCCGGAGAGATTGACCACCATCAGATGGTCCTTCGGCTTCTGCGGGGCGAGCTCGGCGACGCGGGCGAGCGCATGCGCGCTTTCCAGCGCCGGGATAATGCCTTCCAACTTTGAGATGAGCTGGAACGCTTCCAGCGCCTCCTCGTCGGTGGCGGAGAGATAGGTCGCCCGGCCGACATCGTGCAGCCAGGAATGCTCCGGGCCGATGCCGGGATAGTCGAGCCCGGCCGAGATCGAATGGGCGTCCTTGATCTGGCCGTCGTCGTCCATCAGCAGGAAGGTGCGGTTGCCGTGCAGCACGCCGGGGCGTCCGCCGGTCAGCGAGGCCGCATGCTGTCCGCTCGGGATGCCGTGGCCGGCCGCCTCGACGCCGTAGATCTCGACGGATGCGTCGTCGAGGAAGGGATGGAACAGCCCCATCGCGTTCGAGCCGCCGCCGATGCAGGCGATCAGCGAATCGGGAAGGCGTCCTTCGGCCTCCTGCATCTGCTCGCGGGTTTCCTTGCCGATGATCGACTGGAAGTCGCGCACCATCGCCGGATAGGGATGCGGGCCGGCGACCGTGCCGATGCAGTAGAAGGTCGTCGCGACATTGGTCACCCAGTCGCGCAGAGCCTCGTTCATCGCATCCTTCAGCGTCTTGGTGCCGGATTCGACCGGGACGACGGTGGCGCCGAGCATCTGCATGCGGAAGACGTTGGGCGCCTGCCGGGCGACGTCGACCGCGCCCATATAGACGATGCATTCCAGGCCGTAGCGGGCGCAGAGCGTCGCGGTGGCGACGCCGTGCTGGCCGGCGCCGGTCTCGGCGATGATGCGCTTCTTGCCCATGCGCCGTGCCAGCAGGATCTGGCCGAGCACGTTGTTCACCTTGTGGGAGCCGGTATGGTTCAGCTCCTCGCGCTTCAGGTAGACCTTGGCGCCGCCGAAATGGTCCGTCAGCCGCTCGGCGAGATAGAGCGGCGAGGGCCGGCCGACATAATGCTTCAGCCCGGCGGTCATCTCGGCGTGATAGGCCGGGTCGGCCTTGGCCGCGTTATAGGCCTCCTCCAGCTCGAGGATCAGCGGCATCAGCGTTTCCGCGACGAAGCGTCCGCCGAACAGGCCGAAGCGGCCGTTCTCGTCCGGGCCGTTGCGATAGCTGTTCGGGGTCGAGGGGGCGTTCATGCCGTCAAACCTTCTTGCAGTGCCGCGGCGGCCTTGCGGGCCGATGCGATGAATTCCGCGATCCGGGCGGGGTCCTTGACCCCCGGCGCGCTTTCGACGCCCGAGGAAACGTCGACGCCCGCCGGCCGGGTTATGCCGATGGCATGAGCGACATTGGCCGGATCGAGCCCGCCCGATAGCATGAAGCGCTGCGAAGGGTCGAGGCCGGCAAGCAGCGCCCAGTCGAAGGGCTTGCCATGCCCGCCGGGGAAGGCCGCGTCCTTCGGCGGCTTGGCGTCGAGCAGGATGAGATCGGCGGCATCGCGATAGCCGGCGACGGCTTTCAGGTCCTCGACCGTGGCAATGCCGAGAGCCTTCATCACCGGCCGGCCGACGGCGCGGCGCAGGGCTGCGGTCTGCTCGGGCGTCTCGCGACCGTGGAACTGGAACCAGTCGGGCTTCAGCGCCTCGGCGAGTTCCGCTGCCTGCCCTTCGCTCCAGTCGACGACGAGCGCGACGATTTCCGTCTTGCCGCGGGCGATCGCCGCCAGTTCTTTCGCGCGCTCCAGCGTGACGTAGCGCGGACTTTTCGGATGGAAATTGAGCCCGATCATGTCGGCGCCGGCCGCAAGCGCAGCCTCCAGCGTCTCGGGCGTCGAGAGACCGCAGATCTTGATCAGGAAGGGCGAACCATTGGACATGGCCCGGCGTTTAGCACGGTCCGTTCGCCGGTGCATGCCGTACTTGCGACATGATGGCGAAGGAAGCCATGCTGGCATGGGCGAACAAGGGGGCTGTTGATTGATCCGGCTTGGCATGGGCAGGCGCGGGCTGGCGATGGTGGCGGGGCTGCTCGCCGTCTCCGGCCTCGTCGCGGCGGCGTTCTATTATGTCGGCCAGCCGCGGACCTTGCGCCTCGCCGTCGGGCCGCTCGGCTCCGAGGATGCGCGCATGGCCGCGGCCTTCGTGCAGGGCCTGAACCGCGACAAGGCCTCCGTGCGCCTGCGGCTCGTCCTGACGGAAGGTTCCGAGGACAGCGCCAAGCGGATCGATGCCGGGCAGGCCGATCTCGCCATGCTGCGGGCCGACATCGCCATGCCCTCGACCGCCGATACGGTGCTGATCACCCGCCGGACCTATCCCTTCTTCATCACCAGGACCGAGACCGCGATCACCCGTATCGCCGATCTGCGTGGCCGCAGGGTCGGCGTCGCCCGCAATCCTGCCGGCAACGTCGCGCTGCTGAAACGGGTGCTGGCGCAATACGAGGTCCGGCCCGACGAGGTCGAGATTCTCGGCCTGACCCAGGAGGAGATCGTGCCGGTGGCGAGGGAGAAGCGCATCGACGTCTTCTTCTCGATCGGCGCCGTCGGCTCCCATACCAATAATGGCGGCCTGCGCCGTTTGCGCGAAGCCTGGGGCAACGATCCCGTCCTGATCCCGGTTCGCGAGGCCGACGCGCTCGCCTTGCATTACCGTGCGATCGAATCCGGCGAGATCGTGCGTGGCGCTCTCGGCGGCGACCCGCCGCGCCCGGCCGAGAGCCTGCCCACCATCGCGATCACCTCGCGCCTCGTCGCAGCGCAGAGCCTCGACGACAATCTCGTCGGTGAGCTGACCAAGGACATCCTCGGCCTGCGCCTGACGCTGGCGGCGGAACTGCCCGCCGTGCAGGCGCTGGAGACGCCCTCGACCGACAAGGACGCGCCGCTGCCGGTCCATTCGGGTGCCGCCGCCTATATCGATGGCGAGCAGGAGACCTTCTTCGATCGCTATGGCGACTGGTTCTATATCGGGGCCATGGCGCTCTCGGCGGTCGGCACGGGCGGCGCCGCGCTGCTCGGGCGCGAGAGCGCCAACCGGCGCCGGCGCGCCATGTCGGGCCTCGACGAATTGCTGGAGCTTCTGGCCGTGATCCGCGCCTGCGAGGACGAGGCCGAACTGACCCGGCTCGGCCGCGAGGCCGACCAGATCCTGACGCGCGTATTAGCCGACTACGCCAAGGGGGATCTCGATACGGCGGCGCTCGCAGCCTATCGCCTCGTCATCGATCAGGTCGGCCGGGCCGTTGCCGAACGGCAGCGGGCGCTGGCGGAAGCTTGAACGCATTTACTTTTCGGCAGCGTCTGCGGTTGCCGAAAAGCCCGCCAGCGTTTATGTGCAGCGCAACGAATTCCAGATTCACGTGAAACAGGCTGCGCCGGCGGGGCATCGCTCCAGACCGGCTCGTGGCCTTGAAAGCAAGGCCCAGACCCGCATGTCCATGCGCAACATCGCCATCATCGCGCACGTCGACCATGGCAAGACCACGCTCGTCGACAAGCTTTTGCAGCAGTCCGGCACCTACCGCGACAACCAGCGCGTCATCGAGCGCGTGATGGATTCCAACGACCTCGAGAAGGAGCGCGGCATCACCATCCTGGCCAAGGCGACCTCGGTCGTCTGGAAGGATACGCGCATCAACATCGTCGATACCCCAGGCCACGCCGATTTCGGCGGCGAGGTCGAGCGCATCCTGAATATGGTCGACTCAGCCATCGTGCTGGTCGATGCGGCCGAGGGCCCGATGCCGCAGACCAAGTTCGTGGTCTCCAAGGCGCTGAAGCTCGGCCTCAAGCCGATCGTCGCGATCAACAAGGTCGACAAGCCGGACGCCCGCACCACCGAGGTCATCAACGAGGTCTTCGACCTCTTCGCCGCGCTCGACGCCACCGACGAGCAGCTCGACTTCCCGATCCTCTACGGCTCGGGCAAGCAGGGCTGGATGGCCCATTCGCCGGAAGGTCCGCAGGATAACGGCCTCGCGCCGATGTACGATCTCATCCTCTCCCATGTGCCGGAGCCCAAGGTCGAGGAAGGCCCGTTCCGCATGATCGGCACGCTGCTGGAGGCCAATCCCTATCTCGGCCGCATCATCACCGGCCGCGTCACCTCTGGCACGGCCAAGCCGAACCAGACGATCAAGGTGCTCTCCGGCGACGGCTCGACCGTCGAGACCGGCCGCATCTCGAAGATCCTGGCCTTCCGCGGCCTTGAGCGTCAGCCGATCGAGGAAGCGGTCGCCGGCGACATCGTCTCGATCGCGGGCCTGGTGAAGGGTTCCGTCGCCGATACCTTCTGCGACCCCTCGGTCGACACCCCGATCAAGGCGCAGCCGATCGATCCGCCGACGGTGTCGATGACCTTCATGGTCAACGATTCCCCGCTCGCCGGCACCGAGGGTGACAAGGTCACCACCCGCGTCATCCGCGACCGCCTGTTCAAGGAGGCCGAGGGCAATGTCGCGCTGAAGATCGAGGAAGCCTCCGACAAGGACAGCTACATCGTCTCCGGCCGTGGCGAATTGCAGCTCGCGATCCTGATCGAGACGATGCGCCGCGAGGGCTTCGAGCTCGGCGTCTCCCGTCCCCGCGTCGTGCTGAAGCGCGGCGAGGACGGCCAGCTGCTTGAGCCGATCGAGGAGGTCGTGATCGACGTCGACGAGGAGCATTCCGGCGTCGTCGTGCAGAAGATGTCGGAGCGCAAGGCCGACATGCTGGAGATGCGTCCGTCCGGTGGCAATCGCCTGCGCCTGGTCTTCCACGCTCCGACCCGCGGCCTCATCGGCTATCAGGGCGAGTTGCTGACCGACACGCGCGGCACCGCGATCATGAACCGGCTGTTCCATGACTACCTGCCCTACAAGGGCGAGATCGGCGGGCGCCGCAACGGCGTGCTGATCGCGATGGAGACCGGCGAGGCCGTGGCCTATGCGCTGTGGAACCTCGAGGACCGCGGCCCGATGATGATCGAGCCCGGCTGGAAGGTCTATCAGGGCATGATCGTCGGCGAGCACACCCGCGAGAACGATCTCGAAGTGAACGTGCTCAAGGGCAAGAAGCTCACCAACATCCGCACCACCTCGAAGGACGAGGCCGTTCGCCTGACGCCGCCGATCCGGATGACGCTGGAGCGTTCGCTCGCCTGGATCGACGACGACGAGCTCGTCGAGGTCACGCCGAAGTCGATCCGCCTGCGCAAGGGCATCCTCGACCCGAACGAGCGCAAGCGCTCGCAGAAGCAGAAGGCCGAAGTGGCCTGAGTTCAGATGCCCGGGCGAGAGCCCGGGCATTTTCGTTTCGGGGTCTGCGCTGAGCGCAGCCCGCGGATGACGCACTGGGCGATTGCCCTCGACCGTTCGCTCTGATCCTCTGCCCGCCTCTCGATCATCGCGCGTCCGGCCGGACGCGGTCACGATGATCGATCAAAATGTTGTCGCATCGGATTTTTCCGAAAGGTGGGGCCACTTTTCGGTCCGATGCGAAAGGGGAAGGATCACCACCATGCAATTCCGCAATCTCGGCCGCTCGGGCCTGCGCGTCTCGCTCGTCGGGCTCGGCTGCAACAATTTCGGCGGGCGCATCGATCTCGACGCGACGCGCAAGGTCGTCGATGCCGCGATCGAGCATGGCATCACCCTGTTCGACACCGCCGACATCTATGGCGAGCGCGGCGGCTCCGAGACGGCCTTGGGCGAGGTGCTGGGCGCGCGCCGCAAGCAGATCGTGCTTGCCAGCAAGTTCGGCATGGACATGGATGCCGAGGGCGTGAAGAAGGGCGGTTCGCGCCGCTACATCATGAACGCGGTCGAGGATTCGCTCCGGCGCCTCAAGACCGACTGGCTCGATCTCTACCAGCTCCATCGGCCCGATCCGCTGACCCCGATCGAGGAGACCCTGCGCGCCATGGACGACCTCGTCCGCCAGGGCAAGGTCCGCTATATCGGCTGCTCGAACGTCGTCGCCTGGCAGGTCGCCGATGCGCAGTGGACGGCGCGCGATCTCGGCATTCCCGGCTTCGCCTCGGCGCAGGACGAGTACAGCCTGCTGAAGCGCGGCGCCGAGGCGGACCTGATCCCGGCCATCGCCCATTACGGCATGGGCCTGCTGCCCTATTTCCCGCTCGCCAACGGCGCTCTCACCGGCAAGTACAAGCGCGGCGCGGCGATGCCGGAAGGCGCGCGCCTGAGCAAGCTGCCGCAGCGCGCCGACGAGATCTTCAGCGCGGATAACTGGCGCCGGATCGAGGGGCTGACCGTCTTCGCCGAGCAGCGCGGCCATACGCTGGTCGAACTCGCTTTCTCCTGGCTGGCGGCGCAGCCGGTCGTGTCGAGCGTCATCGCCGGCGCGACCAAGCCGGAGCAGGTCGCCGCCAACGTCAAGGCCGCCGACTGGGCGCTGACGGCCGAGGATCTGGCGGAGATCGATACGATCACGAAGTAGTCGGAAGCGCTGCCATTGCCGTCATGGCCGGACTTGTCCCGGCCATCCACGTCTTCGCGGGTCAAGTGCCGTGTTCAAGACGCGGATGCTCGCCACAAGGGCGAGCATGACGCTACGATTCCGGCGGGGCCTTTCATTCCTGACAGCTTTGAGCACCCGCCGCCGCGCAGCCCATGGACCGCTCGCGCCCGCCCGCTTATGGTCCGCGCCATGAGCGAGACAACCACGACCGCCCCCGCCCTGAAGCCCGGCGACCACCTCTTTCTGGTCGACGGCTCGAACTTCATCTTCCGGGCCTATTTCCAGTCGATCAACCAGGACCGGAAATACAATGCCCGCTCGGACGGGCTGCCCTCGGGCGCGGTTCGGCTCTTCGCGACGAAACTCTTCCAGTTCGTGCGCGAGGGCGTGCTCGGCGTCAGGCCGACCCATCTCGCCATCGTCTTCGACAAGACCGAGAACTCGTTCCGCAAGGCGCTCTATCCGGCCTACAAGGGCAACCGCTCCGATCCGCCGCCCGATCTCATTCCCCAGTTCCCGCTGATGCGCGAGGCGGTGCGCGCCTTCGGCTTGATCCCGGTCGAGCAGGATGTCTACGAGGCCGACGACCTGATCGCGACCTATGCGAAACAGGCCCGCGAGGCCGGCGCCGACGTGCTGATCGTCTCCGCCGACAAGGACCTGATGCAGCTCGTGAAGCCGGGCGTCGCGATGTACGACCCCGCCTCCGGCGACCAGAAGAAGGGCGCGGGCTTCCGGGCCGAGCGCCGCATCGGCGAGCCCGAGGTCGTCGAGTATTTCGGCGTCATGCCCGAGAAGGTCACCGACGTGCAGGCGCTGGCCGGCGACGCCACCGACAACGTGCCGGGCGCGCCGGGCATCGGCATCAAGACGGCAGCCCAGCTCATCGGCGAATATGGCGATCTCGAAACCCTGCTGGCGCGCGCCGGCGAGATCAAGCAGCCGAAGCGCCGGGAGACGCTGACCAATCCCGAGGTGATCGAGAAGGTCCGCATCTCCCACAAGCTCGTCAGCCTCGTCGACGACGTGAAGGTCGAGACGCCGCTGGAGAACCTGACGCTGGAGCAGCCCGATCCGGCGAAGCTCATCGCCTTCCTCAAGGCGATGGAGTTCACCACCATCACCAAGCGCGTCGCCGAGGCCTATGAGGCGGATGTCGGCGCCGTCGATGCCGATCCGGAGCTGGCTCCGGGCGGCACGCGCGCAGCCGAGCTCAAGGCGCTCTATGTCGGGGCGGATGCCGCCGAGGATGCGGCTCCCGGCTTGGCTCTTGCGACATCTCCCGCGCCTGCTGCCGCTGTTGCAGGCGCCCCTGCTGGCGAAGACGGCTGGCTGAAGCCGGGCGATCTGGCCAGCGCCCGCAAGAACGAGGCGATCGCTGGCAAGATCGATCGCTCGAAATACGAATGCGTGCGCACGCTCGCCGATCTCGAGCGCTGGATCGGCTGGGCTTCCGAGGTCGGCCATGTCGCTCTCGACACCGAGACCAACTCGCTCGACGCGATGCAGGCCGATCTCGTCGGCATCTCGCTCGCGGTCGCGCCCGGCCGCGCCTGCTACATCCCGCTGCAGCATCGCGCCGGCGATGGCGGGCTCTTCGACGAGGGCCTGCTGGCCGACCAGATTCCGCTGACGCAGGCTGTCGCCGCCCTGAAGCCGCTGCTCGCCGATGCCGGCGTGCTCAAGATCGGCCAGAACCTGAAATACGACCTGCTGGTGCTGGAGCGCCACGGGCTCAGCGTGTCCCCGGTCGAGGACACGATGCTGATCTCCTATGCGCTCGATGCCGGCAGCAACAGCCACGGCATGGACAAGCTCTCGGAACTGCATCTCGGCCACGAGACGATTCCCTATGCGCAGGTCGCCGGCACCGGCAAGAACCAGATCACCTTCGACAAGGTGCCGCTCGACCGCGCCACCGACTATGCCGCCGAGGATGCCGACGTCACGCTCCGGCTCTGGCTCACGCTGAAGCCACGCCTCGCCGCCGAGAAGAAGACTGCGGTCTACGAGGTGCTGGAACGGCCGATGGTCGAGGTCCTGGCGCGGATGGAGCGGCGCGGCATCGCCATCGACCGGCAGATCCTCTCCCGCCTCTCCGGCGATTTCGCGCAGGGGCTGGCCCGGCTGGAGGACGAGATCTACGAGCTCGCCGGCGAGAAATTCACCATCGGCAGCCCCAAGCAGCTCGGCGATATCCTGTTCGGCAAGATGGGGCTGGAAGGCGCCAAGAAGACCGCGACCGGCCAATGGGCGACCGGCGCCGGCGTGCTCGAGGACCTCGCCGAGCAGGGCCATCCGCTGCCGTCCAAGATCCTGGAATGGCGCCAGCTCGCCAAGCTGAAATCGACCTATACCGATTCACTGCCGGGCTACGTGAATCCGCAGACGAACCGGGTCCACACCTCCTATGCGCTGGCGGCGACGACGACGGGCCGGCTCTCCTCCTCCGAGCCCAACCTGCAGAACATCCCGATCCGCACCGAGGCCGGACGCAAGATCCGCACCGCCTTCGTGCCGGAGAAGGGCTTCAAGCTGGTCTCGGCCGATTACAGCCAGATCGAATTGCGCCTGCTCGCCCATATCGCCGAGATCCCGCAGCTCCGGCAGGCCTTCGCCGATGGTATCGACATCCACGCCATGACGGCGTCCGAGATGTTCGGCGTGCCGGTCCAGGGCATGCCGAGCGAGGTGCGCCGCCGCGCCAAGGCGATCAATTTCGGCATCATCTATGGCATTTCGGCTTTCGGCCTCGCCAACCAGCTCGGCATCGGCCGCGAGGAGGCCAGCGCCTATATCCGCAAGTATTTCGAGCGCTTTCCCGGCATCCGCGACTACATGGACCAGACCAAGACCCATGTGCGCGCCCATGCTCAGGTCACCACGATCTTCGGCCGCGTCTGCCATTTCCCCGCGGTCGCCTCGAAGAATCCGTCCGAGCGCGCCTTCGTCGAGCGCCAGGCGATCAACGCACCGATCCAGGGCTCGGCCGCCGACATCATCCGCCGGGCGATGACCCGCATGGATGCGGCGCTCGCCGCCCATCGGCTGGGCGCCCGCATGCTGCTGCAGGTCCATGACGAGCTCGTCTTCGAGGTGCCGGAGGCCGAGGTCGAGAAGACCCTGCCGATCATCGAGAAGGTCATGGTGGAGGCACCGCACCCGGCCGTGCAGCTCAGGGTGCCGCTCGCGGTAGAGGCCCGCGCCGCCGGCAACTGGGACGAGGCGCACTGAGCCGATCGGAACCCGCCCGATCCTTCCGGCGTTGACATGTCCGACGCGCCAGGGGGGCGCGGATCGCGCGTTGGAAACATCCCATGCTCAGCTCATCGGCCTGGCGGCCGTTTCCGCGCTACATGGCGGAACCGGAATCGGCGGAGGAAACCGAAGAGGTCACGCCGTATGAGCATGATCTCATCGTCCGCTATGCCATTGTCGGCATCTTTCTCATCCTGGCGACGGCCTCGCTGGCGCTGACCAAGGTCATCGCCATGCCGGTCACGGCCGGCGTGATCTTCGGGCTCGTGCTCGGGCCGCTCGTCGACGTGCTGGCGCGGCACCGGGTGCCGCAACACGCCGCTGCGGCACTGGTGGTGCTGCTCTTCATCGGCCTGCTCTTCGGCGCGATCGCGATCCTCGCCGTGCCCGTTGCCGGCTGGAGCGATCAGGCTCCGGCGATGATGGCGGCCCTGCAGGGCAAGCTCGCCGGCGTCTTCGCCTTCATGGACGAATTCAAGCGCGGCATTGCCTCTATCACCGGCAAGGGCGCCGAGCTCAGCGTGTCCCAGGGCAATCCGCTCTTCGACATCGCGCTCACCTCGTCGGCGGCTGCGGGCGGCCTGCTGCTCTTCGTCGCGACGATCTATTTCTGGCTGGCGACGCGCCGTCATCTCAAGGCACGGGTGCTCCGGCTCTGTCTCGGCCGGGGCGCACGCCGCTCGGCCGGCTCCTTCTTCGAGGAGATCGAGTCGCGGGTGGCGCGCTATTTCGCGCTGGTGACAATGATCAATTTCGGCATGGGCGTTCTCACCATGGCGATCGCCTGGGTCGCCGGCCTGCCCTTCCCGGTGTTCTGGGGGGCGCTCGCCTTCCTGCTCAACTACCTCGCCTTCATCGGCCCGATCATCGTCGCGATCATGCTTCTGGCAGGCGCGCTGCTCGATGCGCCCTCGATCCTCGCGGCGCTCTGGCCGGCGGCGGCCTATTATGTCCTGCACCTGATCGAGGGTAACGCGGTCACGCCGGTCTTCGTCGGCAACCGATTGACGATCTCGCCTTTCCTCGTCTTCATCGCCTTCATCTTCTGGCTTTGGCTCTGGGGCCCGGTCGGCGCGGTGCTCTCGACGCCGATCGTGATCGTCGCCATGGTGGCGCAGGAGGAGTTCGCGCGCTACCGCCGCGAAAAGGCCAGGGAGGAGGCCGAAGAGGCCGGCGAAGCCGAGGCTGCCTGAGCGTCACGCCCGGAACAGAACGGGAGCGGCCGCGTTGCCCGATCATGCGGTGGCCCTTGCGGCTGCCGCGTCTCCTCGCCACCATCCGAATTTCCATCAGCGACAGGACGATACCGCCATGGCCACCACGACATCCGCGAAACGTCAGGCTGCCGCCGCCGCCAAGCGTGCGAAGGCCGAGGTCGAGGCCGGCGCCGAGGATGTCGCGGCGGAAGCGCGCCAGGCCGGAGCCCGCGCCAGGCGCCAGGCGAGCGCCTTGGAGGATACCCTGACGCGCAGCGCCGAGGATATCGCCGCCACCGTCAGCGAGCGCCTGCGCGCCGTCGGCGTCGACACCGACAGGATGGTCGACGTCGCCAAGGAGCAGGCCTCCGAATTGCAGCAGCTGATCGAGGCGGAAATCCGCGAGCGGCCGCTGCGTGCGCTGGGGCTGGCGGCGGCGGTCGGCTTGTTCGTCGGCTTCCTGTCGGCGCGCTGACCATGTTCGGGGGGATCGGATCCTTCATCACCTCGGAGGTCTCCGGGGTGGTGAGGCGCAATGTCACCGTCTACGGCCTGTTCGGCCTCGCCGCGCTGCTGATGCTCTGCGCCGGCGGCTATGCGTTGAACGCGCTGCATACCGTCCTGGCGCTGCGCTATGGCGCGGTCGCCGCCAGCCTCTGGATTGCCGGTGGCCTTTTCCTCGCGGCCTTGCTGGCGCTGGGCATGGCGGTGATCGTCAAGAACCGCCGCCGGCCACCGCGCCCTGCCGCAACCGCGGCTCTGGCCGCCGCGCCGCTGGCCGCCAAGCTCATCGGATCGCGCCTGAGCTGGCGGATGGCGGCCGCCGGCGGCATCGTCGTTCTCGGCGCGATTCTGGGCCGCCAGATCGTTGCGGGCGGCGCGGATGACGATGGGGAAGCCTGATTCCGCGCTGATCGGCGACATGGACGAGGCATGTCTTTTTACATAGGGATGTCGGCATGCGTCCCGTAACAAGATCTGCATGTCTGCTCAGGTGAGGCCCCGCAGCCGCTTTCCGATACCGGTTTTTCCGGTCTTCGGCGCGCGCCTTCGCTCGGCGACGACCACGATCATCGCGATCGGGGTGGTCGCGGTTGCGGTCGTGCTGGCCGCTTGGATCAACCAGCAGGCGCGGCAGACGGCGGACCGTGTTTCCCACGCGATCGAGATCCGCGAGCGGGCCGAGCGCTTCCTCGGCCGGATGCGCGATGCCGAGACCGGGCAGCGCGGTTTCCTGCTGACCGGGGAGGCCGATTATCTCGACCCCTTCACCGAGGGCAGGGGCGCTGCCGGGCCTGAGCTCGACATCCTCGCGGCGCTCGCCGATGCCGATCCCGTTCAGAAGGAGCGGGTCGCGAAGCTGCGCGCGGACATGGGCGTGAAATTTTCGGAACTCGACCGGACGATCGCGCTGGAGCGGGCGGGCCGCAGGGCGGAGGCTCTGGCGCTGGTCAGGAGCGAGGATGGCATCGCCGCGATGGACCGGCTGCGCCAAACCGTGCAGGCGATCCAGCAGAGCGAGAATGTCCGGCTGAGATCGCTCTACAGCCGGGAAGAACGCCGCCGCCTCTGGGGCAGCACCGGCATCGTCGTCGCGCTGGCGGGTCTGGCTTTCGCCGCCTGGCAGCAATTGCGCCGCCGCCAGCGCCGCAGCAATGCGCTGGCGATCAGCAATGCCGAGCTCGAGCAGATCGTGAGCGAGCGCACCCGCCAGCTCGAAAGCGAGCGCCTGCGCATCGAGGCGCTGCTGCGCGACGTCAATCACCGGGTTGGCAACAACCTCGCCATGGTCTCGGCGCTGCTCAACGTGCAGAGCCGGCAGGCGCGCGAGCCTGCGGTCAAGACGGCGCTGGCGCAGGCCCAGTCGCGCATCCAGGCGATCGCGGCCGGCCAGAGGCGCCTGCGGCTGGATATCGAGACCGACGAGATCGATGCGCGGCCCTATATGGAGGATCTGCTCGCCGAGATCGGCAAGACGGCCGAGGGCCGGCCGATCCGGATCGAGCTCGATATGGAATCGATTCGCCTGCCGGGCCGCGATGCCGTGTCCTTCGTCGTGATCGTCAACGAACTCGTCACCAACGCCATCAAGCACGCCTTTCCCGACGGCATGGCGGGGCGGATCGTCATCCGCTTCGCTCCGACGGAGCACGAAGGGGAGCCCGCCCTTGCCATGTCGATCGAGGATGACGGCGTCGGCATGCCCGCGGAGACCGCAAGCAAGGGCCTCGGCCAGACCGTGATCGCCAGCCTGCTGCGCAGCATGCGCGCGACCCTGAACACCGAGCCGGCTCATCCCGAACAGGCCGGGCGCACGGGTACGCGGGTGACGATCGTCTTTCCGAAGCGGGAAGCTCTTCCGGCTCAGGCCTGACGCGCGGGCATCAGCCTGGCATGGCCTTGAGGTTGAGTGCGCCGACAGCGCTTTTCACGAAGGCTGCGACCTCGCGCGTCGAGAATGGCTTGCGCAGGAAGCGGACGTTGCGAAGCGCTGCGGGCACCTCCTGCGGCGCCGAACCCGAGACGAAGGCGAAGGGCGTGCCGATTTCCTGCAGTGCGCTCGCGACATCGAAGGTCTTGCCGCCGACGACATCGATGTCGAGCAGGGCGCAGGCGAGCTGCTTTGCGGTCATCCGCCGGGCTTCCGCCACGGAGCCGACGACGATCAGCTCGACATCGTCGCCGAGCTGATCGGCCACGGCGCTTTCGATGTCCATCGCGATGAACGGGTCGTCCTCGACGATGAGTACGCGGATATCAGCCATCGACCGGCTCTCTCACTCACTGCAATCTCTGTTACGCGATCTCAACGTAACAGGACTGGCGATGTTCCTGCTCTGGCGCCCTATCATGGCCGAAAGCACAGGATTTGAGTCGATTTTGAGCCGTCAAGGTTAGCAAAAGGTAATCCTGTCTCTTCTTCGCGGCTTCAGCGCCGCCGCCCCGGAGCGACGAGCGTCAAGTCGAGAGCGGTGACACCGACAGCGACATTGATGCCGCGATTGCCCTGGAACGGCAGTGGCAGCAGCGTCGCCTCGTTGTCCTTGCCGCCCGAGAGCGCATTGCTGGCGGTGGACGGAGCGGTCGTGCTGCCGCTCTTGTAAGAACCGCTCAGAGCGCCCAGCGGCGCGCGCGCATAGGGTCCGTAGACGCGCCAGACCATGGCCGCGCTCCTGACCGAACCGAGGCCGAGGCTGAAGCTGCGGACGATCCCCGTATAATGCTGCGTCGGTCCGCGGCGCGGCCTGAAGCGGCATTCGGTCGGGCGCTGCGACTTGACGATGGCGGCGAAATTGCTGCCCACGGTGCAGGACAGGCGCCCCGTCGGCGGGCCCGCGATCTGCGCCGCCGCGGGCTCATGCATTCCTATGAGGCCGGCGAAGGCGAGGGCGGCTAGGCAGGATCGGGAATGCCCTCGGCTCATCGCGAATGCTCCTGGTGAACTGGCGGGACGAACGCCCCAAGAAACCCACAGTTCCACGCTAGGGAACCGTGACGAGTTTGTAGCGTTGGCGTTTCATCTTGGCATGGGAATGTCGATGTCAGTGAGTCGTCCACGGGGAGAAACCCCCACAATAATCGATCCGGATTTCCCGGCGGCGCTGCCGCCGTTCTGGGAACTCGAGGACCTTCTTGCCACGGGGCTCGATCGCGCGGCGGCACTTGCGGTGATGGCGGCGCGGCGCAGCGGTCCTCGACTTGTCGGCGCCGGCGCTGCGGTCGCTGAAGGGCAGAGCCTGCTGCTGCGTTTCGGGCCGGGCGATCTCTCTCACTGAATTCGGCTACTGGCAGAAGCGGGAGGCGCGCGAGCGGCGCTCCTGAATATCGACATGCAGGTGATTGGCATGGGCGGCGTCCGAGCCCGGCCCCAGCGTGGTCATGAAGGCACCGCAGGCCGCCTGCCGGACGGCGTCGAGAAAGCGGTTCTCGGCCAGGCCCTTCGGCTTCTCGACCACGACCTGCAACCCGTCTTTTGCATTCCCCAGCTTGAAGGCGAAGATATCCAGCGCCTGGCCGGTGGCATGCTCGCTGACCGGCCCGGCCGTCGCCCGGTTTCGTCGCCGGCATTCATGGCCCCCGCCGACCCGCAGGCTCACCAGATCGCGCTCGAAATGCCCGCGCGCCAGGGGCTGGACACTGCGGTCGAGCCAATCGGCCAGCGTCCTGGCCATGGCGCAGCTCAGCAGGGGCGGCGGCTCGAAGGACACGGCTGTGGCTCCGTCCGGCCCCCTGATGGCGAGGGCCTCGACCCGGACGGGCTCGCTGACCCGGCAGGCCGGATCGCCATTCTGTGAGGCGGGGGCGGAGGGCGTGACCCGGTTGCCGGGAATGGCGGCCAGGGCCGAGAGGCACGAACTCTGCCCAGCCGGTGAAGCCGCGCTGTCGGCCTTGGCAGGAGCGGGCACTGCGGCGGGGGCAGGCACTGCGCTCCGCGTTTCGGCCTTTCCAGCTCCGTCGGGCATGGACGGGCGCAGTTCAGGCGGTCGCGGCGGCGGTCGCTGCCCGGAGAACGGTGCCGTGACCGGGTCAGCCATGCCCAGGCCCGGCATGAGGCACAGGCCGATGGCAACCAGTGCGGTCGCAAGGCTCCGCCTTGCCCGGCGCGCCTCGTGGAGGGCCGGTGAGGGCGTCGGGCGGAAGCGGGGCGAAGAGCCGGCTAGCTGTCCAGGGCCGAAGCGCTGGCGATCGTGATGCCGGTCAGGCCGGCCAGCGCGAGCGACAGGATTTCCGCGCTCGGCGCTCCCGGTTGCACGATCCCGGTGAACAATGCAGCCCCGATCGATAACGCCGCGATAGCGGCCGAGAAGCAGGTCGTCGCCATGATCCACGCCCTCCCCAACTGCAAACGAAACTGTCATTCCACGCGGAACGCATCATCTCCGCACGGGTTCCCGGTTGGCAAGAAAAAAGGCCCGCAGAGGTAAGCCGCGGGCCTCGATCGTCTTCGAATGGGATCGAAGCGTCAGGCGGCCTTGCGGCCGGCGCGGCGGTCGAAGAACAGGGCCTGGCTGATCGCGGCCTTCACGGCTTCCGGCTGGAACGGCTTGGTGATCAGGAAGGCCGGCTCCGGCCGGTCGCCGGTAAGGAGGCGCTCGGGATAGGCGGTGATGAAGATCACCGGCACGTCGATCGTCGACAGGATCTCGTTGACGGCATCGAGGCCCGAACTGCCATCGGCGAGCTGGATGTCGGCGAGCACGAGGCCGGGCCGCTTCTTGGCGACGAGCGCGATCGCCTCGCGCTGGGTGCGGGCGACGCCGGTAACGGTGTGGCCGAGCTCCTCGACCATCGTCTCGATGTCGAGCGCGATGATCGGCTCGTCCTCGATGATCAGCACCTCGGTCGCGACCTGCTCGGCGATTTCCTGTCCCGCGGTCTGAATCAGCGTGGAGGCATCCGCCGCCGTGACGTCCATGATCTTGGCGACGTCGTCGAGCGGGAAGCCTTCCACCGTCCGCAGCAGGAAGGCCTGGCGCGGGCGCGGGGTCAGCGCCTCGAGATTGCGCTCGGCCGGCGCGCGCGACAGCTCGACGACCGGGGCGGCTGCATCGACGCTGGCCGAGGACCACAGCTTGAGGAAGGTCTTGTACAGGCCGATGCGCGGATCGATGTCGCGCGGGAATCCCGAGGGGTCGGCGACCAGGGCTTCCAGCATGGCGACGACATAGGCGTCGCCGCTTGGCTGGCTGCCGCAGAGCGCCCGCGCAAAGCGGCGCAGATATGGAAGATGAGGCGCAATTTCTTTTGCAATCGACATGAACGCGTCCCTTTTAGCGTGCCGGAATAATGGCTTAGGACGCGCGGGAAACAAGGATTTTATTTTTGCCGGGACATGGAACCTTTGATCGGGGTACCTGTTGTTATGGCGTATTGGTGTCGCTATCGCGACGTGGCTTCGGCATCGTCGGCAAGCAATGGCAAGACCAGGGACGGCAGGATTTTGAGATGCGGGACCGGCTGGAAAAGCTGGCCCGATGGTGGCACGAGGGCTGACATGAGCAGGTTGGACGCAGCGATGACTGAACCGGACGATCCCGACGAAGGTTTCGAACTGGTTCTGGATCCGAAGGTGCAGGAATCCATAGGCCGCTCCCTCAAGGCCCATTACGACGACATCGTGAACGCGCCCGTGCCCGACAAGTTTCTCGTGCTGCTCGCGCAGCTTGAGGCGACCGAGCAGCGTGCAGCTGGAGTGTCGCGCGATGAGTCCCAGTGATATTGCGCCCGCGAACCAGACCGAGGCGCTGGCGCGGGAACGCAGGACCGAAGACTTCAAGGACGGGCTGATCCGCGAGATTCCCAATCTGCGCGCTTTCGCCGCCTCGCTCTCTGGCTCCATGCAACTGGCCGACGACCTCGTGCAGGACACGCTGCTGAAGGCCTGGGGCAATTCGGACAAGTTCGAACCCGGTACCAGCCTGCGTGCCTGGCTCTTCACCATCCTGCGCAACACCTATTACTCGTTGTATCGCAAGCGCGGTCGCGAGGTTCAGGACAGCGAAGGGACCTATGCCGAGCGCATGGCGACCCACGGCAACCAGGAGAGCCATCTCGATCTCGCTGACTTCCGCAAGGCGCTGGCGAAGCTCCCGGAAGAGCAGCGCGAGGTGCTGATCATGGTCGGCGCCACCGGGCTGTCCTATGAGGAAGCCGCCGAGATCTGCGGCGTGGCGATCGGCACGATCAAGAGCCGGGTCAATCGCGCTCGCACGAAGCTGGCGGAACTGTTGTCCATCGGCAGTGTCGATGATCTCGGGCCGGGCCGAACCAGTGCGGCTGCGATGCAGAGAGTTGGTTCCGAACCCGTTGGCTCCTGATGCGGTTGCGGCGTTTCAGTACGGTCAGGACCCGCCTGCTGGCTGTGCTGGTCGCGATCGCCGTTCCGATCGCCTGCGCCTCGACCTTCGCCGCCTACGCCACCTATCGGTCGGCGGTCGTCGCGATCGAAGCGGCGCAGGCGCGCGCCGTCGATGATTTTGCGGTGCGCACCCGCGTCTGGTATCGCGGCACGTCGCGTGCGCTGCTCGCCTTTGGCACCATGGCGAGCGAGCTTGGGCTCGATGCGGCCGGATGCCCGGATGCCGGCGCCAAGGCCATGGAGCGCGCCGGGGGCTTCCGCGCCTTTCTGCTGCGCCATGCGGATGGGCGGGTCTGCACCGGCTCGCTCGATGCCGCGCTCACCAGCGAGGCGCTGGAGGGCATAGTCCGGCAGCTGGCCGGTCGGCCTTCGACCGGAATGTGGAACGGCGCCGATCTCGGCCGGATGCGTTACGATCAGGTGACGGTCGGAGCCCAGCGCTATCTTGCCGTCCTGGCATCGGTCCCCCCGTCGGCGAACGGCGGATTGCAGCAGGCACTCGTCCTGACAGCCCCCGAACTGCTCGAGAACGTCTTCGACCTCGGCGAAGATGGCCAGGCGCTGAACGTCGCGCTGATCGGGCGCGATGCCGGCGTCATCGCCAGCCGGGGAGACAGCCGCGACCTGTCCTGGTTGCCGCGCACGGATCGCATGCCGGAGACGTTCGCGCGCTGGGTGGCGCCGAACCGGGCCGGAGAGGACAGCGCCTTTGTCGCGCGCATGGTCGCCGAGCCGGATTTCTATATCGTCGCGAGCTTCGACGAGCGGCCGGTCGAGGCGGCCCGGCTGCAATTCATCGTATTGCTGCTCGCTCCGCTCCTGACGCTCGCCCTGCTCTGCCTGGTCTGCATGCGGGCGATCGACAAGCACTGCCTGCGCTGGCTGCGCGGCATCGAGGCTGCTGCCCGGTCGAGAACTTCCAACAACCGTGTGCGGGCTTCGGTCGGGGAAGGCATGCCCAGCGATATCCGCAGCGTCGCGGAGGCTTTCAACGGAATGGTCGAAGAGCAGGAGATTCGTCAGCGCCGCCTCCAGACAGCACTCGACGACAACCGCTTCCTCGTCCGTGAGCTGCATCACAGGGTCAAGAACAGCCTGCAGGTCGTGCAGAGCTATATCGGCCTCAGCAAACGCGATCACCGCGACGAGGCGAGGCTGGCTTTGGCCGATGCCGAATGCCGGGTGCATGTGCTCTCGGCCGCCTATCGCTTCACCCTCGCCGACGGCGAGATGCAGCCGGTCCGCGTCGACCTCTTCCTCGACGATGTCGTCACCATGATTTCCAACCTGATCCGCAGCCGCGACCAATGGGTGGCGAGCCGGATCGAGACGGCAGCGTCGCTGTCTGTCGACCGGATCATCCCGCTCGGCTTTCTCGTGGCGGATGTCGCATCCCGCGCCTTGCGGAGCACCCCTGGTCTCCGGATCGTCGTGGAGGTCGTGGATGTCGATGCTTCCGCGATCGAAGTCGGGCTGGTGGCGGATCGGGATATCCAGCACAGCGCGCCGCCGCGACTTTTCGCGGGACTGCTCACCCAGATAGAGGCGGTTCAAACACAGGAGCCTCAGGGCCGCAGCCTCGGCCGCTGGCGGATTGCCCACGGATCCTGAAGCGCGCAGCCTTATCGAGCGCCGTTGCGGTGGATCGCGTGGCTGCCCGATGCTCGACCGTCATTGCAAGCGCAGCGAAGCAATCCAGGGAGACCGGGTGGGATTTTCAGCCCGGTCTCCCTGGATTGTTTCGCTGCGCGCGCAGTGACGGACTTTGCGGAATCAGCGGTGTTCAGCGAACGATATGCGTGACCGGTCCGCCGGCCATCGCCTGCTGCGACGGCGAGGCGATCGCGCGCTTGGCGGCGCTGCGCGAGCGGTCGGCGCGGTCGACGGCGGCAAGCTGCAGGCTGTCGGCATAGCCGCGCTCGCCCCTTGCGAGGGCAATGCTGGTCGAGCTCTGGTCATCAGGCATTTGAAGCCCGGCGCCCAGGGTCAGACCCGATACGGCCGTGCCCATGAGGCCGAAGAAGACGATGGCGCGCATGGCCGGCGCGAGGCTGGACTTCGGCATGGATGTCTCCAGGGCTGGCCGGTCGATTGACCGGCTTTCGAGAGGGAAACGCCGGAAACGCCGCCTCGGTTCCCGCCTGACGCGAGCAGCCGGCTTTTACGGAACGAGGAGCGCCCTTGCTGCGTTGACTCGAAGCCGGCTCCCTGCCGGCGATCGGGGGATCAATTCGACCATGAACATCGTCAGCCGGCCCGGGCGCCTCGGCACGCCCTGTCTTGCCTGCCCCTTGCGGCTGAAGCCGGCTTTCCGGGACAAGACCGATGATGAGATCCGCTTCATCCAGACGATGAAGGTCGATCACCGGTTCATGCGCGCCGGGGGCGACATCATTCATCCCGGCCAGGAGGATGCCGAACTCTACACGCTCTATTCCGGCTGGGCCTTCCGCTACAAATCCCTGCCGGACGGGCGTCGCCAGATCCTCAACTTCCTCCTGCCGGGGGATCTCGTCGGTCTGCAGGCTTCGCTGCTGTCGGCTGCTGAGCACGGTATCGAGGCCCTGACGGATGTCGAGCTCTGCGTCTTCCCGCGCCGGCGCCTCTGGGATCTCTTCGAGCGGATGCCGACGCTGGCCTATGAGGTGGCCTGGCTCGGTTCGCGCGAGGAATGCATGATCGACGACAATCTCACCTCGGTCGGGCAGCGCAGCGCCGGCGAGCGCCTCGCCGCGCTGATCATCTCGCTCTATCACCGTGTCGACGCGCTCGGCCTGGTCGCCAATGACAGCTTCGCCTTTCCGCTCTCGCAGCAGCAGCTCGCCGATGCGCTCGGCCTCTCGCTCGTCCATACCAGCAAGACCTGGTCGCGCCTGCGCCGGGAAGGATTGTTCGCGCTGTCGGGAGGGAGGCTGACCCTGCTGAATCCGCGCCTGACCGCGCGGATGGCAGCGGCTTACGAACAGATCACGGCGCCAAGGCCGCTGATCTGACGGCTTTGCTTGCGACCGATGCGGAAAAGGCTTGGCGAGAGCCAGCTCTTGACCCCATATGCCGCGCAGGTAACGTGATTTGCGTCAGACGCGTCGTCTCTGCGGCGTTCAAGGGGTGTCATGTCTTCGACGATTCGTCATCGCCCACCGCGAGCCGCCTCGCTGGCGGCCCGTCTCGGGCAGTCCCGCGTCGCGACGCGGATCGAGGGCGAGGTGCGCGTCACCGCCGCCGATCTCGTCGATTGCGTGGCCGAGGCGAAGCTCAAGGTCGCCGCCGTTCGCTACAAGGTCGAGGGCGAGGTCCGCAGCACTGCGGAGAAATTCAAGAGCCGCGTCAGTGACGCCAAGGCGAAGCTCGGCGACGAGGCGCGCTTCATCAAGTCCTGGATCGACGATCCCCGCCGCACCGGCTCGGTCACGCCGTCGAGCCCAGCTCTCGCCCGGCGCATGGCGTCCTTCGTCGACCCCGAGCAACCCGGCCCGGTGATCGAGATCGGCCCCGGCACCGGCCCGGTCACCGAAGCGCTGATCGAGCGCGGCATCGACGAAAGCCGGCTGATTCTGGTCGAGTACAGCCCCGAATTCTGCGAGTTGCTGCGCAAGCGCTTCCCGCGGGCGACGGTGGTGCAGGGCGACGCCTATGCTCTGTCGGCAACGCTGGCAGGCCACCTTCCGGAAAAGGCGATCGCGCTGGTCTCCAGCCTGCCGTTGTTCAACCGCCCGCCGGCAACCCGTTCGGCGCTGGCGCGCGAGGCTTTCCCGCTGCTCGTCGAGGGCGCGCCCTTCATCCAGTTCACCTATTCGGTGATCTCGCCGATTCCGCGCAAGGGCTCGGGACTCAAGGCCTTCGTATCCGACTGGGTGCTCCGCAACATTCCACCGGCGCGAGTCTGGGTTTACCGCCAGATTCGCTGATTTTTGGCATGATTGACGCTACGTCATCGTGCTGTGCCGTGGATTTCGGCCGTTTCCACACGAAATCGTAAGACCTCGCTGTTAGGCAGCGCTCGCGATCAGGTGCCTGCCGGCCTGCTTGCCAGCGAGGAGCCTAACAGCCGATGAGTGGCGCCGTCCTCCGTTACAGTTTGCCCCGCTGGCGCGTGACGCGCTGGCTGGCGGATGCCGGACCGGATGTCCCGCCCGAGATTCGGGTCGCGCTGATCGCCAGCCTCTACGGCACGCTGCCGATCTTCGCCGGCGGCGTCATCAATTCGCTCGCGGTCTCCTTCCTGATCGCCTGGCGTATCCCGACCCTGCCATTCGCCCTCTGGTGCGCCTTCGAGGTGCTCTGCTGCGGCATCCGCCTGGTCGTCCTGATCTACGCCCGCCGCCGGGCCGCGCGCGGTGCTTCGACGCCGACCGATCTCTATCTCCTGCTCGGGGTCGCCTGGGCGGCCGGCATCGGCGCTGGCACCTTCCTCAGCCTGACGAGTGGCGACTGGGTCGTGGCCACGCTGGCCTGCCTTTCCGCTGCCGCGATGGTCGGCGGCATCTGCTTCCGGAATTTCGCCGCGCCGCGCATGGCCGGCCTGATGATCGGATTGACGCTGGGGCCTTGCGTGCTCGCCGCCCCGTTCCTGTCCGAGCCGATCATGCTGATCACCTTCATGCAGATCCCCTTCTACCTCTTCAGCATGGCGGTCGCGGCCTACAAGCTGAACGCCATGCTGATCTCGACCATGCGGGCCGAGCGCGAGAACGCCTTTCACGCGCGCCATGACGTGCTCACCGGCCTCTCCAACCGGGCCGGCCTGGCCAAGGCCTTCGCGACGCGCTTCGAGAGCGAGACGGCGCCGCGCGGGCTCGCTCTGGTCTATCTCGACCTCGACGGCTTCAAGGCGGTCAACGACAATCATGGCCATATGGCGGGCGATGCCTTGCTCCAGCTCGTCGCCGAGCGCTTGCGCGGCCTCGTCCGCAGCTCCGATATCGCGGCGCGCATTGGCGGGGACGAATTCGTCGTGCTCTCGGAGCAGACCGAGCGGACGCAGCTCCAGCGCTTCGGCGAACGCATCGTGCGCGAGATTTCGGAACCCTATGAGCTCGACAGCGGCCACCAGCTCGCCATTGGTGCGTCGGTCGGCATTGCGCTCGCGCCGGAGCACGGGCGCGACATGAACAGCCTGATGTCGGCGGCCGATGCCGCGCTTTATCAGGCGAAGTCGCGCGGTAAGTCGCTCTGCGTCATCGCCGGACAGCGCTCCGTTCTGGATGCGCGCGTTTCGAGCGGGCGCCATCCGCGATTGCAGTAAGGCCTATTCGATCTCGCAGGCGTCGCTCGCGGGCATCAGGCGCCAGAGCCCGTCATCGGGTTTCGCCGGGATTTTCACCGCGCCGTCGGCGATCTCCTCGGCATCGTAGGGATTCGGGTTGGCGACGATCCCGCCATTGCGGATATCGAGCGCACCCTGCGGCCCGCTCTCCAGGCGCCAGCTTCCCGCATCCCATTCCGGCACGCAGCGCAGGCCCTTGCCCTGCGGCTTGCAGAAGCCGCCGAGCTGGTAGTCGAAGCGGTTCGCGGTCGTGCGCTGCCTCAGGTTGAAATAGAGCACGACATAGACCGCCGCATGCGGCTCCGCCTGCCAGTTGCCGGGCTTGTGGACCAGGCGGATCTTCACGACCTTCTGCTGCGGATGCGCCCTGAGATGGGCCGCGTCGTAAGAACGCTCCCAGCAGGCGTCCCGCTTCGGAGGAAGCTCGCTTTCGAGCGGCCGGGCGGTGGCCGGCAGGGCTGCGATCAGCAGGGCGGAAACGGCGGCGGCGCGGCGCATTCTGAGGGCCTCCGGCTTCGGAGCTTCAGATCATCGCAGTTTCGTCTCGGCCGCAATGGCTTTCGCCGGCGCTTGACCGCAAGCTCGGCCTGAGGCTTGGCTGTCGCGCCGAGACGGAGCAGCCGGAGCGGGAAGCGTGACGGATATCGGGCGGCTTGTCCGCGACATCGCCGATGAGATGCGCGGCGCCGAGGAGCGCGGCGAGGTCGCGACCTATATTCCGCCGCTGGCCCGGATCGATCCCCGCCAGTTCGGGCTCTGCGTCGTGATGGCGGATGGCGAGATCCATGCCGCCGGCGACAGCGAGGAGCTCTTCTCGATCCAGAGCGTCTCGAAGGTCTTCGCCTTGACGCAGGCGCTCGGCAAGGTCGGCGACACGCTCTGGCGCCGGGTCGGGCGCGAGCCTTCGGGCACGCCGTTCAATTCGATCGTCCAGCTCGAGCGCGAGGAGGGCGTGCCGCGCAATCCCTTCATCAATGCCGGCGCGCTCGTCGTCGCCGATATCAACCTCGCCGGACACGAGCCGCGCGTCGCCATCGGCGAACTGCTGCGCTTCATGCGCTATCTCGCCGATGACGACACGATCATTATCGACGAAGCGGTGGCGCGGGCCGAGCAGGCGACCGGCTTCCGCAACATCGCGCTCGCCAATTACATGAAGGCTTTCGGCAACATCACCCATCCGCCGGAATTGACGCTCGGCGTCTATTTCCACCAATGCGCCATCGCCATGAGCTGTCGCCAGCTCGCCATGGCCGGGCGCTTCCTGATGCATGGTGGCTTCTACGAGCCCGGCGGGCCGCGCGTCGTCTCAGGCCAGCGGGCGCGCCGCATCAACGCGCTGATGCTGACCTGCGGCCATTACGACGCCTCCGGCGATTTCGCCTTCCGCGTCGGCCTGCCCGGCAAGTCCGGCGTCGGTGGCGGCATCCTGGCGATCGCGCCGGGCAAGGCCGCGATCGCGGTCTGGTCGCCCGGTCTCAATGCCAACGGCAATTCCCTGCTCGGCACGCTGGCGCTGGAACGCCTGACCGAAGCGACGGGCTGGTCGGTCTTCGCCAGATAGCGCAGCGATTAGCTGCGCAACCCCGGCGCTTCCTGCCCGGTGCGGGCGACGTATTCCGTATAGCCGCCGCCATAGGCATGGACGCCATCGGGCGTCAGCTCCAGCAGCCGGTTGGAGAGCGCGGCGAGGAAATGCCGGTCGTGGCTGACGAAGAGCATCGTGCCCTCGTAGTTCGACAGCGCGGTGATCAGCATCTCCTTGGTGGCGATGTCGAGGTGGTTGGTCGGTTCGTCCAGCACCAGGAAATTCGGCGGATCGTAGAGCATCATCGCCATGACCAGCCGCGCCTTCTCGCCGCCCGAGAGCACGCGGCAGCGCTTCTCGACATCGTCGCCCGAGAAGCCGAAGCAGCCGGCGAGGGACCGGAGCGAACCCTGTCCGGCCTGAGGGAAACGGTCCTCCAGCGCCTCGAACACGGTGCGCTCGCCGTCGAGCACCTCCATGGCGTGCTGGGCGAAATAGCCGAGCTTGACGCTGGCACCCATGTTGACCGTGCCGGTATCGGCTTCGGTCGTGCCGGTGACGAGCTTCAGCAGGGTCGACTTGCCGGCGCCGTTGACGCCGAGCACGCACCAGCGCTCCTTGCGCTGGATCTGGAAGTTCAGCCCGTCATAGATGCTGCGGCTGCCATAGGCCTTGCCGACATTCTTGAGGCTGACCACGTCGTCGCCCGAGCGCGGCGCCGGCTGGAACTCGAAGGCAACGCTCTGGCGCCGCCGCGGCGGCTCGACGCGCTCGATCTTGTCGAGCTTCTTCACACGGCTCTGCACCTGCGCGGCATGCGAGGCGCGGGCCTTGAAGCGTTCGATGAAGGCGATCTCCTTGGCGAGCATCGCCTGCTGGCGCTCGAACTGCGCTTGCATCTGCTTCTCGGCCAGAGCCCGCTGCTGCTGATAGAACTCGTAATCGCCGGAATAGCTGGTCAGCGCGCCGCCATCGATCTCGATGATCTTGCCGACGATGCGGTTCATGAACTCGCGATCATGCGAGGTCATCAGCACGGCGCCGTCATAGTTCTTGAGGAAGGATTCCAGCCAGATCAGGCTTTCGAGGTCGAGATGGTTCGACGGCTCGTCGAGCAGCATCGCGTCCGGGCGCATCAGCAGGATGCGGGCGAGCGCGACGCGCATCTTCCAGCCGCCGGAGAGGCCGCCGACATCGCCCTCCATCATCTCCTCGCTGAAGCCGAGGCCCGCGAGCACCTCGCGGGCGCGTCCATCGAGCGCATAGCCGTCGAGCTCCTCGAAGCGGCCCTGCACCTCGCCGTAGCGGGTGATGATCTCCTCCATCTCGTCGGCCCGGTCGGGATCGACCATGGCGGCTTCGAGCTCGGCGAGCTCGGCCGCGACCGTGCTGACGGGGCCTGCGCCATCCATCACCTCGGCGACCGCGCTGCGCCCGGCCATCTCCCCGACATCCTGGCTGAAATAGCCGATGGTGATGCCGCGATCGGTCGAGACCACACCCTCGTCGGGCGCCTCCTCGCCGGTGATCATCCGGAACAGCGTGGTCTTGCCGGCACCGTTCGGCCCGACGAGCCCGACCTTCTCGCCCTTCAGAAGCCCTGCCGAGGCCTCGATGAAGACGATCTGCTTTCCGTTCTGCTTGCTGATGTTCTCGAGGCGGATCATGGAAATGGGGAACCTTGGAGGAATGCTCCCGCGGCACTAAGCCATCGGGGCGTATCGGGAAAGCTTGGAGAGCCTGCTATCAGGCCGAGATGACGGCGCTGCGGGCATTGGCCGCGCTCAGCAGATCGGCAGGCGCCAGCGCGATCTGCAAGCCGCGCTGGCCGCCATTGACATAGACCAGCACCTCGGACGAGGCCGGCTCGTCCACGATCGTCGGCAGTTTACGCTTCTGGCCGAAGGGGCTGACGCCGCCGACCTTGTAGCCGGTCAGGCGCTCGGCATCGGGCACCGGCATCATCGCCGCAGCCTTCCCGCCGAAGGCGGCCGCGACCTTTTTCATGCTGGCCTCGCGGTCGGAGGCGAGCACGATGCAGACCGGCTTGCCGTCGACCTGCGCGATCAATGTCTTGAGCACGCGATGGGGCGCCTCGCCCAGCGCCTCCGCCGCCTGCAACCCGACGCGCTCGGCATTCGGATCATAGGTGTAGCTGTGCAGCTCGAAACGGATTCCGAGCTGCTTCAGCGCCAGCGTGGCGGGGGTCGTCTGGGCCATCGTCCCGTCGTGGTCCGTAAGTCAAAAACCGAGAATGAACATTGTTATTTTACAGTGACTTAGGAATCTGATGTCCATCAAAAATGAGAGGATTTCCAGCAAATAATCAGAGTGGCGCGTCTGCATCGATCAAAAATTAGGTTGCAGTCTCCCGAGGCCGGGAGAGCGGCGCCCGGACGAGCGGCTTAATCGATCGAACGCTAGCCTGGAACTCCATTCATAATTCGCTGATTGCCTAAAGCCAGTCGGCATTCGCCATGGCCGCCGCGAAGACGCGAATGGCGAGAAGCGCCACCAAGCCGCGCCAGCAACCTGCATTTGTGCTACGCGCCACAACCAGACATAGGCTGATTGCCGACAAGCGGACCTTGAACATCTGTCCTGAAACGGACATCGAAGGCCCGCTCAAAAAACTGCAAACGGATGTCAATCTCGGTTTGAACCAAGCCACGAAGCTTGTTCGCTTGCCAGTTTACCGTCCAATGGCTGCAACTGCGCAGGCGTCATCCACGTCTGCAGCGTCGCCGGAGACACCGAGCGCGCCTAGGATCTGTTTATCCTCGCGCACCAATACCCCGCCGGCAGCAGGGAGCAACCTGCCGGACAAGAGTATCGCGGCTGCGGAGAAGAAGGCTGTATTCGCCTCCGCTCTTTCGACGAGGTCGCGCGTATCCAATCCGAGCGCGATGCAGCTCCAGGCCTTCGCCAGGGCGAATTCGTGCCGGGCGATCGTGGCCCCGTCCTCTCGGGCTGATGCGACGATATGGCCCCCGGCATCGACGACCACCGCCGCCAGCGGTCGGGCGCCCAGTGCGCGGCCGGCTGCCAGAGCCGCGGCGATCAGGCTCTGCGCCCGTTCCAGAGTCATGGTGCCTCCCGTGCTCAGTATGTGCAGCGCCCACCCGAGAGATCGAAGACCGAGGCGGTGGTGAAGCTGTTCTCGCGGCTGACCAGCCAGGCGACCATGGCGGCGGCCTCGTCCACCTCGAGAAAGCGGGCGCGGGGAATGCGCGACAGCATGTATTGGATGAATTCCGGCTTAAGCGTGTCGAGGATGCGGGTCTTGGCCGTGGCTGGCGAGATCGCGTTCACGGCGATGTCGTAACCGGCGAGCTCCTTGCCCAGCGATTTCGTCAGGCCGATCACGCCCGCCTTTGCGGCCGAATACGCGGCGAGGTTCGGGTTGCCTTCCTTGCCTGCGACCGACGAGATATTGACGATCCGCCCATAATTCCGCGCCTTCATGCCGGGCACGACGACCTTGTTCACATAGAAAGTGCCGTTCAGGTTGACCTCGACGACACGGCGCCACTCGTCGGGGTCATAGGCGTCGAGCGGGGCGTTGCCGCCGGCGATGCCGGCCGAGTTGACGAGGATCGAGACCGGACCGGTTTCGGCTTCGACTTCGCGATGGGCATGCGTCAGGCGGTCGAGATCGGTGATGTCGACCTGCTTGGCGGAAGCTCCGGAGCCCAGCAGCGCCAGCGCCTTCTTCAATTCGTCCGCGTCGCGATCCCAGAGGCTGACGCGCGCGCCGGACGCGATGAGCCGCTTGGCGATGGCGAGGCCCAGCCCCTGGGCGCCGCCGGTGACGACCGCGACCTGGTCGTCGAGGGAAATCCTGTTCATGGGCTCAGCCTGCAAGGTTCTGATGGTAGTGCAGCGACGCGCCGCCATCGGTTTCGAAAAAGCGCGCCTTGTCCGGATCGGCCGGTGACAGGCCGATGGCGGCTCCGGTCGGAAGCTCGACGGATGGTGGCAGAAAGGCCGCGATCAGGCGCTCGCCCACTTCGACGCGGACAAGGCTGCGCGACCCCAGATACTCGACGGTGCGGACGGTGCCGCGGATCGCTGCGGCCTCGGAGGCGTCGTGCTTCAGATCCTCGGGCCTGATCCCCACCGAAATCCGGCGCCCGGCCTTCTGCGCCACGGCAGGAAGCATGATGTCGAAGCCCGGTCCGCGCAGCCGTCCGTCGGTCGCCTCGCCGTCGAGGATGTTCATGCCGGGCTCACCGAGGAAGCGGGCGACGAAGAGATTGGCCGGATTGTTGTAGAGTTCGCGCGGGCTGCCGGCCTGCTCGACCCGTCCGTTCGACATGACCACGACCAGATCCGACAGGGTCATCGCCTCGCTCTGGTCATGAGTGACGTAGAGCATGGTGGCGCCTAGCCGCTGGTGGATGTCCTTCAGCTCGGATCGCATCTGCACGCGCAGTTGCTGGTCGAGGTTCGAGAGGGGCTCGTCCAGCAGATAGACGGTCGGCGTCCGCACCATGGCCCGGCCGAGCGCGACGCGCTGGCGCTGGCCGCCCGAGATCTGGCGCGGGAAGCGGTCGAGCATCGCCTCGAGGCCGAGCATCTTCACGGCGGCGCGAACCTTGCGGTCGACCTCCGCCTCGGGCGTGCGGCGCCGGCGCGCCCTCAAGGGAAAGGCGATGTTCTCGTAGAGCGTCATATGCGGGTAGAGCGCGTAGGACTGGAACACCATGGCGATGTCGCGATCTGCCGGCTTCATGGTGGTGACGTCCCGGTCGCCGATCATGATCTGCCCTTCGGTCGGCGTCTCCAGCCCGGCGATCATGTTGAGCGTCGTGCTCTTGCCGCAGCCGGAGGGGCCGAGCAGGGTGACGAACTGCCCGGGCTCGACGGCGATGTTGACGCCCGACACCGCCCAGCCGGAGCCATAACTCTTCCCGACATTACGGAAGCGGACGGATTGGGCCGTGCTCGGCCGTGCTTCGGTCATATCATTCAGCCTTTGACGGACCCATCGGCGAAGCCGCCGATCAGGAATTTTCTGAACAGGAGGAAGACCACCACGGGCGGGATCGTCGCGATGATCACGCCCGCCATCAGCGAGCCCCAATCGCGACCGTGGAAGCCCTGGAAGAAGATCAGCGCGACCTGGAGCGTGCGCAGTTCGGGCGAGTCCACCATGGTCGAGCCGGTGACGTAGTCGTTCCAGCAATGCAGGAAGCCGAAGGTCGCAGCCGCCAGCAGCGCGGGCTTTGCGCCGGGGAGCACGATCTTCCAGACGGCCTCGGCCCGCGAATAGCCATCCATCTCGGCCGCCTGCTCAAGTTCGCGCGGTACGGTGGCGAAATGCGAGCGGGTGACCCAGACCGCGAAGGGCAGGATGTGCCCGGCATAGAGGATCGGCAGGATCGCCCAGGTGTTGTGCAAGCCGATGCTGGTTGCCAGCATCTGCGTCGGCAGGAGAACGGCGAAGCCGGGCACCGCCATGGTGCCGAGGAAGACGAGCAGCACCGCGGGCTTGGCCGCAACGGGATAGCGCATCAGCGCATAGCCCGCGGTCGCGCCGAGGATCAGCGAGGCCAGAACGGCCACGACCGCATAGGCAGAGCTGTTCAGGAACGCCCAGTTGACGCCCTCTGCCACCAGCTTGGCGTAGTGCTCGATGGTCGGACTTTGCGGCAGGAGCTCGGGCGGAACGGCGAAGATGCGGTTGGTTGCCTTGAACGAGGTCGATGCGGCCCAGAGGATCGGGCCGAGGGCGACGAGGCCGGCCAGCAGGCAGACGAGGAGAAGCGAGGCGCGGGAGAGTATCTTCATGCGGCTGCTCCCGGCTGCTTGCCCAGAATGCGGATATAGACGGCGATCAGCCCCATATTGATCAGGAACATCACCGCCGCGATCGCATTGCCGCGTCCCTGATCCAGCTCGACGAAGCCGGTGTGGTAGAGCGCATAGGCCAATGTGCTGGTCTGCCGGATCGGGCCGCCGCCGGTCAGGCCAATGATGAGCTGCACCTCGTTGAAATAGCTGATGGTCAGCATCGAGATCACGATCAGCAGCGAGGGCGCGAGCAATGGCAGCGTGATCTTGCGGAAGCTCTCCCAGGCGCCGAGTCCGTCGACCGCCGCCGCCTTGTAGAGATCGCGCGGGATCTGCCCGAGGCCGCCGATCAGGATGATCGTGGCGAAGGCGAAGTTGCGCCACACCGCCACGATGATCAGCGTCGGCATGGCCAGCAACGGGTCGGTCAGCAGGTCTTGCGGCGGCAGGCCGAACGCATTGAAGGCCGCGCCCACCAGCCCGCCCGGCGAAGGCACGAGAATCCATTTCCACAGGAGCGCCACGACGATGGGACTCATCGCCCAGGGCACGAGCAGGACCGTCAGCAGGATGCTGCCCCAGCGGCCCAGCCGCCGGATGCCCATCGCCGCCAGCAGCGCCAGCGGAACGGCGACGGCAAGCGCGGCGAAAGTGAAGAGCAGCGACCGGCCGATCGCCTGCCAGGCGAAGGGGTCGCGGAACAGCTCGAGATAGTTGGCGAGCCCGACGAAGCCCTCGTTCCCGAAGAAGAAGACTTTGTGCAGGCTCAGATAGAACCCGTAGAGCGCCGGCAGGATGTTGATGGCGATGACCAACAGCAGGGCCGGCGCCACCAGCGACGAGCCGACCAGCCGGGCCTGGCGCGCGACGGCGTCGAGGCTCCGCGGCTTCGCAAGAGGCATGGCGTGCATGGCGCGCTACCAGCCCAGCGTGGATTTGGCCCGTCCGAGAATGGCGTCCACGCTTTCCTTGGTTCCGATCAGCTCCTGCAGGGCCGTGTTCATCACCGGGAATATCTTGGTGATGTTGGGCATGCGCTGCGGGAAGGTCATCACGCCCGGCGCCGAGAGCAGCGCGGTGAAGGCGTGGATGTCCGACGCGGCCGGCGTCGCGAAATAGGGGTTCTGCAGCACGGAGCGCCGGTCGGGCACGAGACCGGCGGTCTTGGCCCATTCCAGCGACGCCTCTTCGGTGAACAGGCTTTCGACGAAGGCGGTAGCTGCGGCCGGATTGGCCGATTTGGCGGAGATGCCCACCGTCCAATACGGGCCGAGCAGGACTGCGGGCGGATTCGTGCCGAAGGCGGGCCAGGCCGAGACCGCCAGATCCTTGCCGCTATAGCCGGCGGCAATCTGCTTGTACTGCTGGAAGCGCGGCGCGAAGGCCTGCACCATCGCGAAGCGGCCGGAGGCGAACTGATCCTGGATATCGTCGCCCATCGCATTCAGCAGCGTCGGCGACAGCGCCCCGTTCGCCACGAGCTGTCTGACAACATTCGCGGCCTCCTTGGCCTCGGGACCGGTGACGTTGAACTGGCCGGTGGCGGCATCGAAGATCGACGGGCCGAACCCGGACATGATGTTGATGAAGGCCGAGACGCTGTTGTCGTTGGTCGGCAGGCCGAAGCCCAGCCGGTCGCCCTTGGTCAGCTTGCCTGCGACGGGGATGAACTTGTCCCAGGTGAGAGGCGGGGAGTCGAGGCCGAGTTCGGCCAGCGCATCCTTGCGATAGAAGATCGCCTGAGCCGGGCTCGGCCAGAGCGGCAGGGAGGTGCGCTTCGTGCTGAAGACCGATTTCTCGACGAAGACCGGATAGAGATCGGGAAGCGCCTTGGCCTTGAACTCCGCCGACAGAAGATCGTCGAGATTGGCGAGCGCACCGCGCTGCTGCACCAGGTCGAGGAAGGTGTCGCGCATCCAGATCACGTCGGGTGCGCGATTCTGGGCGGAGGCGGCGACGAACTTCACCTCGAGTTCCTGGAAGGGCTGGGCCTCGATCCTGACATCGACGCCGGGATGCGTCGCCTTGAAGCGCTTGATGATCTCGCGCAGCACGACTTCGCGCGGCGATTGTCCGTCTGCCCCGAGGAAGGTCCAGACCCGGACCGTGCCCGAAAGGCCCTGTGCGCGAGCCTGTTTCGGCAGGCTTGCCAGTGCCAGCCCGGCAGCGCCGGCGCGCAGCAAGGACCTTCTGTCAAAGAGCATTGATGTCATGAGATGAGCTCCTCCCCGATTGTTCTTTGGCTTACGTCTGCAGGTCGCTGAGCACGCGCATGCGACCGGCCAGAAGGTGACGGCGCATCTCGGCGCGGGCGCGATCTCCGTCACGCGCTGCGACTGCGGCGACGATCGCGCCATGCTCGAGCGCTATCAGCTCGCGGCGCTCCGCCATGGTCAGCACGGAGCGCTGCGCCGAAAGATTGCCCCAGCTGAAGATGTGCGAGGTCAACCGCCCCAGCGCGTCCGACAGCTTGGGATTATGGGCGCAGACCGCCAGCGCGGCGTGGAAGGCGACGTCCTCGCGCTCGCCTCGGCCGGTCAGCAGGCTGGCAAGCAGCGCCTCCTGCGCCGCCTGAAGTCGCGCGAGGTCGTCCTCGGTTCGCCGATCTGCGGCCAAAGCCGCGACCTCGCTTTCCAGAGCAAGACGAACCTCGTGCCATTGAGCCAGTTCGCGCAGCGAGGAAATCGCCGAAAGCCTGACCATTTCGGGCGCGCCGGTGCGTATCGCAAAGGTGCCCGAGCCCTTGCGCGAGCGGACGATGCCCTCGGCGCGCAGCCGGGCCAGCGCCTCGCGGATGCTGGCGCGCGACAGCCCGAACATCTCGGCGAAATCCGCCTCGGGCGGCAGCCGCGCGCCATCCGCGACATTGTCGATATAGCCGGCGATCTGCCGATAGGCGATCGCGGAGCGGCTTTCGTCCGAGTCCATCCTGGCGATCCTGTCCCGTTGACGACGCTAAATCAGTCTGCTTACAATTATGTTGTCAGACAGCTTTGCCGGTTGCAAGCCGAAATTGTCAGGGATCGCCATGAACAGATTGATCGGCTCGCGGCCGGAAGCGCGGATCGCACGGATCGAGGTGCATGAGTTCGGCTACACGGTCGACGGTCTCGGGGTGGATGCCAGCGGCAACCGCAGCGTGATGAAGGGCGCGCAGTCCCGGTTGAGCGCCTTTGCCCTGCGGATCGAGACCGAAGGCGGACATCGCGGCGAGTATTGCAGCGTCCATAGCGGCAAGAACGGCGTCATGATCGGGCAGGTGAAGGCTGCGGCCGGCCTGATCCTGGGCGAGGACGCCGAGGAGCGCGAGGCGATCTACAACAAGCTGAAGCGCGCCCATCGCCACTACATGGCGATCGGCCATTCCGCGCTGGACATCGCGCTGTGGGATCTGGCCGGCAAGGCCGTCGATCGTCCGGTCTGGCGGCTCCTCGGCGGCTACCGGCAGCGGCTTCCGACCTATGCCAGCACACTGAATGGCGGTCGCGGCGGAATTCTGGACAGCATCGAGGCCTATGCCGATTTCGCCGAGGAGTGCCTCGCGCTCGGCTATCGCGGCTACAAGATCCATGGCTGGGGTGAAGGCGACCCGAAGGAGGAGGCCGCGAACCTGCTGCTCTGCGCCCGGCGCGTCGGCGACCGGATGGAGCTGATGTACGACGCCGCAAGCGAGCTGCGCACCCTGGCCGACGCGATCTATGTCGGCAAGGCCTGCGACGAGGGTGGCTATCTCTGGTACGAAGACCCGTTCATGGATGCCGGCTGGTCCCCGCATGCCGCCCGGCAGCTCAAGGAGAACATCCGCACCCCGTTGATGCTGACCGAGCATGTGCGCGGCCTCGAGAGTAAGGCGGCCTGGCTCCGCGACCGGGCGACGGACTACATGCGCGTCGATCCCGATTACGACATGGGCATCACCGGCACGATGAAGGTCGCGCACCTGGCCGAGGCCTTCGGCCTCGACTGCGAGATCCACGCTGCCGGCCCGGCCCAGCGGCATTGCATGTCCGCGATGCGCAATTCGAGCTGGTATGAACTCTCGCTCGTCGCCCCCGGCGTCGCCAATCCCGTGCCGCCGGTCTTCGGTTCCGGTTACAGCGATGCGCTGGAGGATATCGGCGAGGACGGCTGCGTGCCGGTTCCTGACGAGGCCGGCCTCGGTGTCGATTACGATTGGGATTACATCCTCGCCAACCGCACCGCCTATCAGGAATTCACCCTGAAGAAGGATGGCGGAACCGCGAAATGACCGCTTCCTATGACGACATCATCGTCGGCGGCGGGCCGGCGGGCTGTGTGCTGGCCAATCGGCTGTCGGCTTCGGGGCAGAACCGTGTCCTCCTGATCGAGGCCGGCCCCGATTTCGAGCCGGGACAGGAGCCGGAGGAGATCCGCGACGTCTATCCCTATCGTGCCGCCTTCAACCCTGCCTATCAGTGGCGCGACCTGCGTGCCCGGTTGATGCCGGTCTCGCACAACGATCCCTCCCGCTCCCCGGTCAAACCCTATATCCAGCCGCGCGTGATCGGCGGTGGGTCGAGCATGAACGGCGAGATCGGCAATCGCGGGCTGCCGGCCGACTATGAAGAATGGGCGGCGCTTGGCGCGGAGGGCTGGGGCTGGGCAGGCGTGCTGCCGTATTTCCGCAAGCTTGAGACCGACATGGACTATGACGGCCCGCTGCACGGTTCGTCAGGTCCGATTGCGATCAGCCGCGTGATGCCGGAGGAATGGCCCGGCTTTACCCGCGCGACGATGCAGGCGCTGACGGCCGCGGGCTATCGCAATATCGGCGACCAGAATGCGGTCTTCGAAGATGGCTGGTTCCCGATGTCGCTGACGACCGATCGGCGCTCGCGTCGCTCGGCTGCCATGGGCTATCTCGACACGACGACCCGACGGCGGCCGAATCTCACGATCCGGTCCGGTACAAAGGTCGACCGTCTGCTGATCGAAGGCCGTCGGGCCGTCGGCGTCCAGATCGGAGAGGAGCGTATCGCCGCGCGCCGTGTGATCCTGTCCGCCGGCGCGCTGGAAAGTCCGGCGCTGTTGCTGCGTGCCGGCATCGGGGATGCAACCCACCTGAACGAGGCCGGCGTCGCGGTCCTCCACCATTTGCCCGGCGTCGGCCGAAACCTGAACGAACACCCCTCCATGGCGATGTCGTCATGGATCCGACGCGGGCATCGTCTCGGCAAGACGCCACGGCGGCATGTGCAGGCGGCCTGGCGCTACTCCTCCGAGATCGAAGGCTGCGGGCATGGCGACATGTTCATGGTGGTCGTCTCGAAGTCGGCCTGGCACCCGATCGGCCGGCGAATCGGCTCGCTCTTCAGCTGGATCAACAAGCCCTATTCCACCGGCTGGGTGCGGCTGAATCCTGAAAACCCGGCCGGGCGACCCGAGATCGCCTTCCAGATGCTGTCCGATCCGCGCGACATGGCGCGGATGAAGCTGGCCGTGCGGCGGATGTGGTCGCTCTACGCCTCGAACGAGTTGCGACAAGCCTGCAGCACTCCTTTTGCCGCGACCCATGGTGCCATGGCCAAGCTCGTCGGAGGCGTCAGCCTGCGCAACTGGCTGGTCACGCTCGGTCCCGCGCTTCTGACCGAGGGGCCGGCGCCTCTGCGCAAGCTGCTTGTCGACCGCCTCTTCGCCAGCGGCGACGATATCCCGACCGCCCTGGAGGATGACGAGGCGATGGAGGAGATGATCCGCAAGCATACCATCGGCGGCTATCACCCTTCAGGAACCTGCCGGATGGGGCGTGCCGATGACGAGGCAGCCGTGGTCTCTCCACGAGATGGCGCCGTCCACGGCATCAGTGGCCTGCACGTAATCGACGCTTCCGTGATGCCCTGTGTGCCGCGAGCCAACACCAATCTGCCGACCACGATGCTGTCGGAAAAGCTCGCGGACGGCCTGGCTTGACGCAGCTCCCTGGGGCGGAACCATCGATCGGCGACGAATTCAATTCGCTGCCTCCAAGCTCATCCGGCGCGATGGACGAGTTGGCGATCGCCGCGCAGATCGACCCGATCGATCTGCGCCTGCGCAACGGCACCGATCACGGCGATAACAATGGCAAGGCCTCCGCGCCGTCTTTACCGCCGATGGACAACTCGAACTCTCCTGCGCCATCTCCGACATTGGATCGCGCCAGAAACCGACATGAGGCGATCACTCGGAACCGGACATTGCCAGGTCGAAAGCGGCCTGCTCCTTGGCGGGCGCTCAACTTTGCCTGAGCTCAAACGCGAGTGGCCCTGCCTTCCTTTGGTACCGGAAACTGTTCGGGCGCCGTGGTCTGAGAGCGGCGTCACAAGCGCTGCTTCCAGCAGGTCAGGTCAATCTGGAGATAAGCGCCTCGACGATCTCAGGCGGGCCGATCAGCATCGGCTGCCTGACCGGAAACCCGTAGTCCGGTTTCAGAAGATCCGCCAAGGCGAGCGGGGACCCATCGAGGTAGCGCTCGACGTGCCCGAGCGCGCGGGTGAACGGTAGCGCGGGCGCCAGGTCCCAGAGATAGCAGGGCCCGGTGATGATGGTGTCGCAGCGCCCCGCAGCCAGCATCATCAGGTGGTAAAGGTTCGAACCGAGATTGTGCAGGCGGTAGCCCTCGATCCGGCGAACATCGATGACATCGTGGATCGCGGTGATCATGATGTTGAGCGTGTCCGCCGCGAGGCTTTCCGGCCGGGCGGGCATGGGTGCGCCGTTGAGCAGCGCCAGGCCATCCTCGTAGATGAAGGTCTGGCGCGTCACCGGGAAGTGCAGATATCCGCTCACCGGTATCGCGCCGTCGATCAATCCCATGCCCAGTCCCCAGACCGGCAAGCCGCGGGCGAAGGACGCCGTGCCGTCGAGCGGGTCGATCGCCCATTGGCGTTGGGCGGCCGGCAGATAGGATTCCGCCTCTTCCTCGGAGATCACGCCGATATCCGGCGTGTGTGCGACGAGCCTCCGCAGCACATGGGCCGAGGCGGCCTGGTCGGCCTCGGTCACCGCCGATCCGTCGCGCTTGTCCTGCGCGCTCAGACGCCCGTGGAGCGGCAAGGTGATGTCTTCGTATTCGCGAAACAGCTGCTCCGCGAATGCGCGGTGACTGGTGCTGCCGGGTGGTTGATGAATGGTCACGACATGCCTTTGACGAGATATTTCTGGGCGACGAAACAGAGGATGACGACGGGCAGGACGGCGACCACGCCGAGCGCGGAAACCTCGCCCCACAGGATCCCGCGCTCGGTCTTGAAGAAGACGACCGCCGTCGAAACCATGTTGACCTTGGAGGAGCTCAAGAAGAGCGCGTAGGTGAACTCGTTCCAGGCGGCGAGGAAGCACATGATCCCCGTGGCGAACAATCCCGTCCGGACCTGCGGCAGCACGATCCTCATCAGCACCCCGAACCGGCTGCAACCGTCGAGCAACGCGGCCTCCTCGACCTCCGGCGCGAGCGCAGCGAGATAGCTGCGCATCATCAGCACGACGAAGGGCAGGTTGAAGACCATGAAGGTCAGGATCAGGATCGCGTAGGTATCCAGCATCTCGAAGGTCAGGCCGAGCACGTAGAAGGGCAGGACCAGCGCGATCGAGGGAAAGATGCGCGAGGACAGGATGCCGAAGACCACGGCTTCCTTGCGCGGAAAGCTGAACTTGTGGATCGCGTAGGCCGCGACCGTCCCCAATGTCAGGCAGAGCACCACATTCGACAGCGACACGATCAGGCTGTCAGCGATGTACTTGTAGAGACCGTGGCTGACGATCGCAGCCCGGTAGTTGTCGAGGGTAGGGCTGAAGACGAAGCGCGCCGGCTCGTAGAGCAGTGCTCGCGTTTTGAGCGAAGTCACCACCATGTAGAACACCGGAAAGGCGGCGAAGGCGCAGGCCAGGCCAAGCCAGAGATAGTCGCGGGGGCGGGCCTGCATCATGTCGGCTGCCCCTTGCGCCCCGTCGCGACCATCAGCCCGGACAGGGCAGTGATGATCAGGACCAGGATGACTGCGGCCGCTGCAGCAAGCCCGACCGAACCCAGCGTGAACGCCGTCTTGTAGACGTAGAGCGGCAGGATCGTCGTGGCGTTGCCTGGGCCGCCATCGGTCAGCGTGAAGATCGGCCCGAAAGCCTGGAAAGCCAGGATCGCCTGGAAGATGCTGCTGCTGAGGATCACGGGACGCAGCTGCGGCACGACGATCAGCCAGAACACCTGGCGGTCGCTGCATCCGTCGAGCCGTGCGGCTTCGAGCGGCTCTGGCGCAATGTTGCGGAAGCCCGCGAGGATCATCAGCGCCGAGAGCGGGAAATGCATCCAGACCAGGACGAGCAGAACCGAGAACAGGGCATAGCTCTGGCCGAGCCAGACGATCTTCACACCGAACGCGCCTTCGGCCGCGGCATTCACGATGCCGAAATCGTAGCTGAGCATCAGCTTCCACATCAGCCCGGCGATGGCTGGGTTGACCGCCATGGGCAGGATGATCAGCGTCGTCGCGACGTATGAGAAACGGAGTTTCTTGCTGAGCAGCGTCGCCACGCCCAGCCCCAGCAAGGTCTTGGCCACGACGCTGACCACGGTGACGATCAGGCTGAGCCTGACGGCGGGCCAGAACTCGACCTCCCGGCCGGACAGCAGGCGCCGGTAGTTGTCGAGCCCGACGAACTCCCGATCCGACCAAGTGTAGCCGATCTCAAAGGAGGTCAGGCTGATATAGCCGAGCAGCGCGATCGGCACGGCGCTCAGCAGCAGCAAGGGCAGAGCCGAAGGCCCCACCCATAGCCAGGGCGTCAGGCGCTTCATCATGTCGTGAGCCGATACATCGTCATCCTGCGACGATCAGATGCTTTTCTTGATGCGGGCGGAGATCTGCTCCAGTTCCGGCTTCGCAGCGGCCAGGGCCTCCTTCGGCGACATCTTCTTCAGCAGCGCCTGTCCCGCATAGAAGCCGGCGGTCTGCTGGATCTTGTTGGCCTCGGCTGTCTGTGGAACCCAGTTTCGCCCGATCGAGAGAAGGTTGCCGGCGGCGTCGAGGCTGTCCTTGATCGCCTTGGCAAGCACCGGGTCCTGCGCCGTGAATTCCGGGCTGGTCAGGGTCGAAAGACGCGAGGGGACGCCGCCCTTCGCAACGACCTCCTTCGCCTTTTGCTTCGACGTCATCCAGGCGATGAAGGCCCAGCCTGCCTCCTTGTTGCGGCTGTTCGCGGGAAGGCCCAGGCTCCAGCCGCCGACCGGTCCGAAGCGACCTTTCGGTCCGGAAGGGGGCGCGACATAGCCGACCTTGCCGACGATCTTCGATTTCGTCGTGTCGGTGAGCCAGGGCTGCAACGAGGTGGCATCGAACCACATGGCCGTCTTGCCGGAGGCGAAGGCGGAGACTGCCGCATCCCAGCTATAGGTTTCGATATCCGGGGGCGCGTTGGACAGAAGGGCGAGAAGATATTCCAGCGACTGCTGCGTCTCGGGACTGTCGACGGCGACGTCCCAGGTCTTCTGATCGATGACGTTCGCCCCGAAGGCCGGCGTGAACAGTTCCCAGCTCAACGCGAGGGTCCGCCCCGTCTCGGCGCGCATCGAGATGCCATAGAGCCCCGGCTCCTTGTTCTGGAAGAAGCGGGCCGTTTCCAGCAGCTCGTCCATCGTGTCGGGCGCCTTGCGGCCGTATTTCTCGAACAGGTCCTTGCGATAGGACAGGAAGAACGTCTCGCCCGCGACGGGAATACCGAGCGTCTTGCCCTTCGCCGTACCGATGCCCTGCCGGTAGGCGACATGAATATCCTCGAAATCGTAGTCGTCCGGTGTCGCGTCCTTGTCCTTGAGCAGGTCGCCTAGATCCGCCAGCATCCGCTTGGCCTCGTATTCGGCGAGCGCCGTGCCGCGCACCATATAGACGTCATAGGAGGTGTCGCGCGCGGTCTGGGCCAGCAGCTGCTTGGACATGATCTCACCGCTGCCGACGACCTCCCACGTTACCTTGATCCCGGTCGCAGCCTCGAATTCCGGCGTCAGCGCCTTCATGGCGTCCGAGGCGGGATGCGAGATCGCGAGGATGCGGATCTCGCGAGCAGGCTTGCCCTTCAGCCCGGCTTCCCAGGCCGCGAATTCGGCCGCTTGAGCGCTCCCGAACGCCACACCGGTCATGCCGAACACGACACCGGACAGAAGAATCTCGCGACGTGACAAAGCCATGTTTCTCTCCCGCGTTAAGGCTTGTTTGCCCATTTGAGCGCATGTATGCACATATGAGCAGGACGGTCAATTTAGCTGGCTGAAGAGACGGTATCCGCAATCGCGTGGCTCCTGCCTCGCAACATGATCGTGTAACGAGGGTCGATGGACGTAGCTGGGAGCCACGCGATGCTGGAACGGGGACGGTCATGAGCGAGAAGCCGATCGGAGACGAGAGCGTCCCGCGCGCGCGCGGGGCTCGATCCGCGGCCCGCACTATCCAGCTTCTGGAAGTCGCCCGCAGCTTCTACATCGACGAGGAGCCGAAGGTGGCGATCGCCAAGCGCCTGGGAATCAGCCGCTTCGCCGTATCCCGCCTGCTGGAACAGGCGCGCAGCGCCGGGCTCGTCCGCATCGATATCCGCCCGCCGGCCGACGTGGACTTTACCCTGTCGTCAGCGCTGATGCACAAGGCGGGCTTGCGGCGCGCGATCGTGCTTCCCGCCACCGATCCGGCGTCCGAGCTTGCGATACTCGCCGCCGCCGCCGCTTCCTACCTCGTCGAGGCGGGAGCGTCGGAGGACGTCGTGGGCCTTGTCGCGGGGCGGACGACCAGCCGCATCCTCGATCGGATCGGCGAACTGCCCGGCCGCTCGATCGTCCAGCTGTCGGGTGTCAGCCGTGCCACCTATTTCGAACATAACCCGGCCGAGATGATCCGTGCGATGGCCATGCGCTTCCGCGGCCAGACCTTTCCGATCTATGCCCCGCTGCTGCTCGCCGACGCGGCTCTGGTCGCATCCCTGCGCGAGCAGATTGGTATCGCCGACAGCATCGCGCAGTTCGAGAAGCTGACACGCGTGCTGTTCTCAGTCGGGGCCTGGAAACCGGACGGTTCGGGGGTCTTCGAGAGTCTCGACGAGACCGCGCGCGCCGAAGCGGCCGAAGCCGGCGCGACGGCCGAGATCCTGGGACACATTTTTGACGCGGACGGGCGACGCATCTGCCGCTCCCTGTCCGAGCGCTGTCTGACGATCTCCTACGAAGATTTCATCATCGTTCCAGACCGCGTGGCCGTCGGCGGATATGCGCGCGCCAACGCGGTCCTGGCCTGCGTTCGCGCCAAGGCCGCGACCACGCTCGTGACCGATGCGAAGACGGCCCAGTTCGTGCTGGATTCGCTGCCATGATCGACGCTGCGGCAAACGCTCGAGCGGAAGGCGCTGCTTCATGAGCATTCTGGTGTGCGGCGAGGCGATCGTCGACCTGTTCGTGAGCATCGACGACGGAACCATGCGAGCGCAGCCGGTCCTCGGCGGCTCGCCCTACAATGTGGCCATCGGCCTTGCCAGGCTCGGCGTGACGACATCCTTCTTCGGCGGGTTGTCCTCCGACATATTCGGCGCCGCCATCCGTTCACGCCTCGTCGCTGAGGGGGTCGGCGTCGCGCACGCCGTCGAAAGCGCGCGCTTGACCACCATCAGCGTCGTCGGGAAGGACACGGACGGGCAACCCGCCTACGCGTTCCATGGTGAAGGCAAGGCGGATCGCAGCATCGACGTCGCCGACCTGCCGAAGGAGCTCGACAAGGATACGCGCGCCATCGTTATGGGCTCCTTCACGCTGGCGGTCGAGCCCGTCGCGAGCGCGCATCTTGCGCTCGCCCGGCGCGAGGCGGGCAAACGGCTGATCTCCATCGACCCCAACCTGCGACCGACGGTGATCCCTGACCTTGCGCGCTGGCGCCGGCAGTTCGCCGAGTTCCTCCCCGATGCCGGCATCATCAAGGCAAGCGACGAGGATCTCGGCATCGCGTTTCCCGGCATGTCCCATCGCGAGGTGACGGCCAACTGGTTTGCCGCCGGCGCCGCGCTTTGCGTCATCACCCATGGTGCAAAAGGTGCGGTTGCCTGGCGCCCGGGGCGGGACCCCATCGTCGAAACCGGTCGGCCGGTCGAGACCGTGGATACGGTGGGTGCGGGCGACAGCTTCCACGCCGCCCTGCTCGCGCGGCTGGATCAGTACGGCCTCCTGTCACGCGAAGGCGTGGCCGCGCTGGACGACGCGCATGTGTCAGAGGTCCTGGCCTTCGCCGTGACCGCCGCCGCGATAACCTGCTCTCGCCGCGGAGCCGACCCTCCGCGGCTGGCCGAGATGCCGCCAAATCCGGCCAACGCAGACACCGTCCGCGCAGACGCCGTCCGCTAGAGGCCACCCGTTCGCGAGAATGAGACTGCCATGCCCCCCATCGCGCTGAACCGTCGTAACCTGCCGGTCTTACCGCCCTCCGTGGAACGTCCTCGATTCGACCCGGCGCAGGTCAAGGCAGGCATCGCTCATATCGGTCTGGGCGGCTTTCATCGCGCTCATATGGCGCGATACACGCAGGAATTGATGGAGGAGGATCCCCAAGCGCTCGACTGGGGAATCCTCGGCTGCCTGCTGGTGCCCAATGATCGGCGCATGGGAGAAAGCCTGGCTCCGCAGGACGCGCTCTACACCCTCGTCGAGCGGGAGGGGGCTCAGGAGCGCGCTCGGGTCATCGCTTCGCTTGTCGGCCTTGTCGATGCCACGCAGTCAAGTGAAGCACTGCTGGCGAAGCTCGACGACCCGGCGATCAGGATCATCAGCCTCACGGTCACGGAAAACGGCTATTGCCTGAATCCGGCGACGAAGCAGCTCGATCCCGATCACGCGCTGATTCGCGCCGACCTCGAAAGCCCCGGCAATCCCCGCAGCGCGATCGGCCTGATCGTCGAGACGCTTCGTCGGCGGAAGCATGCCGGAACGGCCCCTCCGACGCTGCTGACCTGCGACAACATCCAGCACAACGGGGAGGTTCTCCGCAGGGCTGTCCTGGCATTGGCCGGCTTGAGAGACGATGCACTTGCGGCGTGGATCGAACGCGAGGTCGCCTTTCCCTCGACGATGGTCGATCGCATCACGCCTGTCACGGCGCAGGCGGATATCGATGAGCTCGCCACCCGGCACGGTCTCGCGGATCGCTGGCCCGTCATATCCGAAACCTTCAGCCAGTGGGTGATCGAGGACCGCTTTCCAGCAGGTCGCCCGGCCTGGGAGCAGGTCGGAGCCCAGTTCGTGCCGGACGTCGCGCCGTACGAGTTCATGAAGCTGCGATTGCTCAACGCCAGCCATCTCGCTGTTTCCGGCCTGGGTCAGCTCGCTGGATACGTCACGATCGATGAATCCCTCGCCGATCCGCGAATCCGCGCGGTCATGATGGCCTTGATGGAGCGCGAAACAGGACCGACATTGCCGGACATTCCGGGCGTCGATCTGGCGGCCTACAAGGCGCGGCTCATCGAACGCTTCGCCAATCCGGCCATTCGGGACACCGTGCAGCGCGTCAATACCGACGCGCCCTTGAACTACCTCGTCGATCCGATCCGCGACAGATTGCAGTCCGGCGGCGATGTGACGTTCCTCGCACTGGCTCTCGCGGCTTGGCTGCGTCGTGTTCGCGGAACGGATGAGCAGGGGAAGCCTATCCAGGTTTCGCATCCCATTGCTGAGATTCTGCGTGAGAGAGCGATCGAGGGGGGCTGCGATCCTCGGCCGCTTCTTTCTGAGCGGTCGTTGTTCGGCGAGTTGGGCGACAACCCTCTTCTCGTCGAGGCTACGCATCGCTGGTTGGCATCGTTTTACAATCTCGGGACCCATCATACCCTCGATGAGGCCGAGCGTTTGGCCTCACGTCGACAAGGGTAGGGGCGCCCCACAAGCTGACATTCAAGTTCTGCCAGGAAGCGGACACTTATATACCGAGACTAGTTACCGTCCGATCTTCGCGATATCGGCAGCGAGGTTAACGAGGTAACTGCATTCATCGGCAGATTCGTTGTTCCACCACATCGCGCATAGATTGTGCGATGGGATCGCCGGGCGCGCTTCCAGCACGCGTAATGCCAGTTTCTCTCCCGAGAGATGGATCATCTCGCGCGGGATCATCGCCGCGCCGGTGCCGGCGCTCGCGAGGCGAGCTATCACCGTCAGCGGATTGCACGTATTCAGCCGACGCGGCTTCAGCCCGTGCGCGCCGAACCACATTTGGATGGTCGTGAACAGGCCCGACGGCGAGCTGTTGGTAAAGATCGGCAAGTCGACCAGGTTCTCGGGCGTCGCGATATTGCCGCTGAAGGGAAGGCCCTCGCCGATCACCCAGACCAGATCGATCAGCCAGAGCGGGACGATGGTGACCCCTTCATGGGCGCGCGGCTGCGAGAGGAAGGCGATGTCGATCGAGCGATCGAGCAGGAGCTGTTCAAGCTTGGTGCTGAAGTCGACGGTGACGTCGACCTGCAATTCGGCATGGCGGCGCGCCAGCTGGGCAAGCAGATCGGGCAGGATCGCGGCTGCGAAGGAATCGGCGGCGCCGATCCGCAGGAGACTCCTGCCGCGCAGGCCGTCCTTGCTGTGACGCTGCACCTGCTCGGCATGGGCAAGCATGCGCTCGGTATCGGCATAGATCGCATTGCCGAGCGTCGTCGGCGCCGGACGGTAGAGCGAGCGGTCGAAGAGCTCTCCGCCGAGGATGCGCTCCAGCTCCTTGATGCGCAGGCTGACCGTCGGCTGCGACAGGTTGAGATGCTGGGCCGCGGCGCGGAAACCGCCGAGCCGGGCCACCCAGTAGAACGCTTCCGCCTGGCCGAAGGTATAGCGCATCGTTCAAGACGATAGCGAAAGGCAATCAAGCGGCAAGCACTTCCTATTTTTAATCGTCGGCGCAGCGATCTAGCTTTCTCTCGTTCGGCGCGGCGCCGGCTTCCGGCGCCGCCAAGGCATTGCCAATAAAACAGGGGAAGTTCGATGCTGACCGTGCCGACAAATCGCCGTGCTTTTCTCGCAACTGCAGCAGGCGGAGCCTTGGGCAGCCTCTTGCCCGCAAGCCTGCTTCACGCCCAGCCCAATAACGGCAAGACGCTGACCATCGTCCTGCCGAGCAATCCAATCACCATTGATCCGATAAATCAGCTCAATCACGATGCCATGGTGCTCGGCCAGACCGTGTTCGAGAACCTGGTCGAATACGATGTCGACGGCGTGCTGAAGCCGCAGCTCGCCAAGGCCCTGCCGACCGTATCGGCCGACCAGAAGACGTATACTTTCGAGCTGCGCGACGACGTCACCTTCCACAACGGCAAGAAGATGACGGCGGAGGACGTGAAATACTCCTTCGACTATCTCCTCGATCCCGCCAACAAAGCGCTCCGCCGGCCGATCTTCGCCAAGATCGCGAAGGTGAGCGTGCTCGATACGCTTAAGGTCCAGGTCGAGCTCGCCGAGCCCTACGGGCAGTGGGTCTATTTCCTCACCAAGTACATGGGCATCTTCCCCGCCGGTTCCCGCAAGGAGCATGGCGACGAGTACTTCAAGCAGAGGCCCGCTGGCGTTGGGACCGGGTTCGGCGTCTTCGAGGAGTGGAAGCCGAACGACTATATCAGCTTCAGGAAGAACCCGAACTACTGGCGCAAGGGCCTGCCGGCCTGGGACCGGCTCGTGGTCAAGATGATCCCCGAGGATGCGACGCGTGTCGCCTATCTGCTGACCGGGCAGGTCGACATCATCAGCGCCCCGCCGCCGCGCGAGTTCAATCGCCTGAAGACCATGCCGAACGTGACCGGCGCCTCGCGGCCGACGCTGGGCGGCTCGTTGCTGATGTTCACCAACAATCTCAAGGCGCCGTTCGACGATGTGAATTTCCGCAAGGCGCTGGCCTGCGCCACGGATCGCAAGACCATAGCCGACAAGGTCTATTACGGCCTGCTCGACCCGACCGGCGGGCTCGCGCCACCGCGGGGCTGGTGGTACAATCCTGAGGCCGACAAGGAAATCGCTTTCGACCTGGAGAGAGCGAAGCAGTTCCTGGCCAAGTCGAAATATCCCAACGGCGCCGAGATCGACATCAGCATCCAGGCAGAGCCCTATCTGCTCGACACCAAGGACGCGGCGATCTTCCTGCAGGCGCAGCTCGCCAAGATCGGCATTAAGCTCAACCTCAAGGTCTACGAGTTCTCGGTGCTGATCCAGCAGATCGCCCGGGGCGAGCATCAGATGGCGATGCAGGTCTACATGTCGCCGGGTGAGCCGACCTATACGATCGCCAATACCGTGATGCCCGGGCAGTTCCTGTCGAAGAGCACCGGCTACGACAATGCCGAGCTCAACGCATTGATGTCGGCTGCCTTCGCCGAAAGCGATCAGGCCAAGCTCAAGGACATTTACGGCAAGATGCAGATGATCCTGGCCCGCGATGCGCCGATCGGCGTGCTCGGCTTCGTGCATGCCTCCAATCTCTGGCGCCAGGGCGTGCAGAACTTCAAGGTGAACCAGGCGCTGACGATGAGCGTCGGCGAAGTGAAGCTCTGAGGGCCTGATCGCTCATGCTCCGCCTCGTCGCAGGCCGCATCGTCTCCTCGATCGGCACGCTGCTCTTCGTCGGCCTCGCGCTGTTCGCGCTGACGCGCTCCGGTCCGGGCTCCCCGGCCCGGATCGTGCTCGGGGCCGATGCGACCGCCGAGCAGATCGTGCAGTTCGAGCAGGCACACGGCCTCGACCGCCCCTTCCTGGCGCAATATGTCGCCTGGCTCGGGGATGTCGCGCATGGGGATTTCGGCAAGTCCTTCGTCACCGGCCGCGATGTCGCGAACGAAATCGCCGATGCGCTGCCGGTGACGCTGGCGATCGTGCTCTTCGCCTTCCTGATCGCGCTCGTCTTCGGCATCGGCATCGGCGTGCTCGCCGCGCTCAAGCCGGGCGGAGCCTTCGACCGGGTGAGCCGCTTCGCCTCGGTGCTCGGCCTCTCGATCCCGGCCTTCTGGCTCGGCATCGTGCTGATCCGCTTCCTCGCGGTCGATCTGCGCCTGCTGCCGCCGGGCGGCTATGTCCCGCTTTCGGCCGGCCTGTCGCTGCACCTGCAGAGCATCCTGATGCCCTCGCTCTCGCTCGCGGTCTACTACATTGCCGTGCTGGCGCGGATGACGCAGGCGAGCCTGCAGGAAACCTTGCGCGGCGATTATGTCCGCACCGCCCGGGCCATGGGCCTCTCCTCCCGGCAGGTCGTGTTCTACGCGCTGGTCAACGCGCTGCCGCCGGTGGTCAACCTCGCGGCGCTGTCCTTTGGCTACATGTTCGGCTGGGCGCTGATCATCGAGCAGGTCTTCAACATTCCCGGCCTGTCGCGTGCGCTGCTGAACGCGATCTCGCAGCGCGACTTCCTGCTGCTGCAGGGCATCGTCTTCCTGTTCACCGCGATCTTCGTCTTCGCCAATCTCGGTGCCGACCTGATCAACCGCGTGCTCGATCCGCGCCAGAGGGCGACGGCATGAGCAGCCTGCGCAAAGCCCTGCATGGCCTCGACTGGAGTGGTTGGCTCGGTGCCGGGATCGTCGGGCTGATCGTGCTCGCCGCGATTTTCGCGCCGCTGATCGCGCCTTACGACCCGCTCGCGCTCAATATCGAGGACAGGCTGGCCGCGCCCGACATGAGGCACTGGCTCGGCACCGACCAAGGCGGGCGCGATATCCTCAGCCGCATCCTGTTCGGTGCACGCGCCTCTCTCTTTGTCGGGATCGGTGCCGTGCTGATCGGCGGACTGATCGGCGTCTCCGCCGGGGTTTTCGCCGCCTACAAGGGCGGCCTCGGCGAGCAGATCGTGATGCGCATCGTCGACGGCGTCGCCTCAATCCCGCTGCTGGTCTGGGCGATCGCCATCGTCGGCATCCTCGGCGTCGGGCCGATGCCGCTCGGCCCGTTGCTGTTGCCCAACGAGGTCAAGATCGTGGTCCTCGTCGGCTGCCTGTTCTCTCCGGTCTTCGCGCGCGTCACCTACGCGGTCGCCAAGCGCATCGCCGGGGCCGACTATGTCCGCGCTCGCTTCCTGCAGGGCGCCTCGCACTGGCAGATCGTCATTGGCGACGTGCTGCCGAACTGCCTCTCGCCGATCATCGTGCAAGGCACGCTGCTGGTCGCGATCGGCATCGTCATCGAGGCCTCGATCAGCTTCGTCGGCCTCGGCGTGCAGCCGCCACAGCCGAGCTGGGGCACCATGCTCTCGGATGCCCGCAGCGCGATCTACTCTGGCGAGTGGTGGCTGCCCGTGTTTCCGGGGCTAGCCATCTCGCTGACCGTGATCGGCTTCAACTTGCTGGGCGATGCGGTACGCGACCTGTTCGACCCGCGCAGCGAAGCCAGGACGCTGGTCGCATGAGCCCGGCCCTGCTCAGCGTCGAGGGCCTGCGCGTCGGCTTCCGCTCCGCCGATGGCGGTGTGGTCGAGGCCGTGCGCGGCGTCGACTTTTGCGTCGCGCCCGGTGAAGCCGTCGGCATCGTCGGCGAATCCGGCTCGGGCAAGAGCCTCAGCATGTTGGCGGTGATGCGCCTGCTCGGCGCGCCTGCGCGCGTCACCGGCGGGCGGGTGGTCTTCGATGGCGAGGACCTGCTCGCCGCTGATGAGAAGCGCATGCGGGCGCTGCGCGGACGCGACATCGCCATGGTCTTCCAGGACCCGCAGAGTTCGCTCAATCCGGCGCTGACCATCGGCCGCCAGATCACCGATGTGGTGCGCGCGCATCACGGCGTCTCGTCAGCCGAAGCCAGGCATATCGCGGCGGAAGCGCTGGAGCGCGTCGGCATCCGCGATGCCGGCCGGCGCCTTGCCTCCTATCCGCACGAATTCTCCGGCGGGATGCGCCAGCGCGCGCTGATCGCCATGGCGATCGCCTGCCGGCCGCGCCTCCTGATCGCCGACGAGCCGACCACGGCCCTCGACGTCACCGTCCAGGCCCAGATCGTTGACCTGATCGCGGAACTGCGCCGCGAGCTCGGCCTCGCCGTCGTCTTCATCTCGCACAACCTCCAGCTCGTCGCCGAGATCGTCGACCGCGTCGTGGTGATGTATGGCGGCAAGGTCGTGGAGGATGGGCCGGTCGAGGCGATCGAGCGCGCTCCGCGCCATCCTTATACCAGCCTGCTCAAGGCCTGTGTGCCGAGCCTGTCCGGCCCGGTCGGCCCGTTGACGGCGATCGAAGGCGCGCCGCCGCGGCTCGGGCGCCTGCCGGCCGGCTGCCCGTTCTCGCCGCGTTGCCCCGATGCCGCCGAGCCCTGCGCCAGCCAGATGCCGGCGCTGGTCACTGAGGCCGGGCACCGCACTGCCTGCTGGAGGCCGCGATGACCGGCCCGGTCCTCTCGTTGCGCGGCGTCTCGAAATCCTTCTCGCAAGGCGGGCTGCTCGATCGTCTGCGCAGGCGCGACAATCGGCTCGTCGCGCTCCACGGTGTCAGCCTCGATGTCATGCGCGGCGATGTCGTCGGCATCGTCGGCGAAAGCGGCTCGGGCAAATCGACCTTGGCGGGCCTCGCAGTCGGGCTGGCGCAGCCGACTTCGGGCGAGGTCCTGCTCGACGGTCAGTCGATGACGGAGTTGATGCGCGACCATGCCGGACCATGGCGCCGGCGTGTCCAGATGGTCTTCCAGGATTCGAGCAGCGCGCTGAACCCGCGCAAGAGCGTTGCCCGCTGCCTCGGCGAGACACTGGCATTGCGCGGCGTGCCCAAGCCGCAACGAGAGAGCGAGATCGTCGACCTGCTGACGCTGGTCGGACTCGGCCGCGAGATCGGGTCGCGCCTGCCGCATGAACTCTCCGGCGGGCAGCGCCAGCGCATCGGCCTGGCGCGGGCGCTGGCGATGAAGCCGGAGGTTTTGATCGCAGACGAGCCGGTCTCGGCGCTCGACGTCTCCTTGCAGGCGCAGGTGATCAATCTTCTCTCTCGCCTGACCCGCGAACTCGGGCTGACGCTGCTCTTCATCAGCCATGATCTCGCGCTGGTGCGCACGCTGTGCAGCCGTATCGTCGTGATGCGAAAGGGCGCGATCGTCGAACAGGGCCCTTGCCTCGACGTGCTCGACCGGCCGCAGCACCCCTACACCCAAGCCTTGATCGCCGCCGTGCCCAAAGGCCTCGCCGGCCGACGCACGCCGTTGCCCGTGCGTGCCGATGTGGCGACCCCAGAAACCCGGGAAGACATCCATGGCGCAGCATAGCTACCGGATCGGTATCGACATCGGCGGCACCTTCACCGATATCGTCGTCGCGCGCGACGACGGGCTGATCGAGACCCGCAAGGTGCCCTCGACCCCGGATGATTACAGCCGCGGCATCGCTCAGGCGTTGAAGGCGCTGGTCGAGGATTACCAGACCACGCCCGACCGCATCACCGGCATCGTTCATGCCACCACGGTCGCGACCAACGCCATCCTCGAATACAAGGGTGCTCGCACCGGGCTCCTCACCACGGCCGGCTTCCGCGACGTGCTCGAGATGCGCCGCCTGCGCATCCCGGTGCTCTACGACCTGCAATACGACAAGCCGAAGCCGCTGGCGGCGCGACGCCTGCGTCTCGAGGTCAGCGAGCGTCTCGGTCCCGATGGCGCGGTGCGCGTGCCGCTCTCGCGGGAAGATGTCGTCGCAGCGGCGCAGCGCTTCCGCGACGAAGGCGTCGAGGCTGTCGCGATCAGCTTCCTCCACGCCTATGCCAACCCGCAGCACGAGATCGAGGCCGAGGGCATCCTGCGCGCCGAGCTCGGCGAGGGCGTCTATATCTGCCGCGGCTCGGAGATCCTGCCGGAGATCCGCGAATACGAGCGCACCTCGACCGTGGTGGTGAACGCCTATATCGGCCCGGTCGTGCGCAATTATGCCAGCGCGCTGACGGCGCGGCTCGCCTCCATCGGCGTCACCTGCCAGGTCGAGATGATGCATTCCGGCGGCGGCATCATGCGGCTGGGTTCGGCGGTGAAGCGCGCGGCCTCGCTGGTCGAATCCGGCCCGGCAGCCGGCGTCATCGCCTGCGCGCGGCTGGTTTCCGGGAGCGACGAGCCCAGCATCATCTCCTTCGACATGGGCGGCACCACCGCCAAGGCGGCGCTGATCGAGCATGGCGAGCCGGCCCGCACCACCGAATACGAGGTCGGCGCCGGCATCAACCTGTCGAGCAAGCTGGTCAAGGGCGGCGGCTACCCTATCAAGATGCCCTTCATCGACGTCTCCGAGATCGGCGCCGGTGGCGGCAGCATCGTCGCGATCGACCGGATGAACCAGGTCTCGGTCGGCCCGCAGAGCGCCGGCGCCTATCCGGGACCGGTCTGCTATGGGCTGGGCGGCCGACAGGCGACGCTGACCGACGCTTTCCTCACGCTGGGCTACATCAACGACGTCGCGCTTGCCGGCGGCAGCTTCCCGCTCCAGGCCGATGCGGGCCGCGCAGCGCTCGACGACCAGGTCGCGCGCCCGCTCGGCCTCGACCTCCAGCAGACGGCCCGTGGCGTGCTGACGCTGGCGGTCACCACCATGACGCGGGCGGTCAAGGCGGTCTCGACCTATCGGGGCCGTGATCCGCGCCAGGCGACTTTGGTCGCCTTCGGCGGCAATGGCCCGGTGGTCGCGGCCGAGGTCGCGCGCGCGCTCGGCATCCGCCGCGTCATCGTCCCGCGCGCCGCCGGTGTCTTCAGCGCGCTCGGCCTGCTGCGCTCCGATGTCGAGCAGGAGTTCGTGCGCCCCTCGCGACGGCGGGCGGGCGAACTGGACGATGCCGGGCTTGAGCAGCTCTTCGCCGCGCTCGGCGCCGATGCCCGCCGTATCTTGGCGCTCGAAGGCTATGATCTCGCGCAGGCAGAGTTCCGCTATGCCGCCGACTTGCGCTATGTCGGGCAGGCCTATGAACTGACCGTGCCGGCCAGACGCTTCGACATCGCCGAGCTTAATGAGCTGTTCCATCGCGAGCACGAGCGCACCTACGGCCATCGCTCGCAGAAGGATGCGGTCCATCTCGTCAATGCCCGCCTGACGGCGCGTCTGCCGCTGGTCGCCCCGCCCCAGCAATTCGCCGGGGAAGCGCCGATGCGCCGGACCGACCGGCCGGTCTCCTTCGCTGCAGGCGCGCCGGCTGCGGCCATCGCCGTGATCGGCCGGGCCGATCTCGACGGCACGGCGCGGCGCGGACCCTTCGTCATCGAGGAATACGACTGCACTTGCGTGGTCGGACCTGGCCAGAGCGCCAGGCTCGACGAGGCCGGCAATATCGACATCGCTCTGGAGGCTGCATGAGCAAGCGCGAGATCGACCCGATCACCCTCGAAGTCATCCGCAACGCGCTGGCCTCGACCGCCGACGAGATGGCGCTGATCGTGATGCGCTCTGCCTACTCGCCCGTCGTGCGCGACATCATGGATTATTCCACCGCGCTCTGCGATGCACAGGGCCGGGTGATCGCGCAGGGCCTGACCTTGCCGATCCAGCTCTGCTCCTTCCCGCGGATCATGGGCTTCGTCCGCGAGCGCTATGGCGACGGCCTGAAACCGGGCGACATCCTGATCGCCAACGATCCCTATGGTTCGGGTGGCCAGCATCTGCCGGATATCTACATCCTGAAGCCGATCTTCGTCGGCGGCCGGCTTTCGGGCTTTGCCGCGACGGTGGCGCATCACACCGATCTCGGCGGCATCGTGCCCGGCAGCGTCGCGATCTACGCGACGGAGATCCAGCAGGAAGGTTTGCGCATCCCGCTGCTCAGGCTCTACGACGCAGGCGAACCGGTCGAAGCGGTGTTCCGCATTCTCGAGGCGAACACGCGCTCGCCGGTCGAGGTGCTCGGCGACATCCGCGCCCAGATCGCCGCCTGCAATGTAGCCGAGGAAGGGTTGAAGACGCTCGTCGCCCGGTATGGGGCCGGGATTCTCGACATCTATATCGACGCGCTGCACGACCATGCCGAGGCGATGATGCGCGAGGTCATCCGCGCCCTGCCGAACGGCGTCTACCGCGCGACCGATTACATCGACGGCGTCGGGGTGAATCCCGAACCATTGCCGATCGTCGCGACCGTCACGGTGGCGGACGACACGATCGACATCGATTTCGCCGGAACGGCCGACCAGGTCGCGGCTTCGATCAACTGCCCGATCTCGCTGCCGGAATCGGCCTCCTTCTGCGCCATACGCTGCCTGTCGCAGCAGGACATCCCGAATTGCGAGGGCTATCTCAGGCCGATCACGGTCAGGGCGCCGGAGGGCTGCCTTGTCAATCCGCGCTATCCGGCTGCCTGCGGGGCGCGCGGCGTCGTCGGCTATCGCGTCTTCGATGCGATCATGCAGGCACTGGCGCAAATCGTGCCGGAGCGCGCCATCGGCGGCTCGGAGGGCGGGCCCTATCTGCTCGCCGCCGGCGGCACGCATGAGGGTCGGCCCTTCGTGCTCAACGAGATGGTGGTCGGCACCTGGGGCGCACGCGCCGGCAAGGACGGGATCGAGGGCATCTCCAACCCCGCCGCCAATCTCTCCAACCAGCCGGTCGAGATGATCGAGGCCGACATGCCGGTCGAGGTACTGCGCTATGGTCTCGTGCCGGATACGGGTGGGCCCGGCGAGTTCCGCGGCGGGCTCTCCTTCATCCGCGAGTTCCGCTTCCTCGCACCGGTCCGCTTCGTGCTGCGTGGCGACCGGCGCGACCATCCGCCCTTCGGTTTCGAGGGGGGCCGCCCCGGCGCGCCCTCGGCCCATGTCCTGATCCGCGCGGATGGCACGGAGCAGGGCCTGCCCACCATGCCGATGGAGAGCTTCACGGCGCGAGCCGGCGATGTCTTCCGCCTGATCGGCGCTGGCGGCGGCGGTTCTGGCGATGCGTTGCGCCGCGATCCCATCCGCGTTGAGGACGACCTGCGCGAGGGCAAGGTCACGTCCGAGGGCGCTGCGCGCGATTACGGCGTGGTCTTTGCCGCCGACGGCGTGAGCATCGATCACGACGCCACGGTTCACCGCCGCGCTGCGCTTGTGGAGACGAGGACATGAGCAGGACCTTGTTCGGCGCGGCTGCGCTCAACACGAATCTCGTCGGCGAGGAGGGCAGCCGGGCGCGGCTGGAGACGCCGGCCGCCGTACTCGATCTCGATCTGTTCGAGCACAATATTGCGTTGATGGCACAGACCTGCCGGAAGGCCGGATTGAGCCTGAGACCGCACGCGAAATCGCACAAATGCGCCGAGATCACGCGCAGGCAGATGGCAGCAGGTGCGCTCGGCAATTGCTGCGCCAAGCCAGGCGAGTTGCTTGCGCTGTTCGAGGGCGGCGTGCGCGATCTCCTGCTCAGCGCCCCGATCGCCAGCCCAGCGAAGATCGAGGCGTTGGCGCGCGCAGCCGCCGCGGGCGGGCGTATCGGCGTCGTCGTCGACCGAGCCGATCTCGCCACCGCCTATGCCGAGGCAGCACAGCGGCACGGCACCGCCTTCGATGTGCTGGTCGATCTCGATGTCGGGCTGAAGCGCAGCGGCGTCGCGACGCCGGTTGAGGCTGTCGAACTGGCGAGGCTCGTTTCTGGGCTGCACGGGCTGCGCTATCGCGGTGTCCAGGCCTATCAAGGCCGTGTCCAGCATATCGACGACTTCATCGCGCGTCGCGCCGCCAATCAAGAGATGGGCAGGTTGCTGGCGTCGATGATCGAGGCGCTGCGCGAGGCTGGGATGGCACCGGAGATCGTCTCGGGCGGCGGCACCGGCAGCCATCTCCTCGATGGCGAGGATCGGTTGCTGACCGAGATTCAGGCAGGCTCCTATGTCTTCATGGACGAAGCCTATGGCAGTGTCGACATGCATGGCCGAGGCGGCCCGGAGTTCAAGCCGGCGCTGCGCATCGCCGTCACCGTGATCGGGCACAGTTCACTCGGCTTCGCCATTACCGATGGCGGCAGCAAGAGCTTCGCGCTCGACGGGCCGCCGCCACGCGTCTTCCTGAACGGAGAATTGGTCGGGCGGATCGAATGGTGCGGCGACGAATTCGGCCGCGTCCTTGCGTCGGAAGGACAATCTGCGTTGCCAATCGGCACGGTTGTCGAGTGCACTGTTCCGCACTGCGACCCCACCATCAACCTGCATGACGTCCTTCACGTGGTCCAGAACGAGAAGCTGGTTGCGCTATGGATGGTCGAGGCTCGGGGACGTGCTGACTGAGGCTGGGCGGGTATTGTAAGAGGCGCAAGCGCCAGGGGCGGACATTGATCCATCACCAGAAACCGGACATTCAGCTCAAATCCGCAGCCATGCTGAAGACCAGATCCGGGGGTGACACGGGATTTGGGGCCGACCCGTGGACCGCGGCGCGAGGTGCTGTCCTGCATTGAGCAATGGGGCGGGCGGCGTGGAAACCTTGCCCCCACCCCAAAGATCGCTCAGCCGATCCTCAGGCCACGCTTGATCGTGGCGTAGAGATAGGCCGCTTCTTCCCGGGCTTCGGGCGACACCGTGACGGCACGCAGAAAGCTGTGCTCAAGGTTCTTGGCCACGCGGACCTCGGCCTTCGCGCCATCCGCGTTCATCCGCTCGCCGTAGAGCAGGCCTTCGTCGTAAAGCGGATCGAGCTCGGCGACATGGATGAAGGCCGGCGGCAGATCGGCGTAGTTCGTGGCCTGCAGCGGCACGGCATAAGGATCCTTGGTGTCGAGCTTATCCGACAGATAGGCCTTCAGATAGAATTCGAGGTCGTTCTTGTTGAACTGCGGATCGTGGTTGATCCGGACATAGCTGTCGGTCTCGATATTCGTGTTCATCGGGCCGGGATACAGCAGAACCTGCATCGCCAGCTTCGGCCCCTGGCGATCACGCGACATCATCGAGATGGCCGCGGTCAGGCCGCCTCCCGCGCTGTCACCGGCGATCGCGAGGCGGTCGAGGTCGATCTTGTAGCGATCGGCGTATTTTTCGAGCCATTGCAGCGTGAAAAAGCCGTCATCGACCGCAGCCGGATAGGGGTTCTCCGGAGCCCGGCGATAATGGACGGCGACGATCTGGGCGCCGGTGCCGGCCGCCAGGTTCGCAACCACCGTATCGTGGGTATAGAGGCTGCCGGACATATAACCGCCGCCATGGAAGTAAACGATCGTCGGCTGCTTCTCGTCCGTCTTCTGGCTGTAGATCCGGATCGGAATCTCGCGCCCCGGCGCGGCGATGAACCAGTTGGTGACGGTGATGCTCGCCGGATACGGCTCCTTGAAGATGTCGGCATAGGCCTCGAACTGCGCGCGGCGCTCATTGGGATCGCGCGGGCGGGCCTTCGACCCACCGCGAACCTCGCTCACCCGCTTCTTGTATTCCGTCATCGCATGTTCAATCATTTCGGCGTTCCTCTTCTTCGGTCATTCGTGGCGCGGCATCGGCCACTCGGAAGGCATCAGATCCACGGCAACTTGCCGGGCTGGACATGTCTGGGATTTAGTCGGCAGCGTCTCTCGGCGAGCTCAGGTCGCGTAGCCCGTCGCCCAGCAGGTTGATGCCGAGCACCAGGACCACGAGCGCGACACCGGGAATCGTGATCACCCAGGGCGTGAAGAAGACGTAATTCCGCCCTTCCGCGATCATCAGTCCCCAGGATGGAAGCGGCGGCTGAACACCGAGCCCCAGGAACGAGAGCGCTGCCTCGAGCAGAATCGCGTGGGCGATTTCGAGCGTGAACACGACCAGGATCGGACCCAGGATGTTCGGCAGCACATGGCGCAGCATGATCCTGGCGTCGGAGCCGCCATAGGAGCGCGCTGCGATAATATATTCGCTGTCGCGCAACTGCATGACCGTGGCCCGCGTTACCACAGCGAAGCGATCCCATAGCAGCAGGCCGAGAACAGCGACCACGACGGTCAGAGAGCTTCCGATCAGCCCGACAACCGCGAGCGCGACCAGAACGATCGGCATGGCGAGCCGCACGGTGACGAAGAAGGAGATCATCAGATCCAGGCGGCCGCCATAGAAGCCGGCCAGCATGCCCAGCAGGATACCGATCGAGCCCGAGATCAGGACGGTGCCGAAGCCGATCAGCAGCGAAATCCGGCTGCCGTAGATCAGGCGGCTGAGATAATCGCGGCCGAGCTGGTCGGTCCCCAGCATATGGGCCCAACTGCCTTCCGCTGCCCAGACCGGCGGCTTCAGCCGCATCGGCAGGTCCTGGAGATAAGGGTCATACGGGGCCAGGAGCGGCGCCGCGACCGCGCAGAGAACGGCGAGGAGGACGATCGCGCCGCCGACGCTCGCGCCGGTGTTGCGCAGCCAACGCCTGGCGCGCGCGCCCAGCACCGAGGCCGACGACGGCCCGGAGAGAGACATATCGGTCATTGCAGACGCACCCGGGGATCGATTGCGGCATTCAGCAGGTCGGACGCCAGCGTGAGGACCACGAAGATCATCGAGAACATCAGCACGATCGACTGGACGACGGGGAAGTCGGCTCGCTGGATCGATTCCCAGCTGAGATAGCCGACGCCATGCAGCGCGAAGACCGTCTCGACGACCGTCGAGCCCCCGAGCAGGAAGCCGAACTGGACCGCAGCGAGCGCCACGACCGGCATCAGCGCGTTGCGCAGGGCATGGGTTGTGACGATGGCCCTGAGGCTCAGCCCCTTGGCGCGCGCGGTCCGGATGTAGTCCGCATGCAGCACCTCGATCATCCCCGCCCGCGTCAGGCGCATGATCGCCGGCATCGCATAATAGGCGAGCACGATGATCGGCAGGATGAAGCCCTGCCACTCCTCGCTTCCCGACAAGGGCAACCACTGCCAGTGCAGGCCGAAGATGTAGATCAGCATCAGCGCGAGCCAGAAGCTCGGTACCGCCTGGCCAACCACCGCCGTCGTCAGGCAGAGCCGGTCCAGCCAGCTGTTTCGATTCAGGGCCGCGCAGATGCCGAGCGGGATCGCCAGCAGCAGGGCCAGCCCGATCGCCAGCGTCGCGACGGTGAAGGTGACCGGGACGCGTTCCAGGATCAGCGCCGAGACCGGCTGCTTGAAGTAGTACGATTCCCCCAGATCGCCGCGGATGATGTTCCCGAGCCAGTCGAGATATTGCAGCGCAAGCGGCCGATCCAGACCATAGCTGATGCGGATCTGCTCGACCTGCTCGGAACTTGCGCCCTCACCGGCCAGCGCCTGGGCGAGATCGGCCGAGAGGCGCAGCACGGTGAACGACACGACCGAGACCGTGAAGGCGACCAGGACGGCGACGAGGATTCGTTTCAGCGCGAAACTTGCCAATGCGAACCTCCCTCAGAATTGGGGCCGATCGAAAGGTTCATGAAGGTCACTTCCAGGAAGCGCGGTAGAAGCGGTTGATCTCATCCGGAGACGGCGTGAAATCGAGCTCTTTCGAGAAAGCGTAATTGTTGACGATTTCAACGAGAGGCAGCCAATAGACCTGATCCAGGATGCGGTCCTGCGCCTCCTTGTAGAACTTCGTCCGCTCCTCGACAGATTGCGTGCCGTCCGCCTTGCGGATCGCCTCGGTCACGACCGGGTCCCGCGAAAGGTCCTGCGGCGCCTCGCCGAAATAGGTCCCGAAGGCGATCGAGGCGTCGCTGATACCCCAGAAGCCGGTCGAGGCGTGGAAGAGCGGCATCTCGCGCTTGACCCATTTGTCGCGGAAGGCGGCCCAGACGTTGAAGTTCATGGCGGCGCGGATACCGACGCGCTGGAGATCGCCGATCACCGCCTCGGTGATGAAGCGGTCCGAGGTCGAGCCGATCGAGGTCTCGAAACCGTCCGGGAGCCCCGCCTTGGCGAGAAGCTCCTTGGCCTTGGCCGGATCATAGGCGTAATCGACCCCCGGCGCGGGACAGGCAAGCTGCTTGGTCGCGCAGACGGTTTTGAGCGTGGCCGCTCCGCCACGGATGAGATTCTTGGCGATCGCGTCGCGATTGACCGCATGGGCGACGGCGCGCCGGACCTCGGGGCGCGCGAGCGGCGACTGCGGGTCAAGCGCATTGAAGGTCAGGAAGGCGACCCGCAGGGTTGGCGAGCGCTCGACCCGGATGGTGGGGATGCTCTCCAGTTGGTCGGCCTGGTCCGGCGTCAGCCGCCACAGGAATTCGGCGCGCTTGGTCATCAGTTCGCCCATCATCAGGTTGAGGTCTTTCTGGGTCCGGACGACGATCCGCTTGATGCGCGCCTTGGGCTTCGTCCCGCCTGTGAAATAGGCGTCGTTCCGTTCCAGCACGTATTCGCGCCCGGGGGAGAACGAGGTGACCTTATAGGGACCGGTGCCGACCGGATTCTTGCCCATTCCGGCGGTGCCGACCTTCTTGTAGTATTGATCCGGATAGATCGGCACGCCCAGCGTGAGATATTCCAGCGCGGCCGGGAACGGGCGCTTCAGCTTGATGCGCACGGTGTATTGATCGACCTTCTCGACGGCGTCGATCCAGCTGACCATCTGCACCAGGAGGATCTTGTTGTTGGGATCCTTGACGTAGTCGATCGTGTAGACGACGTCGTCGGCGTCGAAATCCTCGCCGTTATGGAATTTGACGCCCTTCCGCAGCTCGAAGAGGAGGCTGGTCGGGCCCTCCCACTTCCAGCTCGTGGCGAGATTACCGACATACTCCCCGGTCTTGGGATCCCGATCGACGAGCCCGTCCCAGACGTTGTTCATCAGGGTGAGGCCGGAGTGATCCGTGAAGTAATAGACGTCGAGGGTGGTCTGCTCGCGATCCCATGACACGGTGAGCGTGTCGTTGGCCTTTCCGGCAAAGGCAGGAGTTGCGGCAGCAAGGCCGAGCAACAGAGCAGCAGCGCGTGAGACGGTCATCGCAATCCCCTTGATATCGTTGGAAATGATCGAGTTCTCCGGCCGCGCAGCGGCAGCCGTTTCGCCTGGCCATCTGGACGGGTCACAACTCCGAAGGTCAGCAAGCGCAGGAGGAACCCCGGCGCTGCGGCGGGCATGCCGATTTGACAGCGATGTCGGCGACAGCGACGCCTTTCCCGGAAGGCATCTGCGAAACTGCGGCATTCGAGCCTCCCAAGGCGACTTTCTCCGGGGCTTCGTGAACATTGCTTCACTATGTTGAATTCGATGTCAAGAGATTGAGGTGTCCCATGAGGGTTGCTGCGCCGCGAGGTCTCTAATAGTGCTGATATCGTTTGATAATTTTGTTGGAGGCCAATATCGCATCAAGGCAATTGCGCCCTTCAATGAATTTCACTATGGTCTGTTTTCACTTTAATGGATTTCCCTGCATGCCGAAGCCTCTCTCTGTCGCGACCGATCCGGCGCCCTCCGATGATGACGCCGCCCAGATCGGGCAGCGGCTGCGCGCGCTCCGCACCGACAGGAAGCTCACGATCCTCGAACTGGCGACAAAGGCGGGGCTGTCCGCCGGGATCATCAGCCAGATCGAGCGCGGCAATTCGAACCCCTCGATCAGCACGCTGCAGAAGCTGAGGAGCGCACTCGGGGTGAATCTCTGGGCCTTCCTCGAGCGGGAGCCGGAGACGAATGACGAGCCAACCTTCGTGCGTCGCCGGGAAAACCGCCCGCGCTTCGTCGTCGGGCCCGGCCTCCTGACCAAGGAGCTGCTGTCGCCGAAGGATAACAACCAGCTCCGCTTCATGATCCTGACCTTGCCGCCGGGCGCGACCAGCGACGACGTCCTGACCGGGCCGGGCGACAAGGCCGGCTACGTCCTTTCCGGCCGGGTGGAGCTGGCTGTCGGCAACGCCGTGGCGGAGATCCGCGAGGGCGACAGCTTCCAGTTCGAGAGCAGCATCCCGCATCACCTGGTCAATCGCAGCAGCGAAGAGGCCAAGCTGGTCTGGATCATCCGTATCAGAGAGGCACACCTTTAAGCGGTAGGCGGCGGTTGGTTCCGCCCCGCCGGTCTTCTTCCACTCGCGCAACGAACAGAGGCACAATGATCACCCGTCATGAAGTCACCGGCCGCCTGAGCAAGGTCCTGATTGCGAACGGCTTCGCTTTCCTCTCCGGGCTGACCGCCAAGGACCGCAGCGGCGGCGTGCGTGAACAGACGGCCGATATTCTGGCCCAGATCGATTCCTACCTCGCGATGGCCGGCACCGACCGCACCCGTCTCGTCACGGCCAATATCTGGCTGAAGGATGTCGGCACGTTCAACGAAATGAACGCCGTCTGGGAAACCTGGGTCGACCCCGAGCGGCCGCCGGCGCGCGCGACGGTCGAGTCCCGGCTCGCGGCCGACGACATCCTGGTCGAGGTTCAGGTTCAGGCGCTCGTCTAGGGGCGCCGCAGGCGCCGCGCCTTTCCACGTCCTTCTTCAAGAAAATCGGTTGCGACATGTCACGAGATCCTGCTGTTCCCAGCATGCTCCCAGGTGATCCGTCCTGGTGGTTCACCGATGCATTGAAGGCGGAGGGCGGCGTGGCGCCGTCGCCCTCGCTCAGCGGTGAGATCACGGCCGATGTCGCCATCGTCGGCGGCGGTTTCACGGGATTATGGACGGCTCTGGCTCTGCGCGAGCGCGCGCCTGGACTGAGCGTGGTGCTCATCGAGGCCTCGCTCTGCGGCTCGGGGGCGAGCGGCAAGAATGGCGGCAAGACCCATGGTTACTGGGGTTCGCTCGGCGGGATAGAAGCCTCGCTCGGCGCCGATGCCGCGCTCGCCGTCGCCCGTGCCGGCACCAAGGCGCAGGATGCCATCCGCCGCTTCGCGACCGCGCCGGGGCGTGACGTCTGGTGGCGTGAAAGCGGCAATGTCCGGATCTCCACCTGTCCAGCGCAGGACGCCAAGGTCGCAGCCTCCGTCGCGACGGCCGAACGGCTGGGAGTCTCCGACACCGCCAGGGCGCTCTCACCGGCGGAAGTCGCGGCCTATTGCAAGTCGCCCGTCTTCCGCGGCGGCATCTACCTCCCCGAAGGTGCCAATGTGCACCCGGCCCGGCTCGCCCGGGCATTGCGCCGCGCCGCAATCGAGGCAGGCGTCACGATCTACGAAAACACGCCTCTGTCCGGTCTGGACAGCGGCTCGCCGAACCGGCTTCGGACGCCGGGCGGGCAGATTCTCGCACGCGACGTCGTTCTCGCCACCAATACCGGTCTCGCCAGCCGTCGCGAGATCAAACCCTATGTCAGCGTCTTTTCAAGCTATGCGTTGATGACCGAGCCCGTGCCTGAGAAGCTGGAGGAGATCGGCTGGACGGGCGAGCAAGGCCTCGCCGACATGCGCATGTTCGTGCATTATTTCCGCACGACCATCGACGGGCGTGTGTTGATGGGATCGGGCTCGGGCCCGATCAGCTACAATGGCAACGCGGTCGACCCCATCCTGACGCAGGATGCGGCATCGGCCGCCAGGGCTGAGCGTGGCCTGCGGCGACTTCTGCCCGGCCTGGGCAATGTCGGAGTGGCCAGGATCTGGGGTGGTGGCCTCGACGTCTCGTCCGATCGCCTGCCGTTTTTCCGGACCTTGCCCAGCACGCGCGTGCATTATGGCTGCGGCTATTCCGGCCATGGCGTCAACCCCACCTATATCGGCGGACAATCTCTCGCTTCGCTCGTCCTCGGCGAGCAGGATGAATGGGCCAATCTTCCGTTTTGCCGCCGAGAGCTGTCCGCGCTGCCGCCGGAGCCTTTCCGGGTTGTCGGAGGCCGTTTCGTGCGCTGGGGCATTATCGGCTGCGAGGAGGCGGACGAACGCCGCGAGACGCCCTCGGTGGCGATGCGCGCGGCTGCCGCGATTCCGAAGGTGTTCGGGCTGCGTATCGGCACCCGCTGATTACCTCCCATACTGCGGCAAAGCAGTCATTCGCTGCCGCTCGCAAAAGCGATCGAGGAGCTGAAGTTCAGCTGTCCTGTCTTGTTAGCCCGCTGGCCGATCTAGGCATCGACCAGAACGGGGCTATCGAGAATTTCGGTGCGCACGTCGACACTCAAGCCGAACTGGCGTTGCAGGCCTGGGGAACGGATTTCGCGCATCCGAGCGCTCGTCTGCGTGTCCCTTCCGACATGCTGCAAGCAATGGCGAGCCACAACCAATCGAAGATGCCTATAGGAGTGCTTCTCGCTCGTCGGCTCGCTTATAACCTGATCGTATAACGACATAACGAGAAACCATCTTGAGATCGGATTGAATGCTTCTAACCTGCCTTAGTCGGCATAAGAACGCCCTTGATTTGAGGCGGCCTGACGACGCAGGGGAATTTAGAACAGGATGTCCGCAGAGTTTATCCTCAAGAGATTAGCTTACATCATTGTTACGCTATTTCTCATTTCGGCTGCGATATTTTTTGTTACCCAAATTCTCCCGGGCAACGCTGCCCAGATGATCTTGGGAGAGCATGCCGCGCCCGGGCAGATCGAAGAACTCGTCATCAAGCTTGGGCTGAACCGGCCGAGCATCGTCCAATATGGCGACTGGCTGGGTGGCATTCTTCGAGGCGATTGGGGCACCTCGCTGGCGATCGGACAGCCTGTCCTCAACCTGACGCTGACGGCGCTCGCGCGCTCTGCGGTGCTGGGGGCCGTCGCGCTCATTCTGGTGACGATCGTAGCGATCCCCCTCGGCGTCCTCGCCGCCGACCGGCAGGGGCGGCCGACGGACGTCGCGGTCAGCGTCGGGTCCTATATCGGCGTTTCGTTGCCCGAGTTCGTGACCGCCACGCTGCTGCTGGTGATCTTCACCCGCCCCGAGCTCGGCCTGTTTCCTGCCGGGGGATATGTCTCGGTCGCCGAAGGCGGCGTGGCCGCCTTCCTGAGCCATCTCGTCCTGCCTGCGGTGACGCTGACCATCGTCATGACCGCCCATATCTCACGCCAGACCCGGTCGGAAATGGTCGAAGTGCTCGAGAGCGACTATGTCCGAACGGCTCGGCTCAAGGGGCTCTCGCACCGCGCCGTGCTCTGGCGCCACGCGCTCCCCAACAGCCTGCTGCCGACCATCACGATCATCGCCCTCGATGTCGGCTACCTCATCGGCGGCATTCTCGTCGTCGAGGAGGTCTTCGCCTATCCCGGAATCGGGCGGCTGATGATCTTCGCGATCCAGAACCGGGACCTGCCGCTTCTGCAGTGCGTCGCGCTGATCATCTCGGCGATCTACGCGCTCGCCAACCTGATCGCGGATCTCTCCTATGCTCTCGTCGACAGGCGCATCAAGTATGACTGACCTCATGCCGCCCTGGCTCGGCCGCCTGCTGAGGAACCCCCTGGGCATTGCCGGGGTCGTCATCCTCTCGGTGCTGATGGTGGCCGTGGTCTTCGGGCCCGCGCTCGCGCCCTTGCTACGATCGCCATCAGGTTGTCGTAGAAGGCGAAGGCCTGTTTCTCGACGCGGGCTCAGCGACGATCGACCTGTCCGAGGCTTTGAAGCCGGTTCAGTATGGCGGCGAGTTGAAGATTGTCAGCCGATTGGAAAATGGACCGGTAAAAGTCCTCAATCTGATGATCAACCGATCCGAGGCTACCGGTGGAATGACGGCCATGGGCGCAGGGAGCAGTGCAGATTTTCGACCGGGCGCCCATGTTTTTTATGCCGTGAAGGAAGACGCCCACCTTTGTCTAACCGGCACCATGCATCACGTCTCGGCGGGAGACGCGATCGCCCTTGAAGCGGCAGAGCCGTTCGTGGCTACCGTCCAGACCGGCACCCTCATCGCAGCGTCGATCTATACCAAATGAGCGGATGACCACCGCACGTTCTGCGGCGTTGCGCCATGGGCGAACATTGGCTCCTGACGGCAATCGCATTGCCTTCCAGCAGCAGGGAAGCGCACCGCAGCGCGGAACATTGCGGGCCTCAGAACGGAGCGGCCCGCAAAAACGATCTTGCCGGCCACTCCGAAGGGCTAAACGCATTTGGCTACGAGAACAACGCTCGCGCGACATCGAAAGAATCTGGATGCTCCCGATTTGGTGTCGATGAGCGGACCTTCAATCCGGCAATCGGCTCATCGGGCGGGTTATCATCCCGAGCCTCCGGCTCGGCAGATTAACCGAAAGACGTCCTGATCGTGCCCCAAAGCGCTTTCGCGCGCTCTGCGATCGCGCCCGAAAGTTCCCGTCCCAATCGCGAGCGGCTTTGCCAGGCGGGGAAAACGAAGCCGTAGCGCAGTTCGATGGCTGGGCGGAACGGCCGGAAGATCAAGCCTGGCGTTCCGCTCGAATGCGCGACGAAGGGGTCCGCGACGCAACAGCCGAGGCCGCGCGCCGCGAGTTGGCATGCGATCATGCCGCTCTGCGTCTCGAAGCGCGAATCAGGCGCAACTCCTGTCTCGTCCGCCTGGCGCTCGATCTCCTTCTGGATCAGCGAGCGGCGGTGGGTGGCAATGAAGCTGGTGCTGGCGAGGTCCGCGACCGTCACCGCCTCCAGCCGCGCTAGCGGATGGCTGTCCGCCATGGCTGCCACGGCCTCGATGCGCAAGAATTCCTCAGTCTCGAAACCGGCATGGCTGATCGGGAGAACGGTGATGCCGAGATCGAAATGCTCCTGGCCCAGCCAGTTGTCGATGTCGATGCGAACCCGCGAATCGACGCTGGCCGTGAAGCGTGGGTCGCTCCGGGACAGCGTGGCCACCGCATCGATGACGATCGCTTCGGCCACATGCGGCGCGGCGAGCACGCGGATGTGGTGGCGTCCGCCGCGGCGCAGTTGGGAGGCAAAGCGCTCGAGTCCGTCATGGCCCTGCAGCAGCCGCTCGACATGCTGGTAGAACTCGCGGCCTTCGGCGGTCAGCGTCAGGCGTTTGTTGTGCCGATCGAAGAGCTGGAAACCGAGCTCGGCCTCGAGCGCGCTGAGCAGCCGCCCGATCTGCGGCTGGGTACGTCCGAGCCGGACCGCAGCCTGCGATACCGTTCCGGCCTCGACGAAGGCGCGCAGCGCCTCCAAACCTCGCAACCCCAGCATTCGACGCCGCTCTTATGTGAAAAAGGCACTATTGATTCGTTATTACGCATTTGACGCATATGTCGAGTGTTGCGACGCTCGTGTTTCAAACTGGAATGGTATGAAACGGGCGATTGTGATGGGGACCGAGAATCCAGCCTGGCGGGTGACTCCGTGGGCCTATCTGAAGGAGCGGAAGCGCCCCTACGGCGTCTCGAAGAAGCCTTTCTCGCACTATGTGGCGATGCCTGACGGCTGCAGGCTCGCCGTTGATGTCTACCTGCCGCAGACTGCGGAAGGCGCTGCGGCCAAGGGGCCGTTTCCGACGATCACCATCTTTACCCCCTATTACCGCCGCTTCGCGCTGTCGGACGTCACGAAGGGCGACGAGGTCACGCCCGGTTCCTTTCGCTATCGCGACAATTTCGTACCCGCCGGCTATGCGCTGGTGGTGATCGATGTGCGCGGCACGGGGGCGAGCTTCGGCACGCGCGACAGCTTCCGTTCGCCGCGCGAGCGCGAGGACTGCCGCGCCATCGCGGACTGGATCGTGGCGCAGCCCTGGTCGAACGGGGCGATCGGCGCCACCGGCGTGTCCTATCTCGGCGCGGCGTCCGACTTCCTCGCAAGCACCGGCCACAAGGCGGTCAAGGCGATCGCGCCGCTGTTTGCGGTCTGGGACACGTATTCCGACCATTACTATCCGGGCGGCATCCTGCTGAAGGAGCTGGCGCGGGTCTATGACGACCTGATGATCGCGATGGACCACGACCGGCGCGACCTGTTGAAGAACATCGCCTACTACGCCAACCCGAACTATGCCGGCCCGCAGCCGGTGGACGAGGATGCGGACGGGGCGCTCTGCCGGCAGGCGATCACCGAGCATATCGGCAATTTCCACATGCCGGATTTCATCACCGAGTTCAAATTCAAGGGCGACACGCTGCCCTACGACCCGGAATTCACCTCCGCTAAGTTCAGCCCCTACGGCTTCTATGATGGGATCGATCCAGAGGTGGCGGTCTATTCGGTTTCGGGCTGGATGGACGGCGCGGGCTACGCCAACGGCTCGATCAGCCGCTTCCTGACGCTGCCGAACCCGAAGCGTCATCTGCTGCTCGGCCCCTGGGACCATGGCGCGCGCATCGACTGCTCGCCCTGGCGGCCGAAGGTGGAGCCCGATTTCCCGATCGTCGGTGAGGTGCTGCGCTTCTTCGACGAGTACCTGATGGGGCTCGACACCGGGCTCCGCGACGAGGCGCCGATCCACTACTACACCATGCATGAGGAAGCCTGGCAGGAGGCGGCCGCTTGGCCGCCGATCGAAGCCAGCGAAACGCTGCATTTCGACGACGGTGCGCGCCTCTCGCCGCAGGCCGGCGCCGCGGGCGCGGACGGGTATCAAGTCGATTTCAGCAAGGGCACCGGCGGCCAGACCCGCTACGAGCGCATCGCCGCGATCGACAGCCGCGACTACTATATCGACTGGCAGGGCCGCGACGAGGCGATGCTGCGCTACGATTCCGCGCCGCTGGAGCGGGACTGGCAGGTTTCGGGACATGTGATCGCCGATCTGCTTGTTTCGTCGAGCGAGCCCGACGCCGCGATTTTCGTGTATCTTTCGGAGGTCGAGGCCGACGCCACCGTGCGCTACGTCACCGAGGGGCTGCTGCGGGCGTTGCATCGCAAGGAGAGCGAGTGCCCGCCGGAGCATCGCACGACCTGGCCGTTCCGCAGCTTCACCCGGGCCGACGCCGCGCCGATGCCGGTCGGCGAGCCGCAGCGCCTGCATTTCGCGCTGCTGCCGACGTCGTGGACCTTCAAGGCAGGCAGCCGCATCCGCATCGCGATCGCGGGCGCCGATGCCGATCATTGCGGGCAGGTGCCGCATGGCCGGCCGCCGAAGCTGACGCTGCATCGCGGCGGCACAACGAATTCGACGATCAGATTGCCGGTGAGGCCCGCAGTCTGAGAAGGTCGCAAAAGATCACGCTCGGTCATGAGGAGATGGGCGGGCGTGGAGACTGATCCTGAAACGGGACGGAGGGGAACGATGATGACGACTCGGAGCATGGCGGCGGCGTTGACCGTCGCGGCGGCACTCGGCCTGGGGGCCGGCGCGGCCCAGGCCGGCAAGGCGGACGACACGCTGGTCTTCGCCTCGGCCAGCGAGGTCGACACGGTCGATCTCTACTACCAGAACCTGCGCGAGGTCGTGATCATCGCGCAGCAGATGTGCGACACGCTGATGTATCGCGACCCGATCAAGGGCGAATACAAGCCGCTGCTCTCGACCGGCTATCGCTGGATCGACGACAAGACTCTCGAGTTCAAGCTCCGCAAGGGGCTGAAATTCTCGAACGGCAAGGAACTGACGGCGGCCGACGTCGCCTACACCTACAACCATGCCCGCCAGCCCGACAGCGGCGTCGTCACGCGCCTGCTGGTCGACTGGATCGAGAATGTCGAGGCGCCGAGCGCCGATACGGTGATCTTCAAGGCCAAGGCGCCGACGCCGGCCGCGATCGAATACTTCTCCGGCATCACGCCGATCTATCCCGAAGGGCATTACGACAAGGCGCCGACGGTCAACACCGGCGGCAAGGCGCGGCGCGACTGGGGCGCCGTCCAGCCGGTCTGCGTCGGCCCCTATAACCTCAAGGAGTTCAAATCCGGCTCCTCGGTGACGCTGGTCAAGAACGACGCCTATTTCGCCGACAGCCCGAAGGGCAAGCCGTCGATCGGCACGCTGATCTACAAGACCATCCCCGACACCGACACGCAGCTCGCCGAGCTGGTGACCGGCGGGCTCGACTGGATCTGGGGCGTGCCGTCCGAGAACGCCAAGCAGCTGGCCGCGATGCCGAGCGTCACGGTCAAGGCCGCGCCGACGACGCGCATGTCGTTCCTTTCGCTCGACGCGGCGGGGCGTTCCGGCGACAACCCGATGAAGGATGTGCGCGTCCGCCGGGCGATGTTCCACGCCATCGACCGGGCGGCGATCTCGCGCGAGCTCGTCGGCGAGGGCTCCGAGGTGCTGCGCTTCATGTGCGACGCCCGCCAGTTCGGCTGCGACACCAAGACCGAGGAATATGCCTACGATCCGGCCAAGGCCAAGGCGCTGCTGAAGGAGGCCGGGCATCCCGACGGCTTCACCATCCCGATCTACGCCTATCGCGACCGACCCTACACCGAGGCGGTGATGAACTATCTGCGTGCCGTCGGCATCAAGACCGATCTGCGCTACCTGCAGTGGCGGGCGCTGCGCCCGATCCTGCAGGAGGGCAAGGCCGAGGTGGCGCATCTGAGCTGGGGCTCGCAGGGCGTGCTCGATGCCTCGGCCTCGGTGAGCAATTATTTCAAGTTCAGCATCGACGATTATGCCCGCGACGAGCAGGTGCGCGACTGGCTGCAGGCGGCGGACACCAGCGTCGACCCGGAGAAGCGCAAGGAGCTTTACGGCAAGGCGCTCGCCCGCATCAACGAGCAGGCCTATATGGTGCCACTGTTCAGCTACGGCCGGACCTATGCCTTCAACGCCGAACTCGACCTGCCGGTGACGCCGGACGAGCTCGCCCACTTCTATCTGGCACGCTGGAAGAAGTGAGCATGGAGGCGGCCGCCGCAGTCTGATCGAACATCATGTTACGCTTTCTCGCGCGGCGACTGCTCGTCACCCTGCTGGTGATCGCCTGCACCTCGGTGCTCGCCTTCTCGCTCGTCCATCTCTCCGGCGACCCCGCCGCGGCGATGGCGGGCGAGGGAGCTTCGCCCGCGGATGTGGAATCGATCCGCCGGCTCTATGGCTTCGACCAGCCGATCCACACGCAGTACTTCGCCTGGCTCGGCAAGATCCTGTCGGGTGAGTTCGGCCGGTCCTTCTATCTGCGCCAGCCGGTGGTGAGCGTGCTGGCCGAGCATGCGCCGGTCACGGCAAAGCTCGGCCTGTCGGCGCTCGCCTTCGCGCTCCTGCTCTCGATCCCGCTCGGCATCCTCGCCGGGCTCTATCGTGATACGGTGATCGACCGCTTCGCGCTCGGGCTCGCGGTCGCCGGGCAGGCGCTGCCATCCTTCCTGTTCGCGCTCCTGCTGGTCTACATCTTCGGCGTGCAGCTGCGCTGGCTGCCGATCTCCGGCTCGGCGACCTGGCTGCATTTCGTGCTGCCTTCGGTGACGCTTGGCTATTACGCGGCGCCTGCGCTGATGCGGCTGACGCGTTCGGGCATAATCGACGTGATGCAGTCCGATCATGTCCGCACCGCGCGGGCCTATGGTCTGCCAGCCTGGCGCGTCGTGCTTCTGCATGCGCTGCGCAGCGCCATCATCCCGGTCGTCTCGCTCGCGGCCGTGCAGCTCGGCTTCATGCTCGGCGGCTCGATCGTTGTCGAGACGGTGTTCTCGCTGAAGGGGCTGGGCCTGCTCGCTTGGCAGTCGATCCAGCGCTCCGACATCGAGGTGATCCAGTCCATCCTGCTGGTGATCGCGCTGATCTATGCGCTGCTGACGCTGCTGGCCGACCTCCTGAATGCCCTGATCGACCCGAGGATCCGCATCTCATGACGGCGGCGACACTCACTGCGATGAGTCCCCGCCGGCTCGCTTTGCACCGCATGCTGCGGCATGGCAGCTTCTGGTTCGGCGGCGGCGCGATCCTGCTGATCCTGTTGGTCGCGCTCGTCGGGCCGCTGTTCACGCTCGACCCCGTGGCGCAGAATCTCGGCGCCCGCCTCATCCCGCCGGTCTGGGACGTGCGCGGCAGCTGGACGCATCCGCTGGGCACCGACCAGCTCGGGCGCGATCTGCTGGCGCGGCTGGTGGACGGCGCCCGCGTCTCAATGTTCATCGGCGTCCAGACCGTACTGGTCTCGGGCCTGATCGGCACGGCGATGGGCATGGCGGCCGGCTATTTCGGCGGGCGAGTCGACCTCGTCATCAACTTCCTGATCACGATCCGGCTGACCCTTCCGGTGGTGCTGGTCGCACTCGTGGTGGTCGCGGTCGTCGGGTCCTCGCTGACGGTGCTCGTCGTGGTGATCGGGCTGTTGCTCTGGGACCGGTTCGCGGTGGTCACCCGCAGCGCGACGCAACGGCTGGCGCATAGCGACTTCGTCATTGCGGCGCGCGCCATCGGCTCCTCGACGCCGCGCATACTGCTGGTCGAGATCCTGCCCAACATCGTCGGGCCGCTGATCGTGGTCGCGACCGTCGAGGTCGCCCATGCCGTACTGCTGGAGGCCGCGCTCTCCTTCCTCGGCCTCGGCGTCAAGCCGCCGCTCGCGTCCTGGGGGCTGATGGTGGCGGAATCGAAAAACCAGCTGCTGTTCCGGCCCTGGCTAATCGCGATCCCCGGTGTCGCGCTGGTGACGCTGGTGCTGGCGATCAACCTGCTCGGCGATGCGCTGCGCGATGTCGTCGCGCCGGAGGGCCGGGCATGAGCGCCCCGACGAACAGCGCCTTGATCGAGCTCGAGGATCTGAAGATCACGATCCCGACCGCGCAGGGCCGCATCCTGCAGCCGGTGCGCGGCATCGCGCTCTCCGTCGCGCGTGGCGAGACGCTGGCGATCGTTGGTGAGTCCGGCTGCGGCAAGAGCCTCACCGCTCTCTCGCTGATGGGGCTCGTGCCGAGGCCCGGCCGCGTCGACGCCTCCAGGTTGAGCTTTTCGGGACAGTCGCTGATCGACCTGCGCGAGGCGGAGTGGCGCAAGCTGCGCGGCCCGCGCATCGCGATGATCTTCCAGGATCCGATGACCTCGCTCGATCCCTGCTACACCATCGGCAGCCAGATGACCGAGGTGATGCGCACGCATCTGGGCATCGGCCGGGCCGAGGCGCGCGAGCGGGCGGTGTCTCTGCTGGCACGGGTCGGCATCCCGTCGCCGGCGGCGCGGCTGGAGCAGTATCCGCACCAGCTTTCCGGTGGCCTGCGCCAGCGCGTGATGATCGCCATGGCCTTGTCCTGCGACCCGGACCTGATCATCGCCGACGAACCGACGACGGCGCTTGACGTCACCACCCAGGCGCAGATCCTCGGCCTGCTGGCGCAGCTGCAGGACGAGACCGGCGTCGGCATCATTCTGATCACGCACGATCTCGGCGTGGTGGCGACGATGGCCCACCGTGTCGCGGTGATGTATGCCGGGCAGGTGGTCGAAACCGGCGATACCGCAGCCGTCCTGACCGCGCCGGCGCATCCCTATACCGAAGGCCTGCTGCAGGCGATCCCGACGCCGGGGCGCACCGCGCGGGGCGCGCTGCTGGGCTCGATCCCCGGGATCGTGCCGCCGCCGACCGGCACAGTGGAAGCCTGCCTGTTCATGGAGCGCTGCCCCTATGCGCGGCCCGTCTGCGCCGCGCCGGTGCCGCTCGTGCCGCTCGACGGGGAGCGTGCGCTGCGCTGCGTCCGCCCCATTGCGGAGCGGGCGGGCGAACCGGGTTTCGAAGAGCAGGGCGAGGTGGTGTCGTGAGCGCGCAGGCCGCACTGAGCATCGTCGGCGCGACGCGCGACTACGCCGTCTCCTTCCATGGCCAGCGGCGGATCCTGCGGGCGCTGCGCGGCATCGATCTTGAGGTCGGGCAGGGCGAGGTTGTCGCGATCGTCGGCGAATCCGGCTGCGGTAAGACCACGCTGTCGCGGCTGATGCTCGGCATCGAGCCGCCGACCAGCGGCACCGTCGCGGTCGCCGGAAAGCCGATCGCGTCCTATCATCGCATCGAGCGTGCCGGGCTGATCCAGCCCGTCTTCCAGGACCCGTATTCCTCGCTCAATCCGCGCCAGACGCTCGGCAGCATCATCGCGGCGCCGCTCGCCGTGCGCGGCGACGGGAATGCCCGCAGCCGCCAGGCCGCGGTGGCCGAGATGATGCAGGCCGTCGGCCTGCCGCCGCATCTGCTCAACGCCTATCCGAGCCAGATCTCGGGCGGGCAGCGCCAGCGCGTCGCCATCGCGCGCGCGCTGATCGCGCAGCCGCGCATCCTGATCTGCGACGAGCCGACCTCGGCGCTCGACGTCTCCGTGCAGTCGCAGATCATCAACCTGATCGGCGCGCTGCAGAAGAAGCTCGGGCTGACCGTGCTGCTGATCAGCCACAACCTCGCCGTTGTCTACCACATGGCCGAGCGGGTAGCGGTGATGTATCTCGGCACCGTGGTCGAGACCGGGCCGACCGAGGAGCTGTTCGCGCGACCGCGCCATCCCTATACGCGCTCACTGCTCGACGCCGTGCTGCCGCCGACCCCTGGACGGCGCCCATCCTGGTCAGAGGTTATCGCCGAGCCGCCGAACCCGGTCGAGCCACCGCCGGGCTGCCCGTTCAACCCACGCTGCCCGCGGGCGAGCGACATCTGCCGCTCGCAAATGCCGGAGCAGACCGCCGCCGCCGGGGGGATGTTCCGCTGCCATCATCCGCTCGAAGCGGCAGCGTGACGCCCCGACGCCCGTCGATCTTTTCGCGCCGGTAGCGAAGTCTGCTCGACCAGCGCAGCGCACCGTCCGATCACCACAAAGGCTGGTCCGAGCTTACCCAAAAAACCCTGTCAGCCAACGGCCCGGCGACCTCGCCTCCCAGTACACCAAATGGCTAAAGACTGAGCCCGTAATCGCGGTTTCACAGTCGTCGCGACGATCAGATGTCGACCGTCGCGTTCAGCGCGTTGCTCTGGATGAACTCTCGCCGCGGCTCGACGACATCGCCCATCAGCTTGACGAAGAGATCGTCGGCCTCGTCGTTCTGGTCGTTCTTGACGCGCAGCAGCGAGCGCACGTCGCGGTCGAGCGTCGTCTCCCAGAGCTGGTCGGGGTTCATCTCGCCCAGACCCTTGTAGCGCTGCAGCGAAACGCCCTTCTTGCCGATGCTGGAGACCGCGTCGAACAGGTCGCTCGGGCCGTTGACGGTGAAGGTGTCGCCCTTGCGGCTGAGCACGCCGGGCTTTGCATAGGCCTCCTGCAAGGAGGTCGCCGCAGCGTCGAGCTTGCGGGCCTCCGTGCTGGCGAGCAGCCCGGCATCGATCGTCGCGGCCTGTTTCACGCCACGGATCATCCGCGAGAAGACGAAGCCGCCTTCGCTGACCTTCCCTTCCCAGCCACGCTCCAGCTCGTCCGAGATCGCATCGAGCCGGCGTGCGACATAAGCCGCCGCCTCGTTGGCCTTGGCCTCGTCGTCCTCGCTGATCGGATGCAGCACGCCGGCGATCGCCATCTGCTCGACGACGCGGCGGTCATAGCGCGAATGCAGTTGCGCCAGCGCGTTGCGCACGTTGCGGGCTTCCTCGATCAGCACGCGCAGGTCGGCACCGCCCCGTTCGACGCCCTCGCTGGTGCGGAAGGTCGCGCCGTCCAGCGTCGAGTCGACCAGGTATTCCTCCAGCGCCCGCTCGTCCTTGAGATAGACATGGCTCTTGCCGCGCGCCGCCTTGTAGAGCGGCGGCTGGGCGATGAAGAGATGGCCTGCATCGATCAATTCCGGCATCTGCCGGTAGAAGAACGTCAGCAGCAAGGTGCGGATATGGGCGCCGTCGACGTCGGCGTCGGTCATGATGATGATCTTGTGGTAGCGCAGCTTCGCCAGGTTGAAGCCGCCCTGCTCGGCGTCCGCCCGGCCGATGCCGGCGCCCAGCGCCGTGATCAGCGTGCCGACCTGGTCCGACGAGAGCATCTTGTCGAAGCGCGCCCGCTCGACGTTGAGGATCTTGCCGCGTAGCGGCAGCACGGCCTGGTATTCGCGGGCGCGGCCCTGCTTGGCGGAGCCACCAGCCGAGTCGCCCTCGACGATGAAGAGTTCGGACTTGGCGGGATCGCGCTCCTGGCAATCCGCGAGCTTGCCGGGCAGCGACGCGATATCGAGCGCGCCCTTGCGGCGGGTGAGGTCGCGGGCCTTGCGGGCGGCCTCACGGGCGGCCGCGGCTTCCGCCACCTTGCCGACGATGGTCTTGGCCTCGCCCGGATGCTCCTCGAGCCACTCCGACAGCGCCTGGTTGACGACGTTCTCGACGACCGGGCGAACCTCCGACGAGACCAGCTTGTCCTTGGTCTGCGACGAGAATTTCGGGTCGGGCACCTTGACCGAGACGATCGCGGTCAGGCCTTCGCGGCAATCGTCGCCGGTGAGCGAGACCTTCTCCTTCTTGGAGATGCCCGAGCTTTCGGCATAGCCGGTGATCTGGCGCGTCAGCGCGGCGCGGAAGCCGGCAAGATGGGTGCCGCCGTCGCGCTGCGGGATGTTGTTGGTGAAGCAGAGCACGTTCTCGTGGTAGCTGTCGTTCCACCACAGCGCGACATCGACGGTGATGCCGTCCTTCTCCGAGGTCAGCATGATCGGCTTCTCGATCACCGACGACTTGGCGCGGTCGAGATAGCGCACGAAGGCCTCGACGCCGCCATCGTACATCAGCTCCTCGCGCACCACCTCGGCATGGCGCGCATCGGTCAGGACGATGCGCACGCCCGAGTTCAGGAAGGCGAGCTCGCGCAGGCGGTGCTCCAGCGTCTTGTAGTCGAACTCCACCATGGTGAAGGTCTCCTGCGAGGGCAGGAAGGTCACCTCGGTGCCGCGCTTGTCGCCCTGCGGGCCGACGACGGCGAGCGGCGCGACCGCGTCGCCATGGCGGAATTCCATGTAGTGCTCGTTGCCGCCGCGCCAGATGCGCAGCTTCAGCGAGACCGAGAGCGCGTTGACGACGGAGACGCCGACGCCGTGCAGGCCGCCAGAGACCTTGTAGGAGTTCTGGTCGAACTTACCGCCGGCATGGAGCTGGGTCATGATGACCTCGGCCGCCGAGATGCCTTCCTCGCTGTGGATATCGGTGGGGATGCCGCGGCCATTGTCGGTCACGGTGACCGAACCCTCGGCGTTCAGCGTCACCGTGACGAGGTCGGCATGGCCGGCGAGCGCCTCGTCGATCGCGTTGTCGACGACTTCGTAGACCATGTGATGCAGGCCCGAGCCGTCATCGGTGTCGCCGATATACATGCCGGGCCGCTTGCGCACCGCGTCCAGGCCCTTGAGAACCTTGATGGAATCGGCGCCGTAGTCGTCGGGCTGGGCGCTGAGGGCGGCATCGGTCATGAAGTGGTTCCTGAGCGGGCGAGCGAGCGCCCGCGATGATCCTGATTCGAAACGACAATATAGGGGCAGACGATGGCTTTTTCACGCGCCTACGCGTGCGTGCGCGAGTCGCCCTCGTTAGCCACTGCCGTCATTGCGAGCGAAGCGAAGCAATCCAGGGGCGGCCGAGCGCTACATCCCCCTGGATTGCTTCGTCGCTTTCGCTACTCGCATTGACGGCTGAGGCTCCCTACCCCCGGAACTCCGAGATCGCCTCGACGAAGGCCTCACCATACTGCGCGAGCTTGCGTTCGCCGACGCCTTCGATCGTCCGCATCTCGTCGAGCCCGAGCGGCCGTTCCCGCGCCATGGCGATCAGGGTCCGGTCGGTGAAGATGATATAGGCCGCGACGCCCTCCTCGCGGGCGATCTGGAGCCTGAGCTTGCGCAGATGCTCGAACAGGCCGGCCGTGCCCTCGTCGAGCCCGTCGGCGCGGGCCGCATCGCGCTCGGAGCGGCGGGAACGCTTCTCCGTGAAGGGATCGGCCCGGAGCGCGATGCTCTCGCGGCCGAACAGGATGTCCTCGCCTTTCGCTGTCAGGCAGAACCCGCCATGCTCCATGCTGGCTTCGGCCAGCGCGCCGGCCGCGAAGAGCTTGCGCGTCAGCCCCATCCAGGCGGATTTGGGCTTGTCGGCGCCGACGCCGAAGGTCTTGAGGCCGTCATGGTTCTGGCGACGGATGACCTCGGTCGTTGTGCCCGTCAGGATGTCGGCGAGATGGCCGGCGCCGAAGCGCTGGCCGGAACGGATCACGGCTGAAAGCAGTTTTCGCGCATCGAGCGTCACGTCGGCCAGCGCCGGCGCCTCCGCGCTGCAGAGATCGCAGCGGAACGGAGCGTTGCCATGCCGGCAGGGCGGCGTCTCCTCGCCGAAATAGGCGAGCAGCGCACTGCGCCGGCACAAGGCGTTCTCGCAGAGATCGATCATCGCGTTGAGGCGCTTGTGCTCAATGCGCCGGCGCTCGTCGTCGATCTGTTTCTCGTCGATCTGGCGGCGCCGGAGCGACATGTCGTCGACGCCGTAGAGCGTCAGCGTATCCGCCGGCAGGCCGTCACGCCCGGCGCGGCCGATCTCCTGGTAATAGCCCTCGATCGAGCCGGGCATATCGGCATGGACGACGAAGCGGACGTCCGGCTTGTTGATGCCCATGCCGAAGGCGATGGTGGCGCAGACGACGACGCCGTCCTCCTGCAGGAAGACGTCCTGGTTGCGGTTGCGCGTCTCCTGTTCGAGCCCGGCATGATAGGGCAGGGCGTTCCAGCCCTTTTCGCTCAAGGCGGTTGCAAGGCGCTCGGTCTTGCTGCGCGAGGAACAGTAGACGATGCCGGAGCCGTTGCGGTGACGGCGCAGGAAATCGTCGATCTGCCGGCGCGGCTGTTCCTTCGGCGCGAAGGCGAGCTTCAGGTTCGGCCGGTCGAAGGAATGCACCACCATATGCGGCGGCTGCGGGAAGAGTTGGCTCGCGATATCGGCCTGGGTCTGTCGGTCGGCGGTCGCGGTCAGCGCCGTCACCGGCACGCCGCCGAGCGCCTCGCGCGTCTTGGCGAGCAGGCGATACTCGGGCCGAAAATCATGGCCCCATTGCGAGACGCAATGGGCCTCGTCGATGGCGAGCCGGTTCACGCCGAGGCGCTTCAGTCGGGAAACCAGTCCATCGCCGGCCAGCCGCTCGGGCGAGACGAAGAGCAGCCTGAGATCGCCGGAATTCAGCCGATCCCAGGCCTGTGCCGCCTCTTCCTCCGTATTCATCGAGTTGAGCGAGGCGGCCGATACGCCGGCCCGGACGAGCTGGCCGACCTGATCGCGCATCAGCGCGATGAGCGGCGAGACGACCAGCGTCAGCCCGCCCGCGACCAGTGCCGGAAGCTGGTAGCACATCGATTTGCCGGAGCCGGTCGGCATCACCGCGAAGACGTCCTCGCCGGCAAGGGCGGCTGCGATCACCTCCCACTGGCCGGGGCGGAAATCGTCATAGCCCCAGACCGACTTGAGGATCGCGCGGGCGTCTGATTCGCGGGATGGCGACATGAAGAAGGGATGTGCCGCAGCCGGAGGCGCTTGGCCAGCCTTTCGCCGGATATCCTGTGCCTAGACCCGTATGGCGAGCAGATGGACCACGGCGGTCACTGCGAAAACCGCCGTGATCAGCTTCGACGGCCAGGGCTTCAGATCGAACCAGATGAATTGCAGAGCGAGCCGCAGGCCCCAGAAGGCCGCCCCCACCAGCGGCAGCACGGGATGCACGCCTCCTTGCCCGGATTGCCAGATCAAGGTCGCACCATAGGCGAGGAAGACGAAGATCAGCATCGCGTTGAGCGTCTGCGTGATCGCCGTGTTCAGGCTGCCGGAAGGCGCAAGGCGCTCCGGCCAGCCGAACAGCCGCCGGAACGCGGCGTGGAACAGCGCGAAGCCGAGATCGATGAGGCCCGCCGCCAGAGCCAAGTCCGGTCAGCTCCGGGTCGCGATCGCGGCAGCCGCGCCCGCCATCACACCGCCGGTCGTCCGGTTGATCCAGCGCATCGCGCGCGGGCTGGCGACGAGGCGCCGTGCCCGGTCGGCCGCATAGGCATAGGCCATCAACGTGCCCGTGATGATCGGGGCGATCAGCGCGGCGACCTCGACGAAGGCGAGCGTGCTCATCGCGTTGAGATCGATGACCAGCGGCAGGATCGACAGGAAGAAGACCATGACCTTGGGATTGCCGAGCGTCAGCGCGATGCCGCCGAGGAAGAGGCGCACGCCCTCGCCGCGCGCAGCGGCGGAGGGGTCCAGGCCTTCCAGGCGAGATAGAGCAGATAGGCGCAGCCGGCATATTTGATCGCGACGAAGACGCCATGGAAGCTCTGCATCAGCACGCTCAAGCCCAGCGCGGTCAGCGTGAACCAGACAAGATCGCCCGCGACGATGCCGGCGAGGAAGGGCAAGGAGCGCCGGAAGCCCGAGGACAGGGAGCGCGCGACCAAGGCCGCGATGGCCGGTCCGGGCGAGGCGACGGCGAGGAAATACACGCCAGCGAACAGGGCAAGGCTGGAGATGTCCATGGTCCAAGTCTCCGAGGATGGCGGAGACTAGCAGGACCAGCGGCCGGCGTCCCATCGCAAGCCGTGGCCTGACCGATCAATCGAGCGGATCGATCCGTCCCGGCGTGACCGAAAAGCGCTGCGCCCCGGCCGGCAGGTCGCCGAACAGGGCGGCGTCAGCACCGGTCATCCAGACTTGGCAGCCCAAATCCGTCAGCCCCTCGTAGAGCGCAGCCCGCCGGCGCGGGTCGAGATGGGCGGCGATCTCGTCGAGCAGAACGAGCGGCGCGATGCCGCTCATCGCCGCGACCAGCCTGGCATGGGCGAGCACGAGCCCGATCAGCAGAGCCTTCTGTTCGCCGGTCGAGCCCTGGCCTGCGGGTATGTCCTTCGGTCCGTGCCGGACTTCGAGATCGGAGGCTTGGGGCCCCGTAAGCGTGCGCCCGGCCGCCTTGTCGCGATGGCGGCTCTGGCGCAGCAGGTCGCGATAGGCGTCCTCGGCATCGACGGCCGGCAGGCGGGCGACCAGCGCATCGATCTCGCCGGAGAGCGCGATATCGGCGAAGGGGAAAGGCGAGGCCTCGTCGCGCGTCTCGGCGATGATGGCGGAGAGCCGGGCCACCGTCTCGGCTCGCGCGGCCGCGACCGCGACGCCGAGCTCCGCGACCTCGCGCTCGACCGCGTCGAGCCACTGGCCCTGGCCGGGGCTTTCCTCGAGGATGCGATTGCGTGAGCGCAGCGCCCGCTCCAGCGCGTTCGAGCGGGTGGCGTGGCTCGGATCGATCGCCAGCACGAGCCGGTCGAGGAAGCGGCGCCTATCGCCGGCGGCACCTCGGAACAGCCCGTCAAGATCGGGCGTCAGCCAGACCACGCGAAGGTAGTCGCTGAAGGCGAGCGCCGAGCCGACATTGGCCCCGTCGATCCGGGCGAGACGCGGCCTACGCCCCTCCGCATCGAGTGCGCCCAGCCCGATGCCGAGCCGGCCCGCGTCGTCAGCCAGGGTGACGGAGGCGGCGAAGGAGCCGTTGCCGCCTTGCCGTGCCATCGCCGTGATCTCGGCGCGGCGCAGGCCCCGCCCCGGCGTGAACAGCGAGAGCGCTTCGAGGATATTGGTCTTGCCGGCTCCGTTCTCGCCTGCGAGCGCAACGATTTGGCCCTCGACCGGGAGATCGAGGGCCTCGTAGGAACGGAAATCCTGCAGGATCAGGCGCGCGACGGCGGCCATGAGCCAGCTGCTAGACGCGCATCGGCATCAGCACATAGAGCGCGGAGGCCCCTTCGCGGTCCTGGATCACCGTCGGCGAACCGGGATCGGCGAGCTTGAGCAGGGCGGTGTCGCCGTCAAGCTGGGCGGCGATGTCCATCAGGTAGCGGGCGTTGAAGCCGATATCGAGCGGGCTCGCTTCGTAATCGACCTCGATCTCCTCGGTCGCCGAGCCGGAATCCGGGTTGGTGACGGAAAGCGTCATGCGTCCCTCGGCCATCGAGAGCTTCACGGCGCGGCCGCGTTCGGAGGAGATCGTCGAGACGCGGTCGACGGAAGCGGCGAAATCGCCCCTGTCGACGGTGAGGCGCTTGTCGTTGCCGCTGGGGATGACGCGCTGATAGTCGGGGAAGGTGCCGTCGATCAGCTTCGAGGTCAGCACGACATCGGCGGTTGCGACGCGGATCTTCGAGCCGGACAGCTCGACCGCGACCTCGCTCTCGCCGTCTTCCAGCAGCTTCTGGATCTCGGCCACGGCCTTGCGCGGCACGATCACGCCGGGCATGCCGACCGAGCCCTGCGGCGCGGCGGTGTCGACGCGGGCGAGACGGTGACCGTCGGTCGCGACCGCACGCAGGACGGGACGGCCGTCGACATCGATGGTGTGGAGATAGATGCCGTTGAGGTAGTAGCGCGTCTCCTCGGTCGAGATCGCGAACTGGGTCTTGTCGATCAGGCGCTTCAGCTCGCCGGCCGGCAGCACGAAGCGATGCGCCATGTCGCCGGCGGTGATATCCGGGAAATCGCTTTCCGGCAGGGTCTGGAGCTGGAAGCGCGAGCGTCCCGAGCGCAGCACGAGGCCGCTATCGCCGGTGGTCTCCAGCGAGACCTGGGCGCCATCGGGCAGCTTGCGGACGATGTCGTAGAGGGTATGCGCCGGAACGGTGGTGGCGCCGGGCTCGGGCGCGTCCGCCGCGATCGTCTCCACCACCTCGATATCGAGATCGGTCGCCTTCAGCCGCAGGCCGCTCTCGGAGGCCGAGAGCAGCAGGTTCGACAGGATCGGGATCGTGTTGCGGCGCTCGACCACGCGATGGACGTGACTGAGCGACTTGAGCAGCGTGGAACGTTCGACCGTGACCTTCATGATTGTCTAGTCTTCTGGCGCTGGTCGCCCGCGCGCGAACGCGCGAGCCGAATGAATGGCCAGCGACATTGCAGGACACCGGGCGGGGGCGCAAGGCCTGCCCGCCCGGGCAACCACAACCATTTCACGGGCGTGGCGAACGCTTTCCAGGCTTACTCCTGCAGCATGCGCTTCAGCAGATCGACCTCGTCATGCAGCGAGCGATCCTCGCTGATCGCCTTCTCGATCTTCCGCACGGCGTGCAGCACCGTCGTGTGGTCGCGCCCGCCGAAGCGGCGGCCGATTTCGGGCAGGGAGCGGGGTGTCAGCGCCTTCGACAGATACATCGCGATCTGGCGCGGCTTCACCACGGCCGCCGTGCGGCGCTCCGAGAGGATGTCGGCGCGGCTGACATTGTAGCGCGTCGCGACGAGCTTCTGGATGTCCTCGATCTTGACCCGGCGCGGCTCGCGGGTGCGGACGAGATCGCGGATCGCCGCTTCCGCCGTTTCCAGCGTCACGAGCTGGCCGGACAGCGTGGCATGGGCGAGCAGGCGGTTGGCGGCGCCGTCGAGGTCGCGGCCATTGGTCGCGACGACGCGTGAGACATAGGCGACGACGTCCGGGCTGACCCGGAAGTTCGGGTGGGTCGCCTGCAGCGCCTCCAGCCGGCTGGACAGGATCGTGGCGCGCAGGGTCTCGTCGAGTTCTCCGACTTCGACCACCAGGCCGCCGCCGAGCCGCGAGCGGATGCGCTCGTCGAGCGCTTCGAGCTCTCCGGCGAGGCGGTCGCCGGCGACGACGATCTGCTTGCCGGCATCGAGCAGGGCGTTGATCGTGTGGCCGAACTCCTGCTGGATCGACTTGCCTTGGATGAACTGCACGTCGTCGACGATGAGCAGGTCGATGCCGCGCAGCTTCTCCTTGAAGGCGAGCGCCGTCTGCGACTTCAGCGCCGCGACGAAGCCGTACATGAAGCGATCGGCGGTGAAATACGCGACGCGCTTGCCCTGGCGGCGCGCATCCTGCGCGATCGCCTGCAGGAGATGCGTCTTGCCGAGGCCGACGCCGGCATGAAGGTAGAGCGGGTTATAGGGGCTCTGGCCTGCGGGCGCAGCCGCAATGCGCTCGGCCGCGGCGAAGGCGAGCTGGTTCGACTTGCCGACGACGAAGCTCTGGAAGCTCATGCGCCGGTCGAGCCCGGTGCCGCAGGCATCGACGAGGTCGCTTTCGCCGGCCTGGGACAGGCTGACAGTGGCAGGGCGGCCGGCCTCGGCCGGCGTGGGGCTCGCTACCGTTGCCGGGCGGCTGCGCAGGGCTTCGATCTGCGGCTGGGCGGCCGGGTCGCGCGAGACGGTGCGGACCGAGAGCAGCACGCCATTCGGGGCCGGCAGCTCGGCGATGCAGTTCACCCGCAGGCGCTCGGTATAATGCGCCTCGAGCCAGCTCTTCAGGAAGCGGGTGGGGACGGTGAGATAGGCCACGCCCTCGACGATCCCCGCGATCTCCAGCCGGCCAAACCAGCTCGAGAAGACATCCTCGCCGAGTTCCGCCCGCAGGCGCCGGCGCACACGCTCCCATGCGTCCTGAATCGATGCCTCCTCCACCCGGATGACGGCGGTCTCTTCCGCAGCGATCGTCACCACCACCGGCGTCGTCTCGACCATGTCCCCGAAATCCTGCCGCTCGAACATCAATGGCCCCGTTCTTTGAAAATGTGCGCAGCTGGGGTTCGGCGGTCGCTTCCTGGCCACCGTCCCGGCGCTGCTGTCTGGTCAAAATGGTTCCGGTCCCGGCGGGCGCATGACGCCGCGGCAGGCTCCGGTCCCGCTTGTGTTGATTACGCTTGGAAGGCTCGCCGAGAGACGACGCCACCCTTCATCTCGATCAAGAAAGACAAAGGGTCACATCCTCCAACCTCCATGGTCGCGAGCCAAAACGCTGATCATCTCTGGAAATCCCGTGGCGGTCATTGCTGTCCGCCCGGCGATGAGGGGACCTTACAAGGCGCCCTCGACGGGCTGCAACACCCCTTTCAGCCGGCTTCCGAGACTCGCCGCGCGGCGGCTGTTCGTGACCATGGGGCAGACCGCCGCAATTGGTTGGGGAACTTAAGATTTTCTTCACGGTCCCCCTTTCGGAGTCGGCCGAATCTTTTTTTGCGCGCCCCCGGAAAGCCTGCCACAGAGTCGCCGTGATTCCGTCTTCCAAAATCCTTTGCCTGCTAAGGTGATGAAAAATCACATCTTTTTATGAGCGGCCAAGCCGGGCTCGGAGCTCGGCTTCGCGCCCTGAATGGCGCCCGAGAGTCAAGTCGGCAAAGCCGTGGAAAGCTTGGGAAAATAGCTTGAAGGCAGCTTTGTTTTGTTCCTCGGAAGGTTGTGGCGGGGCTGCCACAGAGACCTTGAAGCCAACGAAAAAGCCCGGCCTTGCGGCCGGGCTTTTTGATCGTCGAAACGCTAAAGACGTTTGGCTCAGGAAGCCAGGGCGCCGATGCGATGAGCGAGGCGCGAGACCTTGCGCGAGGCGGTGTTCTTGTGAACCACGCCCTTCTGCGCGGCGCGCATGATTTCCGGCTGGGCGGCCTTCAGGGCCTCGGCAGCGCTGGCCTTGTCGCCGGAGGCGATCGCCTCCTCGACCTTGCGCAGGAAGGTGCGCATCCGCGAGCGGCGCGCCTTGTTGACCTCGGTGCGGCGAGCGATCTTGCGCGTAGCCTTCTTGGCCGACGTCGTATTGGCCATCGAAACGTCCTCGTCTCTTCATCGCGACCGGTCGCCTGGCGTCATTGCCGGCGGGGCTGGCCGCATCCTTGCTGGAAAAACGTGCGCGGCGGCCGAGCTTGCGCGGGCCGCCGCGAGTGGTGGGGCTATAGTCGCTTGCCGGCGCTACGTCAACGCCGGAATCGTCGCAAGCCTGCCGATCTCAGGCGGACGGCGCGATGAAGGCCGCGAAACTCGCCAGATCGACATTGCCGCCGGAGAGGATGATGCCGACCCGCTTGCCGGCGACCGGCACGGCGCCGGTGAAGGCGGCCGCCGCCGCGAGGCAGCCGGTCGGCTCGACCACGAGCTTCATCCGCTCGGCGAAGAAGCGCATCGCGTCGACGAGCGCTGCGTCGCTGACGGTGACGATATCCTCGACCTCGCGCTGGATGATCGGGAAGGTCAGGTCGCCGAGGAAGGCGGTCTGTGCCCCGTCGGCGATGGTCTTGGGCACGCCGATCGCGACGATCTCGCCCTTGCGCAGCGATTGCTGGCCGTCATTGCCGGCTTCCGGCTCGACGCCGAAGACACGGCAGCCCGGGTTCAGCGCCTTCGCGGTCAGCGCCGCGCCGGCGAGCAGGCCGCCGCCGCCGAGCGGCACGAGCAGGATGTCGAGCGGGCCGGCATCCTCGATCAGCTCCTTGGTCGCGGTGCCCTGGCCGGCGATGACATGCGGATGGTCGTAAGGCGGGATGATCGTCAGCCCGCGCTCGGCGGAGAGCTTGTTGCCGATCTCGAGCCGGTTCTCCTTATAGCGGTCATAGCGCACGATCTGCCCGCCATAGCCCTCGGTCGCCGCGACCTTCGCGGCCGGTGCATCGTTCGGCATGATGATCGTGGTCGGCACGCCCAGAAGCTGGCCGGCATAGGCGATGGCCTGGGCATGGTTGCCGGAGGAATAGGTGACGACGCCGGCCTTCTTCTGCTCGGCCGAGAGCGAGGCGATCGCGTTGTAGCCGCCGCGGAACTTGAAGGCGCCCATGCGCTGCAGGTTCTCGGGCTTGAAGACGAGGCTGGCTTGCGTCCGCCGGTTGGCGGTGGCCGAGCTCATCGCCGGCGTGTGATGGGCGATGCCCTTGAGCCGCCCTGCCGCGGCCTCGACATCGGCATAGGTCGGGAGGGACGGTCTGGCTTGGGCGTTCATCGCGGGAATTCCTGCTGGCGAAAGACGGGAGCTATCTGCCAGCAGGAGCGTCGTTTCATCAAGGCGGCGGGACTCGACGCGGCCATGCGGCAGGTGAGGACCGGCCGCTCAGGCGTTCTTGAAGTCGGGCTTCCGCTTCTCGGCGAAGGCGGACATGCCCTCCTTCTGGTCGGCCGTCGCGAAAAGCGAGGAGAAGACGCGGCGCTCGAAGCGCAGGCCTTCCTGCAGTGTCACCTCGAAGGCGCGCTCGACCGATTCCTTCGCCATCAGCACGGAAGGCAGCGACTTCGCCGCAATCGCCTCGGCCGCCTTCAGCGTCTCGGTCATGAGGTCGGCGAGCGGCACGACGCGGGCGACGAGGCCGGAGCGCTCGGCTTCCTCGGCGCCCATCATACGGCCCGTCAGGCACAGGTCCATCGCCTTGGCCTTGCCGACCGCCTTGGTCAGGCGCTGCGTGCCGCCGGCGCCAGGGATGACGCCGAGATTGATCTCGGGCTGGCCGAACTTGGCGTTGTCCGCGGCGATGATGAAGTCGCACATCATGGCGAGCTCGCAGCCGCCGCCGAGCGCGAAGCCCGCGACCGCGGCGACGATCGGCTTGCGGCGCCGGCCGATCCGGTCCCAGTCCTCGAACTTGTCGTCGAGATAGGTGCCGGGGAAGGTCCGGCTCTGCATCTCCTTGATGTCGGCGCCGGCGGCAAAAGCCTTCTCCGAGCCGGTGAGGACGACGCAGCCGATGCCGGCATCCTTCTCGAACCCGTCGAGCGCCTGGTTGATCTCGCCGATGAGCTGGCCGTTCAGCGCGTTCAGCGCCTGGGGGCGGTTGAGCGTGATCAGCCCGACCTTGCCCTTCGTCTCGACGAGAATGGTCTCATAAGCCATGGCGGCCTCCCGGATGCTCCTGTGCCGCCAGCTTTAGCGGGCGGCGGGAGAGCGGTCCATGCGCGTCGCACGCATCCGCGCATTCGCGCTGCCTCCCCGCCGCCGCCTGTCGTCATGGTCGGGCTTGTCCAGGCCATCTCGTGATCGTTTGCCCTTTGTCAGGCATTCACATGGCGAAGCGCCGCGAGACCCTTCATCCGTCCCGACTACGCCGAGAACCCTTCTCCCGCAGGGGGAGAAGGGTTCTCGGGATGAGGTGGAACGAGGATAAAGGTGGTATGAAGGGCGGGAATTAGTTTCCGGCCAATGTCGGCTGACGGCCCATTCCCGACATGTCCTAACGCGCTTACAATTCGCAGTTCGTATACGAACGCCTGATAGGCTGCCGCGTATTGCTTGCTAAGGGGTTGTTTTATGGCGACAGAAGCCAGTCTCGGGCACTCAAGCCCATCCTGGTTCACCGCTCCAGGCGAGACCGACATGTTGGCGTGGGTGGCTTTGGCACTCATCTGCCTCGCGCTGTACGGGATCGTGACACTCTATGCTGCGTTCGACCGTTGGGCCGAACACAGCTCGAAGGGCACCCCGCTTGCAAAGACAATCCCGACATTGTTGGCAATCGCCCTGCTCTACGAAGTCTTTCCGCTCGAGCATTTCCACGTTTTCCTTCCGCTGAGCGCAATCCTTATCGCCTTGATGGCGGACTGGTCGCGCTTCCACGTTCCGCGAATTCACGAAGGTGAAGGCGCGGGCGAAGGGCACGCCGTCGTCTCGCCGGTGGCCGTCGGAGCGGGATCTCCGGAGGTTGCGGTCGTTGCCGGCCCTGCCCCGGCCGAAGGGGGGCAGAAATGATCGAGCTCCTTCTGACCTCCTTTCCGGCGATCTTCCGCTACTACCAGTTGAAGCGTCGTGGCGAAGCCATGACCGTTTGGAACATGCGCACGGCGGTGTTCCTGTGGGCCTTCCTCGCATTCTTACTGTTCGTCACGATCTTCTATTTCCATCCGAAGTCCTATTCCGGTCTCCTGCCTTACCGCACCGTATCGATCGTCGCGCAGACGAGCGGCCCGGTCACGGAGGTCGCCGTCAGGAACATGCAGAGGGTCTCTGTCGGCGATCTGCTTTTCCGGATCGAGAACAACACCCAGAAGGCGGCGCTGAAGCAGGCGGAGGCCGAATTCGACAAGATCACGGCCGCCGCGGCCAAAGCCTCTGACACTCTGAAGGTCGCGGAGGCGAGCGTGGCCGTGTCGAGCGCTTCGCTGGACAAGCTGAAAGGCGACCTCGAAAACGCGCAGGCTCTGGTCGCCAGGAACTCCGGCACAAGGGAAGCCGTGCGCCTGGCGGAGTCTTCCTTCGCGATCGGCGAGGCCAATCTGGCGTCGGCGCAGGCACAACAAAGCCTGGCCCAGGCCGAGATTTCCCAAACCATCCCGGCGCAGCGAAAAGCTGCCGAGGCCGCTCTGGAAAGCGCCAAGGTTGCGTTGGGGATGACCGAGGTGCGCTCGTTCACCGATGGCGTCGTGACCCAATTGGCCATGAGCACGGGAAGCCCCGCGTCCACGCTGATATTGAGCCCCGCGATGGTGATCATTCCCGACCGCCCGAACGATCTTCCGCTGAGAATCACGGCGGGCTTTCCCCAGGTCGCGCGTTCAGCCCTCTACGAAGGGATGCCAGCGGAAATTTCCTGCGACACCAATATCGGCCTGAGCTTCAGCAACACGGTCCTCCCTGCACGGGTCCGCCACATTCAGCCGGCGATAGCGACCGGCCAGATCGTGCCGGGAGGGCAACTGATCGATCTCAGCCAGCGAGTCACGCGCGGATCGCTTCTGGTCTATCTGGAGCTTGAGCATAAGGACCAAGAGAAGATCATGGTCGACGGTACCGGCTGTATCGTTCAGACCTACACCAACGATCTCGGCGGATTCACGGGGCACCTGATCGCGGCCACGGGCGTGGTCAAGGCTGTCGGCTTGCGCCTGAAGGTGTGGGGCGCACTGATCGCCGGAATCGGTCTTGCCGGAGGCAGCCATTAGCCAACGCCGCGTCGACGCGAGCTTTGGCTGGTGCATTGCCGGGCGGACGCCAATGGCGGCTGCCGACCCGTTGCAGGCATCGTAGCAGAGGCTACTCTGTGTGAGGCGACGTTTTGATCCGAGGCCGTTGTGGATTGGCAAACTTGGCACGGCAAATACGACACTCCCCACTCACGGATGGCCGAGCGACTGCGGACTGTTCAAGCGCAAATCGACCTTGCTCTCAACAGCTGCGATCCGGGTCCGATCCGCGTAATCAGCCTGTGCGCAGGCCAAGGCCGGGATTTGCTCGAGGTCCTGCAGGGTCATCCGCGCCGGAATGACGTTCAGGCCCGCCTTGTCGAGCTGGACCGTCGGAATACGGAGTTTGCCGAGCGGCTCGCCTTCTCCAGCGGACTTCATCAGATCGAGGTCATGACCGCTGACGCGTCGATCAGCGATCATTATCGCGGCATGACGCCAGCGCATCTCGTGCTGATCTGCGGCGTGTTCGGCAACATCCATGATGGTGATATCGAGCGCACGATCGACCGCTGTCCGCATCTGTGCGCAACTGGTGGACGCGTTATCTGGACCCGCCACCGCCGAAAGCCGGATCGGGTGCCCATGATTTGTCGACGGTTCGAAAGGCTAGACTTCGAACAACATTGGCTATCTGCCCCCGAGACAGAGTTGGCCGTCGGGGTCCACCAGTTTCGGGGAAAACCTTCCCCTCTCGTGCTGGGCGAACGCATGTTCACGTTTGTCGGTTACGACAAGTTGATATCGTGAGCTTAGGGGTGCCTCGGAGAAGGTGGAGGCGCTGCCATCGATTTCCGCTTCCAACCCTAAGCGGACATCGGACCGCTAGCGAACGGCCCGCTTCTGGCAGCTCTCGCAATAAAACGTCGAGCGTCCCGATTGCACCAGCCGCTTCACCAGCTTCCCGCAGCCCGGCGTGACGCAAACCTCGCCCTCGCGATCATAGACCTTGAAGCGGTGCTGGAAATAGCCGAGCGAGCCGTCGGCATGGGCGAAGTCGCGCAGCGTCGAGCCGCCGGCCGCGACTGCCTCCTCCAGCACCTCGCGGATGATGCGGGCGAGCTCATGGGCCTTCTCGCGCGGTCGCCCCGTCGGGGTCGCGATCGTTCCCGCTTCCGCCTCCGGATGGAGGCCGGCCCGGAACAAGGCTTCGCAGACATAGATATTGCCTAAGCCCGCCACGAGCCGCTGGTCGAGCAGCGCGGCCTTCAGCGGCGCGAACTTGCCCGCGAAGAGTTTTGCCAGCGTCTCGCCGGAGAGTTCGTTGCCGAGCGGCTCGATGCCCATCCCGGCGAAGTGTCTGCAGGTCTCGAGCTCGTTGCGCGGCAGAATGTCCATGAAGCCGAAGCGGCGCACGTCGTTATAGGTGACGCGCGCGCCCGTCCCCATCTCGAACACGACATGGTCGTGGATCAGGTGCCGGCCGATCTCATTATAATAGGAGCCGGGCTCGGTCGGGGGCGTTCCGGGCGCCTCGACGATGAAGCGCCCGCTCATGCCCAGATGCATCACGAGCGCCGCGCCGTCGTCGAGATCGGCGATCAGATATTTCGCCCGCCGCGACAGGGCGTCAATCCGCCGCCCGGTCAGCCGCTCGGCGAAGCGCTCGGGCAGGGGGAAGCGCAGATCCGGCCGGCGCAACTCGACGCGTTGGAAGCGCTCGCCCAGCATAGCGGGCTCCAGCCCGCGCCGGACGGTTTCGACCTCGGGTAGCTCCGGCATATCAACGACCTTCGTAAAGCCTGCGTCGAGACGGGCCGCGACAAGCCCGCAACCTTTGGCTATTCATCGCTTCAGCCAAACACAAGAGCGGCCAGAAACGTGACAGCAGCCCAGAATACCGGACCCGGGGACACCACCCATTTCGGCTTCGAGACGGTGAAGCTCGCCGAGAAGCAGGCCAAGGTCGACGACGTCTTCCACAAGGTCGCCAACCGCTATGACCTGATGAACGATCTGATGTCGGGCGGGCTCCACCGGGCCTGGAAGAGCGCGCTGCTGACCGCGATCAATCCTGCGAAGGATCGCCCCTTCCATCATCTCGACGTGGCCGGCGGCACGGGCGATGTCGCCTTCTCGGTGCTGGAGGCCGGCGGCCCCGAGACCGATGTCACCGTGCTCGACATCAACGCCGACATGCTGCGCGTCGGGCGCGAGCGCGCCGACAAGCGCTTCCCGGACAATGATCGCATCCGCTTCGTCCAGGGCAATGCCGAAGAGCTCGGCCTGCCGGACAACCATTTCGACTGCTACACCATCGCCTTCGGCATCCGGAACGTGCCGCAGATCGACAAGGCGCTGGCCGAGGCCTATCGCGTGCTGAAGCGCGGCGGGCGCTTCCTCTGCCTCGAATTCAGCCATGTCGACGTCCCCCTGCTCGACAAGATCTACGAGACTTATTCCTTCAAGGTCATCCCGCCGATGGGCCGCATGGTCACCGGCGAGGCCGAGCCCTATCAGTATCTCGTCGAATCGATCCGCAAGTTCCCGAAGCCGCAGACTTTCGCCAACATGATCGAGGATGCCGGCTTCCGCCGCGCGAAGTTCACGCCGATGACCGGCGGCGTCGTGGCGCTGCATTCCGGCTGGAAGCTGTGATGCTGGCTCAGGCAGCATGATCTCGTCCTTCTTCCACATGCTGCGCGGCGCGCGCGTCGGCTTCGTGCTGGCGCGCGAGGGTGCGCTGGCGCTGGTCGACCCCTCCGTGCTGCCGCCGCTGGCGCGCGGGCTGATCCGCGTCGGCCGCCTGATCGAGCGCCGCGGCGCTGGCTCCTCCGCGACAAGGCTCGCGGCGGCGATGACCCGGCTCGGTCCCTCCTATGTGAAGTTCGGCCAGTTCCTGGCGACGCGGCCCGATGTCGTCGGCATGAGGATCGCGCAGGACCTCTCGGCCCTGCAGGACCGGATGCCGGCCTTCCCGATGGCGGAAGCGCGCGCCATCGTCGAAGCCGCGCATGGCGGAAAGCTCGAAGATCTCTTCGTCGAATTCAGCGAGCCGGTCGCCGCCGCCTCGATTGCTCAGGTTCATCGCGCCCGCCTGAAGGACGGCCGCGAGGTCGCGGTCAAGATCCTCAGGCCCGGCATCCGCGACCGCTTCAACCGCGATCTCGCCGCGATGCGTTTCGGCGCCGAAACGGCGGAAGCACGCTCGGCGGAGGCGCGGCGGCTGCGCTTCAGCGGCGTGGTCGAGACCCTGGCGCGCTCGGTCGCGATGGAGATGGACCTGCGGCTGGAAGCCGCCGCCCTCTCCGAATTCGCGGAGAATACCAAGGGCGACACCGATTTCCGCGTGCCGGAGCCGGACTGGCAGCTCACGGCGCGGGAGATGCTGGTCGACGAATGGATCGACGGCGTCCGCCTCTCCGATGTCGAGGGCCTGCGTGCCGCCGGCCACGATCTGCCGGAGCTCGCCCGCAACATCATCCAGTCCTTCCTGAAGCATGCGATCCGCGACGGCTTCTTCCATGCCGACATGCATCCCGGAAACCTCTTCGTCGATGCGGAGGGGCGCCTCGTCGCGGTCGATGGCGGCATCATGGGCCGGCTCGGCCTGAAGGAGCGGCGCTTCCTCGCGGAAATCCTGCTCGGCTTCATCACCCGCAACTACACACGCGTGGCGCAGGTGCATTTCGAGGCGGGCTATGTCCCGGCCCATCACGACGTCGCCGATTTCGCCCAGGCGATCCGCGCGGTCGGCGAGCCTATCCACGACAAGAGCGCCGACCAGATCTCGATGGCCAAGGTCCTGACCCTGCTCTTCGAGATCACCGGCATGTTCGACATGGCGACGCGCACCGAGCTCGTCATGCTGCAGAAGACCATGGTGGTGGTCGAGGGCGTGGCGCGCACGCTCGATCCCCATCTCGACATGTGGGGCACGGCCGATCCGGTGGTGCGGTCCTGGATCACCCATAATCTCGGTCCGCTCGGCCGTCTGGAAGAGGCCGGGCGTGGCGCCCGCTCCCTGCTCGGCTCGCTCGCGAGCCTGCCTGACACGGTCATCCGCGCCGAGCGCGTGCTCGGCCAGCTCGAGGATGCCTCGCGCCACGGCTTCTCGCTCGACGAGCGCAGCGTCGAGGCGATCGGCCGGGCCGAAGCCCGGCGCAACCGCTGGGGCAATCTCGCGCTCTGGGTGATTGCGGGGCTCTTAGCCTACGGTCTGTTCGGCTGAGCAGCGCTTACCGGAACGGCGGCTCGTCGAAGCTCCTGAGCTTGCGCGAATGGATCGTGGCGCCCGCTTCCTTGAGCTTCTCCAGCGCATCGAGCCCGATCCGCAGATGCTCGCCGACGGCGCGCTCGTAGAAGGCGTTGGCGGCGCCGGGCAGCTTGATCTCGCCGTGGAGCGGCTTGTCGGAGACGCAGAGCAAGGTGCCATAGGGCACGCGCAGCCGATACCCTTGGGCCGCGATCGTGCCGGATTCCATGTCGACCGCGATGGCGCGCGACAGGTTGATGCGCCGCCGCTCCTTGGTCCATTGCAATTCCCAGTTGCGGTCGTCCTGGGTCACGACGGTGCCGGTGCGCAGGCGCTGCTTCAGCCGGTCGCCCTTTTCGCCGGTGATGTCGGCCGCCGCCTGCTGGAGCGCGACCTGCACCTCCGCGAGCGCCGGGATCGGGATATCCGGCGGCACGAGGTCGTCGAGGATGCGGTCCTGCCGGAGATAGGCATGGGCCAGCACATAATCGCCGATGATCTGGGTCTGGCGCAGGCCCCCGCAATGGCCGACCATCAGCCAGCAATTCGGCCTGAGCACTGCGAGATGGTCGGTGATGTTCTTCGCGTTGGAAGGGCCGACGCCGATATTGACCAGCGTCACGCCCTCGCCGCCCTTTCGGATCAGGTGATAGGCCGGCATCTGGAAGCGGTGCCAGGGCGCCGACATCACCCGCTCGGCGGCCGAGACGTCGATCCCGTCCTTGTCGATGCGGATGCCGCCCGGTGCGATCAGCGCCTCGGCCGTGCCGGCCTCGATCTCGGCGAGGCCGAGCCGGACGAACTGGTCGACATAGCGATGGTAGTTGGTGAGCAGCACCCAGGGCTGCACGGCCCGCCAGTCGGTGCCGGTGTAATGCACCAGCCGCCGCAGCGAATAGTCGACCCGGACCGCGTCGAACAGCGAAAGCGGGCGTGGCTCGCCCTCGATCAATTCATAGCTGCCGTCCGCAATCTCGTCCCCGACCAGCGCCAGCAGCGGCGTCGGGAAATGGCGTGCAAGCTCGGCTGCCGTGATCTTGCCGCGCCCCAGCTCGTCGCCGCCTTCGAGCGCGTAGGGGTAGGGGATTTCCTGCGTGCTGACGCCCGTCTCGATCGTCGCGCCATATTCGGCGACGAGCGGCTTCAACTGGTCGAGCAGATAGGTGCGGAACTCGGCCGGCTGCGTCACCGTGGTCGAATAGATGCCGGGCACCGCGAATTTGGCATAGCCGCGCCGCGTCGCCGCCGGCAGCCTCGAGGGCTCGTAGGTCACGCGCAGCATCGGGTAGCGATAGCGCTCCCGGTCATCGGGCGTCGGCGCCTCGCCGGTGTCGAAGAAGCGCTGCAGGTCGCCGCGCAGGGCCGAGCGCGCCTCGTCATAGAGCCGTTCGAGCCGGTCCACGGCGGCTTCCGGTGTCGCTGCGGTCTCGAAGCTCATGAACCCTCCTCGTATTGCACTGGTTCTAGCCGTGGGGCGCCGCTCCTGACAACAACCGGCGGTGGCCCGCGCCAGCTTGCGGCCGGCATGGTTGACAGGCAGGAGGAATGTAGTTAGTAAACCGATCAGTTAATTAACTGATCGGTTTCATGTGATGTCGACGGACCCGCTCAGCCTGACCTTCGCAGCCCTCGCCGATCCGACGCGCCGCGCCATCCTGGCCCGGCTGTCGCAAGGCGAGAGTTCGGTGAAGGAACTCGCCGAGCCCTTCGCGATGAGCCTTCCCGCGGTTTCCAAGCACCTGAAGGTGCTGGAGCGTGCCGGGCTGATCACGCGGGGGAAGGAAGCCCAGTGGCGACCTTGCCGGCTCGATCCCGGCCCGCTGCAGGATGTCTCGCAATGGCTGGAGCATTACAGCCGTTTCTGGGACCAGAGCCTGGGGCGGCTGGACGAGATGCTCCGCGCGATCAAGGCGAGACCACCCGATAAATCAGGCGTTTGACGCCGAAGCCATTCCTTCAGCCCCATTTCAGGTGTTCGTCATGCTCAAGACCATTCTTCTCGGCCTGCTCGGCCTTCTCGCGACTGGCCTCGTCGTCGTGCTCATCCTCGCCGCCCGCAAGCCCGATACCTTTCAGGTCACCCGCTCCATCGCGATCAATGCCGCGCCGGAGCGCATCTATCCGCTGATCGCCGATTTCCGGGCCTGGAGCGCCTGGTCGCCCTGGGAGAAGAAGGACCCGGCGATGAAGCGGACCTTCGGCGGCCCCGAGACCGGCGTTGGCGCGACCTATGCCTGGGCCGGCGACAAGAATGTCGGCGAGGGCAGCATGCGCATCACCGAGGCGCAGGCGCCGGGCAAGCTCGCGCTCAAGCTCGATTTCCTCAAGCCCTTCGAGGCGCATAACGATGTCGTCTTCGCGCTGACGCCACAGAGCCAGGGTACGAACGTGACCTGGATCATGACCGGCCCGACGCCCTTCATCGGCAAGATCATCCATGTCTTCATGGACATGGACCGCATGGTCGGCGGCGATTTCGAGGCCGGTCTCAAGGCCATGAAGGCCGCGGCCGAGCGCCCCGCCTGATCCCGATCACCCAGAGAACCAAAAACCAGAGGAGAGAAACCATGATGGGCGAACCGCAGAAGGAACATGAGTGGCTCCACCAGTTGATCGGTGACTGGACTGCCGAGATGAACTGCTCGATGGGCCCGGATCAGCCGCCATCCTCGTCGAAGGGGACGGAGAGCGTGCGCTCGCTCGGCGGGCTCTGGACGCTCGGCGAGGGGCAGGGCGAAGGGCCGGACGGCAAGCCGGTCACCAGCCTGATGACGCTCGGCTTCGACCCGGCCAAGGGCCGCTTCGTCGGCAGCTTCGTCGCCTCGATGATGACGATGATGTGGACCTATGACGGCGCGCTCTCGGACGACGGCAAGTCGCTGGTCCTCGACACCGAGGGGCCGAGCATGACCGGCGACGGCTCGATGGCGAAATATCAGGACGTCATCACCTTTCTGTCGCCTGACCACCGCACCCTGACCTCGCGTGCGCTTGGGGCCGACGGCCAGTGGGCCGAGTTCATGGCCGCCCAGTATTACCGCAAGCGCTGAACGCTTCCCGTAAGCACGCAGGAGGATACGCGATGAAACTCTCGACCTATCTGATGTTCGAAGGCAATTGCCGCGAGGCCTTCACCCATTACGAGAAGGTTCTCGGCGGCAAGATGCTGGCCATGATGGACCACAAGGGCACGCCGGCCGAGGAGCATGTCGCGCCGGAATGGCGGGACAAGATCCTGCATGCCTGCCTGGAGATCGATGGCCAGATGCTGATGGCCTCCGACGCGCCGCCCAATCAGAGCGACGGGCCGATGCGCTCGGTCTCCGTCAGCGTCGGGGTGAAGACGCCCGAGGAGGCCGACCGCATCTTCGCCGGCCTCGCCGAAGGAGCCATCAGGATCGCCATGCCGATGGCCGAGACCTTCTGGTCGCCGCGCTTCGGCATGCTGACCGACCGTTTCGGCACGAGCTGGATGGTCGGTGCCGAGATGCCGGCGGATCAGGCGAATTGCGGCTGAGATAGGGGTGGCGTCATTCTCGGGCTTGGCCCGAGAATCTCACTCAGAACAAGGCGCTGGAGCCTCCTTCGGGACGAGATGCTCGGGCCAAGCCCGAGCATGACGACGTGCTCCAGCCGTCTCTACGACCGCCCGCCATCCACGGAGAGCACCTGCCCTGAAATCCAGCCGGCCTGCTCGCTCAGGAAGAACAGCGTGGCGTTGGCGATATCCTGGGGCGTACCGAGCCGGCGGGTATGGATGCTCTCGACCAGCTTTTTCTGCCCCTCAGGCCCGTAGCTCTGCCATTGCCGCTCGGTCGCGGGGTTGGAGCGCACGAAGCCCGGCGCCACCGAATTCACGGTGATGCCATGCGGCCCGAATTCCCAGGCGAGCTGCTTCGTCAGGCCGACCAGCGCATGCTTGGCGCTGGCATAGGCCTGGATGCCGGTGAGGCTTGGCCTCAAGCCCGCGCCCGACGAGATCGTCACGATCCGCCCATAGCCGGCCTGCTTCATCACGGGCGCTGCCGCCTGCGCCAGGAAGAAGGCCGCATCGACATTGGCGGCGAAGATCACGCGCCAGTCTTCCTCGGAAACCGCCTCGATCGCCCCGCCGACCTGCCCGCGCACGCCGCCGGCAGCATGGACGAGAAGATCGAGCTTGCCATCGGCCGCCACGATCGCGCGCACCAGCGCCTGCGCCGCATCGGGCGAGCCGAGATCGGCCGCATGTCCGGTCGCGCCGATCTCCTTCGCCGTGGCCTGCACCCCCGCCGCATCGATATCGGCGAGGTGGACCCGCGCCCCGGCCTCGGCCAACGCGACGGCGATCGCGCGCCCGATGCCCTGGGCTGCGCCGGTGACGAGGGCTACGCGGTTGTCGAAGCGGATCTGCATTGGTCGACCAGCACTTTCAGCGTCTCAAAGGCCATCGGGCGGCGGCCGTCCTCGATGTCGTGGATCAGCGAGACCAGCGTCTCGATCGCGGGCGTCGCGATGCCGACCTCGCGGCCGAGCGTGGCGATGACGCCGATCTGCGGATCGACTTCGGTCTTCCGCTTGCGCACGGCGAGATCGCGCCAGATGCCGGAATGGGTCTTGGCGGTTTGCGAAGTGTAATGCGCGAGCCAGTTGATCGTTTCGATCTGCGGCCCTTCCGGTCGGCCGGGTGCGAACACCATCGGGTCGAATTCGCCGAAGCCGAGCGAGGTCACGCCACGTCTGGCCGCGACAGCCCCGACCTCGCGTCCGAGCGCGAGCCAGACCGGCAGCCGTTCCGGGTCCGAAAAGTTCGCCGACATCGAATCGTCGGTCAGGGCGGTGGCGAACAGCATCGCGCCATAGGCTAGCTTGCCCCAGAGATAGCCGAAGATGTTGTCGGTCAGGATCGCGTCCGGCTCGAACAGCCTCATCAGCCGGTGCATCTCGACGGCGCGTTCACTGATCGAGCCGTCGAGTTCGCCGACGACCGTCGCACCGCGATTGCCGTAGAGGATTTCGCCCGGCCCGAGCCAGTCGGCACCGAAATTGACGAAGCAGCCCATGGTGCGCTGTTCGCCGACCGCCTTGGCGATGGCGAGTTCGTTCAGGCCGTTCTGGGCGGAGAGCACGAAGCCGTCGTCAGTCAGATGCGGCTTCAGCGCGGCGAGCGCAGCTTCCGTCGCGCCAGCCTTCACCGCGAGCACGATGCGGCTGTAGCGGCCGGTCAGTTCACCCGGCGTCGCGGCCGGCACGACCTGCGTAAATTCCTCGACCGGCCCGGAAATGGCGAGCCCGCGCGTGCGGCAGGCCTCGACATGCTCCGGCACGATATCGACGAGCAGAATCGGCACGCCGGCGCGCGCCCAATAGGCACCGAGCGTGCCGCCGATGGCGCCTGCGCCCCAGATCAGGATGGGTTCGCTCACGCCTGCCCCGCCAATTCGACATGGTCGTGGGTCGCGACATGGACGAGCCCGTCCGCCGTCACCCAGCCCCGATACATGCCCTCGGTGTTGTAGGGCGCGACGACCGTGCCGTCGGCACCGACCGCGACCAGCCCGGCGCCGATCCTGTGCTCGGACAGTTCGGCCAGGACCGCGTCCGTCGCCGCTTCCAGCGAGAGGCCCTTATAGGCGATCAGCGACGCGATCTCGTGGCCGACGCAATAGCGGATGAAATACTCGCCCTTGCCGGTGCCGGAGACGGCACAGCGCCCGTCGCGGGCATAGGTGCCGGCGCCGATGATCGGGGAATCGCCGACGCGGCCGACTGGCTTGTTGGTGTAGCCGCCGGTCGAGGTCGCGGCGGCGAGATGGCCCTGCGCGTCGCAGGCGACGGCGCCGACCGTGCCATGCTTCTCGGCCTCGCTCGCCTCGGCGGCGGTGCCGACGATCTCGCGCAGCTTCATCGAGGCGAGGTTCTTGCGCCGGCGCTCGGTCGAGAAATGCTCGTTCTCGACGGTGTCGACGCCGTCATGCTCGGCGAAGTCGTCGGCGGCGGGCCCGGCGAGCATCAGCGGGTCGCCGCGCAGCATCAGTGCCTTGGCGGCGCTGATCGGGTTGCGGATGCGCTTGGCCCCGCAGATCGCGCCGGCGGCGAGCGTCGCCCCGTCCATGATCGAGGCGTCGAGCTCGTGCTCGCCCTCGCTGTTGAAGGCTGCGCCATGGCCGGCGTTGAAATGCGGGGAATCCTCCATCACCCGCACGGCCGCCTCGACGGCGTCGACCGCCGCGCCACCCTTGCTCAGGATCGCCCAGCCGGCGCGGAGCGCACTGGCGAGGTCGGACCGGGCCTGGGCCCATTCGCCCTCCGTCATCTCGGCCTTCGGCAGCGTGCCGCAGCCGCCGTGGATGGCAAGCGCGAGGGTCATATCGGTATCCTGTCGGGTCTTGAAGGCGTGATCCGCCACGGCCGGACAAGCGGCCGTGGCGTGGAAGGCGGCCGCGTTACTTCTTAACGGGCTTGATGTCCATCGCGAGGGTGTCCTCGTCGACGCGCGGCGAGATCGTCACCTTGTCCTTCTGCATCGCCCAGGCCGAGCCGATCGAGGTGACGGCGATGCGCGGCCGGTCCTTGGCGACGATCGCCGCGACGTCGGACAGCATCTTGTTGCGCTTCGCCTCGTCCATCTCGACCGAGGCGTCCTCGATCAGCTTGTCGACCTCGGCGTTCTTGTAGCCGAGCAGGTTGAAGGCGCCGAGCTTCTTGGCGGGCTCATTGGAGTGGACCAGCGAGGAGAGGGTGTAGTTGGCCTCGCCGGTCAGCGTGCCCCAGCCCGACATCGCCATCGAGTATTCGGAACGGGCGCGCGCCGGGAAGAAGACGGCCGCCGGCTGGGCGTTCGCCACCACCTCGATGCCGATGCGGGCGAGCATCTGGGCGATCGAGGTGCCAACCTGCCGGTCGCCGGGCAGGCGGTCGCTGGTGAAGGAGAAGGTGACCTTGAACCCGTCGGGATATCCCGCATCCGTCATCAGTTTCTTCGCCTTGACGGTATCCGCCTTGATCGCGGGCAGCTCCTTGTTGAAGCCGGCGATCGTGGGGGTGACCAGCTGGTTCGCCGCGGCGCCGAGCCCTTCCATGGCGATTTCGGCAAGCGCCGGCCGGTTGATGGCGATATCGATTGCCTCGCGCACCCGGACATCCTGCAGCGGGTTCTTCGGCAGGGCGGAGCCGTCCTTGGCGGTGATCTGCGGGGGCTTGTCGCGCAGGTCGAGCTCCATGTTGAAGAGGTAGACGGTCTCGACCGTGGCGACGGAAAGCTTCGGGTCGCGCTTCAGCGTCGGCACGTCCGAGGCCGGCGCGCGCACGATGATGTCGACCTGCCCCGCCTTGAGCTGTGCGACGCGGGCGGCGTCGTTCGGCAGCTCCTTGCGCACGACCTTGGCCCAGGGCTCCTTCTCGCCCCAGAAGCCGTCGAACCGTTCGAGGAGGAGCTGGTCCTTCGGCGTCCAGGAGACGAACTTGTAGGGGCCCGTGCCGATCGCGGCCTTGCCGGAATTGAAGGCCTCGTTGGCATTGTCCTTGGTCAGGCCGGCCGCCGCCTTATGCGAGACGATGAAGAGCCGGATGAAGTCGTTCGGCAGGTTCGGCGCAGGGCCGTCGGTGACGACCCTGACGGTCAGCGGATCGACGATCTTCACCTCCTTGACGCGGCGGACATAGATCGTCGTCGGGTTCGGGCCGGCGACGACCGGGATGCGCTCGATCGAGAACTTGACGTCCTCTGCCGTGAAGTCCGAGCCGTCATGGAACTTGACGCCGGGGCGCAGCTTGAACTCCCAGACATCGGGCGAGACCGCCTTCCAGCTCGTCGCCAGCCGCGGCTCGAGCTGCAGCTTGTCGCCGGACCAGATCAGCGTGTCGAAGACCTGCTTCAGCGCTTCGGCATGGGTGCCGGTCGCGGTGTAATGCGGGTCGATCGATTCCGGGCCGGCGCGGACGCCGATGGTCAGGGTCTGGGCAAGCGCGCCGGTCGAGACGGCGGCGCCGAGCAGGGCGGCGAAGGCGGCGAGGCGGAAGCTTTGCGCGAGTTTCATGCGAGATCCCCTGTTGTTTTGTGTGGTTCTGGCTGGAGTTCCTGAGGCCAGGCGGGCGAGGCGATGACGAGCTTGTCCATCAGCACGCAGAGCTGCCGCTGCTCGTCTCCGCTGAGGCCGGCGAGCATCGTCGCCTGGTGCTGGATCATCGGCCCCATGGTCTCGTCGAAGATGTTGCGGCCGGCCGGCGTGAGATGGAGCACGTAGCTGCGCAGATCGGCCGGATCGGTCTCGCGCTTGAGCAGGCGCCGCTGCAGCAGCTTCTGCACGGCGCGCGAGAGCGTGTTCTTCGGCAGGCCGGAGGAGGCGACGATGTTCTTGGCGGCGACGCCCTCCTTGAGCCCGACCGCATAGAGCGCGACGAATTCGGGGCGCACGAGGCCGTAGCGGGTTTCGATCCAGCGATAGACCGGGTCGTTGAAGCGGAACGCAATGAAGTTCAGCCGGAACGAGAGCCAGCAGGGATTGTCCCAGAGCTTGGTCACGGTCAGCGGGTCGAGATCGGCCAGCGCGGCTTCGCGCTCCGGGTCGACGCGGGAAGGAGAGGTCGGCGCGCGCCGCATCAGGAAATCTCTCGGCGGATTTAGTTCCAAATGGAACTTGACGCTCCCGGACGCCGGAGTCAAGGATGGCTGTGGCGGGCAGCCCGTGCCGCCTGCCGGGATTGTCTACCGCTTGTCAGAGCGAAGCAAGGATCGCGCCGTGCGTGTCGCCGATTTGAACTGGATGCAGATCGAGGCCCAGGCCAAGCGGGACGACCGCTGCGTGCTGCCGCTCGGCAGCGTCGAGCAACACGCCTATTTGAGCCTCGCGACCGATGTGATCCTGTCCGAGCGCGTGGCGCAGGAAGCGGCCGAACCGCTGGGCATTCCGGTCTTTCCGGTGCTCGCCTATGGCCTGACGCCGGGCTTCCTGAATTTCCCCGGCAGCATCTCGCTGCGCCTGAGCACCTATGCGGCGCTGCTGGGCGACATCTTCGACGGCTTCTACCGCTCCGGCTTCCGCCGCATCGTCCTCGTCAACGGTCATGGCGGCAATTCGCCGGCCCTGAACTTCTCGACCGAATGGCTGGACAAGCACCCCGATGCGAGCATCCGCCTGCATAACTGGTGGGCGGCGCCGCAATTCCAGGCGGCGGTGAAGGCCGTCGATCCGGCCGCCTCGCACGCCTCCTGGATGGAGAATTTCCCCTGGACGCGGCTCGCCGGCGTTGCCATGCCCGAGACGTCGAAGCCGCCCTTCAATGCGGCCGAATATCAGGCGGCGAGCCCGGCGAAGCGTCGCGAGATCCTCGGCGACGGCAATTTCCACGGCCTCTACCAGCGGCCGGACGAGGAGATGCTTGGGCTTTGGCAGGTCGGCGTCGAGGAGACGCGGGCCGCGATGGTCGAGAACTGGCCGTGATGCCGCGCCGAAAGCTTCACCGATGCTAGGCCACGTCGCCAGCCGGCTCGCGCAGGCGCTCGTCGTCATGCTCGTCATGTCGGTGCTGGTCTTCGTCGGCGTCTACGCCATCGGCAACCCGATCGACGTGCTGATCGGCCCCGATGTCAGCCAGGAATTGCGCCTTCAGACCATCGCCCATTACGGGCTCGACCGGCCGCTCTGGGAGCAGTACCTGACCTTCCTCGGCCGCGTGCTGCATGGCGATTTCGGCCGCTCCTTTGTCTTCGGCATGCCGGTGATGGACCTGATCCTGTCGCGGCTGCCGGCGACGCTGGAATTGACGCTGGCCGCGGTCTGCGGGGCGGCGCTGATCGGCATTCCCGCTGGAATCTATGCCGGCTACAGGCCGGACAGTTACGCCTCCAAGCTGATCATGACGATCTCGATCCTCGGCTTCTCCGTGCCCACCTTCTGGATCGGCCTCGTGCTGATCATGGCCTTCGCCGTCGAACTGCAATGGCTTCCGGCGGGCGGGCGCGGCGAGACGGTCTCGCTCTTCGGCGTCGAGTGGAGCTTCCTCACTCTGAACGGCCTGAGCCATCTGCTGCTGCCGGCGCTGAATCTGGCTTTCTTCAAGCTTGCTTTGATGACGCGGCTCGCCCGCGCCGGCACGCGCGAGACCATGCTCTCCGACACCGTGAAATTCGCCCGCGCCGCAGGCCTCTCCGAATGGACCGTGTTGCGTCGTCATGTGCTGCGCCTGATCGCGATCCCGCTCGTCACCGTCTTCGGCCTCGAATTCGGCTCGACGCTGGCTTTCGCCGTGGTTACCGAGACCATCTTTTCCTGGCCTGGCATCGGCAAGCTGATCATCGACTCCATCCAGTCGCTCGACCGGCCGGTGATGGTCGCCTATCTCATGCTCGTCGCCTTCGTCTTCATCACCATCAACTTCCTCGTCGATCTCGCCTATGTCGGGCTCGATCCGCGGTTGCGGAAGGGAGGCGCGCGATGAAGGACGCGTCCCCCGCCGCCCGCTTCTGGGCCGAGTTCCGCGAGAGCCGGACCGCTGTCATCGCGCTCGCCGTCGTCGTCCTGATGATCGGCATCGCCTTGCTTGCGCCGCTGGTCGCGCCGCAGGACCCTTACGACCTCGCCAATCTCTCGCTCTCCGATGCGCGCCGCCCGCCCGGTTTCGTTGGCGAAGGCGGCTACACCCATTGGCTCGGCACCGATGCGCAGGGGCGCGACCTGCTCTCGGCCATCCTCTACGGCCTGCGCATCTCCCTGCAGATGGGGCTTGTCGCCGGCGCCTTCGCCTTCGTACTCGGTGTCTCGCTCGGTATCGGCGCAGCCTATGCCGGCGGGCGCCGCGAGGCCTTCATCATGCGCGTCATCGACCTGCAGCTCGCCTTCCCGGCGATTCTGCTGGCGCTCGTGCTCTCGGCCTCGCTCGGTCAGGGCAAGATGCAGCTCATCGTCGCGCTCGCCGCTGCGCAATACGCCTATTTCGCCCGCACCGCTCATGGCGCGGCCTCGGCCGAGCGCGGCAAGGACTATGTCGAGGCCGTGCTCTCGACGCCGCTGCCGGGTTGGCGCGTGGTGCTGCGCCACATTTTCCCGAACTGCCTGCCGCCTTTGATCGTGGTCGCGACCGTGCAGGTGGCCAATGCCATCGCGCTCGAGGCGACGCTCTCCTTCCTCGGCGTCGGCCTGCCGGTGACCGAGCCCTCGCTCGGCATGCTGATCGCGAACGGCTTCCAGTACATGCTCTCGGGCCGCTACTGGATCTCGATCTATCCCGGCATCGCTCTCATCGTGCTGATCGTCGCGATCAACCTCGTCGGCGACCGCATCCGCGACCAGGTCAATCCGAGGCTGAAGCGATGAGCGACACGCCTCTCCTCGAAGTGACCGATCTCACAACCCATTTCCATACTCGCGCCGGTGTGGTTAAGGCGGTCGACGGCGTCTCCTTCGCCCTGAAGCGCGGCGAGGTGATGGGGCTCGTCGGCGAGTCCGGCTCGGGCAAGAGCATCACCGGCTTCTCGATCATCGGCCTGATCGACCAGCCGGGCCGCGTCGAGGCAGGCTCCTCGGTGAAGCTGGAGGGGCGTGAACTCGTCGGTCTGGCGCCGTCGGATCTGCGAAAAATCCGCGGCAAGCAGATCTCGATGGTCTTCCAGGACCCGATGATGACGCTGAACCCGATGCTGACCATCGGCACGCAGATCCGGCTCGCCCTGGAAGCGCATGAGACGGTCTCGGGCGCCGAGGCGCGCCGCCGCGCCGTTGCAGCGCTGGCGCAGGTCCGCATTCCCGACGCGGAAGCCAAGGTCGATTTCTACCCGCACCAGTTCTCCGGCGGCATGCGCCAGCGCGTCGCCATCGCGATCGCCCTGCTGCACCGGCCGAAGCTGATCATCTGCGACGAGCCGACCACGGCGCTCGACGTCTCCGTGCAGGCTGAGATTCTCGCCGAGATGAAGGAGCTGGTCGCCGAGCTCGGCACGGCGCTGATCTGGATCAGCCATGACCTCGCCGTCGTCGCTTCGCTCGCCGACCATGTCTGCGTCATGCGCCACGGCAGGATCGTCGAGGCCGGACCGACGCTCGCGGTGCTCACCCATCCGCAGCACCCCTATACGCAGTCCCTGCTCGACGCCCTGCCCTCGCGTTCCGAGCCCGGAAAATTGCTGGCAGGCGGTGTCGGCTCCGACGTCGCGCCGCCGCCGCGCCTCGCCAGGCAGGTGCCGCCTGCCGTCGCCGACGCCGTGCACTATGTCCGCATCGAGCATGTCGCCAAGCGCTTCACCCAGACGCCCGGCCTGTTCCGCAAGCTGGCCCAGAAGGCGGGCCTGTCCAAGGCGCCGGCCGTGGTGCAGGCGGTCGACGATGTCACGCTGGTGCTGAAGCGCGGCGAGGCGCTCGGCCTTGTCGGCGAATCCGGCTCGGGCAAGTCGACGCTCGGGCGCGTCGCGGCCGGCATCTACGCACCGGATCAGGGTCTCGTCCGCATCGACGGCTCAGCCGTAATGAGCGCGGGCGACAACCCGCATAAGGTCACGACCCGCGTCCAGACCATCTTCCAGGACCCTTTCGCCTCGCTCAACCCGCGCATGACCGTGGGCGACAGCATCGCCGAGGGGCCGTTGGCGCACGGGCTCGTCGAGCGCGCACAGGCGAAGACCTATGTCCGGCAATGGCTGGCGGCGGTCGGGCTCGATCCCGATTTCGCGGCCCGCTATCCGCATCAGTTCTCGGGCGGCCAGCGCCAGCGCGTCGCCATTGCCCGTGCTCTCGCGATGCAGCCCGATGTCGTCGTCTGCGACGAGCCGGTCGCCTCGCTGGACGTCTCGATCCAGGCGCAGATCATCAACCTGCTGATCCGCCTGCGGCAGGAACTGGATCTCACGCTGATCTTCATTTCGCACGACCTCTCGGTCGTCCGCCATCTCTGCGACCGCGTTGCCATCATGTATCGCGGCCGGATCGTCGAGAGCGGCCCGGCCGGCGCGGTCTACGACCATCCGCAGCACGACTACACCAAGCGCCTGCTTGCCGCGGTGCCGGTGCTGCCGGGCACTGCTACGACCTGAGGAGAGCTGCCATGACCGACGCCAACGAACTCCTGCCCTGGCAATGGCCGGAAGAGGTCTGGCGCGGCAAGGTCGAGCAGGTCCGCGCCGGCCGGAACCTGAAGCCGGCCAGGTGGAAGAACGGCGCCCGCTGCGCCGTCGCCCTCTCCTTCGACGTCGATCACGAGACCAACGAACTGCGCGACGGCGGCAAGTCGGTCGGGCGGCTCTCCTGGGGCCAGTACGGCAACCGCGTCGGCGTGCCGCGCATCCTCGATCTGCTGAAGCGGCACGATATCCCGGCGAGCTTTTTCGTGCCGGCCGTCACCGCCCTGCTCTATCCCGAAGAGCAGCGCCGCATCGTCGGCGCCGGCCATGAGATCGGCCTTCACGGCTGGATTCATGAGGTCAACACGGCGGTGCCGCCCGCAAACGAGCGCGAACTGCATCTGCGCTCGGCCGATACGCTGGAGAAGATCACCGGCATCCGCCCGGTCGGCATGCGCACCCCGTCCTGGGACTTTTCCGAGGTGACGCTTGCGATCGAGCGCGAGCTCGGCCTGCTCTACGACAGCTCGCTCTTCGCCGATGACGATCCCTACGAGATCGTCGAGAAGGGTGAGGCGACCGGCATCGTCGAACTGCCGGTCGAGTGGATCCGCGACGACGCACCCTATCTCAGCATGAACCGCTTCCAGGCGCTCCGGCCCTATACGTCGCCGGAAGCGGTCTTCGACATCTTCCGCCGCGAGTTCGAGGGGGCCTATGCGGATGGCGGCCTCTTCCTGCTGACCATGCATCCGCACGTCATCACCTATCGCTCGCGCTTCTGGATCCTCGAGGAGCTGGTCCGGCTGGCCAAGGCGAAGGGCGATTGCTGGTTCGCGACCCATGCCGAGATCGCGGCCTATGTGAAGGCTGAGGCGGGCATCTAAATCGGCAGGGCGGCGGAACCGCTGCCCGATTCCTGCCGTTTTCGCTTCATCGGGGGTTCAGGCCGGAGGCGGCCTGATACCTGCACGTTGAAACGAACGACGGGAAAAGAAAATGCGCACGAAACGCTGGTTGCTGGTCGGGACCGTCCTGCCGGCCCTCGTCCTTTCGCAAGCCGGGCAGGCCTTCGCCGAGGCCGGATACCGGGTCGCACAGGCCCCGGGTCCCGGAGACAAGGATGATCCGCGCGGGCCGCGGCGCCCGCAACAGCCAGGCGCACAGCCCGGTCAGCGTGGCCCGGAACGCCCTGCTGCCCCGAGCGCCCCCGCCCAGCCGCATGCGCCGCGCCCGCCGCAGATGCAGCCCGCTCCGGCGGCACCCCGGCCGCAGCCTCCCGCCATGCCCGCGCCGCGCGCCGAGCCCCCGGCCGCGCGTCCGCAGCCCGAGCGCCCGGCGATGCCGCGTGAGGTGCCTGCTGCGCCTCGCCCCGCGCCGAATGCCGCGCCATCTCCCCGGGAGGCCCCGGCCGCCCGCCCGACAGCGCCACGCCCGCCGGCCGAGCCGACTGCGCCGACGCCACCGCGCGCTGCTCCCAAACCTTCCGCACCTCCGGCTGCCGCGCCGCCGGCAGCCGCGCCGCGTGGCGGCCCGGCTGTTCCGCCCTCGGCTGCGCCGACCCAGCCCCGCCCGCCGGGAACGCCGCCTGCGACGGCGCCGGCCGCTCCGTCCCAGCCCGGTGCCGGCGCACCGCCCTCTGCGGTTCCGCGTGGTGGTCCGTCGGTTCCGCCTTCGGCTGCGCCGACCCAGCCCCGCCCGCCGGGAACACCGCCTGCGACGGCGCCGGCCGCTCCGTCCCAGCCCGGTGCCGGCGCGCCGCCCTCTGCGGTTCCGCGTGGCGGCCCGGCCGTTCCGCCTTCGGCTGCGCCGGACCGGCAGCGCCCGCCGGCCGCAGCGCCGCAGCCAGGTGCTCCCGTCCAGCCGGATGCGACCGTTCCGACGCCGCCTGCAGGGACGGCCCCGACGCGGCCGTCGCGCCCGGCTCCGGGAACACCTCCGGCCGGGACGCCGGGCGCTCCGGCTCCTGCACAGCCGGGCGCCGCAGTCCCGACGCCGCCCGCCGGTGCCGCGCCGGTCCAGCCGGGACGCACGGCTCCCGGCATGCCTTCCGGGGGAGCGCCAGGTACGGCTGCTCCCGCGCAGCCGGGCGCCGCTCCGGGCCAGCCGCCAGCCGGACCTCCCGGCCAGCCGCCCCAGCGTGAGGGCCGCCGCGGCGGCATCTCGCCGGGCGTGGCCGGTGCGATCGGCCTCGGCGCCGGCGTCATCGGTGGCATCATGGCGACGCAGGGCGCCGAGCGCTTCGACGACATCCGTCGCGAGCGGCGGGAGCAGCGCGAGGGCGACCTCACCATCATCCGCGAGCCTGGCCGCACCATCATCCGCGACGATGACGGCCGCGCCATCATCCGCCGCGACGAGGACCAGCGCTTCCGCGATCTCGGCTGGCAGGGCCGCTCCGAACGCCGTGGCGACGAGAACCGCACGATCTTCGAGCGCCCCGACGGCACACGGATCGTCACCGTCACGGACGAGCAGGGCCGGTTGATCCGCCGCACCCGCATCGACCGCGACAACCGCGAGGTGATCATCATCGACAACACGCTGCGCGACCGTCCGGGGCGCTTTGCCGACGATGTCGTCGTGCTGCCGCCGCCGCCGCTGCCGATCCCGCGCGAGCGCTATATCGTCGATGCGGACCAGGCCGACGAGGACCTGATCTACGAGACGATCATCGCCCCGCCGATCGCCGCGATTCCGCGCCGCTACACGCTGGACGAGGTCCGCTACTCGCCGGATCTGCGCGCCCGCATGCGCAGCGTCGATATCGATACGATTAATTTCGATACCGGCTCCTGGCAGGTGGGGCAGGATCAGGCGCGCCGCCTTTCGGTGATCGCGGATTCGGTGAAGCGCGCGCTGCAGCGCTCGCCCAACGAGGTCTTCCTCGTCGAGGGCCACACCGACGCTGTCGGCGCCGATATTGACAACCTCTCGCTCTCCGACCGCCGGGCGCAGTCGGTCGCGGAGATCCTGACGCGCGACTTCCAGATCCCGCCGGAAAACCTGACGACCCAGGGCTATGGAGAGCAGTACCTGAAGCTGAACACGCAGGAGGCTTCCCGCGAGAACCGGCGCGTCACGCTCCGGCGCATCACGCCGCTGCTCAACGGCCAGAACCAGTGACACCCGGGCGGGGCGGCTTTCCAGGCAGCCCCGCTCTTCCGCAGGCGCAGGGAACACCCGTTCCCTGCGCCTGTTTCATTTGCGGAGGACAGAGCATTTTCGAGCGAGGTGGGCACCGGTTCGCGTGAAGAAAATGCGACAAGCAATGGTCCAGGCCGAAGGGAGATGCCGCCATGAGAAAGTTCGTTCCGGTTCTGGCTGGATTACTGGCCGCCAGCCTGCCTGGTGCAGTGCCGGTGCAGGCCCAGACGGTATCGCCTCCGGCCAGGCCGCAGGCTCCCGGCGTGCCGCCGGCGCCGCGATCGGGGGAGGCGGCTCGTCCGACGACGCCCAACACTGTGGCGCCCCGCGACGAAAAGCGCGGTACCGGCGAGGACAAGGCGCAGGTCCGGCCCGAGCGTGATCCGCCGATGCCCAAGCCGGTGCCCTCGATCATCGCACCTTGAGCAACCGGGTTGAGGATTTGGTAGGGTTGCCCGGCTAGGGTGCCCGCCATGAGCGACACCGTTTCCCTTGCCCAGAGCATCGTCACGATGCAGGCCGCCTCGACCCAGCAGGCGCTGTCCGTCGAGATGCTCAGGCAGAATGCGCAGGCCGATCAGGCTCTGGTCGCCATGCTCCAGCAGAGCGCCGAGCAGACGCAAGCCGCGCTGCCGGCCGGGCAGGGCACGCTGGTCGACCTGACTGTCTGAGCCCTCCGTCCTATCCGACCAGACCTTTGCACAGCCCGTTGCCAAGCGGCGGCGCTGCGCCTAACCTCGTCTGCGTTCCGAGGGGTGCCCGCAAGGGCTGAGACGGCTTTCGAAGCTGAACCCATCGAACCTGATCCGGGTCATACCGGCGGAGGGACTGGAACGCGGTGCAGCCTTGGCCTGCACCCGCATCACAGCGCTTGAACCGCTTCGACGCCGGATCTCCTGACCTGTACCAAGGAGGAGATCCCCTTATGAATGCCCACGCAAAACCCCAGAAGAACAGCGTCAAGACCGCTCCCCAGAGCGTGACGACCGGGCCGATCATCGGCTCGCGCAAGATCTATGTCGCGGCGCCCGAGCATCCCGAGATGCGCGTGCCCTTCCGCGAGGTCGTGCTGACGACCGATGCCGAGCCGCCGGTACGGCTCTACGATCCGTCTGGGCCCTTCACCGAGACCGATGCGAAGATCGATCTCAATGCCGGCCTCAATCAGCCGCGCCGCGCCTGGCTCGATGCGCGTGGCTTCCAGACTGTGCCCGGGCGCGCTGTGACGGCCGCCGATAACGGCTATATCAGCGAAGCGCAGCTCGTTCCCGCCTGTCCGGCTGAGCGTCCGATCCTCGAGGCGAAGCCAGGGCAGATGACGACGCAATACGAGTTCGCGAAGGCCGGCATCGTCACCCCCGAGATGATCTATGTCGCGCATCGCGAGAATCTCGGCCGGGCCGCCATGCTGGAGGGCGCGCGCGAACGCCATGCCGATGGCGAGAGCTTCGGCGCCAATGTACCGGAATTCGTCACGCCGGAATTCGTCCGCGACGAGATCGCGCGCGGCCGAGCGATCATCCCCGCGAATATCAACCACCCCGAGCTGGAGCCGATGGCGATCGGCCGGAATTTCCTGGTCAAGATCAACGCCAATATCGGCAATTCCGCCGTGACCTCCGGCGCGGCCGAGGAGGTCGAGAAGCTGGTCTGGGCGATCCGCTGGGGCGCCGACACGGTGATGGACCTCTCCACCGGCCGCAACATCCACAACATCCGCTCCTGGATCCTCAGGAATTCGCCGGTCCCGATCGGCACCGTGCCGATCTACCAGGCGCTGGAGAAGGTCGGCGGCGATCCGATCAAGCTCGACTGGGAGGTGTTCAAGGACACGCTGATCGAGCAGGCCGAGCAGGGCGTCGACTATTTCACCATCCATGCCGGCGTCAGATTGCCTTATGTCCCGCTGACTGCATCGCGGGTCACCGGCATCGTCTCGCGCGGCGGCTCGATCATGGCGCGCTGGTGTCTGGCGCATCACAAGGAGAGCTTCCTCTACGAGCGCTTCGACGAGATCTGCGAGATCATGCGCCGCTACGACGTCTCGTTCTCGCTCGGCGACGGCCTGCGGCCCGGCTCGATCGCCGATGCCAATGACCGCGCCCAGTTCGCCGAACTGGAGACGCTAGGGGAACTCACCAAGATCGCCTGGGACAAGGGCTGCCAGGTGATGATCGAGGGTCCCGGCCATGTGCCGATGCACAAGATCAAGGAGAACATGGACAAGCAATTGCGCGAATGCGGCGAGGCACCGTTCTACACGCTTGGACCGCTGACCACCGACATCGCGCCGGGCTACGACCACATCACCTCGGGCATCGGCGCGGCGATGATCGGCTGGTATGGCTGTGCCATGCTTTGCTACGTCACGCCGAAGGAGCATCTGGGTCTTCCGAACCGCGACGACGTCAAGACCGGCGTCATCACCTACCGGATCGCGGCCCATGCTGCCGATCTCGCCAAGGGCCATCCGGCCGCGAAGATCCGGGACGACGCGGTCAGCCGCGCCCGTTTCGACTTCCGCTGGGAGGACCAGTTCAACCTGGCGCTCGACCCCGACACGGCGCGCGAATTCCATGACGAGACCCTGCCGAAGGACGCCCACAAGGTCGCGCATTTCTGCTCGATGTGCGGCCCGAAATTCTGCTCGATGAAGATCACGCAGGATTTGCGCGCCGAGGTGCTGGCCATGGGTGAAAACGAGCGCAAGGCGCTGGAGGCGCTTGCAGACGAGGGTATGGCCGCCAAGTCGAAGGAATTCCTCGACAAGGGCGGCAGCATCTATCTACCTGCGGCAGAATGAGCGCTTTCAGTGAAAAGCTCGACGCCGCCGGCGTCGCATCGATCCTCGCGCGGGTGGCAGAACGCCGCCCGCGCGTCCATTGCCTGACCAATACGGTGGCGCAGAACGTCACCGCCAACATGCTGCTGGCTTTCGGGGCGATGCCCTCGATGGCCGGTCACCCCGACGAGGTCGCGGCCGTCGCGGCGGGCGCGGGCGCGATCCTGATCAATCTCGGCACGATCAGCCCGGAGGGCGAGCGGGCCATCCCGAAGCTCCTGGCCGTGGCTCAGGAGCACCGCATTCCACTGGTGCTCGACCCCGTCTTCGTCGAGCTCTCACCCCTGAGATTGCGGCTGGTCGGCGACGTCCTGGCATCGTTCGACGTGCTGGTGCGCGGCAATGCCACCGAAATGGCCGTGCTGGAGCCACTTTTCGTACCGAAGCGGGATATCGTGCGCGTCACCACCGGCGCGGTCGACCGGATCGAGACCGAAGGCCGGAGCCTGTCGCTGGCGCATGGCCATGCGTGGATGACGAAGGTCACCGGCCTCGGCTGCGCATCGAGCGCGCTGGTCGCGGCTTGCCGGGCGGTCGAGCCTGACCCGATGATCGCGGCGGCGGCGGCACTCACGGCCTATGGTATCGCCGGCGAGATCGCGGCCGAACGGGCCGCCGGGCCCGGCAGCTTCGCGATGCATCTGATCGATGCGCTCGCCGGGCTCGACGAGGTCTCGCTCGCGGCCCGGATGAGTTGAAGCCACCGCTGTCATCCCGCACGCGCTGCGGCACGAGAGTGCTGCTGCGCAGATGCGGGACCGTCCGCAGGAAAAGGCGCCCTCTCGGGCAGGGCGCGCGCTTGAAAGGCGCCCTCTCGTCACGCGGTCCCGTGTCTGCGCAGCGGCATTTCATGCCGCAGCGCGCACGGGATGACAGCGCTCTATGGCGGTGCTCTGCCGCGCTATTGCGTCGGCGTCAGCGAGAGCGGCGCAGGCTTCGGGCGTGGCCTCGGCTTGGTCGCGGCGGCCTTCGGCTCGGTGTTGAGGCCGAGCCGGGCGCGCAGCGAGGCGGCCCGCGCCTCGGTGACCCGCGCGCCGCAGAAGCCGAACTGGCCCTCGCGCTGGAAATCCCGGCAGATCATCTCGCGCTCGGCCGAGAAGCCGGCCTGCTCGCGCGCGAGCACGCGCTGCTCGATGGCGTCGGACTTGGCGGTCAGCGTCCGGTAGCCCTCGCGCACGGCGCGCTCGGCGACGCCGCGCGCGCGCTCGATCTCCTTGGCCTGCCCTGAAACCACGCGCGCATCGGGCCCCCACAGCCCGCGCGGGTCGATCCGGCATTGCGCGGCCTGGACGACGCAAGGCTCCGTCGGCTCGACCACGAGGAAGGCGCCGTCGAGCACGTCGAAGACGATCGGGCAGATCGGCGCCTCCAGCCGGTAACGCGGCACGCCGGCCGGGCGCCCGAGCGCCGTGACGGGGAGAGGCGCGTCGCCGAAGGAGACGGCGCAGGGCTCGACGAGGTTCGTGCTCTGGAAACCGTCGAGATTGAGCTTGAGGCCATAGCCCGTCGCCGTCTTCGAGAACACCGCCTCGCCGTGATGGCCGTGGCGGTGCAGGGTCTTGCCGATGATGGCATCCTCGCCGGCGACCTTGATGGCGGGCATGCTGGGTGGGCGCGGCGCTGCCGGGGCGCCGGGCCGGGAGGGCGCGGCCTGCTGGGTTCCGGGCGCGTTGAACGGCTGGGCGCCGGGCAGTTGCAGTGGCTGCGCATGCGCCACGGTTGCGGCCGTGGCGAGGGCTATCGAGGCCAGGATAAGGCGCATCGGTCGAGTCATGGCGGCCCAGTGAAGCCTGAACGGCCTTTCTGCATGCAGGCGCGAGCCGGGTTAGACAAGGACGGGAAGGCCACACCCGGCCGGAAAGCGCGTTTCGCGGGCAGCCCGGCCGGTGCTCCCCGTTGCTTAATCGGCTCGCCTGTCTTGCAAGGGGTGGAACACCCTCACTATATACGCCGCCAAGGGGCGGTTTAACCACCGTCAAACGTGGAATGCCGGTTTCGTTCGCCGCTGAAGCGGGGGCGATCCGGTCCATGGGCCGGCAGGCGACGGACAACCGTCGCAGGTCGGCGATCTGCTCAATCGAAAGGGATCCCATCCATGGGTAAAGTCATTGGTATCGACCTCGGCACGACCAACAGCTGCGTTGCAGTGATGGAAGGCTCGACGCCCAAGGTCATCGAGAATTCGGAAGGCGCGCGCACCACGCCATCCATCGTCGCCATCACGGATGACGGCGAACGCCTTGTCGGCCAGCCTGCGAAGCGCCAGGCCGTCACCAACCCGGAGCGCACCTTCTTCGCGATCAAGCGCCTCATCGGCCGGACCTTCGACGATCCGATGACGCAGAAGGACCTGAAGCTCGTTCCCTACAAGATCAAGAAGGCCTCCTCGGGCGATGCCTGGGTCGAAGCCGACGGCAAGGACTATTCGCCGTCGCAGATCTCGGCCTTCACGCTGACCAAGATGAAGGAGACGGCGGAGGCCTATCTCGGCCAGCCCGTCACTCAGGCCGTCATCACGGTTCCCGCTTATTTCAACGACGCCCAGCGCCAGGCGACGAAGGATGCCGGCCGCATCGCCGGCCTCGAAGTGCTGCGCATCATCAACGAGCCGACCGCGGCTGCGCTGGCCTATGGCCTCGACAAGAAGCAGGCCGGCACGATCGCTGTCTATGACCTCGGCGGCGGCACCTTCGACGTCTCGATCCTCGAGATCGGCGACGGCGTCTTCGAGGTGAAGTCGACCAATGGCGACACCTTCCTCGGCGGCGAGGACTTCGATATGCGCCTGGTCGAGTATCTCGCGGACGAGTTCAAGCGCGAGCAGGGCATCGACCTGAAGAAGGACAAGCTCGCTCTCCAGCGCCTGAAGGAAGCGGCGGAGAAGGCCAAGATCGAGCTCTCGACCACGGCCCAGACCGAGATCAACCTGCCCTATATCACGGCGGATGCCTCGGGCCCGAAGCACCTCGCCATCAAGCTCTCGCGCGCCAAGTTCGAGAGCCTGGTCGACGATCTCGTCCAGCGCACCATCGAGCCCTGCAAGAAGGCGCTCAAGGATGCCGGCCTGTCGGCGGGCCAGATCGACGAGGTCGTCCTCGTCGGCGGCATGACCCGCATGCCGAAGGTGCAGGAGGTCGTGAAGCAGTTCTTCGGCAAGGAGCCGCACAAGGGCGTCAATCCTGACGAGGTCGTCGCCATCGGCGCCGCGGTTCAGGCCGGCGTGCTGCAGGGCGACGTCAAGGACGTGCTGCTGCTCGACGTGACCCCGCTGTCGCTCGGCATTGAGACGCTGGGCGGCGTCTTTACCCGTCTGATCGACCGCAACACCACGATCCCGACCAAGAAGAGCCAGGTCTTCTCCACCGCCGAGGACAACCAGAACGCGGTGACGATCCGGGTCTTCCAGGGCGAGCGCGAGATGGCGGCCGACAACAAGCTGCTCGGCCAGTTCGACCTGATGGGCATTCCGCCGTCCCCGCGCGGCATGCCGCAGATCGAGGTGACCTTCGACATCGACGCCAACGGCATCGTGTCCGTGACGGCGAAGGACAAGGCCACCAACAAGGAGCAGCAGATCAAGATCCAGGCTTCGGGCGGTCTCAGCGAGGCCGATATCCAGAAGATGGTGAAGGATGCCGAGGCCAACGCCGCCGAGGACAAGAAGCGCCGCGAGGTGGTCGAGGCGAAGAACCAGGGCGAGAGCCTGGTGCATTCGACCGAGAAGTCGCTGAACGACTACGGCGACAAGGTTTCCGAAGCCGACAAGGCGGCGATCGAGACCGCGGTAGAGGCCCTCAAGACCGCGCTGACCGGTGAGGACGCCGAGGCCATCACGGCCCGCACCAACGAGCTGATGCAGGCTTCGATGAAGCTCGGCGAGGCGATGTATGCGGCGAGCCAGGCCGAAGGCGCTGCCGCCGCCGAGGGCGAGCCGACTGAGGAAGCCAAGAAGGACGACGTCATCGACGCCGACTTCAAGGACGTCTCGGACGACAAGAAGAAGAGCGCGTGATCGCGCGCTCGTAACGCAAGCGACGTTTTGGCCGGGCTCGACCCGGTCATCGCGTCCAGGAATTGCATGCTGTACGGATGGCCGGGCTCGCTGCCCGGCCATGCCGCGTCAAAGCTGCGGGGACAGACATTTCGATGTCGAAACGCGATTACTACGAGATTCTCGGCGTCAGCCGGACCGTGACGGAGGTCGAGCTCAAGGGCTCCTTCCGCAAGCTCGCGATGCAGCATCATCCCGACAAGAATCCCGGCGACAAGGAAGCCGAGATCAAGTTCAAGGAAATTAACGAGGCCTATCAGGTTCTCTCGGACGGCCAGAAGCGCTCGGCCTATGACCGCTTCGGCCATCAGGCCTTCGAGAATGGCGGCGGCGGTGGCCCCGGGGGCAATGCCGATTTCTCCGACTTCATGTCGGATATCTTCGATTCCTTCTTCGGCGATGCACGGCGCGGCGGCGCGCGCGGCGCCAATGGCCGCGAGCGTGGCGCCGACCTGCGCTACAATCTCGAGATCGGGCTGGAAGAGGCCTTCACCGGCAAGAACGAGTCGATCCGGGTGCCGACCTCGATCTCCTGCGACTCCTGCTCGGGCACCGGCGCCAAGCCCGGCTCGAAATCGCGCCAGTGCCCGACCTGCGGCGGCCATGGCCGCGTCCGTGCCAATCAGGGCTTCTTCTCGGTCGAGCGGACATGCCCGACCTGCTCGGGCCGCGGCGAGGTCATCGACGATCCCTGCAAGAACTGCCAGGGCGCCGGGCGTGTCACGCGCGAGCGCACGCTCTCGGTCAACATCCCCGCCGGCGTCGAGGACGGCACGCGCATCCGCCTGGCCGGCGAGGGCGAAGCGGGCCTGCGCGGCGGGCCTGCGGGCGATCTCTACATCTTCCTCTCGATCAAGCCGCACGCGATCTTCCAGCGCGATGGCGCCGACCTGTTCTGCCGCGTGCCGATCGGGCTGGCTTCCGCCGCGCTCGGCGGCGAGATCGAAGTGCCGACGCTGTCGGGCGAGCAGGCGCGGGTCAAGATTCCCGAGGGCACCCAGACCGGCAAGCAGTTCCGCCTGAAGGCCAAGGGCATGAGCGTGCTGCGCTCGCGCGATGTCGGGGACCTCTACATCCAGGTCGTGGTCGAGACGCCGCAGAAATTGACGGCCCGCCAGCGCGAGCTGCTCGAGGAGTTCGAGCGCGAGAGCTCGCACAACAACCATCCGGAGACGGCCGGCTTCTTCGGCCGGGTCAAGGATTTCCTCGGCGGTTTCGGCGGCACGGCCTGAGCCGCAATTGGACCCGGATATGAAAAGGGCCGCCTTTCGGCGGCCCTTTTGCTTTGAGGCGGATGCCTCAGACCTTGTCGACGGCCTTCTTGATCGCGTCCTTGCCCTTGCCCAGCGCCTGCTGGGCCTCGCCCTTCAGCTCCTGGGCCGCGCCCTCGGCTTCGAGGTCCGGCTTGTTGAACGCCTTGCCGGCGGCCTGCTTGACGTTGCCGGCGGCCTCGTTGGCCAGGCCCTTGATCTTGTCGGTCGTGCTGCCCATCGCGCTTGACTCCTGAAAGGTCGGCCCCCAGCCGTTTTCCGCTGAAGAAACCGGCGCGGCGCGGAAAGGTTCCGGGTTTCAGGCCGCACTTTCCGCCTGAGCGGCGAGGCCACGCAGCGCCTCTGCCGTCGCCGCATCGGCCGGAAAGAACGTCTCCAGCGCCAGCTCCGAAAGCGTGATGTCGACAGGCGTGCCGAACACGGTCGTCGTCGAGATCAGCGACAGCGTGGTCTCGCCGAGCTTCAACTGCATGGGGACTACGATCGCGGCTTCCGCCTCGGCTTCGTGACGCGATTGCGTCCCCCCGCCAGGGTCGGGGTAGCCCATGAGCTCCCCCAGCAATTCGCCGAGCTTGGGATCGGCGGTCGCCCGGACCTGCTGGCGCAGCCTGGCCAGCAGATGCGCGCGCCATTCCGCGAGATTGAGGATGAAGGGCGCAAGCCCCTGCGGATGCAGCGACAGGCGCAGCACATTGACCGGCGGCTTCAGCAGTTCCGCATCCGCAACGAGGCCGAGCAATCGCGTCACCGCGCTGTTGTAGGCCAGCAGCGTCCAGTACCGATCGACGGCGACAGCCGGGTAGGGCTCGTGCCCCCTGAGGATAAGGTCGATCGCGCTGCGGGCGGCGTTCAGCGAAGGGTCCTCCAGCGGGCGCTCCGGATAGATCGGGGCGTAGCCCGCCGCCAGCAGCAGCGCGTTGCGCTCGCGCAGGGGCACGCCGAGATGCTCGGCCAAGAGCAGCACCATCTCGCGGCTCGGGCGTGAACGCCCGCTTTCGATGAAGCTGAGATGCTTCTGCGAGATCTCGGCTTCGAGCGCGAGATCGAGCTGGCTGAAGCGGCGGAGTTGGCGCCAGTCGCGCAGCAGCGCGCCGATCGGGGGAGGGTGGTGTGTCGTCATGGCGGAGAAGCTAGCGATCCCGACGGTCGGTTCCAATTACCTCCCGCTTAATCGACGGGCTGACGCGGTTCCGTCAGCATTCCCCTCATCGAAACGGGCTTGAGGCCCCAAATCGCGAAGGAGAATGCCATGTCGCTCATCCAGTCCTCGCCCCTGCTGCGCAACGCCCTCGCCCTCGATGCTGCGGCCTGCGGCGGCATGGGTCTGATCCTCGCCGCTGCGGCCGGGCCGCTCGCCGCCCCGCTTGGTCTGCCCGCGGAGTTCCTGCGCGGCGCCGGCCTCGTGCTGCTGCCTTGCGCGGCGCTGATCGCCTGGTTCGCCAGCCGCAGGGTTTTGCCGCGCCTCGCGGTCTATGCCGTGATCGGCATCAATCTGCTCTGGATCGCCGACAGCATCGCGATCCTGCTGATGGGCTGGTTCGCCCCGACCGGGCTCGGCATCGCCTTCGTCCTGGCCCAGGCTGCTGCGGTTGCGATCGTGACCGAGCTCGAAGTCATCGGCTTCAAGCGCTCGGGTGCGGCAGCCCTTTCCGGCGAGGCCGCGTCGCTTCGTTGAAAACCGTCATGTGACTGTCGCATGGGCTGATTAGCCGACGGGCCTCTGTCCCCGTCAGCGGTGAGATCCCATGCGCCAGCCCTTCGTCCTCGCGGCTCTCGCCGCTGTCCTGCTCAGCGGCACGGCCATGGCCGAGCCGCTCTTCAACCGGATCGCCACCTTCTCCGTGCCGCAGAACCTGCCGGCCGATCGCGATCCGAAGAAGAAGACCGTCTCCGAGATCATCGCCGCCAATGGCGACGGCACGCTGCTCGCCTATACCGACGCGGAGCAGAAGGCGCTCGGGATCATCGACATCGCCGATCCCGCCAACCCCAAGCCCGCCGGCTTCGTGCCGCTCGAAGGCGAATCCACCTCGGTCACCATCCTCGGCGACAAGGCCTTCGTCGCCGTCGTCACATCCGGCGACAATTTCAAGGAGCCGGCTGGCCATCTCGCCACCGTCGACCTCAAGACGAAGCAGGTCGTGGCGAAATGCGATCTCGGCGGCCAGCCGGACTCGGTCACGCTGACCAAGGACAAGGGCAAGATCGTCATCGCCATCGAGAACGAGCGTGACGAGAAGCTCAACAAGGGCGCCCTGCCGCAGCTTCCCGCCGGCAATCTCACCCTGATCGGCATCAAGGGCGGCGCCATCGACTGCGCCACCCGCCAGGTCGTCGACATGACCGGCATCGCCGCCGTCGAGCCGACCGATCCGGAGCCGGAATTCGTCGACGTCAACCAGGACGGTCTCGTCGTGGTGACGCTGCAGGAGAACAACCACCTCGCCATCGTCGATTCGAAGACCGGCAAGGTCGTGACGCATTTCTCCGCCGGCTCGGTCGACCTGAAGAACATCGACAAGACCCGCGACGGCAAGATCAGCCCGGCCGAGGAATTGAAAGGTGTCGCGCGTGAACCCGACGCCGTGCGCTGGCTCGATAATGACCGCTTCGTCACCGCCAACGAGGGCGACTGGAAGGGTGGCTCGCGCGGCTTCACGATCTTCCGCAAGGACGGCACCGTCGAGTTCGATTCCGGCTCCGATGTCGATCACACCGCCATGCGCCTCGGCCATTATCCCGAGAAGCGCTCGGGCGCGAAGGGCAGCGAGCCCGAGGGCATCGAGGTTGCGACCTACGGCAACGACCGTCTGATCTTCGTCGGGCTGGAGCGCGCCTCGCTGGTGTTGGTCTATAAGGACGAGGGGGCCGGCAAGGCACCGCGCTTCCTGCAGGCGCTGCCGACCGGCATCGGCCCGGAAGGCCTGCTCGCCATCCCGCAGCGCGATCTCTTCGTCTCGGCCTCCGAGACCGATGTCGGCGAGAAGGGCGGTGCCCGCTCGGCCGTGATGATCTATCGCCGCGCCGAGCAGGTTGCCGCCTATCCGACAATCCAGTCCGCCGACGAGAACGGCCTGCCGATCGGCTGGGGCGCGCTCTCCGGCCTCGCGGCCGATCGCACGGCACCCGGCAAGCTCTTCGCGATCACCGACAGTGCCTATACGCCCTCGCGCCTCCTTCAGATCGACGCGACGCAGAAGCCGGTGAAGATCACGGGGGCCATCACCGTGACCAGGGACGGCAAGCCCGCCTCCTACGACCTCGAGGGCATCGCCACCCGCGAGGGCGGCTTCTGGCTGGCTTCTGAAGGCAACCCCGAGAAGAAGGATGCGCCGCTCGCCGATATCCTGCTGCGTGTCTCAGCCAAGGGCGAGGTCGAGGAGGAGATTCACCTGCCTGAGGCGCTCGCCAAGCATGCGGTCCGCTTCGGCTTCGAGGGCGTGGCAGTGATCGGCACGGGCGCGGACGAGACCGTCTGGCTCGCCGTGCAGCGCGAGTGGAAGGACGATCCCAAGGGCAAGGCCAAGCTCCTCTCCTACAAGCCGGCGACCAAGGAGTGGGGCGTGTTGCACTACCCGCTGTCGCAACCGGCCGCCGGTTTCTGGATGGGGCTGTCGGAGCTTGTCGCACTCGGGGACGACCGCTTCGCCGTGATCGAGCGCGACAACGGCTTCGGCGCCAAGGCGGTGAAGACGCTCCAGACCTTCTCGATCAAGGGCCTGAAGCCGGCAGCGATCGGCGCGACCGAAATCCCGACCGTGACCAAGACCCTGCTGCGCGACCTGACGCCGGACCTGATGAAGGCCGGCGGCTACGGCCTCGACAAGGTCGAGGGCATGACGGTCGACAAGGCCGGAAACCTCTTCGTCGTCACCGATAATGACGGCGTCGACGATTCCTCCGGCGAGACCCAGTTCTTCGCCTTCGGCCCGCTGCCGCGCTGATCTCGCAAATAAAAAGCCCCGGGTGCGGGTCGCATCCGGGGCAAGGCGCCTGGCCATATGACTGGAGAGCCAGGTGGGGAGGAGCGGTTACCAGCCGGCGAGGACGGCGCCCTTGAAGCGCTCGGCGACGAAGGTCTTGATCTCGGGCGTGTGGTAGCTTTCGACCAGCGTCTTGACCCAGGGCTTGTCCTTGTCGGCGCTGCGCACGGCGATCAGGTTGACATAGGGGCCCTTGGCATCCTCGCGCAGGATCGCAGAAGCCGGGTCGATCTTGGCATCGACGGCATAGTTGGTGTTGATCGCGGCGGCCGCGACATCGGCCAGCGAGCGCGGGGTCTGCGCCGCCTCGATCTCGATGATCTTCAGCTTCTTCGGGTTGCCGACGATATCGGCCGGGCTCGGCTTGAAGCCGACGCCGTCCTTCAGCTTGATCACGCCCTTGTCCTGCAGCAGCAGCAGCGAGCGGCCGCCATTGGTCGGGTCGTTCTGGATCGCGACGGTCGAACCATCAGGCACCTGCGACCATTCCTTGTACTTGGCCGAGTAGATCCCGAGCGGGAAGTTCACGGTCAGGCCGGCGCTTTCGATCTTGAAGCCGCGATCCTTCACCTGGTTGTCGAGATAGGGCTGGTTCTGGAAGGAATTGGCCTCCAGCTCGCCGGCGTCGAGTGCCTGGTTCGGCACGACATAGTCGGAGAACTCGATGATCTTGAGCTCGATGCCCTTCTTGGCGAGGACGGGCTTCACCTTCTCCAGGATCTCGGCATGCGGGCCGGGCGAGACGCCGATGCGGATCACCTGGTTCTGCTGGGCAAGGGCGGGGACGGCGGCGAGCGTTAGGGTGAGGCCGGCGAGGAGCGCGGCGCGGCGGTTGAGGAGGGTCGTCATGAGGGTCGTTCCTTCTGTCGGATGCGGATGAGCTTGAAAGCGTCAGGCGTGACGCAGGCGCTTGTTGAGATGGCGGGCGAGCCGGTCGCCGATGCTCTGGACGAGCTGGACGAGGACGATGAGTACGGCGACGACCGCCGCCATCACGTCCGGCATGAAGCGCTGGTAGCCGTAGCGGATGCCGAGGTCGCCGAGCCCGCCGCCGCCGACCGCGCCGACCATGGCGGAGAAGCCGATCAGGCTGACGAGCGCCAGCGTCAGGCCGAGCACGATCGCCGGCAGCGCCTCGGGCACCAGAACCTTGCGCACGATCTGGACGGGTGTGGCGCCCATCGCGCGCGCCGCCTCGACCAACCCCTGATCGACCTCGCGCACCGCGCCTTCGATCAACCTGGCGATGAAGGGCGTGGAGGCGACGGTCAGCGGTACGATCGCCGCTGCCGTGCCGATCGAGGTGCCAGCGATCAGGCGGGTGAACGGGATGATCGCGACGACCAGAATGATGAAGGGCGTCGAACGCGTGGCGTTGACCAGCGTGCCCAGCAGGAGGTTGGCGGCCGGCGCCGCGAAGAGCTCGCCGCGCTTGCTGGTGGCGAGGAAGACGCCGAGCGGCAGGCCGAAGACCGTGCCGATGCCTGCCGCGACCGCGACCATGGCCAGCGTGTCCAGCGTCGATTGCGCGATCAGGCGGATGATTTCAGGAGACATGGCCGATCACCTCCGCCTTGAGTCCGAGGCTTCTGAGGGCGCCGAGCACGGCGTCGCTCTCAGGGGCACGTGAGGGCACCGAGACGAGCAGGCTGCCGAAGGGCTGGCCGGCGATGGCGTCGATCCGCCCGGCCAGGATGTTGACGTCGACGCCGACGATGGCGCTGAGCCGGCTGATCACCGGCGCGGTCGCGTTCTCGCCGAGGAAGGTGATGCGCAGCACGATATTGTCGCCGGGACGGGCCTCCTTGCGGACACGATGGGCGAGGTGCTCGGGCAATTCGACGCCCGTGACCGTCTCGACGAAGCTCGCCGTCGTCGGGTGCTGCGGGTTGGTGAAGACCGCGAAGGTCTCGCCCTGCTCGACGATCTGCCCGCCCTCGATCACGGCGACGCGGTCGCAGATCTCCTTGATGACGGGGATCTCATGGGTGATCAGCAGGATGGTGATGCCGAGTTCGCGATTGACCTGCTTCAGCAGGGCGAGGATCGAGCGCGTCGTCTCGGGGTCGAGCGCCGAGGTCGCCTCGTCGCAGAGCAGCACCTTCGGATCGGTGGCCAGCGCGCGGGCGATGCCGACGCGCTGCTTCTGCCCGCCCGAGAGCTCGGCCGGATAGCGCGCGCTCTTGTCGGACAGGCCGACCAGCGCGAGCAGGCGCTCGACCTTGGCCGTGATCTCGGCCTTGCCGGCGCCGGCGATCTCCAGCGGCAGCGCGACATTGTCGAAGACCGTGCGCGACGAGAGCAGGTTGAAATGCTGGAAGATCATGCCGATCCGCCGGCGCTGCTGCCGCCAGCCGGATTCGCTGAGGCCCGTGACATCGGTGCCTTCGATCAGGATGCGCCCTTCGGTGGCGCGCTCCAGCCCGTTGACGAGGCGGATCAGGGTCGACTTGCCGGCGCCGGAGCGCCCGATCACGCCGAGGATGGTGCCGGCGGGCACGTCGAGATCGATCCCGGCGAGCGCGCCGACCGGTTGCTGGCCGCGGCGGCCCGGATAGGTCTTGCCGACCCGCTCGAAGCGGATCGCCGGTTCGGGCAAGGATAGGGGCAAGGAAACAGAAGAGACGCCGGCACTGAGCGTGCCGGGTCTGACGGGGGCGTTCATCATGTCCTCAGAAATGCGTGTGGCAGGACCAGTGGGCGATGCCGAGCTGCTCGATGGTCACGTCATGGACCGAGCGGCGCTGGTCGTCCGCGGTCGCGGCGTCGAGCGGGTCGAAGGTGGCAGGGACGGCTTGCGCGAACCAGTTCGCGATACCGTTCCAGAGAGCGGCAAGAAGCTGCATCGCCGCCTCACGAAGCCAGCAGCAGGGGGGATCGCCGCTGCAAGCGGGACAACCGGCGCGCGGCTGTCTCGGCGGCGCCCGGCGTCGCGAAACGCTGCCCGTCCAGAGCCCGGAAGGCGGCGGAGGCCGAGACGAAGGTAAAGTCGCGCTCGTCGGCGCGGCGACTCACCAGCCCGATCTGGGCCTCGCCGAGCTCGATGACATAAGCCTGCTGCGCCGGGCGCGCCCGGCTGGGAAGAGACTGAATCTGGGACATGGAACTGCCTTTCGCCGCTGGCGGCGTTCGTCGAAACGATCGAATGGGAATGGCCTCTCGGCCTTGCGATCTCAGCGTCGACAGCGGCAGGACATTCGGCGGAAGCGGGATTGGCTTCGGCTCGTTTTCGCAACGGTCATGTCAGTCTCCTCGATCTGGAGCCCACGACCCAGTCGTGGCGCTTTAGCGTTTGGTGACGCGGCGCAAGCTGCTGCTCAAATCTCCGCGGCTCCCTGATCGCTCAAGGAACGATCTGCAATCTGATGGAGAGCGTCCTCTTTGTCAACCGGATCGTTCTTTTAAAGAAACTAGGGCGTGGAGAAGAATTTTCTCCGCAGACTCGCTGCTTCGATGACGGATGCGGCAATGCGCGGCTTGACGAAGCCGGGGAAGCGGCGCCATTTGCGGCCATGCAGGCTCGCGCCGCCCTTCTCGATCGTCTTCGCCGCTCCGGGCTCGGGGCCTGGCTGGCGATGGCCTATGCGCTCTGCGTCATGGCCCTGGCGCTCGCGCCGGCTCCTGCCATGGCGGCGTTCGGTGGTTCGGACGGCGTCGTGCTCTGCTCGGGCGCTCCGGTTCCCAATGAAGGCCAGCCGGTTCCTCTCGGCGATCTCGCCCATTGCAAGGGTTGCCCGCTCAATCCCGTTCTCGCTGGCCCGCCAGTCGAGGCTGCGCCCGTACCGGGACGCCTCGCCACGCGGCTCGTTGCGGTCGAGCTATGGGCCGAGGGTTTGCCGCATCGTTTCGCGGCCGGGCTCGCGCAATCGCGCGCGCCGCCGCTGGGCTGAAACCTCCGCCTGCCCATCCGCATCCAATTCCGGCCTGTCCGCTTCGTTTGGGAGCGAGGGCACGTCTTCACGAGGCTGCGTCAGCGGCCCGTTCATCCAGGATATCCATCATGAAGCTTTCCTATTCACTCGCCGCCGCGGCTCTCCTGCTCTCGGCCGGCTTCGCCACCGCCCATGAATTCAAGGCGGGTCCGCTCAAGATCGGCCATCCCTGGTCGCGCGCCACGCCGGCCGGCGCCAAGGTCGGCGGCGGCTATCTCTCGATCGAGAACACGGGCACGGTCGCGGACCGGTTGGTCTCGGTGTCCGTTCCCTTCGCGGCGCGCGCGGAAGTCCATGAGATGGCAGTCAAGGACGGCATCATGACGATGCGGCCACTGGATAATGGCGTCGATGTTCCGGCCGGCGCCAAGGTCGAGTTCAAGCCCGGCGGCTACCACATCATGTTCATGGACCTGAAGCAGCAGCTCAAGCAGGGCGAGATGATGAAGGGCACGCTGACCTTCGAGAAGGCCGGGACCGTCGATGTCGAGTTCAAGGTCGACTCGATCGCCGCCAAGGGCGGCGAGGGCGAGCACAAGGGGCACTGAGCCCCCAGGCTGCCACATGCCGTCATGGTCGGGCTTGTCCCGACCATCCACGTCTTCCCTGGTCGAAGGCTGAGTTCAAGCCGTGGATGCTCGCCACGGGGGCGAGCATGACGGTTGCGGTTCTTCAGATCTTCGCGCGCGGATCACGCTTGGCGATGCGCGACAGCAGGTAATCGACCTCGGCCTTGGCCGCGGCGCTGAGCGCCGCGCCCGGCTTGCGCTGGGCGTCGTGACTGAGAATGCCGCGCTTCATCATCGTATATTTGCGCACGGCAAGGCCGACGCCCTGCTGCTGCTCGTAGCGCATCAGCGGCAGATGCGCGTCGAAGATGTCATGGGCCTCGTCGCGCTTGCCGGCCTTCTGCAGGCGAACCACGTCGATCAGCAGTTCCGGGAAGGCATAGCCGGTATTGGCGCCGTCGGCGCCGCGCTCCATCTCGAAATCGAGGAAGAGCCCACCATTGCCGGTGACGATCGAGATCGGGCGCAGCGAGCCTTCCTTCTGGAACTTGCGCAGCGTCGAGATCTTCTCCAGCCCCGGCCAGTCCTCGTGCTTCAGCATCACGCAGGACGGGTTGTCCATGACGATCTTGCGGATCACGGCCGGCGTCATCACCACCGAGAGCGTCAGCGGATAGTCCTGGATGACGAAGGGGATGTCGGTCCCGATCGCCTCGACGGCCTGCGCGTAATAGCCGGTGATCTGGTCGTCGGTGCGCAGGGACGGCGGCGGGGCGATCATCACGCCGCCGGCGCCGAGATCCATCACCTGCCGGGCGAGCGAGCGCATCGCGGCGAAGCCGGGCGCCGAGACGCCGACGATGATCGGCTTGCCGCCCATCCGGGCGACGCAGCGCTTGACCAGCTCGACCGATTCCTCGGGCTCCAGTTTGGGCGCCTCGCCCATGATGCCGAGCACGGTGACGCCGTCCGAGCCGATGTCGTGATAGAACTGGAACAGCCGGTCGGCCGAGGCCCAGTCGATGCTGCCGTCCGGGTTGAACGGGGTCGGCGCGATCGGGAAGACGCCGGAAGCGTCGGGGGTGAGGCGCATGATGCGGTCCTTGTCGTGTCGTTAGGTCAGGCGATGCGGGTGCGGACGGTGCCGACGCCGACGATCTCGCCTTCGAGTACGTCGCCCTTGTTCACCGCGGCGACGCCTTCCGGCGTGCCCGTGAAGATCAGGTCGCCCGGCTTCAGTTCGACGAGGCCGGAGAGATAGGCGATCGTCTCCTCGACATTCCAGATCTGCTTGGCGAGGTCGGATGTCTGGCGCACGACGCCGTTGACGGTGAGCTCGATCTTGCCGGCGCTGGGATGGCCGGCATGGCTCGCCGGTACGATCTCGCCGATCGGGCCCGAGAGGTCGAAGCCCTTGGCCATGTCCCAGGGGCGCCCGGCCTTCTTGGCGACGTTCTGCAGGTCGCGGCGGGTCATGTCGAGGCCGGCGGCATAGCCGTAGACATGGGCCAGCGCCTCGGATTCGGGGATGTCCTTGCCGCCGGTGCCGATGGCGACGACGAGCTCCATCTCGTGGTGGAGGTCCTTCGTCTTGCTCGGATAGGGCATGTCGGCGCCGTTGATCAGCAGCGCGTCGGCCGGCTTGGTGAAGAAGAACGGGTCCTCGCGATCGGGATCATGACCCATCTCGCGGGCATGTTCGGCGTAGTTGCGGCCGACGCAAAAGATGCGGCGCACGGGGAAGGAGCCGCCGCCCGCGACCGGGACGGCCGTCACGGCCGGCGGGTCGATCACAAAATTGCTCATCCTGCTGCTCCCTTGATCACAAGCTTGCGCCGTTCATGGGCGAGCGGCGCCCGGACCGCAAGCGGCTTGCGGCGGCGGCGGGCCTGCACGGGAGGCATTGCGGCACGCTTTTCGCAGGCGCGGCACGGGTTGTGCGGCGCGTCGTTGCAAGTGGGACGATTTGCTCCTTACATTACCCCGCCGGGGGAACCGGCGAGCCTATGGAAGGAACGGCATGTGAGTACGGGAACCGTGAAATGGTTCAACGAGACCAAGGGTTACGGCTTCATCACCCCGGATGGCGGCGGCAATGATGTCTTCGTCCATGTCAGCGCAGTGACGCGCGCTGGTCTGCGCGGTCTGAACGAAGGGCAGAAGGTCAGCTACGATCTCGAGCCCGATCGCAAGACCGGCAAGAATTCGGCCGTGAACCTGCAGACGACCTGAGCGCGTCTATGCGTTCTGCGGGAAGGCGGTGGCGGCGTCTTTCCCGAGCCTAGGCGGACCGCTCTCGGTCCAGGTCGGACCGAAGCGGATTCCAGGCATACCCGTCGCCGCAGGCGGCGGTGCGAAGGTGAAAGCATCGGGCCGCAAAGTGGATCCCACTTTTCGGAAAAACCCGATGCGATGACAATGGCCTAAGGGCTTTCTCAGACCCGGCCCGGCGCCGGATGGAACAGCCGGCCTCGCTCCACGATCAGCACGACGACGAGCGCCGCGATGCCGCAGAGCGCGAAGCCCAGCGTCAGCGGCACGACCGTGCCGTTGAAATGCTGGCCGATATAGAAGCCGAGCAGCGCGCCGATCACCGTGGTGACGAAGCCCTGCACCGAGGAGGCCGTGCCGGCGACATGGCCGAGCGGCTCCATCGCCATCGCCCCGAAATTGGGGCCGATCAGCCCGAAGCAGAACATCGCCCCGCCCTGCAGGATCGCGAAGCTCCAGAGCGATTCATGGCCGGCCAGCGCCACCAGCGCATGGATGCCGGTCAGCGCGATATAGCCGAGCAGCGCGCCATGCGAGACGCGGCGCATCCCGAGCTTGCCGACGATGCGCGAATTCAGCAGCGAGGACGCCGCCATGAACATCGCGATCAAGGCGAAGATGGTGGTGAACAGCTCCGGCGCGTGGAAGACGTCGACGAAGACCTGCTGTGCCGAGTTGATGAAGCCGAAGAGGCCGCCGAGCACGAAGGCCATGGCCAGCATGTAGCCGACGCCGATGCGGCTGGTCAGGGTCGTCCGGAAGGAGGCGAGCACGCTCGCCGGCTCGATCGGCTTGCGGTCCTCGGGATGCTGGGTCTCGGGCAGTTTCAGCAGGACCCAGACCATCACGACAGCGCCGAAGCTGGTCAGCACGCCAAAAATCCAGCGCCAGGGCGCGACCCAGAGGATCGCCTGGCCGATCGAGGGCGCCAGGATCGGCACGGCCAGGAAGACGATCATGGCGAGCGACATGACGCGCGCCATCTCGCGGCCGGAATAGCAGTCGCGCACGATCGAGACGACGAGCACGCGCGTCGCGGCGGCGCCGATGCCCTGCACCACGCGCGCTGCCATCATCGCCTCGAACGAACCGGCGAAGGCAGCGGCGATGCTGGCGACGACATAGATCGAAAGGCCCGTGAGCAGCACCGGGCGCCGGCCGAAACGATCCGAGATCGTGCCGTAGAAGATCTGCGAGACGCCGAAGCCGAGCAGATAGGCCGTGATGATCCATTGCCGCTGGTTGGCCTCGGCGATGCCGAGCGCCTCGGCCATCTGCGGCAGGGCCGGCAGCATCGAATCGATGGCGAGCGCGTTCGTCGCCATCAAGGCGGCGGTCAGGCCGACGAAGGGGTAGAAGCCCATGCCGTGGCGCGGCCGGGCAAGGGCGGACATGTCGTTCATGGCGATCGCGAAGCTTGCTGCTAGACCCGGCGGCTGCGGTCATGCGGCAGCGGCGGGCAAAATTCTGCCCGCAGCATTAGCCCCGCCGGGTCCGCCGGGCAACCGGTCCAATCGGCCATGCGCCATGCGCCATGCGCCGGGCGCGTTCACCCTTGCTTCTGCATCTCGGCCATCAGCGCATCGTCGATCTCGGCGGCGCGCCGAGCCGCCGGCCGCGCGGAGATGCGGGCGCCATAGGCCTCGAAAGCCGGCCGCTTCTCGATCGTGCCGAATTGCAGCCCCCACAGGACCTGCGAGCCGACATAGACGTCGGCGGCGCTGAAACGGTCGCCGGTCAGGTACTCGCCGCGGGTCACCGCGTATTCGAGCGTGTCCATCGTATCGGCATAGGTGCCGTAGCCGATGGCTCGCGCCCGGTCGGGCGGCACTTCCAGGCCGAAGGCCTTGCTGGCGACGGCGGCCTCGACCGGGCCGGCGGCGAAGAACATCCAGCGATAATAGGGGCCGCGCGACCGGCTGTTCGGCGCGGGCGCGAGCCCAGCCTGCGGGAAGGCATCGGCCATATAGGCGCAGATCGCGGCGCATTCCGTGATGACCGTATCGCCATGGACCAGCGTCGGCACCTTGCCCATCGGGTTCAGCGCCTTGTAGTCCGCGCTCTTCATCGGCGTGCCGAAGCCGACGATCTCGGCCCGGTAGGGCTGGCCGATTTCCTCCATCATCCAGCGGGCGATGCGTCCGCGTGACATCGGGTTGGTGTAAAGGACGAGTTCGTCGGCCATCGTCTTTTGCCTCCGTGATGGTTCGAGGATGCCCTTATCCTGCGGCATCGGCGTGACGCTGTCAGGAGCCCGTCGCCTGACGCGGGCAGCCTGAGCTGTTATCGTCGCGGCGAAACAGGACGGAAACATGAACGAATCAGGCGTGGCGCGCAGCGTTTCCGTCAGCGACGGGCGGATGGCGATCGAGGGTCTGTCGACCCGCTATGTCCAGGATGCGGCGCGGCGCTTCCGGCTGTCGGCTTCGGGCCTGCGTTTCGTCGGCGGCTTCGAAAGCCGCGACGGCCGTCTGGATGAAAGCCGGCGCTTCCTCGCCGAGGCGACGGTTGTCGATGGCGGTTTGCGCCGCGCCGGGCGCGAAGGCGAGGCCGGCACGATCGCCCTGACCTTGCGCCCGCTGTCGCAGGCTGGCGAGCAGCCGCGCCTCCTCCTGATGCTCGGCTGCCGCGACGAAGATGGCGCCTCGCAGCCCTTCGCCGAGGCCTTTCTGGCGCCCGCCGTGTTCGCAGCGCTCGAGGCGGATATGCTCGCGGGCCTGGCGCAGGACATCTCGCTGAGCGCTACGACGAGCCTCTGGATGCGCGAGGAGGATCGCGGGCGCACGCAGGGCGAGCCGCTCGACTGGTATCTCGGCCTCGACGCCGATGGGCGCTCGGCCCAGCCCGCGCGCGGCTTCATCGAGACGATCGAGTGGCGGCCTCGCGAGCTTCCGGTCGCCATCGAGACCGCGCCGATCCCCGATCCCGTGCCGGCTCCCGTCCATGAGACCGAGGATGACTGGCCGGAAACCGCTGCCGAGCAGCTGGGCAAAATCAACTGGAGCTTCCGCCTGCTCCTGCTGATGCTGGCCTTCCTGCTGATCATCGTGGCGATGAAGTAGCGGGCAGCCCTTAAGGCTCGTGGCGACGGATGCGGCGGATCATCTCGTTCAGCGCCAGCAGCACCAGCGCCAGGATGAACGGCAGGATGTAGTAGACCACCCGGAATATCAGCAGCGCGCCCAGCACATGCTCGTAGGGGAAGCGGTTGAGCGCGACGAGCATCGTCGCCTCGAACACGCCGAGCCCGCCCGGCGCATGGCTGGCGATGCCGATCAGGCAGGCGAAGATATAGGCGGCGAGGAAAGTCGGATATTCCAGGCCGTAGCCGCCGGGCAGCAGCACGAAGAGCACGGCGGCGGCCGCGCAGACCTCGCAGGCGCCGAGCGCCATCTGGCCGAGCGTGGTGCCGAGGCCGGGCAGGTGCAGGTTCCAGCCGCGCACCCGGATCGTCCGTTCGTCCGTGGCGATCCAGGCGAGATAGCCGAGGATGCCCAGGCCCACGAGCCCGCCGACGATCTGGACGACCAGCGGCGAGGTCCGCGCCAGCATCGCCACCGCATCGGCCGAATAGATCAGGCTGGCGCAAAGGATGGCGCCGAGCCCGAGCCAGAAGGTGATGCCGGCGATCACCGTCAGGCTCGCCACCTCGGAGGCGCGCACTCCCTTCGGCGAATAGATCCAGTAGCGCACCGTGCCGCCGGTCACGATCGGGAAGCCGAGCGTGAACGAGACGGAATAGCTGGTGAAGGAGGCGAGCGCGGTTGTGCGATAGGGAATCGAGAGGCCGAGCCGGCGCAGTGCCAGCTTGTCGTAACCGGTCAGCAGCAGATAGCTCAGCGCGGTGAAGGCCACGGCGAGGCCGAGCTGGCGCAGGCTGGCATTGGCGAAGGCGCCGGCAAGCTGGCCCGGCTCCATCCCGCTGATGATATGCCAGAGCACGACCAGCGAGGCGCCGAAGATGACGAAGCTCGCCAGCGGGCCGAGCCACCACCAGCGGCTGCGCTTGCGCAGGGGCATTCCTGGCTCATGCGGGCCGAACGACATGCGCTCTCGGGGTTGCGCGGCGCTGCGGGATCGCGGCGGCGCGGTGGCGGGCGGGGCTCGGGTTCAAGCTCCGCCCGACAGATAACGCCTCGGCGGCAATGCACAAGCCGCTGCGACGAATGACGCCGATGAAGGAGGCGACTGGCGCGATGCGCTCACCCCCCGACCATGGCCAGGAGCGTGCGATCGCGGGGGTGGGAACAGCGATGCGGAGCCTTGCGTTTCCAGTTCGAATTCACAGGGGAGTTTTGCCATGCCTCAGGGAGACAAGTCCGCCTACACCGACAAGCAGAAGCGCAAGGCTGAGCATATCGAGGAAAGCTACGAGGAACGTGGCGTTTCGCACGAAGAGGCTGAGCGCCGCGCCTGGGCGACCGTCAACAAGGACAGCGGCGGCGGCAACAAGTCCGGCTCAGGTCGGGGGCAGCCGGACACCGATGAAGCCGCAAAACGGGGTGGCAAATTGGGTGGCGAGACTTCCGCCGCGCGGCCGAAAGCGGCGCGTTCCGCTTCAGCGAAAAAGGCAGCCGAGACGCGCAGGAAGAAGGCATCCTGAGCCGAACGATCCGTCCGGCTCAGGCGTTGTCGGGCAATCAGCCGCCGATATTGAAGGCGGCCAGCGCGGCCATGTTGACGATGTCGGAATCCTTGGCGCCGAGCGGCACGATCTGGATCGGCTTGTCGAGGCCGACGATCAGCGGGCCGATCACGGTCGCGCCGCCAAGCTCCTGCAGCAGCTTGGTCGAGATCGAAGCCGAGTGGAAGGCCGGCATCACCAGCACGTTCGCCGGCCCCGAGAGGCGGCAGAACGGGTACTGGCTCATCACCTCGCGATTGAGCGCGACATCCGCCGCCATCTCGCCGTCATACTCGAAATCGACGCGCTGGCCGTCGAGCAGCGCCACAGCCTCGCGCACCTTCTCGGAACGTTCGCCGGCCGGATGCCCGAAGGTCGAGAAGGCGAGCATCGCGACCTTGGGCTCGTAGCCGAGCCTGCGGGCGACGCCGGCCGCCTCGATCGCGATTTCCGACAATTGCCGCGCGGTCGGCATCTCGGTGATCGCGGTATCCGCCACGAGGACGGTGCGGTCCCGCGAGATCACGACCGAGATGCCGATCACCCGGTGGCCGGGCTTCTCGTCGATGACGCGGCGGACCTCTTCCAGCGCGATCGAGTAGTTGCGGGTGACGCCGGTCACCATCGCATCGGCATCGCCAAGCGCCACCATCGCCGCGGCGAAATGGTTGCGGTCCTGGTTGATCAGGCGCTGGCAGTCGCGGAACAGATAGCCCTGCCGCTGCAGCCGCTCGTAGAGATATTGCGCATAGGCGCTGTTTCGATGCGAGAGCCGGGCATTCTGGATCGAGATGCCCTTGGCTTCGAGATCGACGCCGAGGAAGGTCGCAGCTTCGGTGATGCGGTCCTCGCGGCCGACCAGGATGGCATGGCCGAGCCCCTGCGCGACGAAGGAGGCGGCGGCGCGGATGACCTGCTCCTCCTCGCCCTCGGCGAAGACGACGCGCTTGGGATAGCGCCGGACGCGCTCGAAGATGCGGTTGAGCGTGCCGGCGATCGGGTCGCGCCGGGCCGAGAGCTGCGCCTTGTAGGCGGCGACGTCGACGATCGGCTTGCCGGCGACGCCTGAGTCCATTGCGGCCTTGGCGACGGCCATCGGCACGACATGGATCAGGCGCGGGTCGAAGGGCACCGGGATGATGTAGTCCTTGCCGTAGCGCGGCCGCGAACCCTGATAGGCGGCGGCGACCTCGTCAGGTACGTCCTCACGGGCGAGCATCGCCAGCGACTCGGCCGCGGCGATCTTCATCTCCATGTTGATCGTGGTCGCCCGCACGTCGAGCGCGCCGCGGAAGATGAAGGGGAAGCCCAGCACGTTGTTGACCTGGTTCGGATAGTCCGAGCGGCCGGTCGCCATGATCGCGTCGTCGCGGATGGCATGGACCTCCTCCGGCGTGATCTCCGGATCGGGATTGGCCATGGCGAAGATGATCGGGTTCGGCGCCATCGCGGCGACCATCTCCGGCGTCACCGCGCCCTTCTGCGACAGGCCGAAGAAGGCGTCGGCGCCGTCCAGCGCCTGCGCCAGCGTGCGCCGGTCGGTGACGGCGGCATGGGCCGATTTCCACTGGTTCATGCCCTCGGTGCGGCCCTGGTAGATCACGCCCTTGGTGTCGCAGAGGATGACGTTGTCGGGCTTGAAGCCCATCGCCTTCAGCAGTTCGATGCAGGCGATGGCGGCGGCACCCGCGCCGTTGATGACAAGCCTGGTCGTCTTGATGTCGCGCCCGGTGATGTCCAGCGCGTTGATCAGGCCGGCGGCGGCGATGATCGCGGTGCCGTGCTGGTCGTCATGGAAGACGGGGATGTCCATCAATTCGCGCAGGCGCTGCTCGATGATAAAGCACTCGGGCGCCTTGATATCCTCGAGATTGATGCCGCCGAAGGACGGGCCGAGATAGCGCACGGCGTCGATGAACTTGTCCGGATCCTCGGTATCGACCTCGAGATCGATCGAGTCGACATCGGCGAAGCGCTTGAACAGGACCGACTTGCCCTCCATCACCGGCTTCGAGGCGAGCGCGCCGAGATTGCCGAGGCCGAGGATCGCGGTGCCGTTGGTGATCACGGCGACGAGGTTCGAGCGCGTCGTGTAGTCATAGGCGCGCGACGGGTCCTCCGCGATCGCCAGCACCGGTACGGCGACGCCGGGCGAATAGGCCAGCGAGAGGTCGCGCTGCGTCGCCATCGGCTTGGTCGGCACGATTTCCAGCTTGCCGGGCCGTCCCTGCGAATGGAACAGCAGGGCTTCCTGATCGGTAAAGGTCGGGCGGGCTCTCTTGGTCTTCGGACGGTCGTTCATCGAAGCGTCTTTTCTTGTGCGTTTCCTCGAGGGGTACCGACCATAAGGCGGCGGCGCCCGAGATCACAAGCGGCGAGTGCTTCACAGAACTCTTGTCGTGGCGAAGGGATATCCCGGGCGGGTCAGGTCTGCGAGGCGGTGCGCACGCTGCGCACGAAATCCGCGACATAGCGGTCGAGCGCCTCGGCCTGCTCGTCGACCTTGCGGGCAGCCTCCGCGACATGGATCGCGGCATCGCCGGTGACGCGTGCCTCCGCGCCGACGGCCCCGACATTGGTGGTGACGGTGTCGGCGCTCAGCGCGACGGCCTGCGCATCGGTGGCGATCGTCGAGGCGATGCCGGCCTGGCGGCTGACGACGGCGGCGATCGCGCCCGAGGTCTGCTCGATCGTCGTCATCGTGCCCTCGATATGGGCGACGGCCTCGAAGGCGGCCGCGGCGGCGCCGCGGATATCGGCCAGCGTCGCGGCGATGTCGCGGGTCGCCTTCTGCGTCTGCTCGGCGAGCGTCTTGACCTCGCCGGCCACCACCGCGAAGCCGCGTCCGGCCGCCCCGGCGCGGGCCGCCTCGATCGTCGCGTTGAGGGCGAGCAGGTTGGTGCGGGCCGCGATCTCCTCGATGAAGTCGAGCACGGCGCGGACCTTGTCGGCGGCTTCCGTCAGCCCGGCGACGTCGCTGCGCGTGCTGCGGACATAGGATGCGGCGGCGCGCACGGTGTCGTCAGCATGGCTGGTCTGCTGGGTGAGTTCGCGGATCGAGGCCTCGATCTCTTCGGCCGCGATCGCGACGCTGCCGATCCGGCGCGAGGCGCTGCCGGCCTCCTGCGTCACGCTTTCGGCGCGCTGAGTCGTCTTGTTGGCGTTCTCGACCATCTGGCCGGCAGCATCGTGCATGCCGCGCAGCGAGGCGCCGACATCGCGGAGCGCCTTGCCGACGGTTCGCTCCAGATCACCGGCCAGCGCGTCGAGGGTCGTCTTGCGCAGCGTCTCGATCTCGCCGCGGCGGGTTTCCAGCGTCTTCTCGGCTGTCACGTCGAGCAGGATGCCGTCCCAGACCAGCGTTCCGTCACGCAGGCGCCGCTTGGTCGATTCACTGCGCAGCCAGACGATACCGCCGTCGGGCGCGTGATAGCGTCCCTCGAAGCGCCAGAGCGTCTCGGTGTCCTGCTGGTCGCGGCGCTGCTGCTCGAAGCGGGCGCGATCCTCCGGCACGAGTTTTCCAAGCCAGATCTCCGGGTCGCGTTCAACCTCTTCCCTGGTGATGCCGAGCAGCCTGTCGATGGCGAAGGAGGCGAACTGATAGGTCAGCGTGCCGTCCGGTCGCACGATGCGCTGGTAGAGCGTGCCGGGCGCGCGATCGATCAGCGTGCGCAGCCGATAGGCCGTTTCCCGTCTTTCGCTGTCGTTGATGACGATGATGCCGGTCAGGAAGATGCCGATCGTTCCGACCAGGATCATCACCGGCACGGCTTCGCGCAGGAAGCGCTCGCCGGCCGCGCCGGGGATGAAGCCCACCGAGGCGATCAGGATGAGGGCGTCGATGGCGCTCAGCGCGGCGAGATCACCGATGCCGAGCGGCCGGCGGCGGCGCGCCAGCCACAGGGCATAGGCGATGCCGATCGCGGCGCGGGCGAGGATGCCGGTGATGCCCGTCACCATGCCGACGCCGCCGCTGAGATAACGCATTACGACGAGCGGCGCAGCCGTCAGGACGGAGGCGATCGGTCCGCCGACCGGGCCGGCGAGGATCGCGAAGCTGTTCCGCGAATCGACGACGAGGCCGGGCATGATCTCGAAGGGGTTGCCCATGCTGACGAGGGCGCCGGCCGCGAACAGCACGCCGACAATGACCTGACGCAGCCAGGAGCGGTCATTGAGCCGAGGCGTCGCGACGGTCAGCAGCAGTCCCGCCAGCAGCAGGAAGAACAGGCTCTCGGCGAGATTGATCAGCAGCAATGTGGAGGCCCTGGCCCGATTCGGCGCCCGAATATTGCTTTCAATTGTTGAAAGCCGTCCTAACGGATGGCCTTGCCCGGGCATTTTGCTAGCGTGCCGCGCAATGCGCCAGAATTCCTCTTCCGAACCCGCCCGTCCCGCGCCCCCGGCTGCGGCCGCCGACCGCGTCACGCCGATGATGGCGCAGTACGTCGAGATCAAGGCCGCCAACCCGGACTGCCTGCTCTTCTATCGGATGGGCGATTTCTACGAATTGTTCTTCACCGACGCGGAGATCGCCTCGCGCACCCTCGGCATCGTGCTGACCAAGCGCGGCAAGCACCAGGGCGACGACATCCCGATGTGCGGCGTGCCGGTGGAGCGTGCCGACGACTATCTCCAGCGCCTGATCGCCGCCGGCCATCGCGTCGCCGTCTGCGAGCAGACCGAAGATCCGGCCGAGGCCAGGAAGCGCGGCAACAAGTCGGTGGTGAAGCGCGACGTGGTGCGCCTCGTCACGCCGGGCACCATCACCGAGGAGCGCCTGCTCGAACCCGGCCGCGCCAGCCTGCTGGTCGCCGTCGCGCGCCGCAAGACCGGAGAATCGGCCTCCCTCTACGGGCTCGCGGCGATCGACATCTCGACCGGCCGCTTCACCGTGATGGAGACGCCGCAGGAACGGCTCGCCATCGAATTCTCGCGCCTGGAGCCGCGCGAGATCGTCTGCCCGGACGCGATCCATGACGATCCCGAGCTCAAGGAATTCTGGCGCGAGATCGCGGTTCCGGTGACGCCGCTCGCCCGTGACGGACTCGACGCGGCCTCGGCCGAGCGGCGCCTGAAGGAATTCTTCGGCGTCGCCACGCTCGATGCCTTCGGTGCCTTCACGCGGGCCGAGATCGCCGCGGCCGGTGCGGCGCTCGCCTATGTCGAGCGCACCCAGCTCGGCGCCCGCCCGCCGCTCTCGGCCCCGGTGCGCGATGCCGGCTCGGCGACGATGCTGATCGACGCGGCGACGCGCGCGAATCTCGAACTGACGCGCACCCTCAGTGGCGAGCGCCAGGGCAGCCTGCTCGCCACCATCGACCGCACGGTGACGCCGGGCGGAGCGCGCCTCTTGGCCGAACGCCTCGCCGGCCCGCTGACCGACTCCGCCGCCATCGCGGCGCGCCATGATGCGGTCGAGCTGCTCGTCGCGGATGCCGGCTTGCGCGAGGATCTGCGTTCCGCCCTGGAGAAGGTGCCGGATGTCGCCCGCGCGCTGGCGCGCCTCTCGCTCGACCGGGGCGGCCCGCGCGATCTCGCGGCGCTCGGTGCCGGGCTCGATGCGGCCCGCGCGATCGCGGCGCTGCTCGTCCGGCGAGGCGAGCTTCCGGTCGAGCTGGCCCGCGCCATGCGAGCGTTGGGCGAGAGCGATCCCGATCTGCCGGTGCGCCTCAATGCGACGCTGGCCGACGAATTGCCGCTCAACCGCCGCGACGGCCGTTTCGTGCGCGAGGGATTCGATCCCGCGCTCGACGAATTGCGCCTGCTCCAGATCGACTCGCGCAAGGTCATCGCCCAGTTGCAGGCGCGTTACGCCGCCGAGACCAACTGCCGGACGCTGCGCATCAAGCACAACGCCATGCTCGGCTATTTCGTCGAGGTGCCGCAGGCAGCCGGCGAGGAGTTCCTCCGCGATCCCTGGCGCGCGACCTTCGTGCATCGCCAGACCATGTCCGACGCGATGCGCTTTTCCTCGGTCGAGCTCGGCGAGCTCGAAGCCAAGATCGCCTCCGCCGCCGACCGGGCGCTGAAGCTCGAACTCGCGATCTTCGCCGCGCTCTGCGAGGCCGTGCTCGCCCAGGCCGAACCGATCAAGGCCGCGGCGCTGGCGCTGGCCGAGCTCGATGTCGCTGCGGCGCTGGCCGATCTCGCCACCCGCGAGGGCTGGAGCCGCCCGCAGGTCGATGACGGCGTTGCCTTCACCATCGAGCGCGGCCGCCATCCCGTGGTCGAGGCCGCGCTGAAGCGGGACGGGAAACCCTTCGTCGCCAACGACACCGAATTGTCGCCGCCGGGCGGCGAGGCCAAGGGCGGGCGCATCTGTCTGATCACCGGCCCGAACATGGCGGGTAAATCGACCTTCCTGCGCCAGAACGCCCTGATCGCGGTGCTCGCCCAGATGGGCTCCTTCGTGCCGGCGACCTCCGCGCATATCGGCATCGTCGACCGGCTGTTCTCGCGCGTCGGCGCCGCCGACGACCTCGCGCGCGGGCGATCGACCTTCATGGTCGAGATGGTCGAGACGGCGGCGATCCTGAACCAGGCCGGCCCGCGCGCGCTGGTCATCCTCGACGAGATCGGGCGCGGCACCGCGACCTTCGACGGCCTTTCGATCGCCTGGGCTGCGATCGAGCACCTCCACGAGATCAACCGCTGCCGCAGCCTGTTCGCGACCCACTATCACGAGCTGACGGCGCTCGGAGACCGGCTCGACCGCGTCGCCAACGCCACCGTGCGCGTCACCGAATGGAAGGGCGAGGTCGTCTTCCTGCACGAGGTCGTGCCGGGCGCGGCCGACCGCTCCTACGGCATCCAGGTCGCCAAGCTCGCTGGCCTCCCGCCGGCCGTGGTCGAGCGTGCGCGCGCCATCCTCGGCGAACTGGAGAAGACCGAGCGCGAGAAGCCGGTGGCTTCGCTGGTCGACGACCTCCCGCTCTTCGCCGTGCCGCAGCGCCGGCCAGCGCCGGTCGCTGTCGAAGGCGAGCCGGACGGTTTACGTGAGGCTCTGGCCGGTATCGACCCGGACGAGATGACTCCGCGCGAGGCGCTGGAAGCGCTCTACCGCCTGAAGGGGTTGGGCTGAGTTAGTCCAGTCGCTTGATCCTGGTGATCTCGCCGAAGCTCTTGGCGCGGATGCGGTCTCGCGCCTCGCGCAGCGGCTCGCGGTAGACGCTCATCACATGCCCGCTGGCGTGGAGCAGCGTGTCGGGGGCGGTCAGGATGCCGACATGGCCCTTCCAGAAGATCAGGTCTCCACGCTGGAGTCCCGATAGATCCTCGCGCAGTTCGACCGGGCGGCCGAGCGTCGCTTCCATCATGTCGGAATCGCGCGGCGCGGAAATCCCGGCCACCGCGAGGCTGAGCTGCGTCAGCCCCGAGCAGTCGAGCCCGAGGCTGGTCTTGCCGCCCCAGAGGTAGGGTACGCCGACGAAGCGCTCGGCGACCCCGACGAAATCCGGCTCCGACTGGTCGAGCGGCGCGAGATGGGCGGCGAAGACATGGCCGCCATCGGCCAGAACCGCGAAATCGCCCTTGCTTTCGACCACGGCGACATTGGCGCCGAGCGAGAGCGCGGTGAGCGGCGGCAGTTTGATCGAGGGGCCGGGATAGACGAAGGTCCGCAAGCCAGCGACGCGATGCGTGGGCGCCGGCTGGTCCGGGCGCAAGGCATCGTCGGGGATGTAGCCGACATAGCCGTCACGGGCGAGCTGCGCCCAGGCCCAGCCCTCCTCGCGCTCATAGACCTCAACCAGTTCGCCTGCGAGCGCCTCGGTATCGAGCGCGGCATCGGGGCGCGGTTCACGCCGTACTGGGGCGGAGGCCGCGACGATGCGCATCGGTTGCGGATCGGCGAAGCGGGCGGCCTCGACCTGGCCCGTCAGCGCGCGCGCTGCGAGATCGGGGCGGAAGGCATGGATACGGCGGTCGAGAATCGCGGTCATGGCGGCAATCTAGCGTGGCGGGAGACGGTTCGGGAGGGGCCTCAGCTTCCGCCGATCTCCCTGGCATGCTCTGTCACCAGATCGGCCAGGCGCTCGACGGCGAGCGCCCCGGCGACGGTGCGCTGGATCACGACATTGCGGCGGTCGGCCTCGTCGCGTTTGCGTGTCAGCAGGCCGAGCTTGCCGAGCGTATCGAGGGCGCGGGTGATCACCGGCTTGGTCACGCCGAGCTGCTGGGCGAGCCCCCGCACCGTATGCGGCGGCAATTCGAGGTAGACGGTGAGCAGGATCGCGGTCTGGCGGGCCGAGAGATCGGCATCATGATCCCGCACCAGATCGAGATGCACCTGCCGCCACAGCTTGAGCGCCTGCGAAGGCCTGATCTCCAGGGGCATGAACGGGTCCAGATCGTTACGGACCCGTATCATTATCCCGGCGGGGCTGCCGCGCAATCGCCTTTGCTGATCAGCCTTAACCGCGCGGATGAAGCATCGGCCCGAAAAGTGGAGACCGGTTTTCGGACCAGCCGATGCGGGATCAAAAACGCTGTTTCACCAGCGCATGGATCAGCCGCGCGCCCTGGCATTCGCCGCCCTCCGGCCGCCCCGGCTTGGCCGAGGGATTCCAAGCATAGATGTCGAAATGGACATAGGATTGCGTCTTCTCGACGAAGCGGTTGAGGAACAGGGCTGCCGTGACCGAGCCGGCCATACCGCCAGTGGAGATATGGTTGACGTCGGCGATCTTGGAATCGAGCAGGCCGTCATAGGGCGGCCAGAGCGGCAGCCGCCAGACCGGGTCGTTCACGGCCATGCCGAGCCGCGCGATCTCGGCGGCGAGGCCCTCGTCATGCGTGTAGAACGGCGGCAGGTCCGGGCCGAGCGCGGTCCGCGCGGCGCCGGTCAGCGTCGCGAAATCGACGAGCAGCTCGGGTGCCTCCTCGTCGGCCAGCGCCAGCGCATCGGCCAGGATCAGCCGGCCTTCGGCATCGGTGTTGCCGATCTCGACCGAGAGGCCCTTGCGGCTCGCCAGCACGTCGCCGGGCCGGAAGGCGTTGCCGGACACGGAATTCTCGACGGCCGGCACCAGCAGCCGCAGCCGCACGGGCAGCTTCGCCAGCATGATCATCCGCGCCGCCGCGATCGCCGCCGCCGCGCCGCCCATGTCCTTCTTCATCAGCAGCATCGAGGCGTCGGGCTTGAGGTTGAGCCCGCCCGTGTCGAAGGCGACCCCCTTGCCGACGAGCGTGACCTTGGGATGGGCAGGGTCGCCCCAGACCAGGTCGACGAGCCGCGGCGCACGCGTTGAGGCGCGGCCGACGGCATGGATCATCGGGAAGTTGCGGGCGATCAGGTCGTCGCCGACGATGCTGGCGACCGTCGCGCCGCATTCGGCCGCGAGTCCGCGGATCGCCGCTTCGATTTCGCCCGGCCCGAGTTCGTTGGCCGGCGTGTTGACGAGGTCGCGCGCCAGCATCGCGGATTCGGCGATCAGGCTGATTTCCTCGCCGTCGACGCCGTCGGGTACGACCAGCCGGGCGCGGGCCGGGTTCGGCTTGCGGTAGCGATCGAAGCGATAGCCCTGCAGCAGCCAGCCCAGCGTCGCCAGTGCCGGATCGTCGATAGCGCCGGACAGCGTGTAGTCGCCGGCCGGCAGCAATGCGGCGAGGCGGCCCGGCGCGAACGGATCGGGTCGGCGCCCGGTGGTGTCGACGCCGAACAGGACGGTCGCGATGGCCCCTTGCGGATCCGGCAGCAGGCAATGCTGGCCGGCACGGCCGGCGAAACCCTGGGCGAGGGCAAAGCTGCGGTTGGCCGGCGATAACTGGTCCAGAAGGGCGGGCCATGTGCCGGTCGAGACGGCGTGAACGGGAATGCCTGCGGCGGTCGAGGTCAGGAGGCTGTGCACGAGCGGTGTTCGATTTCGAGCGGGAGCATCGGGGCGGCGATTAAGAATGCATTAGGGTTAACGCTTTATCACCGGATCGACCAGACAAACCCATCCAGACGACCCGTGTTCGGGAGGCGATCCGGCCCATGTCTTCTTTAGCCCGGCCCCATTCCTCAGTCCGCCTTGCAGCCTCGATGCAGCCCCTGTCCGCTCCCGTGGCCCATCGCGGCTCGCGGGCCGGCCTCGGCCTCGCGGTCTGCCTTGCGGCGCTCGTCCTGGCGGGCTGCCAGGGGCGCGGCGGCCCGGGCGACATCACCGGCTCGATCGGCCGCAGCCAGGCGAGCCAGCCGCGTACGGCGGCGGGCTGGCAGGCCGACCGGGAGACCTGGGCGAAGCGCTACGACGCCAATCCGAAGGACCGGGACGCCGCCTTCTACTATGCGCGCGCGCTGCGCAGCCTCGACCAGAACGCACAGGCCCTGGCCGTGCTTCAGGGCGCCGTCCTGATCCACCAGAACGATCGCGAGCTTCTTGGCGCCTATGGCCGTTCGCTCGCCGATAACGGGCGCCTGCGGGAGGCGGACGACGTTCTCTCGCGGGCGCATTCGCCCGAGCGCCCCGACTGGCGCATCCTGTCGGCGCAAGGCACGGTCGCCGATCAGCTGGGCGATCACACCCGTGCCCAGCAGATCTACCAGTCCGCGCTGAAGCTCGCTCCCAACGAGCCGACGATCATGTCGAACTACGGGCTGTCGCTCGCCCTCTCGCGCAATCTGCCGGAGGCCGAGCGCATCCTCGCCGAGGCCGCGGCCTCCGAGCGCGCCGATGCCCGCGTCCGTCAGAACCTCGTCCTGGTCCTCGGCCTGCAGGGCCGCTTCGGGGAGGCGGAGACCTGGGCGCGGCGCGACCAGAGCCCGGCCGAAGCCGCCCAGACGATCGCCTATCTCAAGCGCAGCGTCAGCCAGCGCAACAGCTGGGAGATGCTGAAGGGCAGCAAGAATGGCCAGTCCCAGTCGGGCCAGGCCCAGTCGCCCGCCAGGCAGCCGCCGCCGGCGCGGGGAGCGGGTTCCCCGCCGGCCGCAACTCCGTCCGCCTGAACTGCCATTTCCAGGGATCGGCGGGTTCAAAAAAGCCCGGCGCTGGTATCCGGGCCGTCTCGAAGACGCTGTCGAGACATGCTGGAAGTGGCGACCGGAGCTTGGTGCGGCACCGAGCAGCGCTGCGAACGGTTGTTGCCCAGACGGCGGGTCTTTAAGGAAACAGGGCTGCCCGCGCCATAAGCAGACGCAGTTCTTCCGCACGCGTGCAGGGCCCTCCGTACCAGCGGCGACGACAATTGCTGGAAGTCAGAGCATCGTTTTGGTGCACCGTGCGCATTCGCGTCACCAGCGCAGGAAACGTGGCAGGATGAGCGCGCCGAACGTGGTCATGATCGCGGTCGCGATCGTGTACCAGGTCGCCAGGAAGGGCGCGGTATCGTCCGGGCAGTGCAGGCTGTAGGCGATCGTGGCGAGCCCGGCGGAGGCGAGGCCGGCGCAGGCCCCCGTCAAGGCGCTGTCGACCGGTGCGCCGCGGCGAGCCAGCAGCAGAAGCACGACGAGCGGAAGCAGCGCGTAGAGCGGTACCGCAATGAGGCAGGCTCGCCAGTAGCGGCCGAAGATCAAGGCATGCCATTGCTCGGCCGGCGCCTGCGCCAGCGTCAGGAGGGCCCAGCCAGCAGCAGCCAGCAGCGGGAGCGCAACGAGCGGCAGGTGCCGCGCCGGCTTCAGGCCGGGCCGCAGGCTGCTCTGGAACAGCACGAGCGCAATGGCCGCGACGCTGGCGCCGAATGCGGCCTTGGCGATGACCGGCAGCGTCGTCCAGGCGCTTGCGAGGTCGGGCCTGGTTCCGAGCGTCAGCAGGACAAGCCCGGCGGTTGCCGCGAGCGCCGCGAATGCCGAGAGCCAGGTCGTGCGGCGCAGCCAGCCGCTATCCACCGGCCGGCTGTCCATGCTCATCAGGGAGATCAAATCGTCGGTCTGCATGTCCGATCTTCGAAGATGGTCCGGTTCAAGGGGAGTTCGCGCGGAGCCGGCGAAAGGTTACGGCGCGTCGATGCCTGATGCACATCGTCATGGTTGTTTCCTCCGTTTCGAGAGGAATTGTGCCATGGCCTGAAGGCCGCGATGGATCGCGACCTTGGCCGCCGTTTCCGTCATCCCGGCAGCGGTGGCGGCGTCGGCGACGCTGGTGCCCTGGAGCTTGACCTGATCGATCAGGCGCCGTGTGCGCTCCGGCAGAGCTTCCATCGCGCGTGCCAGATCGAGCCTTGCGTCGACCGCGGCACTCTCCGGAGGGCCTGCGAGCTGATGGGCTTCGTCCTCGAGCGGCAGGGCTCCGACATGGCGGCCGGAGCGGCGCAGATGATCGACCAGCTTGTAGCGCGCGATCGCATGCGCCCAGGCCGTCACCGGGCTCGCGGCGTCGTAGGTGTGGCACGACAGGTGCAGCGCCAGCAGGGTTTCCTGCAGCACGTCCTCGGCCTCGCTCGCCTCGCTCCGACCGGCACGGGCGAGCATCTGGCGGAGATAGCCGCGCAGCCGCAGGCTGATCGTGTCGAGGAACAGGCGATAGGCCGCGGCATCGCCGGCAAGGGCCGCGAGGAAGATCGGTCGGAGCTGGGTTTCGAGCTCTTGCAGCGACACGTCTTGCGCTTGTTCGCAGGGGGATTCGCAACGCAAGTCCGTTGCATGGCCGGGGCCGGCTCACAAGCCCGCGATGGCCGGGTGAAGCGCCGGCGCGCTCCGGCTACGCTCGCGCGCAAGGGCAGGCTTCAGCGAAGCAGCGGAGAGATCGCAAATGGCATCGAGGCTAGGGCTCGTCGGTGCGCTGGCCGGCTTCGTCCTGATGGCGTCGGCCGCTGCGCAGACGCTCGCCCCTGTCCAGTCCCACGATGCCTGCCCTGCGGATGCAGGCTGCAGCGTGGCGAGCGGCCGTTATCGCATCGTGCTGCCGCCGCAGGCGTCGGCAGGGCGGAAGGTCGGCGCGATCATGTACTTCCACGGCTATCAGGGTTCGGCCGAGGAGGTGATCGCCGATGCCGGCCTCGTCGCTGTTACCCGACGTCTTGGCGTCGCGCTGATCGCGCCCGACGGCGCCGGGCGCTCATGGTCCTATCCTGGCTCGCCTGCCCGTCATCGCGATGAGTTCGTCTTCGTCGGACAGGTGCTCGACGATGTCGCCGCGCGCTTTCCCATCGATGCCGGCCGCATCCTTGCGAGCGGCTTTTCGCAGGGCGGTTCGATGGTCTGGTATCTCGGCTGCCGGATGCCCGGGCGCTTTGCTGCCTTCGCGCCGATCGCGGGTGCTTTCTGGGAGCCGGTGCCGGAAAGCTGCGCAGGTCCGCGCCCGCCGCTGATCCATGTCCATGGCATGAGCGACACGACCGTGCCGCTCGCCGGCCGCACCCTGCGGCAGGGCTCCCGGCAGGCCGATGTCTTCAAGAGCCTCGCGGTCTTCGCGCCGGGCGGCTGTACCGCAGGCTGGGCGGAAGCTGCCCGCGCCGCTCTCAAGCCGGAAGACTTGACCTGCCGCGTCGCGACCGGTTGTGGCAGCCCGGCGCGGCTGGAGCTCTGCCTGCATGGCGGTGGCCATGTCGCAGACGCTGCCTGGGTCGAACGCGCCTGGCGCCTGACGATGCGGCCGCCTGCCTCGGCTGCCGGTCTCACGTCTCCGTGATCGTGTAACCAAACCGGGCTCCCGCGCGATCTCTCCCGCAGAGCCGCTTTTGCGGCAAGGCGGAGAGAGACGATGCGTCACGAACGGATAGCGGCCGTGGAGTCGACTGGAGCCGATCCGGAAGAATTCGTGACCGGTGCCGATCTCCTGGCGGCCCGGTTGGCGGCGGCCGGCGCGACCCATGCCTTCGGCATCCCAGGCGGCGAAGTGCTGGCGCTGGTCGATGCGCTCGAACGCGCTGGAATCCGCTTCCAGCTCGCGCGGCACGAGAACGCGGCCGGCTTCATGGCGGAAGGGCTTTGGCATGCGACCGGCGCGCTGCCCGTGCTGGTCGCGACGCTAGGTCCTGGCGTCGCCAATGCGGTCAATGTCGTCGCCAATGCCCAGCAGGACCGCGTGCCCCTGATCGTCGTGACCGGCTGCGTCGACCAGGCTCTGGCCGAGAGCTACACGCATCAGGTCTTCGATCATCAGGCCGTGCTGCGCCCGCTGGTGAAGGCGAGCTTCCGTATCGCGCCGGGCACCGAGGACCTTGTCGTGGCCAAGGCCGTCGCCATAGCCCGGCGCGGGCGGCCGGGACCGGTCCATATCGACCTGCCGATCTCGGTCGCGGAAGCCCGTACCATCAGGCGTACGGCGCCAGCCGTGCTCTTCGTGGCGCCTTCCGTCCCGGCCGATCTTCGGCCTGCGCAAGCGCTGATCGCCACCGCGCAGCGCCCTCTGGTGATCGCGGGACTCGATCTTGTCGGCCAGGACGGCGCAGCGGTTGCGCTCGACGAGTTCCTGACCCGCACCGGCGCGCCGCTGCTCACCACCTACAAGGCCAAGGGACTGGTGCCGGAGGATGACCCGCGCGTGATCGGGGCCGTCGGCCTTTCGCCCAGGGCCGACGCAATCGTCCGCCCACTGATCGAGGCCGCCGACCTGATCGTGCTCGCCGGCTATGACCCGATCGAGATGCGCCAGGGCTGGCGAAACCCCTGGCCGGCCGGCACGCCCGTTATCGATATCGTTGCGGAGCCGATCCAGCACGGCATGCATCATTCCAGCCTGTTGCTCGAAGGCGATGTCGGCATGACGCTGACGAGGCTCTCGGAAGAGCGGGTGGCGAAGGCAAGCTGGCCGGACGATGAGCCTGCCGCGATCCGTAGGGCCTTCCGCGCCGCCTTCGCCGCTCCCGACGGATGGGGGCCGCATGCGGTCTTCGAGACGCTGCGCCGGGCCGCGCCGGCCGGCATCATCGCGACCGCCGATTCCGGGGCGCACCGCATCCTGCTCAGCCAGATGTGGGGCTGCGACGGCCCGCGCCGCCTGCTGCAATCGAGCGGATTCTGCACCATGGGCTGCGCCCTGCCGCTGGCGATAGGCGCGGCGCGGGGCTCCGGCCGGCCGATATTGTGCTTCGTCGGGGATGCCGGGCTCGAAATGGTGCTGGGCGAGCTGGCGACGCTGCGCGATCTCGGCCTGCCGGTGATCGTCGTCGCGCTCGTCGATCGGGCGCTCGGGCTGATCGCGCTGAAGCAGCGCCAGCTCGGCCTGGTCCGCGCCGGCGTCGATATCGGCGAGACCGATTTCGCCGCCATCGCCCGCGCAATGGGCGGGCACGGCGCCACGATCGACGACCGCGAATCGCTGGCGCGCGAGGCGGAGGCGGCCTTCCGCCGCGATCGCTTCACTGTGCTCGCCTGCCGCATCGACGCTTCCAGCTACGAGGGAGCGTTCTGATGGCCGCAGCCTCCACCGCTCCCGCGAAGCGGCCTCGCGACGAGCGACTCGACCTCTTTCGCGGCTTGACCATGCTGATCATCTTCGTCGCGCATCTGCCGGAGAACAGCTGGAACGGCTGGATTCCCGCGCGCTTCGGCTTTTCCTCCGGCGCGGAGCTCTTCGTCTTCTGCTCCGGCATCGCTAGCGCGCTCGCCTTCGGCAGCGTCTTCACGCGTCGCGGGTGGCGGCTGGGTACGGCGCGCATCGCCTACAGGATCTGGCAGGTCTACTGGGCGCAGATCGGCCTCGTGCTGGCGCTGATCGCGCTCGCCGCCGCGCTGGACCGGTTCCTCGGCCTCGCCGTGGTCGCGCAGCAGTTCCAGCCGCTGCTCGCCGATCCCGAGAACGCTCTGCTCGGCCTTGCCACGCTGTCCTGGCAGCCGGACTATCTCGACATCCTGCCGATGTATCTCGTCATCCTGGCGCTCGTGCCCGTGATGATGCTCGGGCGTCGGCTCCATGCCGCCCTGCCGCTCCTGATCGCGGCAACCCTCTATGCCGCGGTTTGGGCGACCGGCCTCAATCTTTCCGGCAACCCGTGGAACGGCGCCGGCTGGTTCCTCAATCCGTTCGCCTGGCAGTTCATCTTCTTCATCGGCTTCTTCATCGCCATGAAATGGCTGCCGATGCCCCCGCTTGGTGACCGGCGATTGATGCTGGCGGCCGCGCTCTTCCTCCTGCTTTCGGTGCCGCTGTCCTTCTGGGGCGTCCTGGAACACTGGCCGTTGGCGCAAGCGGCTCGCGATCTCGTCATCCCGGCCAGCGAGAAGAGCGACCTGCATATCCTGCGCGTGCTGCATTTCCTGGCGCTGGCTTATCTCGTGCTGAGCCTGATCGAGCCCTGGCGGGACCGGCTCGATCGCGGCGCAGGCCATCTGCTCATCCTGATCGGGCGGCAGTCGCTCGCGTGTTTCCTGGCGAGCGTCGTGCTGGCGCGGCTGCTGGGCACGATCGCTGATATGGCCGGGCGCAGCGAGCCTATCGTGGCGGCGCTCAATCTCACTGGCTTCGCGCTGATCCTCGTCACCGCGCTCGTGGTCGGCTGGTTCAAGAGCGCGCCATGGGCCGGCCCGGGGCGCAGGCCACTCGCCGGGCCGCTGAGCGAACCGGCCGCGCAGGCCCCGCTGACAACACGGGTCCGTGAAGCGAGTTGAACGCCGCTTGATCGCGCCGTTGCGAACTCCCTGACGAGCGCCCTTCACCGGCGCGGCAATGGAGCAGCCCATGTCTTATGCCGTTCATCACGACCTCTCCGGCGATCGCATCACCGTCTTCAACGACGCCGCGCGCCTCGCCTGGAACGACATGCTCGAAGCGCTGATGGCCCATGCCGCCGCGACGCCCGAGCATCTCGCCCGGGCGCTCGCAGCCGACCCGGATTTCGCGCTGGCCCATGCCGCCAAGGGGCTGATGCTGCTCTCGCTGGCCCGTGCCGAGCTTGTCGCTCCGGCCCGCGAGTGCCTGCTCAGAGCGCGCGCGGCGGCGCTGTTGCGGCCGGTGACGCGGCGCGAAACGATGATCGTCGAGGCCCTGGCGTTCTGGCTCGACGATCAGCCGCGCCGGGCGGCCGAACGGCTGGAGGCGATCCTCCTCGCCCATCCCTTCGACGTTCTGGCGCTCAAGCTCTCGCATGGGCTGCGCTTCATGCTCGGCGACCAGGGCGAGATGCTCGCGACGCTCAACCGTTTCGCGCCAGGCTTCGGCGAGAGCCATCCGCTCGCCGGCTTCGTCCATGGCTGCCATGCCTTCGCGCTGGAGGAGCGCGGCTTCTATGCGCAGGCCGAGCGTATCGGTCGTCGTGCCGTCGCCTTGAGCCCGCGCGACGCCTGGGGCCGCCACGCCGTCGCCCATGTGCTGGAGATGACGGGGCGCACCGACGAGGGCATCGTCTGGCTCGGCGACGGGCGCGAGGTTGCCCACGCCAACAACCTGCGCTTCCACATCTTCTGGCATCTCGCGCTGTTCCGTCTGGAACGCGGCGAGACCGCCGAGGTGCTGCGGCTCTATGACGAGGAGATCCGGGCCGAGCCGACCGACGATTACCGCGACATCGCCAACGGCGCCTCGCTGCTCGCCCGGCTCGACTATGCCGGCGTCGATATCGGCGATCGCTGGGAAGAATTGGCTGCCAAGGCCGAGGGGCGCATCCATGACGGCCGTCTCGTCTTTGCCGATCTGCACTACGCGCTGTCCCTGCTCGGCGCCGGCCATGCCAACGGGGCCGAGAGCATCGCCCGCAGCCTGATCGAGGATGCGGAAGCGCATCCCAGCAGCGAGCGGCGCGATGCTGCCCGTCATGGCGGGCTGGCTGCCTTCGGGCTGATCGCCTTCCATGAGGGCGATTATGACGAGGCCGTCCGTCTGCTCGGCTCAGCCCGCAACGGCTTGATCGCGATCGGCGGCAGCCATGCCCAGCGTGACCTGTTCGAGCAGGCCTATGCCGAGAGCCTGATCCGCGCCGACGAGCACGAGCGTGCCGCCGAAATCCTCACTGAGCGCCTCAGGCGCCGCGGCGGCTCCAATCTCTTCGCCGCCCGCCGCTTGGCGCAGTTGCACGGCAGCAGAGCCGGGCGGCTCGCAGGCCTCGCCATCGCTTCCACCCCGCTTGCCATCGCCCACTGACACCGGAAAGGCCCCCTGCCATGACCACCACGACCATGACTCGCAGCTTCGCGCTGCCCTCGACCCGCACCGTCATCAACCTGGCTCTCGGCGGCTTTGCCGGCCTCGGCTTCTGGGAACTGTTCTCGGCCGTACCGACCGCCTGGTTCGCCGAATTTCCGCTGGAACCGCCGGAGCTGGTGAAGTCGCTCTTCTATCATCAGCTCGGCCTGACGATCTCGACGCCGACCGCCAAGCTGCTGCACTTCGTCACCGGCTTCCTGTTCTATCCGCTCGGCTACTGGATCCTGACGCGCCGGGTGAAGAGCTTCGGCATGCCGGCCGATGGCTGGATCTGGGGCGTGATCACCTACTTCATCGCGCTCGCCTTCTTCGCGCCGCTCGCCGGGCAGCATTTCCTGCTGAACGACGTGCCGCGCCTCTCCTTCATGAGCCTCATCGGCCACGCGCTCTACGGCTATCTCGCGGCCTATGTCTTCGAGGCTCTGGAAGCGCGCGAGAGGTGACGCCATGCTGGACAGACGCGCCTTCATCGGTCTCGCCGCGGCGACGCTCGCTGCCGGCGGCGAGGTCCGCGCCGAGGCTCGACGCCCGGTCAACACGCTCGGCTCGCCGGATGGCGTCGCGATCCGCGGCTACGATCCCGTCGCCTATTTTCGCGACGGAGGTCCGCGGCTCGGCAAGCCGGAATTCGCGGCCCATTATGGCGGTGCGACCTGGCGTTTCGTCAGCGCCGAGCACAAGGCACTGTTCGAGGCCGATCCGCAGCGCTACCTGCCGGCCTATGGCGGCTTCTGCGCCTATGGGACTTCGCGGGGGTATCTCGTGAAGATCGAGCCGGAAGCCTGGTCGATCGTCGATGGACGGCTCTACCTCAACTACGACCTGAGCGTACGGAAGACCTGGCTGGGGCGGACCAGGACCTATATCGCCCGCGCTGACGGCAGCTGGCCGCGCTTGACGACGAAGGATATCCGTTAGGTTGCATGAGAGCTCCGCGCCAGAAATCTCCTTCAAGGCCTGATGCGTTTGAAATCAGGTCAACAACTGTAATTGCGGGGGTTTTTGGCGTGTACTAGCGGCCTATCGATCTCACCCGCGTGAGATTCGCGCATGCTCCAGTCTCACCGTGAGCGAGACAGTCTCATCTTGAATGAGACCCGACAGGCATGGCGGTCGATCGACCTCACTTCCACTTGAAGACCTGAATCAGCGCGGGCGTCATGATGATGACGAACAGCACTGGCAGGAAGAACAGGATCATCGGCACCGTGAGTTTCGGCGGCAGCGCGGCCGCCTTCTTCTCGGCCGCGTTCATGCGCTGGTCACGGCTTTCCTGTGCGAGCGTGCGCAGTGCGGTTCCCAGCGGCGTGCCGTAGCGCTCGGCCTGGATCAGGGCCGTCGAGACCGACCGGACGCTTTCGAGGCCGGTGCGGAGCGCGAGGTTCTCGTAGGCGATGCGGCGGTCGGAGAGATAGGAGAGCTCGGCGGTGCACAGCGCGAATTCCTCCGCCAGCGGAACCGACTGATTGCCGATCTCGCCGGAGACCTTCCGGAAGGCATGCTCGATCGACATGCCGGCTTCCACGCAGATCAGCAGCAGGTCGAGCGCATCCGGAAAGGCCTGGCGCATCGACGCCTGCCGCTTGCCGGCCTGGTTCGTCAGGAAGACCTCCGGCGCCTTGATGCCGATATAGGCGCCGGCGATGGCCATGGCGATCTTGACCGCGAAGGGCTGGCCGAAACCGTTGATGGCGAAGACGTAGAACAGTGTTAGCAGGAACAGCCCGACCGGCACGGCGAGACGGAAGAAAAGGAAGGTGATCTCGGCCTGGGGGCCGCGATAGCCGGCCATGGCGAGCTGCTTCTTGGCGTTTTCGGTGCCGAGCCAGTCGCCCAGCTTGAACCGCTCCACGATGCGCCGCATGTAGGCTTTCGGCTCCTGCCGCAGCGAGACCTTCTCGTTCTGCCGGTTGAGCCGTTCACGTTCGCGGGCGCGGATCTTCTCGCGTTCCGTCGCGACGTTCTTCATCCGCTTCTGGAGGCTGTTGCCCTCGGTCAGCGGAATCGCGATCGTGAGCACGGTCGCGGCCGCCGCGATGGCGGCCAGCAGGCCCATCATGAACTGCGGATTGGTGACGGCGCTGGCGATCTGGGAAATCATCGTCCGCCTCAGATCTCGAAGTTGATCATCTTGCGCATGACCAGGATGCCGATCAGCATCCACAGGCCGCTCGCGACCAGCGCGACCTTGCCGGAATTGGTGATCCAGAGAAGCTCGATATATTTCGGGGTGGTGAGCCAGACGAGGAATGCCACGATCGGGGGCAGCGATCCGATGATCGCCGCCGAGGCCTTCGCCTCCGTCGACACGGCCTGGATCTTGTCGCGCATCTTGCGGCGTTCGCGCAGCACGCGCGAGAGGTTCCCGAGGGTTTCGGACAGGTTGCCACCGGTCTTCTGCTGGATGGCGATGACGATTCCGAAGAAATTGGCCTCGGCACAGGGCATCCGCTCGAACAGCTTGACCGTGGCCTCCGACAGCGGCAGGCCCAGCGCCTGTCCTTCGATGATCATTCTGAACTCGCTCTTCACCGGCTCCACCGCCTCGTTGGCGATGATGCGCAGGCAGTCGTTGACGGGCAGGCCCGCCTTGATGCCACGCACGATGACGTCGAGCGCGTTGGGGAATTCGGCCCCGAACTTCTTCAGTCGCTTGATCTTGCAGCGTTTCAGGAACCAGGCGGGGATGCCGAAGCCGCCGATGAAGAGACCGGCGAGACCGAGGACCCAGGTTCCGCTCGCGAGCCACAGCGTGAGCCCGAGCACGGCCGCGACGCCCGCGCTGATCGCGTAATATTTCTTGGCGGTCCAGGTCAGTCCGGCCTGGGCGATGCGCTGCTCGAGCGGGACCTTGTTGCGCGCGTTCTCGCGGTCCTCGAGTTCCTTGAGGCTCTGCGCGACCTGGCCGCGCTTCTGGCGCGCCTGTGCCTCCCGGTCGATGCCGCGAACCGTGCTCGGCCCGGCGAATTCCTTGCGTCGCTTCTCGGCGCGCTTTTGGCCGCTCAGCGTCGGATACAACAGCGCATAGACCACGCCGCCGACGGCGAACATGGCGAGCAGGGCGACGGCGAGCGTGCTCGTGTTCATGCCCCGCCTCCCGGTAAGGCCTTCCGCTCAGACGGCATTGCTGACGCCCGCATCTTCGAGCTGGTCGAGAGCGGCGGCGAGGCGCTGGTCCTCGTTGAAATAGCGCGCGCGCTCCCAGAAGCGCGGCCGCCCGACGCCGGTGGCGCGGTGCCGGCCGATGAGCTTGCCGGCGGCATCCTCGCCGACGATATCGTAGAGCATCAGATCCTGTGTCGTGATCACCTCGCCCTCCATGCCCATCACCTCGGTGATGTGGGTGATCCGGCGCGAGCCGTCGCGCAGGCGCTGGGCCTGGATGATGACGTCGACCGAGGAGCAGATCATCTCGCGCAGCGTCTTCGAGGGCAGCGAGAAGCCGCCCATGGTGATCATCGATTCGATACGGCTTAGGCACTCGCGCGGCGAGTTGGCGTGCAGCGTGCCCATCGAGCCGTCATGGCCCGTGTTCATCGCCTGGAGCAGGTCGAAGGCCTCGGGTCCGCGCACCTCGCCGACGATGATGCGCTCGGGGCGCATGCGCAGGCAGTTCTTGACGAGATCGCGCATCGTCACCGCACCGGTGCCTTCGAGATTGGGCGGGCGGGTTTCGAGCCGCACCACATGCGGCTGCTGGAGCTGGAGCTCGGCGGCGTCCTCGCAGGTGATAACGCGCTCGTCATGGTCGATATAGTTGGTCAGGCAGTTGAGCAGCGTCGTCTTGCCCGAGCCCGTGCCGCCGGAGATGACGATGTTGCAGCGGACGCGCCCGATGATCTTGAGGAGCTCGGCGCCCGGCGGCGAGATCGCGCCGAACTTGACGAGCTGGTCGAGCGTCAGCTTGTCCTTCCTGAACTTGCGGATGGTGAGGGCCGGGCCGTCGATCGCCAGCGGCGGCGCGATGACGTTGACGCGCGAGCCGTCGGCGAGGCGCGCATCGCAGATCGGCGAGCTTTCGTCGACGCGGCGGCCGACCTGGCTGACGATGCGCTGGCAGATATTCATCAGCTGGGCGTTGTCGCGGAAGCGGATGTTGGTGAGCTGAATCTTGCCGGCGGTTTCGATGAAGGTCCGGCCGGCGCCGTTGACCATGATGTCGGCAATGTCGTCGCGGGCCAGCAGGGGCTCGAGCGGTCCGTAGCCGAGCACGTCGTTGCAGATGTCGTCGAGCAGTTCCTCCTGCTCCGCGATCGACAGCACGACATTCTTCAGCGAGATGATCTCGTTGATGATGTCGCGGATTTCCTCGCGGGCGGATTCGGCGTCGAGCTTCGCGAGCTGCGACAGATCGATGGCCTCGATCAGCGCCCCGAAGATCGTGCTCTTCATCTGGTAGTAGTCTTCGGATCGCGGGGCCGTCTCGGCGACCGGCGTGATCCTGCGCTCTTCCGCGGCGGTCTGAACCGGCTCGGGCTTGCTGCGCGGCGCAGCCGGCATGGCCGCGGGCGCCCTTGCGCTCAGATTGGGCGCGTGACCTGCGCCTGCGGATCGCTTGCCGAACATCTCGTCACTCTCCCGCCCGGTCCGGGCCGGTCTCTTGCCTGGTGAGCGGGCATCGTCCCGTCATCGTCGGTTCCTGCCCGTCACGAGGCCTTGCGGCGCTTCAGCTTCGCGACGAACGGTTCGAGCAGGCTGCGCCGGCCCCGCTTGGCTTCGCCGCGTCCGGTCAGGGCGCTGGCGATCTGGGTGAAGGCCTCGGTCGCCTTGCTCCCGGCCTGCACCTCGGCGATCATCTGGCCGTTGTTGGCGGCGGTGCCGAACAGGTGGGCGTCGAACGGAATCGTGCTGAGCACGTCGATACCGAGCGCCTTCGAGAACTCCCCGGCATTGATCTCCGGCCGTTTCGGGACACCGACCCGGTTGAGGACGAGCCGGGCGACGGCATCGTTCGGCCGCGTCGCTCGCGACAGGTCGATCAGGTTCTTGGCGTTGCGCAGGGAGGCGAGCTCCGGCTCGGCGACGATGACGATCTCGTCGGCGCTGAGCACGGTGCGCTTGACCCAGGCGCCCCACTGGTGCGGCACGTCGAGGATGATGCAGGGCACGCTGGCGCGCAGCAGATCGAGGAGCTGTTCGAGCGCCTCCTCGTCGAGATCGATCGTCCGGTCCAGAACGGCCGGGGCGGCGAGCAGCGCGAGGTTGTCGCTGCAGCGCGAGAGCAGCCGGTCAAGCAGGTTGGAATCGAGGCGCTCGGGTGCGAACACGGCTTCGGCGATGCCTTGCGGCGGGTCCTGGTTGAAGTTCAGGCCGGCCGTGCCGAAGGCGATGTCGAGATCGACGATGACGGTCGAGGCGTCGAGATTGCGGGCGATCGCCCAGGAGACGTTGTGCGCGACCGTCGAAGCGCCGACGCCGCCCTTGGCGCCCATCACCGCGATGACGCGGCCGAGATTGCGGGCCTCCGGGGCGACATAGAGCTCCGACAGGGTTCGCAGGACGTCGAGGGGCTCCAGCGGCGCGATCAGGTACTCGCTGACGCCGCGCCGGATCAGGTCGCGATAGAGCTGGACGTCGTTGACATGGCCGATCACGACGACCTTGGTGCCGGCGTCGCAGCTTTCGGACAGCGATTCGAGATGCGAGACCAGCGTCGCCGGGTCTGCCACGGCTTCGAGCACGATGATGTTGGGCGTCGGGGCCGAGCGGAAGGCCTCGACGGCGGCAGCCGGGCCGCCCATCTGGACGCGGGCATGCGCCTTGTCCATGCGCCGGTCGGCGACCGCGGCCTGCATGGTCGCGGCAATGGCCGGCGTTTCGCAGAAGGCCTGCAGCGTGATGCGCGGCAACGGTGCGATGGTCTCGTCGCTGGGCAGCTCGATCGCCGAATTCTCGCGGGTTTCGGAATGCATCAGTTGCCGCCTCCGACCGTGGAGTTGATCTGCGGCGTCGCCTGCCGGTACTGGGTCGAGGGGTCCTTGCCTTCGCGGATCTTCGTGATGGCGCCCATGCGCTTGACGATGTCGGGGCGGCCTTCGTCGCGCGACCGGACGAGATCGATCGGATCGGCCACCTGTGCGGCCAGCGTCGCCTGCGAGGAGCAGCCGAGATTCCAGTAGGGTGCGTTCGAGGACGAGAACCTGAACTCGGAGCTGCCCAGGTCTGTCGGCCATTGTCCGCAGCGATGCGGCACGCTCGCCTGGAGCGAGGCGAAGGTCAGGCGGATCGGCGAGGCCAGGCCCGGATCCTGAACCGGGTAGCCGCGGACGCTGAGGATGCCGGGCGAAACGCCGCCGCGCGACAAGGCCGCCCGGATGCCGTTCAGCGTATCCTGGGTCGCATGGTCGCGGTGGGCTCCGGTCGGGACCTCGGCCACCAGGCCACCCTTGCCGGAGCGGCGGAATTCGCGGGCGAAGCTGGCGACATCCTCGGCCTGCCTGATATCGAGTCTGCCGCCGGAACGCCCGACGAAGACGTCGAGCGAACGGGGGGCGTCGCGCAGGACGATCGGGTGCCGCTCGCGCACGTCGTCCGGCCCGAAGGCGAGCGTGTCGCTCTCCGCCGTTCGCTTGGCGCAGCCGCCGAGGATGGCGCCGAGCGCCAGCACGGCGACGATCAGGCGCGGTCCTGTCGAGTCGTTCCGGTGGGAAACCGTCATGGTCGGGCCATCCATCATCGTTGTCGCCGGGCGCTTAGTCGGCGATGAAGCCGACGCGGCCCTTGTAGGCCTGGGGAACCGGGCCGCCGCCGCTGCCGTAGATCTTGTTCAGGCGGCCGAGCAGGATCGCCTGGGAGTCGTGCGTTTCGACGAAGCCGTCATCGGGTCGCTGGACCTCGGTCGGCTGCATCGGCTTGGCGATGTAGGGCGTGACCGTGATCATCAGCTCGGTCTCCTCACGCTGGTAGTCGCGCGACCGGAACAGCACGCCGATGATCGGCAGGTTCATCAGGCCGGGCAGGCCGTTGATCGAGCTCTTGGAGACGCGCTGGATCAGGCCGGCGGTGGCCAGCGTGCCGCCGGATGGCAGCTCGACCGTGGTGTCGGACTTGCGCACGCGGAAGGCGGGGACGGTGACGGTCGGCTGGCCGGAGCCGCCCTGGAGCACGATCTGGTTCTCGAAGTCGAGTTCGGTGACCTCGGTCGCGATGCGCATGCTGATCTTGTTGGCCGAGAGCACGATCGGCGTGAAGTTCAGGGCGACGCCGATGGGCTTGTAGGAGACGCCGAGCGAGCAGACGGCCTTGGACGGGTCGCAGGTGTAGCCGGTCGGGATCGGGACCTCGCCGCCGGCCGTGAATTTCGCGCTCTCGCCCGAGATCGCGGTCACCGTCGGTTCGGCGAGGACGCGCGCCATGCCGGCCCGTTCAAGGGCGCGCAGCGTGAAGTTCTGGGAGTTGCCGATGCCGGCGCCGATCGCCGAGGCGGACAAGGCCTGCGGCGAGAGCGAGAACGGGTTGTCGATCGAGGGCGTGATGGAGAAGTTGCCGAGCTTCCATTCGCCGCTGGAATTGATGCCGAGCTGCTTGATCGCCTTGCGCGAGACCTCGGACACCGTGACCTTCACCATCACCTGGTCGCGGTCGCGGATGGTCAGCGAGTTGATGACCGTCCCGCTCTTTCCTGTCGCGTCGCTGCCGACGAAGGCCTTGGCGATGTCGACGGCCTGGGTCGCATCCGAGGCATCGGGCACCGTCCCGACGAGCAGGATCGAATCGCCCGCCGGCTTGATCTCGATCTGCGCGTTCGGCAGCGCCGTGCGCAGCGTCTGCCTGAGAACGTTGAGGTCGCGCCCGACATTGATGTCGAGCGCGGTGATTTGCTGGCCGTCGCCATCCATCACGAACATCGAGGTCGCGCCGTCGGCGATGCCGATCACGAAAAGCTTGCGTGCCGTCCGGACGACCGCGTTGGCGACCTTCGGGTTGGCGACGAAGACCTCCTTGGCGTCGCGCGGCAGCTCGACGATGAGCGAGCGGCCGATCGAGAGGTCGAGCTTGCGGGAGATCGCGTTCTCGCTCGAGCCGACATTGATGACGGGAGCGGGGCCGCTCCTGCTCGACTGGGCGGCGACGCTGCCGGCGGCGAGGGCGAGCGCGAGAGCCGTCGCGATGCGGAGAGAAGATCTGATCATGGCTTCACGCTCTTCGAGGTCACACCGTAGCGCACGAGCGTCATGGAGTTGTCTGCCTGGGTCGGTGGCGCGGTTTCGTTGGCATCCTTGAGACTGCGCAGGGCGAGCGAGAGCGTGCCCGTCTTCTGGGCCTGGACCAGGCTCTCGACCTGCCCGGGCTCGACTTGCAGCGTGGCGGTTTCGCCAACCACGACCTTCTCGCCGTTGCGTTCCTGCACGTTCTGGCCGATGGCCAGCACGCGGATGTTCCGCAGGATCACTTCGCTGGCGTAGGATTCCTGGCCGCCCGCTGCTTCGCCGCGCTCGGTGGAGATCACGTCGACGCGGTCGTTGGGGAGGATGAAGCCGCCGGCGGTGTTGGCGCCGCGGCTGTCGGTCGAGATCGCGACGGCGCGCATGCCCGCGGGCAGGACGGCCGAGAGAAAGCCGGTTCCGTCCGTCTTGATCAGCTTCTCGCGGCGGATCGGCTCGGCGCCGAGGGTGGCGTAGCGCGACACCTGCCCGATGATCTCCTTCTCGGCTTCGGGCGCTTCGTCCTTGCGGATGACGCCGGCCGGCACGCTGGCCAGCGGCCAGTCGAGCCAGCGTAGGTCGTTGGCCGTCACCGTATTGCCGACGGGAATCTCGGCCGCCGCGACCAGGACCGGCACGGTCGGCGCCGGCTGGATCTTCGCGACGGGTGCGGGGGCCTTGGGGCTCTGGACGAGCAGCGCTGCACCCAGCCCTGCCAGGAGTGCGACCACGAGAATGATGATGCGTGCGGGACTCATTTGACGGTCGACCCTCAGCCAAGCGTGATTGGCTCTCGTCCCGGATCGTCGTCTGGAAACGTCAACTTATGGTTAACTGGACGTATATTTTTGAAATTCGCTTCCGTTACGTCCGCGGCGCTTTTCAGACGCCGATCGCGGCGTGCCAGATCGTCGTATCCGGCAGCACCAGCAGCGCGGCGAAGGCCAGCGCGATGCCGTAGGGGACGCCCTCGTTGGCGGCGTGCAGCCGGCGCATCCAGCTCCAGTTCTCGGCGAAGGCCGGCAGGGGGCGCGATCGCAGCCGCAGGACGAGGATGGTCAGCAGGCCGCCGAGGAAGGATGCCATGAGCAGATAGGGCATCAATTGATCGAAGCCGAACCAGAGCGCGGTCGCGGCAGCGAGCTTGGCGTCGCCGCCACCGATCCATCCGGCGGCGAACAGGCCGAAGGCGATCACAAGGACAAGCCCACCCGCTGCGAGATGCCAGCCGATTGCGGCCGGGCTCAGGCCGAACAGGACGCAGCAGACCGCGAAACCCGCGACAAGGAACAGGCAGAGCCGGTTCGAGATCGTCATCGAGACCAGGTCGCTGGCGGCGGCATAGGCCATGGCGAAGGGAAATACGCCGAGCATGACGATGTGGGGCAGGGTCATGACACTTCCTCCGCTACGGAACGATGATGCCGCAAATGCCTCACCAAACCCTTACGGCGACCGCATAAAACGCAGCATGAAAAGAAAAACGCCCCGGGATGACCGGGGCGTTTGCCGACATATCGGTAAGGTACCGACGATCAGGAGACCGTGGTGTTCTGCAGCTTGTTCGCGATACGCTGGAAGATGCTGCTGAGCTCGGTGCCGAGATTGGTGGCGGCGATGATGATGCCGACGGCGATCAGAGCGGCGATCAGGCCGTACTCGATGGCGGTGGCGCCGGACTCGTCCTTGACGAAGCGAGCGAAAAGATTGGTCATGCTGGATCTCCTTTACACCACGGTTTGACGGCTGCCTGTGCTCTGAGGTGGCTTCGGTCAGCGACAGGAACGACATTAGCCCGCTCGCCTTGCTGATCGGTTAAGCGGATCGAAGAATTGGCTTGTTTCGCGCTCGGTTTTTTCTGTGGTTAACACTCGATTTAGCAGGCTTAAGACCGCGGTGAGCTTATGAATAAAGCCAGGCGTGGGGGTTTTTATCGGTAAACAGGGTGTTTAATTGATCCTGACTCGTTGATTTATTTTTGAGGCGCTCGGCAATCGACGCTGGTGCCGGTCGCTGTTCCGTTGCGACAAGTTGTGCCTCGCGGCGTGAAATCGCTATTCGTCGCGCGCTTAGGGTTTGATTCATCATTTTCCGCTTTATTGGCACGGTCGCAGAGCTTGAGGCGCCGCCATGTTGATCATCCGTGCTCCTGAAGGGTGCCGCCGGCTTACGCGCCGGGTGGCCGCGACAAGCCTCGCGATCATCCTGTGCGGCGCTGGTGCTGCTCACGCCGCGCCACGCGCGCCATCCGAGAGCGTGGTCGTCATGGTCGACCACGCCAAGGTCGTGCGGCTCCCGGAGAAGGCTCAGACGGTCGTCGTCGGCAATCCGGCCATCGCCGATGTCTCCATGCAGCGCAACGGCGTCATGATCGTCACCGGCAAGAGCTTCGGCGTGACCAACCTGATCGCGCTGGATGCCAGCGGGACGCTGCTGGCTGAATCACTGGTTCGGGTCGGTTCCGCCTCCGACGCGGTCCTGACGGTCCAGCGGGGCATGGATCGCGAAAGCTATGCCTGCAGCCCGGATTGCCAGCCCTCGGTCCAGATGGGCGATGCGAAAGATTACTTTGCTGGCGTCGCCGGGCAGGCCGCCGCGCGCAACATGCTCGCGACCGGGGGCCCGAAGAAATAGGGCCCCGGCTCGAACCCGGCGCGCGGTTCCCGGGAAAAGTCAAGGTTCTGGGGCGGAAGCTTAGCAGGTACGCGCGCGAGACCTCCGTTACGCGCCGAACCCATGGTTAGCGAAAGCTTCACGCCGATTTCGGCTGACCGGCGACGTCCCTAACCGATCTGAAATTCTTTTGCCGTAGAGATTTCCGGCCTGGGCCGAAGCTCGATGGGGCAAACGGATGTTCGACCGACCGAAAAAGACGCCCTTGCCGAAGAACGGGTTGCCGCGCCGCGGCGTCTGTCGCCCGCTGCTCCGACGCTTTCGCCGCTCGCAGGACGGGGCGACTGCCGTAGAGTTCGCGTTCGTCGTCGTGCCGTTCCTGATGATCCTCTTCGCCATCTTCGAGACGGCCTTGATGTTCTGGACCAGCCAGGTCCTGGAAGAGTCGCTGTCGCAGGTCTCCCGTTCGCTGGTCACGGGGCAGTCGCGGACCCTCTATACCGGATCGACCGGCGCGGTGAACGCGAAGAAATTCCGCGACAATATCTGTGAACTCGCGCCGTTGGGATTGATCGACTGCTCGAAACTTTACGTCGACGTGCGGGTCTACGACAGTTTTGCCTCTACGGCAGCCGCAGGCGATCCGCTTGCGGGCGGGAGCCTCGACACCTCCGGCTTCACCTATGTCCAGCCGCAGGGCAACGACATCGTCGTCGTGCGCGCGGTGCTCGACTACAAGCTCTTCCTGACGAGCTGGGCTTCCTCCGCGCTGGCCAATATCAAGCCCGCCGGATCGGGCCGGCGGGGCATCGTCGTGAGCATGGCTTTCCGGGCCGAGCCCTTCGTCTCGTCGGGCGCGACCCCTCCTCCGGCAGGTTCTTGATCGGGAATGATGGACATGCCGAAAAAGACAGGTCTCCGTATTTGGCGCCGCTTCTGCCGCAATCGGGACGGCGTGGCTGCGGTCGAGTTCGCCCTGCTGCTGCCGGTGATGCTCATCACCTATACGGGGATGGTGGATGTGGTGCAGCTCGTGATGGTCAACCGCAAGGTCACTCAATTGACCTCGGCTCTCAGCGATCTCACGGCGCGCGTCCAGTCGGTTTCGTCCACGGATGTCCAGAACATCTTCAATGCTGCGCGGTCGATCCTGATGCCGTATGACAGCGACAAGGTTACGATGGTGATCGCCAGCGTCGTCATCGATTCGGCGGGCGTTGCGAAGGTCTGCTGGAGCGAGCCGCGCGATGGCACTGCACCGGCCCGTGGGACCTCGATCACCATTCCCGACACCTACCGGGTTCCGGGCACCTCCGTCATCATGGCGCGCGCGAGCTACGAATACACGCCCATCGTCGGTTATGTCCTGACCAAATCCTTCACGCTCGGCGACAGCCCGATCTATGCACGCCCGCGTAACGGCGTGGCTGGCGGCACCAACAATATCGAACAGGTGGTGCGGACCGGCACCAATCCCTGCCCGCTCTACAATTGACGATCGGGCGATCATGCCGGCAGGGGGCTTCGCGCCCGGGCCGGCGCTCCCCGATGTTGCCGGTCTTTGCCTTATCGCCTATTCGCTGACGCGGACCTTCGGTTCTTCACGCCAACCGGTGTCCAGTTCGCTCAGAAGTGCCCTAGCCGCGCAGCACCATGCGCCCGGTCTGGACCTCGTAGCCCTGGAGCTTGCTGAGGAAGGAATTCCCGAGCAGGCTCATCGAGAGCGCGCGTTCGGGCAGGACGACGGCATCGACATTCCGCACGACGATATCGCCGAGCCGGATCTCCCGCAGCACGGTCCGGAAGCCCGTGACGGCGCCGTTGGCGGTGCTGAGCACGATCTTGCGTGACGAGGCATCGTTCCTGACACCGAGCGCGCGGGCATCGGCAGCCGTCAATGCCACGATGCTGGCGCCGGTATCGACCATCATCTTGATGCGGTAGTTGTCGACCGAGGGGTGCACGATATAGTGCCCGCGATAATCGGCGGCGACGGCGAGCGTCGAGGGCATGCGGGGTCCCGGCGGTTTCTGTTCGGTCGCGGCCATGGCCGCGGAAGGCACCTCGTCCGCCATGCGCGGGGCGAGAAACTGCGTATAGGACAGCGCTCCGGCGATCGCGACACCGGCGACGCTCAAGGCCCAGATCAGCGGTGGTGTCGTCACGGCGCTCCCCAACCCTTCCACAGCCCTTCCACGATGCAGAAGCGAGCCCTGACGAAGCGTGAAGAGCTTGCACGCATTTGCGTGCAAGCGGGGCGGGGAAGGCTGCCCGATTGCGGACAGGCTTAATCGAGGCTTACCGGCGCGGTCCGTTTGCAAGCGTGGCGGCCAATGCCGCGATCTCGGCTGCGCGGGGGATGCTCGGCTGGGCGCCCGGCCGCGTGCAGGCAAGCGAGCCGGCGGCGAGCCCGTCGTGCAGCGCCGCCGCCATGCTCTTCCCGGCCGCGAGGGCTGCGGCGAAGGCGCCGGTGAAGCTGTCACCGGCCGCGACCGTGTCGACGACCGCAACCTGCGGCGCTGCGAGGCGATGGCGGATGCCGTCGATCCAGGCGACGACCCCGGCTGCCCCCAGCGTCGCGATCGTGGCGATCTGTCGCTCGCTGTCGAGCCGGCGCGCGATGGCGTCGGGATCGCGGTCCGCCCATCCGAGCGCCTGTGCCAGCACGATCGCTTCGTGCTCGTTGACGATCAGCATGTCGAGCTGCTCCAGCAGCGCGGGCGACGGCGCCTCGGCCGGAGCGAGGTTGAGGATCACCCGCCCGCCGGCCTGCTTCATCCTTCGGGCGGCCTGCAGGCAGGCTTCTTCAGGCACTTCGCGTTGCAGGAGCAGGATATCCTCCGCCGCGAGCTCGAGCTGCCGCAAGGCATCCGGGCGGACAGCAGCATTGGCGCCGGCTGCGACGATGATCTGGTTGGCGCCCTCGCGATCCGTCGCGATGAAGGCGGCGCCGGTCGGTTCGTCGACCTGGGCGACGTGATCGAGATCGACGCCGTCGGCTGTGAGCAGCGCCAGCGCGGCATCGCTGAATCGGTCCCGCCCGGTCGCGCCGACGAGCACGACATCCGCGCCGGCGCGGCGGGCTGCGAGAGCCTGGTTCGCGCCCTTGCCGCCCGGATGCAGGGCATAGCCCGGTCCGAGCACGGTCTCGCCCGATCCCGGCAGGCGCTCGACCGGTGTGACGAGGTCGATATTGATGGAGCCGAAGACAACGATCATGCAGAAAGATCCGCCGCGAGCCGCCTCACGCCGGCGACGAAGGCCGCCTCGGGCGTGACGAGTTGAATGGCATGCCCCCGCGCCTGCAAGCCGGCGCCGTAGCTCTCGGCCAAAGCCCCGTCTGCGACGAGATGGATCGTCTGGCCCTTGCCGAACAATGCTTCGGCCCCGGCGATTTCCTGCCCGACCAGCAGCGCCGAGAGATAGGGGCCGACCGCACCACCCGTCATCCGGCCTGCGAGAACTTCGGTACGTGCGGCGAAGGCCGTGTTGAGCAGCCCTCCCGGCCGGCCGGCAGCCAGGCGACCGCGCGCGGCGCCATCAGCCGTGTCAGCGTCCGAAGGCGCTTCGGCGAGCCGGGCGAGGATCGAGTCGTTGCGCAGCAGCCCGTAGATTTCGCCGGTCATGAAACTGGCGAAGCGGGTGATGCGACCTTCCTTGATCTCGGCCCATTTCGAATGGGTGCCGGGCAGGCAGGCGATGCCGTCGCTCAGGCCGAGGCCGACGATCAGGGTCTCCTCGCCGCGCATCACGTCGAAGGCGCCATCGTCGCAGCTCAGGCCCGGCAGGATGGTCGCCGTCGTCCCGGCATCGAGCGCGACCTGGATCGCGGCGGCCGCGATCTCGGCAGGGGAGGCCGGACAGGCGACGTAGCGCGCCTCGATCCAGCCGTTGCGGCTGCCGACCATGCCGGCGAGCACGATCGCGGCATCGGGCGCAGTCTCGCGGAAGTCGCCGGCGAGCTCGGCAAAGGCTTCAGGATAGCCGCCCGCCGGAACCGACTGGATGCCGCGATCGGCGATGCGCCGCTCCAGCACCTCCCCGGTCTCCGAGATCAGGAAGGCGCGCGCGCGGGTCGTGCCCCAGTCGAGCGCGATCAGAGGTTTGGGCATGGCAGGCTCCGGCAGCAGCATTGGACCGAAAAGTGGGAGCCACTTTTCGGTCCGATGCGACAGCAAATATATGGATCACTGCACGTCCGATAGGACGCGCGGTGATCCAAGGCTGGCGACTGTCTCCGCCGCATTCCATCGGGTCAAGGGCCGGCGCCGAGGCCTTGTATATGGTCGGCCTTCGCGGCAACCCTGCTGGCCTTGGGTGCGAGAACGAATCGGACAAGCCGGATGCTCGAACTGCAAGCGGGGGGCCTCGACGCCGCCATCTCTCCCGAGGCGGGCGGGATCGTCTCCTCTCTGAGCTGGCGCGGGCCGGACGGGCGTAGCCATGACGTGCTCTATCCGCCGACCGGGCGGCAGCCGGGCACGACCTCGCCGAACTTCTTCGGGACCTGGGCACTCCTGCCTTTCGCCAACCGCGCCTTCGGCTGCGTCGTCGACGATGGCGAGCAGCGCTTCCTCGTTCCGCAGAACGATCCCGGCGGCGCCATTCACGGCTTCGGCTGGCAAGCCGCCTGGGATGTCCTGCGGTATGACCGCAGCCATACCGTCCTCGAACATCGCCGCACCGAGGGGGCGGACCCCTATCGCTACCGGGCGGTCCAGGAAGTCACCCTCGACGATGCCGGTATGACCATCCGACTGGCGATCACCAACGAGGCGCAGGCGGCACTACCGTTCGGCATCGGCCATCATCCCTGGTTTCCCTGTGCCGCCGATACGAGCCTCGTGATGCGCAGCAAGGGCGCGCTGGTCTTCGGCGAAGCCTTCCGCGCCACCGGCCAGCAGGCTTTCGCCGATGGCGGCCCCTATGCCGAAGCGCACCCCTTCCGCGCGGAGAGCGTGACCGCCTGGAGCTTCCTCGGCTGGGACGGCACAGCCCGGATCGAGACGCCTTCGACCGGTCTCGCCGTCACCCTGACCGCGAGCGACAATCTCGACTGCCCGGTGGTCTGGGCGCCGGCAGGCGCGGATTTCCTCTGCGTCGAGCCACAGAGCCATGCGATCGGCGCACCGAGCGAGCCGGCAGCGCGGGCCGCCGCGCCGCTCAAGCGCCTGGCGCCGGGCGAGACGCTGGAAGGCTGGCTCAGGATCGCGCCGGAAGCTCTCTAAAGCTTAGCGCCAGCCGTAGCCGCTCGGGTAATAAGGCTGGTAGCCATAGGCGCCGGCCGGCAGGGCGGGGCGCAGCAGGATCTGGCCGCGCGCCGCTTCCCAATCACCGCCGCGGCGCTGCTGCGCGACGCTCATGGCGTTGCTGCGATGCTTCGCCTTGGCGATCTTGTGCTTGGACGAGGTCGTCTTCGCGAGCTTGGCCTTCGATGGCGAGGAGGCCTTGGCGAAGCGCGAGAGATTGTCGGGTACGGCGCCGTGCAGCGCGATCCGGGTCTGGCTGGAGCCATGCTTCTTCACCAGCGCGAAGAGCTTTGCGGCGTTGGCGGGGTGCAGCCGGATGCAGCCATGCGAGGCCGGGCGGCCGAGCGCGCCGACGGCCCCGGTGCCATGGATTGCGTAGCCGCCGCGGAAGAACACGGCATGGGGCATCGCGCCGCCATATTTGCGCGAGTACCAGTTCTTCTCCAGCCGGGTCGGCCGATAGACGCCGTTGGGCGAACGGAAACCCTTGCGGCCGGACGAGATCTTCCAGTCGTAGACCTCGCCATCGGTCGTGGTCACCGTCATGCGCTGGGCGACGATGTCGACATTGACGCTGACGCCGGCATGGGCGGAGCCGGCGAAGGCCGACAGGACGAGGGCGGCCAGGAGGCCGAGAACGCGACGCATCACACTCACTCCGAAAGACGCAAGCTGCTGAATGAGGCGTTGTCGAGCTCTGGTGGCCGCCGCCCTTGACTCTAGGAAAGCGCCGACGGCCCCGGCTTGTAAAGCCGGAAGGCGGAACGTGGTTTCCGGCGGCTCAGATCATCGGCAGCGAGGCGGGCTTGCGCCCACGCGGGAAGGCGGCGTCGATCCGGGCGATCTCGGCTTCGGACAGCGCGAGGTTCAAAGCCCCGGCATTGTCCTCGATATGGGCGACCCGGCCGGCCTTGGGGATCGTGAAGACGCTTTCGCGCCGCGTCAGGAAGGTGAGCGCGACCTGCCGGGGCGTCGCGCCATGGCTTGCGGCGATCTCGGCCAGGACCTTGCCCGGCGCGCTGCCGGCAGCCGGGAAATCGTCATGGCCGAAGGGGCTGTAGGCGGTGACGGCGACGCCATTGCGTTCGCACCACGGGATCACCGCATGCTCGATGGCGCGCTCACGCAGATGGTAGAGCACCTGGTTGCAGGCGATCTTGCCGGGGCCTGCGGTTGCGAGCGCCTCGTCGAGATCGTCCTCGTCGAAATTGCTGACGCCCCAGGACAGGATCTTGCCCTCCTGCTTCAGCGCCTCGAAGGCGGCGAAGGTTTCCGCTAGAGGATGCGGACCGCGCCAGTGCAGCAGGTAGCAGTCGAGCCGGTCAGTCCTGAGATACTTCAGCGAGCGCTCGCAGGCGGCCTGCACGCCGCGTCGCGAGGCGTTATGCGGCAGGACTTTCGACACGAGGAAGACCTCGTCGCGCCGGCCTTCGATGGCCTCGCCGATCAGTGCTTCGGAGCGGCCGTCGCCATACATCTCGGCCGTGTCGATATGGGAGAGCCCGAGATCGAGCCCGCGCCGGAAGGCGGCGATCGCCTCGCGCCGGTCACCCTGTTCGCTATACCAGCTGCCCTGGCCGATCGGCGGGACGGATGGCCCTGACGCTCCGAAGCTTCGCTGCATAACGTTTTCTCCAGCTAGTCGACGGTGATCTCAAAACGCTCGTAGCGGATCTCGCCGTCATTGTAGCGGATGCGCACGAGGAAGCTGTCGGCGCCGCGATAGCCGCGCTTGGAGGTATACTCGAACGCGAGAGACGGCCCGACCCTGCCGTTGCAATGCCGGAATGGCCCCGGCCCGTATTCGGCCGCGGCCTTGCGGGTCGCCAGCCTGACCTTGCCATGCCGGGGCGGCTCGGTCAGCACGCCCTTAGGGCGCGGGATCGGCCGGCAGCGCTCGTCCATCGTCATGAAGGTCTTCTGCAGGAAGGTGCGCTTGCCCGATGCGACCCGCTCCGTGCCTTCGCTCTGTCCCTGTGCTGTTCCTTCGGTCGTGACGCAGCCGCCGAGCAGGCTGCAGAGCAGGGCGGCGGCGAGGACGGTCAGTCCTGGAATGGGCATGGCTTTCCTCGATGGCAAGACAGGTCGAGACGCGGAAAGACCTAGGTCGGCGGCGTGCCGTTGGCCGAGAGCACTTCGCCGGCGAGATAGAGCGAGCCGCAGATCAGGATGCGCGGCGGCGCCGGCCAGTCCCGTGCTGCGATCGTCCGCAACGCCTGTTCCACCGAGCTGGAGGTTTCGGCGGCGAGCCCGGCGTTGCGGGCGGCCTCGGCGACCTCCTCGGCCGGGCGCGCGGCTAGCGAATTCTGGATCGGCACGGCGTAGAGCGCCTGCGCCAGCCCCTTGAAATGCCCGAGCGTCGCAGCGGCGTCCTTGGTTGAGAGCAGGCCGGCGATCATCACCAGCGGTGCCGGATTGCGGTCGGCGAGGTCGGCCATCGCCTGGGCGAGGACGCGCCCGCCATCGGGATTATGGCCGCCATCGAGCCAGAGCTCGGCACGATCAGGCACGATCTCGGCCAGCGCGCCGCGCGACAGGCGCTGCAACCGCGCCGGCCAGTCGGCGTTGCGCATGCCGTCCTCGAAGGCGCGCGCCGGCAGGGCGCCATAGCCTGCAGCGCGCAAGGCCGCGATGGCCGTGCCGGCATTGATGTGCTGGTGCCGGCCGGAGAGGCGCGGCAGCGGCAGGTCGAGCAAACCGTCCTGGTCTTCATAGACCAGCCGCCCGCCGGCCTCGTGGACGTTGAAATCCTGCGCGCCGATCAGGATCTTCGAGGCGCCGGCGCGCTCGGCGGCAGCTTCCAGAACCGCGGTCGGCTCCGGTTCCTGCGGCGCAATCACGGCGGGCGCGCCGCGCTTGAAGATGCCGGCCTTCTCGCCGGCGATCTTGGTGACGGTGTCGCCGAGATATTCGGAATGATCGAGCGACACCGGCGTCACCACCGTGCAGGCCGGGTGGGCGATGACATTGGTCGCGTCGAAGCGCCCGCCGAGCCCGACTTCCAGCAGCAGGACATCGGCCGGATGCTCGGCGAAGAGCAGGAGGCCTGCCGTCGTCGTCATCTCGAAGAAGGTGATGGGATCGCCGGCATTGACGGCCTCGCAGCGCTCCAGCGCCTCGACCAGCTTGTCCTCGGGGACGAAGCGCCCGCCGCCGGGCGCCCCCAGCCGGATGCGCTCATGGAAGCGCACCAGATGGGGCGAGGTGTAGACATGGACCGACAGCCCGGCTGCCTCGAGGATCGCCCGCATGAAGGCGATGGTCGAGCCCTTGCCGTTGGTGCCGGCGACATGGATCACCGGCGGCAGCTTCTTCTGGGGGTCGCCGAGTCGTTCGAGCAGGGTCAGGATGCGGCCGAGCGAGAGATCGATCAGCTTGGGATGCAGCGCCATGAAGCGCGCGAGCAAGGCGTCGGAAGACCCCATGACGTAACGGCCCCCAGCCGTGAACTAACTCGAACCGCTCAGACCGCCTCGGCCACCGGGCGCGCGGGCGCAGCCTCGTCCTTCGCGGCCGGCTGCTTCGTCAGGAGGCGGCCGAGCCGGGCGAGCGTCTCCGGCAGGTCGCGGCGATGCACCACCATGTCGACCATGCCGTGATCCTTGAGGTACTCGGAGCGCTGGAAGCCCTCCGGCAGCTTCTCGCGGATGGTCTGCTCGATCACGCGCGGGCCGGCGAAGCCGATCAGCGCGCCGGGCTCGGCGATGTGGATGTCGCCGAGCATGGCGTAGGAGGCGGTGACGCCGCCGGTCGTCGGGTTGGTCAGCACCACGAAATAGGGCAGGCCCGCCGCCCGCAGGCGCCTGACCGCGACGGTCGTGCGCGGCAACTGCATCAACGAGAGGATGCCTTCCTGCATGCGCGCGCCGCCCGAGGCGGCGAAGACGACATAGGGCGTCTTCTTGTCGAGCGCGGTCTCGGCGCCCTTCACGAAGGCCTCGCCCGCGGCCATGCCGAGCGAGCCGCCCATGAAGTGGAAATCCTGCACGGCCAGCGTCATCGGCAGGCCCTTGACCCGGCCATAGCCGATCTTGAAGGCGTCCTGCGCGCCGGTCTTGGCGCGGGCGTCCTTCAAGCGGTCGACATAGCGTTTCTCGTCGCGGAACTTCAGCGGGTCGACCGCGACCTCCGGCAGCGCGACGTCGAGCCATTTGCCGTCGTCGAAGGTCAGGCGCAAACGCTCCGGCGCGGTGACGCGCATATGATGCTCGGAGCCGGGGATGACATAGCCATTGGCCTCGACATCCCGGTGGAACACCATCTGCCCGGAATCGGGGCACTTGATCCAGAGGTTCTCGGGGCTCTCGCGCTTGAACAGCGTCTTGATGCGCGGCCGGACGACTTCGGAAATCCAGTTCATCGGATGAATCCCTGATGGGCTTTCAGCGCTTGCGCGCCGTCAGGCCTGAAATAGGTCGCGCCGGTCGATGGGCAAGCGGCGCGACCGTCGCATGAAACCGGGCTCAGGCCGCCTTGGCGACGGAGCGGATGCCCTGGGCGAGTTCGCTGACCAGCGAGGTGACAGCCGAAACCGTCTTTTCCGTGGCCTTGCCCTGGTCATCGAGCGAAAGGCGGATGCGTTCGACGAGCGCCGAGCCGACGACGACGCCGTCCGCCCGCTTGGCGATGGTGGCCGCATCCTCGGCAGTCTTGACGCCGAAGCCGACGGCCACCGGCAGGTCGGTATGGCGCTTGATCCGGGCGACGGCATCGCCGACAGCGCCATAATCGGCGATGGCGCCGCCGGTCACGCCGGTCACCGAGACGTAATAGACGAAGCCGGAGGTGTTCTGCAGCACCTTGGGCAGGCGCTTGTCGTCCGTCGTCGGCGTTGCCAGCCGGATGAACGAGACGCCGGCTTGCAGCGCTGGCAGGCAGAGCTCCTCGTCCTCTTCCGGCGGCAGGTCGACGACGATGAGCCCGTCGATGCCGACGCGGCGGGCATCGGTCAGGAAGGCTTCGACGCCATAGGCGTAGATCGGATTGTAATAGCCCATCAGCACGATCGGCGTGTCATGGCCGGCCTTGCGGAAGCTCTCGACCATGGCGAGCGTCTTGCGCAGCGTCTGGCCGGCCTTGAGCGCGCGCTGGCCGGCGAGCTGGACGGGAACGCCGTCCGCCATCGGATCGGTGAAGGGCACGCCGAGCTCGATCACATCGGCGCCGGCTCCGGGCAGGGCCGCGAGGATCGCGCTGGAGGTCTCGAAATCCGGGTCGCCGGCGGTGACGAAGGTCACGAGCGCCGCCCGGCCCTCGCGGGCGCAGGCCTGGAAACGATTCTGGATGCGGGTCTGGCCGGTCTCAGTCATGCCGCAGCGGTTAGCATGATGAGCGCCGGCTGGCGAGTGGCTTGCGTGCGGCACGCGCCTGCGCCACATCGGCCGGGCATGCGCGCCTTCGACACGCCCCTCCCGATCGATGCCGTCCTCGGCGATCTCGCCGCTTCCTTGCGCGCGAGGCCGAATGCCGTGCTGGTCGCCCCGCCCGGTGCCGGCAAGACCACGCGCGTGCCGCTCGCCCTGCTCGACGAGCCCTGGACGAAAGGCGGCAAGCTGATCGTGCTCGAACCCCGCCGCCTTGCGGCCCGCGGCGCGGCGAACCGGATGGCACAGACGCTGGGCGAGCGCGTCGGCGAGACCGTGGGCTTACGCGTCCGCCTCGGCTCGAAGATCGGGCCGAAGACGCGTATCGAGGTCGTCACCGAAGGCGTCTTCGCCCGGATGATCCTCGACGATCCCGCGCTCGACGGCGTCGCCGCTGTGCTGTTCGACGAATTCCACGAGCGCTCGCTCGATGCCGATTTCGGGCTGGCGCTGGCGCTCGATGCGCAGGGCGGCCTGTGCGAGGACCTGCGCATCCTCGTGATGTCCGCGACGCTGGACGGCGCCCGTGTCGCGAAATTGCTCGGCGATGCCCCGGTGATCGAAAGCGAGGGCCGCGCCTATCCCATCGAGACGCGCTATCGCAGCCGCGACCCGCTGAAGCGCATCGAGGATCAGGTCACCGAGACGGTTCTGCTGGCGCTCAACGAGCAGCCGGGCTCGCAGCTCGTCTTCCTGCCCGGTCAGGGCGAGATCCGCCGCGTCGAGGAGCGCCTGCGCGAGAGATTGCGCGATCCGGCTGTCGAGATCGCTCCGCTCTACGGCGCGCTCGACCAGCGCGAGCAGGATCGTGCCGTACTGCCGGCACCCGCCGGCAGGCGCAAGATCGTGCTCGCGACGGCCATCGCCGAGACTTCGCTGACGATCGAGGGCGTGCGCGTCGTGATCGATTCCGGCCTCGCCCGCATTCCCGTCTACGAACCCGATATCGGCGTGACCCGGCTGGAGACCCGCCGCGTCAGCCGCGCCGCCGCCGATCAGCGCCGCGGCCGCGCCGGCCGCACCGAGCCGGGCGTCTGCTACCGGCTCTGGGAGGAGGCCGCGACCGGCGCGCTCGAAGCCTTCGCCCGGCCCGAAATCCTTTCGGCCGATCTCAGTCCGTTATTGCTCGACTGCGCGGCATGGGGGGTGGGCGATCCATTGAGCCTCGCCTTCCTCGATCCGCCGCCCGCGCCGGCTCTCAAAGAAGCCCGCGCGCTCCTGAGCAATATCGGCGCGCTCGATGCCGATGGCCGGATCACGCCGGACGGGCGCGCCTTGCAGGCGCTGCCCCTGCCGCCGCGCTTGGCTCGCATGGTCGTGGCTGCCGCCCGCTTCGGACAGGCGGACGCTGCCGCCGATCTCGCCGCCGTGCTGGTCGAGCGTGGCCTCGGTGGCGATGTGATCGATCTGGCCGAACGGCTGGAACGCTACGGCCGCGAGCGCGGTGGCCGGGCCGGCGATATGCGCCGTCTTGCCGAAGGCTGGGCACGAATCGCCGGGCGCAGCGTCGGCAAGGATCAGGCTTCAACCGACGATATCCTGTCGCCCGGGCTCCTGCTCGCCTTCGCCTATCCCGACCGTGTCGCCAAGGCCCGCGCGCCGGGTTCGGGCCAGTACCTCCTCGCCAATGGCCGCGGCGGCGCGCTCGAGCCGTCGCAGCGCCTGGCGCGCGAGCCTTACATCGTCGTCGCGGAGATGACCGGCGCGGCCCAGCAGGCCCGCATCATGGCCGCCGCCGCGATCAGCGAAGCCGAGATCGCGGCGCTCGTCTCGCATGGCCTCGCTCCCTTCGCCATCGCGGAGCGCGAGGAGGCGAGCTTCGATCGCACGGCGCGCGCCCTGCGCGTCCGGGCCGTGCGCCGTTACGGAGCGCTTTCCCTGTCCGAGCGACCCCTCTCCGTTGCGAACACGTCGGAGAATGCCGAGGCGTTGGCCAAGGGCATCGCCGCACTCGGCATCGGTCTCCTGCCCTGGAGCAAGGGGCAGAACCAGTTGCGCGAGCGCACCGCCTTCCTGCGCAAGGCAGAACCGGAAGTTGGCTGGCCCGCCCTTTCCGATGAAGGCCTGGCCGAGGAGCCGGAACTCTGGCTGGCGCCGCACCTCGTCGGCCGCGCCTCACTCGCCGCGATACAGCCTTCCGATCTTGATTCTGCGTTGGCAGGGCTGCTCCCGTGGGAACTGAAGCGCCGGCTCGATCAGGAGGCGCCGACCCATTTCACCGCGCCGACCGGCTCCTCGTTCGCGGTCGACTACGCCGCCGAGGCCGGCCCGACAATCTCGGTGCGTGTGCAGGAACTCTACGGTCTTGCGATCCACCCCGCGCTAGCCGGCGGGCGCGTGCCGCTGGTGCTGGAATTGCTCTCACCGGCACACCGCCCGATCCAGGTCACCCGCGATTTACCCGGCTTCTGGCGCGGCTCCTGGGCTGCGGTGAAATCGGAGATGAAGGGCCGCTATCCCCGCCATCTCTGGCCGGACGACCCCGCCGCCGCGCTGCCGACGACGCGGGCGAAGCCGAGGGGGACGTAAATCTAGTTCCCCATCCGGTCGCGCCATTGCCGCTCGCCGGCAAGGCAGGTCGCGATATTGCCGGACTGCGCCTTCTGGACCGTGGCATCGGCCGGCGCCTCGGCGATCTCGCGCAGCAGCTTCGTCTTCGTCGCCTCGACGAACTGGCTCTTCTCGCGGATTGGAATGACGAAGGCGCCGATCCCCGTGATGACGCAGTCGGTGTAGTAGGTGTCGAGATTGTCGATGTCGAAATAGCCTGCCTGTTTCAGCATCACCGGCAGGCCGTTGATGGCGATGCCCTTGGCACCAGCCTCGTCGCGCGCCGTGGTGACCGGGCGCCCGTCATTGTTGGCGCCGTCGCCGGAGATGTCGATCACGCGCCGCATCGCCGTCACGTTCGACTGCTCCAGCAATTGCACGCCGAGATCGATCGCGCCCGAGATTGATGTGCGCCGGCCGCGTCGTGTCGGCGCCTCGCCGAGCTCTTCGGCGAAGGCCATCGCCGCGGCCGGGCTGTCGATCACCTTCCACGGCCGGACGATGTACTGGAAACCGCCGCCGGCCCATTCGAAATAGGTCACGGCGATCTTGCCGATCGCGCCCTTGTCGATGGCGTCGTGAAGCTGCTTGGAGCGGAAGGCCTCGATATAGCCGTTGCGCTGCAAAGCGAGCTCGTCCAGATCCATCGAATAGGAAACGTCGACCGCCAGCACGAGCGCGACGTCGACCTCCTCGGGCGGTGGCGCCGCCGTCTGCGCTCGTGGCAGGGCGGGCTGCCAGAGCGCCGCCACTGCCAGACATGAGAGACCGTACAGCCAGCGCCGCATCGCCACCTCCGTCGCCTATTCGCGAAGGGAAGTGTGCGCTTGGCCGGGACGCTCGCCAAGCCGGAAAATCCGGCTGACGGCGCCTGTTTCGATAGCAAATTCGCGAGCGGCGCTCTCAGGCGGCGCGGCGGCCTTCGACGATGCCGATCGCGGCGGAGGCCGCCTCCTCGACGGTCAGCGCCGAGGTATCGAGCACCACCGCATCCTCGGCCGCCTTGAGCGGGGCATCGCTGCGGCCGGAATCGCGCGCGTCGCGGCGGCGGATATCGGCGAGGATGCCGTCGAGGGTGACCGCCTCGCCGCGCCCGATCAGCTCCTTGTGCCGGCGTGCCGCGCGGACTTCTGGTGTCGCGGTGACGAAGAGCTTGGCCGGCGCCTCCGGGCAGATCACCGTGCCGATATCGCGCCCGTCGAGCACGGCCCCGCCGGGCTGCGCTGCGAAGCGCCGCTGCCGGGTGAGCAGGCCGGCGCGTACCACCGGCATCGCCGCGACCACGGAGGCCGCCTCGCCGATCTCGCGGCCGCGCAGCCGCTCCTCAGGGAAGGCGGTCTCGTCGAAGCTATTGACGACCTGCTCGGCTGCGACGGCGTCGTGGATGTCGTGGCCGGCATCGAGCATGGCGCGCGCGACCATCCGGTAGAGCAGGCCGGTATCGAGATAGGGCAGCCCGTAATGCGCTGCCAGCCGGCGCGCGAGCGTGCCCTTGCCCGAAGCGGCCGGGCCGTCCACGGCGATGACGAGGCGGCCGGGCCGCGTCGCCGGGCTCATCCGATCTGGCCTCCGAGGCCGTTCATCAGCGGGATGAAGCTCGGGAAGCTCGTGGCGATCATGGCGCCGTCGTCGACCACGACCGGCTGCTCTGTCGCCAGCCCGAGGATGAGGAAGCTCATCGCGATGCGGTGGTCGAGATGGGTCGCGATCGGCCCGCCACCACGCACCGGTTCGCCGCCCGAGCCTTCGACGATGAGGTCATCGCCCTCGATCCGGCAGTTTACCCCGGCAGCCTTCAGCCCGGCTTCGACCGCGGCGAGGCGGTCGGATTCCTTGACGCGCAGTTCCTGCAGGCCGCGCATCCGCGTCGTGCCCGTGGCGAAGGAGGCGGCCACCGCCAGCACCGGGTACTCGTCGATCATCGCCGGTGCCCGCTCCGGCGGCACCGTCACGCCCTTCAGGCCGGAGGCGCGCACCCGCAGGTCGCAGACCGTCTCGCCGCCCTCATTGGCCTCGCGCTCGACGGTGATGTCGGCGCCCATCTCGCGCAGCGTGGTCAGCAGGCCGGAGCGCAGCGGATTGGTCATCACGCTCTCGATCAGGATGTCCGAGCCCGGCACGATCAGCCCCGCCACCAGCGGGAAGGCGGCCGAGGACGGGTCCGCCGGCACGACGATCGGCGCCGCCTTCAGCTCCGGCTGGCCCTTGAGCACGATGCGCCGGCCATGTTCGCCCTCAGGCGTCACCGTGATCTCGGCGCCGAAATGCGCCAGCATCTTCTCGGTATGGTCGCGGGTCGCTTCCGCCTCGATCACCGTGGTCTCGCCGGGCGCGGCGAGCGCGGCCAATAGCACGGCCGACTTGATCTGCGCCGAGGCGACAGGCGGGCGATAGACGATCGGGATCGCCTCCTTCGGACCGCGCAGGGTCAGCGGCACGCGCCCGCCTTCCTGCTGCGAGACGACGACGGTGCCCATCTGTTCGAGCGGGTCGAGAATGCGCCGCATCGGCCGCTTGCGCAGCGAGGCGTCGCCGTCGAAGGTCGTGGTGATCGGATGCGAGCCGCAGACGCCCATCATCAGGCGCGATCCGGTTCCGGCATTGCCGAAATCGAGCATGCCGGCCGGTTCGCGCAGGCCGCCGACGCCGACGCCCTGCACGCGCCAGGCGCCCGGACCGTCATGATGGACGATGGCGCCGAGCGCGCGGGCCGCTGCGGCGGTGCGCATCACGTCCTCGCCTTCGAGCAGGCCGGTGACCTTGGTCTCGCCGATCGCGAGCAGGCCGAAGATCATCGCCCGGTGCGAGATCGACTTGTCGCCGGGCACGCGGACGCGGCCCTTGAGGGGGCCGCCTGCGCGGGCGGTGACGGGGACGGGTTCATGGTCGTGGGACACGGGGCGCGGTCTCTGCAAGCGGGCCGAAAAGGAATGCGCGCAAGGCCGTAGCATGGTCGCGCGCGGCGCGCCAAGACGCGCGCGGCGCGGTGCGCGAAACCGTCGCTTCGAGCTCCGGGTTTGACGCTCCCTGCAAATCAGTATTTGACAGCATCGCTCGCCCCGACTAACGGACGCGCCTGCTTTTCAGAACATGATAGTTGAAGGTCCGACGCAGTGGCGAAACCGGAACTCGGAACGAAGCGCGTTTGCCCGGTCACGGGGCGCAAATTCTACGACCTGAACAAGGACCCGATCGTCTCGCCCTATACGGGGCAGGCTTATCCCCGGGCGATCTTCGAGCCGCAGGCCAAGGCCGCACCGGCGCCGAAGCCGGAGCCCGACGAGGAGGACGAGACCGAGTCCGCCGACAGCGCCGTCGAGATCGTTTCGCTCGACGAGGCCGATGCCGAGGCGTCGGAGAAGGAAGCCGTCGTCACCAGCGAGGACGATATCGAGGTCGAGGACGTCGGCGACGACGAGGACGACAACACCTTCCTCGAGGAAGATGAGGAAGGCGACGACGACGTCGCCGACCTGATCGATGGCGACATCGAGGGCGACGAGGACAACTGATCCTCAGCCTCTGAAAAAGATGACGACAAAGCGACATTAGGCGCTTGTGTCTTCCGCCCGAGCCGCCTATAGAGCGCTTCGTCGCCGCCGGGCGGCCCGGACGGAACCGCCGAGGCGGTACCAAAATCCGGTTGGTGATCGGTCCCCAAGCCGATCATCGCGAGTGGGGCCATAGCTCAGTTGGGAGAGCGCTTGAATGGCATTCAAGAGGTCGGCGGTTCGATTCCGCCTGGCTCCACCAAATCTCTTTCCTCCGCGAACGGCTGCCTTGGTTCGTTGCGGATCGACGCTTCGGCGCTCCCCAAATTGCGAACGGTCCGGGGCCGGCTGAAAGCGTGATGGAAGATCATCGCCGCGCCTGGCCTGATTCGTCCAAGCTCTGCCGCATATCGCGGATCGGCCGAGCCCGAGCGGCGGAATCGGCCAAGCGCTCCCTCCCTCTCGCCTCATCGACACGCTGGCGCGTCCCTTTGCTCCGCTGGAAGCCGCGAATCATCCCGGCGGCTTGCCGTGCGAGCGTCAGCGTGAGAGTTGCACGCTCCGGACAAGGAAGCAGGAATGGCCAAGCGCACGAAATCCAAAGCCCTCGATACCGAGTTCACCATGTTCGATGTCGTCTACGAGGACGGCTCGAGGACCTCGAACCGGCGCGTTCCGACGGCGTTGCTCGGCGGCCTGGACGGCGATGAGCCGGCCCGCACCGCCATCATGGAGCAGGATCAGGTCATTTCGGAAAAGTCGGGCAAGCCGCCCTTGGCGATCAAGACGCTCGCGCGGGCGTCCAAGTCGGCGGCCGAGCCGGATCCGCGCAAGGACGATCGCAAGAAGCGGTCGGCGTGACGTCGGGTTTGCAGAGCATTCTGCGCGAGCCGCGCTACGACCTGGTCAAGGCGCCGACGCCCTTGCAGCGGCTCTCCGGTTTCGAGCGAAAGCTCGGTCGTCCGCGCCTCTACATGAAACGCGATGACCTGATGGAGATCGGGCTCGGCGGCAACAAGCTGCGCAGCCTCGAATTCTGGCTCGGCGCCGCGCTGCGCGAGCACGCCGACATAGTGCTCGTCGCGGGCGGGGCGACCTCGAATCTCTGCCGCCTCACCGCTGCCGCCGCCTCGATGGCGGGGCTGGATTGCGTGATCATTCACAATGCCGAGGACAGCCCTGCGAATCGCGAGCGCTCGTTCCTGAACCGGCTGTTCGGCGCGGAAACCCGCTTCATCGGCCCGGTCGGCGAGGAAGAGCGTGGGGCGGCGATGAAGGCTGCGGCCGCGGAGCTGATGCGGCAGGGACGGGCGCCTTACATCGTCGGCGATGCCGTTCTGGGCGCGCTCGGCTATATCCTCGCCGCTTTCGAACTGCATGAGCAGTCGCAACGCGAATCGGCACCGCTCCGCCATGTCTTCCTGGCGGGCTCGATGGGGCCGACCGAGGCCGGCTTCATCTTCGGCAATGCCATGCTCGGCCACCCCTTTCAGGTTCATCTCGTCAGCGTCGAATACGGGCAGGCAGAGCTGGGGAAGCGCATCCGCCGGATCTACGAGGGCATCGGTGAGCGGACTGGCCTGGCGGTCGGTGATCTCGGCGAGGCTCCGCTGCACTATCACATGGCTCATCTCGGTGGCGGCTGGGGCGTGCCGACCCTCGAATCGGAAGCGGCGATCGTCGCCTTCGCCCGCACCGAGGGCATCCTGATCGAGCATGTCTACACGGCGAAGACCTGCGCCGGTTTCCTCGATCTCGTCGCCAACGGCACGATTCCGCCGGGCGAGCCGGCTTGCATCCTCCATACCGGCGGGACGGCCTCGCTGTTCTCGCAGCGCGAGCAGTTCAGGACTGTGAGCTGAGAGGCCCGGCCTCGACCCCGATCAGAAGCGCGAGCGCGGCCTGTAGGGCTGAGCCAGGTCGCGGGCATTGTTGAGGGCGAGCGCAAGCTCCGTGATGTGCAGCGCGAGCGCGCCCGAGAAACGCGGCGGTTCGCTGCGCCGGATCGCCTCGGCCTGATCCGCCACGCCGCGCATGAAATCGATCTGAGAGGGATAGCCCGGCAGGGCCCTGCTCATCGGCTGGGCCGGATAGGTCAGCTTGCGCCCCGGCGTCGGCTTCCACGGCAGCGCACGCCCGAGCTTCGCTTCGGCCCGCGTCAGAATGCGCCCGATCAGCGGCCGCGGCGCACCGGTCTCCCCGACCTGGACGACGGAACGGTTGTCCCAGAGGTCCCGCACCGTCAGCGAGCCCTTCTCGGCGAAGACCTGTAGCGAGCGGTCGCGGGGCGCGGCAAGCCCGTTGGTCAGCCTTGCGACGACGCCCGAGCGGAAGACCAGGCACCCCACGGAGAAATCCGGTGCCATCGTGATCCGTTCGGTGCCCGGTCCCTTGTCGGGGAAGGTCACGGCGGAGAAGGCGGTCAGGCTCTCGACCGGGCCGAACAGCGTCACCAGCCAGGACAGCGCGTAGCCGGCATGTTCCAGTGTGCAGCCGATCTCGAACTCGTGCAGCCCCGGCCAGGGCGCGCCCGAGCGCGAGCGCCAGCTTGCCCATTTGTCGCGGAAGACCGGGCCGTCCTCCAGCGCGGCGTAGACCAAGCGAGGCGTCCCGATCCGGCCGGAGCGCAAGGCGTCCTCGACGAGGCGATGGGCATCGCTGAGCCCGTTGGCGGGCGCGGTGGCGAGCGTCAGCCCGGAGCCTTGCGCCTGCGCGACCAGCGCCTCGGCCTGCGCCAGCTCCATCGCCAGCGGCTTTTCGCAATAGACATGCTTGCCGGCCGCGAGTGCTCGACTCGTGATCTCGTAATGGCTCTCCGGCGTCGTCAGGTTGACGACGATCTGCACTGCGGCGTCAGCCAGCAGGGCATCGAGATCCGGATAGGCCGGCACATTGTGGAAGGCGCGGAAGGCTTCCAGCCGCGCGCTGTCGCGATCCCAGACGCCGGCGAGCGTGAGCGTCGGGTGGTTCGCCAGCGTCGTCATGTAGTAGTCGGCGACGAAACCCGTACCGACGAGCGCGATCTTCATGCTTGAACCCATTCCATCGACCGAAAGCCGACGAAATGGCCTCTATCAGGCAAGGATGAAGATCGGCTTTCGCGGAAATGCGGCTTATGCCGCGCCGATCGCGTTCGACGGCGTCTGCCGATCGGTGATCTGCTGGCCGAACAGGCTGCCGGCGAGCTCCACCGCGAGGCGGGCCGTCTGGCCGCGATCGTCGAGGAAGGGGTTGAGCTCGACGATGTCCATCGAGCGGACCAGTCCGGAATCGTGCAAGAGCTCCATCACCAGATGTGCCTCGCGATAGGTCGCGCCGCCCGGCACGGTGGTGCCGACGCCGGGCGCCAGCGGCGGATCAAGGAAATCGACGTCGAACGAGACATGCAGGACGCCGTTGGCGGCGCGCACCTTCTCGATCACCTTGCGGATCAGCACGCCCACGCCATGCTCGTCGATGGCGCGCATGTCGGCGATATCGACACCGCGCGCCTTGACCGCCGCCTTCTCGAGCGGGTCGATCGAGCGGATGCCGAACAGGCTGAGCTGCTCATGCGAAATCGAGGCGCGCGGCTCGGAGCCCAGCAGGTCGTCGAGCCCGGCCTCGCCGCAGAGGAAGGCCGAGGACATGCCGTGCATGTTCCCGGAAGGAGAGATCGCCGGCATGTTGAAATCGGCATGGGCGTCGAGCCAGAGCACGAAGAGCTTGCGGCCCTGCTCCTGCCAGTGGCGGGCGACGCCGTTGACCGAGCCCATCGACAGGCTGTGGTCGCCGCCGAGGAAGATCGGCGTGTCGCCGGAGCGGGCGAGCTCGTAGGCGCGGGCGCTGAGCGCGCGCATCCAGGCGGCGATCTCGTTGTAGAAGCGGGCATTGGCCGGGGCCGGGCCGTCGACCGTGGTCAGGTCGCGCGGCAGGATGTCGCCATGGTCGCTGACCGTGTAGCCGAGGCTTTCCAGCACGCTGACGAGGCCGGCGGTGCGCAAGCCGGCCGGGCCCATCAGGGCGCCGCGGCGCGAGGCGCCGACCTCGATGGGCGCACCGAGCAGGGCGATGCGGCCCTGGGAAGCGGGAGCGTTCGTGGTGGAGGCGGTCATGCTGGCGGTCCGTTGACAGGATTGCGAGGGGCGTCACGCGCCGATGCGCCGTCCATGGCGCATCGGCTCCCACCTGTCGAGTGGCGCGCTTGCGTAACCGGTTGATGTCAGCCGAGGCCGAGCACGCCGCGCAGCCTGGAGAGATCCTCCGCCAGCGTCGTGATCATCGCGGCCAGCACCTTGCGGTCGGCCTCGCTCAGCTTGTCATAGGTCTCGAAGCCGCCGTCCTTGAGCTTGTACTTCGCCAGCGTCTTGTCGACGGTCGCGAAATTGGCGTCGATCTTGCCGGCCAGCGCCTTGTCTTCCTTGACGACGAGCGGCCGCAGCAGGTCGACGATCTTCTTGGCGCCGTCGACATTGGCCTGGAAGTCCCAGAGATCGGTATGGCTGTAGCGGTCTTCCTCGCCGGAGATCTTGGTCGCCGCGACCTCCTCGATCAGCGCCGCCGCGCCACCGACCATCTTGTCCGGCGGAACCGTCAGGCCCTTGATGCGGCTCTGCAATTCGGTGACGTTGGCGATGAGCTTGTCGGCGAAGGAAGCAAGCCCTTCCGTGCTGTTCTTGGCGAAGAGCCCGTATTCGAGGCGGTGGAAGCCGGTGAATTCCGGGTCCTCTTCCTTCTTCTCATGGTCGTCGGCGCGCGCGTCGATCTTGCCGTCGAGATCGCTGAACAGCTCGGCGACGGGCTCGATCATTTCGTAGGAGACGCGCGTCGGCGCATAGAGCGCCCTGGCCTTGGCGAGGTCGCCGGCCTTGACCGCGTCGGTGAAGGTTTTGGTGTCCTTCACCAGCTGGTCGACGCCTTTCGAGACATAGAGCTTGTATTCGGCGACCGGCGCCACGAGGTCGAGCGGCGAGGCGGCCTGCGCCGATCCGACGGTCACAGCGGCGATCAGGCTGGCTCCGGCCAGCCCTGCGAGACGCAAGCTCATATCAATCTCCTGTCTTGCGGGGGGAAGAGGTCGTCGAGGCCGGTGCGATGCCGCGCGCGGCCTGGATCAGCCCGGCGCCTAGATAGCTCCCGCCATCCGGCACGCCCGGCAGGGCGAAGAAATAGCCGCCACCGACGGGCTTGATGTATTCCTCCAGCGGCTCGCCATCGAGCCGCTTCTGCACGGCGATGAAGCTGCGCTCGAGGTCCTGCTGGAAGCAGATGAAGAGCAGCCCCATGTCGAGCTGGCCGGCGCGCGTGACGCCGTTGGAATAGTTGAAAGGCCGGCGCAACATGCGGCTGCCTTCGGTCTCCGGCCGGCGCGGATTGGCGAGCCGGATATGGGCATCCAGCCTGGTGCGCTTGCCCTCGGGATCGTCGGCATAGACCGGTTCGTCATATTCGCGTCTGCCGCCGAAGGGCGCGCCGCTCGCCTTCTCGCGGCCCATGATCGCTTCCTGCTCGCCCAGCGGCGTGCGGTCCCAGCGCTCGACGAAATTCCGGATGATCCGGACGACCTGATAGCTGCCATTTGCGGCCCAGTCCGGCTCACTGGGGCCAGATTGCACCCAGACGAGATGGTCCATCAGCGCGGTGTCGGCGGCGTCGGGATTGGCGGTGCCGTCGCGGAAGCCGAGCAGGTTGCGTGCGCTCTCGGCCGGTTCGCCCTGCTTCGGCTTGAGCACCGGCACCGTGCCCTCCTGCTTCCAGCGCAGCAGGAGCAGGTCCGGTGCGTTCTTCAGGATGTCGCGCAGCGCATGGATACTGGTATCGGCGGTGTTGGCGCAGAATTGCAGCAAGAGGTCGCCATGGCAGAGCGCGCCGTCGAGCGCATCGTTGCGGAAGCGTTTCATCCGCTGCAGATGCTTCGGCTTGAGCGGCCCGAGTCCGAAACGCTCGTCGAAGAGCGAAGCGCCGAGCGCGATGGTGACGGTGAGATTGTCGGGCGCGATGACCGGCCCGAGGATGCCGCTATCCGGCGGCGGAAAGCCCGGATCGGCGGTCGGGGCTTCTCCGCCCTGCATCAGGAAGGCGATGCGCTCGCTGAGCAGCCGGAACAGCCGTTCGAGCTCGTCGAGCGAGGTCGCGGTGACGTCGAAGGCGGCGACGAGCCCGGTCGCCGGGCGCGGCGTGACGATGCCGGATTGATGGATGCCATGGAAGGGCTGGCGCTGTGCGGTCGTGCCGCTTTCCGGCGCTGCCGCCGGGTTCTGGGCCGGTTCGGTCGCTGCCTGCGCCAATGAGGCGTTACCGAGGGCGACTGCGCCGCCGGTCAGGAGCGCGCGTCGCGAAGGGGTGAAGGGATTGGTCGGCTTGGTCATGACTTGCGCTCCGCTTCGGGCAAAGCGAGCGCCTTGCGCATGGCCGCGAGATCCTCGGCCAGCGCCCGCAGCGCCCCGCCCGGCTTGGCGTCGTTGGGCAAGGCCACGAGGTCGGCCCGGACGCGCCCTGCCAGCTCGGGGTCGACGCGTGCCGTCAGCGGCAGCAGCAGCTTTGCGATATCGCGCGCGGCGGCGACATCCTCGGGCGAGCCGGTCTCGCTGTCCGGAGGCGACAGGAGGTTGATCGCGCCGGCCAGCATCGTATCGGGCAGGACGGTGCGCTGGGCGAGCGCGGCGCGGAAGGCCTCGGCATCCGCTGCCGTTGCATCGCCCGCCAGGGCCGCCTGCAGCTTGCCGAAGAGGGTTTCGAGTTCGGCATCGCCCGCCGCCGCGGGCCGGAGGGCGGGTAGCAGCGCAGCAGCCTCACGATGGGCCTTGCCCGCGGCCTGCGTATCGCCGGCGCCCCGTGCCTTTTCGAGGGCGTCGAGCGTGGTGCCGAGCGCGACCGAACGTTCGCTCAGGAAGGCGCGATATTCGGCGGCCGGCCCGACCACGTCCATCAGGGTCAGGGCCGGGTGCGGCTGCGTCGTCGAAGCCTGCACGACCAGGCGGCCGCGCGGTGCGCTCAGTAATCCGCAGGTGATGGCGTATTCGCCCGGATCGAGCCGTGTCGTCAGCCGCCGCGACTGGCCGGGCGCGATATTTTCGCGTTCCTCCACGACCATGACGCCCTCGAGGATCTCCCATTCCAGCACGCGCTCGCCGCGATTGGTCACGACGAAGCTGGCCTTGCCGGCGGGGATCGTCAGCGATGCCGGCTGGCAGGTCCGGTCGGTGATCGCGATGGCGATATCGGCCGTGCCGGCCTGGGCCGCTCGCCGTGCGCCGGTGCCGGCCGCATAGATGAAGGCGCCGGCACCGCCACAGACCAGCAGCAGCGTGCCGATGCCCGCCAGTTTCAGGCGGGGCGAGCGCCGCGTTTCGAGGCGGGGCGCTGCGGCTGCCTGTTCCGGCCGGCCGCCAGCCAGAAACAGGGCGAGCATCGGGATCAGGAAGGCGAGATAGGCGATGACTTCGCCGAGCACCGCCCGCTCCTGATAGCCGAAGAAGCCGGAAAGGACTGTGCCGAGCGCACTGTCGGCCGGCAGCATCGTACCGAGATCGTAGACGCTCTGCTGGAGATGGTTCCAGAGCCCGGCCTCGTGCAGGGAACGTACCGCATTCGCGACGAGTCCGGCCGCAACGAACAGGATCAGGATGCCGGTCCAGCGGAAGAAGCTGCGCAGGTTGAGCTTCACCCCGAGCGCATAGATCGCATAGCCGATGATGGCCGCCAATCCGATGCCGAGTCCGGCTCCAATCGCAGGAGCCCAGCCGCTGTTCTGCTGGAAGGTGGCGAGCAGGAAGAAGACGGATTCGAGCCCCTCGCGCACGACGGCGAGGAAGGCGAGTCCGACCAGCGCGAGCCCCTGATGTGGGCCTGCCAGCGCCATATCGACGCCGGCCTGCAATTCGCCCTTGATCGAGCGCGCCGCCTTGCGCATCCAGAACACCATCGAGGTCAGCATCGCCGCTGCGATCAGGCCGATCACGGCCTCGAACAATTCCTGTCCGCGCTGGGGCAATTCACCGACGATGATGTCGAGCGCCGCGCCGGCCGCGAGGCTCACCGCGCAGGCGAGGCCGACGCCGATCCAGAGCGCCGGCAGCCACTCGCGCCGCCCGCTCCTGACCAGATAGCTCGCGACGATGCCGACGATCAGCGCGGCCTCGATGCCTTCGCGGAGCATGATGAGAAACGGTACGATCACGGCGAACCCGGCCCGGTTGCACGTCGCGATCAGGCTATTCGCGGCGCAGATCCTCCGTGCCTAGGCAGGCGCAGCGCAGGGGTCAACCAAATCCTGATAGTTTAGAATGATCGTAAACTATTGAGAATGCTCCGGATACTTGCGAGAGCATGGAGCTGCACGCGTCTCGGCGTTGTCGTCTTGCCGCTACCGTGATGCTCGCCCCGGTGGCGAGCATGACGTCTTGAACACCGCATCGGACAAGGGAAGACGTGGATGGCCGGGACAAGCCCGACCATGACGGCGAGGCCGCGCCTCCTCACCGCCGCTTCAGCAGGATCATCTTCTCCTGCGTCATGTCATGCATCGTGTAGGGGATGCCGCCAGTGCCGTAGCCCGAGACGCGCCGGCCGGCGAAGGGCATCCAGTCGACGCGGAAGCTGGTCGGATCGTTGACCATCACGGCGGAGGCGTCGAGCCGGTTCGCCGCACGCATCGCGACATCGATGTCCTGCGCGAAGATGCTGGCCTGGAAGGCGACGGGCAGGGAATTCGCCCGCGCGATTGCGTCGTCGAGCTTGCTGTAGCGGTAGATCGCGACGACCGGGCCGAACACCTCCTCGCTGGAGATGCGGGCTTCCGGATCGGGATCGATCAACACGGTCGGCTCCAGCGTCGTCTCCGAGAGCCGCTTGCCGCCGGTCGCGAGCCTCGCACCGCCTTTCACGGCCTCGTCGATCCAGGAAGCGACGCGGTCAGCCTCTTTCGGGATGATCAGCGGGCCGACCTCGGTATCGGCGAGCGTCGGATCGCCGGTGCGCAGCTTCTTCACGCGGGCGACCAGCCGCTCGGTGAAGTCGTTGATGACCGCATCATGGACGTAGATCCGCTGCGTCGACACGCAGACCTGGCCGGCGTGGTAATAGCCGCCCTTCACGATCGGCTCGATGATTGCGTCCAGATCGGCGCTCCTGTCGACGATCGCGGGCGCGACGCCGCCATGCTCCAGCGCCGAGCGGGCGCCATGGGCGAGTTTCGAATGCAGGTACCAGCCAACCTTGGCCGAGCCGATGAAGCTGAGGAAGGCGATGCGCGGATCGGTCGCGAACTTTTCCGCCTGCGCCGTCTCTGCGGGCACGAAGGTCTGGCACCAGGCTTCCGGCAGCCCGGCCTCATGCACCAGCTTGACGAAATCGATGCAGGAGAGCGGCGTCGTACCGGCCGGCTTGACGATGACCGGGCAGCCGACCGCGATCGCCGGCGCGACCTGATGCACGATCAGGTTGAGCGGGTGGTTGAAGGCAGAGATCGCCGCGACGATGCCGATCGGCTCCTTGGTGGTGAAGGCCCAGCGATCGGCCGCCGCTGCGGAGAGGCCCATCGGGATCTCGCGCCCGGCGAAGTTCCGGAGCTCCTCGGCGGCATTGTAGACGCCGTCGACGGCCCGGTTCGCCTCGACGATGGCGTCCGGCAGCGGCTTGCCGCCTTCGCGCGCGATCTGCATGGCGAAATGGTCGCGCCTGGCTTCGAGGAGGCCGGCGAGCTTGCGCAGGATCGCGATGCGCTGATGCGGCTTCAGCCAGTTGTCGCGATCCTTGAAGACGGCCTCAGCCGCCTGGAGCTTGCGTTCGAGCGCGGCCTCGTCATCGGTCTCGATCTCGGTGATCGGAGCGCGGTCATAGGCTTGAACAACCTGGAGCATGGTCGTCTCCTTGAATTCGCTTGAAGTGCCGGGGATCAGGCGAGATCGACGTCCGGCACTTTGTTCCGGAGTTCCTCGACGAGGACGCGGGTGTTCTCGGAATAGTCGATCGGGCAATCGACGAGGTGGACACCGCCGCCCTTGAAGGCGGCTTCCAGAGTGGGCACCAGTGCCTCGGCCGAGGCCACGCGCGAGCCCTTGGCGCCATAGGCCTTGGCATAGGCGACGAAATCCGGATTGCCGAAGGTCATGCCGTAATCCGGAAACTGGTCGACGGCCTGTTTCCAGCGGATCATGCCATAGGCTCCGTCATTGAGGACGAGCACGACGAGGTTGAGCCCGAGCCGGACCGCCGTCTCCATCTCCTGCGAGTTCATCATGAAGCCGCCATCGCCGCAGACGGCCATGACGCGCCGTTCCGGATGCAGCATCGCCGCCATCATCGCCGAGGGCAGGCCAGCCCCCATCGTCGCCAGCGCATTGTCGAGCAGGAGCGTATTGGCGACATGGGTGCGGTAGTTCCGCGCAAACCAGATCTTGTACATGCCGTTATCGAGGCAGACGATGCCGTCCTCCGGCATCACCGCCCGCACGTCGTGGACGAGCCGCTGCGGCGTCACCGGGAAACGGTCCTCTTCCGAGCGGGCATTGATCTTCGCCAGGATCTTCTGGCGCAGTTCCAGCGTCTGCTTCTGCTCGGGCAGCTTGCCTTCCAGCCGCTCGGCAAGCCCGGTCATCGTGACGCCGATATCGCCGATCACCTCAGCGTCGGGGTGATAGACCTGCTCGACATTGGCCGACTGGAAGCCGAGATGGACCACCTTCGGCCCGCCGGCATTGCGCATCAGGAAGGGCGGCTTCTCGATCGTGTCGTGGCCGACGGCGATGATCAGGTCGGCTGCGGCGACGGCCTCATGGACATAGTCGCCCTCGGAGAGCGCCGCCGTGCCGAGATAGAGGTTCGAGCCGCCGGTGACGGCGCCCTTGCCCATCTGGGTGTTGAAGAAGGGCAAGCCGATGCGGCGTACCGCGGCCGAGAGCGGCTCGACCAGGCGCGGCCGGTTGCCGGCGGCGCCGATCATCACCAGCGGCCGCTTCGCGGCGAGGATCATCTGTGCAGCCCGATCGATCGCTCCGGCCGGCGCGATCGGCCGGTCCAGCGGATGGACCGGGATCGCCGGAATGTCTTCGACCTCCTCGGCCGCCACGTCCTCCGGCAGTTCGAGATGGACGGGGCCCGGCCGCTCCTCCATCGCGACGCGGAAGGCGTCGCGCACCACCGAGGGAATGCTGGCGGGGCTGACGATCTGGCGCGTCATCTTGGTCAGCGGGCGCATCGAGGCGACGACGTCGACGATCTGGAAGCGCGCCTGCTTGGCGGTCATGATCGCCTTCTGCCCGGTGATGAGGATCATCGGCATCGCGCCGAGATGGGCATAGGCCGCGCCGGTCGAGAAATTGAGCGCGCCCGGCCCGAGGGTCGCGATGCAGACGCCGGGGCGGCCGGTCAGGCGCCCATGCGTCGCGGCCATGAAGGCGGCGGCCTGCTCGTGCCGCGTCAGCACCAGCTCGATCTTCGATTTGCGCAGGGATTCGACGACGTCGAGATTTTCCTCGCCGGGAACGCCGAAGACGCGATCGACGCCCTCGTTCTCAAGCGCCTCGACCAGAAGATCGGAACCCTTCTTCATCGCCCGTGCCTTTCGCGGAGAGAGCCTCGCCGGACAGCAAGGCTAGGCTCTCGACGTAGGAACGCAACCGGGGGCGTGTCAGGGCGAGCGGCGCATGGCTGTTCTGCCCGCCAGCGGCTTGCGATGATGGGCTGATACCGGCTCAGGCCGCCTGTTTCAGCGCAATCTCGAAGGGCGAGAACGTCACCGCGCCGCCCCGCACCGTGACCAGCGTGTTGCAGGGCAGGGCCTGCCAGCATTCGCGCGCGGCATCGACGGGCTCGGAAGCGACGACGACGCTGTCGGGCCGTTCGCAGACATAGAGGCTCGGCGGCTTGGTGTCCGAGGACCAGCGGACCGCATGGATGCTGTCGCCGTCGGCCAGCGCCGCCGCGCAGCGCAGCGGCTCGCGGATGCCGGCCTGTTCCATCAGCGCGAGCGCATCGACAATCGCTGCGGCCAGCGCCTGGCCGGGCGCCATGCCCTCGGCCAGATGGGAAAGGGTGAGCAGGAACAGCGCTTCGGAATCGGTCGAGCCGGCACGGGCGTCGTAGAGCGAATCCGGAATCAGGGCCTCCAGCCGCCGGCGGATCGTGCCATAGCCGCCGATCTGGCCGTTATGCATGAAGAGGTAGCGGCCATGGACGAAGGGGTGGCAGTTCGCCCGCGTCGTCGCTGTGCCGGTCGCGGCGCGGACATGGGCGAAGAACAGATGCGAGCGCACCTGCCGTGCGATCGAGAGCAGGTTCTCGTCGGACCAGGCGGGCCTGACCTCGCGGTACTGGCCGGGCTCGGGCCGCTCGCCATACCAGCCGACGCCGAAGCCGTCGCCATTGGTGCCGGTCTTGGCTTCCTCGGCATGGAGCGACTGGTGGATCAGCGAATGGCAGGGCGAGGCGACGAAGTCCTCGAGGAAGACGGGAACGCCGGAATAGGCGAGGAAGCGGCACATCTGCGCCTCGAATCGATGGGGTGGAAGCAGCCGGGAGAATAATGTTCTCCGAAGATGAATGCGAACATAACGATTATTCGCTTCGCCGCCGACGACACTCTCCCGCCATCTGCTGACGCGAAAACAGGCAGCCGCGACCCCGCCTTTCGTCCAATGGATAAGACCCGTACCGTCTTGCGTGGCGCGCATCCCTCCTATACCGATCCTGCCGACAAAGGGGCGGAAACGGCGCAGAATTGCGCCCTCACGGGAGCGGGAATGTGAAGGGTCTCCTTGCCATCAGCCGGGTCATCGACGCGGTCAACAGCCAGATCGGCAAAAAGATCGCCTGGCTGATCCTCGTCGCGGTCCTCGTGGCGGCGATCAACGCCATCATCCGCAAGGTCTTCAACGTCTCGTCGAATGCCTGGCTCGAACTGCAATGGATGCTGTTCGGCGCGGTCTTCCTGATGTGCGCGTCCTGGACGATGCAGGTGAAGGAGCACATCCGCATCGACATCGTGAACAGCATGCTGCCGCAGCGCGTGCGGCAATGGATCGAGCTCATCGGCCATGTGCTCTTCCTGATGCCGTTCTGCCTGCTGATCGTCTATCATTCCTGGCCGTTCTTCATGCGCTCCTACGCGATCAACGAGCAGTCGCTCTCGGCTGGCGGCCTGCCGCAATGGCCGGCCAAGGGGCTCGTCGTCATCGGCTTCGTGATGCTGACCTTCCAAGGTGTTTCCGAGATCATCAAGCAGATCGCGATCATGCGTGGCGACCTGGAGGATCACGAGGCGGCGCTCGGCCATGCCGCGGCGGCCGAGGCGGAAGCCCAGCGCCTGCTCGACCAAGCCAAGGAACAGGGCCTCGCCTCGTGAGCGGCCCGCAAGAAGTCCGGAACCGTCCCATGCACGCTCATCGCCTTCCGCGCGCCGCCGGCCTGCTGCTCGCGCTCACGCTCCTCGTCTTCTTCGGCCTTCATACCGGCGACGCCCTTGCGGCGGGCGGCGGTGTCGGCGATTTCCTGCGCGTCAACATGGCGCCGGTGATGTTCGCCGCCCTCGTCGTCTTCCTGCTGCTCGGCTATCCCGTCGCCTTCGCGCTGGCCGCCAACGGCCTGCTCTTCGCATTGATCGGCATCGAGCTCGGCCTGTTCCAGGAGAACTTCCTGCAGGCGCTGCCGGAGCGCATCTACGGCACGATGAACAACGACGTGCTGCTGGCGGTGCCGTTCTTCACCTTCATGGGGCTGATCCTCGAACGCTCCGGCATGGCGGAGGACCTGCTCGACACCATCGGCCAGCTCTTCGGGCCGATCCGCGGCGGCCTGGCCTATGCCGTGATCTTCGTCGGCGCGCTGCTCGCTGCCACCACCGGCGTCGTCGCGGCCTCGGTGATCTCGATGGGCCTGATCTCGCTGCCGATCATGCTGCGCTACGGCTATGACCGGCGCCTCGCGTCAGGTGTCATCGCGGCCTCCGGCACGCTCGCCCAGATCATCCCGCCCTCGCTCGTCCTGATCGTGCTCGCCGACCAGCTCGGCCGCTCGGTCGGCGACATGTACGAGGGCGCCTTCATTCCCGGCCTCGTGCTGGCCTCGATGTATGCGGGCTATGTCTTCCTGATAACGATCGTCTATCCCAATCGCGCGCCCGGCCTGCCGCCGGAGGCGCAGACCCTGCGGGATGCCGATGGTAAGACCCGCCGTCTGTCGCTGCTCGTGGTCGCGGTCATCTCGCTCGTCCTCGCCTATGCCTACATGAAGCTCTTCACCAAGCTGCAGGCGGGCGCCGATTTCGTCGTGCTGACGATGTCGCTGATGGTGGCGATCTCCTTCGTCATCGCGCTGGTCAACAAGTTCCTCGGCCTCGGCCTGCTCTCGCGCATGGCCGAGCAGGTCGTCTTCGTGATGGTGCCGCCGCTGGCGCTGATCTTCCTGGTGCTCGGCACCATCTTCATCGGTGTCGCCACGCCGACGGAGGGCGGCGCGATGGGTGCTGCCGGCGCGATCCTGCTCGCCTACGGCAAGAAGCGCATGACCTTCGACCTGCTGAAGCAGGCGACGGAATCGACCGCCAAGCTCTCGGCCTTCGTGCTCTTCATCCTGGTCGGCGCGCGCGTGTTCTCGCTGACCTTCTACGGCGTCAACGGCCATCTCTGGGTCGAGCATCTGCTGGTCGGCCTGCCGGGCGGCGCGACGGGCTTCCTGATCGTCGTCAACGTGATGGTCTTCCTGCTCGCCTTCTTCCTCGACTTCTTCGAGCTGGCCTTCATCATCGTGCCGCTGCTCGGACCCGCGGCGGAAAAGCTCGGCATCGACCTGATCTGGTTCGGTGTCATCCTCGGCGTGAACATGCAGACCTCCTTCATGCACCCGCCCTTCGGCTTCGCCCTGTTCTTCCTGCGCTCGGTCGCGCCGAAGAACGCCTACAAGGATCGCGTCACCGGCCGGATGATGGAGCCCGTCACCACCGGCCAGATCTACTGGGGTGCGGTGCCCTTCGTGGTGATCCAGTGCATCATGGTCGCCCTCGTCGTGCTCTTCCCGAGCATGGTGATGCACTACAAGGCCTCCGCGATTCAGCTCGACCAGAAGGCGATCGACAAGCAGTTCGACTCGATCCAGATCCCCGGCCTTGGTGCTTCGGGTCTGCCGGGTGGGTTCGACCTCAATGCGCCGCCGGTCATCGGCGCACCGCCGAAGCCCTGAGGCGAGGCCGGGCGATGAAGAGGCGCGTCGGCAGGCTGATCGCGATGGCGTCGCTCGCGCTGGCCGTAACGCCGGGCACGGCCTGGGCCGCGGGCGATATCGGTGGCGCGAGCATGGGTGTCGGCTGGGCCCTGCCCTTCGCCGGCATGCTGCTCTCGATCGCACTCGGCCCGGTGCTGTTCCCGCATCTCTGGGAGCATCACTATGGCAAGTTCGCCGCGTTCTGGGCCTTGCTGACGCTGGTGCCGCTGTTTCTGCTGCGCGGCGCCGATCCGGCTTTGGGGGCTCTGCTCCACACCGCGCTGCTCGACTACATCCCCTTCATCATCCTGCTCTTCGCGCTCTTCACCATCGCGGGCGGCATTCTGATCTCGGGCAACCTGCACGGCACGCCGGCGACCAATACGGTGCTGCTGGCGATCGGCACGGTGCTCGCAAGCTTCGTCGGCACCACCGGCGCCTCGATCATCATGATCCGGCCGGTGCTGCGCGCCAATGACGACCGGCGTTTCAACGTCCATGTCGTCGTCTTCTTCATCTTCCTGGTCTCGAATATCGGTGGTTCGCTGACGCCACTCGGCGACCCGCCGCTGTTCCTCGGCTTCCTGCGCGGCGTCGATTTCTTCTGGACCACGAAACATCTGCTGCCCGAGACGGCCTTCGCCGTCATCGTGCTGCTTGCCCTGTTCTACGCGCTCGACAGTTTTCTCTTCCGCAAGGAAGAGGGCTTTCCGAAGCTCAAGGACCCGACGCCAGACCGCGCCATCAAGCTCTGGGGCAAGGTCAACATCCTGTTGCTGGCCGGCGTCATCGTCGCGATCCTGATGTCGGCGAACTGGAAGCCGGGCGTCGCCTTCACCGTGCATGGCGTCCCCGTCGAGGGCCAGAACCTGCTGCGCGACGTCGTCCTGCTCGTGCTTGCCGGCCTCTCGCTCAAGCTCACGCCCGGCCCCATCCGCGCCGGCAACGAATTCTCCTGGGGGCCGATCAAGGAGGTCGCCAAGCTCTTCGCCGGCATCTTCATCTGCATCATCCCGGTTCTGGCGATGCTGCAGGCGGGGAAGGCGGGCGCCTTCGCGCCGCTGGTCGGGCTCGTCACCAATGCCGACGGCAGCGCCAACACGGTAGCCTATTTCTGGCTGACCGGCGCGCTCTCCTCCTTCCTCGACAACGCCCCGACCTATCTCGTCTTCTTCGAGCTGGCCGGCGGCGATCCGAAGGCGCTGATGACGACGGGGGCGCTGACGCTGGCAGCGATCTCGGCCGGCGCGGTCTTCATGGGCGCCAACAGCTATATCGGCAACGCCCCGAACTTCATGGTCTACGCCATCGCCAAGGACCGGAAGGTGAAGATGCCTTCCTTCTTCGGCTACATGCTCTGGTCGGGGGCGATCCTGATCCCGCTCTTCGTGGTGCAGACCTTCTTGTTCTTCCGGTAAAGCAGGGTGTCACGGCCGCCCTGCCGGAACGCCCTCGCGGATCTTCGCCGAGAACTGCGGGTCGTCCAATGAGAGCGTGCGCGCGTGATCGCCGATGCGGGCGCGCCGGACCAGCTCCTCCAGCGGGATATCCTGCCGGATCGCGCCGATCTGCTGGAGATAGCCGGGCAGGTAGCCGGAGAGCAGCACGCGCGGATCGAGCGGTAGCGAGAATGTCCAGCCCGGCGCGACGCTGCCGACGAGATGGTAGACCACTGTCGTGCAATTGGTCGTCAGCGTGTTGTACCAGCGCGGCTTGGCGGCGAGGTCGTTGATATCCGCGATATAGGCGACGAGCAGGTCGCGGGCCTGCGTTCCCGAGGCGCTGAGCCGGAAGAGCCTTGCATCCTCGCGCCGCGCATGGGTGCGCAAGCCCACGATGTCGCGCTCGTCGGCCGCGACATAGGCCATCTCATAGCTGCGGAAGAAGCCGGCCAGCGCCGACCAGTCCTCGCCCTTCTCGCGCCGAACCTCGATCGAGATGGTGAGCGGCACCGAATCGGAAAAAGTGAAGCTGATCATCAGATGCGCGATCGCCTCGCCGGACCAGTAGGTCAGGAAGACATCGGCGCCGGTGACGGCTGCGAGGTTATAGCGCCGCGTCTCCCAGCGCTGGTCGTAATCCTCCTCCGTGCGCCAGCGGAAATCGCGCAGGTTGGAGACGGTGATGGCCTCGCCCTCGCGCGTGACGGTGGGCAGCCGCGCGAGCTCTGGAATCCAGTCGCGGTCATGCGAGGGCTGGAGGCTGCTCCACCACCCGAGCAGGCCGACGAAGACCATGGCGAAGCCGAGCGACAGGCGCGCGTCGCTGGTCCAGATGCCGACGAGCCCGGCGAGCGCCGCGATGCCGAAGCCGATCGCGGCGATTGTCGCGGTCGTGCCCGAGAGGCGGAACAGCAGGAGCCCCGCGCCCCAGGTCGCGGCGCCGAGAATGACGAGGGTGAGGAGAAGCTTCAGCACAATGAAAAAGAGGCGGCCCATGGCCGCCTCTCGTAGCACAGCCCGGAGGGCTTGGCGTCAGGCCGCGAGGTAATTCGTCGGCGCCGCCGCCTTCACGGCGTCGTCGACATGGTCCTCGAACTTGGCGAAGTTCTTGGCGAACATGCCGACGAGGTTCTTCGCGGTCTCGGCGAAGGCGGCCTTATCGGCCCAGGTCTTCACGGGGTAGAGGATATGCGGCTCGACGCCGGGCACCGAGCTCGGCACCGCGAAGCCGAAATAGGGGTCGCGGCGGAAATCGGCGCGGTTGAGCGAGCCGTCGAGCGCCGAGGAGAGCAGGCGGCGTGTGACGCGGATCGGCATGCGCCGGCCGGTGCCGTACTGGCCGCCGGTCCAGCCGGTGTTGACCAGCCAGCAATCGACATGGTGCTTGTCGATGAAGTCGCGCAGCAGGTTGGCGTATTCCGACGGGTGCCGCGGCAGGAAGGGCGAGCCGAAGCAGGTCGAGAATTCCGGCTCGACGCCGGTCAGCCCACGCTCCGTGCCGGCGACCTTGGCAGTGTAGCCGGAGAGGAAGTGATACATCGCCTCGGCCGGGGTCAGCTTGGCGATCGGCGGCATCACGCCGAAGGCGTCGGCCGTCAGCATCACGATGTTCTTCGGGATGCCGGCGCGGCCGGTGCGCGAGGCGTTCGGGATGAAGTCGAGCGGATAGGCCGAGCGCGTGTTCTCGGTCTTGCTCTGGTCGTCGAAATCGACCTCGCGCGTCAGCGGGTCCATGACGGTGTTCTCGAGCACCGTGCCGAAGCGCAGCGAGGCCGCATGGATCATCGGCTCGGCCTCGGCCGAGAGGCGGATCGTCTTGGCGTAGCAGCCGCCCTCGAAATTGAAGATGCCGTCCTTCGACCAGCCATGCTCGTCGTCGCCGATCAGCGTGCGCTCCGGATCGGCCGAGAGCGTGGTCTTGCCGGTGCCGGACAGGCCGAAGAAGATCGCGGAATCGTCCTTCGGGCCGACATTGGCCGAGCAGTGCATCGGCACCACGCCCTTGGTCGGCAGGACGTAGTTCAGATAGGTGAAGACCGATTTTTTCATCTCGCCGGCATAGGCCGAGCCGCCGATCAGCACGATCTTGCGGGTGAAGTCGATCGCGACGACGGTCTCGCTGCGGCAGCCATGGCGCTTCGGGTCGGCCTTGAAGCTCGGCAGGTCGACGATCGTCATCTCCGGCACATAGGCGTTGATCTCGTCGCGCGGCGGCCGGATCAGCAGGTTGCGGATGAACAGCGAATGCCAGGCCATCTCGGTGAAGACGCGGGCCTTGACGCGATGGACGGGGTCGGCGCCGCCATAGAGATCCTGCGCGAACAGCTCCTTGCCCTCGGCATGGGCGAGGAAGTCGCCGAGCAGCGTCTCGAAATGCTCTGGGCTCATCGCCTGGTTGTTGTCCCACCAGACCGTGTTCTCGGTCAGCGCGTCGCGCACCGTGAACTTGTCCTTGGGCGAGCGGCCGGTATGGCTGCCGGTATCGGCGCAGAGCGCGCCGCCGCGGGCGAGCTGGGATTCGCCCCGGTGAAGCGATTCCTCGTAGAGCTGCGGCGCTTCCAGGTTCCAGTGCACGGCCTTGAGCTTGCGGAAGCCGAAGCCTTCGGCACCATGGGCGACATTGAACTGACCGATAATGTCCACTGAATTCCTCCGGAGGCCGGCCATGCTGAGGGCGGCCCGTTGTCTTCACGAATGCGCCGGGGCCGGTGGCGAGGCCCAGGGCGTCGAAGGCGAGGCCTTGCGGCCACGATGCTCTTTAAGGCGATGCGTCGCCTCGCTCAAGTCATTGAAAAGGCCCGCCGTCGCCGCGAGGTTTTCTAAATCGATTGAATTTCAACCTGTGGTAAATGGCCGCGTGTCTTCCCGGAGCCGGGCATGCCGGCGGCTTGCGGGATGTCACGTCGCCTGGGAACGCGCCTTGTCTGCCAGTTCGGCGAGGATGCGCCGCAGGCTGGCGGGCCCGTCCACAGAGGTCGGGAAAGGCAGGCGCAGCGCCGCGCTGCCGAGCGCCATGTCGAGCCCGTCCGGATCGAGCCCGATAGCCCGCCAATCGCCGGCCTTCGCCCCGAGCAATCGCGTGGCATAGAGGCCGATCGCCTCGGCATGGTCCTCGTTCATATGAGCGACGGCGCCGGCTTCGACTTCAGCGAGCGCGGCGGCATGGGCTGGATCGCTCATGAGATCGGCCGGTGACGGCGCAAAGGCGCGGGCGAAGCCGCCGTTCAGGCTCGCGCCCTCGATCTCCAGTGCAAAGAAGCTGAAATCCGGGAAATCAGCATAGAGCGCCGATTTCGGCTGACGCGCGAGATAGCGGCGGCGGATGCGCGCGCCTTCCTCGCTCTCGCGGTCGATCTTGCGGGCACGGACCTTCAGCGTGATCCGCGCATGGGCGAGCGGGTCGCCCTTGCCGCCGGGCGATATCAGCAGCGAGGCGCGCGGGTCGTTGGCGAGATTGCCGGTATGGGCGGCGAGCCCGGAGATCAGGATGATCGGCGTGCCCTGGATGTCGGTGGCGAGCCCGACCAGGCTCGCGGAGGGATGGCCATCGGGACCGAGCGTGGCGAGCGCGGCGGAGCGGGCCTCGCGCAGCAGGCCCCTGGCCTCCTGTCGGACGGCTTCGTCCATCGGCTGAATCACGTCCTTGACATCCCTGGCCATGGAACCTCCCTGCGATTTCCGGCTTGTGATACGGGGACATAGGCAAATCGCCCCGCTCCGGCTAGATTGCCGCCATGCTTTGGCCTCTCTCCCGCGAGAGGGGAGCCCGTATATTGCAACGAGAAAAAGAGACGAAGGCCTTATGCCAACGATTGCGCTGGTCGACGACGACCGCAACATCCTGACGTCGGTTTCGATCGCCCTCGAGGCCGAGGGCTATCGCATCCTGACCTATACCGACGGTGCCTCGGCCCTCGACGGGCTGAAGCAGAACCCGCCGGATCTCGCGATTTTCGACATCAAGATGCCGCGCATGGACGGCATGGAGTTGCTGCGCCGCCTGCGCCAGAAATCCGATCTTCCGGTCATCTTCCTGACCTCGAAGGACGAGGAGATCGACGAGCTCTTCGGCCTGAAGATGGGCGCCGACGATTTCATCCGGAAGCCGTTCTCGCAGCGCCTGCTGGTCGAGCGCGTCAAGGCGATCCTGCGCCGCGCCGGCGCCAAGGATGCGACCGCCGCCCCGCGCACCGAGGATGCCAAGGCTCTGGAGCGCGGCCTGCTGCGCATGGACCCCGAGCGCCATACCTGCACCTGGAAGGGCGAGCCGGTGACCCTCACCGTCACCGAGTTCCTGATCCTGCAATCGCTGGCGCAGCGCCCCGGCGTGGTGAAGAGCCGCAATGCCCTGATGGACGCGGCCTATGACGACGAGGTCTATGTCGACGACCGCACCATCGACAGCCACATCAAGCGCCTGCGCAAGAAGTTCAATCAGGTCGATGCCGATTTCGACATGATCGAGACGCTCTACGGCGTGGGCTATCGCTTCAAGGAAACCTGAGGCAAGGAAGGCCGACGCGCGGCGGATTCGCCGCAGCCACCCTCCCGAGCGGAAGCAAGCCGCAGCCATGGCAACCGTCGACAACGAGGCTAGAGCGTCAGCACCGCCTGCCGGCTGGCGTGCCGTGCTGCGTCGCCGCACCGGCATCGCGTGGCGGCGCCTGGCGCGCGCCATTTCGCTGCGCGCCGCCTCCAGCCTGACGCGGCGCATCCTCGTCCTCAATCTCGGCGGGCTCGTCGCGCTGCTGATCGGCTTCCTCTATCTCAACCAGTTCCGCGAGGGCTTGATCGAGGCGCGCGTCCAGAGCCTGCTGACCCAGGGCGAGATCATCGCCGGAGCGATCGCGGCCTCCGCCACGGTCGAGATCGACACGATCACCATCGATCCCGACAAGCTGCTGCAGCTCCAGGCCGGCGAGAGCGCCGGCATTGCCGAGGACCCGCTCGATTTCTCGATCAATCCCGAGAAGGTCGCGCCGCTGCTGCGCCGGCTGGTGACGCCGACCAAGACCCGGGCCCGGGTCTACGACAAGGACGGCATGCTCACCATCGACTCGCGCAGCCTGTATTCGCGCGGCGACGTGCTGCGCCTCGATCTGCCGCGCGTCGGCGAGCCCGACGAGCCGCCGCTGCTGGAGCGCACCTGGAACATGCTGCGCAACCGGCTCGGTAAGGCCGATGTCCCGACCTATGACGATTTCGAGAACGCCAACGGCAAATCCTATCCGGAGGTCGCCCGCGCCCTGAACGGCGCGCCGGCGAGCGTCGTGCGCGTCAATACCCGCGGCCAGACTATCGTTTCGGTGGCGGTGCCGGTGCAGCGCTTCCGCACCGTGAAGGGCGCGCTGCTGCTCTCCACGCAAGGCGGCGACATCGATGCGGTGATCGCTGCCGAGCGTTTCGCGATCTTCCAGGTCTTCGCGGTCGCCGCCGGCGTGATGATCGTGCTCTCGATCCTGCTGGCGGGCACCATCGCCGAGCCGATCCGCAAGCTCGCGGATGCCGCCCAGCGCGTGCGGCGCGGCGTCAAGTCGCGCGAGCAGATCCCGGATTTCAGCAGCCGTCACGACGAGATCGGCCATTTGTCCGGCACGCTGCGCGACATGACCAAGGCGCTCTACAGCCGCATCGAGGCGATCGAGAGCTTCGCGGCTGACGTCGCTCATGAGTTGAAGAACCCGCTGACCTCGCTGCGCAGCGCCGTCGAGACCCTGCCCCGCGCCCGCAACGAGGATGCGCGCGGGCGCCTGATGGCCGTGATCCAGCACGATGTCCGCCGGCTCGACCGTCTGATCTCGGATATCTCCGATGCCTCGCGGCTCGATGCCGAACTCGCTCGCAACGATTCCGCCCCGGTCGATGTCAGCCAGGTTCTGGAGGCCGTGGTCACGATCCAGAACGAGACCCGCCGCGAAGGCCGGGCCCTGATCGAGCTGGGCAGCGATCGCCGCAACCAGCGCCTGGGCGACGATGCTTTCCTCGTGCTCGGCCATGATTCCCGCATCGGCCAGGTCCTGGTCAACCTGATCGACAATGCCCGCTCCTTCTCGCCGCCCGACAAGCCGGTGAAGGTCATGCTCTCGCGCGTTGCCAACGACGTGCTCATCACCGTCGAGGACGAGGGGCCGGGTATCGAGCCCCATGCGCTGGAGCGCATCTTCGAGCGCTTCTATACCGATCGTCCGAACGAGGGGTTCGGCCAGAATTCCGGCCTCGGCCTGTCGATCTCGCGCCAGATCATCGAAGCGCATCGCGGCTCGATCCGGGCCGAGAACCGGCTGGGGCCGGTCGGTCCGGATGGCGAGGCGCAGCGCCTTGGGGCCCGCTTCATCGTCTGCCTGCCGGCGGCTTATGCCCATGCAGCCTGACGGCGGGATGGCTGCCGAGGCGCGTCAGCGAACGCGTATCCATGCGACCGTCGTGGCCGTCGGCGAGGCCGGCATCCTGATCCGCGGCGCTTCGGGAAGCGGCAAGTCGACGCTCGCGCTGGCCCTGATCGCGCTTGCCGGACAGACCGGGCGCTTCGCCCGGCTGGTCGCCGATGACCGGACGGAACTCGTCGCGACCGGCGATCGGCTGGTGGCGCGACCGGTTGCGCCGCTGGAGGGTATCGTCGAGCGGCGCGGCCTCGGCCTGACGCCCGAACCCCACACTGGAGCGGTCGTGATCAGGCTCCTCGTCGATCTGGCGGCCGAGGAGCCGGCGCGGATGCCCGAACCCGAGGATCTCGTCGACAGCCTCGCGGGCATCGATCTCCCTCGCTTGCGCATGACGGGTCGCGCCGGCGACGAGAGGCTTGCGTTGAACGCGCTCGACTTATTCACAGACGCTGGCCGCTAACCACGATTTCGACAAGTTTGACGGCCGATGGCTTGCGCATATCTCGCGTCTGCCGCATAACCCGCGACCTTGTCCGGGCGCCCGACGGCGCTCGCCGGTGCTGGATTGAATGATCGGACTGGTCCTCGTGACGCATGGGCATTTGGCGACGGAGTTCCGCGCTGCGCTCGAACACGTCGTCGGCCCCCAAAAGAACCTCGCGACCATCGCCATCGCTCCCGATGACGACATGGAAAGCCGACGCCGCGACATCATCGCCGCCGTCGAGCAGGTCGAGACCGACCGTGGCGTCATCATCCTGACCGACATGTTCGGCGGCACGCCCTCGAACCTGGCGATCTCGGTGATGGAGCCCGGCCGCATCGACGTCGTCGCGGGCGTCAACCTGCCGATGCTGATCAAGCTCGCCAGCGTGCGCGAGGAGAAGACCCTCGACGAAGCCGTCACCAGCGCGCAGGATGCGGGTCGGAAATACATCACCGTCGCCAGCCGCGTGTTGGCCGGCAAGTAACGGCGCCGAGAGGGGCGGATGGACGAAGACTGCGATTGCCCCGAAGTCGAAATTCCCGCCGGGGCCCTCTACGGTGAATTCCAGATCGTCAACAAGAAGGGGCTGCACGCCCGCGCCACGGCGAAATTCGTGCAATGCGCCGCCCGCTATGAAGCCGACATCACGGTCAGCCGCTGCGGCGAGACGGTCGGCGCCACCTCGATCATGGGCGTTCTGACGCTCGGCGCCGGCATCGGCTCGACGATCACCATCGTCGCGAAGGGCGCGGAGGCGAAACCGGCGCTGGACGCCCTCGCGGCCCTGATCGCCGACAGGTTCGGCGAAGGCGAGTAGGGGCGTAGCTCGCGCGTCATTTCCGAGCGCAGCGCCGATCCGGGAATCTCGTTCCAGATAGGCTGCGGGTCGATGGCCTCATCGTCATGAGATGCTCGGGTCAAGCCCGAGCATGACGGCGGCTGTGCAGGCTTAGGCAATCATATAAAGACATCTTTATATCTTTGATTGCCATTCGCTCCGTGCGCTGCTAGAGAGCGCGCCATCATTCAGGCTGAGCGATTGGAGCCACCCGTGTCGGATTACATCGTCAAGGACATCTCGCTTGCGGATTACGGCCGCAAGGAAATCAACATGGCCCAGGACGAGATGCCGGGCCTGATGGCGATCCGCGCCGAGCACAAGGGCAAGTTCCCGCTCAAGGGCGCCCGCATCGCCGGCTGCCTGCACATGACGATCCAGACCGCCGTGCTGATCGAGACGCTGAAGGATCTCGGCGCCGATGTGCGCTGGTCGTCCTGCAACATCTTCTCGACCCAGGACCATGCCGCCGCCGCGATCGCCGCGACCGGCACCCCTGTCTTCGCCATCAAGGGCGAGACGCTGGAAGAGTACTGGGAGTACGTGCTGAAGACTGCGACCTGGGGTGACGGCGGCACGCCGAACATGATCCTCGACGATGGCGGCGACCTGACCATGCTGATCATCCTCGGCGCCGAGGCCGAGGCCGGCAAGGCCGAGTTCCTGGACAAGCCGGGCAATGAGGAAGAGACGATCTTCTTCAAGCTGATCAAGCGCGAGCTGAAGGCCAATCCGGGCTGGTTCACCAAGACCCGCGCCGCGATCAAGGGCGTTTCGGAAGAGACAACCACCGGCGTGCACCGCCTGTACGAGCTGGCCAAGGCCGGCCGCATGCCCTTCCCGGCGATCAACGTCAACGACAGCGTCACCAAGTCGAAGTTCGACAACCTCTACGGCTGCCGCGAGTCGCTGGTCGACGCCATCCGCCGCGGCACCGACGTCATGATGTCGGGCAAGGTCGCGGCCGTCGCCGGCTATGGCGACGTCGGCAAGGGCTCGGCCGCCTCGCTGCGTCAGGCCGGCTGCCGCGTGCTCGTCACCGAGATCGATCCGATCTGCGCCCTGCAGGCGGCGATGGAGGGCTATGAGGTCGTCACCATGGAGGACGCCGCTCCGCGCGCCGACATCTTCGTGACTGCCACCGGCAACCTCGACGTGATCACCGTCGAGCATATGCGCGCGATGAAGCACCGCGCCATCGTCTGCAATATCGGCCATTTCGACTCGGAGATTCAGGTCGCCGGCCTGAAGAACTTCAAGTGGGACAACGTCAAGCCGCAGGTCGACGAGATCGAGTTCCCCGACGGCAAGCGCATCATCCTGCTCTCGGAAGGCCGCCTCGTGAACCTCGGCAACGCGACCGGCCATCCGTCCTTCGTGATGTCCTGCTCGTTCTCGAACCAGACGCTGGCCCAGGTCGAACTCTGGAACCATCACGCCAAGTACGAGAACAAGGTCTACACGCTGCCGAAGCATCTCGACGAGAAGGTCGCGGCGCTGCATCTGGCCAAGGTCGGCGCCAAGCTGACCGTGCTCAACGATGCGCAGGCGAAGTATCTCGGCCTGCCGGTGACCGGCCCGTTCAAGCCGGAGCTCTACCGCTACTGACAAGGCGCCACGGCGCTCTCGATCGCGAGGCCCGGCGTCAGCCGGGCCTTTTTTCATGTCTGTGCCTTCCGGGAATCAGGCTCCGGGACACTACAAATTGTGTCTCGTCGGCTAACGGCATCTACTGCTTGACGATCTCCGGCAATGCGCCGGCTCGGCCGGCAAATCGAACGATTTACCTGCCATTAAGCACTTCCTGACGGACTCCAGCGATGATTAGAGTGGGGCTGATTCGGCCGCCGCGATGCGCGGGCCGGATCGAAAGCTCTGACGTGATTGGCGTGGTGGCGAGCGTGGATCGGCCCCTCCGGAGATGGCAGCCCTGCCAGCTCCCCCGGCCGATTCCGACGGGCCCGATGGACAGGGCGGCTCAAGGCCGCCGGAGAGACGACGGACGCAGGGATGACACGGGCGAGGCGACAGGAGCGAGATGGCGGCTGGCGACCGCGCGCATTGCTGCCCGCGCTGGCGGCAGCGTCGGTCACCGTTCCGACCATGGCGCGCAGCGAGTGGCTGGCACCGGTACCCTTCGATACCATGGGCTCGGGCGGGCTTTCGCTGGTCCTGGCGGGCCTGACCGTCTTCGCCACGACGACATCGCTGATCTATGTGCGCGAGCGGACGCGCTGGCAGAAGCGCGAGGCCAAGCTCGCGGCCGATCTCGAAGCGGCGCGCAGCCACCAGGAGCGGCTCTCGATCCTGCTCGCAGCCGATCCACAGGTGGTGGTGAGCTGGAAGGGCCGTGATGCCGAGCCCATCTTCGAGGGCGACAGCGGCTTCCTCGGGGCTCCCGGTGCGACGCTCGCTTTGGCTTATGGCAGCTGGGCGCCGCCGGTCGACGCCAAGCGTCTGGAACTCGCGACCGATGCGCTGAAGCAGCGCGGCGAGGCCTTCAATTTCACGCTGCGCAGCAAGGCGGGGCCTTTCATCGACGTCGAGGGCCGGCCCGTCGCCGGGCGCGCGGTGATCCGCTTCCGCGAGGTCACGGGCGAGCGGGCCGAGGTCATGACCCTGCGCGGCGAGCTCGAACGCGTGACCGTGGGCCACGCGGCGCTTTCGAGCCTGCTCGCGGGGCTGCCGCATCCCGCCTGGATGCGCAATGCCGATGGCCGCCTCACCTGGGTCAACGCCGCCTATGCGCGTGCGGTGGAAGCTGCCGATCCGGCCGCCGTCGCGAAGAGCGGGCTGGAGCTGCTCGACCGCACCGAGCGCGATGCCGCCTCGCGGGCGCGCCGGGAAGGCGCGACCTTCGCCCTGCGGGCGCCGGCCGTCGTCTCCGGACAGCGGCGCACGCTCGACATCATGGAACTGCCGACCGCGACCGGATATGCCGGCTTCGCCACCGACATGAGCGAGCTCGAGGCGGTCCGGGCCGATCTCCAGCGCCAGATGGACGCCCATGTCCGCACGCTCGATCGGCTCAAGACGGCGGTCGCCGTCTTCGACGGCACCCAGCGCCTCGTCTATCGCAATTCCGGCTTCGATGCGCTCTGGTCGCTGGAAGCGGGCTTCCTCGACGGCCAGCCGACCGATGGCGAGATTCTCGACAAGCTGCGCGCCGAGCGGCGCCTGCCCGAGCTCGGCGATTACCGCAGCTGGAAGGCGGCGGCGCAGGCCGCCTATACCGCGACGCGCGCCAGCGAGGACTGGTGGTACCTGCCGGACGGGCGCACCGTCCATGTCGTCGCCAGCCCCAATCCGCAGGGCGGCGTTACCTATCTTTATGACGACGTCACCGAGCGCTTCACGCTGGAATCCCGCTTCAACGCCCTGTCCCGCACCCAGCGCGAGACGCTCGACTCGCTGCGCGAAGGCGTCGCGGTGTTCGGCTCGGACGGGCGGCTCAAGCTCTCCAACCCGGCCTTCGCCCAGTCCTGGCGCATCCAGGGCGGCGACCTCGCGGCCAGCGCGCCGCATATCGATGAGGTCATCCGGCTCTGCCGGCCGCTCTTCCCGCAGGACGAGGTCTGGAGCGAATTGCACAGCGTCGTCACCGGCGTCCGTGACGCGCGCGAGGATTACAGCAGCCGCATCGAGCGGCGCGACGGCACGGTGCTCGACATGGCTGCAGCGCCCCTGCCGGATGGCGCGACGCTGATCTCCTTCGCCGACGTCACGGCCAGCGTGAATGTCGAGCGGGCGCTGACCGAGAAGAACGAGGCGCTGGAGACGATCTCGCGGCTGCGCGAGGATTTCGTCCACCATGTCTCCTACGAACTGCGCTCGCCGCTGACCAACATCATCGGCTTCGCGCAGTTGCTCGGCACCGAGACGGTCGGCGCGCTCAATGACAAGCAGCGCGACTACACCTCCCATATCGTACGCTCCTCCGGCGCGCTGCTCGCCATCATCAACGACATCCTCGACCTCGCCACCATCGACAACGGCGCGCTAACGCTCGAAATCCAGGATGTCGACGTCGCCGACACCATCGCCCAGGCGGCGGCCGGGCTGCACGACCGGCTAACCGACACCAAACTCGACCTCAAGGTCGAGATCGATCCGCGCACCGGCCCGCTGCGGGCCGACGGCAAGCGCCTGCGCCAGGTGCTGTTCAACTTGCTCTCCAACGCCATCGGCTTCTCCTCCGCCGGCCAGACCGTGACGGTGAACGCGACGCGCACAGGCGGGGACATCCGCATCACGGTTGTCGATCAGGGCCGTGGCATCCCGGCCGAGGTGGTGGAAAAGGTGTTCGAACGCTTCGAGAGCCATTCGCTCGGCTCCAGCCATCGCGGCGTCGGGCTGGGATTGTCCATCGTCCGCTCGATCGTCGAATTGCATGGCGGCCATGTCGAGCTCGATTCCGTGCCCGGCCGCGGCACGCGGGTGACGGCTGTCTTCCCGGCACAGGGCGTGCCGCTCTCGGATGCCGCCGAATGACCGAAGAAGCCCGCAAGGCCGGGACGCACCGGCTCTCGCTGGCTGACGAGGCGGCGACGCTGCGCCTCGCTGCCGATATCGCCGCCATCCTCAAGCCTGGCGACATCGTCGCGCTCTCCGGCCATCTCGGTTCCGGCAAATCGTTCCTGGCGCGCGCCATCCTGCGCGAGCTCGCCGACGATCCGGCGCTGGAGGCGCCGAGCCCGACCTTCACCCTGGTCCAGAGCTACGAGACGGGCCATGGCACGGTGCTGCATGCCGATCTCTACCGCGTGCGTTCGCCCGACGAGCTCGACGATATCGGGCTGGTCGAGGATATCGATCGCCTGATCATGCTGGTCGAGTGGCCTGACCGGGCCGGCACGCGCCTGCCGGCGGCCCGCCGCATCGATATCGTGCTCGATGTCGACCCCGACAATCCGGAAACCGGCCGCATCGCCGATCTCTCGGGCGGTGTCCTCTGGAAGCAGCGCGTGGCCATTGCGGTGGCATCGCGCCGTCTCCTCGATAATGCCGGCTGGGGCGAGGCCCGCCGCGACTTCATGCTCGGCGACGCCTCGACGCGTGCCTATGAGCGCCTGACCCGGCCGAGCGGCGAGACCGCGGTGCTGATGATTTCGCCGCCGCGGCCGGACGGTCCCCCGGTCCGGCTCGGCAAGCCCTATAGCGCGCTCGCCCATCTCGCCGAGACGATCGAGGCCTTCGTCGCGATGGATCGCGGCCTGCGTTCGCTCGGCTATTCGGCGCCGGAGATCCTGGCGCAGGATCTGACGACCGGCCTGCTGGTGATCGAGGATCTGGGGGCTGAGGGCGTGATCGATGCCGAGCGCCGCCCGATCGCCGAGCGCTACGAGGCTACGGCGCAGCTCCTCGCCGATCTGCATCGCCACACGCTGCCGACGATCCTGCCGGTGGCGGAGGGGCGCGACCACACGCTGCCGCCATACGACCGCCAGGCGCTCGCCATCGAAACCGAGCTGATCCTCGAATGGTATGCGCCGCATATCGCCGGCGTGACGCTTCCGGCCGTCACCCAGGCCGAGTTCGCGCGCATCTGGAGCAAGCTCTTCGACGAGATCCTCGCGGCGCCCCAGACCTGGACGATGCGCGACGTGCACTCGCCCAACCTGATCTGGCTGGAGCAGCGCCAGGGCCATGCCCGGCTCGGCCTGATCGACTTCCAGGATGCGGTGCTCGGCCATCCCGCCTATGATCTGGTCTCGCTCGGCCAGGATGCCCGCATCGACGTCCCCGCCTCGCTGGAACTGCGCTTGCTCGCGGCCTATGGCGCGGCGCGGCGCGGCGATGCCCCCGATTTCGATCTCGCCGGTTTCGCCCGCGCCTATGCGATCCTCGGCGCCCAGCGCAACACCAAGATCGCCGGCATCTTCGCCCGGCTCGACAAGCGCGACGGCAAGCCCGACTATCTGAAGCATCTGCCGCGCGTCGAAGGTTATCTGCGCCGCAACCTCGAGCATCCTGCCCTGGAAGAGCTCAAGGCCTGGTACCAGGCGCATATGCCGAAGCTGTTCGAGACCGAAGCGGCAGATGAAAGCAATCTGTGACCTGACTGACCGTCATTGCGAGGAGCGCAAGATCCGAAGCAATCCAGGGGGACGTAGCGCTCTGCCGCCCCTGGATTGCTTCGCTACGCTCGCAATGACGATGAGACAGACGCGAGCGCCGTTGGTATCCGATCGCAATCCGCTCTAGTCTCAAGCCGATCACTACGGAGATTCGCGTGACCACAACCGCTTCGCCGCCGATCCGCCGGGCGATGGTGCTGGCGGCCGGGCTCGGGCAGCGCATGCGCCCGATCACCGACACGCTGCCGAAGCCGCTGGTCAGGATCGGCGGCAAGGCGATGCTCGACCATATGCTCGACCGGCTGGCCGAGGCCGGCGTCGAGGAAGCGGTCGTCAACGTCCACCATCTCGCCGGGCAGGTCGAAACGCATCTCGTGGATCGCACCCGTCCCCGCATCACCATCTCGGACGAACGCGCGGAGCTGCTGGAGACCGGCGGCGGCGTCCGGAAGGCGCTGCCCTTGCTGGGTGCCGCGCCCTTCTTCCACGTCAATTCCGATGCGCTCTGGCGCGAGACCGGCCGGCCCGCGATGAAGGCGATGGCCACGGCCTGGGACCCCGCGCGGATGGACATGCTGCTCCTGCTCGCCGATCGCGAAACCAGCCTCGGCTTCGATGGCGCCGGCGATTTTGTCCTGGCCGATGACGACCGCCTGTCCCGCCGGGGCAGCGCCGCGAGCGCACCTTACGTCTATGCCGGCGTCGCGATCCTGAAGCCGGAGCTCTTTGCCGATACGCCGGAAGGGCCGTTCTCGCTCAACCTGCTCTTCGACCGTGCCATCGCGCGCGGCCGCCTGTTCGGCGAGCGGCTGGAAGGCCGCTGGCTGCATGTCGGCACGCCCGAGGCCATCGCGCCGGCCGAGGCCGTGTTCGCCGCCGCCCAGCCGGTCGATGCCTGAGCTCAACCTGTTCAGCATCCCGGCCGGCGCCCCCTTCTTGGAGGTGCTGGCGCAGGCGATGCTCGACGGGCGGCTGGGGCCGGTCCACGACCCCGCCGATCCCGCGGCGATGGCGCGCGCGACACTCTACCTGCCGACGCGCCGCGCCGCCCGCGCCTTCGCCGCGATCCTCGCCGGAAAGCTCGGCGGTCGGCCGCTGCTGCTGCCGCGCATCGTCCCGCTGGGCGATGTCGACGAAGCCGAAACGGCGCTGATCGGCGCCGGTGCCTGGGCAGAAGAACGCGTCTCTCCGATCGCCCCGCTTGAACGCCGCATGCTGCTGACGCGGCTGGTCGATGCCTGGGGCCGCACAGCCAATCGCAGCCATCTCAAGCTCGATCCGGCCGAGCCCGCGCTGGTGCCGGCGACGCTGGCCGAGGCCTATGGGCTCGCCGGCGACCTCGCGGCCCTGCTCGACCAGATGCAGACCGAAGGCGTTTCGGTCGAACGACTCGCCTCGCTCGATGCCGCCCGTTTCGATCGCGTCTGGCAGCTCAATGCCGGCTTCCTAGCCATTCTCGGCGAGGCCTGGCCCGAAATCCTCGTCGAGCGCGGCGCCTGCGATCCGGCCGCCTTCCGCAACCGCATGCTCGCGGCTGAGCGCGACAGGCTCATCGGCGGCGGGGCGAGCGGGCCGATCATCGCCGCCGGTTCGACCGGTACGGTTCCGGCGACCGCGCGGCTGCTCGCCGCCATCGCGAGACTGCCGAACGGAGCGGTGGTCCTGCCCGGCATCGATCTCGGACTGGAGGCTCGCGCCTGGGATGCGATCGCGAAGGAGCCGGCCCATTCGCATCCGCAGGCCGCCCTGCATCACCTGATGGAGACCCTCGCCGCGGATCGCGACGATGTTCGCGAGCTGGCGCAACCCGCCGCCGCACGCGAAGCCCGCGCCGCGCTGCTGCGCGAGGCGATGCTGCCGGCCTCGGTCACCGAACTCTGGTCCGATCTCGGGGCGCGTGTTCCGGACGGGATGGCGGCGGAGGGCTTCCAGGATCTGCGCGTCGTCGAGGCTGCGGATGAGCGTGAGGAGGCGCTCATCGTCGCCATCGCCCTGCGCGAGACGCTGGAGCGGCCCGGCGCCCATGCAGCGTTGGTGACGCCGGATCGCGGGCTGGCCGAGCGCGTCGCGGTCGAGCTCAGGCGCTGGGGCGTCGAGGTCGACGATTCCGCCGGCCTGCCGCTGGGGCGTTGGCCGGCCGGTTCGCTGCTGCGCCTGATCCTCGAAGCGGTACTGGCCGAGATGGCGCCGGTCGCGCTTGTGCCGCTGCTCGCCCACCCGCTCTGCCGGCTCAGCCTCGGGAAGGCGGCGCTGACACACGGCGCTGCCGCGCTCGATATCGGGACATGGCGCGGGCAGGCGGTGGGCCGGGGGATGCCCGGGCTGGAAGTCGCGCTCGCAAACTGGGAGGCGATCCGCAAAAGCGGGCACGTTCCGCGTCCGCGCGCCCGGCTGGCGGCGGAGGACCAGGCGGCCGCCGCTGCCGTATTGCGTGGGCTCGGGGCAGCAAGCGCATCCTTGCGCGAGGCATTCGCCGCCGCGACGCTGTCATTGGCCGCCGTCGTCGCCGCAGCGCGCGAAGCTGTCGCTGCCTTCAGCCAGAGCGAGGCGGGCACGCCGCTCGCCTTCGTCGGGTCGGATGGCGAGGCCCTGTCGGGGCTCTTCGACGAACTCGCCGCCGCCGAGGCCGTCATGCCGCCGGATGGCACGGCGCGGGATTTCGTCGCCATCCTCGACGGCCTTCTGGCCGAGACCGTGGTCAAGCGAGCCGCCCCCGGCTATCCGCGCGTCGCGATCTGGGGGCTGCTCGAAGCGCGCCTGCTGGAGGCCGACCATGTCGTGCTCGGCGGGCTCAACGAGACCGTCTGGCCGCCGCAGACCACGACCGATTCCTTCATCAACCGGCCGATGCGGGCCGAGCTCGGCCTGTCACCGCCCGAACGGCGCGTCGGCCAGACTGCGCATGACTTCGTCATGGCCGCTCTGGCGCCGCAGGTGACGCTGACGCGCCCCCGCAAGGCCGGCGAGGCCGAGACCATCGCCTCGCGCTTCTGGCAGCGCCTGCAGGCGGTGACGCCGCAGCCGGTCTGGGCGAAGGCCGTGGACGAGGGGGCGAAGCTGCGGGCTTTGGCCGGTGTCCTGAGCGCTCCCGCCGATGCCAGGCCGATCGCCCGTCCGGCGCCGCGCCCGCCGCGCGATCTCCAGCCGCTCTCGCTCAGCGTTACCGAGGTCGAGACGCTCTATCGCGACCCCTACCAGATCCATGCCCGCAAGATCCTGAAGCTCGACGCGCTCGATGACCTCGTCGCGGACCCGACCGCGCAGGATCGCGGCAAGCTCCTGCACGGCATCGTCGAGGAATTCACCACGACCTATCCCGAAGGGCTGCCGGCCGATGCGCTCGGCCAATTGGTCGAGATCGGCGCCCGGCTTTTCCGCGCCTATGACGACGTGCCGGAGGTCAAGGCCTTCTGGTGGCCGCGCTTCCTGCTGACGGCTGGCCATTTCATCCGCTGGGAGGAGCGCCGACGCGGCGATATCGGCCGCATCGGCGTCGAGCTCTTCACGGCCGCGAGTTTCCCGCTCGCCGATGGCAACGAATTCCGCTTGAGCGGCAAGGCCGACCGGATCGAGCTGACGCGAATACCTTCGCTGCGCATCGTCGATTTCAAGACGGGTGCGCCGCCCTCCAAGAAGCAGGTCGAGAAGGGCTTTGCACCGCAATTGACACTGGAAGCCGATCTGGCGGCGCGCGCCGGCTTCAAGGGGCTGGCCGGGCCGCTGCCGGTCGACGACGTGCTCTATATCAAGCTCCACCACGATCCCAAGAGCTGGGGAACGAGCACGCCGCTCAAGTTCGGCGACGAGTCTTTGGCCGATGTCGCCGCGCTTCATCTCGAACGTCTGCTCGAATATCTCGATGCCTTGCGCTCGGGCCGCGAGCCCTTCGTCTCGCGCCGCGCGCCCGACTATATCCGCTATGCCAGCCCCTATGACCACCTCGCCCGCGTCAAGGAATGGTCGGCGGCGCCCGGTGGTGACGAGGGGGGCGAGGTATGAGGCCCGGCTGGATCGTCCCGTCGCTGACCAACCAGCGCCAGGCGCAGGCCGCCGATCCCGGCCTTTCCGCCTGGGTCTCGGCCAATGCCGGCTCGGGCAAGACCCATGTGCTGGTCAACCGCGTGCTCAGGCTGCTGCTCGACGATGTCGCGCCCGGCCGGATGCTCTGCATCACCTATACCAAGGCGGCGGCCGCCAATATGGCCAACCGCATCTTCAGGGCCTTGAGTGCCTGGGCGACGCTCTCCGACGAGGCGCTCGCCAAGGAGCTGGCGAACCTCACCGGCCGGGCACCGAATGCGGCCGAGCGAGCCAAGGCCCGCCGCCTTTTCGCGCAGGCGCTGGAGACGCCGGGCGGTCTGCGCATCGAGACGATCCACGCCTTCTGCACGCGGGTGCTGCAGGCAGCCCCGTTCGAGGCGAATGTGCCGCCCCGCTTCGAGGTCGCCGACGATCTGGCGCAGGCGGAGATGCTGCGCGCCGCGCGCCGCGAGTTGCTTGCCCTCGTCACTGCCGAGCCGAATGGGCCGGAAGCGCGCGCACTCGACCTGCTCGCAAGGCTCGCGGCGCAGGACTCGTTCGAGACGATGTTCCAGGAGGCTTTGCGCCAGCGCGCCCTGTTCAGCGACGAGAATGGCCGGGCTCGCGATCCAGAGGCGGTGAAGGCCGGCATCGCCGCCTTCCTCGGTATCCCGCCGGATCTGTCGGCCGACGCGATCAGGACGCACTTCCGCGCCGATCTGGCCGTGCTGCCGGGCCTTCACGCGCTGGTCGACGCGCTTCAGGCCGGCAGCGCGACTCGCCAGACTTGCGCGGCGAACCTGCGAACGCTCCTCGCCGGGCAGGATGACGGCGACCCCATCGGCTTCTGCCGGCGCGGCTTCATCACCGAAGCCGGCGCGATCAACGCCAATATCCGCGGCAAGGGCAAATCCGAGTTCGACGGCGCCCTGCTGGTAACGCTGGAGACGCTCGCCGCCTGTCTGCTCGGCGCCGCCGAGCAATTAAACGCCGTCGCCATCCGCGACCGCAGCGCGGCGCTCGCTTTGCTGGTGACGCGCATGCTCGCCTCCTATCAGCGCCAGAAGAGCCTGCGCTCGCTGCTCGACTATGACGATCTGATCGCACGCACGCGCTCGCTGCTGGAGCGGGTCGAGGCCGCCTGGGTGCTCTACAAGCTCGATGCCGGCATCGACCACATCCTGCTCGACGAGGCGCAGGACACCGGCGAGGCGCAATGGGCGATCTTGCGCAAGCTTGCCGAGGAATTCACCAGCGGCGGCGATCTCCGGGCGAAGCCGCGCACTATCTTCGTCGTCGGCGACGAGAAGCAGTCGATCTACGGCTTCCAGGGCGCTGCTCCCGCAGCCTTCGGCGAGGAACGCCGGGCGCTCGAGACGCGGGTTACGGCCGCGAAACAGGATTTCGAGGCGATCAGCCTCAACACCTCCTTCCGCTCGGCGCCCGACATCATGCAGGCGGTGGACGCCGTCTTCGCCTTGCCCGAGCATGCGCGCGGCCTCGTCTTCGACGGCGCCGCGCGGCCGGAAATCCACGATACGGTCCGTCGCAACGCACCCGGAACCGTCGATATCTGGCCGCTTGCCGCGAACGATACCGGCGAGCCGCCCGATGCCTGGACGACGCCGGTCGACGCACCCGAGCGGCGCAGCGGCACGGTGAAGCTCGCCGAGCGCATCGCGCGCACCTTGCGGCGCTGGCACGACGCCGGCCGCGACGATCTCGGCCATCCCTTCGCGGCCGGCGACGTCATGATCCTGCTGCGCCAGCGCGGCGCGCTGTTCGAGGCGATCGTCAAGGCGTTGAAGGATGCCGGCGTCCCCGTCGCCGGCCGCGACCGCCTGACGCTGGCCGAGCATCCGGCGGTGGAGGATCTCGTCGTGCTCGGCCGCGCCCTGCTGCTGCCCGACGATGACCTGACGCTCGCCACCGCGCTCAAGACGCCCTTGATCGATCTCGACGACGACGATCTCCTGCGCCTTGCGCCGAACCGCAAGGGCTCGCTGCGCGCCGCCCTGCAGGCGGCGGCCGGCGAACCGCGCTATGCCGCTGCCGAGGCGAAGCTCACCCACTGGACGCGGGAGGCCGGGCGTTGCGGGCCGTTCCGCTTCTTCGCCGACCTGCTTGGCCCCGGCGGCGGGCGCAATCTCGCCCTGGCCCGGCTGGGCGCCGAGTCCGGCGACGCGCTCGATGCCTTCCTCAACGCCGCGCTCGATCACGAGCGCCGCTACGGCCCCTCGCTCGCCGGTTTCCTCCAGCATGTCGCCGGCAGCGCCGCCGATGTGAAGCGTGATCTCTCGGCCAGCGCTGGCGAGGTCCGCGTCATGACGGTGCACGGCTCGAAGGGCCTGGAAGCCAAGATCGTCATCCTAGCCGATCTCGGCACCGAGCCCGGTGCGAGGCGCCTGCCGAAGATCCTGGCCGTGCCGTCGCCCCATGGTGAGCTCGTGCCGCTCTGGCCACCCGCCGCCGCGGAGGACGTATCGGCGACCGCTGCGGCCAAGGCCGTGGTGGTCGCCCAGATGGTCGAGGAGCATCATCGCCTGCTCTATGTCGCGATGACCCGCGCCGAGGACCGGCTGATCGTCTGCGGCGTGCAGGCCACGGGCGAGGCGCCGCCCGGAAGCTGGTACGCGATGATCGAGCAGGGGCTGATGCGGTCGGAAGCTGGCCTGAAGCCGATCGGCGACGGCGACGAGGCGATGCTGCGCTTCATGGTCTCCGCGCCGTCATCGGCAGAAGAGGAGACCGGCCGGATACAACGAGAGGCCGTGCCTTCCGCCGTGCCGTCCTGGCTGTCCGAGCGGGTCGCGCGCGAAGCCGAACCCTTGCCGCCGCTGAAGCCGTCGAGCGCGCTTGCCGCGGCTGATGGCGAGGAGCGGCCGGGCGACGGTCCTTTCCTCGCCTTGGCGGCGGCGGCCGGCCGGCTGGCACATTTGCTCCTGCAGGTCCTGCCGGGCGTTCCGGAGGCGCGTCGCCCGGCGACGGCAGCGGCCCTGGCGCAGGCGCGCGGCGGAGCCCTGCCGCCCGAAAGGCGGGCAACCATCGCCACGGACGCCCTGCACCTGCTGGCCGCCCCGGCGCTGGCCGGGCTCTTCGCCCCGGATGCCCTGGCGGAAGTCCCCGTCGCGGGTTCGATCCGCCTGGCGGATGGCGCGGCGCGGGCCGTATCCGGGCGGATCGACCGGTTGGCGGTGACCGCCGAGAGCGTCGTCGTCGCCGATTTCAAGACCACGGCCCGGCCCCCGCGCGAGGCCGATGCGATCCCGGTCACGACGATCGCCCAGCTTGCCGCCTATGCCGCGCTGATGCGGGAGATCTATCCGGGGCGGGAGGTTCGGGCTCTGGTGATCTATACGGCGAGCCTCGCCTGTTTCGAACTGGATACCGGCCGCCTTGACGCCGCGCTCGCGGCCCTGGCAGCCGGTGAGGAAGCCGCTTCCGCCGAGGGATCGTTCCCGCCATGAAATTCGTGCCGCATTCCCTCGCTCTGCGCCCGCGTCTGCTGATCGCTCTGGCCGCGGGCGCCTTGCTCGCCATGCTGTTGCCGGGCGACTGGCGCTGGGCGACGCGCCTGCTGGTCGCCTGGGATGCCGGGGCCGTCCTCTATCTCGGCCTGCTGGCGGCGACGATGTTCACGGAGACGGTCGATCAGATCCGGGCGCGGGCGGAGCAGCAGGACGAGGGCGCCGTCGCCATCCTCGTCATATCCTGCCTCGCGGCGACGGCGAGCCTTGCGGCCATCGCGGTCCAGCTCACCGGCATCGGGGCGGTGCCGGCGGCTGAGCGCGGCGCCCATCTCGCGCTCGGCGGCGTCACGATCCTGTGTTCCTGGACGTTGCTGCACGCCTTCTTCACCCTGCACTATGCCGGCATCTATTATCGCGGCGGCAAGACCGAGCCCTGCCTCGATTTTCCTGGCAGCGGCACGCCGAACTATGTCGATTTCCTGTATTTCTCCTGCACGATCGGCTGCACCTCGCAGACCTCGGATGTCGGCGTGACCACGCGCCGCGCGCGCGGCGTCGTGCTTGTGCATTCGATCCTGGCCTTCGTCTTCAACACCTCGATCCTGGCGATGGCGATCAATGTCGGGGCGAGCCTGGTCTCGGGCGGGTCGTGACGCGCCGGCCTCACCTCCGCCCTGCGGTGCACGCGCCTTGACCGGAGGGGCCGGCGTTCATAGCTTCGCTGGCGAAGGGCGACGATGCCGCCCATGGATTCGAAAGGCAGCCAGTCATGGCAACGAGCAAGGTAACCGACGCGAGCTTCGAGGCCGATGTCCTGAAGTCGTCCGAGCCGGTCGTGGTGGATTTCTGGGCGGAATGGTGCGGTCCCTGCCGCATGATCGGCCCGGCGCTCGAGGAAATCGCGACCGAGCTCGGCGGCAAGGTCAAGATCGTCAAGATGAATGTCGACGAGAACCAGCAGATTCCGGCTCAGTTCGGCATCCGCTCGATCCCGACGCTGATGCTGTTCAAGGACGGCAAGCTCGCCTCCCAGAAGGTCGGCGCCGCCCCCAAGAGCGATCTCTCGCGCTGGATCTCCGCGGCGGTCTGATCCGCCTGCTTCAGACATGAAAAAAGGCCCGCTTCCGATAAGGAGGCGGGCCTTTCGTCGTCATGCGCCGTCGAATGTCAGTTCTTGCGGGAATCGAGCGCAAAGGCGCCGGGGCCGGCGGTCGCGATATAGAGGAAGATGAAGCAGAACAGCATCGCCGCCTCGCCGCCGTTCAGCAGCGGATAGAAGCCCTTCGAGCCATGGGCCATCCAGTAGGCGACGGCCATCAGGCCAGAGAGAACGAAGGCGGCCGGCCGGGTGAAGAACCCGACGAGGACGAGCGCGCCGCCGACGATCTCGATCACGCCGGCGGTCCAGGGCAGGCTCATGGCGGAGGGCAGGCCCCAGGACGGAGCAGCCGGGAAGCCGAACAGCTTCTGCGTGCCGTGCGAGATGAAGCTCAGCGCGGCGAAGATGCGAAGCAGGCCGAGTGCATAGGGCTGGAAGCGCGACAGAAACTGCATGCGGTGGTCCTTGGTTGGGGAGAACTGCGGATGGCTCAGGTGTTCAAGTTCCGGGTTCTAGGCGAGCCTCCTGAATTTGCGCAATATCCGATTTGATGACGATTTCGTTTGCGTGTTTGCAAGTTCGATCACGTTTGCGCGACGGCTGTGTCCTTACCGCCGCAGTGCACGCTTTACGAACCCTTAAAAGCGCCATGTTTGAATCCTGTGTGACCTGACCGCATTGCGATGCGGCATGGCGGCCGAAAACGGGGCAGGATGAACGACCGGATTGCACGAGGCGAGCGGCGCGAGCCCTCCTTTGGATATGAGCGTGGCGAAGGCCATGTGGACGGTGACATGCGCCTTTCTCCAGACGATCGCCCTTCGCGTTTCCGGAACGCTCCGGCACAGCCCGAGCCGAGCCGGCAGCTCCGCAACCCGCCCAAGCGCGGCAACAAGCGTAGCGGTGGCGGCGGTGGGGGCAAGCGCCGTGGCCGGCATCGCCGCCGCTCGTTCCTGGGCGGGCTGTTCTACTGGACGATGGTGCTCGGCCTCTGGTGCGTCATCGGCCTTGGCGGGCTCATCGCCTATCACGCGTCGCAATTGCCGCCGATCGACCAGCTCACCGTGCCGAAGCGGCCGCCGAACATCGCGATCCTCGCCGCCGACGGCTCGCTCCTCGCCAATCGCGGCGAGACCGGCGGGCGCACCGTCACCATCGGCGAGATTCCGCCCTATCTGCCGCGGGCCTTCGTCGCGATCGAGGACCGGCGCTTCTACGAGCATTTCGGCATCGATCCGATCGGCATCACTCGCGCGCTCGTCACCAACCTGCGCGGGCGCGGCGTGGCGCAGGGCGGCTCGACCCTGACCCAGCAGCTCGCCAAGAACCTGTTCCTGACGCAGGAGCGTACCGCCGCCCGCAAGATCCAGGAGGCGATCCTGGCGCTCTGGCTGGAGCGCACCTACACCAAGGACCAGATCCTCGAGCTCTACCTGAACCGCGTCTATTTCGGCTCCGGCGCCTATGGCGTCGAGGCTGCCGCCCAGCGCTATTTCAACAAGTCGGCGCGCTCGGTGACGATCGCGGAGGCGGCGATGCTGGCCGGCCTCGTCCAGGCGCCGTCGCGCCTGGCGCCCAACCGCAATCCCGAGGCGGCCGAGAAGCGCGCCCAGCTCGTCATCGCCGCGATGGCCGACCAGGGCTTCATCACGCAGGCCGCGGCCAAGACCGCGCTGACGGCGCCGGCCGAGGTGCCGGAGCGCGTCGGGGCGGGCTCGGTCAACTATGCCGCCGACTACGTGATGGACGTGCTCGACGACTTCATCGGCGCGGTCGACGGCGATGTCACCGTCCTCACCACGATCGATTCGAAATTGCAGGCGTCGGCCGAGACGATCCTGGTCGATGCGCTGTCCGCGCAGGGCGCCAAGCTGAACGCGTCTCAGGGCGCGGTTGTCTCGCTCGCGCCCGACGGGGCGATCCGCGCGCTGATCGGCGGCCGCGACTATACCAAGAGCCAGTTCAACCGCGCCACGGCGGCGCGCCGCCAGCCGGGCTCGTCCTTCAAGCCCCTCGTCTATCTCACGGCGATGGAGAAGGGCCTGACCCCCGACACCATCCGCGACGACGCCCCGGTCTCGATCAAGGGCTGGGAACCGGAGAATTATTCGCGCAACTATCGCGGCCCGGTGACGCTGGCGACGGCGATGCAGCATTCGCTCAATACGGTCGCCGCGCGGCTGATCCAGGAGGTGACGCCCAAGGAGGTCGTCCGCACCGCCCAGCGCCTCGGCATCTCCTCGGCCCTGCAGCCGAACCTGTCGCTGGCGCTCGGCACCTCGGAAGTGACGCCGCTGGAGATGACCGCGGCCTACGCGACCTTCGCCAATGGCGGCCAGTCGGTGCTGCCCTATGTCATCCGCGAGGTGCGCCAGACCACCGGCAAGGTCGTGTATGCCCGCAAGGCAACGAGCCTCGGCCAGGTCATCCAGCCGCAATATCTCGCGATGATGGACACGATGTTCACCGGCGTGATGAACGGCGGCACCGGCAGCAAGTTCAACATCCCGGGCTGGCAGGTCGGCGGCAAGTCCGGCACGACGCAGGATTACGGCGACGCCTGGTTTGTCGGCTTCACCGCCAAGCTCGTCACGGCCGTCTGGGTCGGCAACGACGACAATTCGAAGATGAAGCGCGTCACCGGCAGCGGCCTGCCCGGCGAGATCTGGGGCAAGTACATGAAGGCCGCCCATGCCGGAGCGCAGCCGATTCCGTTGCCCGGCGGCTTCTGGCAGGGCGCGCCGCGGCCGCTCGATCTGGGCGCGCCGGTCGCCGAGGCCCGCCAGCCGGAGGCGCCCCCGCCGACCAGCGACCGGGCCTGGGTGCCGCCGGCGCCGCAGGAGAAGAACTTCTTCGAGCGTCTTTTCGGCGGCTGACGAACCCTGTCGTCATTCTCGGGCTTGATCCCGAGAATCTCTTGCCGGGTGAGAAGCGGGTCCTTTAGCTCTTCGCCGCGCGGATGCCCCGCGTCGCGCGGAACAGGACGAGGGCGGCGACGCCCAGCGCCGACATCACCAGTGGCAGCGGCAGCGCCGCGTTCTTCAGGAGATGCCCGACGAGCAGCCCGACGCAGGCCGAGAGCAGCATCTGGCACAGCCCGTTGAAGGAGGAGGCCGCGCCCGCCCGATCCGGGAAGGGCATCATCGCCGAGGCCTGGGCCTGCGGCATGGTCAGCCCGACGCCGCAGGCATAGAGCGCCATCGGCACGACGACGCCGGCAGGCCCGCCGAATCCGGTCAGTACCCCGACCAGCATGGCGAGCCCGCCGCCGGCGAGGCAGGCGACGCCGATGGCGATGACCCCGTCCATGCCGCGCCGTCCGACCAGCCGCTGGGCGATGATCGTGCCGGTGATGTAGCCGAGCACGCCGAAGCCGAAGGAGAAGCCGTATTCGACCGGCGTCAGCCCGTAGACGCCGATCAGCACGAAGGACGAGCCTGAGATGAAGGCGAAGAGCCCGGCATAGGCCAGCGCCGTCAGCGCGACATAGACGCGGAAGGCGCGGTTGTGCAGCAGCGTACCGAACCCCTTGAAGATGCTGACGAGCGAGAGCGGCTGCGGCGAGCGCGCCCGCAGCGTCTCCGGCATCACGGTGATGATGACCACGGCGAGCACCAGCCCGAAGGCGAGCGAGGCGAGGAAGGTCGAGCGCCAGCCGAAGGCGACCTGCAGCACTCCGCCGATCACCGGCGCGACCGCTGGCACGAGGCCCATGATCATGCCCATGCGGGCGAGTTCGCGGCCGGCGCGCGGCCCGTCATAGAGGTCGCGCACCATGGCGCGGCCGAGCACGATCGGCCCGGATGCGCCGAGCGCCTGAAAGGCCCGCGCCAGTGTCAGCGCGCCGATCGAGGGGGCGAAGGCACAAGCCAGCGTCGCGAGCCCGAACAGGGCAAGGCCCGCGAGCAGCACCGGCCGGCGTCCAAGTCGATCCGAGAGCGGCCCCCAGAAGATCTGCCCGGCGGCGAAGCCGAACAGGAACGAGGAAAGCGTCGCCTGCGCGCCGGCGACATCGGTCTCCATCACCCGCGCGATCTCGGGCAGGGACGGCAGGTAGAAATCGGTCGAGAGGGGCCCTAGCGCCGTCAGCATGGCGAGGACGGCGGTCATCGCCAGCGTATCGGGACGAAGCTTCATGCACGGCCTCCGGCGCAGCCGGAAGGGCCGCGCTGCCCTGCTACGACGTCAGCCGGTCATCCGGCAATGGCCCGGGCCGCCGGCCGATCCTGCGTCTCGCCGTGATAGGCGGTCGCCCGCATCGAGGGGCGCGCCGAGAACGCCTTATGCCAGCGCGTCAGCCTCGGCCGTCCGATCCGGAAATCCGGGAGGTCGCGGAATTCCAGCCAGGCGAGCGCCGTGGCCAGGCCGATATGGCCGATATGGACGGGCTCGTCGAAGCTTTCGCTGCGTTCCAGCAGGTCGAAGGATTCGACGAGCTTCGCGGTCTGTCCCTCGCTCAAGGGCGGATAGCGCAGGTGCTCCGGCCGTCGCAACGTCTCCCAGCGCAAAGCGATGCCGGCATCGCAGAGCCCCTGGGCGATCGCATGCAGGCGCAAAGCCTGCCAACGGGCCTTGCCCTCGGCCGGGATCAACCGGCGCCCGCCATGAAGCCCGTCGAGATAGTCGCAGATCACCAGCGAGTCGAAGATCGCGCCGGCTTCCGGCGTGATCAGCACCGGCACCTTGCCGAGCGGATTGACCGCGAACACGTCCGGGTTGCGGTTGGTCGGGCTGGTCTCCTGGTCGATGATCGCGAGCCGCTCGGCGATGCCCGCCTCATGCGCGAAGACGATGGTCTTGCGCGCATAGGGCGAATGGCTCTGCGAATGCAGCGTTAATCGCTCGGTGGGCGGCAAGCTCACGCGACGTCCTCCGGCTTGAGGCCGACGAGTTCGGTATAGCGCGCGGGGTCGGTCGCTCCTTCGGTATTGACGAGGAAGACGCGGGACTTGCTGTCGAGCTTCAGCGCTGCGCGGGCCTGCGGTTCGCGCAAGGCTGCCAGCAAGCCGGCCAACCCCGCCCCGCCGCTTTCGCCGGCGACGATGGCGGGGTCACCTGCGACGGGACGCGCAAGGCGGTTCATCGCCTCGACGGCATCGGAATCCTCGGCCGTCATGAAGGCATCGGCGGCGCGGTAAAGCACGCGCAGCGCCAATGGCGAGGGATCGTAGCATTCGAGCATTGCCATCACGGTCGGTGCGCCATGCGGGATCTTGCCGGGCTTGCCGTTCTTGGCCGCCTCGAAGATGCAGGCGGCGCGCGATGGCTCGACCACCGTGAAGAACGGCCGCTTGTCGCCAAAGCTCGTCTGCATCTGGGCGGCGAGCGCGGCGGCGATGCCGCCGACGCCGGCCTGCACGAAGACATGGCTCGGCCGCTCCGGCATCTGCGCCAGCCCCTCGCGGGCGATGGCGGTGTACCCCTGCATGACGAGGCCGGGGATGCGTTCATAGCCGTCCCAGGAGGTGTCGGAGACGATCGTCCAGCCGCGCTCGGTCGCGACGCGGGCGGCCTCGACCACGGAATCGTCATAGGTACCGTCGACCCGCACCATCTCGGCGCCGAAGCGGGCGATCGCCGCGACGCGCTCGTCGCTGACGCCGCCATGCACGAAGATCACGGCCCTCGCGCCGAGCAGTTGCGCGCCCTGCGCCACCGAGCGTCCATGGTTGCCGTCGGTCGCGCAGGCGAAGGTCATGCCGGCCGCCGCCGCGCGGACGGCGGGATCGTTCATGTCGGCATCGGCGAGCTGCCTGCCGAGCTTTTCGGAAGCCGCTTCGAGCGCAAGCCGGATCACAGCATAGGCGCCGCCGAGCGCCTTGAAGCTGCCGAGCCCCAGGCGCTGGCCCTCGTCCTTGATGGAAAGCGCGCCGATGCCGAGCGCGGCGGCGAGGCCCGGCAGGCTGTGCAGCGGCGTCGGCACATGGTTCGGCCGCACCGCCAGATGCGCCGCGATCGCATCGGCGCCGGCCGGCCCCAGCGTCGCGACATCCTCCGGATGCAGGGCCGAGCGGTAATCCGGGTGATGGTTGAGCAGGAACATGGCGGCCTCGTCTGGCTGGGTTGCCTGAATGGATATTGCATCCCAGGTGAAAAAGGCGCTGGATTTGTCCTATGTCCTTGCAAGTTTCTTTCTCGGGGTGAGGCATGGCCGAACCGACCGCTCATCAACCCGACGCTTTCGACCGTGCGATCCTCGCGATCCTCCAGCAGGACAACACCACGCCCCAGCGGGTGATCGGCGAGCGCGTCAATCTGTCGGCGCCGGCGGTGCAGCGCCGCATCCGCCGGATGGAGGCGACGGGTGTCATCCAGGCCAATGTCGCGGTCGTCGATCCCGCCGCGCTCGGCCATCCGATCACGCTCTTCGTCGAGATCGAGCTGGTCAGCGAGACGGCCCCCGATATCGATGCGGCCAAGAGCGCTTTCCTCGCCGCGCCGGAGGTGCAGCAATGCTATTACGTCACCGGCGAGGTCGATTTCATGCTGGTCGTGCTGGTGCCGAGCATGGCAGCCTATGAGGCGCTGACGCGGCGCCTCTTCTTCGCCGATCCCAATATCCGCAAGTTCCGCTCCTTCGTCGCCATGGACCGGGTCAAGACCGGGCTTGCGGTGCCGATTTCGTAACCGCCCTGCGGCGGGGGCGGGGCTGCTATCGCCGAGCCGTCTTGTTCCGGCCGCTGCGATATGCGACCGCGGACGGACGTGACGAACGAGCCTGACGGGCCTTGCCGTGATCACCGTGAAAGCCACCGAAACGCCGGCCGGGACAGGCGATGCGCCGCAGGGTTGGCGCGCGCTCGTCCGCTCCAGCGAAATCGGTATCGTGGTACTGGCCTGCGTGGTCGGCGTCCTCGCGGGGCTCGTCGTGCTGGCGATGTCCTTCACGACGCAGCTCCTGCATGAGATGATCTTCGGGTTGCCGCATACGCAGCGGCTCTCGATCACGACCACGATCCCGCCCTGGCGCGCGCTCGCAGGACCAGTCCTCGGCGGCCTCGTCATCGGCTGCGCCTCCTGGCTGTTCTTCCGCCGCCGCAAGCAGCCGATCGATCCGATCGAGGCCAATGCCCTGCATGGCGGGCGCATGTCCTTCCGCGACAGCGTCTTCGTCGCGCTGCAGACGATGGGCTCCAGCGGCGCGGGCGCCTCGGTTGGACTCGAAGCCGGCTATACGCAGGCGGCGAGCGGGCTCGCCTCGCATATCGGCCGGCGCCTGCGCCTGCGCCGGGCGGATATGCGCCTGATGGTCGGCTGTGCCGCCGGCGGCGCCATTGGTGCCGCCTTCGATGCGCCCCTGACCGGCGCCTTCTACGCCTTCGAACTGATCCTCGGCAGCTATTCGATCGCGGCCTTCGTGCCGGTGATGGCCGCGACCTTCATGGCGACCGTGACCCATAGCGTGCTTGCACCCGCGCTGCTCGCCGTCGAGGTGCCGCCGATCGGGTCGATCACCATGGCGAACCTGCCTCTGGTCGTCATGCTCGGCGCCGCCTGCGGGCTCGTCGGCATCGTCGTGATGCGCGCCGCCGCCTTTGTCGAGGCAGGCTTCAGGCGCTCGCGGATCCCGACCTGGCTCCGGCCTGCCTTCGGCGGTCTCGTCGTCGGCGCGCTCGCGGTCTGGAACCCTTCCGTCTTCTCGGCCGGCCACGGCGCGATCAATCTCTATCTCGGCATCGATGCCAGCCTCATGCTGTTCGCGCTGGTGCTCGTCGCCAAGGCGCTGGCCTCCTCGGTCTCGATCGGCTCGGGCTTTCGCGGCGGCCTGTTCTTCGCCTCGCTCCTGCTCGGCGTGCTGACGGGCCGCCTCTTCATCGGCGTGCTGACGCTCGCCTTCCCCAACCTCGCCGGCCACGAGACGCTGTTTGCGCTGGTCGGGATGAGCTCGCTTGCGGTCTCGATCGTCGGCGGCCCGATGACGATGACGTTGCTCGCGCTCGAGATGACCGGCGATCTCAAGCTGACGCTCGCCGTGGTCGGCGCGGCCGGTGCGGCCTCGCTGGTGACGCGCCGCCTCTTCGGCTTCTCCTTCGCGACCTGGCGCTTCCACCTGCGCGGCGAGAGCATCCGCGGCGCCCATGATGTCGGCTGGATGCGCGATCTCACGGCCGGCAGCATGATGCGCATCGAGGTGCCGAAGATCGCGGCCGATGCCACCATTGCCGAAGCGCGGCTGAAATACCCGCCCGGCTCGACCAGCTATCTCGTCGCCGTCGGCCCGGGCGATGCCTATGCCGGCATGGTGCCGCCCGGTGCGCTCTACGAGCCCGATCCGGCACTGGACGAGGAGGCGGCAGCCGAGCCCGCGCCACGCACCGTTCGCCATCTCCTGCGCAATACGGATCGGATGCTGCTCGCCGACATGTCGGTGCGCGACACGCTGAAGCTGTTCAATGAGGCGGAAAGCGAGGCCTTGCCGGTCGTCGCCGATCGCGACAGCCGCCGCCTTGTCGGCATCCTCAGCGAGGCGCATGCGATCAAGCGCTACAGCGACGAGGTCAGCCGCCGCAATCGCGAGCTGACCGGGGAATAGCCGGAAGGCTCAGGCTGAACGCAGTGCGACGCTCGCCACGACCTGCCAGTCGGCGATCGGCACATCCTGTCCGGAGGTCACGATGCCCACGCGGTCGAAGCGGATGGCGCGCCCGGCGAGGCGGGCGTTGATCTCGGCGATGGCTGCAGCCTTCGCACCCGCCTCGACTTCCCCATAGAGCAGCGAGGCATGCGGCATGAAGCTCGCGAAGCCGTCGGGATCGAGCGCCTGCTTCAGCTTCGCCAGGGCGGGCGAGACGGCGAAGCGGGCATAGAACGAGCGGAAATAGGCGTCGCTGCCTTCGACGGCGGAGACCGGCTCCGCGAAGGCCTCGACCGCCCCGGCGGCCGCGGTGATCGCCTGCCTCAGCAGCTCGGGCGTCGTCTCGGTGTCGCCCTGCAATGTCAGATGCGGGGCGAAGAGCGGCGTGCCGAAACGGCCCGACAGCTCGCCGATGATGCCGGCCAGCATCGCTTCGTCCGCAGGCGCCGGCATCAGCCAGAGAGAATGAATCCGCACTGTCATCCGAGTTTCACAAAGCTCTTGCATAGACTGCGCCCCGTGCGTAACGTTTATTTCAACTGGGCCGACGATGGAAGAAATATTCCATTGTCAGGCGATAAGAGCAGAACCGGGGGAGTAGGCGCCTTGCAGCCGGAAACGCAAGCCAGAGCGGGTAGCGGCGCAGCCATCGGCGTGCGCGGGCTCAAGGTCGCCTATGGCGGCACGCGCGTGCTGCACGGCATCGATCTGGACTTCACGCCCGGCAGCTTCACCGCGCTCCTCGGCTCCTCCGGCTGCGGCAAGACCACGCTGCTGCGCTCGCTCTCCGGTTTCGTTCCGGTCGAGGAAGGCTCGATCGTCGTCGGCGGCAAGGATGTCGCCGGACTGCCGCCGGAAAAGCGCGGCATGGCGATGGTTTTCCAGTCCTATGCGCTCTGGCCGCATATGACCGTGCTCCAGAATATCGGCTACGGCCTCAAGCTGCGGGGCAAGTCGAAGGCCGAGATCACTGCCAAGGTTGGTCAGATGCTGGGTTTCCTCGGGCTTGCCGGGTATGAGGACCGCAAGGTCACGGCGCTGTCCGGCGGCCAGCGCCAGCGCGTCGCGCTCGGCCGGGCGCTGGCGATCGATCCCGGCATCCTCCTGCTCGACGAGCCGCTCTCCAATCTCGACGCCAAGATCCGCATGACCATGCGCCACGAGATCCGCGCCATCCAGCAGCGGCTCGGCCTGACCGCCGTCCATGTCACCCATGACCGCGAGGAGGCCATGACCATGGCCGACCGGCTCGTCATCATGCAGGCTGGCCGGGTCGCCCAGGTCGGCACGCCCGAGGAGGTCTATGATCGCCCGGCCAGCGCCTTCGTTGCCAATTTCATGGGCGCGGAGAACGTCCTGCCGCTCAGCATCAACCGCGAGGAGGGCCGGGCTTCCGTTGCGGCCGGCGAGGCCCGCGCGACGCTTGCAGGCGCTGCGGCAGCGGAGCTGCCGAACGGCGATGCGCTCGCCTATTTCCGCGACGACGTCGCGAGCCTCGGCGCCCTTGATGCGGCGGCGGCCGGCGGCGATCTCGTCGTCCCCGGCACGATCGCCGCGCGTGCCTATCCCGGTGGCATCTACCGCTACAAGGTCGAAGCCGCCGGCCGCCAGATCACGGTCGACGATACCGGCCGTCACGAACTCGGAACGAAGGTCGGGCTGCGCATTCCGCTGCAGCGCCTTCACATCTTCCCGGCGACCGAGGCCGGGATTGCCGCCTGACAGGGAGTCAGACCCATGCGCATCATCACGCTTGCCTGCTCGCTTGCTGCGCTGATCGTGGCATCGCCGCTATCCGCGCAGACCCTCAACGTCGCCTCCGCCGGCGACCAGAACATGGTCGACTACGTCAAGGACTATCTCGGGCCGATGTTCGAGAAGGCCCATCCCGGCGTGAAGGTCGTCTCGGTCGGTACCGGCCCGGGCGATTCCGGTTCGCAGAAGATCTACGAGAAGCTCGACGCCCAGAAGGGCGCAAGCGCGACCGATTTCGACGTGCTCGTCATCCATCAGAAAGCGGCCGGCCAGATGGTCAAGGAAGGCCTGCTCAACAAGTACACGGCAAATGTCGAGACGGCCAAGCTCGCCACCGGTGACTCCGCGAAGAATTCGCTCGGCACCGATGTCAGCGGCTTCGTCATTCCGATGTTCCAGTCGCAGACCGCGCTCGCCTACAATGCCGACATGGTCAAGACGCCGCCGGCGACCTTCGCCGAGCTCGCCGATTGGGCCAAGAAGAACCCCAAGCAGTTCGGCTATAACGGCATCAAGGGCGGCATGTCCGGCGTCTCCTTCGTCGCCGGCTGGGTCTATGCCTTCGGCGGCGACGCCGAGAAGCTGATGAAGGGCCCCTATGACGCGGCCACCAAGACGAGCTGGGACAAGGCCTTCGCCGATCTCAAGGCCTTCAATGCCAATGTCGTGATCACCCCCGGCAATGCCGGCACGCTCGACATGCTGAACCGCGGCGAGATAGCGATCGGCCCGGTCTGGGTCGACATGTTCTATTCCTGGCAGGCCGACGGCAAGCTGCCGCCGAACATGAAGCTGAAGCTCGTTTCGCCCGGCATGCCCGGCCAGCCGATGTATTACGCCGTGCCGGAGAAGTCTGCCCAGAAGAAGCTGGCCGAGGCCTTCATCGCGCTCGCGACCTCGCCGCAGGTCCAGGCCGACGGCATCGTCAAGAAGTTCAACTGGTATCCGGGCATCGATGCCAAGAACCTCGAAGGCAAGCTCGACAAGGCCGCCTGGGACAAGCTCTTCACCGACGTCACCCCGGCCGAGCTCGCCAAGAACGGCAAGCCCTTCCCGATCGCGCCCTATTTCAACGACATCCTCGAGGGCTACGAGAAGAAGGTCGCGAACTGAGGTTCGCTCTGGGCAAGGGCCGTCATGGTCGGGCTTGACCCGACCATCTCTTCAACCAGTGCGAACTGGTCATGAGATCCTCGGGTCAAGCCCGAGGATGACGGCCTTCCCCGCCAGTCGTGATCGGTCAGCCGGAACCGCGAATGTCCCTTTCCCAACGCAATCTCGCCTTGCTGCTGATCGCGCCCGGCCTCGCGCTGGTCGCGGCGCTGTTTCTGTATCCGCTCTGCTTCTCGCTGATCTCGGCCTTCACCGGGCCTGAGGGAGGCTTTTCGCTGCAGGCCTTCGGCAAGGCGTGGGAGCTTTATTCCGGCGATGTCGTCTTCACCGTCATCATCGTCCTGTCGTCCTGCCTGCTGACCGGGCTTGCCGCCATCGTCATCGCCGGCACGCTGACGCTCGGCGAGAATCCCTGGATCGTCGGCACGCTGAAGGCGCTCTATCGCTGGCCGCTCTTCATTCCCTTCATCGTCGCGGCGCAGTGCATGCGCACCTTCCTCGCCAAGAACGGCCTGATGAACAACACCTTCGTCTCGCTCGGCCTGATGGAGCCGCTGCAGGCGATGAGCTTCCTCGACTGGCGCGGCATCATCGCGACCTTCGTCTGGAAGCAGACGCCCTTCGTCGCGCTGCTGCTGGCCGGCGCGCTCGCCGCGCTTGACCGGGCCACGCTGGAGGCCGGCCGCAATCTCGGCGCCTCGCGGATGCGCGTCCTCGTCGAGCTCGCCCTGCCGCAGGTGATGCCGCAACTCCTCGTCGCGCTCGTCCTCTCCTTCGTGACGATGCTGTCGGTGCTCTCGGTGCCGATGATGGTGGCGGGCTCGCAGCCGACCATGCTGACCGTCGATATGGCCTTCCGCATCAACGCCTATGGCGACTACGCCACGGCCAATGCGCTTGGCGTCATCACCTATCTGATCTCGGCCGGCGCGGCGATCATCTACCTCAAGCGCGGCATGGCGAAGGAGAACGCGCCATGATCCGCGCCGTCTCCGGCCTGCGCATGGTCCTTGCGGCCTTCGCGCTCGCGGCCTTCGCCTTCTTCCTGATCGGGCCGCTGGTCAATCTGGCGCTCTGGTCCGTCGCCGAGCGCTGGTACACGCCCTACAAGCTGCCGGTCGTCTACGGCACGCGCTACTGGGAGCAGGTCTTTCGGCCGACCGGCGACGCCATGGCCTCGCTCGGCACCTCAGTCTGGATCGCGGTGCTGACGGTTCTCGTCGCGCTCGCGCTCTCGATCCCCGCCGGTTACGCGCTGGCGCGATTGAAGCTGCCGGCGCGCGCCTTCTTCATGGTGCTGTTCCTGCTGCCGCAGGCCTTCCCCTCGGTTGCGATCTACATCAACGTCGCCCGCGTCTTCTATTCGCTCGGCATCAACGGAACCGTTTTCGCCGTGGTGTTGGTCCATGCCGCGCATGGCCTGGTCTATTCCGTCTGGATCGCGGCCGCGGCCTTCGCCGCCGTCGACAAGGACCTCGAACTCGCCGCGCGCAATATCGGGGCCTCGCCGCTCAAGGCTTTCTTCACGGTGACGCTGCCTCTGGCCGCGCCCGGCATCATCGCCAGCGGCATCTTCGTCTTCCTAGAATCGCTCGACGAGTTCACCGGCACCTTCTTCGTCGGTGTGCCGCAGGTCACGACCCTGCCGCTCCTGCTCTACAGCGCGGCGATGGGCGGCAATTACCAGGTCGCCTCGATCACGGCGCTGATCCTGCTCGTGCCCTCGGTGCTGTTCATGCTGTTCATCGAGCGCTTCCTGCGCGCCGATGTACTCGCGAAGGTCGGCGCCTGACTTCGGCCGTCTGAAATCACGCGATAGTCCCGCTGGTCGCATCAGGGCCGCTGCCTCTGCAGCGGCCCTGATGCATTTGCGCGCCCTTCCGAAAATCGGCTTGATCGCAACTAATATACTAGTATATGAATCGCGAAACAAAGCCTCGGGAGGGCGCGCAATTGACGGTCGGCGGCATCACGGCTGCGGGTTCGGGTTCATCGGGACGGCGCACGGCCGCCGCGGTGATCCGCGATGCGCTGCGCGCCGAGATTGTCTCGCTCGCCATCCCGCCCGGCACCCCGATCGTCGAGAAGGACATCGCCGAGGCCCATGCCGTCAGCCGCACGCCGGTGCGCGAGGCCCTGCTGAAGCTCGCCGACGAGGGGCTGGTCTCGATCTTCCCGCAATCGGGTACTTTCGCCGCGCTGATCCCGTTCCGGGCCCTGCCCGAGGCATTGGTGATCCGCCGTTCGCTGGAAGAGACCTGCGCGAGGCTCGCCGCCCAACATGGCGCCGGCCGGGCCGATGGTCTCGCCCGCATCATGGATGAACTGGCGGCGCGAGCCGATCGCGGCGAGCGCGAGCTCTTCCACCAGTCCGACGATGCCTTTCATGCCGGCATCGCCGAGCTTGCCGGCTATCCCGGCATCTGGCGCTTCACCCAGCAGGTGAAGCTGCAGATGGATCGCTTCCGCCGGCTTACCCTGCCGCAGCAGGGCCGCATGGAGCGCGTGCTGCGCGAGCATGGCGCGGTGGTCGAGGCGATCCGCCGCGGCGATGCGGACGCCGCGGCCCACGCCATGGGCGAGCATCTCGGCAAGCTCTTCGACGACCTCGACGCGGTCGCCGCCCTCAACAGCCCCTATTTCGACATGGGCGACGGTTCGGAGCGGCCACGGCGCGCCGCTCCGCCGGTCGCCCGACTGGAGACGACATGACCATCGACATCCGCCAAGTTTCGCATCCGGAGGCCGTGAAGGGCTTCGACACCGCCGAATTGCGCCGCCATTTCCTGATCGAGACGCTGTTCGTTTCCGGCGAGGTCAAGCTGACCTATAGCCATCTCGACCGCGTCATCGTCGGCGGCGCCATGCCGGCGGGCAAGCCGGTCGTGCTGCCGACGCCGAAGGCGGTCGGGACCGATGCCTTCCTGAAGCGCCGCGAACTCGGCATCGTCAATGTCGGCGGTCCCGGCAAGGTCTCGGTCGGCGGCAAGGATTACGCTCTGGCCAAACGCGATGCGCTCTATGTCGGCAAGGAAGCTGGCGAGGTTTCCTTCGCCAGCGACGATGATGCGAATCCGGCTAAGTTCTACCTGCTCTCCACCCCGGCCCATGCCGTGCACCCGACCACGGTGATCCGCGAAGCGGATGCCAAGACGCTGCATCTCGGCGAGCAGGCCACCGCCAACAAGCGGACGATCCGCCAATACATCATCCCTGGTGTCTGCGAGACCTGCCAGCTCGTGATGGGCGTGACCACGCTGGACGAGGGCAGCATCTGGAACACCATGCCCTCGCACACCCATGACAGGCGCTGCGAGATCTACCTCTATTTCGACGTGCCGGCCGATGCCCGCGTCTTCCATCTGATGGGCGAGCCGCAGGAGACCCGTCATCTCGTCGTCGCCAACGAGCAGGCGATCCTGTCGCCGGGCTGGTCGATCCATTCCGGCGTCGGAACGAAGGCCTATTCCTTCATCTGGGGCATGGGCGGCGACAATGTCGACTACACCGACATGGACATGGTCGCCACCGGGGACCTGCGCTGATGGCCTCGCCCTTCGACCTGACCGGCCGCACGGCGATCGTCACCGGCGCCAATACCGGGCTCGGCCAGGCGATTGCGGTCGCCATGGCTCAGGCGGGGGCCGGCATCGTCGCGGTCGGTCGTTCCAGCATGGCCGAGACGAAGGCGCTGGTGGCGGAAACCGGCAATCCTTTCCATGAGATCACCGCTGATCTGGCAACGCTGGAACCGATCGCAGGCATCGTCGAGCAGGCCGCCGCCGCCGCGAAGGCCGACGGCTCGCGTCTCGACATCCTCGTCAACAATGCCGGCATCATCCGCCGCGCCGATGCCATCGACTTCACCGAGGCCGACTGGGACGCGGTGATGGACGTCAACCTGAAGTCGACCTTCTTCCTGACTCAAGGGGTCGCCAAGCGCATGCTCGCCGACGGCAAGGGCGGCAAGGTCATCAACATCGCCTCGCTGCTCTCCTTCCAGGGCGGCATCCGCATCCCCTCCTATACGGCCTCGAAGAGCGGGCTCGCCGGGTTGACGCGTCTGCTCGCCTGCGAATGGGCGGGGAAGGGCATCAACGTCAACGCGATTGCGCCGGGCTATTTCGTCACCAACAACACGGAAGCCCTGCGCGCCGATCCCGTCCGCAACGAGGCGATCCTCGCGCGCATCCCGGCCGGGCATTGGGGCAAGCCGGAGGAAATCGGCGGCGCCGCCGTGTTCCTCGCCTCCGATGCTGCTGCCTATGTCCACGGCGTCGTTCTGCCGGTCGACGGCGGCTGGCTCGCGCGCTGACGGGGAGGGCCGGACGATGCGCTATAAATTCGATTTCGGCGCCCTCGTCGAGCATTGGCCGGAATTCCTGAGCGGCGCATTGACGACGCTGCAGATGACCGCCTTCGCCGTCGTCTTCGGGCTGGCGATCGGCATTCTCTGCGCCATCGGCCGGCGCAGCGCCTCACCCGCCCTGCAATGGCTCTGTGGCTTCTATGTCGAGACGATCCGCAACACGCCCTACCTGATCCAGATCTTCTTCATCTTCTTCGGGCTCTCGAGCATCGGCATCAAATTGCCGATCCTGGTCGCCGCCGTGCTGACGCTCGTCATCAATGTCGGCGCCTATACCGCCGAGATCGTCCGCGCCGGCATGGACACGATCCATCCCGGCCAGATCGAGGCGGCGCAGGCGCTCGGCCTGTCGCAGCCGCAGATCTACTGGGACGTGATCCTGCGCCCGGCGCTGGAGCGGGTCTATCCGGCGCTCACCAGCCAGTTCGTGCTGATGATGCTGGCCTCCTCGATCACCTCGCAGATCTCCGCCGAGGAGCTGACGGCGGTCGCCAACAACATCCAGTCCTTCACCTTCCGCGCCTTCGAGACCTACATCGTCGTCGCGGTGCTCTATCTCCTGCTCGCCGTCCTCCTGAAGCTCGCCTTCTACGGCTTCGGCCAGATCATCTTCCCGCGCCGCCGGCGCCTCGGCACGGCTCTGTGAGGGTGTGATGGGCGGCTTTACCCTCGTTCACTTCCTCTATCTGCTGCAGGCGACGCTCTGGACGGTCGTGCTGACGGCGCTCGCCTTCGGGCTCGGCAGCCTCGCTGGCTTCGTGGTGATGCTGGCGCGCACGGCGCGGACCCGCTGGATCCGGGCGGTGTCGATGATCTATGTCGACATCATCCAGGGCACGCCGCTGCTGATCGTGCTGTTCCTGATCTATTTCGGCCTCGCCGTGGTGGGGATCGAACTGCCGGCGCTGCTCGCCGCCGCGATCTCGCTGATGATCTATTGCAGCGCCTTCCTCGGCGAGATCTGGCGCGGCTGCGTCCTGTCCGTGCCGCGCACCCAGAGCGAGGCGGCCGAATGCCTCGGCCTGACGCGCTGGCAGACGCTGGTCGACGTCATCCTGCCGCAGGCGATGCGGATCGCGACGCCGCCGACGGTCGGCTTCCTCGTCCAGGTGCTCAAGAACACCTCGCTCGCCTCGGTCGTCGGCTTCGTCGAGCTGACCCGCGCCAGCCAGGTCATCAACAACTCGCTGTTTCAGCCCTTCCTCGTCTTCGGCATCGCGGGCGCCCTCTATTTCGCGCTCTGCTACCCGCTGTCGCGGCTCAGCCGGGCGCTCGAAAGGAAACTCAATGTCGGCCGCCGTCAGCCTGCGTGACGTCCACAAGCGCTTCGGCGAGGTGGAGGTCCTGAAGGGCGTCTCCTTCGACGTAGCGCCGGGCGAGGTCGTGGCCGTCATCGGCCGCTCCGGCTCGGGCAAGTCGACCGCTCTGCGCTGTGTCAACCGGCTGGAGACCATCCAGTCCGGCGAGATCGAGGTCCATGGCCGGCGCGTCGACGATCCCCAGCTCGACCTGCGCGCTTTGCGCCGCGATGTCGGCATGGTCTTCCAGAGCTACAACCTCTTCCCGCATCTGACGGTGGCCGAGAACATCACGCTGGCCCCCCGGCGCGTGCGCAAGACGCCGCAGGCGGAAGCCCGCCATATCGCCGTGGAGGCGCTCGCCCGCGTCGGCCTCTCCGACAAGATCGACGCCTATCCCGAGCAGCTCTCCGGTGGCCAGCAGCAGCGGGTCGCCATCGCCCGCTCGCTGGCGATGGAGCCCAAGGTCATGCTCTTCGACGAAGTCACCTCCGCGCTCGATCCGCATCTCACCGGCGAGGTGCTCAAGGTCATGGAAGCGCTGGCGAAGGGCGGCATGACCATGCTCGTCGTCACCCACGAGATGGCCTTCGCCCGGCGCGTCGCCGACCGCGTCATCTTCATGCACACCGGCAAGGTCTGGGAGACCGGCGCCGGCGAGATGCTCGCAAATCCTCAGACCCCCGAGCTCAGGGAATTCCTCGCCAACGGGCTCTGACGATCCCGCGGCCGTCCGGCCGCCCGACGACCATAACGACAACGAAAAGGGAAACGACCATGACCACGATCACCCGCCGCTCTGCCCTCGGTCTCGCCGCGACCGCCGGCGCCTTCCTTGCCCTGGGCAGCGCAGCCCATGCCGATCAGCTCGCCGACATCAAGAAGGCCGGCAAGATCCGCGTCGCGGTCGCGATGGGCGTGCCGCTCTTCGCCTTCGTCGACGGCCAGCTCAAGCCGACCGGCTCCGATGTCGAGACGGCCAAGCTCATCGCCAAGGATCTCGGCGTCCAGCTCGAGCTGATCGAGATCACCAACGCCGCGCGCGTGCCGACGATCCAGACGCGCAAGGCCGACATCCTCGTTGCCAATCTCGGCATCACCGCCGAGCGCAAGAAGGCGGTCGATTTCTCTGTGCCCTACGCGACGCTGAACATTATCGTCGCCGGTCCCGACGGCGTCGAGATCAAGGACTACAAGGACCTGACCGGCAAGCGCATCGCGGTGACCCGCGCCACCGTCAACGACCAGATGGTGACGCAGAATTCCAAGGGCGCCGAGATCGTCCGTTTCGAGGATGACGCGACGCTGATCACCGCCGTCGTCTCCGGCCAGGTCGACATCGTCTCGACCCAGACCGCCGTGCTCTCGGCGATGAACGAGAAGCGCAGCGGCGCCAAGCTCGCGACCAAGTTCGTGCAGCAGGAGCTTAATCTCGGCATCGCACTGCCGCAGGGCGAGACGGAACTGAAGTCCTGGCTCGACGGCTGGATCAAGAAGAAGGTTGCCGATGGCGAACTCAACGCCGTCTTCAAGAAATTCCACAATCGCGACCTGCCGGCCGACCTGACCCAGCGCAGCTGATCTGCGCCCGCGATCGGCGGCGGGCTTGCGTGCCCGCCGCCGATCCGCAACTCTGCTGGCCAGAGCATCGGCCCGAAAAGTGGCCCGCGGTTTTCGGACAAGGTCGATGCAAAACCAAAGACTGAGAGGATCGGACTGAATAGGATATTCATTCCGATCCTCTCGTCTGAAACGGGTCTTCCATGGCGAACGCGGCCGCTCCGTCCTCCCTCGTTCCGCCGGGCCGTCCCTTCGCGGGCCTCATCCCCAGCCCGATCGGCTTTGGCGGCGCGCCGCTCGGCGATCTCTATGGCCATCTCGACGAGGTGACGGCGCAGGACACGGTCCGTGCCGCGCTCGCGGCCGGCATCAATCTCGTCGATACCTCGCCGCTCTATGGTCATGGCTTGTCCGAGCACCGCATCGGTGCCGCGCTCCGTAGCGTGCCGCGCGACAGCGTCATCATCTCGACCAAGGTCGGGCGCTGGATGCAAGCCGGCGAGCCGAAGCGCGACGGCTCGGGCTATGCCGGCGGCCTGCCGCATCCGGCGGTGATCGACTATTCCTATGATGGCGCGATGCGCTCCTTCGAGCAGTCGTTGCTCAGGCTCGGCACCGACCATATCGACATCCTGCTGATCCACGATGTCGATGTCTGGACCCATGGCGACAGGATGGAGCAGCGCTTCTCCGAGGCGATGGACGGCGCCTATCGCGCGCTGGAGAGGCTGCGCGCGTCCGGCGCGGTGAAGGCGATCGGCGTCGGCGTCAACGAGGCCGAGATGTGCGTTCGCTTCGCCCGGTCAGGCGATTTCGATGTGATGATGCTGGCCGGCCGCTATTCGCTGCTGGAGCAGGGCGCGCTGCCTGAGTTCCTGCCGCTGGCGCTGGAGAAGAAGATCGCGGTGATGCTGGCTGGAGTCTTCAACTCCGGCATTCTCGCGACCGGGGCCAGACCCGGCGCCTTCTACAATTACAAGCCGGCGCCGCCGGAGGTACTGGCGCGCGTCGCCCGGATCGAGGCGGTCTGTGCCAGCCATGGCGTCGCCCTGCCGCAAGCGGCGCTCGCCTTCTGCGCCGCTCATCCGGCGGTGGCGACGATCGTGCTCGGCGCGGTGACGCCGCAGGAGGTCGCCCGCAATCTCGACCTCGTCGCGCGGCCGGTACCGGCCGCGCTCTGGCGCGATCTAAAGGCCGAGGGCCTGCTGGCCGAAGAGGCGCCGGTCCCCGAGGCCTGAGCCTTACTTGGCCGCCGGCCCCGTCGAGCCGAGATAGTCGACCGCGCAGGCGACGTGCAGCTTCATCACCGCGATCGCCTCGTCGATGGTGACATGCTCCTCGTCGGTGCCCATGCTGATCGGGGAGGGGCCGCAGATCAGCGCAGGAACCCCGCGCCAGCGCCAGTAGCGGGTGTCGGTGCCGCCCAGGCTGGAGACCGGCGGGGCGTCATGGCCGAGCAGTTCGCGGATATTGCCGCGCAGGATATTGGCCATCTCGCTGAACGGGTCCGTCAGGCTCGCCGGATAGCTGTGGTCCTCGTTGACCACCATCTCGCAATCGGCCTCGCGGGCGAGGGTTTCGAGATCGGCGCGGATCGCGTCGCGGTCGGAGCCGATCGGGATGCGCATGTCCAGATGGGCGATGCAATGCGTCGGGATCTGCGTCGCCTTCTGCCCGCCCTGCAGGATGCCGACATTGACGGTGATGCGTCGGGCGACGTCACCCGCGCCCTTGCCGAGGTTGAGATCGGCGGCCGCGATCGTCTCCGCCGAGGTCAGCACCGCGTCGATCTCGGGCGGCAGCGCCGCCAGCTTGAGATGGTAGCGGTCATAGATCGCGGTCACGAGCCGGCTCACATCCGCGATCGGGTTGCGCGCCCGGTGGGCATAGCCGCCATGGCCGCCGATGCTCTTGGCCGAGAGCGAGAAGCGCAGCGTGCCCTTCTCGGTGAAGCGCAGATTGGCGAGGCCGCTCGGCTCACCATTGAGGCAGCAATCAGCCTCCATCTCGTCGCCGAATTCATCGAACAGGAACTTGGTGCCGTAGCGCCCGCCCGATTGCTCGTCCGAAACCACGGTCAGGGACAGCGCCCCATTAAGCTTCTCGCGATGCGGATAGAGCTGGCAGAACGCGAGGATCGAGGCGAGCGTCCCGGTCTTCATATCGGAAGCGCCGCGGCCCATGATCTTGCCGTCGATGATCTCGGCTTCCCAGAGCTTCTCGTTGGTGACCGGGAAGATGTCCATATGGCCGTTGAGCATGAGATGACGGCCGGGCTGGCCCGCCTCCCAGCGGCTGATGATGTTCGGCATCTCCGGCACGAAGGCTTCCGTGCGATGCGATACGCCCGCCGCGTCGAGCAATTCGCGCACGAAGGCGGCAGCCTCGCGCGTATCGCCCGGCGGGTTGACGCTCTTGATGCGCAGGAAGCGTTGCAGCAGCGCGATGATCTCGTCGCGGCGCTGATCGATCGCCTGAAGCAGTTCGGCCTTCAGGGCGGCGGTAGTCTCGGACATGGTCGTGGTCTTCTTGGACGGCGTTTCGAAAAGGATGGAGTGCTTAGCTACGGGCGCGGAACGACATCGCCCGCGTGAGATCGGTCTTCTCCAGCCGCGCGGCGACGCAATAGGCGGGATTGAAGACATTGGCGATGTCGTAGCGCACCGCCTGCCCGAGCAGATGGCTCGCCTCGATCGGATCGACGCCGAGAGCCTCGCCGACCCAGCGCAGCAATTCCGTCGTGGCGAATTGCAGCGGCTGGTCGAGCGGGCGCCCGCTCGCGATCACCAGCAGGTCGGTCTCGGTCTCGCAGCGCGGCCAGCGGAGGCCCTGCTTCTTGACGAGCTTCACCGAGAATTCGACCTCGAACGAGGTCTCGACACCGGTGCCGGCGATCTCGCCATCGCCCTGGCAGGCATGGCCGTCGCCGAGGAAGAACAGCGCGCCATCGACGAAGACCGGGAAGGCGATCGTCGCGCCCGGTCCGAACAGGCGATAATCCATATTGCCGCCATTGGCGCCGCTGGTCGCGGTCGAGATCGCCTGGGCGCGTTCCGGCGCGACGCCGAAGCAGCCGAGCATCGGCGCGAGCGGAAAGCTCCAGTCCTTGATCCGGGCGGAGGGCTCGAGCAGCTTCACCGTGCCGGCCTGCGCATCGATCGCCCATTCATAGCGCTCGCGCTTCGGCAATTCGTGCAGCATCGCGGGGTCGAGCACGCCGGGCGCCAATGGCGAATAGGTCCAGCCGGTCTTCCGGTTCGGCGTCATCCGCTCGATCGTGACGAGCAATGCATCGCCCGGCTCGGCGCCGGCAACGAAGAACGGTCCGGTCATCGGGTTGCCGCGCGGGGCATGCTGCGCGCCATCGCCGCCGAAGCCCGCTGCATCGAGCGTGGTCGTGACGACACTGTCGCCGCTGGCGATCTCCAGCACGGGCGGCAGGGTGGCGAGCACGTTCGAATATTGCGTGGGAGCAAAGTGATGGCGCGCCATGGAAACCTTCCTGAGCGGGATTTGCGTCTGTGTCCTGCGGTGACCGTAGGAGCAAGCCGCCGGCTTGAGAAGCACGCGCGGGCGAAGGGGCGCCCTGCATGCTGGTCAGCAGGCGCCGGCGCTGGACAAGACATGTCGATGTCAGGACATGGCGGACAGGGTGCCCGTCGAACTAATCGCCTGCGGTGATCATGGTGGTTCGGAAAGCGCTGTATTTGTAGCCGCTTGCCGCAGGTTTCGTTCAAATCGAGCGGCCTTGGCCCGGATCGATTCGCGCCCGATGTCTGGTCGTATCCGGGTGAGGCGAGGCGTGCGCGATGGCGCGATCAACCGACAAGCTCTCCGCGTCGAGCCGAAACCGGTTGGACGCGAAGAGCCCTGGATTTGTCAGGCTGCGGCACCTGTCCTGCGCGGCAACACCCAGTCCGGGCGGATGAAATGGCAGGTATAACCGTGCGGAATGCGTTCGAGGTAGTCCTGGTGCTCGGGCTCCGCCTCCCAGAAATCACCGACCGGCTCGACTTCGGTGACGACCTTGCCCGGCCACAGTCCCGACGCCTCGACGTCCGCGATCGTATCGAGGGCAACAGCCTTCTGCTCATCGCCGCTGAAATAGATCGCCGAGCGGTAGCTGGTGCCGCGGTCGTTGCCCTGGCGGTTGAGCGTGGTCGGATCGTGGATCTGGAAGAAGAATTCAAGCAATCGGCGATAGCTGGTCTGCGAGGGGTCGAAGGTGATCTCGATCGCCTCGGCATGGGTGCCGTGATGGCGATAGGTCGCATTCGGCACGTCACCGCCGGAGTAACCGACCCGGGTCGAAACCACGCCGGGCAGCTTGCGGATGAGATCCTGCATGCCCCAGAAGCAGCCCCCGGCGAGAACAGCGCGTTCGGTCGTCATCAGATATCCTCCACCTGGTCGAGATAGTCCTTGTAACCCTGCTCGATCATCTCGTCGCGTGGCACGAAGCGCAGCGAGGCCGAGTTGATGCAGTAACGCAGGCCACCGCGATCGCGGGGCCCGTCCGGGAAAACATGGCCGAGATGGCTGTCGCCATGGGTCGAACGCACTTCCGTACGGACCATGCCGTGGCTGTCGTCGCCCAGCTCATTCACGTTCGCCGGTTCGATCGGCTTGGTGAAGCTCGGCCATCCGCAACCCGACTCGTATTTGTCCGATGATGCGAACAGCGGCTCACCCGAGACGATGTCGACATAGATGCCGGGTTCCTTGTTGTGGAGAAGTGCCCCGGTTCCAGGGCGCTCGGTCCCATTCTGCTGGGTGACTCGATATTCCTCGGGCGACAGCCTGGCGATCGCAGCTTCTGTCTTCCTGTAGACTGCCATGGATTTCTCCTTCGAACTCAGGCCCAAGAAATGGGTATTCGTTCCGAAGCTGTCCAATGCACCGCGCCTATAATTTCGATGCTGTCACCGGCGCACCCGCGCAGTTCATGACCACGCATAACGCCCGAGCAGCAATCGAAGCTGCCCTGCGGCGGCTTGACGGGGGATGGCCTTCAGCCTTTCGCTTCGTCATCCGGATGCGGCATTTCGCAGAACTTGCCGCCGAGATAGCGTCCCGCGGGCGATAGCGGGTCGAGTGCCGGGGAGCTGGCTTCGACCTTGGCCCGGAACGGCTCCGAACTGTCCTGCGGGTGATAGCCGAGATGGCCGGCACCGCTATTGTCCACCGCCTTCACCGCGTTGTCGGAGGTGCCGAAGGCGATCGTGTGCCCGACGAAGGGCGCGCTCAGCGCCGCCGTGACGAGGCGCACGCAATCGGCGAAGGACAGATAGGACCAGAGCATCCGGCGATCGGCCGGCTCCGGGAAGGACGAGAAGATGCGCAGGCACGCCGTCTCGATGCCGTGCTTGTCCCAGTAGAGCCGGCTGAGGCTCTCCACGAAGGTCTTGCCGACGCCATAGAGGCAGTCGGGCCGCACCGGCGCATCGACTGGGATATGCGCGCCGATCTCGTGGAAGCCGATCGCGTGGACGGACGAGGCGTAGACGATGCGCTTGACCCCGTGTTTCCGCGCGCCCTCGTAGATGTGATAGGAGCCGCGGATACTGGAATCGAGGATCACCTGCCACTCGCGTTCGGTCGGCGCGCCGCCGAAATGGACGATGGCATCGCATCCTTCGGTCGCGGCGATCGTCGCTTCCATATCGGCGAGGTCGAAGATCGCCGCCTCCTCGTGGGCGGCAAGCGGGCCTAGTGGCTCGCGATCGGCAAGGCGGATCACCCCAGCGAGCGGAGCAAGGCCGGCGCGAAGCTGCGAGCCGAGACGCCCGGCCGCGCCGGTGATCAGGATGCGGTTGTAATGCGGCATGCTATCCTCGCGTCTGACGGCCCCGTCGTGCCAGTGCGGCCATGTTCGGGCCATCCCGGTCGAAGGCCGCAGTGAGGCATCGACAGGCGATCGCTGACAAGCCGCAGCACTGCGCAGGCCGCCATGCCGCTGCCTCTAACGGGGCAACTCACCGCGCCGGGACGCGGCCAGCACATCGGCCACCCGCTCCTCGGACAGGCCATAATCGGCGCGGGCCGCCTCCGCCGAGACATAGCCCAGGGCGAGGTCGCGCTCCACGCTGCTTGCGGGCCGCTCGGCGGATGCGCCATAGCCCGCGCCCCCCGGGAAGGCCATGACGACCTTGCGGCCATGTGGCACGAACTGCTTGCCCTTGCCCTTCATCGCCGTGCCGTCGTCGAGCGCGATGGTGGTCGGCGCGCCGCCGCCGCCGCCGCGCCGGCCGCGGGCGGGATGGTGGACCCGGTCGAACATCGCCTGGATGTCGAACTCGTAGCCCTCCCAGGCGCCGACCTCCATATGCTGCCCGAGGCCGCCGCGATGCTGGCCCTTGCCGCCGGAATCGGGCCGGAGCTCCTTGCGCCAGACGATCACCGGGCCGACCTGCTCGGTCGCCTCGACCGGCATCGTCATCACGCCGGAAGGGAAGGCGGTGGCGTTCATGCCGTCGAGCGCCGGCCGGGCACCGGAGCCGCCCGAATTGAAGGTCAGGACCTCGGCGCGCACGGGATCGGCCGGCCAGGGGCCGTCGCTGCGCGGCCGGAGCGAGACCTGGAAGTTGCAGAGGCTCCCGGCGCCCTCGGCCGGGACGAGGCCGGGCAGGAGCTTGTCGAGCGCGTCGTAGATCGTGTCCGGCACCATATGGCCGATGATGTGGCGCAGCGCCACCGGAGCCGGCCAGACTGCGTTGACGATGGTGTGCTCCGGCGCGGTGATGCGGAACGGCTCCAGCGAGGCGGCGTTGTTCGGGATTTCCGGCGCGATGGCGCATTTCAGCGCGTAGCAGGTATAGGCCTTCGTATAGACCAGCGGGACGTTGATGCCGTTCTTGTCGACGCCGGAGGTGCCGGCCCAGTCGCAGAGCACGCCGTCCGGCTCGATCGAGATCTTCACCTTGAGGTCGATCGGCCGGCTGTAGCCGTCGATCCGCATATGGCCCTCGGCCTCGCCGCGCGGCAGGGCGGCGATCTTGTCGAGCGTTGCCTGGCGCGAATTGGTCAGGATGAAATCCGAGATGCCGGCGAGGTCGGCGAGCCTGAACTCGACCATCATGTCGACTAGCCGGCGATGGCCGATCTCGTTGCAGGTCGCCAGCGCATAGATGTCGCCGACAAGCTGGTCGGGCTCGCGGACATTGCCGCGGATGATCGTGACCAGGGTCTCGTTGACCGTGCCGCGGTCGACGAACTTCATGATCGGGATATGCAGGCCTTCCTCATAGACCGAGTTGGCATCGGCACCGAAGCCGCGCCCGCCGATATCGACGATATGGGCCGTGCAGGCGAAGAAGCCGACATGGCGGCCCTGGTGGAAGGACGGGCTGACGACGGTGATGTCGTGCAGGTGGCCGGTGCCCTCCCAGGGGTTGTTGGTGATGTAGACATCACCCTCGGCGATATTCTCGCGCCCGATGCGGCGGATGAAATGGGCAACGGCATCGGCCATGGCGTTGACGTGGCCGGGCGTGCCGGTCACCGCCTGCGCCAGCATCTCGCCTTTCTCGTTGTAGACGCCAGCGGAAAGGTCTCCCGCCTCGCGCACCGAGGTCGAGAAGGAGGTGCGGATCAGCGCCTGGGCCTGTTCCTCGACGACCGAGATCAGGCGGTTCCACATGACCTGATAGGCGACCTTGGAGATCTCAGACATGGGCGGGCTCCTTCCGCGCGGCGACGGCAGCGGCGGGTGCGGCTTCGGCAAGGCGGATGTCGATGCAGCCGTCGTTCAGCGTGACGGCAAAGCGGCTCGACGGCAGGATGATGGTGGTCTCGTCCTCGGTGACGATGCCGGGGCCGCTGATCCGGCTGCCGGCGGGCAGGGCGGTGCGGCTATGGGCTTCAGCCTCGACGCGGCGGCCGAGCCCGGCATCGAAGACGGAGCGGCTGCCCTCAGCCGGGGCTTCGCGCATCTGCGAGACCGGAGCGACCGGAGCAACCGCCTCCTGTGGCGTATGCGCGTTGACCGACCAGACGGTGATCTCGGCCGCGAGGCCCTTCACCGTGCGTCCGAAAAGATTGGCGTATTCGTGCTCGAAGCGCTGGAGGATGACGGCCGGATCGGCGGCGCGAGCCTCTTCCGGCGTCAGGATCACCGGGATTTCCCAGCCCTGGCCGGCATAGCGCATGTAGATCTTGTACTCGGCCTGGATCGCACCGGCCCAGCCGCAGGAGCGCACCACCCGCGTCGCTTCCTCTTCCATCTCGTCGAAGAGTTTGGTGACACGCGTCGTGTCGAACTGCGCAAGCCGCATGAACAGCGTGCGGTTGGCCTCGAAGCTGAACGGCGCCCTGAGGAAGCCGATCGCCGAGCCGACGCCAGCGCCGGGCGGCACGAGGCAGCGCGCAATCCCGAGCTTTTCGCAAAGGCGGCCGGCATGCAGCGGGGCGGCGCCGCCGAAGGCGATCATCGTGTATTCCGAGAGGTCCTCGCCGTTCTCAACGGCATGGACGCGGGCGGCGTTGGCCATGTTCTCGTCGACGACCTCGGCGACACCCCAGGCGCTTTCCTGGGCGTCCATGCCCAGCCTGCCGCCGATCTCCGACGTCAGCGCCGCAGCCGACTGGTCGGCAAAGAGGGGGATCGTGCCGGCTGCAAAGTTGTCCGGATCGATCTTGCCGAGGATGACGTCGGCATCGGTCACGGCCGGGCGCTTGCCGCCGCGGCCGTAGCAGGCCGGGCCGGGCTCGGAGCCCGCGCTTTCCGGCCCGACGCGGATCTGGTTCATCGAGTCGACATGGGCGAGGCTGCCGCCGCCGGCCCCGATCTCGACCATGTCGATCACGGGGATCGAGATCGGCATGCCCGAGCCCTTCTTGAACCGGTAGGTCCGGGCGACCTCGAAGACGCGGGCGGTCTTGGGCGTATAGTTCTTGATCAGGCAGATCTTGGCGGTGGTGCCGCCCATGTCGAAGGAGAGCACCTTCTTCAGCCCGTGCCGCGCGGCGATGTCGGCGGCGAAGACGGCGCCGCCTGCCGGGCCGGATTCGACGAGGCGGACCGGGAATTCCGAGGCGCTCTCCAGCGAGATGATGCCGCCGCCCGAATGCATCAGGAAGATCGGGCAGGAAGCGCCCTCGGCTGCCAGTCGCCCCTTGAGCCGGACGAGATAGCTCTTCATCAGCGGCTTGATGAAAGCGTTGGCGATCGTCGTGTTGAAGCGCTCGTATTCCCGCATCTGCGGCGAGACTTCCGATGAGAGCGAAACCATCGCGCCCGGCAGGCGCGCAGTCAGCACCTCCTGGATCAGGCGCTCATGCGCGTCGTTGACATAGGAATGCAGCAGCCCGACCGCCACGCTCTCGTAGCCAGCTTCGCGCAATTCATCGACGAGGGTCTCGACCGCGGTGCGATCGAGCGGGATCAGGACGTTGCCGCGCGCATCCATGCGCTCCTTGACCGTGTAGCGGCGGTTGCGCGGCAGCAGCGGTTCCGGCAGCGTCAGGTTGAGGTCGTATTGCTCGAAGCGGCTTTCGGTGCGCATCTCGATGACGTCGCGAAAGCCTTCGGTGGTGATGAGAGCGGTCTTGGCGCCGCGTCGCTCGATCAGCGCATTGGTCGCCAGCGTCGTGCCATGGATGATCTGCCCGATCGCCGAGGCCGCGATGCCGGCCTTCTCGCAGACACGGTGCATGCCTTCGATGATCGCATCCTCAGGGGCAGTATACGTGGTCAGGACCTTGGTCGAGAACCGCTGTCCGCCCTGCTCGAGCACGACATCCGTGAAGGTTCCCCCGATATCGACGCCCAGTCGGGCCCCGAGAATGGACATGGCTTACGCGCCTCCGTTGTCTGATGAGGCGAGGATGGAATGTGGCATCGATGTCGTCGAATTATTATTATCTATGATATTTGATAAAGGATATTTATCAGTTGGGTCCGCGCTCGGCGTGTTCGACGGGCTGCCGGGCATCGCCCTGATGATGCCGCGTTGCCCGCTCGCTGGCGAGTTCGGCCGCCCGCTTGAGCAGGAAACTGGCAGGCGTATGGGCGTATGAGGCCGTGAAGATCAAAGCGCTCGGCTTCCATTCGTAGGGGAACTCGACGAGCTCTCCGGTGTCGAGAAGCTTCTCCACCAGCGTCCGCGACATCGGCGCGATCCCGAGGCCGTCGATGGTCATCTGCAGGCTGGCTGCGAGGCTGCTCGACGGCACGATCCGGACCGGCCTCTCCCAGTTGTCGCGGAAATGCGCCGAGAGCTCGACGAAATGGCGTGTGTTGCGCGCATGGGTCAGGATCGTGTGCGAGGCCATCGTCGCCAGTTCGGAGCCGGTGAGCCCAAGCTGCGGCGAGGCCACCCACAGATAGGGCACGGAGCCGAGATCGACATTGGTGATGTTGAAGTTCGAGATCGGGCCGTTCAGCAGGCACAGGTCGAGCGATCGCGACACCAGCTCCTCGCGCAGGTTGATCGTCAGGTCGACCCTGAGCTCGACATCGACATTCGGAAAGACCTGCCTGAGGTCGAGCAGATAGTCGCGGAGCCAGGTCTGGGCGATGAGCTCGGCGACGCCGAGCCTGAGGATGCCGATCTGCTGGTCGGAGCGGATCGATTGCTGCGAGAACTCCTCCGAGGCCTGCAGCACCCGCTCGGCCTGGCCGAGCAGCGAATGGCCGATCGGCGTCAGCGCGACCGAGCCGGAATCGCGGTGGAACAGCCTGACGCCCAGGACGGATTCGAGCTGCGAGATGCGCACGGAAATGTTCGGCTGGGTCGTGTTCAGACGCTCGGCCGTCGCCCGGAAGCTGCCGAGCTTGGCCACCCAGACGAAACTTTCGAGCTGCTTCAGCGTCCAGTTCGGCATCGCTTATTTCCGGCATAGCCGCGCGAGCAGATAATGGCGGCATATCCTCGATAAAGAAAATGCATCGCGAAAACAGCAAAATTCAATTGGCTGCTATCGGCGGAACGCGGTGGACTATCGTTAGCCGTCGATCGGGCTTCGGCTCGGCTCCGGCTCCAAACGCGCATGGATGTCTCCACAGCGCGACAAGAACGAGGGGAACCATGAACCGCAGAGCTTTGATCGCCTCCGCCGCCCTTGCCCTGAGCATCGGGTTTGCCGTTCCCGCCAGCGCCCAGACGAGCTGGACCATGGCCTCGGGCTATCCGGAAAGCAGCTTCTTCACCCAGAACATCCGGGAGATGATCAAGGAGATCGAGCAGAAGAGCGGCGGCAAGCTCAAGATCGACCTGCGCTCGAACGACAGCCTGATCAAGCTCGACGCGGTCAAGCGCGCCGTCCAGTCCGGCCAGATCCAGATCGGCGAGATCCGCCTCGGCGTCTACGGCAACGAGGCGGCGATGTACAATCTCGACAACATCCCCGGCGTCGCCACGACCTATGACCAGGCGACCAAGCTGACGCAGGCGCAGGCGCCGTTCTTCGAGGCGATGTTCAAGAAGAGCGGCCTTCGCGCCATCACCTATGTCGCCTGGCCGGGGCAGGGCTTCTATACCAAGGCCGAGCTCAAGGGGCTGGCGGACCTGAAGGGCCAGAAGCTGCGCATCTATTCGAAGCAGACGCAGATCATGGGCGAAAAGCTCGGCATGGAAGCGCTGATCCTGCCCTTCGCCGAAGTGCCCCAGGCCTTCTCGACCGGCATGATCCAGTCGCTCTGGACCAGCGCCCAGACCGGCACCGACGTCCAAATTTGGGACTACGTCAAGCACTTCACCTATACCGGCACGATGCACAATAAGAATGCGATCCTGGTCAACGAGCGCGCCTTCCGCCAGCTCGACGCCGCGACGCAGAAGGTGGTGCTGGAGGCCGGCGAGGCCGCCACGAAGCGCGGCTGGGAACTCTCCAAGAAGGCCGGCGAGGAACGCGAAGGCGTGCTCAAGAGCCATGGTGTGACGATCGCCCAGTCTCCGAAGGACATCCTCGACGCCATCGAGGCGGCCGGAAAGGGCATGGTCGCCGACTGGCTGGGCACCGCCACGGCCGAGGAGAAGGCCGTCTATGAAAACTACCAGAAGAGCCTGAAGTAACCGGCTTCCGCGCGCCACTCTTTCAATCAAATCATGGCCAGTGGGGTGACCGGTGATACGCGGAGTTCTCGACAGGTTCTATGAAGCGTGCGGCTACATCGCCGCCGCCTTCATGGTCGGCATCGGGCTGGCCATCGTCACCCAGATCGTGGGGCGCATGCGCGGCGTCACCGTGGACGCGACCGAAGCGGCGGGCCTGTGCCTGGCGGCGTCGACCTTCTTCGGCCTCGCCCATACCTTCCGGCGTGGTGGGCATGTGCGGATCAACCTGATCGTCGACCGCCTGCCGCAACGCTGGCGGCACGGCGTCGAGGTCTTCAACTGCCTGCTCGGCACGGTCGTCGTGTCGTTCCTCGCCTGGCATGTCGCATCGCTGGCGCTGCAGTCGCGCGAGTTCAACGATGTCAGCCCCGGCCTGCTGGCGATGCCGTTCTGGATTCCGCAGACCGGCGTCGCCATCGGCATCGCCGCCCTGGCGATCGCCTTCATCGACGAGCTGATCTGGCTCCTCGCCGGCGGCAAGCCGCGCTACGAGGCGCCCGACGAGATCGAGCTCGACAGGCCGGTGGCATAGGGGCCGATCATGGACACGACCGTTCTCGCCTCGCTGGTCCTCGCCAGCTCGCTCCTCCTGCTGCTCGCCAGCGGCGTCTGGGTCGCACTCTCGCTCCTCACCGTCGGCATGGTGATGATGGGGCTCTTCACCACCGCGCCGATGGGTTCGCTGATCGCGTCCACGCTCTGGGATTCGAGCTGGGGCTGGGCGCTGACCTCGCTGCCGCTCTTCATCTGGATGGGCGAGATCCTGTTCCGCTCGAAATTGTCGGCGGACATGTTCCAGGGGCTCGCGCCCTGGGTCTCGCGGCTGCCGGGCCGGCTGCTCCATGTCAACGTGCTCGGCTGCGGCATCATGGCGGCGGTCGCCGGCTCATCGGCTGTGACCTGCGCCACGATCGGCCGGATCAGCGTGCCCGAGCTGGAGAAGCGCGGCTATCCGCTCAACATGACGATCGGAACGCTCGCGGGCTCCGGCACGCTCGGCCTGCTGATTCCGCCCTCGATCATCATGATCGTCTACGGCGTCACGGCAGAGGTCTCGATCGCGCGGCTCTTCATCGCCGGCGTCCTGCCCGGCATCCTGCTGATGGCACTGTTCATGGGCTACACGGCAATCTGGAGCCTGCTCAACCCGGGCAAGATGCCGCCGGCCGAGCCCCCGGTGCCGTTCCTGGAGAAGATCTACCGCTCGCGGCGCCTGATCCCGGTGGCGTTGCTGATCGCCTCTGTCGTCGGCTCGATCTATGGCGGCATCGCCACCCCCACGGAGGCCGCGACCATCGGTGTGATCGGGGCGCTGATCCTGGCGGCGGTCGGCGGCGGGCTGACGCGTGCGAGCTTCATGGACGGCTTGATGGCAGCCATGCGGACCTCCTGCATGATCTCCTTCATCATCGCCTGCGCCGCCTGCCTGACGATCGCCGTCGCCTTCGTCGACATTCCCCGCTCGCTCGCGGGCTGGGTCGATGCCATGCATCTGTCGCCCTATGCGCTTCTGGCGGTGCTGGCCGTGTTCATGCTGATCCTCGGGTGTTTCCTCGAGGGCATCTCGATCATCGTGCTGACCTCCTCGGTGATGCTGCCGATGGTGCAGGCGGCCGGCATCGACCTGCTCTGGTTCGGCATCTTCGTGGTGATCCTGATCGAGGCGGCGCAGATCACCCCGCCCGTCGGCTTCAACCTGTTCGTGCTGCAGAGCATCACCGGCAAGGACATCCTTGCCGTGACGAAGGCGGCGGTTCCTTATTTCTTCGTGCTGATGCTGCTGCTGGTCCTGATCACGGCGTTCCCGCAGATCGTCACCATCCTGCCGAAGATGATGACGGGATAAACCCGGGGCAAATGCGATGATCCGCTCCTGGCCGCCTGCGGCGGCCAGCTTTGGGGACAACGCAAACTGGCGACGAACCTCCGAATGGCGGCGAGAGCGAATGTCGCGCGCCGGAACCGTTGGCGTCAGCTTGTGGCGAAGCCCCAGGCTCGGCTCCTGGGGCAAACCCGAATGGCATCGCCTCGAGGCTGATTCCGACCCGGAACACTGTCGAACGCAAGTGACAGTCGGGTCATCGCTGGGGGCAGCACGACACTGAGCTATCGATACCGTCATCGAAACATATGCTGAGTGTCGAAAAGTATGGCGGACAGGGCGGGATTCGAACCCGCGATACGGTTTCCCGTATACACACTTTCCAGGCGTGCGCCTTCAACCACTCGGCCACCTGTCCGGCGCGCTGCTTATGACTGCCGGCCCGTGATCTTTCAAGGGCCGAGATGCAGGGTTTTGCACAATCCCGGTAAATCGCGGGTCATCGGTTGCGATCTGCGGCCAGCATGGTCACATCTGGGCACCGAAGCGGTGCGCCGGCCGGACGTTTTGCGGCGTGGATTGCGATAGGGAGCGGATGGTGAGGTTTCTTCTCCGGTTGATCGGCTATGTGTTCGTCGCGGCCGGCTTCGTCGCGCTGGTGATCGATGGGGCCCGCTCGATCGCGAATGCCGGATTGCGCTTCATGCCGGTCAGCGAGGCCCTGATCGCTCTCGTTCAGGAGCGCTACCAGCTGATCCAGCCGGCGATCGAGCGCAACATTCACCCCTGGCTCTGGGACCCGCTGCTGCTGACGGTGTTGCGGGCGCCGGCGGCCGTCGTCGCCCTCCTGCTCGGCTTCGCGCTACTCTGGCTCGGACGGCGCCAGGAGGCGGCCATCGGCATCGTCACGCGTCGGTGATGGCGCCCCTTGCGCCCAGGCCCCTGTGATAGCGAGAGACGCAGGCTTTAAGCGTCGAGCTCGAACGAAACGGAGCGAATGACGTTCTCCCTGCGCTATCGGGCGAAGAACCCGGCCGGCTATTGCGGCCTGGGCGGCACCGGCGTGGCTTGCCAGATTGGCTTGGCGTCGAAGCCTGACGACAAGGGGAGGCAACGCCTCCCCCTTCTTTTCGATGTGTTTAGTTCCTGATATGTTCTTGCGTTGTCGTCAAAGCTTCGCTAGCCTTCCCAAGCGGTAAGAGAGCGGGGCGCAAGATGGTGGCGCGAGTCGCGACGGTGGCGTTCGAGGGCATCGAGGCGCGCGCCGTCGACGTTCAGGTCCAGGTCGCGCCGGGCGGCGTCGCCTTCGTGCTGGTCGGGCTGCCCGACAAGGCCGTTGCCGAAAGCCGCGAGCGGGTCCGCGCCGCGCTCCTCGCCTCGGGGCTTGCGCTGCCGGCCAAGCGCGTCACCGTCAATCTCGCCCCGGCCGACCTGCCCAAGGAGGGCAGCCATTACGATCTGCCGATCGCGCTCGCTGTCATGGCTGCGATCGGAGCGATCCCCGCCGATGCCCTCTCCGGCTATGTGGTCCTCGGCGAGCTCGCGCTCGACGGCTCGACCACCCCTGTTGCGGGCGTCCTGCCGGCCGCGATCGCAGCTTATGCCAAGGGGCAGGGGCTGATCTGCCCGGCGGGGTCCGGCCCGGAGGCGGCCTGGGCGGCTGCCGATATCGACATCCTGGCGCCGCGTTCGCTGATCCAGCTCGCCAATCATTTCAAGGGCACGCAGGTCATGGCCCGGCCCGAACCGGCGGTCGCGCGCCAGGCTGGCCCTCTGCCTGACCTCGCCGACGTCAAGGGCCAGGAAAGCGCAAGGCGCGTGCTCGAGATCGCGGCGGCGGGCGGGCATAATCTCCTGATGAACGGGCCCCCCGGCGCCGGCAAGTCGATGCTGGCGAGCCGCCTGCCCTCGATCCTGCCGCCGCTCTCGCCGCGCGAGCTGCTCGAGGTCTCGATGGTCCTGTCCGTTGCCGGCAAGCTCGCCGACGGTGCCCTGACCGACCGGCGACCTTTCCGGGCTCCGCACCATTCGGCCTCGATGGCCGCGCTCGTCGGCGGTGGCTTGCAGGCCCGGCCGGGGGAAGTCTCGCTCGCCCATCACGGCGTGCTCTTCCTCGATGAACTGCCGGAATTCCAGCCGCAGGCGCTCGATGCCCTGCGCCAGCCGATGGAGACCGGCGACGTCCTGATCTCCCGCGCCAATCACCGCGTCGTCTACCCCGCGCGCTTCCAGCTCGTCGCCGCGATGAACCCGTGCCGCTGCGGCCGGGCGACCGAGCCCGGCTTCGCCTGCCGGCGCCAGCCGAACGACCGCTGCATGGCCCAATATCAGGCGCGGGTCTCCGGCCCGCTGCTCGACCGGATCGATATCGCGATCGATGTGCCCGCGGTGACGGCGGCAGACCTCATTCGCCCTGCCGCAGGCGAGAGCTCGGCGACGGTCGCGGCGCGCGTCGGAGCGGCCCGCCGGATTCAGGCGGCACGGTTCGAGAGCCTCGGTTTCTGTCACGTCATGACCAATGCCGCCTGTCCCGTGCCGGTGATCGAGGAGGTCGCGCGGCCGGACAATGCCGGGCTCGCGCTGCTGCGGGATGCGGCGGAGGCGCTGCGATTGACGGCGCGTGCCTATCACCGCGTGCTGAAGGTCGCCCGCACCCTCGCCGATCTCGATGAGGAGGCGAAGGTCGGCCGGCGTCACCTGGCCGAAGCCTTGTCCTACCGGGCGCGCGGGGAGGACCTGGTTCAGGCCGCCTGAGGTGGCAGGGTTAACCGATCCTCTCACTCGACCGATCGAATTCGCACTATTCGCAGGCGGCTTTTTCAAGGCGTGCTGCGTAGATCGAAGGGCATGGCTTCTTCGATCTGGTCATGGTTCGCCCTTGCCTTCGCGGCTTTGCTTCTCCCGGCTGCGGGTGCCGTGCTGTGGCTGCTGCGCCAGCGCGGTGACCTCCGCCGGCAGGTGGCCTCGCTCGCTCATGATGCCGAAGCTCTCAACGACCGGCTCTGGACTCTCGCCGATAGCGAGGAACGCTATCGCAGCCTGATCGAAGCCCAGGGCGACCTGATCGTTCGACGCGACGGCGCGCGGATCGTCTATGCCAACCGGGCCTACGCCGCCCTGTTCGGGGCCGGGGAGCAGGATCTGGTCGGCAGCCGGATGCTGCTGCCGCAGCTCGCCCTCCGCCCGCTCGTGCTGCTGGAAGGCGGCGCCCGCAGCTTCGACGAGTGCCTCGCGACCTATGAAGGCGAACGCTGGATCTCCTGGATCGAGACCGTCGTTCCCGGGCCCGACGGGCGTACGCTGATCCAGCGCGTCGGCCGCGACATCTCGGCGCGCATCGCCGGCGAGGATGCGCTGGTCGAGGCGCGGGCCCGCGCCGAGGCGGCGAACGAGGCGAAATCGCGCTTCCTGGCGACCGTCAGCCACGAATTCCGCACGCCGCTCAACGGCATTCTCGGTATGGCCGATCTCCTCACCGATACCGGTCCCGATGCCGAGCAGGCGACCTATGTGGCCGCGCTGCGCACCTCCGGCGAGGCCTTGCTCGCGCTGGTCGACGACATCCTCGATTTCGCCAAGGTCGAGGCCGGCAAGCTCGAACTGGTCGAGGAACCCTTCGATCCGGCCCAGCTCGTTGAGACCGTCGCGGAATTGATGGCGCCGCGCGCGCAGGCCAAGGGCATCGAGCTCGCAGCCCATATCGCGCCCGACCTCCCGGCAAGGCTTGTCGGCGACCGCGACCGGTTGCGCCAGGTCCTGCTGAACCTCGTCGGCAATGCCGTGAAGTTCACGGAAGCCGGAGGCGTGGGCTTGAGCATGGCCTGCACCGATGATCGCCTGGAGATCGCCGTCGCCGATACCGGGCCGGGCATTCCGGCCGACCGGCTCGATACCATCTTCGGTGAGTTCGAGCAGCTCGATCCGGGCATCGACGCCCGGCAGACGGGCACCGGCCTCGGCCTCGCGATCGTTCGCCGCCTCGCGCGCCTGATGGGGGGTGAGGTGCGGGCGGAAAGTCGGCTTGGCGAGGGCGCGACTTTCCGTGTCACCCTGCCACTGGTCGCGGCAATCGATGCGCCGGAGGCGCGGATTCCACACTGGCCGGGGCAGCATGTCCTGCTGGTCTCGCCGGCTCCCTTCGCCGCGCGCTTCCTGGCCGAGACGATCCGGACGACCGGAGCGTCGATCTCCATCGCCGGCACGGCCGAGGCTGCGCGGGTGAAGCTTGCCGGGGATATCCCGGTCACGGCGGTGCTGGTCGACCATGCGCTCGGCGATGAGCCGGCCAAGCAGCTCGCGGCGGCGGTTGCGGCGGCCGGCATTCGCGATTGCCTGATCCTGCTCTCGCCCCATGCGCGTCGGCAGTTCGGGTCGCCGCAGGCGGCGGGCTTCTCCGGCTTCCTGATCAAGCCGGTGCGGACACGCTCCCTCTATGAGCGCCTGGGCCACGGGCTTCCGCCCGGGGCGGCCGCGATCGGCGAGGCTCCGGCGCCGGCGTCTATGCCCGCGCGCCAGCCGGGCACGGGGCTGACGGTGCTGGTCGCCGAAGACAACGAGATCAATGCCCTGCTTGCGACGCGCACGTTGGAGCGTTTCGGCTGCACGGCCATCTGGGCGCGTGACGGGGGCGAGGCGTTGAAGCGGGTCGAGGCCAGCTTTGCCGGCACGGCGCCGCCATTGGCGCTTGCCTTGCTCGATGTCCGGATGCCGGTGATGACCGGGCTCGATTGCGCCCGTGCGATCCGCGCCCTGGAAAGACGGCTCGGCCGTGCCGCGACGCTGCCGCTGGTGGCGGTCACGGCCAATGTCTCGGCGGCCGACCGGGCCGCGGCCTTTGCCGCCGGGATGGATGATTGCCTGGCGAAACCACTGGAGCGCGAGGCCCTGCTGCGCTGGCTGGAGCGCCTGTCGCAGAACGCGGCCGGCAGCCTGACGGCTTGACGACCGTCATGGCTCCGACGCAGTTTCGTCGCGAAGTTGTAAGATCAGCGGAGCAAGCCTACCTCATGCCGGTAGCGGCAGGAGATGAGAGAAGCGATGGCATTGCACGTTTCTGGAAGCAAGAACGCGCTGCCCAGCCGATTTTCAGCCGGCAATCCGTTCTCGCGCTTCGCCCCGTTGATATTGATGAAGGGTGGAGCCATGCGCCGGTCAGGCGCCGAGATCGATGAAACGCCGCTATCGGGCACGTTGGGCCGGATCGGCTCGCTCGAAGTGCGGCTGGCCCGTGGCCCGCGCGAGATCTGGCGGGCGCAGCGCCTGCGCTATCGCGTCTTCTATCAGGAGATGTCGGCCAAGCCCGATGTCGTCTCCCGCATGTTCCGCCGTGATGCCGATCGCTTCGACAAGGCCTGCGACCATCTTCTCGTCATCGATCATGCTGTGCGCGGCCGCTTCGGCGGCATCAAGCCCAAGGTGGTCGGCACCTACCGTTTGATGCGCCAGAGCGCGGCCGAGCGGCTTGGCGGATTCTATACGCAAGGCGAATTCGATCTCGGCCCGATGCTGGCGCGCCATCCCGGCCAGCGCTTCCTCGAGCTCGGCCGCTCCTGCGTCCTGAAGCCCTATCGTACCAAGCGGACGGTGGAGCTGCTCTGGTCCGGTATCTGGGCCTATCTCCAGCATCACCGCATCGACGCGATGTTCGGCTGCGCCTCCTTCGACGGCACCGATCCCGATGCGCTGGCGCTGCCCTTGAGCTTTCTGCATCATCAGGCCCGCTCGGAAGGCGACTGGGCCGCGATCGCGCATGCCGAGCATTTCGTCGGCATGGATCGCCTGCCGCCGGAGATGGTCGACGCCAAGCTCGCCCTCAAGCAGCTGCCGCCCCTGATCAAAGGCTATCTGCGCATCGGCGCGCGCTTCGGCACCGGCGCCGTCATCGACCACCAGTTCGGCACGACCGACGTGCTCGTCGTGCTGCCGGTCTCGGCCATCGACAAGCGTTATGCCGACTATTACGGCGGTGAGACGCCGCGCCGCGCTGCCTGACTATTCGCCGGCTTCGGCGAGGGCGCGCAGCGCTTCGCGATAGGTCGGGTAGCGGAAGGCATAGCCCAGTTCCCGCTTCACCAGCGCATTCGAGACGCGCTTGCTCTCGCCATAGAAGCTCGCCGCCATCGGCGAGAGTTTTGCCTGCTCGAACGGGATTTCGGGCGGTGGCTCAAGGCCTGTCAGCTCGGCCGCGAAGGTGATGACGTCCTGCGGCGGGCCGGGCTCGTCGTCGGTGACGTTGTAGATCGCGCCCTGGCGCGGCTGCGCCAGCGAGGTCATCAGCACCCCGGCGATGTCGTCGACATGGATGCGGTTGAACACCTGCCCCGGCTTGATCAAGCGCGTCGCCTTGCCCTCGCGCAGCTTGACGATGGCGTTGCGGCCCGGCCCGTAGATTCCCGACAGGCGGAAGATCTGCACCGGCTTGCCGCTGTCGCGTCCGAGCTGCAGCCAGGCCTCCTCGATCGCGACGCGCTGGCGGGTACGGGCATTGGTCGGCGCCGGCGGCGTGGCTTCGTCGATCCATTCGCCGCCCTGGTCGCCATAGACGCCGATCGTCGAGAGATAGCCGATCCAGCCTAGTTTTGGCGCTGCGGCGAGAATTGCGCGCAAGGGGCCGAGCGCCGGGTCGCCATCCTCCGCCGGCTGCACCGAGACCAGCACCGCATCGGCCTCCGCCACCGCCTTGGCGAGCGCCGACGAGACCGCGAAGCCGCCAAAGACCAGCGTCCGGATGCCCTCGCGGCTGAGCTCGGCCGCCCTCTCGGCGGAGCGGACAGTGCCCGTCACCTCCCAGCCCCGCGCCAGCGCGGCGCGCGCGAAGAACCCGGCGGAATAGCCGAGGCCGAGGATCAGGATATTCATGCGGCGTTTTCCGTCCGGGGCGTGAGCGCGAGCCATTCGGCGCGCACCTGCGGGTCAGTTTCGTTGTCGAGCCCTGCTGTGGCGAGCCCTGTGGCGCGCGCGACATCGAGCCGTCCCAGCGCCCAGACAGCCATGGCGCGGACGAGCGGTGAGGGATCGGCGAGATGGGGCAGGGCGCTCTCGATCAGCTCAGGCCGGCCACTGTTGCCGATCGCGATCAGCACATTCCGCAGGAAGCGGTCACGCCCGGTACGCTTCACCGGCGTGCCCGCGAAGAGCGTGCGGAAGGCGGGATCGTCGAGGCGGGCAAGCGCGGCGAGGTCGAGCCCGTCGAGCTCGTCCTTGAGCGCGAGCCGCGTTTCCTGCGCCGCCGCGGCGAACTTGTTCCAGGGGCAGACGGCGAGGCAGTCGTCGCAGCCGAAGACGCGATTGCCGATGCCGGGCCGCAAGGCGGCGTCGATATGGCCTGCATGTTCGATGGTGAGATAGGCGATGCAGCGGCGGGCGTCGAGCTGGTAGGGCGCCGGAAAGGCATCGGTCGGGCAGATGTCGAGGCAGCGCCGGCAGGAGCCGCAATGGTCGCGTTCGGCCGGATCGGCCGGCAGTTCGGCGGTGGTGTAGATCGCGCCTAGCAGGAGCCAGGAACCATGCTCGCGCGAGACCAGCACGGTGTGCTTGCCCTGCCAGCCGAGCCCTGCCGCCTGCGCCAGCGGCTTTTCCATGACCGGGGCTGTATCGACGAAGACCTTGACGTCGGCGCCGCCGCGCGCGGCGAGCAGGCCGGCGACGCTCTTCAGCTTGCCCTTGATGACGTCGTGATAGTCGCGCCGTCTCGCATAGAGCGAGATCGCCGCCTTGTCGGTTTGCGCGAGCATGGCGAGCGGATCGCCTTCGCCGGCATAGTTCATGCCGAGCATCACGACGGAGCGAACCTCGCTCCAGAGTTCGCGCGGATCGGCGCGCTGCGCCTGGCGCTCCGCCATCCAGCCCATCTCGCCCTGGTAACCTTTGGCGAGCCAGGCTTCGAGCCGGCCCGGCGCCTGCGGGATCGCATCGGCCCCGGCGACGCGCATCACCGCGAAGCCTTCGTCGCGCGCGCGCTCGGCGACGGCGCGCTTGAGCTTCTCTGCGTTCAAAAATCCAGATTGTCGTAATGGGCGCTCGGAGCCATGCCGGGTATGCGGTCGCTCAGCAGCGGCCGGAAGCTCGGTCTCGACTTGATCCTCGCATACCATGCGCGAGCCGCCTCATCCTCTTCCCAGGGCACGTCGCCGAGATAGTCGACGCAGGACAGATGCGCCGCTGCCGCGAGATCGGCATAGCTCATCTGGGCGCCCGCGAGCCAGTTCCTCTTGGCCAGCAGCCAGGAGATATAGCGCAGATGATAGCGCACATTGGCGCGCGCCGCGCGGATCGTGCTCATATCGGGCGAGCCGCCGCCATCGTCGCGGCTCATGAAGCGCTTCATCACCTTTTCCAGCACGAGCGGGCCGGTGATTTCCTCGTGGAACTTGAGGTTGAACCAGTCGAGCAGGCGGCGCACCTCGATGCGCTCGCCCGGCCCTTCAGGCAGCAGGCGGCGGTCGCCCAGCGCCAGGCCCCGCGTCTCGTCGAGATATTCCGCGATCGGCCCGGCGCCGGGAACGGTGAGGCCATTCTGCTCCTGGAAGACGGGCGTCGTGCCCGCGGTATTGAGCTCGATGAACTCCCGTCGGCGCTCCCAGACGCGTTCCTCGACCAGCTCGGCCTCCATGCCGAACTCGCTGAGCGCGAGGCGGATGAAACGCGAATGCGGGCATAGCGGGTAATGATACAGGGTCGCCATGGCACTCATGAGCACTGTGAAGCAGGTGAAATGCGACGGAAGCAGGGCCGCCGGGCTTGCAGCGACCCGATAGGCGACGGCGGCTTGCTATAATCACGCCGGAAAACCGCCACAACCCGCGGCGATGCCGAAGCCCGCAATTTGCCGGTGCTGCTTCGCGAAGTGGTAACCAATTTGCAAAGAGCTGGGCGTAAGCCGGCGGAAGGCTGGTGCAGACGAACGTCCGTGCCGCCTGATTCGCGCGAGGAAAGCCTTCCATGCACAACCTGATCGAAGCCTTCGTTCTCGGCATCGTCGAGGGCCTGACCGAGTTCCTGCCGGTCTCCTCGACCGGGCATCTGCTCCTGATCGGCCATTTCCTCGGCTTCGAATCCAACGGCAAGACCTTCGAGGTTCTGGTCCAGCTCGGCGCGATCCTGGCGATCACGCTGGTCTATTTCCGCCGCCTGCTCGATATCGCCTTGCGCATTCCCAGCGACCCCTCGGCCCGCCGCTTCGTCATCGGCGTGCTCATCGCCTTCCTGCCGGCGGCGGTGATCGGTGCATTGCTGCACGGCTTCATCAAGGGAGTGCTGTTCAACCCCTTCATCGTCTGCTGCACGCTGATCGCCGGCGGCCTGATCCTGCTCGTCGTCGACGAGTTGGAATTGCAGGAGAAGCACACCGACGCCACCACCTTCCCGCTGCCGATGTATTTCAAGATCGGCCTGATCCAGTGCCTGGCGATGGTGCCCGGCGTCTCGCGCTCGGGCTCGACCATCGTCGGTGCGATGCTGCTCGGCGCCAGCAAGCGCGCGGCGGCCGAGTTTTCCTTCTTCCTGGCGATGCCGACCATGGCCGGCGCCTTCGCCTATGACCTGCTCAAGAGCTACAAGTTCCTGACCTTCGACGACGGCGTCATGATCGGCGTCGGCTTCGTCGCCGCCTTCATCTCGGCGCTGGTCGTGGTGCGCAGCTTCCTCGATTTCGTCTCGAAGCGCGGCTTCGCGCCCTTCGCCTGGTGGCGGATCATCGTCGGCATGGTCGGCCTCGCCGGCCTCTGGATCGTCGGATGAGACCTGTCGTTTAAGCCGGCCGCGCCGGGTCGTTGAGCGAATCCGCCAGCGTCGGCGTCCGGCTCGCCGCAAATTGCGGCAGCGAGGCCGTCTGCCGCTCGATCATGCGGTGGACCACCGGCGGGTTCGGGCCGCTATGCAGCGCGCGGACCTGCTCGCCGATCTCGGCATCGGCCTGGGTGACGCGCTGGTTCTGCCGGACATATTCGACCCAGGTCGGGCTGTCATAGCGCTCGATCCACAGCGTCGGATCGGTCAGGTCGCGCAGCAGGGTCCAGTGCCTTGCACCGTCGCGGCGCCGGATGCGCCGGCGCTCCGCCATCGTGGTCAGGAAGGCGACGACGTCCTCGGGCTTGATGATGTATTCGATGGTGACGATGACCGGGCCGGAGCGCGGCTCGATATCGACCGCGACCTTGGGCTCGCGCCAGCGGCTGAGCGGGTCGAGATTGAGCTCCTCGAGCGGCGGCAGCCGGTAGCGCAGGCCGAGCGCCGCTCCGATCAGAAGGGTGGCCGCCGACATCAGCAGGGCCTTCTCGACGCCGAAATGCAGCGCCGAGCGGCCCCAGGCCCAGCTGCCCATCGCCATCCCGCCGAAGGTCGCCATCTGGTACATCGCCAGCGCCCGGCCGACGACCCAGCGCGGCGCCGAGAGCTGCACCGTGGCGTTGAAGGTCGAGAGCGCCAGAACCCAGCACGCGCCGCAGACGCACAGGCCCGCCATCGCCAGCCAGATCGTCTTGCTGAAGGCGATCAGCGTGACGCCGCAGGCATAGGCGACGAAGGTCGAGCGGACGAGCGCTTCCGTGCTCATCGACCGCCGCAGGCGTGCGCTCATGAAGGCGCCGGCCACCGCGCCGGCACCGAAGGCGCCGAGCAGCACGCCATAGGTCAGCGGGCCGCCGCGCACGAGATCGCGCGCGATCAATGGCAGCAGCGCCAGACCGACGATGGCGCCGAAGCCGTAGACGAAGGCGCGCAGCGTGACGGTCCGGATATTCGGGGACATCGCGACATAGCGGATGCCGGCGCTCATCGCGATGAACAATGTCTCGCGCGGTAGCAGGCGCTCGACCTTCGGCGGTGACCAGCGCGCCAGCACGATCAAGAGCGGGATATAGCTGAAGGCGTTGATGATGAAGGCGGCCACCGCACCGGCCGCCGCAACGATCGCGCCGCCGATCGCGGGACCTACGCTGCGGGCGATGTTGAAGGCGACGCTGTTGAGCGTCACCGCGGCCGGCACGTCGCGGCGCGGGACCATGTCGCCGACCGAGGATTGCCAGGCCGGGTTGTTCAGCGCCGTCCCGCAGCCGATCAGGAAGGTGAAGGTCAGCAGCAGCCAGGGTGTGATCAGGCCGAACCAGGCGCAGACCGCGAGCCCGATCGAGACCGTCAGCATGAAGACCTGCGCGGTCAGCAGGATCTTGCGTCGGTCGTAATTGTCGGCGATGGCCCCGGCCGCCAGCGAGAACAGCATCACCGGCAAGGTCGTCGAGGCCTGGACCAGCGCCACGAGCTCGGCCGAGGGCGAGATCGAGGCCATCATCCACGACGCGCCGACCGCCTGGACCAAGCCGCCGAAATTCGAGACCAGGCTGGCGAACCAGACGGCGCGGAAGATCGGCTGCTGCAGCGGGACGAAGGGCGAGACCCGCGCCTGGGTAGGCTTGATGCCCTCCGAGGCGAGCTCGGCTTCTACGACATCGGCCGTGGGCTGGGCGTGCGGGTCGTCAGGCATGTCACAGGGTTAGAGCATGAGTGCTGGAGGGGGAAACCCTTTCCATCTGGAAGATGTCGAAACTTGGAAAGTTTTTCTCTCACGCCGCCGGAGCGGGCGCGCTCTGACGAGCCTGCCGCGGCGGGCGGGCTTTTCGAGCACGCAAGCCATGGCCGAGGGCAACCGCGAGGCCCGCGAGCACGACCCAATGCGCCGGCCGGATCGAGGCATAGTCCTGATAGGTCAGGATGTCGGCATTGGCCTGGAAGACCAGCCAGGCCGAGACCCCGGAGGTCGCCGCATACCAGCCCGCTTCCAGCCCGGCAGTGAGCAGCCCCGCGAGCAGTGACACGCCTGCGAGTACCGGCACCGAGACCGGCAGCTTCCAGCGATAGAGGCCGCGATAGAACATGAGCAGCAGGAACAGCCCGCTCATCAGCACGGGTTCGGTGACGTCGATCTTCGATTGCAGCGCGAAATGCAGCAGCGCCAGCATTGCGATGGGGTAGACGAGGTTATGCAGGCGCTGCCAGTTCTTGCCGAGCCGGCGGATCATGCCGTCGGTCGAGGTCACGCCCTGCGCGACGAGGCCGATGAGCGCGACGAAGCCGATGGTCAGGTAGAAGCGCTTGACGATCTCGGAGACGATCAGCCCCCAGTCGAAGGCCATGTCGATGCAGTAGAGCGCGAGATGGCCGAGCGCATAGGCCATCACGCCAAGGCCGAGCATACGACGGATGCCGATCAGCTTGCCCCAGTCGAACAGGCGCCGGAACGGCGAGACCGCCAGCGTGGCGATGAGGATCCTGACCGTCCAGGTCCCGATCTGGTGGATCGCCTGCGTCCAGGGCTTGGAGCCGAGCTGGTGCATCCAGGCGGCGTAGAGCAGCATGAGTGCCGGCACGAGGAGCAGCGCGAAGGCCGCAGCCCGCAGGCTGGAGAACCGGCCCTGCCGGTCGGCCCAGGGCAGCCAGGTTCGCAAGGCGGCATTCGTGGTGCGGGTGCTCATGACCCCGGCATAAACGATGGGGTCGGCTGCTGTCCTGCACGTCTGGACACAAGCGCGTGAATGGTTTGTCCTGCCGGCCCTTTCAACCGGGTTTGGCCATGGCTTCCAGCACTCCCACCGTCGTCTTCGATGTCGGCAATGTCCTGCTGCGCTGGGATGCGCGGCTGATCTATCGCGCGCTCATCCCCCAGACCGAGCGGCTCGACTGGTTCATGCAGAACATCTGCACCGGCGACTGGAATCTGGAGCAGGACCGCGGCCGCTCCTGGGAGGAGGGCGTCGCGTTGCTGGTGAAGCAGCATCCCGAATGGGAGCGCGAGATTCGCGCCTTCGACGAGAGCTGGCACGACAGCGTGCCCCATGCCATCGCCGACAGCGTCGCGGTGCTGGAGGAGCTGAAGGGGCAGGGCGAGAAGGTTTATGCCATCACCAACTTCTCGCGCGAGAAATGGGCGGAATGCCTGATCCGCTTCCCGTTCCTGCAGAGCTTCGACGGCGTCGTCGTCTCCGCCCATGAGCGGATGCTGAAGCCGGAGCGGGCGATCTACGAGGTGCTGCTCGATCGCTACGGCCTGAAGGCCGCGGACTGCATCTTCGTCGACGACAGCGAGAAGAACGTGGTGGGGGCCCGCGATATCGGCATGCGGGCCATCCATTTCGTCGAGCCCATCGACCTGCGCGCCGAACTGCGCGGTCTGGGCGTCAGGCTCTGACGGGCAGAGCCTGACTTGTGAGCGAGCAGTCGCTCAGGCCGCGCTCTTGATCGCGACGGTCGGCACCAGGCCGGCCGCGTCGACACCGCGCGCTTCGCCGACCAGCCGGGCGCCGGCCTTGGTCGCGAGGAAATCGGCGAGGACGGCGTCTTCCTGGCGCACGAAGCCCTTGGCGGGCAGCTTGCCGGCGAGGAAAAGCTCGACCATGGCGACGCAGCCGGCGGCGGTGGTGAGCTGGATCGCGCCGAGCTCGTCATTGCCGTCATAGCGCAGCACGACGCTCTCCTCCTCGAGGCGGCCGTTGCGCTCGCCGACGCCGGTCACGAAGATCACGACCACGTCCTTGCGGGTGAAGGGCGCGGAGTGCGTGAGGATGCGGCGCAGGGTCTCGCGATCGTCGGCGAGGTCGAGGTCGCGCAGCAGGAGCTTCATGATCTCGGCATGGCCGGGATAGCGCAGCGTCTTGTAGCTCATGTTACGGACCTTGCCGGCGAGCGTCTCGGTCAGCGTGCCGAGGCCGCCCGAGGTGTTGAAGGCCTCGTAGGCGACGCCGTCGATCATCACGCTCTCGATGCCTTCGAGCGCCGGCACCAGGGTCGGCTGGCCGTCGAAGACGATCTCGCAAGGGTTGCAGTATTCGTTGATCAGGCCGTCGACCGACCAGGTCACGTTGTAGCGCAGCGCATTGGTCGGATAGAGAGGCAGCGCGCCGACGCGCATCTTGATGGCGCGGACATTCTCGAAGCGCGCGGCCATGTCGGCGCCGAGGATGCAGATGAAGCCGGGAGCCAGGCCGCATTGCGGCACCAGCGCGACATCCGAGGTCTCACCGAGTTCCTTGATGTAGGAAGTGGTGGCGACGTCCTCGGTCAGGTCGAAATAATGGGTCTTGGTCTCGGCCGCGACCTTGGCGATGCCCTTGTTCAGGAAGTACGGGCAGGCGCTAACGACGATGTCGCGGTCTTTCAGGAAGACGCGAAGCGCGTCGAGATTGGAAGCATCGACGGTCTCGGTGGCGAAACGGCCGCCAGAGGCGTGCTTGAGCTGCGCGGCGGAGGCGTCGGCCAGCGTCACCTGATGGCCTTGCTCGGCCAGCATGCCGGCGATGATGACGCCGATCTGGCCGGCGCCGAGCACGGCAATGCGCTTCTGGATGGTCATGTCGCGATCTCCTGGTTGAGTGTCGGGTCGGCCAGGAGCCTTCCCCTCGATACGGAGCATCGCCGCGAGCCGTGCCGGCTTTAACGGGCGGATCGTCGGAGGAGCGCGTTATGGTGTTTCAGTTCGATGGGTAATGAACCAAGACGATGGGAAACGCCGGAAGCCGCCGGCCGCCTCGCCCTCAGCGTTCGAACTTGCGGGCTAGAATCACCGAGGATGTCGTCCGGCGCACGCCTTCCATCTCGGCGATCCAGTCGATGATCGTGTCGAGGTCGCTGGAGGTCTCGCATTCGATCTTGACGCTGAGGTCGAAATGACCGCTCAACGTGTGGCATTGCACGATTTCCGGTCGTTTTTTCAGCGCAGCGACCACGCCGCCCTGCTGTTTCATCTCCAGCTCGATCAGGATCAGGGCCGCGATCGTCGTCGCAGGCCGGCTCGCCTTGCCGAGGATCGTGGTGTAGCCGGCGATCACTCCGTCGCGTTCGAGCCGGCTGAGGCGCCCTTGCGCCGTCGCCCGGGAGACGCCGAGCTGCTTGGCGATCTCGGACAGCGGCAAGCGGGCATTCTCGGTGAGGATGCGGATAAGCTCGCGGTCCTTCGCGGCGTCTGACGGCCGTGCCATGTCGTCTCCAGGGGTTTGGCGGGCCGTCATATAGCAGGGAAATAGTGATGCCCTGCAAGGGGCCGGCGTGTTTCGCCATCCGCGAGCGTCTCAGGGACTACTGAGCGGGAATTCGCCCGAAAAGGAACATCTTGTGGTCCGAAGCATTGTTCGCGCGCCGGAGGGGACTTGCTTCGGGGCGCAAATCGGAGTGGCATGCCGACCGGCGGCAGCACGCTTTGCCATGGAGAACGCCATGTTCAGGACTCTCATTCTCGCATCCGCATCGGCCTTCGCGCTCGTTTCCTTCTCCGTGGCGCCCGCCTCGGCGCTGACCATGAAGGAATGCAGCGTCAAGTATCAGGACGCCAAGAAGGCCAATACGCTGAAGGGCCAGAAGTGGAACGACTTCCGCAAGGCCCAGTGCGGCGACGACGACGCCGCTGACGACGAGGCAGCCGCTGCCATGCCGGCCGAGCCGGCGAAGCCTGCCGCTTCCGCCATGCCGGCCGGGTCGGCTGCCAAGCCCGCGGCGATGCCGGCGGGCAAGGCCAAGGCCGCGATCTTCCCGAAGGCGGTTTCGCAGAAATATTCGAGCGAGACCGCTGGCAAGGCGCGTCTCAAGACCTGCGTCGATCAGTACAATGCCAACAAGGCTGCCAATGCCAATGGCGATCTCAAGTGGATCGAGAAGGGCGGCGGCTACTGGAGCCAGTGCAACACCAAGCTGAAGGGCTGATCCTCGGCAGGGTATCTGTTTCGGGAACGCCGCGCCGGAAGGCGCGGCGTTTCGCGTTTCTAAAGCGACTGGGAGGGGCGCGATCCCGGCTCGGCCGGCCGGCTCGGCGCCGGATTGCCGGGCCTCTGCCCCTTGCCGATCATCTCGCCGCGGGTGCGGATGACATGGGCGGTCACCACCTCCTGGACCCGCTTTTCCGCGGCCTCGCGCACGGCATTGCGATTGGTCGGCCGGCCGTCCTCGGTTTCGATGATCTCGATCGTGGCATGGGTCAGGGCGTCGACATCGCCCTTGCAGAACAGCATGGCGGCCTTGGCGACGACCTCTGCCTTCTCGTCCGTGAGCAGCATCGGCGCGCCCTCGCGGCCGATGCAGGCCAGCATCTTGCTGCGGATCAGGTCGCGGGTCTTCTCCAGCAAGGCCTTCTTCTCGGCCCGCGCCGCGCGCTCCTGTTCTGTCGGCTGGGGTGTTTGCGCCTGGGCGGGCGCGCCGGGCGAGACCGGGCCGCGCACATTGGTGCTCTGCTTTACGCATTCGACCAACGCCGGCAGCATCTCGCCGGTCGAGGTCAGCGCGAAGGTATAGCGCGCGTCATTGGCCACCAGCTCGAGATAGCGCCCCTGCCGGAAGGCATTGATCAGGGTGGACTGCGCCGGCATGGCGATCGTGACGAGCGTCGGCGACTTGATGTTGGCGGTCACCTCGATGGTCGAGCTGCGGTCAAAGACGAGCCGTAGCTTCAGCGTCTCGCCGGTTCTCAGCTTCCATTCGGGCTTCGAGAAGCCGAGCAGCCAGGAGAATTGCGCGGTCACCGAGGTCAGCATGGTGACGCCGCTCTTGTAGCGGGCGCTGACGGCGCAATGCGAGAAGGCGCCGCTCTGGTCGTTGGTGAAGGTGCCGCCCGACCAGTTGCCGACGACGATCTTGCCGAAAGGGCCTGCGGCAGCGGCCGGCAGCGACAGAAGGCAGCTCAGGGCGACGATCGCGGCCCGCATCAAGTTTCCTCCGTTGATATCCCGCCACAAGGCTAGAGCAGGATGGCAGCCGGGGGAAACCCGCTTTTTTCAGGCCGCTTCACGCCGGAGCGGTCGCAGCAGCATCGCCAGAAGGTCGCTCTGGCTGACGAGCCCGACCAGACGCTCGTCGTCATCCACGACGATGACGGCGTGATGGCTGCCATCGGTGAGGGCGGCGATGAGATCGACGGCCGGCTCGTCAGGGCGCGCGATCACGGCAGGGGACATCACGTCGCGAACGCGCAGGCCGGGATGGGTGAGTTCGCGCAGGCCGACCGTGCCGAGCAGCCGGTTCTCGCGATCGACGACGGGCAGGGTGCGGATGGCATGGTCCAGCAGCAAACGGCGGGCGGTCTCGATATCGTCGTGCTGGTCGACGCGGACGAGATCGCGGGACATGATGTCGGCGCAGCGCGGCAGCTCGCGCTTGCGCGCCAGCGCGTGGAGTTCGACGCGCCGGAGCAGCCGGTCGAGATCCTCGCGGTCGATGTCGAAGGCCTCTCCGACATCGCTCAGCGCGGCGTCGATATCGTCCTCGTTGAAGCCGACGCGCTGGCCGGAGGGCGGGTCCTTCGTGCCGTGGGTGTTCGCCGGTGCTGGTGGGCGATGCGGATAGCTGTGGCTGGAGAAGCGGTGGAACGCCACGCCGAGCAGGGTCAGCACGAGCGCGTTGAGCCCGACCGGGACGAAGGCGAAGCCGAGCCCGTAGGTCGCGACGGCGGGGCCGCCGAGCGCAGCGGTCAGCGCCGCCGCTCCACCCGGCGGATGCAGGCAGCGCAAAAGCGACATTGCTGCGATCGCGAGCGCCACCGCACAGCCGGCCGCCACCGCCGGCTCCGGCACATAGCGGCTGACGAGGAGGCCGATCAGGGCTGAGACGGTGTTGCCGCCGACGATCGGCCAGGGCTGCGCCAGCGGACTCGACGGGATCGCGAAGAGCAGCAGAGCTGACGCACCCATCGGTGCCACGAGAAGCGGCAGATGCGGGTCATTGCCGAGCAGCAGGCCGCAGATCAGCCCGGTCGCGCCGACGCAGACGAGCGCGCCGACGCAGGAGACCAGCCGGTCGCGCCAGGTTGCACCGGCCAGGATCGGCACGAAGAACCGGAAATGCGAGCGCCGGCTCGCGTGCGAAGGAGGGGAAGCGGAACTCATGACGGCCGATTGGGCTGCTCAAATATAGTGCAGGCTCAATAGGCGGATCGCGATTGTCTGGGCAATGTCAATCTGCCGTCAGATTGGCTGTTTTCATGCAAAAGGCAGAAACGTCTTTTCAAGCCGCGCGATTGGGGAATTTCGATCTAGCGAGGACCGCCCGGCCGCGTTGGCCGGGCGGTCGGTCATCATCAATCGACGACGCGCACCGCGCCCTTGGCCGCGCTCGTCGTCGTCGCGGCATAGGCCTTCAGCGCAGTGGTGACCTTGCGCTTGCGCGGCGCAGCCGGCTTCCAGGCATCCTTGCCCTTGGCCTCCATCGCCGCACGACGACGCGCCAGTTCCTCATCGGAAACTTGGAGCGAGATGCTGCGATTGGGGATGTCGATCGCGATGATGTCGCCGCTCTCGACCAGGCCGATCGCGCCGCCTTCTGCCGCTTCCGGCGAGACATGGCCGATCGAGAGGCCGGACGAGCCACCCGAGAAGCGTCCGTCTGTGATCAGTGCGCAGGCCTTTCCGAGGCCCTTCGATTTCAGATAGCTCGTCGGATAGAGCATTTCCTGCATGCCCGGCCCGCCGCGCGGCCCCTCGTAGCGGATCAGCACGATATCGCCTTCCTTGACCTTGCGGTTGAGGATGCCTTCGACCGCCGCGTCCTGGCTCTCGAAGATCACGGCCGGCCCGGAGAACTTGAGGATCGAGGCATCGACACCCGCCGTCTTCACGATGCAGCCGTCGAGCGCGATATTGCCGAACAGCACCGCGAGGCCGCCATCCTTCGAATAGGCATGCTCCGCGCTGCGGATCACGCCTTTCTCGCGGTCGGCGTCGAGCTCGGCGAAGCGACGATCCTGGCTGAAGGCGGTCTGCGTCGGCACGCC